>NZ_FOBU01000004.1 GCF_900109915.1 Luteibacter sp. UNCMF331Sha3.1
CGTATTCGGCGACGGGCGAGGCGGTGGGTCCGGCGAAGGCGTCCGGCCTGGCCTCGACCGCGGTGGGTTCGAGCGCGCAGGCCGAAGGCCAGTTCGCCACGGCGCTGGGCACGGCGGCGTTCGCGCAGGGCGAGCAGTCGACGGCGAGCGGTTTCCTCTCGCAGGCGTCGGGTGCGGGTGCGGTCGCGAACGGTGCGCAGGCGTTCGCCGATGGCGAACTGTCGACGGCGGTCGGCTACGGCACGGCGGCCTACAGCGCCGGTTCGACGGCGATCGGTGGCGGCGCGAGCGCGGCGGGCGAAGGCAGCGTCGCGATCGGCAACTACGCGGAGACGGGTTTCGGCCTGTTCGGTATCGAGGCGGTGAACGCCACGGCGATCGGCTCGGGCAGCTGGGTACTCGCGGACAACGGCACGGCGCTGGGTGCGAACGCCTGGGCGCTGGGCACGAACTCGGTGGCGCTGGGCGCCGGCTCCACGGCCGATCGCGACAACACGGTGTCGGTGGGTGACGTCGGCACGGAGCGGCAGATCACCAACGTCGCGGCGGGCACGGAAGCGACGGATGCGGTGAACAAGGGCCAGCTCGACGCGGTATCGGACAGCGTCAGCGATGCATCGCACTACTTCAAGGCCAACGGCCTGAAGGACGGCAGCGACGATGCGCAGGCGCTGGGCGACAACGCGACGGCCTCGGGCTCGGGCGCGTTCGCCGGTGCGCAGGGCGCGAGCGCGTACGGCAGCGGCGCGACGGCGACGGGCCAGCAGTCGACGGCGACCGGTTACGGTGCGGTGGCGTCGGGACAGAACAGTGCCGCCTACGGTGCCGGCGCGCAGGCGGCCGGTCCGGGCAGCGTCGCGGTCGGCGGTGTCGCGGTCGACGAAGACGGCAATCCGCTCATCACCAATGGCGGTGTGCCGGTCGATACCGGCGCGACGACGGCGGCGATCGGTGGCACCGCGGTCGGCGCGAGCGCGCAGGCCGGCGGCTTCGCGGCCTCGTCCTTCGGCGTCGGTGCCTATGCCAGCGGTTCGCAGGCCACGGCGGTGGGTGCGGTGGCCAACGCCATCGGCGATCTTTCGACAGCGGTGGGCACGCAGAGCGCGGCGACGGGCACGAGCAGCGTCGCGATCGGCGAGAGCGCGCAGGCAACCGGCGAAGAGAGCGTCGCCGTCGGTGGCAGCACGTTCTTCGGACTCATCCCGGCGCAGGCCACGGGCACCGGTGCGTCGGCGTTCGGCACAGGCGCATGGGCCACGGCGGACTACGCGACCGCGCTGGGCTGGAACAGCTACGCGGACGGCATCAGCAGCACCGCGGTGGGCGAGTCGGCGATCGCCGGCGCGGCCAACTCGGTGGCGTTGGGTGCCGGTTCCTACGCCGATCGCGACAACACGGTGTCGGTGGGCGACGTGGGTGCCGAGCGGCAGATCACGAACGTCGCGGCCGGTACGGCATCGACCGACGCGGTGAACAAGAGTCAGCTCGACGCGGTATCGGACAGCGTCGGCGACGCGTCGCATTACTTCAAGGCCAACGGCCTGAAGGACGGCAGCGACGACGCGCAGGCGCTCGGCGATAACGCGACGGCGTCCGGGTCGGGTGCGTTCGCGGGTGCGGCGGGTGCCAGCGCCTACGGTAGCGGCGCGACGGCGACGGGACAGCAGTCGACGGCGACCGGTTACGGTGCGGTGGCGTCGGGACAGAACAGTGCCGCCTACGGTGCCGGCGCGCAGGCGGCCGGTCCGGGCAGCGTGGCGGTCGGCGGCAACGCGGTCGATGCGAACGGCGACGCGCTGATTTCGGATGGCAACGGTAATCCCATCGACACGGGCGCGACCACGGCCGCCGTCGGCGGTACCGCGGTCGGTGCGAGTTCGCAGGCGGGTGGTTTCGCGGCGACCTCGGTCGGTGTCGGCGCCTACGCCAGCGGCAACCAGTCGACGGCGCTCGGCGCGGTCGCCAATGCGACGGGCGCTTACTCGACCGCGGTGGGTACCTCCACCACCGCGTCGGGTGCGGGTTCGGTCGCGGTGGGCGGACCGGGCAACCTCGAAGGCGTCGGCCAGATCTTCACCGGCGCGACGGGTGAAAACGCCGCCGCCTTCGGTGGCGGTGCGCAGGCGACGGCGGACAATGCCACCGCGCTCGGCGCCATCGCCGGTGCGGAAGGCGTGGGTAGCACGGCGGTCGGTTACTTCGCGTACGCACCGGGCGTCAACGCCACGGCGCTCGGTACCAACAGCTGGGCGTCGGGAGCGAGCAGCGTCGCGGTCGGCGATTTCTCCACGGCGACGGGGAGCCGCAGCGTGGCGATCGGTGCGGACGCGACGTCGTCGGCGGCGAACAGTGTGGCACTCGGCACGAACTCGGTGGCGAACCGCGCCAACACGGTCTCCGTCGGTACGGCCGGCAGCGCACGACAGATCGCCAACGTCGCCGCCGGCACGCAGGGCACCGACGCGGTCAACGTGAACCAGCTGAACGCGCTCTCCGACAGCACGAGCGCCGCGCAGCACTACGTCGCGGCGACCGGCGCCGGCGACGGTTCCGATGACGCGAGTGCCACCGGTGCGTTCGCCACGGCCACGGGTGCGGCCAGCAGCGCCACCGGCGACATGTCGACCGCACAGGGCGCGTTCGCCACGGCGAGCCGCGAATCGGCGACGGCTATCGGTGCATCGGCCAACGCCGGCGCGGCCGGAGCGACCGCCATCGGCGACAGCGCCCGCGCGCTCGCGGCGAACTCGGTCGCGCTCGGCAGCGGGTCGCTGGCGACGCGTGCGAACACGGTGTCGGTGGGCTCGGCGGGCAACAACCGCCAGATCACCAACGTCGCGGCCGGCACGCAGACCAACGACGCCGTGAACCTCGGTCAGCTGAACAGCGCGCTGAGCGGCGCGTTCGCCGGATCGTCCAACGCCGCCGGCAATGCCGTCGCGATGGCGCTCGGCGGCGGTGCGACCATGGGTGCCAACGGCCTCGTGGGCCCGAGCTATCGGGTGCAGGGCGCGGCGTACAGCTCGGTGGGCGACGCGGTCGGTGCGCTGGACGGCGCCATCGGCTCCCTCAACAGCCGCGTGGGATCGCTGGAATCGAAGTCGGGCAGCGGTGGCACGGGCATTCCTGGCGGCACGCCGCCGCGTGGGGGCGGCACGATCGCCGCCGCCGCGGTCACGACGGCCGCGGCGACGCCCGAAGTGGCCGCCGCCGTCGCGGCACCGGTGGCCGGCGGTGCGCCCACGGCCGCGGCGGCGTTGCCGATCACGGCGGCGGCGATCGATGGCGGCAACGCCCCGATCACCAACGTCGCCGCCGGTGTGGCACCGACGGACGCGGCCAACGTGAGCCAGGTGGACCAGGCGCTGACGACCGCCAAGTCGTACGCCGACCAGGGCGACGCCACGACGCTGAACAGCGCCAAGGCCTACACGGACCAGAAGTTCGGGGACGTGGTGAGCGGCGGAGCGTTCGACGAGTACAAGCGGACGGTCGATCGCCGGTTCAGCAACCTCAACGACCGCCTGAACAAGGTCGGTGCGATGGGCGCGGCGATGTCGCAGATGGCGTTCAGCACGCAGGGCGTCAATGGCGACAACCGGCTCGGCGTGGGTGTCGGCGGGTACAAGGGGCAGGGAGCGCTGTCGGTCGGCTACTCGCGCAGCATCTCGTCCAACGCCAGCCTGACCTTCGGTGCCGCGGTCAGCGGCGGTGAGTCTTCCGGCGGTGTGGGTGTAGGCGTGGGCTGGTAAGTGCACCCGGCGGCGGCCTACGGGTTGCCGCCAAGCCCTTGGAAAGCCGGCGGCGACGCCGGCTTTTCTTGTTGCGCCAGGTCGCGGAATGTCGCTGCCACGGTCGCCGTCGACGCACCGTATGTGCTACCAATAGCGCCCCCGCCCGGTCAGGAACGACCGGACGAAACGACGCAATCAACGGACCGTGTGGAGATGGCATGTCTGCGATGACCGAGCAAAGGGACATGCTTACCGGAGAACCGGGAGAAGCCCAGGTCTGTGCGCACCTCGTGGCGCACGGACGGCTGAAGGACACCGACCTCGCGCGGGCGCGCCGCCTGCACGACGAAACACCGGAAGGCACCCTCACGGCGCTGATGGCCCGGCTGGGCCTGGTGTCCGAGCGCGACCTTGCCGACGCGTGGGCCGACCTGCTCGGACTGACGCTGCTCGCGGCCAAGGACGCCCCCGAGCTGCCGCCCGCGGACACCGAACTGTCCGTGCGATTCCTCAAGCAATACCATGTGGTACCCGTGCGCGAGGGCGACGACGGGCTCGCGCTGCTGGTCGCCGACCCGGCCGATCCCTACCCGCTGCAGGCCGTGCGCCTCGCGACGGGTCGCGATGTCCACCTGCGCGTGGGTCTTCGCTCCGAAATCGACGACCTCATCGAGCGTTATTACGGGCAGGGCCGTTCGGCCATGGGCAGCATCGTCGAGAGTCTCGACGGCAGCGCCGCCGAAGAAGACGATGTCGAGCACCTGCGCGACCTCGCGTCCGAGGCGCCCGTCATCCGGCTCGTCAACCTGATTCTCCAGCGCGCGGTGGAACAGCGCGCGTCCGACGTGCATATCGAGCCGTTCGAGAATCGCCTCAAGGTGCGTTATCGCATCGACGGCGTGCTGCACGAGGTGGAGGCCCCGCCGTCGAGCTCCACCGCCGCGGTCATCTCGCGCGTGAAGATCATGGCTCGGCTCAACATCGCGGAGCGCCGCCTGCCGCAGGACGGCCGCATCCAGTTGCGCGTGCAGGGCAAGGAGCTCGACCTGCGCGTGTCGACGGTGCCGACCAGCTTCGGCGAGTCGGTGGTGATGCGTATCCTCGATCGCGAGTCGATCGTGTTCGATTTCGCGTCGCTGGGTTTCACCGATCACTTCCGCGACCGCTTCGTCGACGTCCTCGACCGGCCGCACGGCATCCTGCTCGTCACCGGCCCCACGGGTTCGGGCAAGACGACGACGCTCTACACCGCGCTGTCGCAGATCAACACGCCGGACGTGAAGATCATCACCGTCGAGGATCCGGTCGAATACCAGATCGAAGGCATCAACCAGATCCAGGTGAAGCCGCAGATCGGACTGGACTTCGCCGGTGCCCTGCGCTCCATCGTCCGCCAGGATCCCGACGTCATCATGATCGGCGAAATGCGCGATCTCGAGACCTGCCGCATCGCGATCCAGTCCGCGCTCACCGGCCACCTGGTGCTGTCGACGCTGCATACGAACAGCGCGTCGGGCGGCATCACACGCCTGCTCGACATGGGCGTGGAAGATTATCTGCTGGGCTCCACCGTCAACGGCATCCTCGCGCAGCGCCTCGTGCGCCGCCTCGATCCGGAAACCGCGGTGCCCTACGAAGCGCTGCCCGAGGTGATCGAGCAGTTCGAGCTGCACAAGTACACCGACGAGCGCCCGATCCGCCTGTGGAAGCCCGGCAGCAGCGCCGCCAACCCCACCGGCTATCGCGGTCGTCGCGCGATCATGGAGTTCCTCGTGATGAGCGACCCGCTGCGTCGCCTCGTAATGCAGCGCGCCGACGCCGGCGAGATCGAGCGTCAGGCGCGCGCCGAAGGCATGCGCACGATGTACGAGGACGGCCTCGCCAAGGCCGTCTCGGGCATCACCACGATCGAAGAGGTCCTGCGCGTCACGCAGGAATCGTAAGGAACGCCGCTCATGAGCCAGTTCCGATACCGCGCCATCAGTGCCGCCGGCGAAGCCCTCACGGGCCGCATGGAAGCCGCGTCCGTGGAGGATGTGGTCGCCCGCCTGCAGGACCAGGGGCACACGCCGATCGAGGCGGTGCCCGCGGATGGCGAGGGCACCGGCGGCAGCTTCGCCGCGCTGTTCCGCAAGGGGCCCTTCACCGGCGACCAGCTCGCGCAGTTCACGCACCAGCTCGCCACGCTGCTCGGCGCGGGGCAGCCCCTGGATCGCGCGCTGGGCATCCTGCTCGACCTTCCCGAGGGCGAGCGTGCGAAGAACATGGTCGAACGCATCCGCGATCGCGTGCGGGGCGGCACGACGCTGTCGACAGCGCTCGACGAAGAGAACGGCGTCTTCCCGCGGCTCTACATCAGCCTGGTGCGCGCGGGCGAAGCCGGCGGTTCGCTGGACGAAACGCTGCGCCGTCTCGCCGATTACCTCGAACGCGCGCAGGCGTTGCGGGGCAGCATCGTCAACGCGCTGATCTATCCGGCCTTCCTCATGGTCGGCGTGCTCGGTTCGCTCGTGTTGCTGCTGGCGTACGTGGTGCCGCAGTTCGTGCCGATCTTCGCCGACATGCAGGTGCCGATTCCCGTGATCACGCAGGTCGTGCTGGCGATGGGCACGGCCATCGGTGACTGGTGGTGGGCGATGCTCGCCTTGCTCGCGGTAGCGGTGGTACTCGTGCGGTTGCGGCTGCGCGACCCGGACACGCGGCTCGCCTTCCATGGCCGCCTGTTGACGATGCGGGTCGCGGGTCCCCTGCTGCTCAAGGTCGAAACCGCGCGTATCGCGCGCACGCTCGGTACCTTGCTGAAGAACGGCGTGCCGCTGCTCTCGTCGCTGGCGATCGCCCGGCAGGTCACCGGTAACCGCGCGCTCGACCTCGCGCTGGAACAGGCGGCCGAGCGGGTGAAGGGCGGTGCGGGTCTCGGATCGTCGCTCGCCCATACCGAACGATTCCCGCGTCTCGCCCTGCAGATGATCCAGGTGGGCGAGGAAGCCGGTGCGCTCGACACGATGCTGCTGAAGGTCGCCGACACCTTCGACGTCGAAGCCAAGCGTGCGATCGACCGTCTGCTCGCGGCGCTGGTGCCGGCCCTCACCATCGTCATGACCGTCATGGTGGCCTTCATCATGGCGGCGATCCTCCTTCCCCTGCTCAGCCTCACCAGCAACATCAACTGACGATACCGTTTCAAGGAGTTTTCCCCATGCGCGCGAATCCCAACCTCCGCTCCCGTCACGCACGCGGCTTCACCCTGCTCGAGATGCTGGCCGTGATCGTGCTGATCGGCATCATCGGCGCGATCGTCGTGACCCAGGTCGGCAAGAACGTCGACAAGGGCAAGTACGGCGCAGGCAAGGCGCAGCTGACGACGCTCGGCCAGAAGATCGAGAACTACGCGCTGGACAACGGCACGCCGCCGCACTCGCTCGACGACCTGACCACCAGGCCGGCCGACGCCAGCAACTGGCAGGGTCCGTACGCGAAGGAATCGGACCTCAAGGACCCGTGGGGTCACGCGTTCGGCTACCGCTATCCGGGCGAGCACGGCAGCTTCGACGTCGTGTTCTACGGGCAGGACGGCAAGGCGGGCGGCGAAGGCTACTCCGCCGACGTCGGCAACTGGCAGTAACGGACCTTCGGGACGGAATGACCGGCCATGCGCGCGCGCGGATTCACGCTGTTCGAGATGCTGGCCGTCATCCTGTTGATCGGGATCGCGGCCGCGGCGGTCTCGATCCCGGTGACGCAGGGGCTCGCGAGCGCGCGGGTCAATGCCGCGAGCGGTGAGCTCGCGGCGGCCCTTCGCTGGACGCGCGCGCAGGCGATCGTCAAAGGCGAGAACCTCGCCCTCGAAGTCGACACCGCCGCCGCCACGTACACGCCGCCCGGCAAGGCGAACGTTCGCCTGCCAAAGGACATGCGCGTCTCGATCACCAGCGCGCGCGAAGACCAGGTCAACGCGACGACGGGGCGCATCCGTTTCTTTCCCGATGGCAGCTCGACCGGCGGGCGCATCACGCTCAAACGCGGCGCGCGGGAGTGGCACGTCAACGTCGGCTGGCTCACGGGCGCGGTCAGCGTGGTGGATACGCGATGAGGGCCGCGTTCAACCGCACCTTGCGGGCAGGGCGGGCGCAGCGCGGTTTCAGTCTGCTGGAAGTGATCGCCGCCATCGCGATCCTGGCGATCGCGTTCGCCGCGCTGATGCAGGTCGCCGGCAGCTCGATGAGCCTCACCGCGCGTGCGAACGAACGCACGCAGGCCGCCTTGCGTGCGCGCACGCTGCTCGACGGCGCGTTCGTGATGGAGCCGATCCAGGAGGGCGTGAGCGAGGGTCGCTTCGACGACACCTATCGCTGGCGCATGAACGTGGCGCGCTACCGCGCGCCGGACGACACGACGCCCGACGATGCGGGTGACGGGCGCGGCGGCATGTATCGCCTGGACCTCGACGTGATCTGGGGGCCGGGCGGCAGCGAGCGTCACGCAAGCTTCTCCACGCTGCGGATCGCGGGCGCGGGCGGGGCGAACCCGCCATGAGACACGTACGCGGCTTCAGCCTCATGGAGGTCCTGGCGGCGCTCGCGCTGCTGACGATCGTGCTGCTCGGCGTGTATTCCGGCATCTCGACCGCGACGCGCATCGTGCGCAGCGGCAGCACCGCGATCGAGCGCATGGACGAGATACGCTCGGCGCAGACCTATCTGCGCGGCGAGCTGGCGCAGGCGCTCGTCATACCGTTCGGACAGAACGACGACGGCGACCCGCTGGTGTTCGCCGGGGACGACCGGTCGTTCCGTTTCGTCGCGCCGATGCCGGGCTACCTGTCGAGGCTCGGGCCGCAGCTGCATACCGTGTCGCTCGTCGACGACGGGCAGGCGGGTCTGCGGCTGGAGGTCGTGCTGGCGATGTTGCCACCGGACGGCGGCGAGCCCCAGCCGGTCGGCGAGCCGGAAGTCCTCCTGCGCGGCATCCGCAAGGGCGCGTTCGCTTACCGGGGCCTCGACGATCAGGGCAAGCCGGGCGACTGGCAGGAGCAATGGACGGACAATCGCCGCACGCCCTCGCTGGTGCGCGTGCAACTGGAAACGGAGGGCAACGTCGCCTTTCCCGCACTCGTGGCGCCTCTGCGTATCGACGCGTCGGCGTCGCGCAACGGCTTCACCCTCTACCGCAGCACGCGAAAGGCGGTGCAACGATGAGTGGCCGCCACCAACGGGGCGTCGCCCTGCTGATCGTACTGTGGGGCTGCACGCTGCTGGCGATCATGCTGGGCGGCTTCGCCGCGCTCGCGCGCACGGAAGGTCTGCAGGCGCGCTACCAGTTCGCGCAGACCCGCGCGCACTACGCGGCGGAGGCAGGCGTGATGCGCGCGATCGAAGGGCTGCAGACACCCGACGCGGCATCGCGCTGGATAGCGGACGGCCGGCCGTACGTCTTCGCCTTCGACGACGCGACCGTGAACATCACGATCGTCGACGAAGACGGCAAGGTCGACCTCAACGCCGCGTCGGGCGATGTCCTGAGCGGTCTCTTCAAGGCGGCGGGCGCGAACGACGACAAGGCGCGCGATCTCGCCGCGGCCGTGCAGGACTGGCGCCGGCCGGGCGACGCGGCGTCGCCCAACGGCGCGAAGAAGCCGCAGTACGAGGCCGCCGGCCTGGCATACGGGCCGCGCAACGGTCCCTTCGCGACGGTGGAAGAGGCGCGCATGGTGCTGGGCATGGATGCGACGACCTGGGCCGCGGTCGCTCCCGCGCTGACCATCTGGTCGGGACGCGAGCGTCCCAACACCGAGCACGCGCAGCCGTTGGCGCTCGCGGCCATTCCCGGCCTCGGCGGCGCGGGCGCGGCGGCCATCCTCGCGACCCGCTCGCAAGGCAACGTCGGCGCGATGGCCGGTGGTAACGGTGTCACGCACACGATACTGGCGGAGGCGATCCTTGACGACGGGACCAGGAGTTCCCTTACATCGACGATCCGACTCCGTGGGATAAGATCCGGAAATCAGCCCTACGCAGTGTTGCGTTGGCGCGAAGGAGATACTGAATGACCACTTGGCAGGACGCATCGCAGCTACAGCTCGATCGCCTGCGCCGTGCCTGGCGCGGTAGCGCGCTGCCTGGCTTCCTGCGCTGGTGGGGTGGCGAGCTTTCGGCGTTCGTGCCGGTGCGGTGGCGCGCGGCCTTCGCGGGCGGCGAGCGCTGGTACGCCATCGAGCGACACGCCGATGGATGGCGTCTCCGTCGCGCCGGTGAAACCTTCGCCGTCGGCGAAGCGGGCGATGCCGATACCGCGGAGCACCGATCCGCGGTGCTCGCCCGGGCGCTCGACGAGGCCGACCCGGCCGACCGCCGGATCGCCCTGGTTCTGCCGCCGGCGGCCGTGCTTCGCCGCCGGCTCGTGCTCCCGCTGGCCGCGCGCGACAACCTGCGGCAGGTCGTCGGCTACGATCTCGACCGGCAGACGCCGTTCCGCGCCGACGACATTCATTTTGGCGTGCGCGAGCTCGGCGAAGGCGGCCCGGAAGGGCGCTTCGTCGCCGAGCTTGCCGCCACCCCGCGTGCGGGCCTCGACCCACTGCTCGACGAACTCGCCGGGCTCGGCATCCATCCCGACCGCGTCGACGTGGCCGAGGGTCCGGCGCTCGCCGGTGTCAATCTGCTTCCGCCCGCGCGAATCCCGCGTCGTGCCGACCGGCGCCGCCGGCTCAACGCGCTGTTGCTCGCGGTCATCGTCCTGCTCGTCGTCGCCTGCATGTCCGCATGGCTGCACAACCGCGCCGTCGCGCTGCAGGCCATGCGCGATGAAGTCGAGGCAATGCGTGGCGATGCCGCGCGTGTCAAGGATCTTCGCCAGCGCCTTACCGACAGTGCCGGCGCGTCCGGCTTCCTCGCACGCAAGAAAACTGACGCACCGTCCGTCCTGCCCGTCCTCGAAGACCTCACGCGACGTCTCCCCGACGACACCTGGCTCGAGCGCTTCACGCTCAACGGCACGGGTCAGATCGGCTTCCAGGGGCAGAGCCCGCAGGCGGCTCGACTCATCGACGCCCTGAAAGGCGCGGCCACCATCGGCGAGCCCAGTTTCCAGGGCACGATCCAGAGCGATCCCACGTCGGGCAAGGAACGTTTCTACATGCAGGCAAAGGCGTTGATGCCGAAGCCGGAGCCGGCCGCCGCGAAGCCGGCTGCCACGCCCGCGGGCGCCGCGACCGCCTCCACGGCCCCGGCCGCCGCCCTCGGACAGAAGGAGGCGTCCCGTGCGAATGAAGCCCGCTGAATCGCGTGTCGCGGCGATCCTGCTGCTCGTGGTGGCCCTAGCGATCGCCTACGTCGGTCTCGTGCACTGGTGGTTCGTGGCGCCGCAGCTGGCCATGGGCGACGAGATGGACGACCTTCGCGACACGCAGCGTCGTTTCGCCTCGGCCATTGCCGAACGTCCTCAGCTCGAAAAGCGCATCGCGGCGCTCGAGCAGGGCCAGACGCACAGCGACGCGTTCCTTCCGGGCGACGACGCCAACGCCGCGGCCGCGGGACTGATGCAGCGGATCGTCGATGTCGCCGCGGCGCATCGTGAAGACGGTGCCTGCGACGTCGTGCAGAAGATGCCGGTGCCCAGCCAGGAAAAAGCGGGCGAACCGTATCGCAAGGTCACGGTCAACATCAGCCTGCGTTGCCAGATGCAGCCAATGACCGCCGTGCTGCACGACATCGAAGAAGAAACGCCCTACCTGTTCATCGAAGACTTCAGCATCTATCGCAATCCGGTCGCAGCACGCGCCGGCGGCAACGCGCCGATGGAAGTGCAATTCACGGTCTCCGGCTACATCCACGCCGCGCGCCCGGCCAAGGAGGCCTCATGAACGCCGCCGGTCAGCGCCGTCTCACGCCCTTGCTCGTTATCGTGGCGGCAGCACTCGGTGTCGTCTGCGCATCGTTCGTACTGGGTGTCGGCAGAGGCGTGCATTGGGACGACGCAGGAACGCCCGAGCCGCTGCCGCCGGTGCGCGCGCTCACCATGCCGCCACCGTCGCCGCTCGCTCGTTTTTCGGAAGTCTGGCAGCGTCCGCTCTTCATGGCCGATCGCAAGCCGGTCGCCGCGACCGACGGCGAGGATGCGTCGAGCAACATCGGCGATCTCGAACTCACCGGCATCATCATGACGCCCGGCCTGCGCATGGCGCTGCTCAGGGACCGCGGCAAGGACACGACCGTGCGCGTGAAGGAAGGCACCGCGCTCACGGATGGTCATTGGACGCTGACCTCGCTCACCGCACGCAGTGCCGTGTTCGACAACGGTGGCGAGCATCGCGAGCTCACGCTGAAAGTCGCCGCGCCCGAGGCGACGGCGAAGACACCGCCGCGGCCGGGTGTGCCGGGTGCGCCCGGTCAGGTTCCGACGCGACCCGCGGCGTCGGGAGGTAACGGCATGCAAGTGCAGCAGGCGGGGGGACAAGGCATGACGGGCCCGGCGTTGCCACGTCCGCCGACCGACGCCGCACGTACCGCACCACCTCGCCAGGACGACGACGCCCTTCAGCGGGCACGTGTCGAAGCTTTGAAACAAGCCGTGCAGCGACGCCGCATGGAGCAACAGCAGCAGCGGCAGCAGGCCATGGATTCGCAGTAGCGGGCGCACGACGCGCCCTCAGGGAAGGAGGAGCAACACCATGAAAACCAGCATGATCGGCACGGCCGTCGTCACGGCCCTGCTGACGGTGGCTTGCGCCCCGCAAAATGTGCGCAGGGATGACGGGCGGCTTCAGCGCGAGGCACTCGTCGGTGTGGACCGTGCCGTTCCGGAGACCCTCCCCCTGGTGCGGTCGACCGGGGCGGTAGAGGCGTCCGAGGCCATGGAAGACCGGCAGTCCACGGGCATCGCGCGCGAAGTGAGCCGCGGCACGGGAACCTTCATACGCCCCCATGCCGTGAAGGCACCGCGCCCCGAAGCGCGCGGCAGCGACGCGGTCACGCTCAACTTCGAAGATCAGCCCGTCGAAGCCGTCGTGAAAGCGGTGTTGGGCGACCTTCTCGATGCGAATTACTCCATCGCGCCCGGCGTACAAGGTTCGGTGTCGTTCTCGACCGCGAAGCCCGTGGCGAGGGACGAAGCGCTGCCCATTCTCGAAACGCTGCTCTCCTGGACCGGTAACGCGCTGGTGAAGGAGCACGGGCGCTACAGCATCGTGCCGTCGACGCAGGCGGTGGCCGGACGTCTCGTGCCGTCCATGAAAGCGGCGAAGCCCGCCGTGGGCATGGGCGCCCGCCTGTTCCCGCTTCGCCACGTGGCGGCGCCGGCCATGGCGAAGCTGCTGGCGCCTTTCGCCGCGGCCGACGCCATCCTGCTTACGGACCCGTCGCGCAACCTGCTCGTCATCGCAGGCACACGCGACGAACTCGCCAACTACGGCGAAACGATCGATACGTTCGACGTCGACTGGGTATCGGGCATGTCGGTCGGTGTGTTCAGCCTGCGCAACGCGACGGTCGGCGAGGTGCTCCCCGCGCTCGAGGCGGTCTTCGGCGACGGTAGCGGCACGCCCGTAGCGGGCATGCTCCGCTTCATTCCCATCGAGCGGACGAACGCCGTCGTGGTGATTTCGACGCAGGCCCGGCATCTGGATCAGGTTGGCGACTGGATCGACCGCATCGATCGCGGTGGCGGCAACGAGCCGCGACTGTTCGTCTACGACGTGCGCAACCTGCTCGCTTCCGACGTGGCGCGCTATGTCGCCAACGTGTTCGGTGGATCGATCGGTGGCGATCAGGGCGGGCAGGGCGGCAAGGTCGGCCCCGGCCTGACTGCGGGCGAGATCGGAACCGCCAGCGGCTTCGACGGCGAGACCGACGGCGGAAAGATCGCTGCCGGCGCGGGTTCCGCTGTGGCTGGCGACGACGACACGACGTTCTTCCAGCCTCCGGCTCCGTCGGGCGGTGGCGGATCCGCCGGACAGGACCTTCGCATCACGGCGATCGATGCCAACAACCAGCTGATGGTCCGCGCCCGGCCGTCGCAGTGGAACGAGATCCGCCAGGCCATCGAGCGCCTCGACGCGGTGCCTCTTCAGGTGCAGATCGAAACGCGCATTCTCGAGGTCCGCCTGCGCGACGCGTTCCGGTTCGGCGTGCAGTGGTACCTCGAAGGCCTGGCGGGCGGCAATGGCGCCGTGACACAGCCCGGCAACAAGCAACGCTGGGCCCTTGGCGGTGCCGGCAGCATCAACGCCCGGCCGCAGACCTTCCAGTATTCGTTCGTGAACAAGGATTTCCAGGTCGTGCTGCGCGCGATGGAAATGAACGGCAATACCAAGACGCTGTCGGCGCCCTCGCTCGTCGTCGCGAACAACCGCAAGGCACGCATCCAGGTCGGCAACCAGATCCCCGTCAACTCCACCTATTTCAGCCCCACGGCCGGCGGCGGCACGCCGGTGACGCAGGTCGAATACAAGGACACCGGCGTGATTCTCGATGTCCGGCCGCGCGTGAATCCGGGTGGCCTCGTCTATCTCGATGTCGCGCAGGAAGTGAGCAGCGTGGATCCCGACGGCGTGGGACAGAACCTCCCCATCTCGAAGAAGAAACTGACGACCCAGGTCGCTGTCCAGAGCGGACAGACAGTACTGCTTGGCGGCCTGATCGGCGAAGACGAGCGCCGCTTGCGGAACGGCGTGCCCTTCCTGTCGCGCATTCCCTTGCTCGGCAACCTGTTCTCCGAGCGCGACGAGCAGAACGTCCGCAGTGAGCTCATCGTGCTCATCACGCCGACCGTCATCGCCAACGGACACGACGCGAAGCGGGTCTCGGACGAGTATCGCCGTGCCTTCCGCACGCTCCGCCCGTTCGAGGTGACCGCCGTGGGCAGCGAGGCACCGGACGAGAAAGCGGCGGGCGAGACCTGAACGAAGGCGGTGGAGCGCGTGCTTGCGTACCATAGCGGGCGCATGCACACCGCCTTTCCCATTTCCCCGCTCCTGCCGGACATCGTCGACTCGCTGGCCGCGTGTCCGCGACTCGTGCTCGAAGCGCCTCCCGGTGCGGGCAAGACCACACAGGTGCCGTTGGCGCTGCTCCATGCATCATGGCTCGGCGGCGGCCGGATTCTGATGCTCGAGCCGCGCCGCATCGCGGCGCGCGCCGCCGCGTCGTTCATGGCGCGTCAGCTGGGCGAGGAGCCCGGCGAGACGGTGGGCTACCGTATCCGCTTCGAGTCGCGCGTCGGTCCGCGCACACGTATCGAAGTGGTGACGGAGGGCATCCTTGGGCGCATGATCCAGGACGATCCCACGCTCGATGGCGTCGCCGCGATCCTGTTCGACGAATTCCACGAGCGCCACCTGCCGGGCGACCTCGGCGCCGCGCTGGCGCTCGACGTGCAGGCCAGCCTGCGTCCCGATCTGCGCATCGTGGTCATGTCCGCGACGCTCGACGGCGAGCGCGTCGCGCAGTGGCTGCGCGCGCCGCGGATCAGCAGTCCGGGACGAAGCTTTCCGGTGCGGATCGAGCATCCGCCTGCGAGGACGCAGGAAACGGTCGAGCAGCATCTGGTGCGCACGGTCGGTCAGGCGCTGCGCGAAACGGATGGCGACGTGCTCGCGTTTCTTCCGGGGCGCCGGGAGATCGAGCGTGCCCGCAGCATGCTCGAACGACAGTCGGAGATCATCGATGTCGTGATGTTGCACGGCGAACTGTCGCTGGCCGAGCAGCAGCTGGCGCTGACCCCCGCCGATCCCGGCACGCGCCGCGTCGTGCTCGCGACGAACGTGGCCGAATCCAGTGTCACGCTTCCCGGCATACGGGCCGTCGTCGACGCGGGGCTGGCGCGCGAACCGCGCTTCGATCCGCAGTCCGGCTTCGCGCGGCTGGAAACCGTGACGATATCGCAGGCGTCGGCGGACCAGCGCGCTGGCCGTGCCGGTCGCGTCGCGGAAGGCGTGGCCTATCGCCTCTGGCCGCAGAGCCGCCGGCTCGACGCCTCGCGTCGCGCGGAAATCGAGCACACCGAACTTTCGGGGCTGGCGCTCGAACTGGCCGGCTGGGGCACCGACGACCTCCCGTGGCTCGACGCGCCGCCCGCGGGCGCGATGGCCCAGGCTCGCGACCTGTTGCGCCGGCTGGGCGCGATGGACGACGCGTCGGCGATCACCGCGCTCGGCCGCGAGATGCTGGCGCTCGGCGCGGCGCCTCGCCTTGCCGCCGCGGCCTTGCGCGCCCCACCGGAGCGACGGGCGCTCGCCGCCGACCTGCTCGCGCTCGTCGAAGCGCGCTCGCCGCTGCGCGGTGAGCAAGGGCGCACGGACGATTTTCGCCAGCGACTCGCGGCGCTGCACCTCTGGCGCGACGGAGGCGCCCGCGCCGCGCGTTCAGGCAGCGCGGACGTCGGTGCGCTCGCGGCCATCGAAAAGGCCTCGGCCGGATGGCGACGCCGGCTCGGCGTGCGCACGGCGGCGAGTGGCGTGCCGGATGCGCACACCGTGGGCGATCTTCTCGTTCATGCGTTCCCGGATCGCGTCGCCAGGCGCGATGATGCGCAGCCCACGCGTTACGCGCTGGCGAACGGCAGGGGCGCCCGCCTGCACGACGCGAGCGCACTGCATGGCGAGCCGTGGCTCGTCGTGCTCGATCTCCGCCTCGAAGCGCGCGACAGCCTCGTTTTCGCCGGCGCGCCCTTCGATGCCGGCGTGCTCGAACGCGAGCATGCCGACCGCTTCGTGACCGAACGCGTGCTGCGTTGGGACGAACAGCGTCAGATCGCCGAGGCATTCGAAGAGCGCCGTTTCGATGCGCTGGTGGTCTCGCGCAAGCCAGTGGCCGTCGACGCGAGCGATGCGCAGCCGCTTCTGCTCGCCGCGATCCGCGGTCGTGGGATGACGGCGCTGCCGTGGAGCGACCATGCGCAGCTGCTCCGCGCGCGGATCGGCGCGTTGCGCGCGTGGCGTCCCGAACTGGGCCTGCCCGACGTCGGGGACGACGCGCTGCTCGGTACGCTCGAGGCCTGGATATCGCCGTATCTCGCTGGCAAGCGGCGTCTGGAAGCCTTGCAGGCGGCCGAGCTTTCGGAGGCGTTGTCGGCGATGCTCGACTACGACCAGCGTCGCGCGCTCGACGCGCATGCGCCGGAAGCGCTCACCGTGCCCAGCGGCATGACGCGGCGTCTCAGCTACGGCACGCGCGACGACGATCCGGCGGCGCCGCCCGTGCTCGCCGTGAAGCTGCAGGAACTCTTCGGCCTCGCCGACACGCCGCGCGTCGGCGACGGTCGTGTGCCGGTCATGCTGCACCTGCTGTCGCCGGCGGGGCGGCCCATTCAGGTCACGCAGGACCTCGCGGGGTTCTGGGACCGTACGTACCCGGAAGTCAAGAAGGAGCTCAAGGGACGCTACCCGAAGCATCCCTGGCCCGACGATCCGTGGACCGCGACGGCGACCCATCGTGCGAAGCCGCGCGGTACCTGACAGGACGTTGCCCTGATGGGCTCGTGGTTCGAAACCCACCGGACGTTCGGGCCGCACTGACTCTGCGCGCCCGCGGCCGACGCTACGCGTCGCCCCGTGAGCATCGAAGAATGGCGACGCCGCGATCGTCGCGGTGTTCGATAGGGAAAATCATGACTTCGTTACCCCGGGACGCGCAACGTGCGTCCTCTTCCGCGGGATACCGGCGGGCGCGTCGACGCTCGCGGACCCTCGCGCTCGCAACGCTGTTCGGCGCCACGACCGTTGCCGGCGCGTCGTTCGACGAGTCGACGATGTACGCGATCGATGCGGGGCAAGAAGCGACGCATGCGGTCGGCCAGGACGCGCTGATGACGCTGCTCCGCGAGCACGCTCGCGACGGACGCCTGCTCGCCTACCTCAATGAATCGACGGATGCGTCGTACGCACGATGGGTGCTGGGAGGCGAGGAGACGCCGTATGCCGATCTGGTGTCGGTCGAGCTGTCGCTCCCCGACGCGTCGGAGAGGCGGGCGTTGCAGGTACTGTCCGGCAGCCATGGGCCCGTCACCCAGCGGCAGCTACACGAATGGAAAGTCTGGGATCTTGGATTCACGAAAGTGGGCCCGATGCGCGGGGCGCCGGTGCCGGACGAGCTGCGCAGCGCCGCCTGGGGTGTTCCGCACATCATGAAGGCCGGCATCGATCCCGATATCTACAAGGCATGCATGCACGGCGTGCTCGACATCGGTCACCCGGCGATTCAGGCCAATTATGCGCTCGCTCTGCAGTTGCTTCGCGAACGCCTCATCGCGACACCCCGGACGTTCTGGTACATCCGCGGACTGCGCGTCGACGTCATGGGTCGCTTCCTCGACCCGGCACGCCACGGCCAGCCAGGCAAGTTCGATTTCCATTACCTGATCGAGCTCCTGGACGGTGAGTTGTCGGGCTGGCGACCTGCCGGCACCAACCTCTACGGCTTCCGCCAGTTGCCCGCCACACTGCGGCTCGGTCGCATCGCCGCGGCCTACCAGGAGGCCATGCCGCGGGGGACGAATGCCTGTCGTGCGAATGGCGAGCACGACCCGGCGGTTGCGGGGGCCGGCGACGGCGATGGTCGCCCCCTGTGCTTCACCGATGCGACCGATCGCGCGATCTACCGGTGGTACGCCCGGTCGATCATCGACGAGCTCATGGCCATCGGCCCGATTCCGGCGGGGGCGAACATCACGACGCTGCAGCAACTTGCCGGACCGCTGGTGTCGAGCAGCCAGGGGCATCTGGGCATTCCCCTCATCGATCGGATGGGCCAGGCGATCACGCTGGAGACGGTGCATGCCAAGGCTGCCCTGCAGTTGCTGTCGGCGAATCAACTGCCGGCGCGACAAGGCGACGTGCTGGTTCGCAATCTGTTCTCGCAACGCTGCGGGAGGACGCCATGACGCACGCATCGAAGGGCATGCGCAGGCGCGCGAGAATGGTGGGGATCGCGTTGCTCGCCACCGGGTGGCTCGTTGCGACGCCGGCTCTCGCCGGAAGCGATCCCGCCGGTCGGGTCACTCTCCTGCCGATCGTCGAAGACGACGACCACATCATGCAGACGTGGCTCGGCGTGCCGATGCGACGCTACGCGTTCGGCATGCGTCGCTGGCTGGAGGACGGCCTCGCCGCGCACGGCGGTCGTGCCGCCGACGCGGCGGAACTGTTGCGCTTCCAGCAGCAACTGCGGCGCGCGACGTTCTCCCACTTCCAGTACAGCTATACCCTCGACGGTACGGAGTACACGCGCATCTACCTCGGCGTGTCGGGACGACCCTTCCCCGATCTGGTCAACGCCAGCTACCGTGGCCCGCGGAATCTCGTCGTGCCGGCGAACGTCCAGAACTACTTCAACACGGACGACATCGTGAGCTTCGGGTCCGTGGGACCCGTCGACGGCTCCCACGTCACGCCCGAGCCGCCGACGGCGAACACCCCGCACCGCACGAACGACGCGGAGATCAAGGTACTCCAGGCCATCATGCGCGACATCGCCAGCGGGCAGGTGCGTGCCGGTGGGCGGCTTCTCGGTTTCGTCAGCCAGGTGCCGTGCGCGTCCTGCTCGGCGGCGTTCCGGCAGTTCGCCACGGAAGCCGATGCCGACGTGCACATCAACTACGTGGAAGGAAGCCCCAACTCGTCGCGGACCATGACCCCCGCGCTCGCGGTCATCCGCAGCATGCGCCACGTTCTGGTCGACGAGTTGACCACGACCTTTGCGCCACCGACCCACGTCGTCAGGGCGAGTGCCGAAGTCGAAGGCACCGACGAGGCATCCACGTCGATGTGCCCGAGACTTTAGACGAGGAAGACGCTCAGCCCAGGGGCCGCACGCGAAAGCTGCGGCCCTTGATCTTGCCGGCGCGCAGGCGTTCGAGTGCCTTGTTCGCGAGGTCGCGACGGATCGCGACATACGCGCGGGTCGCGTAGACATCGATCTTGCCGATGTCCTTGCCGTCGAGACCGGCATCGCCCGTGAGGGCGCCGAGAATGTCGCCGGGACGCATCTTGTCCTTGCGTCCGCCATCGATCACGAGTGTCTTCATCGGTGCGAGGTTCAGCACCTTGCGCGCCTCGTTGGCGGGCTTCGCCGGATGACGAGGCAGGGGAGCGCCGAGGCGTTCCTCGATGGCGCGGAGCTTGTTGAGCTCGCGCGCGCTCACGAGAACGATCGCCAGACCACTCGCACCGGCACGCCCGGTGCGGCCGACGCGATGCGTGTGCGTGTCCGGATCGTGCGCGACGTCGTAGCTGACCACGAGCGGCAGGCCGGCGATGTCGAGGCCGCGCGCGGCGACGTCGGTCGCCACGAGCACGGAGCAGCTGCGATTCGCGAAGCGCACCAGCACCTCGTCGCGGTCGCGTTGTTCGAGATCGCCGTGCAGTGCGAGCGCCGAGAAGCCGCGGCGGTCGAGTTCCGCGGCGACGGCTTCGGTGTCCTTGCGCATGTTGCAGAAGACCAGCGTCGCTTCCGGTTTCTCCTGCGTGAGAAGACGCGCGAGAACGTCCATCTTGACCGGAGGTTCGACCTCGACGACGCGCTGTTCGATCGTGGAATCGTCGTGGGACGTCTCGACGGTCACGGTCACCGGATCGGTCTGCACGCGTCCGCTCACGGCACGGATGGCATCGGGATACGTCGCCGAGAAGAGCAGCGTCTGGTGGTGTTTCGAGATGCGCTTGACGATGTCGTCGATCGCTTCCTCGAACCCCATGTCGAGCATGCGGTCGGCTTCGTCGAGCACCAGTACCTTGATGCCGCCGCCGTGCAGGCTGCCGCGCTTGAGGTGCTCCTGCACGCGTCCCGGCGTGCCGACGACGATGTGTGGATCGTGTTCCAGCGACGCCAGCTGCGGCCCGAGCGGCATGCCGCCGCAGAGAGTGAGCAGCTTCACGTTGGGGATGTTGACCGCGAGGCGGCGGATCGCCTTGCTGACCTGGTCGGCGAGTTCGCGCGTCGGGCAGAGCACGAGCGCCTGCAGGCGGATCTGCGCGACGTCGATGCGGTGCAGGAGGCCGAGGCCGAACGCGGCCGTCTTGCCGCTGCCGGTCTTCGCCTGCGCGATCACGTCGCGCCCATCGAGAATCGCCGGCAGGCTTTCGCGCTGGATCGGCGTCTGCGTCGCGTAACCCAGCGATTCGACGGCGGAGAGGAGAGAGGGCGCGAGGCCGAGCTGGCTGAAGTCGTTCATGCGCCCATGATCGCACGCCGGACGCCATGGCGCCCGGCGCACCGTCGGTCAGCAGCCCGGGGGAGTGGGCTGTGCGACATCCGGGTTGGACGGAAGCGGCCGTCCGTCGGGCGACCGCTCGGAGATCCGCGGGAGCGGCGCGGAAAGGCGGAACGATCGCTGTCGCCACGACGCGCCCTTGAAGGATCGGTTCATCGAGCGCGGGCTCAACGCCCGCCGAACCTGCGCCTCGCGGCTTGCGTTGATGGCGTCGTAAGCGAGCAGTGGTCGGCCAGTGTCGACATCGACCAGCAGCCGGCCCTTCATGCGGGCGCGTCCGGACTGCAACAGACGGGCCTCGTCGCCACGCGTGACCGAGGCGAACATCTGCGTCATGCGCACGTCCGCGCCATAGGCTTCCGAAAACTGCTGGAACGCGCCGCGGCAGGATCCGCAGACCGGGCCATCGACGATGCCGCTGACCTGCCCGCCGGCCGGCACCACCCCGGCGCGGATATCCGTCTCGAGCTGGCGAAGGGCCTTGTACTCCGCATCCAGGGACGCGTCGCGTCCGTCGAGCATGTAAGGCGTGAGTCGCGAGTCGTCGAAGGGCAGCGCGCGGGCGCGGACGTCCACCTCGTCGAGACCCGAAAAGAGGCGCTCGTCGCCCGCGTCGATCGACACCCGCCGGGCGATCGCTTCCTCCGGGGGCGGGGCCGGGCTCTGCGGCGGGGAGTGGTCGTCGCCACTATCGGGCGTGGTCGGCGTGTTCGGCCGGGTGGGTCCTTCGAAGGCGGCCGACGCCATGGCACCGAGGGGTTCGCCACTCATGGCGTGGTACACCCGCGTCCGTACCTCGGTGCCCACGGTGTAGCGGTACGCCACACGGGCGATCCTCGACCGACGCATCGCGGTGTCGAGGTCCTCCCAGCGAATGGCGCGGTATTCGTCCTTGTAGCGCTCGTCGATGAGCACACGCATGGCGTCGACGAAGCGCTGGCTCGTCGCTTCGATCAACGCCGAGACGTTGCCGTCGTCCTCGATGACCGTCTCGACGGTGACGGTACCCGCGCGAGCCGTGGCGCCTGCCGTGAGCGCGCTGCAGACGACCAGGGAAAACATCAGATGGCGCATGATCACTCCGGCAGGTGGCAGGTGAGCAGGTCGGCCCGCTCGGCGAACGCCTCCGCGTCCGCCGACGCGATGGCGTCGGCACCGACGAGGTCGTCGGCGATCACCGCGTCGACGATTTCGATCAGGCTCACCATCTCGAGCAAGGGAAACACCATGCCGACGACCGCCGCGAGCCTGAGCAGTCCGTTCGATGGCGGGCGAGGCGGCAGCCACGCCGCTTCCCGCCGCGATTCGTCGAGATACCACCGATGCACCGCGCGGTCGGTGGCCGCGGCGAAGCAGAGCGGTCGCGCGTCTCCCTCGGTGCCGGTGCCCGCGGCGGGCGATGGCGACGCGTCCCGCAGGCAGGGCGGGGCGGCGGCATAGCCTTGAGTGTCGCGATAGGCCGCGGCGACGCGCGCGATGCGGTAGGCGACCGGCAGCTGGCGCAGACCGCCCGCCGTCCGCCCGCCGCCCTGCCAGTGCACGAGGCGATACTGCACGAGCGTCGCGAGATAACGTAAGTCGTACGCATCGACGTCGTCCGCGTGGCGCGCGGCCATGACGCGATCGTAGACCGTCGCGTCGACGCCGAGCGCCGCCTGCCGGCCGGACGGAAGCGTGTCGAGCTGCGTGCGCAGGATCTGCAAGGCGACCGCGTAGAACGCGGCCTGCGTCGAACGCCGGTGGCCCATCAGATCGAGCATGTGCCAGAAGATCGTCGGTGACACGTCGGCCTTCTGCGCGCCGGCGGCGACGAAGGGGTCGCGGTAGCCGGGCCCCGTCGCCACATCGACGCCGGGACGGGCTCGCGTCATGCCGAGGTCCCAGCGCAGCACGGCGAGCATGTCGTCGTCGCTCAGTGGCGCGCCGGGCACATCGGCACGCACCGATGGCCAGTCCACGTCGTTCATGAAGGATGGGCGGTCGCGCAACGCGCTGTAGGGCGACGCGGGGTCCATCAGCATCTCGCGTGCGAGCGATGCACCGTCCACCTCGAGCACGTCCGCCACACCGAGCCTGGCGACTCGGCTCGCGTGCAATGCGGGTAACACGTCGGGACGCGTGATCGTGGTGGCGTCGGCGGCGGAGATCGCCACCAGCGCCACCACGATCGCCCGTCGCCCGACCGACGTCGTCCGGTTCGGGAAACGCGTGTCCATCAGGGGTCGCACCCCGCGGCGCTCGCCGTGCCCTCGACCGCTTCCTCGGCCTCGAGTCGCGCCATGTAGGACGCGTCCTCGCTCCACGAGCGGATGGACGGCGAGGCCCCGTCCGGGTCGATCTGGCGGCCGACCGCAGCCTTCCGGCTCTCGGCCAGAGCCTGCGACGACCGGTTGCTCGCGAGTCGTTCCGCGCTGGGTGCCGGACCACCGATCGCCTTCGCGGTGTTGAGCTGATAGACCTTTCCGTGGACGTCGAACTTCTGGGTGAAGGCGTCGAGCGCCTGCGAACAGGAGGGACAGACCGCCTGGCTGACATGGCCGGTGATCTCTCCGCCGCGCGGCACGATGCCGTCCTCGATGTCGTACTCGATCCGACGCAGAATCTTGAGTTCCGCGTCGACGCCGTGAATGATCCTCGGCTCGCCGGACGACGTGACCTCGCCCGTATGTACCGCGTCGATCTTCGAGTCCGGCTTCGGTGGCAGTTTGGCGACGCGGATGTTGCTGGCCGTATCCGCGGGGTAATAGATCCGCTCGCTGAAATCCGTCCGGATATCGGCGTCTTCCGCGACCGGCGTCGTCTCCGCGCTTTCCGACGACGAGGTACCTTCGCGATTGAACTTGCCGAGCATCCGGTCGATCGAATGGCCGCTGCGCGCGTGGTAGACGCGCACCGCCTCGACCCCGTTCTTCGCGTAGCGATACTCGAAGCGCGCGATGGTGGCGCCGCGCGTCGCGGCGCGCAGGCTTCTCAGCCTGGCACCCCTGACGTAGGGATAGCTGCCTGCCTTGAGGCGCGCCTGGATGGCGTCCGCGAACATGTCGGCATCGCTCTGGAGCAGCGACTGCATGATGTCGCCGTAGCCGTCCTCCACGTCGATGCCGGCGAACGCCTGGCAGGGGAGAGCGAGCGCCAGCGACATCAGCGCCGAGAGAAAGAAACCCTTTCCGGGACGCTTCATGGGGAAATCCTGCAGTGGAGGGCGCGGCGGTTGCGCGAGGCGTTGGCGAGTGAATCCGCGACGAGTGCTTCGTCGTTGGCGTCCAGCGCCATATCCGGAAACGCGAGCGACGCGGCGCTCTCGTCGAGCAGGTCGGCCGAAGCGATCGCCTCGTCGGCGACGGCGGCTTCGACCACTTCGACGAAGGCGCCCACGTCGAGCGCGACCATGACGGCGCCGGCCCAATGCACCAGCTCGGCGAAGCCGTTATGGTGGTCCCTGTGAAGGTACGCCGCGCTCAGCTCGCGACGCAGTTGTCGGCGATACCATGCGTGCACCGCGCGGTCGGTCGCATCGGTGAAGCAAAGCGGCCGATGATCGATGGTGGCGTCGACGCCGTCCGGCATGCCCGGCGCCTTTCGATCGCGCACGCAGATCGCGTTCGACACGTAGCCTGCGGCATCCTGGTAGGCGGCGGCGACGCGGGCCACGCGGAAGGCCGCCGGGAGGTGCCGGCGACGATGTCGCCTGTCGGGATCCGGCGGCGAATGCAGCGCGGCTCGCAACACTTGCGTCAGGTACCGGAGATCCTGTTCCTCGAGTCGTTCCGGACTGCGGGTCGACAGATAGCGGGTGACGACCTCGGGCTTCAGTGCCTGCCTGCCATGCTGCGAGACGGGAGCGCTGGCGGAGCGATCGCGCACGATCTGCAACGCGACGGCATAACCGGCGGCGACCGACGGGTAGACCCCGTTCATGTCCCACGCTTTCAGAAAGATATCGGGATCCACGCCGGCCTTTATGGCGTTCGCCGCCGCGCCGCGTGTCCGGTAATTGAGGGTGTCTTCGGCGCCCGGTTCACGGACGTCGCGGCCGGGGTGCGCCTTGGTCAGCCCCAGCTGCCTCTGCAGCATGGCGAGTGCCGCCTGGTTGCGATGGTGGTAACCGCTGGCGACCCGTTCGGCGTAACCCGGCCACCAGCGCGCATTGGTGATGGCGGGATACGCCTTCAGTTCGCTGTAATGCGAGGCGGGATTCTCGAGGAATTCGGCCAGGAACGTGCGCGTCGTGCCATGCACCAGGGGAGAAGGCCGCGTCGCCTCCTTCTCGTAGCGGAAAAGGAACGCCATGAGCTCGCGGTGGGCATCGGCGTAGGGCGGTTGCGCGCCATGGGCGGCGTCGGCGCCCGGCGAAGGCGGCGACACGCCATCAGGCGAGGCGCGGTGCGCGTAGACGCACGACGGCAGGAGACTGGCGATGAGCGCCAGCCGGAGATACGACTTCATGTCGGGGGTGTCCTTGATGATCGGGTACGCCGTGGGGATCGGCGGCGATCATTTTCGGGCACGCGCCCGGCAGCTTATGTCAGCCGAAGCGCAGCGATCCCGTCTGCCTCACCCATACCTTGGGTGAGACGCCTCTGTCGGCCTACCAGCGCGTCCTGTCGGGCAGAAGGCCCTTCAGTTCGGCTTCGGTCAGGTTGCGCCACTGGCCCACCTTGAGATGGCCGAGCTTGACGTTGATGATGCGCACGCGGCGCAGCTGCGTGACGCGGTAGCCGAACTCGGCCGCCATCAACCGGATCTGCCGGTTGAGGCCCTGCGTGAGCGTGATGGCGAAACCGAACTTCGCGATACGGCGCACCTTGCAGGGCTGCGTCATCTGTCCGTGGATACGCACGCCGCGCGACATGCCCCTGACGAATTCGTCGGTCACGGCCTTGTTCACCGCCACGAGGTATTCCTTCTCGTGGTGGTTCTCCGCGCGGAGGATTTCGTTGACGATGTCGCCGTTGCTGGTCAGCAGGATCAGGCCTTCCGAATCCTTGTCGAGGCGTCCGATGGGGAAGATGCGCTGCGGATGATCGACGAAATCGACGATGTTGCCGTCGACGGTCGTGTCGGTCGTGCAGGTGATGCCGACCGGCTTGTTCAGCGCGATGTAGACGCCGCGGCTCTTGACCGGGCTGGCGACCAGCGTGCGCGCGACGACGACCTCGCCGTCGACCCTGACCACATCGCCGTCGAGCGCCTTGGCGCCCATGCCGACGACCTCGTCGTTGATCGTGACGCGGCCGGCGACGAGGAGTTCGTCGGCCTCGCGACGGGAGCAGAGACCCGCTTCGCTGATGTACTTGTTGACGCGCATGGACTTACGAGCGCAGGCCCACGCCGCGACTGAGCAGGCGCAGGGCCACGGCCGAGAGACCGACGACGAACACGATCATCACGACGAACGCCGTGAC
Source organism: Luteibacter sp. UNCMF331Sha3.1 (assembly GCF_900109915.1). Lineage (GTDB taxonomy): Bacteria > Pseudomonadota > Gammaproteobacteria > Xanthomonadales > Rhodanobacteraceae > Luteibacter. The sequence continues at coordinate 26,342 of NZ_FOBU01000004.1, forward strand.
GATGGGCACGTCGCTGACACCGAGCACGCCGAAACGGAAGGCGTTGACCATGTACAGGATCGGATTCACGAGCGAAATGCTGCGCCACGGCTCGCCGAGCAGGTCGACCGAATAGAACACGCCGCCGAGGTAGGTCAGGGGCGTGAGCACGAAGGTCGGCACCAGGGCGATGTCGTCGAACTTCTTCGCGAACACGGCATTCACGAAGCCCGCCAGCGAGAACACGGTGGCGCCCAGCACCACGGACAGGAACGTCGTGACGGGATGGGCGACATGGAGGTCGGTGAAAAAGAGCGCGATCACGAGCACGAGCGCACCGACGATCACGCCGCGCGTGACCGCGCCCGTGACGTATCCGAGCAGGATCACCCAGTTGGGCATCGGCGACACCAGCATTTCCTCCACGAACCGGCCGAACTTGGCGCCGAAGAAGGAGCTGGAGATGTTGCCGTAGCTGTTCGTGATGATGCTCATCATCACGAGACCCGGCACGATGTACTGCATGTAGGTGAAACCGTGCATCTCGCCGATGCGGCTGCCGATCAGCTTGCCGAAGATCACGAAGTACAGCGTCATCGTGATCGCGGGCGGGATCAGGGTCTGCGTCCAGATGCGCATGATGCGCGCGATCTCGCGGCGGACGATGGTGCCCAGCGCGACGAGGTTGGTCGAGGCGCTCATGCCGCGTTCTCCCGGCCGTGCTCGACGAGACGCACGAACAGTTCCTCGAGGCGGTTGGCCTTGTTGCGCATGGAGGTGACGGTGACGCCATGCGCCGACAGCGCCGCGAACAGGGAGTTGAGGTCGTGCGAGCGGGACATCTCGGCTTCGATCGTGTGGTCGTCCAGCGTGCGCAGCGTCACGCCGGGCAGGTTGGGCATGGCCGGCGGCAGCGCGGCGACGTCGAGGACGAAGGTCTCGACGTCGAGCGTGGCCAGCAGGCTCTTCATCGACGTGTTCTGCACGATGCGGCCCTGGTCGATGATCGCGATGTTGCGGCAGAGCTGTTCGGCTTCCTCGAGGTAGTGCGTGGTGAGGATCACCGTGGTGCCGGCGGCATTGATGCCGCTGACGAACTGCCACATCGAGCGGCGGATCTCGATGTCGACGCCCGCGGTCGGCTCGTCGAGGATCAGCAGCTTCGGCTCGTTCATCATGGCGCGCGCGATCATCAGGCGGCGCTTCATGCCGCCCGAGAGCATCCGGGCCTGGTGGTGCGCCTTGTCCCACAGGCGCAGCTCCTTCAGGTACTTCTCGGCGCGCACGGCAGCTTCGGCGCGGCCGATGCCGTAGAAGCCCGCCTGGTTCACGCAGATGTCGAAAGGTTTTTCGAACTGGTTGAAGTTGATTTCCTGCGGCACCAGGCCGATCAGGCGCATCGCTTCGCTGCGGTTCCGGTGGATCGACACCCCGAATACCTCGGCGTCGCCGGACGTGGCGTTCACGAGGGACGAGAGAATGCCGATCAGGGTCGACTTGCCGGCGCCGTTGGGGCCGAGCAGGGCGAAGAAATCCCCGGGCTGGACGGTCAGGGAGATGCCCTTGAGGGCCTCCACGCCGTTGCCGTAGGTCTTGCGTAAATCGTTGACGTGTAAAGCGGGAGTGGTCATGGGCTGCGCCGGGATGACAAGCCGCCTATTATACCGGGCTTTGCCGGGTCGCCCCGTTCCCCGGCGTCAACAGAGACTTTCCATGGCAGAACAATTCCAGCTCCGCCTCGCCGACAGCTTCATGCTCGCCCCCTCGGTGCGGCACCTGTCCTTCGAGCGGGTGGATGGCCAGCCCCTGTCGTTCGTGCCGGGCCAGTTCCTGCAGATCCACTTCCAGTACGACGACGGAAAGCCCACCAAACGGAGCTATTCCGTGGGCACGGTTGGGGACGGCAGCGGCCCGGTCGACCGGATCGAGATCGCCGTGAGTTACGTCGAGGGCGGCGCCGCGACCCGGCTCCTGGGCGACCTCGAGCAGGGTGGCACGGTGGACGCCAGCGGCCCGTACGGCCGTTTCTGCCTCATGGATGCCGATACCAACCGTCGCTACATCCTGATCGCCACCGGCACGGGCGTGACGCCGTATCGGGCGATGCTGCCGCAGATCGAGGCACTGATGGCCAGTCGCGGCTGCCGCTTCGTTCTGCTCTATGGCGCGCGCAACGAAGGCGAATTGCTCTATGGCGAGGAGTTCGAGGTTTTCGCCCGGAAGCACGAGGGGTTCGACTTCCACCCGTGTCTTTCGCGCGGCGCACGCCCCAATCCCCGTCCCCACGACCGCCTTGGCTACGTGCAGGACATGCTTGCCGAGCTGGAACCGAGCGGCGAAGGCGACATCGCCTACCTGTGCGGCAATCCGAACATGGTCGATGCCGCGTTTTCGGCATTGAAAGAGCACGGTCTGTCCGTGCAGCACATCCGTCGCGAGAAGTACATTTCCTCACGGTGAGGCCGGCGCGGAGGGCCTATAATCCGCCTCCATGCACGCCCAGGCCGCTCCGTCCCCCCTTTCCGCCGAGATGCGCCGCTACGCGGCGCTCGATCAGCGACTGCTCGCCGCCGTTCGCGCCATCCGCATCCTGCCGACCGTGTCGTGGCCGGCGTCGGTCGAAGAGCGGCTGATCGAGGAATTCGGTGCCGGCAGGCTGTCGCTGCCCGATATCCGCTACCGCCCGCCCGATCTGGGTGGCACGCGCGCCGAGCTCGAGGCCATCGAGGCCGAAGCCGACGAGGATCACCCGATCGCGGAGTACCTGCGACGCACCGCCGAATCGTGGCGTATCGCCACGGACATGCTGGACGCCGCCGGCACCGACGGCGTCACGCACGCGTCCATCGCCCTGTACGGCAAGCCGGGCGACGCGATCCCCGGCAGCAACCGCAGCAACCTCGACGCCGCGCGTTATTTCGTGGATCTCGCCGACGAACTCGGCGCGGACCTGGAAACGGAGGACGCCACCGGGAGCATCCCGGCGGAGGTGCTTCGCCAGGACATGGCAGAGCGCCTCGACGCGTTCTTCGATCCGGGCACCATCGTGGTGGAGGTCGATCCCGAACTGACGGCGAAGGCCGCCGCCGGCGCGACGCGCATCCGCCTTCGCGGCGGCGTGCGTTTCACGGAATACGATCGCCATCAGTTGCTGGCGCACGAAGCGTTCGTGCATTCGCTGACGGCACTGAACGGCCGCGAGCAGCCGGTGCTGGCCTCGCTGGCGCGCACGTCGCCACGTGTCACGGCCACGCAGGAAGGTCTCGCCGTGTTCGCCGAACTGATGTCGGGTGCCATCGACATCTCGCGCCTCAAGCGCATCAGTCTGCGCATCCTCGCGATCGACATGGCGCTGAATGGCGCCGACTTCGTCGAGGTGTTCCGCTACTTCCGCGATTGCGGCCAGAACGTGGGCGACAGTTTCCATTCGGCGCAGCGCGTGTTCCGTGGCGTGCCGCTGACGGGCGGCTCCGCGTTCGCCAAGGACAACGTGTACCTCAGTGGCCTGCTGGCCGTGCATACGTTCTTCCGCTGGGCGCTCCGCCAGCGCCGGCTCGACCTGCTGCGCAATCTCTTCGCGGGCAAGCTCGCGCTGCACGACGTGCTCAGCCTCGAGGCGCACTTCGAAAGCGGCGACATCGTCGTGCCGCGCTATCTGCCGCCGTGGATGCAACACGTGCACGGGCTGGCCGGCAAGCTCGCGTTCTCCCTTTTCGTGAATCACATCCACATGGCGGGTGTGGAGGCCGAGGAGATTTCCCTCGGCCTCTGATCCGTCGCGTCAGCGGATCGTCACGTCGTCGGCCGAGAGGGCGAAAAAGCTTCCGTTGGCGCAACGGACGCGAAGGCGCGCGCGGCGGGTTGGCTCGATGTCGCCGGGAATCGTCACCGTCGCCCGACCCTTGTTCGCGACCGACCGGGCGAGCGGTGCATCGAGGAACGAGGCGCCACCATCCACCGACAGATGGATGTCGACCCTGGCGCAGCGGATAGGCGCATCCGTCGTGCCGGCGACGTTCCAGCGGACCTGCCGCGGCGCCCCGCGCTTCAGCGTCGCCCCGGCGACCGGCGCCAGCATTTCGAACGCCTCGCCCGTGTCGACGACGCGCACGTGGCGCTCGGCGCCGACCACGTGGGAGCGATGGTCCATGTTGTCGCGGACGGTCAGGCGAAACCGCATGTCGCGGTCGCTCTTCGGCAGCACGTCGCCCAGTTCCTTCGGCTCGTCGCCAAGCAGCACGGCCATCGCGGGAAACGTCTGCTCGCCGGACGGGTCGGGCGCGCGGGCGCGGAAGAGCGGGCCGACGCCGACGTCCGCCAGAGGCTGATCGATCCGTTGCTCGTTGCCGTGATCCATCTGTTCGAAGGTATAGGTGAGACGGGCGCCCGGATCGGCGAACGATGCGCTGCCACGAAGCGTGAACGGCGTTCGTGCCGGCACGAAGAGCGGGTTCCGCCAGCCGTTCGTGTCGATCACCGGCGTGAGCGACGTGTTGGCGCGCGTGGCGGCGCATTCGCCGCCCACGGTCGCCAGCCAGCGCTGCATCTGCTCGATGCTCGCGGCATGGAAATACGGGTCGGAGTGTTTCTGCAGGTTGTGGGCGCCGCAGATGCCCGCATAGCCCATGATGGTCGAACCGCTGCCCGGTTCGAACGCCGACGTGGGATCGCCCCGGAAGCAGCCGTTGAACGTGTGGTGGGCACCGAACTGGTGGCCCAGTTCGTGTGCCACGAAGTCGACATGGAAAGGGTCGCCGAAGGGGCGCGCGCTGCCGGTCATGCCCGCGGCTTTCGACAGATGCCGCCGGGCGGGATCGCCCGACCACGGAACGCAGGTATTGCCAAGCGCACCCGCCTCGCCGGCGTTGCGCCGACCGTCCAGCACGTGGCCGACATCGAAGTTCGCATCGCCGACCTTCTCGCGCGCGACCTCCACATGTCGCGCAAGAATCTGGGACGACTCCGTCCCGGCGGCTTCGTAGGGATCGTCGCCGGCGGTGGTGAAGACGAGACGGTCCGATTGCTCCGCGAGCACGAAATGGACACCGACGTCGTTCTCGAAGATCTCGTTGATGCGATTCACCGTGCGCACGACGCCCGCGAGACCGTCTTCGACGGTACCGCCCATATGAGCCGTGTACGACGACGACGCCCCCATGGCGATGCGGAACGTGCGGAGGACGGCCGGGCCCGCCGTCGTGCCGCGTGCCGACATGGGAGGCGCGGCCATCGGCCCGAGCGTGGTGGGCTCGGGTTCGGACCACGCCTGCCGTGTGGCGTCGGCTTTCCGGAACACGGCGTGGCGGACAGCTCGCCCCGTAGCGCGCATCGCGCTTTCGGGACGCACGATCCAATCGCCGCCGGCATCGCGGACGGCGGCGTGCACGCCATCGGGCCCGATATCGAGCCGCACCTTGCGGCCCGTCGCGTCCACGCCCTTCAGGCTCTGGAGCCGGGGATACCGCGCCGCCAGCGCGTCGGGCAATACGCCGGCATCTTCGAGGCGGAACGTCGTGCTGCCGCCGTCCGGCAGAGGAAGCTCCAGTTTCTCGGGCGGTGCCGTCGACGCGCCGCGCATCGTGACGTCGAGCCGCGTGCGATCGAGCAGGACGGCGCGATGCCGCGACGGAAGATCGGTGTCGGCCCCTCGCGCCGTCGCCGACGCGGCGGAGGGCGAGGCGTCGCGCCAGAGGTCGGCGGCGGCGGCGTCCATGGTGGCCGTGCCGAGGCACGCGGCGATAGCGAGGGCAAGGGGAGAGGAAGTACGCATGATCGGCCTTTCTGGTCGTGCTGACGGCGGTTGCCGGGGTGCCGTCATGAGGCCAGAACGAACCCGATGTCTTCTGTAGGTATTCCCCTCTTGGCGCGTCAGTTCGTAACGCGAGTCGATACGGTGAAGTCGGACCTGGACACGGCGAAAAAGGGACGCCAGTCGCAGCTAAGCCGCAGGCGGGCCTGATCGGTCGCTACGTCGTCGGGCAACGCGACGGTGGCTTCGCCGTCGTTTGGCTCGTCGTCCGCCAGTCGTCGCCAGGCGAGCCCACCGTCGACCGAAAGATCGACGTGCACGAAGTGACACGAGATCGGCGGTCGATCGGTGTCCGCCACGTCCCAGCGCAAGGCCATGCGCTCGCCGGCGACGGCCATGGCGGGGAAATCCAGCAGGGCGAAGGCTCGGCCCGTGTCGACGACGCGAACGCGGGCGTCGGCATGGCTGACCATCGCGTCGTCGCCGCCGTTATCCCGCACGGTGAGGCGAAAATCGAGCGTGCGCGATGTCTCGGGAAGCCGTTCGCCGGCCGTGGGCCGTTCGTGCCCGAGCAACGTCGCCATGCGCGGAAAGACGCGACGTCCCGACGGCGACGGAGGAAAGGAGCGGAACAGGATGCCGCTGCCGCTGGCGGGGTCGCCCCAGCGGCGATCGGCGGCATCCATCTGCTCCCACGTGTACGTCAGTCGTCTGCCAGGCGCCCCCGTGGCCGTCGCCTCCAGCGCGAAGGGCGTGCGTGCGGGAATGACCGGGACCTCGCCGAGCTGGCGTGGATCGATCCACGGTGCCGGCGACGCGCTCAGTCGTCGCGTGGCGCAGGCGCCGCCACGCGACGCCAGCCAGTCGTGCATCTGCGCGATGCTGGCCGCGTGGAAATAACGGTCCGCGTGGTTCTGCAACGTCGCTTCCGCGCGGCAGGTGGCGGATGCGTAGCCCATCGCGGTGCTTCCGCTGCCGGGCTCCACCGCGCGGTCGTCGAGCGTATCGTCCTGGCAACCCGCTGCCGTGGGCCACGCACCCAGCTGGCGACCGAGCACGTGCAGCATGAAGTCGAGCGCGCGTGGCGAACCGGCGGGCGCGTCGTCGCCACTCCATGCGGCCGCCTTGTGGTCCGGCTCCGGCTGGCGCGTCGTCGCGTCGACGCACGAGGTGCCTACCTCGCTCTCGCCACCGGCGTCGTCGAGCAGCGCGTGACCGATGTCGTAGTTCGCGCGGCCGATGACGCGTTCGATCAGGTGGCTGGCGGTCGGCACGGGATCGCCCCGCAGGAACGGGTCGCGAGCCGATCGGGTAAGGATGAGCCGATCGTTGTCGTCCACGAGAGTGAAATGCACGCCGACGTCGGTTTCGAATACCTCGTTCGCCCGATTGACGAGGTGCGCCACTTCGGCGAGCGCGCTGTCGACGGTGCCGCCGGCTTTCGCGGTGTAACGGCTTCCCGTCGCGACCGCGAGGCGGAAGTCGTAGCGGATCGTGCCGCCGCCGCGTGACGTCGCGCGCGGCGTGCCGGCCGTGGGCACGCGGTCCCGGTCGGGCGTGCGGTACGGCGATGGGCGCGCGGAGACCGCGTCCGTGTTCGTCTCCGGAAGCGTGGCGGCGGCCCGGAGCGCAGCCCATTCCGTTTCGGTGACGGCCCGCAGCGCGAGGTTGCGCGCACCGTCGCGCAGGCTCATGCGCAGCCCGCCGGGCGAAAGGTCCAGCCGGACGGTCCGGCCATCGGCGTCTTCGCCGCGAAAACTGCGCAAGCCGGGGTGGCGCGCGGCGAGAGGCGCGGGCAGGGTGCCCGAATCGCGCATCGTGAATCGACCGATGCCGTGGCCGGTCGGAAGGTCCACGGTGGCGGCGGCGGACATATCGTCCAGCGGCAGGCGTCGCAGCGCCTGCGTGAGCGCGGCCAGGGTGCCGGCCGGGTGCGCGGGTGCGGCGCCGGCGACGACGAGGAGCCATGCCCCCAGAAGTGGTGATCGGTGCATGTCGAATCCTTCGTGGCGAGCGGACGGACGAGCGTACGCATCCGAACGGCGCCGAAATGCAGGTGCGCACGTCATCGACAGGGTGGTCGGGGATATCACTGCATGTCGCAATGCATCACACCGATGAAGGCGGAGCCCGCATGGCGCGGTGCTAACATGGCCGCTTGCGCATGGCCCGACAAGGCCCGCCAGCCCTCCCTCCCGTTATCACGTCCCACAGGATCCCATGGCCATTTCCGAGGAACTGAGGCAAGCCGCTCTCGAATACCACCGTCTTCCCCGTCCGGGAAAGATCAAGGTCACGCCGACGACCTCGCTGCTGACACAGCGCGACCTGTCGCTGGCCTACTCGCCCGGCGTCGCGGCGGCGTGCGACGCGATCGTCGCGGATCCGCGCGAAGCGGCCGAGCTGACGGCGCGCTCGAACCTCGTCGCCGTCATCTCGAACGGCACCGCCGTCCTGGGCCTCGGCAACATCGGTGCGCTGGCGAGCAAGCCGGTGATGGAAGGCAAGGGTGTGCTGTTCCAGAAGTTCGCGGGCATCGACGTCTTCGACATCGAGATCAACGAGAACGATCCGGACAAGCTGGTCGACATCATCGCCAGCCTCGAGCCGACCTTCGGCGGCATCAACCTGGAAGACATCAAGGCACCCGAGTGCTTCATCGTGGAGCGCAAGCTGCGCGAGCGCATGAAGATCCCGGTGTTCCACGACGACCAGCACGGCACGGCGATCATCGTCGGCGCGGCGGTGCTCAACGCGCTGCTCGTCACCGGCAAGAAGATCGAGGACGTGAAACTCGCCACCACCGGCATGGGCGCCGCGGGCATCTCATGCGTCGACATGCTGGTGACGCTGGGCATGCGCAAGGAGAACATCCTCGCATTCGATCGCGACGGCGTGCTGCACACCGGCCGTACCGATCTCGATCCGGACAAGCAGCGCTACGCGCGCGAGACGGACAAGCGGACGCTCGCCGAGATCGTCGAGGGCGCCGACATCTTCCTGGGGTTGTCCGCCGGCGGCATCCTGAAGCCCGAGATGGTCGCCACGATGGCCGAGCGTCCGATCATCTTCGCGCTGGCGAATCCGAATCCGGAGATCCTGCCGGAGGACGCCAAGGCCGTGCGTCCCGACTGCATCATGGCGACGGGCCGCTCGGACTACCCGAACCAGGTCAACAACGCCCTCTGCTTCCCCTACCTGTTCCGCGGCGCGCTCGACGTCGGCGCGTCGGTGATCAACGAGGCGATGAAGGTCGCCTGCGTGAACGCGATCGCCGAGCTCGCACGTCGCGAGTCGTCGGACGTCAGCGCGCGCGCCTACGGCGGTAAGCCGCCGAGCTTCGGCGCCGAGTACCTCATTCCGCAGCCGTTCGATCCGCGCCTGCTGATCCAGCTGCCGCCCGCCATCGCGAAGGCGGCCATGGACTCGGGCGTCGCCGAACGCCCCATCGAGGATTTCCCGGCCTACATCGAGAAACTCACCAGCTTCGTCTTCCGCACGGGCCTGCTGATGAAGCCGGTGTTCGATCGTGCGAAGGCCGATCCCAAGCGCGTCGTCTACGCCGAGGGCGAAGAAGAGACCGTGCTGCGCGCGGTGCAGACCGTGGTCGACGAGGGTCTCGCGCGCCCGATCCTCGTCGGTCGTCCCGACGTCATCGAAAAGCGCATCGTGCGTGCCGGCCTGCGCCTGAAGCCCGGCATCGACTTCGAGATGTGCAACATCCACTCGGATCCGCGATTCGAAGACTACTGGCGCCTCTATCACTCGATCATGGAACGCCGCGGCGTCACCCCGGCGTCGGCCAAGGCCGTGGTGCGCTCGCGCCCGACGGTGATCGCGGCGCTGATGGTCGAACGCGGCGAAGCCGACGCGATGATCTGCGGCCTGGTGGGTACCTACCAGAGCAAGCTCGACTACATCTGCGACATCATCGGACTGGACGAGGGCATCGCCGAGGCCTCCGCCATGGCGGCGGTCGCCACGGAAAAGGGCACGTTCTTCTTCCTCGACACCTACGTGCAGGAAGACCCGACGGCCGAGCAGATCGCCGAAGCGACGCTCCAGGCGTCCATCCGCCTGAAGCTGTTCGGCATCCAGCCGAAGATCGCCCTGCTGTCGAATTCCAACTTCGGCAGCCGCGAGACGCGCAATTCCCGGAAGATGCGCGAGGCGCTGAAGCTCATCCGCGAGCGCGTGCCCAAGCTCGAGGTCGAAGGCGAAATGCAGGCCGACGTGGCCCTGACCCCCGAATTGCGCGAGCGGATCTTCCCGAACTCGCGGCTCGAGGGTAAGGCCAACGTGTTCGTGTTCCCGAACCTGGATGCGGCCAATACGGCCTACAACATGGTTCGCGTGCTCTGCGACGGCGTGGTCATCGGCCCGATCCTGATGGGCGTGGCCAAGCCGGCCCACATCCTGACGCCGCAGGCCACCGTGCGCCGTGTGGTCAATATGACCTCGGTCGCGTGCGTCGAGGCGCAGATCCGCGCCGGCAAGCCCCGCACGGTCGTCACCGACTGAGTCGCGGCACGGTCACCGCCAGCGGCCTGGCTCCCACCAAGGCGCGACCTGGTGGGAGCCAGGCCGCTGGCGATCCGGCGAGGCCGGCGCGCTGGCTCGGGTACCACGTTTAAATCGATCCAATCCCGCCCATACCGAGGCGTACTGGGAAACCTTGCGCTATCATGGAAAGGTTTTCCCGCCACCCCAGCGGCTCTTTTAGTCCCCATGAGCGCGCGTCACGCGCGAGCGGAGCATCCATGGACCAGATCGACGATTCCCTGAATCAGGACCTCGACCCCACCGAAACCCGTGAATGGGTCGAGTCGCTCAACGCCGTCATCAACCATGACGGTACCGAGCGTGCGCACTTCCTGCTGGAGCGCATGGTCGACTCCACGCGGCGTGCCGGCGGCTACCTGCCGTTCGACCCGACCACGGAGTACGTGAACACCATCCCGCCGCACATGGAAGCGCGCAGCCCGGGCGACGCCGCCCTCGAGTGGCGCATCCGCTCGCTGATCCGCTGGAACGCGATGGCGACGGTCGTCCGTGCGAACCGCAAGCCGGGCGACCTCGGCGGCCACATCTCCAGCTTCGCGTCGTCGGCCACGCTCTACGACGTGGGCTTCAACCATTTCTGGCGCGCGCCGAGCGCCGACCATCCGGGCGACCTCGTCTTCCACCAGGGCCATTCGGCGCCGGGCGTGTACGCCCGCTCGTTCCTCGAAGGCCGCATCTCGGAAGACCAGCTCAACCTCTTCCGCATGGAAGTGGAAGGCAAGGGCCAGGGCCTCTCGTCGTATCCGCACCCGTACCTGATGCCGGATTACTGGCAGGTGCCGACCGTCTCCATGGGCCTCGGCCCGATCCAGGCGATCTACCAGGCGCAGTTCTGGAAATACCTGGAGCACCGCGGCCTGATGCCGAAGACCGATCGCAAGATCTGGTGCTTCATGGGCGACGGCGAGTCGGACGAGCCGGAATCGCTGGGCGCGATCGCGCTCGCGGGTCGCGAAGGCCTCGACAACCTCATCTTCGTCATCAACTGCAACCTCCAGCGCCTCGATGGCCCGGTGCGCGGCAACGGCAAGATCATCCAGGAACTCGAAGGCGTGTTCCGCGGTGCCGGCTGGAACGCGATCAAGGTCGTCTGGGGCAGTTACTGGGATCCGCTCCTCGCCCGTGACACCTCGGGCAAGCTGCGCCAGCTGATGATGGAAACCGTCGACGGCGAATACCAGGCCTGCAAGGCCTTCGGTGGCGCCTATACGCGCGAGCATTTCTTCGGCAAGTACCCGGAGACGGCGGCGCTCGTCGCCAACATGTCGGACGACGACGTGTGGCGTCTCAACCGCGGTGGCCACGACCCGCACAAGGTGTACGCGGCCTACCACGCGGCGGTGAACACCACCGGCATGCCGACCGTGATCCTCGCCAAGACCGTGAAGGGCTACGGCATGGGTACGGCCGGCGAGTCGCAGAACCCGGCGCACAACACCAAGAAGATGGACGACGAAGCGATCCGCGCGTTCCGCGACCGCTTCAACATCCCGGTGCCAGACGACAAGCTCGGCGAGGTGCCGTTCTATCACCCGGGCAAGGACTCCGAAGAAGTCCAGTACATGCTCGAGCGCCGTCGTGCGCTCGGCGGTTCGCTGCCGCAGCGTCGCCGCAAGGCCGACCAGGCGTTCAAGGCGCCGACGCTGGAGGCCTTCGAGCAGATCACCAAGGGCACTGGTGATCGCGAGATCTCCACCACCATGGCGCTCGTTCGCGGCATGAACCTCATGCTTCGCGACAAGGAACTCGGCCCGCGCCTCGTCCCGATCGTCGCCGACGAAGCACGCACGTTCGGCATGGAAGGCATGTTCCGCCAGATCGGCATCTACGCGCCGTTCGGTCAGAAGTACCGTCCGCAGGATGCCGACCAGCTGCTGTACTACCGCGAAGACCAGAAGGGTCAGGTGCTGCAGGAAGGCATCAGCGAAGCCGGCGGCATGAGCGCCTGGCTCGCGGCGGCTACCAGCTACAGCGTCAGCAACGTCGCGATGCTGCCGTTCTTCATCTATTACTCGATGTTCGGTTTCCAGCGCATCGGCGACCTGTGCTGGGCGGCGGGCGACATGCGCGCGCGCGGCTTCCTGATCGGTGGCACGTCGGGCCGTACCACGCTCAACGGCGAAGGCCTGCAGCACGAAGACGGCCACTCGCACCTGCTTTCCGGCGCGATCCCGAACGTCGTATCGTACGACCCGACGTTCTCTTACGAGCTCGCGGTGATCCTGCAGGACGGCACGCGCCGCATGATGCAGGAGCAGGAAGACGTCTACTACTACATCACGGTGATGAACGAGAACTATGCCCATCCCGACCTGCCGAAGGGCAGCGAGGAAGGCATCGTCAAGGGCATGTACCTGTTCAAGGACGGCGGCAAGGCGAAGAAGAACGAGCCGCGCGTGCAGCTGATGGGTTCGGGCACGATTCTCCGCGAAGTCATCGCGGCCGCCGAGCTGCTCGAGAAGGACTTCGGCGTCACGTCCGACATCTGGTCCGTGCCGAGCTTCTCGGAAGTCCGTCGCGAAGGCTTCGACGCCGAGCGCTGGAACCGCCTGCATCCGGAAAGCACGCAGCGCGTGCCGTACGTCACGGGCCTGCTCGCCGACCGTCAGGGTCCGGCGATCGCGGCCACCGACTACGTGCGTGAGTTCGCCGACCAGATCCGTGCGTTCATGCCCGATGGCATGCGCTACACGGCGCTGGGTACCGACGGCTACGGCCGCAGCGACACGCGTGCGAACCTGCGCAGCCACTTCGAGGTCGATCGCTACTGGATCGCCCAGGCCGCGCTCGCGGCCCTCGCGAAGGAAGGCAAGGTCAACGCGAAGGACGTGAGCCGTGCGATCAAGGAATACAAGCTCGACATGGACAAGCCGAACCCGATGACGGTGTAACCATCGGCACGCGGTGACGACGAAGGCCGGAGCGATCCGGCCTTCGTCGTTTCCGCATCACGCATCGTCGATGCGTTGGCTGCTATTCCTGTCGTCAGCATCCGCACCCACGGACACCCGAACCATGCGCATCCTCCTGCTGGCAACGCTTGCCCTCGCCCTGTCCGCCTGCGCTACCGCGCCCCGCGAGCACGGATCGCGGGCGCGGCTTCTCTACATCGCCGCGGCGAAGGCGCCATGCACCACCGGGGTGTTGAAAACGGAATGCCTGCAGTTCCGCGAGCAGCCGACCGACCCGTGGCAGCTGACCTACGCGCCCATCGAAGGCTTCGAATGGAAGCCGGGCAACGAGTACCTGCTGAAGATCACCGAGGTGCATGCCAGTAACGCACCAGCCGACGCGTCGCGCGTGACGTGGCACGTGGACAAGGTGGTGGAGCAGCACCCGGTGCCGTGAGGCTCAGAGGTCCACGGTGAGGGTGAGCGGTTCGGACGAGCGGCTGCGCGGTTGCGCGGCGCCGCGCGACCGGACTTCCGCATGCACGCGAACCTCGCCGTGCAGTCGACGCAGCTCGCTCATCGCGACTTCGACATCGATGTTGCCGACCGTCGACAGGTGTCCGGCCATCGGCGCGACCGCGACGAGATCCGTTTCGCCGAGAGGGCTTCCGGCGACGATCGTCACCCTGTCGCCTTCGTGGAACGCGTAAGGGCCCACCCGGAAGACGAGCGTCGCATCGGCGGAACCCGGCACGTCGTCGACACGAAGCCGATGGTCCGGATGCCCCGGTAGCGTCGGTGCCGGCAATTCGTCGTCCGCCGGTAGGCACTCGTCACGCATGGGTCCATCCTCCACGAAATCGCACGACAACATCGTCATGCTCAGCGTATGCGCGACGCCCTCCACAACCCATAGCGCCTAGGTTGTAGGTGCTCATACGCGGAATCGGCACGTCGGCCGACGGTGCGAACAGCACGTACAAACGACGTCACGCAAAAAAAAGCCGGGATCGCTCCCGGCTCGACCCTGCCCTGCAGCAGGCTTCAATCGTCGTCGCGCAGTGCGTGACGAATCAGGAGGAACGTTCCGATCGCCGCCGCGGCGATGCCAATGGTCACGCCCGGATTGCGACGGACCTGCTTGCGCAGCTTGCGATACTGATACGTGGCCTCGTCGGCGAAGTCTTCGGCGAGGTAACGGGCGCGCTGCCCATTGCCCTTGCGTGCGAGCTTACCGGTGACGCGCCTGCTGCGATCGAGCAGGTCCTGGCCCACGCCAGTGGCTTCGTCGGCGTAATGACGAACGCGCCCGGATACACCGTTGACGGCGCTCTCGACCTGGCGCGCGAATTCGCGATTTCTGTTCATCGGACGGCTCCCTTCAAGCGGCTCTGACGAGGGCCGACTTTGCGTTCGGTGCCGTGATCGCGATGTAAATGCGGGGCCGTGGGTTGAGCGGGCATTCAGCGTGCGAACGCGTACTCGCCGCCTTTCGCCAGCGCGGCCCGATAGGCCGGCCGTGCATGGATGCGCTCCAGGAACGCGACGAGGCGTGGGCGTGAGCCGTCGAGACCTCCCCGGCTCGCGGCGGCCTCGAGCGGAAAACTCATCTGGATATCGGCGCCGGTGAGTTCGTCGCCGGCGAACCAGCCGGAGTCGCCGATCTGCCCCTCGAGGTAATCGAGATGCAGCTTCAGCTGCGGATCCACGAAGGATGCCTGCGCGCCCCGCGCCAGCATGCGCGCGATGGGCTTCGCGAAGAACGGTACAGGGGCGCTCTCCATGCGCGTGAACACGAGCTTCAACAGCAGTTGCGGCATCGCGGAGCCTTCCGCGTAATGCATGAAATAGCGGTAACGCAACGCGGCGTCCGTTCCCGTCGCCGGCTTCAGGCGCCCCTCGCCGTAACGATCGATGAGGTACTCCACGATCGCGCCCGACTCCGCGAGCGTCGCGTCGCCGTCGACGAGCACGGGCGACTTGCCCAGCGGGTGCACGGCCCGCAGGGCCTTCGGTGCCAGCATCGTCTTCGGATCGCGTTCGTAGCGCACGATCTCGTAGGGAAGGCCGAGTTCTTCCAGCAGCCAGAGCACGCGCTGCGAACGCGAGTTGTTGAGGTGATGGACGACGATCATGGGCCGGCTCTCTTTCGCGACTGAGCCGGCAGGGTAGGGCCTGCTCACACCGTTTGCATAGCCCGCGTCGCAAACCGTGTGAAGAGGCCCTGACAGGTGGCGATCACGTCGCCGTCGTCAGCGACTCCTGGAGTTTTTTCACCTGCTCCGGAAAGGCCTTGCCTTCGGCGGCCGTGACCGCCGCGACCACCTTCTTCGCGTCGGCATCGCGGCTCAGCGCCCGCAGCGCCTTCACCTGATAGGTCGCGACCGTGAGGCGGTTCGCGCCGTACGCCTTCTTCGCCGCGGCTTCGAGGTAGGGCAGGCCTTCGGCCGCCTTGCCGCCTTCGACGAGTCGACGACCGCGGCGGTAGTTGTAGACGTAGTCGTCGGGCCAGGCGGCGATCAGCTCCTTCTCGAGGGTGTCGAGCTCGTCGGTCGCCCTGGCGCGGACGAGGTACACGCGGAGATTGTCGGCGAGGTTGCGGTCGCTCTTCAGGTCGCCGTGCAGCTTCTCGCGGCTGAGGTCGATCGCCTTGCGCAGCACGGCCGTCTCGCCAGCCGTGTCGCCGAGTGCGGCATAGAGGTCGGCGGCGGTCAGCACCGCGCTGCGCTGGTCGGCGCACGCGGGCTGTGCCGTGAAGACCTGCGTGGCGAGATACGTGTCGTACGGTGCTTTCTGTGGCGCGAGCAGCGAGCGACGCGCATCGGCGGCCTGCGATCCGGTGGCGCCGATCAGGTCGTCGAGGACGTAAGGGCGCTCGCAGCCGATGTTGCCCGCGAGCACCTTCGTCGCGGCATCGACGATGCCCTTGTCGTCTTTCGCATCCTTCGCCTGCAACAGCAGCAGGCGCTGTTTCGCGAGCGCCACGCGTTTGTCCTTGTCGGAAACGTTCCGGACCATCGGTGGCAGCGTGTCGAACCAGCCCATGCCTTCCTTGCCCGCATAGCGCAGCTGATAGGTGTCCAGTACATCGGCGACCGCGGCGAGCGAACCCTTCGCCGCATCGGCCTTCTGTTTCGAGAGGCGAGCGTCGCCCGACAGGACGCCGCCGATTTCCCGGTAGAACGCGTCGCGCGGACGCTCGGCGAGGATGCGCCCGAGTTCCTCGCCGTCGGGACCGATCGCGAGGTACGTCGGCAGGAAGTGCACGTTGAGCTTCGTCATCCACGCCTTGTCGGCCGGCTTGTCGGCATCGGCTTCGTAGAACACGACCTTGCGGTTGAGGTCGTCCCACTCCTTGCCGTTGAGCACGTGGCTCGCCATGAAATAGCACGAGTAACACCACACCGCCTGGAAGTCGATCAGCACCGGTTTGTTCTCGCGCTTGCCCTGGGCGAGCGCGGCATCGATGCTGGCGGGCGACGACCCGTGCGCGGCGTGGGCCGGCGCGACGAGCAAGAAAAGGACGGCGACGAGCAGGCGCTTCATGGCGGACGTTCCTCCCCCTTCAGAGGTATAGACGTCCAATCAATATCACGTTTCCGACGCCGTGTCAGATCGTGCCGCTGGCGCCCTCCACGGGCTCCGGGTCGGAGACCAGTCCCTGCCGGCGGCGCAGGGAAGGAAACCACCACATCCACAGGCCCACCACGACCAGCGTGCCGATACCGCCCAGCAGGGTGGCGTTGACCGCGCCCATGGCCGCGGCGAGCAGGCCGGACTCGAATTCGCCGAGCTGGTTGGAGGTGTTCACGAAGATCGCGTTGACCGCGCTGACGCGGCCGCGCATGTCGTCGGGCGTCTCCAGCTGCACCAGCGCGCCGCGGATCACCATGCTGACCATGTCGAAAGCCCCGAGGGCGAACAGCGCGCCGACCGATAGCCAGAGGTTGGTGGACGCGCCGAACACGAGCGTGGCCACGCCGAAACCGGCCACCGAGGCGAACATGATCGCTCCGACACGCCGTTCGAGCGAATGGCGGGTCAGCCACAGGGACATCAGCAGGGCGCCGACGGCCGGCGCGGCACGCAGGACGCCCAGGCCCCACGGGCCGGTGTGCAGGATGTCCCTGGCGAAGATCGGCAGCAGCGCGGTGGCGCCGCCCAGGAGCACGGCGAAGAGATCCAGCGAGATCACACCGAACACGGCGGGACGATGCCGGATGAAATGCACGCCGGCGAAGAGGGTCTTCAGCGTGGCGGGTTCGCGTCGCGGCGGGATGTGGTCGTAGGCGAGGCGCGACATCAGCACCAGCGCCACGAGGTAGAGCACCGCCGAGGTGCCGTAGACCGTGGCGGCCCCCGCGACATAGAGCAGGCCACCGAGCGCGGGGCCCGCGATCATGGCGGCCTGTCCGGCCGCCGCGTTGGCCGCCATGGCGCGTGGCAGGACCTTAGCGGGAACGAGAGCCGGCAGCATCGACTGCAGGGCCGGGAATTCGAAGGCCTTGGCGACGCTGACCATGAAGACGAGCGCGAGGATACCGGCCTCGTTCAGGTGGCCGGTGATGCTGAAGACGGCGAGCAGTGCGATCGCGATCCACTCGACCGCCTGGCAGACGGTGACGATGCGGCGCCGGTCGAACTGGTCCGCCACGTGACCGGCGGGCAGCGCAAGCAGCACCGAAGGCACGAACTGCACGAGACCGATGAGGCCGAGGTCGAACGCGCGGTGCGTGATCTCGTAGACCTGCCAGCCCACGGCCACCGACATCATCTGGAATCCGAAGCTGGACGCGTTCTTGGCGAACCAGAACTGCACGAAGGCGCGGTAGCGAAGCAGCGAGTCCGCTTCGGGCGAGGATGACGGCATGGACGGTCCTTGAGGCGATTCTCAATTTTACGCCCGAAGTGGCCGTGGTCCCCAAATTGATCGCGATCGCCCTATCGGCGAAGCTAGGCACTTTCCTGCCGGGGGCTCGCAAGATCATGCGTCGTATCGCCATTCTCATCGCCACCGCCGGCCTTGCCGCCGCCTGTTCGTCGCCCCAGAACCCGCAGGCCGCGCAGGCTCCCGCCGAGAACAACCAGGCCGACGAGGCGGCGAAAAAGCTCGAGACGTATCAGCAGCTGATCAAGCTGCACAACGACGGCCCCGCGGTGCAGCTGGGGCACGAGATCGTCGATCGCTATCCGGACACGCCGGCGGCCGCGGAGGTGAAGAAGACCCTCGATGGCCTCGAAACGAATTACAAGGCGACCACCGAGACGAACCGGCTCGCGGCCTTGTGGCTCTACCAGACCTCGCCCATGCAGGGCGGCACGCAGAGCACCGCCACCATTCAGTCGAGCCGCCCGACGGGAGAGCAGACGGTTCGGCTGATCCTGCGCCGCCATACCGACTGGGGGCAGAGCGTGTTCCTCTACGCCACCACGGGCAAGGGGTTCGTATGCAAGGGCGACTGCTCGCTGAAGGCGACGTTCGACGGCAAGCCGAAGACGCTGAAGGCCTTCCGCCCGCCGACCGGCGAGCCCGCGCTGCTGTTCCGCAACGATGCCCAGTTCCTGAAGGACCTGGCGAAAACGAAGCGGCTGACCATCGACGTGGTGACGATCAGTCGCGGCGAAACGACGCTCACGTTCGAGACGGGCGGCTTCGCTCCGGACAAATGGACGGCGTTGCCGAAGAAGAAGTGACCGCCCCGGCGGTCAGTGGAGAAACAACTTCTCGGTGATCCGCGTCAGCGGCCATTCGAGCATCGCGTTCATCTTCGGCGGAAGGTCCAGCGGACGCAGCAACATCTTCACCGTCATCTCGGCGGGGATGTGCCGCTTCAGCAGGCCTTCGGCGCGCGACGTGACGCGGCGGAACTCCGCGTCGTCGTGGGCCTTTTCCGGATAGCGGACGTTGAACACGTGGCGCAGCGCGATGTCGCTGTCTTCGTTCTTGATCTCGCCGAGACGCTTGATCAGCGTGCGCAGCGTGCTGAACCGGCTGATGCCGTCGCGCTGCCGATAGATGCGGAAGTGCTGGTAGAAGTGCTTGTAATGACGCACCTCGTCGCCCTTGATGAGGTTGGTCAGCTCGCGCAGCACGGGCTCGTCCGTCACCTCGTTCAGTGCGCGATACAGGCTCGCGGTACCGGTCTCCACCACGCAACGCGCCGCCAGTTCGAGGCCGCGGTTCGGCTCCAGCTCGTCGGGCGTGCAGACCGAGCCGTAGTGCGCGAAGAAATTGCGGAAGCCCGTATCCCAGTCGAAATCCGGCCACACGTGGCGCACGTAAGCGGCCAGCGCGCGGCCGTGCTGCATTTCTTCGTGCTCCCAGTGATCGCGGAGCCAGCCCTGCAACTCGTCGTCGCCCGCGAAATGGTCGACGAGATTATGGGTGTACAGATCCGAGCCGCTTTCGACGAACGACGAGCTGCACAGAAGGAGGAAGAGGTCTTCGTTGGTCCTGACCTTCTCGACGTCGATCCGCGAGAGGTCCAGTTTTTCGAGCGTCCATGGCAAGGTGGCGGCATAGCTCACTGCGGGTGTTCCTCGATCGCTTTGTCGTGTCGCCCCCGGGGGCAATGACCGGATTGTGACAAAGGCGGGGCGTCAGCGCACCACGGTCACCGGCACATGGGCCCTGGCGAGGAGATCGATGGACGTCGATCCCACCAGCCAGCGGGCCAGTGCCCCGCGCTCGGAGTGGCCGATGACGATGTGATCGACGCCATGCCGGGCGACATACGAGAGCAGCGCGTCGCCGGGACTGCCCTGGACCAGGTCGACGTCCACGACGACGCCGGCAGGCGCCCCCAGCGCCTCGACCTCCCGCTCGAGACCCGCCCGCCGCTCGGCGAGGTTGTCCATCATCAGCAGGGCGGACACGTCGGCACCGTTGTCCAGCTGCTCTACGCGGAGCACGTGCACCCCGGCACCGGAGCAGGCCGCCAGATCCACGGCGAAGCGGTACGCGCGCCGGGCGGTATCGGAGCCGTCGTAGCCAACCAGGATGCTCTTGGGCATGGCGCGTCCTTCGATGGGGAGTGGGGATGGGCCGATCTTAGGCCCGGGCGCCCCTGGAGCGCGAGACGCTCACGACCCTCCCACCAAGCCGCCCCGTGGCTGAACGGGCGGAGCCCTCGTCCGGCTTTCTTCACATTCGTGAGTGGAGAATCCGCTTCGCAATCCGTTGCCCACCTACAAGCAGGGAGATTACAGACATGATCAAGCGCATCACCGGTATCGCCGCCCTCGTCCTGGCCTCGGCTGGCGCCTTCGCCGCCCAGCCGGCAGCCGCCGCGGAAGCCTCGACCAAGTGCCACATGACCTTCAGCACGACGGGCTGGGCGGCGATCTACAAGAAGGCCGACGGTCGCGGTCACGTGCGCTGCGATAACGGTCAGAGCGCCGACGTGATCATCCACGTGCGCGGCGGTGGCCTGACGGCTGGCAAGTTCAGCATCGAGGGCGGCAAGGGCGAGTTCACCAACGTCAAGGGCATTTCGGAGATCTACGGCGAGTACGCCAGCGGCGGTGCGAACGCCGGTGTGGTCAAGAGCGCGGAGAGCGCCGCGATGACCAAGGGCGAGGTGTCGCTCGCCGTCACGGGCACGGGCCGCGGTTTCAACCTCGGCGTCGACCTCAGCAAGTTCGAGATCGAGCGGCTCGGCAAGTAATCGCGACCTTCAGGCCGCGAAGCGAAAGGCGCCCGTTCGGGCGCCTTTCTTTTTGTACACTCGTCCGATCCACTCCCGCGAGGTTTCCCCATGCGTCGCCTGCTCAGTCTCATCGCGCTTTCCCTCGTCACCGTTTCCGCCTGGGCCGCCGGCCCCGCGGTCGGCGACAAGGCCCCCGATTTCCGCCTCCAGGACCAGAAGGGCGACTGGCACACCCTCGAGACGCACAAGGGCAAGTGGCTGGTGCTCTACTTCTATCCGAAGGATTTCACGGCCGGCTGCACCACCGAAGTCTGCACCTACCGCGACGACACGGTGAAGCTGCACAAGGCCGGTGCCGTCGTGCTGGGCGTCAGCCTCGACGACGTCAAGTCGCACGCGGAGTTCGCGGAGAAGTACCACGTGCCGTTCCCGCTGCTTTCCGACGCCGATAGTGCGGTGGCCCAGAAGTACGACGTGCTCAGCTCGATGGCCGGACACAAGTACGCCCGTCGCGAGACGTTCCTGATCGACCCGCAGGGCAAGATCGTCAAGGTCTACAAGGATGTCGATCCCGAGAAGAACTCGGGTCAGGTGCTCGCCGACATCGCGGCGCTCAAGAAGGCGGGCGCCTGATCGTGTCCCGTGGCTTCCGGGGCGCTCAGCCCTCCCGTCCCTTCGCGCCGTGGCGCATCGTCGTGTGGCTGATGATGCTGCTCGCGGCGGTGGGCTTCGTCATCCACGCGTTCGCCGCGGTCGTCAGCGCGGGCGCCATCGGCTCGATGAGCGCCGAGGCGATCGCCGCCGGCGGGCCAGATCCGCGCGTGCAGCTGGCCTGGGCGCTCGTCTACGCGACGGCGACCTTCGTCGTCATGGCCGTGGCCCTCGGCACGCTGCGCTGGCGCGAATGGGGCCGCCGGGCCATCCGCGCCGTGGCGCTGGTCCTGATCGTCTGGTTCGCCTGGACGGCCTGGGTCGAATTCCGCCAGTGGCAGCAGGTCGGCGTCGTCCTCGGGCAGGCCGGCCTCCCGCCGGACGAACTCGCCGAATGGGCGCGTCGCCGGAGCATCCTGCTCGTGGGCGCGCTGCTCAAGCTCGTGTCGATCCCGATCCTGGGCTGGCTCGCCTGGGCGGTGGGCAGCGTGAGGGTGCGCCAGCAATTCGCGCGCACGCTGTGAACGTTCAGCCGGCATTTGCCCGTCGGCCGGTATCGAAGGGCTTTCCCGGGGAACCGTCCATGACCGCACGCCTGCTCGTCCTCGCTATCATCCTGGGCGCCACCGGCCGCGTTGCCGCCCAGGACCTCTCCACCACGTGCCGCGTGGCGAGCACTTACGATCTGACCGTCAAACCGGATGCGCTGCTGTTCGACCGGGCGGAAGGCGCGCCGCGCAACGTGTCCATGCACGACGGTGCGTTGCGTGCCGACGGGAGCGCGGTGAACCTCCGACCGGACGACCAGGACCGCGTGGCGCTGTTCGAAAGCCGTGTCCGCGCGCTGGTGCCGAGGGTCAAGGCAGTCGCCAACGATGGCGTGGACCTCGCCGCGCGCGCCGTGCGCGACGAAGCGGCCACGGCGGCGCCGAACGCCCTCGCCAGCGGCGAACTCGATCGCACGCTCAACGCCCGGGTGGCGGACATCAAGCGCCGTATCGCCGCGAGCCAGAGCACTCGTGACTGGCAGGAAGACGCGATGCGCGCCTATGCGCAGGAAATCGTCGCCGACGTCGGGCCGCTCCTGACCCAGGACGTGGGTAGCGAGGCGATGCAACTGGCGATGAGCGGCGACCTGCAGGGGGCCGCGGCGTTGCGCGACCGGGTCGCGTCGGTGTCGACGGGTGGCCAGGCCCGCGTGATCGCCAAGCTTCAGGCCGCGCTCAAGCCGCGTATCGAAGCCCTGTGCCCGTCGATTCGGGAGCTCGTGGATCTGCAGTCGGGGCTGAAGGATGGCGCCGGCCGGCCGTTACAGCTCTTCGAAGCAGGCGGATGACCGTGCGCTGACCGGAATCCCCTACGTTTAGGGGCGGCTAAGTGCCACGGGTCTAAGGTCCGTCCCATGGAACGCACATCGACCCGAGTCGTAAATGGCCTGATCAGGCGAGTGATTGCGGACCGCGACCTTTATCGGCAAGCCGCGCGCGGTGTCCGTGAACCCGGCCTCAAGGCCATCCTCGAAGAATCGGCAGACGCCCTGACCGCCATCGCCGGCGACCTGCAGCTGCAGGTGACGTCGACCGGTGCCCGGCCGGCGACCGCTGGCGGCCCGCTGAGCGGCGTCAGGCGCACGATGATGGAGGCGTCGGTCAAGCTGTCGCACGACCCCGATGTCACCTACATCCGCACGCTGGAGCAGATGGAGCGACGTCTGCTAGACGCCTTCCTGAAGCTGGAAGCCAGCTCGGGCGATCGCGCGCTGGTGGGTCGGCACATCGCGCGCTTGCGCCTCCTGCATCTGGACATGACCCAGCTCGGCGGCGCCGCCGGCCGCTGAGCGGTTACGCGGCGTAGCGCATCGCGGTCAGCGTCCGTTTCAGGCAGGCGTCGGCGATCACCCGAACATCCTGCAGGGTCATCAGCGTCTCGCGATCCGCGAAGAAGTTGGCGAAGGAGATCGCTTCGGCGGCGTCGCGTCGCGTGGCGATCTGCATGCCTTCCCGGAATATTCCCCACGCGCCGCCGACATCGGCGATGTAGTACTCGATCGTGTCGCTTTCCAAGAGAATCGTCCTGTCGTATGGGGATTCGGACGACAGCATGTCGGAGCAAAGGCGGGCCGCGATATCGGATTATTCTGAAAATGCGCTCCGATCTTTCTCAACGGCAGCGGGTCCGTCATCGCGCACTGTGTGAGCGGCACGCTCTAGCCGCGCGGTGTATGCCGTCAGCGCGGCCGCAAGGCGGGGTAGATCGGTCAGCGCGCGAGCCGCGCCACTGCCACGCAGCATCGCTTCCAGCTGTTCCGCCCAGGCGCTTTCGGGCGACGGGCCGAACATCCGCATGCCGCCGAGAATGCGATGTACCCACGCCGCGGCGTCGTCCGGGCAGGTGATCGCCGCCACGGCAGCGAGTTCACGCCTCGTGTCCTCCGCGAAACGCGCCACCATCGCAGGAAGCGACGACAGGTCGCCGTACGTCTCCAGCCAGGTCGTCTCGTCCCAGGGCGGTTCCGCCATCGGCGTCCCGCCGGCGGTGCCCTCGAGCACGTCGGCGAGTCGCGCCAGCCGGACCGGCTTGGTCAGAAAATCGTCGATGCCCGAGGCGAAGCAACGTTCCCGCTCGCCCGGCATCGCGTTGGCCGACATCGCGACGATGCGCAGCGGTACGTCGCGCTGGCGCAAGGCGCGTGCCAGCGCATGGCCGTCCATCGCCGGCATGTGCAGGTCGGTGAGCAGGACGTCGATGGATAGCGACATCGCGAGCGCAAGTGCCTCCTCGCCGTCGCTCGCGAGATGGTATCGATGCCCCAGGCGGTCGAGCTGCACGGCGACGAGCTCGCGGTTCACCGGGTTGTCCTCGGCGACGAGGACGGTCAGAGGCGTCCGCGGCGCTGTGGCGACGACGTGCGCAGGCGGGACGCAGGTATCCGCGACGGCGATGGCATACGGCAACGCAAGCTCGACGCGAACGTGCGTTCCGACGCCAGGCGCGCTCGTCATGACGATGTCGCCACCCATCAGGTGCATCAGGCGCCGGCTGATGGCGAGCCCGAGGCCACTGCCGCCGAAGCGGCGCGTCGTCGACGTTTCGGCCTGGCTGAAGGGCGCGAACAGGCGCGAGATATCGTCCGGCGCCACGCCGATGCCGGTGTCCTCGACGGACATGCGAATGCGCTGCGCCGTGCCCGCGGTGGAGACGACGTCGACACGGATGTCGATGCGACCCGCCGCGGTGAATTTCAGCGCGTTGCCGACGACATTCAACAGCACCTGCCGGAGACGCGCCGCATCGCCATCGAAGTGTGTCGCCAGCGCGGTGTCGATCTCCACCGACAGCGTGAGGCCCTTCGCCCTCGCGCGTTGCGCGAAGAGTGCCGCGACACCGTCCACCACGTCGCGAAGATCGAAGGGCGCGACCTCGACGACGAGCTTGCCCGCTTCGATGCGCGAGAGGTCGAGCACGTCGTCGACGATGCGGAGCAGGCCTTCGGCCGACGTCCCGGCGGTGTCGAGGAGATGGCGCTGGCGTTCGTCGAGCGCGGTCTCGCCCAGTAGTTCGAGCATCCCGATCATGCCGTGCATGGGTGTGCGGATTTCATGGCTCATCGTGGCGAGGAATTGGCTCTTCGCCTCCGTCGCCGACTCCGCCGCACGCTTCGCTTCCGCGAGCCGATCCGCGTCGCGCCGACGGCGTCGCGTTTCGCGGCGCAGGCGCACATGCGCATGGGCGAGAAACGCGAGCATCCCGACCATCAGCAGTCCGGGAGGACCGGCCTTTCGCGCCACTTCGCGCCACGACCCGCCCCAGACGTACTCGGTCCGCAGCCAGGTGTTGCGCGTGCGTTGCGCGCGGCGCTCGGGCACCGTGGCCAGCGCGCGGTCGAGCAGCGGTAGCAGCGGCGCGAGATGACGTCCGACGGCGATCGTCAGCTCCGCGCGCTCGTCGGTCGCCGCGGCGAGTTTCAGTCGCGCGGGGTAGTCGCGACGAATCGCGTATTCCGCCGTCGCGATGTCGCCCACGTACGCATCGGCCAACCCACGATCCACCGCGGCGAGCCCTTCGGCGACCGAACGCACGTTGATGGCGACGGCGGAAGGAAGGCTCTGCACGGCGCGCGCGACGGCGCCGAGGGACAGGTTCGCCGCGATCCGTCTTCCGGCGAGATCGGCAGGTCCGGCGATGGCCGCGGCGTTCGCGCCGGTGACGATCATGATCGGAAACTCGGCGTACGGCGCGGTGAATCCGAAGCGGGCGCCCGTCGCGCCCAGCGCGTCGTTGTGCGGCGAGGCCGACGCGAGCAGGTCGATCTCGCCCGCCGTCGCACGCGCCACGGCATCCGGCCAGTCCGCCGTGCGAACGTCGATGCGGCGGAGACCGAGCGCGTTCAGCGCATCGTCCAGGCAGTCGATCGCGAGTCCCGTCGCGTCACCGTCGCGGTCCGTCATGGTGATCGGTGCCGCAGTGGGGTCGATGCCGACACGCAGCGGCGGCAGCGTCGCGAGCCAGGCGCGTTCGTCGTCCTCCAGATGCAGGTTGCGCCCGTGGGCCGTTGCCTGCTGGTCGTCGCCCGTGTCGCGACGTGGGCCGTTCTCGCGTGCCGCGATGGATCGCGCCGGGCGGACGTCGTCGGCCAACATGCGGGCCGCCTGTCCGGCGTCGGCGACTCCCGCACGAGCGTCGTCGGCGGGCGACGTGGCGTCGCGTGCGGCGACGCCACGTGCCACGGGTTCGGCACACGCGTCGGGATTCCCGACGACGGCCGCAGGCACGAGCAAAAAAATGAGCAACTTTCTCAATGACGTCATGGCGTTCCTTCGACCACGCGAGGGCGATTCCTGTAATCTCCGCGAGGGTAAGACGAGTAACACATCTCACGGAGGGCGGGTGCACCATTCCGCCGGCGAGGAAACGAATGGTTCTGCGCACGATCATTGCCGACGACCACCCTGTCGTCCTGATGGGTACCCGCGCCGCCCTCGAGGCCGCGGGCGACATCGATGTCGTCGGCGAGGCGGCCAACGGCGACCAGCTCGTCGATCTGCTCGCCTCGTTCCCCTGCGACGTGGTAGTGACGGATTTCTCGATGCCCGGCGGTCGTCACGGCGACGGGCTCGCCCTCATCGACCTCGTGCGGCGCCGATACCCGCGGCTTCCGATCGTGGTGCTGACGATGGTGAACAACGCGGCCGTGCTGCAGACCATGCGGTCGCGGGGCGCACTCGGGCTCTGCGACAAGCGGGCGCCCCTGAAAGAGGTGGCGATTGCCGTACGCCTTGCCGCCGCGGGGCGCATGTTCCTCAGCGATACCATCCGTCGCCAGTTCGACGTGGCGGGCGTGCAGAACACGACGGAGGTCGCGCGCCTCTCGGCGCGCGAGATCGAGGTGGTGCGCCTGTACGTCAGCGGCATGTCCATCGGCCAGATCGCCGAGCGCCTCAGCCGCAGCGTCAAGACGGTCAGCCGGCAGAAGCGCGACGCGATGCGCAAGCTGGGCATCGATCACGACAGCCGCCTCTCCGAATACGCCCGCGAGCGCGGTCTCGCCTCCTGACCCTGCCGGAAGTCAGGGCGTGACGAATCACCCGCGCACCGGGCCCCCCACCGGTTTAAACCTTACCCACGTCCGGGGCATCCCATCCCGCGCCAACCGTCCCTGGGGAGAGAAGGACCATGCGCTATCCGTTGCTCGCGTTCACCGTCGCCATCGGCCTCGCCGCCGCGCCGCCGACCCATGCCGGCACCGTCGGCTTCACGACCGATACCTGCCGGAACGATTACTCGACGCCGTTCGACGTGGACGTGACCCCGGCGGGGCTCTCCTTCCATCGCACCACCGGCACACCGAAGGGCGTGTTTCTGAGGGACGGAGCGCTCAGCATCGACGGGAAAAACGTGACGGTGTCGAAGGCGGACGCCGACGCGCTGCGGCGCTACGAGGCCGGTGTCCGCAAGCTGATGCCCGAGGTGGCGTCGATCGCGCGGGAGGCCGTGTCCATGGGTTATTCGGCGATGACGACCGTCACGCTGACGTTTGCCGAGGGCAGCCAGCGCGCGGCGATGCTGGAGAACCTCAAGAAGAAGCAGGCCGATTCGCTGCGCGCCGTCGACGAGGGGGTCGGCGCGGGCCACTGGTCCGGCGACCGCATGACCGAGACGTTCGCGGGCTCGGTATCCGACGGTGTCGGTGAACTCGTGGGCTCGGTGACGTCGAGCGCCGTCACGGCCGCGATGTCGGGCGATTCGTCGAAGGTCGCGGCGCTACAGGCGCGTGCGGAGTCGCTCGACAAGTCGATCGACCGCGAGATGAACAAGCGCTCGAAAGCGCTCGAAGCCCGCGCGGAGACGATCTGCCCGCAGCTGAACGAACTGGCGGACCTTCAGCGTGGGTGGAGCGTGCGCCTGCCCGACGGCAAGCCGCTCGAGCTCATGACGATCAAGCCGAAGGGAAGTCCGGGCGACGATCGTCACGACGTGGCGTCGTTCTGAGCCGTCGCGTCATGCGGCGATCCGGTCGAGCCATGCCATCAGGTTCGTGACCGTGTCGCCGTAGAACGTGCGGTACATTTCCTCCGTCACATAGCCGATGTGCGGCGTGACGAGGACGTTCGGCAGCGTGCGGAAAGGGTGGTCGGGCGGCAGCGGCTCGACGTCGAACACATCGATGGCCGCGCCCGCGAGACGGCCTTCGCGCAGCGCCGCGATCAACGCGGCCTCGTCGACGATCGGCCCGCGCGAGCAGTTGATCAGTCGCGCCGAGGGGCGCATCGCCGCGAGATCGTCCGCGCCGATGAGACCTCGCGTACGCTCGCTCAGCCGCACGTGGATCGTGAGGAAGTCCGAGCCTTCGAGCAGTTCCCGCTTCGAGACGCGCCTGACGCCCAGCCCGTTCGCGGTCTCGTCCGTGAGGTTCTGGCTCCACGCGATCACGTGCATGCCGAACGCCTGGGCGATCCGCGCCACGCGCGAGCCGATCGCACCGAGGCCGAGGATGCCGAGCGTCTTGCCGCGTAGCTCCACGCCAAGGCCGACCTGCCACCCGCCGGCACGCACGGAGGCCACTTCCGCGGCCACGCCGCGCGCGAGTCCGAGCATGGCGGCCCAGGTGAACTCGATCGTGGGCGTCGACGTATAACCCGTATGCACCACGTCGACGCCGTGTGCCGCTGCGGCGTCGAGGTCGATCGACGCGTTGCCGCGTCCCGTCGAGGCGACGAGACGAAGACGGGGCAGCGCGGCGATCAGCGCCGCCGTGACCGGCGTGCGCTCGCGCATGACGCAGATCGCGTCGAAGGGCGCGAGGCGCCGCACCAGCGCGTCGTGATCGTCGAGATGGTCGTGGAACACGGTGACATCGGCGCGCCGTTGCACGGGCGTCCAGTCGGCGCTGTTCAGCGCGACGTGCTGGTAATCGTCGAGCACGGCGATACGAATCGCTGCATCGTTCATCGGGCGGTCGCCTGTCAGAGGGGCTGGATCAGGTCCCAGCCATTGCCGTAGAGATCGTCGAAGACAGCCACGGTGCCGTAGGGCTCGTGACGCGGTGCCTCGCGGAAGCGCACGCCGTGCGCGAGCATGCGCGCGTGGTCGCTGGCGAAATCGTCGGTCTGCAGGAAAAGGAATACGCGACCGCCGCCTTGATTGCCGACGTGTGCGCGCTGTTCGTCGTCGACGGCGCGGGCGAGCAGCAGGCGTGTCGACGTGCCCCGCGGCCCCACCGTCACCCAGCGCTTGCCGTCGCCCTGCGGCGAATCCTCGAAGAGCTCGAACGCGAGCGCGTCGACGAAGAAGCGGATCGCCTCGTCGTAGTCGTGGACGAGGAAGGTGACGGCACCGAGCGAAGCCATGGCGATCTCGAAAGGGATGGGGGAAACCCAAGCATCGCCCCTGACCCGGGCGCTAGCAAGCCGGCATCAGGGACGATGGTGCTCGTCGTCGAGCGCCATGCCGCCGCCCAGGCCGATACCCGCACCGGCGATACCGCCCATGCCACCGCCACCGCCGCCTCCCTTGCCACCGCCGCCCCCTTCGCCCTTGCCGCCACCATCGCCTTTGCCGCGGCCACCACCGGTGACGACGCGCGCGGGACCTTGCTCAGGAATGACGACGCGCGACGGCACGGGCTCGAGGTCCAGCACCTTGCGGATGAAATCGCGCAACGAGATCACGAGCTCGGCGGTATGTGTCGGCCGCCCCTCGGTCAGTTCGGTCGCGGCACGCGCGGCAAGCTCCACCTGTTCTTCAGTCCCGAGCAGGATGATGTCCGAAAGCGCGGCCTCCACGGCATCGCGCACACGCCGCGCGCGCTCGCCGCGGCTCCCCGCGTCGGGCGATCCCGCGGCTTCGTCGGCGGCGGCGCGCTGGAGCAGATCGCGCAGATGCGTCGGATCCACGGTGAGGTCGCCGGTGAACGACCCGCCGAGCGTCTTGTAGGCGGCAATCAGCGTGCGCAAGCGCTCGTTGATCTGCCGGTTTTCGCGCTCCCGCCGCTGCTGCACCGTCTGCATGGCGAGCAACCGGATACCGACACCGATGAGCGTGACCACGGCCAGTCCGATGAACGTGGTGAGCAGGCCCTGCCAGGAACTGAAGTCGAGATTGCGCATGAGACCTCCCTGTCGTCGGGAGCGTGCCCGAGAGGTGGATGGCGAATGTCGGTCGAGATTACGCCAGCCGTGGCGTGAGAGCCGCGTTTTCGGCAAAGGTGTTCCTGGCGGGTGCCCGCTATGACTTCCAGCACATTGGACGGCATACGGCGCCACCGATACTGCCGCCTCGAACCGGCGAAGAATTCGGTATGGACGTGCAGGCATTCCTGGGCAGTTCCGTTTCCTTCGCGTCGCGTTCGCGGCGGATGGCGTGCATCGGAGCGCTGGTCGCGTCGATGTGCCTCGTAGCCACAGCCAATGCGGTCGACGCGCCGCCGCTTGCCGTGCTCGATCATGGACTACGGCCGACCGTGCTGGCGCCGGGTCAGGCGCCGCCGGGCTGGTCGCTCGAAGAGCGCATGCGTTTCCACAAGATTCCAGGCGTCGCGGTGGCGGTGCTCCGGGATGGGAAGGTCGTGCAGGCGGCGGGTTTCGGCGTTCGCGCCGCGGGTGGCGCCGAACGGGTCGATGCGGACACGCTGTTCTCCGTCGGTTCCATCAGCAAGGTGGTGACCGCCGGCACGACGCTGCGGCTCGTGGCGAAGGGCACGCTCGATCTGGATCGCAACGTCGATGCTTACCTGAAGCGCTGGAAGTTGCCCGCGTCGGCCATCGTGCCCGCGCCCGATGTGAATCTGCGGATGCTGATGTCGCATACCTCGGGTCTGGGCGTGCACGGGTTCGCCGATTACCAGCCCGACGACGCGCTGCCGTCGCTCGTGCAGGTACTGGACGGGCAGAAGCCCGCGAAGGGCGAGGCCGTCCGCTTCAGGCAGCCGCCGGGCCGGGTCAGCGACTACTCGGGCGGTGCCGTGACAGTCGAGCAGATGGTGATCGAGGACGCGACGGGCCGCCCGCTGGCCGACGTGGCACAGGACCTCGTGCTTGCACCGTTGGGCATGCGGCGCAGTACCTTTGAAAGCCCGCTGTCGGCCTCGCGCGGGAACATCGCTCGTGCCCACGATGCAAAGGGTTTGCCGACGGCGCTGCCGCGCGGCTGGGAGAGCTTCGCCGAGGCCGGGGCGTCGGGTCTGTGGACGACCGCGAACGACCTGGGTCGCTACGTCGGCGCGCTGATCGGCAGTTATCGGGGCACGCAGCCGTTCCTGCCGCAACCGCTCGCGGTCGCGATGATGACCGAGGTCTCACCCGGGCCCTTCGGCCTCGGACCGCGCCTCGGCGGCGCCGGTGCGGGTCGCTACTTCTTCCACCTGGGCGCGAACGAAAGCTACCTCGCGCTGCTGCAGGGCTACCCGGAAACGGGCGACGGCTTCGTCATCCTGACCAATGGCGCCAACGGGCTCGCGCTGATCGCGGAGATCCGCAACGCGCTCGACGACGCGATCGGCCTCGGCACACGCCCGGCCATTCGCACGGTGAAGCCGCGCGTGCCGCCGGCGCCGGACTTCGCGGGCGAATACCGCCTCGACCCGGCCTTACCGATGGACATCCGTCGCGCGCTGGCCGACAGCTTCGAGCACGACACACTCACGGTCTCGATTCAGGGCGACATGGTGTCGCTCGTACTCCCCGGGCAGGATGCCCCGACGACGTTGCAGGCGCTCGGGCCCGCGCAGTTCGTGCAGTCCGGGATCTACGTATTCCGCTTCGAGTTCCGCCGCGACGCGTCCGGTAAGGTGCGCGGGGTGGCAGTGTCGATGCCGGAGACGGAATCCGTGGCCTGGTATGCGAAAGCGCCCTGACCGGGAGACCGGCTACAATCCCGGGCCCGACCCCGCTGTACCCGTCAGGTCCCCCCCCATGCTCTTGATGATCGACAACTACGACTCGTTCACCTTCAATCTCGTCCAGTACCTGGGCGAGCTGGGGCAGGAGGTGAAGGTGGTTCGCAACGACGCGCTGACCGTCGCCGATATCCGGGCGCTGAAGCCGTCGCGCATCATGATCTCGCCGGGGCCGGGTACGCCCGACGATTCCGGCGTGTCGATCGACATCCTGCGCGAGATGGCCGGCGAGTTGCCGATCTTCGGGGTCTGCCTGGGGCACCAGGCCATCGGCCAGGTGTTCGGCGGCAAGGTGATCCGCGCGCGCGAAATCATGCACGGCAAGACCTCGCCCGTCCGGCACCTGGGCAAGGGCGTGTTCGCCGGTCTGCCGGATCCGTTCGAGGCCACGCGCTACCACTCGCTGGTGGTCGAGAAGGACTCGGTGCCGGATTGCCTCGAAGTCACCGCCTGGACCGAGCGCGACGACGGTTCGATCGACGAGATCATGGGCCTGCGGCACCGTACCCTCGACATCGAGGGTGTGCAGTTCCATCCGGAATCGATCCTGACCCAGCACGGTCACGACCTGCTGCGCAATTTCCTCGGCATGCCGTTGCCGCTCGCCGCGTAAGAAGGATCCACGTTCCATGCCGATGACTCCCTCCGAGGCGCTGCAGCGCACGATCGAGCACCGCGAGATCTTCCACGACGAGATGATCGAGCTGATGCACCAGATCATGCGCGGCGACGTCAGCCCGCTGATGACGGCCGCGATCCTCACCGGCCTGCGCGTGAAGAAGGAGACCGTCGGCGAGATCACCGGCGCCGCGCGCGTGATGCGCGACCTCTCCGCGAAGGTCGACGTCGGCCCGCACCCGCATTTCCTCGACATCGTCGGTACGGGGGGCGACGGCGCGTCGTCCTTCAACATCTCCACCGCGTCGATGTTCGTCGCCGCCGCCGCCGGTGCGCGCGTCGCCAAGCACGGCGGTCGCAGCGTCTCGTCGAAGTCGGGCAGCGCCGACGTGCTCGAGGCCCTCGGGGCCCGCATCGAACTCCTGCCAGCCCAAGTGGCCGTCTGCATGGAAGAGACCGACATCGGTTTCATGTTCGCGCCGAACCATCACCCGGCGATGAAAGTGGTGTCGCCCGTCCGTCGCGAGATGGGTGTCCGCACCATCTTCAACATCCTGGGCCCGCTGACCAATCCCGCCGGCGCGCCGAACATCCTCATGGGCGTCTTCCATCCGGACCTCGTGGGCATCCAGGTGCGTGTGCTGCAGGCGCTGGGCGCGCGCCACGCGCTGGTCGTCTGGGGCCGCGACGGCATGGACGAGATTTCGCTGGGCGCGGCCACGCTGGTCGGCGAACTCCGCGACGGCGTCGTCCGCGAGTACGAGATCGAGCCGGAGGACTTCGGCCTGGCGATGGCCTCAAGCCGGAACCTGCGCGTGGAGAATTCGGCCGAGTCGAAGGCGATGCTGCTGGACGCGATTTCCGGGGTCCCGGGCGTGCCGCACGACATCGTCTGCCTCAACGCCGGCGCGGCGCTGTATGCCGCCGATGTCACGCCCACGATACAGGCCGGCATCGATCTGGCCCGCGCCACCATCGCCAGCGGGGCGGCCCGTGCAAAAATGGAAGCGTTCGTGGCCGCGACGCAGCGGCTCGGTGCCTGATATCGTCGGGGCGTCCCCCATGCCCCCGGCCTTACCCTAGGAAATCCCTCCGATGCCCGACATCCTTCATCGCATCCTCGACCGCAAGCTCGAAGAGATCGCCGAGCGCAGCCGCAGGCTTACGCTGGACGATCTCGCCGCGCGAATCGCCGATCTCGAAGACACCCGGGGTTTCGTGGCTGCCATCGACGCGCGCCTGCACGACGGCAACCCGGCCGTCATCGCCGAGATCAAGAAGGCCAGCCCGAGCAAGGGCCTGATCCGCGCGGACTTCGATCCCGCGACGATCGCGCGCAGCTACGAAGCGGGCGGGGCGACCTGTCTCTCCGTGCTCACCGATGCCGACTTCTTCCAGGGTCACGAAGACTTCGTCAGGCAGGCGCGCGACGCCTGTTCGCTGCCGATCCTGCGCAAGGATTTCATCATCGACGAATACCAGGTGTACGAGGCTCGCGTGATCGGGGCCGACTGCATCCTGCTGATCGTCGCGGCGTTCGGCAACAAGGAGCCCGACGGCGACGTCATCTTCGACGAAAACCGCCTCACCGAACTTTCGCTGCTCGCCGCCGAGCTCGACCTCGACGTGCTCGTCGAAGTGCACAACGAGGAAGAACTCGAGATCGCCCTCGGCATGCCGGCGCCCCTGATCGGCGTGAACAACCGCAACCTGCGCACGTTCGAGACGTCGCTCGGCACGTCGCTGAAACTCAAGGACCGCGTCGGCCCGGAAACCGCCATCGTCGCGGAATCCGGCATCCACACCACCGAGGACGTGCGCCGTCTCCGCGAGGCCGGCATCCACACGTTCCTGGTCGGCGAAGCGTTCATGCGCGCGCCGGATCCCGGAGCGGAGCTGCAGAAGCTCTTCGGCGCACCACCGCAGCACGCGCACCACAAGCATCGGTAAACGTCACATGGATCAGGGCATCGGCACGGCGGGCGTCGACGACACCGCCGCGGACGGGCGACGCGTCGTCCTGTTCGACTTCGACGGCGTCATCGTCCGCCACCAGACACTGGAACTCTTCTTCCGCGAGCGGCTCGCCGGGCTGGGCCGCTGGCGCCTGTTGCTCGCGCTGCCCGTGGTGCCGCTGGTGCCCCTGCTGATCGGCAGCGCGGGCGGCAACCGTTTCCTCGGTCGCCTGTTTCTCCGCGTGGTCACCGTGGGCCGCCGCGAGGCGACCTACCGGCGTCTTGTCACGGCCTTCGGGCGCACGTACGCGCGACGTCCGGGCGTGTTCTGCCGCGACGCGGTGGCGGCATTGCGCCGGCACGTCGACGACGGCGATCGCGTGATCATCGTCACCGGGAACGACGGGCATCTGGTCGGGGCGATCCTCGACGAGGTCAACCTCACCGGGTACGAACTCGCGGCGTCGCGCACGCGCGGCGGTCCGTTCGGCGTGCATTTCGTGCAGCACAACGTCGACGGCATGAAGGTGCGCGCGCTGGAGAAAGCCGGCGTCGCGCGGCCCTGGGCGATCGCGTATGGCGACTCGCTCTCCGACGTGCCGATGCTGAAGGCGGCCGAGGCGGCCCGACTGGTGAATCCGACGCCGAAGACGGCGAAGAAGGCGGGCCGCCTGCTGGGCGATCGCCTCCAAGTGCTGCACTGGTACTAGCGAAACAGGTAGGTGCTCAGCTGGTACAGGCTGATGCCGACGATCAGGCATCCGACCGCCGTCATCACGTAGCGCGGCGGCAGGTGCTTCACGAGCCACGCGGCCAGCGGCGCGGCGATCACGCCGCCCGTCAGCAGGCCGAGCACGATGGGCCAGTGCTGGACACCCAGATGCGCGATCAGCGTCGACGAGATCGCGATGGTGACGACGAATTCGGCGGCGTTCACGGTACCGATGGTGTGTCGCACGGCACCGCCGCGCGCCAGCAGGGTGGATGTCGCGATGGGTCCCCAGCCACCACCGCCGATGGCGTCGAGCAGCCCCGCGAAGAAGCCGACCACGCCTTTGTGCTTCACCCGGTGATGCGACACGACGCGGCCGGCCGCGCGCACCAGCACCACGATGCCGAGGATCAGCAGGTAGACGTAGACGAACGGCTTCAGGGCGTCGCCCGGCACGCTGGCGAGGAACCACGCACCGATGATGCCGCCGATCACGCCCGGGATCGCGAGGCGGCGGAACGTCTTCCAGTCCACGTTGCCGAAAAACGCGTGCGCGCCGCCCGAGACGCCCGTGGTGAACACTTCCGCCGTGTGCACGGTGGCGCTGGCCACCGCGGGCGGCAGCCCCATCGCGAGCAGCACCGAGTTCGAGACCACGCCGTAGGCCATGCCGAGCGCGCCGTCGACCAGCTGCGCGAGCAGGCCCACGCCGGCGAACATGAGGAACTGGGTCCAGTCCATACGTCATCCATCCCAGGGCAGGGGTCCACCATATACGAGGCGCCTGCGTACCCTGCATGAAGGCAGGTTGCGTGCGGCATCGTGCCGCCCTAGCCTGATCGCTCACGCCACCCGGGTTTCTCTGGATCCACGATGTACCTTTCTTCCCTGCGCGAACTGGCGCTCGGCAGTCGCCTGAAGGCCCTGAGCGACCATTTCTATCAGGCCGTCGACGAGGTCTACCGCGCCAGCGGCGCTGGCATCGAGGCGCGCTGGTTCCCCGTGCTGCGCTACCTGCGGGACGTGGGTCCCACCACCGTGACCGACATGGCGGTGGCCATCGGCCAGACCCACTCGGCCGTGAGCCAGCTCGCGGATCGTCTCGTGGAGGCCGGCATGGTTACGCGCCAGCGCGATCCGCACGACGGCCGGCGCAGCGTGCTGGTGCTGACCGCGGCGGGGGAGCGCGCGCTGGGCGAGCTCGGCCCGGTCTGGCTCGCGATCCGGCGGGGCATGGCCGAATCGATGGGCCCTCGCGGCATGGCGCTTCTCGACGCCATCGACGGCTGCGAGCAGGCCCTCGCCGAGCGGCCCCTGGTGGCGGCCATCCTCGACCAGCGTGTCGCCCTGTCCCGCGCCGTCGTGGAGGTGGTGCCCTTTCAGCCGGCGCTACGCGAGCACTTCCGCCGCCTCAACCAGCAGTGGCTGGAGCGCTATTTCCGGGTGGAGGAGGTCGACCGCGCCCTGTTCGCGGATCCCGAGGGGATGATCGTCGCGCCGGGCGGGGCGATCTTCTTCGCGTTGTATGCGGGCGAAGTCGTGGGCACGTGCGCGCTGATCCACGAGGGCGACGGCATCTACGAGCTGTCCAAGATGGGCGTGGACGAGAACTACCGCGGCCTCGGGGCCGGCCGGAAGCTGCTCGACGAGGCGATCGCCTGGTTCCGCCAGCGGGAAGGCCGGGAGCTGTTCCTCGAATCCAACAGCCGCCTCGGCCGCGCGCTGGCGATGTACGAACGAGCCGGCTTCGTCCGCCAGCCCAACGCCCGCCCGGGGTCGCACTACGCGAGAGCGGACGTCTACATGATCTATCGCGGCGCCTGAAACGACTGTGGGAGCGCGCTTGCGCGCGGTGGGGTGCTTGCGGCACGCACCCCACCGCGCGCAAGCGCGCTCCCACGGATATCCGATCAGCGGGTGCCGCGCACCACGATGGTCTTGCCCGACACGTCGATCATCCGCTCTTCCTCGAGCTGCTTGAGCACACGGCCGACCATTTCGCGCGAGCAGCCGACGATCCGGCTGACCTCCTGGCGGGAGATGCGGATCTGCGTCCCGTCCGGATGCGTCATGGCATCGGGCTCCTGGCAGAGGTCGAGCAGGGTGCGGGACACCCGGTTCGTCACATCCATGAACGCCATGCGGCTCACCTGGCGCGACGTGCGCAGCAGGCGGTGGGTCAGCTGGGAGCCGATCGCGAACAGCAGCTTCGGGCATTCGGCCGACAAGGGGCCTTCCAGCAGCTGGAACAGGCGCTCGTAGCTGATTTCGGCCATTTCCACGGCAGTGCGGGTACGGACGAGCGACTCGCGCTGCGCCTGCTCCACGAACAGCCCCATTTCGCCGATGAACTGGCCCCGGTTGATGTAGGCGAGGATCAGCTCACGCCCTTCCTCGTCCTCCGTGCAGACGGCGAGCGAGCCTTCGACGACGTAATAGAGCGTGTTCGCGGGATCGCCCGGACGGATGATCGCCGTCTTCCCCGGATAGCGACGGCGGTGGCAGGCGTCGAGGAATCGGCCCATGGAGGCCGGGTCTGGCGCGAAGCTCGAAGGAGCCTGCGACCGTTCGAAAGCCTGTTGCAACAGATATTTGAGTTGAGCCACAGCTGATTCCGTTGAGTCTCAATGGCATGGCGCCCCCATCAAGCAGGCTGCCGACGGATTTCCGTCAGGCGTCGCCGACCCGCCATGTCCCCGTCGGATTATTGCAGAGTTCGGGGGCGCAAAATCCACACATTTCGCGAGACTGCGACGGGCGTGTTCAAATCCTCGCCATCTTGCCCCATAATTTCACCCCCTCGGCGTCCGGACCCCCATGTCTCACGCCGTACACAAGCGACGGGCAGGATATCCTGAACGATCGCTTTTCATCTTGCGGGGACCCTTGCTGCTAACCCGCGTCTGCTGCTGGCCGTATCCCCCGGCCTCGGAGAGTCGCTGTGGTCAAACCGCTCCCCCGTCTTCGCCTGCAGGGTTTCAACAACCTCACGAAGGCGCTGAGTTTCAACATCTACGATATCTGCTATGCCGTGTCCGAGCAGCAGCGGCAGAACTATATCGAGTACATCGATGAGCAGTACGACGCCGATCGCCTGACCCAGATCCTCACGGACGTGGCGGAGATCATCGGCGCCAACATCCTGAACATCGCGCGCCAGGATTACGATCCGCAGGGCGCGTCGGTCACCATCCTCATCTCCGAGGAGCCGGTGGTCGAGAAGCTCGGCCGCGACACGATCTCGGGCGCCGTCGTGGCGCACATGGACAAGAGCCACATCACGGTCCACACGTACCCGGAAACGCATCCGCACAACGGCATCGCGACGTTCCGCGCCGACATCGACGTCGCCACGTGCGGCGTGATCTCGCCGCTGAAGGCGCTGAACTATCTGATCGACAGCTTCGAGTCGGACATCGTCATCGCCGACTATCGCGTGCGTGGTTTCACGCGCGACGTGAAGGGCAAGAAGCACTTCATGGATCACAAGATCAACTCGGTGCAGGACTACCTGGCGAAGCACATCCGTCAGAAGTACGAGATGTTCGACGTGAACGTGTACCAGGAAAACATCTTCCACACGAAGATGCACATCAAGGACTTCGACCTCGACACGTACCTGTTCGAGGCCCAGGCGGACGATCTCTCGTTCAAGGAGCGCCAGCGCATCGAGTCGCTGCTCCGTCGCGAGATCGAGGAACTCTTCCACGGCCGCAACCTGATGTGACGAAAAACCCCGCGAAAGCGGGGTTTTTTTTGACGCGGCGATGGTTGCCGGCTCCTCGTGGGAGCGACCTTGGTCGCGATGGGGACGTGCCGCAAGCACCCATCGCGGCCGAGGCCGCTCCCACACGAGCAGAGCTCGCCGCCATGGCGGCTCCGACAGAAGCAACACGGCTGAGTCGCTAACGTCCGGCCATGCGCCCCTGGCTCCTCCTCACCCTGCTCATCGCCCTCGCCGCGCTCGTCTGGGCTCGCGGCTGGCGCCCGCCCGATCGCTACAACCCCTGGGCGCCGCTCGATCTGCGTGCCGAACCGGACGCCTTCCTGCGCTTCAAACTCGCACGCCTCGGCGACGACCCGGCGATGTGCCGCGCGGCCATCGGCGAAGCCGGTGCCGTCTTCACCGCCATGCCCGATCGTGACGCGGGGAATGGCTGCGGCTGGAGCGACGCGGTGCGGCTTTCCGCCATCGGGCCCGCGCGATTCGCATCGCCGGTCACGGTAACGTGCCCGCTCGCGGCGTCCCTCGTGCTCTTCCATCGGCATCTGTTGCAGCCGTCGGCCGACGCCACGTATGGCGCACCGGTCCGTACCGTCGACCACGTCGGAAGCTATGCGTGTCGCAACGTCTATCACCGCGAGCAGGCGCCGCTGAGCCGGCACGCGATGGCGGACGCGCTCGACGTCACGGGCTGGCGCCTGGCCGACGGCCGGCGAATCACGGTGGAAAAGGGGTGGTCCGCACCGGGCGATGCCGCCTTCCTGCATGGATTGCAGGAAGGCGGTTGCCGCTATTTCGGTGCCTTCCTCGGCCCCGGCTACAACGCCGCGCACCGCACGCACTTCCACCTGCAGGGGCGTGGGTTCGGCCTCTGCCGCTAGATGCGGTACGCGACCGTCTTCATCACGGCCGACGCGGCATGCATCAGGCGGGGCAGGGGCCAGGGCAGGTCGACGCCGCCCCGCGCCTGCGCGGCGTCGGCATGGCGGATCTCGTCCGCCTGCATCTGGCGCAGGATCGTCCGCGATCGCTCGTCCTGAGAGGGGAGCCGCTCCAGGTGGTCGGCGAGATGGGCCTCCACCTGCCGCTCCGTCTCGACGACGAAGCCCAGGCTGACCGGATCGCCGACGGCCGCCGCGGCCACGCCGATGGCGTAACTGCCGGCGTACCACAAGGGATTGAGCAGGCTGGGACGGCTGTCGAGCTGCTTCAGGCGTTCCGCGCACCACGCCAGGTGGTCGGTCTCTTCCTGGGCCGCGTGCATCAGGTGCTGCCGCGTCTCGTCGGTGCGAGCCAGGGCGGCCTGCCCGACGTAGAGAGCCTGCGCGCAGACTTCGCCGACGTGGTTGATGCGCATCAGGCCGGCCGCGTGGCGGCGCTCGGCATCGCTCAGCGGAGCGTCGTCCACCGCGTCGCCCGGCGAGCGACGGGCGGGCTCCGGCGAGCCGGCGACGGCTTCCATCGCGCGCTCCAGGCCGGCGAGAAGACGGTCCAGGGGGCTCAGGGTGCGGGCGGACATGAAAACTCCAGACGTACGGGGGCGACACACGTTACAATGCCTGCCTTCCGATCCAAGGTGAAGGCGCTGCGGTCGCTTGTCGCGGCGCACGGCCGATACGTCGGGAAGGGTTGTGAACGAACCGTCATCCCGTGCTATGATTGTCGGCCCATAGCTCACCACCAACGTGGGCTTGCGCGATGAGGGAAAAGTCCGCTATTCTCTCGCGCCTTTGCTTTCACCGATTCCGTGTTCCGCCTCCTTGGCGGCAAACCAGGTATTTTCGAAATGAAAACGTTCAGCGCCAAGCCGGAGAGCGTCAAGCGCGATTGGTTCGTGATTGACGCCACGAACAAGACCCTGGGTCGTCTGTCGACCGAGGTCGCGCGCCGTCTCCGCGGCAAGCACAAGCCCGAGTTCACCCCGCACGTCGATACCGGCGATTACATCGTCGTGATCAACGCCGCGAAGGTGGCCGTCACCGGTGCGAAGCTGGACGACAAGAAGTACCACCGCTTCACCGGCTACGTCGGCAACCTGAAGACCACGAGTCTCAAGGACCTGCTGGCTACGTACCCGGAGCGCGTGATCGAGATCGCCGTCAAGGGCATGCTGCCGAAGAACCCGCTGGGTCGCGCCATGTACCGCAAGCTGAAGGTGTACGGCGGCGCCGAGCACCCGCATACCGCACAGCAGCCGCAGGCGCTGGAACTCTAAGGAATCGACATGGCTACCCAGCAGAATTACGGTACCGGCCGTCGCAAGACCTCCGCCGCCCGCGTCTTCATCCGCAAGGGCACCGGTGGCATCGTTGTCAACGGCAAGCCGCTCGACCAGTTCTTCGGTCGTGAGACCTCTCGCATGATCGTGCGTCAGCCGCTCGAGCTGACCGAGAACACCGAGAAGTTCGACATCATGGTGACGGTCGCCGGTGGCGGCATCACGGGTCAGGCCGGCGCAATCCGCCTCGGCATCGCCCGCGCGCTCGTCGAATACGACGAAGCCCTGAAGTCCCCGCTGCGCAAGGCTGGTTTCATGACCCGCGATGCTCGCGAAGTCGAGCGTAAGAAGGTCGGTCTCCACAAGGCACGTCGCGCAACGCAGTTCTCGAAGCGCTAATTTCATAGTAGAATTCGCGCTTCCATTCGATGCATCAAAGGTCAGAGCGCATCGATCCCGGTTCTTGGGAGATCGTCTAACGGTAGGACAACGGACTCTGACTCCGTTTATCTAGGTTCGAATCCTAGTCTCCCAGCCAAACTCAAAGCCCCGCCTCGGCGGGGCTTTGTTTTTTTGCGTTTCCGTGATTTCCGTCGCGCGTATGATGTCAGGTTCCGTCGCATCCACAGGAGCCGAGCGTGCCGACTTTCTACCGCCGTGCCGGACGTGCATGGCGAGGCCTTGCGAGCCACGATTATCTTTCGCCCACGCAGTGGCGCCGTCGCGTGTTGTTCTGGTCGGGCGCGATCGTCGTCGGGCTCTCGGCGGTGCTCTTCGCAAAGGCGGCCGATGGTGCGTTCGATCTCTTCCGGATGATGGCCAGTCACGGCTGGTGGGTGCCGTTCGTCGTGACGCCCGCCATGTTCGCACTGCTCAGCTGGCTCACCCAGGGCGCGCTCCGCGCGACGCGTGGCTCCGGCATTCCGCAGGCGATGGCCGCGCTCAAGGTGGAAGACGCCGGATTCCGCCATCGTCTGCTCTCGCTGAAAGTGGCGGCGGGGAAGATGGCACTCACGCTGGCCGCGCTCGTCGGTGGTGCGTCGGTCGGACGCGAAGGTCCCACGGTGCACGTCGGCGCGGGTCTGCTGTACTCGATCGGCCGTCGGTTCGGCTTCGATGACCCGACCGCCGCCGGTCGCTTCATCCTCGCCGGCTCCGCCGCGGGTCTCGCCGCCGCGTTCAATACGCCGCTGGCCGGCGTGGTATTCGCCATCGAAGAAATGGCCGGTGCGTTCGAGCACCGCATGAGCGGCACGCTGCTCACCGCGGTCATCGTGGCGGGCGTCGTCTCGCTGGGGCTCGTCGGCAACTATGCGTATTTCGGAACCATCGTCGCGGCGCTCCCGCTCGGCAGGGCATGGCTGGCCGTGTTGCTCACCGGCATCGCAGGTGGTGTGGCCGGCGGTATCTTCGCGCGTCTCATCATCCCATCGGCGACGGGACTGCGCGGCGGTCTCGGCCGATTGCGCGCCCGCTCGCCCGTGACCTTCGCGGCCGTTTGCGGTCTCGCCCTGGTGCTGCTGAGTCTGCTGAGCGCGGACGGCCTCTATGGCACCGGTTACGCGCAGGCACGCGACATCCTGGATGGCCACCCGACGACGGGGCCACTGTTCGGCGGACTGAAATTCCTTGGCAATCTCGCATCGTCGCTGGCTGGCATTCCCGGCGGCATCTTTTCTCCCGCGCTCGCCGTCGGTGCGGGCCTCGGC
This sequence comes from Luteibacter sp. UNCMF331Sha3.1, assembly GCF_900109915.1. Taxonomy (GTDB): domain Bacteria; phylum Pseudomonadota; class Gammaproteobacteria; order Xanthomonadales; family Rhodanobacteraceae; genus Luteibacter. The sequence goes on from NZ_FOBU01000004.1 coordinate 69,153, forward strand.
GAAAACATCGCGCAGCTCTTCCCGGGCTCGGATCTTTCGGCCGTCGTGCTGCTGGGCATGGCGGCGTACCTTTCCGGCGTGACGCAGGCCCCGCTGACCGCAGTCGTCATCTCGCTCGAGCTGACCGCCAATCACCAGATGGCGGTACCGTTGATGGCGGCCTGCCTGCTCGCACGCGCGGTGTCGGCGCTCTTCTGTCCGGTCCCCGTGTACAAGGCGCTGGCGCAGAACCTCGTCGACGCCCACGAGGCGGAGAAGAACCGGGAAGCGGAGACGACATGACGCCCATCGATACATCCGCGCCGTGGGTCCGTCCGGCGACCATCGACGATCTCGACGCGCTCTCGGACCTGTTCAACCAGTACCGCATGTTCTACGACCAGGCGGACGATCGACGCCTGGCGCGCGACTTCCTCGCCGAACGCATGACCCGCGACGAATCCGTCGTCTTCGTCGTGCCCGTCGCCGACGGTCTCGCTGGTTTCGCGCAGCTTTATCCCACGTTCTCGTCGGTGTCCGGAAAGCGCGCGTGGATCCTCAACGACCTGTTCGTTTCGCCGCACCATCGTCGCCAGGGCGTCGCGGGTGCCTTGCTCGCACGATGCCTGGCGCACGCGCGCGACAGCGGCTCCGCATGGCTGACCCTGTCCACCGCGGTGGACAACGATGCCGCCCAGGCGCTGTATCGCCGCTTCGGTTTCGAGCAGGAACGAAAGTACCTGACGTTCAGTCACGCGCTGTCCTGATCGGACGATCCCGAAGGATCAGCATTCGCCCGATAGGAGCTCCATGCCGCGAGGCCTAGATTGGTGTCGCCCACCATCCGAAGGAACGGCACATGGATAAGCGGCTCAAGCAGCCCGGGATCTACGATCTCGTGAAGGACTTTTATGACGATGCTCGCTCGTGCCGTGCGGTGACAGGCACAACGGTTGCGTGTACGTCGTTCCGACGGCTATCAAGGCGCTCGGATATCCCGACGGTACCGAGGTACTGATGTACTCGCACAGGGACCAGGGGATGGCCGGCGCCGGTGATTCCAGCAAGCGGGTGCTCGAGTGCAAGGTCGGCGACGGCAGGGACGCGCTGACTGCGGCGTTCGGTGGCGTGGACGACTGGAGCTGGGTGCCATGGAACGACCGGTACTGACGGCAAGGTGCCTATCTCGTCGGCAACATCGCGACGCGACCACGGATTTCACATCATCGACAAGGAGAAGTCGTCATGACACAACACACCGCCATTGCATGGATCAAGGGTTCGACGGACGGCGAGCGCGAAGCCAGGAATCTGGCGAAGCTCTATCCCAAGAACGCGAAGCTCGTCGGCGACACGTCCGCCCTGACGGAGGATCACTTCAGAGCGTACGCGAGCGTGATCGTCGTCGGCCATCGAAGCGAGCTCAAGAGCCAGAAGATCGTCGATAGCGTACTGAATCCCCGGGCAGCCAGGTCGAAGTGCTGGATCGTCCTGGCATGCTGTGAAACCGCCAAGGCGGAGGGGACCAAGGGGACGCTCGAGGACCGCGAGCTCTGGGACCCGGCCGATAAGCTGGCTCACGATCTCAAGCTGAGGGTCTCGGGGACGACCAGAGACCTGACGTTCGACGAGGTCGGGAAAGGGTACGCGTTCGCACTTGCTCTCGGTGAATGGCTGATCCGGTCGAATCCCTCCGATCGCCCCGGTCTGTGGAAGGACATCGATCCAGGCGACGACGTCGACTTCATCACCAGGGGGCTGCAGAACCTCTGAACGCTAACCCCGGAGGCTCGTACGGCACAGCGCGACGAATGCGGAGAAGCCTATCAACACCGTGGCAAGCAGCCGCCGCCTCGGCAATGCGTCGATGCGGCGGCTGCTTCGCAGCGCGATCCGGTAGATGCTCGACACCGCCGTCCGCCTGGTCGATCGTGGCTGCGGCCCGCCGCTTCTCACCTTCGCGATCACCCGATATCCCCGCTTCCTTATCGTCGCGATGTACCGCGGCCTCTTCGCATCGTCGCCAAGCGCCTTGCGGATCAGCGCGATCGTCTTGTGCACCGGGTTGTCGCCGTAGAAGGTCCCGCGCCAGCAGTCGGTCAACAGTTGCTCCTTGTCGACGACCGCGCCCGCGGTACCTGCCAGGTAGGTCAGCACGTCGATGAGTTTCGGTTCGAGCACCTTGCGTTCGCCGGATCGTTCGACCGTCCTCAGCGAAGGCCGGACGGTCCAGTCGCCGATCGTAAACACTGCGGGAACATCGTTGCGTCCCATAGGGTTCCATCCCTGCGCCGCGCAACCGCGGCGATAGCAGCCGGTCCGTGCCTGGGCGGAAATCGTCGACCGTAAGGTTTTCGGAAGGACGCCGCGGCACACGAGGCGCGAGGGTTCGGACACCTTCCATCACGGACGACTTCCATGCATGGCCAACCATTCGATGTCAGCCGGGCTTGCCGGATTGTGTCACACGTTTTCGGCTGCCCGCAGCGCACGCCGCTGGTACGCGTGTGTCCTATCACGTGCGGGATACAGTCATGACGGCCACGACGGTCGTACTCGCCGACACCCATGGCCTGTTCCGCGATGGCCTGCGGGCCATGCTTTCGGCCGATGGCGCCTACGACGTGGTTGGCGGGAGCGACGACGGGCGGGCAACGGTGCAACTCGCGCTGCGTCATCGACCGGCGCTGGTGCTTCTCGATACGTTTCTCCGTGGGCTCGACGGGATCGAGGCGACACGCCGGATCGCCTCGCGTTTGCCGGAAACGCATCTCGTCGTCGTCACGGCACGGCATGAGTCGCGCAAACACGACGAGGTCTTCGCGGCAGGCGCGCTTGGCTATGTGCTGAAGCAGAGCGGCTTCGACGTGTTGCGAAAGGGCATGCTCGCCGTGCTGCACGGCCGTCGCTTCGTCGACCCTCTCGTCGATGGCCTGTCGTCCGCGAATGGCGGGCGCTGTCAGGTGCTCAGCGGTCGCGAACGCGAGGTCGCCCAGCTCTTCGCCGAGGGGTATTCGACGCGACAGATCGCAGAGCGTCTTTGCATCAGCATGAAGACGGTCGGCACGCACCGCGAGCACATCGTACGGAAGCTCGGCGTCCGCAACGTGGCAGGCATGACGCGCTACGCGGTGCGCGAAGGTCTGGTGTCGTCCGACGAATGACTGCGCGGGCGAAGAATCAGCATTCGCCCGATGTTTGCCGGCGCACCGTGCGCGGATAGTGGCTCCACGCCGACGCACGACGCGTCGTACAGGGAGAGTACCGCGATGGCCGATTTCCAGCGTTTCCTGCCGACGCTTCTCGCCTTCGAAGGTGGTTTCGTCGACGACCCCGTCGATCCCGGCGGCGCGACGAACAAGGGCATCACGATGGGTACGTTCAGGCAGTACGCGCGGCGGATTCTCGGGATCGAACCCACGCTGGCGAACCTGAAGGCGCTGACCGATGCGCAGGCCGGGCGAATCTACAAGCCGCTGTATTGGGATGCGATCCGCGGCGACGACATCGCGTTGCAGGAGCTCGCGAACATCGTCTTCGACTTCCAGGTGAACGCGGGAGCGAATGCCGCGAAGCTGTTGCAGAGAGTATTGAACGGCGAGGGCGTGCGACCGGCGATCACGGTGGATGGCCGCATCGGCAACGCCACGCTCGCCGCGCTTCGCGCGAGTGACGCGACGAAGGTGTACATGGCTTTCAAGCAGGGTCGCAAGGGTTACTACAACGATCTCGTCAGGCGAAACCCGAAGCTCCAGCGGTACCTGAAAGGCTGGATCAATCGCGTCGACGCATTCCCGGACCTTCCGCGGCCGGCATCGCAGGAGGCATGACGCATGGCGACGCAGACATCGCTGAACGATCTCATCGAAGCGCTGGCCGGCGCCGTCGTCGATGCGCAGGATCGCATCGAGCAACACCAGGTCGCGCAGCTCAGCCAGTATTTCGACGAAGACAACCGGCCCAAGAGCGTCGTGATCCGGATGCCTTCGATGCATCCGGCGGCGCAGCCGGGCGACGAGGACTTCTACCGCGCCCCCATCCTGCCACTGGTATCGACGAACCTGCTGCGCATCAAGGACGTCGAGATCCAGTTCGACGCCGACCTGGGCAGCCTCGTCGATCGGTCGGCCGCCGAGGGCGCGCCGGCGGATGCCCCGCAGCCGACGCGCGACTGGCGCGCCCATCCCGCCGCACCCAAACCGCGCATGCAGATCGACACGACCTTCGGCGCCACCGGGAAGCGCGCCGGTGCGGTGCACGTCGTGCTTCGCGTCGAAGCGTGCGAGCCGACCGAAGGCGCCGCGCGACTGATGAACCATCTGACCCAGGTGCAGGGGGTTTTCCACACATCCAGGGATGGCGACGACACGCCGCCTTAAGGACCGCGAATGCATGCCGCATCCGCGCCACGCGACACGACAAGGAGAAACACCATGGCCGACACCGGACTCGTAAGCATGTCAGACCAGTTCAAGGGATTGCCGATGGGCGATCTGATCGGCGGCCCATTGAGTGCCGCCTGCGACGCACAGATTAAGCTCGCGCAGGCGACTGCCGATTTCGTCAAGGTCGTCGGCTTCCTGCCGCCCGCTACGTCCACCGACCCCAATGCGGTCGGCGACACCCGCACCGCCTCGTTCCGGTTCAAGCGTCCCGTGGACGACCCGAGCGGCAACGGTGGCATTGCCGAAGAAGAGGTCGAACTCGAGGTACCGTTGCTGGCCATCGTAAAGGTGCCCAACCTCAGCATCGCCACGGTCGACGTCACGTTCGACATGAGCGTTTCGTCGTCCACGAGTTCGACGGAAACCGACGACAAGAAGGCCAATCTTTCGGCCACCGCGTCGGTCGGCTGGGGTGTGTTCTCCGCGAAGGTCACGGTGAGCGGTTCGGTCGCCACGCACAAGGAGAACACCCGCAAATCGGACAACTCGGCGAAGTACCACGTGTCCGTCCATGCGGAAGACAACGGGATGCCGGAGGGACTGGCCCGTGTCATGGATATCCTGCAGACTGCCTGCGCGCCACGCCGCGTCGGTACGCTGGTGCCGGTGGCCGCCGATGGGGATACGCCAGCCAAAGCCGACGACAAGCCTGGCGATGGCGACGACAACGGTTGATGGGCCTTCACCGTCGCGGCGCCATGGCGCCGCGACACCAGGGAGCGACGGGATGTTCGATCTGACCGACGTGAAGTTCGTGAAGCGCATCGTGGTCGGAAGCGACCATCCGAACCAGATGAAAACCGACGAGCAGGTGAATCAGGCCAACGACCTGTTGAATCGCTGCCTCACCGATTCGCCGCGCGGGACGATCCTCGGCATCGAGAAGAGTTTCACCTTACTGCAGGTCGGCGAGCATCAGGTCGTGCTGCAGTGGCTCTGCTACCACGTCGGGTTTCCGCGCAAGCCGGCATGGTTGCAGGACGCCTAGGAGGCGACATGGCCGGTATCGCGCTCGATGCGTTTCTGCTTTCGATCGGCGCGGCGGTTTGCAACGACCGGCGCGGAGCACGCGCCTCGGTCACCATCGAGTTCGAAGGCTGGCTGAGCTACCGGCGGTTCGGCCGCGCGGAGCCACGCCTTGTGATTCGCATCGGCAGGCCATGGATTCGCACGTTCCTGCGGCCCGCCTGCCGGCGCATCAAGGTGTCCTGCGACGCGTTCGGAAACGGGCTGCCTCGGCTCGAAATCGACGGGCGGCTCATCGAGCTTCCCGATCGAGGGGCAGCGACATGACCAGACTCACGGAACTCGACGTTCCACCCACGTGGGAAGCGACGGTGATCGAGGCATTCGGCGGGGCGCCGCCGGTGTCTGGCCGTGCGATGCGCGTCGGCGTGGCGTTCGCACTCGTCGCCCTCTGGCTGGCCGCCGCCGGGGCATGGCTGATATTTCATTGACGACCGATGGAGCTACCGCATGAAACACAAGACAGGGAAGTTTGTCGGCATGGTGCTGTTCGTGCTCGCGTCGGCCTCGACGCACGCGGGTACGCCCGAACAGGGCGCATTGAGGGGAACGTTGCGACTGGAGGGGCGACTCGTCGGCGTCGACGCTACCTTCGATGCACGGCGTGCCGACATGCATTTCGCCGAGCCGTTCGCGTGCCGGGTGCAAGCCGACCGCGTCGCCACGACGGATGGCGAGCGGCGCTACCGCTTGGGCATGTCGAACAATGGCGGTCGTTTCTGCGATCGCCTGAGGGGGGAAGAAGTGTCGCTGACCGGCGAGGAGCCGAACCTGTTCCTCCGTGTCGTCTCGCCGACGGGCGTCTGGTCCGGCCCGGTGTATCTCGTGGATCACTGAGGTCGGCCCGGGTCCGTTCACATGGATGAAGTCTCGGGGCCCACGGAAGGGCCCTTTCGTTCGGCTCCGTCCAAGCTATGCGCGGATTCGGCAGGCACCCCTACGTGACCGCGGCTATGCGGGAAAGTGGCGGTATCGCCCATGGATCCGCCATGGACGAAACCAGGATCCGGCGCAGCAAGACACCGGACCTGCCACATCACACAGGAGTAAACCATCATGCGTAACCATCACCGTCTGCTGCTCGCCACGGCCATCACTCTCTCGCTCGGCATGGGCGCGGCACATGCGCAGACCGCCGTCACGGGCCTGGGTCAGTCGTCGCCGAACGCTACCGACGTCAGCACGAACCCGGCGTACCACGTGTACAAGTTCCGGAAGGGCAGCATGACCTACATCCAGGTCAACGATGCCTTCGGCAACGTGCGCGGTGCGTTTTCGCGCACCATGACCGGCGACCACTATGGCATGCCGGTCGGTTCGGACGCGACGAACGCGGCCACCGATATCGAAACGCTGCCGGCGCCGGCCAGCACGGCGTACACCGTGGTCTATCAGGACGGAGCCACCGTGATCGCCGTCGCACCGCAGTCGGACGGCACCATGCGCCTGATGGCCGCGCCAGTGGAGTGCAAGAACCCGGTGGAGTGCACCAGCCGGTAAGGCATCGGCACGAAGGGGTCGCAGGCAGGCGACGTACTTACGGGTCAGTGGCGATGGAGCCCCGCGGGCAGGTTCTGCGCGAGCAGCACCTGCCTTGCGGCGGCCTGGCGCCGCGCCACGCGCACGCCGAACAGCAGGGACGTGGATAGCGCGAAGGCCAGCACCGTCTGCGCCTGCACCATCGCGGGATCCTGCAGGGTGAACGAGGTGGACGCCATCGCGATGCTTGCCATCAGACCGCCGAGCGAGGTGCCGTGCCAGCCATGACGCACCGTGAGCGCCACGACCGGCAGGGCCATGGCGATGCGCACGACCTGAAGGGTGGTGCCCTCCACCTGTGACGCGATACCCAGCAGGAGCGCGAGCGACGGCACCACGACCAGCGCCAGTTCGCGCGCGAGCGGGCTGTGGCGAACGGCGGCCCAGGTGACGACACCCTTCGGCTGCGACGCGAGACGCTCGCGCAGGGCGAGGATCGTGGGCGTCAGCGTGAGCGCGCCGAGGTACAGTCCGAGGAACCACGCGAGAAAGATCTGCGCCGTGACGGACGGCACCGGCGAACCGTCGCCCATGACGATGAAGGAAAAGACGACCGAGTTCTCGGTGGCGTTCATCGCCGCGCACAGCAGCGTGGCCAGCACGATCATCCCGATGTTCACCTCGCCGCCGGCGCGTACGATCGGAAAGCGCGACTGCAGCAAGGCGACGATCGGCATGCAGAAGACGATGGGCGGAACGACGCTCGCGACGGCCCACGGGAGCCCGTAATCGGAGAGGTGCAGGAAAGCGGTTTCGGCGATGGGCAGGGCTTCGCCGATGGCGAGGGCCGGCCAGAACCTGCGGGGTACGAGCAGCAGGCACGCCATGCGCAGCCCGGCCGTGAGCATCCAGTGCGAGAACGAAAAATAGCGGGTCAGCTCGTAGCACGCCGCATAGGCGCCCGCGACGGCAACGTAACGTCCCCACACCAACGGATCCCTGTTCTTTCCGCCCACGATGTTCCCCCTGAGGTGTCTCGCATTTCCTGGAACGTTGGGCCGGTCGATGATCAGGCGCATCATCGGCGGCGGTTGGTTGGCGGCGCCCGGATTCCCTCACCCGTAGCGCGATGTGAGGTTAGTTTGAAGGTATATCGGCCGGTTAGCCATGGATTGGACACGCTTTTGAAGTATTTGCCGATTAAGGGCCCCGTTTTTTTCCCAGTGCCCGCCTGCATTTGCTTCCTCCCGCCACTCGGCCGAGGGCTCGCAAGAAGCTGCGATGCCATCGTCGCCGCCCGGGCTTTCGCCCACCCTTCGCCGTGGCGAGCCGCACACGGGGATCGGCAGGCCCGATGGCGTATTGGCAAGCCCGACGGAACGGCGTAAGCAACAGCCATCGGGATTGCGACACAGGCCACGCCCGGGCCTCGAGCGGAGAGGTCATCATGTCCCCCGATTCCCCGACGGCACCGGTCGCCCAGTCCATGGATTTTGCGAAATACCTCAATGCCGATGAGGCACCGGGCGAGTCGGGGGATCCGCCCGTGCCGTCCGACGATCGCGGCGACGCGCTGGCCGGGCTGCGTAACGCGTACGCCCGCACCGCTGCCTGGCTGGGCAAGGAGCCTTTCGACACCACGGCTACCCGTTTCCTCGATGCGCATCCGCAGGACGCGCGCGATGTCGCTCGCGACGTCGATGCCTTCGTCGCATGGGTCGGGCAATGCTGGCCGGCCGATCCCGAGGTGGCGGAGATCGCGTGGATCGACGGCAATCTCTACCTCGCGTCGCTTGCCGACGACTGCGGCGCCCTCGCGGTCTCCGGGCTCCGCGCCGAGCACTGGGACGCGGTCGAGATCGAGTTCGTGCCATCGCTGCGTTTCCGCCCGATGCGGACCAACGCCGTCGCGTTGTGGCGCGCCCTGTCCGAAGGCGCCACGGCGCCTCCGGTGCACCTCGTACCCGGGGACATCGGGGCGCGGGTCTGGCGCCAGGGATCGCGGCCACAGGTGGCCGCCATGACGGCCGACGAGTCGACCTGCCTCGATCTCGCCCTGCAGGGCGCGAGCTTCGGTGAAATACGCGCTTTCCTCGACCTTACCCACGACGAAGAGCAGACCGCGCGCATCGCGGGCGGCTGCCTCGGCGCGTGGACGGCGGAAGGCATGGTCACCGCGCTGCGCCGCTAGGGGTGCGGGCCCGGCGCGCCGGCGCCGCTACACTGTGCGGATGATCGACGACGCCCACCTCACCCATGGCCTCGCCGGCGACGAGCTGGCACCGGACTGGCCCGCGCTGACGCACGACGAGGTCGCCCCGATCCTCGCGCGCATCCCGTTGCTCGGCGCGTTCCGTTCGCTCGACTGGCTGAGCCCGCGTCCGCTGTCCGCGGCGGCGCTCGCGACGACCGATGCGGGCCCGGTCTTCATCAAACGCCACCACCGCCGGGTGCGGGACGAGATCACGCTCGGGGAGGAACACCGTTTCGCGCGCCATCTGCGCGACCGTGGCATTCCGGTGCCACGCATCCTCACCGACGCGCACGGCGCGTCCGTCTTCGGCACGGACGCGTGGGTCTACGAAGTGCACGACGCCGCGCGCGGCGTGGATGTCTATCGCGAAGCGTACTCGTGGTCCCCGATCGGCGGCGTGCGTCACGCGCATCGGGTGGGCGCGATGCTCGCGCGCATGCACGATGCCACGGTCGACCACCACGCCCCGCAACGCAGCACGCACATCCTCGTCGCGCGTGCCGACATCCTCTCGGCGCACGATCCCGTCGACGTGCTGGATGCGCAACTCGCGGCGCGTCCCGCGCTCGCGCGCTATCTTGCCGAACGCGACTGGCAGCGTGACATGACGAGCATCCTTTCAGCGTCCCACGCGCGTATCGCGAGGGATCTCGCGGCCCAGCCAGCGTTATGGACGCACGGCGACCTGCACGTGTCCAATCTCTGCTGGAGCGACGCGGGCGACGATGCGACCATCACCGATGTGCTCGACGTCGGCCTGTCCGCGAAGACGTTCGCCTTGTTCGACCTCGCCACGGCGATCGAACGCAACGCGATCGCCTGGCTCGACATCGAGCGCGGCGACATCGGGCGGCACGACATCGCACGCGGCCTCATCGACGGGTATCGCGCGATCCGCCCGCTGCACGCGGCGGACCTCGCGCTCCTGGCCGACCTGCTGCCGCTCGTGCACATCGATTTCGCGCTGTCCGAAGTCGAGTACTTCGAGGGCGTCACGGGGCGGCGCGACCATGCCGACGTGGCGTACCACACGTTCCTCATCGGACACGCCCGCTGGTTCGCCACCAGGCACGGTCGTGCGTTTCTCGGTGGGAATGTGTTTCAATAGGGGTTCTAGAAGCGGGGGTGCCCGGCGAATGCCGGGCTGAGAGAGTCCCTTGGAACCTGACCCGGTTAGTACCGGCGTAGGGAGCTTGCAAAGCCACGGACAGTCCGGATCCCGGGCCCGTCGTGGCTTGCCGTCGCTTCGTCACGCCACTGAAGACGACGATGACCCTCTCCCGCACGCCTCTCGCTCTCGCCATCCTTTCGTTCGCCGCCATGGCGCATGCCGCCGACGAGCCGGCCGCGCCACAGCAAGCGCGCACGCTGCCGTCGATCGACGTCCACGCCACCACGACGGACAGCTACCGCGCCGCGGATTCGCAGCTCGACACGTTCGGCAGCTTCGGCAGCGCGCCGCTGCACGACACGCCCGCCGCGATCACCGTCATCACGCGCGCGCAGATCGACGACCGCCAGCCCCGCAGCCTGAGCGAGCTCGTGCGCGGCGACGCGGCGATCAACGATAACTACGCGCCCGCCGGCTATTACCAGGACGTGTCGATCCGCGGCTTTCCGCTCGATCTCGCCACGGGCTTCCGTTTCAACGGCATGATCATGTCGGCGGAGCAACTGCTCGCGCTGGAAGGCAAGGAGCGCGTCGAAGTGCTGAAGGGCCTCGGTGGCCTGGAGGCCGGCGTGGTCGAACCGGGTGGTCTCGTCAACTACGTGAGCAAGCGACCGAAGGACGTGCACGATCTCACCATCGGCACGGACTCGCACGGGTCGAACTACGAGGCGATCGACCTGGGCCGGTGGTTCTCGCCGTCATTCGGCCTGCGCGTCAACGCCGCGAACGAGAAAACGCATTCCTATATCGAGCACGCGGACGGCCGGCGGAGTTTCGTTTCCGTCGCGGCGGACTGGAAGATCAGCGACAAGGCGACGCTGCTGCTCGACACGGATTACCAGACCAGCGGGCAGCGCTCGGCGTCCGGTTACCAGTTGCTCGGCGGTACGGGCATCCCGCCGCACCCGAGCCGTACGCGCCTGCTCGGTTACCAGCCGTGGCAGCGTCCGGTCGGTATCCATTCCAGCAACACGTCGCTGCGCTTCAACTATCGCTTCACCGATAGCTGGAACCTGCAGCTGTCCGCGGGACACAGCCATACCGTCATCGACGACAACGTGGCCTTCGCCTACGGTTGTTTCTATGCGCCGTCGTGCGCGGCCGGCGCGACGCCGGGCTACTTCTTCGCACCGGACGGCGACTACGACGTCTACGATTTCCGCAGCCCCGACGACACGCGTCAGAACGACGAGGTGCGGGCCGTCGTCACCGGCACGTTCGCGACCGGCGCCGTCGATCACGAGATCAACGTCGGCGCCACGAGCTTCCGTCGCACCATCGACCGGCGCGCGTATGTCTACGATTACGTCGGCACGGCGAACATCGACGATCGCGTCGTGCCGGTCTTCGATCCCTCGCCGAACGAGCCCGGCGCCTCGGTGCGACGCCTGACGAGCTGGCAGCGCACGCTCTTCGCCATCGATCGCATCCACCTCGATGACCAGTGGCAGGTGCTGGCGGGCACGCGCTTCGTACGCCTGGACGAGCGCACCTACGACGACACCGGTGCGCCCGAGCGCAACACGCGTCTCAGCAAGGCGCTGCCGCAGGCCGCCGTGCTCTGGCAACCCACGGCGCCGCTCACGACCTACGTCAGCTACGGCGAGGGCCTGTCGCTCGGCCGCGAAGCGCCGTACTGGACGTCCAACGGCGGCACGACGCTGGGCCCGCTGCACTCCCGGCAGGTCGAGGCCGGCGTGAAATACGCCGTTGCCGACGACCTCGACCTGCAGGCGGCGGTGTATCGCATCCGCCAGTCCTACCAGTTCGCGCGCCCGGACGACACGGCGGAAGGCTTCACGTTCGTGCAGCAGGGCCAGGAGGTCCACACGGGTGTCGAGCTCAACCTCGCCGGGCGCGTCACCGAGAACCTCCGGCTCACCGCCAGCCTCAACGCGATCCGCGCGCGTGCCGAGAACACGGGCGCGCCGACGTACGAAGATCACCAGGTCGTCAACGTGCCGCGCTGGCGCTCGGCGGTCTATGCGGACTACAGCCTGCCGTTCGCGCCGGGGCTCGCCGTCCTCGGCGGCTGGCGCTACGCGGGCAGCAACGTCGCCACGCCGGACGGTCGCGTGCGTGTGCCCGCCTACAACGTGTTCGACGCGGGCCTCCGCTTCGCGACCCGCGTGGGCGGTCACGCGATGACGTGGCGCCTGAATGTCGATAACGTGTTCAATCGCTTCTACTGGCGCGACACGGGATCGTCCGGTGGCGACAGCTATCTGTTCCCGGGCATGCCACGTCTCGCCCGCCTGTCGGTGACTTATGAGCTTTGAGCTGTCGCTGTTCGAACTGGCCGCCGCGCTCGTCAGCGCGGCGGCCGTCTGGCTCACCGCGCGGCGTAGCCCGTGGTGCTGGCCCGTGGGGCTCGTGTCGGTCGTGGCCTATGGCTGGATCTTCGTCGACGCGCGCCTCTACTCGGACACGCTGCTCCAGGCGATCTTCGCGATCCTGATCGTCTACGGATGGCGACGCTGGATGCGCAACCTGGACGGCAGCGGCCATGTGCGGGTCGCGTCGCTCGCACCGCGAGAGGCGGCGGTGCACCTGGCCGTGGGTTCGGCGGCGGCGCTCGCACTGGGCTATGCGATGCACCGCTACACCGACGCGTCGCTTCCCTGGCTCGACGCCGCGCTGACCGCCTTCAGCCTCGTGGCGCAGTGGTGGCAGGCCCGTCGGCATGCCGCGGCATGGTGGCTGTGGATCGCGGTGGACGTGATCTACGTCGGCGAGTACGTCTACAAGTCGCTGCCGATCACCGCCGTGCTCTATGCGGGCTTCGTCGTGCTCGCGGCGATCGGGCTGCGCACGTGGCGCGACGATCGGGCATCGTCGCCGGCGCCGGTCTGACATACCGGCGCCGCATGTCGAGCGCACGTGAAATCCGACCGTTTTTTCAGAAAACTTCCATATCCGGACGTCGCTGAACCCCGCATCATTCAACGGTCGCCGCGGGTCGGACGCGTTGCTCAAGGATTTGAGCCGCAACCGATCCGTAACGGCAACGGCCGGGGCGTGGGACGCGCCCCGGCCGTTCTTCGATCCCGTGGTTACCTGGTGCGCGGCGTCGTGCCCCAGTCTTCCGGCTTGAACGAAAGATGCAGCACCGCGCGCGTGTCGTCTTCCAGCGGCGGACTGTACTGTAGCGTCGTGCAGCCCGTGGCCTGCTGGCGTTTCGCCGCCAGCATCATCGTCTTGGTCAATTGCGCGCGGCCCGATGTCGAGCCCGCCCGGTTCGACTTCAGCAGCACGCGATAGCCATCGGCGCTCACGCCGTCAGGCAGATCCGCGGGCGCTGGCTGCCCGGGGGCTTCCATCACCAGATCCATGCGGCGCCCGCAACTACCCACGCTGACGATGTCGACGCCGTCGAGCAGGCTGGCGACGAAGCGATCGGCGTTCTCCGCGAGGCCGTCCACGCCTTCCACCGCCGTGCTCAGCCGGATCTTCACGAAGTAGAGCTTGCGATAGAACAGATACGCGCGCGACGTGAGCATGTCCTGCTGCGCGTCGAACACGATGGGCAAGAACCGGCCGTCCACCTTGCGGCCACCCGGCAGCGCGGCGGTATAGGCGCTCTCTTCGCCCCACCAGACGTTGCGATAGATCTGCTGGCGCTCCGCGAACGCCACCGATTCTCGGAAATCCTCCGCGGCGCGCTTGAGCATGGTCGCGGTGTCGCCTTCGCCCGCCGGGTAGATGAAGACGTCCGCGATCACCCACTCGGCATGGTCGATGTTGTAGCGAAGCGATACGCCCGCGGCGATGTCGCCCTCGTCGGCATAGTTCTTCACGGCGGCCAGCGTGGCGTCCGGCAGGCGTCGGGGCGCGACGATCCAGGTGTCGTCGACGACGCCGCGGTGTTCCTGCATGTCGGGCAGGGCGAGCGGTTCGCCGGTCGCCGCTTCCTGGGCGTGCAGGGACGCGCCGGCCATCAGGCCCGCCAGGACGGGAATCACCTTCCACCGAGACATCTTCAGCACAGCCCCTGACTCATCGAACGCAAACCCCGTGCGCGCACTATAGCCATCCATTCGTCTCAACGGGAGCGCTTCGACGCACGAAGGCGCCGACGCAGAAAAGCCAGGGTGGAGGCTTCCAATTTTCGCGGGTAGCGCAGGCCGGACGGCGGCACGCAGCGATGCAGCGAGCCTTCCGTCCAGCCGGTGAAGATCTCGGGATGGATGTACGACGCACGGCAGACGGCAGGCGTGTTGCCGAGCACCGCCGCGACCTCCTTCACGGCGCCCGCGAGGGCTGCCTTGATCGCGCGCTCGCCGCCTTCCTCGGGCAGCGGCAGCGTGCCGAGCACGCCCATGGCGTGTACGGTGCCACCCCAGGTACGGAAATCCTTCGCCGTGAATTCGCCGCCGGTCACCTCGCGCAGGTAATCGTTGACCATGCCGGAGTCGATCGGTTGCGGCTGGCCGTCGTCGTCGATGTACTGGAACAGGCGTTGGCCGGGCAGCTCCTGGACCCGGCGCACGGCTTTGACGAGGCGCCGGTCGTCCAGGTCCACGTCGCGCCACAGCCCGCTCTTGCCCCGGAAATGGAACGAGATGCGACCCTTGCGTACCTCGACGTGGCGCGAGCGCAGCGTCGTCAGGCCATAGGAGTTGTTCTGCTTCGCGTACGCGTCGTTGCCCACGCGGATCATGGTTTCCTCGAGCAGGCTGACGACCAGCGCCAGCACCTTCTCCCGAGGGAGGCCGGGCAGGGCGAGGTCCTTGCGCAAGCGGCGGCGCAGTCGCGGCAGCGCCTCGCCGAACTCGAGGATGCGCTCGAACTTTCCCTTGTCGCGCGTCGCGCGCCAGCGCGCGTGGTACCGGTACTGCTTGCGCGCGCGGGCGTCGCGACCGGTCGCCTGCAGGTGTCCGCGTTCATTCGTGCAGATCCAGACCGCGGTGTAGGCCGGCGGGATGGCGAGCGACCGGATACGGGCGAGCACGTCCTCGTCGGTGATCTTCCGGCCGTCCGGGCCGAGGTAGGAGAACGCGCGCCCGCGCTTGCATCGCGTGATGCCGGCATCGGTATCGCAGACGTAGACGAGGCCCGCCGCCTTCGCGTGGGCCCGTTCCACGCTCGCCACCACATCGGCGTTGGTCGGAGGGTTTCTGGACATGGCCGGGACTATGTCCCGGCAGACGATCAAGAACGGGTGAACGCGCCGTCAGTCGACGCGGCAGAACACCGCCTTGAGGTAACGGTTCTCCGGCACGTTGCTCGCGACCGGGTGGTCGGGGCCGGCGCCGGACACTTCGAGCACCTGGATGCCGCGACCGGCATTCAGCGCCACGCGGCGGATCATCTCGAGAAAATCGTCCTCGCCGACGAGACCCGTGCACGAACAGGTAAGCAGGATGCCGCCGGGCGCCACGACGTCGAGCGCGGTGCGGTTCATCGCGAAGTATTTCTTCAGCGCGTTGACGACCTGGTTGCGGTCGCGCGTGAGTTTCGGCGGATCGAGCACCACGGCGTCCCAGGTCTCTCCGCGCGCGATGGCCGCGCGCAGCCACTCGAAGACGTCGCCCTGCTCGAAGGTGGCCTCGACCCCATTGAGGCGCGCATTCTCGCGCGCCACCTCGAGGATCGCGGCGTCGGCGTCGACACCCGTGGCTTCGCGCGCGCCGGCCTTCATGGCGTGCACGGCGAAACCGCCGGCGTTGCAGCACAGGTCGAGCACGCGACGGCCGCGTGCCAGCTGCGCGAAGCGGCGGCGGTTGTCGCGCTGGTCGGCGAAGAAGCCGGTCTTGTGACCGAGACCCGGAGCGGCATGGAACGCCAGCCCGTGTTCGTGCACGTCGACGGCGGACGGCGCGTCGTTGGAGCGCACGTCGAAGGATTCCTGCCGCTGCACGTGCTGCTCGGCGAACCAGTAGAGCGACGCGCCGGGGAAGTGGCGCTGCAGTTCCGCGTGGATGGTGTCGCGGAAGCGCCACATGCCGGCCGCGAAATACTCCACGACGAGATGGCCGGCGTAGCGGTCCACGACGAGACCCGAGAGGCCATCGCCCTCGCTGTGCACCACGCGCCAGGCGTCGCTCACGTCGTCGAGACGGAGCAGCTCGCGTCGCAGTTCGACGGCGCGCGCGAGGCGCGACGCGATCCAGGCGTCGTCGATGGCCTCGTCGGCCTTCGTCGTGAGGAGGCGAAGCGCCACGCGGGCGTGGCCGTTCCAGAAGCCGCGCCCCACGAAACGTCCCTTGGCGTCGTGCACGTCGACCACGCTGCCGGGCGGCAGACGGTCGTCGGGCTTCACGATCTGGGCGGACCAGACCCAGGGGTGACCGGGAACGCGGTCGGTCTTGAGGCGAATGACGGGGAGCGCGGGGGTATTCATCGGTGAATGATACCGGGGCTCAGCGCCCGAAGCGCAGCACGAGCCACGACGCCAGGGCCAGCAGGTTGATGCCGATGTGGGCGGCCGACGGGCCCGCGAGGGCGAGCAACCAGCCGTGCTCGGCGATCGACCAGTCGAAACCGAGGCGCGGCGCGCGCTGGAGCGTCATGGACAGGTTGGCGAACGCGCCGCTCGACAGCGCATAGCTGAAGAACGGCGTGGCGATCAGCGGCGCCTGGAGGAACTGCGCCCAGATCGAGAAGGAGGTGCCACGGCCGTCGTTGCTCGCCAGCAGGACGCCGGCGACGAGGATGAAGCCGAACAGCAGGACGCCGAGCACCGCCACGATCGCATCCATGCCCACCACGTGCGCGCCGAGCAGCCGCTCGAACTGATGGACGAGGCCGAACAGGCCGCCGGCGATCTGAAAGACGGCGATGACGCGGGTCAGGAACGAGTGCATGAAGAATCCTTGGAAGAGCGAATCGCGATTATGTGGGAAGCGCGCGGGCGCGCGAAGGCGCGGAGCCCGGACTTACAGGTCTTCCGCGAGCTCGTGCAGATCGGCGATGTGCTGCTCCCACCACCTGGCCTCGGCCGCGAACGGAAACGCGGCGGGGAACGCCGGGTCGTGCCAGCGCTCGGCGATCCAGCCGGCGTAATGCACCTGGCGCATGGCGCGCAGCGCGGGAATCAGCGCCAGTTCCGTGAAGTCGAATTCCCGGAACTGCCCGTAGCCTTCGAGCAGCGCGTTCATCATCGCGTCGTCCGAGGCGAGCATCCACAGGTCCTGCACCGCGGGACCCATGCGCGCGTCGTCGAGGTCCACGAAATGCGGACCGGCGTCTGTCCAGAGCACGTTGCCCGGATGGCAATCGCCGTGCAGGCGGATCCGTCGCACCGGCCCGACCGCTTCGAAGCGCGCCGCGACGGCGTCGTCCACACGGTGCGCGGCCTGGCGGTAGGCATCGAAGAGATGGGCGGGCAGCAGATCGGAACCCAGCGCGGCGCGTACCGGCGCGTCGATGAGCGTGGCGCGGTCGAGAGTGCCGCGGGCGACGAAGCGCTCGCGCGCGCCGATCGCGTGCATGCGTCCGAGCAGGCGACCCAGCCACTCGAGCTGATCGGTGGATTCCAGCGAGGGCGCCCGTCCGCCGCGGCGCGGGTACAGCGCGTAGCGATAGCCGCCCTGCTGGAGCAGCGTGCGGCCGTCGACCGAGAGGGGAGCGACCATGGGGAGCTCCGCCTCGGCCAGTTCGCGCGCGAACGCATGTTCTTCCTCGATCGCGGCGTCGGTCCAGCGGCCCGGGCGGTAGAACTTCGCGACGACGAAACCGCCGTCGTCGAGGCCGACCTGGAAAACGCGGTTCTCGTAGCTGTTCAGTGCCAGCAGGCGGCCGTCGCTCCATGCGCCACCCGCGTCCACGGCGGCCAGCACGAGATCCGGCGTGAGGCCTTCGTACGGTGCGGCCGCGCTCACGCGCGCAGGTTCCCCGGTGCGCCGCCGGGCGACGGGATCACCGCCATCGTCAATCGCGACAGGCACACGAGCCGGCCGTGGTCGTCCTCGATGCGGATTTCCCACACCTGCGTGGTGCGACCGATGTGGATGGCTTTCGCGGTACCGGTAACGAGGCCGTCGCGCACGCCGCGGATATGGTTGGCGTTGATGTCGAGGCCGACCGCGACTTCCTTCTCCACGTCGAGCGTCAGCAGGGACGCGGAGCTGCCCAGCGTCTCGGCCAGCACCACGGAAGCGCCGCCATGAAGTAGCCCGAACGGCTGCTGGGTCCGGTGGTCCACCGGCATGGTCCCGCGCAGCCAGTCGTCCCCGATCGCCGTGAAGCGGATGTCGAGGGTCTCCATCATGGTCCCGCGGCTCCAGGCATTGATGCGGGCGAGGTCGGTGGGCTGTTTCCAGATCGAGGCCATGATCGGTCTTTTCCTGTGGGGCAACGCCCCATTGTCCTACAATGTGCAGGTGCCCACCGTAACCCTGACATCGTCCGGCAAGCGATTCGATGCCGCCGACGGCGAGACCGTGCTCGAAGCCGCCCAGCGCGCGGGAATCGCCCTCCCGTATTCGTGCCGGAGCGGCGCGTGCGGCAGTTGCAAGGCCGTGCTCGTGGAAGGGGAGTGCAGCTATCCCCACAATCCGCCGGTGGCGCTTGCCGTGCCCGGACACAACCGCGGTGCGATCCTGCTGTGTCAGGCCGTCGCCCGGAGCGACATCGCCATCCGGGCTCGTGAGATCGCTTCGGTCGAGGACATCCCGCATCGCCGGCTGGAGGTCGAGGTCGTCGAACGCGAGGCGCTGGCGCCCGACGTCGTCGGCGTCTGGCTGCGGCCGGTGGGTGGCGACCGGCTGAACTGGCTGCCGGGGCAGTATCTCGACGTCGTGCTGCCGGACGGCCGGCATCGCCCGTTCTCCATCGCCAACGGCCCGGGCCCCGACGGCCGGATCGAGCTCCACGTGCGCCACGTGCCGGGCGGTGGCTTCACCTCCTGGGTCTACGAGTCCCTGCGCGTGGGCGACCGGCTGTCGATCGAAGCGCCGCTGGGCACGTTCGTGCCGCGCGAGGATTCCGAGCGGCCGATGCTGTTCATGGCCGGCGGCACGGGCTTCGCGCCGGTAAAGGCCCTCGTCGAGCACTTCATCGCGCTCGGCACGCGCCGCCACATGTCGATCTACTGGGGTGCGCGGATCGCGGCCGATCTGTATCTCGCCGACCTCGCCACCGAATGGACGCGTCAGGCGCCGAACGTGTCGTTCATCCCCGTCCTCTCGGATCCGGACGCCGCGAAGGCCAGCGGCCTGCGGGAAGGCCTGATCCACGAGGCGCTGTTGCAGGACCACCCGGACCTCTCGGCGTTCGACATGTACATGAGTGGCCCACCGGCGATGATCGCGGCAGGCCGTCAGTTCTTCATCGACGCGAACCTGCCGGAAGATCGCCTGTTCTTCGACTCGTTCGAACTCGCGCCGGACGTGCTCGACGCGATCCTGCAGGGCAGGGCGGGTATTCACGGGCTCTGATCGGCAGTCGCCCGTCGGGAACGACGATCGCGATCAGGCGACCCAGCTTCCGTTCGACAAAGGCTTCGCATTGTTCAGCGATACGAAGCCAGCCGGGCTCACCTGATACGTCTCCGGGGTCATGACCATGGCCAGCACTCTCGACGACGTGGCGTCGAAACGTTCCGGAGGCGGCATTCCTTCGAAAGCCTGTGGCATCCCGTCATCGCGGACCTGGCGCAGTAACGACATGAAGCCGACGTCTCTGTCTACCGTTTTGTCCAGACATGGAAGCGCCGGGTAAGCCTGCCACCCGCGCGGTGGCTCCAGACGCCAGTACTCGTCCCTTTCCGCATCGCCGAACGTCCGGCTGACCGCCTGATTGAATTCGCCCGCCAGCTTCGTCAGTCGCGGAAACTGATTGATGCGAGATTCAAGCCAGGCAAGATCGTCGGGATGCACATCCTTGCCCGTTGCTTTCAGACGGCCCTTGTCGAGATGCAGGTCGAAATTCATGGCCACCACGCCCGGTCGTTCCAGCGTCAGCGATGCGAGGAAGGGAACCAGCGCGTCGGTGAATGACGCAAGGCGACGACCGAGGTCTTTTTGCTGGTCCCGCGAACTGAATAGCGAAGCGAACAGGCGTTCCGCGATCTCATCGGACGTGGGCCCTTCCGGCGGCGGCTGCAGACGTCGCTCGTCGGGTATGGCGGGTTGTGCGTCGATCGACGCCTCGATCGCACGCGACGCCAGCGATTCGCTCGAATTGCGGATGGTCAAGGCTTCCATGGGCGATGCATCCTGAAGGTTTCTTTGCAGATGTGCTCAAAAGGCAACTCCCCATGCTTTGCCGATGGCGCGCCGCCGTCGACAGTGGCGATCACGACGCCCGACGGGTTGTATTCGATGTCCCAGAAATCGGGCGGATTCCCGCGCGTGGGGACGGTGATAGGGCCGATGGCGCCACCCCTGCAAGGACCGATCTTGAGAGCGGTGCGCGCGACGCCTTGTTCGTCGGTGACCGCGGTCACCTCCGTGAGCAGCCAGTGACCGTTCGTTCCGACGTCATATCCCTTGAACCTGACCACGTAACCCGCACCGACCGGCGTGGCGCGGTCACCTTCGAAGACCTTTGCTTCGACATCGGCGACACGCGCGACGTTGGCCCCGCCAGGTACCGTTGAGTCAAGGCCGGGTGCGAGATGGCTGATGTTCTCCTTGCTCCGCACCATCGTGACGACCGCTGCCGCGCCGGGATCGCGCAGCGCGATCGTGTAGCGAGCCCCCACAGTGCTGGCGTCGCCTTTGACCTGCACGAAGACGGGTCGGGACGAATCCACCCGGTACGCTGATCCACCACGAAGCTCGCCGGTCTTTTTCGCCCCGTCGACGACGATACCGACGACGCCCGCTGGCGCTTCGAGTTCGAGGTTCGCCGTTTTCTGGTCGGGCCGGAACGAGATGAGGAAGTTGTCGACGTCACCGGCGTTGTCGAGGTTGCCCTCGATGCGCTGGTTGCCTTCCAGCTTCGTCGTCGTCGTGAAGGCGTCGTTCGGTTCGTGGCGGTCGACGCCGGTGGAGAGCGTTACCTGCATCTGGAACGGCGAGGCATCGCCGCCTTTGGGGCGCCCGACGAGAAGCAGCCAGCGCGTGGAGGAATTGCTGATCGACTGCAGGACGCGGTAGGCGTCCATGGAGGCATCGGTCGCGGCGGCGTGTGTGCTGCCATCGCTGTCCACGCGCACGAGGCTCACATCGTGTAGCTCACCTGCGCGGAAGCCGGCGAGGTTGACGTCGACCTTGGTCGCGGCTGGCGTCTCGGGCGTCACGAACTGGAAGCAGCCCAGCGTGGAGCCGACGGACAGCGAGGCGTCGTAGACGGGCCCGATCTCCATCGGTGCACAGCCGGGAAGCGCTGGCGCGGTTGCCGGCGTGGTCTCCGGTGGCGCGGCCTCCCGCGCATACGCCGTCAGTGGGAGCAGCGCGGCGACGAACGCGCTGTAGAACAAGGTCCGGTTCATGCATCGCTCCATGTCGAAAGGAGCGATAAACCTATCGAGGCGCCCGAGCGGCCGCCGTCCGGCAGTCCCCCGAAAACGGGACGTCTACGCCCGCGATCCTCGTAAGCACGACAACGACGCGCGAGAGAACGACCGATCCGAGAGGGAGCTGGCGTGCGGCGTCTCCGGAGCGATTCCGCAGGGAGGCGAAGGCCGGACGAGGACTTAGCGACGGAGATGCCGCGCGCCAGCTCCCCGCCTCACCGCCGCTCTGCACGTCAGGCGGCGCAGCGAACTCAACGAAAAACGCTTACTTCTTGCCCTTCACGACCGGAAGCTGCGCCGTCTGCCAGCCGTACGTGCCGCCTTCGAGCACGAAGACCTTCGTGAAGCCGGCCTTGAGCAAACGGTTCGCCGCCTTGCCGACGCCGCGGCCGTCCTTGTCGACGAGCACCACGGGCAGTTCCTTCGCCTTCGACAGATCCTTCTGGGTCTCAGGGTCGAACTGGCTCATCGCCACGTTCTTCGCGCCCGGGATGTGCGCCTTTTCGAAATCCGCGCTCGCCGAGAGATCGATGATCAGCGGGGTGTCCCGGTTGATCAGCTGGGTCAGGCCGGCGGGGGTCAGGCTCTTCCACTTGCGGAACAGGCGGGCGATCTCGGTCGCCACGAGCACCACCAGGATCAACACGAAGAGTGCGACCAGCTCGGGGTGCTTGCTCACGAAACCGGGCAACTTCTGCAAAACGTCGTTCATCGTGTCTTTCCGCGTCCCAGTGGGGGATAAACGATCGATTATATCGGCTTTAGTGGGGGCTGAAGTCGGGCAGGCCCGTCATCAGGGTCCACTTGCCCTTTTCCCTGTCGTAGTGCCAGCGCTGACGGTCGACGATGCCGCGCTCGGCCTGCGTGTTGATGTTGACGACGTTGATCTGGACGACCTGCACGACCTCGTCGTCGCCATCCGGACGCGGACCGGACCCTTCGTCGTAGCCCGTCACGCGCAGCTGCTGCAGGCGGCTCTGTTCCACCGAGCTGATCGGGTGTTCTTCGGCGTAGGTCTTGTCGATGAACGCCTGCGCGCCGGTGAAGTCGCCCCAGCGGATCGCCGCGCCGTAGTTCATCAGCGTCTTGTTCAACGCCTGATTGCGCTTGTCGGTGGCGCAGCCCGCGAGGGCCAGCAGGGCGAGAGCGAGGGCAGGCAGGGCGTAGGGGCGCATGGCGGCTTCCATCGTGGCGTCGGGCGGCATTATGCCCGGCGTTTGGCCACGAAGCGCGCGTCCATGCTGGCGAGGGCCTTGCCGTCGGCGCCCGGCACCACGCAGGTGAAGTCCGCGCGGGCACGGCCCCGGGCGTCGAGCGTGGCGAAGAAAGTCGCCCAGTCGGCGCCCGGCGCGAGGGTGGCCTCGGCGCGCAGGTCGTCCCAGACCGGCTCGAGGTAGCGCACGGTCGAGTCGGCCACGAACACGTCGCAGTCGTCGCCTCGGCCGCGCAGGCGGGCCTCCACCAGCGCCCAGCAGGCCAGCGTCATCAGCGTCACCAGGCTGCCGCCGAACGCGCAGCCCTTGTCGTTGATGTTCGGCGGCAGCGGGGCCGTCATGGAAAGCCGCTCGCCGTCGAAGGCCGGGATCGCGATGTCCATGGCGCGGGCAAGGGGGATCGTGTCGCGGATGAAGCCCGCCAGATCGGCGAGAGAGGGCTGGATCGTGGTCATAAGCGGTCAAGCATACGTTCCGCCACGATCCGTTCGCATCCGTATGGGTGACCCAACCTTCGGCATTGGTGACGGCGTCCCCAGATTCTTATGCTGGCCGTTCGTACGCAGGATGCTTCCGTGAGTCGCTCCCTTCCCCTCCGCAACGTCACCGTGGTCATCACGCGCCCCGCAGGCACTGCCGGGCCACTCGCCCGCCGCGTGCGCAAGCTCGGCGGCATTCCCGTGAGCGTGCCGGGTCTTTCGTTGCGGGCGACGGAAGACGCCACGGCGGTCGGCGTGTCGTTGCGGCGCGCGCTCGAGGGCGACGTGGTCGTGTTCACCAGCCCGGCCGCCGTTCGCTTCGCCGCCGACGTGCTGCCGCTGGCCACGCGCGCCACGGTGATCGCCGTGGGACGCGGCACCGCCCGGGCCCTGAAGACGGCCGACGTCACCGACGTGCGTTTCCCCGAAACGTCTCAAGACAGCGAGGGCGTGCTCGGCCTGGCCGAGCTCGCCGACGTGGTGGGTAAGCGGGTCGCCCTCGTGGGGGCGCCGGGCGGTCGTGGCCTGCTCCGGGAGGCGCTGGCCGCGCGGGGCGCGACCCTCGACGAGATCCACGTCTATCACCGCGTCGCGCCGCGGATCGACCGGCGCCACATCGACCCCCTGCTGAAGCTGGGCCGGCGCTCCGCCGTGCTGCTTTCCAGCGCGGAGGCGCTGGATCACCTGCGCCGCGCGCTCGTCGCGCCGGCGTGGCGGCGGCTGGTGCAGGCGGTGGCCGTGGTCAGCAGCGAACGCATGCGCTCCGCCGCCCTGGACGCCGGATTCGAGCGTGTGGCGGTCGCCCGGTCGGCGCTGCCCACCGACCTCCTGACGGCCGCGGCCGGGGTGTCGTTCACCCGCCGTTGAAGGATGTGTTCCGTGCGTTGGCGTATGGCCTGCTAGCATGCCCGCCATGACGACCGAGACTCCTTCGACCGATACCGCTCCGGCGACGCCGGCCCCGGCCGCCGCCGCCCGTTCCGCCATGCCGCCCCGGCGCAGCGATCCCGCGCCCCGTCGCGGCGGCGGCACGCTCGCCGTCGCGATCCTGTTTTCGCTCGCCGCCCTCGGCGCGGCGGGCTACGCCGGATGGACGGTCTGGCAGATGCGCGGCGACCTGGGCGCGGCCAATGGCCTGCGCGGCCAGGTCGACACGCTGCAGACCGCCGTCGACGGGATGCGCGACGAGAACGCGAACCTGCGCCGCCGCCTCGCCGACGCCGACGCGGTGAACCGCTCCGCGCGCGAAGAGATGCTCGGCATGTCGGAGCGCACGCGCAACCTCGAGGACGCCGTCGCCAACCTCTCCGAGCGCAGCCTCAGCGGTCACGACGCCATGCTCCTCGACGAAGCCGAATCGCTGCTGCGCATGGCGAAGGAGCGATTCGCGCTGTTCGGCGACGCCAGCGGTGCCCTCTCTGCGTACGAGCTCGCCGATAGCACGCTCGCCGGCGTCAACGACAGCGCGTTCGCCGCCGTCCGCCAGAACGTCACCGCAGAGCGCGAGGCACTCGCCGCCATCGCGCCGCGTGCCCGTGCGAACGATCTCGCCACGCTCGCCGATCTGCGCGCGCAGTTGCCCACGCTGCCGCTGAAGAGCGACGACACGAAGACGGCCGACGGCGCCGATCAGGGTTTCTGGCAGCGTGCCGGATCCGCGCTCGGCAGCATCGTCCGCGTCAGTCACGACGACGGCACGCCCATAGGCCTTGCGGACGACCGCATCGCGCGCGAACTCGCGGCGCTGGACGTCGCGCACGCCGAGGCGGCGATGCTGGCGTACGACGATACGGGCAGGCAGGCCGCGCTGAAGCGTGTCGACGCCGTGCTCGCCGCCCGTTTCGACACCGCGTCGCCGGCCGTGCAATCGGCGCGTTCGCGCATCGCTCAATTGCTCGCCAGTCAGGCGAAGGGTGCCGAACCAAAGCTCGGCGCCGCGCTGGCGGAGCTCCGTAACCTGCGTTCCGTGCACGCGTTGCAGCGCGATACCCCCGCGAAGCAGCCCGCGAGCACCAGTTCCACATCGGCGCCCGCCAGCGCCGGAACCGCCGCCACGTCGCACGAGGCCACGCCATGAAGCCGTGGCGCTGGGTCGTCGGACTGATCCTCGTCGCGGTCGTCGCGGCGTTCGCGTGGCACTGGGTCGCGGAGGATCCGGGTTACGTGCTCGTGCACCTGCGTGGCACCAACGTGCAGATGACGGTCGTGACCGCCGTCGTTCTCCTTCTGCTCGCGTGGGCCGCCATCGCGGCGCTGATCGCGCTGATTCGCTGGCCCTTCGGGGCGATGACCCGCCGTCATCGTCGCCTCAGCCGTCGCCGTCTCGCCGATGGCATCGTCTCGCTGGTGGAAGGCCGCAACAGCGAAGCCGAGCGCGATCTGAATCGCGCCGCGCGTTATCCGTCCGTGCGCGGGCCGGCCCTGCTCGCCGCGGCGGAAGCCGCCGAGCGTCGTGGCGAATCGGCGCGCGCCCTGGAGTCGCTCGACGCCGCCGCGCAGGAGACGCCGCGCGCCGCGCGCGTACTGCGCGCTCGGCTGCTGCGCCGCACCGGCCGCGCCAGCGAAGCCGTCGCCCTGCTCGCCACCGAAGCCACCGAGGGCGGCCTCTCCCCGGCCGGCTGGGTCGAATACGCCGAAGCGTCGCTGGCGACGAACGAACCGCGCCACGCGTTGCGCGCGCTGGAGCCGCTACAGAAGAGCGGCGAACTCGGTGCCCGCAACTATGCGGAACTCGAATCCCGCGTCATCGCGGCCTACGTCGCCAGCGCGCCCGATGGCGCGTCGCTCGCCAGCCTGTGGTCGCAGTTGCCGAAGCATCAGCGTCGGCTCCCCGCCGCCGTCGATGCCTACGCACAGCAGGCGGCACGTTACGGCCAGACGATGGCCGCGATGGACGAAATCGAAACCGCGCTCCGCCGCGAATGGTCGCCGTCCCTCGTCGCGACCTACGGCGGCATGGGTGCCGAGGACATCGAGCAGAGGCTGCGCCGTGCGGAGGGCTGGGTCGACGCGCATCCCAACGACGCCGCGCTGCTCACGGCCGTGGGCCGCATGTGCGCGCGCGTCAGGCTATGGGGCAAGGCGAAGCCCTACCTCGAACGCGCCCTCGCCATCGAGCCCAGCGCCGCGGCATGGGAAGCACTCGGCGACGTCTACGTCGGCGAAGACCACGCAGAGCTCGCGCAGCGCTGCTACCGCAACGCGCTGTCGCTGGCGCGGGGCGAAGGCACCGAAGCCCTGCCGGAAGAACTGCGCAGCCGCCGCATCGATACGCGCGTGACAGCGGTGGAAGAGCGCGACCAGCACGGCGTGCCGCGACTGTCGCCGTGATGCGTCAGCCTGTCGCCGCTCAGTGTTTTGCCCCGGGCGGTGCCCATTGCCCTTGTCTTGCGCAGCGATGAGCGCGGGCCTGAAGCGAGTCGATCTCCGCGGCCGCTTTGCCGGCGTAGGCGCCGGGGGCGTCGAGTTGCGCGTACAACGCGGCGCATTGCCGAGGCGTGTCTGCGCTCGTCGCGAAAGGTGCGAGCGCATGGCGCACTGGCCCGACGGCCCAGCAGGCGGCGGCTGCTGCCGCGATCCACGGCACCCACGGAAGCCACGCGCGCGCTTTCCGTCGTAGCGCACCTGAGTGCGAAGGCGTCTTGTGCCAGTCGTCGGCCACGACGCCATCCCCGTCGCGCCCAGGCGCGCTCCGACGGGGCGACGGTGACGGCGGCGGCGATGTGAACGCCGACTTCCACGCGTCGAGCAACGCGTCGGACACGTAGAGTCGTAGCCATTGCGGCAGAGACTCGTCGAGACCGTGTACCTCCGGCCAACGTCGCGCGACGTTGGCGTCGATCGACGTTTCCGCACGCGCGAACAGCGCGATCCATTCGTCGCGTCGACGCTCGTCGTACGCGAGCCACGCCTCGCGCTGCACGAGCACGGCGCGTATCCACTCGCCACGTTTTCCGAGTGGTGGCAGATGCTCGGCGTCGTACCAGCGAAACGGTGCAGCGGCGGCCGCGACGACGTCGGCGCGTCGGGCGATGCGCTGGCCCATCAGCAGGTCGATGAGGTGTTCTTCGAACTGACCTGGCGCGTCGATGTAGCGCGTGCGAAGTTCGGCGATCGCCTGCGTCAGGAGGGCGGGAATCGTTTCGGCAGGCTGGCTGCCGACATCCGCGGCGAAGCCGAGCGCGAGGATCAGGGTGGGATCGGTCGCTCGGCCCTCGACATCCGCGTCGCCGGGCCGCGACGGCGAGACCGGGGTCGCCGGCGTCGCGGTGCCGGTTGCCACGACGCTCAGGCCC
Source organism: Luteibacter sp. UNCMF331Sha3.1 (assembly GCF_900109915.1). Classification (GTDB taxonomy): domain Bacteria; phylum Pseudomonadota; class Gammaproteobacteria; order Xanthomonadales; family Rhodanobacteraceae; genus Luteibacter. The sequence goes on from NZ_FOBU01000004.1 coordinate 96,899, forward strand.
CGCAGCGCGCGATCGTCCTGATCCACGCCGGCCTGCACCGCGGCGCCCAGCACGGCGATCTGCTCCGGATCGATGGTGACAGTGGGGCTTCGCCCGAACATCTGCGCGACGAGCGCACGAATCGCCGGCATGCGGGTAGCGCCGCCCGCGAGCACGATCGCCTCCAGGTCGGCGGCGCGCACGCGTGCCAGGCGCATGGCACGCTCGATGGGATACCAGAGGCGATTGATCAGTGGCTGGGCGAGCGTCGCGAACGTGTCGCCGTCGAGGGTCACCCGCACCGTCGTCTCGCCGTCGCGGATCATCAGCGTCGCGGAGCCGCGCGTCGAGATGTCGTGCAGCGCGTCTTCGGCATCCTGCGTGAGCCGGGCGAGGAAAGCAGGGTCTCCGCGGCGATCCGCGGCCACGCCGCTCGCGAGAGCATGCGCAACGATGGCGTCGATGAAGTCGAGGGCGCCCAGCCTGTCGTCTCCCGCGCCGCCGCGAACCTGTATCACGTCGTCGGACACACCGACCACCGCGACGTCGAACGTACCCGCGCCGAGGCGGAAGATCAGCGACCGCGTCTCGTCGCCGAACGCGTGCAAGGCATGCATCAGTGCGACCGCCGTGGATTCGTCGATGAGGCGCACGACCTTCAGGCCGGCGAGTTCGGCGGCCAGCCGGGTCGCATCGCGCTGAGTCGGGGTAAAGCACGCGGGAACGGTGAGCACGGCATCGGTGATCGCATGCCCGAAGTGCGCTTCCGCGTCGGCGCGAAGCGAACGGAGCACGAGCGCCGACAGCTCTTCGGGCCGGAAATCGCGCTCGCCGATGCGCACGCGATGCTCGCTGCCCATCGCTCGTTTGAACACCGTCGCCACCGAGGACGGGTCCGTACGCCGTCGCTCGTACGCCGCCCTGCCGACGAGCAGGCGGCCGTCTTCCGCCACGCCGACGCACGACGGCGTCGCGGTGTCGCCGAGGGCGTTGGGGATAAGCCGCGGTGCGCCATCGACCCATGCGGCGGCGCGGCTATGGGTGGTCCCCAAGTCGATGGCGATGATCACGCGGTCCGTCCCCCGATGTGCCTCCGTGCCGCGCGACGCCCGTCAGAGCGCGGTGAGGTTCGCGTAAGCGTAAACCAACCACTTGCTTCCGGCATCCTCGAAATTCACCTGCACGCGCATGTGGGCACCGGCGCCTTCGGCACTCACGATCGTGCCTTCGCCGAACTTCGGATGGCTCACGCGCTGGCCGAGGCTGATGGGCGACGCTTCTTCGAGCGACGCGCTGGCGTAGCGATCGGCGTACGCGGGGCGGGAAACCTGCACGCGCGGGCGCAGTTCGTCGATCAGCTGCGGCGGAATCTCGCCGAGGAAGCGCGACGGCCGGGCGAGCATTTCGGTGCCGTGCATGCGGCGCGATTCCGCATGCGACAGGTAGAGCCGCTCGCGTGCACGCGTGATGCCGACATAGGCGAGACGACGCTCTTCTTCGAGCCGGTTTTCTTCCTCGGTGGAGCGTTGGCTCGGGAACAGACCTTCCTCCATGCCGACGAGGAAAACCACCGGGAACTCGAGGCCTTTCGCCGAGTGCAGCGTCATCAGCTGGACGCAGTCGTCCCACGCTTCGCCCTGGCCTTCGCCGGCTTCCAGCGCCGCGTGCGAGAGGAACGCGGACAATTCGTTGAGACCGGCGTCGGTGTCCTCGGGTGTCATCTCGAAACGGCTGGCAACGTTCACCAGCTCGTCGAGGTTCTCCACCCGCGCCTCGCCGTTGCCGCGTTTGTCGTTCTCGTAGAAGTCGCGCAGCCCGGTGTGGATGATCGCGTGCTCGATCTGCTCCGCGAGATCGAGCGCCGTCGGGTTCTCGTCGGTGTCGGCGTCCCCACGTCCCGCGAAGGTACGCGCGAGGTTGTCGATCAGGCCGATGAACGCCTTGACCGCGTTCTTCGCGCGGCCGGCCATCGAGCCGATCGACGCTTCCGTCAACGAGGCTTCCCACATGGAGCTGCCGTCGGAGCGCGCGCGGCGGCGCAGTTCGTCGAGCGTGCGGTCGCCGATGCCGCGCGGCGGGGTGTTCACCGCGCGCTCGAAAGCGGCATCGTCGTGGCGGTTGGATGCGAGGCGCAGGTACGACAGGGCGTCCTTGATCTCGGCACGATCGAAGAAGCGCAGGCCGCCGTAGACGCGGTAGGGCAGGTCGCGCTGGATGAGCTGTTCTTCGAAGTTGCGCGATTGCGCGTTGGACCGGTACAGGATGGCGCAGTCGCGTGCGTTGCCGTGCTCTGCCACGTGTTCGCGGATGCGTTCGATGACGAAACGCGCCTCGTCCTGTTCGTTGTACGCCGCGTACAGCGCGATGCGCTCACCTTCGCCGCCATCGGTCCACAGCTGCTTGCCGAGACGACCGCCGTTGCGGGAAATCACCGCGTTGGCGGCGTTGAGGATCGTCGACGTCGAGCGGTAGTTCTGTTCGAGGCGGATGGTCTTCGCGCCCGGAAAATCGTTGAGGAACTGCTGCACGTTCTCGACTTTCGCGCCGCGCCAGCCATAGATCGCCTGGTCGTCGTCGCCCACCACGAACGCCTGCCCGGTCGACCCGGCAAGCACGCGGATCCACGCGTACTGCAGCGTGTTCGTGTCCTGGAACTCGTCGATCAACAGGTAGCGCCAGCGATCCTGGTAGTGCTTCAGCACCTGGGGATCCTTCAGCCAGAGCTCGTGTGCGCGCAGCAGCAACTCGGCGAAGTCGACGAGGCCCGCGCGCTGGCACTGCTGTTCGTACGCCTTGTAGATCTCGACGAAGGTGCGCGTGACCGGGTGGTCGCGATGTTCGATCGCGTCCGGGCGCTTGCCCTCGTCCTTCCAGTTGTTGATCTGCCACGACGCCTGCCGCGGCGGGAACCGTGCTTCGTCGAGACCCATGCCCGCGATCACGCGCTTGATCAGGCGCTGCTGGTCGTCCGAGTCGAGGATCTGGAAGCCTTCGACGAGCCCGGCCTCGCGCCAGTGGCGCCGCAGCAGCCGATGGGCGATACCGTGGAACGTGCCGACGGTGAGGCCCTGCGTACCGCCGGGCACGATGCCGTCCAGCCGCGCGCGCATCTCGCCCGCCGCCTTGTTGGTGAAGGTCACCGCCAGGATCGCCCACGGGGGCACGCCTTCGACCTGGGTCAGCCAGCCGATACGGTTGGTGAGCACGCGGGTCTTGCCGGAGCCGGCGCCGGCGAGGATCAGGTAATGGCCGGGCGGGGCGCTGACGGCCTCACGCTGGGCATCGTTCAGGGAATCGAGCAGGTGGGAAACATCCATCCACCCATTGTAGCGGAGGGGCGCGCGAGGCTCCCCTCCGCGAGGTGCCTCAGCGCTTCCGGGCGATACCGGCCACGGCGACGATGCCGCCGATCACGATGCCGGCGATGCCGACCCACTGCGGAATGGCCTTGTCATGGGTGGCCTCGATCTTCGCCGACCCGATGGACGCCACGGTATCCGTCTTGCTGTAGCTGCCGTTGCCCAGTGTGACCCAGAGACCCAGGCCAATCAGGACCACGCCCACGATGATGAGACCAGCACGCATATGAGTTCCTCCCGTTTATGTGGCGCCGAGCATGCTGTCACGTATGTGGAGGGTTTGTGTGCGGCTGGCTCGGCCCGTTCGGAGGCCGAGGCTTTTTGTGCGAAGCCCGCTGGCTGGCGATGGGTGCTTGCGGCAAGCACCCATCGCCAGCAGGCTGGCTCCCACCCGAAGGTAGGTGGCCTCGTCGCAAGCACCCTTCGCCCGCTAGCGGGCTTCCCAAAGACGGGTTCTTAGCGGTGCCAGAAAGAGGACAAAAAAAACCCCGAGAGCCAGGGGAGCTCTCGGGGCCGGTGGATGATGCGATCCAGGGGAAGATCGTTCATCCGCAGGGTGACTCCAGGGAGGCGGAGTCCACCGATGAGACGCCGTTGCGTGCGTCCACAGATATAGACGTCCCGCGGGGGCGAAAGTTGCAACGGCGTCCAAAAAAAGTCAGTTGACGTTCATTCGCAACGAAATCAGTGATTTGCGAGTGATCAACATGAACGACTATACGGAAATATGACGTTTGGACGGCCAAAGTGCCCGTGCGTTCCGCGAATCTGTGACGAACGTCGCAGGGTGGCGGCGCGATTTGCCGGAATGGCTCCGTTCGCCGCCGTCGCCGCCGTCGATACTGCGGGCGCCGGCGACATCGCTGGCGGAAGACAGGGGATGACCAGTCGGTGTTGCGCTCGACGCCCACGTGGCGGCGAGCGGGCGCGGCTGCGCGTTCGACTGGCTTTCTTCCGGAAAATGGATGTGGAGGAGTCACATGAATCGGACGACATGCTGGATGGGATCCGGCCTGGTGTTGATGGGCGCCATGATCGCGGCGCAGGCGATTCCCGCGCAGACGGCGTTCCAGGCGAAGCCGCTGCCGACGATGGAGGTGTTGCGTGCCGCGCAGCCCTTTCAGGACAACAACGGGATGATTCCGCCGAAGAACCAGTACGCGGGACCGCTGTTCAGGCTCAACCACGCATGGCCGACCGCCTTGCCGCCGCTTGCCTCGGCGCCGTGGCAGGTCGCCATCGGCAACGGCGCCATCACCACGCAGAACGCTCCCGCGTACGCGAAGGCATTGAAGGATGCCGTGAGCGCGAATGCGCGGTCGCTCATCATGCATTACGACACGTGGGATGCCGCGAAGGCCGGTTGGTACAACGAGCCGTGGCTGGGCTCGCTGCGCGAGTCGATCCATGGCACGTACGAAGCGGGGCAGTTCGGGCCGGCGATCTTTCCGGGCACGGGCCTGCGGACGACGTTCCAGACGCACGTGCTCACCTATTACGACGCACGGGCGGCGTATACGATGCACACGTTCTGGGGCGATTCGGCCATGAAGCCGAACCTCAGCACGGGACCGTCGCAGTTCGCCGAGGGCTCGATCATCGTCAAGGCGGCGATCTTCGGTTCCACCGATCCGAAGATGCCGAGGGACTGGTGGACGGCGCTCAAGGGCGCGCAGGAGTGGCCCACGTACGTGACGGTGGATCCATCGGGTACCGGTGCGCCGCAGGTGTGGCCGGGCTACGTCGCGCAGTTCGACATCATCGTGAAGGACTCGCGCGCGTCGCCGCAGACCGGCTGGGTGTTCATGACGCTCGTCTACGACAGCCGCGTGCCGGGCGACGCATGGGACCGGATGGTGCCGCTCGGCGTGCAGTGGGGTAACGATCCGCAGGCCACGCGCGCGGGCATGCCCTTGCAGGAGAACTGGAACAATCCGGCCGCGCCGCTGTATGCGACGCAGACGCTGGGCTGGGGCGGTCGTCTCTCCGGACCGAACGACGGCGGGCGCAACGACATCGCTGTGAACGGCAAGGTGATGCGCAACGAGCCCGATTCCAGTTGCATGAGCTGTCACAGCACGGCGCAGTGGAACAACGACCTGCATCGCATGCCGAGCTTCCTGCTGCCGTCGTTCGCGACGAACCAGCCGCCTTACTTCCAGACCTGCGGGGACACCGGCAAGCTGGATCCGAACGGCAACCTCATCTGCTCCCCGGCACCGGGGTCGAAGGAATGGATGAAGTGGTTCCAGAACCGCAAGGGCAACGTGGCGATGGACCCTGGCTCGTTCGCCACCGACTTCGACGAAGTGTTTTCGTTCAAGGCGCTGAAGCTGTGGTGGGCGGCCACCGGGCCGGCGAATCAGGCGCCGCCGATGCTGCTTCGCCTGCCGGGTCAGCCACGGCGTTTCAACCAGTACACGGGCGCGCCGTTACCGGCGCCCGTGCGTGAGCCGTCGTCGGGACACTGACGCGCGGAGGGGCGGGGCGCTCAGTGCGCCTCGTCCCAGTTCGCGCCCACGCCGATGTCGACCTGTAGCGGCACGCTGAGTTCGGCCGCGCCGGTCATGTGCGTCTCTATGCCCGCGCGGATCTCGTCGACCGCGTCGGCGCGCACTTCGAAGACGAGTTCATCGTGCACCTGCATCAGCAGGCGCACGTCGTCGCGCGGTTCGATCCAGCCGGCGACGGCGATCATCGCGCGCTTGATGATGTCCGCGGCGGTGCCCTGCATGGGCGCGTTGATCGCCGCGCGTTCCGCACCGGCACGATGCGACGGGTTTCGCGACTTCAGGTTTTCCAGATACAGCCGACGGCCGAACAACGTCTGCACGTAGCCGTCGCGATGCGCCTGCTCGCGCGTCGCGTCCATGAAGGCGCGCACGCCGGGATAGCGGGAGAAATAGCGGCCCATGTAATCGGAGGCTTCGCCCCGATCCACGCCGAGCTGCCGGGCGAGGCCGAACGCGCTCATGCCGTACATCAGGCCGAAGTTGATCGCCTTCGCCGCGCGTCGCTGGTTCGGCGTGACCTCGTCGGGCGTGACGCCGAAGACTTCCGCCGCCGTGGCGCGGTGCACGTCGCCGCCTTCGCGGAACGCGCGCACGAGGCCTTCGTCGTTCGACAGGTGCGCCATGATGCGCAGCTCGATCTGCGAATAGTCGGCCGCGACGATGCGCCAGCCCTCGGGCGCCACGAACGCCTGGCGGATGCGCCGGCCTTCTTCCGTGCGCACCGGGATGTTCTGCAGGTTGGGATCGGACGAACTGATGCGGCCCGTCGCCACCGCGCCCTGGTGGTAGCTGGTGTGCACACGGCCCGTGCGCGGATTGACGATGCCCGCCAGCTTGTCGGTGTACGTCGAACGGAGCTTCGCGAGGCCGCGGTATTCGAGGATCAGGCGCGGCAACTCGTGGGTGTCCGCGATCGCCTCCAGCGCCTCTTCGTTCGTCGAGGGCTGTCCGGTCGGCGTCTTGATCTTCGCGGCGAGGCCCAGTTCGTCGAAGAGCACGGCCTGCAGCTGCTTCGGCGAGTCGAGGTTGAACTCGTGACCGGCCGACGCGTACGCCTGCGACTGCAGTTCGACCATGCGCTTGCCGAGCTGCTGGCTCTGCTTGCGAAGTTCGTTGGCGTCGATCAGCACGCCGGTGCGTTCCATCTTCGCGAGCACCGGCACGAGCGGCATCTCGATGTCGGTGTACACCGCGCGCAGCGACGGTTCGTCCTCGAGCTTCGCCCACAGCGCCTGGTGCAGGCGCAGCGTGATGTCGGCATCCTCGGCGGCATAGCGGCAGGCCGTGTCGCAGTCCACCTGCGAGAACGGGATCTGCTTCGCGCCCTTGCCGGCCACGTGTTCGTACTTGATCGTGGTGTAGCCGAGGTAGCGCTGCGCCAGCGAATCCATGTCGTGGCGCGTCGCGGTGGCGTTGTAGATGTACGACTCCAGCATCGTGTCGTGCTTCAGCCCGCGCAACGCGATGCCATAGTGCGAGAGCACGTTGATGTCGTACTTGCCGTGCTGGCCGACCTTGGGTCGCGTCGGGTCTTCCAGGATCGGCTTCAGCGCGCCAAGCACGTGCTCGGGCGACAACTGCCGCGGCGCGCCCGGATAGTCGTGGGTCAGCGGCACGTAAGCGGCCTTGCCGGGTTCCACCGCGAGCGACAGGCCGACGATGTCCGCGCGCATCGCATCGATGCTGGTCGTCTCGGTATCGAACGCGATCAGCGGCGCGGTCTCGAGCTTCTCGAGCCAGGCGGCGAGACGTTCCTCGGTGACCACGAGTTCGTATTCGCCTTCCGCCGAGAGCGCGGCGTCGAGCGGTGCCGCCGCCGGTGCCGGTGCCGGTGCCGCCACGGTGGGGGCGGGGGTCGCGGCCGGTTCGCCGCCGGCGTCCAGCTCCTTCAGCGCGGCCTTGAAGTCGTAGCGCGCGTACAGTTCGCGCAGCGCGTCGACGTCGCGCTCGCGCATGGCGAGGTCGGTGGGGCCGTGTTCGAGCGGCACGTCGGTGCGGATGGTGACGAGTTCGCGCGAGAGCGGCAGGCGCGGAATCGCCGCGCGCAGGTTTTCGCCGATCTTGCCGCCGATCCTGTCGGCGTTCGCGAACAGGGCGTCCAGCGTGCCGTACTCGCCGAGCCATTTCGCGGCCGTCTTCGGACCGCATTTCTCCACGCCCGGCACGTTGTCGATGCTGTCGCCCATCAGCGTGAGGTAGTCGACGATCTGCTCGGGATGCACGCCGAATTTCTCGATGACGCCGTCGATGTCCATCGTGGAGTTCGACATGGTGTTGATCAGCACGATGTGCGCGCCGACCAGCTGCGCGAAATCCTTGTCGCCGGTGGAGATGATCGTGTCGATACCCTGCGCAGCGGCCTGCACGGCGAGCGTGCCGATCACGTCGTCGGCTTCCACGCCTGGCACGCAGATGATCGGGAAACCCAGCGCGCCGACGATCTTCATCATCGGGTCGATCTGCGCGCGCAGGTCGTCGGGCATCGACGGCCGGTTCGCCTTGTACGCGGGGTACAGGTCGTCGCGGAAGGTGCGGCCCGGTGCGTCGCACACGAACGCCACGTAGTCGGACCCGGCCTTCATCGTCGTGCGCAGCATGTTGACGATGCCGAACAGCGCGCCGGTGGGCTCGCCGAAGGTATTGGTCAGGGGAGGCAGCGCGTGGAACGCGCGATACAGGTACGACGACCCGTCGATGAGCGTGAGCGTAGGCATCCCCGGATTCTCTCATGGCCGCGCGCGGGGTGTCCGTTCACGTGGCCGCGGGGGTGGGAATTGCTATGCTCGTCTCCCCGTACGGAGACTTCCCATGAATCGCATGCACGCCCTCGTCGCCGCACTCGCCCTGGCGCTGGCGCTTCCCGCCGCCGCCCAGACGGCGAGCGATCCGAAGCTGAAGACCTTGCCGCCACCCGCGCTGAACGACCCGGGCGTGAAAGCGGGCGAACCCGACCGCTCGGGGCAGAAGCCGATTCCGCGACCGGTGCCGTACGACCAGGCCACCGACCCCGACATGTACAAGTCCACGCCGGCGACGTCGGACGCGCAGGGCTCCCGCGTGACGGCGGCCAACCTGCCCGACCCGGGCGCTCCCGATCAGGGCATTCCGGACGTCCAGGTGCACATGGAAGGCGACAACCAGGTCCAGGAGTTCCGCCAGAACGGCAAGCTCTACCAGGTGGTCGTGACGCCGAAGAACGGCGTGCCGCAGTATTACAACGTCGACGAGGACGGCAAGCGCACGGGCACCAGTTCGTCAGGCATCCGTCCGGTGAACTACAAGGTGTACGAATGGGGCAAGGCACCGAAGCCGGCCGACGGTAACTGAGCCTTCCGGGGCACGTCACGCTCTGGTGGGAGCCAGCCTGCTGGTTCCCACCGCTGTCCTAGCCATCCAGCTCGGGGTAGTGCCTGAAGATGCCGTTCGTGCTGAACGGCACGCGGCGCTCGGAAGCGAGGTACGCGGCGATGTTCGGCCGGTCGGCCACGCGCTTCGCGAGGTCGCGCAGCAGCGGCACCTTCTGCTTCGCCATGGCCTTCGGGAAGGCGTAGTCCAGCCCCGCCATCACCTGGAACAGCGACAGGTCGACGTACGAATGCTGCCGTAGCGGAAACCGGCTCCCGCCGCGATCGATGGCCTTCTCGAAGTAGGCGAGGAATTTCGGTATCCGGTGCTCCCGGAAATCCTTCGAACGCCGCTTCGCTTCGTCGCGCTGGTCTTCGTAATACTGCTCCGTCGACACCGGATGATGGGTGTCGTGCACTTCGGCGACGAAGTCGGTGATCGTCAGCTCGAGTTGGTGCGCATGGAGCGCCGCGGCTTCGCCCTCGGGCACGAGGCCGTGCCGCGGCCCGAGGTAATGCAGGATGTTCGCTACCTGCGCGATGACCAGCCGGCCCGTCTTCAGGAAGGGCGGGGCGAAGGGCAGGGCCCCGGTGTGTTCGCCGTCGAGAAAGGGCGCGATCGCCTGGTCGCCTTCCACCCGCGCCACGTCGATGTACGGTGCCGCGACGTCCTCCAGGCACAGGCGCACGAACTCGCCGCGCCCCTGCAGCCCCGTCCAGTAGTAGAGCTGGTAACTCATCGCCACCTCCCGCCGTGAAAGGGCAAGCGTGCCCGCGCGTTTCTCAAGCCAGCGTGAGCGCGAGGGCCCGGAACGACTCCCAGACGGTCTGCGCGGGCGGCGATAGCGAACGCGCACGCCGGCGCACGAGCGTCACGTCGCGTCGGACTTCCGGTGTGAGTTTCAATGCGACGAGGCCGGGCCGCAGCGCGTCGAGCGACAGCGCGGGCGTGACCGTCACGCCCAGCCCGGCCTCCACCATGCGGAACGCGGTGTGCGGATGGCCGACCTCCAGCGCCACGTGCGCATCGATGCCGCGCGTGGCGAAGGCGGCGTCGATCAGACGGCGGCTTCCCGAGGCGTGGTCGAGAAGGACCAGGGGTTCGCTCGCGAGCCCCTTCCATGTGACGCCCTGCCGGGCGGCGAAGGCGTGATCGGCGCGGCAGACGAGCACGAAGGGATCGCGCAGGATGGTCTCCGCGTCGAATTCCTCGGCCGTGGCTGGCTCCACGCACAGGCCGAAGTCGACCTCGCCGCCCCGGACGGCGTCGAGCACCTGCGCCTGCGTCTGGTCGCGCAGCAGGATGTCGAGCGCGGGGTGATCGACGGCGCAGCGTGCGATGGCGGACGGTACGAGACCGGCGGAGAGCGTGGGCACGGCCGCGATCCGCACGCGGCCGCGCAACGGGTCCGCCTGCGCGACCGCGTGGGCGAGGACGCCGTCCAGTTCGTCGAGCACGCGGGACAGGGCCTGCTCGAGGTAGCGGCCGGCCTCCGTCGGCACCACTTCGCGCGTGCTGCGATCGAAGAGGCGCACGTCGAGTTCGCCCTCGAGATCCGCGATGAGGCGGCTTACCGCGGGTTGGGTAAGGTGCAGGGCGTCCGCCGCGCGGCGGAAGTGCCGGTGACCGGCCACCGCGAGAAAGGCCCGAAGCTGGCGCATCGATACATTCATAATCAGAATGTATCACCGAATCAGATAAAACGATTTGCGCTATGGATGGTGCGGCGGTGCAATAGGTGCATCCCCGATACCGGCCGTTCGCCATGCGTCGCTTCTTCCCCGACGGTTTCACGCTGTCCCTGATCGTCACGGTGGTGCTGGCCAGCCTGCTGCCCTGCCGCGGCGCGATCGCCGGCGTGTTCGGCGTCGTGACCGACCTCGCCATCGCGCTGCTGTTCTTCCTCCATGGCGCCAAGCTGTCGCGCACCGCCGTGGTCGCGGGCATGAGCCACTGGCGCCTGCACCTGACGGTGCTCGCCAGCACCTTCCTTCTGTTCCCGGCGCTCGGGCTGCTGCTCAAGCCAGTGCTCGCGCCGCTGGTGACGCCCGATCTCTACCTCGGCGTGCTGTTCCTGTGCACGCTGCCGTCGACGGTGCAGTCGTCGATCGCGTTCACGTCCATCGCGCGCGGCAACGTGCCGGCCGCGATCGTGTCCGCCTCGGCTTCGAGCCTGCTGGGCATCTTCGTCACGCCGCTGCTCGTCGGCGTCATCGTCGCCGACGCGGGGCAAGGCGGCCTGTCGTGGCACTCAGTCGGCACGATCGTGCTTCAGCTGTTCGTTCCGTTCATCGCCGGCCAGGTGGCGCAGCGCTGGATCGGGGGCTGGGTGACGCGCCACGCCGCGATGCTCACGTACGTCGACCGCGGATCGATCCTGCTGGTCGTGTATACCGCGTTCAGTGCGGCCGTGCTGCAGGGACTGTGGAACCAGCTGCCGTTACCGGTACTGGCGGGGCTTCTCGTCGTGAACGGCATCCTGCTTGCCGCCGCGTTGCTGATCACGCGTTATGGCGCGAGGGCGCTCGGTTTCGCGAAGGACGACGAGATCACGATCGTCTTCTGCGGCTCGAAAAAAAGCCTGGCCGCGGGCGTGCCGATGGCGAAGGTGATCTTCGCGGGGCATCCGCTCGGCCTCATCGTGTTGCCGATCATGCTGTTCCACCAGATCCAGCTGATGACGTGCGCGGTGCTGGCGCGGCGTTATGCAATGCGCCACGAGGCTGTCGCACGCGTGGACGCCGTCGCGCGCTGAATCGCCAGTCGGCTGTCTCCCCTCCGCGCAGGCGGGAGGCAGCCGGCTGGCGATGAGTCTCGAGTCAGTGCCTGAAGTGACGCACGCCCGTGAACACCATCGCCATGTCGTGTTCGTCGGCGGCGGCGATCACCTCGCTGTCGCGCATCGAGCCACCCGGCTGGATCACCGCGCGAATGCCCGCCGCGGCCGCCGCGTCGATGCCGTCGCGGAACGGGAAGAACGCATCCGACGCCATCGCGCTGCCCGGCACCACGAGCCCGGCTTCTTCCGCCTTGAGGCCCGCGATCTTCGCGCTGACCACGCGGCTCATCTGGCCGGCGCCGATGCCGATCGTGCGGTTGTCCTTCGCGTAGACGATGGCGTTCGACTTGACCATCTTGGCCACGCGCCAGGCGAAGAGGAGGTCGTCGAGTTCGGCCGCCGTGGGCTGGCGCTTGCTGACGACCTTCAGTTCGTCGCGCTGCACCTGGCGATGGTCGGCCGTCTGCACGAGCAGGCCCGAGCCGACGCGCTTCACGTCGTGGGTGTTGCGTCCGTCGCCCGACGGAATCTCCAGCACGCGCACGTTCGCCTTCTTCGCGGCTTCGTCGACCGCGCCGGCGTCGACCTGCGGGGCGATCAGCACTTCCACGAACTGACGCTTCAGGATGGTGCGGGCCGTTTCCGCGTCGAGCGGGCGGTTGAACGCGATGATGCCGCCGAACGCCGAGGTGGGGTCGGTGGCGTAGGCGAGCTCGTAGGCCGCGAGCGGATCGGCGGCCACCGCGACACCGCACGGGTTCGCATGCTTCACGATCACGCACGCGGGCGCGTCGAACTGGCGCACGCATTCCCATGCCGCATCGGCGTCGGCGATGTTGTTGAACGAGAGTTCCTTGCCCTGAAGCTGGCGGAACGTGGCGAGCGTGCCGGGCGCGGGGTAGAGATCGCGATAGAACGCGCCGGCCTGGTGCGGATTCTCGCCGTAGCGAAGGTCCATCACCTTCACGAATCGGCCGTTGGACTGCTCCGGGAACTCGTTGCGACCGGCGACGCGCGTATGCGTGTCGTCGAGCGTGACGCCGGAGAGGTAGTCGCTGATCGCGCCGTCGTAGTTCGACACGCGATTGAACGCGGCGACGGAGAGACGGAAACGCGTGGCGCGCGTGAGGCCGCCCTTGCCTTCGATCTCGGCGAGCGCGTCATCGTACTGCGCGGGATCGGTCAGCACGCCGACATCGTTCCAGTTCTTCGCGGCCGCGCGCAGCATCGCCGGACCGCCGATGTCGATGTTCTCGATCGCGTCTTCGAGCGAGCACGCCGGATCGGCCACGGTGCGTTCGAACGGATACAGGTTCAGCACCAGCAGGTCGATCGGCAGGATGCCGTGTTCGGCCATCACGGCGTCGTCGGTGCCGCGGCGACCCAGCAGGCCACCGTGGACCTTCGGGTGCAGCGTCTTCACGCGGCCGTCCATGATCTCGGGGAAGCCGGTGAGGTCGCCCACGTCGCGCACGGGGATACCCGCGTCGCGCAGCGCTTTCGCCGAGCCGCCGGTGGAAAGGATGTCGACGTTCGCGGCGACGAGGCGGCGGGCGAGGTCCGTCAGGCCCTGCTTGTCGGAAACGCTGACGAGCGCGCGGCGGACGGGAACGAGATCGGGCGTGGGCATGGGCACTTCCGGGGAGGAAAGCGCGCCATTATAGCCGCCCGGACGTCCGGGCGATCCGGTGGCACGACGGATCAGGAGATGCCGTGGGCCGCGAGCTTCTTGCGGAGGGTGGCACGATTGATGCCGAGCGCGGCGGCGGCGCGGCTCTGGTTGCCTTCGTGGAAGGCGAGCACTTCGCGCAGCAGGGGGCCTTCGACTTCGCGGATGACCAGGGCGTGCAGCCCCTCGCCGAACTCGGTGTCGCCGATGTCGGCCAGGTAACGACGTACCGTTCGGCTGACGCATTCGCTGAGCGCACTCTGCATGGAGGTTTCGTTGGCAGCCTCGACAGCAGTCAGTCTCACAGCGTTCAAGGCATTTCCCTCTCGCAGGCCGGAACGTGAGCACCGGTCGGTTCGTTTCGTATGGTCGCTTGGGTGCGCCCTCGGCTCGCCCTGCCGGGGAGTCGCAAAGTCGCGAAGGGGACCGAGTGTACTCGCCCCCGGGAACGAATTGCAGGCTTGCAAAAAGAAATTTTTTCGAACGGCTCAGTCGAAGCTGAAGGCGAAGGCGACGGCCTTCTGGCCCGGGTCTTGCACCTCGAACACCATCGCCGACGTCGCACCCGCCGGCAGGCCACGCGCACGCGCACTCGCGTCGCCGACATAGTCCTCAGGCTGGAAGCGACGCATCGCGAGGCGACGGCCTGCGGCATCGGACAGGACGATGGTGACGATCGGATACGGTTGGGCGAACGCGGCATCGTTTCGCACGCTCGCAGTGATCAGCAGGCCGTCCGTCACCGACGGATGCTGCTCGACGTCGCGGGCGAGAAGGCGCAGTCGCGATGGCGCCGCGACGAGAGGCAACCGGCAACCCACGACGGCGCAGCCGCTCGCCAGCAGCGGCCCCACCGCGGGATCCGCGATGAGCACGTCGCGCTTCGCCCATGCCAGCTGTGCGCCGAGGCCGAGCACGAGCACCGCGCACGTGCCGACCCACGCCGCCGTGCGCCACGAGCGGCGCTTCGGTCGCGCGAAGCGCGGCGTGAAGGTCAGCTGCGTGAAATCCTCGCCGGTCTCTTCGACGGTCGCGACGGTCGCCGGCTCCTCGTCGTCCGGGTCGGCGGCGACGGCGGTTTCTTCGGGCTCGGGGCGTGGCCGGAAGACCGCGACTCCGGCCAGCGGCGGATCCCGGTCGAGCGCGTGCTCCTCGAGTCGCGTGAACGGTTCCGGCGGCAGCTGCGCGGCGAGCGTGCCCAGCGCGTTGAATACCGCCTCGCAATGCGCGCAGCGAAGACATCCGCACGCGGGCACGAGCAGTTCGGCTTCCAGCTTGTAGACGGTGAGGCACTCGGGGCACTGCGTATACATCGGCCGATCATAGCGGCCGCGTCGCGTCCGTGCGCGCGATCCGGTGCCGGAGGCGTGTCCCTTGTAGAATCGCAGGCTCCGTTTTCCTGATGGCCCCTCCATGCCCTGGCTCGAACTTTCCCTGACGATCCGCGCCGCCGAACAACCGCGCGTCGAAACCGCGCTGGAGGATCTCGGCGCGCTGTCCATCACGCTGCAGGACGCCGACGCCGAAACGCCGGACGAGGAGGCCATCTTCGAGCCCGGCGTCGGCGAGATCCCGTTGTGGAACCAGATCGTGCTCAACGCGTTGTTCGACGCCGACGCCGACAAGCGCGGCCTCACCGCGGCCATCGCGGACGACCTCCCGTTCATCGAGCCGGCGCAGATCGCCTGGCGCGTGGTCGACGACCAGGACTGGGAGCGCGCGTGGATGGATCAGTTCAAGCCGATGCCGTTCGGCCGCCGGCTGTGGGTGTATCCGTGGAACATCGATCCGCCGGAAGACGGCGACATCGTCGTCGTGCGGCTCGACCCCGGCCTCGCCTTCGGCACGGGCACGCACCCGACCACGGCGATGTGTCTCGAATGGCTCGACGGCCAGCAGATGGCGGGCAAGACGCTCCTCGATTACGGCTGCGGATCGGGCATCCTCGCCATCGCCGCGCTCAAGCTCGGCGCGCCCCACGCCGTCGGCATCGACAACGACCCGCAGGCTCTGATCGCCTCCCGTGACAACGCGGAGCGGAACGGCGTCGACGCCGATCTCGAGGTCTACCTCCCGGGCGAGGCACCCGCCGGCCTCGCCGACATCCTCGTCGCGAACATCCTCGCCGGCCCCCTGGGCGAACTCGCCCCGACGTTCGCGGCCGCGGTGAAACCGGGCGCGCCGTTCGCGCTCTCCGGCATCCTCCATGGTCAGCACGAGGAGCTGCTCGTACGTTACGCCGAGTGGTTCGAGGACCTCGAGGTGCGCACGCTGGAGGACTGGGTCCGGATCAGCGGGCGCCGCAAGAGCTGAATGTAGGAGCGGCCCAAGAAAAAGGGCCCCGAAGGGCCCTCGTTCTCACTCGACCTTCTGGTCGTTTTTCTTTTCCCAGGAGTGCTGCTCCTGGAGGAGCTTGTCCGGGTCGAAGCCCTGGTCGTCGTTCAGGCCCTGCATCTCTTCGATGGCCTCGGCCGGAGGGTTGCCGTAATAGATGTTGTAGAGGCGCTGCTGACGGTAGGCGTCCCGCACGAACACGTAGGGATCGTAGGCCGACGCGAGGAAGCTCTCCGCATCGATACCGCGGGAACGCAGGGTCACGAGGTAGAGGACCTGCGGGATGTATTCCTGGCCGTACTTGAAGTCGTGGTTGCGACCGTAATAGCTGAGCGGATCGAAGAAGTAGCTGTCGACCGGCAGGCGCCAGACGTCGCGGACCGTGGTCGGACCGACGAACGGCAGGACGAGGTAGCTGCCCTCGGGCACGCCCCAACGCGCCAGGGTCACGCCGAAGTCGTTCTGCTCCATCGGGATGCCGAGCAGGCTCGCCGGATCCTTGAAGCCCAGGAACCCGATCGTCAGGTTCACGACGAAGCGGCCACTGGTCTGCAGCGCCTGCTTGGGCCGGAACTGGAGCAGATCGTTCGCGACGGTGATCGGCAGGCGGATGTTCGTGTAGAAATCGCTGATCGCCGTGCGTACGGGCGGGTTCGTCACCTTGCGATAGCCGACCGCGACCGGGCGGATCACCGCCTTGTCGAGCTTGTCGTTGAAGGCGAACACCTTCCGGTTGAGCTTCTCGTTCGGGTCGTCCGTGCGGGGCGGCGCGACATGGCAGGCCGCGAGCAGCGCCACGGCCACGAGGCCGAGGGTGGTGCGGGCGATCCTGGCGATCCGGTTCAGGGTTGTGGGGTGCATCGACGCGGCTTTGGGGGTGGGGCGGTGCTTTATTGTACCGCGCAGTATTATTATTTGCACTAAGAGCCGTCCGTGGTGGTCAGAACCGCGCATGATACCCGTCCCCCGATTGCCAGCCAACGGGCCGGACCGGTAAACTGCGTGGTCAGAAGTGTCTTTATTGTCAAGGATTTGAAATGGCCCGTATTACTGTCCAAGACTGCCTTGAGGTAGTCGACAACCGCTTCGAGCTCGTGCTCATGGCGACCAAGCGCGCCCGCCAGCTGTCGAAGGGTGCCCAGCCGACGCTCGATCCGAACAACGACAAGCCGACGGTGCTGGCCCTGCGCGAAATCGCCGCGCGTCGTGTCAACGACGACATGATCGACGAAATCGACCGCGTCGCCCGCGAGCGTGCCGAGCGCGAAGCCCTCGAGTGGGCCGCCACCGAAGTGGACGACGACCTCTCGAAGGGCGGAGATGACTGATGACGCCGGGTCGCTGTCGGCCCTGCCTTCATCCGTACCCTGCGCACGTTGAGGCGCGGCTGCTGAAGCCGCGCGCGGGAGGCGCCGCCTGAGGCGGTGGTTCCTCCCATGGAAGTGATTCCCGCGAAAAAACTGACCGACGTGGTCGACGATGCTCCGGTGCCTCCGTATGTGCAGGCGCTGGAAGATCGCGTGGGCGCGTATCTGCCGCACGAGCAGGTGCTGCGCATCCGTCGCGCGTTTCTCGTGGGCGCCGCGGCGCACGAGGGCCAGACGCGCAAGTCCGGCGAGCCGTACATCACCCATCCGGTCGCCGTCGCGCACGTGCTGGCCGATCTCGGCCTCGACGCCGAGACGATCATCGCGGCGATCCTGCACGACACCCTGGAAGACACGCGCCTCGGGCGCGCCGAGCTCGCGGGCGCCTTCGGCGAGACCGTGGCCGAACTCGTCGACGGTGTCACCAAGCTCGACAAGATGCGCTTCTCGAGCCGCGCGGAAGCCGACGCCGAGAGCTTCCGCAAGATGCTGCTGGCGATGGCGCGCGACCTGCGCGTGATCCTCATCAAGCTCTCCGACCGCCTGCACAACATGCGCACGCTCGGCGCGAAGGATTCCGACTCGCGCCGGCGCATCGCGCGCGAAACGCTCGAGATCTACGCGCCCATCGCGCAGCGCCTCGGCATGAACAAGTTCAAGGCCGAACTGCAGGACCTCGGCTTCAAGGCGCTCTATCCGGATCGTCATCGCATCATCGGCGAGCGCATCCGCGCCGCGCTCGGCAACCGTCGCGAAGCGATGGCGAAGATCGAGATGGCGCTCGAAGGCCGCCTCGCCGCGGAGAAGATCCCGGGCCGCGCGGTCAGCCGCATCAAGTCGGCGTGGAGCATCTATTCGAAGATGCGCAGCGAGCACAAGTCGTTCGCGCAGCTGATGGACGTCTACGGTTTCCGCGTCATCACCGACTCGGCCATGCATTGCTACATGGCGCTCGGCGCAGTGCACGGTCTGTACAAGCCGGTGGACGGCCGCTTCAAGGATTTCATCGCCATTCCCAAGGGCAACGGCTACCAGTCGCTGCACACCGTGTTGCTCGGTCCGTTCGGCGCGCCGATCGAAATCCAGATCCGCACGTCGGAGATGGAATCGGTCGCGGAGCGTGGCGTGGCCGCGCACTGGGCCTACAAGAGCGACTCCGGCCCCGCGAACAGCGCGCAGGCGCGCGCCCGCGAGTGGCTCTCCGCGCTCGCCGACAGCCAGGCGAACACGCCGTCCGCGTCGGAGTTCCTCGAGAACGTCAAGATCGACCTCTTCCCGGACGAGGTGTACCTGTTCACGCCGCGCGGGGAGATCTTCTCGCTGCCGCGCAATGCCACCGCGCTCGACTTCGCCTACGCGGTGCATACCGACGTGGGCGACCACGCCGTGGCCGCGCGCGTCGACAAGAAGCTCGTGCCGCTGCGTACGCGTCTGGTCTCCGGCCAACAGGTGGAGATCATCACGGCGCCGTCCGCGGTGCCGAATCCCGCGTGGCTCGAAGCCGTGGTCACCGGCAAGGCGCGCACCGCGATCCGCCAGTACCTCAAGCACCTGCAGCACGAGGACGCGGTGGACTTCGGCCACCGCATGCTCGATCGCGCCCTGGACGCGCGCGGCCTCAGCCTCGATGCCATTCCCGCCGCGACGCTCGATCGTTTCCTCGACGAAGCGAAGCTCAAGCGGCTGGAAGAACTGCTCTCCGAGATCGCGCTCGGCAACCGCTTCGCCGATCAGGTGGCGACGCAGCTCGTCGGGCTGCTCGGGCCGCGCGAGACCGCGACGAAATCGCAGCCGGAGCACACCGCCGAGAAGATCCGCATCAGCGGCGCCGAACGCGGTGTTCTCAGCTTCGGCAACTGCTGCCATCCGCTGCCGGGCGACGAGATCGTCGGTTTCCTCTCGTCGGGCAAGGGCATCGTGGTGCACCGCGTGGAGTGCCCCAACGTCGCCGAGTTCCGCAAGACGCCGGAGCGTATCGTCGCCATCGAATGGGATCGCGACGTGTCGGGCGATTACCGCGCCGAACTGCGTATCGAAGTGCTCAACCGTCCGGGCGTGCTGGCCACCGTGGCGGCGGCCATCGCCGACGCGGGCTCGAACATCGAGAACGTCGAGTACATCGAACGCGACAGCACGGCGGCGACGCTGCTCTTCGCCATCGAGGTGAAGGACCGCAAGCACCTTGCCGACGTCATGCGCCGCGTGCGTCGCACCGGTGTCGTCAGCGGCGTCTACCGCCACCCGCTGTAAGGCGGCGGCGGCCAGCGTTTCGCGCGCAGGGCGCGCCGCCGGTCGCCATCGCTGGCCAGGATGGCTAGACTTCGGGAAGATTCCCCGACGGACACCCCCATGACCCGCAGCACCATCGCCACCGACAAGGCGCCTTCCGCCATTGGTCCGTACTCGCAGGCCGTGCGCGCCGGCGACACCGTGTACTTCTCTGGCCAGATTCCGCTCGATCCCGCGACGGGCAACCTCGTCGAGGGCGACATCACGGTGCAGACGCGCCGCGTGTTCGACAACCTCACGGCGGTGGCCGAGGCGGCGGGCGGCAAGCTGTCCGACATCGTGCGCGTGGGCATCTACGTGACCGATCTCGGCAACTTCGCCGCGGTCAACGCGGTGATGGCCGAATACTTCCAGCAGCCGTACCCCGCGCGTTCCACGATCGAAGTCTCGGGTCTGCCGAAGGCCGCGCAGGTCGAAGTCGACGCGATCCTCGTCCTGCCGTAAGGACACGCGCGATCCCGTGATTCGTCGTCCGGCTCCGATCGTCGCCTCGCCGCCCGCGGATCCCGGCCGCACGCCGCTGACGTCGCTCGGCGGCGTGGGGCCAGCGCTCGCCGAGGCGCTGGGACGGCTCGGCATCCGGACGGTGCAGGACCTCTGGTTCCATCTCCCGCTGCGCTACGAGGACCGCACGCGCGTAGTGCCGATCGCGGACCTGCGCCCGGGCGATCGCGCGCAGGTCGAAGGCACCGTCGACTTCGTGGAGCGCGGCTTTCGTTTCCGTCCGCAGCTGAAGGTGATCCTCGGCGACGCATCGGGCGGCGCGTTGCTGCTGCGCTTCTTCCATTTCCGCAAGTCGCAGGTCGACCAGCTGCCGAAGGGCACCCGTCTTCTCGTGTTCGGCGAGGTGCGCCAGGGGCCGCAGGGTCTGGAGATGGTGCATCCACAGTACCAGCGGATCGAGGCGGACGATCCGGTCGTCGTCGACGAACGGCTGACGCCCGTGTACCCAACCACCGAAGGCCTCGGTGCGAAACGCCTCGCCGGCGTCGTCGCGCGCGCGCTCGCGTACCTGCCCGCGGACGATCGCCTCGAACTGCTGCCGGACGGCATCGCGTTGCCGCCAGGCATGACGTCGCTGCGCGACGCGCTGCTCTACGTGCACAGGCCTCCGCCGGAGGTCGATCTGCGCCAGCTCGGCGAAGGCGGCCATCCCGCGCAGAAGCGCCTCGCGTTCGAAGAGCTGCTGACGCAGCACCTCACGTTGCGACGCATGCGCGCGGCGGTGAAGGAGCGCAAGGCGCCGGCGCTGAAGAGCGCGGGCACGCTTCGCGAGCGGCTGCTCGCGGGGCTTCCGTTTCCGCTCACGGGTGCGCAGACACGTGTGTCGAAAGAGGTCGCGCGCGATCTGGTACGTGCGCATCCCATGCTGCGCCTCGTGCAGGGCGACGTCGGCAGCGGCAAGACGGTCGTCGCGGCGCTGGCCGCCGTCGCCGCCGTGGAAGCCGGCTACCAGGTGGCATTGATGGCGCCGACGGAGTTGCTTGCCGAGCAGCACCTGCGCAACTTCCGTGCGTGGCTCGAGCCACTCGGGCTCACGGTCGAGTGGCTCGCGGGCAAGGTGCAGGGCAGGGCGCGCAAGACCGCGCTGGGTCACGCCGCGAGTGGCAGCGCGCACGTCGTGGTCGGTACGCACGCGCTGATGCAGGAGGGCGTCGCGTTCGCGAAGCTCGGCCTCGTCATCGTCGACGAACAGCACCGGTTCGGCGTGCACCAGCGTCTGGCGCTGCGCGACAAGGGCGCCGAGGGCGACCTGATTCCGCACCAGCTCGTGCTCACGGCCACGCCGATCCCGCGCACCCTCGCCATGAGCGCGTACGCCGACCTCGACGTCTCCTCCATCGACGAGCTGCCGCCCGGGCGCACGCCCGTGCAGACGGCGGCGATCTCGAACGAGCGTCGCTACGACGTCATGGAGCGCATCGAGGCCGCCTGCCTGCAGGGTCGCCAGGTCTACTGGGTGTGCACGCTGATCGAAGAATCCGAACAGCTCGTGGCGCAGGCCGCCGAAGTGGCGCACGCCGAACTCACCACCGCGTTGCCCGATCTCGCGGTGGGCCTGATCCACGGCCGCATGAAGCCGAAGGAAAAACAGGCCGTCATGGATGCGTTCAAGGCCGGCGAACTCGCGGTGCTGGTCGCCACGACCGTGATCGAGGTCGGCGTGGACGTGCCCAACGCGAGCCTCATGGTGATCGAGAACAGCGAACGCCTTGGCCTGGCACAGCTACACCAGCTGCGCGGCCGCGTCGGTCGCGGCTCCGTGGCGTCGAACTGCGTGTTGCTCTATCAGACGCCGCTGTCGCGGCTGGCGAAGGAGCGCCTGCAGGTCATGCGGGAAACGAACGACGGGTTCCGCATCGCCGAGAAGGACCTCGAACTGCGTGGCCCCGGCGAAGTGCTCGGCACCCGCCAGACGGGCCAGCTCCAGTTCCGCATCGCCGATCTCGCGCGCGACGCGCATCTGATGCCCGACGTGCAGCGCGTGGCGGAAGCCATGATGAAACACCACCCCGACCGCTGCGAACGCCTGATCGCCCGCTGGGTCGGCGACGCCGCCCGTTACGTCGACGCCTGATCCAGGGCTGGCTCCCACCGGTTTCAGGCCAACCCGAGGTGTCGCCGCACCTCCGCCGCGATCGTCGCCGTTTCCCGCAGTGGTCGCTGGCGCGCTTCCGTCCGCGCGTCGATGTCGTGCAGCAGTCCGGCCGCGCGCAGCTCCGCGTGGAATCGCCCGAGCTTTTCCGGCAAGGGGGCCGCGACGATCGTATGCACCGGCCGCCCCGTGGCACACGCCTCCGAGAGCATGTTCACCGAATCGGGGGTCACGACGAGACGGTCGGCCCAGCCGAGGATGCCGGGGTACGGATTCGCGCCATCGGCGCTGCCCGTCCACACCACGCCGCGCAATCCCGCGAACGCTTCGCGCAGCCGGGGCAGGACCGCCGCGGGCGTCCGACGCGACACGACCACGAGCACCGAACCGCCGTCGGCCGCATGGCGGACCCGCACCGCGGCGGCGAATGCGTCGACCGCGTTCGCATCCAGCGGCGTACCGCGCCGTTCCCCGCCGATCAGCACACCGAGGCGCGGACCGGGGAGGTTCGCGAACTGCGCGAACGCGCTCCGCCCGTCCTCGAGCCATGCATCGTCGATCGGATTCAGCGAGCCCAGGGGGCTCAGCACGTTGTTGCCATGCAACTGGTCGTGTCGCGGTGCGATCACGAGGTCCCAGTGCGACGGATCGAGCCGCGGGTCGAGGATCTGCACCGCGAGCGTGCGCCCCGCCGACCAGCGGCGGATCTGCCGGGTCGCCCATGCCGCATGGCGGCCGCAACCGATCACGAGCTGGGGCCATGGCGGCAGGAGGGCGTCGTCGCCGCGCCCCAGCGCCATGCGCGCTCCCGGCAACAACCGCGGCGCGAACCACGACCAGGGCGCGCGCAGTTCGACGGCGAGTTCGCGGATCCCCGGCGTCAGGGCCTCCGCGAGGGCCAGCGCCTGCCGCCGGTTGCCGGCGGCGCCATCGGTCACCACCCAGCAGGAATTCGCAGGCAAGCCGTTCATGGCACCCCCGGATTCGCGATTGTTGTCGATTTCGGCACAGTTCGTTCCCTGGCTGACCGGTCCACGAAGGGCGTCGTGGCGCTTACACTGTCGGGATGCCGGTCCCCCGGCGCCTTTTGTCACTGTACAAGGATATCCATGAGTTCTCCGTTGAACGATGTCGCCCTCGACCAGCTCTTCCGCAGCGCGCGTACCCTCAACGCATGGCTGGACAAGGAAGTGACCGACGAGCAGCTCCGGCAGATCTACGATCTCGCCAGGATGGGCCCGACCTCGGCGAACTCGTCCCCGATGCGCATCGTCTTCGTCAAGTCGAAGGATGCGAAGCAGCGCCTGCACCCGTACCTGTCCGAAGGCAACGCCGCCAAGACCATGGCGGCCCCGGTAACCGCGATCATCGCCACCGACTTCGCCTTCTACGAGAAGCTGCCGCAGCTGTTCCCGCATGCCGACGCGCGCAGCTGGTTCGTCGGCAACGAGGCGCTCGTGCAGGCGACCGCCACCCGTAACGGTTCGCTCCAGGGGGCCTACGTGATCATGGCCGCCCGCGCGCTGGGGCTCGACTGCGGCCCGATGTCGGGCTACGACCAGGCAGGCGTCGACGCCGAGTTCTTCGCCGGCACCCAGGTCAGGTCGAACTTCCTCGTGAACATCGGCTACGGCGACCTCGCCAATGGCCTGCACCCCCGCAACCCGCGCCTCGACTTCGACGAGGCCGCGCAGATCCTCTGATCCTTTTCCCGCGGCGACCCCGGTCCCGCTGTTGTCTGGCAGTACCCACTCTCACTGCAGGAGATTCACCATGCGCGCTCTCCGTTACGTCGCCCTCGCGGGCCTGCTCGCCGCCGCCGGCACCGCCGCCGCCGCTCCCGTCACGTACAAGCTCGACCCGGGCCACACCATGGTCCTGTTCAGCTGGAACCACTTCGGCTTCTCCAACCCGTCGGCCAACCTTGGCCAGGTGGACGGCACGCTCGTCTACGACGAAGCCGCCCCGACCAAGTCGACCGTCGAAGCCACGCTGCCGCTGACCGGCCTCGACACGTTCGTGCCGAAGCTCGACGAGCACATGAAGTCGGCCGACTTCCTCGACGCCGCCAAGTACCCGAACGTCACGTTCAAGAGCACCAAGGTCACGGAAGCCGGCAAGGGCAAGCTCAAGGTCACGGGCGACCTCACCGTCCACGGCGTGACCAAGCCGGTGACGCTCGACGTCACGCTGAACAAGGTCGGCCCGCACCCGATGATGAAGGTCCAGACGGTCGGCTTCGATGCCACCGCGAAGATCAAGCGTTCCGATTTCGGCGTCGGTGCCTACGTGCCGAACGTCGGCGACGAGATCACCATCCGCATCACCACCGAAGCGCACGACGCCTCGGCCAAGAAGTAAGCCGCTCTACGTCGCGAGCAAGAAACCCGCGCCAGCCATGGCGCGGGTTTTTTTTGTTCCGGTGGGAGCCAGCCTGCTGGCGAAGGGTGCTCGCGGCAAGCATCCATCACGAGCAGGCCGGCTCCCACCACGGCGTGACCGCACGCCCACTTTTCCAGACGACGCCGCTACTATCGGGGTATCGATGATACCCATCATGCCGCCGACGCCGCCTCGCATCGCCCTGGTCGAAGACGATCCGGCGTTGCGCGACCGCATCCTCGTACCCGGGCTGCGCGGTTACGGTTTCGATTGCGAGGCGCTGGGTAGCGCGGCCGCGCTCGCGGACGCGATGGCGCGCGGCTCGTTCGACATCGTGATCCTGGACGTCGGACTGCCCGATGCCAGTGGCTTCGAACTCGCGCAGCGGCTGCGGCGTGAGTCGAACGTGGGCATCGTCATGCTGACCGGGCGCAACGAGAGTGCCGATCGCATCCGCGGTCTCAACGATGGCGCCGACGCGTATCTCGCCAAGCCCGTCGACCTCGGCGAACTCGCCGCAACGCTCCACAGTCTTTTACGCCGGCTCCGGCCGGAGGCGCCGATGTCCGGCGGCGGATGGCGTCTCGACGCGAGCGGCTGGTGCCTGGTGTCACCGCAGGATTGCCGCATCGCGCTGAACGATGCGGAACGCAAGGTGCTCGCCCTGCTGATGGCCTCGCCCGGCGCGGTGGTCCGTCGCGACGACATGGTCACCGCGCTCACCGACGACATCTACGACTTCGACCCGCACCGGCTCGAAGTGCTGGTGCACCGCCTGCGCGGCAAGATCGCCGACCGCACCGGCGAAGCCTTGCCCCTGCGCGCCGTGCGCGGTACCGGTTACGTCATGCTCGCCTGACGCGTCGCGGCCATCCGGCGCACGCGCTCTACCAGCGCGGCGGCCGCGAACGGTTTCGGCAGGCAGCTCACCCGGCGCCCGGCATCCTGCAACCGGCGCGCCTCGGCATCCACGCTGGCGGAAATCAGCACGATCGGCAGATCGATGTCGTCGAGCCACCCGAGCCGGCCGTGCTCCGTGCCCGGAAGGTGGCAGTCGCTGACCACCACTTCGAGCGAGTCCCCGGCGTCGCACAGGATGCGTCGCGCATCGACCGCGTTGTCGGTCGCGATCGCGACGCACCCCGCCTCGTCCAGCGCGTCGAGCAGCAGGTCGCGCAGCTCGCCGTCGTCTTCGACGAGCAGCACGCGCACCGCCGCGTGGTCGGCCTGCGCCGGCTCGGGTGGCGCGACCACGGGCAGCCACAGGCGAAAATGCGTGCCGACACCGGGCTCGCTCGCCACGTCGACCCATCCGCCGACCGCATTGAAGGCATCGCGCACCACGGCGAGGCCGAGCCCGGTACCCGAGCCTGCCGGCTTGGTCGTGAAATAGGGTTCGAAGATCCGCTGCCGTGTCGCCTCGGTCATGCCTTCGCCGTCGTCGTGCAGTTCCACGAGCAAGCCGTCGGTGTCCGCATGGCGAAGCGCCGACAGCGTCACGCCGAAGCGGCCGTGCGCCGCCATCGCGTCGCGCGCGTTGGCGGCGATGTTGAGCAGGGAAAGCTCCAGTTGCCCGCGGTCGATGCACACGTGCGTCGACGCATCGAGCGTGTCGTCGATTTTCACCCGATGGCCATCGCCGAACAGCTGCCGCAGCATCGGCGCGATCTCGCGCATCGCCGCCCGCACATCGAACACCTCCGGGCGGATCGTCTCGCGCCGGCTGAAACTCAGCAGCTTGCGGCTCACGGCCGCGCCGCGCTGCGCCGCCGCGGCGATGCCGCGTACCGACTCGCGCAAGCGCTCGGGTTCGTGGGCGTCGCGCGCCTGTTCCGTGTAACCCTCGATGACGGCGAGCACGTTGTTGAAGTCGTGCGCCACGCCACCCGCCAGGCGGCCGACGGTTTCCATCTTCTGCGCGTGCAGGAGGTTTTCCTGCGCGTGTTCGCGCGCCGCCATCTCGTCGCGCAGCGTGGCGTTGCTGGCGGCGAGCGCGCGGGTCAGGCGGCGCGACTCGTCGAGCGCGCCGCGCAACGCGGCGACGCAGCGGTCGACGACGAACGTGATGGCGAAGTAGCTGATCGCCAGCGAGGGCAGGTTGGCCGCACCGATCCAGGGGCGCGGATAGGCACGCTCCGACAGCTGCACCACGTCGACGAGTCCGCCGACGCAGAACATCGCCATCAGCAGCAGGTAGATCGTCCACAGTTCGCGCCGGCCGAGCACGAGCCCGCCCAGCACGATCGTGAGCACCGGATAGGTCTGGTCGAGCAGCTGGCGCGTGAGCCCGATGGAGAGATACATCGTGGTCAGCGACACGAGCATCGCGCCGGTGAACACCAGCGTCGCACGACGCAGGGCGCCGCGCCGGATCAACCATAGGGCCAGGGCCGCGGCACCCCAGACGAGCACGTCCACGCCGACGTCGACCATCACGTCGCGTCGCATCGGCGTGCGCACGATCGCGAGGTGATAGCACCAGTTCGCGGGCACCGTGGCGAGGATGAAAAGCATCAGGAACTGCAGCACGGGCGCGTGGCGACGCTCGACGGGATCGTCGACGGGAACGTCGCGCAGCCAGCGCACGAAGACGCGCAGCGCATCGTGGACGGGTCGTGCCGACGTCTGGTGAGGATCGGTGAGCATTGGTGACCGTGGGTGCGTGTGACGGGAGGATGACAAACCTACGATGCCCCGACACCGGCGCAACGCCGGTCGATCAGGACAGTCGGCGCCGGTGCGTGGAAGGGATCCGGGGGGAAGACGGCTGGCGCCACATGCATTCCTTGGGGAGCGAAAACGTGAGACATCCATATGTGACGTTCGGGCGCCTGCGAATTGCAATGGCGATCGCGGCAGCGCTGCCGGCGCTGGCGCTGGCAGACGAAGTGAAGACGCCCACGGCCGTGGCGACGACGAAACCGGCCTCCTCCGCGGCCGTGGCGGCGACCGGCGGCGAGTACGTCGCCGTCGATGGCGCGGGTGACGGGAGCGATGACGCCCTGGTCGCGCCGGGCAGCGACGGCGTCGCCATCGGCGCGGCCAGCAGCGCGATAGGGCTCGCCAGCAGCGCCGTGGGCTATGCGAGCCAGTCGCTCGCCGACTACACGGTGGCCATGGGCGGCTTCAGCCTCGCCAGCGGCGTCGGTGCCTCGGCGGTCGGCGCGTTCGCCACCGCGACGGGCGACAGCGGTGTAGCGCTGGGCTACGGCAGCCTCGCCAGCGGCACCGGCGCGATGGCGTTGGGCGGCTCGGCGGCGGTGCCCGATGCGGACGGTTATCTGGTCGACGCGTCCACCAGCGCGACCGGTTACGCGGCGGTCGCGGTCGGCGCGGGCGCCAGCGCGTCGGCGGACTTCGGCCTTGCCGTCGGTGCCGGTGCGCACGCGGATGGCGACCAGTCGATGGCGGTCGGCCTGTCGGCCCAAGGGATCGGTCCGGCGTCGATGGCGATCGGCCAGTTCGCTTCGGCGGACGGCATCTTCGCGCAGGCTATCGGCTACAGTGCCCAGGCGGCAGGCGAGCGGACGCTGGCGGTGGGCGTGGGCACCCGCGCGAACGGCTTTGGACAGACCGCCGTGGGCGCCAACGCGCTCGCCACGGGTGCGTTCGGCTCGTCGACCGCGGTCGGCTATGCCGCCCAGGCGACGGGTAGCGTCGCGGCGGCGCTGGGTGCGGCGGCCACGGCGGTGGGCGACAACTCCATCGCGATCGGCGCGGCCCGTGCCAACAGCGCCGATTCGAGCGCCGCGGGATTCGGCGCGCAGGCCTACGGCGTCGGAAGCATCGCCTTCGGTACGAACGCGCGGACCGGCGGCCAGCGACCGATGCCGCCGGACGACGGTGGCGGCGACCTGCCCTGCATGATCTGCGACGACCTGCCGGGCACGCTGGACGCCAGTCCGTTCGAGTACGCCGACTATGCGATCGCCGTCGGCGACCGGGCGCAGGCGTTCGGCAACGGTGTGGCGCTGGGTCGCTCCACGTTGGTGCTCGGCGCCAACGGCGTCGCGCTCGGCGCGGGCTCGTTGGCGGACGCGGACGACACGGTGTCCGTCGGTGCGGCGACGGCCTGGGTCGACGGCGAAGGCACGACGCACGACGCGATCACGCGTCGCATCGCCAACGTGCGCGCCGGCATCGATACGAACGACGCGGTCAACGTGGGGCAGCTCACGAGCGCGTTGCAGGAGGTGTCGGGCGGTGCCGAACTCAACGGCCTCGCCATCGCGGCGGCGTTCGGCGGCGGCGCCTCGTACGCGGGCGGCACGTTCACGGCGCCGACGTATCTCGTCCAGGGCAACCCGTATGCCGACGTCGGTCGCGCGCTGGAAGCGCTGGACGTCTCCCTGAGCGGCGCGCTGCACGATATCCGGGAACTGCAGAACGACGACGGCCACGGTGGCCCGGGCCATGGCGGCCCCGGTCATGGCGACCCCGGGCACGGCGGAGGCAAGGGTCTCGCGCTCGGCGAGGGTGCGATGGCGCGCGACGGTCGCGATACCGCCATCGGCACCGGTGCCACGGTGAGCGCGGACGGCAGCACGGCCGTGGGCAGTAACGCGACGATCGACGCGGCGGCGACGAACGCCGTGGCGGTCGGTGCGGACACGCACGTCAGTGCCGCTTCCGGCACGGCGGTGGGGCAGGGTGCGTCCAGCACGGCCGGGAACAGCGTCGCGCTGGGTGCGGGTTCCGTCGCCGACGAGGCGAACACGGTGTCCGTCGGCAACGTGGGCCAGCAGCGCCGCGTGACCCAGGTCGCCGCGGGTACCGCGGCGACGGACGCGGCCAATGTCGGCCAGGTGGATCAGGCGCTGCAGAGTGCGAAGAGCTATGCCGACACCGGCGACCGCGCGACGCTCGACGCCGCGAAGCGCTACACCGATCAGCGCTTCTCGCAATACGACGATCGCTTCCGGGAAGTGGACCGCCGCGTGGATCGCATCGGCGCGATGAGTGCGGCGAGCACGCAGATGGCGATCAACGCCGCCGGCGCGACGTCGTCCGCGGGTCGCATCGCGGTCGGTGCCGGTGTGCAGGGAGGCCAGAAGGCGCTGTCGCTCGGCTATGCCACGCAACTCGGCGAGCGCACGCGCATGAGCATCGGCGGCGCCTTCAGCGGCTCCGAAAACTCGGCGGGCGTCGGCTTCGGCGTCGATCTGTGACCGCGCGCTTCCCACCAAGGACATCCTCCATGAAGACCACACGCTTTCTCTCGATGGGCGCGCTCGCGCTCGCCCTGCTCACGGCGATTCCCGCCGCCGCCGCGCCCGCGACGACGGATGCGAAGGTCGCCACGGGCGGCCTGCGCGACGGCCTCCGCTACGACCGCTTCATCGTCCGCTTCCGTCAGGACAGCCACGAGCGCATCGACACCGCCGTGGCGACGCAGGCGTTCGCGGCCGCGCTGTCGCGCAACGCGTCGACCGGGGCGCGTGCCGCCACGCCGGCCAGCGCCACCGCGGTCCGTCGCCTCGCCGTCGACGGCACGGTGTTCCGTCTTTCGCGCAAGCTCGGCGCCGCGGACGCCGCGGCGCTGATGAAGACCCTCGCCGCGGATCCCGCGGTGGCGCACGTCGAGCCCGACGTGCTGCTGCATCCGGTGCGCGACATGCGTGCCACCGACGCGGCGCCGCCGGACGATCCGGATTACCTCTACGCGCAGTGGAACTTCGCGGACCCGACCGGCGGCGTGAACCTGCCGGGCCTGTGGAACCTGTTCCCGACCGTGGACGGCTCGGGCGTCACGGTGGCGGTCATCGATACCGGCATCACCGCCCACGACGATCTGGACACCTCCCTCGCCGATGCCGGCTACGACTTCATCGACGACGCGTTCGTGTCCGGGCGCGACACCGACGGCCGCGTGCCGGGCGGCTGGGATCTTGGCGACTGGACCGACGCCGAGCCGTGGCTCAGCGAATGCACCGATGGTTCGCGCCCGCCGGAATCCAGCAGCTGGCACGGCACCAACGTGGCAGGCGTCGTCGCGGAGCGCACCAACAATGGCCTCGGTCTGGCAGGCGCGGCGCCGGGGGCGAAGGTGCTCCCGGTCCGCGCGCTCGGTCACTGCGGCGGCTACACGTCCGACATCGCCGACGCCATCGTCTGGGCCGCGGGCGGACATGTGGACGGCGTGCCCGAGAACACGCACCCGGCGCAGGTCATCAACCTGAGCCTCGGCGGTGGCGGTAGCTGCCTGTCCGACAGCGTGACGTCCGATGCGGTGGCCGCCGCGCTCGGCCGTGGCGCGACCGTGGTCGTGGCCGCCGGCAACACGAGCGACGACGCGTCTCTCTATACGCCGGCGAGCTGCCCGGGCGTGGTGACGGTCGCGGCCACCGGCGTGACCGGGCGTCGCGCGTTCTATTCCAACTACGGCACCGCGGTGACGCTGGCGGCGCCCGGCGGCGGCGTCTTCACCAACGACGCGTCGAGCGGCCAGCAAGCCGTGCCGCTGGGCTTCATCTGGGCGGCGTACAACGCCGGCACGACCACCCCGGTCGCGGTCGCCGACGGCGGCTCGACGTATGCCGGCATGGCCGGCACCTCGCAGGCCACGCCGCACGTCAGCGCCACCGTCGCGCTGATGCTCGACGCGGCGGCCAAGGCCGGACGCCCGGTGCCGACGCCGGCGCAGGTGAAGACCCTGCTCACCGCGAGCAGCCGCCCGTTCCCGCTCACGCCCGACCGCTCGGTGGGCAGCGGCATCCTCGACGCGCAGGGCGCCGTCGCGGCCGCGTCGGGCGTCGTGCTGCCGCCGCAGGTCGTGCCACTGGTGCAGGGCCGTCTCTCGGCACCGCAACAGCGCGCGGCGGGCGGCTCGTCCGTCTTCGCGATCGAGGTGCCCGCGGGAGCCCGCAACCTCGTGATCCGCAGCGTGGGCGGCACGGGCGACGCGTCGCTCTTCGTCAAGGCGACGGACGTGCCCGCCGCGGACGGTTCCGACGCCGATCTGCGCTCGGTCCATCCGGGCAACGCCGAAAGCGTCGCGGTGGCGCGTCCGGCGGCAGGCACGTGGTACGTGCGCCTCACCGCGGTCAAGGACTTCGCGAACGTGAATGTGCTGGCGACGTACGTCGCGCCCTGACGAAAACCGATGCCAGCCCCAGCCAGGCGGCGCCCCGGCGCGTCGCCTGGCTCAGCGTTCCTGCTAACATCCCTTACTTGTCCCCGGATCCACCGCATCGCCGGAGTTTTCCCATGCGCCCCAATCCCGCGGCTGCGCCGCTGATCCCGGCGAACGCCGAAAATCGTTACGAAGTGACGCGTGCCGACCTTCCGCTGTCGTGCCCCATGCCGGGCATGTACCTGTGGAATTCGCACCCGAGGGTCTACCTGCCCATCGAAGACGAGGGCGGTACGTCCAAGTGCTCCTATTGCGGCGCGAACTACGTCCTGAAAGACTGATCGACCCACGCGGGCACGGTTCCTGCTTCGCCCGCGTCACCCACCCCATCCGGATCGCTCATGGCCACCGTCTCCCCGTCCCGGACGATGACCGTCGTACAACTCATCCCCTCCCTGCATGCGGGTGGCGCCGAGCGTTCGACCCTGGAAATCGCGCGGGCCCTCGTCCAGGCGGGTCACACGTCGATCGTCGTCTCGGCCGGCGGACGGATGGTGGAGCAGCTCGAAGCCGAAGGCAGTCGCCACATCGTGTTGCCCATCGGGCGCAAGTCGCTGGGCACGCTGTTCACCGTGGGCAAGCTGCGCCGCATCCTGCGCGAGCTGAAGCCCGACATCGTGCATGCCCGGTCGCGCCTGCCGGCGTGGGTCGGCTGGTGGGCCATGCGCGGCGTGAAGCCGCGGCCGCATTTCGTCACGACCGTGCACGGGCTGAACAGTCCGGGTCGCTACAGCGCGATCCTGCTGCGCGGCGAGCGCGTGATCGTCGTCTCGCAAACCCTGCGCGACTACGTGCTGCGCCACTACCCGAACGACATCGAGGCGTCGCGCATCGCCGTCGTGCCCCGCGGCATCGACACCGACGCCTTCCCGTACGGCTACCGGCCCGACGACACCTGGCAGCGCGCCTTCTTCGAGCAATACCCGCAGCTGGCCGGCGCGCCGCTGCTCACGCTGCCCGGTCGTGGCACGCGGCTGAAGGGCCACGCCGATGCGATCGAGCTCGTTGCCGACCTCGCGCAACGCGCCATCGACGTCCGCCTCCTGCTGCTGGGCGCCGACGAGCCGGGCCGCGAGGCGTACGTCGCCGAACTGCGCTCGCTCATCCATAACCGCGGCCTCGACGACAAGGTCGTGATCTCGCCGACGCGCTCGGACGTGCGCGACGTCTACGCGATGTCCGATCTCGTGCTGCAGCTCTCGGTACGCCCGGAGTCGTTCGGGCGCACCGTCGTGGAAGCGCTGGCGCTGTGCCGCCCGGTGATGGGTTACGCGCACGGCGGTGTCGGCGAGCTGCTGGCGGAACTCTATCCCGCCGGTCGCGTACCGCTGGGCGACCGCGAGAAACTCGTCGAACGCGCCGCCGAACTGCTTCGCTTCGCGCCATCCATTCCGCCGCCGCGCAGCTACCGGCTCGTCGACATGCAGTCCGCGACACTCGCGATCTACGCGGACGTGGTGTCGGGGGCTTCCGCCGCGTGAGTGGCTTTCGTCCCGGCGCGTCGATCCGCGCAGGCCTGGCGTCGCCCCTGCTGCCCGTGTGGCTGGTGCCGGCATTGCTGCCCTTCGGTCGCAGCGCGGAGCTCGGCGTGTTCCTCGCGCTGGTCGGCACCATCCTTTTGCTGGTGCGCGAGCCGCACGCGATCCGGCACCACGAGGGCGCGAAGCTGTTCCTCGCGCTGTTCGCCGCCTACGCGCTCGCGGCGCTGGTCTCGGCCGTCGACGCCGTCGCGCCGGGCAAGAGCTGGGGCACCGTCGCCGGCATCCTGCGCTTCGCTCCGCTCGGCATCTATACGAGCTTCGCCATGCGGCGACCGGGAAAGGTGCGCGCGCTGTATCTCGCTACCGGGGTCGTCGTCGCGGTGTGGGTGGCCGACGCGTGGGTGCAGGCGTTGACGGGCTACGGGCTCGCCGGAGCGTCGCATCCCGAGCGCCTGTCAGGCATCTTCGGGGCGACCAACCTGAAGCTCGGTCCCGCGCTGTCCGCGCTGGCGCCGTTCCTGCTCTGGTCCGCGCGCGAGCGCTGGGGCCGTCGCGGCCTCGTCATCGCGTTCCTTCTCGCGCTCGGTCCCGTGCTCCTCTCGGGCTCGCGCGCGTCGTGGCTCTGTTACGGCCTCGTGGCCATCGGGTTCCTCTGGCGCGAGGCCGGTTCGTTGCGCCGCTTCGCCATCGCGGGCCTCGTCGCGGGCGGCGTGGTCGCGCTGGCCGGCGCGCTCGCGTGGCAGGTGTCGCCGCGTTTCCGCGATCGCGTCGCGCATACCATCCCGGCCCTGTCGGGTACCCCGGCGGGCCTCGACACCGCGCTGACCGGGCGTCTCGACATCTGGGTGACGGGCCTTCGCATGTACGCAGGCCACCCCGTCAACGGGGTGGGCGTGCGCGGTTTCCGCGTGGCGTACCCGACGTATGCGGCGCCCGGCGACCATTTCCTCACTGTGGAGAAGTGCGGCGACGGCGAAGGGGCGTGTCACGCGCACCAGGTGCTGCTCGAGGTGGCGACCGAAACCGGCACGCTCGGTCTGCTGGCCTGGCTGGCGGCGACGGTGCTGGCCATCCGCACGTGGTGGAAGGCCGGCGCGGTCGCGCGCGATCGTGCGTTCCCGGCCACCGTCGCGCTGGTGGCGATCCTCTTCCCGCTGAACACGCACATGGCGTTCTATGCCGCGTGGTGGGGCCTGCTCGCCTCCTGGCTCGTCGCGGTGTGGTGCGCGGCGCTATACGCCGATCTCCCGGACGAGACGCCGGTCCGTGCGCGCTGAACCGCTCTCGGTCGTCTTCACGACGTTCAACAATGCCGACACGATCGGCGCGTGCCTCGCCTCGGTCGCGTTCGCCGACGACGTCGTCGTGCTCGATTCTGGCTCGACGGACGCGACGCACGACATCGCCGCCTCGCATGGCGCGCGAGTGGAGGTGCGGCCCTTCGCCGGCTACAGCGCGCAGAAGCAGGCCGCGATCGACCTGGCGCGTCATCGCTGGGTGCTGCTGCTCGACTCCGACGAATCGCTGCCGGCCGCCGCCGCCGCGCGCATCGAGGCGGCACTCACCGCACCGACGGTCGCGGGTTTCGTGCTGCTGCGACGGGAGTGGGTGTTCTGGCGCTGGCAGGCGGATCGTGCCCGCATGAACCACTACGTGCGCCTGTTCGATCGCACGCGGGCGCGCATGAGCGGGCACGAAGTGCACGAGAGCGTCGTGGTCGACGGGCCGGTCGGCCGTCTCGACGTGGTGATCGATCACTATGGCGAGCGCGACATCGAAGGCCGTGTCGCCAAGGCGAACGCGTATTCCTCGCTGCAGGTGCGCGACAGGCATGCGCGCACCCCGGCCTTTCTGCGCACGCGCATGGTCATGTATCCGACGGTGGCGTTCGCCCGGTACTACTTCTGGCGCGGGCACTGGCGCGCCGGTTGGGCGGGTTTCGTCGCCGCCCGTGTCCATGCGTTCTATGCCTTCCTCAAATACGCCAAGCTCTACGAACTGCGCCGCTCAGGCGGCCAGCGCGAGGGCCGGCCGCTCGACACCGAACGCCGAGAGAAGTAACTCGCAGGCCTCATGACGCAGCGCCTCGCGGCGTCTGAATTCACTGCGGCGTTTGCTCTCCACGTCCATCGCGTTGCGAACCGGCTCGCGCGGCGGCAGCACGAAGAAGCCATCCTCGCCGGCCACGCCGTCGGCTTCGAGCCAGAACGCGTCGTAGTCGGCCTTGACCTTGTCCGGGATGCCGGCGAACACATGGCGCGCGTTGCCGATACCGAGCACGCGCTCCACGTCGAAGGCCTCGGCCAGCGCGCGGATCATCGACAGCAGCAGGTTCTTCGGGCGCAGGCCGTGGCACTGGCGCGTCAGCTCGCGCACGACGTCGCGCCCGGCGTTGTTCGCGGCGCCCTGCAGGCAACCGATCACGAGGGTGCGGCCACCGTCGACGAACGAAATCGTCGCGTAGGAGATCTGCAGGCCCGATGCGTCGGTCAGCGAAAGGCTCAGTTCGCCTTCGCGACTGCGGCGCATCGGCGCCTTCACGATGAGCGACAGTTTACCGCCGTCGCGCAGATCGATCTGTCCCGCGACGACCTTGCGTTCGCGATACAGCGTGTGGAAGAACGGGCGCGGGAAGCGGGCAAGCGCGAAGGCGTAGTGATCGCGCACGGCCGCCAGACGCTGCTCGCGGCTCCATGCCTTGTTGATGTAGCGATGCTGGTAGCGCTCGATCAGCACATGATCGATGGACGTGATGCCCGCCATCGGCGACGACTCGAGAAACGCCAGCCACGCATCGTGCTCGCGCCACCGCGCGACGCTCCGTCCCACATAGGTGAGCACGGCACCGATGGCATGCGACCGTTTGCTATGCCACCCGGTGCGGTTACGCAGCGAACGTGCGAAACGAAGAATCGACGACATGACGAACGGTCCGTGTGATGGAGCATCCGTTTTACCCAGACGATTTTTCGCGTGCCTTTCGCCTGCGCACGGCCGTTCGACATTCGTTTCAGGACAGGAAAGCCGAGCGAAAGACTCGTACGGAAGCGCCCCGGCCGCGTCTGCTGCCAGCCGAGCGATGCAAGGTAAGTGTGGGAGTGGCCTCGTGCGCGACCGACAATCGTCGAGCGATGAAGGCTCGTGTGGGAGCGGCCTCGGCCGCGATGGGTGCTCGCCATTCGCCCGCCGGTCCCGCTGCCGGCACCCCTCAGTAGATCTTCGGTTCGCCCGGTGGTCGCGTCTTGAAGCGCTTGTGTACCCAGAGGTACTGCTCGGGCGCTTCGCGCACCATCTGTTCGATCTGTGCGTTGACGCGCGCGGTGTCGAGGGCGGCGTCCTTGCTCGGGAAGTCGTCCATCGGCTCGCCCAGCCGCATCGCGTAACCGGCGTCGCCCGGGAGGCGGCGATGATAGAAGGGGATGACCAGCGCACCCGAGAGACGCGCGAGGTGATGCGTCGCGGTGATCGTCGCCGCGAGGACGCCGAAGAACGGCACGAACACGTTGTCCTTGCTGCGCATGTCCTGGTCGGGCGCGTACCAGAGCGTGCCGCCGTTCTTCAGGTATTTCACCGTGCCGCGGATATCGTCCTTCTCGAACATCGCACTCGCGTAGTGCAGGCGCGAACGCAGCACCGCGAATTCGAAGACGTCGGAATCCATGCGGCGATACATGCCGGCGATGCGGATGCGCTGCGATACCAGCCGCGCGCACAGTTCGAGATGCGAGAAATGGCCACCGACGAGCAGTACGCCACGGCCGGCGGCACGCGCGGCCTCGAGGTGTTCGAGGCCCTCGACCGTGACCGGGACGTTCGCGATGGCCTCGTCCGAACCCATCCAGCCCAGCGCGAACTCCGAGAGCATCATGCCGACGTCGCACAGGTTCGCGCGGACGAGCGCCTTCTGCGCCTCCGCGTCGAGCTCGGGGAAACACAGTGCGATGTTGGTCGCCGCGATGCGGCGCCGTTCGGGATTCAGGTGCAGCGCCAGCCGGCCAGCCAGCCGGCCCAGGCGCATCAGCAGCCGGAAGGGCAGGCGGGCGATCAGCCAGATCACGGCGACGCCGAGCCAGCCCGCCCAGTGACGGGGCATGAGCAGGGTACGGGTCAGGTGGGGGCGGGGCATTCCGGGCATGGCCGGGCATTGTAGCGAATGGGGGCGGCTATACTGCCCGGTCATCGGCAATACCAGGGATCCGCGTGCTGCTGCGCCTGCTCTACAACCTCGCCATGTACCTGTTCACGCCGCTGGTGATGCTCCGCCTGATGGCGCGCGGCATGCGTTACGGCGACTACCACGTGCGCTGGCGCGAGCGTTTCGGCCGGTTCCGCGAGCCCCGCCTCAACGGCTGCCTGTGGGTGCACGCGGTATCGGTGGGGGAGGTGAACGCCGCCGAGCCCCTCGTGAAGGCCCTGATGGAGGCCTATCCGCAGGCCCCGATGCTCGTGACGACCGTGACCCCGACAGGCTCGGAGCGCGTGCGCCAGCTGTTCGGCGACACCGTGCACAGCGTCTATCTCCCGTACGACCTCCCGTTCGCCGTGAAGCGCTTCCTGCGCAGCACACGGCCGCGACTGGCGGTGATCGTGGAAACCGAGATCTGGCCGAACCTCTATTTCGCGTGCCGCCGCCACGGCATCCCGTTGCTGATCGCCAACGCGCGCCTCTCCGAGCGCTCGCTGCGCGGCTACGCGCGCATGAGCTCGCTGGTGAAGCGCGCACTGCGCTGCGTGAGCCACATCGCCGCGCAGTCGCGCACCGACGCCGCGCGCTACCGCCTGCTCGGCGCGGAGCCCAGCCAGCTCACCGTCTGCGGCAACCTCAAGTTCGACATGCCGGTACCGCGCGCCGCGCTCGAAGCCGGCACGTCGATGCGCGAGGCCTGGGGCACCGGCCGCCCGGTCTGGATCGCCGCCAGCACGCACGAGGGCGAGGAGATGTGCGTGCTCGAGGCGCACCTCGAGGTGCTGCGTCGTTTGCCCGACGCCCTGTTGCTGATCGCCCCGCGCCATCCCGAGCGCTTCAAGGCGGTGGAGAGTTCCGTCCGGAGCCTGGGCTTCAATGTCGCCACGCGCAGCACCGACACGCTGCCCGGCCATGCCACGCAGTGCTTCGTGATCGACTCGATGGGCGAGTTGCTGCGCTTCTTCGCGGCGGCCGACGTCGCCTTCGTCGGCGGCAGCCTGGTCTCGATCGGCGGCCACAACGTGCTGGAGCCCGCGGCCTTCGGCAAGCCGGTGCTGGTCGGTCCCTACACATACAACTTCGAGGAAATTACCCAGCTGCTGCTCGACGAGCGCGGCGGCCAGCGCGTCGACGACGGCTCCGGCCTCGGCGCCGAGGTGCTGTCGCTGCTGCGGGATCCCGAACGCCGCGCCGCCATGGGCAGCGCCGCGCGGCAGGTGTTCGAGAGCGAGCGCGGCTCGGTGGGCAAGGTGATGGAGCTGGTCGACCGCCTGCTCCAGGAATGACGGTCGGGCGCCCTTGCGGGCGCCGGCCATCGCGCTATGCTGCCGTTGGCAGGGTCGCCCTCTCGTAACGGAGCGCGCACATGACCCTCAACGAAGAACGACTCAACGCCTTTCTCGGCAAGGCCGTCGGCGACCTCGGCGCCGCGTTCAGCGCGGTGCTCGTCGTGCTCGGCGACGAACTCGGCCTGTACAAGGCTTTGGCGAAGGAATCCCTCACACCCGCCGCCCTCGCGGAGCGCACCGGCACCAGCGAGCGTTACGTGCGGGAGTGGCTCGGCAACCAGGCGGCCGGCGGTTACGTCGATTTCGACGCGGCGTCGGGCACCTACCGGCTCAACGACGAACAGGCGGCGTGCCTCGCGGATCCGGCCGGCCCCGTCGATCTGGCGGGCGCGTACGAGATCGCGCTGGCGCTCTTTCACACCTATCCGCGCGTGCGCGACAACTTCCGCAGCGGCGAGGGCATGGAGTGGGGCGACCATCATCCCTGTCTGTTCCACGGCGTGGAACGCTTCTTCCGTGGCGGCTACCACATGCATCTGCTCGGAGAATGGCTCCCCGCGCTCGACGGCGTGGTCGACAAACTGTCCCGGGGCGGCAGGGTCGCCGACATCGGTTGCGGGCACGGCGCCAGCACCGTCCTGATGGCGAAGGCGTTCCCCGCCTCGCATTTCACCGGGTACGACTACCACGGACCGTCGATCGAGGTCGCCCGCGAACGCGCGGCCGCCGCCGGCGTGACCAACGTGTCGTTCGAACAGGCGGAAGCCGCCGGCTACGCAGGCCGCGATTTCGACCTCATCGCGTTCTTCGACTGCCTTCACGACATGGGCGATCCCACCGGCGCCGCACGCCACGCGCGCACCGCGCTCAAGGACGACGGCACCTGCATGATCGTGGAGCCCTTCGCGGGCGACCGTACCGCGGACAACCTCAATCCCGTGGGGCGCGTGTACTACGCGGCGTCGTCGATGATCTGCGTGCCCGTGTCGCTCGCCCGGCAGGGGCCTGCGCTGGGCGCGCAGGCCGGCGAGGCCCGCCTGCGCGAGGTGGTGGTCGACGCGGCGGGATTCCGGCGCTTCCGTCGCGCGGCCGCGTCGCCGTTCAACATCGTGCTGGAAGCCCGGCCCTGAAACGACGAAAGCCCCGGGTTTCCCCGGGGCTTTCGCATCGTATCGCGGACGACTCGCCTTACTGCAGCAGGCTGTTGATCGCCTCGAGGTCCTTCACGTCCACCGTGCCCGCCGTCTGCTTGAGCAGCAGCTTGTCGAGGATGAACTGGTGGCGGGACTGCGAGTAGTCGCTCAGCGCCTGGGTGAGGTTCTGCTGGGCGATCAGCACGTCGACGATGGTACGCGTGCCGACTTCGAAGCCGGCCTGCGTGGCGTCGCGCGCGCTCTCCGACGACTCGACCGCGGCCTTGGTGGCCTCGACCTTGCTGATGCCGGCCACGACCGAGCGGTAGTAGTTGAGCGTGTCGCGGACGACCTGGCGGCGCGTCGCCTCCAGGGAGTCCTGCGCGGCGTCACGCTGGTAGATCGACTGGCGCACGCGCGACTGCGTGGCACCGCCGGAGAAGATCGGCACGTTGAGCGTGACGCCCACCGTCGTCTGGCCGCGGCCGTTGCCGTTGAGACGGTTGATCGCGTTCGCCGCCCCGGTGCCGTTGTTCTCGTACCACTGCGTGCTCTTGCCGTAGGTGGCCGTGGCGTCGACGGTCGGCAGATGGCCGGCGCGCGCCGACGAGATGCTGTGCTCGGCGGACTCCACGTTGTACTGCGAGGCGAGGATCTGCGGGTTGCTCTTCACCGCTTCGGCCACCCATGCCTTCGGGTCGTTCGGTGCCGGCGCGTCCATGGGCAGCTGCTCGCGCAGCTTCTTCAGGTTGTCGGCCGGCTTGCCGGTGATCTGCGTGAGGGCTTCGCGCGAATCGGCCAGGGTGTTCTCGGCGGTGATCACGGCGGCCACGGCGGTGTCGTGCTGGGCCTTGGCGTCCTGCACGTCGGTGATGGCCGAGAGGCCCACGTCGAAGCGCTGCTGGGCCTGTTCGAGCTGGCGGGCGAGGGCCTGTTCGTTGGCCTTGGCGAAGGTCAGGGCGTCGTCGTTGGTCAGCACCTGGAAGTACGCCGTGGCGACGCGGGTCGCCAGCTGCTGCAGCGCGGCCTCGTATGTGGCGTCCTGCGCCTCGGACGACGACTTCGCCGCCTTCAGGTCGGCGTACTTGCTGAGGTCGAGCACGCTCTGGCTGACGGTCGCCGTCTGCTGGCGCGTACGGGTGTGGCCGAGATCGGGCCCGAGGACCGTGCTGCCATCCGCGGCCGTGCCCGTGCTGCGGTTCGGCCCGTTGACGTCCGTCTGGCTCAGGCTGAGCTGCGCATTGATCTGCGGCAACAGCAGCGCGCGCGTCTGCACGACGGTTTCATCCGTGGCCAGGCGCGTCGAATCTGCCTGCGACAGCGTCGGATCGTTCGCACGCGCCTGACGGTAGGCGTCGAGCAGATCTTCGGCGTGGCTTGCGAACGGCGTCGCGGCCAGTGCCAGCGCGACAGTAAGCAGCTTCAAACGCATGGTTTCGCCTCGTGAGTGATGGGGATCTGGTGGGTCAGAGCACGAAGCGCTTCACCGGCGCGGCATGCGCCAGGTACGGAAGGTCCGTTTCGAGCAGGGATTCCTCGCGGTAGCGCCCCTCGCCCTCGTGGGTGAGGAGAACCGCCGTCTGCGCGGGCGAATCGCCGCGGACGACGAACATGCGCCCGCCCGGCTTCAGCCAGCGCACGAACTTCTCGGGTACCGAATGCACGGCGCCCGTGACCACGACGGCATCGAAAACGCCCGTCGGGGTGTAGCCGTTGACGGCCTCGGCGGTGTCCAGGGCGACGTTCGTCACGCCGGCGGCGACAAGGCGCTGGCGCGCGGCCTCGACGAAATCGGCGTGCATGTCGATGCTGGTGACCTTGCCGGCGAGGCGGGCGAGGCAGGCGGTGAGGTAACCCGTGCCGGTGCCGATCTCGAGGACGTCGTCGGCCTTGGTCAGCGCAAGCGCCTGCAGCACACGGCCTTCGATCACGGGCTTCATCATCACTTCGCCATGGCCGATCGGCAGCGTGAGGTCGGCGAACGCGACATTACGGTGCGCCGGCGCGACGAAATCCTCGCGACGCACGGCCTTCAGGGTGTCGAGGACGTCGGCGTCGAGGACTTCCCAGGGCCGGACCTGGTTCTCGACCATGTTCTGCCGGGCCTGCTCGAAATTCATCGCCATGGTTGGTTTTCCGTACGAAAGCTGCAAAAAGATTCGGAAGGATAAGCGGTTAGGACCCGTTTTCCCAATGACGCAAGGCTGCTTTGCCGCCGCCGCCGGGCGAAGTGCCGGAAGTCACCGGACTGGACTGACGGAAGTCATGGTCCATGCCGGCCACCGGCCGCTGGCGCCTGAACGGTCGCTGCGGAAGGCCCCTGCGCGACGTGGGGAACCGCCGGAGCGTCCCCATTTACCATTCTAAGGTAGAAGGACGGCGTTGCTCTTGTTTTTCCGGCTCGCGAGATGACAACCCCGACGTGCTGGAAATAACTGAACCGCTGCGTATAATAAAGTCATAATCTTTGTTTGTGAAGGTGTAGCCATGAACGCCAGCCCGAAACTCAAGGCCCAGGGCCCGGGCCGTCCGAAGGACATGGAAAAGCGCGCGGCCATTCTCGAGGCCGCCAAGGCGCTGTTTACCCAAGGCGGCTTCGCCGGCACCAGCATGGACGCCGTCGCGGCGTCCGCGGGCGTGTCCAAGCTCACCGTGTACAGCCACTTCGGCGACAAGGACAACCTTTTCCGCGAAGTGATCCGCGCCCACGTGCAGGAGCGCCTGCCCGACGACCTTTTCGACTTCAGCCAGGGCGCCGATATCCGCGTCACGCTGACGAACATCGCCAGCCGGCACGCGGCCATGGAAACCAATACGGAATCCGTCGGCACGTTCCGCGCGATCCTGTCCGACTGCCAGTCGGGCGGCAATCCGCGTTTCGGCCGGCTCGTGTGGGAAGAAGGCCCGGTGCGCATGCACAAGCTGGTGCAGCGCCTGCTCGAAGGCGCCGCCTCGCGCGGCCAGCTCGACATCCCCGACGCCTCGCGCGCGACCACGCAGTTCCTTGCCCTGCTCAAGGGCGACCTGCTGATCCGTCGCCTGTTCGGTTGCGAGGACTGTGCCGTGCAGTTCGGTGAAGAGGTCAAGGCCAACGCCCTCGCGGCGGTGGACATGTTCATGCGCGCGTACTCGCCGCGCAACGTCAGCGTCTGAC
This sequence comes from Luteibacter sp. UNCMF331Sha3.1, assembly GCF_900109915.1. Classification (GTDB taxonomy): domain Bacteria; phylum Pseudomonadota; class Gammaproteobacteria; order Xanthomonadales; family Rhodanobacteraceae; genus Luteibacter. Next base: position 139,886 of record NZ_FOBU01000004.1, read on the forward strand.
GCCCACGCGCGCCGTGTACCGCGGCGCGCCTTCCTGTCGAAGCAATCGATGCCGCTTGGGCGGGTCTTCACCCGGCCTTTCCAGAAGGCTCCCTAACGTCACGCCATTCCCTACCCACCTCCCGCATGCAAGGAGACAGGCAATGGCCAACGTGAAGCCCTTCGTCAGCGACATCGAGAACATCCGCCGTCGTGCCCGCGAACACATCGACAACGGCGCCGTGACCGACGGCTACCGCGCCGATCGCGAGACCGTGATCAAGCTGCTCAACGAGGCGCTCGCCACCGAGATCGTCTGCGTGCTGCGCTACAAGTATCACTACTACATGGCGCCGGGCATCCACTCGCAGAGCGTCAAGTCGGAGTTCCTTGAACATGCCAGGGAAGAGCAGGAGCACGCCGACCGCATCGCGGAGCGCATCACCCAGCTCGACGGCACGCCGAACTTCAATCCGGAGGGTCTGCTCTCGCGCAGCCACGCCGACTACGTCGAAGGCACGACGCTGGTCGACATGATCAAGGAAGACCTGATCGCCGAGCGCATCGCCATCGACAGCTACCGCGAGATCGTGCAGTACATCGGCGACGACGACCCGACCACGCGACGCATCATGGAAGACATCCTGGCGCAGGAAGAAGAACACGCCGAGGACATGGCCACCCTTCTCGAAAACCTCGGCGCGAAGGGCGACGCCCCCTCCGCCCACTGACCCGTTAAGCGTGCGGCGGGTAAGCTACCGGTCACGTTCACGACGACAAGGAAACCCTCATGAATGCGACCGTCACCCCGCCGCCGGTCAAGCGCCGGCGCAGGCCCCTCGGCCTCGCCGTCGCGCTTCCGCTCGCGATCCTCATCCTGCTGGTGCTGGTCCTCATGTGGTGGTGGGACAAGGAGCCGCCGCAGTTCGATCCGGTGACCGCCACCACGGCGCACATGAAGGACATCGACCGCCCGATGAGCACCGGCGCGGTCACCACGTACACCCTGATGCGCTCCGTCGACACCCTGCTCGACAAGCGCGGCGGCTACCTCAGCAACGACCGCCTGCCGCCCGGCGTGTTCATGGACAACATCCCCAACTGGGAATTCGGCTCCCTGATCGCCTCGCGCGACCTCGCGCGCGCCCTGCGTAACGACTTCAGCCGCTCGCAGACGCAGTCCACGGAAGACAAGGATCTGGGCGAGGCCGATCCGCTGCTCAACAGCCCGAACGATCGCTGGCTGCTGCCGAGCTCCGAATCGCAGTACGGCAAGGCCGTCGACGACCTCGGTAAATACCTCGGTCGCCTGTCGGACGCCGAAGACGGCAACGCGCACTTCTACGCGCGTGCGGACAACCTGGCGGATTACCTGCAGACGGTGTCGGCACGGCTGGGCTCGCTCTCGCAGCGACTCTCCGCCAGCGTCGGCCAGTTGCGCGTCGATGCCGCGCCGAACGCCGATGTCGGCGCGAATACCGGTCCCGCCAAGGCCGTCTTCGTGCAGACGCCCTGGAACAAGATCGACGACAACTTCTACGAAGCCCGCGGCTACACATGGACGCTGCTGGAGCAGCTGAAAGCCATCCGCCACGACTTCGCGCCGATCCTGCGTAGCAAGAACGCCGACGCGAGCCTGCAGCAGGTGATCCGCGAACTCGAGGAATCGCAGAAGTCGCTCGGCAGCCCGGTCGTCCTCAACGGCTCGCCCTTCGGTTTCTTCGCGAACCACTCGCTGGTGATGGCGAACTACATCTCGCGCGCGAACGCGGCGATCATCGACCTGCGCGGGTTGCTGGGCCGGGGCTGACGGCTCGGCCTGCGCCATCGCAGCCGGGCCAGCCGCCAAACCCAAGGCAAAAAAAACCCGCCGGCGGCGGGTTTTTTTTCGATCCTTACTTATCGGCCTTGTAGCGGTCCATGCCGGCAACGATTTCGGCCTTCGCCTCATCGGCACCGACCCAGCCGTCGACCTTGACCCACTTGCCCTTCTCGAGATCCTTGTAGTGCTCGAAGAAGTGGCCGATGCGCTCGAGCCAGTGGCCCGAGACCTGGGCGATGTCGCGGATCTGCGCGTACCCGGCGAACACCTTCTCGACCGGTACCACGACGAGCTTCTCGTCGGCGCCGGCTTCGTCGGTCATCTTCAGCATGCCGACCGGGTGGCAGCGGATCACCGAGCCCGGCACCAGCGAGAGGGGCAGGATCACGAGCGCGTCGAGCGGGTCGCCGTCGCCGCCCAGCGTGCCCGGCACGTAGCCGTAGTTGCACGGATAGCGCATCGGGGTCGACAGGATGCGGTCGACGAAGATCGCGCCGCTTTCCTTGTCCACTTCGTACTTGACCGGCTCGGCATCCTTCGGGATTTCGATGATGACGTTGATTTCGTCCGGCACGTTCTTGCCGGCGGGGACGAGATGCAGACCCATGGGATTCCTTGCGCTTTCGAGGGGTTAGGAGAGCCCCATAGGATACGGCCTGCGGGCCGGCCGGGCAAAACCCGGTCCGGCCGCAACCTGAAGATTACTTCAGGTGGTCCATCAGCCAGGTGTAGGCCAGCGCATTCATGAAGGCGGATTGCTTGTTGTCCGCCGCCGCGCCGTGGCCGCCCTCGATGTTCTCGTAGAAGCTGGCATCGAAGCCCATGGCCTGCATGCGCGCCGCCATCTTGCGCGCGTGCACCGGGCCCACGCGGTCGTCGCGGGTGGACGTGGTGAACAGCACCGGCGGGTACCGGGTGCCCTTGTGCAGGTTGTGGTACGGCGAGAACGTCTTGATGTACTTCCACTCTTCCGGGTTGTCCGGATTGCCGTACTCGGCCATCCACGACGCACCGGCCGACATGTGCGGGTAGCGCTTCATGTCGAGCAGGGCCACCTGGCTGACCACCGCGCCGTAGAGCTGCGGGTACATCGTCAGCATGTTGCCCGCGAGCAGGCCGCCGTTGCTGCCGCCCATCATGCCCATGTGCTTCGGGCTGGTGATCCTGCGGTCGATGAGGTCCTGCGACACCGCCGCGAAGTCCTCGTAGGCGCGGGGACGCTGCGCCTTCAGCGCCGCCTGATGCCAGCGCGGACCATACTCGCCGCCGCCGCGGATGTTCGCCACGACGTACACGCCGCCCTTCTCGAGCCACGCACGCCCGACGCCCGCCGAATAGGCCGGCTGCAGCGAAATCTCGAAACCGCCGTAGCCGTAGACCAGCGTCGGGTTGCTGCCGTCGGCCTTCAGCGTCTTCGGTGCGACTTCGAAGTAGGGCACCTTCGTGCCGTCCTTCGAGGTGGCGAAATGCTGGCTCACCGTGTACTTCGACGCGTCGAAGAACGCCGGGCTGTGCTTGAGCGCTTCGCGATCTCCCCGACCCAGCACGCCGTGATAAAGCGTGGTCGGCTGCAGGAAGCCCGACACGGTGAGGAAGTAGTCGTCGCCATCGTCGGCGTCCACGCCGCCGGCCGTCATCGTGCTGAGCGCCGGCGCGCCGCCGAGCGCCTCGGTCTTCCAGTCGCCCGTCGTCGACGGCGTGAGGATCCGCACGTCGCTGACGACGTCGCGCATCACGTTGAGGATCAGGTGGTGACGCGTCCACGAATGGCTGGACAGCGACGTGTGCTCGTCGGGCGTGAACAGCACGGTGAACTCGCGCTTGCCGGCCATGAAGTCGTCGAACTTCGTGGCGACGAGCGACCCCGACGGATACGTCTTGCCACCGACCGTCCACGCCGTGCGCGGCTCGACCAGCAGCCATTCGCGCTCGATGTCGGTTTCGGCGTCGTTCGGCACGTCGATCTTCGTCAGCTTGCCGTCCTTGCCGCGCACGAACGTCTCGCTGCTGTAGAACTCCAGCGCGCGCAGCACGAAGTCGCGCTCGAAGCCGGGCGTGCGATCGCGGAACGCCGAGATCGACATGTCGGACGTCTTGCCTTCGTAGACCGTGGTGGCGGAGGACAGCGGCGTGCCGCGCTTCCATTCCTTCACGATGCGCGGGTAGCTGGAATCGGTCATCGAGCCCGGGCCGAAATCCGTCGCGACGTAGAGGTGGTCCTCGTCGATCCAGGCCACCTGGCTCTTCGCTTCGGGCAGCGAAAAACCGTTCGGCACGAACGCCTTCGTCGACAGGTCGAACTCGCGCACGACGTCGGCATCGGCACCGCCACGCGACAGCGACACGAGGCACAGGCGGTTCGCCGGCTTCAGGCACTGCACGCCGTGCCATACCCAGTTTTCCTTCTCGCTCGCGGCAAGCGCGTCGAGATCGATCACGGTTTCCCACGCCGGCTTGTCCTTGCGGTACTCGGCCAGCGTGGTGCGGCGCCAGAGTCCCTTGGGATGCTGTTTGTCGCGCCAGAAGTTGTAGAAGTGATCGCCGATCTTCGACACCATCGGGATCTTCGCGTCGGAGTCCAGCACCTCGAGGATGCGGGCGTCGAGCGTGGCGAAGTCCTCGCCTTCGGCATACGCCGCGACCGTCTTCGCGTTCTGCGCCTTGACCCATGCGAGCGGCTTCGCGCCGTCGATGTCGTCGAGCCAGAGGTTCTCGTCGTCGCCGGTGGCCTGCGAGGCGGCCGGGGCGGAATGGGATGCGTCGTGTGCCTGGGTCATGCCACAGAAGGTAAGGGCGATGGCCAGCGCAATAAAGCGGTGGTGCATGAGGATTCGGTTTCCGGCGGAAGACACCCGACCATAACGCACCGCCGGCCGGATTCGCCCATGACTTCCGGACTAGGTGGGAGCCAGCCTGCGGCAAGCACCCATCGCCAGCAGGCTGGCTCCCACCGCTATCTCCCGATCGTCAAAGCAGCGGGATCAACAGCAACGCCACGATGTTGATGATCTTGATCAGCGGATTCACCGCCGGGCCCGCGGTGTCCTTATACGGATCGCCCACGGTATCGCCCGTGACGGCCGCCTTGTGTGCGTCGGAACCCTTGCCGCCGAAGTTGCCGTCTTCGATGTATTTCTTGGCGTTGTCCCAGGCGCCGCCACCGGTGGTCATCGAGATGGCCACGAACAGACCGGTGACGATGGTGCCGATCAGCACGCCGCCGAGCGCCTGCGCGCCGGCCTCCGGGCCACCCAGCCACTTGAAGCCGAAGATCACGACGACGGGCACCAGCACCGGCAGCAGCGACGGCACCAGCATCTCGCGGATCGCCGAGCGGGTGAGCAGGTCCACGGCGCGCGAGTAGTCGGGCTTCGTGGTGCCCTGCATGATCCCCGTGATCTCGCGGAACTGGCGGCGTACCTCTTCCACCACGGCGCCGGCGGCGCGACCGACGGCTTCCATCGCCATCGCCGCGAACAGGTACGGGATGAGGCCGCCGATCAGCAGGCCGATGATCACGTAATGGTTCGACAGGTCGAAACGCACTTCGGCGCCGCCGAAGTGAAGGCCAAGGTTGTGCGTGTAATCCGCGAACAGCACCAGCGCGGCGAGGCCGGCCGAGCCGATCGCGTAGCCCTTGGTCACGGCCTTGGTGGTGTTGCCCACGGCATCCAGCGGATCGGTGACGCCGCGCACTTCGGCCGGCAGTTCCGCCATCTCGGCGATGCCGCCGGCGTTGTCCGTGATCGGACCATACGCGTCGAGCGCCACGACCATGCCGGTCATGCTGAGCATCGCGGTGGCCGCGATGGCGATGCCATAGAGGCCGGCCAGCGCGAAGGCGCCCCAGATCGCCGCGCACACCGCCAGCACGGGTAGCGCGGTGGATTTCATCGACACACCCAGGCCCGCGATGATGTTCGTCGCATGGCCGGTGGTGGACGATTGCGCCACGTGCCGCACCGGCCGGTATTCGGTGGCCGTGTAGTACTCGGTGATGACGACCATCGCTCCGGTCAGCACCAGGCCGATCAGGGCGCACCCGAAAAGGCGACCCGGACCGAAGGCGGAATCCGCCATCAGCGACTGGGTGATCGGCCAGAACGCGATGGCGGCGAGCAGGGCGGAGACGAACACGCCCGCGTACAGCGCGTTCATGATCTTACCGCCACGCGTCTTCACGAAGAACGTGCCGATCACCGAAGCGACGATCGACGCACCACCCAGCACCAGCGGGTAGAGGATGCCGTTCGGGCCGACCTCCGTCGCCATCACGCCACCGAGCAGCATCGTGGCGATCAGCGTCACCGCGTAGGTCTCGAACAGGTCGGCCGCCATACCCGCGCAGTCGCCGACGTTGTCGCCCACGTTGTCCGCGATCACGGCCGGGTTGCGCGGATCGTCCTCCGGAATGCCGGCTTCCACCTTGCCCACCAGGTCGGCGCCCACGTCGGCGCCCTTGGTGAAGATGCCGCCGCCCAGCCGGGCGAAGATCGAGATCAGCGAAGAGCCGAACGCGAGGCCGACCAGTGCGTGCAGCACGTGCGCCTGCTCGTAGCCCATGTGGGTGAGCACGCCGTAGTAGCCCGCCACGCCCAGCAGTCCAAGGCCCACCACCAGCATGCCGGTGACGGCGCCGCCTCGGAACGCGACGGCGAGGGCAGAAGAAAGGCCGCTCCTGGCGGCCTCGGCGGTACGCACGTTGGCACGAACCGAAACGTTCATGCCGATGTAGCCGGCGGCGCCCGAAAGGATGGCTCCCAGTGCGAATCCGATCGCCGTGCCCCAGTCCAGGAACACGCCCAGAAGGAGGAAAAGGATGATGCCGACGACACCGATGGTGGCGTACTGACGGTTGAGGTAGGCGCGGGCTCCTTCCTGGATCGCGGCGGCGATCTCCTGCATCCGTTCGTTGCCCGGCGATCGCGCCAGGACCCAGCTGACCGAAAATGCGCCATACAGAATCGCAACGACCGCACATGCCAGCGCGATCCATAAACCGTACTGCTGCAGCATCGAAGCCTCCCCGGATTGTAGGAGCCCGAAAGGGGCCCGGTCCGAGTATAGGCAGGGATGTCGGCCGAACGTGTTGTGCGCTGCGCAACCGGGGCCGACGCGGGCCCCGGTTGCGTCATCCGTGGCGCGAACTTACTGCAGCGCGATGTCGGCGATGATGCCGGTCGCGATGGCCACGAGGAGGAACTCGCTCGCGTTGTCCTCGGCACGCACCCAGTGATAGCCGCGTGGCGGCTCGCGCAGGTGGCGCACGCGGTAGTCGTTGACGATGATCACGCGACCGTCGTAACGGTGGCCGCGTTCCCAGCGGGCGTGCGGCGGCGGGCCGCGATGGTCGTGGCGATCGTCATGCCAGTCGCGACGGTTGTCGTGCCAGTCGCGGCGGTCGTCGCGACGGTCGTCCCGGCGATCGTCGCGATGATCGTTGCGGTGATCGTCGTGGTCGTACCGCTGCGGCGGATCGAACGCGAAAGCCGGAGCGATGGCGCCGGTGGCGGCCACGCAGAACAGCAGGCGGGTAAGCATCTTCATCAGACGTCTCCTTAGCGCGTGGCGATATCGAGGATGACACCGGTCGCGATGGCGACCAGCAGGAAGTCGTTGTTCTCACGCACCCAGTGGTAACCGCGCGGCGGCGGGCGGAGACGGTAGCCGCTGTAGTCGTACACAACCACGTTGCGCCCGTAGTAACGGTGCCCACGCTCCCAGTGCCCGTAATAGCGCGGCGGCGGCGGACGGTGGTAGTACGCCGGGCCGTGGTAGTAACCGTGGCCGTAATAGGGGCGCGGCGGCGGCGGGGGCGGGCGATGCCCGTGCCAGCCGTTGTCGTGATGCCACCCGCGGCCGTCGTGCCCACGGTCGTAACCATGACGGTCGTGGTCGCGACCGTGGTCGCGATGATCGTCGGCGAAGGCCGTCGCTGCGGTGAGCAGCGCGGCGGCGGCGAAAGCGGTACGCAGCATCGTCTTCATAGGAATCTCCCGGCCCGATCGTCACACCGCGGGTCTCGCGGCCGATCGACGATTCGGATGCTAGGAAGGCGACGCTGAATGAGAAGTCCTACGGATGAAAGCTTCACGAAAGACGTTCATAGACGCGACAGCTATTGAACCGCCCGGTTCAGGAAATCGATCCCGGCCGGAACTCCAGCGTGAGCGCCGACGGGCGTCCGGGCAGGTCCAGCGCGGTGGCGCGTTCGGGCGACCGGGCCAGGATCCGGCCGGCGCGCACCACGAGCAGGCGCTGCGCCTTGAGCCGCAGGGCCTCGTAGGCGTCGCCGGCCTGCAGGAGCACCAGATCGGCGCGGTTGCCCGGCGCGATGCCATAGCCGTCGAGTCCGAGGACGCGCGCCGCGTTGACGGTGACGGCCTCGAAACACTGCGAGACGCCGCGCCCCGACGTCATCTGCGCGACGTGCAGCCCCATGTGGGCCACGTCGAGCATGTCGGCCGACCCCATGCCGTACCAGGGGTCCATCACGCAGTCGTGGCCGAACGCCACGTTGACGCCGGCGGCCAGCAGTTCCGGCACGCGCGTCATGCCGCGCCGTTTCGGATACGTGTCGTGGCGACCCTGCAGGGTGATGTTGATCAGCGGGTTGGCGATCGCGTGCACGCCCGCTTCGGCGATCAGCGGCAGAAGCTTGGAGACGTAGTAGTTGTCCATCGAATGCATCGAGGTGAGATGCGAGCCCGTCACGCGCCCCTGCAGGCCGGTGCGGATCGTCTCGGCGGCCAGCGTCTCGATGTGTCGCGACAGCGGATCGTCCGATTCGTCGCAGTGCATGTCGACGCGCAACCCGCGCTCCGCCGCCAGTTCGCACAGCCAGCGGATCGACGCCGCGCCGTCGGCCATCGTGCGCTCGAAATGCGGGATACCGCCGACCACCTCCACGCCCATGTCCAGCGCGCGGACCAGGTTGGCCTTCGCGGTCGGCGAACGCAGCAGTCCGTCCTGCGGGAAGGCGACGAGTTCCAGGTGCAGGTACGGTGCGACACGACGCTTCACCTCGAGCAGGGCCTCGGTCGCCAGCAGCCGGTCGTCGCATACGTCGACGTGGCTGCGGATCGCGAGCAGGCCCTGCGCCACGGCCATGTCGCAATAGGCCATCGCGCGGTCGACCAGCGCCTGCTGCGTCAGCACCGGCTTCAGCTCGCCCCAGAGCGAGATGCCCTCCAGCAGTGTGCCCGACGCGTTCAGGCGCGGAAGGCCCAGCGACAGTGTGGCATCCATATGGAAATGCGCATCGACGAACGGCGGCGCGACAAGCCGGCCCTTCGCATCGATCTCCTCCACGCCCTTCACCGGCAGCCCTGGCTCGATCGCCTCGAATCGCCCGCCGTCGATACCGATGTCGACATCGGTCCGTCCGTCGGGAAGGCTGGCGTGGCGGATGACGAGGTCCATGGGGGGGTGCTCCGGCAAGAAAGTCGCATGATAGTTGGTGGGAGCCAGCCTGCTGGCGAAGGGTGCTCGCGGCAAGCAGCCTTCGCCAGCGGGCTGACGCCCACCGGAGCGGGTCTTCACGCGGGCGGGAGCCCGTTTTGGCACCATAGCCAGACCCATGAATGTCACCGAAAAACTCGCCATTCTCGCCGACGCCGCGAAGTACGATGCGTCCTGCTCGTCCAGCGGCGGCAAGGGCCGCAACTCGCTGGGGACCGGCGGAATCGGCTCGACGGAAGGCATGGGCATCTGCCATGCGTACGCGCCGGATGGTCGTTGCATTTCGTTGCTGAAGATCCTGCTGACGAATTTCTGCGTGTACGACTGCGTGTACTGCGTCAACCGGCGCAGCAGCAACGTGCGTCGCGCGCGTTTCACCGTCGAGGAAGTGGTGGAGCTCACGCTCGCGTTCTACAAGCGGAACTACATCGAAGGCCTGTTCCTGTCCTCGGGCATCATCCAGTCGCCCGATTACACGATGGAACAGCTCGTCCGCGTCGCGCGCACGCTGCGTACGGAGCACCGCTTCGGCGGGTACATCCATCTGAAGACCATCCCCGATGCGTCGCCGGAACTGATCGATGCCGCGGGTCGCTGGGCCGACCGCCTCAGCATCAACGTCGAGATGCCGACCGAAGGCGGCCTGAAATCGCTGGCCCCCGAAAAGGATCTCGGCGACATCCGCAGCGCGATGGGTCGCCTGCGTCTGTCGATCGACGAAGCGAAGGCCGAGAAGAAGGCGCCGCGATTCGCGCCGGCAGGGCAGAGTACGCAGATGATCGTGGGCGCCGATGCCGCCAGCGACCGCGACGTGCTGACCGCCAGCACGAACCTCTACACGAACTACCGCCTGCGCCGCGTCTACTATTCGGCCTTCAGCCCGATTCCGGATGCGTCGAAGATCCTTCCGCTGAAGCCGCCGCCGCTGGTGCGCGAGCATCGTCTGTACCAGGCCGACTGGCTGATGCGGTTCTACGGCTTCGCCGCCGACGAGATCGCGCCGGCGGGCGACGACGGCATGCTGTCGCTGGATGTGGATCCCAAGCTCGCCTGGGCGCTGCGCCATCGCGAGCGCTTTCCCGTCGACGTGAACCGCGCCTCGCGCGAGATGCTGCTGCGCGTGCCGGGCCTCGGCGTGAAGACGGTGGACCGCATGATCGCGATGCGCTCGCACCGCCGCATCCGCTACGACGACCTCATCCGGCTGCGTGTGCCGGTGAAGAAGGTGGCGCCGTTCGTCGAGACGATCGACCACCGTCCGCGCGGCGACCGGGAAAGCATCGTGTTGCGCAAGGATCTGCGCGAGCCGGCCCAGCCCGACCTCTTCGGCTGATCATGTACGCCGTGACGCTGGACGATCCGTCCGATCTGGCGGAATGGCGCGCGAAGGCGCGCGCGTTGCTGATGGCCGACGTCGATCCCGCGCAGGTCACGTGGCAGGCCGGCGCGGCGGGTGGGCTGTTCGGTAGCGACGAAGGTCTGCCGGCCCCGGTGCGCACCGGCATGCCCGCGGTGCCGCGCGCGTTCCTCGGTCTGGCGGACACCGTACTGGCGCATACCGATCCGCGTCGCCACGCGACGCTCTACCGCATGCTCTGGCGCCTCGCGCATGGCGAGAAGGCGTTGCTGCGGATCGCCACCGACGACGATGTCGCCTGGGCGCATGGTTGCATCAAGCAGGTCAATCGCGACATGCACAAGATGAAGGCGTTCGTGCGCTTTCGCGAAGTGCGTCTCGACGACGACACGGTGTATGTCGCGTGGTTCGAGCCCGAGCACGACATCGTGCCGCGGGTGGCGCCGTTCTTCGTGCGCCGCTTCACCGGCATGCGCTGGTCGTTGCTCACGCCGTCGCGCACCGCGCACTGGGATGGCGATACGCTGTCGTTCGGACCGGGCGCGCACCGCGCGGACGCGCCCTCGGGCGACGCGCTGGAAGACATGTGGCGCACGTACTACGCCAGCATCTTCAATCCCGCGCGGCTGAAGGTGGACGCCATGCGTCGCGAGATGCCGGTGAAGTACTGGAAGAATCTGCCCGAGGCACGGCTCATTCCGGAGCTCGTGCGCGACGCGCTGCCGCGGATGCAGGCCATGGTGCTGAATCAGCCGACGATACCGAACAGGAAGATCGCGGCGCCGCAGAAGGCCGCGGTGGCGGTGCCCGAAGGCAGCATCGCGGCCCTGCGTGCGCAGGCGCGCGATTGCCGGGCCTGCGACCTCTGGAAACCGGCGACGCAGACGGTCTTCGGCGAGGGCCGCACGGATGCCCGCATCGTGGTCATCGGCGAACAGCCGGGCGATCAGGAGGATCTCGCGGGCAAGCCGTTCGTCGGCCCCGCGGGCAAGCTGTTCGATCGCGCGCTCGGCGACGCCGGCGTGGATCGCGACGCGCTCTACGTCACCAACACCGTCAAGCATTTCAAGTTCGAACCCCGCGGCAAGGTGCGCCTGCACAAGCGCGCCAACGCGCAGGAGCAGGCGGCATGCCGCCCGTGGCTGGTGGCCGAGCTCGACCGTGTGCGCCCAGATGCCATCGTCTGCCTCGGCGCCATGGCGGCGCAGGCGGTCTTCGGCACGTCGTTCCGCCTGATGGCCCAGCGCGGCGAATGGATCGACCTGCCGGACGGCCGCCGTGCGATGGCGACGGTGCACCCGTCGTACCTGCTCCGCCTGCCCGATGCCGATGCCCGCGAGGCCGGCTACGCGGACTTCGTCCGCGATCTCAGTCTGATGCGCGAGCTGCTGGTTTAGGTCGGCCCGGGTGGGAGCCAGCCTGCTGGCGATGGGGATTGCCGCGAGCACCCATCGCCAGCAGGCTGGCTCCCACCCGGGCGAAACGCCATCATCCCACCGCGAACTTCTTCAGCTTCTTCGGCACGCTCGCGTTCTTCAGCGTCACGTACACCGGCAATCCATCGGGACCGTACGGTGGCGGCGCTTCGCCCTGGATCAGCGGCGCGAGGTAGCGGCGCGCGGCCGCGGTGATCCCGAAGCCGTCCTTCGAGATGAAGTTCTTCGGCATCTTCTTCTCGTGGTTGGCGATCTTGTCCAGCGGCGCCGCCTCGATCTTCCACTTGTACGGCTCGTCGGACGTACGCACGATCACAGGCATCACCGCGTTGAGCCCCTCGGCGGCGTATTCCACCGCCTTCTTGCCCACGGCGTAGGCCTGGTCCAGGTCGGTCTTCGACGCGACGTGCCGTGCGGAGCGCTGCAGGTAGTCGGGCAGGGCCCAGTGGAACTTGTAACCGAGCTTTTCGCGCACGAGCGCGGCGAGCACCGGCGCCGCGCCACCGAGTTGCGCGTGGCCGAACGCGTCCTTGCCGCCGGATTCGGCGAGGAACTTGCCATCGGCGTCCTTGACCCCCTCCGATACCACCACCGTGCAGTAGCCCACCTTCTCGACGGTGGCCTTCACCTTCGCGAGGAACGTCTCCGGGTTGAAGACATTCTCGGGGAACAGGATCACATGCGGCGCATCGCCCGGCGCGGAACCGGCGAGGCCGGCGGCGGCGGCGATCCAGCCGGCGTGACGGCCCATCACCTCGATGATGAAGACCTTGGTCGACGTGTCCATCATGGACACCACGTCGAGGCTCGCCTCGCGCACGGCGATCGCCGTGTACTTCGCCACCGACCCGAAGCCGGGGCAGGTGTCGGTCACCACGAGGTCGTTGTCGATCGTCTTGGGCACGCCGATGCAGTTGATGTCGTAACCCAGCGCCTGGCCGATCTTCGACACCTTGTTCGCCGTGTCGGCGGAGTCGTTGCCGCCGTTGTAGAGGAAGGTGCGGATGTCGTGCGCCCTGAACACTTCGATCAGGCGCTCGTACTCGGCCCGGTTCTCCTCCAGCGATTTCAGCTTGTACCGGCAGGAGCCGAACGCGCCGCCCGGCGTGTGCTTCAGCGCCGCGATGTTCGCCTTCGCCTCCCTGGACGTGTCGATCAGCTCCTCGCGCAGCGCGCCGAGGATGCCGTTGCGCGCGGCGTACACCACGATGCCCTTGTCCCGGGCGGTCTCGATGACGCCCGCGGCGGTGGCGTTGATCACGGCGGAGACACCGCCCGACTGGGCGTAGAGGAGTTTGCCGGCGGCCATGCTTCGCATCCTTTGAGGTGGGTCGGGAGCGTCAGCGTAGCGCGGCATGCGTCGCGATGCCTTGAAAGGGTCGACGCCTATACCCGGCGGATGTCGTCCGTTTGACGCGGTGGCGCCACTGCCGTTACCTTGAGACCCATTTTCTCGTGCCCGACGGCGGGGTTTTTCCCGCAAGTCCGGCGAAACGGAGCATCAATGCGACTCGTGCTATTCGGCGCGCCCGGTTCGGGCAAGGGCACCCAGGCAGCCGTCCTCAAGCAGGATCTCGGCATCCCGCACATCTCCACGGGCGATCTCCTGCGCGCCGAGATCAAGGCGGAGACCGAGCTCGGCAAGAAGGCCAAGAGCATCATGGACGCCGGCCAGCTCCTCTCCGACGACATCATGCTGGGCATCATCGAGCATCGCCTCGGCGAGCCGGACGCCAAGCCGGGCTTCATCCTCGACGGCTACCCGCGCAACCTGGCGCAGGCCGACGCGCTGGACAAAGTGCTGGCCAAGATCGGGCAGCCGCTCGACGTGGTGATCAAGCTCGACGTGCCCAACGAGGCGATTCTCGGCCGCTGCGTCATCCGCTTCAAAGCGGAACACCGCCCGGACGACAACCCGGATACGGTGAAAAAGCGCCTCGACATCTACGCCGACCAGACCGCGCCCGTTGCCGAGTTCTACGCGAAGCGCGACAAGCTCCGGGTCGTCGACGGCGTCGGCGAACTCGACGAGGTCACGGCGCGCATCAAGGCCGTGCTCGAAAGCACCAAGGCCGCCAGCGCCTGATTCTCCCTCGGCTCGCCGTCTCCGGCGGGCCATAAGCCCGGTGTCGTAGCCATGCGCGTCCATATCCTCGGTATCTGCGGCACCTTCATGGGTGGCGTCGCCGCGCTCGCGCGCGAACTCGGCCTCCAGGTGGAAGGCTCCGACGACAACGTCTACCCGCCGATGAGCACCCAGCTGGAAGCGCTCGGCATCGATCTGATGCGGGGATATCGGGCGGAGCACCTGCGACCCGCGCCGGATCTGGTGGTGGTGGGCAATGCGATGACGCGCGGCAACCCGGCCGTGGAATGGATGCTCGACGAAGGCATGCGCTACATCTCCGGCCCGCAGTGGCTGGGCGAAACGCTGCTCGGCGGCCGCGAGGTGCTCGCGGTGGCGGGCACGCACGGCAAGACCACGACCACGAGCCTGCTCGCCCACCTGCTGGAGTCGGCCGGGCTGGCGCCGGGCTTCCTGATCGGCGGGGTGCCGGGCAATTTCGACGTGTCCGCCCGGCGTGGCACGGGGCGCCCGTTCGTCATCGAGGCCGACGAGTACGACTCGGCGTTTTTCGACAAGCGCTCCAAGTTCGTCCATTACCGGCCCCGCATCGCGATCCTGAACAACCTCGAATACGACCACGCCGACATCTTCCCCGACGTGGCCGCGATCCAGCGCCAGTTTCATCATCTGGTGCGCACCGTGCCGGGCAACGGGCGGCTGATCGTGAACGCGGAGGATCCGCGGCTGACCGAGGTGCTCGCGATGGGCGCCTGGACACCGGTCGAAACCTTCGGCATCGACCGCGGCGACTGGCGGGCGGAGCTCGTCCGCCCCGACGGCTCGCATTTCCGCGTGGTGCGCGACGGCGTAGCGCTCGGCGAGGTCCGCTGGGATTCGCTCGGCCGCCACAACGTCATGAACGCGCTGGCGGCCCTCGCCGCCGCGACCGCGGCCGGCGCCGACCCCGTCGCGCTGCTGCCCGCCTTCGCCAGCTTCGCCAGCGTGAAGCGCCGCATGGAAACCATCGGCGTGGCGCGCGGCGTCACCGTGTACGACGACTTCGCACACCATCCGACGGCCATCGCGACCACGCTCGCAGGCTTGCGGGCGCGGGTGGGCGAGGGGCGCATCCTCGTGGCGCTCGAGCCCCGCTCGAATTCGATGCGGCTTGGCGCCCATGCCGACGCGCTGGCCCCGTCGCTCGCCGACGCCGATGGCGTGGTGTTCCTGCACCGTCCCGAACTGCCATGGGACGCCGGCAAGGTCACCGGCGCGCTGGACGGACGCGGGAGCACGGAGGCTTCGGTCGACGCGCTGGTCGCCACGCTGGCCGCCCGGGCACGGGAAGGCGACCATGTCGTCTTCATGTCCAACGGCGGCTTCGAAGGTGCGCCGCGACGCTTCTTCGCGGCGCTCGGCGCAGGTTAGACTGGTGGGCATGGCCGCGACCAAGCCCGACCTCGACCTTCCGCTGTTTCCGCTGTCGAACGTCCTTTTCCCGGGCGGTCACCTGCAGCTGCGCATCTTCGAACCGCGTTACATCGACCTCGTGCGCGAATGCGCGCGAACGGGGCGATCGTTCGGCGTGTGCATGATCCTCGAAGGCCGCGAAGCCGGGCAGCCGGCGGTGCCCGCTGCGGTGGGCACGCTGGCCACCATCACCGATTTCCACACGCGTGAAGACGGCCTCCTCGGCATCGTCGCCGAGGGCGGGCTACGCTTCCGTGTCACCCGCACGCGCGTGCGTTCCGATGGCCAGGTGCGCGGCGACGTCGCGCTGTGGCGGGCGGAGGAAATGATGCCGCTGCCTGTGGAGTTCAGCCTGCTCGCCACGATCCTCGAACGCCTCGCCGACCAGATGATGCCGCCCTGGCGGCACGACGTGGCGGAGCGCCTCGACGACGCGAGCTGGGTCGGCTACCGGCTCTCCGAGCTGCTGCCGCTCGATCCGGACGAATGCCAGCACATGCTCGAACTCGACGATCCGCTGCAACGGCTGGCGGAACTCCGCGATATCCTGCCGCGCTTCCAGCGCGCCTGAGGACACCCATCATGACGACGCTGGCAGGCAAGACCCTGTTCATCACCGGTGCCTCGCGCGGCATCGGCCTCGCCATCGCCCTGCGCGCCGCGCGCGACGGTGCCAACGTCGTGATCGCCGCCAAGAGCAGCGTCGCCAATCCGAAACTCCCGGGCACCATCCATACCGCCGCCGCGGCCGTCGAAGCCGCCGGTGGCAAGGCGCTGGCGCTGAAGGTCGACATCCGCGAAGAGGCCGAGGTGCGCATGGCCGCCGCCACGGCGGCGGAGCGCTTCGGCGGCATCGACATCGTCGTGAACAACGCGAGCGCCATCTGGCTCGCGGGCGTGGAGAACACGCCGATGAAGCGCTTCGACCTGATGCACGAGGTGAACACGCGCGGCACGTTCCTCACCACGCAGGCCTGCCTGCCTTTCCTCAAGCAGGCCGACAATCCGCACGTGCTGATGCTGTCGCCGCCGCCCAGCATCGATCCGCGGTGGTACGCGCCCCACGTGGCCTACACGATCGCGAAGTTCGGCATGAGCCACTGCGTGCTCGGCATGGCGCCCGAATTCGGCCCCCTGGGCATCGCGGTGAACGCGCTGTGGCCGAAGACGGTCATTGCGACCGCCGCCGTGGCGATGCTCGGCGACAGCGTGCACGTCGACAACTGCCGCAAGCCCGAGATCGTGGCCGACGCCGCGCATGCCATCCTCACGAAACCGTCACGCGACGCGACGGGGCGTTTCTTCATCGACGAAGACGTGCTGCGCGACGAAGGCGTCACGGACTTCGAGCGCTACGCCGTGGCGCCGGGACAGCCGCTGCTTCCCGATTTGTTTCTATAGCTATCGCGACAGCTAAGAAATGCCTTGCGGAGGGCTAGCCCGTTTGGCGTATGGCCGCATCCGGTACGCGGGTATAACGTCGATCCACGGTCGTCCATGCCTCACGAGGTTGGCGACAAGTGGGGCTTGCCGGCCTGCAGGGGGTGCCGGCGGCGGGTCCGTCAAGCGTTCCCGCGAAGCCGGCAGCAGGCCACGAAAACGGGTGAGGAGCAGGCATGTCGCGCGGGGAATCGACGGGTCGTTGCGTCGTCTGGATTGGTAGACCGAGCGTTGAAGAACACTTCGGCTTGATCCGCGCCGGCTGGCGCACGCTGGTGGCCGATCCGGCGAGACACGAAGCCGAGCTGCCCGAATGCGGCGATGCCGCCATCGCGGTGGTGGACCTGCGTGCGAGTGCGCAGGCCGCCGTGCGCATCCTTACAGGGCTGCGCGAGGCACATCCCGGCATCGCCTGGATCGGGCTGACGGGATCGCGAACACCCTCGGGCGATCCGTGCGTGCGCCGCGCGCTGCCGCACGCGTTCGAGATCATCGAAGGCACGTCGTCCTTCGGGGCGCTGCGCCAGGCACTGATGCGCGTACCGGGCGACGTCGACGCCGTGCAAGAGGAAGACGCGCCGAGCCTGCTGACGGGCAACAGCCCCGCGATCCGCGCGCTGTCGCAGAACATCCGCAAGTTCGCGCCGGTGGAATTGCCGCTGCTCATCACGGGCGAGACCGGCACCGGCAAGGAAATGGCGGCGCGCGCGCTGCACCAGCTGTCGCCGCGACGCGCGAAACCGTTCGCCGCGATCAACTGCGGCGCGATCGCCGCCAACCTCGTGCAGTCGGAACTGTTCGGCCATGAGCGCGGCTCGTTCACCGGTGCCACGGCACGACGCATCGGTCACTTCGAATCCGCGGACGGCGGCACCGTGTTCCTCGACGAGATCGGCGACCTGCCGCTCGACGCGCAGACCAACCTGCTGCGCGTCCTGCAGGAAGGCACCATCGAACGCATCGGCAGCTGCCAGTCCATCCACGTGGACGTGCGCGTGCTGGCGGCGACGCATGTGGACCTCGAAAAGGCCGTGGCGCAGGGCCGTTTCCGCGAAGACCTGTTCTACCGGCTCAACGTGCTGCGGCTTCGCATGCCACCGCTGCGCGAACGCACGGGCGACATCGAACTGCTGGCGCAGCATTTCCTCGACGCGTTCCGCGAAAGCTACGGCACGCGTGCGCGCGCCTTCAGCAGCAGCGCGCGCAAGGCGCTCAACGCCTTCGCATGGCCCGGCAACGTGCGCGAACTGATGAACCGCGTGCAGCGCGCCGCGGTGATCGCGGACGACGCGCTGATCACGCCGGACGACCTCGAACTGAGCATGGAGACGCCCTGCGGCGATCGCGACAGCCTCGGCAGCGCGCGGACGTCGGCGGAGCGGGAGGCGATCGTGGACTGCCTCCGCGCGAGCGCGTTCAACATCAGCGAATGCGCCAGGCGCCTTCGCGTGTCGCGCGTCACCGTGTACCGGCTCTGCAAGAAGCATCAACTGGCCCTCGATCAGCTCCGCTGAACGCACCGTTGGAAAAAGAAAACTCCCGGTCCTCTGGGGGACCGGGAGTTCCCATTCGTCGCCCGGCTTGGCAGGGTCGTCGGACGAACGAACCGAAGCGGCTGTGACGCCAGCCTTCCGGGGAAAGGGGAGCAAGCGCCATGCCACGCGGCAGGTCCGTTGATTCGCAAGGACTTTCGGATCGGCGGAGGCCGACGGTCCGTACCGCGGCGGTAGCGGCGTGTTACAGAACGTTGCAGAGGCGCTACATGCGTTGTCCCGGCCGCCCGCGCCTTATACGATGACCCCCCGCGAGGGCGCCGAGGCGCCGCGCGTTTCGGATCGATGTCGGACCGCAGAGCGTACCGTGCGATTCCATCCGTTCCCGTAAGGGTGCCGGCGCTGCGGCCGGCACCAGGAGTCGCTCCAATGTCGTCGCATCCCGTCGATCCTTCCGACCTCACCGGCTTGGGCAAGCGCTACTGGCTGCCCGTCTACCGACCGCGCGACGTCGTGCTCGATCACGGCAAGGGAGCGCGCGTGTGGGACACCGAGGGCCGCGACTATCTCGACCTCGGGGCCGGCATCGCCGTGAACTCGCTCGGGCATCAGGACCCGGACCTCGTCGCCGCGCTGGTCGCCCAGGCACACAAGCTCTGGCACGCCAGCAACGTCTTCTACACCGAGCCGCCGCTGCACCTGGCGCAGGAGCTGGTGGAGCACGCGCCGTTCGCCGAGCGCGTCTTCCTGTGCAACTCCGGCACGGAAGCGAACGAGGCCGCGATCAAACTGGTGCGCAAGTGGGCGGCCTCGCAGGGGCGCCCGCCGGAAGAGCGCGTGATCGTCACCTTCCGCGGCTCGTTCCACGGCCGCACGCTGGCCTCCGTCACCGCGACGGCGCAGCCGAAATATCAGGAAGGCTACGAGCCGCTGCCGGGCGGTTTCCGCTACGTGGACTTCAACGACGTGCCCGCGCTCGAGGCCGCCTTCGCACAGGGCGGCGTCGCCGCGGTCATGCTCGAACCCGTGCAGGGCGAGGGCGGCGTGATGCCGGCGGAGCCCGGGTTCCTGAAGAAAGTGCGCGAGCTGTGCGACACGCACGGCGCTCTGATGGTGCTGGACGAGATCCAGTGCGGCATGGGTCGTACCGGCACGCTGTTCGCCCATGCGCACGACCACGTCACGCCCGACATCGTCACGCTGGCGAAGGCGCTCGGCGCCGGTTTCCCGATCGGTGCGATGCTCGCCGGGCCGAAAGTCGCCGAGGTGATGCAGTTCGGCGCCCACGGCACCACCTTCGGCGGCAACCCGATGGCGGCCGCCGTCGCGCTCGTGGCACTGCGCAAGATCGCCTCGCCCGCCGTGCTGCTAAACGTGGAGCGTCAGGCCAACGACATCCGCGCCGGGCTGGCGCGGATCAACCACGAGTTCCACCTGTTCTCGGAAGTGCGCGGCCGCGGCCTGATGATCGGCGCGGTGCTCGATACGGCCTACAAGGGCCGCGCGGGCGACATCCTCGACATCGCCGCGGCGCATGGCCTGCTGATCCTGCAGGCCGGCCCTGACGTCCTGCGCATCGTGCCGCCACTGACGATCACCGACGAGGAAACCGCGGAAGGCATGCAGCGCCTCCACGACACGCTCGCGGAGTTCGTCCGGGAAGCGAAGGTGGCCTGACGGCTCGGCTGCGCCCTCGCGCTCGCCCTGCGTCGAGGCAGGGGAGGCGGGGCGCGTCGTCTCCCTCGCTAAGTCCTCGTCCGGCCTTCGCCTCCCTGCGGAATCGCTCGGCAGACGACGCACCCCGACTCCCCAACGATTCTCGAGGCAACCTGTCAGAGCGCGTGTGGGAGCCGATCGTATCGGCGATCCCGCGACAGCGGGCAACCTCGCGATGCAGCGGGCCACCCCTCACCGTCATCCCGGTGAACACCGGGATCCACCGCGATGCGATCGGTTTTTGCGCAACGTCACATCGGCTCCTGGCGGCACACCGTGGCGCCTATCGATGCGGCGCCCGCGCCCATCCCCGAAGACCGGCGCGGCCGTGGGGCCCGGCGTGCGCCGTCACAACGAAGCAAACACCTCACGCGCCGCCGCGATCGTCGCCGCGATCTCATCGTCGCCATGCGCGCTCGACACGAAGCCGGCCTCGAACGCCGACGGTGCGAGATACACCCCACGCTCCAGCATCCCGTGGAAGAACGCGTTGAAGCGAGTCACGTCGGCCGCGGTGGCCTGCGCATACGTCTCGACCGTTTCGTTCGTGAAGAACAGCCCGAACATCGCACCGACCCGCGTCACGCTGAACGGGATGCCCGCCTCCTGCGCCGCGGCGAGCAGGCCGTCGGTGAGGCGGACGGTGCGCGCTGCGAGATCGTCGTGGAAACCCGGCGCCTGGATGAGCCGCAGCATCGCGAGGCCCGCGGCCATCGCCACCGGATTGCCCGACAACGTGCCGGCCTGATAGATCGGGCCCGAGGGCGCGACCTGCTCCATGAGATCGCGACGACCGCCATAGGCGCCCACCGGCATGCCGCCGCCGATGATCTTGCCGAAGCAGGTCAGATCGGGCGTGATGCCGTAATGCGCCTGCGCGCCGCCGAGGGCGACGCGGAAACCGGTCATCACCTCGTCGAAGATCAACAGCACGCCGTGCTTCGTGCACAGCTCGCGCAGCGCCTGGAGGTAACCGTCGCGGGGCGGAATGCAGTTCATGTTGCCCGCGACGGGTTCGATGATCAGGCCCGCGATGTCGTCGCCATGCTCGGCGAAGAGCGCGGACGCCGCGTCGATGTCGTTGTACGGCAGGGTCAGCGTGAGATCCGCGGCGGCTTTCGGCACGCCCGGCGACGTGGGTACGCCGAACGTGAGGGCGCCCGACCCCGCTTTCACGAGGAAGCTGTCGCCGTGGCCGTGGTAGCAGCCTTCGAACTTCACGATCTTGCTGCGACCCGTGGCGCCACGCGCGAGACGGATCGCCGACATGGTGGCCTCCGTCCCCGAGTTCACCATGCGCACCATCTCCACCGACGGCACCAGCGACACGATGGTTTCGGCCATCGTCACTTCGGCCGGGCAAGGCGTGCCGAACGAGAGGCCGTCGCGAATCGCGAGTTCCACGGCTTCCCGCACGGCGGGATGGTTGTGGCCCACGATCATCGGACCCCAGGAGCCCACGTAGTCGATGTAACGCTTGCCTTCCACGTCGAAGAGGAAGGGGCCATCGGCGCGCGCGGTGAAGAACGGTTCGCCGCCGACGGAGCGGAACGCGCGGACGGGCGAGTTCACGCCGCCGGGCAGCAGCTTGCGGGCGCGTTCGAAGAGTTCGTGGTTCGTGGTCATCAAGAGGTTCCGGAACGGGAGTCGAAAAGATCGGCGAGGCGGCGGGTGGCCGACTGGATGTCGGGTGCCGCGAAGACGCCGGAGACGACGGCGAGGAAATCCGCGCCCGCGTCGATCAGCACCCCACCATTGTCGGACGTGATGCCGCCGATCGCCACGACGGGAAGGCCCAGGGCCTTCGCCTGCGTCAACACGTCCGGCGAGATGACGGTCGCATTCGGCTTCGTCCGTGACGGATGCATGGCGCCGAAACCGATGTAGTCCGCGCCTTCGGCGGCCAGGGCGCGCGCGCGTTCGACGTCTCCGTAGCAGGACACGCCGATGATCGCCTCCTCCCCGAGCCGTTCCCGCGCCACCGTGACGGACACGTCGTGCTGCCCCAGGTGCACGCCCGCGCCCGTCTCGCGGGCCAGTGCCACGTCGTTGTCGATGATCAGTGGCACGTCGTAGCGGGCGCAGATGCTCGACAGCTCGGTGGCTTCGCTGAGGCGCCGGGCGGCGTCGCCGGTCTTGTCGCGGTACTGCAGCAGGCGGGCGCCGCCCGCCAGGGCGGCCTCCACGGCGGCGAAAAGGTCGTCGCGCGGGCCGTCGGTAATGGCATAGACGCCGCCGCGCAGACGGGCGGACCGGAGGAGGGTGGTCATGGGCATCCTTTGAATCGTGACGGGGCCGCGCTACCGCCGCAGGCCCGGGGGTGACAGAATGAGGGACTTTTCCGCTCCACGACAGTACATAAAGCTATGGCCGACACCGAAACCACGACCGCGACGCGCAAATGGATGTGCGTCGTCTGCGGATTCATCTACGACGAAGCCCTGGGCCTGCCCGAGGAAGACATCGCTCCGGGCACCCGCTGGGAAGACATCCCCGACACGTGGACCTGCCCGGACTGCGGCGTCACCAAGGACGATTTCGAGATGGTCGAAATCGACTGACGGCGGGTGCGCCCCTCGCGGCGCACCGCTTCGCGAAGGGGGCCGACATCGTTCCGCCCCATTTCGCCACCGATAACGCAGGAAAACCTGCTTCCATGATCCCGTGGCCACGCAATGTGCGCCGACGACGCGGAGGAAGCGGCGATGCAGCGATTCATTCCTTTCGACGACCAGTGGGACGAGCTTGCCCGGCTCGACCCGGCGCTGCTCGTCCCCTATCACGTGGATGTGCCGTGTGAGCGCGGTCTGGCAGGGGATCAGCGAGCCGTGCCGGTCTCGCCCTCGATCGAGAGCTCGTCGCCGAGCCGAAGCCCGATGCGTCCCGAGGTGCCGGCGGCCACTTCGAGAACATAGGTGGCCTCCTTGTCGCCGCTGGGATAGATGCCGCAGGGATCCGCCTTGCAGGGCTGGGCGTTGAGTTGCATGGCCACCAGCTTCCGATCCTTGCCGAAGTAGAGGATGTCGAGCGGGATGAGCGTGTTCTTCATCCAGAACGCGCGCGGTTGGCTGTCCGGAAAGATGAAGAGCATGCTGTGATCGGCCGCGAGTGCGGTCCGGTCCATCAATCCGTGCTCGCGCTGGGCGTCGCTGACGGCCAGTTCGGTGGTGAAACGATGGCCGTGCAGCATGACCGAAGGCGCGGTCGCGCCGGACGCACCGAGCGGGGCAAGAAAGAGGGCCGCGAGCATCGCTCTCATATGCATCGAAAGACACCTTATTAGTGTGAGGAGAAGCGCGCAGTCTACCGCGCGACTTTTTTTCAAAAAGATGTCGAAAACCCCTTCACAGAGCTGCGGCACGGCCCTATACTTTCCTTCTGGTCGCGACGAAAGTCACCCACGCGACAGTTCCTCGGCTCCACCAACCACCTCGAAAAAAAGCTTCACGAGGGTGTTGACGGAAACGAAAAACGATATAGAATGGGCGGCTCACCTCGGGACGAAATGTTCAGAGGGCATCAACGAAAGATGATGCAAGTGATTGATCTTTGACAGTGTGCGCAGGTGAATTGTGTGGACGCCTTGCGGTGGATTGACGATGTCAACCAAATGCAAGTGTCCCACTAGAAAGAAGTCAGCAATGAGTTTTTTCTTGTTGGGGTTAAGCACTTCAGAAAGATAGATCATCCTTTGGATGGTCGAAAACTTAAGTGAAGAGTTTGATCCTGGCTCAGATTGAACGCTGGCGGCATGCTTAACACAT
>NZ_FOBU01000001.1:0-182082 GCF_900109915.1 Luteibacter sp. UNCMF331Sha3.1
CCGACTGAAACCGCGCCACCGCCGAACGTGTCGCCATGTCGTAGGCGCCATGCGTCGCCAGCGGACGGCCATCGGCGTCCCCGATGCCGAGCGTGTTCAGACGCTCCTGGAGCAGACGGGTCGCGTCGGCCGTTGGCGCCTCGCTGCCGGGCGGGACGGCCACGGGCTCGCGGGCCACCGGCGCCTCGGCCGGCGCGAGTAGCGGCGCGGCCGATCGCGTGACCGGCTCCAGGCTCTCGTAGGCGGCGATGGTCTCGGGCGGCGTGCGCGCGTCCATGCGGGCCTCGACGGGCGGCGACCGGCCGACCGTCGCCGGCTCGATGACGCGGTAGGCCGCCAACACCTCATCGTGCGGCCGGTGCGCCGAGGCGACCAGCGCGTCCCGACCGTCGGCCGCCTGCCGCACGCTCGCCAGCGTCTGTCGTCCACTGAGTCCGTCCGCCACGAGATCGTGATCGCGCTGGAACGCGCGTACCGCGGCCTGCGTGCCCGGGCCGTACTCGCCATCCGCATGCAACGGCCGCCCTTGGGCATCGGTGTAACCCAGGCGCATGAGCTGCTCCTGCAACTGGCGCACATCCTCGCCCTGCGCGCCCGGACGCAAGGCGCGACCGACCGCTTCGCTCGCGACGCGTACCGCCGGCTCGACGTGCAGCAGTAGCCGACCCTCACCCTCGATCACCCTCGCCAGATCGACCGACCCGTCCCGCGCACGCGTCAGGCCGAGCTCATCGCGGGAGATCGTCGCCCATTGCCCATCGACGAAGGTCACGCCCTTGCCGTCGGCGTTCCACTGCACCACCTGCGTGCCGTCGGTGTAGAAGCCCGTGCCGTTGATCCTGCCCTCGCTGTGTGCACGACCCTGTTCCAGCGCGTCGATGAACGCCATCGCCTTGCGCGGCTCGAGGAACAGGTTCTTGACCAGCGTGTAATGCACCGTCAGGTCGGGGCGCTCCGGGTCCTTACCGATAAGTGACGGGGCGATCAATGGATCACGAAGCACCTCCTGCCATGCCGTGTGTAGTGGACTTCCTTCCGGCGTGTTGTGCAGGCGGGTGAAGAGTTTTGCGGCGGTGCGGGCATGAGTCTGGCCGGCTTCCAGGGCGCCCTCGAACGTTCTATCCAGGTACGCGATAACGTCATCGTGCGAGGCAATGGCGTCAGGCGATTCGATTGGACGCTTCATCGCCTTCAGCAACCTGTTCGCAGCACTTGGGTTTTGATTGAGTGCCTTTGCTATAGCCGTAACCATCGAAACTTGCTCGCCTATTGACGCGGATCGATAGGCCGACGTCGCAACGAGCCTCCTCAGACCCTGTTTATTCAGATCGCCGACCTGAACCACGTCGCGGTGATGAACGAAATCGTGCCCCGCTTCCGACGCGAGAAACCGGTTGATCTGGGCGCGTTTCGTCGGGTCGATCGCGCGATAACCTTCCTTCGTGATCGCTTTTCCGTCTCGCGAGAAATCGCGAATAAGCTGAGCGTACTCGGTTTCATCGAAAACAACGCGGTCGCGGCCTTCCTCGGCCCAATGCCGATACGCTTCCATCATTGCTGTCGCCGTAACTCCCTGGTCCTGCCCAAGGTCTTTTTGCAGAGTACCGATCGATTCGCCGCTTCTTTCGATGGGCTTCATCCGCCCGTCGGGAAGCCACGTTCCCGCGAATGACAGACGATTGGACACGTCTTTTCCGTTGAGGCTGCCTTCAGTGCTCACGCCCACGGCAAAGTATGCAATTGCCTCGATGTCTCTTGCGCTGAGCGATACACGTTCCGTCATGATGATTCTCCATAGGGCGTCATACCCATCCGTCGATTACTTAAGCTTCAACTTGTCGGTCAACCAGGCATCGCCATCTTCGATCGCCTGTCCCTTGGCCTCATCCAGCGCACGAAGGAGTTCTGATTCATCCACGATGTGGAGCGCGGGCGCGCTGCCCACTGGGGTGAAATCATCCTGATGAAGTCGAAAGATGTACTTGCCCGCCGACACGAGCATGGTTCCATCATTTAGATCGAGCGCGGTACCAAAGAGCGTGTCCCATCCTTTGCGACCAAAATTGTTGGACTCGTATAACGGAACCTTGCTCCAAATGACGCTTGCATCGTCATCCGACATACGTTGATAGGTGTCGAACCAGATCGGCCCGAAACTCATATTTTCAGGGCGGTCCACACTCCGGTGAGCGAAGCGAATATTTCCGAGTATTCCGCCGGGGCGCGGATCCTTGTAATGGAATCCGGAATGCAGGGTCTCTTCGTGCTTGACGCCGTTCGCATCGATAAAGGATCCGGTATAGGTCAATTGCATCTTGACCGTTACGTCGATGACTTCCCCTGTGAAGAAGTTGATCGCCTTAGCCTGCGCATGCGGCGGCACCATGATGGCCCACGCAATCCATTTGCCGTCGACGTGTTCGACGAAAAGGCTCTCCAACCAACCATCATCCCCCAACTCACGCTGCGCTATGCCGTTGTCTGGCCACACAGGATTCGGCTCATCGTCGACCTTCGCAGGTGAGACGACTGTAGCCGCCGACACCGGCGCACGTGGCTCAACGACGTCTACCGCCCACGCCGACGATACGGAAACCGCCATCGCCGCGGCCATGCCTGCCTCCCTTAACTTCATGTCCTCATCCTCCGGTGTCGCATTACGTGATCGATGCAGTTCCGTGGCGCAGGTGGCGCGCGGGTGACATTCCGGCTCGACGAGATAGCCTCCCGGCGGTGCGTTTCGTTCGTCCTCCCGTCGCGCCTTGGTCGCCAGTTCCAGTGCGTGCCGCAGATACGCTTCGTAGCCACGATCGTTCTCCACATAGGGACACGAGTGGACGCGACGCAGTTGCGACGGTCGGCAACCCTCTTCCGGATCGAAGTCGTCGTTCTCCGGATGACAGACGAAGCAGCGAACGTGGGGCACAGGCACCCTGTCCCAATAGGAGACGTTCGCGAACGAGACTCGCTGCATGCCCTCTGCACCCGCTGCCGCCGGATCGCAGCAGGGCCCCTTACAGGGAAAACGATCGCCCCACTTGGGACAGATGGCAGGTCGCGCCGCGACCGCTTGCGCCGGACGTGTAAACAAGGCACGCCACATCAAGCCGCCTCCTTTCCGAGCGCGGGCCTGTCGCCCAGGGCCGACACCGACGTTACGATTCTTCGTTGATCAACCGCCTCGTCTCGCGCACGCGTTAGGCCGACCTCATCGCGGGAGACCGTCGCCCATTGACCGTCGATCAAGCTCGCCTCGATCGCGACGATGTCCGACCGATCATACGCACCGCCCAACGGTTCCGGCGTTGCGAGAAGCCCGGTCGATGCCAACCTCGTCTTGCTGTCCATGCCTCTGCGCTCCGTTGCAGAAAAGGCCCGGAGTGTCGTCGCGGAGAAATGAACGCGCGTTGTATACACCCCGTCATATCGACACGCGCGCGAGGCTACGGCGCGACGTACCGACGTGGACGATCAGCCGCGTCGACATCCGCCTGAGAAATGTCGCAACGAGCAATCATCGGTCCTGCGGCGGAGCCGCCGGGGCGGGATAGCATGGCAAACACGCGACGGTCTCAACGTCGGACATGTCCGCGTTGCCCCGACGCAGCAAGCACGAGGTAAAGTGGCGGCATGTCGTCGCCCCATTTCACCGATGCGTTCGTGCTTCCGGATCTGCTGGAACCGGGGCTTCGCCTCGTGTTCTGCGGCACCGCCGCCGGCACGCGGTCCGCGCGGGACGGGGCGTATTACGCCCATCCGGGGAACATGTTCTGGCGCACGCTGTTCGCCACCGGACTGACGATGCGGCTTCTCGCGCCTGCCGAGTATCCGCTGCTGCCGTCGTTCGGTATCGGGCTGACGGACCTGTCGAAATTCCACTACGGCAACGATGCCGATCTTCCCGTCGACGCCTTCGACGTGGACGCGCTGGCAGCGAAGATCCTGCAGCACGCGCCGCGTGTGATCGCCTTCACCAGCAAACACGGCGGCATCGCCGCGCTAGGCAAGGGAATCGGTTACGGCCTTCAGCCCGTCCCGTTCGCCGGTGCGCAGGCGTTCGTGCTTCCGTCGCCGTCGGGTCAGGCGCGCCGGTCGTGGGACCTCCGCGTATGGCAGTCGCTGGCCGACGCCGTGCGCGCTCAGGTACCGGGCGTCGACCGATAGGCGCGCACGTCGCCCGGCGAGACCGACGCCGCCTTGTTGGACCACGCCTGTCGGATGTACGTGACCACGGCAGCCGCGTCGTCGTCGTCGAGCGTCTGCGAGAACGGCGGCATCGAATAAGGCCGCGGATTGCCCGGCGTGGCCGGCGCGAAGCCGCCGGAGAGCACCATGCGGATGGCGTTGATGCCGGTGGGATCGGTGACGGAACCGTTGCCGTCGAGCGGCGGATACGCGTCGCCCTTGCCGCGCCCGTCGTCGGCATGGCACGTGGCGCATCGGGCCGCATACACCTTCGCGCCGCGCTGCGCGAGCTCGCGCGCGTCGACTGCCGATTCGCGCGGCTTCGGCGGTGCGCGCTCGGGAAGCGAGGCGAGATAGGTCGCCATCGCCGCGAGATCGGCGTCCGTCATGTGCTGCGTGCTGCGCAGGACGACGTCGGCCATCGGCCCGAACGCGGTGCCCTTTTGCGAACGTCCCGTCTTCAGCAGCGCGACCACGTCGGCTTCCGTCCAGCCCTCGAGGCCACCGTGCCGTGCCATCGACAGGTCCGGCGCGTACCAGTTCTGCACGGGCACGATGCCGCCGGTCACCAGCGGATCGGTCACCGGCGCGCCGAAGCTGTCGCGTCGCGTATGGCACTCGTTGCAGTGCCCGAGACCTTCGACGAGATACGCGCCGCGATTCCACGCGGCCGATCGCTTCGGGTCGGGCCGGAACTCCCCCTCGTCGAAGAAGAGCACGCGCCACGCGGCCATCATCGAACGCATGCGATAAGGCCAGCGCAGCGTGTTGTCGATGGCGGGCGCTTTCACCGCCGGTAGGCTCCGCAGGTAAGCGAAGATCGCGTCCGTATCGGCGCGCGTGACCTTCGTATA
Source organism: Luteibacter sp. UNCMF331Sha3.1 (assembly GCF_900109915.1). Taxonomy (GTDB): domain Bacteria; phylum Pseudomonadota; class Gammaproteobacteria; order Xanthomonadales; family Rhodanobacteraceae; genus Luteibacter. The sequence goes on from NZ_FOBU01000001.1 coordinate 5,040, forward strand.
GGACGTGAACGGAAAGACGGGATACAGCGAGGTGCCGTCATGCCCCACGCCCGAGTGCATCGCGCGGTAGAAATCGTCGGCATGCCATGCACCGATGCCGGTGGCATGATCGGGCGTGAGGTTCGGCGCGGGAATCGCACCGAAGGGCGTCCCCAGCACGCGACCGCCCGCATAGGGCGCGCCATTGCGCGACGTGTGGCAGGCGGCGCAGTCGCCGGCGGTGGCGAGGTAGCGCCCCCGCTCGACCGCATCGTCGGCGAGCGCGAGGGACACCGAGAAGAACAGGGACAAGGCGGCGATGGCGCGCAGCAACGTCTTCATCGGGATGCTCCGAGCACGCCACAGCGAAGCGGTGGGGTCACGCTGCCCGCCGGTGCCGCGTGCACGTCCGCCGGGACCGGGCGTTGTGCGAGCCACGCCGATACCGCGCTGATGTCGGCATCGGTCAGGCGACCGACGACGGTGGCCATGCAGTCGGGTTCGACGGTGCTGCGCGTGTTGGTACGCCACGACCCGAGCTGCGCGCTGACGTAGTCGTACGGCAGTCCGACGAGCCCCGGGATATCGGGCTCGACACCGGTCAGCGCCGTGCCGTGGCAGGCCATGCAGGCGGGCACGCCACGTGCCGGATCGCCACGGGTGGCCAGCTGTTCGCCGCGCGCCATGGCCGCGGGCGTCGTCGACGGGACGGGATGGGTCGCATAGGGCACGTCCTGCGCGGCGAAGTACGCGGCGATCTCGTGCATGTACTCGTCGGTCAGCGGCGCGACCATGTATTCCATCACGTCGTAATGGCGCAGGCCGCGACGGAAATCCTGCATCTGCCGCACGAGGTACCCGGCCGGCTTGCCGGCGAGGCGGGGATTGAATCCGTTGTCGCCGCCCTCGCCGTGCTCGCCATGGCATGCGGTGCAGGCAGCGATCCGCTGCGCGAGGGTATCGGGAACGGCGGAGGCATCGCTCGCCGCCGCGCTGGCGGTACAAAGCACGGCGGCGACGACGACCAGCCGGCGAAGCAGACGGCGCATACGGCACTCCCCTGGCGAAACGTTGGCGAGCCACGGCGATCGATGCCGGGGCATGGCATGCAGCGAGTATATGCCCGGGCGGCCGTTGGTTAAGATGGGTGCGACGCTTCGTTCCGTCCCCGGGGGAAACACCATGCACCGTCGCTGGACTCGCTCGCTCGCGCTCGCCGTGGGCATCGCATCGTCGTTCCACGCCTTCGGCGCCGCCGCGCGTCAGCCCGGGGAGGATGACGCCTTCGCCGGCATCGCGACACTGCGCGCAGCCTATGCCGCAGGCGAGCTGACGCCGGAGGGGATGACCCGCCTCTTCCTCCAGCGCATCGTCGCGATCGACCAGGCAGGGCCGACCGTCAACGCGGTGCTGGAGACCAACCCCGATGCGCTGTCCATCGCACGCAAGGCGAACGGACCCGGTTCGCTCTCGGGCATTCCGATCCTGCTGAAGGACAACATCGATACGGGGGACCGAATGATGACCAGCGCGGGATCGCTGGCCCTCGTCGCCAGACCCGCGCCGCGGGACTCGGCGGTGGCCGCGCGCCTGCGCAAGGCCGGCGCCGTGATCCTCGGCAAGACCAACCTGAGCGAATGGGCCAACATGCGGTCGAACCATGCCACCAGTGGCTGGACGGGACGGGGTGGCCTCACCGTCAATCCGTACGTGCTCGACCGCAACGCATGCGGTTCGAGCGCCGGATCGGGTGCGGCGGTCGCCGCCGGACTGGCCACCGTGGCGATCGGCAGCGAAACCGATGGGTCGATCATCTGCCCCGCGTCGATGAACGGCCTTGTCGGCATCAAGCCGACGGTGGGCCTCGTCAGCCGCGCGGGCATCGTGCCCATCTCGCATACGCAGGACACCGCGGGCCCGATGGCACGCAGCGTCGCCGACGCGGCGATCGTGCTCGGCGCCATCGCGGGCAGCGATCCGCGCGACCCGGCCACGGCCGAGGCGGATCGCCATGCCACGGATTACACGAAGTACCTCGTCGCGGACGCGCTGCGCGGCAAACGCATCGGCGTGGTGCGACAGCTCGCCGGTATCGAACCGAACGCCGACCACGCGCTCGAGACGACGATCGCCTTGCTGAAGGCGCAGGGTGCGATCGTGGTCGACAACGTCGAGATTCCGCACCTGAAGGAACTCAGCGAACACGAGCTCGACGTACTGCTCTACGAGTTCAGGCACGACATCGCGGCGTACCTCGCGACGCGACCCGATCAGCCGATGAAGACGCTGGCCGACCTCATCGCGTTCAACGAGCGCGAGGCGGCGAAGGAAATGCCATGGTTCGGGCAGGAGCTGTTCCTGCAGGCGCAGGCCAAGGGCGGCCTCGACGATCCGGCGTACATCGCGATGCGCGATCGCAACAAGCGTCTGGCGGGTCCGGAAGGCATCGACGCGGCGTTGGCCAAGGACCGGCTCGACGCCCTGCTCGCCCCGAGCTGGGGGCCGGCATTCGTCAACGATCTGGTGCTGGGCGACCACGTGGTGAGCGGCGACCCGACGGTGGGCGGCGTGTCCGCGCCTGCCGCGATTTCGGGCTACCCGTCCATCACGCTGCCGGTCGAGTTCGCGCACGAACTGCCCGTGGGCGTGGTGTTCTTCGGAGCGAAGTGGAGCGAGCCGACGCTGATCGGCATCGCCTATGGCGTGGAGCAGAAGGCGAAGGCGTTCCGGCGGCCGACGTACCTGCCGACCCTACCGGTGCGCTAGTACCCGGGTGGGAGCCAGCCTGCTGGCTCCCACCCGGGATGCGAATCACGCCTTGTTCGCGAACTCGCGCACGATGGGTGCGAGCTTCGGATCTTCCAGTGCCATCGCCATCGTGGCGCGGACCAGACCGGCCTTGTTGCCGCAGTCGAAGCGCGTGCCTTCGAAGCGGTAGGCAAGCACCTTGCCCTGGTCCTTGAGCAGGTTTTCGATCGCGTCGGTGAGCTGGATCTCACCACCGGCACCCGGGGTCGTCTTATGCAGATACCCGAAGATGCTACCCGGCAGGACGTAACGGCCCACGACGGCGAGGTTGGACGGCGCGTCGGCCGGCTTCGGCTTCTCGACCATGTGACGGATCACCGTGGCACGGTCGCTGAGGGCTTCCGTGGCATCGACGATGCCGTACTTGTCGGTGTCCTTTTCAGGCACCTCTTCCACGGCGATCACGCCGGCGTCATTCGCGAACGCGACGTCGGCCATCTGCCGCAGCGCACCCTTGCCCTTCGTCCAGATCAGGTCGTCCGGGAGCATGATGCCGAAAGGCTCGTCGCCCACAACGGCTTCCGCACGGAGCACGGCGTCGCCGAGGCCGAGGGCTTCGGGCTGAGTGACGAACACGCAGCGCACGTGGCGGGGAAGGATGCCGCGCAGGATCGCCAGCAGTTCATCCTTGTTCTTCTCCGCCAGCTTTTCTTCGAGCTCGTAGGCCTTGTCGAAGTAATCGGCGATCGCATGCTTGTAACGGTTGGTGACGAACACCAGCGTATCGGCGCCCGCATCGACGGCTTCGTCCACCGCGTACTGGATCAGCGGACGGTCGAGCACGGGCAGCATTTCCTTGGCCACCACCTTGGTCGCGGGAAGGAATCGCGTACCGAGGCCGGCTACCGGAAATACGACCTTGCGCAGGGGTTGGGTCATGCAATGTCTCCACTTTCGTTTCGGCGTAGCGGCAGGACGTTGTCGCTCTGCGGTTCGCTCCAACGGAAGGAAGGCAGCAGCTGCGACACGCACCGACGCAGGGTTTCTTCATCGAACGCGGTCACGGCCTCTTCGGCACGTGCCAGCTGGGTCTGCAACAGTTCCCACGACACCTGACGGTGCTGGGCCTGGAAGATCTTCGCGTGGGTCGTGCTCGTGTAGTTCTCCAGCGGATGGAACAGTTCCTCGAACAACTTCTCGCCCGAACGGAGGCCCGTGTAGACGATCTGGATGTCCGAGCCCGGCCGCTTCCCCGCCAGGCGGATCATCTGCTCGGCGAGGTCGCGGATCTTCACCGGATCGCCCATGTCGAGCGCGAAGATCTCGCCACCCTTGCCGAGACTGGCCGCCTGGAGGATCAGCTGGCAGGCCTCGGGAATGGTCATGAAGTAACGCGAGATCTCCGGATGGGTAATGGTCACCGGACCGCCCTGCCGGATCTGCCGGCGGAACAGCGGGACCACCGAACCGGCGGAGTCCAGTACGTTACCGAACCGAACCGTAATGAAACGTGTCGAGGTATGCGCTGCGAGATTCTGGCACCAGATTTCCGCCATGCGTTTGCACGCACCCATCACCGACGTCGGATTCACGGCCTTGTCGGTGGAGATGAGCACGAACGACTCGGCGCCGCAGCGCACGGCCGCGTCGGCCACGATGCGCGTGCCGAGCACGTTGTTGCGGAACGCCTCGCGCAGCTGGCCCTGGAGCATGGGCACGTGCTTGTACGCCGACGCGTGGAAGACGATCTGGGGCTGGGTCTCCTCGAACAGGCGATTGATCGCGGTCGCGTCGCGCGCGTCGGCCAGCACGCCGTTGAAGATCATCTCGGGATAGGCCGACGTCAGTTCCTGACCGATGCGGTACAGGTTGTACTCGGACATCTCGACGACCGTCAGCGAGCTCGCCCCGAGGCGGGCGACCTGACGGCACAGCTCCGAACCGATGGATCCGCCGCCACCGGTCACCAGTACCCGACGTCCGCTGATGTTCTCGCGGATGGCGGTCCAGTCGAGCTCCACGGCGTCGCGGCCGAGGAGGTCCTCGATCGCGACTTCCTTGATCTCGTTGAACTGCGCCCTGCCCGCCACGACGTCCTCGAGGCGCGGCACCGTACGGAACGGCAGCCCCGTGGTTTCGCAGAACGCCACGATGCGGCGCATTTGCGCGGTGGTCGCGCCGGGCACCGCGATCAGCAGCATCTGCACGGCCACGGCCTTCGACAGCTCGGCCAGCTGGTCCACCGTGCCGAGCACAGGGATGCCGCCGATCTGCGCGCCGCGGAGCGCCATGTTGTCGTCGACGAAACCGATCACGCTGTAGCGGCTGTCGCGACGCAGGTCGCGCGACAAGGCCTCGCCCGCTCGGTCGGCGCCGACGATCAGTACGCGCTTGGTGGGCGCGGACTGGAAAAGGTCGATGCGGCTGTCCTTCCAGAAGCGGTAGCTCAGGCGTGGCACGCCGAGCAACACCACCAGCACCACCGGATAGACGAGCAGCACCGAGCGCGGCACGCCATCGAGCCGCGCGTACATGACCATGGCGAGCCCGATGATCAGGGCGCCGATCACGGTCGCGCGGATGATGTTCCACAAATCGGGCAGACTGGCGAATCGCCAGACACCCTTGTACAGGCCCGTCCAGTTGAACACCGCGCCCTGCACCAGCAGCACGATGGGAAACTCCATCGGCAGGTAGGTGACCGGCGCGAGATCCGGCATCAGGGCGTAACGCAACGACTTGGCGATCCACCATGCGAACGCCGCCATGGCCAGGTCGTGTGCGACGACCGCCGTGCGGGGGTGGATGATGCCTATGAACCTACGCAGAAACATGTCGCTCCCTTCGACGCAAGCAACGCCGCTTGCCAGTACGCCAGACCGCTGCTCCAAACAGATACACGACCCCGAAGCACACGGGCGCCGCCGCCGGCTGGCGGTACGCGATCCATGCGACGGGAACGCAGACGAGGACGTTCCATGCGAAGTAACCCGCGGCGACCTTCCGGTGCGCGGCGCCTCGTCTCACGAGCCATTGGTACAGGTGCTCGCGGTGCGGAGTGTACCAGCGTGCACCGCGCAGCATTCGCACGAGCAACGTCAAAGTGGCGTCGATGACGAAGGCGGACGAGAAGATCAGGGCCGGCCACAGCAGGTTCGTGCGAAACGCCCAGAACATCGCGGAGAGGCCGAAGACCATCAGCCCGAGCGTGCCGCTGCCCACGTCGCCCATGAAGATGCGAGCCGGCGACCGGTTGAACCACCAGAAACCCAGCGCGGCGGCGGCCATGGCGAGGGCCGCACCGGCCAGCGCCGGGCTGCCCGCCGACCACGCAAGGGCGGCGGAGGCCGCGCCGAAGAACATGGCCTGCTGGGCCGCCAGCCCGTCGATGCCGTCCATGAAGTTGTGCAGGTTGATGCACCACACGCCGGCGAGGAGCAGCGGAACGGCCCACCAGAGGCTGGTGGTGAGCGACGCGATCGCCACGCAGAGCAGCAGGGTCGCGGCGAGCTGGATGAGAAGACGCGGGCGGATGGGCAACGATCCATGGTCGTCGAGCCACCCGATCGCGGCCACGGCGACGACCGCGACCGTGAACGCCGCCACGGTCGCGGCGCCCGGTGAGACGGGCAGCAGGAGCAGCGCCGCGGGCATGCCGACGAGCGCTCCGAGCACGATGCCGATGCCCCCGCCGCGTGGCGTCGGCATCGTATGCGAACGACGCCGGCCGGGCGCGTCGAGCATGCCCCGACGATGCGCATAGGCGATGGCCGCCCGCACGGAGGCGAACGACACGACGAAGGCAAGCAATGCACATCCGGCGAGGAGGCTCCCGGGGCTCGAAACGGCGGACGTCATTCGTTGGCGACACCATGGATGGGACGCACCGTGCCCCAGCTCTTGCAGCTCGGGCATTGCCAGTGGTGGGCCTTGGCGCCGAAACCGCAACGGCTGCAGCGATACATGGCCTGCCCTTCGAGCAGCTTGCGTGTAAGGTCGCGCAGGATGAGGTAATTCTCGCGTGCCTCGCCGGAGACCTTGTCCATCGTAGCGTCGATGAGCGCCATCAGGCCGCGCACCGAGGGCCGCTTGCGCAGCTGGCCGGTGAGAAAGTCGATGGCGGTACGCTCGCCGTCCCTGCCCTCGTAAAGTCGCGTCAGGGCGAGGACCGGCGAAATGCCGTGGTAGCGCTCCATGATCTCGCGCAGGAACGATTCGGCACGGTCCATCTGCTGCGAACGCGCGTAACAATGCAGCAACGGCGGCAGTATCTCCGGAACGAACGCGATGTCCGCGGCGATGGCGGCCTCGTAGGACGCGATGGCGGATTCGAGCTCGCCGTCTTCCGACGAGAGTCGCCCCGAGATCATGTGCGCGCGCACGCAGTCGCGCTGGCAGACGAATGCTTCGCGGACGTACTCGCGGGCCTCGGTGCGTGCGCCGTGCTGGCGCGATTGCTCGGCGAGCTCGCAGTAGAACTGCGCGATCATCGCCGACTCGTCTTCGCCCGTCATGGTTTCCAGGCGACGCGCGTGCTCGATGGCCTTGTGCCATTCGCGCTCGTGCTGGTAGATCGCGATCAGGTGGCGCAGAGCGGACGGCGCCAGCGCATCCATCGCCACCAGATCGGAAAACAGTGTCTCCGCGCGATCGAGCAGGCCGGCGCGCATGTAGTCTTCGCCGAGCTCCAGCAACGCGACGGTCTTCATTTCGTCGGACAGGCCCTGTCGCGAGACGAGATGCTGATGCAGGCGGATGGCGCGATCCACTTCGCCGCGTTTGCGGAACAGATTGCCGAGCGCGAGATGGGTTTCGACCGTGTCGCGGTTGTACTCCGCGAGGCGCAGGAACACCTCGAGCGCCTTGTCCTGCTCTTCGTTGAGCAGGTAGTTGAGGCCACGGAAATAATCGGAAGACAGCTCGTTGACCCGGTCGCCCGAACGGCGCGCCTGACTCCGTCGGGCCAGCCACCAGCCACACGCGAAGGCCAGCGGAGGAACGAGCGCCAGCAGCCAGATCGGGTTCATGCCGTGGTCGCGTTCGCTACCTTGCCTGCCCCACGCTCACGACGGCGCCGGCGCCGCTGGCCTATCGACGTTCCGAGCCAGGCGGTTATCCCGCCCAGTATCCAGCCGACCAGCACGGCAGCGAGCATCGCCCCGCCCTTGGGCAGGGAGAGCCTCGCGAAGCCGAGGTCGAAGGGGACCAGATCGGCGTTCAACGCCCCGAACACGATGCCCGCGGCGACGAAGAACAAGAGGAAAAGGATGGCAATGAGGCGCATCCGGCGACTGTACCCGAAAGCTGAACACGGCGGTGCCCACCGGTTCGCTTTTCGTACAGGTTTCGGGGGGTTGGAAGGGTTTCTTCTGGGGCGCGTTGCGACGGCTCGGCCGATCGGCGAGGCAAGCTGCCTGTGCAGGAGCCGCTAAAGCGGCGAGCTCTTGGCTCGGTGTGGGAGCGGCCTTGGCCGCGATGGGTGCTCGCGACAAGCACCCATCGCGGCCGGGGCCGCTCCCACAGAAGACCGGTGGCGAGCACCCATCGCCAGCAGGCTGGCTCCCACCCGGCGGTAGCCGTCTTGTTGCCACCCGGCGCCTCGGCGGTTGGCGACAAGCTACACATGTAAGAACCGCTAAAGCGGCGAGCTCTTGGCTCGGTGTGGGAGCGGCCTTGGCCGCGATGGGTACTCGCGACAAGCACCCATCGCGGCCGAGGCCGCTCCCACAGAAGACCGGTGGCGAGCACCCATCGCCAGCAGGCTGGCTCCCACCCGACGGTAGCCATCTTGTTGCCACCCGGCGCCTCGGCGGTTGGAGGCAAGCTGCCCATGTAAGAACCGCTACAGCGGCGAGCTCTTGGCTTGATGTGGGAGCGGCCTTGGCCGCGATGGGTGCTCGCGGCAAGCACCCATCGCGGCCAAGGCCGCTCCCACAGAAGTGCGGTGGCGAGCACCCATCGCCAGCAGGCTGGCTCCCACATGGCGGTAGCCTTTGCTTTTCCCACCCGGCGCCTCAACGGTCGGCAGAGCCGTCGGCCCTCACCCTCGGCGCGACTTGTGGAGGCGAGGGATTCGCGCGGAAAAGGCCCGAAGGGGGCCGGCCTGGACGGCCGGCCGTTTTCGTTGAGGCACGGAGGCCGAATCGAAAACCCCCGCGCGAAGCCCGTGCGCGCCGGGGCGCAGCCATCAGACAAGGCCGCGCAGCGGCAGCCTTACCCAAGCGACGCCGGAGCTCGGAGCGGCGAGGGTGAGGGCCGACGGCTCTTCGCGACCACGCGAAACCCAACGCGACGGCGCAAGCCGAGCCGCCACCAAAGCCCAAAAAAAACGCCGCGTCAAAGCGCGGCGTTGGTCTCCTCGACGAGGTTTACGCGTTCGCGTAATTCCTTGCCGGGTTTGAAATGTGGGACGTGCTTGCCCGGCAGGGCCACGGCCTCACCGGTCTTGGGGTTGCGCCCCATGCGCGGCGGGCGGAAGTGGAGCGCGAAGCTGCCGAAGCCGCGAATCTCGATGCGCTCGCCCGTGGAGAGGGCGTGGCTCATCTGCTCGAGCACGCTCTTGACGGCTAGTTCCACGTCGCTGAACGCAAGGTGGGTCTGGCGCCGCGCCAGCGCCTCGATCAGTTCCGACTTTGTCATGGGTCCCCTGGTGGTTCTCGAACTGACGCTGATAACGGTGGAACAAACAGCGAGGGGCGGCGTTGACCGCCCCTCGCCCGACGGTTAGTCGGCCTTGTTCATCTGCTCCTTGAGGAGCGCGCCGAGCTTGGTCGTGCCACCAGCGGCGGACTGGTAGTCGGCCATCGTATCGGCCAGATCTTCCTCGTCCTTCGCGCGGATCGACAGCTGGAGCTGACGGCCCTTGCGATCCATACCGGTGAACTTCGCCTCGACGGCATCGCCGACCTTCAGGTACGTCGTGGCATCTTCCACGCGTTCCTTGGCGATGTCGTTGGCGCGGATGTAGCCTTCGACGCCTTCGCCCAGGTCGATGATCGCACCCTTGGCGTCGACTTCGCGGACCGTGCCAGTCAGGACCGTGCCGCGCGGATTCGTGGCCATGAACTGACCGAACGGATCCTGCTCCATCTGCTTGATGCCGAGGGAGATGCGCTCACGTTCCGGATCGACCGCGAGAACCACGGCTTCGACTTCGTCGCCCTTCTTGAAGTTGCGGACGAGGTCTTCACCCGAGGCCTGCCACGAGATGTCGGACAGGTGCACGAGGCCATCGATGCCGCCGTCCAGACCGATGAAGATACCGAAATCGGTGATCGACTTGATCTGACCGGAAACCTTGTCGCCCTTCTTGTGCATCGCTGCGAAGGCTTCCCACGGGTTCGAGCGGGTCTGCTTGATACCGAGGGAGATACGACGACGCTCTTCATCCACGTCGAGGACCATGACTTCCGTCTCGTCACCGACCTGCACGACCTTGGCCGGGTTGACGTTCTTGTTGGTCCAATCCATCTCGGAGACGTGCACGAGGCCTTCGACGCCCGGCTCGATCTCGACGAAGCAGCCGTAATCGGTGACGTTGGAGACCTTGCCGAACAGGCGGCTGCCGACCGGGTAGCGACGCGCGATGGCGACCCACGGGTCGTCGCCGAGCTGCTTGAGGCCGAGCGAAACGCGGTTGCGCTCGCGGTCGTACTTGAGCACGCGGACGTCCAGCTCGTCGCCGACGTTGACGACTTCGGACGGGTGACGCACGCGCTTCCACGCCATGTCGGTGATGTGCAGCAGGCCGTCGATGCCGCCGAGGTCGACGAATGCGCCGTAATCGGTGAGGTTCTTGACCACACCCTTCACGACCGCGCCTTCCGTCAGGCGCTCGAGCAGCTTCTCGCGCTCTTCCGAGAACTCCGTCTCGACGACAGCGCGACGGCTGACGACGACGTTGTTGCGCTTGCGATCGAGCTTGATGATCTTGAACTCGAGGTCCTTGCCCTCGAGGTAGACCGGGTCACGGACCGGACGCACGTCGACCAGCGAGCCCGGCAGGAATGCGCGGACGTCCTTGATGTCGACGGTGAAGCCGCCCTTGACCTTGCCGGAGATCTTGCCGGTGATGGTCTCTTCCTTGTCGAACGCCTGCTCGAGGTCGTCCCACACCATCGAACGCTTGGCCTTCTCACGGGAGAGCTTGGTCTCGCCGAAGCCGTCTTCGAGCGCGTCGAGCGCGACCTTGACCTCGTCGCCCACTTCCACTTCCAGCGCGCCGGACTCGTCCTTGAACTGCTCGATGGGGACGATGCCTTCGCTCTTCAGGCCGGCGTTGATCACCACCACGTCGTTGCGGATTTCCACAACGATACCGGTGACGATAGAGCCGGGCTTCAGCTTGGAAATAGCCTGCTGGCTCTGTTCAAACAGTTCGGCAAAACTTTCAGTCATGTTGATTCCAGGGTTATGAAAGGCCGTACCCGGCGTTCGCGTACCTACGTGTCGCAAACGGACGGGGGACCCACCGGTTGTGGGTGCGGGATTGCCTCGGAAGACGTGCCCTGCACCGTTGCCAAGAGTCCGCGCGCACTGCGCGGACGCCAATGCCGGATACGCCTTACGGACGCACCACGGCGAATACTTTCGCCACCACCACCTCGATCGGCATGCCGGTGGTGTCGATCACCACGGCGCCTTCGGCGGGCTTCAACGGGGCGACCGGCCGCGACGCATCTCGCTCGTCGCGTGCCTCGATCTCTCGCTGGAGGACGGCAAGTGTAACGCTCAGTCCCTTATCCTTCAACTGCTTATAGCGCCTTTTCGCGCGTTCCGCCGCGCTGGCCGTCAGGAAGAACTTATGGGCGGCGTCCGGGAAAATCACCGTGCCCATGTCGCGACCGTCCGCCACGAGGCCAGGGGCCTTGCGGAAGCCGTGTTGCAGGTCCACCAGGGCCTGGCGGACCGACGGGATCACGGCGATGGCCGAGGCAGCGGCCCCGGCGGTCTCGGTCCGCAGCTCGTCGGTGGCGTCGTGGCCGTTGACCAGCACGCGGGTCTCGCCCCCGTCCGCGCTGGCCCGGAAGCGGATCTTCACCGTCTCCGCGCACCGGGTGACCGCCTCGGCGTCGGAGAGGTCGATACCCTCCTCGCCCGCCGCGTAGCCGACGGCCCGGTACAGGGCTCCGGAATCCAGCAGGTGCCAGCCGAGCTGTTCGGCCACCAGGCGGCTGATGGTGCCCTTGCCCGAACCCGAGGGGCCGTCGATGGTCAGGACGGGGGCGACAGCCGGATGGGCCATGGGAACAACCTCACTCGCGAAACCGTCATGATATCGCGTCGCGCGGCGGATTCCGGCCGTGGACACACTCTGGGGCGCATGCTACAAGCCCACCCATCTTCCGATCCCTGTAGCGAACCGCGATGTCCGACGACCTCCGGCGACAGTTCGAGGCGGCCTCCCACGCGGTCTCCGGGCTCGACGACCGCCCCGACAACGACACACTCCTGCGGCTCTACGCCCTTTACAAGCAGGGCTCCGAAGGCGACGTCCGCGGCGAGAAGCCCGGCTTCTTCGATTTCGTGGGGACGGCGAAGTACGAGGCCTGGGCGAAGCTGAAAGGCATGCCGGACGAGACGGCGATGCGCGATTACATCGAACTGGTGCGGTCGCTGCGCGGCTGAGCCTCGGGCGTCCCGGCGGTTGCTCGTGTGGGAGCGGCCTTCGCCGCAGTGGGCGCTTGCCGCGAACTCCGATCGCGGCCCGGGTCGCTCCCACACCAGGCCGCCATGGCGGCGCCTACGCCGGGCGGCCGATGTGCCAGACGGCTACCGGCAGATCGCCGAGGATGTCCTCGACCGACACGTCGCCCCCCTCGTTCGTGCCGGTGACGAGCACGGCGGCCCAGCGCCCGGCGGGAACCGGAAGCGCCGTGCCACGCCAGCGCGACGATGGGACGACGGGAATCTCCGCACCGCCCAGCCACGCCGCGACGTGCCGCGCCACCACCACCAGGAGGCGCTCACCCCTGTACTCGCGGACGAAGGCGAGCACGTGCCCGGCCGCGGGACCGGTCGCTTCGAGCGGTCGGTAGTCGCCCTTGGCGAACAACGCGGGCGACGATGCGCGGAGCCGCAGCAACCGCGCGATCACCGCCTGTTTCACCTCGCCGTTCCGCCAGGTCGGCAGCAGGTCCGCCGGGCCGACGTCGCGATCCAGCGACGCGGCGCGGGCGTCGAAATCCACCGGTCGGCGATTGTCCGGATCGACCAGGCTGAAATCCCAGTAATCCGTGCCTTGGTACAGGTCGGGCACGCCGGGGGTCGTCAGGCGCAACACCGTCTGCGCGAGGCCGTTCACCGCGCCGGGCAAGGCGAGATGATTCGCGAAGGCCGCGAGTTCGGCCGCGGTGTCGCCGGACAGCAGCGCGCGCAGGAAATCCTCGCAGGCGTCCTCGTACGGCTCGTTGGGCGAGGTCCAGCGCGTCCACCGCTTGGCTTCGCGCAGTGCCTTGCGCTGCCACGCCGCGATGCGCGACGCGAAGCGCTCGACGCCTTCCTCGTCGTCCGGCGCGAGATCCAGAGGCCACGCACCCACCAGCATCTGGTAGAGCATCAGCTCGTCGCCGGCGGACGGAGCCATGCGCCCTTCGGCGCGCTGGCGAAGATCCGCATGGCGCGAGCGCCAGCGCTCCACGGTGACGACCCAGCGGGCCGCCTCTTCCGACAGCACGGCGAGGCGCGCGCGGAGGTCCTCGCCGCGTTTGTGATCATGCGTGGCGGTGGCGAGAAGGTTGTTGGGCAGCGTCGCGGCACGCTCGGCACAACGGGCATGGAATTCGTCCACCGACATCGCGAGACGGGCGGCGTCGACGCCAACCTCGTTACGTGACAGCAGCCGTCCGTAGCGATAGCCGGCCGTATCCTCCACCGCCTTGGCCGCGACGGGCGACGTCGCCTGCTGGAAGATCGCCATCGCGCGTTCGCGGGCGCGACGCACGGGTCCGGGCGGAAGCGATCGCGGCGCCTCGCCGCCGAGCCAGCGCGCGACGAGCTGAAGAAGATCGGCATCTTCCAGCCGCGTCGTGCGCCGGGCGCCTTCCACCGCGCGCGCGAAGACGGCTTCGTCCTGCGCGTCGCGCCCGACGCCGCCGGCGTAGGTACGGTACACCGGGAAGTGCACCAGCAATTCGACCAGCACGCGGCGGATGGCCGCGAGCGATACGTCGCGTGTCGCCACGTCCGCACGCGCCGCGGCGAACAGCGCGCGTGCCGTGCGGTCGAGCTCCGATTCGAAACTGTCGACGAGGATCTGCCGTCTCGCCTGCACGGCTTGCGACCCGAAGTCGGCGGATTCGCCGGTCAACCCGCGCCACAGTCCGGTCAGTGGCGCCTCGCCGGCCTCGTCGTGCAGCACGGCCGACACGTGGTCCATGAACTCGTAACCGGTCGTGCCGTCGGTGCGCCAGTCGAGGCGCAGCGCTTCGTCGTGGGCCAGGATCTTCTCGACCACGAGGTACGCCGCGTCGCGCGGCGCGCCGGCTGGCCGCTGCGCGCGCAGCCGCTCGAGGCGATGACGCAGCTGCCGGCAGTAGCGGCGCGGATCGGCGAGTCCATCGACATGGTCGCAGCGCACGCCATCGATCAGGCCCTCGGCATAGAGCCGGAAGATCGTCTTGTGCGTGTCCTCGAAGACGGCCGTCCGCTCGATGCGCAGGCCCGCGAGTTCGTTGATGTCGAAGAAGCGGCGATAGTTGACCATGTCGCTCGCGAGCTTCCAGAACGCGAGGCGGTAATGCTGCTTTTCGATCAGCGCGTGCAGCCGCGCCCTGCCCTCGTCCGTCGACGGGTCGTGTGCCGTCGTCGCGTCGTCGCCGAGCGCGGCCACCGTCGCCGGCGACAGCGGCAGGCGATCGTCGTAGACGCGCAGCACCCATTCGCCGCGCCGGTGCTCGAGGCGCAGGTGCCCCTCGCGCAGCGTCTCGTCGTAACCCGCACCAAGGACAGGCAGCAACAGGCGGCCGCGCAGCAGGGGGTCGGCGGGTGTCCAGTCGATGTCGAAATAACCGGCGTAACGGCTTTCGCGACCGTGCCGGAGCACGTCCATCCACCATACGTTCTCGACGCCCACGCCCATATGGTTGGGCACGATGTCGAGCACGAGGCCCATGCCGTGTTCGCGCAGGCGCGCCACGAGCCGACGCAGGGCATCTTCGCCGCCGATCTCCGGATTGATCTCGTGGCAGTCGACCACGTCGTAGCCATGGGTGGATCCGGCCCGCGCACGGAGGATCGGCGAGGCATACAGGTGGCTGATGCCCAGGCTCGCGTAATACGGCACCACGCGCACGGCGTCGTCCAGCGTGAAGCCGGCATGGAACTGCAGCCGGGCGAGCGCGCGAGGCGGACTCACGAGCGGTTCCGGGTCTGGTCGATGGCGGCGCACACGGCGTGCGCGATCGGTCCGTCGAACAGGCGGGACGACGAATCCGGCATGCGCCGGCGCCAGTTCGGATGGATCGCATCCGTGGGACCGGGAAGGTTCGGCTGCTCATGCAGGCCGAGCACGTCTTCGACGGGGAAGATCGCCAGCGGCGCCGGTGCCTGCGACACGTGACGCGCCGCCGCCACCACCACGGGCGAGATGTCGTCGGGCGCGGGCGGCGCGTCCTCGTTCCACGCCGACCCGGAGGCGAACAGCGCCCGCCACAACAACGCGCGATCTTCCGCCCGCTGCGCGGGTTCGTCGACGTCGGGATTGTCGAGGCCCGTGCGCCGCCGCCATTCGACGTCGCGTCCGCTCCACCAGCCCGCGACGGTCGGCACGTCGTGCGTGCTCGTCGTCGCCATGGCCTTGTCCGACCAATCCTTCGGTGCGACGAATCCACCGTCGGCCGCACGTTCGAACCAGAGCACGCGAATGCCAAGCAGACCCTTGTCGCCGATGGTGCCGCGGAAATCCGACGGCACCGTCCCAAGATCCTCGCCAATGACGATCGCGCGATGCAGGTGCGATTCCAGTGCGATCAGCCGCAGCATGTCCTCGAGCGGATAGCGCACGTACGCGCCCTCCGTCGCCCCCGCGCCATGCGGCACCATCCAGAGTCGCTTCAGACCCAGTACGTGATCGATGCGGACGCCGCCCGCATGCGCGAGCGCCGCGCGCAGCATGCCGATGAATCCGCGAAATCCGGTGTCGCGCAGGCCGCGGGGCGAGAACGTCGTGAGACCCCAGTCCTGCCCGAGCCGATTGAGCGCGTCGGGCGGCGCGCCGACCGAAAGGCCGGTGAGCATCTCACCCTGATGCGCCCACGCATGGCTACCACCCGCGTCCGCACCGACCGCGAGGTCGGCGATCAGCCCGATCTTCATGCCGGCATCCCGCGCGGCGGCCTGCGCGCCCTCGAGGCCTTGCGACGCGAGCCACTGCAGCCACGCGTGGAACGCCACTTCGCGCGAATGCTCGCGCGCGAACGCGGCGACGGCGGAACCCGCGGGATCGTGGAACTCCTCGGGCCAGCCCTGCCAGCCGCCCGGCCGTCCGTGCGCCGTGAATTCCGCATGCAGCGCCTCGAACCGTGCGTGCCGCTCCATAGGCTCGCCCTGCTCGCGGCGGAACGCCATGAAGCGATCCGAATGCGCGAGGTCCACCGATGCCCATTCGTAGACCGAGCGCAGGATCGTCATCCGCGCACGCGCCGCACGCGGCCAGTCGATGAGGTCCAGCCATTCGAGCTCGGCAAGCTCCTGGCGCAGGTTGTGCGTATCGACGACCGCCCGCACCGTCTGCTCGCCGCTGGTCCGCACGGGGTCGATGTACAGCCCGTTGAGGAACAGGCGGCTCGACGGCGCGTAAGGGCTGAAGCGCTCCGGCGCGGCGGCGAACAGCGCATGCAGCGGACTGATGGCCAGCGCATCGGCCCCTTTTTCCGCCGCGGCGCGCGCGCAGATCTCCAGCGCGGTGAAATCGCCGATGCCACCGTCGCCAGGCCGGCGCAGTCCGGACATCTGCACGGCGATGCCCCATGGCCGGTGAGCGCCGCGCACGTCGCTCACGCCGAAGCAGCGCGACGGCGCCACCGCCAGCGCGATCTCGTCGTCGCCAAGGCTGAGCGCGTAGTAGCCAGGCTCGCCGGGCACCGCGATCTCCCGCTCGCTCGACGGAAGTTCGCCTTCGGACACCGATGTGCCGTCGTCGCGCGTGATGCGCCACGCCCGGCCTCGCGGCGACGGCGGCAACAGCAGTCGACCGCCCGCGTCGGCCGTGAGCATGCGCGGCACGTCGCGACCGCTGCGTTCGTTCTCCAGCCTCCGGAGGCTGTCCTCCACATCGTCCGCGCTGTCCGCCGCCAGCCCGAGCGCGCGCAGTACCTTGCGCAGCGTTTCGGATGGCGTCACCTGCGGCCGGTCGAGCGCGTCGCGCCAGTGCACGTCGATCCCTGCCTGTTCGGCCAGCAGTGCGAGGCGATCGTCGAGAGAGGCATTCACGGATCAGGACTCCAGGCAGGCAAGGGTGCGACGTGCGGGCAGCACGCCGCGGGAAAGGGAAGCGACGTCAGCGGCGTCGCCGTGCAGCCATGCCGCGGACGGCGACGGTGCGGTCACGGGCACGTCGGTCTCGCCGACGTTGACGAACACGGTGAGCGTCGCGTGGCCCAGCGACCACGACGCACGCAGCGACCGGTCGCCCAGGGCTTCGGCGCCCACGCTCCGGGCGCTCTCGATGTGCGGCGCGATGTGCTTCTGGCGCAAGGCGATCAACGCGCGCACGAATTCGCGGCGACGCTGGCCGGCCTCCGCGTCGCGAGCGGGGATGGACGCCGTGAAAGTATCGATCTCGTTGGGGTCCGGGATCTCTTCGCCGCCGAAGCTGGTGAACGCCTCGAACTCCTTCCGGCGCCCCTTGCGCACCGCGTCGCGGAGTTCTTCGTCAGGGAAATCGGTGAAGAACAGGAACGGGGTGCGCGACCCCCATTCCTCACCCATGAAGAGCAGCGGCACGAAGGGTGCGAGCAGCAGGAGCGCGAGCGCCGCCTCGAGCACGTCGGGCCCGATCAGCGTCGTGAGGCGATCGCCGAAGGCGCGGTTGCCCACCTGATCGTGGTTCTGGAGGAAGGTGACGAAACGGGCCGGCGCGAGCTGGGCGCTCGGCTCGCCGCGGCTCCTGCCTCCCATCGATTCGCCCTGGAAGGCGAAGCCTTCGGTCAGGGTACGCAGCAACCGGGGCATCGGCGGGTCGTAGTGCGCGTAGTAGCCTTCGGTCTCGCCGGTGAGCAGCACGTGCAGCGCGTTGTGGAAGTCGTCGTTCCACTGCGCGTCGAAGCGACCGCGTCCCAGCAGGCTGGCCTGGTTCGCTTCGTTTTCCAGCACGAGGTGCACGTGACGGCCGGGGTCGATGGCCGCCCGCACGCGCGCGGCGAGCGATGCGAGCCAGCCGGGATTGCCGATGGCGTGGACGGCGTCGAAGCGCAGGCCGTCGAAGCGGAACTCCTCGAGCCAGTAAAGCGCGTTGTGGACGAAGAAATCGCCGACCTGCGGCGTCGCCACGCCGATGGCCGCGCCCCACGGCGTATGCGTCGCGTCGTCGAAGAACGGCGACGCATAAGCCCCGAGGTAATTTCCCTCCGGACCGAAGTGGTTGTAGACCACGTCGAGAAACACCATCAGCCCGTGATCGTGCGCGGTATCGATCAGCGACTTGAGGTCTTCCGGCGAGCCATAGGCCGACGCGGGCGCGAACGGCAGCACGCCGTCGTAACCCCAGTTGCGCTCGCCCGGGAACTCGGCGATCGGCATCAGTTCGATCGCGGTGATGCCCAGCGAGGCGAGATGCGGCAGCACCATCTCGACACCATGAAACCCGCCCAGCGCGCCGACGTGCAGTTCGTAGACGACCGCCTCGTGCCACGGCCGGCCGCGCCAGCCGTCGTTTCGCCAGGTGTAGGCCAGGGGATCGGTGACGACGCTGTAACCGTGCACATCGCCGTCGCGCTGGCGCCGCGACGCCGGATCCGGCACCGCGTCGCGCCCGATCCGGAATCGATACGCGGTGCCCGCCTCGACGGGGCAAAGGCATTCGTACCAGCCATCGTCCAGCGCGCGCATCGCGACGGCGTCGGCATCCTCGAACTCGATGCTCACCGCGTCGGCATCGGGCGCCCACAGGCGAAATCGGGTACGTCCATCGTCGAGCGGCCGGAATCCGTAAGGCATCGCGTGGAACGCGCGCGCGCTCATGCGTTATCCGTCCTCACCGTCGCGGTCAGCAGCACGACGCTGCGGCCCTCGACTTCGATCGTGGGTTCGCTCCACGCCACCTCCTGCCCCGCCGGATCGGCGGTATTGCAGCGCAGCCGCCAGTTCGCGCCGGGTTGCGGCAGATGGAACACGTGCATCTCGGGCGTCGCGTTGAGCATGAGCAGCGTGACGTCCGCGCGCTTCTCGCCGTGCAGCTGCGCACGACGCAGCGCGAGCAGGCGACCCTCGGTGTAGCCCCACTGCTCCTGGCTCATCTCCGCGCCGCTCTCGTCGAACCAGGCGACCTCGCGCATGCCGGGCACGACATCGGTGTCGCCACGCAGGAAGTGCTTCGCCCGGAGGGTCGGGTGCTGCTCGCGCAGGCGCGTCAGACGACCGACGAAATCGGCCAGTTCGCTGCCCGCTTCGGAGGTAGCCACCTTCCAGTCGTACCAGGAGATTTCGTTGTCCTGGCAATAGGCGTTGTTGTTGCCCTGCTGGCTGCGGCCGAACTCGTCGCCGCCGAGCAGCATGGGCGTGCCGTGCGAGAACATCAGCGTGGCGAGCATGGCGCGCTTGACGCGGTCGCGCGCGGTACGGACCGCGGGATCGTCGGTCGGGCCTTCGACGCCGTAGTTGTAGCTCTCGTTGTCGTTGCCGCCGTCGCGATTGTCCTCGCCGTTGGCCTCGTTGTGCTTGTCGTTGTAGCTGACCAGGTCCTCGAGCGTGAAACCGTCGTGCGCCGTCAGGAAGTTCACCGATGCCCACGGCTTGCGACGCTGATGGTCGAACAGGTCGCCCGAGGCCTGCAGACGGCCGGCGATCGTGCCGCGCATGTTGGAATCGCCCTTCCAGAACTTGCGCATGTCGTCGCGGTACTTGCCGTTCCACTCGGCGAAGCCGGGTGGATGGTTGCCCAGCTGGTAGCCGCCCGGTCCGATGTCCCAGGGCTCGGAAATGAGCTTCACGTTGGCCAGGACCGGGTCCTGGCGCATGGCGTCGAACATCCCCGAACACGGATCGAAACCGTGCTCCTCACGGCCGAGGCTCACGCCGAGATCGAAACGGAAGCCGTCCACGTGGAACGTCTGGACCCAATAGCGCAGCGAATCCATCACCATCTGCAGCACGCGCGGGTGTGCCGTGTTGACCGTGTTGCCGGTGCCCGTGTCGTTGATGCAATAGCGCGGGTTGTCCGGCATCAGCCGGTAGTAGCTCTTGTTGTCGAGGCCGCGGAACGACATCGTCGTGCCCAGCTCGCTACCCTCGCATGTGTGGTTGTAGACCACGTCGAGGATCACCTCGATACCGGCCGCGTGCAGCGCCTGTACCGCGGCGCGGATCTCGTTGAGCGCCCCTTCCGCGAGGTACGCGGGCTCCGGGGCGAAGAACGCCAGGGTGTTGTAACCCCAGTAGTTCCGCAGCTTCATTTCCGTCAGTCGACGGTCCTGGAGGAAGGCGTGCACGGGCAGCAGTTCGACCGCCGTGACGCCGAGCTTCACCAGATAGTCGATCACGTACGGATCGGCGAGCGCGATGAAGGTGCCGCGCTCGTGCTGACGGATGCGCTTGAGGTTGCGCGTGAAGCCCTTCAGATGCGTTTCGTAGATGACCGTCTCGTTCCACGGCGTGTGCGGCCGGTTGCCCTGCGTCCAGTGCATCGGTTCGTCGACCACGACGGCCTTCGGCATCGCCGCCGCGCTGTCGCGGCGATCGAAGGAAAGGTCCGCGCGCGACGACGATACGCGATAGCCGTGCAGAGCGTCCGACCAGCGCACCTGGCCGTGCAGCAACCGGGCATACGGATCGAGCAGGAGCTTGTGCGGATTGAACCGGTGACCTTCCTCCGGCTTGTAGGGTCCGTGCGCGCGGAACCCGTAGAGCGTCCCGCCGCGCACGCGCGGCAGATACCCGTGCCACACCTCGTCGGTGCACTCCGGCAGGTCGTAACGTGCGATCTCGCGCTTGCCCGAGGGGTCGAAGAGGCACAGTTCGATGCGTTCCGCATGCGCGGAAAACACGGCGAAGTTGGTTCCCATGCCATCGCACGTCGCCCCCAGGGGGTGCGGCGTGCCGGACTGCATGCGTTCGGGTAGGGCGGGCATCGTATTCCTCGTCAATCGGCGACGAACATCACCGTGGATAGCGGGGGCAGGCTGAGCACCAGAGAATGATCGAAGCCATGCGAAGGAACGGTCTGCGCGTGACGCTCGCCTTCGTTCCCGACGCCGGAGCCACCGTAGTCGACGGCATCGGTGTTGACCGCCTCGCGCCAGCGCCCGGGCTCGGGCACGCCGACGCGGAATCCGTGCTTCGGCGCCGGGGTCATGTTGCTCACGACCAGCACGGGTCGACCGCCCTCGGCGCAGCGCAGCCACGCGAACACGCTCTGCGCCGCGTCGTCCCCGATCACCCAACGGAAGCCGCGTGGGTCGCAATCCCACGCATGCAGCGCCGGCAGGTCCGCGTAGGTCCGGTTCAGATCGCGCACCAGCTTCTGCACGCCGAGGTGCAGCGGATGGTCGAGGAGGTCCCAGGCGATCTGGGCGTCGTGGTTCCATTCGTGCGGCTGGGCGATCTCGCCGCCGGTGAACAGCAGCTTCTTGCCGGGGTGGCCCCACATGAAACCGTAGTAGGCGCGCAGGTTGGCGAAACGCTGCCATTCGTCGCCGGGCATGCGGCCCAGCAACGAGCGTTTGCCGTGCACCACTTCGTCGTGGGACAACGGCAGCACGAACTTCTCGGAATACGCGTAGACCATGCTGAACGTCATCTCGCCGTGGTGCCAGCGGCGATGGATGGGATCGCGCGACATGTACTCGAGCGAGTCGTGCATCCAGCCCATGTTCCACTTGAAGGTAAAGCCCAGGCCGCCCTGCTCCACCGGTTGCGTCACGCCCGGCCACGCCGTGGACTCCTCGGCGATGGTCATGCAGTCCGGGTGGCGCTGCGCCACCAGCTGGTTCACGCGACGCAGGAACGCGATGGACTCTAGATTTTCGCGCCCGCCATGGATGTTGGGCACCCACTCGCCTTGTTTGCGCGAGTAATCCCGGTAAAGCATCGACGCGACGGCGTCCACGCGCAGGCCGTCCACATGGAACCGCTCCAGCCACGCCAGCGCGCTGGCGACGAGGAACGCCGACACCTCGTTGCGTCCCAGGTTGAAGATCAGCGTGTTCCAGTCCTGATGAAAGCCCTCGCGCGGATCGGCGTGCTCGTACAGCGGCGTGCCGTCGAAATGCGCGAGCCCATGGATGTCGGTGGGAAAGTGCGCGGGCACCCAGTCGACGATCACGCCGACACCCGCCTCGTGGCATCGATCGACGAATCGCGCGAAGGCGTCCGGCGTGCCGAACCGCGACGTGGGCGCGAACTGGCCCAGCGGCTGGTAGCCCCACGAACCGCCGAAAGGATGCTCCGAGATCGGCAGCAGCTCGATGTGCGTGAAGCCCATGCCGGCCACGTAGGGAATGAGGCGCTCGCCGAGTTCGTCCCAGTGCAGCTCCTTGCCGTCCTTGCCGCGGAGCCACGATCCGGCATGCAGCTCGTAGATCGAAAGGGGCGACCCGGCGTGATGGAGCGCGCCGCGACGCTTCATCCACGCGTCGTCGGTCCAGTGGAACGCGGTCGGATCGGCCACGATGGATGCCGTGGACGGCGGCAGTTCGGCGGCGAGCGCGACGGGATCGGCGCGCTGCGTGAGCGAGCCGTCCGCGCCCCAGATCTCGTACTTGTAACGGGCACCGGCCAGCAGCCCCGGAATGAAGAGTTCCCAGACGCCTGCCGGCACGCGCTTGCGCATGGGGTGGCGGCGGCCGTCCCAGCTGTCGAAGTCGCCGACCACGCTGACGCGCTGCGCGTTCGGCGCCCAGACGGCGAAGCGCACGCCATGCACGCCGTC
Source organism: Luteibacter sp. UNCMF331Sha3.1 (assembly GCF_900109915.1). Lineage (GTDB taxonomy): Bacteria > Pseudomonadota > Gammaproteobacteria > Xanthomonadales > Rhodanobacteraceae > Luteibacter. The sequence continues at coordinate 27,850 of NZ_FOBU01000001.1, forward strand.
GACGGTCACCGGATGCGCGCCCAGGCAACGGAAGAGCTCGATGTGCGTCCCTCGGGACAGCTGGTCGAGATCGTCGTCGCCGAGCAGCGTGCCAAACGCGTACGGGTCGTGCGTATCCTGCAGCGCGGCCGGCCAGTGGATCCGGAGGCGATACGCGTCCTCGCCCTCCACCATGCCCGCGAACAGGCCATCGGCATGAACACGGTCGAGTTCCGCGATCGCCCTGCCCTGCGCGTCGATGACCTCCACGCCCGTGGCGCCCGGCTGGAGCGTGCGCACCACCCGGCGTCCGTCCACCGTGTGCGGACCGAGGATCGCGAAGGGGTCGCCGTGCCGGCCCTGGACCAGCGCGTCGAGCGCGGCCCGGTCGAGGCCATGGAGTCGTAGATCGGTCACGTTTCCTCCTTCAGTTCGTTCGCGGTATCGCCGCGCGCGACGTGCAGCAGGCCCCGCAACGGTACGTCGACCCAGCCAGGCCGGTTCGACGCTTCATAGACCACCTCGTAGGCGGCTTTCTCGATCACGAAGAGCTCGAGCGTCGGCGCGAGCGCATCGGCATCGATCCAGCGCACCGGCGACGCATCCAGCACGTCGCGATACGCGGCGAGGAACGCGCGCGAGGATCGCTCGCGGAACCGCGCAAGGTACGAGGCGAAGCCTTCGTCCTCGACCGGGGCCAGACCGTCCTCGCCGCGCCGTGCCATCGCCGCCGCGTAATCGAGCGAGCGGAGAAAGCCCGCCACGTCGCGCAACGGCGAGCTCTTCGCGCGACGCTCCGCCAGCGGCCGGGCCGGCTCGCCTTCGAAGTCGATGATGTACGCATCGTCCTGCACCACCAGGATCTGGCCGAGGTGGAAATCGCCGTGCGTCCGGGTGGTCAGCGCGCCGACGCCGGCGTTTGCCAGCGTCGCGATGCGATCGCCGAGCGTCGCCGCGAAGCCGCGAAGCGCTTCGACATCCGCGGCGAGGGATTCGGCGAGCTCGCCAGTCGAATCGACCGCGGCCAGTGCACGGTCGACCTGCGCGCGAACGCTGTCGCGCCACGCGTCGGCCGTGGCCTTGCCCGCCTTTTCGGGCGAGAACGCGGGCAGCTCGCTCGGCCGGGCGAGCAAGGCATGCAACTCGGCCAGACGGGTACCCACCGCGGCGGCGAAGGCGTCGTAACCGCCTTCGATTTCCGCCTTGCGCTCGTCGTCCGCCGAGTGGCTGTATTCGTCGTAGCTGCGACGGAGGAAGTCGAGCGTCCAGCGCCACGCGTCACCCTGGTTGCGCAGGAAGCCCTGCAGCACGGCGAGCGTGCTGCGTTCGCCGTTCTCATCGACGCGCACGACCTCACCGAGCAGCGGCGCCGTGTTGGCGTAGCCGTTCTCGGTGAGGAACCGGCCCATTTCCACTTCGGGATTCACACCCACCGACGTGCGACGGAACAGCTTCACCACGCCGGCGTCGTGCAGGATCACCGAACTGTTCGACTGCTCCGCAGCGATCCACCGGTTCTCGATCGCCGGGTCGAATTCGACGGCATCGAACGCCGCCGTCTTCTCGAAGCGCACCGCGGCGCCATGGATCGGCAACTCGGTGCCGTTGCGCAGACCGATCAGCAGGCCGCTCGCGAACGCCTCGAGCGCGAAGCCATCCGTGAGCAGGCCGATGCGGCGACCGCGACGGACGCGAGCGAGGGCCAGCTGCTGGGCGCGGGCCGTCGGGCTCTCGTCTTCCCAGACGATACCGGCCGGCAGGCTGTAGCGCTCCGTGCCGCCGTCGGACAGCGTGGCCTCGACTTCCGTCAGGATCAGGTCGTCGCCACGATCCGGCCAGGGCACCGCATAGAGAATGCGCACGCTCTCGATACCCCGATCCTTCGACGCGAACCAGCGGCGTACCGCGAGATAGTTCGGGAGTACCTGTTTCTCGATGACGCCGCGGTGGTGCGCCATCACCGGCCCTTCGACCAGCGCGCCGCGCAGCACCAGCGTCTCGTAATCCGGCATCGGCTCCGCCGCGACCTCGTGCCACGAGGGCATCTGCGCATTCGGGCAGATCTGGAACGCGTAGAAGCCATACGGCGGCACGGTCAGCAGGTAGGGCAGCTGGCCGACCGGCGGGAACGACGAACCACCCACGATGTCGATGGGCACGCTGCCGTCGAACGCGGCCATGTCCAGTTCCACCGCCTGCAGCGCGCGCGACATGTTCGCCACGCAGAGCACGTGTTCGCCCTCGAACTCGCGCAGGTACGCGAGCACCTTGCGATTGCCCGGATAGAGGAATTTCAGCGTGCCGCGACCGAACGCCTTGTAGCGCTTGCGCACGGCGAGCATGCGCCGCGTCCAGTTCAGCAGCGAGTGCGGGTCGCGCGACTGCGCCTCCACGTTGATCGCCTGGAAGCCGTAGAGCGGATCCATGATCGGCGGCAGCACGAGGCTGGCGGGATCGGCACGCGAGAACCCGCCGTTGCGGTCGACCGACCACTGCATCGGCGTGCGCACGCCATCGCGGTCGCCCAAGTGGATGTTGTCGCCCATCCCGATCTCGTCGCCGTAATAGAGGACGGGCGTACCGGGCATGGTGAGCAGCAGCGCGTTCATCAGCTCGATGCGGCGGCGGTCGCGCTCCAGCAGGGGCGCCAGGCGCCGCCGGATGCCGAGGTTGATGCGGGCACGGCGATCCGCGGCGTACGTCTGCCACAGGTAATCGCGTTCGTTGTCGGTGACCATCTCGAGCGTCAGCTCGTCGTGGTTACGCAGGAAGATCGCCCACTGGCAGTTCTCGGGGATCGCCGGCGTCTGTCGCATGATGTCGGTGATCGGAAAGCGGTCTTCGCGCGCGATCGCCATGTACATGCGCGGCATCAGCGGGAAATGGAACGCCATGTGGCATTCGTCGCCCTGCCCGAAGTAGTCCTGCGTATCTTCCGGCCACTGGTTGGCTTCCGCGAGGAGCATGCGGTCGGGGTAATGCTGGTCGATTTCGGCGCGCATCCGCTTGAGGATGTCGTGCGTCTCGGGAAGGTTCTCGTTGTTTGTGCCTTCGCGCTCGATCAGATACGGCACGGCGTCCAGACGCAGGCCGTCCACGCCCATGTCGAGCCAGAAGCGCATCACGTCGAGCACCGCCTTCAGTACCGCCGGGTTGTCGAAGTTCAGGTCGGGCTGGTGCGAGAAGAAGCGGTGCCAGAAGTACTGGCCCGCCACCGGATCCCAGGTCCAGTTCGATTTCTCGGTATCGAGGAAGATGATGCGCGTGCCGTCGTACGCCTGATCCGTATCGGACCAGACGTAGAAATTGCGGGCTGCCGAGCCCTTCTTCGCATGGCGAGCCCGCTGGAACCACGGATGCTGGTCAGAGGTGTGATTGATGACCAGCTCGGTGATCACGCGCAGGCCGCGCGCGTGCGCCTCGGTGATGAACCGCTTCGCGTCTGCGAGCTTGCCGTAATCCGGGTGCACCGCCTTGTACTCCGCGATGTCGTAGCCGTCGTCGCGGCGCGGGCTTGGGTAGAAGGGCAACAGCCACAGGGTGTTGACGCCCAGCTCGGCGATGTAGTCCAGCTTATCGATCAGGCCCTGGAAGTCGCCGACGCCATCGTCGTTGGCGTCGAAATACGATTTCAGGTGGACCTGATAGATGATCGCATCCTTGTACCAGAGCGGATCGCTCGAGAAATCGGGGCCGGCCGCCTTCTTCTTTCCTTTAACGCGGGTTGCCATGTATCAGACTCCGGGAAGCCGCACGTGCCAGACCGCGTAAGGCTGGCCGAGGCCAAGCCATACGTGTTGGGTCGAGCCGCGCCAGTTGAGGGGTTGGTCGTGAAGGAGGTCGTGGATATCGAGCGCGGCGTCCGCTGCGATGCCCCAGTCGCCGAGGGGCAGCGTGAGGTCGGCAGCCTGCGCGTTGTGCGGATCCATGCTGATCGCGACGAGGACGATGTCGTCGCCCGCGCGTTTTTCGAAGAACAGCACCTGGTCGTTGTTCGCCGGCAGGAAGCGCACGCCGAGGTGGCTCTGCAACGCGGGATGCGCGCGACGGATGCGGTTGAGCTGCGTGATCTCGGCGACGATGTTGCCGGGTGCGTCGAAGTCGCGGACGCGGATCTCGTATTTCTCCGAGTCGAGGTACTCCTCCTTGCCGGGCATCGGCGCGGATTCGCAGATCTCGAAGCCGGAATACATGCCCCAGAGACCCGAAAGCGTCGTCGCGAGGGCGGCGCGGATGAGGAACCCCGGGCGGCCCGACGTCTGCAGGAAATACGGGTTGATGTCGGGCGTGTTGACGAAGAAGTTCGGACGGAAGAAGTCCTTCGGCGGCGTGGCGGTCAGTTCCGTCAGGTAGTCGATGAACTCCTGCTTCGAATTGCGCCAGGTGAAGTACGTGTACGACTGGCTGAAACCGACCTTGGCCAGGCGGTACATCGGCTTCGGACGCGTGAACGCCTCCGAGAGGAACAGCGTGTCCGGGTACTTCGCGCGCACCCGGGCGATCATCCACTCCCAGAAGGGGAACGGTTTCGTATGCGGATTGTCGACGCGGAACGTCCGCACGCCTTCCGCCGCCCAGAAGAGCACCGCGTCGCACAGGGCCTGCCACAGGGACGGAATGGCCCCATCGGCGTAGAAATCGACGTTGACGATGTCCTGGTATTTCTTCGGCGGATTTTCGGCGTACTTGATGCTGCCGTCCGGGCGCCAGTCGAACCACTCCGGATGCTCCTTCAGCCACGGATGGTCGGGCGAGCACTGGATGGCGAAGTCGAGCGCGAGCTCGAGGCCGTGCTCGTGCGCCGCGTCGCGCAGCGCGCGGAAATCGTCGATCGTGCCCAGCTGCGCATGGACCGCGGTATGACCGCCATCCGGCGCACCGATCGCATAGGGGCTGCCCGGATCGTCGGGCCCCGGGGTCAACGTGTTGTTCGGGCCCTTGCGAAAGGCCTTGCCGATCGGATGGATCGGCGGGAAGTACAGCACGTCGAATCCCATGTCGCGAATCGCCGGCAGGCGAGCGATGGTGTTGCGGAACGTGCCGTGCTTCGCCTTGTCGTCCGTCATCGATCGCGGAAACAGCTCGTACCAGCTGGCGAACTCCGCTTCCCGACGGTCGACCTCGACGAGGAAGGTCTCCGTGACGCTGGCCCGGTCGCGAGGATCGGTCGCGGCCATCAGATCGACGGCGCTTTCCGCCATCAGGAGTGCGAGGCGTTCGTCGCCGCTCGCTTTCCCCGCCGCCGTCGCGAGCGTGCGCAGTGCCTTCGCCTTCGGACCGCTCGCCGCGTTCGCGCGCGTCTCGACGAGCAGCCTGCCCTCTTCCAGCTCCAGCGCGATGTCGACGCCGGCGGCGTGCTTGACCTCGACCTCGTGGTGCCACGTCGCGAAACGGTCGTGCCACGCCTCGATCTGGAATTCGTAGCGCCCTGTCCGCGTCGGCGTGAAGCTGGCGGTGTGGATGTCGTTGTTGACGAGGACCATGGGGGCTTCGCGCCAGCCCTTCTCGTCCTGCGCGCGATACTTCAGGCGTGCGGCGAGCACATCGTGGCCATCCATGAAGATGTCGGCGGTCACGACGACCGCCTTGCCGACGGTGCGTTTCGCAGGGAAACGCCCGCCATCGACCGTGGGCTCGATCGCTTCGATGATCACTCGTGGCGCACGCGTCGCCGCCTGCAGGAATTCCTTCTTCGCGCTGGCCCCCGTCTTCCGGGTCACAGGCGCCGACGGAGCGCCGGTCAACGTCAGTACCGCACCGGGTTCGAGCACCACTGCATCTCCCTGATCGAAGAGTTTCCGGCCGTCGGACGTGGTCCATGGCGAAAAATGACTGGCCGCGCCGGCAAGGGCTTCCGCCGCGCTCACCGTGACGTCGCGGTCGAGCGACGCGTTCACGATCGTCAGCGTCGCGCGCCGGGCCGTGCGCGGATCGGCGCCCTCCACGTCGAGGAAGGTGGCGATGCCGGCGTGCACTGTCATGACCGGCGGCGGGCCGACGCGATCGCCGACCGCGGCGTTGGCCGTCTTGACGCACGCCGTCAGGTCGACGACGCCCTGCGTCGCCAGGTCGCCAGGAGTGACGGGTGTGCCTCGCCGGGGGTCGAGCGCGTCGTGCACGGCGTACTCGAAACCCATGGGCATCATCCATCCCGCCGGCGACGTGGCGCAGAAGCCGATGGCGCGCCGATACGCGTGATCGAGCTGGTTCTCTTCGCCCAGTTCGTCGCCGAGACGCGTCGCGAACGGTTCTTCCACGCAGGCGAGCGCGGGCGCGACACGTGCGAGCCGGCTGGCCTCCTGCGCGAACCACGGCGCGCGGAAATCCCACCATGCCGCCGACGACACGACCGCGTCGAAGCCGGCATCGCGCAGGCCATCGACGTCGTCGGACGAGAGGCCCGGGGTCCAGGCGAGGAAGGCGGCACGCGGCGCGCCGTCGTTGATGGCCCCGATGATCGAGTTCCAGACCCCGGCACGCAGGCGCTGTGGATGCAGCAGACGGAAACCGGACACCCCCGCGTCGGTCCAGCGCGCCAGGCGCTCGGCCCACCAGCCGCTCGCCCCCTCCACGACGTCGGGGTCGTTGAACCGCCAGCGTGCGCTGTCGCTCTCGCTCGGCGTCCACCGCGGATCGGGCGTGCCGTGCTGCGCGGCGACGGCCCGGAACCACTCCGGATGCTCCGCGCGGACGGCCGCATCGGAGGCGATCTCGTCGAAAGGCAGGTCGAGCCAGAGTTCGAGGCCGCGGGCGCGGCAGGCCTTGGCGATCTGCGCTAGACGCTGCGTGGCGTCGCCGTCGGCGCCGATCGCGTGATGGAGGCGATCGAAATCCTTCGTGACGAAGACATCGCCACACGGCGACGTCTCGAAAGGCGGGGCGACCAGCAGCTGCCGGAATCCCAGCGCCGCGGCGTGGTCGATCCAGGCGTTCCATGCCGTCATCGGGCCCGCTAGCAGCGGGTGCAGGTAATAAATGCGAAAAGGCGCACTCGGGCTGGCCGACATCTGACTCGTGTTCCTCGGGTGTGGACACAAGCATGCCGGGCCGGATGTGTGCATCGTGCCAATGACCCGGGCACGCGAAGGCGTCCACAGTGACGCATCCGGGCGTTGCGGCTTCGTGAAACCGAGGGAGATTTATTTCGCGGAGGGGTGGGAGCCAGCCTGCTGGCTCCCACCAGAGCGTCATTGCCCGAACTTGATCTCTTCGCCCTCGTGCCCGCGGTCCCAGCCGCGCAGCTCGTCACGAATGTGGGCGATGCGCTGGCGGCCGAGGGCGTTGCGCTCCTCGTCCAGCACGAGGCCGTCGAGCAGCTCCGCGAGGCGCTGGGCGGTCGGCAGCATGGCGTCCCACGCGTCGAGCGCGGGGATCGGGCCGGGCAAGGCCATGAAGAACGACAGGCCGGGCGTTTGCAGGGTCGCGATGCGCGCCATGTCGAAGTTGCCCGGCTTCACCAGGTTGGCGACGCTGAAGATCGGGCCCTTTTCCGGGTGTCCGTCGACCAGCCGGTGGTAGATGCCCATGTCGCCGAACTCGAGACCCGCTTTTTCCGCGGCGACCACGAGATCCGAACCGTTGAACTTGCTGCCTTCGCGCGAGACGACGTAGAGGCTGACGATGCGCTCCACCGGCGCGCTCGGCGGGCGACGGCCGAGATCGGAGCGCGGCGGCGCTTTCACGACCGGAGCCGGCACCGGTGTCGGTGCGGGTGCGGGTGCGGGAACCGGAGCGGCGGCCACGGGCTCGTCGATGTCGAATGGCAGGTCGAGATCGACCCGCGGCTCCACGCGCGGTGCGCGCGGGGCCGGTTCGTCCGGCAGCACCGGCGCGGCGGAGGTCGTGCGCTCGCCCGCGAGCGACGCGCCGAGGCGCTCCAGTTCGGCGCGCAGATCGACATCGAGTTCGCCCTGCGCGGGCTTCGGCCGGAACAGCGGGTCGTTCGCATCGTCGTCGCGCGCGCTGAACGAGGCCACCGGTTCCGCGTCGTCGCCCGCCTCGTCGCCGAACACCGGCTCACGGCGCTCGCGCGCACGCTCGGGCTGCTCGACGGTCGGCTTGCGCCGGCCCTGTTCCTTGCGCGGCTGGCCGAACAGCCAGAGCAGCACGAGAACGACGATGCCGACGAAGAGCATCGGGATGCCTACTGCGGGATTCCAGGCGAGGCCGATGGCGGGAGTCATGATTGCGATCCTTGAAAGTAGTGCTTAAGCGACGCCGGCGAGCTTCGATGCTTCGGCCAGATCGACCTGGACGAGGCGCGACACGCCCGGCTCGCGCATGGTAACGCCGCAGAGCTGGTGCGCGGCCTCCATGGTGGCCTTGTTGTGGCTCACGAAGATGAACTGCACCTTCTCGCTCATCTCGCGCACCATGGCCGAGAAGCGACCGACGTTCGCCTCGTCGAGCGGTGCGTCCACCTCGTCGAGCAGGCAGAACGGGGCGGGATTGAGGCCGAAGATCGCGAACACCAGCGACACGGCGGTCAGGGCCTTTTCGCCACCGGAGAGCAGCGTGATGTTGGACACGCGCTTGCCCGGCGGCCGGGCCATGATCGCGACACCGGTGTCGAGGAGGTCTTCGCCGGTCAGTTCGAGATAGGCGTGGCCGCCACCGAACAGGCGCGGGAAGAGTTCCTGCACGCCGGCGTTGACGCGGTCGAAGGTTTCCTTGAAGCGCTGGCGCGTCTCGCGATCGATCTTCTTGATGGCGCCTTCGAGCGTTTCGAGGGCGCCAGCGAGGTCCGTCAGCTGCGAATCGAGGTATTCCTTGCGCTGCGATTGTTCGGCGTGCTCCTGAATCGCGGCGAGGTTCACGGGCTCCAGGCGCGCGATCTTCTGCGACAGGTCCACCAGCTGCTGCTGCCAGCGCGCCGGTTCGGCGTCTTCCGCGAGCTCGGCCAGCAGCGGCTCGAGCTCGAGGCCCGACGCCACGATGGCCTGCGCGAGCTGTTCGGCGCGCAACTGCAGGGCCTGCGCGGCGAGACGCTTCTCGGAGACGTCTTCGCGCACCTTGTTGAGCGCCTGCTCGATGCGGTGGCGATCCTGCTCGAGGCGGCGGAATTCGGCGTCGCAGTCCTCGAGGGCGCGGCGCGCGTCCACGAGCTGGCGATCGACCAGCAGGCGCTGGTCGAGATAGGTCTGGCGTTCGGATTCCAGTTCGGCGATCGGATCGGAACCCGCCGCGAGTTGCTGGTCGATCTCGTCGCGACGCGCCGTCACCTGGCGCAGCTGCGTGTCGAGTCGGCCGAGCGCCTGCTCCAGAGAGGTCAACGCGGCGCGCTTCGACTCCATGCCCAGCGCGAGCTGGTGGGCCTGCTCGGCGGCTTCGCGCGCGTTGATGCGTGCTTCCTCGCGGGCTTCGAGCAATTCGCGGCGCTCGTTCTCGAGGCCGCGACGCTCGTCTTCGCGATCGCCCATGTGGCCTACGGCCTCGTCGAGCCGCGCGCGCGCATCGCGCGTCTGCCCCTCGAGCTCGTCGAGCTGCTCCACGATGGCGGAGATCTCGCCGCCGACCTTCTCGGCGCGCGCTCTTGCCGTTTCCATCTTGCCGCGATGGCTCTGCAACTGGCCGGCCAGTTCGGAGAGCCGGCGGTGGGCGGCGTAGAGCTCGCGCTGCGCGTCGTCGCGAAGCCGCTCCGTTTCGAATTTCGTGGCGCGCAGCGTTTCCAGCCGTTCGGTGCGCTCGTCGATCGTGGCTTCGAGCGTTTCGATCTGGTCGGCGAGCTGACGGATCTCACGCTCGCGCGCCAGCACGCCCACCTGGTTCCCCTGCGCGCGCAGCACGCGGGCCCAGCCCGGCCCCATCCATGCGCCGTCGCGCGTGATCACCGACTGGTTCGCGGCGAGCGACCCGACGCGCGCGGCGGCGGCTTCGACGGAATCCGCGACGAACACGCTGGAAAGGAGATTCACGGCCGCGACCGGGCCGCGCACATGCGCCGCCAGGGTGCCGTCGGTACCGGGACCGCCCGTCGCGCCGGCGAACAACGCGACGTCCGCCTGGCCCAGCGCGTCGAATTCGGCGGTCAGGGCTTCGGGCGCGTCGACGAGCACGCCGTCGAGGACACCCGCGAGAACGGTTTCCACCGCGGATTCGAAGCCGGCGTCGACCTGCAACGATTCGCCGAGGCGTCGCGATTTATCGAGGCCAAGCCGCGCCAGCCACGCGCTGGCGGCGGATTCGTCCTGGCCGAGCGCGGCGGTCTGCAACGCTTCGAGCGATGCCTGACGGCCTCGCGCGGTCTGCAGTTGCTGGCGGGCGTCGTTGAGCGCGGCCGTTTCCTGGCGCTCGTCGTCGAGCACGCGCTCGTACGCGACCTTGTGCTGATCGAGCACGCCGCCGAGCTGTTCCACGCGCTCGCGCTGCGTGTCGTGTTCGGTATCGAGTTGCTCGGAGGCGGCGTCGAGCGCCGCCACGTCGGTGGCGCGCTGCTCGGCTTCCAGCGCCTCGCGACGACGGGCGAGATCGATCGACTGGCGATCGAGGTACGCCAGCTTCGTGCGTTCCACTTCGGCGGCGCGGCTGGATTCCGACGCGCCTCGGGTATGCGTGTCCCACCGCTGCTGCCAGTCCGCGAGGCGGGATTCGGTCGCGCGCTGCGCATCGCCGGTCTCGTCCTGGATCTGTTGCAGCGATTCGAGCTTCGGCTCGCCTTCCGCCAGCGCCATGCGCAGCGTTTCGATCTGCTCGCGATCGGCGCCGATGTGACCCTGGAGCTCTTCGAATTCGCGTTCGGCATCCGCGCGCGAACGCGTCAGGCGCTCGGTGAGGTCGCGATTGTGGCGTACCTGCTGCTCGACGCGAGCTATCTCGGCGCCGACCTTGTAGACCTCGGCCTGCACCTGGTTCAGGTGCTCGCTTGCGCCCTGATGGCGCTCGCGCACCGTTTCCATCTGCGCCTCGACCTGGCGCTGCCCGGCGAGCTGCTTCTCGATCTCGAGTTCGGCCTCGCGAAGGCCCGAGCCCTCACCTTCATGGCGACGGTGCAGCGTGCGGTATTCCAGCGCGCGGAGTTCCGCCTCGCGCCGCGTGTGCTCTTCCTTGAATGCTTTCCAGCGTTCGGCGGCACGCGCCTGACGGTTGAGGTGGTCGAGCTGCTTCTCCACCTCGTCGCGAACGTCGCGCACGCGGTCGAGGTTCTCGCGGGTGGACTTGATCCGGCTCTCGGTTTCCTTGCGACGTTCCTTGTACTTGGAGATGCCCGCGGCTTCCTCCAGGTGGGTGCGCAGGTCTTCGGGGGCCGCCTCGATGATCTGGCTGATCATGCCCTGCTCGATGATCGAGTAGGAACGCGGGCCGAGGCCCGTGCCGAGGAAGAGATCGGTGATGTCGCGGCGGCGACAGCGCGCGCCGTTGAGGAAATAGGCCGACTGCCCGTCGCGGCTGACCAGTCGCTTCACCGATATCTCGGCGAAGCTCGCGTACTCGCCCTGAATGGTGCCGTCCGCGTTGTCGAAGATGAGCTCGACGGCGGCCTGCCCCACCGGCTTGCGCGCGCTGGAACCCGAGAAGATGACGTCGGTGAGGGAGTCGCCGCGCAGGCGGCTGGCCGCCGACTCGCCCATGACCCAACGGATGGCGTCGATGATGTTCGACTTGCCGCACCCGTTCGGACCGACGACGCCGGTCATGTTGGTGGGCAAATGCAGCGTGGTGGGGTCGACGAACGACTTGAATCCCGCCAGCTTGATCGTGGTCAGACGCATGATGGTTTCCGTGGTGACGCGGCCGTGGGCTCCGTTCGGGAGCCTCCCCTTGGCTGATCGGTCACTTTGCCAAAGGGGTCAGCCCGGCGCAATACGCGAGGCAGCATGAAGTCTTTCCGATAACCCTATGTTTTTCCGAGGGCTCTGGTGGGGACCGCCCGCTGCCGATGGGTACTTGCCGCGCGCACCCATCGCCAGCGGACTGGCTCCCACCACGACAGGCACCTATTCCCCCGGTGCCTTCGCCTCGATCGACAGGGCGTGGATGCCGTCCGGCATCATGTCGCCCAGTGCCTCGTAGACCATCCGGTGACGCTGGATCGGGTTCTTGCCGGCGAACGCCGGGCTCACGATGCGGGCGAAGAAGTGGCCCTTGCCCTCACCCGAATGGCCCGCGTGCTTGTGGCCCTCGTCGATGACTTCGAGCACGAGCGGGTCGAGCGCCTTCGTCAGGAGTTCGCGGATGCGCTCGACCTTCTCGACGGTCACGGCAGCACGATGCGGTAGGGGCGGACCGAGACGTCCTTGTACACGCCGGCGCCGATATACGGATCGGCGTCCGCCCAGGCCTGGGCGGCTTCGAGGCTCTCGAACTCGGCCACGATCAGGCTGCCGGTGAAGCCGGCCTCGCCCGGATCTTCGGCATCGATGGCCGGGAACGGACCCGCCATCTTCAGGCGACCGGCGTCCTTCAGGGCCTTGAGACGTTCGACGTGGGCCGGGCGCACCGAGAGGCGCTTTTCCAGCGAGTTGGGATGATCGATACCGGTGATGGCGTAATACATGGGATCAGGCCTCGGGGCGCATGGTCGGAAAGAGCAGCACGTCGCGAATGGACGACGAGCCCGTGAGGAGCATCACCAGGCGATCGATGCCGACACCCAGGCCGCCGGTCGGCGGCAGGCCGACTTCCAGCGCGCGGATGTAATCGGCGTCGAAGTGCATCGCCTCGTCGTCGCCGGCGTCCTTGGCATCCACCTGCGCCTGGAAGCGCGCGGCCTGGTCTTCGGAATCGTTGAGCTCGGAGAAGCCGTTGGCGATCTCCTTGCCGTTGATGAAGAGCTCGAAGCGGTCGGTGATGCCCTTGTCGGTGTCGTTCTCGCGCGCGAGCGGCGAGACCTCGACCGGATGGTCGATGACGAAGGTGGGCTGGATCAGCGTGTGTTCCACCGTCGCCTCGAAGATCTCCAGCAGCAGCTTGCCCCACCCGTAGCCCGGCTTCACGTGGATGCCGAGGCGCTTCGCGTGGGTCGCCATGGCCTCGCGGTCGCGCAGTTCGGACGCCTTGATCTCGGGATTGAGTTCGAGCACGGCGTCTTCCATGCGCCAGCGACGGAACGCGGGGCCGAGGTCGACGGTCGCGCCGTCCCACTCGATCCGCGTGGCACCGACCACGTCGGTGGCGGCGGCGCGGATCATGCCTTCCGTGATGTCCATGATCTCGTGGTACGTGGCATAGGCCTGGTACAGCTCGAGCATCGTGAACTCGGGGTTATGTCGCGTGGACACGCCCTCGTTGCGGAAGTTGCGGTTGATCTCGTAGACGCGGTCGAAGCCGCCGACGACGAGGCGCTTGAGGTAGAGCTCCGGTGCCACGCGCAGGAACAGCGGGATGTCGAGCGCGTTGTGGTGCGTGGTGAACGGGCGCGCCGTGGCGCCGCCGGGTATCACGTGCATCATGGGCGTTTCGACTTCCATGAAGCGACGCGGCTCGGCCTCGAGCCAGCGACGCACGTGGCTGATGATCTTCGAGCGCAATGCGAACGTGCGGCGCGATTCCTCGGTGACGATGAGGTCGACGTAGCGCTGGCGATAGCGCTGCTCGACGTCGGCCAGGCCGTGGTGCTTGTCCGGCAGGCCGCGCAGCGACTTCGTCAGCAGCCGGATGCCGTCGACCTTGACGGACAGCTCGCCCGTCTTCGTGCGCATCAGCAGGCCGGTGGCGCCGACGATGTCGCCGAGGTCCCAGCGCTTGAACGCGTCGTAGGCTTCTTCGCCCAGCGTTCCCTGATGCACGAAGAGCTGGATGCGACCCGTGCCGTCCTGCATCTGCACAAAGCTGACCTTGCCCTGCCCGCGCATGAGAAGGATGCGACCAGCCACGGCGACGCGGCGCGGCGTCGCTTCGATGGCCTCGGCGGTCCAGGTGTCCTTGTCGGCGAATTCGTCCTGCAGGTCGCCCGCGAAACTGTCGACCCGGAAATCGTTCGGAAACGCGATGCCCTGCGAGCGCAGGGCCTTGAGTTTCTCGCGGCGCTCGGCGATCAGTCGGTTTTCGTCGCTGCCGGGGATGTCGTCGCGGGTATCGTCGGTCATGGCTTCGCTGGGTGTCTGGCGGAAAAAAAGGCGGGGACCGCGGGTCCCCGCCGGATCAGGCGTCGATGCGCTTGGAGCCGGCCTCGAGGCCGGCCTTCAGGCTGGCCTCGACGAATTCGTCGAGATCGCCGTCGAGCACCTTCTGCGTATCGGAACGTTCCACACCGGTGCGCAGATCCTTGATGCGCGACTGGTCGAGCACGTAGTTGCGGATCTGGCTGCCCCAGCCGATGTCGGACTTGGAGGCTTCCAGCGCGTCCTTTTCGGCGTTGCGCTTCTGCACTTCGAGCTCGTACAGCTTCGCTTTCAGCATCTTCATCGCGCGATCGCGGTTGGCGTGCTGGCTGCGTTCGGTCTGGCAGGCCACAACCGTGTTGGTCGGCACGTGCGTGATACGCACGGCGGACTCGGTCTTGTTGACGTGCTGACCGCCCGCGCCCGACGACCGGTAGACGTCGGTCTTGAGATCGGCCGGGTTGATGTCGATCTCGATGTTGTCGTCGACTTCCGGCGATACGAACACGGAGGTGAAGCTCGTGTGGCGGCGGTTGTCGGAGTCGAACGGGCTCTTGCGCACCAGGCGGTGCACGCCGATCTCCGTCTTCAGCCAGCCGTAGGCGTAATCGCCTTCCACGCGGAACGTGGCCGACTTGATGCCCGCGACGTCGCCGCCGGACACTTCCATGAGCTCGGCCTTCCAGCCGCGCGATTCGGCCCAGCGCAGGTACATGCGCAGCAGGATTTCGGCCCAGTCCTGGGCTTCGGTGCCGCCGGCGCCGGCCTGGATGTCGACGAACGCCGGCGCGGCGTCGAGCTCGCCGGAGAACATGCGCTGGAATTCGAGCTTGCCGACACGGGCGTCGACCTTCTTCAGGTCGTCGACGATCGACTGCACGGTGTCCTCGTCGCCATCGGCGGCGGCCATGTCGAGGAGCTCGCGCGCGTCGTCGAGCGACGCGGTCATCTCGTCGACGCCGGTCACCACGTTATCGAGGTGGGCGCGCTCGCGGCCCAGCTCCTGCGCGCGCTTCGGGTCGTCCCACACGGTGGGGCTCTCCAGCTCGCGGTTGACTTCCTCTAGCCGTTCTTTCTTGACGGCGTAGTCAAAGATACCCCCTAAGCGACTCGACGCGGCCCTTGAGGTCCGCGATCTGCGCAAGGATCGGATTGATCTCGATCATGACTGGCTCACCTGCTGTGCGGCGCGGGGCGCGCCGGCTAAAGCGGGAAATCTTAGCAAAGTCGCCGGTATGCCGCACTGCATGGAACCGGGTGGCGCCATGGAGAGGCGCGCACCCGGCGGCCGCCTATCGCCGCGGAAGCGTCCGTCACGCCTCGAGGGCCTCCCGATGCACGCCCCGGATCGCTCGCCCCGAGGGATCGGCAGCGGCGGCGAAGGAAGGGTCCCACGCCAGCGCGGCCGGCGACGAACACGCGATGGACTTTCCGCCCGGCACCGTCGCGGCGCAGGCCTCCCCGGGGAAATGCGTCTCGAAGATCGTCCGGTAGAGGAATGCTTCCTTGGTGGCGGGGGTATTGAACGGGAACCGGGACGCCGCGGCGGCGAATTCCCGGTCCGAGACCATCGCCTCGGCATGGGCCTTCAGCCCGTCGATCCAGCCATACCCGACGCCATCGCTGAACTGCTCTTTTTGCCGCCAGAGAATCTCGTCGGGCAGCACGCCTTCGAACGCCTCGCGAAGGATGCCCTTCTCGATACCGCGGCGGGCGACCATCTTCGCCTCGGCGTCGAAACCCATCGCGACGTCGAGGAAATCCGTGTCGAGGAACGGCACCCGCGCCTCCACGCCCCAGGCCGACATCGATTTGTTGGCGCGCAGGCAATCGTAGAAATGCAGCGCGTCGAGCTTGCGGATCGTCTCCTCGTGGAACGCCCGGGCCGACGGCGCCTTGTGAAAATAGAGGTAGCCGCCGAACACCTCGTCCGACCCCTCCCCGGAAAGCACCATCTTCACGCCCATCGCCTTGATCCGGCGGGCCAGCAGGAACATGGGCGTCGACGCCCGGATCGTGGTGACGTCGTAGGTCTCGATGTGGCGGATCACCTCCGGCAACGCGTCGAGGCCTTCGTCGAACGTGTAGCGGAAGCCGTGGTGGACGGTACCCAGCGCCTCGGCGGCGATCTCCGCGGCTTTCAGGTCCGGGGAACCCTCCAGTCCGATCGCGAACGAATGCAGGCGCGGCCACCATGCCTCGTCGCGATCGTCGTCCTCGATCCGCCGCCGCGCGAATCCGGCGGCGACGGCGGCGACGAGCGAGGAATCGAGGCCTCCCGACAGCAGCACGCCATACGGCACGTCGGTCATCATCTGCCGGTGCACGGCGGCCTCGAAGGCGGCACGCAACGCCGCCGGCTCGATCGTGCGGCCCTTCGTGGCGTCGTACTCGCGCCACGAAGGCGACCGATAACTCCGCGCCTCGCCGTGTTCGCTGTCGTAGACGTGGCCGGGCGGAAACGGGGCCACGTCCGCGCAGACCCCGACGAGCGATTTCATTTCCGACGCGACGCACAGGCGCCCTTCCCGGTCGTGCCCCCAATAGAGCGGACACACGCCCATCGCGTCGCGCGCGATCAGGACACGGCGCCGGCCCGCATCCCACAGCGCGAACGCGAAGATGCCGTTGAGGCGCGGAAGAAAATCGGCGCCGTGCGCGCGGTAGAGCGCGTTGATCACCTCGCAGTCGGAGGCCGTGGTGAACGCGTAATCGCTTGCCTCGCGCAGCTCGCGATGGTTGTAAATCTCGCCGTTCACCGCCAGCGCGAGGTCGCCCTCGGGAGAGCGCAACGGCTGTGCGCCGCTCGCGGGATCGACGATCGCCAGTCGCTCGTGCACGAGGATGGCGCCGTCGTCGACGTACACACCGCTCCAGTCGGGCCCGCGATGGCGCTGTCGCTGCGAAAGCGCCATGGCCTGCGATCGCAGGGCGACGAGGTCGTCACCCGTGGCGAGGCCGAACATTCCGAAGATCGAACACATGGTCTAGCTCCCGAGGCAATCAGTACGCGCAAAGAAAAAGGCCCGCCTGTGAGGGCGGGCCTTTCGTGTATTCGTTGGTTTCGCCTGAAACCGCCTACACGCCGACCCTCCCGAGGTTCCGGGCATTATTGGTATTGGCGTTACGGGCGGCGATGCGAATCATGCCTCGACTAAACCACGATCATGGCGATGGCGCAAGCACCCGGTGGGAGCCAGCCTGCTGCCCCCCACCGAAGACCTCGTCCCACCTGAGCGGCGTATGCTTACAGGCATGCATCCTCTGATCGCCCTCGCCCTCTTCTCCGCCGCGCCCACCGCGCCCACCGCGCCCGCCTGGCTGGCGGGTGACTGGGAGCCCTACAGCAACGCGTTCATCGGGCTGCGCATGCTCACCGTGGGCAAGGACACGCTCAGCTGGAAGGGCTGCGCGAACGCGCACTTCGACGTCGTGACGTCGACCGGGAACATCGTGGTTTTGCGGCTCGCGAAGGATGCCATGTGCACCCTGAGCGATGCGCCGCCCACGCGCATGGACACCGTGCGTCTGACGTTACGCGAGAACCGCTGCGATCTCGGCGTGGAGATCTTCGCCTCCCCCGCGGCCATGGCGAAGAACGCGCCGTCGGCGACAGGGCTCTACGGGCGGGCGAAGTGCCCGTCCGGACCGGTGGATCAGGCCGCCGCCAGTTTTTCCACGACGCCGCGGTAAGCGCTCGCCACGGATGCCTCGGCGGCATGCGCGAAATCGCGCACACGCCATTCTCCGCCCACCATCACGTCGCGGACGAGCGGCGTGTTGCCGGCGAACAGGAAGCTGTCGATCACGTCGGCCTCATCGCGTGCCGCGAGTAGCGGCGAGCGATCGTCGAGCACCAGAAGATCGGCACGCGAGCCTTCGAAAAGACTGCCCACGGCGGCGCCCGACGCACGTGCGCCGCCATCGAGCGCGCGTTGCCAGAGCGCGGTACCGACGCTTCCTTCCGGTACGCGGGCGGCGACGTTGCGATGGCGCGTCAGCAGGCGCTGGCCGTACTCGAGCCAGCGCAGTTCCTCCACCGGCGAGACCGAAATGTGCGAATCGGAACCGATGCCGAAGGTGCCGCCGGCATCGATGAATGCCGCCAGGGGGAACAGGCCGTCCCCCAGGTTGGCCTCCGTCGTCGGACAGATGCCTGCCACCGCTCCACTCTTCGCGAGACGATCGGTTTCGTGCGGTGTCATGTGCGTGGCGTGCACCAGCGTCCAGCGTGCGTCGACATCCGCGTGGTCGAGCAACCATTCGACCGGACGCGCGCCACGCGCGGCGAGGCAATCCTGTACTTCGCCGATCTGCTCGGCCACGTGGATGTGCACCGGAAGATCGCGCGCGATGCCCGTCGCGAGCAGTGCCCGCATCGCGTCTTCCGGTACGGCGCGCAACGAGTGCAGCGCGATACCGAGCGTGAACATGTCGTTCTGCAGCGGGGCCAGGCGTTCGAGCAGCCGCACGAACGCACCGACATCGTGGCGGAAGCGCTGCTGCCGCTCGGTCAGTGGCCGACCGTCGAAGCCACCGGTCATGTAGAGCACGGGCAGGAGCGTCAGGCCGATGCCGGCCTCCTTCGCCGCCTCCATCAGGGCCAGCGACATCGTCGCGGGATCGGCGTACGGAACGCCCCGCGGCCCGTGGTGCAGGTAGTGGAACTCGCAGACCTGCGTGTACCCCGCCTTCACCATCTCGACGTAGAGCTGCGTGGCGATGGCCTTGAGGTCATCGGGATCGATGGCTTCCGCGAACGCGTACATGGTCTCGCGCCACGTCCAGAAACTGTCCTCGCCCGGGCCGCGACGCTCGGCCAGCCCCGCCATCGCGCGCTGGAACGCGTGCGAGTGGAGATTCGGCATGCCCGGCAGCACGAAGCGTCCCGCACGCTCGCCATGCGCGGCGGCGGCGAAGCGCCCGGCCGACACGCCCAGCGCGCGGTCGCCCGCACGCCACGCGCCGTCCTGCCAGAAGAAGTCTGCGGTCAGGGCGACATGCGTCATGGGAGCGTTCCGGCGGTGAATTCCGCGCATGGTACCGCGCGGCGCATAATGAAGGCATGACCGAGACCAACGCCGCACATCCTCCCAAACTGCTGCTGCGCCAGGCGCGCCCCGTCGACGTTCCCGCGCTGGTCGCGCTGACCGCCAGGGTCTACACGCCGGAATGGGGCCACTCCGCCGAAATGCTGCAGGGGCAGCAGACGCACTTCCCCGAAGGCCAGTTCGTCGTGGAGTACGAAGGCCGCATCGTGGGCTTCTGTGCCACGTTCCGCATCGGCGAGTCGCTGGCGCTGGCGCCCCATACGTGGATGCAGATCACGGGCGGCGGCTTCGCGTCGCGACACGATCCCAAGGGCGACTGGCTCTATGGCATGGAAGTGGTGGTTCATCCGGACTACCGCGGCATGCGCATCGGCCAGCGCCTGTACCTGGCGCGCAAGCGCCTGTGCACCGACCTGAAACTGCGCGGCATCGTGTTCGGCGGGCGCATGCCCGGACTGGCCCGTGCGATCGGTCGCTACGGCAGCGCGGAAGCGTATGCGCGCGCGGTCGTCGACGGCAGCCGCCGGGATCCCACGCTGAGCTTCCAGCTGCGCA
Organism: Luteibacter sp. UNCMF331Sha3.1; assembly: GCF_900109915.1. GTDB lineage: Bacteria > Pseudomonadota > Gammaproteobacteria > Xanthomonadales > Rhodanobacteraceae > Luteibacter. The sequence continues at coordinate 47,474 of NZ_FOBU01000001.1, forward strand.
ACGGCTTCGAAATGGTCGGTCTGCTTCGCGAATACGTGCCGTCCGATCACGAATCGCTCGGCTACGCCGCGCTCCTCGTCTGGCGCAATCCGCAGCGCCACGACCAGCCCGACATGCCGCGCGTCTCGCAGAGCCACCGCCTTCCCGACTCGGTACGGGTGGCGTCCGTCCAATACCAGCAGCGGCGCATCGCGTCGTTCGACGAGTTCGCGAAGCAGGTCGAGTACTTCGTGGACATCGCGGCGGATTACGACGCCGATTTCGTCGCGTTCCCCGAACTCATCACGCTGCAGCTGCTGTCGATCGAGAACGCCGAGCTGTCGCCGGTCGACTCGATCCGCCGCCTCTCGGAATACACCGACGAGGTCAAGGCGCTGTTCCACCGGCTCGCCGTGCACTACAACATCAATATCATCGGCGGGTCGCATCCCACGCGGCAGCCGAACGGCGACATCCACAACGTCTGCTACGTGTGCCTCCGCGACGGGTCGATCCACGAACGCGAGAAGCTCCACCCCACGCCCAGCGAGAAGAACGTCTGGAACATCACCGGCGGCGACTCCGCGGCGACGATCCAGACCGACTGCGGTCCGATCGGCGTGATGATCTGCTACGACTCCGAATTCCCCGAAGTGGCCCGCCACCTCACCGACCAGGGCGCGTTGATCCTCTTCGTGCCGTTCTGCACGGACGTGCGCGAGGGTTACCTGCGCGTGCGTTACTGCTCGCAGGCCCGCGCGATCGAGAACCAGTGCTACGTGGTGCTCTCCGGCAACGTGGGCAACCTGCCGGGCGTGAACAACTTCGACATCCAGTACGGGCAGAGCTGCATCCTCACGCCGAGCGACTTTCCCTTCGCGCGCGACGGCATCGCCGCGGACTCCACGCCCAACATCGAAACCGTGCTGTTCGCCGACCTGCGTCTGGAGAACCTGGCCCGTGCCCGCAACTCCGGCGCGGTCCAGAACCTGAAGGATCGTCGCTACGACCTCTACGAGGTGCGCTGGGCGCGCAGCGTCGGTGGCGAGGGCGCCCTGTGACGGACGACGCACGCTGGGATCACCTGCTCGTCGACGTCGGCCTCGCGACGATGCGCGACGATGGCGCCCCCTATGGCGCCATCGGGAACGCGGCGATCGGCTGGCGGGACGACCGCATCGTCTTCGCGGGCCCGATGGCCGACCTGCCGGGTGCGCCGCACGCGCTGGCGCATCATGTCGCGTCGCTGCCGGGCACCTGGGTGACGCCGGGGCTGATCGACTGCCACACGCATCTCGTGTTCGGCGGCGATCGCGCGGAAGAGTTCGAATTGCGCCTCGAAGGCGCGACCTACGAGGAGATCGCCCGCGCGGGCGGTGGCATCGTCTCCAGCGTGCGTGCCACGCGGGCCGCCGGCGAAGACGAGCTGCTGCGCCAGTCGCTGCCGAGGGCGAAAGCGCTGCTGGCCGATGGCGTCACCACGCTCGAGATCAAGTCCGGTTACGGGCTCGAGCCCGAAGCGGAACGGCGCATGCTGCGCGTGGCGCGCCGCCTTGGCGAGGTGCTCGGGGTCGACGTGCGCACGAGTTTCCTCGGCCTGCACGCGCTGCCTCCCGAGTACGCGGGACGACGCGACGACTACGTCGCGCTCGTCTGCGACATCATGCTCCCGTCGCTCGCCGACGAGGAACTCGTCGACGCGGTCGACGCGTTCTGCGAGGGCATCGGCTTCACGCACGCCGAGACACAGCGCCTGTTCGACAAGGCCACCGCGCTCGGCCTGCCCGTGAAACTCCATGCCGAACAGTTGTCCGACCTCGGCGGCGCGGCACTGGTCGCACGATACGGCGGCCTGTCCGCCGACCACCTGGAATGGACCAGCCCCGACGCCGTGCGCGCGATGGCCGCCGCCGGCACCGTCGCCGTACTGCTGCCCGGCGCGTATTACGCGTTGCGCGACACGCGGCCACCGCCGGTCGACGCGTTCCGCGAGCATGGCGTGGCCATGGCCGTGGCAACCGACCTCAATCCCGGCACATCGCCGCTGCTCTCGCTGCGCCTCGCGATGGGCATGGCGTGCACGCTGTTCCGCCTGACGCCCGAAGAAGCATTGCGCGGTGCCACCGTGAACGCCGCACGCGCACTGGGCCTGACCGATCGGGGCACGCTCGCTCCCGGCCAGCGTGCGGACCTCGCCGTGTGGAACGTGCGCCATCTGGCCGAACTCTGCTACTGGATCGGCGGCTCGTTGCTCCGCGAGAGCTGGGTCGCGGGCGAGCGGGTCGTTCTGTAAGGCAAATCCAGCCGATTTTTCCGAAAACTTCCATCGATTCCAGCGGGCTCGGCCCACTACCATCGTGCGGCTTCGCCATCAGGCGACGCCCGCATCGGGAGCGTCGTCGTGGCATGCCACTCGACGCAAGGAAGTTCGTTGAAGGTTTCATCGCCACCCCCGGAGAAGGGGCACCCGGCCTTGCTGCGCCTCGTTCTCGTCGCGGCGCTCGCGCCGACGCTCGTCGGATGCGCCGACGCGCCCGACCACGAGGCCGAGAGAACGCGTCGCGCGCGGCAGATGCGCGACGTGGCACGCATGCTCGACGCCATGGAGTCGCCCGCTCCGCCCGTCGTCGCGTCGCAGCCGGTGGCAACGAACCCACGCGTCGCCCCGTCGCCGGCAGCACGGGACGCCGCCACGCCTGAACGGCATGTCGCGTCGGCGCCTGCATGGCGATGGTCGTTCCTCGCCGGCAGCGGCGGACTGGCGACGCTTTTCGCGGTGATCGTGCGGCGGCGTCGCCGGTCGCGCGCACCCGTCGCCGAAGCACCGAGCGTCGCCCCGTTCTTCGCCGAGCCGCCGGCATCGCCGGTCGCGGTCGAGCCATCGGCCCGCCGCGCGTTGAATCCGACCTGGGTCTATCGCAAGACGTCGTACGAGACACCTGGGTTGCACATGATCCCGTCGGCCGTCGACCTGCTGGTGCCCACCTACGAGCCGGTTTCCCCGGAAAGCGACGCCGGTGGCACCTACCTGCTCGCCTTCCTCGCCGACGCCGCCGGCGACCACGGACCGTTTCTCGTCGGCGACACGCGATTCCCGAGACTCCGTCGCGCCGACGCCACGACGACGCATCTGCTGGCATGGCGCGAGATCCTCGACGCTCAACTGGACGACGACGGCGACGACGGGCGGCTCGCGCGCTGGATCCTGCCCTCCCTCGAAACCGAGCTCGCGAACGATCTCCCGCACCGCGAGGCCGCGAGTCGCCTTGCGGCCATCGAGGACGAGGCGCGCGCGCGACAGGCGCGCGCCGCGCATGCGGAACCGTCGTTCGCCGCGAGCCTCGTACCCGTGCGCCTCGCCCGCATCGCGCGGATGAGCGGTGCCACGCGCCTGTTCGCGTTGCGTGCCCTCGCCGCCGAAAGCGCCGGCGCGACCGATCCGTGCCTGCTCGATGCGCACATCGAGGTGCTGCTCGCATGGTCCTCGTGGTCGCTCGCCGCGACGGCGTCGGCGCGCCTCGACGATGCCGACGCGGCCGCATGCACGCTCGCGACGTTCGATGGCGCGTGGTCCGCGCGAGCGCGGCACCGACGCGGCGACATCCGGATACGGCGCGCGGCCCTGCGCCGCGCGACCGACGGCCTGGACGATCTCGACGAGGCGCAGCGCCTTCTCGACGAGGCGTACGAACGCATGCCCGACGCCGAAACGGCCCTGCTCGCCGCGCGCGCCGCGGAACGCCGCGCGCGTTGCCTGCCGCCGGAAGAAGCGGCGTCCATCTGCTCGGACGCCCTCGTGCATGCCTTCCTGGCGGAGCAGCACCCGGCGTGGCGACGCGACGCGCAGGCATGCCGCCGCGACGTCCAGCGCCTCTACGAAAGCCTTCCCCACGATCCCTCCCCCACGAACGACGAGATTCCATGAGCACGAAATCCCCCGCCGGCCAGGCGACACAGCCCTTCTGGTCCACGCGCTACGGCATCGCGACCACCGTCGCGCTCGACAACGCCGCGGCGAGGTCGCTCCAGGCCTATGGCGAATGGGCCGAGCAGGAAACGACCCTGCTGAGCGCCCTGCTCGACGAAGGGCAGACGGTGCTCGAGTTCGGCGGCGACTTCGCCGCGCATGCGTTGTGGATGTCGCAGGTGGTCGGGCCGCACGGTCAGGTCCACCTCGCCGAACCTCGCCGCATCCGCTTCCAGCAGGCCTGCGCGAACGTGGCGATCAACGGCCTCGATAACGTCTTCACGCATCCCGTGTGGCTGGGCCGCGGCAAGGGCCAGGCGTCCCTCGCCTCGCTCACGCCCCTGGGCCGCGCCGGAACCGACGAAAAAGTCCGCATCGCCACCGTCGACAGCCTGCGGCTCGACGCGCTGCACCTGCTGAAGATCAACCTGTCGCACGCACTCGTCGACACGCTCGCCGGCGCGGGCGAAACGATCCGTACGCACCGACCGCTGATCTACGCGCGCCTCAGCGGCCTCGACGAGGCCCAGTCGGAAGTCGAGGCGATCAAGGCGCTGGGCTACCGCGTCTGGTCGCACGTCCCCTACCTCTACAACGCCAACAACCACAGCGGCTCCGACGTCAACATCTTCCCTGGCGTGGTTCAGCAGAACGTCATCGCCGCACCGGCCGACGGGCACTTCGAGTTCGCCGAGCGTCTGGAGCTCTGACGTCTGTGGGAGGGCGAAGCCGAGCCTTCCCCCAACCCAAAGACAAAAAAAAATCCCGCCAGAAGCGGGATTTTTTTCACGCTACCGAAGGCTCAGGCCTTCTTGCGCGGCGCGGCCTTCTTGGCGGCGGGCTTGGCAGCAGCCGGCTTCGCGACGGCGGCGCCGGTGACGACGTCGACGTGCGGACGGGCCTTGCCATAGCTGGAACGGTAGATCTTGCCGCGACGGGTGCGGCGGTCGCCCTTGCCCATGGGAAACTCCTTGATTCGTAATGATGAAGAGGAACGGCCGGACATCGTATCAGCGGCCGCGTAAAGCGCAAGAGTACCTGTTCAGCGAGCGTGCGGGCCGGCCTTGCCGCAGCCCTCCAGCTCGTCGGGGCACGGGCCGGGATCGAACTGCACGGTGGCGTGCTCGACGCGCCAGCGCTCGCTCAGGAGCTGCTTGATCGCGGTCAGCACGCGGGCCTGGTCGGCCTGCTCCGCGGCCGGCGACAGCTCGGCATGCAGGGTCGCCATGCGCGAGCCGGCCGTCACCTGCCAGACGTGCACGTGATGGATGTCGACGATGACGTCGTCGATCTCGAGCAGACCGCGCTGGACGTCACCGAGGTCCACGCCCTCGGGCGTGCCTTCCAGCAGGATGTGACCCGAGCGGCGGACGAGCGACCAGGCGCTCCGCAGGATGAGCATCGAGACGAGGATCGAAAGGACCGGATCGGCCCAGTTCCACGCGAGCCAACGGACGGCGAGAGCGGCGAGCACGGCGGCGACCGAGCCCAGGAGATCGCCGAGGACGTGCAGGCTCGCGCCGGCCATGTTCATGTCGTCGGGATCGTGGCCGTGCAACGTGCGCAGCACGACCACGTTGGCGAGCAGGCCGAGGATGGCGACGACCAGCATCACGCCCGAAAGGATCGGTTCGGGATGGAAGAGGCGCTGCACGGCCTCGTAGACGATGAATGCGACGAGCGCGAACTGGGTCAGCGCGTTGACGAATCCCGCGAGCACCTCGATACGGCCATAGCCGTACGTACGGCGCGCGTCGGCCGGGCGCGAAGCGAAGCGCGCACCGAGGAACGCGAGCAACAGCGCCAGCGCATCCACCAGCATGTGGCCCGCGTCGGCGAGCAGCGCCAGCGAGCCGGACACCACGCCGCCCGCGGCCTCGGCCACCAGCATGACCAGCGTGACGACGAATGCGAACAGGAGCTTGCGCTCGCTGCCGCCTTCCAGGTGATCGTGGTCGTGGCCGTGCGCGTGCGCATGACCGTGCGAATGGGAATGATCGTGAGGCATGGCGCGAAGGCTAGGGAATCGTGGCGCGGTTACACAATCACGGGTGGGCGCACGACGGCCCGTGGATGTGCCCCGCATGGTCGCCGCGGTCGACCCGCAGGTTCACGAAATGCGCCGCGGCGACGAGGAACCCGCCGCATGTGACGAGGATGCTGTGGGCGAGCAGCGAACCGCCGTGCAGGAACGTCACGCCCAGGATCAGCAGCAGCAGGCCCGGCGCGGCCAGCATCAGCGGCAGCCGGCGGCGGTGGCGGCGGTAGCCGGAGACGACCGCGAAGCTCGCCAGCACGCAGGCGAAGCCGACGAAGCCGGCCTCGAAGCGATGATCCGCGAGGAACGACAGCCCTATCAGCGGTAGCAGGGCGATCACGAAGGGCAGCGCGGCGCAGTGGATCGCGCAGAGGAACGACGCGGTCGCGCCGAGCCGGTCGGCGGCATGCCACCAGCGGCGGGGAACGTCGGATTCGGGCAGCGATTCGGTCATGGAAGACATAGCGTGACTAGTTGCACGGGTCGAGGCAAGCAATGATACTTTATAACATTGCAAAACCCAACTGGAGCTTCACCCCGATGCGCAGAACCCTGATCGCCCTGGCCCTTGCCTCGAGTCTCGGCTCGTCCCTGCCCGTCCTGGCCGACGATGTCGCCCAGGAAGGCACGACCCCGTCGGTGGGGGCGAACGACGCCCAGGGCAAGGGTCGCAAGCATGCCGACCAGCTGGACGCCATCGTGGTGAACGCCGTCCCCGGCGGACAGAAAGCCGACCAGATCGTGGCGCCGGTCGCCGTTCTCGCCGGTTCGGCACTGGACGACGCCAGAGGCGTGTCGCTGGGCGACACCGTGTCGTCGATCCCAGGCGTGCAGAGCTCGGGCCTGGGAACGGCGGTCGGTCGCCCGGTGATCCGCGGACTGGACGGCCCGCGCGTGGCGGTGCTCGAGAACGGCCTGTCCTCGCAGGACGTGTCGAACGTGAGCCAGGACCACGCGGTCACGCTCGAGCCGTTCCTGGCCGACCAGATCGAGGTGCTCAAAGGCCCCGCCACCCTGCTCTACGGCTCCGGCGCGATCGGCGGCGTGGTGAACGTCGTGGACGGGCGCATTCCGGAGAAGGCGCCTGCCAACGGATTCGCCGGGCGCGCGGAGGTGCGCGGCGACTCCGTGTCGGACGGCAGGACCGGCCTCCTCCGCCTCGATGCCGGCAACGACACGTTCGCCATCCACGTCGACGGCATGCACCGCGACAACGAGGACTACGACATTCCCGGCGGCACGCTCGCCAACAGCGCGGTCAGGACGACGTCCGGCGCCGTGGGCGCGTCGGTGCTCGGATCGTGGGGCTTCGTCGGCCTCTCGGTCTCGCGTTTCCTCGACCTCTACGGCAGCCCCGCCGAACCGGGCGATCCGGCCGAGGGCGAGGATCCGGTGCACATCAAGATGGCGCAGACCAATTACACGCTGAAAGGCGGTCTCATCACGCCGATCGACGGGATCGCGAAGGTCGACTTCAGCCTCGGGCACGGCGCGTACCAGCACGTGGAATACGAAGGCGCCACGCCCGGTACCACGTTCACGACGAACAGCAATCAGGGCCGCCTGCTCGTCACGCACGAACCGATCGCCGGCTGGGATGGCGCGTTCGGGGTGCAGACCCAACATCGCCAGTTCGCCGCCGTGGGCGAGGAAACGTTCGTACCGGCGACCACCACGAGCGGCGTCGGCGTGTTCCTCACGGAGCAGCGCGACTTCGGTCCGGTGAAGGTGGAGCTCGGCGCGCGGCACGATCGGCAGAGCGTGGATCCGGACGACGGTCCGAAGCGGACGTTCGCGCCGAACAGCTTCTCCGCCGGCGTGGCGTGGCGCTTCGCCGAGCAGTGGCACCTGTCGCTGAACCTCGATCACGCCGAGCGCGCGCCGTCGGAAGAAGAACTGTTCGCGAACGGTCCGCACGAGGCGTCGAACACGTTCGAGATCGGCAGCGACCTGTCGAAGGAAAAATCGAACCAGGCCGAACTGGGCCTGCACTTCCATGGCGAATTCGTCGAAGGCAAGATCGCGGCGTATTACAACCGCTACAAGAACTTCATCTACCTCGCCGACACGGGCGAGATCGAAGACGACCTGCCGGTACGCGTGTGGTCGCAGAACGACGCGACGTTCCGCGGCGCGGAAGCCGAGGCGACCTTCCATCTGGCGAAGGGTCCGTCGGGCCATTGGGACTTGCGCGTCTTCGGCGACACCGTGCGCGCGACGCTGACCGACGGCGCCGGCAACGTGCCGCGCATTCCCGCCGGCCGCGTCGGCGGCACGTTGAGCTGGAACGCCGACAGTCTTCGCGCGAGCGTCGGTGCCGTGCGCTACATGAAGCAGGACAGGGTCGCGGCCTTCGAAACGGATACCGCCGGCTACACGCTCGTCAACGCTCACTTCGCATGGACCTTCGTCAACGACGAGCGCAGCCAGTGGGAAGCCTTCGTCGACGGCAACAACCTCACGAACCAGACCGCGCGACCGGCGACGTCGCTGTTCAAGGACGTCGCACCACAGCCGGGTCGTAATATTTCGGTAGGCGTTCGCGCTTACTTCTGATCGACCGACCGAAGGGTGGGAGCCGATCGTATCGGCGAACGGGTCCGCGACCCGGCCCGCTATCGCGGGATCGCCGATACGATCGGCTCCCACTCTTCGGCAGGCGACGGACGGTCAGGATTCGAGGCAGGTCTTGCAGGTGCCGTGCACTTCGAGGGTCTGCGCCTGCGGGCGGAAGCCGAACGCTTTCGCCTGGGCTTCGATCAGTTCCGCGACGCGCTCGTCGCACACTTCCTGCGCGCACTGGCACGTGTCGCAGATGAGGAACGGCACCTGATGCGCTTCGGCCGGGTGATGGCACGACACGTACGCGTTGATCGACTCCAGCTTATGGATGAAGCCGTTCTCGAGCAGGAAATCGAGCGCGCGATACACCGTGGGCGGCGCGGCGTTGCCGTGTCTCTCGCGCAGGCGGTCGAGCAGGTCGTACGCCTTCACCGGCTTGCCCGCGGTCGCCACGAGTTCGAGCACTTCGCGACGCAGCGGCGTGAGACGCAGGCCGCGCTCGTTCGACGCGATCTCTACCGCCTCGACGAAGCCGCGGGCGTCGTCGTGGTGCTGGTGATCGTGATGGTGGGCGTGGTCGGTCACAGGCATATCCTCTCGCGCAGCATCCTAACATGAGGCCAGATCAGCGATTTTTCGACCCCGGCAGAGGCGGCGGCGTGCGCCGGGGCAGGAAGGGAACGACCCATCCGAACGGGCCGACCAGGAGCGACGCGATCACCGTGGCCTTCAGCCGGCCGCGCCACCAGCCCAGCAGCGCGCCGATCACGATGAACACGATCTGCCAGACGATCAGTTGCGTCCACGGCACGAGCGCCATGAGGTTCGCAACTATCTGCGCGAACGCATCGGGGGCGCCGGGGTCGACGCCCTGCATGGCTTTGGTCAGCAGTTCTTCCATGCGCACCTACCGTCGGGTGGGAGCGGCCTTGGCCGCGATGGGTGCTTGCGGCAAGCACCCATCGCGGCCAAGGCCGCTCCCACAACGGTTCAGGCCGGTGCCGGGCAAATCAGCCCTTCGCCCGGACGAGCGCCTCGTCGATGCGCGCCACCGCGCCCTCGCGGCCGGCGAGGAAGATCGTGTACTCGATCGACGGCGATACCTGCGTGCCGGTCATCGCGACACGCAGCGGCGCGGCGACCTTGCCCATGCCGAGTTCCAGCGCGGCGGCGACGCGCTCGACCGCGCCGTGGATGGCTTCCGGGGTCCACTCGGGCAACGCGAGGAGTTCGGCGCGCGCGGCACCGAGGGCGGCGGGTGCCGTCTCGGCGCGCAGGTGTTTCTCGATCGCCTTCTCGTCCCATTCGACGATCGGGCCGTACCAGATCTTCGCGCGCTCGGCCATTTCCTTGAACGTCTGCACGCGATCGCGCAGTGCGACGACGACGTCGGCCGGGTCGGGACCCTGCGCGGGGTCGATGCCGATCTTCGCGAGGTGCCAGGCAAGCTCGCGACCGAGAGTGTCCGGCGTGTCCGTCTTCAGGTAATGCTGGTTGAGCCACGACAGCTTGGTGACGTCGAAACGCGACGCGGCCTTGTTGACGTCGGCGATGTCGAACAACTCGGTCATCTGCTCCACCGAGAAGATCTCCTGGTCGCCGTGCGACCAGCCGAGGCGAACGAGGTAGTTCAGCAGCGCATGGGGCAAGAAGCCGTCGTCGCGATACTGCATGACGCTCACCGCGCCATGGCGCTTTGACAGCTTCTGGCCGTCCGGGCCGAGGATCATCGGCAGGTGCGCGAACTCCGGCACGGGCGCGCCGAGCGCCTTGTAGATGTTGATCTGGCGCGGGGTGTTGTTGACGTGGTCGTCGCCGCGGATCACCTCGGTGATGCCCATGTCGATATCGTCGACGACCACCGCGAAGTTGTAGGTGGGGAAGCCGTCCGAACGGAAGATGACGAGATCGTCGAGTTCTTCGTTGGACCACTCGATGCGGCCCTTTACCTTGTCGTCGAACACCACGCTGCCGGACGACGGGTTCCTGAAGCGGATCACCCGGTTCGGGTCGTCGCGGTACGGCTCGTTGCGGTCGCGGTAGTAGCCGTTGTAACGCGGCTTGACGCCGGCCGCCATGGCCGCGTTGCGCATCGCTTCGATCTCTTCCTTGGTTTCGTAGGCGTAATACGCCTTGCCCTCGCGCAGGAGCCGATCCGCCACCTCGCGATAACGGTCCATGCGCTGCGTCTGGTAGTAAGGGCCCTCGTCGTGCACGAGCCCGAGCCACGACATGCCATCCAGGATCGCCTGCACGGCTTCCTGCGTCGATCGCTCGCGATCGGTGTCCTCGATGCGCAACACGAACTCGCCGCCACGACGACGGGATTCCAGCCAGCAGTACAGCGCGGTGCGTGCGCCGCCGATGTGGAGGTAGCCGGTGGGACTCGGGGCGAAACGGGTGCGAACGGTCATCGTAGGGTCATCGGTCGGACAAGCCCGCGATTTTAGCCGATGCGGCGGAGCTGCGCCGCCCGCGCCACGCAGGCGCCGAAAACGGGCAGGCATGTCATCCGGCCGTCATACGCCCATAACCGCCCGGACATTCCCGCGAGCGAGCATGCGTCAAGCCAGGCAACGAGGGTCACCGCCATGCGCATCGGCATCGTCACCGAGACCTACGCACCGGACGTCAACGGGGTCGCCCTCACCGTCCAGTCGCTCGCCCGCGGCGTCGTTCGCCGCGGCCACACCGTCGACCTCGTTCGCCCGATCCATCCCGACACGCCGCCCCTTGCCGATGCGGGCATGGACGTCCTCGCCGTCGAAGGCGGCGCGGTACCCCGTTACGCAGGCCTGCGCTTCGGCATGCCTTCGCGTTACCGACTCGAGCGCCGTTGGCGTTCCGACCGGCCGGATGCCGTCTATGTGGCCACGGAAGGCCCCCTGGGCTGGAGCGCCGTCAGCGCCGCGCGGCGCCTCGGCATTCCCGTCGCCACCGGGTTCCACACCCGTTTCGATTTCTACGTGGGCCACTACGGCTTCGGCGCGCTCACGCCGCTCGTGCGCCATTACCTCGCCCGCTTCCATCGTCGTGCGCAGACGACGCTGGTGCCCACCGGCCAGCTCGCCGGCGAGCTCAACGACCTCGGCGTGCATGACGTGCGCGTGCTTCGTCGTGCCGTCGACACCCTGCGCTTCCACCCGGACCGCCGTGACGACGCGCTGCGCGCCGCCTGGGGCGCGACGCCGGAGGCCCCGGTCGTTCTCAGCGTCGGCCGCGTGGCGCCGGAAAAGAACCTGCACGTGGTGATCGACGCCTATCGCGCCCTCGCCCGACGTTGCCCGGGGGCGCGCTGCGTCATCGTCGGCGACGGCCCCGGCCGCGCCGCGCTCGAAGCCGCGAACCCGGACGTGATCTTCGCTGGCACCCGCGGCGGCGACGAGCTGGCGGCCTACTACGCGAGCGCGGATCTCTTCGTCTTTCCGAGCCTCACCGAAACGTTCGGCAACGTCGTGCTCGAAGCGATGGCGTCGGGCATCCCGGTGGTGGCGTACGCCGAAGCGGCCGCGCGCGAATTCATTCGCAACGGCCAGAACGGCATACGCGTCGCCCCCGGCAACGAAGGCGGCCTCATCGAGCGCGCCGCCGCGCTCGGCGCCGACGCCCACGTACGCGCGGCGATGGGACACGCCGCGCGTGCCACCGTCGCGGGACTGTCGCCCGAGTCGGTCGTGGCGGCCTTCGAATCGATCATGCAGTCCCTGGCCAAGGAGCACGTCCATGAACGCAGCACCGCCGTCGCCGCGTAGGGCGAACCTGGACCGGCGCATGTGCGTCGCCGCCAACCGGTGGGGCGCGCGTCGCGCCATCGGCCTGTTCTTCGGCGCCATCAGCCGCCTCGGCGACGGGGTCTTCTGGTATGCGCTGATGAGCGTGATCGCGCTCGCCGGAGGCTGGCACGGCGTCGCCGTCGCCGTGCAGATGGCGATCACCGGCCTGACCGCATTGATGCTCTACCGCGTGCTGAAGCGCTGGACGCGCCGCCCTCGCCCCTTCCGCACCTGCCCCGGCGTGATCGCCCATGTGCCGCCGCTGGACGAGTTCAGTTTCCCGTCGGGCCACACCCTGCAGGCCGTGGCCTTTACCGTGGTCGCAGTGGCCCACTATCCGGTGCTGGGCCCGTTCCTGATCGGGTTCGCCGCACTGATCGGCGCCTCGCGCGTGGTGCTCGGCCTGCATTATCCGAGCGACGTGATCGCGGCCACCGCGATCGGCGGCGGCCTCGGCACGTTATCGCTCTGGGCGGAGCGGGTCCTGGTCTGAACCCGACCGGGCTCAGGCCGCCGCGCGCGGGGCCTTCTGCAGGATGCCGAGCACGGCGCCGAGCTTGTCGCGCATCTCGCGACGGTCGACGATGACGTCCACCGCGCCGTGGTCCACGAGGAATTCCGAGCGCTGGAAACCTTCCGGCAGGGTCTCGCGAACGGTTTGCTCGATGACGCGGGGGCCCGCGAAACCGATCAGCGCCTTCGGCTCGGCCACGTTGAGGTCGCCCAGCATGCCCAGGCTCGCCGACACGCCGCCCGTGGTGGGATGCGTGAGCACGGAAATGTAGGGGACGCCGGCGTCGCGCATGCGCGCCAGCGCGGCCGACGTCTTCGCCATCTGCATCAGCGAGAAGAGGCCTTCCTGCATGCGGGCTCCGCCGGTGGCGGAGAAGCACACGAGTGCGCTCTTCTCGGCCAGCGCCTTCTCGGCCGCGCGGGCGAACTTCTCGCCCACCACCGAACCCATCGAGCCGCCCATGAAGGCGAACTCGAAGGCGACCGCCACCACCGGGCGCTCGAGCAGCCGGCCGGACATCGCGATCAGCGCGTCCTTTTCGCCGGTGTTCTTCTGCGCCGCGGCGACGCGGTCCTTGTATTTCTTCTGGTCCTTGAACTTCAGCGCGTCGACGGCTTCCATCTTCGGCCACAGCTCGGTGGTGCTGCCTTCGTCGAAGAAGGCGGCGAGACGGGCGCGCGCCGAGATCGCGTGGTGGTGGCCGCACTTCGGGCAGACCATCAGCGATTTTTCGAGCTCGGGCTTGTACAGCACGGTACCGCAGCCCGCGCACTTCTCCCAGACGCCTTCCGGCACCTTGCCCTTGCCGCCGGCCGCGCTGGGGGCGCGGGTCTTCGGCGTCATGATTTTCTGCAGCCAGTTCATCGTGTGTCTCCGCTACCTGTACGTCCGCTCGCCCGGTCAGCGCGCGTCGAGCGCGGCGCGGATCGGTGCGAGAAAATCCCTTGCCCTGCCCACGGCATCGTCGGCCGAGGTCGCGCCGGCGATGCGGTCGACCAGGGCGCTGCCGATGACCACGGCGTCGGCGAACTCGCCAATCGCCTTCGCCCCGGCCGCGTCGCGGACACCGAAGCCCACGGCGACCGGCGCCTTCGACCGGGCGCGGATGCCGGCGACGCGCGCGGCGATGTCGCCGGTGCTCAGCTGGGCCGCGCCGGTGATGCCGGCGAACGATACATAGTACAGGAAGCCCGCCGCGGCCTCGCAAAGGGCGCCCACGCGCGCCTCGGTCGTCGTCGGCGAGGCCAGCAGGATCTGCTGCAGCCCGGCCTGGCGCAACGGTTCGAGCACGTGCGATTCCTCGAGCGGACAATCCACCATCAGGACGCCATCCACGCCCGCATCCACGGCATCTTCAGCGAACGCCGCGTATCCGTACATTTCCAACGGATTGAGGTAGCCCATCAGCACGATGGGTGTCTCGGTGTCGTTCTCGCGGAACGCGGCCACCCAGGCAAGCACGTTGGCAAGGCCCACGCCCTTCGCGATGGCACGCTCGCTGGCATGCTGGATCACCGGGCCGTCGGCCATGGGGTCGGAGAACGGCACGCCCAGTTCGATGAGGTCGGCGCCGGCGGCGACGAGGCCATGCAGCAGCGCCACCACGCCGTCAGGCGACGGATCGCCCGCGGTGACGAACGGAATCAGGCCGGTGCGGCCCGCGGCTTTGAGTGCCGCGAAGCGGCGGTCGATACGGCTCATCAGAGTTCGATTCCTTCACGCGCGGCGATCGTATGCACGTCCTTGTCGCCTCGTCCCGACAGGTTGGCGAGCACGAGGCCATCGGGCGGCAGTTCGCGGGCCAGCTTGATCGCCTGCGCGATCGCATGACTGGACTCCAGCGCCGCCAGGATGCCCTCGGTGCGGGCGAGCAGGTGGAACGCTTCGAGCGCTTCGTCGTCGGTGACGCCGACGTACTCGGCACGGCCGGCGTCCTTCAGGAAGGCATGTTCGGGGCCGACGCCCGGGTAGTCGAGGCCGGCCGACACCGAATGCGTCTCCACGATCTGCCCGTTCGCATCCGAGAGCACGTAGGTGCGGTTTCCGTGCAGCACGCCCGGCTTGCCCGCCGCGAGCGATGCCGCGTGCCGACCCGTTTCGATGCCGTCGCCCGCCGCTTCCGCGCCCACGATGCGCACGTCGCGATCGTTGAGGAACGCATGGAAGATGCCGATCGCGTTGGAGCCGCCGCCGACGCATGCCGTCACGACATCCGGCAGGCGGCCGAACTGCTCGATCGTCTGCGCACGCGCTTCGCGCCCGACGATGGCGTTGAAGTCCCGCACCATCTGCGGGTACGGGTGCGGACCCGCGACGGTGCCGATGATGTAGAACGTGTCCGCGACGTTGGTGACCCAGTCGCGCATGGCCTCGTTGAGGGCGTCCTTCAGCGTCTTCGAACCCGATGTGACCGGCACGACCTCGGCGCCCAGCAGGCGCATGCGGTAGACGTTGATCTTCTGCCGCTCGATGTCCACGGCGCCCATGTAGACGATGCACTTGAGGCCCATGCGCGCCGCGACGGTGGCGCTGGCCACGCCGTGCTGACCCGCGCCCGTCTCGGCGATGATCCGCGACTTGCCCATGTAGCGGGCGACGAGCGCCTGTCCCACGGTGTTGTTGATCTTGTGCGCACCGGTATGGTTGAGGTCTTCGCGCTTGAGCACGATGCGCGCGCCGCCGACGTGCTTCGACAGCCGCTCGGCGTGGTACACGGGGCTCGGGCGGCCCACGTAGTACTTGAGGTCGCGATCGAGTTCCGCGATGAAGTCGGGATCGGTACGCAGCTTCTCGTACGCGGCGGTGAGCTCGGCGAGCGGCTCCATCAGGGTCTCGGCGACGTAGATGCCGCCGAAGTCGCCGAACCGCCCATGGGCGTCGGGCCAGGCGTGGAAATCCGTGATCTCGGTCATTGCCTTCTCGGTATCTGCTTGAAGCCGTTCACGCGCTGGGGGCGGCGCGCACGGCGGAAATGAAGCGTTCCATCTTAGCCCGATCCTTGATGCCGGGCGACGCCTCGATGCCGCTGGAAACGTCCACCGCCCACGGCCGCGCGATGCGAATCGCGTCGGCGACGTTGTCGGCGGTGAGGCCGCCGGCGAGCACGAGCGGCTGCGCAAGATCCCGCGGCATCAGCGACCAGTCGAAACGCTGCCCGCTACCGCCCTGCTCTCCCAGGCCATGGCCATCGAGGAGCAGCCCGGCGGCGCCGGGATAATCGTGCAGACGCGCCAGCGCCGGCGCCCCCTCGCCCATCGCGATGGCCTTCAGCCAGCGCACGCCGAACGAAGCGCACTCGGCGGCGGTTTCCATGCCGTGGAACTGCAGCATGTCGGGACGCATCACGCGCACGATCTCGGCGACGTACGCCGGATCGTCGTCCATCACCAGCGCCACGGTGGTGACGAACGGCGGGACGACGTCGCGAAGACGCGCCGCCGCGGCGGGATCCACGAAACGCTTGCTCTTGCGCGTCATGACGAAGCCGACCGCGTCGGCACCGAGTGTCGCCGCCAGCTGCACGTCGTCGATGCGTGTGAGTCCGCAGCACTTGATCCGCGTCACAGGTTCACCTCCGGCGGCAGGCCCCAATGCGCCTCGTACAGTGGCCCGAGGAACGTCAGGCCTTCCGCGGGCGCGGTGACGCCGGCGAGTTCGCGGTCGCGGCCGGCCAGCAGTTCGGCCATCCATTCGACAGACTGCTCGCCGCGGCCGATCGGCAGCAGCGAGCCCACGATGTTGCGCACCATGTGGTGCAGGAACGCGTTCGCCTCGATCTCCACCACCACGTGAATGTCCTCGCGGAAGACGCGGATCGACCGCACGTTCCGTCGCGCATGCGCGGCCTGGCAGGAAATGGCGCGGAACGCCGAAAAGTCGTGCTCGCCGACGATGGCCTGCGCCGCGGCGTGCATCGCGTCGGCATCGAGCTGCCGACGCTCCCATGCCACGAACCGCGCGTCGAGCGCGGGACGGACGAAGCGCGGCAGGATGCGATAGCGATAACGGCGCGCACGCGCCGAGAAGCGCGCATGGAAATCGTCCGCGACGGGCTGGGCCCAGGTCACGGCCACGCTGTGCGGAAGGTTCGAGCACGCGCCAAGCACCCAGCCGCGCATGTCGCGCACCACGTCGGTATCGAAGTGCACGACCTGGCAGCGTCCGTGCACGCCCGCATCGGTCCGCCCGGCGGCGGTCACTTCGATGGGCTCGTGGGCGACGTAACTGAGCGCCTCCTCCAGCGATCCCTGCACGGTCTTCGCATGACTGAGCCGCTGCCAGCCGAGGAAATCGGTGCCGTCGTATTCGACGCCAAGGGCGATGCGCATGGGGCGGTTCTGGTGGAAGGGAAGCCGGAAAGGGTACCACTGCTGGTGCGGCTCGGCTTTGCTGGTGCGGCCAGGCTTCGCGGTTGCATCTCGGCTTTGCCATCGCGTCGGGCCTCGCGCGTGACCGCGCAGAGCCGTCGGCCCTCACCCTCGCCGCTCCGAGCTCCGGCGTCGCGGCGAGGGTGAGGGCCGACGGCTCTGCCGACTTCTGAGGCACGGCGCTGTGAGAGCCGCCGTTGTGGGAAGCCCGCTGGCGGGCGAAGGGTGCTTGCGATAAGGGTTCGGCCTTGGGGTGGGAGCCAGCCTGCTGGCGAAGGGTGCTCGCGAAGAGGCAGCCTACCGTCGGCTGGGAGCCCGCTTGCGCGTGCATCGGACCTTGCCGCAAGCACCCATTCGCCCGCCAGCGGGCTTCCCACGAAAGCGATTCCCGGGCGACGTGTTCTGTGGGAGCGGCCTTGGCCGCGATGGGTGCTCGCGGCAAGCACCCATCGCGGCCAAGGCCGCTCCCACACGAGCAAGAGCTCGCCGCTGCAGCGACTCCCGCACGTCTTGCCTTACCGGTCGGCCGACGGCTCTTCGCGGCAACGCGAAACAAAACGCGATGGCGCAAGCCGAGCCGTCCCACCGCGCACAAAAAAAGCCCCGGCGGGGCCGGGGCTTCGGGTCGGAACGGGTGGATCGGTCAGACGATGTCGGAGAGGATCCGGCGGGCCGTGTCCTTCTGCATCTGCGAGCCTTCCGCGATGACTTCGTCGAGCATCAGGCGGGCGCCTTCGCTGTCGCCCATGTCGAGGTAGGCGCGGGCCAGATCGAGCTTGGTGTCGACCGGATCGTCGCTGAAGCTCTCGGGGCCGTGGTCCTCGATCGGCTCCTCGTCCGGGAACACCGGCTCGTCGAAGCGCGGCGCCTCGGCGACGTGCGTCACGGGTTCCTTGTCCTCTTCGAACGCCCAGGTCGAAAGCGGCTCGTCGGGCTTCGCGGAGTCGCTGCCGGCCACGTCGTCGAACGCGTGAAGCGGTGCCTCGTGCGCTTCGGTGTATGGCGACTCCGGCGCATCGACGTCGAACACCTCGGGGGCGTGCGGGCGATGCTCGGCTTCGGCGCGCTGTACCGGCGTAAGGTCGAAATTGAAATGGTATTCGCTGTGTTTCTGCGGCGTCGGCGATGCCGGGCGGGTCTCCTCGTCCGGACTCGTCGCATACGTGCCGAGGTCGAATGCCTCGAGCGCGACGGTGTGGTCGCCGTGGTGCGGCGTGCCGGCCGCATAGGTGTCCGTCTCGTACTCGTCGTCGATGTCGTCGATCGGCTCGCCGCCGAACAGCGGGTGCGACGGGACGAGGTCCTCGCCCATCATCACCACTTCGCGCCATTCGGGCTGATCGGGATCGGACACGTGCGCGAACATGGCTTCGGCGGCGGCTTCGAAGTGATCGACGTCGCGACGGCCGTAGTACAGGCTCACCAGTTCGAGGTGCAGCCCGATGTCGTCCGGATGCTCGGCGAGCGCGTCGAGGATCTCGCGCTGGTCCTGGTCCATGGTCTCGGTGTGACCGAATTCGCCGAAGGTCGGCTCCTGGCCGAAGCGGTCGGCAAGCGAGGCCGTGGCGACCGTCGACGTCGCCGGCTTCGGCTTCTTGCGGCCGAACACGGCGGCCACGAGGCCGAGCAGGATGACGACGGCACCACCGCCCCAAGCCCAGGGCTGCATGAACCAGGGATCGTCTTCGACGACCGGCGCCGGTGCCGGCGTCGGCGTCGGTCGCCGGGCCACCGGCGGAACCGCGGCGGGTGCCACGGGCGCGGCGGCGTCCTTCAGCGGCGTCGTCGCAACGGTGGCGGCCGCGGCCGGTGCCGGGGTGGCGCTTGCCGTGCTCGTGCCTGCGGCTGGCGCGGCCGTCGCCACGGCGGGCGCGCTCGCGGCGGGCGCCGGCGCCTCGGCCTTCGCGGTGTCGGGTGCCGGTGCCGGCGCCGGGGTCGCCGCCTTCGCCGGGCCGGCCTTTTGCGCCTCGGCCAGCTTGCGCTGGAGCTCGGCGATTTCCGAATCCTTGAGGCTCAGCAGACGCTGGTTCTTGCTGTCGATGGCTTCGAGCTCACCGATGCGCGACTTCAGCTCGGCGCCCTGCTGCTTCAGCGAGGCGACGCTCTCCTGCGAGCTGGCGAGCTCCTGGCGCAGACCGGCGACCTGGGCATCGCCCGTGCCGCCCTTGGTGCCCGCGCGCGTGGATGCCGCGTCACCGCCATCCTTCGACGGCACGATCGCAAGGCGATCGTCGGCGGTCGGCGCGGCCTTCGCCTTCGGCTGGCTGGCGCCCGTCGTCGCGGCATCGGCCACCGAGGACGGCGCACGGGCGGCGCCGGCACGCCAGGTTTCGTTCTGGCGGCGCACTTCGGCCAGCGCGTTGCCGGCCGTCTGCGCCTGCACTTCGTCGGACGACGGGATGCGCAGCACGGCACCCGTCTTCAGGGCGTTCATGTTGTCGCGATAGAAGGCATCCGGATTCGCCTTCTGCAGCGCCAACAGCATCTGGTTCATGTCGGCGCCGCCGGCGTGCTCGCGCGCGATCGTCGAGAGCGTCTGGCCGCGGCGCACCGGTCCATAGGTGCCCGCGGCGGATTTCGTCGCGGTCGGTGCCGGTGCCGGTGCCGGCGCCGGGGCCGGCGCGGCGGCCGGGCGCGGAGCGGGTTCCGCGCGCGTCGGACGCGATTCGGCGGCGACCGGAACGCGCGGCGGCACGTCGGACGTGCGCGACGGCGCAGCCGGTGCGGGGGCCGGCGACGCGGCCGTGGTTATCGGCGTGCCCGGCGGATCCAGCAACATCGTGACTTCGCGGACGACCTTGTTGCCGCCACCCGACGAGACTTCGACGAGGAAATCGAGATACGTGTCGCGAACCGGCTCGGCGCTGGTGACGCGGACGACCGGCTGGCCGGACGCACCCTTCGCCACCGCGAAATTCAGGGCGACGGGAAGACCGCCGCGATTGAGCCCGGCACGCTTGAACGCGTCTTCCGACGCGAGCGCGACATGGACGTTATCGAGATTGCCCGACACGCCATTGAGGGGAATTTCCGCCACCAGCGGCTGGTCCATGGTGGACCGTACCTGGACGGAACCAAGACTCTGGGCCAGCGCATGGCCGCCCCAGCCGGCCAGCGCCAGCATGATCGAAAGCTTCAACGTGCGGTTCATCTGTTACGTCCCCCGAACTGAATCCATGCCGGCGGCGCGCCTCTGTCGGGCGGTCGGCCGCGAAGGCGCCACTGTAGTGCACCCCGACAACAACTAACAATAGCGGCTACGGATAGTTACGCGACAACGTTGAGTCGTTCGCGAGGCCCGTACACGCCCCCCTTACATGTACTTCGGTCACTCGCCCTGCATGGCTGCCAGCTGCCGCTGGAGCTCGGCGATACGGCGATCGCGCTCCTCCAGCGCCTGCCCGGCGTCCTTCGACCGCGATTCGAGCGAATCGACCCGCGTCTTCAGCTGCTGGACCTCGGCCGTCTGGTGCTGCTCCTGCCCGCGAAGGGCGTCGAGCTGCGCACGGGTGGCGGCCGGATGTGCCGGCGCCGCCGCCGCGCGCGGTCGTTCGCCCGCCGTCGCGCCGGCGGCGATCAGGGCGGAAACGAGGACGCAGGCGATGGCGGCGCGGCGATTCATTAGAGGTAATCCTCGATAAGGATTTCCGCGATCTGCACCGCGTTCAGCGCGGCGCCCTTGCGGATGTTGTCGGCGACCACCCAGAGGTCGAGGCCTCGCTCGTGCGAGATGTCCTCGCGGATGCGACCCACGAAGACGGGATCCTTGCCCGCCGCGTCGCCGACCGGGGTCGGATAGCCGCCGGCCCTGCGTTCGTCCTGTACCACAACGCCCGGCGCCTGCTCCAGCAATTCGCGTGCGCGGTCGGCGGTGATCTTGTCGCGCGTCTCGATGTGCACGGCTTCGGCATGGCCATAGAAGACGGGCACGCGGACGGCGGTCGGATTCACCTGGATCGAAGGATCCTCGAGGATCTTCCGGGTCTCCCAGACCATCTTCATTTCTTCCTTGGTGTAGCCGTTGGGCTGGAAGTCGTCGATGTGCGGGATCACGTTGAACGCGATCTGCTTCGGGAATTTTTCGGTCTCGACGTCCTGGAAGTTGAGCATCTGGGCCGTCTGCTTGCCCAGTTCTTCCATGCCGCTGCGACCCGCGCCCGACACGGACTGGTACGTCGCGACGTTGATGCGCTCGATGCCCGCCTCGCGATGGATCGGCGCCAGCGCCACCAGCATCTGCATGGTGGAGCAGTTCGGGTTCGCGATGATGCCGCGCACGGTGTAATCGGCGATGGCGTGCGGATTCACCTCGGATACCACCAGCGGAATGTCGTCCTGATAGCGGAACTCGGAGGTGTTGTCGATCACGACCGCGCCCGCCGCCGCCGCACGAGGCGCGTGCTCGCGGCTCACCGAGCCGCCGGCCGAGAAGAAGGCGATGTCGACGCCGTCGAAGTCGTACGTCGCAAGATCCTGGACGGTATACGGTTTTCCGGCGAAATCGACGGTACCGCCCGCCGAGCGCTCGCTCGCCAGGGGAACCAGTTCGCTCACGGGAAAGTCCCGCTCGGCGAGGATCGACAGGAGGGTTTCGCCGACCGCGCCGGTCGCACCCACCATGGCCACCTTGTAACTCGTCTTCTTGCTCATGCTTCGCTTTAGTCAGGCGTGGAATGAAGGTCAGCTGGCGTCGGCCAGCACACCCGGATTGAGGATCGTGGGTGGCTGACCGGCGTGTGGACCATGTCCGAACGCCGCCAGCACATTGTCCACAGCCAGCGTCGCCATATCGCGACGTGTGTCGCGACTTGCGCTCGCGATGTGCGGACTGAGAACGATATTCTGCCGTTCGAGCAGCCCGGGGTGCACGGCCGGCTCACCCTCGAACACGTCGATACCCGCCGCCCCGATGGTGCCGTCGGCGAGCGCCCGGGCGAGGGCCGCGTCGTCGACGATCCCGCCACGGGCGATGTTCACCAGCGTGGCCGTCGGTTTCATGGCCGCGAGTTCCGCGGCGCCGATCGCGTGGTGGTTCTCCGGGGTATAGGGCAGCACCAGGATGAGGTGGTCCGACGAGGCCAGCAATGTCGCCTTGTCGACATAGGTCGCGGCGCATTCGCGCTCGATGGCCGACGCCAGCCGCGACCGGTTGTGGTACAGCACCCGCGCCCGGAAACCCACCGCGCGCCGGGCGATCGCCTGGCCGATGCGACCCATGCCAAGGATGCCGATCGTCCTGCCATGCACGTCCGCACCCAGCCAGCCCTCGAAACGCGACCCGTGCCACTGGCCGTCGCGCAGCCAGCGCTCGGCCTCGCCCACGCGTCGCGCGGCGGCGAGCATCAGGGCCCAGGCGTAGTCGGCCACGGTCTCGTTGAGCACGTCCGGCGTGTTGGAGGCGCCGATGCCGGCGCCGGTCAGCGCGGCGATATCGAGGTTGTTGTAGCCCACGCCGAGGTTGGCGACGAAACGCAGGCGCGGCGCGGCGGCGATCGCCGTGGCGTCGATGCGCTCGGCCAGGCCGACGATGGCGGCGTCCGCCACGGCCAGCCTTGCGGCGAGTTCGGCGGCGGCGAACTTCCGTTCCTCGGTTTCGGCGCGCACGTCGAAGTGCGGACGCAGACGGTCGACGATGTCGGGAAAGAACGGGCGGGAAATCCAGACGGTCGGCTTGGTCACGGGTTCAATCCCGAACCGCGCCGGGAATGCGCGGCGGCACCTCGCCGACGTCGCCGCATTGTGCGCGGTGGCGCAGCGCCTGATCCATCAGCACGAGGGCCAGCATGGCCTCGGCGATCGGCACGGCACGGATGCCGACGCAGGGATCGTGACGCCCCTTGGTGACCACGTCGGTGGGCTGGCCGGCGCGATCGACGCTGCGGCCGGGGATCAGCACGCTCGACGTCGGCTTGAACGCCATCGACACGACCACCGGCTGGCCCGACGCGATACCGCCCAGGATGCCGCCCGCATGATTGGAGAGAAACCCGTCGGCGGTCATCTCGTCGCGATGCTGCGTGCCGCGCTGCGCGACCGCGGCGAAACCATCGCCGATCTCCACACCTTTCACGGCGTTGATCGACATCATCGCCGCCGCGATCTCGCCATCCAGCTTTCCGTAGATGGGCTCGCCCCACCCCGCCGGCACCCCGTCGGCCACGACGGTGACCTTCGCGCCGACCGAGTCGCCCGACTTGCGCAGGGCATCCATGTACGCCTCGAGTTCGGGCACCTGGTCGGCGTCGGGCCAGAAGAACGGACTTCCTTCGATGGCCTCGACATCGAACCCACGCGGCACGATCTCGCCGATCTGGGCAACATGACCGCGCACCGTCACGCCGTAGCGCTGGGCCAGCCACTTCTTGGCGATGACGCCGGCGGCCACGCGCATCGTGGTCTCGCGGGCCGACGAACGGCCGCCGCCACGCGGATCCCGCACCCCGTATTTCTGCCAGTACGTGTAATCCGCATGGCCGGGGCGGAACGTATCGAGGATGTTGCCGTAATCCTTCGAGCGCGCATCCGTGTTGCGGATGAGCAGCGCGATGGGCGTACCGGTCGTGACGCCCTCGTAGACCCCCGAGAGGATCTCGATGTCGTCGGCCTCGCGGCGCTGCGACGTATGCCGCGAGCGCCCCGTCGCGCGGCGCTCCAGATCGGCGCGGAATTCACCGGCGTCCAGCGGCAGCCCCGGAGGGCAGCCGTCGACGACGCATCCGATCGCCGGGCCATGGCTTTCGCCGAACGTGGTGACGGAGAGGAGCTTGCCGAACGTATTGGAGGACACGGTACTTCCGATGAGGTCAGTTTCTTGCGGCGCGCACGGCGGCGATGTCGGCGGCGTGCTCGACGAGGTCGCGCCGCTCGAGCGCGAAGATCCCCATCTGGCCCACCTTGAACTCCAGCCACACGAACGGCACGCGCGGCAGCAGGTTCACCAGCGCATGCTCGCTATCGCCCACTTCGACGATCAGCAGGCCGTCTTCGCTAAGATGATCGGCGGCCTCGTCGAGCATGCGCAGCGTGATATCCAGTCCATCGTCGCCCGATGTCAGGCCGAGGACCGGTTCATGACCGTATTCGGCCGGCATGGCGGCGTATTCGTCGTTGGTGACGTACGGCGGGTTGGACACGATGAGGTCGTAGACCTCGCCCTTCACGCCATCGAAAAGATCCGACTTGATCGCCCGCACGCGGTCTTCGACATGCTGGAACACGATGTTCTCGTTGGCGAGCGACAACGCGTCGTCGCTCACGTCGATGAGGTCGACGCGCCAGTCCGGGTTGTATTCGGCCATGGCGATACCGATGCAGCCCGAACCGGTGCACAGGTCGAGCGCGCGCTCGACGTGGCGATCGTCCAGCCACGGCGTGAAGCGGCTTTCGATCAGCTCGGCGATGGGCGAACGCGGCACCAGCGCGCGGCGGTCGCTCTTGAACTTCATGCCCGCGAACCAGGTCTCGCCCACGAGATACGCCACCGGCACGCGCTCGACGACGCGGCGCTCGATCAGCGCCAGCACGGTCTCGCGCTCGGAGGCCACCAGCGCTCCCGCGCCGTAGGCCGGCGGAATGTCCGGCGGCAGGTGCAGCGCGGCCAGCACCAGATGGGTGGCCTCGTCGATCGGATTGTCGTGGCTGTGCCCGAACGTCAGGCCGGCCGCCGAAAAACGGCTGGCGCCGTAACGGATGAAGTCGATGATGGAAGACAGTTCGCTGGTCACGGTCGGGCTATGTCGGTGGGGCTGGTCCGTGAGTATAGCCGTCCGGGGGTCTTCCGGCCCCGGGCGGTGTCGGGGCTGCGGTTGTTCTGGTTCGGTGCAGAGGAGACGGCTCGGCTTCGCCGTCGCGTTTGGCTTGCGCGTGCCGCGAAGAGCCGTCGGCCCTCACCCTCGCCGCTCCGAGCTCCGGCGTCGCTTGGGTAAGGAGGCCGCTGCGCGGCGATGTCTGATGGCTGCGCCCCTTCGCGCCCGGGCTTCGCGCGGGGGTTTTCGATTCGGCCTCCGTGCCTCAACGAAAACGGCCGGCCATCCAGGCCGGCCCCCTTCGGGCCTTATCCGCGCGAATCCCTCGCCTCCACAAGTCGCGGCGAGGGTGAGGGCCGACGGCTCTGCCGACCGTTGAGGCGCCGGGGGGGGAAGCAAAGGCTACCGCCAGGTGGGAGCCAGCGTGCTGGCGATGGGTGCACGCCACCGCACTTCTGTGGGAGCGGCCTTGGCCGCGATGGGTGCTTGCCGCAAGCACCCATCGCGGCCAAGGCCGCTCCCACACGAGCTCGCCGCTATAGCGGCTCCTACACAGGCAGTTTGCCTCGCGGATTGGCAGAGCCGTCGGCCGCCGCCCTCGGCGCGACTTGCGGAACCGAGCGCGGCGAGCGGATCAGGCCCGCAGGGGGCCGGCCCGGACGGCCGGCCGTTTTCGTCGAGGCAGGAGCCGAGTCGAAAACCCCCGCTCGCCGCGCGGGCGCGCAGGGGCGTCAGCCATAGGACACGGCCGCGCAGCGGCATCCTTTCCCAAGCGACGGTGAAGCCCGGAGCGCCGAGGGCGGTGGCCGACGGCTCTTCGCGACAGCGCAAGCCGAACGCGATGGCGAAGCCGAGCCGTCAGCCCCTCAAACCCCGGCCAACCCCGGATCGCTAGTCGCAGGCAGCCCGTCCTCGTGGTGGCCGGCGTAGCGACGAAGATAGCGGGGAGCCTCGGGGATACGGATCGCGATGTCGAACCAGCCCGCGCTGGCGACGAGGTCCAGCGTGAGCGCGTGTTTTCCGCCCGCGGCGATCGACAGTTCGATGGGCGCCGTCGACGCATAGGCGTTCGCGACGCGGCAAGCGACCGGCTGGCTCCCGCCGTTGACCAGCGTCACGGTCACGCTCCGCGCGCCCGGCACGCCTTCCACCCAGGCTTCCAGCGTGTCGTCGGCGAAACCGCGGAACGCGGCGACGTACCCGTTCGGCCCGTGGACACGGCGATCGTAGCCGTCGCCCGTCATCGCCAGCGGCCACCGGTCATCGATACGGTCGCGCGCGGCGACGGCGTAGCGCCGCGGCGGGGCGTCGCGATGCAGCCCGTCGTAGACCATGAACGCCGCGCCGGCCTCACCGCTGTTGTCGAAGGCGAGATGGCTCGCGTCGCGCTCGATTCCATGCCGCACCGTCCACGCATAACCGAGCGCGCGGGCCGGACGGGTGCCGGGTTCCTGCCCGGGCATCGTCTGCGTGCCGGGCACCGCGATGGGCGCCTTTCCCGACGAGCCGCGCGGCACGCCGATCCGCGGCACCGCCACGTCCGTCTTGCCGGCGAAGTCGAACGCGCTCGTCAGGTCGCCACAGATCGCACGACGCCATGCGCTGATGTTCGGCTCCTCGACACCGAAACGTTTCTCCAGAAAACGCAGCACCGAGGTGTGGTCGAACGTCTCCGAGCAGACCCATCCGCCACGCGTCCACGGCGATACCACGATCATCGGCACGCGATTGCCGAGCCCCACGGGCTGCATGCCGAGCGGATCGCTGCCGGCCACGAGCGGCGAAGCGATGCGTGCGTGCCTGTCGAGATCCATGATCTCATCGCGCAGGCCATGCACGAGCGAGTCCGACACGACGCCCTCGCCGTCCGTTCCGCTGCGCAGCGGCGGTGCCGGCGGTACGACGTGGTCGAAAAAGCCGTCGTTCTCGTCGTAGTTGAGGAACAGTACGGTGCGACTCCACACCTTCGCGTTCGCCGTGAGCGCATCCAGCACCTGGCGAATATAGAAGGCGCCGTCGGCAGGCGACGAAGTGGGATGCTCGCTGTACGCATACGGCGCGACGATCCACGTCACCTGCGGAAGGCGATCGTGCAGCACGTCCTGCCGCAGGTCGCGCAACGTGTGGTTCGACACACCATTGCGCACCAGCGCGCTCGTCGGGTCCGCACCTTCGCGCACCTGGTACGCCGCGAAGAACTCGAGCGAATTGTCCGTGTAGTTGTCGGTCGGCGAACCGGGTTCGCCAGTGCCTCCTTGATACACGCGCCACGTAATGCCGGCCTCTTCGAGCCGCTCGGGATACGTCGTCCATGTATAGCCGTTCGTCTGGGCGCGCTCTTCCGTGCCGGGCCCATTGTCCTTGCGTCCGAGGCGTCCCGAGGGATCGGACGTGCCACTCCACAGATAGATACGGTTGATCGCGGTGTCGGCGAGCGCGGACGCGTGGTATGCGTCGCAGATGGTGAAGGCGTCCGCGAGCGCGTAATGGAACGCCGCGTCCTCGCGTCGCAGGTAGGCCATCGTCAGGACGTCCTGCTTCTGTTCGATCCAGCGATCGTTGCGGCCGAGGTTCCAGGCGCCATGGCCGGAGCTCCAGCCATGATCGGTACCCTCGTGATGGTCGCCGGAACGCGCGGTATCCAGATGGAACGGATAGACCCAGCCCACGTCGGGCCCGATCCCGCGGCCCTTCCAGTATTTCGTACGCGCCGCCGTCACCGGTTGACGCCACACGGGGTCGCCGTTGCCCAGTTCGAGCACGCGAGGATCCGCGAAGCCGCGCACGCCGCGCAGGCTGCCGAAATAGTGGTCGAACGACCGGTTCTCCTGCATCAGCACCACCACGTGACCGACATCGGCGATGGTACCCGTGCGCCGGTCGGGTGCCGTCGCCAGGGCACGTGCGATGGACGCGGGAAAACCCTGCGCGACGAGCGACGCGGCGGCGGTGGCTACCGCGCCCTGCAGGAAACGACGGCGTTCGTGGGAAACCATGGGCGACTCAGTCCCGGGATAGCGAATCGATGAGCGCGGCATGCAGCGCCGGTGTGGCGGCGGCCACGACGCGGCCGCCGCTGTCGAGCCCGAGCGCGCGCCCTTCCCAGTCGGTGATCACGCCGCCGGCAGCCTGCACCACCGGCGCGATCGCAAGATAGTCGTACGGCATCAGATTGGCCTCGATCACCGCATCGATGTGTCCCGACGCGAGCATGCCGTAACCATAGCAGTCGCCACCGAAGCGGCGCGTGTACGCGGCGCGGCTCGTGCGATCGAAGCGCACCCATTCGTCGGGCGTGAACATGTCCGGTGTGGTCGTGTAGAGCGTGGCGGCATCGAGGCGTTCGCATCCGCTGGCGAGGCATCGCGCGCCGTTCATCGTGGTGCCGACCCCCACGTGGCCGATCCAGCGTTCGTCGAGCGCCGGCATGTCGAGAAGGCCGAGCACGGGCTGGCCGTTGCGAAGCAACGCGAGCAGTGTTCCCCAGAGCGGCCATCCGGAAATGAAACTGCGCGTGCCGTCGATGGGGTCGATCGACCACACGAACTCGGCGTCGGTGCGCGTCGCGCCGTACTCCTCGCCGAGGAGTCCATGGGCCGGCCATGCCAGTTCGATACGTTCGCGCAGCATCGACTCGACGCCACGATCCACGGCGGTCACCGGACTCATGTCGCCCTTGAGCGTGACGTCGACCGGGTGGCGAAAACGCGGCAGCGAAAGCGCGCGCGCGTTGTCGGCGATACCCACGGCGAACGCCTCGAACTCCTTCCGCTCCACGGCGGACAACGATTCCATCTCTCGACACTCCCGACGGCAGGAAACGTGTGCGCCGTAGCGTTCGCACGTTTCGGATTGATGACAAAAACGCAAATTCTCTGGTGGACGTCGAAGCCACAGGTTTGCAAATATACCCAAATCGCCACACGGCGGGGTGATTCATCCGCCCACGTCGGCGAGTGCCGACACGCCAGGTCATCATGACGAGCCGCCCATGCGTCCATACCGCCAAATCGGAAGCGTCACCCTGCTTCTCGCCGCATGCGGTGTGGCGCAGGCGGGGACCGTGACGGTCTATTCGGCGCTCGAGAGCGACGAGATCGCCGTCTACGTCGACGCGGCGAAGAAAGCCCTCCCGGATATCGATCTCCGCGTGCTCCGTCTGTCCAGCGGCGATCTCGCCGCGCGCCTGCTCGCCGAGTCGGCGCAGCCGCGGAACGACGCGATCTGGGGCATGGCCGCCACCGACATGCTCGACCCGCGCATCGCCGCGCTGCTGGCACCCATCCGCGGCACGAACATCGATCGTATGCCGCCAACGTTTCGCGACGGCGACGGCCGGTGGTTCGCACCGACCGGCTTTCTCGCCGCGCTCTGCGTCAACCGCGAAGCGCTCGCCGAGCGCGGGCTGCCGATGCCGCGCAGCTGGCATGACCTCGCCTCGCCGCGCTATCGGGGACAGGTCGCCATGCCGGACCCGGCGTCCTCGGGCACGGGGTACATGCTGGTGTCGTCGCTCTCGGACGCCGGCCGCGACGCGGCCGGCATGGGGCTCGTGCTCGACATCGCGCGCAACGTGGGCCAGGTGACGCTTTCCGGATCCGCGCCGTGCAAGCTCGCGCGCATCGGCGAGTTCCCCATCGGCATCTCGTTCGCGTTCTCGGCGATGCAGTCGATACGCCAGGGCTACCCGGTGACGATGGTGATCCCGGAGGGCGTGAGAGGCTACGAACTGGAGGCTTCCGCACTGATGAAAGGCTCCCGCCACGAACAGGACGCGCGGCGATTCCTCGACTGGACCGCCTCGCCCGAAGCCGCCTCGCTCTATCGCGGTTACAAGGAAATCGTCGCCGCGCCGGGCAGCGCGCCCAGCGACGAACAGCAACGGCAGGGCTTGCCCGCCGATCTCGTCGCGACGCTTCCCGCGCGCGACTTCGCCACGGCGGCGCGCGAACGCGCGGCGCTCATCGCCAGGTACAAACGGCTGACGCGCTGACGCGGCGGCCAGGGGAAATGGTTTCGATGCACCTGCGGATCGACGACATCGCGAAGTCATGGGGTGGGCACACCGTGCTGGACCACGTGTCCTTCAACGCCGGCGAGAACGAATTCGTCTGCCTGCTCGGCCCGAGCGGCTGCGGCAAGACCACCCTGCTCCGGCTCGTCGCGGGCCTGACGGCACCGGACGCCGGCCGCATCGTGCTGGGCGGCCGCGACATCACGGAGGTACCGGCGCGCGAACGGCGGATGGGGCTCGTGTTCCAGGCGTATTCGCTGTTTCCGGACATGACCGCCGCCGCTAACGTCGGCTACCCGATGCGGTTGCGCCGCGACCCGCCGGCGAAGATCGCGGCGCGCAGCAGCGAACTGCTGGAACGCGTCGGTCTCGGTGGCCTGGGCGCCCGTTTCCCCGACGAGCTTTCCGGCGGGCAGCAGCAACGCGTGGCCCTCGCGCGCGCGCTGGCGACGGAGCCCGCGATGCTGCTGCTCGACGAGCCGCTGTCGGCGCTGGATCCCGCCATCCGCGGCCAGCTCCGTACCGAGATCCGCAGCCTGCAGCGTGCGCTCGGCATTCCGACGATCATGGTCACGCACGATCAGGAGGAAGCGCTCGCGATGGCCGACACCATCGTGTGCATGAACCACGGACGCATCGAGCAGACGGGCTCGCCGCGCGATCTCTACGAACGGCCGCGCACGCGTTTCGTCGCCGAATTCATTGGGCGCGCGAACCTGTTCCCGACGTCCTTCGTACGCGACGCCCTGCCCGGATTCCTCGAACGCCGGCCGCCGGGCACGGATGCCACCTACGAACTGTGCCTGCGGCCCGAAGACGTCGCCATCGCGGCGGACGCCCGCGGCGATGGCGTCGTCGAAGACACGACCTTCCTCGGCAACCTGGCCCGCGTGACGCTCGCATGGCGCGGCCGCCGCGTGGTGGTGGAGGTATCGGGCCGCGACGCGCTGACGCGTGGGCAGACCGTGTCCGTCGACGCATTGCGCGGCGCCTGGGTGTGCGCATGACCGCGTCGGCGCGCTCGCGACCGCGGTTCGCCGGCGCCCTGCTGCTCGGCGTGCCCGCGCTCGCGCTGCTGCTGTTCTTCGTGCACCCGCTGGCGACCGTGCTCTGGCGCAGCGTCACCGACGCCGACGGCGCGCTCACGCTCGCCAACTTCATGCGGTTGTCCGACGACCCGGGCCTGCCACGCGCCGCGTGGCACAGTGTGGCGATCGGCCTCGCGACCACGGCATGTACCGTACCGATCGGTCTCGTCGTCGCCATGGCCCTGCATCGTTCCCGGCTGCGCGGCAAGCGGTTGATCCGGGGCGTACTGGTTCTGCCGATGCTCGCGCCCTCGCTCGTGCTGGGCCTGGGACTCGTCTGCCTGCTCGGCCACAACGGCCTCGTCCACCGGCTCACGGGCCTGCCCACCGACATCTACGGATTCTGGGGACTCCTGCTCGCCAACACGATGTACGGCCTGCCGCAGGCGACGATCATCGTCTCGGCGGCATTGGCGCGCACACCGGCCCGACACTACGACGCCGCGACCTCGATGGGCGCGACGGACTGGCGACAGTTCGTCGACGTCACCCTGCCCCGCCTGCGATTCGCCCTTCTCGCCGCCGCATTTCTCGTCTTCACCGAAACCCTTACCGACTTCGGCAGCGCGGTTGTCGTGGGCGGCGGATATCGCGTGCTCGCGATGGAAATCTACAGCGAGGTCGTCGGCCAGCTCGACTTCGCGATGGGCGCGACGCTCGGCGTGCTGCTGCTCGCGCCGGCCCTGCTGTCGGTGTGGCTCGGACGCATGGCGAAGCGGCGACAGGACAGTGGTGACGCCAGCCCGGGACGTCCGCTGGTTCCCGCGCACGACCTCCGGCGGGATACCCTGCTCGGCGCGGTGACCTGGATCGCGCTGCTCCCGGTTATCGCGGTCGTCGCCACGGTGGCGTACGTCAGCCTGGTGAAACTCTGGCCGTACGACCGCGCGCTCACGCTCGCCAACTACATGGCCGGCATGCCGGATGGGTACGGTCCGGTCGCCACGTCGCTCGGCGTCTCGCTGCTCGCCGCGTGCGTGGGCACGCCGATGGTGTTCGCGCTGGCCGCGGGTCTGCGCCGCGCGCCCGTCGCCGTGGCGCGGCCCGTCCAGTTCCTCGCGTCGTTGCCCGCGGCCGTTCCGGGCATGGTGCTCGGTCTCGGCTACGTGCTGACCTTCAACCACGGACCGCTCTCGCCCTGGCTGTATGGCAGCGCGCTGCTCGTCGCGGCATGCAGTCTCTACCATTACCACGCGCAATCCTTCCTCACGATGCAGACGGGCATGCGGCAGGCGCCCGAGGCGCTGGAAGATGCGGTACTCGTCTTCGGCGGCGAGACCCGGCACGTACTGCGCGACGCGATCCTCCCGTTCGCGGCGCCCGCGGCGGTGTCGACGTTCTTCTATCTCTTCATGCGCTCGCTGGTGACGCTGTCGGGCGTGATCTTCCTGGTCACGCCCGAACTCGGCCTCGCCTCCGTCACCGTGATGCGCCTCGACGAAAACGGCTTCCTGGCCCAGGCCGCGGCATACGCCATGTGCGTCGTGCTCGCCGGCGGTCTGGCACTCGGCGCCATGCGCCTGCTTCTCCATCTGATCAAGGACCGACGCCATGTGGCATGAAGAACGGCACACCCGCATCCGCGACCTGCTCCGCACCAGCGGGCAGGTTTCCGTCGAACGCATCGTGACGGAGCTCGGCGTGTCGCGCGAAACCATTCGCCGCGACCTCGTCGAACTTGCCGAACGAGGCGAGATCCGCCGCGTGCATGGCGGCGCGGTACTCTCGGGCGACGAGCCGCCGATCGACGTACGCCATGCCACGCGCGTGCGCGAGAAGCGTGCCATCGCGAAGAAGGTCGCCAGTCTGGTCGAGAGCGGCCAGACGATCTTCATGGATGCCGGCAGCACCATGAACCTCGTCGCGGAGGCGCTCGCCGCGCGTACGGGCCTGACCATCGTCACCAACGCCATCGACGTCGCGAGCCGGTTCGCCGGTCGCGGTGGCAACGAAGTCCACCTGCTCGGCGGCCGCTTCAACGCGCAGATCGGCTGCACGCAGGGCTCGGCGACCGTGGCCGAGATCGCGCGCTACCAGCCGCACGTGGCGATCGTCTCGCCCGTGGGCATCGACGCGAAGGCCGGTGCGAGCAGCTTCGAGATGGAAGAGGCCGAGATCGCCCGCGCCATGTGCGCCAACGCGCGCCGGATCGTCATCGCGGCGGACCACTCCAAGATCGGCGTGCGCAGCCGCGTCGCCTGGTGCCCGGCCGACCGTATCGACGTGCTGGTCACCGACCGTCGCAGCGAGAAGTCTCGCGCCATCACCGCCATTCGTAAGGCCGTAGGCGACATCGCCTACGCCTGAAACAAGACGCGCCAGGAAGGCCGCCCTGCATCACCTATTTCAATCGATAAAAACCCCACCAAGCGTCTTCCCGGAGCCCTCCTCATGAGTCCCCGCCCCACTCTCCGTCATACCCTGCTCTGCGCCGCCGTCGTGGCCGGTCTGTCCGGTACCGCGTTCGGCCAGGCCACCACGGGCCGCATCGCGGGCCAGGCCCCCGCCGCCGCCGGCGAAACCGTGCTCATCGAAGGCAGCAACGGCATCGTCCGCGAGGTACAGGTCGATCCGCGCGGCCGTTACAGCGCGGACGCGCTGCCGCTTGCGACCTACAAGGTCTCGCTGAAGTCGAACGGCAACGTCGTCGATTCGCGCGAAAACGTGACGCTGCGCGTCGGTGCCGCCACCGATGTCTCGTTCGGCGCCCCGGCCACGTCCCAGGACGCCCAGAACCTCGAGCAGGTCACGGTGTCGGCCACGCAGGTGCCGAAGATCGACGTCGCCACGGTCGCATCCAGCACCGTGATCACGGCGGCCGACCTCGCGCGCCTGCCGCTGCAGCGCTCTGCCGAAGGCATTGCCCTGCTCGCTCCGGGTGCCTCGCCCGGCGCCTCCGGCTTCAAGGGCGCGATGGGCAACTCCCTCGTCAGCTTCTCCGGTTCCTCGGTCACGGAGAACGCTTACTACATCAACGGCATGAACACGACGGATCCGCTCAGCGGCTTCGGCGGCATCACCCTGCCCTACGGCGCCATCGACCAGCAGGAGGTGCTTAGCGGCGGGTACTCCGCGATGTACGGCCGCTCCGACGGCGGCGTCATCAGCCAGGTCGGCAAGCGCGGCACGAACGAATGGCACTTCGGCGCCCAGCTCCTGTGGGAACCCGATTTCGCCCGCGCGCGCGCACGCAACATCCACTATGGACAGGACAACCCGAATCCCCCGGGCACGATCCTGCAGCGCAACGACGATAACCACGAATGGACGACCACCGCCAGCGCGTACGCGGGCGGCCCGCTCATCAAGGACAAGCTGTACGCGTTCGCCGCCGTGGAGATGGAACGCAGCAAGGGCAACGCGATCGGCGACGTGAACCACCCGTACGACACGAAGTACACATACAAGAACCCGAAGTGGTACGGCAAGCTCGACTGGAACATCAACGACAGCAACATCCTCGAGCTCACCGGCGTCAACCAGACCCACCGCTCGAACGGCAACAAGTACGCCTACGATTACGATGAGAACGCGGTGGGCGATTTCGCCAGCACCGATTCGACGTACAAGACCCGGGCGATGGTCTATGTGGCCAAGTTCACCAGCTACCTCACCGACGACCTGACGCTGACCGCGCTGTACGGCAAGTCGAAACTCACCTATTACAACGAGCCGCCGGCCACCGGCGTGACGGGCCCCTTCATCGGCGGTCTCAACCAGCAGAACCCCGCGCTCAACGGCGGCACGCCCAGGGGCAACGGCCAGACGCTCGATACGATCGACAATCCGGACCACGAATCGACCAACCGTAACCTGCGCGTCGACCTCAACTACCGCATCGGCGATCACTCGATCACGGCCGGTATCGACAACCAGGATTCGCGCGACATCGACGACGGCACCACGATCGGCGGCGACGGTTACGAGCTGTGGTACGGCCACCAGGATCCGAACCTCAACATCAGCGACAGCCCGTTCGTGGACAAGCCCGCCAACTACCCCGGCGGCGGTACCGGCTACTTCGCGTTCTACCGGCACTACAACACGCTCGCCTCGGTGCGCGTGAAGCAGCGCGCGCAGTACGTGATGGACGATTGGCAGGTCACGGACCGCATGCTGCTCTCGCTTGGCCTGCGCAACGACCAGTTCACCAATTACAACCCGTCCGGCCAGCCTTATCTTCGTCTCACCAAGCCCCAGTGGGCGCCGCGTCTCGGATTCAGCTGGGACGTGAACGGCGATTCCACGATGAAGATCTACGGCAACGCGGGCCGCTATTTCCTGGCGATGCCCGCGTCGGTCGCGCTGCGCACGTCGGCCGGTTCGCTGGCGATCAACCAGTACTTCACGTACACCGGCATCGACGGCAACGGTCTGCCCACCGGCATTACGTACGTCGCCTCGTCGACCGGCGGCGCCGTCTCTCCGAACGGCGAATACGGCCAGCCGCCCGACCCGAAGACCGTCAGCGCCAAGAACATCAAGTCCGAGTACCAGGACGAGTTCATCCTCGGCATCGACAAGCAGGTCGACGCCGACTGGATCGCCGGTGCCAAGGCCACGGTACGCAAGCTGCGCAACGTGCTGGACGACGTCTGCGACAACGGCGCCATCACCCGCGCCGCCGTCGCCCAGGGGGCGGACATCGACGTGGTGACCGTGGGCAGCTGCTACCTGTCGAATCCGGGTCGCGCGAACACCTACCAGCTGGCGAAGGACGGGGGCGGCTACTACGACGTCAACGTCACCAACGCGGACTTCGGCTTCAGCCACCTGAAGCGCAACTACTACGGTCTCGACCTCTACCTGCAGCACCCGTTCGACGGCAAGTGGGCGGCCAAGGTGGATTACCTGTACTCGCGCAGTTACGGCAACACCGAGGGCCAGGTGCGTTCGGACGTGAACCAGGGCTCGGTCTCCGCGACGCGCGACTGGGATTACGCCACACTGATGGATTACGCCAACGGCAACCTGCCGAACGACCGCAAGCACCAGCTGAAGCTCTACGGTTCGTACCAGCTCACGCAGGAATGGCTGTTCTCGGCCAACCTGACCGTGCAGTCGGGCACGCCGAAGAGCTGCCTCGGCCGTTACGGCGCGAATGAAGGCGACCCGTCGGGTTACGGCAGCTATTACCACTTCTGCTTCGGCCAGCCTTCGGCCTACGGTGCGAAGGGTCGCGAACCGTGGCAGGAACTGGTCGACGTGAATGTCGAGTACCGTCCGATGTGGGCGGACCGCAAGCTGGCCTTCAACGTATCGGTGTTCAACCTGGTCAACCAGCAGCGTTCCGAACGCTCGAGCCCGGTCTCGGGCAGCAGCAAGTCCGTGAACGACAGCTACAAGCAGGTGCTGAGCTACACGCAGCCGCGTTACGCCCGCTTCGGCGTCACCTACGACTTCTGACGGAGAGGTCATGCAAGCACTATGGCGACTCGGTATCGTCGCGCTCGCCACCGGGGTCCTCGCGACCCCGGCGGCCGGTGACGAACGGACCTACAAGAACCTGCCCAGCGAGATTCCGGCGCATTTCGCGCCGACCAACGCGGGCTTCGACTTCGAACGGCGCACGCTCGACATCCCCATGCGTGACGGCGTGAAGCTGCATACCGTGATCCTCGTGCCCAAGGGCGCGAAGCATGCAGGCATGCTGCTGACGCGCACACCCTATGGCGCAGACGGCATGGGCCATCGCGGCGACAGCCCGCACCTCGGTCCGACGCTGCGCGGCTACGACAACCCGGCCGACATCGTCGTGCAGGACGGATACATCCGCGTCATCCAGGACATCCGCGGCAAGCACGGCTCCGAGGGCGACTTCGTGATGAATCGTCCGCCGGTGGGTCACGGCAACCCGACACCGATCGACGAGTCGTCGGACATCTACGACACGATCGACTGGCTCGTGAAGCACGTGCCGGAATCGAACGGCAAGGTCGGCATCATCGGCATCTCGTACGACGGCTTCGAGGCGATGATCGCCACGATCCGCCCGCATCCGGCGCTGAAGGTCGCCGTGCCGATCAACCCGATGATCGATGGCTGGATGGGCGACGACTGGTTC
Organism: Luteibacter sp. UNCMF331Sha3.1; assembly: GCF_900109915.1. Taxonomy (GTDB): domain Bacteria; phylum Pseudomonadota; class Gammaproteobacteria; order Xanthomonadales; family Rhodanobacteraceae; genus Luteibacter. The sequence continues at coordinate 84,585 of NZ_FOBU01000001.1, forward strand.
CATCGCGGCGCCTTCCGCCAGCAGATGATTCCGTACATCTACGGCATGGTGAACTCGCGCGGCAGCGACATCGGCTGGACCAGCGGCTACCGCGACGATTACGACCTCTACCTGCGGGGCGGGTCGGCGGGCGACATCGGCCGGGCCTACGGCATGGAGGCGCTCGGCTTCTGGCGGAAGATCCTGCAGCATCCCGCCTACGACACCTTCTGGTCCGAACAGGCGCTCGATCGCATCGCGGCGAAGGAGCCGATGATCGTACCGACGATGCTCGTGCACAGCCTATGGGACCAGGAGGACAACTACGGCGACATGGCCGTGTACCGCGCTCTCGCCCCGCGCGACCCGGCGCACGAAAAGCTCTGGCTCGTGCTCGGCCCCTGGCGCCACGCGAAGACGTGGGAAAAGGGCAACACGATCGGTGCGATCGACCTGGGCAGCGACACCGGCACGACGTTCCGGCAGGAGATGCTCCGCCCCTTCCTGGCCCAGTATCTGAAGGACGGTGCGCCGAAGGCGGACATCGCCCCGGTCAACGCGTTCGTCACCGGCGAGAACGTGTGGCGCAAGCTCGACACGTGGCCGTCGACATCGCGCGGCGGCGGCGCGCCGGTCATGCATCGTTGGTACGTGCAGCCGGACGGTGGTCTCGGCGAAGCCGTGCCTTCGAGCGGCGCCGACGAATACGTGTCGGACCCGGCGAAGCCCGTGCCCTATCGCGTTCGTCCGATCCAGCCGTGGTCGCACGGCGTACCCGACCAGACGGACAGCTGGCCCGAATGGCTCGTCGACGACCAGCGGCAGTTCGCCACGCGCACCGACGTGCTGACGTACGTGTCGCCGGTGCTCGATGCGCCGATGGGCGTGTCCGGCGAGCCGCTCGTCCACCTGCTGGCGTCCACCAGCGGCACCGACAGCGACTGGGTGGTCAAGCTGATCGACGTCTACCCCGACGACGTCGAAGAAAAGCCGTCGATGGGCGGTTACCAGCTGCCGGTGGCGATGGAGATCTTCCGCGGTCGCTATCGCGAAGGCTACGACAAGCCCATGGCACTCACGCCGGACAAGCCGCTGGACTTCCGCTTCCCGCTACCGACGGTGAACCACGTGTTCCAGCCCGGCCACCGCGTGATGGTGCAGATCCAGTCGAGCTGGTTCCCGCTCTACGACCGCAACCCGCAGACGTTCGTCCCGAACATCTTCAACGCGAAACCGGCCGATTACCGGAAGGCGACGCAACGGATCGTTCGCGACGGTGCAGGCGGCACGTACCTGGAGTTGCCGGTGACGCCGTGATGTAGGAAGCCCGCTGACGCGCGAGGGGTGCTTGCCACAAGCACCCCTCGCTCTCGAGCGGGGTTCCCGCACGCTCGCGATTCCGGCGAAGCGCGATCAGCCAAGCGCGCGAATCGCTGTGGCCACACCGCTGCCATATTCGGGATGGCAGGCCGTGCAGTTGGCGATGTGTCGATCGACCACCTGCTGCGACGCACCCTTGATCGCCCGCGCGGTGTTTTCGAACAGCGCCTTGCGCTGGTCCGCCGACATCATTTCGAACAGCTTGCGCGGCTGCGAGAAATAGTCGGTGTCCTCGCGATGGTTCCAGCGCTTCGCCACCGTTTCGCCGAGATCCAGCGGCGGCTCCGAGAAATCGGGCTGCGCCTGCAGCGCGCCGTAACTGTTCGGTTCGTAATGGGTCGAGCCGCCGCCATTGCCGTCGACGCGCATCGCGCCATCGCGGTGGTAGCTGTGCACCGGGCAGCGCGGTGCGTTGACCGGGATCTGCGCGTAGTTGACGCCAAGACGGTAGCGCTGCGTATCGCCATACGAGAACAGGCGACCCTGCAGCATCTTGTCCGGCGAGAAGCCGATGCCGGGCACGATCACGGCCGGCGAGAACGCCGCCTGCTCGATATCCTGGAAGAAATTCTCGGGATTGCGGTTCAGCTCGACGACGCCGACCTCGATCAGCGGATAGTCGCCGTGCGGCCACACCTTGGTGAGGTCGAACGGGTTGTACGGCGTCTTCGCGGCCTCGGCCTCGGGCATCACCTGCACGTAAAGCGTCCACTTCGGGAACTCGCCGCGCTCCACCGCTTCGTAGAGATCGCGCTGGTGCGTCTCGCGGTCGCCCGCGATGGCGGCACTCGCCTCCGCATCCGTGTAGTTCTGGATGCCCTGCTGGGTGCGGAACGTGAACTTCACCCAGAAGCGCTCGTTGTTCGCGTTGATGAAGCTGTAGGTGTGGCTGCCGAACCCGTGCATGTGGCGGAACGACTTCGGGATGCCGCGTTCGCTCATCACGATCGTGACCTGGTGCAGCGCCTCCGGCAGCAGCGTCCAGTAGTCCCAGTTGTTGTTCGCGCTGCGCAGGCCCGTGCGCGGATCGCGCTTGATGGCGTGGTTGAGGTCGGGGAACTTCAGCGGATCGCGGATGAAGAAGACCGGCGTGTTGTTGCCGACCATGTCCCAGTTGCCTTCTTCCGTGTAGAACTTCATCGCGAAGCCACGGATGTCGCGTTCCGCGTCGGCCGCGCCGCGCTCGCCGGCGACAGTGGAGAAGCGGGCCATCATCTCCGTCTTCTTGCCGACTTCGGAGAAGATCTTCGCGCGGGTGTACTTCGTGATGTCGTTGGTAACGGTGAACGTACCGAACGCACCGGCGCCCTTGGCATGCATGCGCCGCTCGGGGATCACCTCGCGGTCGAAATGTGCCAGCTTCTCCAGGAACCATACGTCCTGCAACAGGGCGGGACCGCGGGGCCCTGCCGTCATCGTGTTGTTGTCGTCGACGACGGGGGCGCCGAAGGCGGTGGTCAACTTGCTCATGTAGGTCTCACCCTTGCTGGACGGAAGAAGCCACGAATGCATCGCGACGTGGCCGTAACGTTAGATACAGCCGATCCGCAGGGGAAATTCATTCTCCTTACCGACGCGATAGGGACCGGCTATCGGACGGCGCGTGGCCGCCATGACGCGCGCGACGCGCGGTCATGGCGACGAGCATGGACGCAAGCGGGCAACGCCGGCTTGCAGATCCCTGCTCCGTGAGGGAGCACACGCGGTCAGGCCGCCTTCTTCGCCGCGGCCGTGAGGAGCAGCACGTAACCGTCGACGTCCTGCGAACCGGCGAAGAGCATGCGACCGTCCACCAGGTAGCTCGGTACCGCCGTGATGCCGGCATCGCGCACCATCGCTTCCAGCGTCGTGACCTCGGCCTTGTACGGCAGCGCCCGTTCCACCGCACCCGGCGACATGCCGGCGTCGACGGCGATCCGCTCGAGCACGGCGTGGTCGCCGATGTCCTCGCCCTTTGCGAAGTAGCCGACGAACAGCGCTTCGACGACGTCGTGCTGGAGCGTCGAGCCGCCTTCGGCGTATGCGAGGCGCGACAGGCTGTGCGCGGCGAGCGTGCTCGGCGTGCGCGACTGTGCGTCGTAGTCGAATACCGCGCCGACGGCGCGCCCGGCGGCGACCGCACGGGAATCCATGGCCTGGGCATTGGCCCAGCTACCGAAGCGCACGCTGCGGAACGCCCTGCGATCCATGCCTTCGGCCGGCATCGTCGGGTTGAGCTGGTAAGGCACCCATTCCACATCGATCCCGATACCCTGCGCGGCAAGCCGTTCCAGCGCCTTGTCGAGGCTGCGCTTGCCGATGTAGCACCAGGGGCAGATCACGTCGGAGGCGATCTGCAGTTTAAAAGCGCTCGTTTTCGCGTTCATCGTCTTTCCCGATAAGTGATGACGACGGCCCGGATCGGGCCGCCGCACCCATGTGGCTCAGCGACCGGCGTTCTGGCCGCCGTCGACGTAGAGGACTTCGCCCGTGGCGAAACCGGCCGACTCGAGGTAAAGCACGGCGTCGACGATGTCGCTGACTTCGCCGATCTGCTTCATCGGATTGAACGCCTTGAGGTACTCGAGCGCTTCGGCCGAATGCAGCGGCGTGCGGACGAAGCCGGGAGCCACGGCGTTCACGCGGATGTTCTTCTCGGCGTATTCCACGGCCAGTTCCTTCACGACCGACGTGAGGCCACCCTTCGTGATGTTGGCCAGCGCGGCCGGAATGCCGGCGATCGCCTGGTTCACGAACGGCGTGGTGATGTTGACCACGTGGCCCTTGCCCTGCTTCAGCATCTGGGCGATGGCGAGCTGCGTGATGTGGAAGAACCCGGTGAGGTTCGTGCCGATCATCCCGGCGTAATCTTCCGCCGTGTAGTCGGTGAACGGCTTGGCGATGAAAATGCCCGCGTTGTTGACCAGGGTGTCGACGCGACCGAAGCGCGAGACGGCTTCATCGATGACGCGCTGCGCCGTGCCGCGGTCGGCGATATCGCCGGCGATGGCGACGACGTCGGCGTCGGCGCCCTGCTTGATCGAGCGCGAGGTGGCGACCACGCGGTAACCGCGCTGGCGATAGCCTTCGACGAGGCCGGCGCCGATACCCTGGGAACCGCCGGTGATGACTGCGACTTTCTGTTCGTTGCTCATGATGTTCTCTTGGTGGGGGTGGAAAAAAGGCAAAAAAAACCCGGATCGCGAGATCCGGGTCGGGGATGTCGCTGTGACGTTTCGTTATTTCGCGGGTGCGTCGCCGCCGAGTTGTCCGGTGTAGACCGGCAACCGCCGCTCGACGTCGGGGTTCTTCTGCAACCCCTCTTTCATCAGTTGCGTGATGCGTGTCTGCGCCGCGGGTCGCTGGACCGATCGGATGAAGCTGTCCCAGCCTTCGGCGATGCGTTCGTTCGCCGGGAGGCTCACCGCATCGACCTGCGCCTTGATGTCGGCGAGGGTCTGCTTGTCGAATGTCGCGATGCGGCGTGCCATCGTGTCGACGAACGCGTCGAGCTGTGCGTCGGGCAGCGATCGGTTCACGTAGCCATAGCGCTCGGCGAGGTCACCGTCGAAATCGTTACCGGTGAGCACCACCTCCAGCGTTCGGCCGCGGCCCATCAACTCGGGTAAGCGCGCCATCGGACCGCCGCCGGGCACGAAGCCTGCGCCGACTTCGAACTGCGATAGCAACGCCTTCTCGCGGCTGGCGAAGCGCAGATCGCTTGCCAGGGCGAGTTCGCTACCGACGCCCGAGGCGCGGCCACGGATCTTCGCGATCGATACCACCGGCGCCTTGCTCAGGCGAATCAGCATGTCCGGAAGCTGCGGCATGCCCAGCGGGCCGTTCGGCATGCTGGTGGTATCGGTAAGCGGCGGAATGAAGTTGTAGTGCGTGAGGAAGAACCCGGGCACGTCACTCTCGAAGACCACGACGCGCAGATCCGGATCCTTCTCGATCGACGTGATCGCCTCGTTCAGCTGCGGAATCGTTTCGGGCCCGAAGATGTTGAACGGCGGGTTGTGCATCACGACGCGCCAGTAGGCCGGGCTGACCTTCTCGACACGGATCTGTTTCGCCGCGGGCGCGGTGCTCGCCGTTCTGCTTCCCGCCTGCGGGGAGGGAGCCGAGTCGCCGGCGAACGCCGTGGCGGCGACGATCGAACCGGCCGCCAGCACGGCGGCGAGGAAATGCATTCTCATGACGGTACCTCTGCGGGTGGGAGATTGCCCGGGAAATGGTCCTGCAACCGGAGGGGGGCGGATTGCAGGGAACGTCCTGTTCCGCCCCCTTGCTTACTTCGCTTTCGGTCCGGGATCGGGACCCCGAAGTGTCGAGGTCGGCACCCCGCGGTAACCCCAGTCCTCCATCGCCACCTCTTCGATGACGATGTGGGTGACCTCGGGCGGCTTGCCGAGCACGCGTTCCATGGTGTCCGTGATCTCGCGGATGACCTGGGCCTTCTGTTCCGGCGTGTTGCCTTCTTTCGTGATGCGTACGCTGATGAAAGGCATGGCGGCGTTACCAGCGACCGGTCGTCGCGCCGCCATCGACCGGCAGCACCACACCGTTGATGAACGAGCTGTTGGCGAGGTAGACCACCGCGTCGGCGATGTCCTCCGGACGGCCGAGGCGGCCCGCCGGATTCAGTCCGCTCAGGAACCCATGCGTCTCCGGCGCGTGCATCGGGGTCTCGATGATGCCCGGGGCGACCGCGGTCACCTTGACGTTGTACGGCGAGAGTTCGAGGGCGAGCGCACGGGTCGCGTCGTTCAGGCCACCCTTGATCAGGACGGCGATCGTCGCCGGGACGTTACGGTCCGGATGCAGCGCGACGCTCGCGGTGATGTTGATGATGTGACCTTCCTTGCGGGCGGACATGTGGCGGGCGGCCACCTGCGAGGGATAGACGAAACCGCGCAGGTTCGTATCGATCAGCGCGTCGATCTCCTCCACCGTGAAGTCGGCGAACGGCTTCGCGTTGAAGATGCCGGCGTTGTTCACCAGCACGTCCACCTTGCCGAAACGGGCGATGGCGCGTTCGAAGAGCGCCTCGGCCGTGGTGGGCAGCGAGATGTCGCCGGCGACGCCCAGGAAACGCTCCGGGTTGCCGAGGGCGGCGGCGGCCTCGTCGAGCCGGGCCTGGCTGCGGCCGTTACCGACCACGTTGTAGCCCAGGTCGAGGAACGCCCTGGCGATGGAGAGACCGAGCCCGCTGGAGGCACCGGTGACGACGACGGTCTGCTTGGTACTCATGACATTGACTCCGGATGGTTGATGGGCGTCCCGGATGCCCCGGGGCTGGAACACACTCTATTGATGCGCAGCCCGTAGATAAATAAGATCGGAAGCAATTGAATCGTTACATGGTGTAATCCATGCACAGACAGTTCGACGACCTCATGCTCGGCAGCGTCGAGCTGTTCTGCCTCGCGGGCGAGCTCGGCGGCTTCACCGCCGCCGCCACCGCGGCGGGCGTGACGCCCGCCGCGGTGAGCCGCGCGGTGGCTCGACTGGAAGCGCGACTGGGCATTCGCCTCTTCGTGCGCAGCACGCGGCAGATCCGCCTCACCGATGCCGGACGCGTGTACATGGAGCAGTGCCGCCAGGCGCTGTCGCAGTTCGCCGACGCGGAGCGCATGGCCACCGGCGAAGACACGCAGCTATCCGGCCGCTTGCGCATCAGCGTGCCGACGACGTACGGACATCACCGCCTGCTTCCCTTGCTACCCGCGTTCCATCGCGAGCATCCGAACGTGCGCCTCGACCTGCACATCAGCAATCGCAACGTCGGCTTCGCGGACGAAGCCTTCGACCTGGCGATACGCGTGCGTCCGCAGGCGGACTCCACGATGATCGTCCGCCATCTCGAAGACGCGCCCCTGGTGGTGATCGCATCGCCGGCGTACCTGAAGGAACACCGCGCACCGAAGACGCTGAAGGATCTCGACGACCACGAATGCATCCAGTTCGACCTGCCGAGCAGCGGACGGCGCATTCCCTGGCTGTTCCGCAACGGCAAGGAAGACATCGAGTACGAGACCGAGAGTTGCTTCGCGGTATCGGAAGACGTGCTTGGCGGCGTCACGCTCGCGCGTGCGGGGGCCGGCCTCTTCCAGACATATCGCTTCGTCGTGGAGCGCGAACTTGCCGAAGGTACGCTGGTGGAAGTGCTTCCCGCCTTCGGCGGTCGCTCGCGGCCTTACAACCTGCTCTATCCGCACAGCCGCTTCGTGCCGCCGCGCGTACGGGCGTTCATCGATTTCCTGACGTCGCATGTAGCGATCAACGGATGACTAAGCGCTCTGGTGGGAGCCAGCCTGCTGGCGAAGGGTGCTCGCGGCAAGCTCCCCACCGCCAGCAGGCTGGCTCCCGCCCGAAGCGATAACACGTCAGAAAGTCCATCGTGCGCCCAGCGTTGCCGACCAGCCTCGCGCACCGGCATCGCCGAGCTTCCGCTGCCAGTCGGCTTCGCCGTAGAGCGAGATGCCGCGCCTCCACGTGAACGTTCCACCCAGCCCCACTTCGAGCATTCGCCCGAAGCGACCGCCGGCGAACGTCTGCGACACGTCGTACCCCTCCGCGCCCACCGCCACGGCGGAGCGGCCACCCCAGCCGCGCACGACGTTCAGCCGCGCATACGGTGTCGCACGACTGCCCGCATCCGTGCTCCACGTGCGATCGAGACGCACGCCGGCACGTCCGATGGTCTGCTCGAACGCGTCGTAACGCGTCGTCGTTCCATCGCGATCCGTCTGGTTTCGCAGGCCGATGTGCTGTCTCGAGAGCTGCAGCTGCGGCTCGAGGTTCCAGCCATTGTCAAACCACCACGGATACCCGGTTTCGATCGAGCCGGTCCAGCCAGACCCGCGCACGCGTGCGACGTCCCTCGCGCGCGCCGTGTCGATGTCGCCGCGGTGACGGTCTCCGGATGCCACGATGTCGATGTAGTACCCGTCGTGCATCTGCCAGGTCACGAACATCGCGACGGCATGGGTGGTGAACTTCGCATGGCTGTAGCCATCGCGGGCTTTCGGATCGATGCGTGTCGTGCCGTGCGTGTACGCGACGCCAGCCCGCAGCACCGACGCGTCGCCGTCGATCGCGAGGATGTTTGCGCCTGCCTGCACTGCGCGCGTGTCGACGTCGTAGCCGAAGCCGAAGTCGCGGAACGAGCGGTCGGTAGCATAGCGGTAGTCTCCACCGAGGACGCGCACGAACGTCTCGCCACCGAGGCCCTCGCCACGCTCGTCCATGTCGCGGATCTCGCCGAGCCGACGATGCAGGTTGTCGACCGCGCGATACCCGAAGATCGCCAGCGCCGACGGCGAGACGATATACGCGGGCACCTGCGGCGCCACCGCCGCGCGCGCTTCGGCGACGATCGGCCCGCCGGGTGGCGGGGCCGGCGGCTCGACATACGCCGTGCCCGTCGGCGGTGTGGGAGCCGGCGACGCGGCGGTCGGCGCGGGGCATGGTCCGTCGCAGACGATCACGTTCGCGAGGCGGTAGTCCCAGAACGCATTGCCGCTGGTCGCCCCGCTCACGACACGCTGCGCCGCGTCGCTCGCGCCCGGCCCGAACGCGTACAGACCGTATTGCCACGGGCCGAACGCAAGATACCCGCCGGCCAGGCGGAACGCGCCGCCCGTCGACGCGCCAGCCACCTGCACGATCGAGATGCCCTCGTTCGCGCCTACGTAGCCGCTGGCGTCGGTGTCCGTGTAGGCACCGGTGCTCGCCGCTGCGGCGATCGCATCGATGGTGGTTTCGCCCGACGCATCGCCCTGTACCAGCAGCCGATCGGTCGCCTGCGCGGCGAGCGAACCACCGGCGTCGAGCCGACTGACCAGACGCAGCCGCCCCGGTCCGCCGCTGTAGTTGCCGTCGACGGCGAGGCTGTTTCCCGGGGAGCCACTGCCGTTGGTCAGATCGATCAGGCCGGCATTCGCGACAGTCGCCGAGCCGGCGCTGCCACCCGCGATCACGGGATGCACGCCGTTCCCCGCGAACAGCGTCGATGAGGGATCGACGATCACTTCGCTGTTGGCGAGGCGCAGGTTGTCGGTCAGCGTGAACCGCGCGCCACCGTTGAATGCAATGGTGTTCCAGCCCACGCCGAGGTTGATGCCCTTGTCGAGCGTATCCGTCGCGAACGATCCGCCCCGCGCTTCCGTGCCACCGAAGGTCAGCGTATTGCCGCCGCCGGTACCCGCGACGAGGTGGTATGTGGTCGATGTGTCGACCGCGCCCACGTTCGCCGCATTGCCCGTGCCATCGCCCATGGTCAGGCCGCCATCGAGCGTGCCGCCCGTCCAGGCGAACGCATCGGTGCCCGCGCCCGTCGCGACATCGCCGCGCACGGCACCGCCGGTGAGCGTCACGGTGTCGTTGCCCGCGCTGCCGCGCACCGCCACCGCGGCCGGGCTGGCGGAGGCGATCGTGCCCGTGTTGGCGAAGCGCGTGCCGCCGCCATTGGCGAGATCGACGACCGGCGCGGTCACGCTCGCCGACGAGAGCGAACCGCTGTTGGCCGCGGACGACGCGGTGCCCGCGATCAGCGCCGACCCACCCGCCGCGCTGCGGATCTCGACGGTACCGCCGGTGATCACCGCGCCCGTGGTCAGCGCCTGGATACCTGTCGCGCCCCCGCCGTTGCCGCGGATCAGGAAACCGGGCCCGACCGCGACGTCGCCGGTCGTCGCGGTACCGCTCGCCGTGCGGAACGCGTAGCCCACACCGCCGCCGTCGACCTCGATCGTCGCCGTGGATGCGGGATCGATGCTCGTCGCCGTGCGCAGCCCGGCCCCGTCGCCGACGCGAAGCGTGGCGCCGGACAGCGTGATGGCCGATATCTCGGCTGCGTTCTCGATCGCGTTGGCGCTGCCGAGCGTCGCGATCGTCGTTCCGGTGGCGAGCAGCGATGTCGCGCGCGCGTCGAGCAGCACGCCATGCGCGCTGCCGCGCGTGACGATGGCCGAGTCCCCGGCGCCCAGCACGAGCCCCGCGCCCGCGACGAGCTGCACGCCGGCGATGCCGTCGTCGACGACGATGGAACCGGCGGGGGCCAGTCGCTGGGCACCGTCGCCCTCGACGCGCACGCCGGTTCCGCTGCCGACGTGGATCGTGCCGTTGTTCGCGAACGTGCCACCGGAGCGCAGCAGTGCCCCGGTCGCGTTCGGGCCGGAAAGCGTGACGGCCGCACGATTCGCACCTCGCGCATTCGTTTCCACGATGAAACCCGTCGCGCCGGCGCCCGTGAACGTCATCGCCCCTTCGTTGGACAACGTCGCACCGTTGCGCGCGATGTAGCCTGTCACGCCGGCCTGCGACGCGTTCAGCGCCGCGAGGCTCGTCAGCGATGTCGTGCCGACGAGCCCCCCGGTCGTCGCGCCGGTCAACGCGTGTTTCTGGCCATCGGCGATGCCTGCGATCGCGCCCGTTCCCGTGAGCGACATCGTCGTCGCGGCGTCGATGGTGCCCGTGGAACCGCCTTCCGCCACGACACCGGTCGCGCCGGCGCCGGACACGCCGATCACGGCGTTGCGTGTGTTGAGTACCGAACCGCTACCGCTTCCGAGGATGCCGGTGGACTGCGTGCCCGACGCGCTCATCGTCAGTCCGGTGCCGTCGAAATCCGCTCCCGTGTCGAGCCGGAACAGTGTCGACTGCGGCGTCGAGACATCCAGCGTGGAGCCGCCGTTGACGTTGATGTGCGCCTCGTTGCCGAAGGCGAAGAAACCGATCTGCTTCGTGCCGCTCGCGAACGCGGGGGCCGCGCCGGCCGCCACGTCCACGGTCGCCCGGCCCCGGGCGTGGATGCCGATGGCGCCGTCGCCGAGCAGGTTCACCGCGCCTTGAACGTTCGCCCGCGCGCTGGCCGCGCCCTGCCCCTCCGCCCACACGCCGATGTTGCGCGTCCCGCTCGACGGATCCGCCCCGCCGGCGACGTTGATCGTGCCCGTCGAGGTGACGAGCGATGCGACGGTGGCCGTGGAAAGGGCCTTGATGCCGGTGCCATTGACGCCGGCGAGGTTGATCGTTCCGCTGTTCGACACGCCGCCCGCCGCACCCGCGTTCTGCGCGAGGATGCCGACGTTCTCCCGCGGTACCGCCGCGGCGCGGCCGTTGACGGCGATGGTGCCGGCGTTGTCGACCCGCGCGCCCGGCGACGTCACGAGGATGCCGGCGGCGTTCTGCGTGAGCGTGCCGATCGTGATGTTGCCGAGATTGGAGACCGTTCCCGCCGTCGGCACGTTGATGCCCGTCGTGATCGTTCCCTGATTGACCGCCACGTCGAACGACGGTGCGCCGGCCACGGTCTGCGGCCCGCGACCGATGTAGATCGTTCCCGTGGCGGTATTGGTGAAGCTCGCGGTCGGGTCGTTGACGGCGACGCCGTCCATCGACCCGTTCGAGCGCGAACCCGTCACGCCCACGTTGACGATGCCCGCGTTCGTCGCGGTGCTGCCCGCACCCACGCGGATACCCGTCGATTTACCGGCACCGTTCGTCGCGCCGGTCGCGAGGTTGAGGATGCCCGGATTGTCGAACGTGCTGCCGTCGACCACGTCGACCACGTTGGCGCCGAACGACCCGTTGATGAGCAGGCCAGCGGCGTTGCGGAAGAAGTTGCCGTTGATCGTGCCGTTGTTCGTGCCGGCGCTGTTGCCGGTAAGCATCAGCGCCGTGCCGTCTCCCGTGGAACGCAGGGTGGCGAGGGTGCCGTCGATGACCGCCGTCGCGCCGCTTTCCGCGCGCACCGCGCCGTTGTTCGCGTTCTGCACTTCCAGCACGGCGCCGGTCGCCACATGCCCGTGCGCGTCCGGTCCCACCAGATGCATGGCGATGCGGTTGCCGATCGGCTGGGCCACTTCGTCGGGCGGACTGTCGGCGGTGATGCCGTAGACGATCTGCTCGCTGGTGGACGTATAACCCTGCGCGAACAGGCTCGCGTACCGCGCGGGATCGAGGTTGCCCGCCTGCATCTGCGCGATGAGGAAGTCGTTGTAGGCGCGCAGTCCGGCGTCGTCGTTGACGGTGTGCGTGGTCGTGACCCCGTCGGTCGTGGTCACGCCGAACGTGCCGCCATAGTGCGCGACGAACGTCACGCCGAACGTCTGCGGCACGCTGGGATCGGCCACCTGCCCGATGAAGATGATGCGGTTGGCCGACGTCCAGTCGACGTTGCTCGCGACCCCGCCGGTGCCGTCCGCGTAGAAGAGCGAGCTCTGCTTCGCCGCCATGGTCCAGGCGTTCGTCGCCGCGCCGCTTTCGGCACCGGGCTGCCCGATCGCCACGGTCAGCGTGCCCCCGCCCGACGTGACCGTGCCGACGCGCGCGTCGAGGTACTGCTGGTCGTTGACGTTGACGACATCGGGCACGCGGCTGTCGTACGTGTAAGGGTCGAGCGGCACCAGGTTGGCCGTGTTGTACGCCGACACGACCCGCCGCCCGCCGGTGATCGGATCGGGCACGCTGACGCCGAAGTTCTGCGTGCCGGGGTTGAGCCGGCCGACACCGATCCATTCCCTGCCCGACACGATGCGACCCAGACCATCGAGCTCGCGCAGCGTCGTGTCCTGCGACCCCCCGATGCCCGACTGGAATTGCGGCGGTCCCGACATCGTCACCGTCGCGCCGGGGGCGACCACGGTCTGGCCGACCTTTCCATCGTTGTCGATGGGGTTGTAAGGCGGAAGCGTCACGGTCTGGGACCGTGCCGCGTGGTGTTGACCGGCGAGCGCCAGTGCGACGGCGACGAAGAGCGCGCGACGCGCCCGCGAACCGTTCCGGTGGGAACGGACATCCGAATGCCACGGTTCCATGTTGTCTACCCCGTGACCACCACCCTGTATGGCGGTGTGGAGCGCAAGCATCGTCCGTGGCGCCGGCGTCGGCCCGGGGTCCCCACCCCACGCAGTTCGCCTCCGCCCTGCATGGCGGTCGCGCGGCACCGGTCCGCTCGAGCTTCCGTCGCGAACCGACCTTCGCCGCTTATCGGCCGACCTCGATGAAGGAAACGTGTAGAGAGCCCCCCGGACGTGGATCATCGGGCGTGGTCCCCTATACTCCCGCGCATGAAGCCCAACGTCCTGCTGCAGTACATCCTCCCGCACCGGTTCCTTTCCCGCATCGTCTACCAGGCGACCCGCTGGCCGTGGACCCCATGGAAGAACTTCCTCATCGGGGAGATCGTCAAGCGCTACGACGTCGACATGAGCCAGGCGGCGCAGCCCGATCCGTTCGCCTACCCGCATTTCAATGCGTTCTTCACGCGCAAGCTGAAGCCCGATGCCCGGCACGCGGATCCGGATCCGCAGGCCGTCGTGTCGCCGGCCGATGGCCGGATCAGCCAGTCGGGCCGCATCCGCGATGGCCGCATCTTCCAGGCGAAGGGCCAGGAGTACACAGCCGCGGAACTGCTCGGCGACGAGGCCGCGGCCGCGCCGTTCCGCAACGGCAGCTTCGTCACGATCTACCTCTCGCCCCGCGACTATCACCGCGTGCACATGCCGCTCGAAGGCGACCTCACCGGCACCACGCACGTGCCGGGACGCATCTTCAGCGTGGCCCCCTTCGCCGTGGAGGCGATCCCGCGCCTGTTCGCCCGCAACGAGCGGCTGGTCTGCCACTTCGACGGCGCGCACGGCCCCTTCGTGTCGGTGATGGTGGGTGCGATCCTCGTCTCCAGCGTCGCGACCGTCTGGGACGGCCTGACCATCCCGCCGTACGCCCATGCGATCCGTCGCAGCGACTGCCGCGAGCGGAAGGTGCACCTCGACCGCTTCGCCGAAATGGCCCGCTTCAACATGGGGTCGACGGTCATCCTGCTGCTGCCGGAAGGCTACGCACTGGACGAACTTCAACCGCAACAACAGGTTGTCGTTGGCCAGCGCCTGGGCCGGTGGTCGGGCCAGGCCTGAGCGCGTGACGGCGCGCGTCACAATGTGACGAAAACGTCTTACATTTGACTCATGGCCGGCGTATCCTGCGTCGACCGTCGTTCGCTGGGGAAGCTCGACGGGACCGTAAGAAGCATCCGTACTAGGGGAAGTAGTCCATGCGTCTGGTCACCCATCTCATTGCCGTCAATCGCGAAATCCGGCTTCGTCGCCAGCTCGCGGACATCGAACGCGTCGTGCTCGCCCTTCCGGTGCGGGCGCATGCGGACCTGCAGCAGCTGGTTCGCCGCGAGATGGAGCAGGCCGCCGCCTGCGACTTTCCCCACCTCTACGGCACCCCGCCCGAAGAGCGCTACAGCACCTATGGCCACGGCCCCGATATCGGGCTGGGCAAGGCGCGCTCCGAGAATCCGCTGATCGCCACCCGCGGCGTGGCGTTGTGGATCGCCGCCGTTTACCACGAGACCCTCGATTCGCGACGCCCCGGCATGGAGGACCTGCATCGGCAGATCCTGCGCCTCATGCGTCAGATCAAGGAGCTCTCCGCCTCGGAACGACGTGACGCCACCGCTGCGTGGATGAACGAACCGCAGGCGGTGGCGTAACAGCCCCCAGCCGGTTCAACGGCACACGGGCACGCGCAGCGCCTGCCCTACCCTGAGCTGGTGACCCTTCAGCCCGTTCATGCGGGCGATGTCTTCGACGTCGGCGCAGTTGCTCTTGCGCGCGATGCTCACGAGCGTGTCGCCGCGGCGCACCGTGTAGCTCCTGGATCCGCCCGATGCCGGCTTCGACGCCGGCGACGGGCCGTTGGCCAGTGCCGACGACGTGGCGGCCGGGGGTGGCGGCGCGACGATCTTCACGGCGTTGTGCAGGTCGCTGGCGAGGATCGGCCACGGGCCGTCCGTGCAACTCGTGGCGTAGGCCTTCTCCAGCTGCCTGGGCACTTCGAGTCGCGCGCCCATCGGCTGCGTCTGCTGCGGATCGAGCCGCGGATTGAGGTTGCGCAACGTGCGGAACCAGCCGTTCGTCATGCCCTGCGCCGAGCCGAGGCACACGGTGAGTTCCGTGAGCGAGGCCGGGCGCTTGAGCACGATCTGACCGCCCTCGCCGTCGATCTTCGGCCAGGTGAGGTGGTAGCTGTCCGGATGCAGGAACAGCCACGCGGCGGCCAGCACCATGGGCACGTAATCGCGCGTTTCGGCCGACATCTGGCCGTAGATCTGCGGATCGTAGAAGCTCGCGCCCGGGCTCGTCGCGGCGATGCGGCGCATGCGCCCTTCACCACCGTTGTAGGCCGCCAGCGTCAGTTCGAGGTTGTTGTTGAATGCGCCGAGTTGCTCGTCGATGTATTCCGCGTTGGCCTGCGCGGCCAGCGTGGGGTCGAAGCGCTGGTCGAAACCGTCCTCGTTCGACAGACCGAAACGCAGGCCCGTCGCGTACATGAACTGCAGGGGCCCCGACGCGCCGGAACGCGACACCGCGTGCACCTTGCCGCCGGATTCCTTGGCCATGATGCCGAACAGCAGCGCCTCGGGAAGATCGGCCTTCTTGTACGCGGGCCACATCTTGTAACGCATCATCTGGTAATTGACGTACGCATCCATCAGGTTCGGACGCAACTGCGTCAGCCACATCTCCAGCGCGGCCTTCACCGGGCCGTTCATCACCATCAGGTCGGAGAACTGCTGGCCCTTCAGCATCGTGACGCTGCGCTGCGCCTGCGGCAGCGAACCGAGGGCGACCGACGATCCGGCGTCGCCCGGCTGCGCGCCCACCTCGGCGCCCTGCACGGTGTCGTCGGCGTCTTCGCCTTCGATGAAGCTGCCGTCCTTCAATCGCAGCAGCCGGTCGAACACGGCGGCGAAACGTTGCGGATCGCAGCCCGGCGTCAGCCCACAGCGCGCGGACGCGTCCTTCAGCTGATCGAGGGCCTGCTTGCGCGTGCGGTCCGCCGTGGGAGTGTCGCCACGGCGTGCCTGGTCGATCGACGCCTCGTACCCCTTGCTCGCCTGGTTCATCCGGTCGTACAACGCATTGACCTCCGGCGTCGCCTTCGTCGGGCGGGGCGCCCCGCCGGACGCGCAACCAGCGAGAATGGCCAGGGGAAGGAGCAGGAGGTTACGCGGTACGCGGACAGGCATGCACGGGCTCGGACGGGTCGGACAATGCGGGCCACGTTACCCCCCGGGGCCTGCGGACTCAAGCGGCACGACGGCAAATTCCCCGTAACGGCGAGCCGTTGCGTAGACTTGTTCAGCATCTTGTTAAGGACGAAAAGCATGGCCAGCATCTTCGTAGGACGCAACGACGACACGGCCGTCGACCTCGACGCCCGCTACGGCAACCGGCACGGCATGATCGCCGGCGCCACCGGTACCGGAAAATCCGTCAGCCTGATGCTGCTTGCCGAGGGTTTTTCCCGCCTCGGCGTGCCCTGCTTCCTCGCGGACGCCAAGGGCGATCTGGCCGGCCTGTCGCAGGCGGCCGGCGCCCCGTCGGAGAAACTCGCCGCGCGCCTCGCCCGGCTCGGCCTCGCCGACTGGAAGCCGCAGGCCAATCCCGTGGTCTTCTGGGACATCTACGGCAAATCGGGGCATCCGGTGCGCGCCACCGTGTCCGAAATGGGCCCCACCCTGCTCTCGCGCATCATGGAACTCAACGACACGCAGGAAGGCGTGATGGAAGTGATCTTCCGCGTGGCCGACGACGAGGGGCTGCTCCTGCTCGACCTCGGCGACCTCCGCGCGATGCTGGGCTTCGCGGCCGAACACGCGAAGGACATCTCCGCGCGCTATGGCCTCATCAGCACACAGAGCGTCGCGGCGATACAGCGCGCGCTGCTGAAGCTCGAGCAGGACGGTGCCGACGCGTTCTTCGGCGAGCCGGCGCTCGAACTCGCCGACCTGATGCGCCAGGACATGAGCGGGCGCGGCGTCATCAGCGTGCTCGCCGCCGACGCGCTGATCATGAAGCCGCGCCTGTATTCCACATTCCTGCTGTGGCTGCTCTCGGAACTGTTCGAGCAGTTGCCCGAGGTGGGCGACCTCGACGTGCCGAAGATGGTGTTCTTCTTCGACGAGGCGCACCTGCTGTTCGACGACGCGCCCCCGGCGTTGCGCCAGCGTGTCGAACAGGTCGTGCGCCTGATCCGCTCCAAGGGCGTGGGCGTGTATTTCTGCTCGCAGAATCCCGACGACGTGCCCGGCGAGATCCTCGGCCAGCTCGGCAATCGCGTGCAGCATGCGCTGCGCGCGTTCACGCCGCGCGACCAGAAGGCCGTGAAGGCGGCCGCCGAAACCTTCGCGCGCAATCCGAAGCTCGACGTGACGGAAGCCATCGGCACGCTGGGCACCGGCGAAGCGCTGGCGTCCACCCTCGGCGACGGCGGCGTGCCGTCGCCCGTGCAGAAAGTGCTCGTTTCCACGCCCACGTGCCGCATCGGCGCGATCACCGACGACGAACGCCGCACGATCCGCTCGCGCTCGCCGGTGGGTGGCAAGTACGACACCGCGATCGACCGCGAATCCGCGGAAGAACGGCTCGCGGCGCGCGCGGCGGAAAAGAGCGCGACGGACACCCCGCCTGCGAAGGCTGGCCGCAAGGACGACGGCGCAGGCGATACCGGAGGCTGGGGCGGCGTCGTGCGCGACGCCGTCTTCGGCACGGGACGTCGCCAGGGCATGATCGAGACCATGGCGAAATCCATGGTGCGCACCGCGGGCTCGCAGGCCGGGCAGCGGATCGTGCGCGGCATCCTGGGCAGCATCTTCGGCGGAAAGCGCTGACGATGCCGCGGCATGCACTCGCGGATCCGACGACCCCGTTCGCCGAACGCATCCGCCTCGGCTGGCGCTACCCGCTCGGCGGCGCGGCGATCTGGACCATCGGCGCGATCACGCTGTTCGAATCCATCGCGTTCCTGCCGATCACGGGCCTGAAACTGCTGGTTCTCGCGCTCGGCTGGGTCGCGCTGTACACCTATTCTTTCGAATGCCTCCGGCATACGGCCGACGGTTACGCCGATCCGCCCGAAGCGGCGGTCAATGGCGGCGACGGCACGAGTGTCGCGCTGATCCTCATCCAGCTGACGGGCAACGCGGTGGCGGTGCTCGCCCCCATCCTGTTCGGCTTCCCGGGCCTCGCGGTCTCGTTGCTGTTCGCGCTGGTGCTGCCGGTGATCACGATGTCGCTCGCCTTCGACGGCGTGGGCGCGGCGCTCAATCCGCTCACGTGGTTCGAGGCGATCCGCCGGCTCGGCGGCAGCTACGCGATGCTGTTCGCGATGGTGCTCGCCAGCAGCCTGCTCCAGGCCGCCGCGCAGTACGCATTGAAGGACCACGGGCCGACGTTCTTCGGTACGCTGGGCTATTACCTCGTCGCGAACTACCTCACCGTGTACAACTTCCACCTGATGGGCGCGCTGATCCATCACAAGCACGAGGCGCTCGGCTACCAGCCCGCGGCGATCGACATCGCCGCGG
The DNA here is from genome assembly GCF_900109915.1 of Luteibacter sp. UNCMF331Sha3.1. Lineage (GTDB taxonomy): Bacteria > Pseudomonadota > Gammaproteobacteria > Xanthomonadales > Rhodanobacteraceae > Luteibacter. The sequence continues at coordinate 103,309 of NZ_FOBU01000001.1, forward strand.
CGGCCGAGCCCGACGACGATCAGGCCCTGCTCGCGCACGTCGACCTGATCGCTCGCGACGACGTGCCGGGCGCGACGGACATCCTCACCGAACGACTGCGCGAAGGCCTTGCGCCGGCGTCCATGCACACCCGTTATCGCGAACTGTTGCGCGCGCAGGGTCGTCTGCCCGAACTGCTGGTGCACGGCCAGATCTGGATCGCGGCGCTGGTGACCGCCGGCGAAACGCGCCGGGCACTCGGCGTGGTGCAGGACTGCATCGGCGTCGACGCCACGTTCCTGCCCGACGACACCCTCACCTGCGGCCCGCTCGCCGACACCGCCGCGCATGGCGGCATGACACGGCTCGCGCTGCACCTCGCGGAAGGCTACGCACGCACGTGGCCGCGCGACATGGGCGCGCCGCATTACGGCCTGCTGGCCGCGCGCATGCACGAGCGCCTCGGGCAGCACGACGACGCCGCGGCGCTCGCGCGGCAGCTCCTTGCCGGGCATCCCGATCACCCGCTCCGCATCGACGTCGAGGCGTTCCTGACCTCCGTCGATGCCGCCCGCCCGGTGTCCCGATGAGCCGCTGGCGTCCACCGGCGCCGTCCTCCACGGCGATCATCACGCGCGAAGGCTTCGAGCGCCTGAAGGCCGAGCTCGACCACCTCTGGCATACGGTGCGGCCGGAAGTCGTGAAGGCGCTCGCGGCGGCGGCCGCCGAGGGCGATCGCTCCGAGAACGCGGAGTACACGTACCGCAAGAAGCAGCTCGGCGAGATCGACCGTCGCGCGCGCTACCTGAGCAAGCGCATTCCGGTGCTGAAGGTGGTCGAGGCCGCGCCGTCGCAACGCGACGCCGTGTTCTTCGGCGCCACCATGGAACTGGAAAACGTCGCATCCGGCGAGACGGTGCGCTACCGCATCGTCGGCCCCGACGAGACCGACGCGCGCAAAGGCTGGATCAGCATCGACTCGCCGATGGCGCGCGCGGTGCTGAAGAAGCGCGTGGACGACGAATTCGACGCGGAGCTACCCGGGGGGCGCACGCGCTTCGCCATCGTGGCCGTGGCGTACGAATAGCCAGCGACGTTCGGTGGGAGCCAGCCTGCTGGCGATGGGTGCTCACGGCAAGCGCCCATCGCCAGCAGGCTGGCTCCCACCCGGAGATAGATCACGTGTCACGAAGCGATCGCCAGGCGATCGGCCAGCCGTTCCAGTCCGTCGTTGAACGCGGCCACCTCCCTGCCGAAGGCGTCCACCGCGCCGATGTCCAACGCGCCGCCGTCGCGTAGCGCGCGCTCGATGCGCTCACCGCGCTCGCCGACGTCCGAGTGCCCGAACACGTTCACGCCGCCGAGGACGTGATGGATCCAGCCGGCGATCTCGCTGGCCTCGCCGCGGTCGAGCACGGCCGGCAGGCGCGTCAGCGCGTCGCGTGTGGCGTCGACGCCGGCCCGGATCACGCTGGCGATGTTGCCGTCGTGCCCGAACGCACGGCGCAGGCGGTCCATGTCCACGACGGGCACGTCGTCGTCGTCCGGCAACAGCCAGCGATCGAGCGCCTCATGGAAAGCCTCCAGGCGAATGGGCTTGCGCAGCAGGTCGTCCATCCCCGCGGCGAGACAGATATCCCGCTGGTCGGCGCGCGCGTCGGCGGTCATCGCGACGATGGGCATGCGCCGTCCGGTGCCGGCCTCGCGCCGACGTACCTCGCGCGCCACCTCGTAACCGTCCATGCGTGGCATGTGGCAATCGACGAGCAACAGGTCGTAGCGGGCGGCGTCAATCGCCTCCAGCGCGGCGACGCCGTCGTCGACGACGTCGCAGACGTAGCCGCGCATGCCCAGCTGCACGCGGACCAGCTCCTGGTTGACGGGGTGGTCCTCGGCCAGCAGGATCCGCGCGTCGCGGCGCACCGCACGTCCCAAGGAAAAACCCTCGGGCTCCGCTAGGCGCGGCACGGTCGCCGGATCGGCCACCGCGAGCTCCAGCGTCAGGGTGACGACGGTGCCCTGCCCCGGCTCGCTGTCGATCGCGATATGTCCACCCATGCGTTCGATCAGGCGTCGGGCGATGCTCAGCCCGAGCCCCGTGCCGCCGAAGCGTCGCGTCGTGGACGACTCCGCCTGGCTGAAGGGCGCGAACACGTGCCGCAGTTTCGCCGCGTGAATGCCGATGCCCGTGTCCGCCACGGCGATGCGAAGCCGCTGGCGATTGCCGTGTTCTTCGTCGACGCGGACCTCGACACGGACCTCGCCGCTGGCGGTGAACTTGATCGCATTGCCGAGCAGGTTGAGCAGCACCTGGCGCAGGCGCCCGTCGTCGACGACCACGGCGGACGCCAGCGCGGTGTCGACGTGCGAACGCAGCACCAGGCCCTTGGCCTCGGCCTGCGCCTCCATGATCGCCACGGCGCCTTCGACGATCGCGCGCGGATCGGCGGGCTGCGGGTCGAGCTCGAGGTGTCCTGCTTCGATCTTCGAGAAGTCGAGCACGTCGTCGAGGATGTGCAGCAGCGCTTCGGCGGAGTGTTCGATGGTCGACACCATCTTGCGCTGCCGCGGGTCGAGCGGCGTGCGTTCGAGCACGTCGAGCAGGCCGATCACGCCGTTCATGGGCGTGCGGATCTCGTGACTGATGGTGGCGAGGAAGTCGCTCTTCGCGCGGGTGGCCGCCTCGGCCTCGTCACGCGCGTGCGCGACGCCGCGCGCCGCGAGTTCCTGCGCCGTCACATCCACCCAGTAACCGTTCCAGCGCACGCTACCGTCGGCCGCGGCGAGCGGCACGGCGTCGGAGCTGATGTAGCGGACGCGTTCGCCGACCTGCGCGCGCACGGTCACGTGCAGTGGCGTGAGTTCGCGCGCGGACCGCTCGAACGCGTCGCGCAGTCGCTCGCGATCTTCGATCGGCACCGGCGCCAGCATCGTGGCGTCGCCCGCGAGCAATGTCCCCGGTTCGATGCCGAGGATGCTCAGCGGGTCGCCACCGACGTAGGTCATCGCATACGCGCCATCGGTGCCGCGGACGGCCTCGTAGACGACCGCCGGCACGTGCGCGGTGACTTCCGCGAGGCGTCGTTCGGTGCGCTCGCGGCGCCGCGTCTCGCGACGCAGGTTGAGGTAGGCGTAGCTGATCGCGATCAGCGAGACGAGCAGCACGAGCACGAACGGCAGGACCCGCCCCGCGATCTCGCGCCACGTCGGGCCGACGACGTAGTGCGCCGCGAACCAGGTGTTGCGGATTTCCTGCTGGCGATGCGTCGACAGGTTCACGAGCACGCGATTGATCAGTGGCACCAGGGGCGCGAGCTCGCTGCGCACGCCGATGGCGATCGCCTCGGTGTCGCCGGTCGGCGCGGCGACCTTGAGCTGACCGAGGAAGGCTTCGCGGATGTGGTAGTCGACGGAGGCGAGGTTGCCCACGAACGCGTCGCCCTCGCCCGCCGCCAATCGGCGCATGCCGTCGAATTCCGTGTCGACGGGGATGACCGTCGCGCCCGGAATGCGTGCGAGCAGCCGCCGGATGGGCTCGCGGGTGACGTTGCCGAACACGCGCTTGCCGGCGAGGTCGTCGCGCCCCGCGACGGTCGGCGCGCCCTCGCGCGTGACGATCATGATCGGGAAATCGAGGTACGGCACGCTGGGTTCCAGGAACGGGAACGTCGCGCTCTGCGGATTGTTGATCGCGGCGACGAGATCGACGTCGCCATGGCGCACGCGCGCCACGGTGCCGGCCCAGTTCTCGCTGGTGACCTGCGTGAGTCGCAGGCCGAGTTCGGCGGCGATCTCGCGCACGTAGTCGAGTGCCAGTCCCTCGGCTTCGCCCTGCCCCGACAGCAGGCTGAAGGGCGCGTAGCTCGGGTCGACGCCGAGGCGCAACGTCGGCAACGCCTTCAGGTAGGCCTTTTCCTTCTCGCTGAGCGGAATGTCGGTGCCCCGCGGCCGGGGCGCGATCTCGCGACCGACCCAGCGCGCGCGCAGCCTGCCGTGATCGGCCGCCGTCAGTTCGCCGAGGGCATGGTCGATCGCATGCCCCAGCGGCGCGCGATCGGCCGGCACGGCGAACGCCAGTGCGCTGATGGGAAGCGCCAGCGGCGCCCCGACCCGCAGTGCGTGCTCCAGCCCGAGGCGCGACACGAACTCGCGCGCCGAGAACGGGTTGTCGAGGTACGCGGTGACGTCGCCGGAGCGGACTTTCTCGAGCGCGTCGGCCGTGGACGACGTCTCGACGAGGGTGGTTTCCGGCAGTTCCCGCCGCAGGGCGGTCATGTCGAAGTAGCCGGCGTGCACGGCGAGCCGCTTGCCGCGCAGGTCTCCGGGCCGGTGGATCACCGGCGCGTCGTTCCGTTCCACGAGGGCCGGCAGGGATTCGAAATAGGTCGCGCCGACGCGGATACCCGGCATCCCGGCTTCGAGTGGCGTGACCGACGTGGCCACATCGATCTCGCCACGCGCGAGCGCCGCCAGCAGTTCGGGCCACGACGCGTAGACGCGGGTCTGCAGGGTCACCCCGAGGTCCGTCGCGATCTGGCGCAGGTAATCCGGGCCCAGCCCCTCCAGCTCGCCGTCGCGCATTTCCTCGAACGGCGGGTATCCCTCCCGGTAGGCGCCGACGGTCAGCACCGGGTGGCGCCGTAGCCACTCGGCGTCCTGGCGGGACAGCGGCGTCTCAGGCGCGGCAGCGACGGGGAGCGCCAGCAGGACCAGGATTAACAACAGCAGGCGTCGGATCACGTCGTGGACTTCGTCAGGGAAGGCTTGGTGGGCATAATCGGGGCCTGTACGCTCGACCGCAACGAAAGCAGGAGAACACGACGCATGCCATCCAAGGCACTCAGGGTCATTCTGGCCGACGACCATCCCCTGGTCCTCGTTGGCGGCGCGCTGGCGCTGGAGAACGCCAACATCGAGGTCGTGGGCAAAGCCCGGGCCACGGACGAACTGATGGCCCTCCTCGCGGAACGCGGATGCGACGTCGTCATTACGGATTTTCTCATGCCGAGTGATCGGCAGGATGACGGATTCGCCCTCCTCGACACCATCGTGAAGCAGTATCCGGACATGGCGGTGGTGGTGCTGACGATGATCAACCGGCCTGCCGCGCTGCAGTCCATGCTCAACCGCGGCGTGCTGGGCATCGTCGACAAGCGCGCCCCGATGGACGAACTCGCCACCGCCGCTCGCGCGGTCGCCGCGGGCGAGACCTATCTCAGCGAAACGCTGCTCGACATCCTCAACGAGGCCGACGAGGTGTCCGAGGCCATGCCCGGCGCCGCCCTGTCGCCGCGCGAAACCGAGGTGATCCGCCAGTTCGTGGCTGGACGCTCGCTGCAGCAGATCGCCGAGAGCGAAGGCAAGTCCGTGAAGACCATCAGCCGCCAGAAGCGCGACGCCATGCGCAAGCTCGGCGTGGATCACGACAGCCTGCTCGGCGACTACGTGCGGGATCACGGGTTGAGGTAACCCAGAGCCGAAGCGAAGGTCCACGGGTGGGAGCCAGCCTGCTGGCGACGGGTGCTCGCGACAAGCGCCATTCGCCAGCAGGCTGGCCCCCACCCGTCAGCTATGCATCCGGACCGCGCAGTGGTGACGGGTACGTCCGCCCCGCCCTCAAGGGCTGGAAACACGGTGCCGTCGTGTAGAACGCTTCGTCACCCGTTTCCGGGTGCCAGCCCGGCACGCCCGATACCGGCAACGGCCGCAGCTCCAGCGGATCGTTCAACACCTGGCCCGAGGCGATCGCTTCGGCGCAACGTGCCAGGGGATCGCCCTCGCCGAGCACCACCAGCGCCTTCCCCACGAGCAATTTGCGGGGCGTGAGCGCGTGTTCGAGCAACGCGTGCCCGAACACCTCGACGTGCGCGTCCCCGGACAGCCACGCGCCGCGATGCGTCCAGAACAGCGCATGCCAGTCGTGCGCGTCCCATGCTGCCAGCATCGCGGGATCGCGCAGGCGGACGATCATGCCCGCCTCGTCGAAATGCGTGAGAGCGCACTGGGGGCGCGATCGTTCGCGTGGTCCCATCACGGCGATCTCCGCGACCTGCCGCGCGTTCAGCGCCCGCTTGATCGCGCCATGGCGAAGCCACACGAACGCGTTGAAGAGGTCGTGCCAGTTTTCGGCACGCGTCGCCACGGCCCCGTGGCGCGCGATGCGCTCTTCGTAATGCAGGCCGTCGGCGAGGAGCCCCTTGTCCTGCGTGACGAATCGCCGGTCCGATCCCGTGGCCCATAGCGCATTGAGCGCCTCGACGTCCGGCCAGCGCTCGCCCTCGACGAAGGCGGCGTAGGCGGACCAGTGCGACAGGGGCGGCGACGCGAGCACACGTCGATCCAGCGCCTCGCGCGTCGGCGCCACATAGCGCATGGGATCAGGCCAGACGGCCGTAGAGATCGTGCGCGTCGGCTTCCTCGACCAGCACGTCGACGAACTGGCCGGGCTTCAGCAGCTGGCCGTCGTCGATGCGGACGGCACCGTCGATTTCCGGCGCGTCGGCACTCGACCGGCCCCATGCACCGTCGGCGTCGATCTCGTCGACCAGCACCTTGATCGTGCGACCGACCTTGCGCTGCAGCTTCGCCGCGGAGATTTCCGCCTGCACCGCCATGAACTGTTCGAGGCGATCCTCTTTCAGTTCCTCGTCGATCTGCCCCGGAAGGTCGTTGGCCTTCGCACCATCCACCGGCGAGTAGGCGAACGCGCCGACGCGGTCGAGCTCGGCTTCGCGAAGGAAGTCGAGCAGTTCCTGGAATTCGTCGTGCGTCTCGCCCGGGAAACCGACGATGAAGGTGCTGCGGATCGTGAGGTCCGGCACCTGGCGGCGCCAGTTCTGCACGCGCTCCAGAGTCTTCTCCACGTTGCCCGGACGCTTCATCAGCTTGAGGATGCGCGGGCTCGCGTGCTGGAACGGGATGTCGAGGTACGGAAGGATCTTGCCGTCGGCCATCAGCGGCATGATCTCGTCCACGTGCGGGTACGGATAGACGTAATGCAGGCGCGTCCACGCGCCGAGCTCCGACAGGCCTTCGCAGAGTTCGGTCATCCGCGTACGGTAAGCCTTGCCCCGCCATGCGTGTTCCGCATAACGCACGTCGACGCCGTAGGCGCTGGTGTCCTGCGAGATGACGAGCAGCTCTTTCACGCCGCCCTTCACCAGGCGCTCGGCTTCCATCAGCACCTGATCGACGGGCCGGCTGACAAGATCGCCACGCATCGACGGGATGATGCAGAAGCTGCAACGGTGATTGCAGCCTTCGGAAATCTTCAGGTACGCGTAGTGCTTCGGCGTGAGCTTCACGCCCGTGTCGGGCACGAGGTCGAGAAACTTGTTGCGCGTCGGCGGAATCGCCGCGTGGACCGCGCTCATCACGCTCGCGTAATCCTGCGGACCGCTGATCGCGAGCACGTCGGGATAGCTGTCGCGGATCAGTTCCTGCCGCTTGCCGAGGCAACCGGTGACGATCACCTTGCCGTTCTCGTGCAGGGCCTCGCCGATGGCGTCGAGCGACTCCTGCACCGCTGAATCGATGAAGCCGCAGGTGTTCACCACCACGGCATCGGCCTCGCCGTAGCTCGGCACGATCTCGTAGCCCTCGACCTTGAGCTGGGTGAGGATGCGTTCGGAGTCGACGAGCGCCTTCGGACAGCCGAGGCTGACGAAACCGACTTTGGGAGCGGCCTGGGACATTGCCGTGGGTACCGGGGAGGGGAAACCGCGCATTATAGCCTGTCGCGCCGGCGCGGGCCGGGCTGGTGGGAGCCAGCCCGCTGGCGAGGTGCTTGCCGCCATACCGAATCGCCAGCAGGCTGGCCCCCGCCGTGCTCCTTGCGCCGTCGGGCAGTTAATCTTGTCGGACTTTCCCACCCACCCGGAGCTTCCCATGGGCCGCACCCTCATCCTCGACACCTCCCGACCGCACGAAAGCATGGACGCGTACCTCGCCGAGCCGTCGGGCACGCCGAAAGGCGGCGTGGTGGTGATTCAGGAAATCTTCGGCGTGAACGCGCACATCCGCAGTGTCGCCGACCGGTTCGCCGCCGAAGGCTACGTGGCCATCGCGCCGGCGCTGTTCGATCCCGTCGAGAAAGGCGTGGAGCTCGGCTACGACCAGGAAGGCATGCAGAAGGGCGTGAAGCTCATCGCCGAGCTGGGCCTGCTGCGTCCCACGGAGGACACCGTGAAGGCCGCCGCTTACCTCGCCGACACGTACAAGGTGAAGGTGGGCACGGTGGGTTACTGCTGGGGCGGCACCGTCGCGCTGCTGGCCGCACTGCGTCACGGGCGGCCCTCGGCCAGCTATTACGGTGCGCGCAACGTGCCGTTCCTGACCGAACCCGCGAAGGCCAACGTGATCTTCCATTTCGGCGAGCGCGATCACTCGATCCCGCCGGACATGGTGGAGAAGCATCGCGAACTGAAGCCGGAGATGGATACCTGGGTGTATCCGGCCGACCACGGCTTCAATTGCGACGCGCGCGCCAGCTACGACGAGCCGAGCGCGAAGCTCGCCTGGGAGCGCACGCTGGCCTTCTTCACCCGCGAACTGGCGTGAGCGGCGCCTTCGACCTCGATCCGCGGCTCGCCGGCGACACCTTCGTCGTCGGCGACCTGCCCCTGTGTCGCGTGCTGCTGATGCGCGATGCGCGTTATGCGTGGCTGGTCTTGGTTCCTCGGCGCGCGGGTCTGACCGAAGTCGCCGACCTGCCGGCGGAGGATCGTGCCACGCTCTGGCGCGAGGTGGATCGAGCTGCCGAGGCACTGCGTGCGGTCGCCCCCTGCGACAAGATCAATATCGGTGCGCTCGGCAACGTCGTGCGGCAATTGCACGTGCACGTGGTGGCACGCGTGGAGGGCGATGCGGCGTGGCCCGGGCCGGTGTGGGGGTTTGGGGTGGCGGAACCGTATGGCGACGGGGCGGCGGAGAACCGAATCGTGGCCATAGGCCAGTGGCTGACACGATTCGGTGGGAGCCAGCCTGCTGGCGATGGGAGCTTGCCGCCACCCTGAATCGCCAGCAGGCTGGCTCCCACCAAAAAAAAGGGCGCCGGAGCGCCCTTCTTTTACTGCTGCGTCTGCGGGTCGTAAGCGCCGCTGGACGCTTCCTTGCCCTGCATGCGATCCGGCAGGGCCGCCTTGTGCGGGGTGTCTTCCAGCTGGCGCGCGTTCTCTTCGACGGCGTTCAGGCGGACGAGCTCGCCCTTCTTGTCGTAGTAGACGGTGAAGCCGTAGTCGAGCTGCATGCGCGCCATGAAACCGAGATGGTTGTCGCGGATCTTGGAGTCGTCGCTGGGCAGCACGAGAACCGTCTTCGGCAGCTTGCCCTGATCCTTCAGATAGGCGAAGTGGCTGCCCGTGTCGGCGGCGGAAAGCACCGCGCCGTCGACGAGGAACTGGCCGCTCTTGTAGGCCTTGATCGTGTAGTCGAACTGGCCCTGCGTCGACGCGGCGGCATCGGTCTTCGACGCGCCGCGGTGGCAACCGGCAAGGACCAGCATGCTGGCGAGGAGGATCGCCGCGGCGGCGCGGGCCATCAGGGTGGGGATGCGGATCATGCGGTGTCTCCGTGAATCGGGTGGGGACTGGAAAAGGGCGAGTCTACCGCGCGCAGGTGTCTGGCGCGGCTGCGACGCGAAGGCCGTTCAGGTGCTCGGCAGCGTGACGCCGCGCTGGCCCTGGTACTTGCCGCCGCGGTCGGCGTACGACACTTCGCATTCTTCGTCGGATTCGAGGAAGAGCATCTGCGCCACGCCTTCGTTCGCGTAGATCTTCGCGGGCAGCGGCGTCGTGTTGGAAAACTCGAGCGTCACGTGGCCTTCCCACTCGGGCTCGAGCGGCGTCACGTTCACGATGATGCCGCAGCGCGCGTAGGTGCTCTTGCCGAGGCAGATGGTCAGCACCTTGCGGGGAATGCGGAAGTATTCGACGGTGCGCGCCAGCGCGAACGAATTCGGCGGGATGATGCAGACGTCGGACTTGATGTCGACGAAGCTGCGTTCGTCGAACGCCTTCGGATCGACGATCGTCGAATTGATGTTCGTGAACACCTTGAATTCGTCGGCGCAGCGGACGTCGTAGCCGTAGCTCGACGTGCCGTACGACACCAGCCGGTGGCCGTCGCGCTCCTTGACCTGGCCAGGCGCGAACGGCTCGATCATGCCGTGCTCCGCGGCCATGCGGCGGATCCACTTGTCGGACTTGATGCTCACTTACTGTCTCCCTCGCTGGAGCCGGAAAGGTATAGGAACGTCGGCGAACGTGCCACCCGGCACGCGCTTACGTGTTCTGGATGACGATCTTGGGGAACGTGATGGCCTTGTTGCGCGCCTGCAGCGACAACTTCGCCGCCGTGTGGCGGGCGATGGCGCGGTAACGGGCCGTCAGGTCGGAATCCGGCATCGCGGCCACCGTGGGGTTGCCCTGGTCGGCCTGCTCGCGGATGCGGATGTCCAGCGGCAGGTCGCCGAGGTACGGGATGCCGGCATCGCTCGCCATGCGCGCACCGCCGCCCTGTCCGAAGATGTGTTCTTCGTGGCCGCAGTTCGTGCAGATGTGCGTCGCCATGTTCTCGACCACGCCCAGCACCGGCACTTCCACCTTGCGGAACATGCCCAGCGCCTTGCGGGCGTCCAGCAGCGCGATGTCCTGCGGCGTGGTGACGATCACGGCGCCGGACACCGGCACCTTCTGCGACAGGGTCAGCTGGATGTCGCCGGTGCCCGGCGGCAGGTCGATCACGAGGTAGTCGAGGTCTTCCCAGCGCGTGTCGTTGAGCAGCTGCATCAGCGCCTGGGTGACCATCGGGCCACGCCAGATCATGGGCGTGTCTTCCTCGATCAGGACGCCGATGGACATCGCCTGCAGGCCGTGGGCCCGCATGGGCTCGATGCTCTTGCCGTCCGGCGAGACCGGCTTGCCGCTGAGGCCGAGCATGCGCTGCTGGCTGGGACCGTAGATGTCGGCGTCGAGGATGCCCACTTTCGCGCCTTCGGCGGCGAGCGCCAGCGCCAGGTTCACGGAGAGGGTGGATTTGCCCACGCCGCCCTTGCCCGACGCGACCGCCACGATGTTCTTCACGCCCGGCAGCGGCGACAGCTGGCCCTGTACCTTGTGTGCATGGACGCGGCAGCTCATGGAGACGGCGGCTGACGAGATGGCCGGGTCGGCTTCCAGTGCCTTCCGGACCTCGAGGGCGGCCTGCTCGACGTAGCCCGCGGCGGGATAGCCGAGCTGGACGTCGACGGATACGCGGTCGCCATCGACGCCGACGGCGCGCACGGCGGCGCTCAGCGGCTGGCCGGAATGGGGATCGATGACGCGGTCGAGGATGCCGCGGACGAGGGTTTCGCTGGCCTGGGTCATGGGGGGCGCGTGAGGAAAATCGAAGATCGACCATTATGCCAGCAAGCCGCGGCAGGCCGCGCCCTGCATGCGGGAGCCGCCTCGGCGGCCCCGTCTGGCGCAATGCAGCTTGACGGGCGCCCCGCCCGTCGTCAGGCTCCGGCCGTACCTGACCGTATGGGGAGTCCGCAGCCTATGAAGCACCCGATCCGCACCGTCCTCGCCCTCGCGCTCGTCGCGACCGCGTTCCCCGCCCTGGCCGACAACGCGTCCCCCGTCGGCAAGTGGAAGACCATCGACGACAAGACCAACGAGACGAAGTCGATCGTCGAGATCACCGAGAACAACGGGCTGCTGGAGGGCAAGGTGCTCCAGGTGCTGAAGTCCGACCACGGCCCGCACCCGGTCTGCTCGGAATGCTCGGGCGAGCGCAAGAACAAGCCCATCGAAGGCATGACCATCATGTGGGGCCTGAAGAAGGACGGCGACGAGTGGTCGGGCGGCCAGATCCTCGATCCCGCCAAGGGCAAGATCTACAAGGTGAACCTCAAGCTCGTCGACGGTGGCAGGAAGCTCGACGTGCACGGCTACATCGGCTTCTCGCTGATGGGTCGCAGCCAGGAATGGGTGCGGACCGAGTAATCGCATCGGGTGGGAGCCAGCAGGCTGGCTCCCACCGATCCCATGCCATAATCCCCGGTCCATAAGCCGACCGTGCGAATCATGGCCCGCCGCATCCTCGTCACCAACGCCCTCCCCTACGCCAACGGCCCGCTGCATCTGGGCCACATGCTCGGTTACATCCAGGCCGACATCTGGGCGCGCGCGCAGCGCATGCAGGGCAACGAGGTCTGGTACGTCGCGGGCGAAGACGCCCACGGCACGCCGATCATGCTGGCCGCCGAGAAGGTGGGTAAATCCCCCGAGGATTACATCGCCGGCATCCGCGCGGGGCACGAAGCCGACTTCACCGACTTCCACTTCAGCTACGACCAGTACCACACCACGCATTCGCCCGAGAACCAGGATCTCGCGACGACGATCTACACGCGCCTGCGCGACGCCGGCTACATCGCCCGGCGCGACATCCAGCAGCTGTACGATCCCGAGCGCGACATGTTCCTGCCGGATCGCTACATCAAGGGCGTCTGCCCGAACTGCGGCACGCCCGACCAGTACGGCGACAACTGCGAGAACTGCGGCGCCACCTACGCACCGACCGACCTCGTCAATCCGTACTCGGTGATGTCGGGCGCCACGCCGATCCTGCGCGACTCCGAGCACTATTTCTTCGAGCTGTCGAAGTTCGAGACGCTGCTGCGCGACTGGTTCGCCGGCAGGCTCACCGACGGGAAACCCGTGGCGAACAGCGGCGTGTCCGCGAAGCTCGCCGAGTGGCTCGACGGCGGCCTGCGCGACTGGGACATCTCCCGCGACGCGCCCTACTTCGGCTTTCCGATCCCCGATGCCCCGGGCAAGTTCTTCTATGTCTGGCTCGACGCGCCGGTCGGCTATCTCGCGTCGTTCAAGGCGCTGTGCGAACGAACGGGCCTGCGCTTCGACGACTTCCTCGGCACCGACAGCACGGCCGAGATGCATCACTTCGTCGGCAAGGACATCATCAACTTCCACGGCCTGTTCTGGCCGGCGATGCTTCACGGCGCGAACATGCGCACGCCGACGGCGCTGCACGTCAACGGTTACCTGACCGTCAACGGCGCGAAGATGTCGAAGTCGCGCGGCACGTTCATCCAGGCGCGCACGTACCTCGACGCGGGACTCGATCCCGAGGCCCTGCGCTACTACTTCGCCACGATGCTCGGGCCGCAGCCCGTCGACGTCGATCTCGATCTCAAATCGTTCGAAGAGCGCGTCAACTCGCACCTCGTCGGCAAGTGGGCGAACATCGCCAGCCGCACCGCGGGCTTCCTGCACACGCACTTCGCCGGTCGCCTCGCCGATCGCTTCGACGACGAGGCCACGGCGCTGTGGAACGACCTGCTCGCACAGTACGACGGCATCGAGGCCGTTTACGAAGCCGACGAATTCGCCGAGGTCTCGCGCCGCTTCGTCGCCATGGCCGATGCCGTCAACGGCTACATCGCCGCGAAGGCGCCGTGGGTCATCGCGAAGGACGAAGCACGCCGCGACGAGCTGCAGCAGGTCTGCACGTTCGCCATCAACGCGTTCCGCCTGCTGTCGGGCCTGCTGAAGCCGATCCTCCCGATCACGGTCGCCGCCGCCGAGGTGTTCCTCGCCGCACCGATCGCGAGCTTCGCCGATGCGCGCCGCGAGCTGTTCGGCCACACCGTCGCCGCGTTCACGCCGCTGTTCGGCCGCCTCGATCCGAAGAAGATCGATGCGATGGTCGATGCGTCGAAGGAATCCCTCACCCCCGCGGAGCAGGCTCGCGCCAACGCCGCGGTGGCCAAGCCCCCCAAGAAAGCCAAAGAAGCTCCGAAGCCCATGACCGACGCCGCCACCGACACCGCTGCCGCCACCATCTCCATCGACGACTTCGCGAAGCTCGACCTGCGCGTCGGCAAGGTGACCGCCTGCGAGTTCGTGGAGGGTTCGGACAAGCTCCTGCGCTTCGAGCTCGACGCCGGCCCGCTCGGCACGCGCCAGATCTTCTCGGGCATCCGCGCCGCCTATGGCGAGCCGGGGTCGCTCGTCGGTCGCAACGTCGTATTCATCGCCAACCTGGCGCCGCGCAAGATGCGCTTCGGCCTGTCGGAGGGCATGATCCTCTCCGCCGGCGACGGCGGCGCGGACCTGTTCCTGCTCGACGCCGACCAGGGCGCGGCGCCGGGCGCCACCGTCCGCTGACCGCACCCCATCGGCCGCGCCAGCCATGACGCCAACGCTTGCCGACCGGATCGACGACCTGCTGCCGCAGACCCAGTGCGAACAGTGCGGTTTCCACGGTTGCCGTCCCTACGCCGACGCGATCGCCGCCGGCGACGCGCCGATCGATCGCTGCCCGCCGGGCGGTGCCGCCGGCATCGCCCGGCTCGCAGCCCTGCTCGACCGGCCGATCGTCCCGCTCGACACCACGCGCGGCATCGAGAAACCGCGCACGCTCGCGCGCGTCGTCGAGGCCGACTGCATCGGCTGCACCAAGTGCATCCAGGTCTGTCCCGTCGACGCGATCGTCGGCGCATCGAAACAGATGCACACCGTGATCGCCGACCTGTGCACCGGCTGCGAGCTGTGCGTGCCCGCGTGCCCCGTCGACTGCATCGCGCTCGATCCGATGCCACTCGCACAGGTGGACGACAGGCGGCACGCGGACGCCGCGCGAGGTCGGTTCCAGCGTTGCGAAGCACGCCTCGTCCGCGATGCGGAGCGGCGTGAGCGACAGCTCGCCGCGAGCAAGGTCGAGGTCGCCGCGCCCGCGGCACGCAACGCCGTGCTGGAAGCCCTCGCACGCGCGAAAGCGAAGAAGAAGGATCCACCGTGAAAAAGGCGAACGTGGTCGAGATGTTCAGCCGCCTGCGCGAGCTGAATCCGCACCCGAAGACCGAACTGGAATACACCACGCCCTTCGAGCTGCTGTCGGCCGTCGCGCTCTCCGCGCAGGCCACCGATGTCGGGGTGAACAAGGCCACGCGACGGCTCTTTCCCGTGGCGAACACGCCGCGAAAGATCCTCGACCTGGGCCTCGAAAAGCTCAAGAGCTACATCAGCACCATCGGGCTCTACAACAACAAGGCGAAGAACCTCATCGCCATGAGCCAGATCCTCGTCGACCGCTATGGCGGCGAGGTGCCGACCACGCGCGAGGCGCTGGAAGAACTGCCGGGCGTCGGCCGCAAGACCGCCAACGTCGTGCTGAACACCGCCTTCGGCCAGCCCACCATCGCCGTCGACACGCACATCTTCCGCGTGGCGAACCGCACCGGCCTCGCACCGGGGCCGGACGTGCGCAAGGTGGAAGACAAGCTCGAGAAGGTGATCCCGAGGGAGTTCATCCAGGATGCGCACCACTGGCTGATCCTGCATGGGCGCTACGTATGCAAGGCGCGCAAGCCGGAGTGCCCGACCTGCGCGATCGCGGATCTGTGTGCCTATAAGCACAAGACCCGCGCGGAGTAATCGATACGCGAGGTGGGAGCCGGCCTGCTGGCGAAGGGTGCCCGCGGCGAGCACCCATCGCCAGCAGGCTGGCTCCCGGCACGGTCAGGCCGGGCGGCGCGATCCTTCCACGCGCCGTCCCAGCTCCTGCCAGTCCACGATCAGCTCGCATCCGCGCTTCGACGCGTTCCTGCCCCACTCGCGCAGCAGTTCCAGCGAGGCCTGATCCACGTGGTGCAGGCGATCCATCATCACCGACAGTCGCGTGTTGTTAGGGATGCGCTCCAGCGTGCGGGCCATCGTCGGCACCTTCAGGAACGTGGCCGACCCTTCCAGATGCAGCGTGGCCGTGCCCGGTTCGTCGTGGTGCGTGACGTCCATCTTCAGCTTCGACGACAGCAGCGCCAGACGCAGCAGCGACAGGCCGAAACCGACGATCACACCGGTGAGCAGATCGGTGGCGACGATGGCGGCGGTCGTGGCGACGTAGACCGCCGCGGTGCCCTTGCCGTATGCCGCGAGATCCTTGATCTGCTTCGGGTTGACCATCTTCACGCCCGTGAAGACGAGGATGCCCGCGAGGCACGACACCGGTGTCATGCGCATAAGCCACGGCAACAGCATCACGAACGCGAGCAGCCACGTGCCGTGGAAGATCGTGGCCATGCGCGTCGCCGAACCGGCCTGTACGTTGGCGGCGCTGCGCACGATCACGCCCGTCATCGGCAGCGCGCCGAGGAAGCCGCAGATCAGATTGCCCACGCCCTGCGCCGTCAGCTCGCGGTCGTACTGCGTGCGCACGCCATCGTGCATGCGGTCGACGGCGGCCGCGGACAGCAACGTCTCGGCGCTGGCGATGAACGCGAACGTCGCGGCGGCGATCAGCAGCGACGAGTCGAACAGGCCAAAGATACTGCCCATGCTCGGCAGGCTCACCGCGGAGAAGAGGTTCGCCGGCACGTCCACGCGCTTGACGTCCAGGGCACCGAACTGCGCGACGGCCGTCATGGCCACCACGGCGAGCAACGCGCCGGGAACGAAGCGGAGCTTCGCCGGGCGGAGCTTTTCCCAGAACAGCATGATTGCGATGGTGCCGAGGCCGATCATCAGCGCGGCGGGCGCCTGCCCTTCGGCCGCTCCCGACACGGATTCCCACGCGGCGGCCGGCAGGGCCGCGAAGTTCTCGAGGCCGCGGGCTTTCGGGAGGGCATCCAGCAACACGTGCGACTGCGACGCGACGATGAGGATGCCGATGCCGGACAACATGCCGGCCACCACGGCCGGCGACGTCATGCGGAACCACACACCCACCTTGCACAGGCCGGCCACGATCTGGATGAGACCGGCGAGGAGCACGACGGGGCCAAGGGCGGCCACGCCGTGCTCGCGCACCAGTTCGAACACCAGCACCGCGAGGCCGGCTGCCGGACCGCTGACCTGCAGCGGGGAGCCGGCGATGGCACCGACCACGATGCCGCCCACGATGCCGGTGATGAGGCCGGCGCTGGGCGGCATGCCCGAGGCGATGGCGATACCCATGCACAGGGGCAGTGCGACAAGAAAAACGACCACCGATCCGAGGAGGTCGCGGCCAATCAGGCCCTGGGAGAAATAAGCGCGCATGACGAACGTTTCCTTTAGGCGGCCGAGGCGACCGGCGTCGGCGTGGAGAAGCGCGCGTGCGGCGTGGCGTCCGGCGCGCTCACGTCCCCGTCGATGAGGGGACGGAAGCGGCCTTCGAGCGGATCGAAGGCCGTGATCTCCGTGTTGGCGATGTCGTAGATCCAGCCGTGGATGCGCAGGCTGCCGTTCGCCATCGCGGCCGCGACGGCCGGCAGCGTGCGCAGGTGCTCGATCTGGCCGACCACGTTCTCCTCCGTGAGGTAGCGCAGGCCTTCCTCGCCGTGGATCGTCGGACGATTCTCGGCGACGACGTAGCGCGCGACGTCGGCGTGCTTCAGCCACTGCTCCACGGATGGCTTGCCTTTCAGCGCGGCGGGGTTCTGCAGCGCCTTCATCGCGCCGCAGTCCGAGTGGCCGCAGATCACGATGTGCTGCACCTTGAGCGCGGTGACGGCGTACTCGATGGCGGCGACCACGCCGCTGACGTGCTGCGCGTACGGCGGCACGATGTTGCCGACGTTACGGTAGACGAACAGATCGCCGGGCCCGGCGTTGAAGATCATTTCGGGCATCACGCGCGAATCCGCGCAGGTGATGAACATGGTGTGGGGGGCCTGCCCCGACGCCAGGCGCGCGAACGTATCGCGCTGCTCGTCGGTCATGTGGCGGCGGAAGTGATCGAAACCCTGGATGAGACGTTCCATGGTGTATTCCTCGTTGGGGAGTGGCGCAGCATTCGGGCGAGCGAGCGCCCGCCGGCGGACGGCCTCGCGGGCCGTCGCCTGGGGAAAGGAGGCATTCGGAATCGACGGCGCGTCAGGCGCACCGGTGCCGCGACGCGATCAGGCGATCGGGGGGCGCAACTCGGCGTTGTGCACGTGCGCGTGGGAGTCCGCTGCATGCGCCGGGGGACGCACGGGCATCGGACGCGGCACGGCCACCGCGTGCTCGGCCGGGACATCGAACGTATCGTCGAGACCGCTCGTGTTGTCCTCGATCGAGGGCACGGCGTCCTGGTCGTCGATGTCGGGGGCATCGTCGAGGGCGACCAGGGCGGCGTGCTGCGAATCGGCCGGGACCATCGTGGACGGACACGGCATGGCCTGCACACCCGCACACACGACGAACAGCGCGAGAAGCACGAAGAACGTGCTCGCGATGCGTCGGGTGAAGGCGGAGGTCGGGCGATTCATGCGCCCGAACGTACGCAGGGGATGTGACGAGTGCAAGTACGGCGATGCAACATATTCAGGATCGACGCGTGACTTTCTTCGAAAACGTGACGTAGCAAGGGTTTCCGCACGGTCTACGAGCCATTTCCGATGGACTGCGTTCAGCGTTTGGACGTCCGGATGGCCGTCATGTGCCTGAGACGATTCGTAATCAGAAATGCCTCATTCCTACTAAGCACAAAAAAACGGCGGGCTTGCGCCCGCCGTTCGTTCGTCCCTGAGTGGAACTCCCTTCCGATACCGCTTAGAAGCTCAGCATGCCCCAGAAGCCAACTTCGTTGGTCTTGTAGTGATACGGCGTCGCGAACGGGCCGTCCAGCTGGTTGTGCTTGTAGACGAGGGCGAGCTTCAAATTCTTCAGCACGTCGTACGAGACGCCGGCGTTGTAGTACTTGTCCTTGAGCTCACGCTCGATGTTCGTGACCGTCTTGTACTTGTAGCTCACGTGGTCGTAGCGAGCGAAGACGGCCCACTGGTTGTAGAAGTGCCAGTCGGCGAACGCCGAGTAACCGTCGGCCTTGTCCTTGATGGCGAGCGGAGCCGGGGTGGTGCCCTGATACTTGAGAATGTCGTCCCAGTTCTCGGAGTGGAAGTATTCCACGCCGACGCCCCAGGTCTTGTCGCGCCATGCCACGAGGGCATCGCCACGCGTCGCGGTGCGGGTCGGCTGGCCGTTCTCGACGTCGTTGCCGCGTTTGCCGGTGTAACCGCCGACCGCGAGGATCAGCTGTTCGATCGGCGAGTAACCCAGGCGGGCTTCGGTATCGACCGACTTGGAGCGCGTCAGGTTGCGGAAACCGCGACCGTTGACGACCGACACCTGGTAGTTGATCGCATTGTTGCCGGTGGTGGCGCCGAGGACGTGGACACCCCAGTCCGCCGAGTTGCCGAACGCGCCGACGCCGCCGGCGGTCGCGGTCGAACCGCTGCGACCACCTTCGAACGAACGGTCGGTGATGGTGTTCTCGACGTAGCGGTAACCGTAGGCCTTTTCGACGAACGGGATCCACGGCATGTCGGCCGAACCGAAGCGGACCGTGAAGAGCGGATCGAACTTGCCCTGCACGTAGGCCTTCTTCACGAAGAGGCTGGTCTGCGACAGCGTCGACTGGTAGTTGAAGTCGGTGGTCAGGTTGGCCGACCAGACGTCGTCGAAGGTGTGGTCGACGGTCAGGTAGAAGCGCTTGACGTCGAAGCCGGTGCCGTTGACGGCGCCGTGGCCGTCGACCTGGCGATTGCGGCCGTTGCCGACCTTCTCGTTATGGTCGATGTTCGACACGTCGAAGAACATCGTGCCGCCGACGTGGGTGTTGTCGACGACCTTGGCGAGCTTGTCGAGGCGCTTGGTCAGGTCGTCGGTCGGCTTGGCGGCGGCGACCTGCACGTCGTTGACGGCCTTGGCCGTCTCGACCTGCGCGTCGGCCTGTGCTTCCTGCTTGCTCTCCAGCTCGGAGACCTTGGCCTGGAGGGCAGCGAGCTGCGCCTGCAGCTGCTGGAGGGTGGCGGCGTCGACCGTGACCCGGGCCGGCTGCGACTTCGGCGTCGCGGCGAGCGCCGAGAAGCTGGTCAGACCGAGACCGGCGGCGATGGCCACCGTGAGCAACTTGGAACGCATGGGATGTACTCCGATATATAGGATGGAATGTGTGAGCCCCTGTCCCCTCGTTGAGACTTTTCTGTCCGAAAAACCTCAAGAGGGCCAACGGCGCGAAGGATGGGCCGCCGGGTTTACCGTTCGATGCCGTTTTTGTGACAGAACGACGACACGAGCACGTTCTCTTAACGCCCGTGCCCGTATGCACCCGGGGCTGATATCCTTCGCGGATGGATACGACGAGTAACAGCACCGCTTCGACGATGGCCGGGCGGTTCAGGGGGTTCCTGCCCGTGGTGGTCGATGTCGAGACGGGCGGTTTCGACGCCGAGGGCGATGCCCTGCTGGAAATCGCCGTGGTCACGATCGCCATGGAGCCCTCGGGGCTACTGGTCCCCCAGCCCGCGGTCTCCGCCAACGTCGAGCCCTTTCCGGGCGCCAACATCGACCCGCGGTCGCTCGAGATCACCGGCATCGACCCGGACCACCCGTTCCGGGGCGCCCTGCCCGAGCGCCAGGCCCTCGATCACGTGTTCAACGCCGTGCGCGAGGCCGTCCGCGTGGCGGGCTGCCAGCGCGCGGTACTCGTGGGCCACAATGCGGCGTTCGACCTCGCCTTCCTTAATGCGGCGGTCAAGCGCACCGGCCACAAGCGCAACCCGTTCCACCCCTTCAGTTGCTTCGACACCGCGACCCTCGGCGGGCTGGCCTACGGCCAGACGGTCCTGAGCAAGGCGGTGCTGGCCGCCGGCATCGCCTTCGACACGCGGGAGGCCCATTCGGCGATCTACGACGCCGAGCGCACCGCGGAGTTGTTCTGCGAAATCGTCAACCGCTGGCGTCGCCTGGAGCTCGCGGAACGCGAAACGGCCGCTCCCCTCATCGCCTGAGACGTTTCGTAAGTTCCTGAATATGACACCAAAGCGGCGGGTGTCATGACTCTGCAACATTCAGTACGTCTCATTGCAACACGGCAGGGCTGGAATACGGCCCCGGGCGGGCATCGCCCGACACTCTATCCACGAGGATTACTCCGTGTTCACTCGCAAACTCCGCATCGCCACGCTGGTCGCCGCATCCCTCCTCGGCATGGGCGCCGCTCAGGCCACCGACATCACGGGCGCCGGCTCGAGCTTCGTCTATCCCGTTCTGTCCAAGTGGTCGGCGAAGTACGCCGAGGCCACGGGTAACAAGCTGAACTACCAGTCCGTGGGTTCGGGCGCCGGCGTCGCGCAGATCAAGGAAGGCACCATCGACTTCGGCGCGTCGGACGCTCCGATGAGCAGCGAAGACCTCACCAAGTTCGGCCTGGGCCAGTTCCCGAGCGTCGTCGGCGGCATCGTGCCGGTCGTCAACCTCCAGGGCGTCGCCGCGGGCCAGCTGAAGCTCGACGGCAAGCTCCTCGCCGACATCTACATGGGCAAGATCGCCCGCTGGAGCGATCCGGCCGTCGCCGCGCTGAACCCGGGCGTCAAGATCCCCGACGTCAAGATCACGGTCGTGCACCGCTCGGACGGCTCGGGCACCTCGTTCAACTTCACCAACTACCTGTCGAAGGTCAGCCCGGAGTGGGCGTCGAAGGTGAAGTTCGGCACCGCCGTCGAGTGGCCGGCCGGCGTCGGCGGCAAGGGTAACGAAGGCGTCGCACAGTACGTGCGCCAGATCCCGGGCTCGATCGGCTACGTGGAATACGCGTACGCCAAGAAGAACAACATCGCCTACACGCAGCTCCAGAACGCCGCGGGCAAGTGGGTCCAGCCGAACGCCGAGACCTTCGGCGCCGCCGCCGGCACGGCCGACTGGGCCGGCGCGAAGGACTTCAACGTGATCATGACCAACGCCCCGGGCGACCAGGCATGGCCGATCACGGCGACGACCTGGATCATCATGTACAAGAAGTCGAAGAACCCGTCGCACACCAAGGTGGCGTTCGAGTTCTTCAAGTGGTCGCAGGAAAAGGGCCAGGCCGATGCCGCCACGCTCGACTATGTCGCGCTGCCGGCGACGCTGACCTCGAAGATCCAGGCCTACTGGGCTTCCGACTTCAAGTAAGCGGTCCGACGCTGCCATCCGGCTGACACGTTGGCCGGTCAGGGTACGACCATCGGGGTCGCCGCCCCCTAGCGGGGCGGCGACCCACACGTTTGCAAAGGCCAGGAATCGCATCCGCATGCACGCCACCGTCAGCACCGCCATGCCGAGCGCCGAGCGCGCCGCCGAAGCGGCCCGCAATGCGAAGGATTCGCGCGACGACCGACTCTTCGGTTGGGTCCTCAAGGGCTGTGCCCTCATCGTCCTGCTCTCGCTCGTGGGAGCCGCCGGCTCCACGCTGTGGCTGGGCATGGACGCGTTCCACACCTTCGGCTTCGGTTTCCTCACCAGCGCCGCGTGGGATCCGAGCAACGACCAGTACGGCGCGCTCGTGCCGATCATGGGCACCGTCGGCACCGCGTTCATCGCCTTGCTGTTCGCCGTGCCGGTGAGCTTCGGCATCGCCCTCTTCCTTACCGAGATCGCCCCCCAGTGGCTGCGCGGTCCCGTCAGCTCGGCCATCGAACTGCTGGCCGGCATCCCCTCGATCATCTACGGCATGTGGGGCCTCTTCATCTTCGCCCCGTTCGTCGCCGAGCACATCAAGCCGTGGCTGATGAACAACTTCAGCGCGGATCCGCCCGATGGGCAGGTCTCCTGGCTCGTGCAGCACGTGCCGTCGATCGCGAAGTTCTTCTCCAGCGAATACCCGTTCTTCGGTGCCGGCGTGCTCACGGCCGGCCTTGTGCTCGCGGTCATGATCATTCCGTTCATCTCGTCGGTGATGCGCGAAGTGTTCCAGACCGTGCCGACCCGCCTGAAAGAGTCCGCGTACGCGCTCGGTTCGAGCACGTGGGAAGTGGTCTGGGACATCGTGGTGCCCTACACGCGCACCGCCGTCATCGGCGGCGTGTTCCTCGGCCTCGGTCGCGCGCTGGGTGAAACGATGGCCGTGGCCTTCGTGCTCGGCAATACCTTCAAGCTCACCCCGTCGATCCTCGAAACCGGCAGCTCCATCGCCTCGACGATCGCCAACCAGTTCGGCGAAGCCCAGGGCCTGCAGCGCTCCGCGCTGATGGCGCTGGCCTTCCTCCTCTTCGTGGTGACCTTCATCGTGCTGCTGATCGCGCGCCTGATGCTCCGCCGGCTGGCGAACCGGGAGGGCAAGTAAATGTCGGCCTCCCTCTACACGATCCGCCGGATCAAGAACGTCGTCGCCATGGCGCTGAGCGTGTTCGCCACCGCGATCGGCCTGCTGTTCCTGGCCTGGATCCTCTGGGAAACCCTGAGCCAGGGCATCGCCGGCCTGAAGCCGCAGCTTTTCACCAAGATCACCGCCTATCGCGAAGAAGGCGGCCTGGCCAACGCCATGGTCGGCAGCCTGATCCTCAACATCATCGGTATCCTGATCGCCACGCCGATCGGCGTCGCCGCGGGCACGTGGCTTGCCGAGTATTCCTCGCGCTCGAAGCTCGGTCCGACCATCCGCTTCCTCAACGACATCCTGCTGTCGGCACCGTCGATCGTGCTCGGCCTCTTCGTCTACACGGTGATCGTGCTGCCGTCGAAGTGGCTGACCAACGGCGACGTGACGTTCTCCGGCATCGCCGGCGGCATCGCGCTCGCGCTGATCGCCCTGCCCGTCATCGTCCGCACCACCGACGAGATGCTTCGTCTCGTGCCGGGTACGCTGCGCGAGGCCGCATTGTCGCTCGGCGTGCCGCAGTGGAAACTTACGATGCAGATCCTGGTGCGCGCGGCCCGCTCGGGCATCGTCACCGGCGTGCTGCTGGCCCTGGCGCGCATCAGCGGCGAGACCGCCCCGCTGCTGTTCACGGCGTTCGGCAACAACTTCATGACGTTCAACCCGATCGACAAGATGCCGAGCCTTCCGCAGGTCATCTACGAGTACACGAAGGACCCGAGCCCCGACATCAACGTGCTCGCCTGGGCCGGCGCCTTCGTGCTCACCATGTTCGTGCTGGCGCTCAGCCTGATCGCCCGCTTCGTCTTCTCGCGTTCCAAGGTGTCCCATGACTAACATGAACGAAGTCGCCTCCCAGCCGGGCTTCGGCACGTCGCCCCATGCCTCCGGCGTGGACCTGGGCCAGGTGGCGCCGAAGATGTTCGCGCGCGACGTGAACTTCCACTACAACGATTTCCATGCGCTCAAGAACATCTCGATGGACGTGCCGGAGAAGAAGGTCACGGCCATCATCGGCCCGTCCGGCTGCGGCAAGTCCACGCTGCTGCGCATCTTCAACCGCATCTACGCGATCTATCCCGGTCTGCGCGCCAGCGGCGAGATCATCCTCGACGGCGAGAACATCCTCGACCCGAAGTACTCGCTGAACCGCCTGCGCAGCAAGGTGGGCATGGTGTTCCAGAAGCCCGTGCCGTTCCCGATGACCATCTTCGAGAACGTGGCCTACGGCATCCGCCACCACGAAAAGCTCTCGCGCGCCGACATGGAAAACCGTGTCGAGCAGGCGCTGCGCGGCGCCGCGCTGTGGGACGAGGTGAAGGACAAGCTGAAGAACAGCGCGCTCGGTCTCTCCGGCGGCCAGCAGCAGCGCCTGTGCATCGCCCGCGGCATCGCCCTGAAGCCGGAAGTGCTGCTGCTCGACGAGCCGACCTCGGCGCTCGACCCGATCGCCACCAGCCGCATCGAGCAGCTGGTGGAAGAGCTGAAGAAGGACTTCACGATCGTCATCGTCACGCACAACATGCAGCAGGCCGCGCGCGTCTCGGACATGACGGCCTTCATGTACATGGGCGAGCTGATCGAGTTCGACCGCACCGAAAAGATTTTCACGAAGCCGGACAAGAAGCAGACCGAAGACTACATCACCGGCCGTTTCGGCTAAGCCCCCGATCCCGAGGCAAGCGATGAACACCACCCACCAGCACATCATCAAGAGCTACGACGACGAACTGAAGCGCCTGACGCTCGAGATCGTTCGCATGGGCGAGCTCGCCGTCGCCCAGCTCGAGGCCGCCATCGACGTCGTCGAGCGCCGCGACGAGCGCGCCGCGCAGCGCGTCGTCGACAACGACGACGCCATCGACGCCCTCGAACAGGAGATCAGCCAGGACGTCGTCCGCCTGCTCGCGCTCCGCGCGCCCATCGCGGGCGACCTGCGCAACGTGTTCGCCGCCCTGCGTATCGCCGCCGACATCGAACGCATCGGCGATTACGCCGCCAACGTGGCCAAGCGTTCCATCCCGCTCAGCCGCGTCGCGCCGATCACGGCCGCCGGTGGCCTCGCGAACCTCGCGGAACTCGCCGCCGACCAGCTGCGCAACGTGCTGAAGGCCTATGCCGAGCAGGACGCCGAAGCCGCGTACGAAGTCTGGAAATCCGACGCCGACCTCGACGAGGCCTATACGGTGGTCTTCCGCGCCCTCCTCACGTACATGATGGAAGACCCGCGCAACATCACGCCCTGCACGCACCTGCTCTTCATGGCGAAGAACATCGAGCGCATCGGCGACCACGCGACCAACATCGCCGAGAACGTCTGGTTCGTGGTGCACGGCGAGCCGCTGGTGGCACCGCGCATGAAGCGCGACACCACGGCCAACCCGGACTTCGACAAGACCTGATCGAGGCATCCGGTGGGAGCCAGCCTGCTGGCTCCCACCGCCTCATGCCGTGAGCTTCAACCCGACGATCCCCGCCACGATCAGTCCGACGCACAGCAGCCGCAACGGTTGCGCGGATTCGCCGAACAGCACGATACCCAGCGTCACGGCGCCGACCGCGCCGATACCGGTCCACACCGCATAGGCGGTTCCCAACGGCAGTTTCTTCGCGGCGAGCGCCAGCAACACGATGCTGACGACCATGGCCGCACCCGTCAGCACGCTCGGCACGAGGCGAGTAAACCCTTCGGTGTATTTCAGGCCGACGGCCCAGCCGATCTCGAACAGACCGGCGACGACGAGGATGATCCAGTACATGGCTTGACTCCGCCTTTGGCGAGGTCGTCCCCGTTATCGAAGGCGCCGACGGGTCGTCCCGCCGGGCGGCACCGCGTTGCGCGATGCCGAGACCCATTCTACCGAAAGCATGTAACCCCCGGCTGACCACCGATCGACCGGTACTGGTGGGAGCCAGCCTGCTGGCGAAGGGTGCTCGCGGTAAGCACCCTTCGCCAGCAGGCTGGCTCCCACCGAAGAACATCGGTTACGGCAACGGTGCAGAGGAAGCCTTACGCATCCGCAGACCACGCACGATCCCGTACACGCTGATCAGGAACCACGCCAGCTCCTGCAGGAACGCCGAGAGGTTGAACGTGCCGAAGATCAGCGACAGCAGGATGCCGAAGGCCCCCACGAGGTTCATCAGCTGGTACGGCGTGCCCTGCCCCGAGAGCTTGTGGGCCTGGAGCAGGAAGAACGCCACGAGCACCAGCGCCACGCCGACGAGGCCGGCCCAGTCGTGCCAGAACAGGTTCATCGCTTCGCTCCTCGCTGACGCAGGGCCTCGAACAGCACCACACCCGTGGCGACCGACACGTTTAGGCTTTCCATGCCACCGGGCATCGGGATCTTCGCGACGAAATCGCAGGTATCCCGCGTGAGCCGCCGCATGCCGTCGCCTTCGCTACCCATCACCAGGGCGATGGGACCCTTCAGGTCGATGTCGTAGATCGACTGGTCGGTATCGCCGTCGAGCCCGGTGATCCACACGCCGGCGTCCTTCAGCAGGCGCATGGCGCGGGCGAGGTTCGTCGCCGCGATCACCGGCACCAGGTCGGCGCCGCCAGCCGACGCGCGGCGCACGGTCGGCGTGATGCCGACCGCCCGATCCTTCGGCACGACGACCGCCGTGACGTTGGCCGCCGCGGCACTGCGCAGGCACGCGCCAAGGTTGTGCGGGTCGGTCACGCCGTCGAGCACCAGCACGAGCGCGTTCGACCCCGCGGCATCGAGCAGCGCCGGCAGATCGTTCTCGCCACGCAGGGGTGGCGTTTCGTAACGCGCGATCACGCCCTGATGCCGTGCTTCGCCGCCGAGCTTTTCGAGCTGCTCCTTGCCGACGGGCTTCACCGGCAGGCCCAGCTTCCGGGCCTGCGCGGCGATGTCGTTGACGCGCGCGTTCTTCGAGTTCTGCTCGATCAGTACTTCACGGACACGATCCGGGTCGTTGGCGAGGGCGCCCTCGACCGGATTGATGCCTACGATCCACGACTCACTCATACCTGCGGCTTGCTCCTGGGTTTACGCGGCGCGCGCTTCGTCGCCGGCTTCGTCGTGCCGCGCTTTGCCGGCGCTGCCGGCGCCACGGCGGCCTGTTTCGGTGCCGTCTTCGCGGCAGCCTTCTTCGGGGCCGGCGCCTGCTTCGGGGCGTCGGCACGGTTACCGGTCCTCCGGCCTTCGCCGGCACCCCGGCCGCCGCGCGACGAACCGCGCTCGGCCGCCTGGACGGGTGCACGCTCGCCGCCACTGGCGGAAGCGCGCTTGCGGGCGAACGGTGCCGTCTCGGCCTCCGTGACGGGCGCCGCCTTCGAACGACGCGGCGACGCCGGTTCGACGACCTCGACCTTCTTCGCCTTCGCACCGAAGAGCTTGCCGACCGCCTTCGCGGCGCGACCGATCGCCTTGCCCGCCGCCGCCATGCCCGACTGGCGGACCGGCGTGGCGACAGGCGGCGGCACGGCCGGTCGCGGCTTCGGCAACGCTGCGAGGCGCGCGACAAGGCGGAAGTCGATCTTCCGGTCCTCGAGGCTCGCGCGCAGCACCTGCACGCTCACGTAATCGCCGAGACGGTAATGCGCCTGGGTCCGCTCGCCGGACAACAGGTGACGGACGGGATCGAACTTGTAGTAGTCGTTGGGCAGCTGCGAGACATGCACCAGACCGGACACACGCGATTCGGCCAGTTCCACGAAGAGACCGAACGACGTCACGCCAGTGACCGTACCGGCGAATTCCTCGCCGACGTGCTTCTCCATCCACGCACACTTGAAGCGCTCGTCGACGTCGCGCTCGGCTTCCTCGGCACGGCGCTCGCGCTGCGAGCAATGCACGGCCATGGCGGCCATCTGGGTTTCGCTGTACGTGTAATCGGCCGGCTTGCCCTTGGTCAGCGCATAGCGGATGGCGCGATGCACGAGCAGGTCGGGATAGCGACGGATCGGCGAGGTGAAGTGCGCGTACGCGTCGAGCGCGAGGCCGAAGTGACCCTGGTTTTCCGGGTGATACACGGCCATGCTCTGCGCGCGGAGCAACACGGACTGGATCAGGCCCGCTTCCGGACGATCGTGCACCCGCTTCAGCAGCGCGGAGAAATCGGCCGGCGTGACTTCGTCGGCGGGCGGCATCTTCAGCTTGAACTCGCGCAGGAACTGCAGCAGGTCTTCGTACTTCTCGGCCGGCGGCGGCGCGTGCACGCGATACAGTGCCGGGATCTTCCGCTTCGAGAGGAACTTCGCCGCCTGCACGTTCGCGGCGATCATGCATTCCTCGATCAGCTTGTGCGCGTCGTTGCGATCGCTCGCACCCATCGACACCACGTCGCCCGACGGCGCGAGACGGAACTTCACTTCCGGTGTTTCGAAATCGATCGCGCCGCGGCGCTTGCGCGCCTTCGCCATGGCCTTGTACAGCCGGTGCAGCGTCTCGACCTGCGGCAGCACGTCGGCGATTTCCTGCCGGACATCCACGTTGCGCTCGCCCACCGCCTGCCACACCTTGTTGTAGGTGAGGCGCGCGTGCGAATACATCACCGCTTCGTAGAACTTCGAACGGACCACTTCGCCGTCCTCGTCCACTTCCATGTCGCAGACCATGCAGAGCCGGTCCACCTTCGGATTCAGCGAGCAGATGCCGTTGGACAGCGTCTCCGGCAACATCGGTACGACGAAACCGGGGAAGTACGTCGACGTGCTACGTTCATACGCGTCGACGTCGAGCGGCGTGCCCACGGGCACGTAATGCGACACGTCGGCGATGGCGACGATCAGGCGGAATCCGCCGTCCTTCAGGGCTTCCGCATACACCGCGTCGTCGAAATCGCGTGCGTCCTCGCCGTCGATCGTCACCAGCGGCAGCTTGCGCAGGTCGACCTTGCCCCGGCGCTCTTCGGCCGTGACCTTCGGCTCGACTTCTTCGGCCTGGCGGATGACCTGGGGCGGGAACTCGTGCGGCAGGTCGTGACTGGCGATGGCCATTTCGACGACCAGCGACGGCTGAAGCCGCTCGCCGAGCACGGCGCGAATGGTGCCCAGCGGGCCGCGATGCGGCGTCGGCGGATCGGTGATCTCGGCGACGACGATCTCGCCCGAGCGGGCGCCGGCGTCGCGACCGGCGGGAATCATGATGTTCTGGTGCAGGCGACGATCGTCCGGCTCGACCAGCGTCACGCCGTTCTCGACGACGACGCGACCGACGAGGCGCGGCGAACGGCGCTCCAGCACTTCGACGATGGCGCCCTGCCGGCGGCCGCGACGGTCGATGCCGACGACGCTCGCCAGCACGCGGTCACCGTGCAGCACGGTACGCATCTGCGACGGCGAGAGGTAGAGATCTTCGCCACCCTCGTCCGGGCGAAGGAACCCGTAGCCTTCCGCGTTGGCGATCACGCGACCGGGCAGCAGGCTGAGCTTCTGCGCCGGCGCGTAGCTGCCGCGGCGGTTACGCAGCAACTGCCCGTCGCGGATCATCGCGCCAAGGCGCTTGCCCAGCGCGTTGATCTCGTAATCGGTGAAGAGGCGCAGCGCGCGGGCGATGTCCTCGGCCGTCAACAGCTCGCCACGATCTTCCAGCAGCGCCAGGATGGCCTCGCGACTGGGAATGGGCTGGTCGTACAGCTGGGCCTCGCGGTCGGCATGGGGATCGACCACGGGTGCCCCGTGGGTCCGGTCGCCGTACTTCGCCAACGCCTTGCCGGGCCGGCTGGCCTTCGGTTTACGAGGGCCGCGGCCGTCTTCCGAACCTTTCTTTTTCTTCGTCACGTAAGAACCTTTAGAGGGGGACGCGAAATAGTTTCACATCCGGAGTGCAAAATCGTTGACAAGTTTCCCCGACCTACCTAATCTACGCGGCTCACGGGGCGGCAACAGCGCTTCGGGACACCTGCCCAGGTGGCGGAATTGGTAGACGCACTAGTTTCAGGTACTAGCGGGTAAAACCGTGGAGGTTCGAGTCCTCTCTTGGGCACCAATTATAGACGAAGCCCCGCAGCGATGCGGGGCTTTGTTGTTTCTGGCTTCTGGAAGCCGTGGATAGCCATCGTGCACCTCCGCTCACGACGCTCCGTTCGGAGCGGTCCCGCGTGATCGTGGCGCCGTTGCACCGCCGGTGCATTCTTTTCCGGCCATGCAACTCACACCGCCGCCGCGAGCTGCTTCATCTGGCGGTTCTCATAGATGACGGTGGCACCGTCCGTCGCGCTCCGCACGAATTCCGCGACGAATGCCCGAGCGATGTCGTCCTGTTCGATCACGCCGAACTTGCCCGGAACGATGCGGCCGAGCCACGCGACGTATCCCGGCGTGTGCGCGTTGCCCGCGATGATGCCGGGGCGGAATATCGCAAGGCGCGGAAAACCGACCGCCTGTACCGCTTCTTCCTTGAGACCCATGACCCGGACGTAGCGGAGCCTGCTCTTTGCGCTGCTGCCGACGGCCGATAGCAGGGCGAATCGTTCGATGCCGCCCGCGCGACATCCGCGAGCGAATGCGCCGACGACGCCGACTTCGAGTGCGATGAGCGCTTGCTCGCTCCATCGCATGCTGCCCGCACCGACGCCCACACATGACGCGCCGTAGAAGGGTTCGCCGTGCGCACCCATCTCCCGCGCAATGGCCGCAACGGCATCGCCGAACGAGGCGGCGGACGTGTCGAGCGTGACGTGACGAAGGCGGGCGTCCGCGGAAGGCCCGACGTCCCGGCGATTGATCTGCACGACTTCCGCGCACGTCGGCTCGGCGAGCAAGCAACGCACCACGGAAGCACCAACCTGCCCCGTGCCTCCGATGATCAGCACCCGAAATGCCATCGCTCGCTCCTTTCGACTCGCTGAGAGCCTCCGCCACAGCATCGGTACGCTATCACGCTCCAACGGCCCGCGCGGTGGCAGCCAAAGGCATGCCGGTCACGCCGGCCTTCACCGCGAGGCGAGCAGTCGAGACGACGCACTGCAGACCGCGCTCGTGGGCCGTGATCCCGGCTTTCACCGGGATGACGGTACGGCACCCTGCGGCCCTATGCTTCGATCGGCCGAGCCGAAGCCTGCAGATATGCCCGGCACATGACGGGCAGTTCCGAGCGAAGCATCGCGAGTGCGCTTGGGGACACATCGTTCTCCAGTACCGCGCGGACGATGCCGCCCAGCATCGCGCGAAAGGCATCCGTAA
The DNA here is from genome assembly GCF_900109915.1 of Luteibacter sp. UNCMF331Sha3.1. Taxonomy (GTDB): domain Bacteria; phylum Pseudomonadota; class Gammaproteobacteria; order Xanthomonadales; family Rhodanobacteraceae; genus Luteibacter. The sequence continues at coordinate 134,555 of NZ_FOBU01000001.1, forward strand.
CACGGGACAGATCGTCGAAGCGGGCGTCGCTGGCGGTGGCGAGCATCCGCGCGATCGGCGCTTCGCACCGTGCGCAGATGTCGCCCATGAGATCGGTAGTCTCCAGTTCGGTGGCCACGACATAGAGGACCTGCGCGCCCGGCAGGTGGCGCATCTTGGCGTCGAGGTAGGCATGGACCAGGCCATCGCACATCGGCGCGAGGGGCAGGCCCCGGTAACGATCCGAGGCGGTCTCGAGCGCGAGGACGACATCGTCGAGGTAATCCTCGAGCACCGCGTAGAGCAAGGCGTCCTTGTGCGGAAAGTACTGGTACATCGTGCCCACGGACACTCCGGCACGGCCGGCCACCCGCGTGGTGGTCAGGCCAGCCAATCCGTCGGAGCGCAAAACCTGAATCGTCGCCTCGAAAATCGCATTCACCGTGGCGGCCGAACGGGCCTGGCGCGGTCTTTTACGGGGCTTCAGGGCGTGCTCGGGGGCGGCGGGCATATGCGAATGGGAAAGGCAGGCGGCAATACCTAATTCGAGGGATGGGGCTACCTCGCCCGTATTCAACAAGGAACCGCCATGAATCACCAAGACCGCGTCACCCTCGTCACCGGCGCCAACAAAGGCATCGGCCTGGAAGTGGCTCGCCAGCTCGGCAAGGCCGGCCACCGCATTCTCCTAGGCGCGCGCGACGCCGGCCGCGGTCAGGCGGCGGAAGCCACGCTTCGCGGCGAAGGCATCGACGTGCGCTTTATTCGCCTGGATCTCGCCGACGAAGCCTCGCTGGCCCGCGCGGCCGCCGACATCGAGGCCAACGAAGGCCGCATCGACGTGCTGGTGAACAACGCGGGCGTCGCGATCGAAGGCGACGGCAACGTCGCTGCCGCGAACCTCGATGCCGTGAAGCGCGTCTTCGACACGAACTACTTCGGCACGGTCGCCGTGACCCAGGCACTGTTGCCGCTGGTGAAGAAGTCGGCCGCAGGCCGCATCATCAACGTGTCCAGCCGCCTCGGCTCGATCACCTACAACGCCGACCCGACCTGGGATTTCGCCGCGGTGAAGCTGGTCGGCTACAACGCGTCGAAGGCCGCGCTGAACATGTTCAGCGTTATTCTCGCCGACGAGGTCAGGAACGACGGCATCACCGTCCATGTCGCCTGCCCCGGCTACACGGCCACGGACCTCAACGGCAACAGCGGCACGCAGACCCTGGCCGAAGGCGCGGAGGAAATCGTCCGCCTCGCCTCGACGGCGAATGCGGCGCCCACCGGGTCGTTCACGGGTCGCGAAGGCCCCGCCCCCTGGTGATCGTCGACGCGCACGGCCGGGAACCCAGTCTGGCGATGGGCACGCCATCGCCACGCCACCCCGTCAAGGCGGCTCGGCAGGTCAGGGTTCCATTGCCACATCGACGCGTGCAGCGGGCCTGGCCCGATCGCACACGACCCGGCCGGGAAACGGGTCGTCGGACAGGATGAAACGGATAACGCCGTGCGATGTCCCGCCAAGACGTGGCGGTGGTTTCGTCGCACTTTCACAACGCTTATATTTTGTCTGACATTCCATTTGAAGAGGCTGTCGATGGCAAAGAGCGAATCCACCATCCTGGTCGTCGGGGCCGCGGGAAAATTCGCGGGACTGGTCGTTCCCGAGCTGGTCGGGCGTGGCGCCACCGTGCGCGCGCTCGTTCGCGATGAGGCGAAAGCTTCGCTCGCCCGATCGATGGGCGCGAGTGAAATCGCCATCGGCGATCTGGGGGATGCCGACAGCCTGGTCGACGCCTGCCGGGGTGTGGGAGGCGTCTTCCATATTGGCCCCGCGTTCGTCGCGAACGAAGCCGCGATGGGCGTGTCACTCGTCGAAGCCGCGGAACGCAGCGGCGTCACGAAGTTCGTGTTCTCCTCCGTCATCCAGCCGACCAACATTGCCCTGGAAAACCATGCGAGCAAGATTCCCGTCGAGGACGCGCTTTATTCGTCCCGACTGGTCTATACGGTTCTGCATTCCGCGAATCTCATGCAGAACATCGGCCTCGCATGGCCTGCGATCGTCCGCGACGGTCGCTTCGGCGAACCGTTTCCCAGCGAGAGCCGGGTAGCGCGCGTGGACTATCGCGATGTCGCGGAACTTGCCGCGGTCGCCCTCACCGGCGAGCGGCTGGACTACGCCACGCTGGAACTGGCAGCGGGAATGTACAGCCGGCATGACATCGTCGCCGCCATCGCCGACGTCCTTGGGCGCCCCATCGAAGCGTTCGCACCCGCGTTCGACGACTGGGTGCGGGCAGCCCGCCCGCCTTACGACGAACGCCAGCTACGCATGCTCGAGCGCGTCTTCCATCACTACGCCAGCTGTGGGCTCGGCGGAAACAGCCTGACGCTGACCGCCGCACTGGGTCGCGAGCCGCGCTCGCTGCGGGATTACGTGCGGGATCTGGCCGGCACGGGCCGTGCTGCCTGATGCACCAGAAGACGGACGAGCGCCTCGGCGACGCTCGTCCGGCAGCTCACAGCTCGGGCGTCAGCCCCGCGCGCAACACCACCACGCTCCAGCGCTGCTCCGGGCCGACGGCGCCGTAGCTTCGTTCCCAGCTCGCCGGCACCAGTCCGGCGGCCGTATTGAACGGCGCCGGGATCAATTCGCCGGCCACGGGCGCACGTGGGTAACCCGACCAGGGGGGCAGGATCGCGTTGTGCGGGTTCGATGGCGTGTCTTCGAAACGACCCGCCGCATCCACCCGCAGCGTTCCGCCATCGACGAAGAGGCGATGGCGTCCATCGTCGAACCGGCTGTGCAGACGATCGGCGCGCCATTCCCAGCGCTGATCGTTGCCCAGCGTGCAACGCCCGACGGTAAGGCGATCGCGTGCCGGGTCGGCGGTCAGGCAGAGCCCGCTCGACCGATTGACGTAGCGGCTTTCGCTGTCGAGACCCCACATCTGCGTGCGGCTGGATGGATCGCACGTCGCGATCGAGACGTTGTCGCCGGTCTGCGCGAGGCACCCGCCGTTTCCGAACGCGGAGCGAACGAGCACGGTGATCTCGCGCGTCAGGAAGGGATGCGACATGTCGAGCACGTAGCGTTTCTTCACCGACACCGGCACGGTGGCATCCGAGGAACGCCAGTTGCTGCGATCCCACCACCACTTCTTTTCGTTGAGTTCGTAACCGCCTTCGATCTCGACGGTCGCCATGCCCTCGTAGCTTCCGGGCAATTCCCACACGGACCAGGTATCGAAGGTCGCGCTCCGCATCATCGGCGTCATCCGCGCCTCGGTGAGCTTCACGCTGTCCGCCCGCACGTTGTCCAGCAGGACGTTCTCGAGCTTCGGCGCGATCCGTGCCTCCCATTGCGCCGCCTGCCCCGCGTCGACCGGCCTCGCCAGCATGGAATAGTCCGTGAAACTGTACCGGATCGTCTCGGTCGTTTCGTTCTGGTAGCTGAAAGAAAGATTGAACGGCAGTTTCGCGGCAAGACCGGCGTCCGGCTGTCCATCCGCCGACGCGCCCTCGCCCGTCCCGCCGCCGATGTTGATGCTGCGCCGCTTCACCTGTTCGTAGTCGATCGACGTGCGCCCGTCGCTCTCGGGCAGGCTGTCCACCATCTGCGGCTGCACACCGTCGGCGCTCACGCGATGACTGACCCGGTAGACCCATGGCAGATAGGCGGCCGAGAGGTTCACCGCCGGTCTCATGTCGTGACCCGCAAAAATACCGGCGTTCTTCGGTGTGATGATCGGCCACGCGTGCACGTGGATTTCCTTGTCGTCTTCGGTGCGGGTGCTGGTGCGCAGCACCTTGATCACGGCACGACCGGTGATGTCGTCGGTCCCCGTGTCGATCAGGCCTTCGTGAAAGGTGACCATCGGGAGGCCGCTGGCCTGGGGGGTGTCGTTTGCGATCGCGTCGGCTTCGACCGATGGGCGGAACGACATCGCCGCGGACGCGGCCCGACGCGACCACCGCGGCGACCAGTGCGCCTCCGGAGCCGTATTCCCGAGCACCGCGACCTCGCCGTCGCTCTGGCGCACGTACAACGTGTCGCCTCCGGGCGGGGCGATGCCGAAGACACGGGCGACGTCGGCGCGGGAGTCGTCGTCGACGCAGACGAAGACCGGCACGCCCCGGTCGAACAGGTGCATCAACATGGGGCGCGCGGCGAGGGTGACGAGATCGCGCGCCGCCACGACGGCGATCGCGCGTGCGGCCGGATCGGCGAAGCGCTCGATATCCGGCGCCGACAGCGCGGCGCCGTCGACGATCGGCGAGACATGCGCCGCGAGATCGCCCGCGTGCTCGATGTGCGACGGGTCGCCGAACACCAGAAGCGTATTCGGCGGTTCGGCGGGCGCGTCGCCGCGCGATGCGAGAGCCTGGCCCGCGGCGCCCAGCAGGAGCGCGCCGAGAGCGGTGACGAGGGTTCGACGGGTGAAAGCGTGGGGGGACATGGACGTTCTCCGTGTGGGGTCCGGGGTCCACGCTAGGCGCCGCCGTCCGCGCCGCGGTGAGAACAATCTCATCATCCTGGGATCGGCCGCTCGTGGCGTTCACGCACGTTCGGTGCCGTTCAGCACCGTATCGCAGCAATTGCGTAATCCCCTCCAGACCGGACGGGCCATCCCGGTCACTCCCTGCCACCGTCGGCCTACGGTCCGAAGAGGGCTCGCCTGCCATCCGGGCAGGTCGGAACGGCCTCCCGGCAGCCGCGATCGCATGTCATCCCCGCCCGCCCGGACGCCTGTATAATCGGTCGGGTAACGCCCGGTGGGAGAAGCGGAAGGACCCGCTGCCGAAGACGCAACGCCCGTAATCGCTCAGGCTCCCATACCACCGCGCGGTCATCACTCTGGAGAGACCGGTTCGATCCGGCGCCGAAGGTGCAAGAGGCTCGCCGCCTCCAAACTCTCAGGCAAAAGGACAGAGGGGCGCCCCACGTGCCGGCACGGCACGGTCTTTGCGGATGCCTCCAAGCCATGAGCCAGAAAACCTCTCCCTCGCTGCGCGACCTCGAGCACCATGGCGCGTTCATCGAACGCCACATCGGCCCCAACGACGCCGAGATCGGCGAGATGCTCGCCGTCGTCGGCCACGCCTCGCTCGACGCCCTGACGGACGCCATCGTTCCCGGCTCGATCAAGTCGCCGGCACCGCTCGCCCTGCCCCGCGCCGTGACGGAAGAAGAAGCGATCGCGAAGATCCGCCGGATCGCCGACCGCAACACGGTCTTCCGCAGCTTCATCGGCCAGGGTTACTACGGCACGCTCACCCCGAACGTCATCCTGCGCAACGTGCTCGAAAATCCGGCGTGGTACACGGCCTATACGCCGTACCAGGCGGAGATCTCGCAGGGTCGCATGGAAGCCCTGATCAACTTCCAGACGATGGTCGCCGACCTCACGGGCATGGACATCTCCAATGCCTCGCTGCTCGACGAAGGCACCGCCGCCGCCGAAGCGATGACGCTGGCGAAGCGTTCGGGCAAGTCGAAGTCGAACGTGTTCTTCGTGTCGCAGGACGTCCATCCGCAGACGCTCGACGTGCTGCGCACGCGCGCCGACGGCATCGGCATCGAGCTGCACATCGGCCCGGACGCCGACGCCGCCACGGTCGAGAGCTTCGGCATCCTGCTGCAGTACCCGAACACGTTCGGCCGCATCAACGATTACAAGGCGCTGGCCGACGCCACGCACGCGCGCGGTGCGGTGGTGTGCGTCGCCACCGACCTGCTCGCGCTCACGCTGATCGCCTCGCCGGGCAGCTGGGGCGCCGACATCGTGGTCGGCAACACGCAGCGTTTCGGCGTGCCGTACGGCTTCGGTGGCCCGCATGCCGCCTACCTCGCCTGCCGCGACGCCTATAAGCGTTCGATGCCGGGCCGCCTCATCGGCGTCTCGATCGACAGCGAAGGCAAGCCGGCCTACCGCCTCACCCTGCAGACGCGCGAACAGCACATCCGTCGCGAGAAGGCCACGTCGAACATCTGCACCGCGCAGGTGCTACTTGCCGTGATGGCGAGCATGTACGCCGTCTACCACGGCCCCGAGGGCCTGGTGCGCATCGCCCGCCGCACGCATCGCCTCGCGGCGATCCTCGCCGGCGCGCTCGGCCAGGCCGGTGTCGCCGTCGGTGCCGACTTCTTCGATACGCTGCACGTCACGGGCGTCGATGCGAAGGCCCTGCACGCGAAGGCCGCCGCGGCGCGCGTGAACCTGCGCGCCATCGACGCGACGAGCGTCGGCATCTCGCTCGACGAAACGACCACCCGTGCCGACGTCGCGACCCTCGCCGGCCTCTTCGGCGCGAACGTCGCCGACATCGACGCGCTCGACGCTTCCACGGCCGACGCCCTGCCGCAGGGCCTGCTGCGCGACATCGACTTCCTGCAGCACCCGGTCTTCAACACGCACCATAGCGAGCACGAGCTGCTGCGCTACCTGCGTGGCCTCGCGGACAAGGACCTCGCGCTCGACCGCACGATGATCCCGCTCGGCTCCTGCACGATGAAGCTCAACGCCACCGCGGAGATGATCCCGGTGACGTGGCCGGAGTTCGCGAACATCCATCCGCTCGTCCCGGCCGACCAGGCGCAGGGCTACAAGCAGCTGATCGACGAACTCGAGGCCATGCTGGTCGAGTGCACCGGCTACGACGCCGTCAGCCTGCAGCCGAACTCCGGCGCGCAGGGCGAATACGCGGGCCTGCTCGCCATTCGCGCCTACCACCGCTCGCGCGGCGAAGGCCATCGCGACGTCTGCCTCATCCCGGAATCCGCGCACGGCACCAATCCGGCGTCGGCGCAGATGTGCGGCATGACCGTGGTGGTGACGCGGTGCGACGCCAACGGCAACGTCGACGTCGACGACATCCGCGAGAAGGCCGAGAAGTACGCCGACCGTCTCGCCGCGATCATGATCACCTACCCGTCCACGCACGGCGTGTTCGAGGAAGACGTCGTCGCCATCTGCGAAGCGGTGCACAAGCACGGCGGCCAGGTGTACACCGACGGCGCGAACATGAACGCGCTGGTCGGCCTCGCCAAGCCCGGCAAGTGGGGCTCGGACGTCTCGCACCTCAACCTGCACAAGACGTTCTGCATCCCGCACGGCGGCGGCGGCCCGGGCGTCGGTCCGTGCGCGGTGAAGTCGCATCTCGCCCCGTTCCTGCCCCGCGCGTTCGGTGGCGAGGGCGAGGTGGGCATGGTCAGCGCCGCCACGTTCGGCTCGGCATCCATCCTGCCGATCTCGTGGATGTACATCACCCTGATGGGCACGGAAGGCCTGCGCAAGGCGACCCAGGTCGCGCTGCTCAACGCCAACTACGTCGCGAAGCGGCTCGCCCCGTACTTCGAAACGCTCTACACCGGCCGTAACGGCCTGGTGGCGCACGAGTGCATCCTCGACCTGCGTCCGCTCAAGGACGCGACGGGCGTGGGCGCCGAAGACGTCGCCAAGCGCCTCATCGACTTCGGCTTCCACGCTCCGACCCTGAGCTTCCCGGTCGCCGGCACGCTGATGGTCGAGCCGACCGAGAGCGAATCGCTGCACGAGCTCGACCGCTTCATCGACGCGATGATCCAGATCCGCGAGGAAATCGCCGCGGTGCAGGATGGCCGTCTCGACCGCGAGGACAACCCGCTGCGCAACGCCCCGCACACGGCCACCATGGTCACGGGCACGGAGTGGACCCACGCCTACCCGCGCGAGCTGGCCGCCTTCCCGCTGCCGTCGCTGAAGCTGTCGAAGTACTGGCCGCCGGTTTCCCGCGTCGACAACGTGTTCGGCGACAAGAACGTGATGTGCGCCTGCATCCCCATCGACGCGTACAAGGAAGACGCCGAGGCGTAAGCCCTCCTGAAAGCCTGACCCCAGAAGCCGCCCGGTTCCGCCGGGCGGCTTTTTTTGTGGGAGCGGCCTTGGCCGCGATGGGTGCTTGCCGCAAGCACCCATCGCGGCCAAGGCCGCTCCCACCAACAACGGCTAGCCCCGCCAGCGGGAACAGCCGTACGTCACGAGGGTAGCTTTCTCCAACCCACCCATACGCCGCCGAATCCACCCCCGGGGCGTTTGGCATAAACTTCCCCTCCTGACCGCCCCGTAGTCCGTGGCGGCATTGATCGAGGTGAAAGCATGAGCCAGGAAACCCCCAGCGACGACAGCCTCATCGGGCTGTTGAAGGGCGTCGAAGACTTCAGCCAGAACGTCTTCCCCGAAACGCAGGAACTCTTCAGCGAGCTGGCAGAAGGCCAGAGCCCGCATACGCTCTTCATCACCTGCGCCGACTCGCGCGTGGTGCCGGAGATGATCACGCAGACGCAGCCGGGCGAACTCTTCGTCTGCCGCAACATCGGCAACATCGTGCCGGGTTACGGCGAGATGCTTGGCGGCGTGTCCGCCGTGGTCGAGTTCGCGGTCGCGGTGCTTCGCGTCCGTCAGGTGGTCATCTGCGGTCACAGCGATTGCGGCGCCATGAAGGGCCTGCTCAACCCCGAGTCCACGAAAGACCTGCCGACCGTGACGGCATGGCTGCGCAACGCCGAGGCCGCGAAGAGCGCCGTGTTCGCGCGCAAGCTCGAAGGCGCCGATGCGATGGCGGCGGTCATCCAGGAGAACGTGCGCCTGCAGCTCGCGCACCTGCGCACGCATCCGGCGGTCGCCGCGGCGCGCGCCAACAACGCGATCACACTGCAGGGCTGGGTGTACGACATCGGCAACGGCACGGTATCCGTCCTCGACCAGGCAAGCGATCGCTTCGTGGCGCTGGCGGAAGCCATCGGGCGCAAGAACGCCGGATGATCGTCCCCGGGCGCGCCCACCTCGGACACATCCTGCGCTACGTCGGCCGGCCGTTGATCTGGCTGCTGGGCTGGGACATCGCGGTGACCGCGCTCTGGTACACCGTCGATCCGGACTGGATCGAATTCCCCGCCCTGCCCCTCACGCTGCTCGGTTCCGCCGTCGCCGTGTATCTCAGCTTCCGCAACACCACCGCGTACGCGCGCTGGTGGGAAGCGCGCACGCTGTGGGGCGCGATGGTGAACGCCTCGCGCACGCTCGCCCGCGAGGCGCTCACGCTGCTGGGCGACCGCGCGGTCGCCGTGACGGTCGCCCACCGGCAGATCGCCTTCGTGCACGCCCTGCGCCTGCACCTGCGCCGTCAGGCGCCGTGGGACGAACTGGCGCACCGCCTCCCGACCGACGAACTGTCGTCGCTGCGCGAGGTGGCGAACGTGCCCAACGCCATCCACGCGCGTACCGCGACGCTCATCGCCGACGCGCGGCCGGACCCGATCCTGCTCACCACGCTCGCGCGCACGCTGTCCGACATCACCAACGCGCAGGGTGGCATGGAGCGGATCAAGAACACGCCGCTGCCCCAGCAGTACGCGACCTATCCCGCGATCTTCACGCACGGCTTCTGCCTGCTGCTGCCGCTCGGACTCGTCGAGACCCTGGGCCTCTACACGCCGCTGGGCTCCACGGTGGCCGGGTTCCTGTTCCTCGCGTTGCTGCAGATCGGCAACGACATCCAGAATCCCTTCGAGAACCTCGAAGACGACGTGCCGCTCACCACGCTCACGCGGGCGATCGAGATCGACCTGCGCGACGCGCTCGGCGAGAAACACGGGCTGGAGCCCGTGAAGCCGGTGAACGGCATTCTCTGGTAGCCGTCACACCGACCATGACCCATGGCACGGGACATCCCGTCTCCATCGGATTTCAATCGAGATAAATCCCGGTTCCACGGAGAATGCCTCTTGCGCGTGTTTCGACCGATCGCCCTCGCCGCCGCCCTGGTTCCCGCCCTCGCCGCCGCTTCGTCCGGCCCCGCCGAGCTCGTCAACCCGCTGATCGGCACGACGAACGGAGGTAACGTCTTCCCGGGCGCGGTGGTGCCGTTCGGCATGCTGCAGTTCAGTCCCGAAGCCTCGCCGCTACCGGGGAAGAAAGCGCCGATCGCCGCGCCGGGCGGCTACGAATACCGCGCGGACGCCATCCGCGGCTTCAGCCTCACCAATGTCGAAGGCTGGGGTTGCGCCGGTGCCTCGGGCGACATTCCGCTGATGCCCATCACCGAAGACGTGGTCGCCTCGCCGTCGACCGACTTCCGCCATGCGTACGCGTCGACGTTCTCGCACGCGAACGAAACCGCGAAGGCCGGCCACTATCGCGTCGCGCTCGATAACGGCGTGACCGTGGACCTGACCGCCGCGCTGCATTCGGGCGCGGCGCGTTTCGCCTTCCCCGCCGGCAAGCCGGCCAACGTCCTCGTCCGTGCGTCCGATTCCGAAGTGGGCTCGGAGCACGCGAGCGTCACGGTCGACAAGGCGAACCGGCGCGTCAGCGGCGAGGTCACGAGCGGCAACTTCTGCGGCTACATCAACGAAGCGGATCGTCGCAGCTATTACACGCTGTACTTCGTCGCCGAATTCGACCAGCCTTTCGCGTCGACCGGCGCGTGGCAGGACACCACGGTCACGCGCGGGGGCACGAAGGCGCAGGGCGGCACGGGCTACGGTCCGAAGGGCTTCCCGGAAGCCGGCAAGGGCGCCGGCGCCTGGGTCGGCTTCGCGAAGGGCACGGGCGCGGTGAACGTACGCGTCGGCATTTCGTATGTCAGCGCCGCGAACGCGCAGGCCAACCTCGACGCGGAGAACCCGAAGGGCACCACGTTCGAAGCGCTGCGCGACAAGGCGGTCGCCGCGTGGAACGATCGCCTTTCGCACATCGACATCGAAGGCGGCACGCCCGACCAGCGCACCGTGTTCTATACCGCGCTGTACCACTCGCTGATGCACCCGAACGTCTTCAGCGACGTGAACGGCGAATACCGCGGCTTCGACAACAAGGTCCATCGCGTCACGGGTACGCAGAAAGCGCAGTACGCCAACTTCTCCGGCTGGGACGTCTATCGCTCGCAGCTGCCGCTCGTGGCGTGGCTGGAACCGAAGACCGCGAGCGACATCGCGCAGAGCCTGTACAACCAGGCGCAACAGAACGGCGGCGTGTGGGATCGCTGGACGCACAACAACGGCGGCACGCACGTGATGAACGGCGATCCGGCCGCACCGTCGGTCGCCGGCGTCTACGCGTTCGGCGCGCGCGACTTCGACGCGAAGGGCGCCCTCGCCTCCCTGGTGCACGCGGCGGACAACCCGACCGCGCTGGACACGTCGCACGATGGGTGCGAAGTGGAATGCGTCGGCCAGCGTCCCGGTCTCGACGCATGGCTGAAGCTGCACTACATCCCGGTCGGCGCACCCGCCTGGGGGCCTGCCGCCGACACGCTCGAAACCGTCGCCGCGGAATTCGGCATCAGTGCGCTCGCGCAGCGCCTTGGCGATACCGCCACGTCGAAGCGTTTCCTTGGCCGCGCGCAGTACTGGCGCAACCTGTTCGATCCGAAAGCCACCGCGGAAGGCGGCTACATCCGCAACCGCAACGCGGACGGCAGCTGGGCGCTCGTGAAGGACGACGACGATAAGGAAGCCCACGCGTTCACGCCGTCGACCGGCGACGGCTTCGTCGAAGGCAGCGCCGCGCAGTACGTGTGGATGGTACCGTTCAACGTCGGCGGACTCTTCGATGCGATGGGCGGTCGCGACAAGGCGCGGAAACGTCTCGACGCGTTCTTCTACCAGCCCGACGGCGCGTTCGCGGTCACGAAGTCCGGCCCGCTGCACGCCGAACTCGACAACGAACCGTCCATCGGCACGCCCTGGCTCTACAACTACGCCGGCCAGCCGTGGAAGACGCAGGAACTCGTGCGCCGCGTGCTCGACACCATCTGGCTCAACGCGCCGAACGGCATCCCGGGCAACGACGACCTCGGCGAGATGTCGTCGTGGTACGTGTTCGCGTCGCTGGGTATCTACCCCGCCATTCCGGGCCGCGCGGAACTGGTGGTCGGCAGCCCGCTGTTCACGCGTGCCGTGATCCATCGCGAGCACGGCGACGTGACCATCGAGGCACCCAACGCCGGGGCCGGCAAGCCGTACGTCACGGCGCTGAAGATCGACGGCAAGACGTCGGCACGCTCATGGCTGCCGGAAGACTTCGCACTGAAGGGTGGCAAGCTGGAGTTCGATCTTTCTGACAAGCCGAACAAGGCATGGGCGAGCAAGGCGGAAGACGCACCGCCGTCGTTCGACGCGCGGTAAGGCCCCGATAGCAGGCCTCTCTGGTGGGAGCCAGCCTGCTGGCGAAGGGTGCTCGCGGTAAGCGCCCTTCGCCAGCGGCCTGGCTCCCACCGGCACCGTCAGATCGTCGCGGACCGCAAGCGCAGCGCGTTGCCCACCACTGACACCGAGCTCAGGCTCATCGCCAGCGCCGCGAACATCGGCGAGAGGGTGATGCCCAGCAGCGGATACAACACGCCCGCCGCCAACGGCACGCCCACGGCGTTGTAGACGAACGCGAAGAACAGGTTCTGCCGGATGTTCTTCACCGTCGCCTCCGATAGCGCGCGGGCCCGCGCGATACCGGCGAGATCGCCCTTCAGCAGCGTCACCGACGCGCTCTGGATCGCGATGTCGCTGCCATTGCCCATCCCGATGCCTACATCGGCCGCCGCGAGTGCCGGTGCGTCGTTCACGCCGTCGCCCGCCATCGCCACGACCGAACCGCGGGCTTTCAGCGCGGCGACGAGGTTCGCCTTATCTTCGGGTGAAACACCGGCGTGCACCTCGTCGATCGGCAGCGATGCGGCCACCGCCTTCGCGGTCGCCTCGTTGTCGCCCGTCGCCATCACGAGGCGCACGCCCGCCTCGCGTAAGGCGTCCAATGCGGCGGCGGTGGATGGCTTGACCGCATCCGCCAGCGACAGCACGCCGGCCAGGCGCCCGTCGATGGCGAGGAACATCGCCGTCGCGCCCTTGCGGCTCGCTTTTTCCGCGACGTCCCGGCCTGCCGCGGTCTCGACGCGCTCGTCTTCCATCAGACGCGCGTTACCCAGCGCGACGTCGTGACCGCCGACACGTCCGGTCACGCCTCTCCCGACCAGTACACGGAAACCGGACACCTCGGGAATCGAGAGCGCCTCCCCTTCCGCCGCCGCGACGATGGCCGCGGCGAGCGGATGCTCGCTGGGACGCTCCAGCCCGGCGGCGAGCGCCAGTACCTCGGCGCGCTCGTGCCCAAAGCCGCGCACGTCGAGCAGCGTCGGCCTGCCTTCCGTCAACGTACCCGTCTTGTCGAACACCAGCGTGTCGACATCGCGGAGGCGTTCGATCGCGGCCGCGTCGCGGAACAGCACGCCAGCCCGCGCACCGCGCCCGCTCGCGACCATGATGGACATCGGCGTCGCCAGCCCCAGCGCGCACGGGCACGCCACGATCAGCACCGACACGGCGGCCACCAGCGCATGCGCGAACACCGGTACCGGCCCGGCGAACCACCAGACCACGAACGCCAGTACGGCCACCGCGACCACGGCGGGAACGAACCACGCGGCGACCCGGTCCGCCATGCGTTGCAACGGTGCGCGCGAGCGCTGCGCCTCCGCCACCATCGCGACGATGCGCGAGAGCACGGTGTCGTCGCCGATGTGGCCGACCCGCATCGTCAGCGCGCCGTGCTGGTTCTGCGTGCCGCCCGTCACCGTATCGGAGGCCTTCTTCGGCACCGGCATCGATTCGCCGGTGAGCATCGATTCGTCGACGTGGCTCTCGCCATCGATCACGCGGCCGTCGGCGGGAACGGTCTCGCCGGGCCGCACGCGCAGGAGGTCGCCCACGTGCAAGGCGTCGAGAGGGACATCGCTTTCGCTGCCGTCGTCGGCGATGCGGCGCGCCGTCTTCGGCGCGAGCCCGAGCAATCCGCGCAGTGCCTCGCCGGTTCGCCGCCGCGCGCGCAGCTCCAGGAAATCGCCGAGCGTCACCAGCGTCACGATGACCGCGGCGGATTCGAAGTACACGCCGATGTGACCGTGCATGTCACGCATCGACATCGGGAACCACGCCGGCACCGCGAACGCCACCGCGCTATAGAGCCACGCCACGCCGGTGCCGAGCGCGATCAGCGTGTACATGTTCGGCGACCACGGCACCAGCGAGCGCCAGCCGCGCGCGAAGAACGGCGCGCCGCCCCACAGGACCACCACGGTCGCGAGCAGCGCTTCGGCCCAGCGTGCGATGCCCGCGAACGGCTCGGGCCACATCCATCCGAACAGATGCGGGCCCATGGCGACGATCAGCACGGGAAGCGTTAGCGCCACGAGCAGACCAAGGCGACGGCCGAGCGCGCGCACCTCGCCGTCATCGTCGTCGAGCGACGGCATTGCGGGTTCGAGCGCCATGCCGCACTTCGGGCACGACCCCGGTCCGACCTGACGCACCTCCGGATGCATCGGGCACGTGTAGACCGTGCCCGCCGGCATCGGCGCTTCGGGTTCTTTCGGGCCCAGGAAACTCATCGGCGCGGCGACGAAGCGCTCACGGCAGCGTGCGCCGCAGAAGTGGTAGTCGTGCCCGTCATGCGACGCATGGTGCGGCGTCTTCGCCGGATCCACCGTCATGCCGCATACGGGATCGATGACGGTCGCGGCCTCCGCCGCACCGTGTCCACAGCCGGCGTGGTTCATGGCGTCGTCTCCCCCAGCGCCTTGAGGATCGGACAATCCTCCGGCGCACCGTGCCCCGGGCACGCGTCGACGAGCTCGGCGAGCCCGGCGCGCACCCGCTGAAGCTCGGCGATGCGGTCGTCGATGGCCCGGAGCCGCGCCGCCGCGCGTTCGCGGACGCCTTCGACACCGACGTGACGGTCGGCCGAGAGGGCCAGCAGCTCGCGAATTTCCTCCAGCGTAAAGCCGAGGTCTTTCGCGCGACGGATGAACCGCAGCCGCGACACGGCGCTCTGATCGTACTCGCGGTAACCGGAGGGCCGGCGGCGAGGCTCAGGCAGCAGCCCTTCCCGCTCGTAGAACCGGATCGTATCGATGGCCACGCCCGCGCTCTGCGCGATGCGGCCGATGGTGAGAGCGGATTGAGTCGTCATGGGTCAAGTCTAGACCCTTGATACAGGTCCAGAGTCAAGCCTGCCCTGGATCACGGTCGGCCGGCCGGACCCCGCCTCGTTTCACGCCGGGCTCGCGATCGCGTCCAGCATCGCCAGTGCGTCTTCCGGAAGGGTCAGCTCGCCGGCCCGCAGGTTGTCCTTGAGATGGGCGACCGACGACGTGCCGGGAATAAGAAGAATGTTCGGCGAGCGGTGCAGCAGCCAGGCCAACGCGACCCGCAGCGGGCTCGACCCAAGTCGCTTCGCGACATCCGACAGCGCATCGGACTGCAGCGGGCTGAAGCCGCCGAGCGGGAAGAACGGTACGAAGGCGATGCCATTTTTCGCGAGTGCGTCGACCATGGCGTCGTCTTCGCGGTGTGCCAGGTTGTACTGGTTCTGCACGGAGACGATCTCGCACATGCCGCGCCCTTCGGCTACCTGTGCGGGCGTGACGTTACTCAGGCCGATGTGGCGGACGAGGCCTTGCCGCTGCAGCTCTACGAGTGCCGCGAGCTGCGGTGCGATCGAACCTTCCTTCGGCCCGGCGGTGTCGAACATGACACGCAGGTTCACCACGTCGAGCACATCGCGCCCGAGATGGCGCAGGTTGTCATGCACCGCCGCGACGAGTTCGGCCGGCGACGAGGCCGGAAGCCACGCGCCCTTTTCGTCGCGACGCGCACCGACCTTGGTGACGAGGGTGAGGTCGTCCGGATACGGCGACAACGCCTCGCGAATGATCTGGTTCGTGACGTGCGGGCCGTAGAAGTCGCTGGTGTCGATGTGGTTGACACCCGCGGCGACGGCTTCGCGCAGCACGGCGACCGCGGCGGCGCGATCCTTCGGCGGACCGAACACGCCGGGGCCGGCGAGCTGCATGGCGCCGTAGCCGATGCGGTTGACGATCCGGTCGCCGAGACGAAACGTGGACGGAATGGCGGTGGTCATGGGGGATGCTCCGGTCAGGTGCTGAACAAGGTAGACCCGGATGCCTTGTTCGATAAGCCGTTAGTATCCGCACACGTCGTGCGGATACCCGAACAATGACTCTCGACCTCAACGATCTGGATGCCTTCGTCAAAGTGGCACGCGCCGGTGGCTTTCGCGACGCGGCGCGCACGCATGGCGGCAGCGCGTCGGCCTTGAGCGAGGCCGTCCGGCGCCTCGAAAACGGGATGGGTATGCGACTGCTCAACCGGACGACGCGCAGCGTCGCCCCGACCGAAGCCGGGCGCGGACTGCTGGAGCGTCTCGGGCCTGCCCTTGCCGAGGTCGAGTCGGCGGTCGATGCGGTGAACCGCTACCGCGATCGCCCGGCGGGCACGCTGAAACTCAACGTGCCACTGAGCGCCGCGCGGCTCGTATTGCCCGCGCTGGTATCGCCATTTCTTGCCGCCTACCCCGACATCCGGCTCGAAGTCATGGTCGACGAGAATTTCGTCGACGTGCTGGCCGCGGGGTGCGATGCCGGCATCCGCTACGACGAACGACTCGAGCAGGACATGATCGCGATCCCCATCGGGCCCCGCACACAACGCATGGCAGCCGCCGCCTCGCCAGCGTATCTCGCGGCGCACGGACGGCCGGTCCACCCGCGCGAGCTCGTCGGGCACGCTTGCCTGCGCGGTCGATTTCCCAGCGGGTCGATCCCGCCCTGGGAGTTCGAACGCGGCGAGGAATCGATCGCCATCGAAGCTGTCGGTCCTCTTCTCGTCGGGCTGGGCGGCGCCGCGGATCTTGCCGTCGACGCGGCGATCGCCGGGACGGGGATCGTCTATCTGTTCGAAGACTGGCTCGCGCCTCACCTGCGCCGCGGCGCACTCGAGCCCGTCCTTGAAGACTGGTGGCCGACGTTCTCGGGCCCGTTTCTCTACTACCCCGGCCGGCGGCTCGTCCCGGCGCCGCTGAAGGCTTTCGTGGAGTTCGTGCGCTCGGCGTCGGCCGCCCCCGCAGGCAACGCCGTGTAGGAGCGATTCTGGCCGCGCTGGGTGCTTGCGGCAAGCCCCCAGCGCGGCCAGATTCGCTCCTGCACGGCCGCCGTTGCTCAGGCCGCCTTGAGCTGCTTCAGCAGCTGCAGCTTTCGCGCCTGCATGCGTTCGCCGAGTTCCTGGAGCTGCGCCTTGTCGAGCAGCTTCTTCGCGTCCTTGAACATCTCGGTTTCTTCTTCTTCGATGTGGTGCTCGATCAGCTCCTTAAGCACCTTCGCGCGCCCGGAGAACTGCTCCGTGCCCGGATCCGTCTTCATGAGGTCGGGGAGGACGAGGTCTTCGGCGGCGCGGTGTTCTTCCAGCGCCTCGAAGTACATCTTCTCTTCCTCCTTCTTGCCGGCCTCCCTGAACGCCGGATAGAAGATCTCTTCTTCGATGGTCGTATGGGCGGCGAGGTTCATGTGGATCTGCTGGAGCAGATCCGTGCGCTTCTTCACGGCGCGCGTCGACGAACCGGTCAAGTCCTCGAGCAGGGCCTTGACGAGTTTGTGGTCTTCTTTGAGCAGCGAAATGGCATCCATCGTGGTGTCCTGGCGTCGGCGGGGATGGATGAGCTTCACGTCACCACGGTGATGGACGCGTCGCCGATTCGCGCATTGCCGAACACATCGTTCCCTTCCAGCGATCCGCGATGGCCGGTCGAGGATCCGAGAACGACCCCGGTGACACCACGCTCGTCTGGGTCTTCGAGTCATGTACGTTCGCATGAAAACG
This sequence comes from Luteibacter sp. UNCMF331Sha3.1, assembly GCF_900109915.1. Classification (GTDB taxonomy): domain Bacteria; phylum Pseudomonadota; class Gammaproteobacteria; order Xanthomonadales; family Rhodanobacteraceae; genus Luteibacter. The sequence goes on from NZ_FOBU01000001.1 coordinate 152,241, forward strand.
ATTACGTTTCACGCGACAACGACGCGTCGTCATTCGCCGCATTTGCACATCGGCATCACGCGGCCTCGCGACGATCCATCGACACGCCTCCTCCGCAACCCCATGCATTCATTGGCATTCCTTCCACCCGATGCCATGGCGCGTCGTCCGAACTGCGACGCAGGACACGTCATGCCAGACGAATTCCCGTCGACGCCATCACATTTTTTTTGCGGCGCAGCGTGACAGGTTGCGAGCGCAGCGTCTTAATGCGCCCCGGGGAGTTAGATCGATCCAAGTCGGGGCCCATTCGCGCATGCCAAGGCGACGAACCGGTGTCCGACCTTGGGGGCGGCGGGAGGGGTTTCGGGAGCGCGCGACGAGCGCCAACCGGCTGAAAGCTTCTTCCCGCCAGATGTGTCGAGGGGTTTGGGAAGCCGTCGCATGAAACACCGAAGCGTCCGTAGCTGCATGTTGACCGATTCGTCCGTGGCCGCCATGGCCGCGGTCGTCTGCCATCCGGCAGGCGGCTTTGCCCTGCGCCACGCCGCCGACCGAGATCCCGTCCCGACCTCATCCGGTCTGAACCCGCATCACTGAAGTAACCGTCGCTGGCGTGCCCGGGGGCCGCCGGCTATCGAAATTTTGGATCGATCCAAGGGCAAGGGGGACGCGTGACCTAAGCAATTCGCGCATCGAAAAACGGCGATCGACGGGGGATCGCCGCGCATAGCTCCAAGTGCAAACACCATCGAGGGAAACAACAACAATGTCTCATCAGCCGCAAACACTTACGCGTAAACCGCTGGTCACCGCCCTTGCCACGGCGACGCTCTCGCTGCTCGGCTACCTCGGCACCGCCGACGTCGCCTTCGCCCAGACGGCGGCTCCTGCCGCGTCTTCCACGGCCGCGCCGGCGCAGGACGCCGATGCCGCGAACCCGGTCGACAAGGACGGCAAGAAGAAGCCGAACGGCGCCACCAACCTCGAAACCGTCACGGTCACCAGCTATCGCCAGTCGATCGACCAGAGCGTCATCGAGAAGCGCGACGCGAACTCCATCGTCGAAGTGATCAACGCGCAGAACATCGCGCAGTTCCCGGCGAAGAACATCGCCGACGCGCTCGCTCACGTGCCCGGCGTCGTCATCAGCCGCGAGTCCGGCGAAGGCAAGACCGTCAGCATCCGCGGCCTCGCGCCGGAGCTCACCTATACCCAGCTGAACGGCAACTACGTGGCGTCCGCCGATACGTCGGCCGGCCTCACGCGTTCGTTCAACTACACGCTGTTCCCCGCGAACATGTTCTCGGACATCAAGCTCTACAAGAGCCTCGAGGCGCGCCTCGACGAAGGCGGCATCGGTGGCAACGTCGACCTGCGCACGCGTCGTCCGCTCGAAATGGATGCCAACGAAGGCTTCGTGACCGGCACCGCCGCCAGCTCGGACAACAGCTCCAAGACGGAACCGCAGGGTTCCGCGCTGTGGTCGTGGAAGAACAAGGACGAGACGTTCGGCGTCCTCGTCGCCGGCGCGTATCAGAAGCGCTCGGCCGTCACGTACTCGGCCGATGCGTCCAGCTGGCACTGGTGGTCGGATGACTGCACGGACCACACCACCTGCACGCAGCCGCCCGTCAACGTCCACGGCAAGCCCTATGGCGCCGCCGTCGACAACAACATCGACCTCTGGGGCAACGGCGTCGTCGACCAGGCCGGCAACGTTTCCAACGGCTTCTGGATGCCGCAGCAGTTCGCCACGAGCAAGAACAACCTCGACCTGAAGACCAAGGGCGCCCAGGCCACCCTGCAGTTCAAGCCGAGCGACCACTTCCTGCTGACGGGTAACTACTTCCGCTTCGAGCGCTCGCAGAAGCAGATCACCAACACGCTCGAAATCCCCGAGTGGGGCCTGCCGAACAACTCGAACTTCGCCGACCAGAACGGCCGCCTGCTCGCGCCGAACGGCCTGACGTTCGACAAGTCGGGCACGATCGTCACGGGTGCCAACTACGTGCTGCCGCCGGCAGGCGTCGGTTGTAATTCCGCGGTGAACCCGGTCACCGGCGCGACGCGTCAGGCCGTCGACATCTGCAACACCGAAATCCCCTGGCTCAACGGCAACTACTCTGTCGAGAAGGCGAAGTCGCAGACGATCAACCTCGAAGGCGAGTGGGATACCGGCGGCGCGCTCAGCGGGTCGTTCAACGTCGGCCGCACCTGGGCCACGGGTGGTCCGTCGATCGAACTGGGCATGGCCGCCAAGCCGCGTAACTTCGTCAACGGCCAGTGGGTGAACGGCAGCAACGGCGCGTCGTGGGATCTCAGCGGCAAGCCGGGCATCAGCGCCGAGCAGAGCACGCTGAACAACATGCTCGCCGGCGCGGGCCAGGTCGACCTGGGTTCGACGGGTTCGAACATGGTCAACACCTCGAACTCGCAGAACTTCGCGCAGGCCGACTTCACGTGGTCGCTCGATTCCAGCTGGCTGCAGTCGATCCAGTTCGGTGGCAAGTACACCGACTCGAACGCCGAGCAGCAGAGCAACGAAGTGCGCTGGTACTGCAAGGGCACCACGCTGCAGTTCCAGACCTGCGATCCAAACGCCGGCCAGCTGCCGCCGGGCTTCCTGCTGCCGAACTACCTCGACGGCGTGAACCATGCGTACGGTGACGACATCTTCCCGGCGATCAACTTCCCGGCCTACTACAACCACCTGAACTCGACGTACGACCGCGTCATCTACAACAAGCCGCAGAACAAGTCGTCGATCGGCGAGAAGATCGCCGCGGCCTACGTGCAGGCGAACTTCGACACGGGCAACGTTCGCGGTAACGTCGGCGTCCGCTTCGTGACCACGAAGCAGGACCTGACCGTCGCCAACCAGATCACCACCAACAACGCCACGTACTACCACGACGCAGGCGGCAACATCCTGATCTGCCCGGCCTCGGGCGTGAACGCGGGCGGCGGTGCGTGCGCCCCGGGTGACTTCCAGTACCTGCCGCGCGAGATCGCGGTCGTCGAAGGCTTCTCGAACTCGACCACGAACAAGCGTTACAACAAGTTCCTGCCGAGCTTCAACATCGCCTGGACCATCGCGGAAGACTTCGTGCTGCGTGCCGCCGGTTCGCAGGCCCTCGCCCGCGCGAACTACACCGACCTCGCGCAGCTGGGTCAGCTGACCAACAACACGCAGGAGTACTACAACGACCGCAAGCAGTTCGGCGCACCGCTGCCGGGCTGGTACGGTTCCGGTGCCAACGCCGACCTGAAGCCGTTCACGGCCACGCAGTTCGACCTGGCCGGCGAGTGGTACTACGCGACGCATGGCGTGATCGGTATCGATCTGTTCCAGAAGAAGGTGAAGAACTTCGTCGTCCCGGTCACCGTCAACAACATCGACGTGGACGTTGCCGGTACGCCGACTAACTTCCGCCAGTACAGCACCAACGCCAACGGCCGTTCCGGCACGTCGAAGGGCATCGAGCTGTACGCGCAGCACACCTGGGACAACGGCTTCGGCTACATCGCCAACTACACGCTCAACAAGACCAACGAAACCGCGGTCTCGCTGGGCGACACGCAGGTCGGCAAGGCCGAGCTGATCGGTAGCGCGAAGTACGCCGCCAACGTGTCGCTGTTCTACGAAAAGAACGGCCTGCTGCTCCGCGCCAGCGACAACTGGACGGGCCGCCGGATGAACGGCCTCGCGGCCGGCTTGCCGATCTACTCGCAGCCGTATCACCAGATCGACCTCAACGGCGACTATGAATTCAACAAGCACTTCATGGTCACCGCGTCGATCATCAACTTCAACAAGGCCACGCCGCACACCTACCTGGGTGGCGATACGCGCGCTCGACTGGTGCAGCTGCTCTACCCGGGCCGCCAGTACTACGTGGGTGTGACCTACAAGTTCGGTGGCGAAAGCAACAAGTGACAAACCAGCGGGGCCGGGCGATGAGCCCGGCCCCGCTTCCTTTTCGACGAAGGAAACTCCATGACATCATTCGCGCGTCTTCCCCACCGCGCGCCGATCGCCCTCGCCTGCGCCCTGCTGGCGGTGGGTACGATCGGCACCGGTTACGCGGCCACAGAGAAACCGAAGTCGTCGGCCAGCGTCGACATCGCCAGCCCGCTCGTCGGCACCGCGCCGCTCGATCGCCAGGAACTGATCGGCAACTCGCCGCCCCCGGGCGAACCGCTCTACACCGGCATGACCACGCCCGGCGCGAGCCTTCCCGAGAGCGCCACCGAGGCCGCTCCCGTCAACATCAACGCGGACCTCGGCTTTGCCACGGGTGTCCCCGTCGCCTACGACTATCGCCGCCCGGCGATGATCGGATTCACCGGTGGTGGCTCCACGTATGGCGCGCGCGGCGCGCCGATGGTGATGCCCGTCGTCGGCGACTGGACCGTGCCGCCGGACTACGCCACTTCCTATTACGACAAGGCGACCGAAAAGGCGTCGCCCGGTTACTACGCCGTCGATCTCGCCACGTTCCACACCAGGGTGGAGCTCACCGCGACGCAGTGGACGAGCCTGATGCGCTTCACGTTCCCCGAGAGCCACCGCTCCAACGTGGTGGTGAACCTCCGGCGCGCCGGGGGCGACGTGGAAGTGGTCGGTGACCGCGTCATCCGCGGCGTCGCGACCGCCGGTCGCCGCGACCGCGACGCCGACGGCCCCTATTTCGTCGCCGAGTTCTCGAAGCCGTTCACGATTTTCGGTACGTTCCACGCCGAGATCACGGACAAGGGCGAAGGCCTCGGTCGCGAAGACGTCGAAGCCGGACGCCGCAAGATCGCCGGCGACTACGCCGGGGCGTACGTCACCTTCGACACGAAGCAAGGCGACCAGGTCACGGTGCGCATCGCGCACGGCCACAGCGCCGAGGAAGCCGAACAGCGCCTGCATGCGCAGGACAGCGACACGGATTTCGATCGCGTGCATGCGAAGGCGCGTGCGACCTGGGCCGACCTCTTCGACCGCGTTCAGGTCACCGGCGGCACGCCGAAGCAGCGCATGCTGTTCTATTCCACGATGTACCACTCGTTCGCGAGCCCGCGCATGATCGCACGCAAGGGTGAGCACTACATCGACGCGCAGGGCAAGGATCAGATCGCCGATTACGACCATTACGGACCGGTGCCCTTCTGGGACACGGGCCGCAACCAGATCGCGCTGCTGATGCTGATGCAGCCGAAGGTCGTGCAGGACGTCATGCGTTCCGAGCTCGATCGCGCCCGCGAGCGCGGCTACATGAACACGTCGTTCCACGGCGACCATGCCGTGTTCCTGTACGACGGCGCCTGGCAGCGCGGCATCGACTTCGATTACGCCGCCGCGTACGAGTATCTGCGCAAGAACGCCACCGACCCGAAGGGCCCGCGTGGTTACCTCGCCGAGTACGACAAGCAGGGCTGGATCTCGGACATCGTGCCCGACGGCAATCCCAGCCCGCCCTATGCCGGCGGCAAGGCCGGCGTGGCCAAGACGCTCGAGTATTCGTGGGACGATCACGCCCTCGCCGACTTCGCGCGGCGCCTCGGCAAGACCGAGGACGCGGCGATGTTCGAAAAGCGCGCATCGAATTTCCGCAACGTGTTCGATCCGTCGGTCGGGTTCTTCCGCGGCCGCACGGCCGACGGCAAGTGGATCTCACCCTTCGATCCGGGCGAGCCGTACTACAACTTCATGATGAAGGAAGGCTCGGGCTGGTCGACGCTGTGGCTCGTGCCGCAGGACGTGCAGGGCCTGATCGACCTGCTGGGCGGTCGCGACGCGTTCAACGCCAAGCTCGACGCGTTCTTCTCCACGCCGTACACCGCCAAGGGCATCTGCCGCGACTGCACGGGCCTGATCGGCCAGTACGTGCACGGCAACCAGCCCGACCAGCAGGCCGCGTACCTCTACGCGTGGAGCGGACAGCCCTGGAAAACGCAGGCGCTCGTCCGGCGCATCCTGGCCGACATGTACGGCAGCGATGCCACCGGTTATGGCTATCCGGGCATGGACGACCAGGGATCCACTTCGTCGTGGTACGTGCTCAGCGCGATGGGTTTCTACCCCGTCGATCCGGCGACGCCCGATTACATCATCGGCAGCCCGATCTTCGACGACGTGCGCCTGCGCCTCGGTAACGGCAAGACGCTGGAAATCGTCGCGCGGAACAACTCGGCGAAGAACATGTACATCCAGTCGGCGAAGCTCAACGGCAAGCCGTGGACGAAACCGTGGTTCAGCCACGCCGACATCGCGAACGGCGCCACGCTGGAACTCGTCATGGGCCCCACGCCGAGCAAGACCTGGGGCACCGACCCGAACGATGCGCCGCCGTCCATGTCGGCGGCCAGGCAGTGAATCGATAAGGACGTAACGGATGAAGAACACGATGAAACGGAAAGGCGTGAGCACGTGCGTCGGTCTCGCGCTGGCGATGGGCCTGACCTCGATGGCGATGGCGGCCGACAAGCCGGCGGTGTGGAACGGCATGACGCCACCGCTCGCCACGCCGTGGACGGCCGAGGTCTCCCCGGACAACGCCCTGCCCGAATACCCGCGGCCACAACTGGCCCGTCCGTCGCTCGAGCACCCGCAGTGGCTCAACCTCAACGGCCTGTGGGAATTCTCGGCGACGACGAGCGACGCGAAGCCGGTCTTCGGCCAGGCGCTGAAGGACAAGGTACTGGTGCCTTATCCCATCGAGTCGGTGCTTTCGGGCGTGCAGAAGCACGCGGACTTCATGGTCTACCGGAAGATGGTCGACGTGCCCGCCGCTTTTACGGCGAACGGCCAGCACGTGCAGCTGAACTTCGGTGCGGTGGCGCAGGAAGCCACCGTCTACGTCAACGGCAAGCAGGTCGCCAAGCACAAGGGTGGCTACACGTCGTTCAGCGCGGACATCACGTCCGCCCTGCGACCGGGCGGCCCGCAGGAAATCGTCGTCGCGGTGCATGCGCCCGTCGACAGCGAGAACGTGATGGTCGGCAAGCAGCGCCTGAAGCCCGAAGGCATCTTCTACACGGCGGCCTCGGGCATCTGGCAGACGGTGTGGATCGAGCCCGTCGCGGCCACGCGTCTCGCGCAGCTGACGTTCACGCCGGCGACCGGCCTCGACGCGTTCACGGTGACCCCGCGCGTGCAGGGCGACGCGGCGAAGGCCATGCTGCACGTCACGGCCTTCGCCGACGGCAAGCCCGTCGGCGAGGCGAATGGCCCGGCCGGCAAACCGCTGAAGCTCGCGATCGACAAGCCGCACCTGTGGACGCCGGACGACCCGTTTCTCTATACCTTCAAGGCCACGCTCTCGAACGGCAGCCAGCACGACGAGGTCACCAGCTACGCCGGCATGCGCACGATCGCGATCCAGAAGGTGGGAGGCCGCAACCGCATCGTGCTCAACGGCAAGCCGACGTTCCTGCTCGCGACACTCGATCAGGGCTACTGGCCCGACGGCCTGCACACGGCGCCCACCGACGCGGCGCTGAAGTTCGACGTGCAGAAGACGAAGGACTTCGGCTTCAACACCATCCGCAAGCACATCAAGGTGGAGCCGGCGCGCTGGTACTACTGGACCGACCGCCTCGGCCTGATGGTCTGGCAGGACATGCCCTCCCTTCCCAACGGCCACAACGAGAAGCTCACGGATGCGGACAAGGCCGGCTTCCGTGCCGACGTGACGTCGATCGTGGAGCAGCTGAAGGGTGAGACGTCGATCGTGGGCTGGATCCCATTCAACGAAGGCTGGGGCCAGTGGAGCATCCCCGCCGCGGCCGAACTGGCGGCGCAGATCAAGAAGCTGGATCCCTCGCGCATCGTCAATGCACGCAGCGGCCTGAACTGCTGCGACACGAAGGGCGACCCGAAGGCGGGCGACGTCTACGATGTCCACGACTACCAGGGCCCCGGCCTGCCGAAGCCCGATGCCACCCGTGCCTCGATGGATGGCGAGCATGGCGGACTGACGCTGGGCGTGCCCGGCCACCTCTGGCCCAACACGGCCATCAATCCCTATGGCGAAGTGAAGGACAGCCAGGCACTGACCGATGGCTATGTCGCCAACACCGCCGTGTTGCGCGACAAGGGCATGGTCGTCGGGATGTCCGGTAGCGTGTACACGCAGATCACGGACGTCGAGGGCGAGCACAACGGCCTGTACACCTACGACCGCAAGGTCGAGAAGCTGGACGAGGCCAAGGTGCGCGCGATCAACGAAGCGGTGATCCAGGCCGGCGCCAGGCCGTAAGCATCGTATCGAAGCGGGACGTCAGCGCACGCCCTCGTCCCGCTTCGATGCCTTGTCCATCTTTTCCTCGCCCTCCTTGATGGCCTTGTCGCGCTTGTCCTGCTGCGGCTTGTCCTGATTCGCGACGTCGTTGTCGTTGCGGTCGCCCGATTGGGGTTTGTGGGTCTGGTCGGCCATGTGAGTGTTCTCCGCGTGGTGTTCGATGGCAGCATCGCCCGGCCGGCGTGTGCGCGGTCGTAAACGACCGTGAAGGGCGGCGCACGAAATCGGGGTCCTGTCCCCACCCCCTCTTCAGATCGCCGGGGCCACGATGTGGCTTTCCCCGGAGACGACGATGAAGGCACTCACCTATCACGGTTCCAAGGACGTTCGCGTCGAGACCATGCCCGATCCGACGATCCTGGCCGGCGACGACGTACTGCTTCGCGTGACGGCCACCGCGATCTGCGGCTCCGACCTTCACCTCTACCACGGCAAGATCCCCGAAACGAAACACGGCGACATCTTCGGCCACGAGTTCATGGGCATCGTCGAAGAAGCCGGCCCCGACGTGACGAACGTCCGTGTCGGCGATCGCGTCGTGATTCCCTTTGTCATCGCATGCGGCAAGTGTTTCTTCTGCGAGAACGATCTCTTCGCGGCGTGCGAAACCACCAATCCGGATCAGGGTGCCAGCTTGCGCAAGCGCGCGAAGATGACGCCGCCGGCCGCGCTGTTCGGCTATTCGCACCTCTACGGCGGCGTACCCGGCGGTCAGGCGGAGTTCGTGCGCGTACCGAAGGCGAACGTGGGTCCCTTCAAGGTGCCGGGCAGTCTCGCGGACGAGCGCGTGCTGTTCCTGTCCGACATTCTTCCCACCGGCTACCAGGCGGTGCTCAACGCGAAGATCGGACGGGGCTCCAGCGTGGCGATCTTCGGTGCCGGACCCGTCGGCCTCATGGCCGCCGCCTGTGCCCGCATGCTCGGCGCCGAGCGCATCTTCATGGTCGACTCCGAGCCGTATCGTCTGGACTTCGCCGTCACCGCGTTCGACGTGATCCCCGTCGACTTCGGTCACGTCGATCCGTCGGAATTCATCCTCGAACAGACGGCCGGTCGCGGCGTCGACGCGTCGATCGACGCCGTCGGTTTCGAGGCAAAGGGCAGCACGACCGAAACCGTGCTGAGCACGCTGAAGCTCGAAACGAGCTCCGGCGAAGTCGTCCGTCAGTGCATCAGCGCGACGCGGCGCGGCGGTGTCGTGAGCATTCCGGGCGTGTACGCGGGTTTCATCCACGCCTTCCTGATCGGCGACGCCTTCGACAAGGGCCTGACCCTGGCGATGGGGCAGACGCACGTCCAGAAATTCCTGCCCGAGCTGCTGGAGTTCATCGAAGAAGGCAAGCTGCAGCCCGACATCATCATCTCGCACCGCATGAAGCTCGCCGATGCGGCACGCGGCTACGAGATCTTCGACAAGAAGGAAGAAGACTGCCGGAAGGTGGTGCTGACTCCGTGAGCGTAAGGCGACGCGCGCCGATCAGAGTGTCGGCGTCGCGCCGCCATCGACACGGAATATCGTTCCCGTCATGAAGTCGTTCAGCGGGCTGGCGAGCATGCAGGTCACGAACGCGATGTCGTCGGGCATGCCCGTCCGGTGCACGGTCTGTTTCACGACGTTGCGAAGGATGTGCGCCCTGCCGACATTCGGATCCTCGCTCCCGAGCTGCCGTGCCGTCATCGCGAACCATTCGTCGAGCTGCGGTGTGTAGATCAGTCCCGGCATGATCGCATTGGCCGTGACGCCGCTGCCCTCCAGCGATTTCGAGAGGCTTAGCGTCAGGTTGTTCAGCGCGGCCTTCGCGGCGCCGTAGGCGGCGAACTGATGGTGGGGCGAAATGGCGTTGCGCGACGAGATCTGGATGACGCGCCCCCAACTTTTATCGCGCATCGCCGGCACGAATGCCTTGATCAACCGCACGGCCGCCAGCGTGTTGGAACCATAGTTATCGGCCCACTCGTCGAGCGAAGCACCAAACCAGTCGGGATGCGACACGTCGCTGGATCCGCCGACGTTGTTCACCAGGATGTCGATCGTGCCGAAGGCCGCGCGTGCTTCGTGGACCATCGCTTCCGCTTGGCCGGGCACGGCCAGGTCGCCGAGGCACAACGCCGCCGTCCCGCCCGCACCTTCGATCGCTGCGACCACCGCTTCGGCGCGTTGCCGATGACGACCGTGTACGACGACGGCGACACCCTCCCGGGCGAGTGCCAGCGCGATGGCTGCACCGATGCCGGAGCTGCTGCCCGTGACGAGTGCGGTCTTACCTGCGAGTTTCAGATCCATACGGGAGCCCGGTCGATATGTATACACTAGTATACTTACCGAGCGACCTATGTCTACAGCTGTTTACTTGAGGAAGCCATGACGAACGACGCACCCGTTAGACGCCGCGACGCCGCCGCGACGCGCGCCGCCATCCTGATGTCGGCGCGACGGGCTTTCGCCGCCCGCGGGTACGACGGTGCCGGGGTGCGCGACATCGCCGAACAGGCCGGCGTGACGGCGATGCTCGTCAATCGCTACTTCGGGTCGAAGGAAGCCCTCTTCACCGAGGCGGTGGCGGTGACGTTCGCCGACCCGCAGATCCTCCGCGACGATGTCCTCGCGTCGCCGACGCGGGCTCACGACCTGGCAGAGGTGCTTATCGCCGAAACCACCGGCGACGGGTTGCGCCTCGAAGGATTCCTCATCCTGCTCAGGTCGTCCGGCAATCCGCGCGCCGTCGCGATCTGTCGCGAGCAGATCGAGCGACATCAGCAGCGACGGCTGGCGAGCACCGTCGACGCCACCGATGCGGCGGAGCGCGCGGCGGTCGCGCTGTCGCTCATCGCCGGCTTCCAGTTCATGCGTCAGATGGTCGGCCTCGGCGCGCTCGACGCGTCGTCTCCGGATCGCCTCGCCGCCGTGCTGACGCCGGCGCTAGCGGCCCTGCTCGACGCGTGACCGCGGCGCACGCGGTGGGTTTTCACTAGCCCGCCGCCCCCGATCCGGCCTACCCTGCGACGTCGGCAATGGGGTGAATCATGGCGATTCTCGTCTCCGTCAACGTAGGTGGCGTGCGCGATCTCGACTGGGGCGGACGGCGCGTGCCGAGCGGTATCGACAAACGCCCGGTGGACGGTCCCGTCGCCGTCGGTGCGATCAACCTGGCGGGCGACGATCAGGCCGATCGCATGGGTCATGGCGGGGAGCATCGCGCGGTGCTGGTCTACCAGATGGCGTCGTACCGACACTGGGCCGCGTTCCTGCAACGGGACGATCTCGAGCCCGGCGGGTTCGGGGAAAACCTGACCGTCGACGGCTTATCCGACGAAGAGGTCGCGATCGGCGATCGTTTCGCGATCGGCAGCGCCGTGTTCGAGGTGACCCAGCCGCGTGTCACCTGCTACAAGCTCGGCGCGCGGCTCAAACGGCACGACATGCCTGCCCTGCTCGTCGCCCATCGCCGACCGGGTTTCTACATGCGTGTGATCCGGCAGGGCACGATATGCGCGGGAGACACGATCGCACGCGTCGCCACGGCCGCGACGCGTATGAGTGTCGCCGACATCGACACCCTGCTCTACCGCGAACCGCGCCCGCGCGACCTGCTCGAACGCGCCATCGCGATACCGGCACTGAGCGAAGGCTGGCGGGGCTCGTTTCGCGGTTACCTGAACACGCCCGCCGTCGAGGTGTCCACACCCGCGTGGCCGGGGTTTCGCGGCCTTCGGCTGCTGTCGCGCACGCCAACGGGTTCCGACATCTGCGCGTTCGTGCTCGGCGCGCCCGACGGCACGCCGTTGCCGCGCGAGCTGCCCGGCCAGCACGTGGCGGTTCGCCTGCGCCACGCCACGACCGGCCAGGTGTCGGTTCGCATGTATTCGCTGTGCGGCGGTCCACCGGGCACGTATCGCATCGGCGTGAAGCGCATCGAGGGTGGCGTCAGCGCATGGCTGCACGATCACCTCGCGGTGGGCGATTCGCTCGACACGAGTGCGCCACGCGGCACGTTCCTGCTCGAGTCCGACGACCGCCCGGTGGTCCTCGTGGCGGCCGGCGTGGGTGTCACGCCAATGCTGTCCATGCTTCGCGCGGTCTGCGGCGACGCGACGCGGCGCGCCCCGGTCTGGTGGATTCAGGCCGTTCGCGACGGCGCCCACCTGCCCTTCAACGACGAAGTGGAGACGCTGCTCGCCTCGGCGCCACGGGCGCGCCGGCTTCGTTTCTTCAGCGCGCCGTCGGAAGCGGACGTGCCCGGCGTCGCCTTCGAACACGCCGGTCGCCTGACGCTCGACGTCCTCACGAGGGAGGGCGTGCCCCTCGACGCGGCGTTCTACGTCTGCGGGCCCGATGCCATGATGACCGCCATGGGCACGGCGCTCCGGAACGCGGGCGCGTCGCCCGCCGCGATCCATCAGGAGACGTTCGGGTCGCTCGACGCGTTCGCGCCCGGCCTCGATGCCCGCACGTCACGCCCTCCCCACGCGCCCGAAGGCGAGCAAGGCGGCGGACCTTCGGTGACGTTCGCCCGCAGCCGCCTCACGGTGCCATGGCAGGATCGGTTCGCCTCGCTGCTGGAACTGGCGGAAGCCTGCGACGTCCCGGTGCGCTGGTCGTGCCGCACGGGCGTCTGCCACAACTGCCAGACGCCCATGCTCGATGGCGACGTGACGTACGCACCGGAACCGCTGGCCCCGCCCGATCCGGGACAGGTGCTGCTGTGCTGCGCGCGGCCGAAAGCGGCCATCGAGCTCGACCTCTGACCCGACGCCTCTCGCGCGTTCAGCTCAGCACGATGAGCTGCTGGGCCACGTAACCCACGAGAAAGATCGCGACGATGACCACGAGCGTCGCCAGCACGCGTTCCGGCCCCGCACCCGAATATTCGTGCAGTTCTTCTTCGGCGATGAGCTGGCGATTGCGGCGGTAACGATGCGTGGCGAGCAACGTCATCAACGCACCGACGAGGATCAGCCCCAGCCCGACGATCTCGGACATACGGACGTGCAACGTCGGCACGGCGTGCGCGTCGCTCCGCGCCGCGAACGCGATGAACAGGTCGAAACGCTCGATCAGGAAGCCGAAGGCCATCACGGCGATCGCGGTACGCACCCACGCGAGGTACGTGCGCTCGTTGGCCGAGTGGTCGGTGAATCGTGGGATCACGAGGCGTTCTCCGCTGTGCCGTGCAGGTTCGGAGAAAGAAGAAACGCATGCGCCCTCGCCGGCTGGCTTGGCGATTCCTGTCCGCCCGTGTGGGAGCGGCCTCGGCCGCGATTGGGTGCTCGCGGCAAGCCCTCAATCGGAGCTCGCCGCGAAGGCCAACGCACGCCCCTGTCCTCACGGAAGCCGCGTGTCGTACTCTTCTTTCAGCGCCAGCCAGCCATCCCAGAACGGCTCGGGTTCGGTGCCCGACAGGCGGGCCGCGAGTACGGCGAGGTGCATGTGCCATCCGGCGCTGACATAGAGGCGCGTGGTGCGTTCGGCGACGCGACGATGGATCAGGGTCAGCAGCACCTGATCGCCCCTGGCTTCGAGTTCGAACGACACGCCGCCGGTGTTGCCCCATGTGTAGGCCAGTCGACGCGGCGGGTCCAGCTCCGTGATGACGGATGTCATGCGATGGTCGTCTTCGAAGCCTTCGGGCCGCTTGCCGGGTGGCGTCGTCAGTTCGTCGTTGCGCCAGACGAGTTCGAACTCGCTGCCGACGGCCATCGTCATGTCGCCTGCCGCCAACCACTGCCGACGAAGATCGCTCTGGGTCAGATAGGCCCAGACACGCTCGATCGGCCCCGGAAGCACCCGCTGGATGCGCAGGGTCGTCGGTTCGATCAGTGTGCCGTAGGTATCGCTGGTATCCGAAACGCTCATGACTCGCTCCCTCGGGGTGATCTCGTCTTGGTCTTGCCCGCATCGGTTGCGCGAAGCAGCCGGTCGAGCACGTCGAGCCGGCCGGTCCAGAAGCGCTCGTAGAACGCCAGCCACTCCTGCACGCTGGCGAGCGGCCCCGGATCGAGCCGGCATACATGGACGCGCCCGCGGACTTCCCGCTGGATGAGGCCCGCCTGCTCCAGCACCTTGATGTGCTTGGAGGCCGCCGCGAGCGACATCTCGAACGGGTCCGCGAGCTCGCCGACGGTTCGATCACCGTCGGCCAGGGCGCGGAGCATCCGCCGCCGTGTGCGGTCGCTCAGGGCGTGGAAGACCGGATCGAGCTGGGGTGCGTCTGATTCAACCATGTGGTTGAACATACGCCTCTGGGAGACTAATAGTCAACCATCTGGTTGAATATATCGAAACGCGACGCATGCAGCCGCCCGGCGATAATCGCCCGATGAGCAAACGATCGGAACGAGCGGCTGCACCTCAGGGATTCGTCCGCGTGCGTGGCGCGCGCGAACACAACCTCAAGGACATCGATGTCGACATCCCGCGCGACGCGCTGGTCGTATTCTCCGGCGTATCCGGCTCCGGCAAATCGTCGCTCGCGTTCGGCACGCTGTACGCCGAGGCGCAGCGGCGCTATTTCGAATCGGTGGCGCCTTACGCGCGGCGCCTGATCGATCAGGTGGGCGTGCCGGACGTCGACGATATCGAGGGCCTGCCGCCGGCCGTGGCGCTCCAGCAGCAGCGCGGCACGCCGGGCACGCGATCGTCGGTGGGCAGCGTCACCACGCTGTCGAGCCTCGTGCGCATGCTCTATTCGCGCGCGGGGACGTATCCGCCGAACCAGCCGATGCTCTTCGCCGAAGACTTCTCGCCCAACACGCCGCAGGGTGCGTGTCCGCACTGCCATGGCCTGGGCAAGGTCTACGAGGTCACGGAAAAGACCATGGTGCCGGACCCGTCGCTGACGATCCGCGAGCGTGCCATCGCGTCCTGGCCGCCCGCATGGCATGGACAGAACCTGCGCGACATCCTGGTCACGCTCGGGTACGACGTGGACATCCCGTGGCGCGACCTGCCGAAGAAGCAGCGCGACTGGATCCTCTTCACCGAGGAGCAACCGGTCGTACCGGTCTATGCGGGTTTCACGCCGGCCGAGACGCGCGCCGCGCTGAAGCGCAAGACCGAACCGAGCTACATGGGCACCTACATGGGCGCGCGGCGCTACGTGCTGCACACGTTCGCCACGACGCAGAGCCCGTTGATGAAAAAGCGCGTGTCACGCTACATGATCGGCAGCGTGTGCCCCGTCTGCGACGGCAAGCGCCTGAAGAAGGAGGCCCTCTCGGTCACGTTCGCCGGCGTGGATATCGGCACGCTCGCCGCGATGTCGTTCGACGACCTGGCCGAGACATTGCGACCGGCCGCCGAAGGGCGCTTCGATACGGCGGCCACCGGCAAGGCGCGGAGCCGCGCCGCGGGCAAGGCGGCGACGGCACGGCGCATCGCCGCTGGCGGCGCATCGCACGAAGGATCCTCCGACGTGCGCCGCACACCGAACCTGTCGGAAGAGAAACGCATCGCGGCACAACGTATCGCGCAGGACCTCATGTCGCGCATCGCCACCCTGCAGGCGCTGGGCCTCGGTTATCTGTCGATGGACCGCGGCAGCCCGACGCTGTCGCCCGGCGAACTGCAGCGCCTGCGACTCGCGACGCAGATCCGTTCGAACCTGTTCGGCGTGGTCTACGTGCTCGACGAACCGTCCGCCGGCCTGCACCCCGCCGATGGCGAGGCGCTGCTCGCCGCGCTGGAACAACTGAAGCGATCCGGCAACACCATCTTCGTCGTCGAGCACGACCTCGACGTGATGCGTCGCGCGGACTGGCTGGTCGATGTCGGCCCGGATGCCGGCGAGCGCGGCGGCCGCATCCTCTACAGCGGGCCGCCCGACGGCCTCGCCACCGTGCGCGGCTCCCACACGGCGCGTTATCTCTTCGCGGACCACGCGACGGCGACGCGCGACCCGCGCACGCCGAAAGGCTGGCTCGAACTCCGCGGCATCACGCGGAACAACCTCTCGAACCTCGACGTCGCCTTTCCGCTGGGAACCTTCACGGCCGTCACCGGGATTTCGGGCTCGGGCAAATCGAGCCTCGTCAGCCAGGCGCTCGTCGAATTGCTCGGCGACCATCTCGGCCACGAACTGCCGCCGGCCGAGGACGATGGCGGCGACACGGAGCCGACCATCGTGACCCGCAGTGGCGGCCGGATCCACGCCGGCGCCGAATCGATCACGCGCCTCGTGCAGGTGGACCAGCGACCTATCGGGCGCACGCCGCGCTCCAACCTCGCGACGTACACCGGCCTGTTCGACCACGTGCGCAAGCTCTTTGCCGGCACCCGGGCCGCGAAGGCGAAACGCTACGACGCGGGGCGCTTTTCGTTCAACGTCGCGAAGGGACGCTGCGACACCTGCGAAGGCGAAGGCTTCGTGAGCGTGGAGCTGCTCTTCATGCCGAGCGTCTACGCTCCCTGCCCCACCTGCCACGGCGCGCGTTACAACGAGCAGACGCTGAAGATCGAATGGAACGGCAGGAACATCGCCGACGTGCTGCGCCTCAATGTCGAAGAGGCGTGCGACTTCTTCGCGGGCGAGCCGGCCGTCCTGAAACCGCTGCTCCTGCTGCGCGACATCGGCCTCGGTTACCTGCGCCTCGGCCAACCCGCCACGGAGCTATCGGGCGGCGAGGCCCAGCGCATCAAGCTCGCGACCGAACTCCAGCGCACGCAGCGCGGCAGCAACTTCTACGTGCTGGACGAACCGACCACGGGCCTGCATCCGGCGGACGTCGACCGGCTCGTCGCGCAGCTGCAGGGGCTGGTGGACGCCGGTAACACCGTCGTCGTGGTGGAGCACGAGATGCGCGTGGTCGCGGTCAGCGACTGGGTGATCGATGTGGGGCCGGGTGCGGGGAGCGCGGGTGGGCGTATCGTGGCGCAGGGAACGCCTGCAGACGTTGCGCGCGTCGCCGAGAGCCGCACGGCGCCCTATCTGCGCCGTCTCGCCGGTTGATCGGTGGCAGCCAGCCTGCTGGCTCCCACCACCGCCGTCGCTCAGACGCGGTAGTACTCGCGATACCAGCGGACGAAGCGATCGACGCCCTCCTCCACCGACACCTGCGGCGCGTAGTCGATCGCGCGTTGCAGTTCGCTCACGTCGGCCGCCGTATCGGGCACGTCGCCCGGTTGCAACGGCAGCAGGTCCATCACCGCTTCGCGGCCGAGGCATTGCTCGAGGCGGCGGATGTAGTCGAGCAGTTCCACCGGTTGCGCGTTGCCGATGTTGAACAGGCGGAACGGCGCCACGCCGCTCGATGACGGATCGGGGTCGGCGCTGTTCCAGTCGGTGTCGACGGTCGGCGGGCGGTCGAGGCAACGGATCACGCCTTCGACGATGTCGTCGACGTAGGTGAAGCTGCGCCGGTGCCTGCCGTGGTTGAACACGGGAATGGGGTCGCCCTGCAGGATCGCCTTCGTGAAGAGGAACAGCGCCATGTCGGGGCGCCCCCAGGGGCCGTACACCGTGAAGAAACGCAGACCGGTGCAGGGAACGCCGTACAGGTGCGCGTAGCTATGCGCCATCTGCTCGTTCGCTTTCTTCGTCGCGGCATACAGCGTGAGCGGATGCTCGGCGGAATCGTGTTCGGAGAACGGCATGGTGCGGTTGGCACCGTAGACCGAACTGGTCGAGGCGAACACCAGGTGTTCGACGCCGAGCGAGCGGCAGCCCTCCAGCACATGGAGGAACCCCGTGACGTTGCTCGACACGTAGACGTGCGGATTCTGCGCCGCGTAACGCACGCCCGCCTGCGCGGCGAGATGCACCACGCGCTGCGGCCGGTGCGTCGCGAACAGCGCCTCCATCGCGTCGCGATCGGCGAGATCGGCGTGCACGTGGGTGTAGCGCGGATCGTCGCGAAAACGGTCGAGGCGTGCCTGCTTCAGCGTCACGTCGTAGTAGTCGTTGAGGTTGTCGAGACCGACGACCTCGTCGCCGCGCGCCAGCAGCCTCATGGCCACGTGCGAGCCGATGAACCCCGCCGTGCCGGTCACCAGTACCTTCATCGCCGCACCCCTAGAGTCGTCCGTCCACCGCGTCGCGCGGCAGTACGTATTTCACGTCGTAGATCACGGCGCCCGGCTTGCCGAATGCGCGGATGCCGTCGGCACCGAGCGCGTGGAATTCGCGATGGCCCACCGCGATGACGATCGCGTCGTAGCCGGCGACATCGGGCTCCGCCACCGGACGCAGGCCATATTCATGCTCCGCCTCGGCGGCATCCACCCACGGGTCGTGGACGTCGATGGTGGCGTTGTACGTCTTCAGCGAGGCGATGATGTCGACCACGCGCGTGTTGCGCAGGTCGGGGCAGTTTTCCTTGAACGCCAGGCCGAGCACGAGCACGCGCGCGCCCACGGGGTTCAGGCCCTTGCAGACCATGAGGCGGATCAGCTCGCCGGCGATGTACGGCCCCATGCCGTCGTTGGTGCGACGCCCGGCGAGGATCACGTCGGGATGGTGACCGACTTCCTGCGCCTTGTGCGTGAGGTAATACGGGTCGACGCCGATGCAGTGGCCGCCGACCAGGCCCGGACGGAACGGCAGGAAGTTCCACTTCGTGCCCGCGGCTTCCAGCACTTCGAGGGTGTCGATACCGAGCTTGTTGAAGAGGATGGCCAGGTCGTTCACGAGTGCGATGTTGAGGTCGCGCTGGGTGTTCTCGATGACCTTGGCGGCCTCCGCGACCTTGATGCGGCTGGCCTTGTACGTACCCGCGTCGATGATGCTCGCGTAGAGGGCATCGACGAAGTCGGCGGCAGCCGGCGTCGAACCGGACGTGACCTTGCGGATCGTGGTGACACGGTGCTGGCGGTCGCCCGGGTTGATGCGCTCGGGGCTGTAGCCCACGAAGAAATCGCGGTTGAACGCAAGACCCGAGACACGCTCGAGGATCGGCACGCAGACTTCTTCGGTGCAGCCGGGGTAGACGGTCGACTCGTACACCACCACGTCGCCGGGCTTCAGCACCGCACCAAGCGTCTCGCTCGCTCGGGTCAGCGGGGTCAGGTCCGGCCGCTTCGCGCTGTCGATCGGCGTGGGCACGGTGACGACGAAGACGTTGCAGGCGCGCAACGCGTCGAGCTCGCTGCCGAAGGTCAGCCGCGTAGCCGCCCGCAGGGCCTCGGTTTCCACCTCCAGCGTGCGGTCGGCCCCGGCGCGCAGCTCGTCGACGCGCGACGCGTCGATGTCGAAGCCCAGGGTCGGGTAGCGCTTGCCGAACTCGACGGCGAGAGGCAGGCCGACGTAGCCCAGCCCGATGACGCCGATCTTTACCTTGTCCAGCTGCTGCATCGCCGCTTCCGTTGGAAGTACGGCACGACCGGGGCTGGCCCGGCATGGCCGTGGAGCCCGGAAGCCTAGCGGATCGCCCACGCGGCGCGCCAGCGCCGCGCCGGGGGATGCCCCTTAACCGCCTTCGGCGGTCGGCAGCTCGCTGACGTCGCGCACGCTGTAGACGTCGATGCCATAGGGCGCCTTGTCGTCGCCGGTGGCCTTGAAGCGCCCGAAGACGGTCGCGTCGGCCCGTACGCCCTTCGCGCCGACGGTGCGGCGGAACGACGAGACGTCGCGCTTGCGGCTGGACGCGTCGTCCATGCTCAGGCTGAGCGAGGCGGCGCACTGCGCGTCGGAAAGCATGGTGACCTTGCCGTCGGTGCTGGCGACCCCCCTCACCGTGACCGTCGTGCCCACATAGCGCTGGGCCGTGCCGACCACGCTGCAGATCGAGTCCGGTGCCGGCTCGTCGCCGCGTGCCGAGGCGCCGGCGGATGCCAGCACGAGGATGGCGACCCCCGTCGCCCGTACGAAAGTAACCGCGTTCATAGGTAATCCCCCTTGATGCCGGCCCATGGACGGGCCGAGCCGATTGGACGGCTAAACCAAGGACACCGCGTTTTCGGCAACCGGTCAATAAGAAAAATGGGTAGGAAGGGCGCCACGGCGCGTTCCGTGGCCGGTTCGGGCCGGAGATGCGCGATAATCCCGGCATTCCCCTGCCCGACGGACCCGCCCCATGGCTTCCTACGAAGACGACGATTTCGACGATCGTTTCGACCACGACGACGAGGACGGCGAGGCCTCCGTCGAAAACCAGGTCTACGCCCTGCTCCAGCTGATCAACCCCGGCGACGAGGAGAGCGCCCTGCAGCAGTTCAACGACTGGCGCGAGCGAACCGAGGACGAGGGCGACGACGACCCGGTCCGCATCGTCGGTCAAGTGATCGACTGGAAGGCCGGTTTCGAGGTCGACATGGACGACACCCGCGCGCTGGTCGAGGCCATCAACGAACTGATCGGCCGGTGGAACCTCTCGATCGACTGGGACGGCGACCCGGACGACGACGAGTTCCATGAGGACACGGACGGCCCCGCGCTGTTCGGCCGGGCCTTCGACCAGCTGAGGGAGCACGGATACACCCTGTGGTCCCGCGAGGCGGACGACGAGGTCTACGCCGGCTGGATCACCGCGTCGCGCGACGACGAGACGATGCGCGAACTGGCGACGTCGCTAGGGATCAACCTACGGCTCGGTAGTCAGGTGGGCTGAGGCAAACCACATCGCCGGCAGCGGGCCCGGGTCAGACCCCCTATAATCCCGGGATGAATTATCGCCACGCGTACCATGCCGGCAACTTCGCCGATGTCCTCAAGCACATGGTGCTGGTGGCCCTGATCGATGCCCTGGAGCAGAAGGCCTCGCCCTTCTGCTACATCGACACCCATGCCGGCCGGGGTCGCTACGACCTGCGCGGCACCGAAGCCCGCAAGACGGGCGAGGCCGATGACGGCTTCGGTGTGCTGAAGACCGCCTCCGGCCTGCCGCCGCTCCTCTGGAAGTGGCTCGAGATCGTCCGCGCCAGCAACGAGGGCGACGACTCCCTGCGCTTCTACCCCGGGTCGCCCTGGATCGCCGCGCACATGATGCGTGCCACCGACAGCGCCCAGCTGTGCGAGCTCCGCGTGGACGACGCCGGCGCGCTGCGCCAGCTCTTTCACCACGACGCCCGCGTGCACGTCCACCAGCGCGACGGCTACGAAGCGCTGAACGCGATGATTCCGCCGAAGGAAAAGCGCGGCCTCGTACTCATCGACCCGCCCTTCGAAGCGCAGGACGGCGAGTTCCGGCAGATCGAGAAGTCCCTGAAGGCGGCGCTGGCGAAGTGGCCCGGTGGCATCTTCGCCGTGTGGTACCCGATCAAGATGCGCAGCCATGTCCAGCCCTTCCATCGCTGGCTGACGAAGTGCGGTGCGAAGCGCGTGCTCGCGGTCGAACTGCTGCTGCATCCGGACGACTCCCCGCTGCGCCTCAACGGCACGGGGATGGTCATCGTGAACGCGCCGTGGAAACTCGATGAAACCCTTCGCGACTCGCTGAGGCTCCTGCCGAAGCTGCTGGGCACGCCGGGTCAGTCCGAATACCGGCTGACATGGCTGGTCGACGAAAACAAAGATGACGTTCCCGCGAACGCGCCGCACGCGCCCCATTCAGTACGGAGGCGCTAAAGTCACTCCACTCGCCAGGAGCCGACCCATGCGCCCGTCCATCGCCCGTCTCGCCGTCCCTGCCGCCGTCCTCGCCGCCGCACTTGCCGGCTGCGCGCCCGCTCCCATCTACAAGCCCACGCCGAATAACGCGGCGGTACCGCCCGCGCAGGTATCGCGCGAGCCGGAACGCTACGGCGCGGCCGACGTGATCTGGGGCGGACGCATCGTCAACGTGCGCAACTTCGCCGACCACAGCGAAATCGAAGTGCTCGCCTATCCGCTCGACGGGTCGCAGCGCCCGCAATCGAACGACACCGGCAACGGGCGTTTCATCGCCGCGATGCCGGGATACGTCGAGAGCCTCGACTACCCGGCCGGCGGGCTGGTCACCATCGCAGGCCGCCTCAACGGCACCCGCACCGGCAACGTCGGGCAGGCCCAGTACACCTTCCCGCTCGTATCGGTGAACCAGTCGCACGTCTGGACGGCCAAGGAGATGTCGGGCGGCCACCCGAACGTCAGCTTCGGCGTCGGTGTGGGCGTCATACGGTAAGATCCTGCGAATCGGCCCGCGCACGGACACGTCGTGGGCCTTCCTTCGAACGCAGGGAATTCCATGTCCGGACACGCCGACTCGAAACGCGCGATCTTCCTCGCGCTCGGGGCCAATTTCGCCATCTTCGTCGCCAAGCTCGTGGCGGCCGTCTTCACGGGCTCGGGCGCCATGCTCGCCGAAGCCGTGCACTCGCTGGCCGACTGCGGCAACCAGGGCCTGCTGCTCCTCGGCATGCGCCAGGCGAAACGTCCGCCGTCGCCCGACTATCCGCTGGGCTGGGGTCGCGCGCTGTATTTCTGGTCATTCCTCGTCGCCATCCTGCTCTTCACCGTAGGCGGCATGTTTTCCGTGTACGAGGGCATCCACAAGCTCACCCACCCCGAGCCGCTCCGCTATGCGTGGCTGGCCGTGGGCGTGCTGGCGTTCTCGATCGTCACCGAAGGCATCTCCATGCACGGCTGCATGCAGGAGGTAAACAAGGCGCGTGAGGGTCGCGGCCTGTGGCAGTGGTTCCGCGAGACCCGCGCGAGCGAACTGCTCGTGATCTTCGGCGAAGACCTCGCGGCGCTGATCGGTCTTTGCCTCGCGCTGATCGCCGTGCTGCTGACCATGCTCACCGGCAACCTGCTCTTCGACGCCCTCGGCACCATCGCCATTGGCGTGCTGCTGATCGTCGTCGCCGTGGCGGTGGCCCGCGAGGTGAAGGCCCTGCTCATCGGACAGGGCGTCGAGCCCCGCCAGCGGGCGGCCATGCTCGCGTTCCTCGAAGCACGCCCGGAAGTCGACACCGTCTACAACGTGCTGACCCTGCAAATGGGCACGGACGTCATGGTGGCCGTGAAGGCGAAGATGGCCCCGACGCCCACCGCGCGCGCCATGGTCGAGGCGATCAACGTCGTCGAGGCCGACTTCAAGGCGAAGTTCCGGGACGTCCGCTGGAGCTTCTTCGAGCCGGATTACACCGACTGACGTTTGCGGGACCGCTCCCAAGGGGCTTCGATTCGGGCTCTTCACTTCCGGGTAGTACAATCGACGGCTTGTCCGCAAGGCCGACGTCCGATTCCATGCCCGTAGCGCTTCCCCGCCCCCCGCTCCCCGTCAACGCGAAGACCCGCCGTTACTGGGCCGTGCCGCATGGTTCGTCCTGGGCCCTGGAGATCGCCGAGGCCGCCCGTACCCACGACGGCCTGCTGGTCGTCGTGGTCCGCGACACGCGCAGCGCCGACAACCTCGAAAGCGAGCTGGCCGTGTTCGCCGGCGAGCTTCCGGTGCTGCATTTCCCGGACTGGGAAACCCTGCCCTACGACGTCTTCAGCCCGCATCCCGAAGTCGTCTCGCAGCGCATCGCCACTCTCTATCGCCTGCCGTCCACGAAGCGTGGCGTGCTGGTGGTGCCCGTCGCCACGCTGATGCAGCGGATCTCTCCGCGCACGCACATCACGGGTTCGGGCCTGGTGCTGCGCAAGGGTCAGAAACTGGATCTCGCCTCCGAGCAGCGCCGGCTCGAAGCCGCCGGGTATCGCAATGTGCCGCAGGTCGCCGAACCGGGCGACTTCGCCGTGCGCGGCGCGCTGATCGACATCTACGCCATGGGCGCCAGCGAGCCCTATCGCGTGGAGCTGTTCGACGACGAGGTGGAATCGATCCGCACGTTCGACACCGAGACGCAGCGGTCGCAGCACCAGGTCGAAAGCGTCG
This sequence comes from Luteibacter sp. UNCMF331Sha3.1, assembly GCF_900109915.1. Classification (GTDB taxonomy): domain Bacteria; phylum Pseudomonadota; class Gammaproteobacteria; order Xanthomonadales; family Rhodanobacteraceae; genus Luteibacter. The sequence goes on from NZ_FOBU01000001.1 coordinate 176,243, forward strand.
ACCTGCTGCCCGCGCGCGAATTTCCGCTGACGGACGACGCCGCGAAGACCTTCCGCGCGAACCTGCGCGAACGGTTCCCGATCGACATCCGCCGTTGCCCGCTCTATCAGGACATGAAGGAAGGCACGACGCCGGGCGGCATCGAGTACTACCTGCCGCTGTTCTTTCCGGTCACGGAGACGCTTTTCGACTACATCGCCGGCGACGCGTTGTTCGTCCTCGGCGAGGGCACGCTCGAATCGTCCGAACAGTTCTGGACCCAGACGGCCGAGCGCTACGACCAGCGTGCGCACGACATCGAGCGCCCGGTGCTGCCGCCCGCGGAGATATACCTCCCGCCGGAACAGCTCCGCGAGCGCCTCAACAGGCAGGTGCGCGTCGACGTCGTGCCGGCCGGCCACGAACACGCCGTGGACCTCGGCACGCTGCCCGCCCCGGAGGTGCCGCTCAACCGCAAGGGCGAGGAGCCCGGCACCGGACTGCGCCACTTCCTCGCCAGCTATCCCGGTCGCGTGCTGATCGCCGCGGATTCCGCCGGCCGTCGCGAAGCGCTCATCGAGCAGCTCGCCGGCGCCGGCCTGAAGCCGGTCAGCGTCGAGGGCTGGAACGATTTCCTCGCGCGGAGCGAGCCGCTCTCGATCACGGCCGCGTCGCTCGAACAGGGATTCGCGCTGAAGGCGCCCGCCCTGACGGTGCTGACCGAGCGCGAGCTCTTCGGCGAGCGCGTGCGCACCGATCGCAAGCGCCGCGCCGGCGCGGCGCGCGATCCCGAAAGCATCATCAAGGACCTGACGGAGCTGTCCATCGGCTCGCCCATCGTCCACATCGACCACGGTGTGGGCAGGTATCAGGGCCTTGTGTCGCTCGACGTCGGCGACATGCCCGGCGAGTTCCTCACCATCGAATACGCCAAGGGCGACAAGCTCTACGTCCCCGTCGCGCAGCTCGGCCTCGTCAGCCGCTACACCGGCACCGCGCCGGAGCTCGCACCGCTGCATTCGCTGGGTGGCGACGCCTGGGAGCGCGCGCGCAAGAAGGCGGCCGAGAAGGTGCGCGATGTCGCGGCCGAACTGCTCGCGATCTACGCGCAGCGCGAGGCGCGCCAGGGCGAGTCGCTGCCCGTCGACCGGCAGATGATCGAAGAATTCGCGGCGACGTTCCCCTTCGAGGAAACGCCCGACCAGCAGGCCGCCATCGATGCCGTCATCGTCGACCTGGCGGCGCCGCGCGCCATGGACCGCGTGGTCTGCGGCGACGTCGGCTTCGGCAAGACCGAAGTGGCGTTGCGCGCGGCCTTCGCGGCCGCGACCGCCGGCAAGCAGGTGGCCGTGCTCGTGCCCACCACCTTGCTGGCCCAGCAGCACTACCGCAACTTCGCCGACCGCTTCGCCGACTGGCCGGTGCGCGTCGACGTGCTTTCGCGCTTCAAGTCGAAGAAGGAAGTCGACGCGGCACTCGAGCGTCTCGCCGATGGTCAGGTCGACGTGATGGTCGGCACGCACAAGCTGCTGCAGCCGGACATCCGGTTCAAGAACCTGGGCCTCGTGATCGTCGACGAAGAGCAACGCTTCGGCGTGCGGCAGAAGGAGCAGCTGAAGAAACTGCGCGCGGAAGTCGACCTGCTGACGCTCACGGCCACCCCGATTCCCCGCACGCTGAACATGGCGATGAGCGGCCTGCGCGATCTCTCGATCATCGCGACGCCGCCCGCGCACCGGACCGCGGTACGCACGCTGATCTCGACCTACCAGCCCGCGTTGATCCGCGAGGCCCTCCAGCGCGAGCTCGCGCGTGGCGGCCAGGTGTACTTCCTGCACAACGAGGTCGAGTCCATCGAGCGCACGGCGCGCGAGCTCGGCGAACTGGTGCCGGAGGCGCGCATCCGCGTCGCGCACGGACAGATGCCGGAACGCGAGCTGGAACAGGTGATGGCGGACTTCCATCGCCAGCGCTTCAATGTGCTGGTGTCGACCACGATCATCGAATCGGGCATCGACATCCCCACCGCGAACACCATCGTCGTCAATCGCGCCGACCGTTTCGGCCTCGCGCAGCTGCACCAGCTACGCGGTCGCGTGGGGCGTTCGCACCACCGCGCCTACGCGTACCTGATCGTCCCCGATCGCAAGGCGATGACCGCCGACGCCGAAAAGCGTCTCGAAGCACTGGCCTCGCTCGAAGAGCTGGGCGCCGGCTTCACGCTGGCCACGCACGATCTCGAGATTCGCGGCGCCGGCGAGATGTTGGGCGAGGAGCAGTCGGGACAGATCCAGGAGATCGGTTTCGGCCTCTACACCGAACTGCTCGATCGTGCCGTGCGCGCGCTGAAGTCGGGCAAGGTGCCCGATTTCGATCTGACGTCGGAGCACGAGACGGAAGTCGAGCTGCACCTTCCCGCGTTGATTCCGGAGGACTACCTCCCCGACGTGCATACCCGCCTGACGCTCTACAAGCGGATCGCCAGCGCCCGCGACGAGCATGGCCTGCGCGAGCTGCAGGTGGAGATGATCGACCGCTTCGGTCTGCTGCCGGACCAGACCAAGTGCCTGTTCGCCGTGGCCCAGCTCAAGCTGATGGCCACACCGCTCGGCATCCGCAAGCTCGATTTCGGCGCTAACGGCGGGCGCGTCACCTTCCGCGAGAAGCCGGACATCGATCCGATGGCGCTGATCAGGCTCATCCAGCAGCAACCGCGCATCTTCAAGATGGACGGTCAGGACAAGCTGCGCGTGATCCTTGAACTGCCGGGATCCGTCGAGCGTATCCGCACGGCGCAGGACCTGCTGGTGTCGCTGGGAGCGCCCCGACCGGGCTGATCGATCCCTGATGATGCAGGAGCCGCCAAGGCGGCTCCTGCAAGAGCGACCCTCAGACCACCGGACTCGACCGCACCAGGTACTGCACGCTGAAACGGCGGTCCTCGTCCATCCAGACCTTTTCCACGGACAGCCCGGCCTTGTTCGCCATCTGCGCGAAATCGTCGAGCGAGTACTTGCAGCTGTATTCCACCTGCATCGCCTCGTCTTCGCGGAACGCGAAGGTCTCGTCGCGCACGTGCACGTCCTGCCGCTTCGTGCTCACGAGCGAGGTTTCGATGCGGCCGGCCAGCGCGTTGTAACGCGCGCGGTGACGGAACGCGTCGATGTCGAAGTCGGTACCGATCTCACGATTCAGCCGTACGAGCATGTTCAGCGTGAAGTCCCGCGTGACACCCGCGGCATCGTTGTACGCCGCCTCGATCTGCGCCGGATCCTTCTTGAGGTCGACGCCGATCACGACGCCGCCGCCCTCGCTCATTTCCGCGCGCATCTGCCGGAGGATGCGGATGGCGTCCTTCGCTTCGAAGTTACCGATCGTCGAGCCAGGGAAGTAGATGACGGTGCGACGCGGAGACCGCGCCGCGACCGGCAGGCGCAACGGCTGGGTAAAGTCGGCGCACACCGGCTGCATCGGCACGTCGGGGAAGCGCGTCGCGAGGTCCGCCACGCTCTCCATCAGGGCGCTGCGCGAAATCTCCACGGGCACGTACGCCACCGGTGTCTCGAGGTGCTCAAGCAACATGCGCGTCTTGATGCCGCTGCCGCTGCCATATTCCACGAGACGGACGTCGGGACCGAGCGTCTCGGCGATGTCGCCCGCGTGATCGCGCATGATCGCGATCTCCGTTCGCGTCAGGTAGTACTCGGGCTGTTCGCAGATGGCTTCGAACAGCGCCGAACCGCGCTCGTCGTAGAAGAGTCGCGACGGCAGTTTCTTCTGTGGCGCGGAGAGCCCACGACGCACGGTCTCGAGGGTGTCCTCGACATCCGGATGACGGTCGTCGACGCGGATATCTTTCGGTTGAGCGCTCATCGATCGGTTCCCAGTCGTATCCCCGTGAACTGCCAGCGGGCATGGGGAGGAAAGAAGTTTCGGTACGTCGCGCGAACGTGATCGGCAGGGGTAGCGCAGGAGCCGCCGCGCAACACCCACTGCCCGTTCATGAATTTTCCGTTGTACTCGCCCAGCGCACCGTCGAGCGGGCGAAAGCCCGGATAACTGACATAAGGGCTCATCGTCCATTCCCAAACGTCGCCGTACATCTGGCCCAGCGACGTTTCGAACGTCGATGCGCGCGGGTGGAACAGGCCGGCGTCCTGCAGGTTGCCCTGCACCGGAATGTCCGCAGCCAGCGTTTCCCATTCGGTTTCGGCCGGCAGTCGCGCACCGGCCCAGCGCGCGAACGCGTCGGCTTCGAAATAGCTGACGTGGCACACGGGCGCGTGCGGATCGATCTCGCGGCGGCCGTGCAGCGTGAATTCGGTCTCGAGTGCGTCGTCCCAATACAGCGGACGCGCCCACCCCTCCGCCTGCACGACGGCCCAGCCGTCCGACAGCCAGAGCATCGGATCGCGATAGCCACCGTCCTGGATGAACGCGAGGAACTCGGCGTTCGTCACCGGCCGGTTCGCCAGCGAGCCCGCCTGCCGGTACGTGCGGTGGCGCGGACCTTCGTTGTCGAAATGGAATCCGTCGCCCGCATGACCCACCTCGACGACGCCCTCGTCGAACGGAAGGTACGTCAGCGCCGGTGCCGCCATCGACAGCGCGCGTGGCGCGTTCGGAGCGAAGGCGGGTTCGAGCGGGTTCTGCGCGAACGCGTGCTTGATGTCGGTGAGCAACAGCTCCTGATGCTGCTGCTCGTGCTGACAACCCAGCTCGATCAGCGTCGCCAGCATGGAGTCGTCGTCGCGCGCGATGCGCGCGGCAACGGCGTCGTCGACGCGTGCGCGGTAATCCCACACTTCATCGAGCGCCGGCCTTGTCAGCATCCCGCGATGCGGCCGCGCGTGCATCGGCCCGACGGACTGGTAATAGGAATTGAAAAGGAAGTGCCACTCCGGATTCGACGAACGATAACCGGCATCCCGTTCGAGGATGAATTTCTCGAAGAACCACGTCGTATGGGCGAGGTGCCACTTCGTGGGGCTGGCGTCCGGCATGGACTGCACCACGGTATCTTCGGGCCGCAGCCGCGCGCACAGGGCCGCGGTACGCTGCCGTACGCGGGAGTAACGCTGAAGGAGATCCGTGCTTGCCGATGAGGTCGGTGGGGTGCCAAGCGGGCGGACGGTCATGACGCGGTTCCGGACCCACCGGGACGCGGTGGTCATTCGCAAACGATGCCGGAGCAAACGTTCAACCGACGTGAGCGGAGCCGTCCGGCACCTTAACGACCAGTGCACCCAGCCCCCATGGATACTCGATTCCGGGCCGGATCCGGCTTAACGTCGTGATACTCAACCGGAGGTCCCAGGCATGAACATGCGAACCCTTCTCACCGCTTCGCTGCTAGGCGGTTGCGCTCTCCTCACCGCCTGCGCCCCCGGTCCGACCCGCAAGGAGCTGCCCTACGGCGACTGCCTGCGCACCAGCGAGATCAATCGCTGGGGCGTGGTCGACGGCAGCACGTTCGTCGCCGCCAACGGGCCGAACTATTTCCGCATCAAGACCACCGTCGATTGCCCACGCGCCGATCTCGGCGGCGGCATCCGTTTCCGCCTGTCGAACAGCGACCGCGCCGTCACCGGACCGGACATGAGGATGTGCGGCGGCCTCAACGAACAGATCGTCCGGCGCGACGACCCGCCGTGCCAGATCCTGTCGATCGAGAAGATCGACAAGAGCGCGTTCGACAAGCTGCTGGATGCGTCGTCGTCGAAGGGCTCGGGGGCGGGGCCGACTGGGTCGGTTCCTTGATGGGGTGACGGCTCGGCTTCGCCGTCGCGTTTGGCTTGCGCGTGCCGCGAAGAGCCGTCGGCCCTCACCCTCGCCGCTCCGAGCTCCGGCGTCGCTTGGGT
>NZ_FOBU01000001.1:182557-626513 GCF_900109915.1 Luteibacter sp. UNCMF331Sha3.1
CAGCGGCATCCTTTCCCAAGCGACGGTGAAGCCCGGAGCGCCGAGGGCGGCGGCCGACGGCTCTTCGCGGCCACGCGAAACCCAACGCGATGGCGAAGCCGAGCCGTCACCGCCCCCACTCAAAAAAAACGCCAGCTCGAGGCTGGCGTTTTTCCTCAGCAGTCGTTGCCGCCGAACGGGTCGTCGAGGACGATCGTGTCGTCGCGGTCGGCGCCGGTGGCGACCAGCGCCAGCTTGCAACCCGAGAGTTCTTCGACCGCGCGCAGGTAGGCGCGAGCGGCGGGCGGCAGCTTGTTCCAGTCACGGATGCCCGCGGTGGATTCTTCCCAGCCCGGGAACTCGAGGTAGACCGGCTTGCACTCGGCCCAGCCGTCTGCGTCGAGCGGTGCGAGCTCGCGGCGCTTGCCGCGGTATTCGTACGCGATGCAGACTTTGATGCTTTCCAAGCCATCGAGCACGTCGAGCTTGGTGATCGCGAGGCCGTCGATGCCGTTGATCTGCACCGCGCGCTTCAGGGCCACCAGGTCGATCCAGCCGCAGCGGCGCGGACGGCCGGTGCTGGCGCCGAACTCGTTGCCCTTCTTGCGGAGCAGTTCGCCCATCTCGTCGTTGAGTTCGGTCGGGAACGGACCGCCGCCGACGCGCGTGGCGTACGCCTTGCAGATGCCGAGCACGTAATCGATGTCGCGTGCGCCGACGCCGGTGCCGGCCAGCGCGCCACCCACCGTCGTGTTCGACGAGGTGACGTACGGGTAGGTGCCGTGATCGATGTCGAGCAGCGCGCCCTGCGCGCCTTCGAACAGGATGTTGCCGCCTTCCTGGCGCACGTCGTGAAGGATGGTCGCGACGTCGTCGACCATCGGCTTCAGGTACTCGCCCCAGGTCAGCGCCTCGTCAAGGACGGTCTGGTAGTCGACCGGCTCGGCCTTCAGCCACTGGGTGAGCACGAAGTTGTGGTAGTCGACGGCGGCCTGCACCTTCTCGGGCAGTTCGTGCGGGTACATGAGGTCGGCGACGCGGATGGAACGACGCGCCACCTTGTCTTCGTACGCCGGGCCGATGCCGCGACCGGTCGTGCCGATCGCCTTCGCGCCGGAGGCGACCTCGCGCGCCTTATCGACGGCGATGTGGTACGGCATGATCAGCGGCGTGGCCGGCGAGATCTTCAGGCGCGGACGCACGTCGACGCCCTGGGCCTCGAGCTCGGCGATCTCGCTCATCAGCGCGGCCGGCGACAGCACGACACCGTTGCCGATCAGGCACAGCGCGTCGTCACGCAGGATGCCCGACGGGATCAGGTGAAGGACGGTCTTCTTGCCCTTGATGACCAGCGTGTGGCCGGCGTTGTGACCGCCCTGGAAACGGACGACGGCACCGACGCGCTCCGTGAGGAGATCGACGATCTTGCCCTTGCCTTCGTCGCCCCATTGCGCGCCGAGAATGACGACTGACTTACCCATGTGATGGTTCTCTTCGTTGCGGTTGCCCTGGCGGGCGATGTGGAACGGGTTCAGCGCTGACGACCGGGGCCGTCGTTGAGGTAGCGCAGGAATTCGGAATCGGGCTTCAGGACGAACGTGCCCTTGCCATCGGCAAACGCCTTACGGTACGCCGAAAGACTCCGGTAGAACGCGAAGAATTCCGGGTCCTGGCTGTATGCCTGGGCGTAGATGGCGGCCGCCTGCGCGTCGCCGTCGCCCTTGACCTTGGTGGCGTCGCGGTTCGCGTCGGCCAGCAGCACCAGCTTCTGGCGGTCGGCGTCGGCGCGAATCGTCTCGGCGCTTTCCTGGCCGGTGTAGCGGAGTTCGTTCGCCAGCTGCAGGCGTTCGGCGCGCATGCGCTTGTACACCGAGCCGCTGACCTCGTCGGGAAGGTCGATGCGCTTGATGCGGACGTCGACCACGGCGATGCCGAGATTCTTGCGTGCGACGGTGTCGGTCTGCTGGCGCACGCGCTCGGTGATGTCCTTGCGGCCGCCGGCGATGAGGTCTTCGAGCGGGCGCGCGTTGAACTCGTAACGGAGGGCATCCTTGACGATCGGGGTCAGGCGCTGCGTGGCCTGCAATTGCTCGCCGGAGGTGGCACGGTAATAGGCCGCGTTATCGGCGATGCGCCACTTCACGTAGAAGTCGACGTTGACGCTCTTCTTCTCGAGCGTGAAATAACGCTCGGGCTGCGAGTCGAGGCCGAGGATGCGGTTGTCGAAACGCATCACTTGCTGCACGACCGGAATCTTGAAGTGCAGGCCGGGCTTGTAGTCGGACCGCACGATGCGGCCGAACTGCAGGAGCAGCGCGTTCTCGCCTTCCTTGACCACGAACAGGCTGTTGAAGCCGAGCAGGACGAGCGCGACGACGATGAGGCCGGAAACGATCTTCACTGGGCGTTCCCCTGCGGATTCGGATTCGCGTCGGTGGTCGCGGACTGGATGACGGTGCCGACACCCGGCACGTTGCGCACGTTGCCGTTACCGGCGTCGACCGGCAGCTGCATGATGTTCTTGCCGTTGCTGCCATCGACCACCTTGGGATTGCCGGCCATGACTTCTTCCACCGTCTCGAGCCACAGGCGGCGGCGGGTGACGTCGGGCGCGGCTCGGTATTCCTTGAGCAGCAGATTGAAGCGCTCGGCGTCGCCGTTGGCGCGCGCGATGCGCTCGACGCGCTCCGCGTCGGCCTCCGCGGCGATGCGCGCGGCTTCGCCGCGAGCCACGGGCACGACCTGGCTTTCGTATGCGCGGGCCTTGTTCTCTTCGCTCTGCTTGTCTTCGCGGGCGGCGTTGACGTCGTCGAAGGCGTCCTTCACCTGCTGCGGCGGAGAGACGTTCTGGAAGCTGACGCCCGTGACCAGGACGCCGGCATCGTACTTGTCGAGCGTGGCCTGGAGGATGTCCCGCGTCTGCTGCTGCAGGGTCTCCTTGGCCGCCGGCGCGACGCCGGCGACGGGCGCCTGCGCGGGTGCCGGGGTGTCGACGCCCGGCGTGGTCAGGATGTTGTCCATGATGTTGGCGCCGACCACCGAACGCACGGCCGCCTCCGCCGCGTTCTTCATCGTGACCTCGACGCCATCGGCGTTCGAGTACAGGAACTTCCGGGCATCGGAGACCTGGTACTGCACGTTGAAGTCGATGGCAATGATGTTCTCGTCGCGCGTCAGCATCGACACGTTGTCGGACACCGAGCGCACCTGCGTCGTCTCGACCTTGGTCACGGTCTCGACCGGACTCGGCGCCTTCAGGTGGAAGCCGGGCGGCAGGACGCGCGAGAACTCGCCGAACCGCAGCACCACGCCAACCTGGCGGGCATCGATCACGGTGTAGCTGGAAACCAGCAGCCAGGCGAGGACGAAGACGACGACGATGGCGAAGACACCGCCACTGCCCGCCCCGAAGCGGCCGAAGCGCGCCTTCAGGTTCTTCAGCGCGGCATCGATGTCGGGCTTGCGCCCGCCCGGCCTGTTGCGGTTCCAGGGATCCTTCTGGCCGTTGCCGGGTTCATTCCAAGCCATGGGCGACAGTCTCCTTCGGGGACCGGAGGGGTGGGCGGCTGGCAAGCCTTGAGGTGGCACCGCGCCGGCGGGGAATGGCGGCGGGCGCGAAAGCACCCGACACCGCGCCGTTGGGGCACGCAAACGACGTGAATTCTACCAGATGGGTATGGCCGAGTGGTCGGTCAGAACCCGGGATGCGGGGGATCGATGAGGTCGCGAAGCGATCGGGCGTCCGCGTCGTCGCCCAGAAGCGGGGCCAGCAGCGACCGGGGAGCATCGATATCGAGGTGCCAGCCGTGTTCGTCGACGGCCTCCCCGACGATGGCGCCGACCGCCTTGAGACGCGCGTGCAGGCGTCCGGCGGTGAGAGGAAGCTCAAGCCCTGCGCGGATGCGATCGCCGCCGAGCAACTCGCCGAGCGCCTCGCGCAGCCCGTCGATGCCGTCGCCCGTCGCGGCGGAAAGCCAGACCTGGCGGGGCTTGCCGTCGTCGCCGCGATCGACCCGCGGGGCGGTGTCGACGAGGTCGACCTTGTTCATGACCGACAGCTGGGGAACGTCCCCTGCCCCGATCTCCTCGAGCACGTCGTTGACCACGCGCTGCAGCAACTCGCGCTCCTCGTCGGCGGCATCGCTGACGTGGATGAGAAGGTCGGCGTCACGCGCTTCCGCCAGCGTGGCGCGGAAGGCGGCGACCAGGTCGTGAGGCAGCTCGCGGATGAAGCCGACGGTGTCGGCGATCACGGCGGGGCCGCAGGACAGCCCGTCGATCTTGCGCACCGTGGGGTCGAGCGTCGCGAAGAGCTGGTCGGCCGCATAGACGCCGCCCGTGGTCAACGCGTTGAAAAGCGTCGACTTGCCGGCGTTGGTGTAGCCCACCAGCGCCACGCGGGGCACCGTGTTGCGCAGACGCGCGCGGCGCTGCTGGTCGCGCTGCACTTGCACCTTCTCGAGGCGCTTGGTGAGCATCTTCACGCGCTCGGCGAGCAGGCGGCGATCGGTTTCGAGCTGGGTTTCACCCGGGCCGCGGTTGCCGATGGCACCGCCGCGCTGGGCATCCAGGTGGGTCCAGCCGCGCACGAGGCGTGTGGCGATGTGCTTGAGCTGGGCCAGTTCGACCTCGAGCTTGCCTTCGTGCGAACGGGCACGCTGGGCGAAGATGTCGAGAATCAGCCCGGCGCGGTCGACCACGCGGGTCTTCAGGTGCTTTTCGAGGTTGCGCTCCTGCACCGGCGTGAGCACGTGGTCCACGAGGACCAGGTCGGCCTCGAGCGCGCGCACCGCTTCGGCGACCTCGTCGGCCTTGCCGCTGCCGATGTAGAAACGGGGGTTCGGCTCGGCGACGCGAGCGGAAATGCTGGTCAGGATCTCGGCGCCCGCGGAGGACACCAGTTCGGCGAATTCCTCGCCACGGCGAATCGCGTCGCCCTCGCCACGCGAATGCGGAAGGACCAGGATCGCCCGGTCGCCTTTCTTTTGTCTATCGAACACTTAGCGGGATGACCTCATGGGTGAAGGGGGCGCGCGCAGCGGTAAGCATACGCGCACCCGTCCTCTTCCATATGGGTTTGCCGGCGGGGCCCCTCAACCCTCGCCGTCACCCGATGTCGCGTCCGCGTGGTTCTCATGACCGCCGACCCGGACGTTCCGGCTCGGCACCACGGTCGAGATGGCGTGCTTGTAGACCATCTGGCTGACCTGGTTGCGCAGCAGCACCACGAACTGGTCGAACGACTCGATCGTGCCCTGCAGCTTGATGCCGTTCACCAGATAGATGGCGACCGGCACGCGCTCACGACGGAGCGCATTCAGAAACGGATCCTGCAACGATTGCCCTTTGGACATTTTTTGTTCTCCCCTACGCCTCTCGAGCGGGTCCGGGAAAAAACGCCTGCGAAGGCGCCCCGGCCCAAGTGTCTTGAATCTTAACTGCTTTTAAATGCCCGCTGGAAGCGCCGGACGTGATGCTTTCGGCATTCCCAGGAACTGCGCCACCGCGCGCTCGGCCTCGGGCAATGGATCCCCCCGGTCCGGGTCGAACGTGCGGGCGTCGAGCTCGCTGCGCAGCCATGTGATCTGGCGTTTCGCGAGCTGACGAGTGGCATAGATACCACGGTTACGGAATTCCGTGGCATCGCCCTGCCCATCCAGATATTCCCAGGCCTGGCGATACCCGACCGCACGGATCGCGGGGAGGTCCGGCACCAGATCGCCGCGGTCGCGCAGGCGACGCACCTCGTCGAGGAAACCGTCGGCCAGCATGGCGTCGAAGCGTGTCGCGATACGCTCGTGCAGCTCCTTTCGGTCGACCGGAAGGAGCGCCAGCTTCAGCACGCGCCACGGAAAGCGCACGCCGCTTCCCCCCGTCTGCAGTTCGGTCAGCGTGCGACCGCTGAGGCTCATCACCTCGAGGGCGCGCTGGATGCGCTGCGTGTCGCCTGGCCGGATCCGCGCACCGGCCACGGGGTCGAGCGCGGCCATGCGCGCGTGCATGGCCTCCCATCCGATCGACGACGCCTCGGCGGCGAGTCGCTCGCGCAAGGCGGGATCGGCGTCGGGCAGATCGGAAAGGCCGCGCTGCAGGGCGCGGAAGTACAGGCCAGTGCCACCTACGAGCAGCGGCACCCTGCCCTGCGCCGAGATGCGCTCCATCGCGGCGATGGCATCGATGCGGAAGTCGGCGGCCGAATACGGCTGCGCGGGATCGCGGATGTCGATCAGGTCATGCGGATAGCGCGCGAGCGTCGCGGCGTCGGGCTTGGCCGACCCGATGTCCAGCCCCCGATAGACCAGCGCGGAATCGACGCTGACCAGACCGACGGGAAACCGATCGGCGAGCGCGCACGCAAGCGCCGTCTTGCCCGATGCGGTCGGGCCCATCAGGAAGATGGCGAGGGGGCGTTGATCGAGGCTCATGACGATGCTGCGCAGGCGAACGATCGCAAGGGTACCGCAAGCATGCTGGTCAATGACTGACCAACGAAACGCAAGTGCATGTCCGGTATGGCGCGTTCGTGGTTATCCACATGCTTATGCAGCGATTACCCACACCGGCTGTGGATATCGTGAGTGCACCGGAAGCGCGGCGCCCTGGTCACTTTGTAAGCAGCGTGATGCAAGTGCGTGCCGTGCAAGGGCGAAACGGAGTTGTCCACATGCTTATGCAGTGCATGTCCACACACGCTGTGGATAAACGCGACACGTGGCGCGCACCGGTGGTCACGCACTGATCAGTGTGACGCAAGTCACCGCCGCGTAACGGCGAATCGGAGTTGTCCACACGGTTATGCAGGTGGTATCCACACCGGTTGTGGATAACCACCTGCGAGTCCGCTGCGCTTACTTCGACGCCGGCACGCCCAGTTCCTTCAGCAGCGACGGCGACGGATAGACCTTGTCGATCAGCCAGCGCATGTAACGCATGTCGACGTGGATGGCGCGCTTGTAACGCGGGTCGTACATCCAGCTCGCGCTGACGGCTTCCCAGTTGCTGTCGAAGTTCAGGCCGACCAGTTCGCCCTTCGCGTTGAGTACCGGCGAACCCGAATTGCCGCCGGTGGTGTCGAGGTTGCTCAGGAAGTCGACCGGCATCTCGCCCGTCTTCGGATCGGCATAGCCCTTGAAGTCGCCCTTGGCGATCGCATCGAGCAAGGGCTTCGGTGCATCGAACGGCGGCTTGCCCGTGTTCTTCTCGACGATGCCACGGACCGTGGTGAGCGGCGCGTAGGTGACGGCGTCGCGGGCCTGCAGCGGCGTGACCTTGCCGTAGCTGACGCGCAGCGTCGAGTTCGCGTCCGGATACACGGCCTTGCCCTGCGACTCGCGAAAGCCGATCAACGCCTGCATGTAGGCGGGCCGAAGGCGAAGCAGGTCACCGTCGCGCGCCTTGTGCTCGTCGTCCAGGCGCAACAGTGCCGGGCGCAGCGTCCGCGCGGCCACCAGCAGCGCGTCGTCGCTCTTCGCCACATCGGCGGGCGTCGCGGCGAAGAGACGCATGCGCTCCGCTTCGTCGCCGAACCTCGTCGCGCCGTAGATGCGATCGAGCGCGGTGGCGAGCTCGGCGGACGTGCGGCCGAACACCTTGTCGAACTCCGGCAACCGCTGCGCGTCGGGCAGCTTCTGGTAGCGGACCATGAGCGACGTCACCAGCGCTTTCTCGACGCGCGGATCGTAGCGACGCTGGGCCTGCCTGAGCTGGCTCTTGATCAGTTCCTCGTCGCGCGCCTGGTAGCCCGACTCGCGCTCCGCGTCGGGTTTCGGACGTTCGACCGACAGACGATCGATGGCCAGGGCGCCGCGCATCAGCTGGGTCTGGCTGGCAAGCAAGGCCAGCAGCATGTCGCGGTCGCGCACGTCCTTGCCCTGCGCGATGAGCGCGAGCACCTGGTCGATCTGCGGCTTGAGCGTCGCGCCATCCGGCTGCTTCGCCAGCCACGCCAGCATGGCGGCTTCGTCTTCGCGGCGGACGGCGGCGGCGTTGCTGCGCTCGAGGCCCTCGAGCTCGCCTTCGAACCGCTTGATGCCGTTCTTCAGCGACTGCAGCTGCGACGCGTAGCGGATCCCCGCGTCCTTGTCCGCCTTGCCTTGCGTCTCGATGACATCCTGCAACGCCTTCATCGTCGCGACGTACGTCGGCAGGCGCCACTGGATCTGGTCGGCGAACTCGGCGGCGGTGCGGTGCCGGTACGTGGTGCCCGGGTAGCCCGCCAGCATGACGAAGTCGCCCTCGACGACGCCCGAGGTCGCCAGTCTGAGGTGCGACGGCGGACGGTAGGGCTTGTTGTCCGGCGAATAATCGGCCGGCTTGCCATCCGGACCGACGTAGGCGCGCAGGATGGTGAAGTCGCCCGCGTGGCGAGGCCAGACGAAGTTGTCGATCTCGTCGCCGTAGTTACCGATGGCGCGCGGCGGCGCGTAGACGAGCCGCAGGTCGCGCAGTTCGAGCTGCTTCACCAGGTAGAAGTCGCGGCCGTAGAACATGTTGGCGACGCTGCAGCGGATGCCGTCGCCCTTCTCGCACGCCGCGACCAGCGCCTTGCTGGCCGCGTCCACCGCGTCGTAATACGCCCGGCCTGTCTTGCCGCGCGCCGCGGCCAGCACGGTGTCGGTGACCTTATCGAAGCCGACGGTCACGCGAAGACGGTAATCGGGGTTGGCCGGCAGCTCGCCGGCACGGTCGGGCGCAACGTAGCCATTCGCGATCAGGTCGCGATCCGGCTTCGAGTTGTACTGGATGACGCCGAAGGCCACATGGTGGTTCGTGACCACCAGCCCCTCGTCGGACACGAACGCGCCCGTGCCGCCGCCGATACGGACCACGGCGTCCAGGGGCGCGCGGGTCAGGTCGGCCAGGTCCTTCGGGTCGCCCCGGAAGCCGGCCTCTTTGAGATTCTTCGCAATCGAAGGCAGCTGCGACGGCATCCACATGCCTTCGTCGGCCTTCGCATCAAGTGCCAGCGCCATGGCTGCTCCAAGCATCATCGAGCGGATCTGCATGTGTTTCGTGCCCCTGTCGGTCATTCAAGCCGACCGACCATAGAGGGGCTTCCGGTCGGAAGGCAATGGCGCGGCGCACCACGAAAACGATGTCCGGCGGCATATAATGGTGGTTTGGGTCCGCGCCGCGGACCCTCCCACGGAATCCCCGATCCCATGCCGCAGACGATGAAGGCGCTGGTCAAGCGCAAGCCCGAACAGGGCATCTGGATGGAAGAAGTGCCGGTGCCGCAGGTCGGCCCGAACGAAGTCCTGATCAAGGTCGAGAAAACCGCCATCTGCGGGACCGACCTGCACATCTACAAGTGGGACGAATGGTCCCAGCGCACGATCACGCCCGGCCTGACCATCGGTCACGAGTTCGTCGGTCGAATCGTCGAGATCGGCCCGGGCGTCACGGGCTACAAGATCGGCGACCGCGTCTCGGCGGAAGGCCACATCGTGTGCGGCCATTGCCGCAACTGCCGCGCCGGCCGCCAGCACCTCTGCCCGAACACCATCGGCATCGGCGTGAATCGTAATGGCGCGTTCGCCGAATACATGACCATGCCGGCGTCGAACCTGTGGCCGATCCCCGACCAGATCCCGTCGGAGCTCGCCGCGTTCTTCGATCCGTACGGTAACGCCGCGCACTGCGCGCTGGAATTCGACCTGATCGGCGAAGACGTCCTCATCACCGGCGCCGGCCCGATCGGCATCATCGCCGCGGGCATCGCCAAGCACGTGGGCGCCCGCAACGTGGTGGTGACCGACGTCAACGACTACCGCCTGAAGCTGGCCGCCGACATGGGCGCCACGCGCGTCGTCAACGTCGCCAACCAGTCGCTGAAGGACGTCGTGAAGGACCTCCACATCGAAGGCTTCGATGTCGGCCTGGAAATGAGCGGCAACCCCCGCGCGTTCGGCGACATGCTGGAGTGCATGTACCACGGCGGCAAGATCGCCATGCTCGGCATCATGCCGCGCGGTGCCGGCATCGACTGGGACAAGGTCATCTTCAAGGGCCTCACTCTGCAGGGCATCTACGGCCGCAAGATGTACGAGACCTGGTACAAGATGACCCAGATGGTGCTGACCGGCTTCCCGCTGCAGAAGGTGCTCACCCACCAGATCGCGATCGACGACTTCCAGAAGGGCTTCGACCTGATGGACGCCGGCCAGAGCGGTAAGGTCGTCTGTTCCTGGACCTGAATCCTGAATCGCCGGAGACGCTCCGGCGTTGACGCCACGCTCACGAAGGCCTCCGCCGGGTAGACTCCGCGGGGGCCTTTTTTCGTGTGAGGAGCGACGGCATGGAATCGCTGAAAGAACGAGGCAGAGCCCACTGGCGCGCCGCGCGCGCCCGCGGCGTGGACGTGTACCGGTCCCGCCGCGCACGACGGATCGCCGCCTGGACGGCCGGCGCGCTGGCGGCGTTCGCGCTGCTCGGCTTCGTCGTCGCCCCTCCGCTGATCCGCTCGCAGGTCGAGAAACACGCGAGCGCGGCGCTCGGCCGTCCGGTGACCCTCGGCGACGTCGATTTCAATCCGTTCACCCTCGACCTCGTCATCGCCGGCCTGCACATCGGCGAACGCGACGGCAAGACGCCCTTCGTCGACATCGACCGCGTCACCGCGAACGCGTCGTGGGCGTCCCTCTTTCGCGCGGCGCCGATCCTGGACGCCCTCACGCTCGACCGGCCCCGCGTGCACCTGCGCCGGGACGATGCGCATCGCTTCAACGTATCGGACATCCTCGACCGCTTCGCCAGCGACCCGAAGGCGCCGCCTTCCGAGCCGGCACGCTTCGCGCTGTCCAACATCGCGATCCATGGCGGCGAGATCGACTTCGACGACCGCGTACTCGACGCGACGCACCGCGTCGACCACCTCGAGCTCGGCATACCCTTCATCGCCAACCTGCCGAGCGCCACCGACATCTTCGTGCAGCCGCTGCTGGCCATGACGATCGACGGGAGCCCGCTGCGCGTCCAGGGTCAGACCAAGCCCTTCGCGAACAGTCGCGAGTCGATGGTGTCGTTCCGCCTCGACAAGCTGGACCTGCCCCGCTACATCGGCTTCGTGCCCGGCCCGCTGCCCGTTCGCCTGCCGGAGGGCCGGCTTTCCGGCCATCTCGACGTCCGTTTCCTCATGACCGACACCGCGCCACGCGTGGTGCTGGG
The DNA here is from genome assembly GCF_900109915.1 of Luteibacter sp. UNCMF331Sha3.1. GTDB lineage: Bacteria > Pseudomonadota > Gammaproteobacteria > Xanthomonadales > Rhodanobacteraceae > Luteibacter. Next base: position 193,703 of record NZ_FOBU01000001.1, read on the forward strand.
TGGCCGGGTCGTCGTCGACGACCTCCGCGTGCACGACGCGCAGGACAAGCCGCTGCTCGGCGTGGGCCACGCCGATATCGCCCTGACCGCCCTCGAGCCCCTGACGTCCCGCTACCGCTTCGGCGCGATCGCGCTCGATCGCCTCGACGTGCGCTATGCGCGCCTCCCCGCCGGTCGCAGCAGCATCCACGCCTTGCTGCCCGCGCCCGCGGCGAAGCCCGCGCCGGAAACGAAGCCGGCCGACGTGCGTATCGACAGCCTCGCCGTGACATCGTCGCGCATCGAATACGCGGATCTCGCGGCACCCGCGCCCGCCCGCCTCGTGCTCGACGACGTGCGTGCGTCGCTGCGTGGCCTCAGTACCGTGAAGGCGCCGGTCGCGGCGATGGATGTCACCGCGCGGATGGCCGGCGGCGACGTCGCGACCAAGGGCAGGCTCGACCTCGCCGCCAGCCGCTACGACGGCGGCATCACGCTGAAGAACGTGTCGCTCGCGACGCTGATGCCGTTCGCGCCATCGGTGCTCGACGCCGACGTGCAGGCGGGTTCGATCGGCGCCATGGGCGAGCTGCTCGTCGATTGGCACGAGGCGGCGACGGTCCGCATCGCGCATGCGAAGGCGACACTCGACGGCTTCCGTCTCGTGCCGCACGACGGCGGCGTCGCGCCGGTCACGTGGCGCTCGCTGGCGGCGGACGTCGCGCTGCTCGACCTCGCCACCAGCGAGGCGCGCCTCGATCGCCTGACCCTCGACGGTCTCGCGCTCGACGTGCGGCGCCTTGCCGACGGCTCCGTCGATCTCGTCGGCATCCTGAAGGCCGCGCCTCCCGCAACCGCGCCACAGGCACCCGCCACATCGCCGTGGCGCTGGAGCATCGCCCGGGTCGATGTCGGCGACGGCGTCGTCTCGATCCGCGACGCGAAGGCGCCGGCCCGACGTCGCGACATCGTGCTGAACGCGACGTCCTTCGCTATCGACGGTCTGTCCGACGACACGAGGAAGCCCGTGCGCCTGAATCTCGACGGCATGCTCGGCAAGGGAGCCTTCGCGATCGCGGGCCAGGTGACGCCCCGGTCGATGCTTGCCGACCTGACGATCAAGGCGACACGACTCGACCTCGCTCCGTTGCAGTCGCTGGTCACCGTGCCGCTCAACGTGCGCATCGCCAGCGCCCTGCTCAGCGTGGACGGCAGGCTGCGTGCGTCGATGCCGGGCAAGGCGCCGGCACGCATCGACTGGCAGGGCGACGCCACGCTCGGTCGCCTGCGCGTGCTCGACAAGGTGACCGATGCGGACTTTCTCCGTATCGGTTCGCTCACCGCCAGCGCCCTGTCGGTGAAGATCGGCGAAGCCACGCCACGCATCGACATCGGCGGTATCGCTCTCGACGATTTCTACGCACGCGTGATCGTCAACGCGAACGGCCGGCTCAACCTGCAGGACGTCGTCGCGGGGCCGGAAACACCGGGCGCCGTGTCGGTCACCGAGGCGAGAACGACGCCGGTGCCCGATGCCAACGCGACACCCGCCCCGGTCGCTCCTTCGGGCCCCGCCGCCGACGTTCGGGTCGGTCGCGTCAGCCTGACGAAGGGCCGCCTGAACTACACCGACAATTTCATCAAGCCGAACTACACCGCCGACGTGACCAGCCTCACCGGCAACATCGGGGCATTCGGTACCGCCGCGGGCGCGGCGCCGGCCGAGCTCACGCTCCAGGGGCAGCTCGACGACAACGCCCCCGTCGATATCCGCGGCACGATCAATCCGCTGACCCCCGTCGCCTTCCTCGACATCGCGGCGAAGGCGGAAGGCATCCCGCTCGCCAACCTGTCGCCCTACTCCGGCAAGTACGCCGGCTATCCGATCACACGCGGACGGCTGAACGTCGACGTCCACTACCTGCTGGACCAGCGCAAGCTCACCGCGGACAACCACATCTTCATCGACCAGCTCACGTTCGGCGACCGCATCGAGGGCCCGGGCATCACGCACCTGCCCGTCAAACTCGCCGTGGCGCTGCTGAAGGACAGCGAGGGCCGCATCGACGTGCGCATTCCGGTGTCCGGTTCGCTCGACGATCCGCAGTTCAGCGTGGGCGGCCTCGTCTGGCGGGCGATCGGCAATCTCATCGTGAAGGCGGTCACCTCGCCGTTCCGCCTGCTGGCATCGATCGGCGGTGGCCGCGAGGATCTCGGCTACATCGGCTTCGCACCGGGTTCCGACGTGCTCGACGCCGGCGCCCAGGCGAAGCTCGCGGATGTCGTGAAAGTGCTGAACGACAAGCCGTCGATCAGCCTCGACATCGTCGGCCGGATCGACCCGGCCATGGACGATGCCGGCCTGCGCCGCGTCATGGTGGATGACCTCGTGCGGCAGGAGCAGGTGAACGACAAGGGCGACGATCCCGCCCCGCCGACGGACGACGAGCGCGAAAAATACCTGGAGCGCGCCTACCGACATGCATCGTTTCCCAAGGCGAAGAACCTGATCGGCCTCACCCGGTCGCAACCGGCGGACGAGATGCGCCGGCTGATGGAAACCAACATGCCGGTCGACGCCGACGCGCTCCGCCACCTGGCCGAGCGTCGCGCCAACGCCGTCCGCCAGTGGTTGCAGGGCAAGGTGGACGACAAGCGCGTCTTCGTCGTGGCACCGAAGGTCGACGCGAAGGGCATCGACGACGGCGGACCCACGACCCGGGTGGATTTCGGCCTTCACTGAGACGGTTTTCTCCCCCGCCCAAAGGGCTCACAATCGGGGGCTTCTCCGTCCCGGAAGCTCCCCGTCATGACGTACCCCGGCCAGAACCGCTTCGCCAGCGAACTCGAATCCATCCGCGAACAGGGCCTGTTCAAGAACGAGCGCATCATCGTCTCGCCGCAGTCGGCAGAAATCGAGCTCGAGGGTGGCCGCAAGGTGCTCAATTTCTGCGCGAACAACTACCTGGGCCTGGCCGACCACGCCGACGTGATCCAGGCGGCGAAGGACGCGCTGGACACGCATGGCTTCGGCATGGCGAGCGTGCGCTTCATCTGCGGCACGCAAGACCTGCACAAGGCGCTGGAAAAGCAGATCGCCGGGTTCTTCGGCACCGAGGACACGATCCTCTACGCCGCGTGCTTCGACGCGAACGGCGGCCTGTTCGAACCGCTGCTCGGCGAAGAAGACGCGATCATCTCCGACGCGCTGAACCACGCGTCGATCATCGACGGCATCCGCCTGTGCAAGGCGAAGCGGTTCCGCTACGCGAACTGCGACATGGCCGACCTGGAAGCGCAGCTGCAGGCCGCCGACGCCGCCGGCGCCCGCACCAAGCTCATCACCACCGACGGTGCGTTCTCGATGGACGGCTTCATCGCGCCGCTCGACGAGATCACCGCGCTGGCGAAGAAGTACAACGCGCTGGTGCATATCGACGAATGCCATTGCACGGGCTTCCTCGGCGACACGGGTCGCGGCTCCGCCGAGTTCCACGGCGTGATGGACAAGATCGACATCTTCACCGGCACCCTCGGCAAGGCGCTGGGCGGCGCGCTCGGCGGTTTCACCACCGGCCGCAAGGAAGTGATCGAAATGCTGCGCCAGCGCTCGCGTCCGTACCTGTTCTCGAACTCGCTGCCCCCGCACGTCGTGGCCGCGGGCAGCAAGGTGTTCGACATGCTCGCCGCCGCGGGCGACCTGCGCGACAAGGTCAAGGAAAACACGGCTTACTTCCGCGAGAAGATGACCGAAGCCGGCTTCGACATCCGTCCGGGCGTGCACCCGATCGTGCCCGTGATGATCTACGACGCGAAGCAGGCGCAGGCGATGGCAGCGGAGCTACTCGACGAAGGCATCTACGTCACGGGCTTCTTCTTCCCCGTGGTCCCGCAGGGCAAGGCGCGCATCCGTACCCAGATGAGCGCGGCACACACGCGTGAACACCTCGATCGCGCGATCGCGGCCTTTACCAAGGTGGGCAAGAAGCTGGGCGTGCTGAAAGCGTAAGGCGTATCGGGAAATGCATCGCCGCGCGCTCCGGCGGCTTCCGGCTGGAGCGGCGCGTCCGTGTGGGAGCGGCCCTGGCCGCGATGGGTGCTTGCGGCAAGCACCCATCGCGGCCAAGGCCGCTTCCATACCGGCGCTTTTGTCTTTGGGCGGTGCCGGAGTGCCACGCGCGAACGGCGTCGCGGCGACGTCAGCCCGGGCGGCGACGCAACATCGCCACCTCGCCAGCACTCAGATGCCGCCACTGACCCTTGGCAAGCTCTCCAAGCACCAGTTCGCCAATGGCGACACGCACCAGCCGCTGCACATCGAACCCCAACGCCGCCATGAGCCGCCGGATGTGCCGGTTGCGGCCTTCGTCCAGCGTCACCTCGAGCCACGCGTTCTTCTCGCCCCGGCGCAGCACCGAGGCCGCACCCGCTTTCAGTCGCTCGCCCCCGTCGTCGACACCGTCGAGCATCGCCCCGATCGTGGCGTCGTCGGGACGTCCCGCCACCTGCACGTGGTAGGTCTTCGGCACATGCGTCGACGGGTCCGTGATGCCCGCCGCCCAGACCGTATCGTTGGAAAGCAGCAGCAGGCCTTCGCTCGCGCGGTCGAGACGGCCGACGGGCCCCAGCCACGGCAGCCCGGCTTCTTCGATCAGCGAATACACCGTGTCGCGTCCCCGCTCGTCCGCAGCCGACACCACGAGACCGCGCGGTTTGTTCATCGCGATGAAGACCGGCGCCGCGGCCTGCGCTTCGCCGCCGTCGACGTCGATACGCTCGGTACCCGCAATGGGAAACTCCGGATCGCGCACGACCCGCCCGTCCACCCTCACCCGTCCCTCGCTCACCAGCCGCTCGCCCTGACTGCGCGAACAGATGCCACGCTTGGAGAGCACGCGCGCGAGGCCATGGACGGGCGTGGACGAACGGCGCGGTCGCGACATCGCGCGGAGAGGTAGACGGGGCGGCATGCGGGAAGGATACCGTGACGGCTCGGCTTCGCCATCGTGTCGGGTTTCGCATGGCCGCTCTACTGACTTCCGAGGCGCCGGGCGGGAGAAGCAGGCATGAGGGCAGCCCGCCTCCGATGAGTGCTTGCCGCACCGCGCGATGCCGTCGACGGGTTTTCTGTGGGAGCGGCCTCGGCCGCGATGGGTGCTTGCCGCGAGCACCCACCGCGGCCAAGGCCGCTCCCACACGAGCTCGCCGCTATAGCGGCTCCTACACAGCCGCTTGCCTCGCGGATTGGCAGAGCCGTCGGCCGCCGCCCTCGGCGCGACTTGCGGAACCGAGCGCGGCGAGCGGATCAGGCCCGCAGGGGGCCGGCCCGGACGGCCGGCCGTTTTCGTCGAGGCAGGAGCCGAGTCGAAAACCCCCGCTCGCCGCGCGGGCGCGCAGGGGCGTCAGCCATAGGACACGGCCGCGCAGCGGCATCCTTTCCCAAGCGACGGTGAAGCCCGGAGCGCCGAGGGCGGCGGCCTACGGCTCTTCGCGGCCACGCGAAACCCAACGCGATGGCGCAAGCCGAGCCAGAGCACCGAGGCCGCAGGCCGACGGCTCTTCGCGAACCGCGAACCGAATGCGATGGCAAAGCCGAGCCGTCAAACCCGCACAAAAAAAAACGGCATGCCGGAGCATGCCGTTTCGGAAATATACGTTGAAGGGCTTCCGTCAGATCTTGGCGATGCCTTCGGGGCGCTTGGCGCCGACGAAGTGCTTGGACCAGTAAGCCTCGTTGAGGCTATCCACGCGGACGGTCTTGCCGGCCGACGGCGAGTGGATGAACTGGCCATTGTCGATGTAGATGCCGACGTGCGAGATGGCCTTGCCGCGCGTGCGGAAGAACACCAGGTCGCCCGTCTTCATTTCGTTGCGCTTGACCTTCAGGCCGGCGAGGAACTGGCTGGCCGAATTGGTCGGGAGATCGAGGCCGATGCTGTGCATGAACACGTAGCGGACGAAGCCGCTGCAATCGAAGCCGGTCGAGGGGGCGCGACCACCGCGGCGGTAGCGGATGTCGCGGAGCTTCATGGCGAAGGACATCAGTGCTTCGCGGGCGTGGCCATCGACGTGGCCGGCGAGCTTGTCGGTTGCGGCGGCGACGAGGCTGTCGTCGTCATCGTCCGCATCGGTATTCGTATCGGCGACGGCGACATCGGCCGGCTTCGGGGCCGCCAGCGAGGCGGCATCGGGGATGATCGACTGAGCCAGCGAGGCGGCCGGGGCGAACACCGGGAGATCGGTAAGAAGGAGCGTGGCGGACTGATCAAGACCCTGTGGAGCGGTGACCGTGTCGGCGATGGCGGGTGTTACGGAAGCGATACAGCAGGTGGCTAACGCGAGAGCGGTCAGTCGCTTTAAATACATGAGCGAAAAGGCCTATTCATCGTGGAGTTAAGCCGCCGTGAAGGTGAGACGACCGTGAACGAGGGGTGAAGTTACCAAACCCGGTCGGCCATGTTGTTGGCATAAAGTTAAAAATGGCCGTTCCTAGGAAACATTCAGAGAAGTCGCAGGAACATGCGGTCTGCGGGACGAAATCCTGAACGGATTGAGGCACTTGTCTTCACAAACGTGAGCACTGACGGATCGCCGGGGCGCTTCGGCTGCCGAAAACGTGCAACGCGTCACGCTCAGAGTTTGGACGTGCGTGCGCCGAAGATCGCACTGCCGATGCGCACTTCCGTACTACCTTCGGCGATGGCCAACGCGAAGTCGCCGCTCATGCCCATCGACAGCGCGTGGGCCGGGTGGCCGGCCTGCAGAGCGGTGTCACGCAGCTGATACAGGGTGCGGAAACAGGTCCGGACGCGAGCCTCGTCGTCGGTCGCTTCCGCGAGCGTCATCAGGCCGCGCACACGCAGCGACGAGAAAGCCTTGAGGCCGTCGAGGAACGCGGGAAGGTCGGCCGGCGCGAGACCGGATTTCGTCTCCTCCGGCGCCGTCTTCACCTGCACGAGCACGTCGATGCCCCTGCCCTGCGCCTGCAGCGCCTTGTCGAGCGCCACGGCGAGGTCGAGGCGGTCCAGCGACTGGACCTCGCTGGCGAATCGCGCGACGGCCTTGGCCTTGTTGGTCTGCAGGTGGCCGATCACGACCCAGTCGAGGTGCTCGGCGGCCAGTGCGGTCGCCTTGGCCTGGATCTCCTGCACCTTGTTTTCGCCGAACCGACGCAGGCCAAGGCCAACGGCTTCGCTCACCACATCGGCGCCGAACGTCTTGCTGACGGGCAGCAGGGTGACGTCCGCCGGATCGCGTCCCGCGGCGACACAGGCCGCCGCGATGGACGCCCGCACGGCCGCGAGGCGCCCGGCGAGCGAGTCCGTCGACATCATGCCTTCGACGCTTCCTGGAAGTGACGCGCCACCACGTCGGCCACGACCATGGTCACGCGCTTACCCATGGGGATGTGCAGGAACTCGTTCGGGCCGTGGGCGTTGGAATGCGGACCGAGCACGCCCGTGATGAGGAACTGGGCCTTCGGAAACTTCTCGCCGAGCATGCCCATGAACGGAATGCTGCCGCCCTCGCCCATGTAGGCGGCCGGGGCGCCGAAGTAATGCTCCGAGGCGCTGGCTACCGCTTCCTCGAGCCACGGCGACAACGCCGGGGCGTTCCATCCGCTGCCGTCCTTCTCGAGATCGAACGTGACCTTCGCGCCGTACGGCGGATCCTTTTCGAGCAACTGCTTGAGGAACTTGCCCGCTTCGGCACCCGAGAGCGTCGGCGGCACGCGCAGGCTGAGCTTCACCGCCGTCTTCGGGCGCAGCACGTTGCCTGCGCTGTCGAGCGGCGGCATGCCGCCGATGCCGGTGACGGCCAGCTGCGGACGCCAGGTGCGGTTGAGCACGAGCTCGGAGAGATCATCCGTCACCGGCTGCATGCCTTCCACGAACGGGAACTTGTCGTACACGGCCGTGCCGAGTACCTCGGCCGAGCGGCGCGCCTGTTCGATCCGCTGCGGCGGGATGTCGACGTAGAGCTCGCGCGGCACGATCGTGCCCGTCTTCGGGTCTTCGAGCCGGCTGAGGATGTCGCGAAGGATACGGAAGCTCGACGGCACCACACCCGACGCGTCGCCCGAATGCACGCCCTCTTCCAGTACCTGTACCGTGAGGTTGCCGCCCGTCATGCCGCGCAGCGACGTGGTCAGCCACAGCTGGTCGTAGTTGCCGCAACCGGAATCGAGGCAGACGACGAGCGCCGGGTTGCCGATGCGATCGGCCAGATGATCGACGTAGTAAGGCAGATCGTAGCTGCCCGACTCCTCGCAGGCTTCGATCAGGATCACGCAACGTGCGTGCGGCACGCCCTGGTCGCGCAGCGCGAGCAGCGCCGCCAGCGAACCGAAGATCGCGTACCCGTCGTCCGCGCCGCCGCGACCGTAGAGCTTGTCGCCCTTCAGCACCGGCGTCCACGGACCGAGGTCCTCGGCCCAGCCCGTCATCTCGGGCTGCTTGTCGAGATGGCCGTAGAGGACGACGGTTTCATCCGTGCCCTTGCCCTGAACGCCCTGCGCCGGCACGTCGATGTAGATGAGCGGCGTGCGGCCTTCGAGGCGCACCACTTCGAGCGTGGCGCCTTCGAACGCCGGCAGCTTGGTGCGTGCCCAGTCCTCCATCAGCTTCACGGCCTGGTCCATGTAACCGTGCTCCCGCCACTGCGCGTCGAACATCGGCGACTTGTTCGGGATGCGGATGTACTCGACCAGTTGCGGGACGATTTCCGCGTCCCAGAGGTCGCCGACGAAGGTGGAAATGCGGGAGGTATCCATGGGGGACGGACTCTTGGGGGCAAAGACCGATTGTAACAGCGCCTCATCGCGGCGCCGACGGCGACGCCCCCGGCCCTTGTCGGCAGGCCCGCGGCGCCAGCGGGGCCGCACCGTACAACGCGTGCCGCCTGCCGCCGGTTCGCGCCACGCGCGACGCGACGCAGAGTGCCTCTGCGTCATCCGACGCAGCCATGAGGAGTACGTCTTGAACCGCTATCTCGTCGCCCTCGCGGGCCTCCTGCTCGCGCCCGCCGCCCTCGCCTCGACGCCGGTGAACATCAACACCGCGGACGCATCCACGCTCGCCGGGTCGCTCGACGGCGTCGGCCTCGCCAAGGCGAAAGCCATCGTCGCCTGGCGCGACGCCCACGGTCCGTTCGAGTCGGCCGACCAGCTCACCGAGGTGAAAGGCATCGGCGCATCGCTGATCGACCGCAATCGCGACGCCATCCAGGTCGATGGCGCCAGGCCCGCCAGGAAAGCGAAACCGTCGCGCACCGCCAGGGCGAAAGCCGACGCCGACGAAGGCTGACCGCCGGAACACCGCCCGGTACGGGCGGTGTTCCCACCACCCCTCTTTCCTTCACCGACGATCGCGCTACACTCGCGCCCCATGCCGGGCAGGCACTTGCCTGCCCGCAGGTACAGGGGCGTCATGAAGCAATGATCCTGCCGCGTTACCGCATCGCCGACTCCGCCATCGCTGGCGCCGGCAAGGGTCTGTTCGTCGACGAATTCGTGGCCGCGGGCCGCATCGTGACGGCACCCGACGAGATCGACCGCACCTACGCCTGGCACGACATCGTCGCGTCGCCCGGCCTCTCCGCGAACCTCCACGCGGCCGCCCGCTGGTTCGAAGACCGCTACACGCTGTCGCCCGAGTGGCCGGACGAGTGCTACGTCAATCACAGCTTCGAGCCGACCGGGATCTGGCATCTGGGCTTCATCTTCGCGGCGAAAGATCTCCCGCAAGGCACTGAACTTACAGTGGATTATCGACACCTGCTTGCGCCCGGGCAGGACGAAAGCTTCCATGACGCCGCTACTGGTGAGAAAATCACCGGCTTGTCCTGGCAAGAGAGCCTCGCGCAGAGCACCCGCGCACTGGCCTCCCTGCTCGGCTGACACCTGGTCACTTCGATGCCCCTAGCAGACATTCCCGTAATCGAAACCGCGCGACTGCGGCTCACCGCCCTAACCGAACGCCACTTCGACGACTACGCGGCCATGCTCGCGGACGCCGAGAGCACGCGCTGGATCGGCGACGGCCAGCCGCTGGATCGCATGAACGCCTGGCGTTCGATGGCGATGCTGCTCGGCCACTGGGCGCTGCGCGGCTGCGGCATGTGGGCGATTGAGCTGAAGGACACCGGTCAGTTCATCGGGCGCGCGGGGTTGATGAAACCGGAAGGCTGGCCCGACCTCGAACTCGGCTGGATGCTCAAGCCCGATCACCGGCACCACGGTTACGCGACCGAGGCGGGCGAGGCGATCCTCGACTTCGCCTGGAAGCAGATGCACGCACAGCGCGTGATCAGCCTCGTGCGGATCGGCAACGAGGCGTCCGACCACGTCGCCGAGCGCCTGGGCGGCGAACACATCGACAACATCGACTTCCTCGGCGGCGCGACGCATCTGTTCGCGTACTACCCGCCGCATCGCGAAGTGCGCCGCGCGGGTTGAATGCGCGGTACGAGCCGCGACGAGTCGCGGCTCGTACCGTCGACACCAGGCTGGCTCCTGCCGACTAGAGCGCCGATGCGAAGTCCGTGCGGCGCCGTCGCTGTGCGCTGACCGCGGCGAGTCCCGACAGCGCCAGCAGGCGCGCCGTGCGCATCCAGGCCACGACCACCACACCGAGCTGCACGATCAGGAACCCTGCCAGCAGGCCGCCGCCGGTCGCGGTCGTATGGCCGCGCCACGACGCGATGGCCGTCAGCAGCGCCATGCCCACCCCCGTGACGATCGCGAAGACGACAAGCGTCGCGAACGGCCGACGCACGCACTGCATGAACCCACGACCCAGCGCGACGAACGCGGATCGCAGGCCGATATCGGCGATGAACTGCGCGCGTGCCGACTCGACGATCGACTGCGCGACGACGAGACAGAACACGGACAGTCCCAGTGCGGCGTGCTGCACCATCTCGGCGCGCGAGGCGAGCAGGCTCGTGTCGACCTTGTCGTCCGCGAACGACGACATGCCGAAGGCGGCCGCGATGAACAACGCATAGGGCACCCAGGCGAGGATACCGAGGCGCAGCATCCGCCCGTATTCCGTCGCGCCGCCCTGCAGCAGGCCGCCGAAGCCGAGCGCGCGGTTCGCGCGGCCGCCCGCCACGACCATACCCGTGAGGAACGGTGCGACGGCTAGCGTCACCAACACGCCGGCGACGAGCGTCATGCCCGTCCAGGCGTTGTTCGTGGTCAGCGCGTTATAGGTGTCGCCGAACATGAGGCCATCGAAGTGCACGGCCCACGCATCGGCATGCACCGAACGACCGAGCAGCTGATCGAGGGCGCGCCAGAGCGGCAGCGCGGCGACGGCGGTCGGCAGCAGCGTGATCAGGATCCACAGCAGTGCGAGGCGCCATTGCAGGCCACCCAGCGCACCCTGCGCGAGCGCCGCCAGCGACGAACGTTTCTTCTGGTTGTTCATAGCGTCCCCAGCAGCGCGTAGAAACCCTGCAGGAGGGCGGCGAAATCGGCACCCCAACGATGCGAGGCCGCGTGGTTCGCGTCCACCGTCCGGCTATCGTTGAGCTTGTTGTTGTCGAGGAACAGCTTTCGCTCGGGATCGAGTTCCGCGGAGACAGCCTTCGTCGGCCCGACGATCTCGAAGCGTGCCCAGCGACGATCGTCGTCCCAGCGCAACGCCTTCGACGAGCCGTCGCTGAAGGTCACCTTCAGCGTCTGCGGCACCGGTGCGCCATCGCGCCACACGGTGACGGTCGTCTTCCACGGGAACGGACCCGTGCCCTTCTTCGCATCGGGATGATCTTTCTTCCACGCGTCGCGCTGCTTCTTCACCGACGCGTCGATCGTGTCGCTGTCGACCTCCGTGCGACGCCCGTCCTTCACGACGGTGCCCGGGAGCGGGAGCACTTCGTGACTGACGATGTCGGTCACCCGGTCGTCGATGCGCGCGGTGCCATAAACGAACTGGTCGAACACCTGCGCGACCACGTCGGGCTTGCCCGATACCTCCGACAACGTCGCCTGCAGGTCCGCGATGGAAGGATGGCGGAAATGCCACGTCGCGTAGTACTGCCGGAACGCCTTCTCGGTGACATCCTTGCCGAGCCGTTCCTCGAGGTCGTGCATCGCCGTGGCGGTGCGCGAATAGACGGTGCCGTACTCGCCGCTGGAAAGCCGGTTCCACGCGTTCTGGCCGAGCGGATCGGCCGCACGCGCGAGCCTCGCCAGCATGCGTTCGAGTTCGAACCCGCCGATCGGCGCTTCCACACCGAAAAAGCGCCAGAACGGCGTCGTCAGGTACACACGCTGGCCGCGCTCGCGCAGCATGCGATCGTCCCAGTATTCGTTGAGGCCTTCGTCGAGCATCGGCTCTTCGAATTCGTTCGATGCCAGCAGGCCGTAGAAATAGCCGTGGCCGAATTCGTGGATGGTCACGAAGTCGAGCAAAAATTCGTTGATCGTCTTCGGCACGACCTCGCGATAGCTGTCCGCCGTGAAGAACGTCGGATACTCCATGCCACCCGCTTCCGACGCGTTGAACGGCGGAATGACCGCGGTCAGCGTCTTGTACGGGTAAGGACCGAGCGTCGAGGAGAAGTACCGGATCGAATCGATCGACGCCTTCAGCGCCGGCGCCGCGCTGGCCTTGTACTCGGGCGGATAGATCACGCGCACCTTCACCGGCGGACTGCCGGGGCCGGTGTACTCGCCGTCGAGCGTCTCGTACCCGGGCGCGGCCATCCAGGCGAAGTCGTGTACGTCGCCCTGGATGAAGTGCCAGGTCAGCTCGTTGCCTTCCGGCACGGGGTCGCCCTGCTGCTCGCCGACGGCGCCGACCACATAGCCCTTGGGCACCGTCATGCGCACGTCGTACTCGCCGAAGTCGGCGTAGAACTCGCTGTTGAAATGGAACTCGTGCACGTTCCAGCGAGGCGCGGTGGCGCCGCGTTCGCCCGCCAGCTCGAGCACGCCGATCTTGGGGAACCACTGCCCCACCAGATGAAACGCACCCACGTAGCCCGTGCGCTCGATCACGCGGGGGAGCTGGCTATGGAAATTCATGTCGAGGGTCACGCTGCCGCCTGCCGGTACCGGCTGGGCGAGGTCCACGCGCACGACCGTGTGATCCGTGGCGGGGCCGCCATCCGGATGCACGTAACGCCACTTCAGCGCGGCACCGTCCTGTTCGACGTTGCCGAGGTCGATGTAACCCCACTCGCCTTTCTTCACCGCGTCCGTTCCGCGCGAACCGCCGTTGGCGGCGAGGCGGCGCCGCTCGGTGAAGAACGTGCTGCCCTCGCCTTCGAACGCGTTGAGGTAGAGATGGAGGTAGACCGAAGACACCGGGCGATCGCTGCGGTTGCGCCATGTCAGCTGCTGCTGGCCGTCGACCGTGTGCTTGACCGGATCCAGGCGCGCCTGGATGCGATACGACACCACGCGATCCGAAAGCGTGGCCTCGCTGCCGTTGCGCGGACCACCCCACGCGTCGGGCGCGCTCGGCGTGCGGACGTACGCGGCATCGCCCCCGACGAGAGGAATGTCCACGGGCACCGGCGGCGCGGCGACCGTGCCCGTGGGAGCGGGCGCGGCGACCGGCGTCGTCGCCGGTGGCTCCTGCGCCCATGCGGCGTGCGCGCACAGCACGCACGCTGCCGCGACGAAACGAACGACCCTGGCTGCCTCGCGGCGCATGCTTCTCCCCTTCCCCTTAACCGTCCGCAGACCTTACACCAGACTCAGCCGGGATAGGCGCGCTCGCGCATCCATTTCGTGAGGATCCATTTTTCGCCGCGGAGCACGGGCGCGCCGCCGTGCAGGGAGAGCGGATCGAGCGCGCCCTCCGGCGTCGTGTACTCGAAGTACAGGGCCTGGCCCCGGCGCGGTACGTAACTGAAGTCGATGCGCGGGAAAATGGTTTCGCCACCGGCGTCGACGTCGTTGAGGTACATGATGAGCGTCGCCACGCGCTGGCCGCCGCTCGCCAGGTGCGCCTTGCTGCCCGGATCGTCGGGCGCGAAGTAATCGTAGTGCGGCACGTACTCGCCGCCCACGCCGTAACGCATCGACTGCAGGCCTTCGCCGTGGTTTTCGTCGAGCCGCATGATCGCGGCCGCGCGCGCATCGATGCGCGCGATCAGCGGATTCTCCGAACGACCGAAGTTGGCACCTTCGCTCGTACGGATGTCCTGCACCACGCCCTTCCCCGAGCCGGGGCTGACCACGAGGGATCGTTCGAGACGAGCGGAGGCCATGTCACGCAGCGCGTCGCACTCGTCGGCATCGAGCACGCCGTCGAGGATCGCGATGGCCGGTCGCGTCATGCGCGCGATGACGCGGACCTGGCGATCGCCGGCATCCAGCACGTGACCGTCCGCGAGACGGCTGCGGAAGACGGCGAGGCCGGGAACCTCGTCGTCGGGGGCGCGCGGCGCGGCGCCGCCGAACATCGCGTCGGCGATGGCGTCACGCGCCGCGCGCTCGTCGAAACGGTTCTCGCGCATCGTGGCCAGCAGGTCGGCGGGGCCGTGGCCCGCGGCGAGCGACTCACCGATCCACCGATGCCAATCCGGGGTAATCTTCGTATGCAGGCGAGCTTCCAGGGCCGGCCTCCTCAGTCTGTGCACCATCCGTGTCCCATGTTTCCCGACGGGAGTCATGCATGCGTATTCCGCGCCGGAGCGTGCTTGTCGCGCTCATCCTATGTCAGTCCATCGCTTACGGGTACCCCATGTCACAGCACGCACGCGGTACGTTCGACGTCGCCATCGCACCGGTCGGCACGCCCGACGTCGGGGAGGGCTCGGCGCTTGGCACGATGACGCTCTCGAAGACCTTCCACGGCGTCGTCGACGGCACGTCGAAGGGCACGATGCTCACCGCGGGCAGCACCGGCACGCCCGGTTCGGCCGCTTACGTCGCGGTCGAGCGATTCCAGGGCACGGTCGATGGACGCAAGGGTGGTTTCGCGCTCGTCCACCGCGGCGTGATGTCGGCCAGGGGACAGGATCTCGTGATCACCATCGTGCCGGACTCGGGCAGCGGGGAGCTGAAAGGCATCGCGGGCAGCCTCGGCATCGAGGTCAAGGATGGTAAGCACTTCTACGATCTCGAATACACGCTGCCCTAGGCATCCGTGGACGCGAGCCACGCCAGTTTCCGGCTCTTCGGCAACCGCTTGATCGCGTGCTCCGCCTTCGACGCGGCCGACCGGTCCGCGAACGGGCGCGATCCCAGCAGGCGCACGGGCGGATTGGCCCGCGTGTATCGCGCGCCCTTCCCTGCGACGTGGGCGGCGTAGCGCGCGTCCAGATCGTTGGTGATGCCGGCATACCAGGCACCGTTGCGGCATTCGATGAGATAGACGCACCACATCGTGCGGAGCCTACCAGCGACGTGCCTACAATGGTCGCCATGGAACCGACGTTCGATCTCGCCGTGAACCTCCCGCCGCGCCTGGACGCCGCGGCACTGCTCGACGCGCATCTGTCGACCACGCGGTTCCGGCCGGACGACCTCGCCTATCCGGACACGTCGGGACCCCTGGCCGCGCGCGAGGCGATCGCCCGCTGGCTGTCGCGCGTCGCCGGATTGCCCTCGGCCGATCCCCAGGCGATGACGACGACGCTCGGCGCGCGGCATGCGCTGGGCCTCGCCCTCGCCGCGGCGGTCGGTGGCGGCGCGCCGTCGGTGCTCGTCGAGGACCACACGTTCCAGGGGTTTCGCGCGATCGCGCGCGGGGCCGGGATCCGCTGCGTCGACGTCGCCATGGACCGCCACGGCATGCGCCCGGACGCGATGGCGGAAGCGGCGGCGCGAGGCACGCGCGCCGTCTACCTGCAGCCGACCCTGCAGAACCCCACCACCGTCACGATGCCGCTGTCGCGTCGGCAGGAGATCGTCGACGCGGCACGCGCGCTCGACCTCGTGTTGATCGAGGGAGACGTGTACTCGCCCCTCGCCTCGCAGGCCCACGTGCCCCTGCCCGCGCTCGCGTCGCTGGCGCCGGAGCGCACGTTCCACGCGGGCGGCATCGGCAAGGTGCTCGGGCCGGGCCTGCGCGTGGGCTGGCTGCTTCACCCCGACGCGACGGCGCATGCCTCGACCGCCGCCACCCTCCAGCGCGATCACGACGGACTGCCGGCGCTGTGGCCCTGCGTCGTCGCGCGCTGTATGGACGATGGGAGCCTCGACGCCCACCTGACGGCGCTCGCGCGGGCGACGACGGCGCGCGGCGAGCTGGCCCGGCGCATCGTCGGCGAGGACCTTGTCGTGTCCGGTACGGGCCTGCACGCATGGCTGCCGGACGCGGACGCGCCGCGGCTGGAGCGTCGACTGCTCGATCAGGGCGTGCGCGTCGCGGCATCCGCGCATTTCGTCGCCGAGGGTCGCGTACCGGCGGGCATCCGGCTGGCCCTCGGTGCCGAGGGCGACATCGCCCGCCTCGCGGAGGCGCTGCGGATCGTCGCCGCGGCGCGCTGATCAGGCCTTCGGCTTCGCCGTCAGCTTTTCGAGTGCCTTGCCCACCGCGGCGAACGCGAACGCACCCGTGACGTGCGTGGCCGCGCCGAGGCCGCCGCCGCAGTCGAGCTTCAGGGCGTCGCTGCCCGGCGGCCGCACACCGCACACGCTGCCGTCGGCCTGCGGGTACTGCACGTTCTGCATCGAATAGACGGCGGACACGCCGAAGAAACGATCCGGATTGCGCGGGAAGCCGTGCTCCTGACGGAGCTTCTTGCGGATCATGCTGAGCATCGCGTCGTGCTCGGTGCGGGAGAGATCGCGCACCCGGATCTGCGTCGGGTCCGTGCGACCGCCCGCCGCGCCCACGGTCACGAGGGGCACCTTGCGGCGACGACACCAGACGATCGTCTCCAGCTTCACCTTCAGCGCGTCGCAGGCGTCGATCACCACGTCGTAATGCCGGTCGAGCAGCTCGTCGAGGGTGGACGGCGTCAGGAACCGCTCCATGGCCTCCAGCCGGATCGTCGGGCTGATGGCGTGGGCGCGCTCGGCGATGACGCCAACCTTGGGCTTGCCGTACTGGCCGTCCAGCGCGTGCAGCTGCCGGTTGGTGTTGGAAAGGCAGACGTCGTCGCCGTCGATCAGCGTCAACCTGCCGATGCCGCTGCGGGCCAGCGCCTCGGCCGCCCACGAACCCACGCCGCCCACGCCGATCACGCAGACGTGCGCATGGGCGAGGCGATCCAGGCTGCCGCGACCGTACAGTCGCTCGATACCGGCGAAACGTTCTGCCTGGGCCGTGCTCACGGGGGACTCGTTCGAAGAATGTGTGCTCATCGTCTCATACCGAAAGAAGGCGGCTCCAGGGACACTCTGGCCAACTATCGCAAGCGCCACCGGACCGCGCCCGCCGCTCGAGAAGGGAGCCACCCTTCCCGGCGCGACGCGACCGTCGTGACGCCCCTTCGTGACGTCGTGGCGCTTGCGATAGTTGGCCAGAGTGTCCCTGCTATGCTGGCCACCTCATATGTCATGGACCACCCATGCGCTCGCTGCTATTCGTCGTCCTCGGCCTCGTGACAGGCGCGATGGGGGCAACCTTCGCCTGGTCCGCCCTGCACCAGGGCACGCCGTTCCATCGGGGCGTGATGACGGTGATGCAACATCACATGGGTGCGTTGCGGGCCAATGTGCGGGCGGGACAGTGCGATGCCAAGGCGTCCGCCGAGCGTTTCGCCCGCATGCGGGCCACCGCCGGCGATGTCCGCGAGGCCTTTCCGGAGATGGACGCCGCTTTCTATACCGAGGCGCAGCACCTGGACACGGCGCTGGACCGCGCGGTGGCGGCCGCCCCCGGCACCTGTGCCGCCCTGACCGCCGCGCTGGCGCCGGTGGGCGACACCTGCCAGTCGTGTCACCGGCAGTACCGATGAGCCGGGTGGCCCGCCGTGTCTGACGACCGCTCCACCGAAGCCATCGGGGATACCGTGCCTCCGCGCGCCGACGTGGGTCGTCCCCGCCAGTTCTTCCGCCTCCAGCTGTGGCTGCTGATGCGCGCGCTGGAGCGCTTCGAGACCACGATGTTCCTGCGCACGCGCTACTCGCAGCCGAAGATGGTCGCGATCGGCGTGGTCGGCAGTTTCTGCCTGGCCGTGTACTACCCGATCTGGGCGTACCTGTTTCCGCAGCCGTACGAAAACCTGCCGATGCGGCTGATCTGCAGCGCCACGTTCATCCCGCTCGCCCTGCTGCCGTGGTGGCCGCGCCGCCTGCGCACGCACCTGCCTACCTACTGGTATTTCGCGATGACCATCGCGATGCCGTTCTTCGTCGGTTACATGACCCTGCGTAACGCCACCCCGGCGTGGCTGATGACTCACCTCGCGTGCGTGATGCTGCTGATGATGCTGTTCGACATCGCCAGTTTCCTCGTCGTGTTCACCATCGGCAGCGCGCTGGCCGCGCTCGTCTTCGTGCTGTCGCCCGAAGCGCACCTGCATACGCGGACCATGCTCGAATACGTACCGCTGCTGATGTTCGGCATGGTGGGCGGCGCGACCTGCACGGTATCGGCCAACATGGCCGACCAGTCGCGCATCGACGCCCTTACGGCCGCCTCCAACAACATCGCCCACGAGCTGCGCACGCCGCTGGGCTCCCTGCGCATCGCCGCGCGGGCGGTGGCCCGCTTCATGCCCGACCTGATCCGCAGCCACCGGCTGGCGGAAACCGAAGGCCTGCCGGTGCCTGAAGTGCGCGCCCAGAGCCTGCACGCGCTGGAGCGCAGCATCGGGGTGATGGAACGCGAGGTCACCTACGCGAACACGATCATCGACATGCTCCTGCTTTCGGCCCGCCCCATCGGCGAGGTGCCGCTGAGCCCCCTCGGCGCCCGCGAGCTGGTGGACCAGGCCCTGCGCCGGTTTCCCTATGGCTCGCGGGCCGAGCGCGAGCGGATCACGCTCGCCGCGGCCGGCGATTTCCGGCTGCTGGGCGAGGAGGCCCTGGTGGTCCATGTCATATTCAATTTATTGCGTAATGCACTTTTTCATACCGATCGGGCCGGCAAGGGCGACATCCGGGTCTATATCGAGCCGGGTGAAATGCTGAACCGGATCCGCGTCCACGACACGGGCCCGGGCATCCCTCCGGACGTTCTGCCCCGTATTTTCAACCGTTTCTATTCGCATGCCAGCGATAGCGCGGGTACGGGCAACGTCACCGGTCTGGGAATAGGACTCGCTTTTTGTCGCGCGGCGATGGAGCATATGGGCGGAGGCATCACATGCCGTACCAATCTGGGGGAATTCACGGAGTTCACCCTCTCCTTTCCGCATCCGGAGGCCGGGGACCGGCAGTGATGACGCTGAGCTCTCAGGGCGATATCCAGCCCTTCCATTTTCCGACCACCACGGTGCTGGTCGACGACCACGAGGAATACCTCGACGTCGTCCCGTTGCTGCTCGATCCGATGATGCGCGTGCGCACCTTCAGCTCGCCGCGGAACGCGCTGGCCACCCTTGGCAACAATGGCAGCCGTCCGGTGCCCGGCGGCGGCTGGCTGTATCGCTGGAAGGACCGCCCTTCGGAGACGCAGGAACTCGTCGCGCTGGATATCGATTCCATCCATCGCGTGGTCTACGACCCCGAGCGCTTCGCGGAGATCTCCGTGGTCGTGGTCGACCAGGCCATGCCCGAGATGGATGGCATCAGCTTCTGCAAGCGGCTTCCGAATCCGCACATCGGCAAGATCCTCCTGACCGGCCGCGCCGACGACGCGACGGCCATCGACGCGTTCAACTCGGGCGTGATCGACCGCTTCATCCGCAAGAACGATCCCAAGGCGATCGAGAAACTCCAGGCCGCCATCACGGAACTCCAGCATCGCTACTTCGAGCGCGCGAGCGCGTTCGTGGCCGAGACGCTCGCGCTCGGCAATTTCCGCTTCCTGCGCGACCCCGCGTTCCGCGAGGTCCTCCAGTCCGTCACCGCCACCTTCCAGCCCGTGGAGTGCTACGTGCACTGCAATCCCACGGGCCTGCTGCTCGTGGACGCGTGGGGTATCGGCCGGTTCCTGCTCGTGCAGACCGACGAGGATCTCCGCACGCACTATGAAATTGCGGCAGATCTCGGCGCCCCTCCCGCCGTCCTCGAGGCCCTCCGTCAGGGGGCGGCACTGCCCTGGTTCAAGTCGCGCGACGGCTTCTACCACAAGGGCGTACGCGATCCGGAGTCGCAGCTTCACGCCGCCACTGCCGTCTCCGGTGAACAGTGGTACTACTACGCGCTCATCGACGATGTGGAGCGATTCCGCCTGCAGCACGTGAAGTCGTATCGCACGTGGTTGCGCGAGCAGGATCTCAGCCTGTCCGCCGACAGTCGGTCGCGCCCCATCTAAGCTGACCGCTCAGCCCTCGGTCTGAGGCACGCCCGCGCCGGTTCGCCGGTCGCGTCGGGTCTCCGTTGCCCAGGAAAACCCATCGGCGCGGTTCCGTCGCGTCGGATCCTCTCTGTCTACCAGAGGTGCGGCAGGCCCTCGCGGGCTCGTCTCTCGCGTGCCTCTCTCACGATTTCGCGTCTGCCAGGGCGAGGCAGGCGCGCGTGCGTCGTCCGGCCGGACGGCGGCGAGGTTCGCCCGACCTGACAGAGAGAGAAAAAAAATGGAAAACGTTTCCATCCTTCATCCGATCGTCAAGGCGCCAGAACTTCCGGCATTCGTGACGCGCAGGGTCGATCGATTTCACAACGAACGCGTGGCCATCGACTGGGGCGGCCGTCACATTTTGCGCGGCCGGGCCCCACGCCCGAACGACCTCATGCTCCAGAGCAACGACTACCTCGCCATCGCAGGACATGCCGACATCGTCGAAGCGCAGCGTGCGGCGCTCGCGGAGGGCGGCCTCGGCATGATGATGTCGGCCCTTTTCCAGCAGGACGCCGACCAGCCGTTGCATCGCGCGGAAGCCGAACTCGCACGCGCCGTCGGCAGCCAGGACGGCATCCTCGCGCAGTCCGGGTTCGCCGCCAACGTCGGACTGATCCAGTCGCTCGCGGGCGAACGCGTGCCGGTCTACATCGACATGCTGGCGCACGCATCGCTGTGGGAGGGCATTCGCAGCGCCGGTGCGAAAGCGGTGCCCGTTCTGCACAACGATGTCGCCCACCTCGAACGCCAGGTGTTGCGCCACGGCGCGGGCGTGATCGTGGTAGACGCCGTCTACAGCACGAACGGCAGCCTGGCGCCGCTCGCCGATATCGCCGCCGTCGCCAACGCCCAGGACTGCGTGCTCGTCGTGGACGAATCGCATTCGCTCGGCACGCACGGCGCACGCGGCGAAGGCCTCGTCGCCAGCCTCGGACTCAACGATCGCGTGCACTTCATTACCGCCAGCCTGGCGAAGGCGTATTGCTCCCGCGCGGGATTCATCGCCTGCACCACGCGGTTCAAGGACTACTTCGGCTGCGAAGCGCTACCCGCGATCTTCAGCTCGTCGTTGCTGCCGCACGAGCTCGCGGGGCTGTCGGCCGCGCACCGCGTGATCCAGACGGAAACGTGGCGCCGGCAGCGCCTGCGCAGCGTCACGCGTCGGGTCCGCCGGGAACTGACGGCGATGGGCTTCCCGATCGGCGACGGCACCGAGCAGATCGTCGCGTTCGAGGCGGGTCAGGAAATACTCACGGGCCACGTGCGCGACGTCATGGAGCGACGCGGCATCTTCGGTTCCGTCTTCAGCGCACCGGCGACCACGGTCAACCGCTCGCTGCTGCGCCTCACGCTCCATGCCGGCATGACCGATGCCGACGTGGACCGACTGCTCGACGCATGCCGCGACGCGCGCGACGAGCTGGCCTTGCCGGACTGGAGCGCCACGCGTCGTGCGCAACGCGGAAACGGTCGGACCGCGGCGACGGAGGCGGTCATCGACGTCGCATGACGACGGGCGTGGACGCGTCAGCGCAGCGAGACGCGTCCACGCAGGATGTCGACGAACATGGCCCAGTCGCCCATGAAGCTGTAGAGCGGATGCCGGAACGTGGCGGGGCGGTTCTTCTCGAACACGAAATGACCGACCCAGGCGAACCCGTACCCGCCGACCAGGGCGCCGAGGATCCACCATGCGTTGCCCGTCGCCACCAGCATCGCCAGTGCGACGAGCACGAGCCAGCTGCCGGCGAAATGAAGTCGCCGGCAGCGTACGTCGGCATGCTCGCCGAGGTAGTACGGATAGAACTCGCGGAAGCTGGCGAATGCGGCCATGGGCGCCTCGGTCAGTAGGTGGGCAATGGAATGCGTTCGTATTCGTCGCCCGGTACGACCGGAAAGCGCCCTTCCGCCCAGTCCGCTTTCGCGGCATCGATGAGCTCCTGCGAACTGGCGACGAAGTTCCACCAGAGGTGTCGCTCGCCGTCGAGCGGCGCGCCTCCGAAGAGCATCACCAGAGACGGCTCCGTCGCGACGAGCACCGGCGGTTCGCCATCGTGCGCGACCGCCATGTCGAGCTTGCCGAGCGCCAGGTCGCCGAAGCGCACCGCGCCTTCCACGACGTACGCGCCCCACTCCGCGTGCTGCGGCGGCATCTCGATGCGCGCGCCGGCCGCAAGCCGAGCCTCGACGAAGAACATGGGTGCGAAGACGCGCACGGGCGACGTGCGGCCGAACGCGTCGCCGGCGATCACCACGAGACGCGCGCCATCCCTTTCCACCACCGGCAGATCGCGCGCCGGATGATGGTGGAAGGCCGGATCGGTACGCTCGTGCGCCTTAGGCAACGCGACCCACACCTGGATCCCGTGCAGCTGACCGTTGTGCTTCTCGCCCGCCGGGCGCACTTCGGGCGGCGTGCGCTCGGAATGCACGATGCCGCGGCCCGCGGTCATCCAGTTGACGTCGCCGGGATGGATATCGACGGCGCTGCCGAGGCTGTCGCGATGACGGATCACCCCATCGAAGAGCCAGGTGACCGTGGCGAGGCCGATGTGCGGATGCGGCCGGACATCGAGTCCGACATCGTCCTTGAATGACGCCGGGCCCATCTGGTCGAAGAAGACGAAGGGGCCGACGTGGCGCGCATTCAGATGCGGCAGCATGCGGCGGACGACGAAGCCGTCGCCGAGATCGCGCTGCTTGCCGTCGATGGGGGTCGTGGTCATGGTGTTCTCCGTGGATGCGAAGAAGCCTAGCAAACGCGTGCCGGCAACGATGGTACCGGTCTATCGCGAGAGGATCGCGCCCGCCAGGCGCTGGGCGACGCCCTCAGGCCGTTTGATCCAGGCGAAGTGATCCGCCCGCACACCGCCGAGGTCGGTGGTGCTGACGACACCGGCGGTGTGCGGCGCGTCGGGCATCTTGTCGACGAGGAACGCGAGCGACGCCGCCGGGGCCATCCAGTCGTCGCACAGGCGCAGCGAGTGCACCGGGGCGCTCTGTCGGCGCAAGGCGCCCTCGAGATCGACGGCGAGCCCCGCCGCCACGTAGGTGCCGGTGCGTCCGCTGCGCGCCCAGTCCGAGACGACGCCCCGCGCCTCGTTGCCGCCGAACCCGATGCGGCGACCGGGCAACCGACCGACCACGCGCGCCAGCAGCGGAGCGAACGCATAGGCCAACCACACCCACGGCCGAAACTTACGCCAGTACGGCGCACCGCTCGCCACCAGCGCGATGCCCGCGAGCGGGACCGGCGTGAGCGCCGCCAGCAGGCATGCCAGCTGGCCGCCCAGGCTGTGGCCGCCCACGAGCAAGGGAACGTCCGGGACACAGGCGGCGAGCGATTCGAGACTGCGCGGGAGGTCGAAAACGAGAAGTTCGCGGTAGCCCCAGTCGCAGCGGCGGCTCGCCCGCCGGTCGCTGGAACCGTGCCCGCGCCATTCGTGAACGCCGACGGCGATGCCGTGCGCCGCGAGGGCGACGGCGAAGGATTCGTAGTGGCGCGCGGCGACCCCGAGAGCCGGGATCCACAGCAGAGCGCCTTTTATCGAGCCGTCCGGGCGATAGACCACGAGATCCGCCGTGGCGCCATCGTCCATGCGAAGGACCCGTGTCTCACGTCCGGACTCGGCCAGGGTCTCGCTCATGCCTGATCACCATGCGCGCAAAAGCTCCTCCGGCACAGGGCGCCGGAGGAGCGGAAGTCATGCAATAGCGGGCGGCGGATAGCCTGCCCGAATAACTCACTTCGGAACGACGTTGTCCGCCTGCGGGCCCTTCTGGCCCTGGGTCACGGTGTACTCGACCTTCTGTCCTTCCTGCAGCGACTTGAAGCCGTTGCCCTGGATCGAACGGAAATGCACGAACACGTCCGGGCCACCCTCATCCTGGGTGATGAAGCCAAAACCCTTGGCGTCGTTGAACCACTTCACAGTACCAGTTGCCATCACACACACCTCTATCCAACACACGAATAACCCGGCTCGCACGAGCCGGCGACTTACTGGGTATGCAGGACCGGGTGAGGCGATGGAGCGCTGGAAATGCTCGCTTACATCGGGTCACTCGCGTGACCGCGCAGACACAGTAAGAGCGATGATAACCACATTTCGCCAAAGTTCTGTAGGGGAATGCCTACATGGGACGAATTTTTGACGCCGATCACGCGAATCGACAGCAAAAAAACCCCGGTCCGTGCTCGAGTTAACGC
Source organism: Luteibacter sp. UNCMF331Sha3.1 (assembly GCF_900109915.1). Lineage (GTDB taxonomy): Bacteria > Pseudomonadota > Gammaproteobacteria > Xanthomonadales > Rhodanobacteraceae > Luteibacter. Next base: position 218,252 of record NZ_FOBU01000001.1, read on the forward strand.
CTGATCAGGCGAAAAAAAACCGGACGTTGCCGTCCGGTCTTTTCGCGAAGCGTGTCACAAAGCCTTTATCAGGCCTTGTTGACTTCTTCAGCCTGCAGGCCCTTCTGGCCGTTGACGACCTTGAAGGAGACCTTCTCGCCTTCGGCGAGGGACTTGAAACCATTGCCCTGGATGGCGCGGAAGTGCACGAACACGTCCGGGCCGTTCTCACGGGAAATAAAGCCGAAGCCCTTGGCGTCGTTGAACCACTTAACGGTGCCGATCTCACGATCCGACATAGAAACACTCCAAAATTTACAAATGAAACCAGCGACTTAACTCAAGCCGCTGCGTTACTGGTGTGCAAGGAAACGCGAGGAGCGAAGCGATGTTGCGGATCGGTGATCAGCTGCATCGGGTCAACGTAACTCTATGACCCCGGCAAACTCAGTCCGCCGACTATACTCGCCACCGAAACAAATAGCGATGGGCGCTATCGTGGGGCCCGCGCTGACGCCGTTTTCACCCCGGGTCGGCACATGCTTGCGCCGCGTCGCACCCGGGGTGCGACTTCATCACCACCGTCACCGCAACACCAAGGGGGACTTCACCCATGAACCGCCACGCTATCCGCCTGATCCCGCTGCTCGCCGGCGCCCTCGCCATCGTCGCGTGCTCCGACCACACCACGAAGCCCACGACGACCACGTCGCGCACCGTCACCACGACGGCCACGCCCGCGGCGGGCACGAAGACGTCGACGACCACGACGTCCTCCACCGGCGGCACGCGCACCACGACCCGCGCCACGACGAAGGATGCGCCGCTGCCCGAAAGCACGGGCATCGCGTCGTGCGACGAATACCTCGCCAGCTACAAGACCTGCCATCTCGCGGCCGGCATCTACGCGCGCGACCAGATCGACGGCCGCTACGAGATGATGCGCACCAGCCTTCTGAAGCAGTCGCAGGATCCGGACATGCGCGACCAGCTTGGCAATCGTTGCACGTCGCTCGCAACGCAGCTGAAGGAAGCGCTGCACGGCAAATCCTGCGCCGACGTGCCCGCGCCTGCGTCCACGCGCTGAGGCCGGTCCCTCTCCACCGGGCGCACGATCACGACGGGCGTCGTCGACGTGTCGTATGCGCGTGACGCCGCGGTGGAGGGCTCTCCGCAGTTGGGGCGCCATTAAATCGCGCCTTGTTAGCGTCGGTAGCCGGTGCCGTGCACATGCCTGCACCGGCACACCCACGCTGACGTAAGGAGGCCCATCCATGAAGATTTCCGCACGCGCCATCGGCTTTGGCGCTTCGCTCCTGCTGGCAGGCACCGCGTTCGCGCAGAGCGCGCCATCGTCGCCCAATCAGGTCCCGCCTCCGCCCCCCGGCGAGGCGACGCCGAAGCTGCCGGACCCCACCTCCGGCGCGCTCGCGCCGCCTCCGCCGCCCGCCACGCCGGATGCCCAGAACGCCAACGTGCCGCCGCCCGCGGCCGATGCGCCGCCTCCGCCTCCGCCGCCGCCTCCGGGCATGGAAGCGGGTTCCGCGGGCGCCGCGATGGCCACGCCGCAGGGCCAGGTCAACGTGAACAGCGGCCCGGCGCCGGCGAAGTCGTATGGTCCGCCGCCGTCGTTCGAATCGCTGGCGAAGGGCAAGAAGTACATCACCCCGGAAGATGCCTCGGCGTATCCGCTGCTGGCCAACGACTGGGACTATGCGGCCCACCAGGGCAAGCGCATCAGCAAGGCCCAGTACGATCGCTGGGTGCAGCAGGCGGGCGCGGGCAAGTAACGTGTCACCGCACGCGCGGGGGCCCATCGGGGCCCCCGCCGCTTCATGAACCTGCGCAGGGTGCATCGGTCGCTGCACGGTCCGCATACGTTCGCGGCAGCTAAACTCCCGCATCGCCGGGCCGGCATGGCCCACAGGGAGCTCGTCGCACATGAAATCCATCCGCACCGCGGGCGCCCTGGGCGCCTTCGCCTGCCTGCACGCGGGCATCGCATTCGCACAGAATCCGAGTCCGATCGACATCCGGGGCTGCGCGGGCATCGAAACCGATTCGCAGCGCCTGCTCTGCTACGACAAGGCGGTCGGTCGCGACCGGCTTCCACAAGCGGCGAAGCGCGAGGAGCCGTCCGCGAAATCCGTGAGCGTCGACATCGCGACACGCAATGCCGAGGATGTCGCGCGACCGTTGTCGCTGCTCGACAGCCGGTGGGAGCTCTCGCCGGAATCGAAACTCGGCACGTTCAACCTGCGCGGCTACAAGCCGACCTACGCCCTGCCTTTCTTCGGCAGCTCCAGCCAGAACAGGCGTCCGCACAGCCCGGCACCGGACCACACGGTGACCACGCCGCAAAAGCTGGACGACGTCGAGGCGAAGTTCCAGATCAGTCTGAAGACGAAGGTCGCCGAGAATCTGTTCGACGACAACGGCGATATCTGGGTGGGCTATACCCAGTCGTCCCGCTGGCAGGTCTACAACAAGGACAACTCGCGCCCGTTCCGCGAAACCAACTACGAACCCGAGGCGTTGCTGGTGTTCAACACCAACTACCAGGTGTTCGGATGGACGGGTCGCCTCGCCGGGATCGGCATCAATCACCAGTCGAACGGACGTGCCGATCCCCTGTCGCGCAGCTGGAATCGCGTCGTCGCCGATGTCGGTTTCGAGCGTGAAGGCTGGACGGTGATGCTGCGCCCGTGGTGGCGCATTCCCGAGGACCGCAAGGACGACGATAACCCGGACATCCAGGATTACATGGGCCGCGGCGAAATCCAGGTCGTGCACGAGGTGGGACGGCAGGAATTCGGACTCACCGCGCGCCATTCTTTCCGTGGCGGCGACCGGTCGCACGGATCGCTGCGCGGCACGTGGAGCTTCCCTGTCGCGGGCAACCTGCGCGGTTACCTCGAAATCTTCAACGGCTACGGCGAAAGCCTGATCGATTACAACCACCGGGCCACGTATCTGGGGCTGGGTGTGTCGCTGCTCGACTGGTACTGAATGGGCGAAGCGGGCGTACCGCTATGCCGCTTCGTTGGCGTCTCGCGCCTGAAGGGGCGCGTCGCCTGAATCGCGCCCGGTACGCTCGAAGGAGCGCACCCGGGCGCGATTCACGGGGCCTCACCGTTAATGGTGATGACCACCCTCGCCATGGATGTGACCGTGGGCGAGTTCTTCCTCGGTGGCCTCGCGGACGTTCGTGATCTCGACGGCGAAGTGCAGGGTCTGGCCGGCGAGAGGGTGGTTGCCGTCGACCGTGACGTTGTCGCCTTCGATCTTCGAGACCGTGACGTTGATGCTGCCCTGGTCGTTGCGGCCCTGGAACTGCATGCCCGGCTGCAGGTCTTCCACGCCCTGGAACGCGGCGCGGGGAACGACCTGGATCAGCTCGTCGTGACGAACGCCGTAGCCTTCTTCCGGCGTCACGTCGACCTTGAACTGGTCACCGGCCTGGCGGCCTTCGAGCGCGTTCTCGAGACCCGGGACGATATGGCCTTCGCCGTGGATGTAGGCCAGGGGCTCGCGACCTTCGGAGCTGTCGATGACATTGCCCTGGTCGTCGGTCAGCGTGTAATGGAACGCGACGGCGCTACGGTTCTGGATCTGCATGGAATACTCGCTTTAGGGGAGAAAGGAAGGCGCAGGGCGGCTTCCGGACCCCCAAGGCTAGAAGACCCGCCCCCCGACTGCAAATCACGAACGCTTCGCGATGCTGCGGCGCAACCCGCCCGACGCGCCCGATCTGCTAATTTTCCCGCCTTTCCCCTTGCCCCTAAGCCGGGAGCCGCATGTTCGACCGCATCCTGATCGCCAACCGCGGCGAAATCGCCTGCCGCGTCATCCGGACCTGCCGGCGCCTCGGCATCCGGACGGTCGCCGTGTATTCCAGCGCGGACGCCGACGCCCAGCACGTTCGCCTCGCCGACGAGGCGTGGCCGATTGGCGGCCCCCGTCCGGCGGAGTCTTACCTGCGCGGCGATGCCATCATCGAGGTGGCGCTCCGCACCGGCGCCCAGGCGATCCACCCGGGCTACGGCTTTCTTTCCGAGAACACCGATTTCGCGCGCGCGTGCGCGGAAGCCGGCATCGCCTTCATCGGACCCCGCCCCGAAAGCATCGACGCGATGGGTTCGAAGGCGGCCGCCAAGGCGCTGATGGAGCGCCACGCGGTGCCGCTCGTGCCCGGCTACCACGGCGCCGACCAGGATCCGGCGCACCTCGCCGTCCAGGCGGATCGCACCGGGTATCCCCTGATGATCAAGGCCGCGTCCGGGGGCGGCGGCAAGGGCATGCGCATCGTGCGGGAGGCGGCCGGCTTCGCGGAGGCGCTGGCCTCCGCGCAGCGCGAAGCCGCCAACGCGTTCGGCGACACGCGGGTGATCCTCGAGCGTTACGTCGAGCATCCGCGGCACATCGAGTTCCAGGTGTTCGGCGACACGCATGGCAACGTCATCCACCTCAACGAGCGCGAGTGTTCCGCGCAACGTCGCTATCAGAAAGTGCTCGAGGAAACGCCGTCGCCCTTCCTCGACGACGCGCGCCGTGCGCGCATGGGCGAGGCGGCCGTCGCGGCCGCCCGCGCCGTCGATTACGTCGGCGCCGGCACGGTCGAATTCATCGTGGCGCAGGACGGCGAGTTCTTCTTCATGGAAATGAACACGCGCCTGCAGGTCGAGCACCCGGTCACCGAGGAAACGCTCGGCCTCGATCTCGTCGAATGGCAACTGCGCGTGGCGGCCGGCGAAGCGCTGCCACTGGCGCAGTCCGACATCCGCGCCGTGGGCCACGCGATCGAGGTACGCCTGTACGCCGAGGATCCCGAGGCGAACTTCCTGCCCGGTTCCGGCCGGCTGCTGTCGCTGGATCTTCCCGCGCCCTCGGCGCACGTGCGCCTGGATGGCGGCGTGATCGCCGGCGATACGGTCACCATCTTCTACGATCCGATGATCGCCAAACTGATCGTGCACGACCGCGATCGCACGCAGGCGCTCGAACGCCTGCGCGAAGCGCTCGCGCAGACGGAAATCGTCGGGCCGAAGTCGAACGTCGCGTTCCTCGAACGCCTCGCTCGCCATCCGGTGGTGATCGAGGGCCGGATCGATACCGGCTACCTCGACCGTCACCTCGAGGAGTTCCTTGTCGGCGATGCGCCCCCCGCCGACGTCGATCGATTCGCGGCGGCCACGGCGATGCTGCTGCAGGACGAAACGGCCCCGCAGGTGGTCGCCGGCGACCCGCATTCGCCGTGGGCGAACGCGGACGCCTGGCGCATCGGCCATCGCGGCAGGCGCGTGATCGCCCTGCTGGAAGGCGGTCGTCGCCACGAGATCGACGCGCACGGGCATGGCGGCGACTACGTCCTCCGTCTGGGCGAACACACCTGCATGGTCGCCGGCGCGCGGTTCGGCGACGGCATGCTGTCGGCGCGTTTCGATGGACGGTCGCGACGCATCCCCATGGCCGTGCACGGCGGCCACGTCCGCCTGCACGACGCGGAAGAGCATCGATGGACCTTCGAGCGCGCCCCGGCATTCGCCTGGGCGGGCGAAGCCTCGGGTGGCGCGCGCCACCTCGCGGCACCCATGCCGGGCCGCATCGTGCTCGTGCGCGCCAGCGTGGGCGACACGGTGGAGGAAGGCCAGGAGCTGCTGGTGATGGAAGCCATGAAGATGGAACTGGCCTTGAAGGCTCCGCGTGCGGGCACCATCGAATCTATTTCGGCCGCCCAGGGCGACTTCGTGGACGCGGATGCGATCCTCGTTCGTTTCGCCGGCGCGGCCTGAACGGAGCGACGCATGAATCCATCGAACCACGTCCGCATCGTCGAAGTCGGACCGCGCGACGGCCTGCAGAACGAAAAGGCGATGCTGCCGGCGGCGGTGAAGATCGAACTGATCGACCGTCTCTCGGAGACCGGCCTCGCCACGATCGAAGCCACAAGTTTCGTCAGCCCGAAGTGGGTGCCGCAATTGGCCGACGCGGCGGACGTCTTCCGTGGCATCCGCAAGGCGCCGGGCGTCGTGTATCCCGTGCTCGTGCCGAACCTGCAGGGCTACGAGCGCGCCCTCGAGGTCGGCGCCACGGAAGTCGCGGTGTTCACGGCCGCCTCCGAGGCATTCAATCGCAGGAACATCAATGCGTCGATCGACGAATCGATCGACCGGTTCGTGCCGGTGATGGAGCGGGCGCGCGCCGACGGTGTCGCCGTCCGCGGCTATGTTTCGACGGTGCTGGGCTGCCCGTATCAGGGTGAGGTGCCCGTGGCCGACGTCGTGCGCGTGGCGCGCCGGCTGCACGAACTGGGCTGCCACGAAGTATCCCTCGGCGACACGATCGGCGTCGGTACGCCCGCGAAGGCGCGCGCGATGCTGCGCGCGGTGGCCGCGGACGTACCGATGGACGCGCTCGCGATCCACTTTCACGACACCTACGGTCAGGCGCTGGCCAACATCCTGGCGTGCCTGGAGGAAGGCGTGCGCGTGATCGACAGCGCGGTGTCCGGCACCGGCGGCTGCCCTTACGCCAAGGGCGCCACCGGCAACGTCGCCAGCGAAGACGTCGTCTACATGCTGCATGGCATGGGCATGACCACCGGGGTCGATCTCGACCGCCTGGTGCAGACGGGCGCATGGCTGGCGGGGCAGCTCGGCAAGGAAACGGGAAGCCGGGTGACAAAGGCGCGCGCCGCGGCAGCGTGACTCGCCGTTTCTGGTGGGAGCCAGCCTGCTGGCGATGGGTGCTCGCGGCAAGCACCCATCATCAGCAGGCTGGCTCCCACCGGTTCCCCATGGCAGCATCGGCGCATGCCCGCCGACTTTCTCATCCGCCCCATCGAGCCGCGTGACGACGCCGACGTCGCCGCGGTCATCCGCACCGTCATGCCCGAGTTCGGCGCGGATGGGCCCGGCTTCGCCATCCACGATGCCGAAGTGGACGGCATGTCCGCCGCCTACACGAAACCTCGCACGGCGTACTTCGTCGTCGAGATGAACGGCCGCGCGGTCGGCGGCGGCGGCATCGCACCGCTCGAGGGCGGCGACGCCGAGACCTGCGAGCTGCGCAAGATGTACTTCCTTCGCGAGGCACGCGGCACCGGGGCGGCCACGCAGCTGCTCCGTCGCTGCCTCGACGCCGCGCGTCGACTCGGGTTCTCGCGTTGCTACCTCGAAACCCTCACGGGCATGGACGCGGCGCAGGCCCTCTACCTGCGGCTGGGCTTCACGCGGATCGACGCACCGATGGGCGGTACCGGCCACTTCAGCTGCGATCGCTTCTTCATCCGCAGCGTCAACGACGGCGACCTCATCGTGCCGCCGAAACCGCCCTCCCTCGTGTTCGCCATCGACGATCCCGGTCGCGACGACGTGCTCGCATTGATGGAGGAGCTGCACGTCTACCTGTCCGATCTCGACCGGCACCCGCCGGCGCACGCGTTGAGCGCCGACGCGCTGCGACAGCCACAGACCACCTTCATGACCGCGCGCGTCGACGGTACGCCGCTCGCGTGCGGCGCGGCCGTCGACCACGGCGAATACACCGAATTGAAGTACATGTACGTGCTGCCCGCGTGTCGCGGCATGGGCCTCGGCAAGCAGATGCTCGACGCGCTCGAACGGCAGGTGCGCGCGACGGGCGGCACGCTGGTGAAGCTGGAAACCGGTACCGCGCAGACGGAGTCGATCGAACTCTACGAGCGCGCGGGCTATCGCCGATGCCGTCCGTTCGGCGACCATCACGCCGTGCCCTCCAGCATCTTCATGGAAAAACCCCTGTGATCCGTATCGCCGTCGAGGCCGACGCCGCCGCCTGTCACGCCATCTACGCACCGATCGTCGAGACCAGCGCCATCACGTTCGAAACCGGACTGCCCGGTGTCGAGGCGATGGCCGGCCGCATCCGCGCGCGGCTCGCCCACCATCCCTGGCTCGTCTGGGAAGACGACGGCGAAGTGGTGGCGTATGCCTATGCCGGGCGTTTTCGCGAGCGCGCGGCGTACGACTGGATCGCCGAAACATCCATCTACGTGCACGAGAAGGCCCGTCGCCGCGGCATCGCCCGCCGCCTCTACGGCGCGCTGCTCGGCGCCATGCGCCTGCAGGGCATCAACCAGGCGGTCGGCGTGATCACCCTGCCGGGCGACACGAGCGTCGCGATGCACGAAGCCATGGGCTTCGCCCCCGCGGGCATCTGGCCGAAGGCCGGCTACAAGCTCGGCGAGTGGTGGGACGTGGGCGTGTGGAGCCTGTTCCTGTCCGAGCCGGCGAACCCGCCCCGGCCGGTGGTGCCGTTCGCCGGACTGGCGTCGTCGCCGGCGCTGCGCGCGCTTCTCGACGCCGGTTGAGTCGGATCCGCCGCGGCAGCGGACGCCGACGGCGCATCGCATCGCACCCTCGGATAAGATGCGCTTCTTTGCCAGTCGCTTAGCGGAGTTCCCATGCAGCTCGAACAGGTCAGGGCCGTCATCACCGGCGGCGCATCCGGTCTGGGTCACGCCGTCGCCCAGCGCCTCGTCGCCGCGGGCGCGAAGGTCGCCCTCTTCGACGTCAACGAAGACAAGGGCCACGCGGCCGCCGCCGCCCTCGGCGCCAGTGCCTCGTTCCAGCGCACCGACGTCACCTCCGAAGACGGCGTGGTGGCGAACGTCGCCGCCGCGCGCGACGCGATGGGCGGCCTCAACGTGGTGGTGAACTGCGCCGGTATCCTCGGCGCGGGTCGCGTGCTCGGCAAGGACGGCCCGATGCCGCTGTCGACCTTCTCCACGACGGTCATGGTCAACCTGGTCGGCAGCTTCAACGTGGCCAAGGCCGCGGCGCAGCTCATGCAGGGCAATACGGCGGGCGACGACGGCGAGCGTGGCGTGATCGTCAACACCGCCTCGGTAGCCGCCTACGAAGGCCAGATCGGCCAGGCCGCCTACTCGGCGTCCAAGGGCGGCGTGGTCGGCATGACGCTGCCGATGGCGCGCGAACTCGCGCGCTTCGGCATCCGCGTCAACACGATCGCACCCGGCATCTTCTGGACGCCGATGGTCGACGGCATGCCGCCGCAGGTGCAGGAGTCGCTCTCGGCGTCGATCCCGTTCCCGTCGCGCCTCGGCAAGCCGGAAGAATTCGCGGACACCGTCGCGTTCATCCTCACCAGCCGTTACCTCAACGGCGAGACGATCCGCCTCGACGGCGCGGTTCGCCTCGCACCGAAATAACCCAACCACGACATCGAAGTCTTACCATCCATGAAAGCATCCGAAGTCAAGAAAGGTAACGTCGTCGAGAACGACGGCACCGTGTACCAGGTCCGCGACATCGAGCGCAGCTCGCCGAGCGCACGCGGCGGCAACGTCACGTATCGCTTCACGCTTTACTCGATCCCCGGCCATCGCAAGTTCGACCTCAGCGTTCGCGCCGACGACGAACTGAAGGAAGTCGAGCTCACCCGCCGCCAGGCGAAGTTCTCGTACATGGACGGCGACGCGTTCGTCTTCATGGACGACGAGGACTACACGCAGTACACGCTCGACGCCGCCGTCGTCGGCGACAATGCCGGCTACGTCGTGGAAGAACTCGAGGGCTACTACGTGCAGGTGATCGACGATGCGCCGGTCGGCCTCCAGGTGCCGACCTCGGTCGTGCTGACCGTGAGCGACACGGCCCCGGAAATGAAGGGCGCGAGCGCCACCAAGCGCACCAAGCCGGCCACCCTCAGCACCGGCATCGAAATCCAGGTGCCGGAATACATCACCACCGGCGAGAAGGTCACGGTCAACACCGTCAGCGGCGAGTTCGCGGGACGCGCCTCGTGATGGAAGGGGGACGGAAACGCATGCGCGCTTCCGTCCCCCTCGCCCGCTTGCCGTGCAGTCAGCCAGCCGCACGCACAATGGGCGGCCCGACAGGATGAGTCAGGCCCGACCATGAGCAACGGTTACTCGTTCCGCGCCAGCGTCGTCGACACGCTGATCCGGACGAAGCGTCCCGATGTACCGATGCGCGTGGCGCTGCGGAACACCGCGGCCGTGGTGCTTCCGCTCGCACTGGGTATCGCCTTCGGCTATCCGCAGGTGGGCATCGGCATCGCGGCCGGCGCGCTCGACACGATGTTCTCGGACCAGCCCGGCCCCTACCAGCAACGCCTCAGCCGCCTGTTCCTCGCGGCGCTCGCCGCGGGTGTCGCCTCGCTCGTCGGCTTCCTCATCGGCAACTGGATCGCCCCCATGGCGCTGGCGTGCGCCGTCTGCGGCTTCGCGGGCGGCATGCTCGTCGTCTTCGGGCCGGACATCGCGCGCGTGGGCATGACCAGCATGCTGCTGCTCGTGATCACGGCCGCGACACCCACCGATGTTCGCGGTGCGTTGGCCGGCGGCGGCCTCATCTTCGCGGGCGGCATGCTGCTGGCCCTCTTCTCGATCGCGGCGTGGCCGTTGCAGCGGTATCGTCCCGAGCGCACGGCGCTGGCCGTGGTGTTTCGCGGGCTGTCGGACCTCGCGCGCAAGCCGCAGAAGGATGGCGAGGCCCCGGGCCTCACCGACGCGATGAACGCGCTGCAGGTCACCCTGCTCGGGCGGCACCACGCGCACGGCCGCGCCATGGAAGCGTTCCGTGTGTTGCTCGAACTGGCCGAACGCATCCGTCTCGAACTGATCGCCATCGCCGAACTGGAATCGGGTCGCCACGGCGTGGGCGAAATGTTCCGCAACGACGCCTCGCGCGTGCTCGTCGCCGCGGCCGACGCGCTCGACATGGCCGAGCCCCCGCAACGCGCGGAGCGCGCACTGGCCACGCTGCAGGCGAGCGAGCGGGCGCTGCTGTCCGGCGGCACGGCGATGGGCATCGGCGCGCATATCCAGGCGCTGTCGGGCCAGCTCGCCGCCGTCGTCCGCAACACCAACTGGGCCGGCTCTCGCGGTGAAGAACGCGCGCAACGCGCGGAAACCGCGTTGCCGAAGACACTGCAGAGCGCCTCGGCGCTGTCCACCCTGCGAGCGAACCTGACGCCGGGATCCGTGGCCTTCCGGCACGCCGTTCGCTGCGCCGTGGTGCTGACGGTCGCATTCGTGATCTCGCGGCATTACGCCCTCCCCCATGGCTACTGGCTGCCGATGACCGCCGCGATCGTGCTGCGTCCGGACTTCGCCGCCACCTTCAGCTTCGGCCTGTTGCGCGTGGTCGGCACCGTGCTCGGCCTGATGCTCACGACGTTCGTGCTGCGCTTCACCCCCGACGTCGTCTGGGCGCACCTGCTGGTGATGGGCATTCTCTGCCTCGTCTTCCGCTATCTCGCCGGCGCGCATTACGGCATCGCGGTCGCCGCGCTGACCGGTACCGTCGTCGTGCTGCTGTCGTTCGAAGGCGTCGACCCTTTCTCCGCGATGTCGGACCGCGTGCTCAACACGGCGCTGGGCAGCGCGCTCGCGTTGCTCGCCTACCTGCTATGGCCGTCGTGGGAGCGCCACCAGACGCGTCTCGCGCTGTCGCACATGCTCTGCGCCTACGCCGACTACCTCGACGCCCTGGCCGTTCCGGAAGACGAAGCCCGCCGCTACGAAGTGCGCACCGCCACCCGCACGGCGCGAACGAACGCGCAGGCCTCGGTCGACCGCATGCGCGCCGAACCGGGCACGCCCGCCGTGCTGCTCGAGCTCGCCGAGACGCTCTACGCCAACGGCAACCGTCTCGCGCGAACGTCGATGGCCCTCGAGTCCCTGATCGACGACCCGGCGGCGGGCGCGGCGTGGCCTCACATCGGCGCCTTCATCCGCGAGGCCTCGACGGCGCTGCGCAGACAGGGGGAGGCGCTGACGCGCATCGAAGGCATCGAGGCGCCACCCGCCCTGCGAGAGCACCAGCGCACGCTCGCGGACGCCGTCGGACGGACGGGCGATCGCGAGCTCGCCGACGCCGTGGCGCGCCTGACCGATCGTCTCACCGACAACGTCGACACCATCGCGCACGTGGTCAACCGCCGCTCGACCACGCCGGCCTGAGTCTCCGCCCCGGGGCATGCTGCACCGCGAGAGGCCCCGGCACGGCACGAGGGCTACACTCGGCCGCATGCTGAAGATCGATACCCACGCGCACATCCTGCCCCGTGACTGGCCCGATCTCGCGGCCCGCTACGGCGACGACCGCTTTCCCGTGATGACCCATACCAGCGGCCACCACCGGATCTACAAGGACGGCAGGTTCTTTCGCGAGGTCTGGGAGTCGGCCTTCGATCCGGCCTGCCGCATCGCCGACTACGCGCGCTTCGGTGTCGGCGTGCAGGTGGTTTCCACGGTACCGGTGATGTTCTCGTACTGGGCGAAGGGCCATCAGGCGCTCGAACTGCACACGCATCTCAACGACAGCATGGCCCGGGTGTGCGAAGCGCACCCGAGACACTACGCGGGCATCGGGACGGTACCCCTGCAGTCGCCGGACCTCGCCATCCGCGAAATGGAACGCTGCATCGACGAGCTCGGCCTGCAGGGCGTGCAGGTCGGTTCACACTGCAACGACTGGAACCTCGACGCACCGGAACTGTTCCCGTTCTTCGAGGCGGCCGCGGACCTCGGTGCCGCCGTGCTCGTGCACCCGTGGGACATGATGGGCGCGGACACCATGCCCAAGTACTGGCTGCCGTGGCTGGTGGGCATGCCGGCGGAGCAGTCGCGCGCGGCGTGCGCGCTCATCTTCGGCGGCGTGCTCGAACGCCTGCCCGCGCTCAAGGTCATGCTGGCCCATGGCGGCGGCAGCTTCCCCTACTCCATCGGCCGCATCGAACACGGTTTCCGCATGCGGCCCGACCTCGTCGCCACCGACAACGCGCGCAACCCGCGCGAGTACATGTCGCGCCTTTACTTCGATTCGTGCGTCCACGACGACGCCGCGCTCCGTTACCTGCTCGCCACCGCGGGCACCGATCGGGTGATGCTCGGCACGGACTATCCGTTCCCGCTCGGCGAGCAGGAACCCGGCAGCGGCATCGAGGCCCTCGGGCTCGGCGATGCCGAACGCGCTAGGCTGTTCCACGGTACGGCCCTCGAGTGGCTCGGCGTGCCCATCTCGCGCTTCCAGACCGTCGCCGCGGTGGCGTGACGGGGCGCACACGGGGACGCGTCATCGGAACGCGTCCGCTGTGCAAGAATGCCGCTGTTACGCGGCGCCGCCGCGATCCATCGGGGACTCCACACCGTGAACCGCACCCTGCGACTCCTGCTGACCACCCTCGCCTTCGCCAGTCCGGCGATCGGCGCGACCGACGTCTCCATGGCCGATGGCGAGCTTCGTTTTCCCGTGCCGGACCAGTGGGTACCGATCATGCAGTCGCAGGGCGAGGCCGAGACCCAGGTCTTCCAGGTGCCGGGCTCCAGCGAGGCCGACGCGACGCTGTCGCGCGTATCGGTCACCGTGCAGAAGGTGCCGAACCTCAACGGTTTCCAGCAGTTCGCCGGCACCCTGCGCAGCCGTGCGACGGGCCTCAAGGAGTACGCCACGGGCAAGGCGTCGTCGCCGACCGAGAACGTCTACACGGCGCGCGAGGGTCAGGTAAAACAGAGTTATTTCGAGCGCTACTTCTACAGCAAGGGCTACGCGATCCAGCTGCGCTGTATCCGGCCGTCCGACGACACGAAGTTCGGCGCCACCTTCGACAAGGGGTGTGCCGACGTGGCCGCCCACATGCCCCATTGATCCAAAGGCGCCATCCATGACCGATTTCGAAGCGACGCGCGCATGGGCCGAAGCCCAGGACGCGGCCGATCCCCTGCGCGATTTTCGTGACGAATTCCACATCCCGACGCACGACGGGCGCGACGCGCTCTATTTTTGCGGCAATTCCCTCGGCCTTCAGCCGAAGGGCGTCCGCGCGGCGATCGATGACGAACTCGCGGATTGGTCGTCGCTCGCTGTCGAAGCGCATTTCCGCGGACGTTCGCCCTGGATGCACTACCACGAGTACGTGCGCGACACGATGGCCGAGGTGGTGGGAGCCCGGCCCGGTGAAGTCGTGGCGATGAACAGCCTCGGCGTGAACCTGCACCTGATGCTGGTGAGCTTCTACCGGCCGACGGCCGAGCGTCCCGCGATCCTCATGGAAGCCGGTGCGTTTCCGACGGATCGCTACGCGTTGGCATCGCAGGTGCGCTTCCACGGTTTCGATCCGGACACCGACCTCATCGAGATCGAGCCCGACGGCCCCGGCGGCACGTTGTCCGTGGACGCCATCGCCGAAGCGATCGCCACGCACGGCCCGCGCGTTTCGCTGGTGCTGCTGCCTGGCGTGCAGTACCGCACGGGCCAGGTCTTCGATCTGGAGACCATCGTGCGCCTCGGCCATGCGCAAGGCTGCCTCGTGGGCTTCGATCTCGCCCACGCGGTCGGCAACCTGCTTCTCGCGTTGCACGACAGCGGTGCGGACTTCGCCGTGTGGTGTACCTACAAATACCTCAACGCGGGCCCGGGTGCCGTCGCCGGCGCGTTCGTGCACGAACGCCATGCGCACGCCGACGTGCCACGCTTCGCCGGCTGGTGGGGCCACGACAAGGCGACCCGCTTCCAGATGGGTCCGCAGTTCGTGCCGACGCCGGGCGCCGACGGATGGCAGCTGTCGAATCCCCCCATCCTCGCGCTCGCGCCCCTGCGCGCCTCGCTCGACGTGTTCGCACGCGCGGGCATGCCGCGCCTCGCCGCGAAAAGCCGACGACTGACCGCTTATCTCGACGGGATGATCCGCTCGCGCCTCGCCGACACGCTCGACATCGTGACACCGGACGATCCCGCACAACGAGGCGCGCAGCTCTCGGTTCGCGTCCGCGCCGGGCGCGAGGCCGGCCGCGCGCTCTTCGCGCACCTCGAACGCCACGGCGTCATCGGCGACTGGCGCGAACCCGACGTGATCCGCCTTTCGCCGACGCCGCTCTACAACCGTTACACCGACTGTCTCGACGCCGTCGAGGCGATCGAAGCCTGGGACGGCGCGGCGGCATGAGCGCACAGGAACTGTTCCCCGTACCGTACTCGGAACGCGGCGACGGCTTCGCCGTGCAGGCCGTGACGCATTGGCTGCGCACGGCGCCCGGCCGCGTGATGCTCGGCCTGAAAGCCGGTGGCCTGCCCGTCGCCCTGCCCGATCGTCCCGCCGCCGTGTCGCATCGTGGCGACGAGACGAAAGCGGACGGACACGTCACCGCGATCGACGACGTCAGCAGCGCCTGGCTGCGCGAGAACGGAGACGTCACCGATCGCTACGTCGCCGCGTTGCGCGAGGTGCTGAAACATCCGCGCCTGCGCCTCGACGGTCAGGCGACGCAGGCGATCTTCACCGGTTCCGTCGAACTCTTCGCCGGCCCACGCATGGATCGCGTCGAGCTTTATCTCGACGACGAAGACGGTTCGTACGAACGCGCCATCGACCTCCTCCGCAACGCCCCATCCGACGCACGCACCGCCTTCGCGATGCCACCGGAGCCCGGCACGGGCCGGTTCGACGACCCCGCATTCCTTGCCGGCGAGCAGGCATGGATCGACGGACGCCGCGTGCTGATCGAATACCTGCCCGACGAAGGCGGCCGAGCCGAGACCGCCGCCCTGGATCGCGCCGCGCTGGCCGATGCGCTGGAACGGGCCTGGGCGTCGATGATGGCGGTGTCGGAGCGCATCCGCGCGGGGCTGGGTCAGCTCGGCTGACGGTTGCCCGGTGTGGGAGCGCGCTCCCACGCCGGCCTTGTTGAGGCGAGTACCCTCGGCGGTCCGACAGGTTAATTGAGCGCGGCGAGGCGGGCGCGGAGCGTGTCCAGCATGAGATCGTGGCCGGAACCGGGCGAGGTGCGGGCGGCGAGGCTCGACTCGGGCGTGCGACCATCGCCGGCCGAAGCGGCGGTCTCCGCGGCGGCGCGGTAAGCGTCGCGGAACGGGACACCGGCCACGGCCTGCTCGATGGCGACATCGGTGGCGTACATCGCCGGCTCGATCGCGGCGCGCATCCTGTCGGCCTTCCACGCCATTCGCGCGAGCATGTCCGGCAGCAGCTCGAGCGCGGCGAGTCCCATGGAAAATCCATGGAACAGCGAGCCCTTGGAGAACTGCAGGTCGCGCTGATAGCCGGACGGCAACGAAAGCAGCTGTTCGATCTCCGTGCGCGCGGCCGCGACGCTGGCATAGCTCGCGCGCAGAAGCTCCACGACGTCGGGGTTGCGCTTGTTCGGCATGATCGACGAGCCCGTCGTGTACTCCGCCGGCAGCGACACGAAATCGAATTCCGCCGTGGTGAACAGCGAGAGATCCCATGCGAGACGGCGGGTATCGAGCAGCGCCGTACCGACGGCGTCGAGCGCCGCCATCTCGAACTTGCCGCGCGACAGCTGCGCGTAGATGGGCGAGACCTGCATGCGGCCGAAGCCGAGCGCCTGTGTGGTGTGCGCACGATCCAGCGCCACGTTCACACCGTACCCCGCGGCGGTGCCCAGCGGATTCGCGTCGATCAGCTCGAGCGCCTGGCGCGCGCGGAGCGTGTTGTCGATGAACGCTTCCGCGAAGGCGGCGAACCACATGCCCGTGGACGACACCACGGCGCGCTGGATGTGCGTGTAGCCCGGCATCGGCAGCGCGTCGCCCGCAGCGCGTTCGAGACACACCTCGGCCACACGGCGGGTCAACGCTTCGAGCGTCGATAGCTTTTCCTTGAGCCACAGGCGCGTCGCGACCAGGATCTGATCGTTGCGGCTGCGGCCGGTATGCACGCGGCGACCGGCATCGCCCAGGCGCTCCGTCAGGCGCGCCTCGATGGCGGAGTGGCCGTCTTCGAAGCGCTCGTCCAGCACGAAGCTGCCGGCCTCGAAATCGCCGGCGAGCGCATCGAGCTCGCGCTTGAGCGCGTCGCGCTCGTCGGCGGAAACGACGCCGATGTTCGCGAGCCCTTCGACGTGCGCCTTGCTCGCCGCGATGTCATGGAGGAAGAACTCGCGGTCGAGCACCACGTCGTTACCGGCAAGGAAGCGCATGATGCGCGCATCGACCTGCGTGTCGGACTTCTGCCAGAGCGGCTGCGTCATATCGGGATCCTGGTTCTTCAGAGCGGAATGGCGGTGAGCTCGTCGAAGCCCATCGCGCGGTTGACGTTCTGCATGGCCTGCGTGGCCGCGCCCTTCAGGAGGTTGTCGAGCGTCGCGACGACGACCACGCGACGACCGTCCATGGACAGGGCGAAGCCGCCCACTTCCAGATGGTGCCGGTTCGCGATCTGGCTGACCCAGGGTGCCTCGTCGACGACCTGGATGAGCTTCTCCCGGTGATAGCGCGCCTCGAAGCGGTGCACGATGTCGTCGCGCTTCGCGGGCTTCGCGAGGTAGAGGTTCGTCGTGACCGTGAGTCCACGGAAATGTGGCGCCACGTGCGGCATGAACTCCACCGGCAGGCCGAGGTGCCGGCTGGCTTCCTTCTCATGCATGTGCCCGGTGAGCGAATACGGCATCAGGTTGTCGCGCAGCTTTTCCGGATCGTTGCGATCGGAAGGCATGGTGCCGGCGCCCGAGTAGCCCGACACGCCGAACGATACCGGCGGCGCCGCGAGCAGATCCTTCAGCGGCGCGATCGACACCTGAATCGCGGTGGCGTAGCAGCCCGGATTGCTGATGCGTTTCTCGCCGCGCCAGCGGTCGCGGTAGAGCTCCGGGAGCCCGTAGTACCAGCGCTCGTCGAAACGATAGTCGGCCGAAAGGTCGACGATCACGGTCGAGGCGCCGGCCTTGTCGATCGCCTCGACGTACGGGGCCGCCTTGCCGTTCGGCAACGCGAGCACCACCACGTCGACACCGGCGGCGGCGACCGCGGCCGGATCGAGATTGCCGAAGACGAGATCGCCGGTGTACGCGTCGCTATGGTCGGCGAGGCGCTGCCCGTCGAGCTCGCGCGAGGACACGAAGGCGAGCTCGAGGCCCGGATGCGCGGCGACGAGACGGATCAGTTCGGCGCCGGTGTGTCCGCGTGCGCCGACGATGCCGATGGTCTTGTTGGCCATGAGCGGTCAGTCCTGCAGGGTGGGTTCGCGCGCGGCGATGTGCGCGACGCAGCGTTCGATATCGGCGAAGCTGTCGAGGCCGTACCAGAAGACCTTCCAGCGCGTCTGCTTGAAGCAGCCATCCGACTCCGCGTAATAGAACGGGTTGATGGGGTTGCCGTGGCGCGAACGCCAGAACAGCTTCGGATTCTCGTCGCGCATCACCTGCCACACGGCGCGGCCGAGGCCTTCGCCCTGCGCGTCGTCGAGCACGGCGAACTTGTCGAGGTATGCGAAACCCTCCTCCTGCGTGAGGATCATCGCGGCGCGATAGTTCTCGGACACGTACAGCCGGTACAGCGCGGTGCGCTCGAAGTAGTCGCCCACCAGCGTGCGGCCGAAGCTCGACTCGATCAGGATGCGCATCCGCTCGAGATCAACGCCTTCCCACGAATCGAACCGCAGCACGCGTTCGCCACGACGGACCAGGGTGCCGGAACCCTTGTGCGTGAACAGCTCCTTCGCCAGTTCCGCCGGGCGGGTGATCGACACCGACGACGTGAGCGGCAGGTCGTCGAGGAGATCCTTGATCTGCTCGATCTTCAGCCGCATGCCCGAATGCAGCCACGGCTGCTGGAGCAACTGGTCGTACTCGGTCGACAGGTTGATGGAATCGATCACGCTGCCCTCGCCGTCCAGCAGTCCACCCGTGCCGGTGAGGAAGACGATCTTGTACGGTTGCAGCTTGCGCACGAGTTCGTTCGCGGCGAAGTCGGCGTTGATGTTGAGGATCTGCCCGGCGTCGGTCTCGCCGAGGCTCGCGATGACCGGAATGGATCCGGCACGCAGGCTGGCCTCGATCGGCGCGAGGTTGATGTCGCGCACGCGGCCCACGAGTCCGAAGGTGTCCTGGTCGAGGTAGTCGGCCGTGAACACGCCGGACGGCACCGACGTGGCGCGCGTGTCGACTTCCTGCAGCGCTTCGACGAGCCGCAGGTTCTGTGCCTGGAAAACGCGACGCACGATGGCGAGGGCTTCCGGCGATGTGACGCGCAGGCCATTCACGGTCTTCTTCTCGATGCCGGCGGCCGCGAGCTCCTCGTCGAGCTGCGGGCCCGCGCCGTGCAGCACGATCGGCGTGAGGCCCACCTGCTGGAGGAACGACAGCGACGACGTGAGATCGGGCAGTTCGTCGCGCAGCACGGCGCCGCCCACCTTCACCACGGCGAAGCGCGCGGCGTCGAGCTGCGAGAAACGCTTCAGGTACTGCTGGATCTCGCGCGCGCTGCCCATCGACGAGAGCAGGCGGACGATGGTCTTGCGGGTGTGTTTATTAGAGTCCACTGTCCACGATCCGATGGATGGTCTGTGCGTAATGCGCGAGCTGATCGAGGGCGACCCACTCGTCGGCGCTGTGGGCCTGCGCGATGTCGCCGGGGCCGCAGACGAACGACGTGTAGCCAGCCATCGAGAACAGCGCGGCCTCGGTCCAGAAGTCGACGGCGTTGCCGACGGGAATGCCGAGCTCGTCGGCGAGGTCGCGTGCGGCGAGACGACGTGTCTCCGCCGTCGCGGTGTCGCCCGCCGGCAGGGAATCGCCGCGGAAGGTTTCGCCGTACTCGACCGGGTTCGGCTCGACGAGCGTGCGGAACGTCTCCAGCATCGCGTCGGCGTCCATCGACGGCAGCGGACGGAAGCCGAAGCGCACGTCGGCGGTCGGCGCGATCACGTTCGCCTTGATGCCGCCTTCGATCTTGCCGATGTTGAAGCGCAGGCCCGTCAGCCCGCCGAAGCGCTCGTGCGACTGCGCCTGCACGAAGTCGAGCGCCGCCGCGCCCCAGCGGATCGCCTGATGCAGCGCGCTGTCGGAAGGCTTCTGCTCGCCGGACGCGTGACCGGCCTTGCCCTGGAACCGCATCTGCACCGAATGGATGCCACGGTGCGCGAGCACCGCCTCGCCGCGCGTGGGCTCGGCGACGATGATCGCCTCGTAGTCGCGCGGCACTTTCAGGAATCCTTCGATGCAACGCGCATCGTTCGCTTCCTCGTCGGTGGACAACAGGAGCGCCATGTCGCCCTTCGTCGCGTTGGCCACCGCCACGAGCGCGGCCGCGGCACCCTTGATGTCGCACGCGCCCAGGCCGATCGCGCGGTCTTCCGTCACGCGGAGCTCGAACGGGCTGGCGGTCCAGTGCGGCGAATCGGGCACGGTGTCCATGTGCACGTTGAACAGGTACTTCGGCGTGCCGCGCACGGCGTAGAGGTTCACGGCACCCGCACCGAAGTCGGTCACCTCCACGTCGAACCCGGGAAGGTTCGCGCGCAGGTAATCGAAGATGCCGTCGGTGCCGATGGTTCGTGGCGGATTGCGCGTGTCGAACGAGACGAGCGCGCGCAGATGGGTGAGCGTGTCCTGAAGAAGCGTGTCCATGGTCCCGATCAGTTCCCGTTGGCGCGGTCGACTTCCGCCCAGATGGTCGAGCTCATGCCGTAGAGCTTGATGAAGCCCTCGGCCTCGGCGACACCCCAGTCGGCGGCCTGCGCGTACGTCGCCTTCTTCGAATGCAGCAGGTTCTTCGATTCGACCTTCACCGCGTACACGGTGCCGCCGCGCGTCTCGATGATGACCTTGCCATCGACCTTGCGCTGCGTGGAGACGAGGTAGGCTTCGAGGTCGGCCTTGATCGGATCGTTGAAGAAGCCTTCGTAAGCGACCTCGGTCCACTTCCGGCCGATCTCCGGCTTGAAGCGGTTCTGCTGCTTCGACAGCACGGTTTCTTCCAGCGCGCGATGCGCGGTCAGCAGCGCGGTGAGCGCCGGTGCTTCGAACACGATGCGGCCCTTCAGGCCAATGTTCGTGTCGCCAGTGTACAGGCTGCGGCCGACGCCGTACTTCGCCAGTTCGTGGTTGAGGAAGCCGAGGATTTCGGGACCCGTGGCCGGCTTGCCGTTCAGCGTGACGGCCGTGCCCTTCTCGAAACCGAGCTCGATGCGGAGCGGTTCGGATGGCCATTCGGAACGCGGCGCGCACCAGGCGACGGCGCCCTCTTCCGGAATCTCCCATGCGTCGATCTCGCCGCCGGAAATCGTCACGCCGAGCACGTTCTCGTTGATCGTGTAGTGCTTGGTCTTGGCGCGGACCTCGAAGCCCTTGTCCTCGAGATACTTCTGCTCGTAAGCGCGGACCTGCGTGTGTTCGCGCTGGATTTCGCGGATCGGCGCGACGATCGTGTAGTCGCCCAGCGCCTTCACGGTCAGGTCGAAGCGCACCTGGTCGTTGCCCATGCCGGTGCAGCCGTGCGCGAACAGCTTCGTGCCGAGTTCGTCGCAACGCTCCAGCGACGCCTTCACGATCAGGTAGCGGTCGGACACGAGCAGCGGGTACTGACCCTGATAGAACTCACCCGCCCAGATCAGCGGCGTGACGAAGCTGTCCCAGATCGCCTGCGCGGCGTCCACGGTGCGATGCGACGCGGCACCCAGTTCGACGGCGCGCTGCTCGATGTACTCGCGCTCTTCCGAGGACACACCGCCGGTGTCGACGAACACCGTATGCACGGCATAACCGCGCTCGATCAGGTAGGGGACGCAGAAGCTGGTGTCGAGGCCGCCCGAGAAGGCGAGGACGATATCGTTGCTGGACATGCGGGCTCCGGAGAAAGGTCGGGAAAGGGAAGAAGGAAAATCAGAAACCGAGGCCGGACGTCGTGCCCGACTGGGAAATGAGCGATGCCATCACGGCCTTCTGCACGTGCAGGCGGTTTTCGGCCTCGTCGATGGCGATGCAGGCGGGCGAATCCATCACCGCGTCCGTCGCCTTGATGTTCCGGCGCAGCGGGAGGCAGTGGCTGAAGAGGCCGTTGTCGGTCAGCGCCATCTTGGCCTCGTCGACGATGAAGTGCCTGTTGGCATCGCGGATCGCCTTTTCTTGGTCCCAGCGACCGAAGTACGGGAGCGCGCCCCAGCTCTTGGCGTAGATCACGTGCGCACCGCTGTAGGCGGCTTCGATGTCGTGCGACACCTGCAGCGAACCGCCGTTCTCGCGCGCGTTGGTCTTCGCGAACGCCATGTAGCGTTGGTCGAGGATGTATTCCGGCGTGGGGCAGAGCAGCGTCACGTCCATGCCCATCTTCGTCGCGATCAACAGCGCCGAGTTGGCGACCGCCGTGTTCAGCGGCTTCGGATGGTAGGTCCACGTGAGCACGTATTTCTTGTTCTGCAGATCGCCCAGGTGTTCCTTCAGCGCCAGCGCGTGGGCCAGCTCCTGGCACGGGTGCGTGATGGTCTCCATGTTGATGACCGGCACCGTCGCGTAGCGTGCGAACGACTCGATCACCTTGTCCTGCCGGTCGATGGACCAGTCGACGAACTTCGGGAAGGCGCGCACGGCGATCAGGTCCACATAACGCGACAGCACACGCGCCACTTCGGCGATGTGCTCTTCCGTGTCGCCATCCATCACCGAGCCCACCTCGAACTCGATGGGCCATGCGTCCTTGCCCGGGGAGAGCACGACGGCGTGGCCGCCGAGCTGGAACGCGCCCAGTTCGAAGCTCGTCCGCGTGCGCATCGACGGATTGAAGAACATCAGCGCGACCGACTTGCCGGCCAGCTGCTGGCCCTGCGGCGAGCGTTTGAACGCCGCGGCCTGGTCGAGCAGCGCGTCGATTTCGGCGCGGCTGTAGTCCTGGGTGGAGAGGAAATGGCGAACGGTCATGGCGGTCCAGATCGGTCGGTGGCCCGAAGGCCGTGAAGGAAGCGGGAATCGGAAACGAAAAAACCCGGCGCATGGCCGGGTTTTTTAGTCGGTACGAATGAAACGCGCGCGACAGCCTACCCGGCCGAGTATCCCATGTACGGTCGACGAGCACGCGACGTCATCCCTGCGGCCATGCGGGCGCTGGTCAGGACGATGGCGGTGTAGACAGTGTGGGACACGGCAGGGTCTGAAAAGATGGAACGGCGATCATGCCGGGAATTGGTGCGGCGCGCAACAGGTTGCGGAGCCTTTAAACGGTGGGAGCCAGCCTGCTGGCGATGGGAGCTTGCGGCAAGCACCCATCGCCAGCAGGCTGGCTCCCACCAGAGCCCAGCCCTAAAGGCTGGAGGCTTAGTCCGCCGGGGACACGTTCACGCGGACGCGCAGCCGCTCGCCCGGGTCGTAGTTGAGGCGCGAGACGTACACCTCCCCGCGATAGCGATATTCGACGTCGTAGCCGGCGATGCGGCGCTGTTCGGACACCGAACTGACGTCGCGGCAGCGGGTTTCCGTGCCTTCGTAGGTGCGGTCGCCGCTGCGGGAGACGTTGTTGCCTACCGCGCCGCCGGCGACGGCGCCGACGACGGTGGCGGCCTTGCGGCCGTCGCCCTTGCCTACCGTGTTGCCCAGCACGCCGCCGACGACGGCGCCGAGAATGGTGCCGGCCGCGCTACCGCCGCCCGACTCGCGACGCACCACGGGCTGGTCGTAGCACTCCTGACGCGGGGTCTCCACGCGGGCGACGCCATAGACCGGGTCCACGCGCAGCACGTCGGCCCAGCCGTAATGGGTGTTGTCGTCCGGACCGGACGGTCCCGGGCCGGGACCGTAACGGCCGTCCTGGGCGCTGGCACCGGAAGCGAAGACCGCGAGGATGAGCGCGGGGATAAGCAGGCGAGACATGTAGGGAAACCTCCGGAGGGCGCACGAGCGCGCCCTACTGGCGTGCATTTCAGCAACACCACGCTGAATCCACGCTTAGAAGTCGTCTGCAGAAATGTCGTCTGCCATGTCAACCGAATCCGCGCCCGCGCGTGGGCAACCGCCGCCGGGTCATCCCTGAACGGGCGCGTCCCTTGCTACTATCTCCGACCGACCACCCGCCGCGCCCTGCCCCACGGAACATCGATGCCGATTTCGCTCTACAACACCCTTTCGCGCCGTACGGAGGCCTTCGCCCCCCTGGATCCGCAGCGGGTGACGATGTACGTGTGCGGTCCGACGGTCTACAACTACATCCATATCGGCAACGCGCGGCCTCCCGTCGTCTTCGACGTGCTGGTGAAGCTCCTGCGCCGGCACTACCCGAACGTGGTCTACGCGCGGAACATCACCGACGTCGACGACAAGATCAATCGTGCCGCCGCCGACGCGGGCGTGCCGATCGCCGAGATCACGGGCCGTTACGCCCAGGCGTACCGCGAGGACACGGCGCGTCTCGGCGTGGCGCCTCCGGACGTCGAGCCGCATGCGACCGACCACATCCCCCAGATCGTGGCGATGATCGAGCGCCTGATCGCGACCGGGCATGCCTACGAGGCCGAAGGCCACGTGCTCTTCCATGTCGAGTCTTACCCCGCCTACGGTGCGCTTTCGGGCCGTGATCCCGACGAGCTGCTCGCGGGCGCCCGTGTCGAAGTGGCGCCGTACAAGAAAAGCCCCGGCGACTTCGTCCTCTGGAAGCCCTCCGACGCCACCCTGCCCGGCTGGGACAGCCCCTGGGGCCGCGGCCGTCCGGGCTGGCACATCGAGTGCTCGGCGATGAGCGAAGCCCATCTGGGCGACACCATCGACATTCATGCCGGCGGCGTGGACCTGACGTTCCCGCATCACGAGAACGAAATCGCCCAGAGCACCTGCGCGCACGGCGGCAAGCCGTTCGCGCGCTTCTGGATGCACAACGGCATGCTGACCTTCGACGGCCGCAAGATGTCGAAGTCGCTCGGCAACGTGCTTCAGTTGCACGAGCTGCTGAACAGGCACCCCGGCGAGGCCCTCCGCCTGATGCTTCTGCGCGGACACTACCGCCAGCCGCTCGACTGGTCCGATGCCGCCATGACGCAGTCCGTCCGCACGCTCGACGGCTGGTACGGCGTGCTGCGCGACCTGGCGGACGTCGACGCGGGGGAGCCCGTGGTCCCCGCCTCGGTCGAAGCGACGCTGTGCGACGACCTCAACACCCCGCAGGCGCTGGCGGAGATCTCGCAGCTCGCCGACGCCGCCCGCCGCGCGACCGGCGACGACCGCAAGGCGGCCAAGGCCGCGCTGATCGGCGGAGGTGCGCTGCTGGGCTTGCTCCAGCAGGATCCCGAGGCCTGGTTCCGCCAGGGCAATCCGAACGGCACGATCGACGCCGCCGCCATCGAGGCCCTGCTCGACGAGCGCCGCGCGGCCCGCGCCGCGAAGGACTTCGCGCGCTCCGACGCCATTCGCGATCAGCTGAAGGATCTCGGCATCGCCATCGAAGACAGCGCACAAGGCACGCGCTGGAGCGTGGTGAAGGCATGAGCGAGCCCATGGAACCGACCGCCGTCGAGGCACAGGCCGCCATCGCGGAAGAATTCGCGTTCTTCGGCGACTGGACCGAGCGCTACCAGTACCTGATCGATCTCGGCCGCCAGCTCCCGGCGTTTCCCGACGATCGCAAGAACGAAGAAAACCGCGTGCACGGCTGCCAGTCCATGGTATGGCTGATTCCCTCGGGCGACGCGGCGAAGATGCATTTCGACGCGGCCAGCGATTCGGCCATCGTGTCGGGCCTGATCGCGCTGGTGCTGCGCGTCTACTCCGATCGATCCGCCCGGGAGATCGTGGACACCCCGCCGGATTTCATCCAGCAGATCGGGCTGGCCAAGCACCTGTCGCCCACGCGGTCGAACGGGCTCGCGGCGATGTTGGCGCGTTTGAAGGCATATGCGGCGGAGGCTTTGGCGCGCTGATCGATCCGGTGGGAGCCAGCCTGCTGGCTCCCACCAGAAAGAAAAGGCCCCGCTGTGCGGGGCCTTTTCGTCTGCGACGGCCGGAAAGGCTCAGTCGCCCATCTGCTTCTGCAGGTGCTCGCGACGCTCCTGCGCGTCGAGCGACAGGGTAGCGATCGGACGCGCGTCGAGACGATCCACGCCGATTTCCTCGTCGGTCTCTTCGCAGAAGCCGTAGCGGCCTTCTTCGATGCGGCGCAGCGCCTTGTCGATCTTCGAGATCAGCTTGCGGTAACGGTCGCGGGTGCGGAGCTCGAGCGAGTTCTCGGTCTCGCGCGTCGCGCGCTCGGCTTCGTCGCCGACGTCGCGGACTTCCTCGCGAAGGTTGTCCATGGTCTGGCGGGATTCTTCCACCAGCTGCTCGCGCCAGTCCTTCAGCTTGTTGCGGAAGTACGCGAGGTGACGAGGATTCATGTACTCCTCGTCGGCCTTGGGCTTGTAACCCTTCGGCAGGTCGATGACGGTGGAAGCGGGCAGCGCATAGCGGCCGTCTTCGCGCGTGATGCCGTTGTCGGCGGTATGGGAGGCAGTGCTGTTCATGCTGGCTTGCGCGGACTTCTCGTTACTGGATGAGGATGCGCCACCCACGGCGGACGCGGTCCGCTGCGGTGTGGCGGCAACGGCCGATGCCTTGCGGCCCGTGTCGGGCGCGGGAGCGGCCGCTGCGGCGGTCTTCGCTTTCGGCGCGGGAGCCGGAGCGGGTGCGGCCTTTGTCGGGGCCGCGGGTGTCTTGCTGGCGGACTTGGCAGGTGCCGCCTTCTTCGCGACGGGAGCGGCCTTCACCGGCGCTTTCGTCGCGACCTTCGGCGCTTCCTTCTTGGCGGCGGCGACCTTCTTCGCCGGAGCGGCCTTCACGGGAGCCTCCCTGGCCGGCGCCTTCTTCGCAGGTGCCTTGGTGGCCGGCTTCGCCGCGGCCTTCTTCGCCGCCGGTGTAGCGACCTTCTTCGGCGCGGGCTTCGCCGCCGTCTTCGTGGCGGATTTCACCGCCGCGCGCACGGCCGTCTTCGCCGGCGCCTTCGTTGCCTTTGCCCCGGCCACGACCGTCCCTGTCTTTTTCACGTCGCCTGCCCCGCCCTTCTTGGCGGTACTTCTGGCGGCTGCGGAACTACGAGCGTTTTTCGCCATATCCTTCACCTCGGTAGCCGTGGCGGCGGGGTGTTATAGCCCAGATGCGTTACCCCAGCAACCTATCTTCTGGGATACTGTCCATTGGCCTACGCCGGTCGACACCGGACCCACAGTGACCCGCCTCCTCCTATTCCTGTTGTCCTTCTACAAACGGTGGCTGAGCCCGATGCTGGGCGCTCGCTGCCGCTTCCATCCATCCTGTTCCGATTATGCACGCGTTGCCATAGCGCGTTTCGGTCCCTTGCGTGGCGGCACCCTGGGTGCCTGGCGCATCCTGCGCTGCCAGCCGCTTTGCGAAGGCGGCCACGACCCCGTCCCCGAGCAATTCATCCTGCGCCGCTGCGGCGCACAAGGAGCAAACACCCATGACTGATGCCTGGCTCATCAAGAACGCCGAACTCGTGAACGAAGGCAAGCGCTTCCATGCCGACCTCCGCATCCGTGACGGAAAAATCGCAACCATCGCTACCGGCCTGGAAAGAGAACGTGACGAACAGGTGATCGACGCGACCGGCCTGTGGCTGCTGCCGGGGATGATCGACGACCAGGTGCACTTCCGCGAGCCCGGCCTCACGCAGAAGGCCGACATCGCGCATGAATCCCGCGCCTGCGCCGCCGGCGGCATCACCAGCTTCATGGAGATGCCGAACACGAAGCCGCCCGCGCTCGACCGCGAGTCGCTCGAGAACAAGTACAGCATCGCCGCCGGCTCGTCGGCCGTGAATTACGCGTTCTACATGGGCGCCAGTAACGACAACCTGGAGGCGATCCGCGCGCTCGATCCGAAGGCGGCGCCCGGCGTGAAGGTGTTCATGGGCGCCTCCACCGGCAACATGCTCGTCGACAACCCGGAAACGCTCGACGGCATCTTCCGCGACACGCCGGTGCCGATCATCACGCACTGCGAAGACACGCCGATGATCGACGCGAACCACGAGAAGGCCCGCGAGAAGTACGGCGAGGACATCCCGGCGTGGGAGCACCCGCACATCCGCTCGCGCGAGGCCTGCATCAAGTCGACCCGTCTCGCGATCTCGCTGGCGAAGAAGCACGACACGCGCCTGCACGTGCTGCACATCTCCACCGCGGACGAGCTCGCCCTGTTCGAGCCCGGCCCGATCGAGGGCAAGCGGATCACGGCCGAGACCTGCGTGCACTTCCTGCACTTCGGCGGCAAGGCCGACTACGACGAGAAGGGTTTCCTCATCAAGTGCAACCCGGCGATCAAGGACGAGGCCGACCGCGAGGCGATCACGAAGGCGCTGGCCGAAGGTCGCCTCGACGTGCTCGCCACCGACCACGCGCCGCACCTGCTCGAGGAGAAAGCGCAGAAATACGACAAGGCGCCATCCGGCCTGCCGCTGGTGCAGTTCGCCCTCCAGGCGGCCCTGCAGCGGGTGACCGAGGGCAAGCTCACGCTGGAGCGCATCGTGGAGACCGTCTGCCACAACCCCGCGAAACTGTTCGACGTCGAGAACCGCGGTTTCCTGCGCGAGGGTTACGCGGCCGACCTCGTGCTGGTGGATCCGAACACGCCGCATACCGTGACGCGCGAGGAAGTGCTCTCCAAGTGCGGCTGGTCGCCGTTCGAGGGTTACACGTTCAGCAGCAGCATCGCCTCGACGTTCGTTAACGGGCAGCGCGTTTTCGACGGAAAGACGGTGGACGGCACGGTCCGCGGCCAGCGCCTGACCTTCGATCGATGAGACGAATCGTAGCGGCGTTCGCCGCAGCGTCGATCGGCACGGCGGCCCTCGCCGCCGTGCCCGACCTTCCCACCCGCGTGTCGCAAGGCGCCCTCGTGATCGGACACGTCGCGCCCGGCACGCGGGTCGCCGTGGCCGGCAAGCCCGTGCACGTCGGGGACGATGGCGTCTTCGTCTTCGGCGTCGGTCGCGACGAGCAGGGTCCGGTGGCCGTGACACTCGGTGCCACGACGCGCAGCGTGTCGGTCGTGCCACGCGACTGGCCTATCGAACGCGTGGAAGGCGTGCCGCCGAAGACCGTGAACCCGCCGCCCGCGATCGCCGCGCGCATCGAGCGCGAGCAGGCGGCCGTGGTGGCGGCGCGCAACCGCGACGATGCGCGCGACGATTTCATCCACGGTTTCGTCTGGCCTGTCACAGGCCGCATCAGCGGCCGCTTCGGCAATCAGCGCATCTACAACGGCGACCCGAAGGCGCCGCATTCGGGCATGGATATCGCGGTCCCGGAGGGCACGCCGGTGAAGGCGCCGGCGTCGGGCATCGTCACGTTCGCCAATCCGGATTTGTACCTGACCGGCGGCACGGTGCTGCTCGACCACGGCTTCGGTCTGTCGTCGAATTTCCTGCACCTGTCGCGTATCGACGTGAAAGTCGGAGAGCGCGTGGCGCAGGGCCAGGTGATCGGCGCGGCCGGAAAGACGGGCCGCGCCACCGGGCCGCACGTGCACTGGGGCTTCAACTGGTTCGGCGTGCGGCTGGATCCACTGCTGTTGCCGGGAATCCGGTAGGCACTGTCGCTAGCACCCATCGCCAGCAGGCTGGCTCCCACCAGAACACCGTCGGCCGACTGGCCTCCACCTACCCGGTGGGAGCCAGCCTGCTGGCGATGGGTGCCGCCGGAACGTATCTTCTAGCGCTGCACTTTCGAAGCGAACGCCACCGCGTCGTGCGGATGCAGGCTTTCGTGATGGGCGACGCGCAGATGGAAATCCGCGATCGTCGCATCGTCCGACAGCGCCTTCTGGATACGACGCGCGGCGTCTTCGCAGAACATCAGGTTCTGGCCGTTCGCCAGGGCGAAGGCCTGCTCGTCCGCGCGCTTGACCGCGGTCTGCACGGGCGTGCCGAGTGCGCCTTCCACGTTGTCGATCATGCCGATCAGGTTGAACACACCCTCGCCCATCGGCTTGACCCGGATCGTGGCGGTGCTGCGCTGCGCGTGCGGCGTGGCGACGATGCCCTTCTCCGTGCCCAGCCAGGCGAGGATCGTGTCGCGATCGAGCGGCTGGTCGGCCGTGAACGTCTTCGCGAAGTTGTCCTGGATCAGCTGGCGCGACAGCGCCGCCGACGCCGGACAGGTCGACGAATAGACCACGTCGGTGGTGATCTGCACGCAGAAGTCCGTGCCGCTGAGCGTGGCGTCGATGGTGATCGGGTACGCGCGCCAGCCGCTGTTGTCGCTGCGCAGCGAACGGCGTCGCACGAGATGCTCGAAGCCGATCGTAATGCGCGCGTGGTCCGACAGGCCATCGTGCGAACTAAGGAACGACGCCAGCAGATCGCGGATGCCGCCCACCGTCAACGGACCGGCCGACAGCGCGTCCGAGACCAGCAGGTAGAGGCGCGACATGTGGATGCCGCGGGCTTCCGGTTTCGTGAGATTGACGAAGGCGCCCACCCGGGCGCCCGTGGAGCGCACATCGCCGTCGCCGGCATCGAACGCCACCGGCATTTCCATGCCATCCATGCCGACCCAGTCGAGCGTGCCGATGGCCAGTGCGTGTTCCTGCGACGCCACATCGGGCAACAGGCGGGTGGGGGAATCGTGGATATACATGGGGAGGATCCTGGGCCGAGCCGTCTTGCGGCTTACTGAGAATCAGATGGGGTTCCGGGCGAGGGCCTCAATGGGCCGTCGCGGGAAACGATCCGTTCAGGTGAAACGCCCCGCGTGCCGTGCGGCGAGCCACGCGCGGATGGCCGTGGCGGGGCCGGTGCGCGACTGGCGCCGGTGCAGCTCGGCGAAGGGTTCGCTCGCGCGCGCGGCCGCCCGCGCCGTCGACAGCGCCGTACGCCCTTCCATGCCGCGGAATGTGCTGAGGGGCTCGCCGAGCGCCAGCGCCTCGCGCAGTGCCGTCGCGAGCTCGCCGAGCTGCGCCCGCAGCGCCTCGCGACGGGCCGGCGTGTCGTCCTTGAGGTGGCCACGCGAGAGTCCATGCCGGGCAAGCCGCGACATGGGCAGCGGCAGCCGCTCGCGCTCGGCGTCGAGTTCGAGACGGGACAGCGCGAACACGAGGTGTGACAGGGCGGCGATACGCGACGCGGATTCCGCCGGCGCCGCCGGCCCGAACCACCAGGCGGTCTCGAGCGCGGCCAGCGCGCCGTGCAGCCCGCGCGCGGCGGTGACCTGCGCGGCGAAGTCCGACGAGGTGCCCTGCTCCAGCTGCGCCATCGCCGCGAGCACGGGGGCGAGCCACAGACCGGCCGGTATCTCCTTCGCGCGCGGGCTGGCGAAAAGCAGCTTGGTGAGCGGGTGCCGGCCACCGCTGGCGGCCGCGCCGGCAAGCTCTTCGGCCCACCATTGCAGCTTCGCCGCGGCCACCTGCGGCTCGCGGATCCCGTACGCCGCGGAGATCAGTTCCTGCTCCAGCGCCGCCAGCGCGACCCGTTCGTCACGAGAGGTCTCGTCGACGAAGCCCAGCGCGATGCGCTGCTGCGGCTGCACGGCGAGCCATTTGTCCACGAAGTTCTGGATCGCGCCGTCGCTCACGCCGCGACCTCCTTCAGGCCGAGCAGCGCGCCGAGCGCGTCGACGTCGTCGACCACCGCATCGGCACCCCAGGCGTCGGGATCGCCGCCATCGAGGTAACCCCAGCGCACCGCCACGGTGAACAGGCCCGCGGCGTTGCCGGCGAGCACGTCGCGCCGGTCGTCGCCCACGAACACCGAGCGGGCGGGATCGCAGCCGGCGACCGCGCAGGCATGCAGCACGGGGGCGGGATCGGGTTTGCGCATCGGCAGCGTGTCGCCCGAAACCACCGCGGCCGGTTTCCAGTGCGGCATGGCCTTCGGTAGCAGCGCGTCCGTGAGGAACCCCGGCTTGTTCGTGACGATGCCCCAGCGCATGTCCGCCGCCCCGATCGCGACGAGCATCGCGTCGATGCCGGCGAAACCGGCGGTATGGCTCGCCATGTCGGCTTCGTAGACCGCGAGGAATCGCGGCACGAGCGCCAGGATGCCCGCCTCGTCCGCCGAGGGGAACGCCACGCCGAGCATGGCGCGCGAGCCGCGCGAGACGACCTCGCGCACGCGATCGAACGGCGGCGCGTCGACACCCTGCTCCCTGCACACGACGACCAGCGCGGCGTAGAGGTCGCGCGCGCTGTCGATCAGCGTGCCGTCGAGGTCGAAGAACACGCCCTCGGGTCGAAACGGCAGCGCGTTCATCCCGCTTTCCTCGCCGCGAGCACGTAGTTCACCGCCGTATGCCGCGACAGGCTCGCGTTGCGCGTGAGCGGGTTGTACGCGAGGCCCTGGATGTCTTCGAGCTCCAGGTCGAAGCGGCGCAGCATCGCGGCGACCTCCGACGGTTTCAGGAACTGCGCGTAGTGATGCGTGCCGCGCGGCAGCAGGCGCATGAGGTACTCCGCGCCCACGATCGCCGCGCCGAACGCCGCGGGCGTCCGGTTGAGCGTGGACAGGAACACCTGGCCGCCCGGCTTCACCATCGCCGCGAGGTCGCGCACGATCGCGACCGGATCGGGCACGTGCTCGATCATCTCCATGCAGCAGACAGCGTCGAACGAAGCCGGCTCGGCCTCTGCGAGTTCCGTCGACGACTGCACGCGGTAATCGACCTGCAGGTTCGATTCGAACAGGTGGAGTTTCGCGATCTGGATGAGTTTTTCACCCAGGTCGATGGCGGTGACGCTGGCGCCGGCACGCGCGAGGGCTTCGCTCAGCAGGCCGCCGCCGCAGCCGATGTCGGCCACCTTCGCGCCGCGCAGGTCGACGCGACCCGCGACGTACGCGGCACGTACGGGATTGAGGTCGTGCAGCGGACGGGACTCGCCGTCGGGATCCCACCAGCGGGCGGCGAGCTTCTCGAAACGCGCGATCTCTTCCGCGCTGACGTTGGCGTTCTGCATGATTCAGCCCTTGTTCTCGGAAATGCGCTCGCGCCAGGCGCGTGCTTTGGCGCGGATAGCGGCGGTGTCGATGCCGACCAGTTCGCCCGCGGCGAGCTTGCGCGCGCCGTCGATCCACACGTCGCTGACCTGGTGGCGTCCCGTGGCGTACACGAGCTGCGAGGCCACGTGATAGAGCGGCTGCGTTTCCAGCGCGTCGAGGCGCACGGCGACGAGGTCGGCGCGCTTGCCCGTCTCGATCGAGCCGATGCGGTCGCCCAGGCCAATCGCCTTAGCGCCGTTCAACGTGGCGGCGCGCAGCGCATAGGCCGCGTCGAACGCGGCGGCGTCACCCGCGACCGCCTTCGCCAGCAGCGCCGCGGTGCGCATCTCGCCGAACATGTCGAGGTCGTTATTGGACGCGCAGCCGTCGGTGCCGATGCAGACGTTCACACCCGCGGCGCGCAGCTTCTCCGCCGGGCAGAACCCCGATGCCAGCTTGAGGTTCGATTCCGGGCAATGCACCACCGACGCGCCGGCCGCGGCGCATGCCGCGATCTCGTCGTCGGTCAGCTGGGTCATGTGCACCGCCACGAGGCGATCGGTGACCAGGCCGAGCTTCTGCAGGCGCTCGAACGGGCGCACCCCGTCCTTCGCCACGCCCTCCTCCACCTCGTGCGCCGTCTCGTGCGTGTGCAGGTGGATGGGGATGTCGAGCTCCGCGGCGAGATCGCGGATGCGCACGAAATTGTCGTCCGACACGGTGTACGGCGCGTGCGGCACGAACGCGGTCGTGAGCAGCGGCTCGCCGCGCAGCGACGCGTGCACCTCGAGCGCGCGGCTGAAGTACTCGTCGGACGTCTGCGCCCAGGCCGTCGGGAAATCGATCACCGGCAGGCCGATCACGGCGCGGAAGCCCATCGTGCGGTACGTCGCCGCGATGACGTCGGGGAAGAAGTAGTTTTCGTTGGCGCAGGTGGTGCCGCCGCGGATCATCTCGGCGACCGCCAGCTCGACGCCGTCGCGGATGAAGTCGGGCCCCATGACGCGGCCTTCGGCCGGCCAGATGTGCTCCTGCAGCCAGGTCATCAGCGGCAGGTCGTCCGCGAGGCCGCGCAGCAGCGTCATCGGGTTATGCGTATGGGCGTTGATCAGGCCCGGGATGACGGCGTGCTCGGGCAGCGTCACGCGCTCGCGCGGCGCATAAGCGGCCTGCGCGTCGGCGATCGGGAGCACGGCGACGATCTGGCCGTCCTGCACGGCCACGGCATGGTCGTCCAGCACGACGGCATGCGGCTCGACGGGAACGACCCAGCGGGCTTCGACGAGGAGATCGATCGGAACGGGGCTTTCGCTCATGGGGGCCTCGGTGGGGTAGCGGGAGCCTCATACAAGAACGGCACGGCGCCTTGGGCTGCCGTGCCGCTCCTGACATCAGAACGCCTGAGATCTTACTTGACGCGGCTGTCGTACTCGCCGGTGCGGGTATCGACCTTGATCACTTCGTCCTGGTTGACGAAGAGCGGCACGCGTACGACGGCACCGGTCTCGAGCGTGGCCGGCTTGCCGCCGCCACCCGAGGTGTCGCCACGAACGCCCGGATCCGTCTCGACGATCTTCAGCTCGACGAACTTCGGCGCCTGCACGGCGATGATCTGGGTCTCGTTGAAGAGCGTGATCTGGCAGAGCTCGTCGCCCTTGAGCCACTTCCAGGTGTCGCCCATGGCGGCCAGGTTGGCGCGGTACTGCTCGAACGTCTCGGAATGCATGAAGACCCACTCGCGGTCGTCGCCCGTGCCCTCGATGTACGAGAAGCTGGCGTCGGTGTCGACGGCGTTGGCCTCTTCGTACGAATCGCTCGACTTCAGCGTGAGCTCCGTCGTGCGGCCGTCCTTCAGGTTGCGCACGCGAATGCGCGTGAAGGCCTGGCCCTTGCCCGGCTTGACGAATTCGGCTTCGGTGATGACCCAGGGATCGCCGTTGTGAAGGATCTTCTTGCCCGTTTTGACGTCATTGAGGCCAAGGGTCGCCATGCGCTTTCTGCTCCAGAGTTAAATCCGCCCCGACGGGCAGCTAAAATGATGTCGTCACGGGCCTTCAATGCCCGATCCAAGGCCGCCAATGATAACCGCAAGCCCCACGTCCCGCCTATCGCCG
Organism: Luteibacter sp. UNCMF331Sha3.1; assembly: GCF_900109915.1. GTDB lineage: Bacteria > Pseudomonadota > Gammaproteobacteria > Xanthomonadales > Rhodanobacteraceae > Luteibacter. Next base: position 253,065 of record NZ_FOBU01000001.1, read on the forward strand.
CCCATTCGGGACTGGCGCGAGCTGTGGCGGGAATCCATCACCGACGCCGAAAGCCTGCTGGACGCCGTGGGGCTCGCCGGCCGCGCGGACCTCCTGCCGCCCGACGACGCCGGCTTCCCACTGCGGGTGCCGCGCGGCTTCGTGGCGCGGATGCGCCGGGGCGACGCGACCGACCCCCTGCTGCTTCAGGTCCTGCCTCGCCGCGCCGAACACGACGTCGCCCCGGGGTTCTCGGTAGACGCCGTCGGCGACATGGCGTCCCGGGCCGGCCACGGCGTGCTGCACAAATACGATGGCCGGGCCCTCCTGATCGCCAGCGGCAGCTGCGCGGTGAACTGCCGCTACTGCTTCCGCCGCCACTTTCCCTACGGCGAGGAAATCGCCGCCGCGGCGCAGTGGCGCGAGGCCCTCGCGCACGTGCGGGGCGATACCTCGATCCGCGAGCTGATCCTGTCCGGCGGCGACCCCCTCTCGCTGGCCACCCACAAGCTGGAAGAGCTCACGCGCTCGCTCGCCGACATGCCGCACGTGATCCGCCTGCGGATCCACACCCGCCTGCCCATCGTGCTCCCCGAGCGCGTGGACGAAGCGCTCGTCGCCTGGCTCGCCGCCCTGCCGCTGCAGAAGGTCGTCGTGCTGCATGCGAACCATGCCAACGAATTCGATGCCTCAGTGGATGCCGCCTGCACCCGACTGCGCGACGCGGGCGCCACCCTCCTCAACCAGTCGGTCCTCCTTCGCGGCGTGAACGACGACGTGACGGCGCTGGCCGCGCTGTGCGAGCGCTCCTTCGCCGCCGGCGTGCTTCCGTACTACCTGCACCAGCTGGACCGGGTGCAGGGCGCCGCGCATTTCGAGATCGACGACGACCGCGCGCTGTGGCTGGTCGAGGCCCTGCGTGCCCGCCTCCCGGGCTACCTCGTTCCGAAACTGGTGCGCGAATTGCCCGGCGATCCGTCGAAGCGCCCTATTGCCGATTTCGCGCGTTAGTATGGTGGGCATCCGGTCAGCATGATCCGACCGGACCGCGCTGTGGGGGGAGCGGGCCGGCGAGCCGGTTCGCGGGATGAGCAAGCGGCAATTCGGAACGGCATGAAACACGACAACGTCATCAGGATCCTGTTCATCGAGAACTCGGTGGAAGACGCCGAGCTCTTGATCAATGTTCTGCGCAATGGCGGCATCGCCGTCCGCCCGGCCCGGGCGACCACGCCCGACGACATCCAGGTCGCGCTCGACGACGCCGTTCCCGACCTCGTCCTCATGAACCCTTCGGTAGCCGGTATCGATACGGCCGCCGTCATGCGCCAGCTCGATGCCAGCGGCCGCGACCTCGCCATGATCGCCGTGGTCGACAGTCTCGACGACGACGCGATCGCCGACCTCTTCGCCAGCGGCACGCGCGGCGTCGCGCTGCGCAAGCGCTCGGATCAGGTGCTGGCCGTGGTCCAGCGCGAGTTCGAAGCCCTCTCCACGCGCCGGCAGGTCCGTCGTCTGGAAACGTCGCTGCGCGAGACGGAGCGTCGTTGCGACGCCCTGCTCGACTCGTCGCGCGACGCCATCGCCTACGTGCACGAAGGCATGCACGTGCGCGTGAACCAGGCCTACCTCGAAGCCTTCGGCTTCATGGAATTCGACGACATCATCGGGCTGCCCATCCTCGATCTCGTGGCGGGCACGCACGCCGACGACTTCAAGAACACGCTGCGCGGCCTATCGAAGGGCGACCGGATTCCGCCCCCGATGGAACTGCTGGCCCGTCGCGACGACGGCAGCACGTTCAAGGCGTCGGTCGAGTTCGCCCACGCCACCTTCGAAGGCGAGGCGTGCCTGCAGATCGTCTTCCGGCAGCAGACCGTCGACGCCGCGCTGGTCGCCCAGCTGCAGCGGGACCCGGTGACCGGCCTCTACAACCGGTCGCGCACGCTCGAATGCATCGACGAAGCCGTGGCCTCCGCTGCCGCCGGTCGCTCCGGCCAGGCGGTGCTGCTGCTCGAGCCCGACAACTGGAAGGATCTGGTCGCCAGCGCGGGCATCGGCAACGCCGACCACCTGCTGGCCGCCATCGCCGCCAAGATCGCCGAGTCGATCGATCCGGAAGAAGACATCGCGGGCGTGCTCGGCGACCACACGCTGGGCCTGATCCTGGCGCCGCGCGGCGACCTCGAGCACGCGGCGCTCACCGAGCGCCTGCGCACGACGATCGCCGAAACGATCTTCGACGCCGGGTCGCGCTCGCTGACCGTCACGATCACGATCGGCGGCACGCTGCTCGCCGAGAAGAACGCGAACACCGAAACCGTCCTCGACCAGGCAAGCGCCTGTCTGCGCGCCGCGCAGAACCAGGGCGGCAACCGCGTCGAGCTGCACGATCCCAGTGCGCGCGAAAAGGCGGACGCCGAGCGGGAGCAGTACTGGCTCGACCTGGTCCGCGAGGCACTCGCGCAGGACGGCCTGCGCCTCTACCACCAGCAGATCATCAGCCTGCAGGACGCCGCCGGCGAGTTCTACGAGATCCTCGTGCGCATGCGCGGCCCGAAGGGTGACGTGCTGCCCTCGTACTTCTTCCCGGTCGCCGAGCGCAACGGCCTGCTTCCCGCGATCGACCGCTGGGTGCTCGGGCATGCGATCGACGCCCTCGCCCACCGCGAGAACGATGGGCTGACGACGACCTACTTCGTGAAGATGACGCTGCAGTCGCTGGAAGACCCGGACCTGCTGCCATGGCTCGTGCGCCGGCTGGAGTCGGCGAAACTGCGCCGCAGCAAGCTCGTGATCGAGATGCCGGAATCCAAGGTCCTCACCAGCCTGCGCCCGACGCAGGAGTTCGTCGCGGGCTGGCGCAAGGCCGGCGGCGGTTTCGCCATCGAGCAGTTCGGCTCCGGCCTGAATTCGTTCCAGATGCTGAACCACGTCGAGGCCGATTTCCTGAAGATCGACCGTAGCTTCATGACCGACCTGCCGCAGCACCCCGAGAACCAGAAGAAGATCGCGGAGATCTGCAAGGAAGGCCACGCCTCCGGGAAGCAGACGGTGGCGGAATGGGTCGAGGACGCCGTGAGCACGTCGCTGCTGTTCGCCGCCGGCGTCGATTTCATCCAGGGCAACTTCCTGCAGGAACCCGCGAAGGTGCTGGCCGAGGAATACATGCCGGTCTGAGGGCGCTGTCGCGGGATCTTCGAACGAGAGGACCCGGCGCCTTGCGGTGGGAGCCAGCCTGCTGGCGATGGGTACTTGCACAAGAGCTCGCCGCCGTAGCGGCTCCGACAGGAAGCCACAAAAAAAGCCCGCGATCGCTCGCGGGCTTTTTCGTACGCCTTGCGGCAGCCGATTACTCGGCGGCGGCGGCAGCCTTCTTGGCGGCCTTGGCGGCAGCAGCGGCGGCCACGTCTTCCTTGATGCGGGCGGCCTTGCCTTCCAGACCACGCAGGTAGTACAGCTTCGCGCCGCGGACCTTGCCCTTGCGCTTCACTTCGACCGAATCGATCGCACGGCTGTGCGACTGGAAGACGCGCTCGACGCCCGTGCCGTGCGAGATCTTGCGCACGGTGAAGGCGGAATGGAGGCCGCGGCTGCGCTTGGCGATGACGATACCTTCGAACGCCTGGACGCGCTCGCGGTTACCTTCTTTCACCTTGACGTTGACGATCACGGTGTCGCCAGGACCGAAATCCGGCAGCTGGCGGGTGATCTGCTCGGCTTCGAACTGTTGGAGGAGTTTGTTCATGGCGCACCTGTCAATTTTCATTACGGCGGTCGTTACCGGCCGCACCGTTTAGCCGCGTAAATTCACGGCGGAATTCATCCAGCAATGACCTCGACTCGTCGTCGAGAGCACGCTGCGTTAGCAGATCCGGCCGGCGTAGCCAGGTACGACCCAGCGACTGCTTGCGACGCCAGCGGCGAATGGCCGCGTGATCGCCGGAAAGCAGGACCTCCGGCACGCCGCCCCAGACATCGTGATGCACGGGGCGGGTGTAATGCGGGCAATCCAGCAGACCATCCGAGAAGGAGTCCTGCTGGGCGGATTGCACGTCGTTCAACGCGCCTTCCTGCAGACGACCCACCGCATCGATAACCACCGCTGCGCCGAGCTCTCCACCAGACAGCACATAATCGCCGATTGAAAGCTCTTCGTCGACCTCGTGCTCGATCAGGCGTTCGTCCACACCCTCGTAACGTCCACAGATCAGGGCGATTCGCGGCATTTTCGCCAGCGCTTCCACCCGTTTCTGCGTCAGCCGCGCACCTTGCGGGCTGAGGTAAATCACATGCACCGGCTCCGGTGCCGCCTCGCGAACCGCCGCGAGCGTGGCTCGCAATGGCTCGACCAGCATCACCATGCCCGGTCCGCCCCCGAAAGGCCGGCCGTCCACGGTGCGATAGTTATCGGTGGCGTAGTCGCGAGGGTTCCAGGCTTCCACCTGTAACAGTTCGCGCTGCTGCGCCCGTCCGATCACCCCGATTCCGGCCGACTGGCGTACGAAATCGGGAAACAGCGAAATCACGTCGATACGCATGACCGTCAGGTTTCGCCGCTCAGAACTCGGGGTCCCAGTCCACCACGATGCGCCCGGCGTCGATATCGACCGAATGCACGTAAGGGCCCTGGACGAACGGAATCAGACGCTCCCTTTCACCATCCTTGACCACCATGACGTCGTTGGCGCCCGTGGCGAACAGATGGCTTACCCGTCCCAGATGCGTATCTTCGCTGGTCACGACCTCGAGACCCTCGAGATCCGTCCAGTAGAACTCACCGGGCGACGGCGGCGGCAGCACATCGCGCGAGACCGTGATCTCGCAGCCGATCAGTGCGGCCGCCTGGTCGCGATCCTCGATGCCCGGCAGGGTGGCGACGATGCCTTTGCCCTGCGCGCGCCCTCGGACTCCGTTCATTTCCTGCTCCATACCCGGCGCGGTGAGCAGCCAGGGCTGGTAGCGGAAGATCTGGATGCGGGGCTCGGTCCAGCTCTCGAGCTTGACCTGACCCTGCACGCCATGGAGCCCGACAATGCGTCCGACACGGACGCGCTTACCGGACCCCGTCGACATCAAGCAGCCAGCTTGCCGGCTTCCTTCACGAGAGCACGGACCTTGTCGGTCAGCTGTGCGCCCTTGGCCACCCAGGCCTGGACCTTGGCGACGTCGAGCTCGAGGCGCTTGTCGGCACCCGAAGCGACCGGGTTGTAGTAGCCGACACGCTCGATGTTACGACCGTCGCGCGGGCTGCGCTGGTCGGTAACGACGACGTGATAAAACGGACGGCCCTTGGCGCCACCGCGCGAAAGACGAATCTTGACCATAAGTTACGAGCTCCAGAATGCCGTAGACCGGCAAGGCGCGCGCGAGAAGCGGGCGCGGTAAAGCCGGACATTTTAGCGAAAGTTTCGAAAAATGGAAGGGGTTCAGCCCCTTCCGTGATCAGGCGGCGCGTCAGCGCGGCGGCATCATCCCGCCCATGCCACCCATGCCCTTCATGGCGCCGCGCATCTGGCGAAGAAGACCCTTGCTGCCGCCCTTGGACAGCTTGGACATCATCTTTTCCATCTGCATGAACTGCTTCAGCAGGCGATTGACATCCGCCGGCTGGGTGCCCGAACCCCGCGCCACGCGGGCCTTGCGGGAGCCGTTGAGGAGATCCGGATGCCGGCGCTCCTTCTTCGTCATCGAGCCGATGATGGCGACCATGCGCTTCAGCTCGTTGTCGTTGACCTTGGATTTGACGCTGTCGGGGATGCTCGACATGCCCGGAAGCTTGTCCATCAGGCCTGCGAGGCCGCCCATGTTGCTCATCTGCTCGAGCTGGTCGCGCATGTCGTTGAGATCGAAGCGCTTGCCCTTGATGACCTTCTCGGCGAGCTTCTGCGCTTTTTCCTGATCGACCTTGCGCTCGACTTCCTCGACCAGCGACAGGACGTCGCCCATGCCCAGGATGCGCTGAGCCACGCGATCCGGATGGAACGGCTCGAGGGCGTCGGTCTTCTCGCCGGCACCCAGGAACTTGATCGGACGGCCCGTGACGTAACGCACCGACAGGGCGGCGCCACCGCGGGCGTCGCCATCGGTCTTCGTGAGCACGACACCGGTGAGGGGCAGCGCGTCGGAGAACGCCTTCGCGACATTGGCGGCGTCCTGGCCCGTCATCGAGTCGACGACGAACAGGGTTTCGATCGGATCGAGGGCGCCGTGCAGCGCCTTGATCTCGTCCATCATCGCTTCGTCGACGTGCAGGCGGCCCGCGGTGTCGACCAGCAGCACGTCGATCACCTCGCGGCGAGCCGCGGCCACGGCGGCCTTCGCGATGTCCACGGGGTTCTGCCCCGCTTCGGACGGGAAGAACGACACCTCGACCTGCGATGCCAGCGTGCGCAGCTGCTCGATGGCGGCCGGACGGTAGACGTCGCAGCTGACCACCATCACGCGCTTCTTCTTGCGCTCCTTGAGGAAGCGGGCGAGCTTGGCGACCGTGGTGGTCTTGCCCGCACCCTGCAGGCCGGCCATCAGCACGATGGCGGGGGGCTGGGCGGCGAGGTTGAGCTCGGTGTTGGCCGCGCCCATCAGCGTCGTCAGCTCGTCGGAGACGACCTTCACCAGCGCCTGACCGGGCGAAAGGCTCTTGAGGACTTCCTGACCGACCGCGCGGACCTTCACGCGCTCCACGAGGGCCTTGACCACCGGCAGGGCGACGTCGGCCTCGAGCAGCGCGATACGCACTTCGCGCAGCGTCTCGCGAATGTTTTCCTCGGTCAGCCGGCCTCGGCCGCGCAGGCGGTTGACGGTGTCGGACAGGCGTTGGCTGAGCGATTCGAACATGAGGAATTCGGCAAGTGATGCAGTGAGTTGGCGATTATAGCCGGATTCCTCGGGTACAACCTGCCGCATTCACGGCCGACGGGCCGCTATGCCACACTCCGCGTCCATGATCGTCACCCTGCTCACCGCGGCCGCCGTCGCCCTGTACCTCACCGCCGCCGGCGTCCTCGCCCGGCCGCTGGCCACGGGCGGCCAGCCGCTGACCCGCGTCGGCATGGGGCTGGCGACGCTCGCCGCGCTGGCGCACGGCGTCGTGTTGCTGACCGCGCATCGCGGCACGCTCGACCTGCACTTCTTCGCCGCGCTCTCGCTGGTGGCATGGATCGCCTCGGCGCTCACGCTGGTGGTGAACCTGTCGCGGCCCGTGGCCGGGCTCGGCATCCTGGTGTTTCCGCTCTCGGCCGCGCTCGTGGCCATCGACGCGTTCGTCGCGCCACGCACCGCGCCCGAAACGATGACCTGGCAGATCGAGCTGCACGTGACGATCGCCGTCTTCGCGTTCGGCATTCTGTCGATCGCCGCGGCGCTGGCCATCCTGCTCGCGATCCAGGAGCGTGCCCTGCGCCGGAGCCGCTTCGGGCACTGGCTGCGCGCCCTGCCCCCGCTGACGCTCACCGAGGTGCTGCTGTTCCGGCTGATCGCGGCGGGTTTCGTGCTGCTCACGCTCACGCTGGTCACCGGCGCGCTCTTCGTCGGCGATCTTTTCGGCCAGCACCTCGTGCACAAGACCGTGCTGTCGATCATCGCCTGGATCGTGTTCGGCGTGCTGCTCTGGGGCCGCTGGCGCCATGGCTGGCGCGGCATTCGCGCCGTCTACCTCACGCTCGTGGGCATGGGCATCCTGTTGCTGGCGTTCTTCGGCACCAAGGCCGTGCTGGAGCTGATCCTGCACCGCACGGCCTGAGACGCCGGTTCCCTGCACGCACGCGTCGCGTGCGTCAATCCCGACTGGCGTCGATCGCCTGCGAAAGCCGCTCCACGCCGATGACTTCCATGTCGCCCACGCGGCCGCGCCTGGGCGCGTTCGCCGCGGGCACCACCGCGCGCCGGAACCCATGGGTCGCCGCCTCCTTCAGGCGCTCCTCGCCGTTGGGCACGGGCCGGATCTCGCCGGACAGACCGACCTCCCCGAACGCGATGGTCTTTTCGGGCAACGGACGATCGCGCAGGCTCGACAGCACGGCCATCAGCACGGGAACGTCCGACGCCGTTTCCTGCACGCGAATGCCGCCGACCACGTTGACGAACACGTCCTGATCGTAGGCCGCGACGCCGCCATGACGGTGCAGCACCGCCAGCAGCATCGCGAGACGATTCTGCTCGAGGCCCAGGACCACGCGGCGCGGATTGCCGAGCGACGACTGGTCCACCAGTGCCTGCACCTCGACCAGCAGCGGGCGCGTGCCTTCGCGCGTGACCATCACGGCGCTGCCCGGCGTGGGCCCGGCATGCGCGGAGAGGAAGATGGCCGACGGATTCGGCACCTCGCGAAGCCCCTTCTCCGACATGGCGAACACGCCGAGCTCGTTCACGGCGCCGAAGCGGTTCTTGAAGGCGCGAAGCACGCGGAAGCGACTCCCGGATTCGCCCTCGAAATACAGCACCGCGTCGACCATGTGCTCCAGCACGCGGGGGCCGGCGATGCCGCCCTCCTTCGTGACGTGACCCACGAGGAAGACCGATGTGCCGGTCTCTTTCGCGAATCGCGTCAGCTTCGCCGCCGATTCGCGTACCTGACTGACCGAACCCGGCGCCGCCGTGAGCATTTCGGTCCAGATCGTCTGGATCGAATCGATGACGAGCACGCGCGGCCGCGCCGAGGCGGCCTGCTCGAGAATGCGTTCGATGCAGGTTTCCGCCAGCGCGTGCAGCGGGCCGAGCGGCAGGTCGAGGCGCTGCGCGCGCCCCGCGACCTGGCCGAGCGATTCTTCGCCCGTCACGTAAAGGCTCGGAAGGCTCGTGCCCAGCGTTCCCAGCATCTGCAGGAGCAGCGTCGACTTGCCGATGCCCGGATCGCCGCCGATCAGCACCACCGAGCCGTCGACGAGGCCGCCGCCCAGCACGCGGTCGAGCTCGCCGATGCCGGTGTTGGTGCGCGCTTCGGCCGTGTGCAGTACCTCGGTCAGCGGCGTGATGCGCGGCGCGCCGGCGGCGTCGCCCGCGTAACCGCCACGGCGGGTCCCGGTAGCGACGGCGTTGGGCCTGGCGGGCTGCACGACGAATTCGGAGAGCACGTTCCACTCGTTGCATTCGACGCACTGGCCCTGCCATTTACTGTGTTCGGCGCCGCACTGCGTGCAGACGTAAGCGGTCTTGGCCTTGGCCATCGGGGCGGTGATTCCGTGAAGTGATGCGATGTTGTACCGCGACGGCGTCGCAGCAGACGATACGGGGCGTCAGGCCTCGTCCTCGACGAAGAGTACGCGGCGGGTCATGCCGCACGTCAGGTCGTAGGAGATCGTACCCGCGGCGGTGGCCACCGTTTCGACGGGAAGGCCCTCACCCCAGAGTGTGACGCGATCGCCCGGACGTGCGCCCGGGACGTCGCGCAGATCGATCGTGATGAGGTCCATCGAGACGCGCCCGACGAGACTCGCGCGCCGTCCGTTCACCAACACCGGCGTGCCGGGCGCTGCGCTGCGCGGATAGCCGTCACCGTAACCGATCGCGGCGACGCCCACGTCCATGTCCTCGGGACATTCGTACGTGCCGTTGTAACCGACGCGCTCGCCCTTCGCGAGACGGTTGATGGCGACCAGGCGGGTGTTGAGCGTCATGACCGGCCGGAACCCGAAATCCGCGCCCGTGCGGCCCTCGACCACCGAAAGTCCGTAGAGAAGCCCTCCCGTGCGCACCCAGTCGCCGCGCGCATCGGGCCAGCCGAGCACGGCGGCGGAATTGGACAGTGCGCGAGGCCCGGGGAGCCCTGCCGTACCTTCCCTGAAGCGACGAATCTGCAGTGCCGTCTCGCGCCCGCCGAATTCTTCCGACGAGGCGAAATGCGTCATCAGACCGACCTCCGGATCGATGGCCGGCATGGCCAGCAGCGCCGCATGCACCTCGCGGGCGCGAGCGGCCGCGAAGCCGAGGCGATGCATCCCGGTGTCGACCTTGATCCAGACGCGCAGGGGCCCGCGCGACGGATCCGCCCTCGCGAGCCACGGCAACTGCGCGTCGTGATGGATCAGTGCCTCCAGCCGAAGGCGCTGCATCTCCGCGATGTCGGACGCGGTGTCGGGGCCCGAAAGCACCACGATGCGTTGCCGGTGCCCCGCGGCGCGCAGACGCAGGCCGTCGGCGATGGCGGCCACCGCGAACGCCTCGGCATCGCCATCGAGCGCGCGCGCCACCCGTTCGAGGCCATGCCCATAAGCGTCGGCCTTGACCACCGCCATGACTTTCGCGCTGCCCGCCAGCGCACGCACGCGGGCAAGGTTGTGGCGCAAGGCACCAAGGTGAACGGTGGCGACGGTGGTACGGCTCATGGGCTCGGTGGCGGGCTGCGCCTGTCGGAGGGACCGCTGAGTCTATCCGGATTGGGCGGGCAGCCGGATGGCGGCCGGAGGGCGGGCCGGTGACGCGGCCCGCCCGTCGCGGTCACTTCGCCAGGTCGAAATGCTCCGACGACAGCCAGCCGCGGTTGCCGTGTTCGTCTTCGACTTCCCAGATTACGCCGGCCTTCTGGCCGGTCGGGTAGACCGTCATGCCCGGATCGAGGGAACGCACGGCCTTGCCCTTCATGGCCGAGGTCGCGAACAGGCGCGTGGCGACACGCACGGTGCCCGACTGCCGGGAGTTGGCGGCCGATGCGTTGCCGGGCATGCCGCCCATCTCGTCCACGAGCTTCGTGTAGGCATCGAGGTAGGCCATGGTGATCACCTGGCCGATCGTGGTGTTCGCGTACGCGCCGATGCCGCCGCCCACGCCACCCTGCGAGCCCTCGAAGACACCCTTCGCGCCGAAGCCGATGTCGTTCTTCTCGCCGTGCCCCTCGGTGAGGGCCACCTGTTCCGACGAGCGGACGTCGGTGACGGTCAACGTCACGTCGGCCGTCTTCGAACTGATGTTGATGGCGCTCACCAGACGCCCCGCGCCGCCACCGATCAGACCTCCGGCGAGCGCACCCAACGCGCTGCCGCCCGCGTCGGCGTTCTTCGATACGAGATCCGGTACGAGCACGTAGTCCGCCGCCTTCACCTGGCCCTTGCCGACATTGGCGCCGCCACGAAGCTCTCCGCCCGCGGCCAGTTCGCGCTCGCGCATGGCCGCACCCATGCCCTTGCCGCGATCGAGCAGTGTGAAGCATCCGGACTTGCTGACGAACACCTTGATGAGTTTCGTGGGCGACGGCAGCTGTTGCTGCGTCCACCAGTGCACGTCGCCTTCCGGCTCGATCACCGAAAGGGTGCCGAGCTTACGCGCGCATTTCGGAATGGCCGCGACCTTCGCCTCGTGCTGCTTCTGGCTGCGGGTGACGAGCGGATTCGCCGTGGTGCATGCCGAGACCGCCAGCGTGCACGCGACCGCGAGCGACGCCGCGGAGGCGCGCTTCAGAGTGATTTCCATGTTGGGAGTTGTCCTGTGAGCGCCCGGTTGAACGCGCCTTCGCGCTGACCGGGCGCTCGCGCGAAGGCATCACGCGAGCGACATGCTAGGCAACGCCAACCCAAACGTCTTTAGGGTTTCGTCCTAAAGTGGCCGACGAATTCGCCGTGTCCAGACATCGGAATGTTCCGACAAAGGAGCGACTATCCTTACGACACGCTTGCCCGCCACCTGATCCAGGACGGACTCCCACGCATGCAACGCATCCTCTTTCTATGCGCCAGAAACCGGTTACGTAGCCCGACGGCGGAACACGTCTTTGCGGGCCGGCCGGGTATCGAGACCGACTCGGCCGGAGTGAACCGCGACGCCGAGGTCCCGGTGTCGGCCGAGCATCTGGACTGGGCCGATGTCGTCGTAGCGATGGAGCGACGCCACGAGGCGAAGTTGCGCCGGGACTTCAGCCAGCACCTGAAGAAAAAGCGCGTCGTCTGCCTCGATATTCCCGACGACTACGACTACATGGAGCCCGCGCTCGTTGCCCTGCTGGAACAACGCGCGAAGCGGTTCCTTCCGCCGTCGTAAACGTACAGCCAGCGAAGCCGGCCAGCGCGTCAGCGGCCGCTCGCGAGCGCCTTGTCGATCGCTGCCTGCGCCAGCGGCATCATCACCGCATACCCGGCGGCGTTGGGATGCAGGCCATCGTCGCTGAGTTCCCGCCGCAGCGAGCCCTGCGCGTCGACGGTCGCGGCGTAGTAGTCGAGATATACCAGGCGATGGGCGCGCGCGTAGTCGCGCGTCCACGCGTTGAGCGCGCGGATCGTTTCCGGCGGCCGTTGCTTGCTCTGCTCGGGATTGCTGGCGTCGTGCACGGGCAGAAGCGATGCCAGGACGACACGGATGCCATTCGCCCTGGCGAGTTCCGCCATCGACGTCAGGTTGTTTTCGATCGTCGAGAGCGACTCCGGCCCGGTATTTCCCGCGATGTCATTGGTACCCGCGAGAATCACCACCACCGACGCCTTGAGCGCGACGACGTCGGGCCGGAAGCGCAGCAGCATCTGCGGCGTGGTCTGACCGCTGATGCCACGATTCACGTATGCATGCCCGGGGAAGAATTCGCCATCCGGGCGACCCCAGCCGTCCGTGATCGAATCGCCCATGAAGACGACGCGCTTCTCTCCTTTTGCCGGAGGCGCCAGCGCGGCGTTGTCGCTGGCGTAGCGGGCGAGATCGGGCCAGTCGTTGAGGCGGCGCTCGATGTCGGCGCGCTGCTCCGGCGACAGCGGATCCGGCACGACGATGCGCTCGCCGGCGACCGTCATCGTGGATACGAGTGCCAGCATCGTGGCGAAAAGCGTGCGGTGCATCGGCCATCCTCCCCGGGGGTCTTCCGGCAGCTTAGCAAGTCGGCGCGGCGTGTCACCCACGAACCGGTCACAGAGTCCGGGCGATACGACACGGCCCCCACGCGTGGCGGGCATCCGTTCGCGCGCGAGCGTGCCGCCCTTGGGCCACGCGGCGATCATCGGCGTCGCTACGAGAGCTGGAGCGCGGAATCCTCGATCGGTTCGCGAAGCAGGACGCGCCGGTCCCTTTCGTAGCTGTGGGAGACGCGCCATGGCCCGGTCTTCCCCTGACGCGGCATCGCTGCTTCCCCGCGTTCGACGTAACCTGCTCGCAACGCATCGAGAATGCAGACATCCAGCGCTTCGTCCCGCGGCGCGCGCGGCACCGCCATGGTGGCGCCCTGCTCTTCCATCGCGATGAGCAGTCGGCAGACGTACTGCGCCGCCAGGTCCACCTTGAGCGTCCACGAGGCGTTGATGTACCCGAAGAGGACGGCGAAATTCGGCACGCCGTCGAGCAGTACACCCTTGTACGTCAAGGCACGTCCTGCGGGCACCGGACGGCCGTCGACCTCGATCGTCATGCCGCCCAGCGCCTGGAGGTCGAAGCCCGTGGCGCTGACGACGATGTCCGCCGCGATCGCCTCGCCGGACGCGAGGCGCACGCCGCCCGCATCGAAAGACTCGACCACGCCGGTTACGATGGACGCCTTGCCTGCGGCCATGGCGTCGAACAGATCGCCATCGGGGAGCACGCACATCCGTTGCGTCCACGGGGCGTACGACGGCGTGAAGTCGGCCATCGATCCCGATGCGCCAAGGCGCTTGCGCACCCGACCGAGCAGCACGGAGCGCACACGCGCGGGCCAGCGCATCGCCGCCTTGTACAGCGTGCGCTGGAGAAAAATGTTCCTGCGCCGGGCCAGCGCATAGACGATGCGCTTGGGCAACACGCGCAGCAACGTCTCGGAGATCGCGTCGCGCGACGGCACGGCGAGCACGTAGCCGGGCGAGCGCTGCACCATGGTGACGTGCGCGGCCTCGGCGGCGAGCGCGGGCACCAGCGTGACGGCGGTCGCGCCGCTACCGATCACGACCACGCGCTTGCCGCGCCAGTCGAGGTCGTCGGGCCAGTGCTGGGGGTGGACGAAACGACCCGCGAAGGATGCCAGTCCGGGGAAGGCCGGCACGTGCCCGCGATCGTAGTCGTAGTAACCCGTCGCGCCGATCAGAAATGCACAGGTCAGCGTGTGCGTCGCTCCTGCCCCGTCCTCGGCGCGAAGTGTCCAGCGACGCTCCACGGACGACCAGGACGCGTGCGTGGTGCGCAGTCCGAAGCGGATCTTCGCGTCGATGCCGAACTCGCGCGCGGTGTCGATCACGTACCGGCGGATCGACGGGCCGTCGGCCAGCACCGTGAGCTCGTTCCACGGACGGAACCCGAAGCCGAAGGTGAACATGTCGGAGTCGGACCGTACGCCGGGATAACGGAACAGGTCCCACGTCCCGCCCATCGCATGACGTCGCTCGACGAGGGCGACACGCTTGTCCGGGCAGGCGAGCGCGAGACGGCACGCCATGCCGACGCCGGAGAGTCCGGCACCGATGATCAGTACGTCGTAGTGATCGGATGTCATCGGGCCGGCCTCCTCGTGGGATGGAGGTTACGCCGATCGACGCGCCATATCCGGGCATCGCGGCGAGTTTGCCCGCTGCCGCGGGTTCGCTGGCAAGCCAGCTCCCACAAGGTGACCCCGGTCACGCAGGACCGAAGCGAACCCGCTGCCACAAGGTGGCCGCGGCTACGCGGGAACGAAGCAAGCCGGCTCCCACACGGCAATCGCCGTAGTGCGGGACCGGGCCGGACCGCCTGCCGCAGGCCATCGCGGTGCGGCAGTCCTGTGGGAGCGCGCTCGCGCGCGATCGGGTGCTCGCCGAAGCCCGTCAGTCGAACGACCCGACGTACGAGTCGGGCGCCCAGTTCTCGAACTTGGTGTAGTGACCGAGGAAGGCCAGTTTCACGGTGTCGGTCGGGCCGTTACGCTGCTTGCCGATGATGATCTCGGCGAGGCCCTTATCCGGCGATTCCTTGTTGTAGTACTCGTCGCGGTAAATGAACATGATGACGTCGGCGTCCTGCTCGATGGCGCCCGACTCGCGAAGGTCCGACATCATCGGCCGCTTGTCGGCGCGCTGCTCCAGCGAACGGTTGAGCTGCGACAGCGCGATCACCGGCACGTTGAGCTCCTTCGCCAGCGCCTTGAGGCCTCGCGAGATCTCGGAAATTTCCGTCGCGCGGTTCTCGGAATTGCCCGGCACCTGCATCAGCTGCAGGTAGTCGATCACGATCAGGCCGAGGCCGTGCTCGCGTTGCAGGCGACGCGAGCGGGAGCGCATTTCCACCGGCGACATCGCCGGCGTGTCGTCGATGAAGATCTTCGCGTCGGCCAGCATCGTGATCGCGGACGTCACGCGCGGCCAGTCTTCCTCGGCCAGGTCGCCGTTGCGCAGGTGCTGCGCGTGCACGCGCCCGAGCGACGAGATGAGACGAAACGCCAGCTGCGATGCCGACATTTCCATCGAGAACACCGCGACCGACTTCTTGCCGCGCATCGCGGCGGCCTCGGCGAGATTCAGCGCGAACGCCGTCTTGCCCATCGATGGACGGGCGGCGACGATCACCAGATCAGAGGGCTGCAGACCCGAGGTCAGTTCATCGAGATCGGTGAAGCCGGTCGAAAGACCCGTCAGCTGGCCCTTCTTCTCGTAGCGCTCGGAAAGCATGCGGAAGGCTTCGCCCGCCGCTTCGCGCACCGACACGATGTCCTTCTTGCCGCGCGCGCCCGATTCCGCGATACGGAACACGCGTTGTTCGGCGAGCTCCATCACTTCCTGGACGCTCTTGCCTTCCGGACGGAAGCCGTCTTCCGTGATCGACGTACCGGCGTCGATCAGCTGGCGCATCACCGACTTCTCGCGAACGATGTCGCCATACGCCGCGATGTTCGCGGCGCTGGGCGTGGAGTTCGCCAGCTCGAGCAGATACGTCGAGTCGCGGATCATTTCCGACATGTCGTTGGCGACGAACCAGTCGCCGAGCGTGATGGCGTCGCAGGGCATGCCCTTGTTCGCCAGTTCGTTGATCGCGCGCCAGATCACGCGGTGGTCGCGGCGGTAGAAGTCGTCGTCGGTGAGCTTGTCGGCCACCTTGTCCAGCGAATCCGGCGAGAGCATCAGGCCACCCAGCACGGCCTGCTCGGCCTCGATGGAATGGGGCGGAATGCGCAGTGCGTCGATGGCGGAAGGCTCGCGACGGCGCTTGCGGTCGCCGCGGTCGCCGCGCTCGGGATTGAAGGACATGGTTTACCTCGTGTTGCAGACGGCGCCCACGCCGGATCGGCTGGCCGTAAAGGCGATCATACGCGGAGACGTCTCACGCGTTGAGAGGATAAGTCTGTGGATAACTTGTGGGCAGAAACGAAAACGGGCGCCTTGCGGCGCCCGTCTCGTGGATCGCGATGGATCGGAGCTTACGCGCCGACCACCTTGACCTTGGCCGTCTGCTGAATGTCGGCGTGGAGGACGATGACGACCTCGTACTCGCCCACATTGCGGAACGGGCCTTCGGCCTGGATCACTTCACTCTTGTCGACTTCCAGACCCTTGGCGGTCAGGGCTTCGGCGACGTCGCGCGGCGTGACCGAGCCGAACAGCTTGCCTTCCGGCGAAGCGTTGACTTCGATCGTGACCTCGGCGCCTTCGAGCTTGGCGGCACGGGCCTCGGCACCGGAGAGCTGCTCCTTGGCCTTGGCTTCGTACTCGGCGCGACGGGCTTCGAACGCTTCGAGGTTGGCGGCGGTCGCGCGAGCGGCCTTGCCGGTCGGGAGGAGGAAGTTACGACCGTAACCCGGCTTGACATTGACCTTGTCGCCGAGATTACCGAGGTTCTTCACCTTCTCGAGGAGGATGAGTTCCATGGGATGTTCCTTTCGTTAGCGCGGGATGGGCCCCGCGCAGCCAGTGATTGGTTGTCCGAGTGTCGTTCAGCGGGCGCCCCTCCCTGCGGGAAGGGCGCTCGACGATCAGACGTCGTGGTTGTCGGTGTACGGCAGCAGCGAGAGGAAGCGAGCGCGCTTGATGGCGGTCGCGAGCTGACGCTGGTAGCGGGCCTTCGTGCCGGTGATGCGGCTCGGAACGATCTTGCCGTTCTCCGTGACGTACTGGCGCAGGGTGTTGAGATCCTTGTAATCGATCTCTTTCACGCCTTCGGCGGTGAAACGGCAGAACTTGCGGCGGCGGAAGAACTTGGACATGGCTGTGATCCCCGATTAGTCGTCGCTGTCGCGATCGTTGTCGTTGTCGCGACCGCCACGGCGGTCGTCGCCGTCGCTGTCGTCGTCACGGCGACGCGAACCCTTCTGCTCGTCCTTTTCCTTGCTCTTCAGGATGAAGGACTGCTCGACGTCGGCTTCGTCGCGACGGATCACGAGGTGGCGCAGGACGGCATCGTTGAAACGGAAGCCCGTCTCGAGCTCGTTCAGGGCGTTCTGCGAAACCTCGATGTTCAGCATCACGTAGTGAGCCTTGGCGAGGTTTTCGATCGGGTACGCCAGCTGGCGGCGGCCCCAGTCTTCGAGACGATGGATCTTGCCGTTGTCGCCTTCGATCAGCGCCTTGTAGCGCTCGATCATGGCGGGCACCTGTTCGCTCTGGTCCGGATGGACCAGGAACACGACTTCATAATGACGCATGGTGGCTCCTTGTGGATGCACCCCTTGCGGGGATGGCAGCCTCCCGGGCGTGCCGGTGAGGCAAGAAACCCCTCCGGGCGGAGAGGTAGCCGCGCATTGTAAGGAGATTCGGGCGTCGCGGTCAATCGGGCCCGGCCGGGCGGCTCAGGAGACCGTGAAGCTCTCGCCGCAACCGCACTCGCCGGTGGCGTTGGGGTTGTGGAAGACGAACGACGCGTTGAGGCCCTGGCGCTGGAAGTCGATCAGGGTGCCGTCGACCAGGGGCAGGCTCTTCGGATCCACCACGACGCGGATACCGTCGATGTCGAGCACCTTGTCGTCGTCGGCGATGACGTCGGCGAGGTCGACGACATAGCCGAAACCCGAGCAACCCATGCGTTTCACGGAGAAACGCACGCCCGTCGCATCGGGCGCCCTGTCGAGGAAGGCACGCATGCGGTCGGAGGCGGCGGGGGTGATCTGGATGCTCATGAAAACGTTTTCTGCCCGTGGTATACCGATGAACGGTGCCGTTCACGCGACCCTTACATTATCATGCAGGGTCGCGTCCTTCGCGCCTTTACATGCGGCGCCTTTTCAGGAGTTTCAATCGATGACGGTGGTAAGCGTCAAGCAGGCCCTCGCCGGCGGTGCGTCCGCGGGCGAACACGAAGTCACCGTCCGTGGCTGGGTGCGCACGTTGCGCGAGTCCAAGGGCGGGCTCTCGTTCGTCAACGTGAGCGACGGCTCCTGCTTCGCCCCGATCCAGGTCGTGGCCACCTCGGATCTCGCGAACTACGAGACCGACGTGAAGCGCCTGTCGGCCGGCGCGGCGGTCATCGCCACGGGCAGGCTGGTCCCGTCGCAGGGCAAGGGCCAGGCCTTCGAGATCCAGGCCACGCGCATCGAGGTCACCGGTTTCGTCGAGAACCCCCTCACCTACCCGATCCAGCCCAAGCAGCACTCGATGGAATTCCTCCGCGAGGTCGCGCACCTGCGCCCGCGCACGAACCTCTTCGGCGCCGTCACCCGCGTGCGCCACACCATGATGACGGCGATCCACCGCATCCTGACGGAGCAGGGCTTCTTCTGGATCAACACGCCGATCATCACCACGTCCGACGCCGAAGGCGCCGGCGACATGTTCCGCCTGTCCACGCTCGACCTGGCCAACCTGCCCCGCGACGACAAGGGCAACATCGATTTCCGCAAGGACTTCTTCGGCCGCGAAGCGTTCCTGACCGTGTCCGGGCAGCTGAACGTCGAAGGCTATGCGCTCGCCATGAGCAAGGTGTACACGTTCGGCCCCACGTTCCGCGCCGAAAATTCCAACACCACGCGCCATCTGGCGGAATTCTGGATGGTCGAACCCGAGGTGGCGTTCGCCGACCTCAATGACAACGCCGACCTCGCCGAGCTGTTCCTGAAGGGCATCTTCAAGGCGGTGCTCGACGAACGGCCGGACGACATGGCGTTCTTCGCCGAACGCGTGCAGCCCGACGCCATCGCGCGACTGGAAGCCTTCGTCGCCAAGCCGTTCGAGCGCATCGAGTACACCGAGGCCGTGTCGATCCTGCAGAAGTCCGGCAAGACGTTCGAGCATCCGGTGGCCTGGGGCGTCGACCTGCAGACCGAGCACGAGCGCTACCTCGCCGAGGAACACATCGGCCGTCCGGTGGTCGTGATGAACTACCCGGAACAGATCAAGGCGTTCTACATGCGCCTCAACGACGACGGCAAGACGGTCGCGGCGATGGACGTGCTGGCGCCGGGTATCGGCGAGATCATCGGCGGCGCCCAGCGCGAGGAACGCCTCGACTACCTCGATCGCCGCATGGACCAGTTCCATCTCGACAAGGCCACGTACGACTGGTACCGCGACCTGCGCCGCTACGGCACCGTGCCCCACGCCGGCTTCGGCCTGGGCTTCGAGCGCCTGCTGGTGTACGTCTGCGGCCTGTCCAACATCCGCGACGCCATCCCCTATCCCCGTGCGGCAGGGAGTGCCGACTTCTAGAACCCCGAGACGATCATGCCCCCTTACCTACCCCGTCTCCTGTTACTCGGCGCGACCCTCGTCGCGCTGGGTGCCTGCCGGAGCATCGTGCCGCCGAATTTCCGCCCGCCGGAAAACCCGACGAACACGATCGACATCGCACGCAAGACGCTCGAAGGGGCGGCGCCCTGCTGCGGCAGCTTCGCCGACCTGTCCTACCAGGACATGCTTCCGTGGCAGCCGCAGCGTTTCGAGCTGAACAAAGACAGCCCCGTCGCCAATCTCAACGGCGACCGCAGCTACTTCCTCGCGTTCCGCCTGCCGCAGGGCGCGACGATGCCGTACACGATCGCGATGAAGTCCGAACTCAACGGCCGCTGGCTGAGTTCGAGCTACCTGTTCGCGCCCACCGTGGTGCTGCTCGACGACGCCTTCCAGCCGCTGCACTCGGAAGACATCCAGCTGTGCGAGTACATCGGCTGGACGAACGAAACCACCGGCGCGTTCGGCAAGTTCAGGGTCGTCGACGACAAGGCCCGCTATCTCGTGGTGTACTCGTCGGCGAAACAGCAGAAAGGCCAGACGTACTGGGAGCAGTCGCCCACCACCTTCTCGGCGGAGGCGCCGGTGAAGATGAATCCGGCCGGCAGCTTCAAGATCGCGCACGGACCCGACGGCGTGCTTTTCGTGGGCGTGCAGAACGACACCTACAAGCGCGCGATCAACAACGCCGTGTGCAAGCAGCCGCAGCAGGGCGACGGCGTAATCCAGACGATCCGCAGCGTGGTTACCACCGACATCCTCGGTACCGATGCGCCGGAAACCAAGAAAGACAAGGAAAAGGGCAGCTGATCTCGCCATGGTGACCGCGGTCTATCTCTACCTCCTGTTGCTCCTGGGCGCCGTCGCGTTCTTCCTGGTGCACTTCGTCGCCCAGTGGCGCTTCACGGCGCTGCTGCGCGCGCGCTATCCCGATCAATGGAAGACGATCACCGAGGCCGACACCGGTCGGCCCAACGGTATGGCGAACTGGCTCCGCGTGCGTCGCGTGCTGCGCTCGGACGCGCCGGCGCTCTTCAACGACGCTGCGCTCGATCGCTGGCAGCGCTGGTGGCGGCTCGCGCCGTGGTTCGCCTGGCCGTGCTGGTTCGCCGCAATGGCGATACAGTGGTGGGCGATGAAACAGGGCTGACCCGCCCTACTCCACCCACCCAGGGAGCGAACGCATGGATCTTCGTCTCACCGGTCGTCACGCGCTCGTCTGCGGCGCATCGCAAGGCCTTGGCCGCGCCACGGCGTTCGAACTCGCGGCACTCGGCGCCAGCGTCACGCTCCTGTCGCGCTCCGCCGATGCGCTCGCCGCGATCGCCGCCGAACTTCCCGCCACGCAGCCCGGGCAGACGCACGGGCACGTGGCCGTCGACATGCTCGATACGGATGCGCTCGCCGCGGCCGTGGCGGGCGTGGTCAGGAATCACGCCGTGCATATCCTCGTGAACAACAGCGGCGGGCCGCCGCCGGGACCGGTGTGGAGCGCCGAACCGGACGCGTTCATCACCGCGTACCGGCAGCACGTGATCGCGGCGCAGGTCGCCACGCAGGCGTGCCTGCCCGGCATGCGCGAGGCGCATTACGGTCGCGTGATCAACATCATCTCGACTTCGGTGAAGGAACCGATTCCGAATCTCGGCGTGTCGAACACGGTGCGCGCAGCGATGGCCGGCTGGTCGAAGACGCTCGCATCCGAAGTCGCCTCCGACGGCATCACCGTCAACAACATCCTGCCTGGCTACACGCGCACGCCGCGCCTGGAGGCCCTCGTCGAGGCGAGCGTGAAGGCCGGCCGGACGCGCGACGAAGTCGA
Source organism: Luteibacter sp. UNCMF331Sha3.1 (assembly GCF_900109915.1). Classification (GTDB taxonomy): domain Bacteria; phylum Pseudomonadota; class Gammaproteobacteria; order Xanthomonadales; family Rhodanobacteraceae; genus Luteibacter. The sequence goes on from NZ_FOBU01000001.1 coordinate 274,365, forward strand.
GCGCGGCCTGCTCGCCACGGTGCCCGCGGCGCGTTTCGCCGAACCCGCGGAAGTGGCCGCCGCGATCGCGTTCCTCGCCTCGCCGGCCGCCGGCTACATCACCGGCGTCAGCATCCCGATCGACGGCGGCCGCACCCGCGGCCTGAACTGAGGCCGGCATGCACGCACTCGCCAACCTGATCGACGGTCGTTCGCGCGCACCGCGCGCCGGCGGTTACCTCGACGTCGTGGAGCCGGCCACCGGCCAGACGTTCGCGCGCTGCCCCGATTCCGACGCCACCGATGTCGCCGATGCCGTGGCCGCGGCCGCGCGCGCCGCGGAGGGTTGGGCACGCACGCCCGCGGACGTCCGCGCACGATGCCTGCACCGGCTCGCGGATGCCATCGAGGCGCGCCTCGAACCTTTCGCGGCCGCCGAATCGCAGGACAGCGGCAAGCCTCTCGCGCTGGCCCGTTCCCTCGACATTCCGCGCGCCATCGCCAACCTGCGCTTCTTCGCCGCGGCCGCGGTGCAGTTCGGCGGCGAATCGCACGCCATGGAGCACGGCGCCATCAATTACACGCTGCGCCTGCCGCTGGGCGTGGTGGGCTGCATCAGCCCGTGGAACCTCCCGCTCTACCTGTTCACGTGGAAGATCGCGCCGGCGCTCGCGGCCGGGAATACCGTCGTGGCGAAGCCGTCCGAGGTGACGCCGTACACGGCTTGGCTCCTCGGCACATTGCTGGACGAGGCCGGTTTCCCGCCGGGCGTGCTCAATATCGTGCACGGTACCGGCCCGGTCGTCGGCGAGGCGATCGTCACGCACGACGCGGTCAAGGCGATTTCGTTCACCGGCAGCACGCGCACCGGCGTTGCCATCGCGTCGGCGGCGGCGCAGCGGCTGAAGAAGGTGTCGCTCGAACTCGGCGGCAAGAATCCCGCCATCGTCTTCGACGACTTCGATTTCAGCGACGCGTCCATGGCGACGATCGTACGCTCGGGCTTCGCGAATCAGGGCGAGATCTGCCTGTGCGGCTCGCGCCTGCTCGTGCAGCGGACGATCTACGAGCGCTTTCGCGAAGCGTATCTCGAGCGCGTGCGCGCCCTGCGCGTGGGCGACCCGCTCGACGCGTCGAGCCAGCTCGGCGCCCTGGTGTCCGGAGCGCATTTCGCGAAGGTCATGGGCTGCATCGATCGCGCCCGGACGGAAGGCGGCACGATACTGACCGGTGGACGCCGGGTCGATGTCGAAGGGCGCTGCGCGGCCGGCTGGTTCGTCGAGCCCACCGTCATCGAAGGGCTGGCGCCGCATGCCGCGACGAACCAGGAAGAAATCTTCGGTCCGGTCGTCACGCTCATCCCGTTCGACACCGAAGCCGAGGCGCTGGCGATCGCCAACGGCACGCCCTACGGTCTCGCGGCTTCCGTGTGGACGCGCGACGTCGCCCGCGCGCACCGTTTCGGGGCGAAACTCGATGTCGGTATCGTCTGGGTGAACTGCTGGATGCTGCGCGACCTTCGCACGCCATTCGGTGGCAGCAAGCAATCGGGGGTCGGCCGCGAAGGCGGATTCGAGGCCATGCGTTTCTTCACCGAAGCCAGGAACATCTGCATCGATCATGGGCAATGACGTCATCCGCGCCGACGGCGCACCGGCGCCGGTCGGCGCCTACCCGCATGCACGCCGCGTCGGACAGCTTCTGTTCCTGTCCGGCATCGGTCCACGGGTACCGGGCAGCAACGCGATCCCAGGCAACGTCGTGGACGCGTCCGGCGCGCTCGTGTCGCACGATATCGAGGCGCAATGCCGCCAGGTGTTCGCCAACGTGCGCGCGGTGCTGGAGGCCAGCGGCGCGCGGTTCGAAGACCTCGTGGACGTGACCGTCTATCTCACCGACATGGCGGGCGATTTCGCGACGTACAACCGGCTGTACGCGGAAGCGTTCGCGGGCGTCGATGCGTGCCGTACCACGGTCGAGGTCAACGCGTTGCCGACCGCGATCGCCATCGAGCTCAAGTGCGTGGCGGCACTGGGCAGCACGTGAAACGCCCGGTGAGAGCCAGCCTGCTGGCTCCCACCGGTCAGCCGAGGCACACCTTCAGCAGATCGCCGATCACCATCTGCACGTTCGCGGCCTGTTTCGGCAGGTATTCGAAGGTGTCCTCGTCCATGTAGTTAAGCTGGGCGAGCTCGAGCTGCACGGCATCGATGCCCTCGTCGGGCCTGCCGTAGTGCCGCGTGATGTAGCCACCCTTGAAACGGCCGTTCACGGCGTGCGTGTAGTCGCCTTGCGCATCCAGCACCGCGGCGAGCCTCGCCTGCAACGCCGGCGAGCAACTGGCGCCATCGGCCGTACCGAGATTGAAATCCGGAAGGCGGCCCTCGAACAGCATCGGCACGTGGCTGCGGATAGAGTGCCCTTCCCACAACACGACGCGCCCGTGCAGCTTGCGCAGGCGACGCAGCTCGTCGAGCAACGCCGCGTGATACGGCTTCCACCAGCGCTTGACGCGATCCGCGATCTCGTCGGCATCCGGCTCGGCACCGGGACGGTAGATGGCCTCGCCGCTGAAGAGCTGCGTCGGCACGAGGCCCGTCTCGTTCTGGCCGGGATAGAGCGGATGGCCGTCCGCCGGACGATTCAGGTCCACCACGTAGCGTGAGGCGAACGGCTTGATCACGCTCGCGCCCATCGCACGTGCGAAATCGTACAGCTCCGCGACGTGCCAGTCGGTGTCCGGGCTGCGGCGCGCGGGGCGCTTCATGCGCGCGGCCACGTCGTCGGGGATCGCGCTGCCGTTGTGCGGCAGGCTGATCAGGAGCGGCGCGGTGCCGCGGTGCAGGGTATACGGGGTCATGGTGCGAGTGTAACGCTCATCCGGGTACGCGATCTCCCAGCAGGACCATCTCTTCGGCGGAGGTCGGATGGATGGCCAGCGTCGCGTCGAAGTCGGCCTTCGTCGCACCCATCTTGATGGCGACGGCGAAGCCCTGGAGGATCTCGTCCACGCCCGGTCCGAGCATCTGCATGCCGACGACCCGCGAGTCCTCACCGACGCAGATGAGCTTGAACCGCGTGGTGATGGGACGGTGCGCCAGCGCCAGTTGCATCGGCACGAAGGACTGCTTGTACAGGTGCACGTCGGCACCGTACCGCTCGCGCGCCTGCTGCTCGTTCATGCCGATGGTGCCCAGCGGCGGGTGCGAGAACACCACGCTCGGGATGTTGTGGTAATCGAGCTTCGACTCCGCCTTGCCGGCGAAAAGGCGGTCGGCGAGCTTGCGTCCCGCCGCCACCGCCACCGGCGTCAGCTGCATGCGCGGCGTCACATCGCCGATCGCGTAGACACCCGGCACGCTGGTGTTCTGGTAGTCGTCGATCGCGATGAACCCTTCCGCGTCCGTGGCGACGCCGACCCGTCCCAGGTCCAGCGACGCCGTGTTCGCGTGCCGACCGACGGCCCAGATCACGGCGTCGTACGGGCCGGGGCGATCGCCGGTATCGCAATCGAGCATCAGCACGCCGTCCTTTTCGTGCACCGCCTCGATCTGGCAGCGGTAGTGGATGCGGATGCCATGCTGGCGCATCTCGTCGCCGAGCCCATAGGCCATTTCTTCGTCGAAGTCGCTCATCAGCCGGCCACGCACGAACACGTCCACGTCGCTGCCCAGCGCGCGAAGCACACCGGCGAGTTCGACGGCGATATACCCGCCGCCGACGATAGCCGTGCGCCGCGGGCAGGCGCGCAGGTCGAAGAAGCCATCCGACGTCATGCCGAGGTCGAACCCCGGTTTGTCGAGGCGATTGGCCGACGAGCCCGTGGCCACGATCACGTGCGGCGCCGTGAGCTCGCGATCGCCCGCCCGAATACGATCCGGCGCGAGAAAGCGGCCCATGGCCTTCACGAGCGTGACGTGCCCGTTATCGAGCGTCTGCCTGTACTTCGTGTGGATACGATCGATGTAGGCGTCGCGTCGCTCGATGAAGCGCGGCCAGTCGAGGCTGCCGGGTTTATCGGTGAACCCATAGTCGACCGCGATGTATTGCGCCTCGGCCATCTGCGCGGCGTACCACATGGCTTTCTTGGGGACGCAGCCGACGTTGACGCACGTGCCGCCGAGCTCGCCCGGTTCGATCAGGGCGACCTTCGCGCCGTGCTTCGACGCTCGTATCGCCGCGCCCAGACCGCCCGAGCCGCCGCCGATCACGATGAGGTCGAACGATTCCACGGTCATGCGCCGCTCCAGGGCTGGAAAAGATCGACCGTAGCAGATGGGTCGGGCCGGACGCATGCAGCCGATTGCCGCGTCTCGCCTGTCTCCGCGATAAATTCGCGCGGTTTCACAGGCATTCCTTGCAACCCATTGATTTGATAACCTCGGCTGGCCGCTCCTTACAGGGGAAACGCCCGATGTTCCGTTCCACCCGTCCCGCCCTGCCACGCAACAGCCTTCCGATGCTCGCGGCCGCTGGCCTGGCGCTGCTTCTGGCCGCCTGCGGAAGCGCTCCGCACAAACCTTCTTCGTCGCAGAAGCGCAACCCGGCGTCGGCCGTGCCGATCGCGAAGAATCTCGGCTGGTCCACCCGCCCGGCCGACGCCCCGCCGGCCGATGCGGCCAACGACGTGCTCTTTCGCGCCATCGGCCTCGTGGGAACGCCCTATCGCTGGGGCGGCAATACCCCACAGGGCGGCTTCGACTGCAGCGGCCTCATCAACTACATCTACCTCACGTCGACCGGCCTGCGCCTGCCCCGTACCTCCGCCGAGATGGCCGCGCTCGACAAGCCGAAGGTCGGCGAGGAAGACCTCGCGAGCGGCGACCTCGTGTTCTTTGGCCGGGGCCACGTGACCCATGTCGGGGTTTACGTGGGAAAGGGTCGATTCGTACACGCCCCGAACTCCGGCGGTACGGTACGTTTGGACGACCTCGACGGCGCGTACTGGAAAGAAAACTTCGCCTACGGCAGGCGCGTCCTGAACTGAACGGACGGCAACGGGCCCGGAGGCTGTCGACAAATTGAATTGCGCGCGATTCAATCGTGTGCTCTTATAGCACCACGGCCGGCAACTCCGTGCCGCCATCCCCTGTAGACGAGAAGGACACTGCAATGAGCAACGCTTCCAAGTTCGATGGCACGATCTCCCAGTTCGACGGCGACCAGCTCTACTTCGTCAAGGCGAAGGTCGAAGGCGGCCGCACCGGTCACGGCGAAACCCAAGGCGACGATACCCTGAAGGTGGACCTGCGCCTGCCGAAGTCGATGGGCGGCAATGGCGGCGGCAACAATCCCGAACAGCTCTTCGCCGTCGGTTATGCCGCGTGCTTCGAAGGCGCCGTGCGTTTCGTCGCGGGCAATCAGAAGGTCAAGACCGACGGCGTGGGCGTGGACAGCGAAGTGCAGCTCGGCAAGCGCAAGGACGGCAAGGGTTTCGCCATCCGCGCCAAGCTCGACGTGCACCTGCCGACGCTGAAGGACAACCCGGCCAAGGCCAAGGCGATCGTGCTCGAAGCGCACAACGACGTCTGCCCGTATTCGCACGCGACCCACGGCAACATCGACGTGGAGATCACGGTGAACGGCGCGAAGGTCTATCCGGCCTGATCACGGCTCGCAGATAAGAAAAAAGGCGCCGGGTTCCCCCGGCGCCTTTTTTTGTGGGTGGGAGCCAGCCTGGCTCCACCGACCGATCGGATACGCACGCTGTCAGTGGGCCGCGTCGCCGTTCGGGTGCGCGTGGCCGTGGGCGAGTTCCTCTTCCGAAGCGTCGCGGACGGTCTGCACGTCGATGTTGAAGTTCAGGGTCTTGCCGGCCATGGGGTGGTTCTGGTCGATGTCGACGACGCTGGAACCCACCTTCTGCACCACCACGGCGCGCTGGCCGCCTTCCTTCATCGTCAGCACGGTGGTGTCGCCCGCCTTGAGGCCCTTGCCCTGGTTCGGGAAGTACTTCTTCGGCACGCGCTGGGTCATGCCTTCCTGACGCTCGCCGTAACCCTGGTCCGGCGCGATCTCGAGGTCGACCTTGTCGCCGGCGGACTTGCCTTCGAGGCCGGCTTCCATGCCCGGAATGAGCTGGCCGTGCCCGAGCAGGATCCACAGCGGCTCGCCGGCATCGTGCGAGCTTTCGACCTTCTCGCCGTTGACGGAAAGGGTGTAGTGGAACGAGATGACCTTGTCCTTGCCAGCCTGCATGTCGGGTTCTACCAGAGTTAAAGGCGGGATTTTAGCCGTGGACGGGCCCGGCGTCACGCCGGGCCGCGATCGCGACCGAATCCGACGCCTCGCGCCTCGGGCCCCAGCCAGGTCAGCACGGCCAGCAGCACGGCCACCGCGGCGATCCAGCTCGACATGGCGAAGGCGAAATCGCCGCCATGCCGCGCGGCGATCCAGGTCTGCGCGGTCGCCGTGATGGCGGCCAGCAGGTTGCCCATCTGGTAGGCGAAGCCGGGCAACGTCCCGCGCACGGCATCGGGCGCGAGCTCGTTGAGGTGGGTGGGCACGACGCCCCAGGCGCCCTGCACCATCACCTGGATGAGGAACGCACCCAGGCCGAGCAGCAGCAGCGAGCCACCGTATGTCCACAGCGGAATCACCGGGATGGCGAGCAGCGCCGCGATGATGATCGCCTTGCGCCGGCCGATCCGCTCGGACAGCGAACCGAAGGTGAGGCCGCCGAACAGCGCGCCGAGGTTGAGCAGCGCCGTCAGCATGAAGGCCGTGGCGGAGCCCGCCGGAATCTTCAGCGTCTCCTGCACGAACGTCGGGTACATGTCCTGGGAGCCATGGCTGAACATGTTGAACGCGGCCATCAGAAGCATGAGATAGACGAAGAGCTTCCAGTGTCCGCGCATCGACACGAAGACACTTTCGCGCGGACGGTCGCGGCGGCTTTCCCACACCGGCGACTCCGGCACCTTGCGGCGGATGTACAACACGAGCAGCGCGGGCAGCGCGCCGACCACGAACAGCCCGCGCCAGCCGATCGCATCGACGAGCAACCAGTTCGCCAGCGCGGCGAGGAAGAAACCGCAGGGGTAGCCGCTCTGCAGCAACCCGGAAACGAAACCACGGGATGTCGCCGGAATCGACTCCATCGCCAGCGATGCGCCGATGCCCCATTCGCCGCCCATCGCGACGCCGAACAGGAAACGCAGCGCGAGCAGCACGCCGAGGGACGGCGCGAACGCGCACGCCACTTCGAGCAGCGAGAACAAGACGATGTCGAACATCAGCACCGGACGGCGTCCGTAACGGTCGGCGAGACGCCCGAAGATCAGCGCGCCAATGGGGCGCGCGGCGAGTGTGAGGAAAAGGCCGTACGTGACCTCCTGCTTCGGCACGTGGAACTCGGCGGCGACCGCGAGGATGACGAAGGTGAGCAGGAAATAGTCGAACGCGTCGAGGGTCCAGCCGAGAAAGCTGGCGATGACGGTATGCCGCTGCGTGTGATCGAGATCGCGCAGCGCGGCGGGTAACGGCATGAGAATTTCCTCAGCTGACAGGCGGCGCCGAGGCTAGCACAGCGCTACTATCGCCCGGCGCCTCACGGCGCCACGACAGTGTCCCGTTACACTGCCTACCAACACGACAGACGGAGTACTCGATGAAGTTCTCGCGATCCATCGTTTCATTTGCCCTCGTCGCCGCACTCGGCACCGGCGCGGCCTTCGCACACGGTTCGCCGCAGGATTCGTCCAGCGGGGCACCGGCCTTCTCCGACGTGAGCAAGGACGGCAAATACGTCAAGCGCGGCGATCTGCCCAAGGACAACGACGCCGTGAAGGAACTGCGTGCCCACTTCCCCGAGGCGGACACGAACCACGATGGAAAAGTGGACAAAGGCGAGTACGAGGCGTACCTCAACAAGGCGAACGTGAAGCAGCAGGGTCATAACTGACTCATCCGCCGGGGCGGCGTACGCCCCGGCTCTTCTACGGACGGAGTTCCATGATTCCCGATCCAGGCATCCGGCGACGCATCGCCTCCCGCTTCAGCCGCGCCGGCGACCGGATCTACATCCGCGGCAAGCTCGCGACCGACCCGGTCTACACGGCGACCGCGAACGCGATCGAAGGCCGGAGGCTCCCGCTGCTCGACATCGGGTGCGGCCTCGGGTTGCTCGGCCACTACCTGCACGCCTGCGATGCGCTGGACGAATACATCGGCCTCGATCACGACGGACGCAAGATCGCGCAGGGCCGCGACGCCGCACGCCGTGCCGGCCTGGGCGACGCCATCGCGCTGCGCGAGACGGATGCGGCGACGCCCCAGGGCGTGCGCGGGCACGTCGCGATGCTCGACGTGCTCCATTACCTGCCCCGCGAACGCCAGGACGAACTGCTCGCCTTCGCGGTGGACCATCTCGCCGACGACGGCGTGCTGATCCTCCGCAATGTCATCCGCGACGGCTCCTGGCGATACCGGGCCACCGTCTGGGAAGAGAAATTCATCAAGGCCGTGGGCTGGATCCCCGGCGGGGCCCAGTATTTCCCCACCGAAGACGATATCCGGCGCGTGCTAGAGCCCCGCGGCATCCGGGTGGCGTTCCGACCGCTTTTCGGCCGCACGCCCTACAACAGCTGGTTGATGACCGCGACCCGCTGACGCCACCCCCATTGTGCGCCGCAATAAGCTATACTAGGCGGGTCGTGCCTGCGCTCCGACTCCCTTGCGGACCCCCGGCGTGGAGATTTTCCCGCCCGTTCCCCCACCCCCGGAAGCGCGCGCGACACCGATCAGCTTGCCGTCTTCGTCATGGCTCGCGGTCGCCAAATCCATAACTCGTAGCGCGGTTCCAGGGAACGCTCGAGTCACGCAGGAGTTCCTCCATGTCTTTCGAATCGCTGGGCCTCGCGCCCGCGTTGCTGCGCGCGTTGTCCGAAGCGGGCTACGAAAAGCCGACCCCCATCCAGGCCGCCGCCATCCCCGAGGTCCTCGCGGGCCACGACCTCATGGCCGCCGCGCAGACCGGCACGGGCAAGACCGCCGCGTTCTCGCTGCCGCTGCTCCACCGCCTCGCCAGCGACACCCGTAACGAGGGTCGTCGCCCGATCCGCGCGCTGATCCTCACCCCCACCCGCGAGCTCGCCGCCCAGGTGCAGGAAAACCTGCGCGACTACGGCAAGTACGTGCGCCTCTCCAGCACCGTCATCTTCGGCGGCGTCGGCATGGGCAACCAGCTGCAGGCGCTGCGCCGCGGCGTCGACATCGTCGTCGCCACGCCGGGTCGCCTGATCGACCACATGCAGCAGCGTTCGGTCGACCTGTCGAAGGTCGACGTCCTCGTGCTCGACGAAGCCGATCGCATGCTCGACATGGGCTTCCTGCCGGCGCTCAAGCGCATCCTCGCGGCCGTGCCGCGCCAGCGCCAGACGCTGCTTTTCTCGGCCACGTTCGCGCCGGAGATCAAGGCGCTCGCGCAGCAGTTCATGCGCGATCCGCGCGAAGTGTCGACCGCGCCTGCCAACACCGTGGCCAACACGGTCACGCACGTCGTGCATCCGGTCGACGCCGCGAACAAGCGCGACCTGCTCCTGCACATCCTGTCGCAGGACAGCCGTCGCCAGACGCTCGTCTTCAGCCGCACCAAGCATGGTGCCGACAAGCTCGTGCGCCACCTGGAGCAGTCCGGCGTGAAGTCGGCCGCGATCCACGGCAACAAGAGCCAGAACGCCCGCACGCGCGCGCTGTCCGACTTCAAGTCCGGTCGCGTCACCGTGCTCGTCGCCACCGACATCGCGGCACGCGGCATCGACATCGACCAGCTGCCGGTCGTGATCAACTTCGACCTGCCGATGGTCGCGGAAGACTACGTCCACCGCATCGGCCGCACGGGTCGCGCGGGTGCCGAGGGTCAGGCCATCTCGCTCGTCAGCCACGACGAATCGGGCCTGCTGCGCGACATCGGTCGCCTGCTGAAGTCCGACCTCGCGATCAGCAACATCCCGGGCTACGAGCCGAGCACGCCGCTCCGCCTCGACGCCGGCGCGCCGCGTCCGAAGCAGCAGCAGCGCCAGCCGCGTTCGCAGAACGGCGGTGGCGGCGGCCAGGGTCGCCCCGGCGGCAACGGCGCGTCGCGCAACGCCGGCAACGGCGGCAACCGCTCTCCGGCACACCGTCCGCACGGGCATTCGGCGGCGGGCACCGGCGAGAACACCGGCAGCCACAAGCGCCGTCGCCAGCGTCGCGGCCCGGCTACCAACAAGGCCTGATGGCCTAGCCGCATGGGCGATGGTCAACCCATGCGGCATTCCGGAACATGCGCGGTGGCAGGTCCACCCGCACAGGTAACACCCCGCATGTCCCGCTTCCATCGTTATGGCGTCGCCGTGCTACGCACGGCCTTCGGCGCGTTCTTCACGTTTTCCGGCCTGAACCACATCTTCGGTTTCTGGCAGCCACCCGCACCGCAAACGCACGCCGGCAAGGCCTTCATCGCAGGGCTCGATGCCAGCGGTTTCGTCGTGCCGCTGCTCGGTGTGATCTTCGTCTACGCCGGCGTCGCACTGATGGCCGCGCGACTCGTCCCGCTCGCACTGCTGCTTCTCGCGGCACCCGTGGTCGCCATCTTCGGTTACCACTTCGTCAGCGAGGGCCACGTTCTCGGGCCGCACGTGATCGTGCTCGCCGTCTATCTGTGTCTGGCATGGGAAGAACGCCGGACATGGCGCGCCCTGTTCGTGCGCACGCCCGACCCGGCCCGCGAAGACGAGGTGCCGCTCAGCGCTGCGTTCTGATTTTCGCCATGAGCACGTGGTCTTCCCACAGGCCGTCGATCTTAAGGTAACGCTTCGCATAGCCTTCCTTCTCGAAGCCGAGGCGGGCGAGCAATCGCCCGCTGCGGTCGTTCCGCGGCATGTAGTTCGCCATCACGCGATGGAAATCGAGTGGCCCGAACGCATAGCGGATACCCGCGTCGAGCGCCTCGTACATCAGCCCCTGCCCTTCGTGACGGCTCGCGATCCCGTAGCCCAGATGGCACGCCTGGAACACGCCCCGCACCACGTTGGCGAAGGTGAAGCTCGCGATCATCTCCGTCTGGTCGGGCGTCAGCACGGCGAACGGAAATCCCCGGTCCGCGCGCGCCGCCTCGAGGCCCGCTTCGATGGCCTGACGGCAACCGTCGAGCGTGTAGTGCGACTCCGTGCGCAGCGGCTCCCACGGCAACAGATGCGCGCGATTCTCCTGGCGATACCGCAGCAACAGCGGCGCCTCGTCGACGTCGAGCAGGCGGACGATCGTGCGCGCCGTGCGCATGCGCACCGGCTCGCTCATGCGTGGAGGGCTTTGGCGTGATGCCGCAGGTGGTCGTCGATGAACGACTGAATGAAGTAGTAGCTGTGATCGTAGCCGGCCTGCATGCGCAGCTCGAGCGGCTGTCCCGCGTCTTCGCACGCGGCCTCGAACCGCTGCGGCTGCAGCTGTCCGAGGAGGAATCCGTCCGCTTCACCCTGGTCGATCAGGATCGTGCCGTCGAACCGCGCACCCTCCCGGACCAGCGCCGTGGCATCGTGCGCCTGCCAGCTGGCGCGGTCGTCGCCGAGATAGCGGGCGAATGCCTTCTCGCCCCACGGCACGCTCGCCGGCGCCACGATCGGCGCGAACGCCGACACCGAGCGATACCGACCCGGGTTGCGCAACGCGATCGTCAGCGCGCCGTGACCACCCATGGAATGGCCGACGATGCCCTGCCGTCCCATGTCGAGCGGGAAACGTTCCACGACGACCCGCGGCAACTCGTCCACCACGTAGCTGTACATCCGGAAGCGATCGCTCCAGGGCGCCTGCGTGGCGTCGAGGTAGAAGCCCGCGCCCTCGCCGAACTCCCAGTCGCCCGTCGCACCCGCAAGGCCCGTGTCGCGGGGGCTCGTATCCGGCATGACCAGCGCCAGCCCCAGTTCCGAGGCGACCCGCTGGGCTCCCGCCTTGGTCGTGAACGTCTCGGCGGTGCAGGTCAGCCCCGCGAGGTACCAGAGCACCGGCACGGGACCCTGCGTGGCCGCCGGCGGGAGGTAGACGGCGAACCGCATCGGGCCGCCGCAGGCCTCCGATTCATGGGTGTAAAACCCCTGCACGCCGCCGAAGCAGCGCTGTTCCGACACCGTCGCGATATCCGCCATTGAGCCTACCCTTACGAAAACCTGACTAAGGAGTGTAACGCTCGCGCGACATAGGGCCACGCCCCACGGCGGACGACGCATATCGCTGCTACAATATCGCTACTGCCCGGCGCCGAATGTCGCCGCCGCGCCCCTCTCGAGGTCGCCATGTCATCCCCCGATACAGACAACGCTCCGGCCCTGCCCGGTTTCAGCGCGCTCGCGCTCGACGCTAACGTCGTGCGCGCGCTGACCGAAGTTGGCTATGAGACCCCCTCCCCCATCCAGGCCGCGACGATCCCCGCGCTGCTCGAAGGCCGCGACGTCATCGGCCAGGCGCAGACCGGTACCGGCAAGACCGCGGCGTTCGCGCTGCCGGTGCTGTCGCGCATCGACCTGAAGCCCGGCAAGCCCCAGGCGCTCGTGCTCGCGCCCACGCGCGAGCTCGCCATCCAGGTCGCCGAGGCGTTCCAGAAGTACGCCACCTACCTGCCCGGCTTCCAGGTGCTGCCGATCTACGGCGGCCAGAGCTACGGTCCGCAGCTGCAGGGCCTGAAGCGCGGTGCCCAGGTCGTGGTCGGCACGCCGGGTCGCATCATCGACCATCTCGACAAGGGCACGCTCGACCTCTCGGCGCTGCGCTTCGTGGTGCTCGACGAGGCCGACGAAATGCTGCGCATGGGCTTCATCGACGACGTCGAGAAGCTCCTGCAGGCCACGCCGGAAGGCCGCCAGGTGGCACTGTTCTCCGCGACCATGCCGGCGCCCATCCGCCGGATCGCGCAGACCTACCTGAAGAACCCGGCCGAGGTCACGATCAAGAACAAGACCACCACCGCGGCGAACATTCGCCAGCGTTACTGGTGGGTCAGCGGCGTTCACAAGCTCGACGCGCTGACGCGCATCCTCGAAGCCGAGAGCTTCGATGCGATGATCGTGTTCACCCGCACGAAGTCCGCGACGGAAGAACTCGCCAGCAAGCTGCAGGCGCGCGGTTTCGCCGCCGCCGCGATCAATGGCGACATCGCGCAGGCCCAGCGCGAGCGTGTGATCGATCAGCTGAAGACCGGTAAGCTCGACATCCTGATCGCCACCGATGTCGCGGCCCGCGGCCTCGACGTCGAACGCATCAGCCACGTGTTGAATTACGACATTCCGCACGACACCGAATCGTACGTGCACCGCATCGGCCGCACCGGTCGTGCCGGACGCAGCGGCGAGGCGATCCTTTTCGTCACGCCCCGCGAGCGCAACCTGCTTCGCCAGATCGAGCGCGCCACGCGCCAGCCGATCGAGCAGATGCAGCTGCCGACGATCGAGGCCGTGAACGACACGCGCGTCAACAAGTTCAACGAGCGGATCACCGAGACCCTCGCCACCGGCGACCTCGGCCTGTTCCAGCAGCTGGTCGAGAAATACGAGCAGGAGCACAACGTGCCGGCGATCGAAATCGCCGCCGCGCTCGCGCGCATCGCCCAGGGCGACCAGCCGCTGTTGCTCACGCCGCCGCCGAAGCGCGAATACACCGAGCGTCCGCCACGCGAGTTCGATCGCGAGCGCCCGCCGCGCGATTTCGATCGCGATCGTCCGTCGCGCGACGGTGCCGACTTCAACGACCGTCGTCCGGTTCGCGAAGGCATGCGCCAGCCGCGTCCGCACGTCACCGAAAACGGCAAGAAGACCTACCGCATCGAGGTCGGGCACGAGCACGGCGTGAAGCCGGGCAACATCGTCGGCGCCATCGCCAACGAGGGCGGCGTCGAAGCGAAGTTCATCGGCCGCGTCAGCATCCGCGACGACTACAGCCTGATCGACCTCCCGGACGGCATGCCGCCCGAGACCTTCGATCACCTGAAAAAGGTGTGGGTCGCGCAGCAGCAGCTGAAGATCCGCGAGTGGGACGGCACCGAGCAGCCGCAGAGCGGCGCAGCTGGCGGCGCACCGCGCCCCCGCGGCAACTTCCGCCCGCAGGGCAACCGCCCGAGCGGTGGCAAGCCGCCACGCAAGAAGCGCGACTTCTGATGTGATGAGGGCCCCGGGAACGGGGCCCTTTTTTTTTGGAGCGGGCTCGGCTGCGCCGTCGCGTTGGGTTTCGCGTGGCCGCGAAGAGCCGTCGGCCCTCACCCTCGCCGCTCCGAGCTCCGGCGTCGCTTGGGTAAGGAGGCCGCTGCGCGGCCGTGTCCGATGGCTGCGCCCCTTCGCGCGCGGGCTTCGCGCGGGGGTCTTCGATTCGGCCTCCGTGCCTCAACGAAAACGGCCGGCCGTCCGGGCCGGCCCCCTTCGGGCCTTATCCGCGCGAATCCCTCGCCTCCACAGTCGCGCCGAGGGTGAGGGCCGACGGCTCTGCCGACCGTTGAGGCGCCGGGCGAGAAAAGGCAAAGCGTACTGCGAGGTGGAAGCCAGCCTGCTGGCGATGGATGCTCGCCATGAGTGGAGCCTTTGCCCGGTGCTCTGTGGGAGCGGCATGGCCGCGATGGTGCTTGCCGCGAGCACCCATCGCGGCCGAGGCCGCTCCCACACCAAGCCAGGAGCTCGCCGCCATGGCGCCCCAAGCCGAGGCCTAGAGCGAAGCCGCGTCGGCCGCCGCCACCGCAAAGTCCCCGGGTGTCAGCGGCACCATCCCATGACGGATGCGTGCCTTGTCGCACTGGGGGCTTGGCGTGCCGTTCTCCCAAGCCGGCTGGAGCTCGTGGCAAGGCGAGGGGCGCACGGCGTAGATACCGCAATGGGCCGCGACGCCGACTTCGCCGACGAGCGACTTGCAGCGCGGCTCGTATGCGTTCGTGCCGTGCATGTTCACGCGGTGCGGATCGAGGTGTTCGGTGAGGCTGGCCGGCGTAATACCGCCGGCCAGATCCGTTTCCATCCAGTGGAAGGCGACGCGGAACGTCGCGCAGCATGCGCCGCAGCGCAGGCAGGGGTGAGTCATGGGCCTAGATCGAACCTGTAAAGGTGTTGCACTTGCCGATGTCGCCACTGTCGAAACCGGTACGGAACCAATGCACGCGCTGCGCCGACGTGCCATGCGTGAACGAGTCGGGCACGACCCGGCCTTGCGACTGCTCCTGCAGGGTGTCGTCGCCGATCGCGGTGGCCGCCTTGAGCGCGGACTCGATGTCGCCCGCCTGCAGCCATTGCTGGCGCTGCTGCGACCGGTTGGCCCAGACGCCGGCGAAACAGTCGGCTTGCAGCTCCTGACGCACCGAGAGGCCCGAGGCGCCTTCGAGCGATGCGCCACGACGACGCGCGTCGTTGACCTTGTCGAAGACACCGACGAGGTTCTGCACGTGATGGCCGACCTCGTGCGCGATGACGTAGGCCCGGGCGAAATCGCCGGTTTCGTGGAAGCGGTCCTGCATCGTCTGGAAAAAGCCCAGGTCGAGGTACACGCGGTGGTCGCCCGGGCAGTAGAACGGGCCCACGGCCGACGAGGCGGACCCGCACGCCGTGCGCACGCCATCACGGAACAACACGAGCTTCGGCCGTTCGTAGGTCTGCCCATTTGCGGCAAAGATCTCGCGCCACGTGTCTTCCGTCTCGCCGAGGATGGCGCGCACGAAATCGACCTGCGGGTCGTCGCTCGCGGCCTGCCGCGGCGCCTGTTGGGTCTGGGTGGGCGTGGCCGCGCCAGGATCGCCCTGGCCGAGCAGCGCGGTCGGATCCTTGAAGAAGACCAGGCCGAGGATGGCCAGGATGACGATGCCGCCGATCCCTAACCCGCGGCCGCCGAACGACGGTCCGCCCCCGCCCTGACCTGCGTCTTCCACGTTGTCGCTTCTACGGCCTTTGTTCCAGAGCATGGCGCTTGTCTCCCATGGTGGCGCCTCGAGCGAGACACGGTCGGCATGATCGCATGGACGGTTGCCGGTACACTGCTTGGCTGATGTCGCCCCCCGGATCGTTTCATGACCAGTCAGCTGCCCGCCGTCGTCACCCTGCTCACCCTGCTCCTGATGTTCGCCACCGTGTGGATGGTGGGCCGTGCCCGTGAACGCTACGGCATCAAGGCCCCGTCCATCTCGGGCGACCCGGCCTTCGAGCGCGCGTGGCGGGTGCAGATGAACACCCTCGAGAACGCCACGATGTTCATCCCGGCGCTCTGGCTCGCGGCCCAGTACGTCGATCCGCTCTGGGCGGGCATCGCGGGCATGGTCTGGCTGCTCGGCCGGGTCTGGTACGCGCTGGCGTACCTGCGCGACGCCACGCGTCGCGGCCCCGGCTACATGGTGTCCATGCTCGCCTGGGCGATGCTCATGCTCATGGCGGCGGGCGGCATCGGCATGGCGATCATGGAGAACAACGCCACGCCGCCGGACGAAGCCGCAAGCACGCTCTGAGGGACGACCGACCATCGAGTGGGAGCGCGCTCCCACCCGACGGTCTGCATCACTCGTCGTCGTTGGCGAGCGCCATCACGCGGACGCGCTGGATGCGTGCGCCTTCCATCGCCGTGACCTCGAACTCCATGCCGTCGGCCTCGAAGCGATCGCCGGCGGTGGGCAGGCGGCCCAGGCGCTGTAGCACGAAGCCCGCCAGCGTCGCGAAGTTGCCGTCGCCGGCACCTTGCAGGCTGTGGCCGAGCAGGTGTTCCACGCGACGCACGTCGAGACTCGCATCCAGCAGCCAGGCGCCGTCGGGCTCGCTGACCGCCGAGGGATCGCCTTCGCGGGTCTCGTTGGGAAACTCGCCCGCGATGACCTCGAGCACGTCGGCGGGCGTCACGAGACCGAGGATGCTGCCGTACTCGTCGACCACCAGCGCCATCTGCAGCGGCGCGCGCCGGAATTCGTCGACGAGGCGCAGCACGCTCAGCGATTCCAGGACCGTGACCGGCTTGCGGACCGCGTCGATCGCCAGGTGGCCGTGGTCGCCGAGACTCGCCAGCAGGTCGCGAGACGACACCACGCCTTCCAGCTGATCCAGATCGCCGCGGGCCACCAGCATCCAGTGATGCGGCGACTCCCGCGCCTCCGCCAGCAGCGTCGGCATGTCTTCCTCCGGATCGATCCAGACGATCTCCGTCCGGGGCGTCATGATCGAACGCACCGGACGCTGCGAGAGGTCGAGCACGCCCTGCACCATTTCGAGTTCGTCCTTGCCGAAGATGGACGCCTGCGCGGCGTCGGGCGCGACCTCTCCCTTGCCGGTGTCGCCTTCGTCGCCGTCCGGCCGGCCGCCGAGCAGGCGCAGCACGGCCTTGGCGGTGCGGTCGCGCATCACGCGGCCGCCGACCAGCAGCGAGCGGCGCCGGTTGCGCCGCATCGTCTGGTTGAACACCTCGATCATGATGGAGAAACCGATCGCGGCGTAGAGGTAACCCTTCGGGATATGGAAGCCGAAGCCCTCCGCGATCAGGCTGAAGCCGATCATCAGCAGGAAGGACAGGCAGAGGATGACGACCGTCGGCCGCGCGTTGACGAACGTCGTCAGCGGCTTGCTCGCGGTGATCATCAGCGCCATGGCGATGACGACGCCGATCATCATGATCGACAGGTGATCGACCATGCCGACCGCGGTGATCACGGAGTCGAGCGAGAACACGGCGTCGAGCACGACGATCTGCGCCACCACCAGCCAGAAGCTGGCGCGGCGGCCGGTCTTGCCGTCGTCGTGGTCCGACGCCTCGAGGCGCTCATGAAGTTCGAGCGTGGCCTTGAACAACAGGAAGGCGCCGCCGATGACCAGGATGAGGTCGCGCCAGGACAGCCCGAAGCCGTTCCACTCGAAGAGCGGGCGCGTGAGCGTCACCAGCCAGGACATGGCCGCGAGAAGGCACAGGCGCATGACCAGCGCCAGGCCGAGACCGAGCAGACGCGCGTGGTCCCGCTGGCGGGCGTGCAGCTTGTCGGCGAGGATCGCGACGAAGACGAGATTGTCGATGCCGAGCACGATCTCCAGCACGATGAGCGTGAGTAGACCTGCCCAGGCCGAGGGGTCGGCTAACCATTCGAAAGCAAACATGGGTCGGCGCGTCGAGGCGCCCGTGTTCCTCCTCTAGGGACGGTCCACTATACAGACCTTGCGTGACGGTCTGTGCCAACCGTCGCGTTGCGCGGGGCACGGCCGGTTGGCTAGGCTGGCACATGCCTTACGACGACCTCTCGGTAACCCCACCCGTGCCCCTCTCTCCGCGCCGACCCGCCCCCGGCGTCGTCGAGACGATCCTGTGCATCACCGGCTATTTCGCGCTGCAGTTCGGCTTCGGCGGCCTCTTCGGCGGCCTGTCGATGCAGCTCGCCCGACGCTTTCCGGGGGCCGTGCCCGACGCGCCCGACCGCCTGATCGTCGTGGTCATCCTCACCATCGCCTGCTCGGCCGCGCTCACCTTCTGGGTCATCCTGCGACGATGGGGCCCGTGGCGCGCCACGGACGATGGCCCGGGCGGCCTCGGATTCACGCCGCCGACGGGCCAGTTCATCGCCCTTGCCACGGCCATGGGTATCGCCGCCCCCTTGCTCGGCGGCCTGCTGACGAAGCTGCTTGCCGGCGACCACGACGTGACCCAGGCGGTCTCCGACATCGCCGACAACGCGCACCTGGCGATGCGGATCGCCCTGCTCCCGGTGGTCGTGCTGGTCGGACCCGCGGTGGAAGAGCTGCTGTTCCGCGGTGCGCTGCTTTCGCTCCTGCGCACCCGCCTTGGGGACGGCTGGGCCATCGGGCTTTCGGCGGCGATCTTCGGGCTCGTACACCTGCCCGACCTGGCGTGGCTCTGGTACGCGATCCCTAACCTGATCCTCGTGGGCGTCTTCTGCGCCTGGCTGCGCGTGCGCAGCGGCTCGATCTGGCCTTCGTTCGTCACGCACGCCGCCAACAACGCGCTGGCGACCGTCGCGTGGTTCACGGCCACGTCGGGCTAGAACGTCTCCAGCGCCGCCACGTGACGCGCCAGCCGTGGGCTGGCGTAGCACTGCGAACCGACCGGGATCAGGCCCGCCTCGCCGAAGGCCTGGCGGTAAAAGCGCGCCGGCCGGCCGAAGAAGCCCACGCGATCGCCGCCGGGATCGTCCTCGCGGGTATAGACCTCGAGGAACGCCAGCCCCTCGACCATCTCGCCGATGCCGGTCAGGCCGGCGCGGATCTCGGCGGGCTTCAGGTAATGCAGCACGTCCGTGCACACGATGAGGTCGAAGCGGGTATCGAAGCGCAGCTCGGCCAGCTGTCCGAACCGCGCGTAGCCGATGTTCCGCGAGCGGCCATAACGGGCGACCGCGTATTCGCTGGCCTCGAGGCCACGGTATTCGATGCCCGGCCGGAGCTTGCGCAGCACCGCCCGCCATGGGGCCTCGCCGCAACCCACGTCGAGCACGTTGCGCACCGGGCGGCCGAGGTAGAACTCGGCCTGCCCGAGCACCATGGCGACCTTCCGCTGGAGTTCGGCCGGCGAGCGGACGGCGTGGTCCGCGCTGCGGTACCACTTGTCGAAATAGGCCTGGTCGTAGGTCTTGGTCATGGGCGTCGATGCGCAAAGAAAGCGATGGTAGCCGGGCGTACACTTCAGGCATACATGTCCGGCCGCAGCATCGGACGATATCGACCGAAGGAGATCACCATGCCCCGCATCCAGCTGCGTATTACCGGCGACCGCGATGTGTTCGAAGACGTGCAGACCGCGATCCACGGTATCGACCGTGTTGAGCGGGTGGAGGAAATCGACGATTTCATGAACGATTTCCGCGACGACTCCAGCTCGCAGAATCTGTCGGACGACATGAGCTCGCGGACCTATACCCTCGAGGTCGAAGTACCCAACGAGAAGATCGGCGAACGCGTCCGCGAGATCGCCGAAGAAACCGCCGGCACCCGCGAAGCGGCCATCGAGTTCGTCGATCCGGACGAAAACGAGATCTGACGGACCGGTTGCGTTTCAGGCGTGCGCTTACGCGTGATGGGTGCTCGCCACGGGAACGCATCGCGCGCGAGCGCGCTCCCACAGGAGTAATCCACGGAGGGGTTTGCACGAGCTGTCGCTCACGGCTGCCACACCTGCCCCTGTGGATGCGACAGCTGCCTGTCGAGGTAATAGGCGGCGCTGATGAACGCCAGGTGCGTGAGCGCCTGAGGGAAATTGCCCAAGGGATCGGCGCGAAGGCTGAGTTCCTCGGAAAACAGGCCGAGGTGGTTCGCGAACTGCACCCCGCGCGCCATTACTTCGCGCGCCTCCTGCAGCCTGCCCGCGCGGGCAAGGCATTCGACGTACCAGAACGTGCACGTCGTGAACGCGCCCTCGCCACCTTCCAGCCCGTCCGCATTGCGGTAACGAAACACGAGCCCGTCGTCGGTGAGCTGGTCGCGTATGGCGTCCAGCGTCTTCAGCCAGACGGGATCCGTCGCCGACACGAACCGCACCAGCGGCATCATGAGCAGCGAGGCGTCGAGGTCGGTGCCGCCGCGCGACTGCACGAAATGCCCCAGCTCCGGATGGCGGAAGTTCGCCCAGATGTCTTCGGCGATGCGGTCGCGGTCGTAAGCCCACTCGACCAGCGGACCGGGTAGCGAGCGCTTGATGGCGAGCCGCACCGCGCGGTCCAGCGCGACCCAGCACATCAGGCGCGAATGGAGGAAATGCCGCGGCGTGTCGCGGATCTCCCAGATGCCTTCGTCGGCATCGCCCCAGTGCGCACGCACGTGGTCGACGAAGCGCTTCACGTGCTCCCACTCCGCGTGGCTGATCGCCGAGCCGTACTTGTTCGAGAGGTACACGCTGTCCATCAGCTCGCCGAAAATGTCGAGCTGCGTCTGCGTGCGCGCGGCGTTGCCGATGCGTACCGGCTTCGATCCCGCGTAGCCCGCGAGGTGGTCGAGCGTGGATTCTTCCAGCGCTTCGTCGCCATCGAGCGCATACATGATCCGCAGCGACGCGTCCTCGCCCAGCGCCATGATTCGCGCGGCCGTCCAGCGACGGAAATGCTCCGCCTCGTCGGTATGGCCCAGCCGCATGAAGGCGTAGACGGTGAACGACGCGTCCCGGATCCAGCTCGCCCGGTAATCCCAGTTGCGTTCCGCGCCCGTCGCCTCGGGCAGGCCGAACGTGGCCGCCGCGGCGATCGACCCGTGCTCGTGCGACGTGAGCAGCTTCAGCACCAGCGCCGACCGCTCGACATGCTCCCGCCAGCGGCCGCGATACGTCGACCGGCGGGACCACGCTCGCCATGCGGCGTTGGTCGCTTCCAGAGCACGGGCGCACTCCGCGACATCCGGCGGATCGATGGCCTCGTCGCAAAGCGCGAACCACACCTCGCCACCCGGCTCGAGCTCGAACTCCGCGGCCGCCTCGCCATCGCCGACGAGCAGCGGCACGCTGGCGCCGAGACGCAGCGAATGGGCGCCATCGTGGAAGACCACCGTGTCGCCGTACTCCGCGGCTTCGGGCACGCAACGCGCGTAGTCGAGGCGCGGGCGGCAGCAGACGCGGATGCGCACCGTGCCGCGCAACACGCGGATGCGGCGCATCAGGCTGCGCGGTACGCGTGCGCCGGCGTCGGGATGCGGCATGACGTCGAGCAGTTCGACGCTGCCCTCCTCCGCCATCCAGCGAGTCACCAGCACGTTGGTCTCGGGCACGTACAGCTGCATGTTGCGGGCGTCGCGGAGCGCGGGCGTCACCGAGAATTCGCCACCCTCGACCGGGTCGAGCAGCGCGGCGAAGACGGAGGGACTGTCCATGTGCGGCCAGCACATGAAGTCGACGGTGCCATCGAGGGCGACCAGCGCCGTGGTGTCCATGTTGCCGATGATGCCGTGGTCGCCGATGGTGCGCCCGGGCATCGGGTTCGCGCGGTGGGGCACTGCCGTTTCTCCGGGACCATTCCGTGCAGAGAAATGCCACACCGGATGTGAAGAGCGGCTCTTCAGAACTCGAGACGGTATGCCACCTTCACCAGCCCCTCGTTGACGTCCTTCAGGCTGAACCCGTGGCGGAACTGCGAGCTGACGTCGTCGTTCGTGTCGTCGACGTAACCGCCGCGGTTGTAGACGACGTAGAGGTTCGACAGCGGCGCGATCTCGTAGCGATAGCGGATCTGGAAGCCCAGGTTCGCCACGCCGAGATCGTCGACGGGCTCGTTACTCGCCACGGTACCGCCCGTCGGCGTCACTTCCAGCCGCTGCCGCAGCGTGGCGCCCACCGCGAGCGTCTGCAGCTTCACGCGAAGCTCCTGCTTGTTGCCGAGATTCCAGTTGAGGCCGCTGTCGAGGCCCACGGTGCGCCCGTCGAACACGCCCACGAGGTTGTCGTGCTGCCAGATCAGCCAGTTCGGGTCCCACTCGTAACTGGCCCCCGCGAAGACGCTGAAGGCGTCGGTGATGAAGTACGTCGGCGTGAACTTGAAGTAGTAGCTCAGCCGGTGATACCCGGTGAGCTGGTTGCCCATGACGAAACCTTCGGCCTCCCAGCCCCAGCGTCCGACACGCGGACGTTCGCGCTCGTACGTCAGGCGGGCGGTGGGCGGCGTGTGCAGGTTGTTGTGACCGCGCGTCAGCAGGTCGTCGTAGGCGGCGCTGAAGGCGTCGAGTCGCCACAGCTCCTCGCCGCCGTCGCGCCGGTGGCTGTCGCGCTGCACGCGGAAACGGCGATGCACCGTGACGCCTTCGGTGTTGTCGAGCGCGGAGATGCGATACCGCCACAGGTGCGAGGTATAGGCCGAGTCGGCAGGAAGGCCGGTGACGCGGCGACGCACTTCGTAGTGCAGGTAAGTCATGTCGTTGCGCGGCAGGTAACCGAAATCGTCGATGTCGAGCCGCTTGCCGAAGAACATGCCAAGCCATTGCTGGCTCCACACGTCGTTCATTTCCCAGAACGCGACGCTGGTGGCGGCCAGGCCCGACGACTTCGCCTGCGGCTGATCGATCTTGCTCCCCACGACGTTGCTCGTGATGGTGAAGGCCTCGGTCGGCTGCCAGCGATGGTCGATGCCCAGCACGTTGGCGTCGCGATCGAGGTAAGGGTGGCTGACATGCGTGGCGAGCATGCCGAACGTCTGCGTGCCGGCGTTCTGGCTCAGGCGGAGCGCGCCGAAGGATCGCCCCGCATCGCCCTTTTCCTGCGCCGTGAGGATGCCGTAGCTCGTCGAGCCCACGCTGCCGTTGACCTTCACGGCGGCCGAAATGTCCGCGGCGCCGTGCCCGTCGTCCGACGCGCCACCGACGCGGCGCGTGTACACGAGCTGCGAATAGTCGTTGAGCAGGCTGAAATCGAAGATGCCCTGGTTCTCGGTGAAGAACGGGCGCTTGTCGGTGAAGAACGTTTCCTCGGGCGAGAAATTCACCACGAGGTCGTCGCTCTCCACCTGGCCGAAATCGGGATTGATCGTGGCGGTGAGCTGCGTCTGGCCGTTCGGCTTCCAGAGGATGTCGGCGCCTTCCTCGAACGACGCGCCGCCATGGCCGTGCTCCACCTTGCCCACGACATAAGGCGTCACGGCGAACAGCGATTGCGTATAGGCCGGCAGTTCCACACGCTGGAAACTGGACAGGAAACGCCCGCGATCGAAGCTGACGGCCGGCCAGGCCATGCGCTCGCCGGTGCTGCCGATCACGCGATCGATGTACAGGCCGATCGTGCGCGTGTCGCCGCCAGGCTTGCGCATGGGAGCGATGTACCAGGGGATAAGCACCTCTACCGTGTAGCCGTCGGCATCCTCGCTGACCGCGTGATCCCAGCGGCCGTCCCAGTCGTAACTGAAGTCGGATTCGTTGGTGATGACCTCGTCGGCGACACCGCCCTGCGACTTGATCTCGAAGTCGTAGCCCACGCGTCCGTCCGCGTCGAAGTCGACCATCACGTTGACGCGGTCGACCAGCGCGCTCTCGTCGCGGCGGCTCTGCTGGCGCGAACGCGGGATATCGGACGACTGCACCACCCGGATCGCCACGGCCAGTCCCTTCGGCGTCGACAATACCCACGCCTCCGTCGGCTGCGTGCCCGGCTTGCCGGTCATCGGCTGCGTCTGGCGAAAATCGACGATGTGGCGCGCACCCGACCATTCGGCGGGATCGATACGGCCGTCGATCGTCACGTCCGCGAAGGCGGGGGCGGCGAGGCCGAGCAGGCTGGCGAGGACGAGGCGACGGCGCATGAACTTTCCGGGACGTGGAAACTTACGAAAGGATGCCTGCACGCCCGGAAAGGTTTGCCATGACCCTTGGCCCATTGCGCTTCAGCCCGTTTCCTTGATCAGGCCGATCAGGGCCCGGAGCGCGGCCGGAACATGGCGGCGCCCGGGGTAGTAGAGGCAGAGTCGCTCGAACGATGGCGTCCAGTCTTCGAGCACGCGCTCGAGACGCCCGTCGGCGAGCGCCGGTGCCACGTTGAACTCCGCGAGGTACGCCAGGCCCAGTCCGGCCTCGGCCGCTTCCACCATCAACTGCGATTCGCCAAGGGTGAGGGGGCCGTCGACGTCCACGGCGATCGCCTGTCCGTGACGTTCGAACTCCCAGTGGTAGATGTGACCCGCGGGCATGCGCGCACGAATGCAGGCATGGCGCGCGAGATCGGTCGGCACGCGCGGCCGGCCGTGCGCGGCGAAGTAGCCCGGCGAACCGACCACCGCGAAACGGACGGCGGCGCCGAATGGCACGGCGATCATGTCGCCCGGCACGGTATCCACCGTGCGGAACCCCGCATCGAACCCTTCGCGCACGATATCGATCAGGCGATCCTCGGTGACGAGGTCGAGGTGCACTTTCGGATAACGCCGCAG
Organism: Luteibacter sp. UNCMF331Sha3.1; assembly: GCF_900109915.1. GTDB lineage: Bacteria > Pseudomonadota > Gammaproteobacteria > Xanthomonadales > Rhodanobacteraceae > Luteibacter. The sequence continues at coordinate 299,149 of NZ_FOBU01000001.1, forward strand.
GTAGGGGATCAGATACGGCGCCATCACCCAGCGCGCCGCGCCGGTCGACGTATTCAGTCGCAGCGTGCCCGACGGCTCGCCTGTTTCGTCGCTCGCGCGCTCGAGCGCCGTGTGGATGTCGGCCACCGCGGGGCCGATGTCCGCCACGAAGCGCTCGCCCGCTTCGGTCAGTCGCACGCTACGGGTCGTCCGGTGAAAAAGGCGGGTGCCGATGCGGGCCTCCAGCGCGGCGACGGACTGGCTCAGCGCGGAGGTCGACATCTCCATGGCGCCCGCGGCGGCGCGGAAGCTGCCATGACGCGCCACGGCGAGCACGGCTTCGAGTTCGGTCAGTCCCGGGCGCATTGTCCGTCTCCGCTTAACAAGTCATTTGGATTTATCCGTCTTATCAGATTAATCCCTCGTCCGCATCCTTGGGATCGAACCCGCTAACCGTCATTCCGAGGACATCCCCATGCACAGCATCGACCACATCTACATCGACGGCGCCTTCGTCGTGCCGCACGGCGACGAACGCTTCGACCTCTTCAACCCCGCCACCGAAGAGCGCATCGGCACCGTCCGGCTGGCCGACGCCGACGATGCCCGGCTCGCCATCGCCGCCGCGAAGCGCGCCTTCGCGACGTTCTCGCGCACCACGGTCGACGAACGCATCGCCCTGCTCCAGCGCATGCACGACGCGGTGGTCGCGCGCGAAGACGACCTGTTCGAGGCGGTCCGCCTCGAATACGGCGCGCCCGTGTCGCGCGGCAGCTGGATGACGAAGCACGCGTCCAGCGTGTTCCTCGATGCGATCGCCACGCTGCGCGACTACGCCTTCGAACGCCGCATGGGCACCGCCACGGTCGTCATGCAGCCGGTCGGCGTCGCGGGCCTCATCACCCCGTGGAACAGCAACGCCGGATTCATCTGCGGCAAACTCGCCGCGGCGATCGCCGCCGGATGCACGGCGGTGATCAAGCCCAGCGAGATGAGCGCGCTGCAGACGAAGATCGTGACCGAGGCCCTGCACGCCGCCGGCGCGCCGGCAGGCGTCTTCAACATCGTCACGGGTCGCGGCGACGTCGTCGGTGCCGCGATCGTGTCCAGTCCGGACGTCGCAAAGGTATCGTTCACCGGTTCGACCGCCGTGGGCAAGGGCATCGTCCGCGCCGGTGCCGACACGATGAAGCGCGTGACCCTGGAACTCGGCGGCAAGTCGCCCAGCATCGTCCTCGACGATGCCGACTTCGCCAAGGCCGTGCCGCTCGCGGTCGCCGCTGGCTTCAACAACAGCGGCCAGGCCTGCATCGCCGGCTCGCGCATCCTCGTGCCGCGTGCGCGGCTCGCCGAGTTCGAAGCCCTGGCGAAGGACGTCGTCAACGCCGTGGTCTCGGGGGATCCCGCCGATCAGGCGACGACGGTGGGCCCCATGGTGAGCGCGAAACAATGGGAGCGCGTCCAGGGCTTCATCCGCAAAGGCATGGAAGAAGGCGCGCGCCTGCTGGCCGGTGGCGAAGGCCGCCCCGATGGGCATACCCGCGGGTGGCTGGTGCGCCCCACGCTCTTCACCGACGTCAGCAACGACATGACGATCGCCCGCGAAGAAATCTTCGGGCCCGTGCTGTCGATCATCGCGTACGACGACGAGGAAGACGCCATCGCCATCGCGAACGACACGCCGTACGGCCTGCAGGCGTACGTGCATTCGACCGATGGAGCGCGTGCCCTGCGCGTGGCGTCGCGCATCGATGCGGGGCGCGTGCTGATCAACACGCTGAGCCACGAGCCGAAGGCACCGTTCGGCGGCTTCAAGCAGTCGGGCCAGGGCCGCGAATACGGCGTCTTCGGCCTCGAGGCCTATCTCGAACCGAAGGCGATCCTCGGCGCCTGATCTCCGACAATCCCGCTCATCTCTGCTAACGTCCCCGGGGTCAAACCACCCCGGGGATCCCATGCTCGCACGCACCTGCCTGACGCTCGCCATCGCGGCCGCCGCCCTGCCCGCCCTCGCCGACGACGCCGCGAAGACGCCCACGCCCAAGGAAATCCTCGCGAAGGCACCGGCCGCCGACTGGCGCACGCCGGATCCGCAGAACCTCGTCTACATGGACCTGCCGCAGGGTCGCGTCATCATGGAGCTCGCGCAGGATTGGTCGCCGCTGCACGCCGCGAACATCCGCACGCTGATCCGCGAGCACTATTTCGACGGCACGCAGGTGATCCGCGTGCAGGACAATTTCGTCACGCAGTGGGGCGACCCCGACGGCGACGACAAGAAGAAGGCGAAGTCGCTCGGCACCGCGAAGGAAACGCTCGCGCCCGAGTTCACCCGCAAGGACGGCAAGGCCTATCCGTTCACCAGGCTGCCCGATGGCGACGTCTACGCGGCGGAGGTCGGCTTTTCCGACGGCTTCCCCGTCGCCCGCGACGGTCAGGGCGAAGCGTGGATCACGCACTGCTACGGCACCGTCGGCGTGGCGCGCGACACGGGTGCCGAGACCGGCAACGGCAGCTCGCTCTACGCGATCATCGGCCAGGCGCCGCGCAACCTCGACCGCAACCTCGCCGTCGCCGGCAAGGTGATCAAGGGCATGGAGATCCTGTCGGCGTATCCGCGCGGCGGGGAACCCATGGGTTTCTACGACAAGCCCGAGCAGCGCGTCACGATCAGGAGCGTCCGCCTCGCGGCCGACGTGCCCGAAGCACAGCGCACGCCGATCCAGGTGCTGCGCACCGACAGCAAGACGTTCGCCGCGGTGGTGGAAGCCAAGCGCAATCGCAAGGACGCCTTTTACGCGCGCCCGGCGGGCAAGATCGACCTGTGCAACATCAGCGTGCCGGTAAGGGATCCGTCGAAGAAATCCTGATCGCTCTGGTGGGAGCCAGCCTGCTGGCGATGGGTGCTTGCCGCGAGCACCCATCGCCAGCAGGCTGGCTCCCACCAAGTCGGCATCGGGTCAACGAACCGGCGCCGTTTCCACCGGACTCGCATCCGCCGGCGCATCCGCCACGATCGCCTCGCGCAATGCCTTCAGCTTGGCCTTCAGCGTCGCCTCGTTCTCCGGCCCGACGCGGATCATGAACTGCTGCCCCACCGAGAGCTGCTCGTACGCCGGATTGGCGTAGACGTAGCCCTCCTTCGCCGGAATCAGCTGCAACGCCCCCTTCGGCTCGGGCGCCTCGAGCAGATGGTCGATCACCTCGATCAACCGATCGTTGAAGTACCCACCCGTGCCCAGATCGGCGTACGCATGCTGAAACAAGGGGTAGTTTCGCTTGTACCAGGCCGCCGCCGTCGCGGGATTCACACGATTCGCCACGTACATGTAAGTGGCGTAGCGCTCGGCGTTCTTTTTCGACACCACGAACATGCCGTCGTCCGGCTGCACCTGGAACCGCCCCGTCGGCGTGCGCAACGGCAGCACGTTCATGCCCACCGTCTTCTTCGGCAGCGCATCGATCGTCGCGACCATGCGCGACACGATGGCGTCGGAGCGCAACAGCGATTTCAGCGCGTCATCGCTGGTCAGGGCGAAAAGCCCCGCGAGAATGGCGTCGTCGCTCTGGTCGAGCGGCGGAAGTGCCGCGGTCGACGAGGAAGCCGGATCCACCGGATGCTTTGGCGCGTTCGCCTTGCCGGGCGCGGCGGACGCCGCCGATGTCGAGGACGACGCGACCGCGGAAGGCGGTGCGGCGGCACGCTCGCGAGCCTCTTTTTCCCGGTAGACGAAGACGCCCGCCACGATGGCGATAGCGACGATCAACCCACCCGCGATCCACTTCGAACCCGACGACTGACTGCTCAAAACGACCACTCCAACGGCAAAACCAAGCCTCCATGGGACTACGAAGTGGCGGTGGAGTTCAAATCCGACGTTCTCACCGACGAGGTCGCCGACGGTAAGGAGTGCGCGGAGCTCGCGAGGGGCCGCGGAATAGCGACACGTCAGTCTGGCGCACACCGGGGTGATGGTAGGGAATGCGCAGAGCTTGCAGAAGCCCGCGAAATAGCGACACGTCATCCCGGCGCACACCGGGGTGACGGTAAGGAATGCGCGGAGCTTGCAGAAGCCCGCGGAATAGCGACACGTCATCCCGGCGAACGCCGGGATCCACGGCGACGCAATCGGTCTTCGCGAACGCCCTTCCCTGCTGTCCGACCGGCGAACCGTCCCGCCCGAAGGAGGCGACGGCTGCCGTTTTCCGCGCGTCTCCGCAGGGAGGCGAAGGCCGGACGAGGACTGAGCGAGGAAAACGACAGCCGTCGCATCCCCCTCACCGCCACGCGAACGAATGCGATGGCGAAGCCGAGCCCGGCGAGCCGGCCCTCACATGTTGCGCCGGTACTCCCCGCCCACGTCGTAAAGCGCATGGCTGATCTGGCCGAGTGAATTGTGCTGCACCGCCTCCATCAGCTGCTCGAAGACGTTGCGACGCTCGCGGGCCGTGGCCTGCAGCGTCTTCAGGCTCTCCGGCGCGAGGCCGTTACGGGCCTTGCCGTAGAGCAGCACGTTGTCGATCTGCTGGCCCTTCTCTTCCGGCGTCGAACGGATGAGTTCGATCTCGGTGGCGATCTCGCCGCCATGATCCTTCGGCAGGAACGTATTGACGCCGATGAGCGGCAGCGAGCCGTCGTGCTTCTTGTGCTCGTAGTACATCGACTCTTCCTGGATCTTGCCACGCTGGTACATGGTGTCCATCGCGCCGAGCACGCCACCGCGCTCGCTGATCGCCTCGAATTCCTTGTAGACGGCCTCTTCCACCAGGTCGGTCAGCTCGTCGACCACATAGCTGCCCTGCCACGGATTCTCGTTGAAGTTCAGCCCGAGCTCGCGATTGATGATCAGCTGGATCGCCACCGCGCGGCGCACGCTCTCTTCCGTCGGCGTGGTGATCGCCTCGTCGTAGGCGTTCGTGTGCAGGCTGTTGCAGTTGTCGAACAAGGCGTACAACGCCTGAAGCGTGGTACGGATGTCGTTGAACTGGATCTCCTGCGCGTGCAGCGAACGGCCCGACGTCTGGATGTGGTACTTCAGCATCTGGCTGCGCGCGCTCGCGCCGTAGCGCTCGCGCATCGCGCGGGCCCAGATGCGGCGGGCGACGCGGCCGATCACCGTGTATTCCGGGTCCATGCCGTTCGAGAAGAAGAACGACAGGTTCGGCGCGAAGTCGTCGATGGCCATGCCGCGCGCGAGGTAGTACTCCACGATGGTGAAGCCGTTCGACAGCGTGAAAGCGAGCTGGCTGATCGGATTCGCGCCGGCCTCGGCGATGTGATAACCCGAGATCGACACCGAGTAGAAATTGCGCACCTTGTGGTCGACGAAGTACTGCTGGATGTCGCCCATCATCCGCAACGCGAACTCCGTGCTGAAGATGCACGTGTTCTGGGCCTGGTCTTCCTTCAGGATGTCCGCCTGCACGGTGCCTCGCACCGTCGCGAGCGTATACGCCTTGATTCGCGCGTAGGTCTCGGCATCCACGACTTCCTCGCCCGACACGCCGAGCAGGCCCAGGCCGAGCCCGTCGTTGCCCTTGGGCAGGTCGCCGTTGTAGCGCGGACGATGGCCATCGGGGTAGAGCTCGGCGATGCGCGCGTTGGCGGCCTCCCACCGCGACGCGTCCTCGTTGAGGTACTTCTCGATGTTCTGATCGATCGCGGTGTTCATGAACATCGCGAGGATGATCGGCGCGGGCCCGTTGATCGTCATGGAGACCGAGGTCGACGGAGCCGAGAGGTCGAAGCCCGAATAGAGCTTCTTCATGTCGTCGAGCGTGGCGATCGAGACACCGGAATTGCCGATCTTGCCGTAGATATCGGGGCGCGGCGCGGGATCTTCGCCGTACAGCGTGACGGAATCGAAGGCCGTGGACAGACGCGCGGCACCGCCGCCCAGCGAGAGGTAGTGGAACCGACGATTGGTGCGCTCGGGCGTGCCCTCGCCCGCGAACATGCGGGTCGGATCCTCGCCGGCGCGACGATACGGAAAGACGCCGCCCGTGTACGGATAATGGCCCGGCAGGTTCTCGCGCATGAGGAACGAGAGCAGCTCGCCCCAGTCCTTCGTCTTCGGCGGCGACACTTTCGGGATCTTCTGGTGGCTCAGCGATTCGCGGTAGTTCTCGACGCGGATGACCTTGTCGCGCACCTGGTATTCATTGAACTCGGCCGTGACCGACTCGAATCGCGCCGGCCACTCGCGCAGAAGGTGCACGGCTTCGCTGGACAGCTCGCGCACGGCCGAGTTGTAGCGCTGGCGAAGTACCGACAGCGCACGGTCGCCATGCACCGCCAGCAACGCGTGGTCGTACAGATCGAACGCGCGCGGCAGGTCCTCGTCGCCGATGTCCTTCAGGGACTCGTAGTAATGCTGCGCCTTGCTGGCCGCCTCGGCCTGCTTCGCGATACCCGCGTTGACGCCGCGCCCCTGCTCGGCGATCTCGGCCAGGTACCGCACGCGGTTGCCCGGAATCAGCACCGTGGCCCGCGGTTCGCGCAGGCGGGTGTCGACGTCGGGCGTCCATGCGGCCTCCGGCAGCGCGAGCTTCTCGCGCATGAGGCGGCAGAGATTGGCGAACATCCAGGTGACGCCCGGATCGTTGAACTGGCTGGCGATGCTCGGGTAGACCGGCACCTTGTCGTCCGCCAGCTGGAACGCGGTGCGGTTACGCTTCCACTGCTTGCGCACGTCGCGCAGGGCATCCTCGGCACCGCGCTTGTCGAACTTGTTCAGTACGACCAGCTCGGCGAAGTCGAGCATGTCGATCTTCTCGAGCTGGCTGGCCGCACCGTATTCGCTGGTCATCACGTAGACCGGGAAGTCGACGAGGTCGACGATCTCGGAATCGCTCTGTCCGATGCCGGCGGTCTCGACGATCACCAGGTCGTAGGCTTGTGCCTTCAGGAAATCGATGCAGTCGTGCAGTACGACGGACGTCGCGGCATGCTGCCGACGGGTGGCCATCGACCGCATGTACACGCGCGGACTGCGCAGCGAGTTCATGCGGATGCGGTCGCCCAGCAGCGCGCCACCGCTGCGACGGCGCGTCGGATCGACGGCGAGCACGGCGATGCGCATCTGCGGGAAGGCGTGCAGGAAGCGCAGCAGCAGCTCGTCCACCACCGACGACTTGCCGGCGCCGCCAGTACCGGTCAGACCGAGGACGGGCGTCTTGCCGCCGGCCAGTTTCCAGGCCTTGCGCAGACGCGCCAGGTCGTCGGCGGAGAGACCGTCTTCCTCGATCGCGGAGAGCATCGCTCCGATGGAGATCTCGTCCTCGACCGACGCATCGGACTGCACGTTCGGTGTGCGTTGCTTCGCGGCGGCGCGCGTGCGCGACATCACGTCTTCGATCATCTCGGTCAGGCCGAGCTTCATGCCGTCGTTCGGATGGTAGATGCGCTCGACGCCGTAGGCCTGGAGTTCCTTGATCTCCTCAGGCGTGATCGTGCCGCCACCGCCGCCGAACACGCGCACGTGGCCCGCGCCGCGTTCGCGCAGCATGTCGACCATGTACTTGAAGTATTCGACATGGCCACCCTGATAGGACGACAGCGCGATCGCATCGGCGTCTTCCTGCAGAGCCGCGCGCACGACGTCTTCGACCGAGCGGTTATGGCCGAGGTGGATCACTTCGGCGCCCTGGCTCTGGATGATGCGGCGCATGATGTTGATGGCCGCGTCGTGGCCGTCGAACAGACTCGCGGCCGTGACGAATCGCAGCGGCGCCGCCTCCGCATCGGTGTGGCTGGCGGGGATGTGCTTGGGCTGCGAGCTCATGGAAACTCCGGGAACGACCGACGACGGGGGGTGGGAACCGGTCGATTCTACTGCGGAGGTGGTCGGACCCCTTGCTGCGCCGCAGCGTCGCGGGTACGCACGCGAGCTACGCGTGGGAATCCGCGCCGCCCAGGAAGGCGATCGCGGCGGCCACCACCGACGCGTCGTCGACGATGCGCCGATGTCCGAGGTGCCGCGTTTTCAGCAGCGTGGAGCCGGGCCAGTGCATCGCATACTGCTCGGCCTCCTCCACCGGCACGTCGCGATCGAACTCGTCGTGCACGATGAGTGCCGGCTGGGTACGGCGCGGTGCATGGTGTTCGATGTGAAGGCCGTCGATGGGCACGCCGGTACGTCGCGCCAGCATCTCGTGAAGACCGGGCCGCAGGTGCTCGCCCAGCCGGACGAAACGCGCGAACCGTCGCGTCGCCGCCTTCGGGTCCGCCGCGGCCGCGATCAGCACCACGCGCTTCGCGGTCCATCCGTCGTCCAGCGCCAGCGTCACGGCCGCGCCGCCGAGCGAATGGGCAACGACACCTTCGGCATCGCCGTAATGTTGGCCTACCACCGTCACGGTGCGCACGAAGTCGGGCAACGTGCACAGGCGGCCACCACTGAGGCCGTGAGCCGGCTGATCGAACGCCACGGCCGCCCAGCCTTTCGCAAGAAGCTGCGGTACCCAGTTCTCCCAGCGCAGGCCCATGCTCGACCAGCCGTGGGCGAGTAGCACGTAGGGCTGACGTGATGGATCGCCCCATACGTACGTGGCTACCGACTCGCCATCGACCGTCACCGTCTCGCGTCGCGCGGTCATCGAGCGCGCGGCGTGCTCGGCTCGCTCGCGACTGCTCGGCAGCGGTGTCTGGAACACACGCGCCGCGTGGGCCACGGTACGCACCGGCGCGAAGCGGCTGCCAAAACGGTAAGCCACGCGAATGCCGAGCAGGGTCGCTACGGTACGAACGCCGAATCGGCGGGGTGGCTTCATGCGGGAACCGATAGTCGAGGGGGCGTGATGCGGGGGCCTGGAGCACGCGTCGATCAGGAAGGTTCTCGTCGCCCGGCGCTTTCACGAAGCTGAACATTCCCGGAGGCGGTGGTCAACCACCGCTGCGAGCAGGCGTTCTGTCGCCCACGAGTCCGCACCGTGCGGCCGATGCAAAGGAGGTATCCCATGACCTTTCTGACCCGCAGTCTCGTCGCCGTGGCCGCTCTGGGCCTCGCCATCGGCGCCGCGAGCTATGCCCCGCCCGCCCCCGCGCGCGAGTACGTCTCGGTCACCGTCGGCTCCCGCCCGCCCCCGCCGCGCTTCGAGCGCGTGCCGCCGGCGCGCGCCGGCTATGTCTGGGCGCCGGGGTACTGGAACTGGGCCGGCGGCCGGTACGTGTGGGTCGGTGGCCACTGGTACGGCGCCCGCCCGGGCTACGTCTATCGTCCGCCGGTCTGGCGCCCGTACGGCCGCGGCTGGCGGATCGAGCGTGAGACCTGGCACCGCGACCCCCGCTGGCACCGCTGAGCCCCCTTGCTGCGGCGCACCCACACGGACGCGCGCAAGGGTTTAAACTAGGCAGCTGACACGACATATCGCCCCACCTCCCAAGGTTGGGGCGATTTTTTTGATTCGTCCCATACCGGTGGTCCCCACCACCGGTTTTTCATCCAGACGGCAGTGCTGACCGCCGCCGCTTGTAACCGGAGTAACGCGTTCGATGATTTTCGAAACCATCGCCAACACGGGCCACGAAGAAGTCGTCTTCTGCCATAACAAGGACGCAGGCCTCAAGGCCATCATCGCGATCCACAACACCGTGCTGGGTCCCTCGCTGGGTGGCCTGCGCATGTGGCCGTACAAGACCGAGCAGGACGCCGTCAACGACGTACTCCGCCTCTCGCGCGGCATGACGTACAAGAACGCGGTGGCGGGCCTGAACCTCGGCGGCGGCAAGGCCGTGATCATCGGCGATCCCTCCAAGGACAAGTCCGAAGCGCTGTTCCGCGCGTTCGGCCGTTTCGTCAACTCGCTCAACGGCCGTTACATCACGGCCGAGGACGTCGGCATCGACGTCAACGACATGGAATACGTCTACCGCGAAACCGAGTACGTCACCGGCGTGCACCAGGTCCATGGCGGTTCGGGCGATCCGTCGCCGTTCACCGCGTTCGGCACGCTGCAGGGCCTGATGGCCGCGCTGCAGGCGAAGCACGGTAACGAAGACGTCGGCAAGTACAGCTACGCCGTGCAGGGCTGCGGCCACGTGGGCAGCGAGTTCATCAAGCTGCTGCGCGAACAGGGCGCCAAGGTGTTCGTCACGGACATCAACAAGGATGCCGTGCAGCGCTGCGTCGACGAACTGGGCTGCGAAGCGGTCGGCCTCGACGAGATCTACGACGTCGACGCCGACGTCTACAGCCCGTGCGCCCTGGGCGGCACGGTCAACGAGCAGACGATCGACCGCATCAAGGCGAAGATCATCTGCGGCGCGGCGAACAACCAGCTCGCCACCGACGCCATCGGCGACGAGCTCGCCCGCCGTGGCGTGCTCTACGCACCGGATTACGCCGTCAACGCGGGCGGCGTGATGAACGTCTCGCTCGAAATCGACGGCTACAACCGCGAGCGCGCGATGCGCATGATGCGCACGATCTACTACAACGTCGGTCGCATCTTCGAAATCTCCGGCCGCGACAATATCCCGACCTACAAGGCCGCGGACCGCATGGCCGAAGAGCGCATCAACGCGATCGGCAAGATCCGCCTGCCGCACATGGGCAACGGCGCGCCCCGCTTCCAGGGTCGCATGCGCGGCCAGTAAGCCGTTCGCGCCACACCACGAAAAGGCCGCCCGCGTAAGCCGGCGGCCTTTTTCATGCCTGAAATGGGCCGACGTTCCTACACCCGATGGAAGATCGCAGTGCGGAGCCGCGGAGCGTACGTTGGACCCACACTGCAACGGTTGGCCAGGGAGAGTGACATGCAAGGATACGTAAAATTTTATAACCTTGAAAAAGGCTTCGGCTTCATCACCCCCGATGATGGCGGACCCAATGTCTTCGCTCATTACAGCGCGATCGTCGGCGCGTTTAAGGAACTCAGTGAAGGTCAACGGGTGGAATTCGATCTCGTGGGAGGCTCGGACAAGCCGCGAGCCAGCAACATCAACCCTATCTGAATTACTGAGGCCGCGTCCCCGATATCCGCTCTGGACAGCGTCATGGTGGAGGCAGCCGCGACATCGCGCCCGAACGTTCACCGCGAAGAAGCCGCCGGAGCGATCCGGCGGCTTCTTTGCTCCTGGACGGCAGGCGCCGACAGCGCACGGCACCCATCGGGTCATGCCGAAAAATGCTATCGGCACCTACGACGTTCTGCGGATGGCCATGACTGCGCCACCTGCGTAGAGTCGTCCCGAGCCGATGCGGAGTTCGTCGGCGTGCGCAGATCAGGGATGAGGCCATGAATCGCAGACACACGCACGACGGAGAGCACCACCGCGCCGGACCCCTGACACCGTCGAAACTCGACGGGGAGTTCGGCGTTGGCGGCGTGCTGCGAATGAAGGGCGATCGCGCGTGGGCGGCGAACGCCTCTCGCCCCGCCGTTGGCCCCGACGGCAGCCTGTACGTCGCGTACTGGGGTTTTTACGAGGAAACGGGTGCGCTCGCGCGATGGGCCGTCGTCAAATCCCGCCCCGGCGGCGCCCCCGATGAGTCATTCGGACCCTCCGGGGATGGCTTCAGCTTTGGGCCAGCGACGGATCCGCGCGAGCCGACGCGTCTCTGTGTCCTGCCGGACGGCCAGGTACTGATCGCGCTCCATCTGAAGCCACGGGGCGAGAACAGGAATTTCGCCAGTCTATCGATGATGTCGCGGGAGGGCGCCTTCGAATCGGCCTTTGGCGAGCAGGGCATCCTCGTTCCGCAGCTCGGCGAAGGCTTCGTGCCGATTTATGGAATCGATCTCTTTCTGCACACGCAGAACGCCATCTACGTGTCGGGACGCGCCCAGAACGCCATGCAGGAAACACGAGGGTTCGCCGTGCGCCTCGTACGGCAGGGCCCTGACGATACCTTCCGGCAGGATCCGTCGTTCAACGGCGACCTTGGGTACATGCTCATGCCGTTCCATGTCGGAGATCGCTCTCACGGCGGCGAGCAGATGTTCGGGTGGCCGATCGACGGCGATCGTTTTCTGCTGGCCGGAAGCACGCAGAGCCAGGTCGAGGTGCGTCGTTACGTGCCGGGCGACAACGGCGACATGGTGCTGGACCCGACCTTCGGCAAAAACGGGACCTACGTGGTGCCCAACGATGCGAACCCCAGCGACGCCGCGGATCTGCTGGTGGGAATCGCCGAGACGAACTCCCGCTATGTCCTCGCAGGGCGCAGACGCGACGACCTCGGCTTCGTCGTCGGCATCACGAAAGACGGTTATCCGGACATCACGTTCGCGAGGGGCGCGCCCGCTCTCACCCCGTCCTGGGCGGGTGGCTGTTTCTACACGGACGCCGGGATCGACAAGGACGGCCATGTCGTCGTGACGGGCGAACCGACGGGAGCCAACATGCGTGCAGGCTTCCTTGCCGCCCGGTACCTCGGCGATGGTGAACTCGATCCGAGTTTTGGCGACCGCGGTTTCGCGTGGGACCCGATCACGCATACCGTCCGTTCATCGGGCGTCGTCGTGCAGGGGGATCGCGATGTAGTGATGACAGGACTCACCGGAACGACGGGCGGCTATGACCTGGAAGTCATCTTCGGCCGCTTTCGTTTCCCCCGAACCGGGTCCACCGAGCGGTCGGCGGATGCCGAAGTTGGGTCGGCATACCGATAGCCGCCGGAACGCTTCGCCTGCCGCACATGAAGTTCTTCCGGCCCGACCAGGGATCGACAACGAGGTCGTCTCGGCGGCCCAAGCACGAAACACGACGATGGCATGGAGCCATCGCGAATCGACCAAGGGAGTGGAGCGCGACATGAAAGGTACGGTGAAGTGGTTCAATTCGGCGAAGGGATTCGGATTCATCACCCCCGAGGATGGCACGAAGGACGTCTTCGTCCACTTCAGTGCCATCGAGGCATCGGGCTTCAAGTCCCTGGAGGAGCACGACGAGGTTTCGTTCGACAAGGTGCAGGCGCCGAAAGGGCCGCAGGCCGTGAACGTCAGGAAGCTCGGGCACGCCACTGGCACGCCGATGCACGGCGACGACCACGAAGGCCTGCGCAAACGGCAACGTTGATCGCAAGCCGCTGACCCGAAGGAAAATCCGGGCCGCTCACCTACGACAAGTGGCCGAGCCGGCCGGGACGACCGCGCGCAGGAATCGGCATACGCTGGAAACGGCGGCGACGGGCGCCGCCGTTGGCACGACCATCCAGCGGAGCGACATGTCATGAACGAGGCAGACACGCGGCACGCGAAGCACCGCGCTTCAGAGCGCACGATCGTCTCTATCGGCGGTCACGGCAAGGTCAAGTGGTTCAACGAACCCAAGGGCTTCGGATTCATCTGCCAGGACGTCGGCGAAGATCTCTTCGTGCATTATCAAGACATCGACGTCAAAGGATTCAGGACGCTCAAGCAAGGGCAGCGCGTGAAATTCGACGTCGCAAAAGGCGAAAAAGGCCTTTCCGCCACGAACGTCGTCCCGGTAGAACCTGTTGCCGACGGCCAGCGGAACCCATCGGGCAGCCCCAGGGAGAAACGCCATGAGCAGTCATCGGCATGAGTCGCCACGGAACGACGGGGCATCGCGCATGCCCGCCGACGCACGCCGGCTGATGCCGGGCGATCGCGTGGCGTTCGATCTCTTCGAGGGCGACGACGGTCCACCGTATGCGCTGAACGTGACGCTGATCGACGCGACGGATGCGACGCCCCGCACCGACGAGTCTTAAGCGGAATCGGAAGGGACCGCGGGATCGCGCTGATCCGTCATCGGCTTCGCGTATCCCCGCCTACGACGCATGGCCGAGCGCGTGCGATAGGCCGATACGGCATGACCGACATACGCTGTATGCGGCGGCAGGCAGATGTCGTCACAGGCTGCACCACATCAAGGAGTGGATACGGTCATGAGCGAGACGCTGCATAAAAAGCACAGCGGGAAGGTCAAGTGGTTCAACGACCAGAAGGGATTCGGCTTCATTACCCGCGACGTCGACAAGGAAGATTTCTTCGTGCACTTCAGGCACATCGTGGGAACCGGCCATCGCACGCTGCTGGACGGCCAGAAGGTGACTTTCAGGGGCGTGCGAGGTCCGAAGGGACTGGCCGCCGAGGAAGTGACCGCGGCCTGACGCGAGGCCCCGCGGCAACCGGCCACCCGTCCGCGAGGGCGGGTGGCCGTCTCCGCCGTCAGCGCGCCTGCGCGACGAGCTGCGCGGTCGCGGTGGACGGCGCCACCACCATGGCCCCGAAGGTCAGCGCGCAGGTCAGCACGGCCGCGGCGAAGAAGGTCTTCAGCAGGAGGGTTTCGAATTTCATGGTCGGTGTCCTTTCTCGATGGAGGGAGTGGCTTTCGCGGGAGATGTCGCAAGAGCCGTGCCAACCCGGGAAACATCGCGCAGACCGCATTCCTCCATCTTCCCCTGGCCCCCGACCGTCGCAACGACGGTGTCCGCGGACGTTGTGTCCGGGGCGGCCGGACAGCATCGGCCGCCCCGGGACCGCCTTCACGTGAGAATTTTCGCAAGTCCGATTGTCACGGATTGCGATCTGCTACACTTTGCCGGCCCCAACGATCTTGTAAGGCTTTGCCTGCACGAGGCTTTTGGGACAGGGGATGCCACCGGCCGGTGGCGACAACCAATGTATTTCGATCACCTTCGTCGCCTCGGTGGTGGCGCGGTCGCTTTCGCCCAAGGGCGCTGGCGTGCAGCGCGATCCGGGGATGAAATGGACTTACCGAGCTATGAGCGCGATCCCAGCTGACACCTTCACCTCCGACGACGTCCTCGTGCGCCTGCGCTCCGTGCTGCATGAAACGTTCGAAATCGACCCGGCCCGGGTCGTTCCGGAAGCGAACCTCTTCACCGACCTCGAACTCGACAGCATCGACGCGATCGATCTCGCGATCCAGGTCCAGGACATGACCGGCACCCGGATCAAGCCCGAGGATTTCAAGAGCGTGCGTACGGTCGGCGACGTCGTCGCCACCGTGCAGGCGCTCGTCGCGCGCTGAGCGACACCGATGTCGGGCAGCACCGGACCGCTCGTCGACGCGGCGCGAGGTTTCGCGCCGTGCGCCGTCATTCCGATCTACAACCACGGCCGCACCATCGCGGCCACCGCGAACGCCCTCGCCGCCCATGGCCTGCCGGTCATCATCGTCGACGACGGCTCCAACGCCGAAACGCGCACGATCCTCGACGCGCTCGTCGCGGGACGCGACGATCTGCGCCTGATTCGCCTGCCGCATAACGGCGGCAAGGGCGCGGCGCTGACCGCCGGCTTCCTCGCGGCCCACGACGCGGGGCACTCGCACGTGCTGCAGATCGACGCCGACGGCCAGCACGACACCGCGGACGTACCGCGCTTCCTCGCGGAAAGCGCGAACGCGCCGGATGCGATGATCTGCGGCCGCCCGGTCTACGACGACTCCGTACCGAAGGCCCGGCTCTACGGCCGCTACGTCACGCACGCCTGCGTCTGGCTCGAAACGCTTTCGTTCGACATCGACGATTCGATGTGTGGGTATCGGCTCTATCCGCTCGCCGCGACGCGCGCCGAGATCGCCCGCAAGCCGCTGCCCGCACGCATGGATTTCGACACGGAGATCGCGGTGCGCCTGCACTGGCGCGGCGTGCCGGTCCGCAACGTACCGACGCGCGTGACCTACCCGGAAGACGGCCTTTCGCACTTTCGCATGTGGCGCGACAACGTGCGCATCAGCGCGATGCACACGCGCCTCATCCTTGGCATGCTCCCGCGTGCGCCGCGCCTCGTCATGCGCCGGCTGGCACGCGCGGGCAAACGATGAACCCGCACACGATGAACGCACAGCAGCACAGCACGACGGGACGCGCGCCGAAACGCGTCGTCGTCACCGGATTCGGCGGCATCACCCCGCTCGGTCACGACTGGCCTACCATCGCGGCGCGACTCCGCGCGGGGCGTAACGCCATTCGCCGCATGGGCGAGTGGGATTACTTCGACAAGCTCAACGGCCGCCTCGGCGCGCCCGTGGACGACTTCGTGCAGCCCGCTCACTGGTCGCGCAAGCACGTGCGTTCGATGGGCCGCGTGGCGCAGCTCGCGGTGGCGGCCAGCGAACGCGCGCTGACCGACGCCGGCCTTCTCGGCGACGCCCGGATCACCGATGGCCGCATGGGCGTCGCGTACGGATCCTCGGGCGGCAGCATCGAGCCTGCGCGCACCGTCGGACGGATGCTCGAGACCGGCTCCATGCAGGGCGTCACCGCGACCAGTTACATCCAGATGATGGCGCATACGACGGCCGTGAACGTCGGCGTGTTCTTCGGCCTGAAGGGCCGCGTCGTCACCACGTCCAGCGCGTGTACGTCCGGCAGCCAGGCCATCGGTTATGGCTACGAAGCGATCCAGCAGGGCAAGCAATCGCTGATGCTCTGCGGCGGTGCCGAGGAACTCTCCGGCCCCGGTGCCGCCGTGTTCGACACGCTGTTCGCCACCAGCACGCGCAACGACGAAGCCGGCCTCACCCCGCGTCCGTTCGACGCGCGTCGCGACGGGCTCGTCGTCGGCGAGGGTGCGACGACGCTCGTGCTCGAGGAATACGAGCACGCCGTGGCGCGCGGCGCGCGCATCTACGCCGAGATCGTCGGCTTCGGCACCAACTCCGACGGCGCGCACATCACGCAGCCCACCCGGGAGACCATGGCCGCCGCCATGCGCATGGCGCTCGACGACGCCGGCCTCGACGCCTCGGCGATCGGCTACGTGAGCGCGCACGGCACGGCCACCGACCGCGGAGACGTCGCGGAAAGCCACGCCACCGCGGACGTTCTCGGCGGCCGCGTTCCGATCAGCTCCATGAAGAGCTACGTCGGCCACACGCTGGGCGCGTGTGGCGCGCTCGAATCCTGGTGGGCGATCGAGATGATGCGCTCGGGCTGGTTCGCGCCCACGATCAACCTCGACACCCCGGATCCGGAGTGCGCCGCGCTCGATTACATCGCCGGCGAAGGACGCGAGATCCGCACCGGGCACGTCATGAACAACAACTTCGCGTTCGGCGGCATCAATACGTCGCTGATCTTCCGGGCGCACCCCTGATGCGGCGAGTGGTGGTCACGGGCATGGGCGCGGTCTCGTGCCTCGGCGCGGGGCGCGCGGCGCTCTTCGACGGCCTGCGCGCCGGGCGCGCGGGCTTTCGCGCGATGGACGACTTCGGCGCGCTCGGCATGCGCTGCCGGGTCGCCGCGCCAGCGGACGTCTCCACGCTGGATCCGCCCCCGCGCAAATTGCGCCGTTACCTCCCGCAGGCGGCCGAGCACGCCTGGCACGCCACGCGCGAGGCCCTGGACGAAGCGGGACTCGACGACGCCCGCATCCGCGAGCGCGACGTCGGCATCGTCATGGGCGGCGCGGCGGCACTCAGCGAATACGAGGCGGGCCTCGACGTCTTCCACGCCAAGGGCATCTCGCGCCTGTCGCCCTTCATCGTGCCGCGAAGCATGGGCAGCGCCGTCTCCGCGACCCTCACCCAGGCCTTCGGTTTCGGCGGCCGCGGTTTCACGGTGGGCTCCGCGTGCACCAGCGCCACGCACGCGATCGGCCAGGCGATGGAACTGATCCAGCTCGGCCGGCAGGAAATCGTCGTCTGCGGCGGCGCCGAGGAACTGCACGACAAGGCCGCCATGTGCTTCGACGTGATGAACGCGCTGTCGACGACGAGCGTCGCCGGCGAACGCGTGTCCACGCCGTACGCGGCGGATCGCGACGGCATCCTTCTCGGCGGCGGCGCGGGCGTGCTCGTGCTCGAATCGCTCGATCATGCGCTCGCCCGCGGTGCCACGATCCTGGCCGAGATGGCGGGTTACGGCGCGGCATCCGATCCCGACGGGATGATCAGCCCCGCCGCCGACGGCATGGCCGAGGCGATGCACCAGGCGATCGACCTCGCCGGCACCCTGCCCGGCTACGTGAACACCCATGCGTGCGCCACCGTCGCCGGCGATCTCGCCGAGTGGCAGGCGCTACGTCGCGTCTTCGGCGATCGTGGGCATCCGGTGCCCCCCATGTCGTCGATCAAGGGGCTGATCGGCCATGCGCCGGCCGCGGCCGGGGCGTTCGACGCCATCGCGTCGATCGGCATGATGGAGCACGCGGTGCTGCTCGGCGCGGCGCTTCCGCGCGCACGCGACGCCGCGTTCGACGACGCGCCGCTCATCGACGGCGAACTCGACGTGCGCGTCGACGCGGTGCTCTCGAACAATTTCGGGTTCGGCGGCAGCTGCGCGGCGCTGATGATCCGCCGCTACCACGGGTACGACGCATGATCGACCTGAGCATCCAAGCGTGGCGAGCCTGGGCGCCGGGCGTGGACTCCGCGGCGGACTGGGCAACATGGGCAGCGACACCGCACGCGATCGTCGACGCCGGCGAGCAGCCGGGCTGCGAGTTCGTGCCGCCGATGCAGCGCCGGCGCCTCAGCCGCATGGCGCGGATCGTGATGCATGCCGCGTGGCCGCTGTGCGCCGACGACGAGCAGCTACCGTTCGTGTTCGCGTCACGCCACGGCGAGACCACGCGCACCTTCGCGATGCTCGACGAGATCGGCCGCGGCGCGCCGTTGTCGCCGACGCAGTTCGGCCTTTCCGTGCACAACGCCATCGCGGGCCAGTGGTCGATCCTCCGGGGGCAGCGTGGCGAGTCGGTCGCCATCGCCGGTGAGGCCGACACCTTCGAACACGCGATCGTGGAAGCGGCGACCCTGCTCGACGAAGGCGCGCCAGCGGTGATCGCCGTCGTCGCCGAGGAGCGCCCCGCACCCGCCTACGACGGGTGGATCGACGACGTGCCGTTCTCGTATACCCTCGCCCTGCGGTTGTCGCGCGCCAACGGCGGCCCCGGCTGGCGCCTGTCGCTGGACGAGAACAACGGCGACGCGGCTCCCGTCGACATGCCGCATGCGCTGCGCTTCGTGCGAGCCCTGCACGATGGCGCCTCCCTCGACCACCCGTGGAAGACACGACGATGGACCTGGCAGCCGATAGCGTGACCCGTCGCCGCGACGCCTGGGCGTGGCGCTTCCTGTGCACGGCGCTCAGCTTCGCGCTGTTCGGCGTCGGTGGCGTGCTGCTTCGCGTGCTGATCCTGCCTGTCGTGCTCCACTGGCCCGGTCCGGCCACCGTGCGCCGGCGCCGCGCGCGACGCACCGTCGGGCGGGCCTTCTGGCTGCACTCCCAATTCATGTATCGCACGGGCGTGATTCGCTACCGTTTCGAAGGGCTCGAGCGCCTCGGGCGTCCCGGCCAGCTGATCGTCGCGAACCACCCGTCGCTGATCGACGTGGTATTCCTGCTCGGCCACGTGCCCGATGCGAACTGCATCGTGAAGCACAGCCTCTGGAAGAATCCCTGCATGCGCGGCCCCGTCCGGGTCGCGGAATACATCAGCAACGACGGCAGCGCCGACATGCTGGAACGCGCCGCCGACGTGCTTCGCGAGGGCCAGACGCTCATCGTGTTTCCCGAAGGCACCCGGACGACGCCGGGACAGCCGCCGGTCTTCCATCGCGGCGCCTCCGCCATCGCCGTACGCGGCGCGACGGTCGTCACGCCGGTCTTCATCACAGTGCGCCCGACGACGCTCACGAAGGCGGAGCCCTGGTATCGGATCCCGCACCGCCGCGTGGACATGCACCTTCGGGTCGGCGACGACATCGTCGTCGCAGCCTTCAGCGAAAGCACGCCCGCGCCGATAGCGTCGCGACGTCTGAACGAACATCTCCACGCCCTCTACGCCAGGGAACTGCAGGCATGAACGACCTGGAACGCGACATCGCCCAACTCATCGTCGACACGCTGGCCCTCGAGCACCTGACCGCCGACGACATCGCCGTCGATCAGCCGCTCTTCGGGCAGGGGCTGGGCCTCGACTCCGTCGACGCGCTCGAGCTGGCGCTGGCCCTGCAGAACCGCTACGGCCTGCGCGTCGCGGCGGATTCGAAGAGCGCGCGCGAGCACTTCGCGACCGTGCGCAGCCTCGCGCTCTACGTGCGTGCGGAAGTCGACGCATGCGCAAGCTGAGCAGCGCCATCCTCGTGGTGATCGGGGTCCTGTACCCGTTCATCGTCTACTTCGGCATGGACCACGTGTCCACGCCGCTGTTCGGCCTGATCCTCGGCGCGCTCTGGCTCGTTCGCGCGCCGGCGCTGCTGCGCCAGCCGGGCGGCCGCTGGATGCTGGCGATCACGCTCGTCTACTGCGCGGTCCTCGGCTTCGGCGGCGAAGACAAGCTGCTGCGCTGGTATCCCAGCCTGATCTGCGCGCTCCTGCTCGGCGCCTTCGGCCTCAGCCTGAAGTTCGGGCCGCCAATGATCGAGCGTATCGCTCGCGTCACGGAACCCGATCTTCCGCCCGTCGCCGTGCGCTACACGCGCCGCGTCACGTGGGTCTGGGTGGCGTTCTTCGCCCTCAACGGCACCGCCTCCGCGCTGCTCGCCGCCTGGGGCCCGCTGTCGTGGTGGACCTTCTACAACGGCATCCTCGCCTACTCGGTGATGGCAGCGCTCTTCGTCGGCGAGTGGCTGTTCCGCCAGCGGCTGCGCCGTCGGATCAACAAGGCACCGATGGATGGCGCCGCCACACGCCTGCTTTCGCACCCCTGGGTCGCGGACGCGGCGGGCGGCTACGCCGGCAAGCTCGGTCCCGGCATGGTCGTGGCGCTGTCGCCATCCGGCCGGCATGCGTTGCTCCGCCATGGCCGCGCAGGCCTGATCAACGAACTCGGCCAGCACGCGGCGGGCGACGATGCGCTGTCGACCCCGCTGGTCTGGCGCTTCGTGGAGGCGCTTCCCGAAAGCGTCGCCGTCGACGCGCTGCTCAAGGCGCCGCTGCCGGTGGCGGCCACGCTGCTGGACGAACGGCGCGACGGCGACGGCTGGCTGCTCGACCTCGCTCTGCCGCTCGACCTCGCGTGCTTCGCCGAGCATTTCCCCACCGCGCCGGTGCTTCCCGGCGTATTGCAGATCGAATGGGTGCTCTCCTACGCGGCGACCCGCCTCGGAACGCCGACGGCGTGCCGTGCGATCGACGCCCTGAAGTTCCAGCGCCTGCTGCGTCCCGGCGACCGCGTGCAGCTGGCGCTTCGCCACGACGCCGCGCGTGGCCGCCTGCACTTCGCCTGGCGTGTCGGCGACGACGCCGTCTCGTCGGGCTACCTCCAGCTGGCGGCGACGCATGCCTGAGTCGACGGCGCCACGGCACTGGGCGGCGCGCAAGGAGCGCGGCAGTTTCATCGGCATCAAGCTCACGGCCATCGCCGTGCGCGTGCTGGGGCGGCGCGCCGTCGCCCCCGTGATCCGCCTGATCGTGCTGTATTTCTTCGCCACGGGGCGCGATGCGCGTCGACACGTCCACGAATATCAGCAACGGCTCGCGTCGTGGAGCGGCAGGACGGACCTTTTCCCACATGCCCGTTCCGTGTTCGCGCAGTACCTCGCCTTCGGCGAGTGCATGCTCGACCGCTTCGACGTGTGGCGCGGCAAGCTGCGCCTGTCGTCGATCGACATGGACGACCCGGACGGCGTGCGGAACGCGCTGGTATCGGGAGGCCGCGGGCAGTTGCTGGTGTGCACGCACCTGGGCAACCTCGACGTCTGCCGTGCCATGGCCGAGGTCGGCGAAGGCGTCGCGCTCAACGTGCTGATGCACCTGCCCGACGCGGCGCACTTCAATCGTCTGCTCGGCGAATCCGGCGACCGCCGGTTGCGCCTCATGCACGTGGGCGACCTCGACACCTCGGCCATGCTCGACCTGTCGCAGCGGCTGGAGCGCGGGGAATGGATCGCCATCGCCGGCGACCGTGTGCCGGAGCACGGCGGACGGACGGTCGATGCCGACTTCCTCGGCGCGCCCGCGCCCTTCCCGCAAGGGCCCTGGCTGATGGCCGCGATGCTCCGCTGCCCGGTCAACGTCGTCTGCTGCCTCAGGCATGCGGGACGCTACCGCATCCACCTGCGCCGCTTCGACGACGCGGCCGGATGGGAGCGCGGCAAACGCGACGCCATCGTGCCGGCGATCGTCGCGCGCTACGCCGCGTGGCTCGGCGAGCGTT
The DNA here is from genome assembly GCF_900109915.1 of Luteibacter sp. UNCMF331Sha3.1. Taxonomy (GTDB): domain Bacteria; phylum Pseudomonadota; class Gammaproteobacteria; order Xanthomonadales; family Rhodanobacteraceae; genus Luteibacter. The sequence continues at coordinate 321,172 of NZ_FOBU01000001.1, forward strand.
GCCTCGACGCGCCCCTCCAGTGGTTCAATTTTCATGCGTACTGGCACGGTACGAACGGAGCTTCCGATGCGCGCTAAGGGTGTGCACGCCACCGCGATCGACGTCACGGTCCCGTTCTTCGACGTGGACTCGATGGAGGTCGTCTGGCACGGCCATTACGTGAAGTACCTCGAGATCGCGCGCTGCGCGCTGCTCGACGAACTCGGCCATAACTACACGCGGATGAAGGACACCGGCTTCGTCTGGCCCATCATCGACATCCAGCTCCGCTACGCCCGCGCGGCCCGTTTCGGGCAGGCGCTCGTCGTACGCGCGGAGCTGATCGAGTGGGAAAACCGGCTGAAGATCCACTACACCGTCAGCGATGCCGCCACCGGCGAGCGCCTGACGCGCGCCAGCACGATCCAGGTGGCCGTACGCCTCGCCGACGGCGAGATGCAGCTGGTGTCGCCCTCCGTGTTCGTTACCGACATCGAGCGAGGCCTCGCTCGCCTCGCCCTCCTCCGCTCCCCTGGAACGCCGCCATGAAGTACGCCAGCGCAACCTATGTCGAGGAAACCCGCATCGGGTTCGTCTTCCTGCGCACCCACACCTGGCAGCACCACGTCCTGCGCGTGGCCATCAACGACCTCAAGCGCCTGACCGGCGAGCCGCTGCCCCGTGGCGGCACGCTGCTCGACGTCGGCTGCGGTCAGGGCCGTTCGTTCCGTCTTCTGCGCGATGCGTTTTCGCCGTCGCGCGTCATCGGCCTGGACGCCGATCCCGAAAGCATCGCGATCTCGCGCGCCGAGGCGGATCGCGAAGGCATCGACGCGACGATGATACTGGGCGACTGCGCGCGCATCGACCTGCCCGACGCGAGTGTCGACGTGCTGTTCTGCCACCAGACGTTCCACCACCTGGTGGAACAGGAGCGCGCGCTCGACGAGTTCTGGCGCGTGCTGAAGCCCGGCGGCCTGCTGCTGTTCGCAGAGTCGACCAAGGCTTACATCGACACCTGGGTGATCCGCTGGTTCTTCCGTCATCCCATGCACGTGCAGAAGACCGCCGACGAATACCTCGCCATGCTGCGCCGCCGGGGCTTCGTCTTCGCCGACGCGAACGTTTCGCTGCCCTACCTCTGGTGGAGCCGGTCGAAGGATTTCGGGCTGCTGGAGCGCTGGGGCATCAAGGCGCCGCCCCCGCCGGGCAAGCGCGACGAGACCCTCGTGAACGTCGCGGCACGCAAGCCGCTCGCCGACGCATGATCGCGTACCTCAACGCGCTCGGGCTCGCGTGCTCGCTGGGCGTCGGCAAGGCCGACGTCGCCGAGGCCCTGTTCGGCGCATCGCCCGACGGCCTCCGCGAGCTCGATGGCTGGGTCCCGGGACGCAGGCTGCCGCTCGGCAGCGTGGACGCGGCGCTGCCCGACATGCCCGGGCACCTCGTGCATCGGGACACCCGCAACAATCGCCTGCTGATGCTCGCGGCGCGTGAGATCGAAGACGACATCCGTGCGGCCATCGGGCGCTTCGGCGCGGCGCGCATCGGTGTCGTCGTCGGCACCAGCACCACCGGAATCGAGGAAGCGACCCACGGCATCGCCGCGCGCGGCGTCACGGGTGCGTGGCCCGAAGCCTATCGCTACGCCGACCAGGAGCTCGGCGCGCCCGCCGCGTTCCTCTCGGAATGGCTCGGCATCGCCGGGCCGTCGTACGGTATCTCCACCGCGTGCACGTCCGGCGCACGCGCGCTGCTCACCGCGCGGAGGCTCCTGCGCCTGGGCCTCTGCGACGCCGTGCTCTGCGGCGGCGCCGACACGCTCTGCCGCCTGGCGACGAACGGTTTCCATGCGCTCGAAGCCATCGCGCCCGAGCGCTGTCTGCCGTTCTCGCGTGCTCGTGGCGGCATCAACATCGGCGAGGCCGCCGCGTTGTTCCTCATGACGCGCGACGCCGCGCCCGTGGCCTTCCTCGGTGGCGGCGCGAGTTCCGACGCGTACCATATGTCGTCGCCCGAACCCGACGGACGGGGAGCCACCGAAGCGATGCGCCTCGCGCTCGCGGCGGCGGGCATCGACGCCGGAGACATCGACTACGTGAACCTGCATGGCACCGCCACCGAACACAACGACGCCATGGAAAGCCATGCCGTTGCGGCCACGTTCGCCCGACCCGTCCCGTGCTCGTCCACGAAGGCGCTGACCGGCCACACCCTGGGCGCGGCCGGCGCGCTCGAAGCGGCGTTCTGCTGGCTGGCGCTGAACGATGCCGGACGACGGCTCCCGCCGCACGTATGGGATGGCGTGGCCGACCCGACGCTGCCGCCGCTGGCGTTCACGCGCGCCGGCGACACGCTGGCTCCGGGACGCCGGCACCTGATGAGCAACTCCTTCGCGTTCGGCGGCAACAACGCGAGCCTCGTGCTGGCGGGGGACGCATGACGCTCTGGCCCATCGATCAGCTGCTCCCGCACGCGGGCCGCATGATCCTCCTCGATCGCGTCGTCGCATGGGATGCCGAGCGCATCGTCGTCGAACGCGCGGTGCGCGCCGGCGACGCGTTCGTCGACGCCGGCGGCCTGCCCGCCTGGGCGGGGGTGGAACTGATGGCGCAGGCCATCGCCGCATGGAACGGTTGCCAGGTGCTCGCCGCCGGCGGCGACGTCCGTCCGGGATTCCTCCTCGGCACGCGCTCCTACCGCGCCGACGTCGACACGTTTCCTCCGGGCACCCGCCTCACCATCGAAGCCGTGCGCCAGTTCCACGACGACGACGGCATGGGCGCCTTCGCCTGCCGCATCGACGCGCCCGGCATGCATGCCGAGGCACGCCTCACCGTCTTCAGCCCACCGGATCCGACGCCCTTCCTCGATCCGCGTCATCCACTCGATTCCCGGGGTACCCCACCATGACCGACACCGTTCTCGTCACCGGCTCCAGCCGTGGCATCGGCCGCGCCATCGCGCTGAACCTCGCCGACGCCGGTTACGACCTCGTGCTGCATTGCCGTTCACGGCGGGACGAGGCCGAAGCGGTGCAGCAAGCCATCGCCGCGAAGGGTCGCGCGGCGCGCGTGCTGCAGTTCGACGTCGCCGACCGTGCGGCTACGGCCGCCGCGCTGGAAGCCGATGTCGCCGCCCATGGCGCGTACTACGGCGTCGTCTGCAATGCCGGCCTCACCCGCGACGGCGCGTTTCCGGGCCTCACCGCCGACGACTGGGACCAGGTGCTCCGCACGAACCTCGACGGCTTCTACAACGTGCTGCACCCGCTCGCGATGCCGATGATCCGGCGCCGCGCCGCGGGTCGCATCGTCTGCATCACGTCGGTCTCGGGCCTGATCGGCAACCGCGGCCAGGTGAATTACAGCGCGTCGAAGGCCGGCGTCATCGGCGCGGCGAAAGCCCTGGCCGTCGAACTGGCGAAGCGCAGGATCACCGTGAACTGCGTCGCCCCGGGCCTCATCGATACCGACATGCTCGATCCCGACGTTCCCGTCGAGCAGATCCTGAAGGTCATCCCGATGGAACGCACCGGCACGCCCGAGGACGTCGCCGCGGCCGTGCGCTTCCTCATGAGCCCGGAAGCCGGCTACATCACGCGACAGGTGCTGGCGGTGAACGGCGGCCTCTGCTGACCGTTACGCGCTGCGGTTAAGCTGCACCGATGCCGTCCCTGCGCACGCTCGTCCAATCCGACCGCTTCGCCGATGTCGTGCGCGTGTGCCTCGCGCTCGGCGGCATCGTCGTGTGGTGCGCGGCGAGGGGAACGGGCCAGGCGCTCGTGCCCGCGCTACTGGGTGCGATCGCGTGCGCCCTCGCCGAAACGGAAGACGCGTGGTGGGGCCGCCTCCGTGGACTCGTCGTCACGCTGATCTGCTTCGCCGCCGCCGCGGTCGTGGTGAAGGCGTCGATCGACACGCCGCCGCTGTTCGCCGTGGTGCTCGCGACGGGCACTTTCGTACTCGTGATGCTCGGCGCGGCCAGCGGACGCTACGCGACCATCGCCACGGCGACGCTGATTCTCTCCTTGTACACGATGATCGCGTCGGACGCCGTGAGGCCCGCGTCGCCGGACTGGCGCGACACCGAAGCACTGCTGTGCGGTGCGGCGTGGTACGGCCTGCTCTCGCTGCTCTGGAGCGCGCTCGCACCGCAGCGCGCCGTGCGCCATGCACTCGCACGCCTGTTCACGTCGCTCGCCGCCCTGATGGAAGCGCGCGCCGCGCTGTTCGAACCGGTGCGCGGGATCGATCGCGACGCGCTCGCGATCGCGTTCTCGCGCCATCATCGCGACACCGTGGACGCACTGGCGGCGGCACGTGTCGCGCTGCTCGACCGGATCGGACGCCGCCAGCCGCGCGGGCGATCGGCGGCGCGACTGGCGATGTTCTTCGTGGCGCAGGACATCCACGAACGCGTGAGTTCCTCGCATCATCCCTACGACGAACTCGCCGACGCGCTCTACCACAGCGACGTGATGTTCCGTTTCGGCCTCCTGCTCCGCCAGCAGGCGGTCGCATGCCGCGCGCGCGCCGATGCCATCCGGAACGGCAGACCACTCGCACCCATCGCCCCGCCTCGCGGCGCGCTCGACGACGTGCGCGACGCGATCGCCTGGGAGCGTCGCCACCGCGACCCGAACCCGGCACTCGACGATGCGCTGAGCGCGCTCCTCGCGAACATGGCCGCGCTGCAGGATGCCATCGGCAACGAGGGAAGCCTGAGCGCGGAGGCCGACAATGCCCTGCAGGACAACGAGCCGGATTCCTTGCGCGAGGCGTTCGCGCGCATCCGCGTGCGCCTGAACCGCCGGTCCATGCACTTCCGCCATGCGGTGCGGCTCGCCACCGGCATGCTCGGCGGCTACGTGCTCATGCAGCTGCTACATCCCAGCCATGGCTACTGGATCCTTCTGACCACCCTATTCGTCTGCCAGCCGGGCTATGGGGCCACGCGCCGTCGCACCGTGCAGCGGATCGCCGGAACCGTCGTCGGCCTCGTCGCCGGATGGGCGATGCTCCGCCTGCTGCCCGGCGGCGACTGGCGACTGCCCGCGATCGTCGCCTCGGGCGCCGCGTTCTTCGCGTTCCGTCTGCGCCGGTACGCGCAGGCGACCGCGGTCATCACGCTGTTCGTGGTGCTTTGCTTCGATCTCGTCGGTGCCGGCTACGAGGCCATCGGCCCACGGCTACTGGATACCCTGCTCGGGGCCTTCGTCGCCGTCGTGGTGATCCGGTTCGTGCTACCCGACTGGCGCGTCCGTCGACTCGACGAGATCGTGGCGGACGCGCTGCTCGCGTATGCGCGCTACCTGCAGGCGATCGCGGCCCAGTACGCGACCGGCAAGCGGGACGACCTTCCGTATCGCATCGCGCGGCGCGACGCGCATGCGGCGCAGGCGGCCGTCGCAGGCAACGTGACCGAACTGCTGGCCGAACCGGGCCATCCGCCGGCACGCGGCGAACAGGCGCTGCGCCTGGTCTCCGCCCTGCAGGCCGGCCTGTCCCATCTGTCGACCCTGGGCTCCCATCGGCAGGCATTGCCGGCGGACGACGCGCGCCTCGCCCTTGGGCAGGCGACCGACCTGGCTCACCGGTTCGACGCCCTCGCGGAGCACGTCCGCGCCGGGACCGCCGAGCGTCTCATCGGCACCCTGCGCGATCCGTTCGACGACGGCGAGACATCCGACGCGCTCCGGCTCGTACGCGGCCAGTACCGCCTGCTGGCCGCGGTGCACGACCGCATCGCGGCCCTGCCGCCCATCTAGGGACGCCCCGGATTGCTGCGTCGCGCCGTGGCTTGACGGTGTCCGCACGCTACGATGGGTAGCTTTTTCAACGCTTACCCCCGGAGTTGCTTGCATGCGCCCGTTTTCCCTCGGTGAAGACCTCGACCTCCTGCGCGAAAGCGTCCACGCCTTCGCCGAGAAGGAAATCGCGCCGCGCGCCGACCGCATCGACCGCGAAAACGTGTTTCCGGAAGACCTCTGGCGCAAGTTCGGCGAGATGGGGCTGCTGGGTGTCACCATCCCCGAGGAATACGGCGGCTCCGGCCTCGGCTTCCTCGCGCACATGGTCGCCATGGAAGAGATCTCGCGCGCGTCGGCCTCGGTCGGCCTGTCGTACGGCGCGCATTCCAATCTGTGCGTGCAGAACATCTACCACAACGGCAACGACGCACAGCGCCGGAAGTACCTCCCGAAACTCGCCAGCGGCGAGTGGGTGGGCGCGCTCGCGATGAGCGAGCCCGGGGCCGGCTCCGACGTCGTCGGCTCGATGAGCTGCCACGCCGAGCAGAAGGGCGACGTCTGGGTCGCCAACGGCACCAAGATGTGGATCACCAACGGCCCCGACGCCGACGTGCTGCTGGTCTACATGCGCACCGCGCCTCGCCCGGCCGGCAGTCGCTGCATGACCGCCTTCATCGTCGAAAAAGGCATGAAGGGTTTCTCCACGGCCCAGAAGCTCGACAAGCTCGGCATGCGCGGCTCGAACACCTGCGAGCTGGTCTTCGACAACTGCGAGATCCCGGCGGAAAACATCGTCGGCGAGGTGAACGAAGGCGTGCGCGTGCTCATGGGTGGCCTCGATACCGAGCGCCTCGTGCTCTCGGGCGGCCCGATCGGCATCATGCAGTCGGCGATGGACCTCGTGCTTCCCTACGTGCGCGAGCGCAAACAGTTTAATGCGCCGATCGGCACGTTCGGCATGATGCAGGCCAAGGTCGCCGACATGTACACCGCGCTGCAGTCGTCGCGCGGTTTCGCCTACATGGTGGCGCAGCAGTTCGACAATGGCGTGAAGTCGCGCATCGATCCGGCCGCCTGCCTGCTCAACGCGTCGACGAACGCCGTGAAGGTCGCGCTGGAAGCGATTCAGGCGCTCGGCGGCAACGGCTACATCAACGAGTTCCCGGCGGGCCGCCTGCTACGCGACGCGAAGCTCTACGAGATCGGTGCCGGCACCAATGAAATCCGCCGCATGCTGATCGGCCGCGAGCTGTTCCACGGCAAGTCGTAAGGCGAAAGCATCGAAAGAAAAAGGGCCCCGAGGGGCCCTTTTTCGTTTACCACGTCATCCGGAACGTCGCACTCGCCGAGCGCGAGTGATCCCGATCGGCGAAGCGCTGATCGACATCGACGCCGATCTGCGTACGCTCGCTCATGTCCCAGCCGAGGGTCATGCCCGCCACGCCAGCGCGGCGCGAGAGGCCGATGCCGTCGACCGGCGCCCACTGCGCGATGCCGTTGTAGCGCGCTGAGAACACCTCGCCCTTCGTGGCGAAGGCATTCTGCCAGCCCAGCTTGGCGTCGAGGTGCAGCTTGCCGACGTTGGTCAGCCACGAGGCCCCCGCGCGAAGGCCGAAACCGGCCTGCCAGCGCGACGTCGTCTGGCCGTTGGCACTGAGGCCGAAGCCCTGGCCGCCGAGTTCCTGGAAGCCGTCGCGACGGATGCTGGCGTATTCCACGTTAGCGAACGGCGTGAGCGAGAACGCGCCCGCGGTCGTGCGATAGCCGACTTCACCGTAAGCGGCGTTGTAATGCCCCGTGTTGTCGCCGCCGGCGAACGACGCCTGGTCGCCGAATCGCAGCAGGCGCTGCGTGGTACCACGGAACGTGCCGAAGCCGAGACGACCGACGCCGTACCAGTTGGCGCCGCGCGAACCCGCGTAGAGCATGCTTTCCGTCGAGCGGCTGCGCTGGCGATCGAAATTCCCCGACAGCTGCCCGTTGCTCTGCATCTGCGCGAACGCGACGCCCGCGAAACCGTTGGCGCCGATGCGGATATCGTTACCCGCCAGCCCGCCGGCGAGGTTGAAACCGACGCTGCCGAAGCCGGAGCGGCTGAGACCACCCTGCCCGTTCAGCGACTGCATCCACGCACCGCCAGCCCCGTCCTTGTCCAGGTGCCCGATCAGGGCGTCGTTGCCGGCCTCGATACCCGCCAGCGTCACTGCGGTGCTCGCTGCGTAGAGCTGGCCCGAGAGCGATTCGAGCGATGCCTGCGCCACCTTCGTGTCAGCCGACTGCTGGATGCCGCCGGCGGCGAGCAGCGTGCCCGTCGCGAACGACGAACCATTGTTCGTGGGATCGGCGAGGCTGCGCTCGATCTGCTGGAACGCGCCGTCCAGTCGCTGCGCGGACGACTGCGCGGCGGCGGACTGGCTCATCGAATTGCTGGCGACCTGGGTCACGCTGAGGGTGGAGGTGTCGATCCAGACTTCGGACGGCAGGTACTGCAACGTGGCATTGAGGAACACGCCGGCTGCGAGCGTCGTCGAAGTGAACTTGCCCGAGATCGACTGTGCCGTCAGAACCTGCTGGTGTGTCGTGGGTACATAGCCCGGGATCGCGCCGGCGACATAGAAGTTGCCGGCAAGCTGCGCGGTACCGCTGACGATGAGCGGCGCACCGAGCAGTTGCGACAGTCGGCCGGTTGGCGTCTGCAGATAGTTACCCGTGATGTGCGTCGATGTCTCGGTCGTCTGCAGGATGGACGATACGCTTGTGTCGCCGCCGATGTCGCCGTGCACGATCGCGCGCGCCGAGCTACCGACGGACAAGGCGCCAGGGATGCCGTGCATCGTCTCGAGGGTGAGACTCGAGCTCACGGAGGTGAGGCCGGTATAGGTGTTCGTACCGCTCAGTGTCAGTTTCGAATCGCCGTACACGCTGAGCCCGCCGGCACCGGAGATGTCGTTCGCGAACTCGCCGTTACGACCGTAGAAGCTCGCTTCGAACAGGCCCCAGTCGAGCTTCGCCGGACCACGGATCGCGCGACCCACGTTGAGGCGCCCGTAGCCGTAGACTGCATCCGGGCCAGGATCGCCGAGATCGTCCGCCGTTCCGAGCAACACGGTCCTTACGCCGTTGAGGCTGAGACCCGGGAACGCCTGTGCCACGACCGCAGCGGCACCCGATACCTGCGGCGCGGCGAACGACGTGCCGGCACCATAGACATGCGAGATCTTGTCGGCGGTCGCATCGGGCGCGGTCACGATAATGGTGCCCGGGGCGGCCAGGCAGTAGTTCTTCGCCACGCCGCAACGATTCGAATACGACGCGATCTGACTCGTGTTGTCGCTGTCGAGCGCGACCACGGTGAGCCAGCCTTGCTCGAGGTTCGACACGAGGCTCGGCAGTTTGGCGATCGTCGAAGGATCTGATTTTCCTTCGTTACCCGCCGCGAAGACGAAGAGCGAGTAACCGAACCGGGCGGCGAGATACGCGTCGCCGAAAGTGTCGCTCGTATCCTTGTCAGTTTCGTCCCAGTAGATGCCGCCCCACGAGTTGTTGATGATCGTGGCGCCGGCGGCGCGCAGCTTGTCGTTCACGTCGCCGAGCGGATCTGACGAGGTGACCTTGTTGCCCTTGCCGGAACCGTCGTCCTTCGGTTCCTTGTCCGCGATGATGCGCGCCGAGACCAGGTTGGCATCGGGTGCCACGCCGCCCACGAAGTTGCCGACCGGTCGCCCCGCCGCGACCTCCGCGACGAACGTGCCGTGACCGAGCACGTCGCCCACGGCGAGATTGTTCGCGGCGGGATCGACGTAATTGAATTGGGGGCCGACGCGGCCGGCAAGCGCCGGGTTGTTCGCGTTGATGCCCGAATCGGCGATACCGATCGTGACGCCCTTGCCCGTGAACCCGGCATCGTGCGCCGGCTTCACGTTGGTCGCGACGATCTGCACGTCCACCGGCGGCTGCTTGATCGAGGCGCCGGTCGAAGGCGTCTTCGGGATGTTGAAGTTGGTATTGGCGTCGCTGGGGAGGTTGTTCGACGGGACGGAGCCCCCCGGAATGTTCGAACTGCGGATACCGCTACCACCACCGCCGCCACCGCAGGCGGTCAGTCCGACGCTCACGCAGATGGCAAGCGCGAGTTCGCGCCGACGCGGCAATTGCACCGTATTCATTTTGTTCCCCTGGTCCCGACATCAATGTCCGTGCCCGCGGTCCGTGGGCACACCCTGTGGCCGATGGTGCCACAAGATCCAGGCATAAATATCAACGACATCGGTGGAATGTGCGCTGGCGCACGGCCGGCCCGCGCGGGCCGGTCGTGCCTTTCTTACCAGGCCAGACGGTAATTCACCCGAGCCGATCGGGACCGGTCCCGATCCGCGAAGCGCTGGTCGACATCGAGCCCCAGCTGGCTACGGGTACTCACGTCCCATGCGAGTGTCACGCCGGTGGTCGTCGCGTGCCGCGAAAGACCGATGCCTTCGACGGGCGCCCATTGGGCGAAAGCGTTGTAACGCGCCGAAAACGCCTCGCCGCGGGTGGCGAAGGCGCCCTGCCAGCTCAGCTTGCCGTCCAGCCGCACGGTGCCGAGCGTCGTGAGCCAGCTGGCACCGGCCCGTACGCCGAGTCCAGCCTGCCACCGCGAGGTCGTCTGTCCATTGGCACGGAGCCCGAAGCCGCTGCCACCCAGTTCCTCGAAGCCCGCGCGCCGGATGCTCGCGAACTGCGCGCTGGCGAACGGTGTCACCAGGAAGGCTCCCATCTGCGTGCGGTACCCCATTTCGCCATAGGCGACGTTGTATCGCCCGTTCGCCTCGCTGCCGGCGAGCGTCGCCTGGTCACCGAAGCGCAGCAGGCGACGTACGTCGCCTCGGTAGCTGCCTACGCCGAATCGGCCCACGCCGTACCAGCGATCGCCCCGGGTCCCGGCATAGAGCGTGCCTTCGGTCGCGCGGCTGCGCTGCCGGTCGAAGGTGCCAGAGAGCTGCCCGTTGCTTCGCGACTGCCCGATCGCGAGACCCGTGAACCCGGCCTGCCCGACAGGGACATCCACACCGACGAGACTGCCGCCAAGACTGAAACCGACGCTGCCAAATCCACTGCGGCCGAGACTTCCCTGCGACCCGAGCGATCCCGTCCATGCACCGGAGGCCGGCGGCGCGTCGAGGTGCGCGACGAGCGCATCGTTGCCCGCGTCGATGCCCGCCAGGGTGACGGCGGTGCTGGCCGCGTAGAGCTGACCCGAGAGCGACTCGAGTGACCGCTGCGCCACGGCGACATCCCGCGACTGCTGGATGTTGCCGGCGGCGACGAGCATCGACAACGCTTCCACCGACGGCGTGGACGCCGGGTCGATGAGGCTGGCGTCGATTTGCGCAAAGGCGCCATCGAGGCGACGCGCCGAGGATTGCGCGGCCACCGATTGCTGCATGGTCGTGGTGGCGACGTTCGACACGCTCAGCGTACGCGTGTCCAGCCACACCTCCGTCGGCGTGTACTGCAACGTCGACGACAGCAGCACGCCGGTGCCCAGGGTCATCGTCTGGAACGCACCGTCGATGGCGCCAGCCTGCAGGACCGTCTGATGCGACGTCGTGACGTAGCCCGGCACGGCGCCGGCGATCGTGAGGTCACCGGCGAGATGCGCGGTCCCCGCGACCGTGACCGGCGCACCGAGCTTCACCGTGAGCTGACCGTAATCCTCGAGCTGCCAGTAATCCTTGCCGACCCGTATGGGTTTGTCGCCGGTGACGAGCTCGCGGTCGACCCATACCGTGCCGCCGATGTCGCCGTGCGTGACGGTCCGGCCCTCGTTGGCCAGATCGCCTGGGAAGCCGTAAAGGCTTTCGACGTTGCCATAGACGCTCGTCCGCCCTTTATAGGTGTTGTGGCCCGCGAGCGTGATGGTGTTGTCGCCATAGGTCCTCAGGCGAAGCGCGCCGTTGCCTCCAATGTCGTTGCGATACGTCACCGATGGCCCGCTGGTCGCAGAGAGGTCGAGCAGTTCGTCGTCGATGCTCGCGGGACCGCGGATGGCTCGCCCGATATTGAGCCGCCCGTTACCGAATACGGAATCGATGCCCGGCGCGCCGAGGTCGTCCGCCGTCGACAGAAGGATCTGCCGGAGCGTGTCGTAATTGCTGTCGGGAAACGCCTGGATCACGAGCGCGGCAGCGGCGCCGACCTGCGCGGCAGCGATGCCCGTCCCGGTTCGTCGGCGCCACCCCAGGAGTGGACGTTCACGCGCGAGTTCAGGCCGGAACCGGCCGCGTTCTTCATAGCCTGGAGCGCTGCCGGCGTGACCGCCGCCGTCGGCAGGCCGACCGGCGCCTTGTCCGGGACGATGCGTGCGGACTGGATCTGCGCGCCCGGCGCGATGCCGCCGCCGAAGTCGCCCAGCGCGAGTCCCGCGACGATCTGCGCGACCGCCGTGCCATGGCCAGACACGTCGCCCTTGCTCGTGTCGTTGGTCGACGGGTCCACCAGCGATGTCTGGAATGCCACCTTCCCGGCCAGCGCCGGATGCGTCGCATCGACGCCGGTGTCGTAGATCGTGACCGTCTGGCCGGCGCCGGTGAGCCCTGCCGCCTGTGCGACATCCGCGTGCGTCACGATGAGGTGCGCATTCAACGACGGATCGGGCGGCGGCGTGGCGGGCGGTGGGTTGGTAACGGCCGGTGGCGGCGAAACCACGCCACCCGCGCCTCCGCCACCCTTCGTGCCGCCCCCGCCACCACCACACGCGGTCAGGCCGAGACACACACAAACCGCCAGCGCCAGCTCTCGCTGCCGCGGAAAGACCGCTGCCTTCATGCTTTTCCCCTTGCGACGTCAATGTCGGCCGACGCCTGCGCGCCGGCACCCCTCGCAAGATCCTGCCATACCTGCCCGGTTGTGGCACGCCGCGCGGCCGCAGGCCTTGCCGCGCCGCAGATTGCTCCCGCCCCGGCCCCACTGCGATACTCGAACGGTTTTCCGCCCGATAAGGCGGCCTCTGCGAGCATTACGGAGTCACCATGTCCGACATCGTCATCGCCGGTGCCAAGCGCACCGCCATCGGTTCCTTCCTCGGCCAGTTCACCGGCGTCCCCACGCCGAAGCTCGGCTCCATCGCCATCAAGGCCGCGCTCGAGCAGTCCGGCATCGCCCCGGCCGACGTCAGCGAAGTGATCATGGGCTGCGTGCTGCCGGCCAACCTCGGCCAGGCGCCCGCGCGTCAGGCGTCGCTCGAGGCCGGCCTGCCGACCTCCGCCGGCTGCACCACCATCAATAAGGTGTGCGGTTCCGGCATGAAGGCCATGATGCTCGCGCACGACCTGATCAAGGCCGGCTCGGCGACCGTCGTCGTCGCCGGCGGCATGGAGTCGATGACCAACGCCCCGCACATGGTCAATGCGCGCACGGGCATCCGTTACGGCGACGGGCAGCTCGTCGACCACATGGCGTGGGACGGCCTGACCAATCCGTACGATGGCAAGGCCATGGGCATCTTCGGCGAGCAGTGCGCCGACAAGTATCACTTCACCCGCGAAGAGCAGGACGCCTTCGCCATCGCGTCGGTCGAGCGCGCGCAGGCCGCGCAAAAGGCGAACGCATTCGCCAACGAGATCGTTCCCGTCACCGTGCAGGGCCGCAAGGGCGCGCAGGACTTCGTCGAAGACGAGCAGCCGGGCCGTTCCGACACCGCGAAGATCCCCACGCTGCGCGCCGCGTTCCGCAAGGAGAACGGCACGATCACCGCTGCCAGCTCGTCGTCGATTTCGGACGGCGCGGCGGCGCTGGTGATGCTTTCGGCCGACGAGGCCAGGGCCCGTGGCGTCAAGGCGCTGGCACGGGTCGTCGCCCATGCCACCCATTCTCACGAGCCGGAGTGGTTCACCACGGCGCCGGTGGGTGCGATTTCGAAGCTGCTGGAAAAGACCGGCTGGGCCGTCGGCGACGTCGACCTGTTCGAAATCAACGAGGCGTTCGCGGTCGTGCCGATGGCCGTGATGCGCGAACTGGGCGTGCCGCACGAGAAGGTCAACGTGCACGGCGGCGCCTGCGCGCTGGGCCATCCGATCGGCGCCAGCGGCGCCCGGATCGTGGTCACCCTTCTCAATGCGTTGACGGAGCGTGGGGCAAAAAGGGGTGTCGCCGCGCTGTGCATCGGTGGCGGCGAGGCAACGGCGATCGCCATCGAACTGGTGTGAACCTGACGTCTACAAGGTAAAACGCTTGTTCTTTTGTTCGATCACGCCATGTCGATGGGCTTTAATGCCCCCTGAAGCTCGCATGGCGTCGTATATGGCTAAGTCATATCAACTAGGCTATTAATACGCCCGCCTAACGGCATTCCACGGCTAAGGAGAACCATAATGAATTTGACGCGTACCCTTCTCGCCTCTGCGCTCGTCGCGCTTCTGGCAGCTTGCAGCAACGGCGCGCAGGATTCCGCGCAGGATGCCCAGAAGTCGGCCGCAGACGCGCAGCAGCAGGCCGACAAGGCCCAGCAGGCTGCCGATCAGTCGCAGAACGCCGCGACGACGCAGGCCGCCGACCAGGCTCAGCAGTCCGCCGATCAGGCCAAGGACGCTGCTTCGCAGGCCCAGGCCGCCGCTTCGGCCTCCACGGCCGGTGGCACCGAAGCCACCAAGGATGCCGCTTCCAACGCTGCCGATCAGGCCGACAAGTCGGCTGACCAGGCGAAGGACGCTGCAGACAACGCCAAGAGCGCTACGGACGATTCCAACAAGAAGTAAGCCCTCGCGCTTGCATGCTGGATCGGGACGGCCACCTTCGGGTGGCCGTTTTTTTTGGTGTCGCGGCGCAGCGTTCTCGTGGCGTCGCTGCCCGCTATCATGGCCGTTTCGTCCTCGTGCGACCGACTTCATGCCTATCCTCACCTCGCAGCTCGACACTCGCTCCGCCGATTTCCAGGCCGCCAGCCAGCGGCTGCGGGGTCTGACCGACGAACTGCGCGACACCCTCCGCCGGACCGCCGAAGGCGGCGGCGAGAAGGCTCGCGAAAAGCACGTCGCACGCGGAAAGCTGCTGCCGCGGGAGCGCATCCGCGCGCTGCTCGATCCGGGATCGCCGTTTCTGGAGATCGCACCGCTCGCCGCGCATGGCATGTACGACGGGGCGGCACCGGCCGCGGGCGTCATCGCCGGCATCGGCCGCGTGATGGGCCAGGAGGTGGTGGTGCTGGCGAACGATGCCACGGTCAAGGGTGGCACGTATTTTCCGATGACCGTGAAAAAGCACCTCCGCGCGCAGGAAGTCGCGATGGAGAATCGCCTGCCCTGCGTCTACCTCGTCGACTCCGGCGGCGCGTTCCTGCCGCTGCAGGACGAAGTCTTCCCCGACCGCGAGCATTTCGGTCGCATCTTCTACAACCAGGCGCGCATGAGCGCGCAAGGCATCCCGCAGATCGCGGTGGTGATGGGCTCGTGCACCGCTGGCGGGGCCTACGTGCCGGCGATGAGCGACGAAACCATCATCGTGCGCGAACAGGGCACGATCTTCCTCGGCGGTCCGCCGCTGGTAAAGGCGGCCACCGGCGAGATCGTGGATGCGGAAGCACTCGGCGGCGCCGACGTGCATACGTCCGTGTCCGGCGTCGCCGATCACTACGCGGAGAACGACGCGCACGCGCTGTCGATCGCACGCGACATCGTCGGCTCGCTCAACCGGGTGAAGAAGCAGCCGCTGGCGGTGCGCGAACCGATCGAGCCGCGCTTCGCCGCCGACGAACTCTATGGCGTGATCCCCGAAGACACCCGCCGCCCCTTCGACATCCGCGAAGTCATCGCGCGACTGGTCGACGGTTCCGAATTCCACGAGTTCAAGGCGCGCTACGGCAAGACGCTGGTCACGGGATTCGCGCACATCCACGGCTACCCCGTGGGCATCGTGGCGAACAACGGCATCCTGTTCGGCGAGTCGGCGCAGAAAGGCGCGCATTTCATCGAACTGTGCAACCAGCGCAACGTGCCCCTCGTGTTCCTGCAGAACATCACCGGCTTCATGGTGGGCCGGAAGTACGAGAACGGGGGCATCGCGAAGGACGGCGCGAAGATGGTCACGGCCGTCGCGTGCTCCCACGTGCCCAAGTTCACCGTCGTGATCGGCGGCAGCTTCGGCGCCGGCAACTACGCGATGTGTGGCCGTGCCTATGGCGCGCGTTTCCTCTGGATGTGGCCGAACGCACGCATCAGCGTGATGGGTGGCGAGCAGGCGGCCTCGGTACTGGCGACGGTGCGCCGCGACGGCATCGAAGCCGGCGGCGGCACCTGGAGCGCCGAGGACGAAGAAGCGTTCAAGGCGCCGGTGCGCGAACAATACGAGCGGCAGGGACATCCCTACTACGCCAGCGCGCGCCTCTGGGACGACGGCATCATCGATCCGGCCGATACGCGTCGCGTGCTCGGCCTCGCGATTTCGGCGTCGCTCAACGCGCCCATCGAGCAAGGCCGGTTCGGCGTGTTCCGGATGTAACGTTTCGCTCTGGTGGGAGCCAGCCTGCGGGCGAAAGTGGCTCGGGGCAACATCCTTCGCCACCAGGCTGGCTCCCACCAGAGCGACGCCGCCACTCTTACGGAATCGATCAGGAAGAACCGCTAAGTCACCGCCCCGTCGACATTCGTTCGCGGCGTGCTAACCTCTCCGGTCCATGTCCGCCTCCGATGAAAGCGCGCGCCGCGAGATCTTCACGCCGTCCGGCCTGAACCGGCTGGTACGCGACCTGCTGGAAGACGCCCTGCCAATGGGCGTGTGGATCGAAGGCGAACTGTCGAACGTCGCGAGGCCGGCCTCCGGCCATGTCTACTTCACGCTGAAGGACGCCAGCGCGCAGGTGCGTTGCGCCATGTTCCGCACGGCCGCCTCGCGCCTGCGTTTCCGTCCCACCGACGGCATGCACGTGCTGATGCGCGCGAAGGTCGGCCTGTACGAAGCACGCGGCGAGTTCCAGCTGGTCGCCGACCACATGGAGCCGGCCGGCGAAGGCGCCCTGCAACGCGAATTCGAGCAGCTCAAGGCCCGCCTCGGCGCCGAAGGCCTCTTCGATGCCGACCGCAAGCGCGAGCTGCCTGCCTTCCCCGCGCGTATCGGTGTCGTCACCTCGCCGTCGGGCGCGGCCGTCCGCGACGTCATCAGTGTGCTGGGCCGCCGCTGCCCGCTGGCCGAGGTGGAGATACTCCCCGTTCCGGTGCAGGGCCGCGAAGCGCCGCCGCTCATCGCCGCGATGCTCCGCAGCGCCTCCGCGAGCGGTCGCTACGACGTGCTGCTCGTGACGCGCGGCGGCGGTTCGCTCGAAGACCTCTGGGCATTCAACGACGAGGCGGTCGCGCGCGCGATTCACGCGAGCGCAGTTCCTGTCGTCTCGGCCGTCGGCCACGAGGTCGACTTCACCATCGCGGATTTCGTGGCGGACCTGCGCGCGGCGACGCCCTCCGCGGCAGCCGAGCTGCTGGTGCCGGATCGCAACGACCTCGAACGCCGCCTCGACCGGCTGCGCCAGCGCATGGCCACCGTCATGTCGCGGCGATTGCAGGCGGCCGCGCAGCGGGCCGATCAGGCGCAGACACGGCTGAACGCGCAGCGCCCCCAGGCACGCCTCGCGCGCGACGCACAGCGTCTCGCCTCGTTGCGCCGGCGCCTCGAACTCAGCATCGACCAGTCCAACCGCCTGCGGCGGGCGAGCCTCGATCGCCTGCAGGCACGCCTCGGGGCGCACCATCCACGTCTTCGGCTCACGCCATCGCACCTGCGACTGGCCGAGTTGCGCAAGCGGCTCGCGGACGGCATGGCGCGACGCATCGAGCGCGACCGTGCGCGTCTGGCGCAACAGGCGCGCACGATGCACGCGGTGAGCCCGCTCGCCACGCTCGAGCGCGGCTACGCCATCGTCTTCGACCAGCGCGACGCCGTTGTCCGGCGCGCCACCGATGTCGCCGTGGGCGATCGCCTGCGCGTGATGCTCGGCGAAGGCGAGATTCGGGTTCGCCGCGAGGACTGAGGTAAGGCGCCTGCAGGCTGGCTCCCGCCAACGCTTATACTCGGGTTTCCCGCGACACATCGAGGCGAAGCCATGCTCGCGAAGAGCTACCCCTTTTACCTTGCCAACAAAGCGGTGAAGTCGAATCGCAAGCTCGACGTGACCGACAAGTATTCCGGCAAGGTCGCGACACGCGTCGCCCTGCCCGACGCAGCCGCACTCGACAAGGCGATCGCCGCGGCCCATGCCGCGACGCAGGCGATGAAACGCTTCCGGCCTTACGAACGCCAGGCCGTGCTCGAGCATTGCGTGCGGCGCTTCACGGAACGCCACGACGAGCTGGCTTACGCGCTCTGTGTCGAAGCCGGCAAGCCGATCAACGACGCCGCGGGCGAGGTCGCCCGTCTCATCGAAACCTTCAAGATCGCCGCCGAGGAATCGGTGCGCATCAACGGCGAAACCCTCAACCTGGAACTCTCGCAACGGTCCGCCGGCTATCACGGCTACACGCGACGCGTTCCGCTGGGTCCCGTCGGGTTCATCACGCCGTTCAATTTCCCGCTCAACCTCGTGGCGCACAAGGTCGCACCCGCCATCGCGGCCGGCTGCCCATTCGTGCTGAAGCCGTCGGAACGCACGCCGCTCGGCGCGCTGATCATCGGCGAGGTGCTCGCCGAAACACCTCTCCCCAAAGGCGCTTTCTCGATCCTTCCCCTCGATGGAAAGCACGCCGAACCCCTGGTGACCGATCCGCGCCTCAAGCTGCTGTCATTCACCGGCGGCCTGATCGGATGGGACCTGAAGGCGCGCGCCGGCTACAAGAAGGTGACCCTCGAACTGGGCGGCAACGCGGCGTGCATCGTGGACGCCGACCAGCACGACCGCCTCGATGCGGTCGCCGACCGTCTCGTCTTCGGCGCGTTCTACCAGTCGGGCCAGAGCTGCATCAGCGTGCAGCGCATCCTCGTGCACGACGACGTCTACGACGCGCTCCGCCGTCGCCTCGTCGCGCGGGTGAAGGCGCTCAAGGCCGGCGACCCGAAGAAGACATCCACGTTCCTCGGCCCGATGATCGATGAGGCCGCGGCCGAGCGGCTCGAGGGATGGATCGCCGAAGCGAAGAAGGCGGGCGCGCGCATCCTGTGCGGCGGGCACCGCAAGCGCAACATGCTCGAAGCGACATTGCTCGAGAACGTGCCGCGCGACGCGAAGCTACAGCGCATGGAGGCCTTCGGCCCCGTCGCGCTCCTGCAGCGCTTCATGACGTTCGACGAAGCGATCGCCACGGTCAACGACTCGGATTTCGGCCTGCAGGCCGGCGTTTTCACGAACGACCTGCGGCACGCGATGCGCGCCTGGGACGAACTCGAGCAGGGCGGCGTCATCGTCAACGATGTGCCGAGCTTCCGCGTGGACAACATGCCCTACGGAGGTGCCAAACAGTCCGGCATTGGCCGCGAAGGCGTGCGTTACGCCATCGAGGACATGACCGAAACCCGCCTCATGGTGATGCGGGAGGTCTGAGGTCGCCGATCACGGTCGGGATCAGCTCGGACACCGTGGGATGGATCGGCACGGCCCACTGCAGTGTGCCGATCGCCGCGTCGGCGTTCATCATGTCGAGGATGCCGTGGACGGCTTCGTCGCCGCCGGTACCGAGGATGGCGGCACCGAGGATGCGCTTCGTCTCCGCATCCGCCACGATCTTCATGAACCCGTGCGTCTCGCCCTTCTCCACCGCGCGCCCGACGCGCGTCATCGGGCGTTTCGACACCAGCAGCGGACGGCCGCTCGCGCGTGCCTGGGTTTCCGTCATTCCGACGCGACCCAGCGGCGGGTCGACGTAGAGCGCATAGCCGAGAATGCGGTCGCTGACCTTGCGCTCGTCGCCGTCGAGCAGGTTCGCGGCGACGATCTCGTAATCGTTCCACGCCGTGTGCGTGAACGCGCCCTTGCCGTTGCAGTCGCCCATCGCCCAGACACCGTCGGCGGTCGTCGCGAGATGGTCGTCCACGACGATGTAGCCATGCTCGTCCACCTGCACACCCGCCCTGTCGAGTCCGAGATCGTCGGTGTTCGGTACGCGGCCGACGGCGAGCAGGACATGCGAACCGGTGACCACCGGCGCGCCTTCGGTGCAATCGACGCCCACGGCGACGCCGTCGACGTGTTTCGCCAGGGTGATGCAGCAGGCGCCGGTGCGCACCTCGATACCCTCCTCCTCCAGGAACGCGCGGATCTCGGCGGACACGTCCTCGTCCTCCCGCTGCACGAGACGCGGTCCCTGTTCCACCACCGTCACCTTCGCGCCGAAGCGCCGGTACATCTGCGCGAATTCCAGCCCGATGTAGCTACCGCCCACGACCACCAGATGCTCGGGCACCGACTCCAGCGGAATGATCGTGCTGTTCGTCAGGTAATCGACCTCGTCGACCCCCGGAAAATCGGGAACGCGCGCACGTCCGCCGACATTGAGGAACACCTGCGCTGCCTCGATCGTCTCGCCGTTGACTTCGAGCCGCCGCGGGCCGGTGAACCGCGCGTGCCCGCGGATCAGCTCGAGGCCCGGCATGCCGCCGAGCCAGGTCTCGTTGCCTTTGCGCGAGTCGAGGATCACCTTGCGGGCGCGGGCGGCGATCGTCGGCATGTCGATCGTGACGGCACCGACACCGACGCCGTACTCGGCGCCGCGCTGGGCGATGCGCGCGGCATAGGCGCTCGCGACGAGCGTCTTCGTGGGCTTGCAGCCGGTGTTCACGCAGGTGCCGCCGACGAGGTGCCGCTCGATGATGGCGACGGACTTGCCCGCGCCCGTGAGACGGTTGGCCAGGGCTGGACCGGCCTGGCCGGCGCCCACGATGATGGCGTCGAAGGTACGGACCACGTGCGTTCTCCGGAGGCGATGACCGCCCCATCCTAACGGATGCCGTGGGGAACGCCTTGGACGAAGCCACGATGCGGGGATGGTGACCCCGGCCCGATTCGAACGGGCGACCTTCCCCTTAGGAGGGGGACGCTCTATCCAGCTGAGCTACGGGGCCTCACGGCACGCGGAAGTGTACCCAATCGCCTGCAAAGCCGTCCAACCGCGCTTACCACCGCCCGGATCCGAACTAAAGCCCTACGCAACGCAGGCTTCCACGGCCGTATCCCAATCGGCGCATCGAATAGGACGCGCGGTCACGCGCACCGGAGATATCCACGCCTATACTGGACCGGCAATCGTCACGCACGACATACCCATGGATCGGGAGTCAGCCATGAGCGAAACGAATCAGAACTACACCAGGGTGGCTTTTCTGAGAGTCACGATCGACGCCGCGATCGGTCAGGACGCGCACCAGCATGCGTACCTTTTCAACAATACGCGACAGGCCTGCCCGATCGTGATCAAGGTGAGGGCTGAAGACGACAACCATAACCCCATCAAGATTCCGGACGACCTGGATCATGTCTATCTGATCGAGTACGACGGCGGAGAGCCGCTTCCCACTTGGTCGAAGGGCGGTCACTGGTGGCAAGGGACCGCAACGCTTGGCTATGATTACGATGCCGATTACGCGCAGGACGTGGCGACGCTCTACTTCGACGCCAACCTCGCACTGGACCGTCCACAGCTGCTTTCTCTGGCGGCGGAGAAACAGTCGGCCTACCAATCGATCACGAACAAACGCCACACGTGGGATCGGCCATGGTTCGACGCGTTTCTCGCCGACCTGACGGCGGCACGCGAGAAGGGCTACGACTTCCTCGAAACGCCGCCGGCCATTGCCTGGCAGAATGTTTTCGCCGAATCCAGGATGTTGCGCACCGATTCCGATGCACACCGGGAACCCGCACCGGATGTGGATAACGTACAGGTTTTCCGTCGTTATCTCTTCACCGACGAGAAACACGGGTATACGAGAAAGGTCGCCGTGGCCATCTCACGCGCGACACCCAATGCGTCTATGCCCCTGGCCACGACCAACAGCCTCATCGAGGACCCGGACGGTCAAGGCGACGGCACCGGCCTGTTCAACTCGTCGGTGACCATGCACGCGGTGAAACCACCCTATCTTGGCTTATCCGCCTATGGCGAGAAGGTGCCGGGAGATGCGCACAAGCTCCAGGATACGATAGTGGAAGGCCAGGTCGGCAAGGGCATCCGGGCCTGCGAGCAGCGCATCAATGCGAACTTCAACGGGCGCAATCTGCCTCTCGGATGGTCGAGCGCCGGCTTGGGCGGCAACAATTACTCGGTATTCCGGAGCTACGGCGAAACGAGCAACGGCACCGAATGGTCGATCACCTATCGTGGGCAGCCCGGTTCGGGCGTTGTCGAATATTACGAGGATTTGCTTGGCTATCTGGCAGTGGGGTGGAATCAATCGCGATACAACATCCAGAATCTGATCCTCTACGATTACGGCCACTACATCAGATACCCTAGCGAAACGCACGTCGTCATCGGCCAGGTCATGGGCAACGACAACTGGTGGTTCTACGACTGGGACTGGAACGAGATGAGAGGCAGTTACTCGACGACGCCTCTCACCATCAGCGACCGCTACGGCAACCCCCACCATCTCACGCTGAGCATTACCGACGAACTCAACTATGTCAGTCTGTTCGATGGCGCCCGTTTGCCGCTCAATATGCTTCCTCCACCCAACCTGCTCACCAAGGCGAACATCAAACTGTCGACGCGGCGGGTCTATGCCAATGGACGTCAGCAGATCGCCGTTGAGATCTACATCGAAGCCAGCGAAGACGGTGTGTTCACGGCCCTGACCCCGGAGGAACTCGAATCCATCCGGCTGATCGACTTCACGCATCCCGAAAACGTCATTCCGTTCGCCGAAGGCCCTGCCGAAGACACGCCTTACATGGGCTGGCTGGCGCAGCGGCATCATCGCCACCAATATCTTGGATTCCCCGACCCGGCGCGCGGCGCCAGGGTCGCCGCCCGTAGCGACGTGGGCACCTACATCACGATGTTCCTCTCGGCAGAGCCTGGTGCCCGCGACCTGACGCTCGCCTTTAGTATAGAGGGGCGGGATGGTGCCACGTATCGAAGCAACGGTACGAAGTTGCTCGACGACGCACTCACGCAGGTTCCCGAAATCGAGGTGAAGGACTGCGTGGTGAGTTCCGAACCTGCGCTGCACTACGGAGCGGAAAGTTACCGCCTCGATGGCCTGATCGAGGGGCCGCCCGCTAATTTCGACACCAGGCTCGACCTCTCGATCATCGATGCATACGGCGCAGTCGTACCGCTCTACCAGGCGACGTGCGAACCGGCGGGTATCGTCATCTGGGACAAGTTCTCCAACGCGCGTGCGGTGTACACGGGATATGCGGGGCCCGGTGAAACGACGCTGCATTGGAATCAGGACATCCCCACCAGTGAACGGCCAAACCCCGAACTGGGCGCGCCGAACGACAGAACCTGCACGATCATGCTGTGTGGACGCGACGACATCCTTAAGCCCGGAAACGCGTTTCCTGCGGAACTCACCGTGTCGATCATCGACGCATACGGTAACGATCAGTCATGCCGACTCAGGCTGGTCTACGGCGAATGGGGCAAGCTGGAAATCGTCTGACCTTCGGGAGACTGAATGCCATGGAAGACACACGACGAAACGGCCGGGACGGCGGCGGAGACATGTATTCCACCGCCTTCAACTTCCTGAGCCATATTTCCGCGCAGGTGGATCCCCGCACGGGTTCTTACGGTGCGAGCGTCGAACTGAAGGCGGGCGAAGGTAACTGCCTGCGTGGGCCTGGGTTCGTCTTTCGACTCGTCTTCAACGCCCTCAGCACACGGGACGACGGTTTCGGCGAGGGCTGGGAGGTCGACGTCACACGTCTCGAAGTAGGCACGGCAGAACCGATGCTCAGCGTGAGCGGTGGCGAGATGCACCGCGTCGAGCGATTGAGCGAGGGAAACCCCGCCTTCTTCCCCGACCGCAAGCTCGACAGCTTCTCGCTGACGCCTGGTCCCGGACTGCGCAGCGCCACCCTCGAGCACATCACCGGCATGGTCGAAGAGCTGGCCGCACCCGCCGGGGACGATGTGCTGCGGACGGTGCGCGTGGTCCAGCCTAACGGGGACGGTATCACTCTCACATGGGAATCCGTCACCGCCCGGGCGCTGACGTGCCTGACGTCCGTGGTGGACGATGATGGCGTCGAACTCCTTCGCATCGCGTATCCGGACCTCGCCCGCATTCGATTGACGATCGCGCAGGGCGGAGACGAAGCCCTCGAGGTGAACTTCACGCGCGAGGGCGCGCAGCTGCGCGATATCGCCATCCCGACGCTCGCACGGCTGAACGCGGCGGCCGTCGCCGCGGAAGACGAGTCGCGCTGGACATTCGTCTACGACAACGTCGGCACGCCGCCGTTGCGCTTGCTCACGGAGGTCACCACCCCCAACGGCATACGCGAGGTTGTCACGTATGCCGCGCAGGGACTGCGCCTGCCCCCGAACGGCCCGCGCGCATACATGCCGGTCGTGGCATCGCGTACCCGGTATCTCGCGACGGATCCGTCCGTACGACTGGCGGCGTTCACCTATCGGTTCAACGACAGCCGCAACTACTTCGGGTACGGCGAGGTAGGCGACTGGAAAGACCGTCACGATCAGTTGCTTCATCTGGTCCGCCCTGGCGGCTACGACTACAGGTCGACGGAAACACAGCTCACGGATGACGGGAACACGTCGACCGATCGCGTCTTCAATCATTTCCACCTCATCGTGTCAGAGACCACGCGGAGGGGCGATGTCGTGCAGACGGTGGAGACAACGTATGGCGAAGTCCCCGGCATGTCGTTCGACGATCAGCCGGCGGCATTGCAACTTCCGCACCGCGTCGTCACCCGCCGGGTGCATGCGGCGAACCCTTCGATCGCGATGGAGACCGAGGTTCGCACGACCTATGACGACATGGGCAACGTCATCAGCTCGACGGACACCGCGACGGGCGTGGTCGAGACGTCGGAGTACTACCCCGCCGAAGGCGAGGCGGATCTGTGCCCGCCCGACCCGATCGGCCGTGTGCGACGGCTGAAGTGTCGCACCACCACGCCGGGCGCGGGTGGTGGACATGTGCGCCGGGTGAGTTACCGATACTGCGACGTGCCCGTGCTCGCCAGCCCGGTCGCGGGTCCGCGCGCCCGGACGGTCTACGTGCAGGCGTGCGCGGAAATCGAAGAGGTGGCCGACGGCGACGGCTGGCGTGTACTGAGCGAGAGCAGGCAAGGCTTCATCGACGACGGCGGACCGCAGCACGGATGCCTCCGGGCCGAATCGCGCGATATCGACGGCATCCTCGAGCGCCGTGACTACGACTATGTCATGAGTCGCCCGTCCGGCGATGGCGTGCCTCGGGGGCCGGGTACGCGGACCACCACCATCACTCATACTGTCGACAACGGCATCGACCGGTATGGCATGTCACGCGTTATCGTGAACCGGTCGAGCGAAATCCAGCGACTGATCGACGGGCTCGTCGTGGAGACGGTCGACGCCGGGGACAACCGCGTCGTCGTGACCTACGACGCACTCGGTCGGCGCCTCACTGAAACGGTGCACCCCGGCGTCGACGACTACGAGGCCACCAGCCGCTGGACGTACATGCTTTCCTTTCGCGAGCGCTGGATCGAAAGGATCGGGCGGACGGGGCTCCGCCATCGCCAGTGGTTCGACCCCGACGGCCATCGGGTGTTGCAGGAAGAGCCGCTCGAGGATGGCCGATTCTATCCTGCCATCGCCATGGAGTACGACACGCTGGGTCGATGCATACGACAGGTCACCACGGACCACCTGACCGACGACCAGGTACTCAGTCTCGAGACGAGATACACCTACGACGATTGGGGCCAGGTCGACCGTACGTGGGAGCCCGACGGGAGCGAAACCGTCGCTTCGACGGAACTCGTGCGCGACCCTGCCCTCTACGGCGACGAGACCGTTCAGCGTACGTGGGCATGGCGCGAGCATCAGGGCGTGCGCCCCGCCGGGTGGACGTGGACGGATACCGACGCGGCCGGGCGTCAGCGTCGCACGCAGACAGGCCTCTGGGCTGACGACGGTACGCCCGTCGCCGTCGCCACGCAGCAGTGGGAATACGACGGCCTCGGACGTTGCACCGTCGCCATCGATGCGATGGGCTACGAGACGAGGCAGGTGTGGGATGCGCGCGATCGCGTCTCGGAAACGCTGTTGCCCGATGGCACGCGTGTGACACGGGACTTCGCGCCGGGTCATGAAGGCGAGCTGGTATCTCGCCTGTCGGTCACGCCGGCCGACGGCGATCCGATCGAACTCGGTACGCGGCAATGGGACGGGCTTGGCCGCATCGAGGTCGAGCGCGCCGGCAGCCTCGTTTACCGTTACGGATACGTGCCCGGCCAGCTGAATCCCGCGACGAAGACGATGCCCGGCGGGGGCGTGCTCCACATGGCCTACGACAAGCGCCTCGGTGAAGCGCTCCTCGACCTCAGCCTGGACGATACGCCGGCTCGGGCCAACGGCCCGCGTTGACGACCTGGGGCGCTCGTGCGACCGGACCGCGCCGGGAAGGGGCGCATAGGGCGAAAAGGAGATCGCAATGAACGATGGATTATCCGCGAGAGGACCGACGCCCGCGCTTCGGTTGCTGGAGGCGTCGTACGATCGACGCCTCCAGCAGGCCCGGAACGTGACGTCGCCCTGCGGCGTCATGTCGATCGGCAGCGACTGGCTGGGGCGCATGACGGCGCAGCGCATCGCGCTCGTCGGCGATGCCGTCCGGTACATGGCGACATCCGTCTCTCCGGAAGGCCGCACCCTGACGGAAACCGGCGCGGACGGCGTGCCGCGGACCTTCACTTACGACAACGCCGGACGCCTCGTACGCCTTGGCGAGCCGGTGCTCGTCACGACGTTCTCGTACGATGGCCTCTCGCGCCTGGCGCGGCGACGTACACGCATCGGCGACAGCGGCAGGGCACTGACCGAGCATCGCCGCTACGACGCGCTGGGACGCATCGATACGGTGACGATCGCCCACGATGGGGTCGATGGGCAGCGTACCGTCCATTTCGGCTGGCGGCCCGACGGGAAACTCGCGACGCGGCGTTGGGAGGATGCCGACCGCAAACTCGTCCGCGACGAGGCGTTCGCTTACGATGCGCGCGGCCGGCTCGTCGATCACACGATCCGCTTCGCGCGAGCTGGCGAATACCCCCGGGACGCCATGAACATGGAGTTCGTGGCACAGCATTTCGTCTTCGACGCGATCGACAATCTGATCCAGGTCGATACCACCTTGCGGGACGGGCGTGTCGCCGCAGCCGTGTACGAGCACGATCAAGTGGATACCGACCGTGTGCTTAGGGTGCGCCACCGTCTTCCCGAATATGGTCCGGATCTCGTCCTGTCTTACGACGCCAACGGCAACATGACGCACGACGGTGCCGCGACGTCGTTGCATTGGGACGAAGCCGGGCGCCTCGAATCGATCACCGTGAATGGCGAGACGCGTACCTACCAGCATGGACCGGGTGGACGCATTTGCGCGAGTCGCGAGGGCAGCAGGACAGCATGGCGATTCCACAGCGAAGGACGGCTGACTTTCGAAACCTCGGGCGACGAGCACCGCCGCTATGTTCGAGCGACCGGTGTCGCCATCGCGGAAACCCACCAGATCGGTGCGACGAGCAACACCTGGCTGCTGGGTACGGACCCCCAAGGATCCGTGGTGACCGAGTACGGCGACGCGGCACGCACCCGGGTCTATGAGGCGCACGGCTGGCGAAACCTCGACGATGCGCAGGCACGCACCGCGTTCGCCGGCGAGGTCGCCGAGTCCACGGGTGGCTATTACCTCTTGGGAGAGCGCCTCTACTGCCCGGTGCTCAGGCGCTTCCTGAGCGTGGATCCGGTCAGCCCATTCGACGACGGTGGGCTGAATCGCTATGCGTACTGCCTCGGTGACCCCATCAATCGTATCGATCCCAGTGGCAACGCCTCGGAGGCGATGGCGGACGCCATATCCGGCCTGGTGCTGGCCTTGATCGGCGTCGCGATCACGGCCGTCTCGATACTCACGTTCACGGGCCCGGGACTGGCCGTGCCGGCCCTCGCAACCTTGTATTCGAGCGCTTCCGGCATAACCCTGTTGGCGTCGGCGGTCCTGGATACCAGCGCCCTCGTCGCCGCCGTAGGCGACATTGTCGCATTGGAAAACGATGACGAGGGACTGGGGAGGCTCTTCGGCAGCATCTCGCATACGCTCGGCTATGTGGGATTCGGCATGAGCGCCTTCCACAAGCGCATAGGGAGGGCGGGCAGCAACTTCGTGCGAACGGCGACCGAGGCCCGCCGGACCGTCACACGCGACATTCGGAACAGCGTGCGCCGGTTCGTCGGCGAGGTCGGCGACACATTGATCCCGCGCCCCGTACGTCGATCCTCGTCCACCGTGCGCGCGTTGGAACGCGCCGGCGCCGAGTCCCCCCCGTCGCCCAGCGCCGCGCCTGCCGCATCGCGGAGACCTCGCGTCCGCTTCCCTTCCAGGACCGCCTCGTTCAGGACGGCCGTACGCAGCGCGCCGGGAAGGCGAGCCGCCCGGAGCCGGCCAGGTCGGCAGAATCCCGACGATCCTCGCGTGATGTCGGCGGCCGTTCGGCGCCCACCGCTCCGACGCCAGGCGCCGATGCCCTCCGATCCCGCACAACCGACCCCGGCGCCGTCGGACGAGTCGCTTCGGTTCGACGAATCCTCGCCTTTCGACCTGACGGCGCCGTCCTCCCCGATAGACGCCGGCTCCGTGAGCGCGGGGAGCTCGGACACGCATCGGCGAGCGTTCGGCGCTGCCGACACCCTGCTCGACGATCTGCTGAACCTTTCTGACAGTTCGGTCTGAGCCACGGACGGGCCGGACGTGAGAACGCTGCATGACGACGAACCGCGGCCCTGCACCTGACCTCGCCATTCGAATCAGCCACACGTTCGCCAGACGCATGACACTCGATAGTGCGCCTTGAGAGGACCGGATCATGGACGACGACCACAAGGTGCGCTCCGACCCACGTGCCATGCACCTCACGCGTTACCTGTACGACGCGCGAACCGCGCGGCCGACGGCGATGACGGCTGGCCTCGACATGATCGACTTCGAAGCGGATTTCGCGGGTCGGCTTACGGCACAGACGGTACGGATGCCTGGCGTTCCCGAGGTCGATGTGCGGACGACCGTGTCCGCGGCGGGCCGCGAACTCCACCAGCGCGGCGTCGACGGCATCGAACGCACGTTTCACTACGACTCGGTGGGCAGGCTCTGGAACGTGCACGACGCCCACGTCGACATCACCCTTAGGTACGACGGGCTGTCACGCGTCGTCGAACGTCGCGCCGTTTCAGCCCACACGTCGTCGACCGAGAGCTATGTCTATGACGCCGTTGGACGGTTGTCGGTTCAGACATGGGAGCACGATGGTCCCGACGGCGTCCACCGCCATCATGCCGAGATGGATTTTCGTGCGGACGGAAAGCTTGCCCGACGACGTTCGTTCGAAGCGAGCGCCCTGACCCTCCATGAGCGGTTCGATTACGACGTGCGTGGCCGGCTCATCGACCACGACATCGTCGACGCCCCCGCAGGTCGACTTCCGCGCGACGAGACCGGACGCGAATACATCCGGCAGCGGTTCGCGTTCGACGCGCTCGATAACCTGTCGACCGTCGAGACGATCTTCGCTACGGACGATACCGACTGCGCGACCTACGTGTACGACACGATCGACCCCGACCGCCTGGTGCGCATCGGGCGTGGCGGCGTATCGACGGCCGAGTTTCGCTATGACACGGCTGGCAACGTACGTGAGCTCACGGATGAGAACGGCACGGCCGAGCTGACCTGGGATGGCGCCGGGCGACTCGAAACCATCGCGCATGCCGACGGCCATCGGGATGCGTACCGGTACGGACCTGGGGGACGCGCGACAGCGATCGCACACGACGACGCATGGACATACCGTGCGTTCCAGGATGGTCGCCTCGCATGCGAGTGGCTGCACGTTGCCGACAGGCGCCGGTACGTGCGGGTGAATGGCGAACTCGTTGCGGAGTCCCATCTGGAAGCATCGGCACGAACCGTTCTTGTCGGGGCCGACAGACAGGGCTCCGTCATCATCGATGGCAGCGATGCGGGCACATCACGCCTCTACGGCGCCTACGGTCTCGGCGACGGCGGATCCGGCCACATCGCGACCGCGTTCGCTGGCGAAGTCCCGGCCTCGAGAGCCGGCTGGTACCTACTGGACAGCCGTCTCTACATCCCGGCGTTGCGGCGCTTCATGAATCCGGACCCGTTCAGCCCCTTCGACAAGGGCGGTCTGAACCGCTACGCGTATTGCGGCGGCGATCCGGTCGGCCGCGTCGATCCGACGGGAAACGCCTGGTGGGAGATTGGCCTCGCCGTGGCGGGACTCGTCGCATCCGTCGCCGCCGTCGTCGTTTCGGGCGGCGCCGCGCTGGGCGCCGCCGGCGCTGCTGGCGGTGGACTGCTGTCCTTGCTGACCACACCGTCCGTCGTGGCGGCGACCGCCGTCGCCGCGATCGACGTCGTGTCGCTGGCCGCGGAGGCCGGCGCCGGCATCGCGCAGGTCACCGGCGACAAACGGCTCGAGTCGATCTTCGGCGCCATCGGGACGGCCACGGCCGTGGCAGGCGCCGCCGCGGGTCTTGCGCAGCTCGGGAAGGCCGTAGCCCGGCGCGTAACCCGATTCGTCGGGTCGGCCGGGCGCTCGGCGACCGTGGCGGACGATGCCAGGCGCCCCCTGTCGGGCGTGCTTCCGCTGATGGTCTATGGGCCGGATGCGGCGCCGGCCCATAAGCTCCGCGGCTTGCCAGGAGCGCGTTACGTCAAGCCAAAGTGGTACTCCAGTACCCGGAACGGGGCCACGCACTGGGCGGCGAACGCGGAGGTGACCCATGAAGACGTAATGCGACGCCTGAGCAAGATCGCCGAGCAGCTGCCATGGGGAGGATCGGGCGACCTCTACGTCTACGGCGGCGTGCATGGATTCCCGAAGGAAACCGGCTGGTGGCGTGCCGACGGCACCCGCCTGGGCGGTGAGCCCTGGATTGGGCAGCGGTATATCAAGGAGCTCCCGGGCAATGGCGGCATGTTGGGATTCAAGGGCTACCGTCTCACTTACGTAGAGATGAGCAACATCGACGTCAACACCTATGAGACGCAGCTCAGGAAGCCGGGGATCCACTTACACGGCTTCTGCTATGGCGTCGCGGAGCCGAAGATCCTCGTCGCCTCCGACATGTGGCCCTGGCCAGTCTATCTGAACGATCCGTAAGGTCCACGAGACGAAGTCCGTTCAAGGAGGAATGCATCATGGACGATCCGGAAGATCGCGCAGATGCGCACCGCATCCTCATCGGCAGCACGAAGGAGTTCGCGCACCTCCCGGGTAGCGATCTGCTCGCGCGCGTCGATCCGTTCTACGCCTGGCAGCAGTCGCGGCGTGAAATGTCGCTGTGGAGTTACGGGAAGGTGTCGTACAGCGCTCCCCGGGCCGAATGCAGCGTGCGGTACGACGACGGCACCGCGTTCGCGGGCGTCAATCTCGCGACACAGGACTATCTCGGGCTGTCCTCGCATCCGGCGATCCTCGACGCGGCGAGACGTGCGATGTATGCGCATGGCGTCCACAGCGGTGGCTCGGGTGTCCTGCTCGGCCGGACGCGTTTCGGCACCGATCTCGAGGCGGCGCTCTGCGATTACCTGCACATGGAACACGCGGTGCTTTTCCCGACGGGATGGGGCGCAGGTTTCGGTGCGATACAGGGACTCGTTCGCGAGGACGATCACATCGTCATCGACGAGCGCGCCCACGCGTGCCTGCAGCAAGGCGCCCACGCCGCGACCCGCCGTGTTCACCGTGTACGACATCTCGACACGGCGGCGTTCGAACGGACGCTTACCGCGATCCGCGCAGGCGACACGCGCAACGCGATCCTCGTCGTGACCGAGTCGCTTTTCTCGATGGACTCCGACACGCCGGACATCGCGGCGCTGCAGGCCCTGTGCGACGACTACAAGGCGACGCTTCTCGTCGACGTCGCCCACGACATCGGGGCTGTGGGCGTCGACGGTCGCGGGTTCGTCGGCAAACAGGGCATGCTCGGTCGCGTCGACCTGCTGATAGGGAGCTTCTCGAAGACGTTCGCGTCCAACGGCGGCTTCGTCCTGACGCACTCGCGAGCGGTGAAGGAATACCTGATGGTGTTCGCGAGCACGCACATCTTTTCGAACGCCCTCTCTCCCGTGCAAGCGGCTGTCGTCGGTGCGGCGCTCGACATCGTGCGGTCTCCGGCCGGCGCGGCGATGCGGCACGCGCTTGCCGCGCGCGCGACGCAACTTCGCGCGGCGCTCTCGGCCGCCGGACTGACCTGCCTGGGCGACCGATCGCCGATCGTTCCTGTCGCCTTCGCCGACGAAGCCCTCGCCCGGCTAACGACACGCGCACTTCCGGCGAGAGGCGTAGTGGCCAACCTCGTCGAATACCCGGGCGTGCCACGGGGCACGGCACGGCTCCGGCTGCAGCTGATGGCCGCGCATTCGCCGCGACAGATCCGCCAGGCCGCCGAGGGCATCGGCGCCGCGTATCGCGGCGCCATCGTGGAACGCGTCGCGTATCCATCCATCGGGGGAGACACCTCATGCTGATCCGTCGCGTGGAGTACGACCGCCGCTCCAGTCTGCCGCGCGCGATCGAGACGATGGCAGGCCGCATGGACACCGATGCGGACTATCTGAGCCGGCTGATCGGGCAAAGCGTGCACCTCGAGGGCGACGTGCCTCGTGCGGCGGCATCCGTCGTCTCGCCCGGCGGACGCGTCACCGGGGCGACGCATGTCGACGGCAGTCAGCGATCGATCGACCGCGACAACCTGGGCCGTCCCGTATCGGTACGTGACGGCGACGTGCTGATCGCTTTCGACTACGACGCGCTGTCCAGGCTGGTATGTCGCGTGACCCGGGTCGACGACAGACGGCTGACCGAAGCCTTCACGTATGACGCACTCGGACGACCGCAAGATCTGTCGATCACCGCGGATGGCGCCGCGTCCTTCCGGCGTCGCCTCGCGTTCACCTGGCGTGCCGATGGGAAGATGAACACGCGAATCTGGCACGACGACGCTCGGGTGCTTCGCGCCGAGCGCATGGCGTACGATGCCCGAGGCCGTCTCGTCGCCCACGTGATCACCGAGGCCGACGAGGACGAGCTCCCGCGCGACGAGGCGGGCAATGCGTATGTCGCGCAGTCGTTCACTTACGATGCCGTCGACAACCTCGTGGCGGTACGCACCGAACTGCATGGCGGTGAGGTCGACGTCGCCACCTATGAATACGATGACACGGAGCGCGATCGGCTGCTGGGCATCGTCCATGCGCGACCGGAATATGGACCGCCCGTGCGTCTCGCCTATGACGACGACGGCAACATCGCCGACGATGGCCGCGGCCGCGCCTATCGCTGGGACGGCGCCGGCCGGCTGGAGTCCGTCACGCGCGCGAAC
The DNA here is from genome assembly GCF_900109915.1 of Luteibacter sp. UNCMF331Sha3.1. Classification (GTDB taxonomy): domain Bacteria; phylum Pseudomonadota; class Gammaproteobacteria; order Xanthomonadales; family Rhodanobacteraceae; genus Luteibacter. The sequence goes on from NZ_FOBU01000001.1 coordinate 354,451, forward strand.
GGTACCTGGCAGTACCGCCATGGTCCGGGCGGGCGTATCTGCGCGATCGTGCATGACGGGCACATCCTGTTCCGCTATCACGAAGACGGCGGATTGGTGGCCGAACTGAGTTCGACCGAGGAGCGGCGCTACATCCGCTGCGGGGCCAACGTGGTCGCCGAAACACGCCTCGCCGCCGCGATCCGTCAGACATGGCTCCTTGTTGGCGACGCCCAGGGCACGGTGCTGGTCGAAGCCGGCGATGGTGCCCCACGGACGAGAACCTACGACGCCTTCGGCGCCCGGGACACATCCACCGACGCCGCGCAGAGCGGATTCACAGGCGAGAGCCTCGAGCGGGCCAGTCACTGCCACCTGCTCGGCAACCGACTTTACAGCCCGGTATTACGCCGGTTTCTGAACCCTGATCCGCTCAGCCCGCTCGGTCCCGCAGGCTTCAATCGCTATGCCTATTGCGGCGGCGATCCGGTCAACCGGGTCGATCCCAGTGGCAACAGCTGGTTGCCGATTTTCTTCTCCGCGCTCGGACTGGCCGCAGCCGTCATTGGCGCCGTCGTCTCGGTCGGCGCACTTTCCGGCGCGGTCGCTGCCGCCGGAGGCGGCCTCACGATGTTGCTGTCGACACCGTCCATGGTGGCGGCGACCGCCGCGGCAACCCTGGACGCCGTGTCGGTCATCGCCGAAGCTGCGTCGCTCACCGCGCTCGCGACGGGCGAAGACGGCCTCGCGACGATGTTCGGCGCGCTGGCCTTCGGCTCGGGGATCGCGTCCGCCGGATTGAGCGTGCTGACGCATGCGGTGTCGCGAAGCGCACGATTCGTCGGCTTCGCCGGCACGTCGCGCGGCAGCGGAAGGCCGGGCATATCGATGCACCCCATGGGCGGCGCGTCATCGTCGATGAGGCATGCCGAATCGCCGCGCGAGTTTACCTTCATGCAGGAGCATGAGATCGCCAGAGAACGGTTGAGTATCCACCCCTCGAAACCCGAGTGGGTCGTCGAGCCGATCTTCCACACGTTCCGCCACCCTGCCAACCGACTATCGATGCATCACTTCGTCGACTCGGTGGTCTACAACGACATGATCTCGCGCGCGGCCGAGCTGATTCGTGGCAATCCGCTGCGCAGGAAGAAGACGGCGGTCTACGTGTATGCGGGTGTGCACGGCGAATACAAGAAACCGAACTTCGGCCCGCAGATGCGTAATTCCAGCCCGGTTGACGACGAACTGCTGGACGAACAGCGGTACTGGTTCAGAGAGCTCCAGAACATGCTCGGCGAGAACTACGAGGTCTTCCCGGAGAACGTGGGCAAGATGAGCCGTGACGCCTATCGCAACGCCATGGAAAGGACGGGCCACCATCTTCACTGGTTCTGCTACAGCCTCGCCGACAACGTCGCCATCGCTGAGATCGGCATCCCCGCGAACATACCGCTTACCGTCTACCCCGTACCAACGGGACCGTGATGCGTGCCTATGGCGATGCCGCCGTGCCCCACTGGCGACGAAGCGGTCGCCGACGCGTGGATGCCATCCCCCGAATGCCCTGGGGCCCCATGAAGGCCAGCAAGGACACACCGATGCCAACGCCACTCACCACACTCGCGTACGACGGCCTCACCGGGCTCATGCGCTCGCTGACGGCCGGTTTCGACGCCATCGACTTCGCACCGGACTATCTCGGTCGCCAGACCGAACAGATACTGCGCATGTCGGGCATCACCGAACGATCCGTCCACACGACCGTGTCTCCGGCGGGCAGGCACCTTGCACAACGCGGGGCCGACGGTACAGCGCGTATCTTTTCCTACGACGGCCGGGGCCGTTGCGAGCGCATCGACGACGAGCACGCGACCGTGGTCTTCGAATACGACGCGCTTTCCCGCCTGTCGTCGCGAACCGTGACGACGCCGGACGGGAACATGATCGCGAGCTTCACGTACGACGCGCTGGGACAGCTGGCGAACCAGGACTGGGAATTCGCCTCGGCGACCGTCACGAATCGTCGGGGCCTGGCGCTCCGCTGGCGCGCGGACGGAAAACTCGACGGACGTGTCTGCACCGACGCCGACGGGTCATGCATTCGTAGCGAAACGTTCGGCTACGATGCACGCGGTCGCCTCGTCGCCCATGACATCGTGCAGGCACGGGACGACGCGTACCCATCAGACGAGATGGGTCGCCGCTATCGGTGCCAGAGCTTCGATTTCGACGCGATCGATAACCTGACGCGTGTGGCGACGACGTTTCTCGACGGCACGATCAACGAGGCGACGTACCGTTACGCCGATGACGAGGCCGATCGGCTGACGTCGATCGCGGAGACGGCGGGCCCGGGGACGGTCCTTTCGTACGCGGTGGATGGCGGCGTCGCGGAGCTGACGGACGCGCGCGGCACCCAACGGTTCACCTACGATGGCGCGGGCCGCCTGGCGACCATGACGGACGCGAACGGATCGACGTCCGAATACCGATACGGCCCTGCCCACCGCGTGACCGGCGTGCTCAGGGACGGCACGCTGACCCACCGGATATTCGAGGAAGGTCGGCTCGGCTGCACCATATCGACGGCGGCCGGAACGCGTCGGTACGTCCGAGCACAAGGTGCGCTCGTCGCGGAAGCCGTGTTGTCGGATCCCGTCGTCATGACACTCGTCGGGTCCGACCCGCAAGGCTCCGTACTCATCGAGGATGACGAGCCTCCGCGCGGCTACGGGGCGTACGGCATGCGTGCGCCGAACGGCCAGAAGGCGACGACGGCTTTCGCCGGAGAGGTGCCTGACGACGGCAGCCAGGGCTACCTCCTTGGCCATCGGCTCTACCTGCCGGCGCTTCGCCGATTCGCCAGCCCCGACCTTTTCAGCCCGTTCGACGACGGTGGCCTCAATCGCTATGCCTATTGTGCAGGCGATCCGGTCGGACGGATCGATCCGTCCGGCCAAAGCTGGCTGAACATCGGCCTGGCCATTTTCGGTATCGCCACGGCGGCGCTCGCCACGATCGTATCCGCTGGCGCGGCATTGCCCGCAGTGATGGCCGCCGGCAGCGTGTGGGCTGCCGTATCGACGCCCTCGGTAGTCGCGCTCGTGTCCGTCGCCGCGATCGACGTCGTCTCGCTCGCCGCGGAGGCCGGCAGCGCTATCGCCACCGTCGAGGGAAACGACTCGCTGATATCGGTATTCGGCACGATCGCTACGGTGACGGGCGCGTTGGGAGCGGCGACAGGACTGGCGTCGCTGGGCAAATCCATCGCACGCGCCGCCACGCGTTCCCGGCCGTCCGTACGCTTCGTCGGATCGACGCTCACGCGAGGAGGCAAGCCGGCGGCTGGTGCTTCGATAGCCGACGTCGCACTGGGAGGTCGCGGCGCCGGGTCCCGAGGCGCCAACCCCATTCGTACGCTTGCCGAGCTGCCGTCATCGCGCTCGACGCACACCAGGGGCGGGGCCATTCGGCCGGATCCCGGCTGGCATGCCCAAACGAAGGGACCGGCAACCTACTGGGCGGCGGACACGGAACTCACCGTGAATCTGACGATGAGGCGCCTGCGCTCGATCGCCGCCGACCTGCCGGAGGGGTCGGGAACGATCTATGTTTACGGGGGCGCCCATGGCTGGCCGACCCAGGAACCTCGCTGGGACTCGTACGGCCTGCGAAAGAGCCCGGATGACGAAGTCGACGGCGCGTACCGCGAACGACTTCCCGCTGTCATGCGGCTCTTCCAGGCAAAGGGGTACGACCTGCGCTATGTGCCGCTAAGTAAGATAAACGCCGAGATGTACGACGGTATGACCGCCCTGCCAGGGGTACATGTGGACGGAACCTGTTTCGGTGTGGCGGATCCGCGCTTCAGGCTTGTGTCCGGTATGGCTCCCCACCCTGTCTACCTGTCCCGCTAAGCACACCTCGTCGTGCAACGGTCTTCCGGATGAGCGAGCGGACTGCCCTGCGCGGTCAGGATCGGTGAACCAACCGCACCGGTGGCATGGGAGGCAGATGCGAGGGTCGCTTCACATCGCTGCCGAACGGTCGCCACATCCCGTCGGCGCCTTCGACGCCGATACTGGTATCCCCCCCTTCGGCGGAGGCGAAATTGACGGCCGCCCGCAGGGCCTCGAAGCGCGACGCGAATGTTCCGACCGGCCTGCCAGCCAGGCGGAGTGTCCAGCGCGAGCCTTCATCGGGGAGGTAAGGCACCTCGTAGACACGTGTCATGACGGCTCCAGAGCTGAATAAGTCCAGTGCCAGCCTGCACTTGCGCCCGTCTTTGCAAGGTCGTCGCAACATCCCCCGGTGCTGACATCCCGGACACATCCGTTCCGCGCCGCACAACGGGACGTGAAGGAGGTGTTTGCTAGAATCGCGGTTTTACCGTGCGTGCCTGCATTCCGCCGGGGCGCCGTCAAAGGGAAGCATCATGTCAGCCAAGATTCTCGAAGCGCTCGGTCTCAACGGCACCGAGTCGGGCACCTACCTCGGCCGCGGCTCCTGGGCCGACACGATGGACGCCGGCACGCTGAGCCCCACCAATCCGGCCACCGGCGAGGTCATCGCCACCGTGCAGGCGTCGAGCGCGGCCGATTACGAAACCATCGTGCAACGCGCGCAGGAAGCCTTCGCCGTCTGGCGCACCACGCCCGCCCCGCGCCGTGGCGAAGCCGTCCGCCTGTGCGGCGAAGCCCTGCGCAGGCACAAGGACGCCCTGGGCTCGCTGGTCGCGCTCGAGATGGGCAAGATCAAGCCGGAAGGCGACGGCGAAGTGCAGGAGATGATCGACATCGCCGATTTCGCCGTGGGCCAGAGCCGCATGCTCTACGGCAACACCATGCATTCCGAGCGCCCCGGCCACCGCATGTACGAACAGTGGCACCCGATCGGTATCGTCGGCATCGTCAGCGCCTTCAATTTCCCGGTCGCCGTCTGGGCCTGGAACGCGTTTCTCGCGGCGGTCTGCGGCGACATCTGCATCTGGAAGCCGTCGCCCAAGACGCCCCTCTCCGCCATCGCCACGATGAAGATCTGCAACGAGGCCCTGAAGGACGCCGGCTTCCCGGATATCTTCTTCCTGTTCAACGACGCGGGCACTGAGCTGGCCGAGCGCTTCGTCGACGACAAGCGCATCCCGCTGATCAGCTTCACCGGCTCGACGAAGGTCGGCCGCATGGTCGGCGAGCGCGTGGCGAAGCGCATGGGCCGCAGCCTGCTGGAACTCGGCGGCAACAACGCGATCATCCTCGACAGGTCGGCCGACCTGAAGCTCGCGATTCCCGCGATCGTCTTCGGTGCCGTCGGCACGGCGGGCCAGCGCTGCACGAGCACGCGCCGCGTGCTCGTGCACTCGTCGATCCACGATGCCGTCGTCGATACACTGGTCAAGGCCTACGGCCAGGTCGAGCAGAAGATCGGCGACCCCACGCTGGCCACCACGCTGATGGGCCCGCTCAACAGTCCGGAAGCCGTGCAGGGTTACCTCGCCGCGATCGAGCAGGCGAAGGCCGCCGGCGGCACCGTGCGTACGGGCGGCAAGGCACTCACCGATCGCAAGGGCAACTTCGTGCTGCCGACCATCGTCACGGGCCTTAAGAACTCCGATACGGTCGTGCAGACGGAAACATTCGCCCCGATCCTCTACGTGATGCCGTTCGACTCGCTCGACGAGGCCATCGCGGAGCAGAACGCCGTGCCGCAGGGTCTGTCGTCGGCCATCTTCACGCAGGATCTGAAGAGCGCGGAACAGTATCTCTCCGCGGCCGGCTCGGATTGCGGCATCGCGAACGTCAACATCGGCACGTCGGGTGCCGAGATCGGCGGCGCGTTCGGTGGCGAGAAGGAAACCGGTGGCGGTCGCGAGTCGGGTTCCGACGCGTGGAAGGTCTACATGCGCCGCCAGACGAACACCATCAACTACTCCGACGCGCTGCCGCTGGCCCAGGGCATCAAGTTCGAGTTCTGACCATCCGGTGACGACATGACCGACCTGCGCTCCACGGAACGTTTCTCCGATCGCGTCGAGGACTATGTCCGCTATCGCCCGGATTACCCCGTGGCGCTGGTCGGTTGGTTGCACGGCCTCGGCGTGAGGCCGGACTGGACCGTCGCCGACATCGGCGCCGGGACGGGCATTTCGAGCAAGCTGTTTCTCGACGCCGGGCATCGCGTCACCGCGGTCGAACCCAACGCGGCGATGCGTGACGCATCGCAGCGCTGGCTGGCCAGCGAGTCGCGGTTCGCGGCGACCGATGGCTCCGCCGAAGCGACCGGCCTCGCCGACGCGTCGACGGACCTGGTGATCGCCGCGCAGGCGTTTCACTGGTTCGACACGGAAAAGGTGCGCGCCGAGTTTCGTCGTGTTCTGACGACGCGTGGGCTCGTCGCGGTGTTCTGGAACTCGCGCCGGCTGACGGGCACGCCGTTTCTCGAAGGCTACGAGCGTCTGCTGCACGAGTACGGCGTGGATTATGTGAGCGTCGCGGAGCGCTATGCCGACGACGAGGGGATGGCGCGCTGGTTCGGGCACGGCTACCGCGGCATGGCGTCGTTCCCGCACGCGCAGAAGCTCGATCACGATGGCCTGCTCGGTCGGCTGATGTCGTCGTCCTATGCGCCGAAGCCGGGCCACACCAATCACGAGCCGATGCTCGCCGCGCTGCGTTCGCTGTTCGACGCGACGCAGGATGGCGGGACGGTCGATTTCGAATACGACACTCGCATCTTCGCGGGTCATCCGGGTAACTGATGTACGACCTGATCCGTCCCCTGCTCTTCATGCTCGACGCCGAAACCGCACACGGCCTCACGCTCTACGCCGCCGATGTCGCGCAGCGGAGCCGGCTCTCGGGGCTCGTCGCGACGCCGCCGGCGGATCTGCCGGTGCGCGCGTTCGGTATCGATTTTCCGAACCCCGTCGGCCTGGCCGCGGGGCTGGACAAGAATGGCGACCATCTCGACGGTCTCGCCGCGATGGGCTTCGGTTTCATCGAAATCGGCACGGTGACGCCGCGTCCGCAGCCGGGCAACGACAAGCCACGCATGTTCCGCCTGCCCGAGCACGAGGCCGTGATCAACCGCCTCGGTTTCAACAACGGCGGCATCGACGCGCTGGTGCGCAACGTGGAGAAGGCCGCTTACCGCGGTGTGCTCGGCATCAATATCGGCAAGAACAAGGACACGCCCAACGAGCGTGCCGTCGACGATTACCTGCTGTGCCTCGAGAAGGCGTATCCGCTGGCGAGCTACGTCACCGTCAACATCTCTTCGCCCAACACGCAGGGCCTGCGCGACCTGCAGGAGGAAGAGACGCTACGCCGCTTCATCGGCACGCTGCGCGACGCGCAGGAGCGTCTCGCCGGTCAGCACGGCCGACGCAAGCCGATGTTGCTGAAGATCGCGCCCGATCTCACGGAAGCCGAGCTCGACGCCATCGCCGACGTACTGCTCGCCTCCGGTATCGACGGCGTCATCTGCACGAACACGACCATCGACCGTGGCCACGTCGCCGGTCACCCGCTCGCGGGCGAGACAGGTGGCCTCTCCGGGCGTCCGCTGTTCGCGAAATCCACCGCCGTGTTGCGCGCGATGCGCGAGCGCGTGGGCGACAGGCTGCCCATCGTCGGCGTCGGCGGCATCGTCGACGGCGACACCGCCGCGCAGAAGATGGAGGCCGGGGCGGCGCTCGTACAGGTCTATTCCGGGCTGGTCTATCGCGGACCGAAGCTCGTCGCCGAGGCCGTCGCCGAGATCCGCCGCCGCGGGATCGTGGCATGAACAACGCTCCCGTGGACATGGGCGGTTTTTCGCTCGCCAGCAATGCCCCGCTGGGTCAGCGCAACACGCTGCGCGTCGACGCGCGCGCGAAGCTGCTGGCCGAGGTGCGCGATCCCACGAAACTTCCCGAGCTGCTCGCCTACCCCGCCGTGAAGAACGGCAGGGTGCTCGTGCTCGGCGAGGGCAGCAACCTGCTGATCAAGGGCGATTTCGACGGCACGGTGCTCGCGATGGCCACGCGCGGCGTCGAGACGTTTCAGCGCGACGATCGCGTGCTGATCCGTGTCGCCGCCGGGGAGCGCTGGGACGATTTCGTGCGCTGGTCGCTCGGTCAGGGCTATGCGGGCCTCGAAAACCTGATCCTCATTCCAGGCACGGTGGGCGCGTCGCCGATCCAGAACATCGGCGCCTATGGTGTCGAGGTCTCCGAATTCATCGACACGGTCGAGGCGTGGGACACGCACAAGGGCGAGTTCGTGGTGCTCGACAGGGCGGCGTGTGCCTTCTCGTATCGCGACTCCAGCTTCAAGCAACAGGCGGGTCGCTGGATCGTCGTGGCCGTGACGTTCGCGCTGCCGCGCGAACGGCCGCTGTCGCTCGACTACGCGGGCATCCGCGAGGAAGTCGAGACCATGGGCGTTTCCCGAGCCACGCCGTATCACGTGGCGGAAGCCGTCGTGCGGCTGCGCTCGCGCAAACTCCCCGATCCCGCGGTCATCGGCAACGCCGGCAGCTTCTTCAAGAACCCGATCGTTCCCGCGGCGAAGGCCGAGGCGCTGGCACTCGCCCACCCCGGCGTGCCCGTGTGGCCCCACGCGGGAGGCACGGCGAAGATCTCCGCCGGCTGGCTCATCGAGGCCGCGGGGTACAAAGGCGAGCGCGACGGCGACGCTGGCATGTCGAACCGGCACGCGCTCGTGCTGGTGAATCATGGCAAGGCCACCGGTCCGCAGCTGTGGGCGTTCGCGCAGAAGGTCATCGCGGGCGTACAGGCGAAGTTCGGCGTGACGCTGGAACCGGAGCCGCTGATCGTCTGACACGCATCGGCGGGCGTCGGCCTGCGGGCGATGCGTGTCGCTTCCTGAAGCGGCGCCTCGGTCTGGCACGTCCATCGCCGAATCCGCGCCGACTCGGCCGTCGACCCGAGGGGCGGGAGGAGGCATGCTTCGACGCACGAACAGGATGTTCAACGGAGGACGGGCCGTGGAAACCCTCAGCACGCACGCCTACGACCGGCATACCGGCTTCGCGCAGGCCATGACGGCGGGACTCGACGGGATGGACTTCACCGTCGATTATCTCGGTCGCCACACGGCACAACGCTTGCGCATGCCCGGGATGGGCGAGCGCACCACTCGCACCACGCTCTCGCCGAACGACCGGCCGCTCGAGCAACGCGATGTGCACGGCGTGACGCGCAGGTTCACCTACGACCTCCTGGGAAGGCTGTCGAAGGTGACCGACGAGCACGTCGACGTCACGCTTACTTACGATGTACTTTCCCGACTTTCGTCGCGCGTCGCGGCGACCGAGGTCGCGTCGATGGTCGAGCGACGCTCCTACGGAGCCGACGGTCGGTTGTGTCTTCAGTCATGGGAACACTCGACGTCGGGGGGCACCCAACGACATGCGATAGCACTGACCTGGGAGGCCGATGGAAAGCTGATCCGACGTCGCTACCTCGACGACGCGGATCGATGCATCCGCGACGAAGTCATGGGTTACGACGCGCGCGGCCGCCTCGTCGACCATGACGTCCGCGAGGCGCGCAGCGGTGCATGGCCCCGGGACGAAGCCGGCCGGGAATACAGGCGACAGATCTTCGTCTTCGATGCCATCGACAACCTTACACGTGTCGAGACGACCTTCGTCGCGGGGGGATCGAACGTGGCCACTCTGCACTATGACGCGATCGATCGGGATCGTCTCGCGTACATCACGGAAACGTCCGGCGCTGGCATGTCGATGTCGTACGATCCGAACGGCGCCATGATCGAACTGCACGATCGCGATGGCGCACATACCATCGGCTTCGATGCCGCGGCGCGTCTGACGTCCGTCGGGCACGCGAACGGCTCGTCGACCCGCTACCGCCATGGCCCCGGTAACCGCATCACCGGCGTGATCCGCGATGGGCAGCTGGCGAATCGGATATTCGAGGATGGGCGCCTCGCCTGCATCGTCTCGTCGTCCGGAGAAACCCGTCGCTATGTCCGGATAGGCGCAACCCTCGTTGCGGAAACCGCGCTGTCGGCAGGCGTCCGGACGTGGCTCGTCGGCGGCGACATGCAGGGATCGATCGTCGTGGAGGGCGGCACGACCCGAACTTATGGTGCCTATGGGGTCGGAACGGTCCCGTCCGGCGGCGCGACCACGGCCTTTGCCGGTGAAGTGCCAGAGCCCGTGTCGAACTGGTATCTGCTCGGGCAGCGCGCCTATGTACCGGCGATGCGACGCTTCATCAGCCCCGACCCTTTCAGCCCCTTCGACCGGGGCGGCCTCAACCGGTATGCCTATTGCGGCGGCGACCCCATCGGACGGATCGATCCCAGCGGAAACTCGTGGCTAAACATCGGACTGGCGATCTTCGGCATCGCGACCGCCGCCGTGGCCGCGGTGATCTCGGGTGGCGCGGCACTCGCCGCAGTGGCTGCCGCGGCAGGCCCCCTCGCGGGCGCCGTGTCGACGCCGTCGGTGATCGCACTCTCGGCAGCCGCCGCGATCGACGTCGTGTCTCTCGTGGCCGAAGGAGGCAGCGCGCTCGCGACGATCACGGGGGATGACTCGTTGGCATCCGTCTTCGGGACCATCGCGCTGGCCACCGGCGTGCTCGGCACGGCGGCGGGCCTGGCATCCGTGGCCAAAGCCACCGTGCGGGCCGGCAGACGACTGGCTAACGGCCGTTTCGGATCGCGCGCGCCGGCGATCGCAGCCAGGTCGGGAATAGACCCGGCATGGTTGCATCGGCCCCTCGGCGGCGACGATAGCGTGCACGTGGTTCGCTCTCCGCATATCCCCTCCGCTAAATTCGATCGCAGGACGAGAGTCGGGCTGAAGGCGGAGTGGCGTTCCGGGACCAGGAACGGGGCGACCCACTATGCAGTCGACGTCCAGGTAACCGTCAGCGAGATCATGGACAAGGTCAAGGAGATCGCCCTGACTCTTCCGCCCCAACGAGAAGTCACCCCCTTCTATGTCTACGGGGGCGCTCACGGCGCCGCCGATCGTTCAACATGGGATGCGAACGGTGTGCGCCTTGGAGCCGATCCGCAGATCCGCCAGGCCTACGACGGATTGTTGGACTGGCCCGCCCACCTGCTTGCTCTGAAGAACTACCGGCTCGAGTACGTCCATGTGCCGGACTTGCATGTCACGACGTTCGAAAAGCACCTGACGTTCCCCGGCATCCACTTTCACGGCAGTTGCTGGAGCCTCGCCGACCCCAGGGTTCTCAACGCCTCGGGCATGGGGCCGGCGACGGTGTACAGCACCCATCCCGTGACGTCGTATCCATAGGACGCGGGCCAGGACACCGAAACGGTCGCGACGACGCCCCCCCGATGTGCCGGCGTTCCGACCCCGTGGCCCAGCCCCGCGCCCGGGTCACGACGCTGTAACACCGCCGTCATACGCTGCCTGCCCGGCGGCGTACCATGGGGGCGTCGCGATACGCGACGAGGATGCAGCCCTGGACACGATGACGCCACCTACCGAATCGACCGCACCGGCCAGGACGGCGACGACACGCGCCGTCGCCCCGCCGGAGGTGCCCGACGTCGATCTCAACGATCCCAGCCTCTACGTCCATCGCGAGCTTGCCCAGCTGCAGTTCAACATCCGCGTGCTCGATCAGGCGCTGGACGAATCCAAGCCGCTGATCGAGCGGCTCAAGTTCCTGCTGATCTTCTCGTCGAACATGGACGAGTTCTTCGAGATCCGCGTCGCTGGCCTGAAGCAGCAGATCGCGTTCGACCACGAGGTGATCGGCGCCGACGGCATTCCGCCGCGCCGCGTGCTCGCCGAGATCGCCGAGGTGGCGCACCGGCAGATCGAACGGCAGTACGCCATCCTCAACGACAGGATCCTTCCGGCCCTCGCCGAGGAAGGCATCCGCATCGTGCGTCGCAACCAGTGGACGCACAAGCAGAAGGTCTGGGTCCGTCGCTACTTCCGCCATGAAGTCGCGCCGCTGGTCACCCCCATCGGGCTGGACCCCACGCACCCGTTCCCGCGACTGGTGAACAAGAGCCTGAACTTCATCGTGCAGCTGGAAGGCACCGATGCCTTCGGCCGCGACTCGGGCTTGGCGATCGTGCCGGCGCCGCGCATTCTCCCGCGCCTGATCCGCCTGCCCGACGACGTCAGCGACGGCGGCGACAACTACGTGCTGCTGTCGTCGATCATTCACGCCCACGCGGACGACCTGTTCCCGGGCATGCGCGTGCTGGGCTCGTACCAGTTCCGACTCACCCGCAACGCCGACCTCACGATCGATCCCGAAGACGTCGAGGATCTCGCGCGCACGCTGCGTGGCGAACTCTTCTCGCGCCGTTACGGCGACGCGGTGCGTCTGGAGGTGGCGGACAACTGCCCGAAACCGCTCGTCGACTATCTGCTGAAGCAGTACTCGCTCGAAGCCGACTCGCTCTATGAAGTGAATGGGCCGGTGAACCTCGCGCGCCTGTTCGAAATGACACTGCAGCCGGCCTACGCACGGCTCCAGTTCCCTGCGTTCGTTCCCGCGCTGCCCAAGGCGCTCGCCGATGCCGAGGACATGTTCGCGGTGATCGGCAAGCAGGACATCCTGCTCTATCACCCGTTCGAATCGTTCTCGCCCGTCGTGGACTTCCTGCGCCAGGCCGCGAAGGATCCGCAGGTGCTCACGATCAAGCAGACGCTGTATCGCAGCGGCGCGAACTCCGAGATCGTGGACGCGCTGGTGGAAGCCGCGCGCGCGGGCAAGGAAGTCACCGCCGTGGTGGAACTGCGGGCACGCTTCGACGAGGAATCCAACCTCAGCCTCGCCTCGCGCCTGCAGCAGGCCGGCGCGGTCGTCACCTACGGCGTGGTCGGCGTGAAGACGCACGCGAAGCTGATGCTCGTGCAACGCCGCGAGAACGGCAAGCTGGTGAGCTACGCGCATCTCGGCACGGGCAATTACCACTCCGGCAATGCGCGCCTGTACACCGATTACAGCCTGCTCACGTCCGACGAGGCCCTGTGCGACGACGTGCATCGCCTGTTCCGTCTGCTGACGGGCATGGGCAAGGCGCTGAAAATGAAGCGCATGCTCTATGCGCCGTTCACGCTGAAGAAGGGCCTGCTCGACCTCATCGCGCGGGAAGCCGCCAACGCCGCCGCGGGCAAGAAGGCCGAGATCGTGTTCAAGCTCAACGCGGTCACCGATCCGAAGCTGATCCGGGCGCTGTACCGCGCGAGCCAGGCCGGCGTGAAGATCGACCTGATCGTGCGTGGCATGTGCTGCCTGCGCGCCGGCGTGCCGGGCGTCTCCCAGAACATCCGCGTGCGTTCCGTGGTGGGCCGGTTCCTCGAGCACAGCCGCGTGTACTGGTTCCACAACGACGGCGAGGCCGACCTCTTCCTGGCCAGCGCGGACCTCATGGAGCGCAACCTGGAACGCCGCGTCGAAACCTGCTTCCCCATCGAGGGCAAGAAGCTGCGCCAGCGCGTCCGCCGCGAACTGGACCTGTACCTCGCCGACAACCACTCGGCGTGGGTCCAACAGGCCGATGGCACGTACGGCCTGCTCCAGCCCGCCGCCGGCCAGCCGGTGCGGGACGCGCAGACCCAGCTGCTGGAGCGTTTCGGGGGCCTGGCCGCGAGCTCCTAGGCCTCGCGCCTAGCCCTAACGGCCAAGGCGACAAGGCGCCCCGGAGCGGGCAGAATAAGGGGGCAGTAGTTGGGGGAGACGGGCTTTCTTCCTGGAAACGCTTCCGAATCCACGTCGCGTGTCCTGACAGGGCGCGCCTTCGCGATCTGCGGGAATCGGCATGCGGGCAGGCAACCGGCACGGCGGGTGGACGCTTCGTCTTTTCCAGGCGATGACGCTCTGCTGCCTGCTGTTCGCCGGCCTGGCCGGTGCCGAGACGATCACGGCGAACTGGCGTGAAGTCCGGCCGGGCGACACACCCGCCGCGATCCTGCGCGAAGCCAACGAGCGGCCCCTGCCCTCCTTCGATCCGACCCAGATGCAGACCCTGCCGAACGCGCCGGGCGGTACCTGGGTCGTCGTGCGCAGCATGCCGCCCTGGACCACGGGCGAGCGCGTGCTCAGCGTGCGCCACCCGGGGTTCGGCAACGTCTCGCTCTACGACGGCGATCGGCTGATCGCCTCCACCTCGCTCGACGATTTCGGCCCGCCGCTGCACGGTCATGGCCGGCTGATCTTCAGCGTGCCCGGATCCATCCCCGCGTCGCGGGCGCTCCTGCTGAAGTTCGACGCCGGCACGACGCCGCCCGGCGCCGTGACCATCGCCATCGACTCCTGGCCCGATTACCTGCGCGACGACGGCGGCTGGATGGTGTTCGCCACCGGTGGCTTCGCGGTGATGCTGACCATGGCGCTGATGGCGTTGTGCTTCACGTTGATCCTTCGCGACATGACGTTCGGGTGGTACGCGGCGTATCTGGTCTGCTACGCGCTGATCCAGGGGCTGCGGTCGGGCTTCGTGTTCCATCCGCTCGAATTGCAGTCGCTGGCCGGCATGGCGGACGTGCTCGGCGTCGCCGCCACGGCGCTGTCCGTCTCGTTCGCCGCGCTCTTCGTGTTGCGCTTCGCGCGCATCGACGAGTTCGTGCCCATGCTGCGGACGCCGGTCCTGGCCTTCGCGCTGGTGATGCCGCTGCTCGTGGTCATGCGCGCCACCGGCATCGCCTTCGTCGTCGACATGGCGCAGCTGTTGCTCCAGCCCCTGGTGCTGCTCGGCGCCGTGCTCATGCTCGTCGCGGGCGCCATCGCCGCGGCGCGTGGCTCGCGCCATGCATGGTTCTTCCTCGTCGGCTGGACGCCGCTGCTGATCCTGACGGCGCTCTGCGGCGTGCAGCAGCAGGGCATGCTGGCGAGTGCGCCATGGTTGCCCGATGCGGCGATCGCGGTCGGCGCGTTCGAGGCGATCGTGCTGTCCATCGGTCTGTCGGACCGCGCGCTGACCATCCGCCACGATCGCGACCGCGCCCGCGAACTCGCCGATGTCGATCCGCTGACCGGCTTGCTGAACCGTCGCGCGTGGACGGAAGCCGCCACCGCGGTCTTCGACGCGGGCATGTCGCGACCGGTGGCGCTGCTCTTTTTCGATCTCGACCACTTCAAGGCGCTGAACGACAAACATGGCCACGCGGCGGGCGACCGCGCGCTGGTGGCCGTGGCGGCGGCGCTGCGCCACGAACTGCGCCCGTCCGATCTGCTCGCCCGCTTCGGTGGCGAAGAATTCGTTGCGCTGCTGCAGGGCGTGGACAAGGACAACGCGATGCAGATCGCGACGCGCCTGTGCCGCCGCGTGCACCGCCTCGACGTCAACGCCGCCGGCGCGCCGCTCACGGTGTCCATCGGCCTTGCGATGCGCACCCCCGCGGACACGGTGGCGTCGGTCGTCGAACGCGCCGACAGCGCGATGTACGCCGCGAAGATGGCCGGTCGCAACCGGGCCGTCTGCGCGGGCAACGCGGGCCCGGTGCTGGTCCGGCGAGCCGAGGCGAAATAGCGTCGGCTCGCGCGGGAGACGGGTTCTCCCGTCAGGCGAGCCCGAGTCCCGCCGCCACGATATCGTCGTCGCCCGGCAGCACCAGGAACGCCGCGCCCGCCAACGGAGTGAACGTATCCGCGCCGACGACGCGACGAAGCGGCACGCCACCCAGGCCGGCCTCGACGATCGCGGTGATGACGCCCTCGCCCACGCCGGCGCTCTTGCGGCCTTCATCGACCACGAGAATGCGCTTCGCCGTCGCGGCCTCGCGCGCGATGAACGCATCGTTGAGCGGTACGAGCCAGCGCAGGTCGACGACGCGAACCTTCCAGCCCATGTCCTTCCCGAGCCGGCGCGCGGCGCGCAGGCTCATCGGCACGCCGTTGCCGAAGGTGAAGATCACCAGATCGTCGGCACCGGCCTCGTAGACGCGCCCTTCGCCCAGCGGCATCGCCTCGCCCTGCGCGGGGTATGCGAACTGCCACTGCCCGTCGCCCGCCTCGTACAGATCTTTCGTCATGTACAGCGCGATGGGCTCGAGAAACGCGGTGACGCGCCCGTCGATCTTCGCCAGCGCCATCAGGGTACGCAGCATCGTCGCGGCGTCGTCGCCGCGGCTCGGGCAGCCGACCACCAGCCCCGGGATGTCGCGCAACGCGGAGATGGAGTTGTCGTTGTGGAAATGCCCGCCGAAACCACGCTGGTATCCCAGCGAGGCGACGCGCATGACCATGGGATTACGGTACTGGCCGTTGGAGAAGAACTGCAGCGAGGCCGCTTCGCCCCGGATCTGGTCGCACGCGTTGTGGAAGTACGCGAGGTACTGGATCTCGGGCAGCGGCAGCATGCCCATGTTGGCGTAGCCCTGCGCGAGGCCGAGGATCATCGTCTCATCGAGCAGCGTGTTGAACACGCGCGCGTTGCGGAACGCTTTGTGCAGCCCCTTGGTCACCGTGTACACGCCACCCTTCTGCGCGACGTCCTCGCCGAAGAGCAGGCTTTCCGGATACTTCGCCATCACGTCGTGCAGCGCCTGGCCGATCTGGATCGCCAGATGGCGCGGCGGCTGGTTCTCCGGCAGTTTTTCCTCGCCACCGAACGCGCGTGCGCGCTCCCCGGGATCCGCCGCGCGGGTGGCTTCCGCACGCACCGCCTCGGGCGAATACGGCGCCAACGGCGCCATGACGTCGTCGAGCGCGGTCAACCGGGGACGGCGATCGGCATCCTCGGCGGCGGCGAAACACCGCTTGCGGATGCTTTCGTTGAGGTCGAGCAGCTCGTCGCGCGCATACAGTCCGGAAGCGAGCGCGATGCTCGCGCTGCGCAGGAGCGGATCGGTCGCTTCGAGCGCCACGAGTTCTTCGACGGACCGCCATTCGATCTCGAAGTCGGTACCCGCGTGGCCCATGATGCGCGTGGTGCCGAGATGCAGGAACGTCGGCCGGCGCGTGTCGCGGCAGTGCGCCACCGCGCGCGCCACGTCCGCGTATCCGGCGGCGAGATCGAGGCCGTCGGCGTAGAAGTAGTCGAGATCGGCGCGGTGGCGGAAGTTGTTCGCCACCCATCCGTGCGGCGTCTTCACCGAGATGCCGATGCCGTTGTCCTCGCACACGAACAGCACGGGCGCGGGAAGCTTCTGGTACGCCGTCCACGCCGCCGCGTTGAAGGCGGTCTGGGCCGTCGCATGATTGGACGACGCGTCGCCGAACGAGCACACGGCGATCGAGTCCACGGGGATCGGCAACGCGTGGCCGATGCGCTTCGCCTGCTCGATGGCGATCGCGGTGCCCAGCGCCTTCGGCAGGTGCGACGCGATCGTCGAGGTCTGCGGCAGCACCCACAACGGCTTGCTTCCCCAAACCTTATGACGCCCGCCCGAGGCCGGATCGTCCTTGCTCGCGGCGAACGACAGCGCGGAATCCATCACGGGGTCCATGCCAGGCAGCTTGCGAAAGCGCTCCGCCATGAAACCGCCGCTCCGGTAATGCAGGAACGCGGGATCGGTGTGCCGCGTCAGGCGCGCGACCATCGCGTTGCCTTCGTGTCCGGACGAGCCGATCGTGTAGAAGACCTTGTTCTGCACGCGCAGCACGCGCGCCATCAGGTCGAGGTGCCGGCTGATCAGCTGCGATTCGAGCAGCTCACGGAAGCCGCGCGCATCGAGCGCGCTGCCCGGCAGCACGGGCGCGTCGTCACGCGGTGCGCGACCGACGTCGCCGCGCCATTCGCGTACGAATTCCACGAAGTTCTGGTCGACGATCTCGGCGCGGTTGAAGCCCTTGTGTCGGGCGGGTATCGCTAACGGGGCGGACATGGCGTGCTCTAGAGAGATTCAGGCGATCATCGGCGAGAAACCCGGCTGCGCGCGCACGCGCTCCAGCCAGGCGCCGATGCGGGGCCAACGGGACAGATCGAAGCCGCCGTCGGCGGCGCAATGCGTATAGGCGAAGAGCGCGATGTCGGCCACACCGAACACGCCGCCACTGAAGAACGCCTCGCTGGCGAGGTGGTCTTCCATGACATCGAGCGCGTTCGCGCCGCGCTCGTGCAGCCGCGGCAACTCCGCCTGGCGCTCGTGCGTTTCCGGCAGCCACCGGCGCACGAAGCGGGCAACGGCGATGTACGGTTCATGGCTGTACTGTTCGAAGAACAGCCACTGCAAGGTGCGCGCGCGATCCCACGACGTCGCGGGAAGGTACGGCGATCCTTCCGCGAGATAGCAGAGGATCGCGTTCGATTCGGCGAGGCGCCGGCCATCGTCCAGCACGAGCAACGGCACCTTGCCGTTCGGATTGAGCGAGAGATACGTCTCCGTGCGCGTCGCGCCGCGCGTGCTGTCGGTGTCGATCCAGCGATACGACTTGCCCAGCATCTCGAGGAGGAGCTGCACCTTGTAGCAATTGCCCGACGAACGCAGGCCGTACACGGTCGGCATGGCGGTCATCCGTCAGAACGCGTTGATGCCGGTCAGCTCGCGACCGACCACGAGCTGATGCACGGTCTCGGTACCTTCGTACGTGATGACGGATTCCAGATTCAGCGCATGACGGATCGCCGAATGCTCGGTGGTGATGCCCGCGCCGCCGAGGAGGTCGCGGCATTCGCGCGCGATGTCGAGCGCCATGCGGACGTTGTTCCACTTGGCGAGCGACACCTGCGTCGGCTGCAGGCGGCCGGCGTCCTTCAGGCGACCCAGCTGAAGCGAAAGCAGCTGCGCGGTGGTGATGCGGCGGGCCATGTCGGCCACCTTCACCTGCACCGCCTGGTTGGCGGCCAGCGGGCGACCGAACAGCACGCGCTGCGCGGTGTAATCGAGCACTTCCTTCAGGCACGCCTGCGCGGCGCCGATCGGGCCCCACGTGATGCCGTAACGCGCCTGGTTGAGGCAGCCGAGCGGGCCCTTGAGACCCTTCACGTTCGGCAGGCGCGCGCTGTCGGGCACGCGCACGTCGTCGAAGAAAAGGCCCGACGTGACGGAAGCACGCAGGCTCATCTTCTTGTGCACTTCCTGCGCCGCGAATCCCCGGGTGTCGGTCGGCACGACGAAGCCCTGGATGCCGTCGTCCGTCTGTGCCCAGACGATCGCGATGTGTGCGAGGTTGCCATTGGTGATCCACATCTTGGCGCCGTTGATCACCCAGTCGCCACCGTCCTTGCGCGCGACGGTCTTCATGTTCGCCGGATCGGAGCCGCCGTGCGGTTCGGTCAGGCCGAAGCAGCCGATGACCTCGCCCGCCGCCATCCGGGGCAGGTAGGCGCGTTTCTGCTCTTCGGTGCCGTAGGCGAAGATCGGATACATGCACAGTGAGCTCTGCACCGACGCGAAACTGCGCAGGCCCGAATCGCCGCGCTCCAGTTCCTGGCAGATGAGGCCGTAGCTGACGGCGTTCATGCCCGCGCAGCCGTACTCCTCCGGCAGCGTGGCGCCGAGGAGGCCCAGCGAGGCGATCTCGGACACGAGTTCGGCCGGAAAACGCCCCTGGTCAAACGCGTCGCCGATGATCGGCAGCACCTTTTCGTCGACGAAGCGGCCGACGGCGTCCTGGACGGCACGCTCCTCGTCGGTGAGCAGCGAACGGACATCGTAGAGATCGAGCGGATCGAGACGGAGGGCCATGCTGGGGACTCGTACTTGGGCAGCCTGAAAGCCCTCGATTCTAGCCCTGCCACGGGCCCCGGTCATGCCGGGGCGCAGCATTCAGCGCTCGGGCGTGGCCACGGGGCGGAAGCCGTAGGCCGGGAGCCGCTCCTGCGCCGCCGGCGACATGGCGTAGAGCGCGAAACGGTACGCCGCCACCCGGCGGGCGGGATCGCCGTCGCGCAGCACCACGCTCATGCCGTAGTCCACGGGAAGCGCGAGATTTTCCGGCACGGGCACCTTGCGCAGGTCGGGGTCGGGCGTGGCGTCGTGCGAGCTGCAATAGCCGAAGAACACGTCGACGTCGTCATGCTGGAGGAAATACTTCGCCGCGCCGACGTTGCCCGGTATGACGGGCGCCACGGGGCCACCGACGAGTTTCTTCGCCTTGGCCTCCAGATTGGCGCGCGCCCCGGTGCGCACCGTCTCGGCGTTCGCGAAGAACTGCCAGGCGTAGTCGCCGCCGGGGTCCGCGCCCGGTGTCGACGTGCCGATCCTCACCCCGGGTGCGAGGAGCCGGTCGAGCAGGTTCGCGCTGGTGATGCCCGCATCGGGCAGCGTGGTGACGCAGAGCGCGTTGCGCGCGAACACGACCGGCAGGGTCGCCTTGCCTTCGCCTGCGAGCGTACGCGGATGCGCCATGTTGGCGGAGATGAAGACATCCGCGGGCTCGCCCTTCTCGATGCGCTCGCGCAGGAGGCCCGCCGGGCCATTGACCACGCGGACCTGCTCGCCCGTGTCGGCCGTGTACTGCTTCGCGATAGCGGAGAGCGCACCGGTCAGGCTTCCCGCAGCATAGACGACCAGCGCAGCCTCATCGTTGCGGGAAGCGCGCTCGCGCGCGATGGATGCTTGCGGCAACGCCGGTTCGTGCGCGAGCGCACTTCCGACAAGAAGCGTCGCCACGATGGCGCATGCGATGTTCATAGCAGATCCACCTGCACCGACGCCCGCACCGTACGCGGCGCGCCGAGCGTCGCGGTCGCGCTGCCCGCGGCGTTGTACCCGTTCTGTCCGGCCGGCGTCACGTTCGCCCAGTACCGCCGGTCGGCCACGTTGTCCACCGCGAGACGGAACGTGACGGGGCGACCGCCCATCCTCGTCTGGTAGCGTCCACCGACGTCGGCCACGGTGTATCCCTTGACGACATACGTGTTGGGATAATCGCCGGCGCGCTTGCCGGCGTGGTTCACGTCGAGCGTCAACGTCAGCCCCGCGACCCACGGCAGTCGATATTCGAGCAACGCGTTGTAGACCACGCGCGACAGCCCGAGGATCTGCTTGCCGCTCGTGGTGGTCGAGCCCGTGCGGTACAGGCGCGGGTCGAGCAGCGACACCCCGGAGAACACGGTGACGTCGCGCCCGATGTCGCCGTTCGCGGTGAGCTCGATGCCGCGGTTCACCTGCCGTCCGCGCTGGGAAAACACGTTGTCCGCGCCGATGAAGGCATAAGGCCGCTCGATGCGGTACAGCGCGGCACCCAGATCGATCGACGCGACGCGCGCCTTGTAGCCGGCTTCCCACTGTTTGCTGCGATACGGCTTCAGGCTTTCGTTCGCGTTGACCGTGCCGGCCGGCGCGACGTCCCCCTGCTGCAGGCTGTCGCCATACGTCGCGTAGACCATCTGATCGCGCGCGAGCCTGAACATCAGGCTGCCGGTGGGGCTGATGCCGTGCGCATCGTACGAACTCGTCGTCGCACCCGTACGGTTGTAGTTGCGCACGTGCAGCCAGCTGTCGCTCGCGGCCACCAGCGCCGACCACCGTTCACCGAAACCGATCGTGTCGCCGATCGACACCGATTGCTGCTTCGTGTTCATCGAACGGAAACGTCGCGCGAAGCTGGGCAGGCGAGGCTTCGCGAAGGCCACCGGCGCTCCCAGGCTCGCGCGCCCCACCGTGACGGGGCCCGTGGTGTACGGCGTGTAGCGGGTCCAGTAGAAGCCGTTGTTGGCGATGAGGATGTCGTGCGTGAGCGGGCCGGTGTCGACGCGACCGTTCAGCGCCACCATGTTGCTGACGATCATGTCGTAGCTGTATGTCGTGGTGGCGGCGGTCGTCGTGTACGCGCCCGCGTCGTTCGTGAGCGTGTTCGTCGGTACGGTCGATCGACGGTCGTTGCTTTCCCTCAGCACGCCGGCGCGCAGCGACCAGCGATCGTTGAACGCGGTACGCAGGCGCGAACTGACGATCCGCGTGATGTTGTCGTCGCCGCCCCAGGTCTGCCCGTAGCCCACGCGTTCCGGATCCGGTGCCGACGGCAGCACCACGCCTCGTCCCAGCGCGAACGTACCGGGAAACCCCCGGGACGTGTAGTGGTAATAACTCGCGTCGTTTTCGAGCACCGTGTGCTCGCCGAGGCGGGCGTCGAAACCCACGGTGCCCAGCCGCCGCGCCAGACGGCTGCCGTCCACGTAGCCCGGGCCGTTCTGGTCCAGCACGTTCACGCGATAGCCGAAACGGTCGTCCGTGCCGAAGCGCCCACCCACGTCGGCATGAGCGAGGCCCGAGCCACGGGAGTTGTAGCGCAGGTCGAACTCCCGCAGCGGTGCGTCCGTCGGACGCTTGAAGATGTAGTTGAACGTGCCCGCGGGGCTCGCGGGGCCGTACAGGGCTCCGGCAAGTCCGTTCAGCACCTCGATCTGCTCGAACTGTTCGATCGGGTAATCGGTGGTCGCCGCGATATTGAGCCCGTCGATACGGGTGTTCTGAACGACGCCCGCCTGCAGGCCGCGCGTCTGCGGCCGGATGTTCTCGCCCTGCACGCTCGGAAGCAGCCGGAGCGCTTCGCGCACGCTCTGTAGCTGCTGATTGCGCGCCAGGTCGTTGTTCACGGCCTGCACGGAATACGGCACGTCGATCGGCGACCGGTCGCCCAGCGGGCCCATGCCCACCGTCTCGATACGGTACGACGGTTGCGTCGCCTCCACGGTGTAGCCCTCGAGATCGGTTTTTCCGGGCGTTTGCTGGGCCAGCGCCGGTCCGGCGCCCAGACAGGCGAGCATGACCTGGTATCGCCATGAATGACGCATGGAACCCCCTCGATTCGAAATATAGTTAACTATATAGCGATCCGAAACCGAGGACTTTTACGATCGTGCGATGACGTGTGAAGGCGAACAACGTGTCGTGTCCGGTGGGAGCCAGCCTGCTGGCGAAGGGTGCTCGCGACAAGCACCGATCGCCAGCAAGCTGGCTCCCACCTCAGAACTCGCGAACGGGTTCGCGACATAATGGCGAACCCCCGACTGCCCGGCCCGGCCCATGTTCAAAGGCGTTCTGCTCGGCTTCGCCTGCTACGCGGCCTACGCGTGGAGCGATGCGTTCGTGAAATCGCTCGAAGGGTCCCTTCCCGCTTACGAGGCGGTGTTCTTCGGCGCGGTGCTCGCGATGCTGGCGTTTCCGTTCCTGAAGAAACCGGGCGACCGCTGGAGCGAGATCGTCGTCTCGAAGATGCCGGGCCTGTGGCTGCTGCGCGCCATGGCCGGCGCGATCGGCAACGTCACGGCCGTGATGGCGTTCACCGCCCTGCCGATGGCGGAAGCCTTCTCGCTGATCTTCCTGTTGCCGATCTTCGTCACGATCCTCTCCGTCGTCTTCCTCCGCGAGCACGTCGGCTGGCGGCGATGGTCCGCCGTGATCGTCGGATTTCTGGGCGTGCTCGTCGTGTTGCGGCCCGGTTTCCGCCACCTCGGCGTCGGTCACGTGGCGGCGATCGTCTGCGGCATCACCGGTGCGCTGTCGATCATCGCGCTGCGCATGGCCGGGGCGACCGAGAAGCGCATCACGCTCTACGGCGCGGGTGTGATCGGCCCGATGATCGCCGGGTTCATCATGATGCTGCCGCACTTCGTCTGGCCCGACGCGCACCAGTGGTTTCTGGTGCTGGGCTACGGCCTGCTGGCCGCCGCGGGCGCCGTGCTGCTGATGCTCGCCACGCAGCATGCCCCGGCGAATCGCGTGGCGCCGACGCAGTACAGCCAGATGCTCTGGGCCATCCTTTTCGGCTACCTGCTGTTCCACGACCACCTGGACTGGCCGATGCTCATCGGCATCGTGATGATCCTCGGAGCCGGCCTCTTCACCTTCGTGCGCGAAGAGAAGAAGACCGACTGGTGGCGCTGGACCAATATCGTCTGACCGGTCGGCGGCTCACGATGCCTTGAGCGAGGCCGCCGCGGCGCGCGGCGCGCCGATGCGGTGGATGACGGCGGCGAGCACGCCGAGCGAGATGCCGAAACCCACGATGCCGCTCCAGCCGTAGTGCGTCATCAGCCAGCCGCTGATGGTGACGCCGACCGCGCCGCCCAGGAACGTGGCAGTCATGTACAGGCTGTTGATGCGACCCTGCGCCGTGGGATCGACGGCGAACGCGCGGGTCTGGTTCGACACCAGCCCCGATTGCACGCCGATGTCGAGCACGATCACGCCGGTCACCAGCAGCGCCAGCGACGATCCGCCACCGGACAGCACGAGGAACGCGAGGGTGACGATACCGATGCTCGCGCCGATCACGCGCCGCGTGCCAAGGCGATCGGAAGCGCGTCCACCGAGCGTGGCCGCGAGCGCGCCTGCCGCCCCGATGATGCCGAAGCCCCCGGCCCACGCGCTGCCGAGATGCCACGGGCCGTTCGCCAGCAGCGCGGCGAGGTTCACCCAGAATGCGTTGAAGCACGCCCACAGCAGCGCCTGCACGATCATGGACTGACGGATTGCCCGGTGGTCGCGCATCAGCGGCCACAGCGAGGCGAGCAACCGGCCGTACGAGAGGTTCGTGCTGGGCACGCCCTTCGGCAGCAGCCATGCTCCGGCGATCCCGACCGGCACCATGAAGGCGGCCTCCACGCCGTAGACCGCGCGCCAGCCCCAGGCATCACCGACCACGCCGCTGATCGTGCGACCCAGCAGGATCCCGACCATGATGCCGCTCACGACCGTGCCCACAGAGCGCCCGCGCTCGCTGGGTCGCGACATCACGGCTGCGAACGGCACGAGCTGCTGCGGCACGCAGCTGACGACGCCCAGACCGAACGACGCGGCGATGAGCGCCCCGATGCCGGGGGCGAACGCCGCCGCCAGCGCGAACACGAACGCGGCGACGATCTGCCCCAGCACGAGCTTGCGCCGGTCGAAGCGGTCGCCGAGCGGGAGCAGGAAGGCCAACCCGCCCGAGAAACCCAGCAGCGCGACGCCCGCGACCATGTCGACCGTGGTCAGGCCCACGCCGAACCCCGCCGCGATCAGCGGCAGGATCGGCTGCGTGCAATAGAGGCAGGTGATCACCGCACCCGCGATGATCGCCATCATCAGGATCTTCGCGCGCGATGCGACCTCGGGCACGGGCGGGTGGGACGGTTGGGCGCCTGTCATGGCGGGATCCTCGGAGGCTTCGGACAGGTCGCCAACCTAGGGGCTTGAAGTGAGGAAGAGAATTACCCACGATTGGGAATCATCCTTCCATTTTTTGGGAGAATCCCGTGAACCGACTCGAAGCCATGGCGATCCTCGTCGCGGTCGTCGATGCCGGCAGCCTGTCCGGCGCCGCGCGGCGACTCGGCATGCCGCTGGCGACGGTGAGCCGCAAGGTCGGCGAACTGGAGTCGCACCTGCACACCCGCCTGCTTCATCGCACGACCCGACAACTGTCCCTGACCGAGGCGGGCAGCTCGTACGTGGCGTTCTGCCGGCGGGTGCTGGAAGAAATCGACGAGGCCGAACGCGCGGCCACCGGCGAATACGCCTCGCCCAAGGGCGAACTGGTGGTGACCGCGCCGGTCGTGTTCGGACGACTCCACGTGGTGCCCGCGGTGGCGGAGTTCCTGGCCCACTATCCCGAGATCGACGTCAGCCTGATGCTCACCGATCGCGTCGTGCACCTCATGGACGAGAACACGGACGTGGCCGTGCGCGTGGGCGCGTTGCCCGACAGCGCGCTGGTGGCGGCAGGCGTCGGCACGGTGCGTCGCGTGGTGTGCGCAAGCCCGGGTTACCTGTCCGCCCACGGGGTGCCGTCGACGCCACGCGACCTGGCGTCGCACGAATGCATCACGTTCGAGGTGCTCGCCTCCACGCGGGCATGGGTGTTCGCCACGGACGGTGCGGAGATTTCGGTGCCGGTGCGTTCGCGGCTGGCCGTCAACACGGCGGAGGCGGCCATCGCCGCCGCGCTGCTGGGCGTCGGCGTCATCCGGGTGCTTTCCTACCAGGTGGCCGACGCACTGCGCGACGGCACGCTGCGCGTTGTGCTCGAAGACTACGAAGCCGCGCCGCTACCGATCAGCCTCGTGCACAAGGGACAGGCGCCGCTGCCATTGAAGGTGCGCGCCTTCCTCGATTTCGTGGCGCCGCGCCTGCGCGAGCGATTCGCCTAGCGGTTGCTGAAACCGTGCGGCACGTGGCCCGTCGCGACGTGGCGACGCGCGGATTCCACGTTCTTCGGGGAATCGTCGAAGAAGATGTCCGCACCGAACGCGTCGAGAAAGGGCCCCTTGTCGCGGCCGCCGAGGAACAACGCCTCGTCGATACGGACGCCCCAGCGGCGCAGCGTGAGGATGACGCGTTTGTGCGCCGGTGCGGAGCGCGCGGTGACGAGCGCGGTGCGGATCGGCGACGTCTCGGCCGGAAACGCGGCCTGCAGGCGGTGCAGCGCCGCGAGGAATCCGCGGAACGGCCCGCCGGACAGCGGCTCCGCCCAGCGCTGGCTCTCGTTCGCGTGGAACGCGTCGAGTCCCTGCTCCTGCGAGACGCGTTCGCCCTCGTCGCCGAAGATCACGGCGTCGCCGTCGAACGCGATGCGCAGCTGCTCGCTGGATCGTTGTGGCGCGGTGGACGGCAGGATCGTCGCCGCCGCGACACCGGCACGCAGCGCGCGACCCACGTCTTCCGCGTTGGCCGAGAGGAAAAGGTCGGCCTTGAACGGCGCGATGTAATCGGACGTCGGCGCGCCGCTGGTGAAGGCGGCGCGGGAGATGTTGAGACCGTAGTGCTGGATCGCGTTGAAGATACGCAGGCCCGTGTCGCCCGAATTGCGCGAGAGCAGGATCACCTCGACCGGCGGCAGGTCGCCGGAGAGCGCGTTCAGGCCGAGCAGTTTCTGCACGAGCGGAAACGCCACGCCCGGCTGTAGCAGCTCGTCCTCGTGATCGATCTGGAACGCGCGATAGGCGTCGAGCCCGTCGCGCTCGAAGAGCTCGTGGCTGTCGCCCATGTCGAACAGCGCACGCGACGAAATGGCCACCACGAGGCGATTGTCGCGGACGGAGGCATCGTCGTGGGCGTTGCTGGCGTCGTAGGGAGCGGTCATGCGGTCATCGTAATCCACCGGCACGGATCGCGCACCGAGGCGAATGCCATCGCCAGCAGGCTGGCTCCCACCAGAGCAGCCCTGTCAGGAGCCAGGCTGCTGGCGACCTGGTGGGAGTCAGCCTGCTTGCGACCTGGTGGGAGCCAGCCTGCTGGCGAACCGGCGGCAGCCGGCCTACGGAGCGAACTGCTCGTCGAGAATGCGCTGCTGCAGGTTGTGTTCCGGATCGAACAGCAACCGCACGGCATGCCGGCGCGACTGCTTCACCTCGACCGACCGCACGTCGCGCACCTCGTGAAAATCCGCCGTGGCGCTGATGGGCCGCTTGTTCGGGTCCTTGGTCTCGAACCCGACGCGCGTGGCGTGCGGGAGGATCGCCCCGCGCCAGCGACGCGGGCGGAACGGGCTGATCGGCGTGAGCGCCAGCACGTTCGCGTCGAGCGGGAGGATGGGCCCATGAGCCGACAGGTTGTACGCGGTGGAACCTGCCGGCGTCGACACGAGGATGCCGTCGCAGACGAGCTCGTCGAGTTTCATCTCGCCGTTGAGGCTAACCCTGAGGTGCGCGGCCTGATTGCTCTGCCGGAGCATCGCGACTTCGTTGAAGGCCAGCGCGCGGTGTTCCACGCCGTCGCAGCAGACGGAATGCATCTCGAGCGGGTGCAGCACGGCCGGATGCGCCTTCTCGACTCGTTCGGGGAGGTGATCCATCTCGTGCTGGTTCATGAGGAAACCGAGCCTGCCGAGCTTCATGCCGTAGAACGGCACGCCAAGCGTGCGATGCGCGTGCAGCGTGCGCAGCATGAAGCCGTCGCCACCCAGCGAGACGATGATATCGGCATCGCCCGGCTCCACGCCGTGGTAACGCTTGTTGAGCGCCGTGCGGGCGCGTTGGGCGACTTCGGTTTCGCTGGCGACGAAGGCTAGGCGCATGGGCGGGGGCATCCTGATCCAGCGGGCAGCTTAGTGCCTGAAAGGCGATCACGGATAGTAGCGAGCACGTCGCGAGGGTGAGAGCCAGCCTGCTGGCTCCCACCCTCGCGATCCGGATTACACCGGGATCTGCGCCAGCTGCGCCAGCCGGCGGACCGCGACCGAGGCGATCGGGTAGTCCGCGTTCTGGGTCAGGATCTCCGCCAGCATCGCACGGGTGTACTTCAGCGTCGGATCGTCGCGCTCCAGCCATGCCTGCACCGGGCTGACGTCCGTGCGGTCACCCGCGACGGCGAGCACCTGCAGGGCCAGGGCGCGGTGCTGGGCATTGAGCTCGTCCAGCAGCGACCCGCGCGCCTGCGCGTGCCATGCGCCCTCGACCTGCAGGGCCTCGATCTGGCCACGGAGCCAGTCGAGATCCAGCGCCTCGGCCAGTTCGTAGAACACCGTGGCGACCGTGGCGATGTCGCGGCCGCTCTGGCGCGAGACCTCCACCATGTCGAGCGCGGAGCGCAGCACCGGCACGCGGGCGAGGCGAACCGCCAGCGCGTTCGGCACGCCGAGCCCTTCCCACTTCTCCTGGCTCGCGGCGAAGTCGCCACGACCGGTGTTGGTGAGCGCATCCGGCAACGCCTTGCGCAGCGCGGCGACGTCGCTCGCATAGCGATCGACGTTGGCGGCGATGTCCAGCGAACCGCCCGGCCGATTGAGCAGCCAGCGCGTGAGGTGGCGCAGCAGCGACCAGATCTGCAGCACCGCGTCGATCTGCGTGTCTTCGGCGATCTTGCCGTCGAGTGCCTCGATCTCCGCCCACAGGTCGCGCGCATCGAGGATCTCGCGTGCCGCGGTATACGCCTTGGCGATCGACGCCGGGCCGTGGCCCGTGTCTTCCTGCATGCGCATCATGAACGTGGCGCCCATGCGGTTGATCGTCGAATTGGTGACCGCGGTGGCGATGATCTCGCGCTTCAGGCGATGGCGCTGCATGTGCTCGGCGTACTTCTCGTGCAGCGGCACGGGGAAGTAACGCACCAGCTCGCGCGACAGGTACGGATCTTCCGGCACGTCGGAGTCCAGCAGCTGCTGGAAGAGCCGGATCTTGTCGTACGACAGCAGCACCGACAGCTCGGGACGCGTCATGCCCTGGCCGCGCAGCTTGCGCTCCGTCAGCTCCGCGGACGTCGGCAGCGATTCTACCTGGCGGTCGAGCAGGCCTTCCGCCTCGAGCGTGCTGATGAAGTGCGCCATCGAACCCAGGCGGCGCACCGACTGGTGTTCCATGACCGTAATGGCCTGGTTCTGCCGGTAGTTGTCCCACAGCACCAGGCGACCGACTTCGTCGGTCATCTCGGCCAGCTGCTTGTTGCGGCCCTCGAACGACAGCTCGCCTCGCTGCACGGCGTCGTTCAGCAGGATCTTGATGTTCACCTCGTGATCGGAGGTGTCCACGCCGGCGGAGTTGTCGATGAAGTCGGTGTTGAGCAGCACGCCCGCCTGCGCGGCTTCGATGCGGCCCTTCTGGGTCATGCCCAGGTTGCCGCCCTCGCCCACCACCTTGCAGCGCAGTTCGTTGCCGTTGACGCGCAGCGCGTTGTTGGCGCGATCGCCGACGTCGGCATGCGTTTCGCTCGTGGCCTTCACGTAGGTGCCGATGCCGCCGTTCCAGAGCAGGTCCACCGGCGCCTTGAGGATCGCCGAGAGCAGATCGGACGGCGCCATGTGCGTGACTTCGGCGCGGATGCCGAGCACGGCACGCACCTGCGCCGAGACCGGCACCGACTTGGCGCTACGCGGGTAGACGCCGCCACCGGCGGAGATCAGCGACTTGTCGTAGTCGTCCCACGACGAACGCGGCAGCGCGAACATGCGCTCGCGCTCCCTGAACGACGCGGCCGCGTCCGGGTTGGGGTCGAGGAAGATGTGGCGATGGTCGAACGCGGCCAGCAGGCGGATGTGCTCGGAAAGAAGCATGCCGTTGCCGAACACGTCGCCGGACATGTCGCCGACGCCGACGACGGTGAAGTCTTCGGTCTGGCTGTCGCGACCCAGTGCACGGAAGTGGCGCTTGACCGACTCCCAGGCACCCTTGGCCGTGATGCCCATGCCCTTGTGGTCGTAACCGTTCGAGCCGCCCGACGCGAACGCGTCGTCGAGCCAGAAGCCATGCTCCGTCGAGATCGCGTTGGCGATATCGGAGAACGTGGCCGTGCCCTTGTCGGCGGCCACCACCAGGTACGGGTCGTCGTTGTCGTGGCGAACGACGTCATGCGGCGGCACCACGGCACCCTCGACGAGGTTGTCGGTGATGTCGAGCAGGCCGTTGATGAACATTCGGTAGCACGCGATGCCCTCGGCCAGCTGCGCGTCGCGATCGGCACCCGCGGGCGGGCGCTTCACGAAGAAGCCGCCCTTTGAACCGACCGGCACGATGACGGTGTTCTTCACCATCTGCGCCTTCACGAGGCCCAGCACTTCCGTGCGGAAGTCCTCGCGGCGGTCGGACCAGCGCAGGCCGCCACGCGCCACCGGGCCGAAGCGCAGGTGGATGCCTTCCACGCGCGGCGCATACACGAAGATCTCGCGGTACGGCACCGGCTTGGCGAGGTCGGGCACCTTGTGCGAGTCGAACTTGAAGCTGATGTAGGAGCGGTACGCGCCGTCCCAGGCCTGGAAGAAGCTCGTGCGCAGCGTGGCATGCACCAGCGCGATGAAGCTGCGCAGGATGCGGTCCTCATCGAGGCTCGACACGTTGTCGAGCAGCGCCTCGATGGCCTCTTCGACGGCCTTGGCCTGCTCTGCGCGCGTGTTGCCGAGCGACGCGACGAGATTGCCGATCAGGCCCGGATGCGCGGCCAGCGTATCGGCGTCCATGAGTGTATGCATCTCGTGCGAAAGCATGCTTTCGGCACGCTCGCGCTCGGCACCGTCGAGGCTCTCGCGGCGCGGGTCGAAGCGCGCGTTGAACAGCTCGATAATGAGGCCGGCGATCGCGGGGTAGCGATTGAGGGCATCTTCCATGTACGCCTGCGAGAACGCCACACCGGTCTGCAGCAGGTACTTGCAATAGCTGCGCAGCACGGCCACCTGGCGCCAGCCGAGCTTGGCACCGAGCACGAGGCGGTTGAAGCCGTCGTTCTCGGCGTTGCCGCGCCAGATCTGCTCGAAGGCGTCTTCGAAGATCGTGCCGACCTGCTCCACCTCGAACGCGAGGCGGCCCACCGGTTGCACTTCGAAGTCCTGGATGAACAGCGGACCGTCCGCCAGTTTCACTTCGTACATGTGCTCGGTGAGCACGCGCAGGCCGAGGTTCTCCAGCTGCGGCAGCACTTCGGAGAGCGCGATGTCCGAACCGGAACGATAGACCTTGAAACGCAGTTCTTCCGGCCGGTGCGGCGGGTGGTAGAACGACATGCTGATGGCGTCCGGGCCGTCGAGGCCCGCGAGCGCGCGCACGTCGGCCGCGGCGACCTGCGGCGCGACCTCGTCGACGTAGCCGGCCGGCAGCGACTTGCCGTAGCGGTTGGCGAGGATGATGCCCTGCTGCTCGCCCGCGCTCTCGATGAGGCGGTCGCGGAGCTCGTCGTACCAGTTGCGTGCGATCGAGGCGATCTGGGCTTCCATCGACGTGGCGTCGTACACCGGGTGGTCGCCGATGCGCGGGCGCACCACCACGTGCAGGCGAACCAGTGCGGCCTCGCCCATCAGCACGGCCGAATCGACGTGCTCGCCGTGGAAGGCTTCGCGGAGCACACCTTCGACGCGCTCGCGGACGGCGGTATTGAAGCGGTCGCGCGGAATGTAGACCAGGCACGAGAAGAAACGGCCGTAGCTGTCGCGACGGATGAAAAGGCGCGTGCGCGTACGCTGCGCGAGTTCGAGCAGACCCATCGACAGCGCGAACAGTTCATCCGTGCTGCACTGGAACAGCTCGTCGCGCGGGAGCGTATCGAGGATGTGGCGCAACGCCTTGCCCGAGTGCGAGTCGCGCTTCAGGCCCGAGCGGGCCATCACGGCCTCGCACTTGTCGCGCACGAGCGGCACGTGCTGCGGATGCGCCATGTACGCGTTGGACGAGAACAGGCCGAGGAAGCGCTGTTCGGCGACCGGACGTCCCTTGTCGTCGAAACGCAGCACGCCGACGTAGTCCATGTAGCCCGGGCGGTGGATCGGCGAGCGGGCGTTGGTCTTGGTCAGGATGATGGCGTCGGTGGACCCCGAACGCGGCAGCTCGCTGGCGACCAGCGTGCGCAGCGAACGCGGGGCCAGCGAACGCTCGGCGGCGCGCAGGATGCCGAGGCCGGAGCCTTCGACCGTCTTCAGCACTTCGTCGCCCGCATCGGCGGCGACTTCGTATTCGCGATACCCCATGAACGTGAAGTGGTCGTCGGCCACCCAGCGGAGGAATTCGGTGGCTTCACGCACTTCTTCCGCCGTATAGGGCAGCGAACGCTTGCCGAGGTCGTCGGCCACTTCGATCATCTTGCCACGCATGGCGCGCCAGTCGACCACGGCCTCGCGCACATCGGCCAGCGCGGTCTCCACGTGGGCCTTCAGCGCGTCGAGCTCGGTGTCGTCGATGCGATCGATCTCGAATCGCATGATGGATTCGGTCGTCGCACCCGATCCGATCGATTCCAGCACCCCAGCCGCCGAACGCACCACAGGCACCACGGGATGGATGATCGCGTGGATCTCCGCGTGGGCCGCCGCGACCATGGACACGCTGTCCACGAGGAACGGCATGTCGTCGGTGACGACCTCGACGACCGCGCGGGTGCCCGAGACCCCCGGGTTGTAAACACGCACCTTCGCTTTGCCGGGGCTGCGCTCGCGGGCGAAGGCCAGCAGGTCGGCGATCAGGGCCGCCCAGCGCGCGGGCGCGTGCAGCGCGTAGTCCGCCGGGGCGATGCGCTCGAAGAAGGCCTCGATAAAAAAGCGCGCCTCGTTCAGGCGCTCCGCGGGGTAGTCGATCTTTTTCAGTTCATCGAAGACAACGGCGTGGAACGGGCCGTTTTCGGCAGCGCGAATCGCATTCATGGGCGGATTATCGATGTTGGGGAAGGTCGGGAAATCCGTGAAAGCA
The DNA here is from genome assembly GCF_900109915.1 of Luteibacter sp. UNCMF331Sha3.1. Classification (GTDB taxonomy): domain Bacteria; phylum Pseudomonadota; class Gammaproteobacteria; order Xanthomonadales; family Rhodanobacteraceae; genus Luteibacter. The sequence continues at coordinate 387,375 of NZ_FOBU01000001.1, forward strand.
TAGCTCCCACGCATGGCATGTAGCCACACCGCGCGCGCGTCGTCGTTGCCGTATTTTCACTGCGTTGCGGCATCCGGCGATGCAAAGAGTCGGCGACGAGACACGACGTGGGCATCCGCATGGTCGTGTGCAACGCAACAATTCGCGTGCGAATGCATGCGATGCCCGTTGACGTCGCTCCGGGGGAGATTCTAAACTGGACGGTATAGTCCAGCAGGTATATCCCGTGGCGAACCTGGATGCCCGACCCGCGTCAGACCACCAGCAGCGGGTGCTCCAGGCGGCTTGCGCGCTGTTCCTGCGCGACGGGTACCGCGTCAGCATGGGCGCCGTGGCGCGCGAGGCGGGCGTGTCCAAGCAAACGGTCTACGCGCACTTCGATAATAAGGACAACCTGTTCCACGCCGCTGTCGAACAACTGGTCTTACCGCTCCACGCCAGCCTCGCCCCCGCAAGCCCCGGCCTGGCCTCGATGCTCCATGCGCTTGCCCAGGCGCACCACACCTACGTGATGGACCACGCGCACGTGGCCCTGGGTCGCATGTTGATCGCCGAGGCGCCGCGCTTTCCGGCCGCGGCGAGGACGTTTTTCCGGACCGCGATCGATACGGTCGCGACCCGGTTGTCCCGCTGCATGGCGGAGGCCATGGAACAGGGCCGGATGCGCCCGGAGGATCCGGACGTCGCCGCGGAACTGTTCCTGTCCATGCTGCATGGGCTCGAGGGGGATCGAAGGCTCTTCGGAATGCGCGGTCGGGGTCAGAAGGCACAGGACGAATGGGCCCGACACGCGGTAACAGTATTTATGCACGCCTACGACATCCTTCCCGATGCCGCGGCGCGAACGAACAAGAAACCCGGAAAAGGATCGGAGTCCCCATGAATCCCCTGCCCTTGCGCTCGACCCTGCTGGCCGTCGGCCTCGCCGCGGCGCTCGCCGCCTGCCACAAGCAGGAGGCACCGCAGCAGCCGCCTCCGCCGGAAGTCGGCACGATCACCGTCCAGCCGCAGAACGCGCCGCTGGTGCAGGACCAGGTCGGGCGCGTCTCCGCGTTCCGCACCGCGGACGTCCGGGCCCGTGTGCCCGGCATCCTGCTGCATCGCCTCTACGACGAAGGCACCGACGTCAAGGCGGGCCAGAAGCTGTTCCAGATCGACCCGCAGCCCCTCAAGGCCGAACTCGACGCCCAACTCGCGCAGCTGGCCTCGTCGCGTGCCTCCGCGGTCAATGCCAAGGCGCAGGCCGACCGCGCGCGCGGTCTGATCGGCAAGAACTACGTGTCCCGGCAGGACCTCGACACGGCCGAGGCCAACGAGCGCACGGCGAACGCCGCCGTGAAGCAGGCCGAGGCCAACGTGCAGTCCGCGCGCATCAACCTGGGCTTCACCGACGTGGTCTCGCCGATCGACGGCCGCGCCGGCCAACAGCAGGTCACCGAGGGTGCCCTGGTCGGCCAGAACGAAACCACGCTGCTGACCCAGGTCGACCAGCTCGACAAGGTCTACGTGAACTTCAGCGTCTCGGTCGCCGACCTCGACGCGATGCGCCGCGCCGCCGCGGCCGGTGCGGCGACGCTGTCGCCGACCGACAAGACGACGGTACGCATCATGCTGCCGGACGGTTCGGACTTCGGCGAGGCCGGCACGCTCGACTTCTCGTCGGCCACGGTGAACCCGCAGACGGGCACCGTGAGTCTGCGCGCCCTCCTGAACAACCCCGACCAGCGTCTGCTGCCGGGCCAGTTCGTGACGGTGAAGGCCACGCTCGGCGACCTGCACAACGTGTACCTGGTGCCCCAGGCCGCGGTGCTGCGCGACGCCAACGACGCCTACGTGATGGTCGTCGGCGAGGGCCACGCCAAGGATCCGCAGACGGGTCAGGACAAGACGGTTCCCTCGGCCGCCATCCATCGCTCGGTGAAGACGGACCGCATCGTCGGTCCGAACTGGATCGTCACCGGCGGCCTCAAGCCGGGCGACCAGATCATCGTCCAGGGCCTGCCCAAGGCGAAGGAAAACGCCCCGGTCAAGGCATCGCCCGCGCAGACCGCTCCGGCCGGCGCGTCGACCGCCGCCGGCGCACCCCACGCCGCGGCCGGGCAGTAAGGGAGTTTCGTCATGCCGAGTTTCTTCATCGACCGCCCCATCTTCGCGTGGGTCGTGGCGATCCTGATCAGCCTGTGCGGCACGATCTCCCTGCTCAACATGGGTATCGAGTCGTATCCGAACATCGCCCCGCCGCAGGTCGTCGTCACGGCGACCTACCCGGGCGCGAGCGCGGACACGACCGAAAAGACCGTGACGCAGGTCATCGAGCAGCAGCTGACCGGTATCGACCACCTGCTGTACTTCAGCTCCGCCTCGAGCTCCAGCGGCACGGCCACCGTCACGCTGACCTTCGAGACCGGTACCGACCCCGACATCGCGCAGGTCCAGGTGCAGAACAAGGTGTCGCTCGCGACGCCCCGCCTACCCTCGGAAGTGACGCAGCAGGGCGTCGTGGTGGCCAAGTCCAACCCCGACTTCCTGATGTTCGTGGCACTGACCTCGTCGAACCCGACCATCGACGGCAACCGCCTGACCGATATCGTGTCGTCGCAGGTGCTCGACCAGATCGCCCGTATCCCGGGCGTCGGCAGCACGCGCCAGCTCGGTTCGGAATACGGCATGCGCGTCTGGCTGAACCCGGACAAGCTGCGCGGTTACGGCCTTTCGGCCACCGATCTGCGTAACGCGCTCAGCACGCAGAACGTCCAGTTCGCCGCCGGCTCGATCGGTACGGATCCGGCCGTCGACGGCCAGGGCTTCAGCGCGACCGTGTCGGCCGAAGGCCGCTTCACCACCGCCGAGGAATTCTCGGACATCATCCTGCGCGCGAACAACGACGGTACCGTCGTTCGCCTGAAGGATGTCGCGCGCGTGGAGCTCGGTCCGCAGACCTACGGCTTCAACGCCCAGTGGAACGGCACCCCCACGGGCTCGTTCGGTGTGCAGCTGCTGCCCGGCGCGAACGCGCTGGACGTGGCGAACGCCGTGCGCGCCAAGATGGCCGAGCTCGCGAGGAGCTTCCCGGACGGCGTGACCTGGTTCGCCCCGTACGACACGACGAAGTTCGTGACGATCTCGATCGAGGAAGTGGTGCATACCCTGGTCGAGGCCATCATCCTCGTCTTCCTCGTGATGCTGCTGTTCCTGCAGAACTTCCGCGCCACGATCATCCCTACTCTCGTCATCCCGGTCGCGCTGCTCGGCACGTTCCTCGGCCTGTCGCCGCTGGGCTTCACCGTCAACCAGCTGACCCTGTTCGGCATGGTGCTCGCCATCGGTATCGTGGTCGACGACGCGATCGTGGTGATCGAGAACGTCGAACGCATCATGTCCGAGGAAGGACTGTCGCCGAAGGAAGCCACACGCAAGGCGATGGGCCAGATCACCGGCGCCGTCATCGCGATCACCGTGGTGCTGGCGGCGGTGTTCGTGCCGTCCGCGCTGCAGCCGGGTGCGTCGGGCATCATCTACAAGCAGTTCGCGCTGACGATCGCGGTGTCGATGGGCTTCTCGGCCTTCCTCGCGCTTTCGTTCACGCCGGCGCTGTGCGCGACGATCCTCAAGCCGACGCACGACCACAAGAAGAACATCGTCTACCGCAAGTTCAACCAGGTGTTCGACTGGGTGCAGGGCACCTATTCGGGTCACATCGGTAGCGCCGTGCGTCACGCTCCGCGCTGGATGGTCGTGTTCGTCCTGATCGCGATCGTGATGGGCTTCCTGTTCGTCCGCCTGCCCACCAGCTTCGTTCCCGAGGAGGACCAGGGTTACGCGCTGGCGATCGTGCAGCTGCCGCCGGGTTCGAGCATCGCCCGTACCGAGAAGGTGATGACCGACATGCGGTCGATCATCCTCAAGGATCCGTCGGTCGAGGGGGTGTTCCAGATCTCCGGCTTCAGCTTCGTCGGCTCCGGCGAAAACGTCGGCATGAACTTCATCCGCCTGAAGGACTGGGACCAGCGCGACCTCACGGCCACGCAGATCATCCAGCAGATGAACGGCAAGATGCAGGCCGTGCGCGATGCCACGATCTTCGTGGTGAACCTGCCGACGATCCGCGGCCTGTCGCAGTTCGGCGGTATCGACATGTACCTGCAGGCCCGCGCCGGACAGTCGCGCGCGGAGTTGCAGCAGGCGCGCAACGTCCTGCTGGGCGCCGCGGCGCAGAACAAGGCGCTGGTCGGCATCCGTCCGAACACGCTGGAAGACGCGCCGCTGCTGCAGCTGCAGGTCGACCGCACGCAGGCGCAGTCGATGGGCCTGTCGGTCAGCGACATCTACACCGCGATCCAGCTGACGCTCGCGCCGGTGTACATCAACGACTTCCAGTACGGCGGCCGCGTCAAGCGCGTCTTGCTGCAGGCCGACGCGCCCTACCGCATGGGCACCGACGCCTTCGAGCATATCTTCACCCCGAGCAGCCTCGCCTCCTCGTCGTCGTCCTCGGCGACCTCGACGGGCGGCACGGTGGCCAGCGCCTCGACGGGGCTGGACGCGGCGATGATCCCGTTGTCGACGGTGGTCAGCTCGAAGTGGACGATGGCCGCACCGACGCTCAACCGTTACAACGGCTACTCCGCGGTGGAAATCGTGGGTAACGAAGCGCCGGGTTACTCCACCGGCCAGGCCATGGGCATCGTCGAAGGTATCGTGAACGACAAGCTGCCGAAGGGCTTCGGCTACGACTGGACCGGCCAGTCGTACCAGGAAATCCTCTCGGGCAACTCGTCCACGCTGCTGCTGGCCCTGTCGGTGGTGATCGTGTTCCTCTGCCTCTCCGCGCTCTACGAGAGCTGGTCGATCCCGGTCTCCGTGCTGCTCGTGGTGCCGCTCGGCATCCTCGGTACCGTCGTGTTCTCGATGCTCCGTGGCCTGCCGAACGACATCTACTTCAAGATCGGCATGATCACCGTCATCGGTCTGGCCGCGAAGAACGCGATCCTGATCGTCGAGTTCGCGGTGGAGCAGCAGCAGGAAGGCAAGACGTTGCGCGAAGGCATCATCGAGGCCTCGCGACTCCGACTGCGCCCCATCCTGATGACCTCGCTGGCCTTCATCCTCGGCGTGTTCCCGCTCGCGATCTCGACCGGCGCGGGTGCGAACTCCCGCCATGCGATCGGCACGGGCGTCATCGGCGGCATGCTCTTCGCCACGTTCCTCGGCCTGCTGCTGATCCCGGTGTTCTACGTCAGCGTCCGCCGCCTGCTGGGCGACAAGCTGGACGAGGTGTCGACGAAGATGCCGCACATCGGCCACGACCCGCACGATCCGGATGGCCACGGCCCGTCGGACGGTCCGTCGGGTGGCAATCCGCAGACCAATCTCGGTCCGCACGCCCCGAACGTCGGCGATCTCAGCGCCTTCGATTCGGACCCGCGACGCGGGACGGATCGACCGTGACGAAAAAAGCCCGGCATCCGCCGGGCTTTTTTTTATGAGACGGCTCGGGTCCGCAGGTAGTGACTGAAAAAAACCCCGCCGGAGCGGGGTCGTGTTTCAGGAGGTGAAACGACTCAGCGCAGCCCCGTCTCCGCACGCGCGATGACGAGACGCTGGATCTCGCTCGTGCCTTCGTAGATCTCGGTGATCTTGGCGTCGCGGAAGTAACGCTCCAGCGGCATTTCCTTCGAGTAGCCCATGCCGCCATGGATCTGCACGGCCTGGTGCGTGATCCACATCGCGGCTTCGGACGCCACGAGCTTCGCCATCGACGCCTCGGTACCGAAGCGGCCGCCGGTCTTCTCGACCTGACCCTTCGTCCATGCCGCGCGCAGCGTCAGCAGCAGCGCCGCGTCGAGCTTGCACTTCATGTCGGCGATCTTGGACTGCGTCATCTGGAACGTGCCGATCGGGTGGCCGAAGGCCTTGCGGTCGCGCGACCACTGCAGCGTCGCCTCGTAGGCGGCGCGCGCGATGCCCACGGCCTGCGACGCGATGCCGATGCGGCCGGCGTCGAGCACGCCCATGGCGATGCTGAAGCCCTTGCCTTCTTCGCCCAGCATGTCTTCCTTCGGGCAGACGTAATCGTGGAATTCGATCTCGCACGTCGCCGAGGCGCGGATGCCGAGCTTCGGCTCCGTCTTGCCGGCAAGGAAGCCGTCGCGCTTCGTATCGATGATGAAGGCCGACACGCCGCGGGCACCGATGCCCGGCGTCGTCACGGCGAACAGCACGATGTAGCGCGCCACGGGGCCGGAGGTGATCCAGCTCTTCTTGCCGTTGATGACCCAGTCACCGTTCGCGTTCTTCACGGCGCGGGTGTGCATGTTCGACGCGTCGGATCCCGACTGCGGCTCGGTGAGCGCATAGGCGCCGATGGCCTCGCCCGACGCGATGGCACGGACGTATTTCTGCTTCTGCTCCTCGGACCCGTTCTTCAGGATGCCGTTGCAGAACAGTGAATTGTTCACCGACATGATCGTGGACGTGGCCGCGTCGGCGGCGGCGATCTCGACCATGGCCAGCACGTAGGCGACGGGATCCATGCCCGCACCGCCGTACTCTTCCGGCACTTCGATGCCCATCAGGCCCAGCTGGCCCATTTCCTGGATATTCTCCAGGGGGAACTCGCCGCGCGCGTCGAATTCGGCGGCCACGGGCGCGATGCGCTTCTGTGCGAAATCGCGGGCGATGGACTGGATCGACAGCTGGTCGTCGGTAAAGCGGAAATCCATGGGGTGTACCTCGAGCCGCCATGTGGCCGGCTGGTCTGTGGGAAACGAGCCCGCCATTCTAACGGTCGTTCGACGACATGCCTCCGTGCACTGCAACATGACGTCTTGACGCCCGGCAGCGCTGCCCGCATCCTATGTATCTCTATATCGCGATATAAGGATGTTGGATGGATCTCTCCACGGCCTCCACGGTGCTCCGGCTCCTGGCCGATCCAACCCGTGTCCGCCTGCTCGCGCTCCTCGATCGCGAGGAACTGACCGTGGCCGAACTGGCGGCCGTGCTGCACCTGGCGCAGCCTCGCGTGTCGACCCATCTCGCGAAACTGAAAGAAGCCGAGCTCGTGCGCGACCGGCGCGCCGGCGTGTCCGCCTATTATCGCGCCAACGCCGAGGCCGATCCGACGCTGGCGGCGCTCGTCGCCTCGCTGCGCGACACGCTGAGCGACGCGCTGCTGCGCGAAGACGCGGAACGCCTGCCCGCGGTGCTGGCCCAGCGCGCCCGTGCCGAAGGCTGGGCCGACACGGTCGCCGGCGACATGGAGCGCCATTACTCGCCCGGCCGCACCTGGGAGACGCTGGCCCGCTCGTTGTTGCAGCTGCTCGCCACCGGCGACGTGCTGGACATCGCGTCGGGCGACGGCGTGACGGCGGAACTGCTGGCGCCGCACGCGCACTCGATGGTCTGCGTCGACAGTTCGGAGCGCGTCGTCGAGGCCGCGCGCCAGCGGCTTTCCGGTCTGGCCAACGTCGACGTGCGCACGGGCGACATGCACGCGCTGGACCTGCGCGACGGGCAGTTCGACCTTGTACTCCTGCTGCACGCCCTCACCTATTCCGACCGTCCGCAACAGGTGTTCAACGAGGTCGCCCGCGTGCTCAAGCCCGGCGGCCGGGTGCTCGCGTCGACGCTCGGCGAGCACGACCACCGCGCTGTCGTCGAACCCTTCGATCACCGCAACCTCGGCTTCACCTGCGACGGTCTGACCGCGCTGGCCCGCAACGCCGGGCTCGAAGTGGTCAGCTGCGAGCGCCTGAGCCGCGAGCGTCGCGCTCCCCATTTCGAGGTCGTCAGCCTCCTTGCACGCAAGCCTTGAGGAAAGCAGACATGAGCACCCTTCCCTGGCTCCACCCCGACCGCGTCGCCCTGATCGAAAAGGGCCTCGCCGAACGCATCATGATCCTCGACGGCGGCATGGGCACCATGCTGCAAGGGCATCGGCTGGACGAATCCGGCTATCGCGGCGAGCGCTTCGCCGGCGGCCGCGACAGCACGCACGATCATGGCCACGACCATCCCGGCGAGTGCGATCTCAAGGGCAACAACGACCTGCTGCTGCTGACGCAACCCGACATCATCCGCGGCGTGCACGAGGCCTACCTCGAAGCCGGCGCGGATTTCGTGGAAACGAACACGTTCAACGCCACGCGCGTCAGCCAGGCCGACTACCACCTCGAGCACCTCGTGCCCGAGCTGAATCGCGAGGGGGCGCGCATCGCCCGCGCGGCGTGCGACGCCATGACGGCACGCACGCCCGACCGCCCGCGCTTCGTCATCGGGGTGCTGGGACCCACCAGCCGCACGGCGTCCATCTCGCCGGACGTGAACGACCCGGGTTTCCGCAACGTGTCATTCGAAGAGCTCAAGACCAACTACGTGGAGGCGGCACGCGCGCTGATCGAAGGCGGCGCGGATACGATCATGGTCGAGACCATCTTCGACACGCTGAACGCCAAGGCCGCGCTGTTCGCGCTGAGCGAGCTGTTCGACGAGCTCGGCGCGCGCGTGCCCGTGATGATCTCGGGCACGATCACCGACCGTTCCGGGCGCACCCTGTCGGGGCAGACCGCCGAGGCCTTCTTCTACTCCGTCGAGCACATTCGCCCGCTTTCCGTGGGACTGAACTGCGCGCTCGGGGCCGAAGACCTCCGCCCGCACGTGCAGATGCTCTCGCGCATCGCCGGCGCGGCGGTCAGCACGCACCCGAACGCCGGCCTGCCGAACGCCTTCGGCGAATACGACGAAACGCCGGACGCGATGGCGGCGACCATCGCGAGCTTCGCCGCCGATGGCCTCATCAACATCGTCGGTGGCTGTTGCGGCACCACGCCCGCCCACATCGCGGCCATCGCCGCCGCCGTGGCGCCCTACGCGCCGCGCGTGCCCAAGGACAACGCGCAAGCCGCATGAGCATCCGATATACACGCCTGTCAGGCCTCGAACCGCTGGTCATCACGCCCGACCTGAACTTCATCAACGTCGGCGAGCGCACGAACGTCACCGGTTCGGCGCAGTTCCGCAAGCTGATCAAGGAGGGTCGCTACGAGGAAGCGGTGGACGTCGCGCGCCAGCAGGTGGAGAACGGCGCGCAGATCATCGACATCAACATGGACGAGGGCCTGATCGATTCCGAGGCGGCCATGACCCGCTTCGTCAATCTGATCTCGTCCGAGCCCGACATCGCACGCGTGCCGATCATGGTCGACTCCTCCAAATGGAGCGTGATCGAAGCCGGCCTGCGCTGCATGCAGGGCAAGGGCATCGTCAACTCGATCTCGATGAAGGAAGGCGAAGCCGCGTTCCTCGAGCATGCCCGCAAGGTGCGCCAGTACGGCGCGGCCGTGGTGGTGATGGCGTTCGACGAGGTCGGCCAGGCCGACACGAAGGAACGCAAGGTCGAGATCTGTTCGCGCGCGTTCGAGCTGCTCGTGGGCGAACTCGACTTCCCGCCCGAAGACATCATCTTCGACCCCAACGTGTTCGCCATCGCGACGGGCATCGAGGAACACAACAACTACGCGGTGGACTTCATCGAAGCCACGCGCGAACTAAAGAAGCGCTTCCCCTCGTCGCACATCTCGGGCGGCGTCTCCAACGTGTCGTTCTCGTTCCGCGGCAACAACCCGGTGCGCGAGGCGATCCATTCCGTGTTCCTGTACCACGCGATCGCCGCGGGCATGGACATGGGTATCGTCAACGCCGGCGCCCTGTCGATCTACGACGACCTGCCGGAAGAGCTGCGCGAGCGCGTGGAAGACGTGGTGCTCAATCGCCGCGAGGACGCCACCGAACGCCTGCTGGAGATCGCCGATCGCTACAAGGGCGGCAAGGGCGAAGTCGCGGTCGAGTCGGCCGCATGGCGCGAGAAGCCGGTCATCGAGCGCCTGAGCCACGCCCTCGTGCATGGCATCGACCAGTTCGTGGTCGAGGACACCGAAGAGCTGCGCGTCGCCTCGCGGCGTCCGCTCGACGTGATCGAGGGGCCGCTGATGGCCGGCATGAACGTGGTCGGCGATCTGTTCGGCGCAGGCAAGATGTTCCTGCCGCAAGTGGTGAAATCCGCCCGCGTGATGAAGAAGGCCGTGGCGCACCTCATTCCCTTCATCGAGGAAGAGAAGCTGCGCTCTGGCGACGCGGGCAAGAACAACGGCAAGATCGTGCTGGCGACCGTCAAGGGCGACGTGCACGACATCGGCAAGAACATCGTCGGCGTGGTGCTCCAGTGCAACAACTTCGAGGTGATCGACCTCGGCGTCATGGTGCCGACGCAGAAGATCCTCGACGTGGCCCGTGCCGAGAATGCCGACATCATCGGCCTGTCCGGCCTGATCACCCCCTCGCTCGAGGAGATGAGCCAGGTCGCGCGCGAGATGCAGCGACAGAACTTCCAGGTGCCGCTGATGATCGGCGGCGCCACGACGTCGCGCGCGCATACGGCGCTGCGCATCGAGCCGCACTACAAGTCGCCCACGGTGTGGGTCAAGGACGCCTCGCGCGCGGTCGGGGTGGCGCAGTCGCTGGTCAGCAAGGACCTCGTCGACGAGTTCATGGACAAGGTGCGCTCGGAATACGCCGAAGTGCGCGAGCGCCACAAGAGCCGCGGCACGGGCAAGCAGCTGGTGTCGCTCGGCAAGGCGCGCGCGCAGCGCTTCCAGGGCGACTGGGCGGCATACACGCCGCCCGTACCGCGCACGCCCGGCATCACCGTCTTCGACGACTACGACCTTTCCGAGCTGCGCCGCTACATCGACTGGTCGCCCTTCTTCAACGCATGGGAGCTCGCTGGACGCTTCCCGGCGATCCTCACCGACGAGGTCGTGGGCACCCAGGCATCCGAGCTGTATCGCGACGCGCAGGCCATGCTCGACACCCTGATCGCCGAGAAGTGGCTCACCGCACGAGGGGTCATCGGCTTCTGGCCGGCGGCGCAGGTCGGTGACGACATCGAGGTCTACGACGAGCCCGGCACCGGCAAGCGCAAGCCGCTGGCGACGCTGCGCCACCTGCGCCAGCAGGTCGACAAGCCCATCGAGCGTCCGGACTTCTGCCTCGCCGACTTCGTCGCCCCGCGCGACAGCGGCGTCGCGGACTGGATCGGTGGCTTCGCCGTCACCGCGGGGGTGGGGATCGATGCGCACGTGGCGCGGTTCGAAGCCGTGCACGACGACTACTCGTCGATCCTGCTCAAGGCCTTGGCCGACCGCCTCGCGGAAGCCTTCGCCGAGCGCATGCACGAGCGCGTCCGCAAGGAATTCTGGGGCTACGAGCCCGACGAATCGCTGGATAACGACGCCCTGATCGCCGAGACCTATCGCGGCATCCGCCCGGCACCCGGATATCCGGCCTGCCCGGAACATTCCGAGAAGCGGACCCTGTTCGACCTGCTGAACGCGACCGAGCACACGTCCATCGAGCTCACCGACAGCTTCGCGATGTATCCCACCGCGGCCGTGTCGGGCTGGTATTTCTCGCACCCCGACAGCCAGTACTTCGTCGTCGGCCGCCTCACCCGCGAGCAGATCGACGATTACGCGAAGCGCAAGGGCTGGGACCGCACCGAAGCCGAACGCTGGCTGGCGCCGTATCTGGACTACGACCCGGATTGAGTCGGGAGCCAGCCTGCTGGCGATGGATACTTGCTACCGGTCCCATGCCCCGCCGACCGGCACTCACCCGATGCGTTCGCGGGGAGCGCGCTGGCTAGCGGATGGGTGCTTCCGGGGCGAGTGGCCGAAGCTCAGTCCTCCGCCCCACCCGGCTTGACCGTCTCCTGCCTGTCCCTGTGCTTCAGGTGCGCGAACACGTTGTAGAAAGACACCAGCATCGGAAAGGCCGTCTGGATGATGCCGACCGAGTCGTTCTTGCCCCAGATGAAATAGGCCAGCGTCAGCACGCTGCCGCTGACGGACAGGTACCAGAACGACATCGGCACGGTGACCTTCTTGTTCTTCTTCGTGGCGTAGAACTGGACGAACCAGCGCGCCGTGAAGAGCAAGGTGCCGAGGAGACCGATGATCTTCCACGGGGTCAGGGTCAGGAGATGGAGGTCGGCGAGGGCTTCGTGCATGGCGGTATCCGGGAAAGCGTCCGGTGCATTCTAGGCGACCCGCCTTGCCGATGCCTTACCGGGCTCGTCATACCGACGCACGCCGGCATCCAAGACGACCACCTGCACCGATGCGATGTCGCCTGCCACGCACTGGGGACGGCCCAGGCAACCGTCATACCGGCGCACGCCGGTATCCACGGCGACCACGTGCACCGATGCGATGTCGCCTGCCACACACTGGGACGGCCCAGGCCACCGTCATACCGGCGCACGCCGGTATCCACGGCGACCACCTGCACCGATGCGACGTCGCCTGCCACGCACTGGGGACGTGGGTACCGGCGTACGCCGGTACGACGGTGGGGTAGGCAAAAAAAACCCGGCACGTGGCCGGGTTTTTAAGGATTCGATGGTGGGCGATACAAGGATCGAACTTGTGACACCTGCCGTGTGACGGTTCGCTGCTACGCCGGGCCGGCCAGCTCTGGTCCGACAGAAAAGAAAAACCCGGCACTTGGCCGGGTTTTTAAGGATTCGATGGTGGGCGGTACAAGGATCGAACTTGTGACACCTGCCGTGTGAAGGCAGTGCTCTACCGCTGAGCTAACCGCCCATCGAGCGGGGCATGATAACGGCCGGGGCGCCGTGGGTCAACGCCCCTGGCCATCAATCGAGTATCTCGCGCCAGTTCGTGCGCTGGAGCAACGATGGGTTGCCCGGCTGCACCATGTTCGCCGTCTGTGGGCTTTGACCGGTCTGACCATAGAGCAGCACGAACTTTCCGTTATCGGGCAACTGGACCATCTGCAAGTTGGTGATGGCGCTGTTCGTGGTCAGGAAGGGAACGGACGCACCTCCCGAAGTCAGCAGGTTGCTCTGCCCCGAACCATAGGCCGCCGAATAGATCGCCCCGTTGAGCGCACACGGGTCGGCGGTCGGGATCAACGTGCCCCAGTTGATCGAGAAAATACCCGCAACCGCGTCGGGGTCGACCACGATACGTTCGGTCGCGCCGCCCGTACCAGGCGCCGTGCCCGTGAGGTCGTAGTACCAACCGTAATCGGAATCCTGGATGTTCAGATTGTCGATCAGATTATTGACGCGAAGGTTCGCGCGCACGATCGGTGTCGATATCGCGTTAGGCGCCAAGCCGGTGCCATCGCGAAGCGCGTACATCGTCTGCTTCTGCGTGTCCGTGAGATCGCTGCTGTCGAGGAATTTTCCTGTACCGACGAAGACCCAGCGCCGCGTGCCCGTACCAGTGGAATCGTAGTCCAATTCAATACGCGGCGCGGTGGTAATCGGCTGCCCCTTGCCCTTTGCATCCTTGAGTGTCGCCAGGAGCACAGGCGCTTGATAATCACCCGTGCCGGAAAGATCGAAACGCCAGACGTTACCCTGAAGATCGCCGACGTACACCTGCTCCACCGTGTTGTCCGACACGTCCTTGATGTAGCCGGACGGACGTGACAGACCGATCGGATTGGCAGTGCTGCCAGACGGCGTTGCGATTTTCTCCAGCAGCTTGCCCGTCTTGACGTTGATCACGTAAAGGTAGCCCTTGCCGTCGGCGTTGTTGTAGCCCGATGTCGCGATCACCACCCATCCGTACTTGCGCGTCTTCGTGATCAGCGGCCGCGCAAAACTGTACCCCATCGTCGAATCGGTGAATTCCCAGAGCGATTTCGAAGCAACCGCAGCTTCGGCCAGACCTTCCGTGACGGCGTTCGTAGTGGGCGCGGCTGGTACCGAAGTGATATCCAGTCCGTAGAAGCCCTTCCCGCCCTTGCCCAGGCCACCGACCAGCACCGTATGCCAGTCTTTCGTAGACGGCTTCGTACCCGCTGTTCCTTCCGTATTGACCGTCCAGTCGAAATCGACATCGGCTGCCTGCGGGGTCTGATCCACGTAAAAGTGGTGCTCGTATCCGTTAGTCGTCGCCCCGTTGAGATTTGCGAGCGCGGCGATACCGTCGACCTTAGGTGTGTTGTTGGGACCGGCGAAGACGAGGTTCGGCACATAGGCCCACAACTCGGCGCCCCCACCGCCAAGCGGGTTCGACGGCGTGGAGAAGTCCGCCTGAAACGCATGCACCATGCCGTCGTTCGCGCCGACGTAGACCACCGGCGTGCGATTCTTCTGTGCTGTGATGAACGCACTGTAGCCAGGGTTGTTCGAGTCGTTATACGAGGTCGACAACGCTCCCTGCACAAGCGTTGCCTGCGAGTTGACGATATCCCCCAGGAGATGAGCCCGGATATGGAAGCTAGAACCTTCCCTGGAGCGATCGCCACGCAGGAAATTCAGCACGGTCACGTCATTCGACAGGTAGCCCTGCTGCGCTGAGCTGAGCAAGAGCCACTGGAACCGAGTGCCACCGCTGTTCCCACGAGTGAACACCCTGCGATTGTCACGCCAGCCCATTACGAGACCCGACGTATCTGTATAAGCGCCGAGCTGATCCAGCCTTGTCTGCGCACTCCAGGTATTGGCGCCAGGTGCCGTCGCGACATCCTCGCCGACGGCGGCCGCTGCTACCGTGCCAGTAACTTCACCGCTCCAGCTACCCGGGAAATAGGTCACCGTATAAATGGGAAAACCGCTCGCCGGCGAATTGTAGGGAGAGCTGTTCGCCACAACGTTGGACAGTACGCGGGTGGGTGAAACGCTGGGGCCAGACGCACTGAGCTGCGTCGACGTGGAGACGTTCGAGAAGATGCTCCCCAGGCCCGCGACGATGAGATCGGGGCGGTTGCCGACGAAATAATTGTCCGGACGAAGGTTGACACCAGTGGAGGTATTCGTATGCCACGTCAGGAAAGAAGACGGCTTGCCGTCGTTCTTCGTGTCCGCGAAGCCGCCGTACTTGGCGGCAAGCCAATACTGATTCGGGCCTTTGCTACCGTTGTTATCGACGCTATAGATATCCTGCCCGCTGGCGCCAGAGAATGCCCCAGGCTCCATCACGTCCACGACATACGTGTCGACCGTCTGCTTCCCCGTCAGGTCGCTGCGAATGTCGTTGGTGTGGGCGAAATAGGCGAGGCCCGCAATGAAATACGTCGAAAGCTGGCCGCTGTTGACATAGCTCAAGCCAACTTCGCTACTACCGATCTTGGCTTCGAAGGTCTTGGACGCACCGCCCGGCGCGTCCGACTCGACCATGGGAAGCTTGCCGAGCGCCGTCGTGTACTTCGCGGCATCGACCCCATTGACGACGGCACTGGGCGACTGCAACTGACAGTAATTATTGGATCCAGTCGGGCCCTTCGAGCTCGGCACACGTTGGTCGCAATGCGTATGCGAGTCACCGATGACAAGAATCGCGTTCGCTGCGCACTTGTATTGCATCGGGTCGTTTGAATCCGTGGCGTTCGCCGCCGTTCCCTTGAACACAGGAAACGCCTTATCCAGGCTATTGCCGCCATTCAGACCGTTGGTGTAATCCGCGCTCAGGGGCGCACGCATGAAATAGGCGAGCGCAGACCAGTACAATTCGCTGATGGTGTCGTATGTCTCGTAACCGTTGGTACCAAACTTGTTCAGATAGTTGATGACGCCGCTCTGCGTGTAAGCGGTGCCGTCCGGCCCTTTGGCTAGCGCGGAGTCGCCACTCGCAGGGTTCGCGATGAACGTACCGTCTACGGCACTCCACTCCTTGTTCGTATTGTCCTGACGAGCGCCATTACCGTTGTATGTCGTCGGACCGTTATCGCGCAGCAACGCACGAACGACACCATTCGGCCTTGCCGAACCATCAGTATTGGCATACGCAGCGGCACCGACTCGGATCCGCGTGTAATTTTGCTGAATAAGCCCTTCCGGCTTGTAGTTCTGGCCGTACGCCGTGCAGTTGTCTTCGACAGCGCTCTTCTCGCAGACTGAAACCTGTGCATTAAGCTCCAGACGGACGTTGGTGACTTTATTTACCGCACCTGTCGATGCAAACGACGGGTTGTTGGACACCCAGAACTTGGTGCCGAGCGCATAAGAGCGCAAATACACGACGCTCCATTTTGACGCATCGTCGCCAACCGTGTCCGAGGGTTTTGCGTTGTACGCGCTGCCGATAACCTTGTTCGGAAAATTTCCTTCGTTGCTCTGGCTGTTCAGATTTGACCTAACAAGCACGGTCGTAGTGGCGGTATCTACGCTGCGGTTGCCGCCGGTCAGCGTCTTGCGGAATTCGTCGAGCGCCGTCATCGTCGCCCAATTGAGCATGTTGCCGCTCCAGTCGCCGTTGCAACTAAGATCGGAACTTGCGAGCGTCTTGCTTGGCGTGAAGTAGCCGGAACTGGAATATTTGTAGCACTTCAGCGGGTCGAAGTAGCCCAGATAGTTCATCTTCGGGAAGTAGCAATCGCCGAACGACTGGTTTTTTCCGTCGTTGTCCTTGATCGTTTCCTTGCCGTTGCACGAATACGACGTAGTCCCCGTCACCAGTGCCACACCCGCGTTATCCGTGTACGCCGCCACGGTGCCGGTGGGAAACTCCACTGACAGCGCAAGCATGAGGTTGGCGGGCACGTTGGATGCGCTGTAGAGCGGCAGATTCGAAAGCGTGGTGTCCGCGGCGTGTCCCGTTGGCGATGTGAACCCCGCGGCGAGTACGAAGCCCGCGAGAGCGAGGATGCGATGGGCGACCTGACGATAGGCGTTCATGCGTGTGTCCCGGAGAGTCGCGGTCAGCGAATGATGGTCTGGACGAAAGCGATGGCGTTGCGCGGGCCTTCCACGCGTACCGTCAGGCGGAACGCGGCGGCAGAGCCCGTGGTATTGAACGGGATACCGGGATCCGTCGTCAGATTGGAACTGGTGCCGCCACTGATCGCTGTACCGGGAACGATACAAGCGGTAACGGTCGCATCGACGCCGCTCGCCGGGCAAAGCCTCTCGACGATGTAATAGACCTTGTTGCCCGTGCCCACGTCATCCATGGGGCCGACGACGGCTCCAGCGGTCTTGTTGTACAGCACGGCCGGGATATCGGGACGCTCAGTGGACTGTGTCTGCAAGGATGCGTAATAGCCCTTTGAAGGCGCATCCGAATTACTGGTCGGCGGTGTGAACGTCGAGTCCAGCTTGGTGCGAATATCCTGATACGCCCGCTCTGCCTCCTGCATGGCTCCCTGGCGAAATGCCACGCTACCTGCGATCGCATTGGCGGTATCAACCGAACGCATCAGCGCCATCGCCGCTAACAAAGTGGCGACGAGCACCACCAGCGCGATCAACGTTGCGACCATGCCCTTCTGCCGGGAGGCGGCACCCAACTTGCTATATGAACGCATCGAGCCCATGGCGTAAGTGCCTTCAGAAGAACTTGTTGATCAGGTTGTTGCGAACCGGAATCACCAGGTCGTAGACCTTGTACCGATACGCAGGATCCGTGGTCACGGTGTACTGAAGCGCCGTATCGAGGTCACCGAACAGCGTCAGCGACGTGCTGCCCGTATAGCCGATGTACGACACGCCCGCGGCCGAGGCAGCGGTTGCTGGCGCGGCTCGCTCCTTCTGCCGGCTACGCACGACCACCGCGATGCGGACGGCGCGAATCTGCGAGCGAGCATTCAATGCGTCGAGCGTATCCGGGGTAGGGGTCAGCGCGGCGATACCCCACTTGGCTCCGGTGGGTTTTACCCATTGCGACACGGGAATGTCGCTTGGCGTGGCGCTAAGCCCGTACAGTGTCTTCAACTGCACTACGTTGTCCGCCAGCGGCTGCGGCGTGTCGACCGTATTACTGGCGGCGGCGCGCTGCAGAAGATCGAAGCTAACGAGGCTGTTGTTGACCTGGTTGACGCTCAGTAGCAACACACCTGGATTGATGCCCATGTCGAATACGTAGGCGGAAAGGGATGCCGTGTAATGCGCCGGTGCGGAGAAACCATCCGCCGCGCTACCTACTGTGTTCAGACCGATACTTGTGCCGGTGACCGTGCTGATGAGGCCGAACGTGCACTTGCCCGACTTGTCGGAGAGCAACAGGTACTCGTTGGGGAAGATGCCCATCGCGTTGTCCACGGTGACCGTGGTACCCGACGCCGAGACCAGGTTCGTCCGGAACGTGCGCGCGATGGGATTGCCGCGGACGATGCCGATGACGTCAGCCTTGTCGCCCGCTCCAGCGGCGATGAGCACAGGAACGGCACGCGTCGTCAGTGGCCAATTGTCGAATGGAGCGGCAAGCGCCGTTGTCCTCGGCAAACGCTTCGTCCCGTTGGACCATGCGTCGATAGCACAGCCCCAGATACCGTAGTTGCGCCCCTGGACAAGGCCGGACCCGGCCGTACGCAGTTCGCGCTCAAGCATGAATGTGGAAAAGCTGCCGTTCTGTTGTGCGTCGCTGCCGTTTGTCGTCGTGCGCTTTTGCCCCTCGTAGGCGGAGAACGCAGCCATCATTCCGAGCGTACAGATGATGGAAATGACGATGCCGACCATCAGCTCGATCAGGGAAAAGCCGCGTGCATGCGAGTGAAGACGTGTCATGGGCCCCTGGCCTACTGCTGGATCTGGGAGATGGTGATGTACTGGTGCGGATCGACATCCGCGGGACCCTTCCACTTCACGGTTATCGTCACGAGGTTGTTGGCGCCGACGACCACGGTTGGAGGGTTATCCGTAACGCCGGGCAGGCAGTTGGTCGTCACTTTTGCCTTGGCGCAATCGACAAGATTGTCCTTCCAGGCGTTATAGGCCGTGCCACCCGTGGCGAAGTCGGTTGCGATCGCTGTCGGAACCGCACCCCACATGTCGGCGATGAGCCTATCGGCCAGCAGCGCGGCGTCCGTACGGTACTTGGCGTCGCCGCCCAGCTTCGTGGCGCTGGCCTGGAGCGCGACGATGCCAAGGATGCCGAACGAGAAGATGAGTGCCGCGATCAAGGCATCGAGAAGCACGAAACCCCGGATCGACCGTCGATTCAGGCACGTCATGCGGCCTCCTAGTTCGTCTGGCACGACTGCGCGTCCGCAGCCGAAAGGTTGGCGATTTCGGGGTCGCACGAGCGAACCTGGCCACCGGAATAAATGAGGATCACCAGCCGACGTCCCACCATGTTCTTGCCTGCCACGTCGATGCGGGCCAACGCAGTTCCGGTGGGACGCCCGAGCGCGTTGAAATTGACGGCGCCGGGTACCCCGCCGGTCAGGACGGTCGCCGTCTTCGTTTTGTCCTGCATGGCGGCCGACGTAGAACCCGTGATCGACACGAGCGTCTCGGTGGCACCGCGCTTCTCGATGACATTGCCAGCCCCCGCCGCCTCTGCCTCCGTGCAGGTCGTTTTACCGGATGGCAACTGGCAAACCGTCCAGGACGCGGCCGTTGCCGATGTCAGTTCGAAGCGGGTCGTCGCCCCACGTTGCGCGGCCTCGTTGCGGGCGACCCGAAGGCCGTTCTGAATGGACTCGGCGGCAGAGCGGATGCGTGAGTTGTTCATCCACTCACGGAAATCAGGTGTGGCGATCGCCAGCAGAATGGCAACCACCGCGATGGTCACCATCAGCTCAATGAGTGAAAACCCACGGTCGTGCCGACGCATCACGAGCAGGTCCCGTCCTTGCGGACGACCCAACAATTGTCCGTTGGCTTCTTCCAGCCGGGCTTGACCGCGTTCGTCGTCCGTACGTTGGCCTGGTCGATCGTGTACTGGAAGTCCTTGACGGCGGAGGTCGCGTTTCCGCCCGCTGTTGCGCTCCAGGTCTGGCCGTCGGCACTCGGACTGCAGGTGTAAGTCCAGACGCTCGATGTCGGCATCTTGGCACCGCAGCCGCCGGTGGACGGCTTATAGCTACGGTTGTCCTGGTAGAACTGCTCCTGAGCGGTGCGCACCGCTGCGAGGCCTGCCTGGGCCTCGGTGAGATAGCCCCGGATCAGGTAATCGCGATAGATCGGCACGGCGATGGCAGCGAGGATCGCGACGATCGCAATGACGATCATAAGTTCGATCAGGGTAAAACCCGACGATGCGCGGGGTACCCGCGCCGGCATGCGATTGATCACGTTGTCCCCCAACTGGTGCCGGATCCGGCGAGTGAACTCTATGCGATCCATCCCGGCGAACCAAGCGGCGCGGGACAGACGGCGGGAATTCGCCGACAAGTGGTAGGCGCAATCCGTCATCCAGTCCCAACGCTTATCGCACATGCGCTTCACCCCGCCTGCCGCCTCATGGAGGTACGCCCCAAAGGAGAACCCGCCATGACCCACGACCGCCAGGACGTCAATCACCCCGACCACGGCAAGCCGGCCCATCAGGAGACCGAGGCCGAGAAGAAGGAGCGCAAGGACCACGCCAGCGACAATCAGGATCAGGCGCTGGAAGAGACCTTCCCCGCCAGCGACCCCGTTTCGCCGTTCGTGCCGGCCAAAGCCCCGGACTGAACCGTAGTTCACTTACGCGACGCCGCGCGTGCTTCCGACACACCGGCGTCGCCTCCGCAACACGAAGTGGTCACGAAAAGACGGGGAAAATAAGCGGGCTAAGAACGGAGTTTTCGTCCATGCTCGCCCAGTACGTCTTTACCTCGTCGAACGCCCCCTTCCGCATTGTCCGCCATGGCCACCGCTGGCGCGCCCTGTTCGGCGACGTCGAGACCGGCCGTTTCGAGAATCCAGAGGACGCCATCCGCGATCTGCGGCAGCTCTTCCCGGAGGCCCGCCTGCCGCGCCGTCTCACCGACTGGCGCTATCTGCCCGATGCCGCCCTCCTGCACGTGCCGCCGCCGAGCCCGGCCGTGGTCGCCCGTCTCGCGGCCGCCTGACCGACGTTAGCCCGACCGCGGCCACTCACGGGCGAGCATGGCGAAGATCACGTCGTCCACCCATTCGCCCCTGAATAGGTAGGCCTCGACGTGATGGGCTTCCTGTCGGAAACCCAGCGATCGTAACAATGCGATGCTGGCGACGTTCCTGGGGTCCACGGATCCCACCGCCCGGCGATAACCCCACGGTCCAAAGGCCTGGTCCAGCATGGCGCCCATCGCTTCGCGGGCGTACCCCCTGCCCTGTCGATCGGGCCGCAGCGAGACGCCGAATTCGATTGCGTCGTCCCTGGTGGGCGGAAAGTGCACCCCGAGGTCGCCCAGCAATTCGCCGCCGGCCTTCTCGCGAATCGCCAGCTGGAACCAGCTGCCCGACACGGCGAAAGGCTGCGCCGTCTGTCGTGCAATGAACGCTTCGACTTCGTCGATCGTCGCCGGCTTCCATCCCTGAAATCGTGCAACCGCTTCATCGCCGCGATAGGCGAACAGGGAGGGCGCGTCCGATCCAGCCAGGCGATCGAGGTGCAGGCGGGCAGTGGCGAAAACGGGTTCATCGATGGCGTTCAAGAGGCATCCTCTGCGTCTACGCACCCTGGGGCCGTGCCACTTTCGACGAGGACGAATCTTTACGCAACCGTTACCGCGAATACGCCCACGCGACGCAGCGTTTTTACGCATTCCGGGGCGACACTGACATCCCTTCCCCATGGAATGCTCCGATGTCGATCGTCGTCATCACCGGCCCGCACCCTGACTCGGAATCGTCGGACCCCAGCGACCTCTGCCGGCTGTGGGAGCGCGCGCAGTCGACGGGCGTCGACCTCGTCTGGCGTCAGTGCGACACCTTCGACCAGCTAAGCCGGTGCCTTGCGACCCCGGACGACGACGCGGAACTCATCATGCTCGACGTGGATGCCGCGCGGATTCCCTCGTCCCAGGTCGACCCGATGCGCGAGGCGCTGTCGGCGTTGCCGATGCCCTACATCGAGATGCACGCGGACAGCGACGCCGTCGACGCGTCGACGCTCGCCCCCGGGCATCCGTCGGTCGTGAGCGTCGTCGTTCCCGGCAATGCGATGGTCAGCTACGACATGGCGCTGTCGATCGGACTGCGGCTACTGCGGAACCGCCCGGCCACCGGAATCAGACTCGCCGCGTGAGGCCGGCGGCCGGCCGTCAGGAGGTGGGCACGCGCACCGGCAGCCACCCGCCGGATACGGTTTCCTGCACGATCTCCACCATGCGCGAGCCGCCACCTTTCGCGGCGCAGGCCAGCGCGAATTCGACCGCCCGGCCCTCCGAGACGAAGGACTCGGTATTGCCCTGCCAGAGGACGCGCCACAAGCGCTCGTTGATCGCCGGATAGAAGATGAAGACCCGGCGGGGACGCCACTGCTCGGTCACGTTCTGCGCAGCCGGCGAATTTCCGCGCGGACATTCCACGACGAATCGCCGACGCTCATCACCGCCTTCCTCAGCGTGATTTCACTGACGCCGAGGACGCGAGTCCAGTAGCGCATGTCGGAGCGGAGGCAGATGTTCACCTTCGTCATGTCCGCAGGGGCGGACACGAGATGTTCGGCGGTCATGGCGGATGCCTCGGGGAGAAGATTCACCTATCGCACACGCTCGGTTACGCGCCCGTGAGTGTCCCGGCACTACGCGGTCGGCTCCAGCGCGGCGTTTCCGGGGTGCCCGCGGCGCGCCTCTCGTGGCACGATGCGCCGAAGTCGGCCGGGAGACGGGGCCCGGCCTTGCGTCGTCTACCTGGGGGCCACCATGGACTTCATGCGCATCCTGCAATCGCTGGAGGAATTCCTCTACGAAGCGATGAGCTGGATCGTGTTCTATCCGCGCGCGATCCTGCGGACGGTGCGACACCCGGTAGCCGTCGCCGTCTACACCCGCGAGCAACTGAAGCAGCCACGCGAACTACAGTTTACCGAACTCGTCAGCCCTCCCCTCCTGCTGATCCTCACGGTCGTCGTCGCGCACTTCATCGAACTCACGAGCCCGGGCGGCATGACCGCCGTGCATTCCGCGCTCGGCCGCGAAGTCTTCAGCAGCGAGCAGGGCGTGATCGCGACGCGCAGCCTCGCGTACTGCCTCTTCGCGCTGCTTGGCGCGTTCACGTGGCTTCGGCACGAGCGCAAGCCCATCGATCGCGACACGCTGCGCGAACCGTTCTACATCCATTGTTACCTGCTCGCCCCCTTCGCGCTCGGCCTCTCCACGTCGGTCACCGTGGCGACGAGCGTCGCCGCACCATGGAGCGCACTCGCCCTGCCCCTCGGACTCGTGAGCTGCCTCTGGTACGCCGTGGCGCAGACCGCCATCTACGCGAGGCTGCTCCGCGTGTCCCGCACGCGCGCGTTCTTCCTGGCGTGTCGGGCGAACCTGGCGGCCACGCTCGCGATGATCGGCGTGGCGATCGTCGTGTTCGGTACGCCGTGACGGCGAGGCATTCTCGCCAGCCGTAGGAGCGGTCCGCTTCCTCGGCTTACCGAGGGCATGCCGTGCCTGCTGCTCGCCGCCGCTGCGGAAACAGGCTCGCGGCCTTGCAGCCGCGAGCCAAAGGTCACCGAAAACCGACCTGCATCGGGCGGTTTATGCCGCCTCGGTGTGGATCTGCTTCACCGTGGAGGCGATACCTTCATCGCCGTTGATCGAGATCCTCCGGGGCTTCATGGCCTCGGGAACCTCCCGCTTGAGATCGATGGAAAGCAGTCCGTTCGCCAGACGCGCGCCGGTGACATAGATATGCTCCGCCAGTTCGAAACGGCGGTTGAAAGCCCGGCTCGCGATGCCACGATGCAGGAACTCGCCTTCCGGCTCGACCTTGTGCTCGCCGCTGACGAGCAACAGATTGCCCTGCGCCGAAATCGTCAGCTCGTCCTGGGTGAATCCCGCGACAGCCATCGTGATCCGGTAGGAATCGTCACCGAGCTTGATGGAGTCGAACGGCGGGTAGTTATCGGTCTGCTGCGTGCGCGCAGCCGATTCCAGCAGATCGAAGACGCGATCGAAACCGATGCTCGAGCGGTGAAGTGGCGAAAAATCGAAAAGAGTACGCATGGCCATATTCTCCTTAAGCAACATGGGAATGGGTTCTCTGGGCCGCCGATCTCGGACGGCCAGGCTGGTCCCGAAGCGACCAGCAACGCGAAAATAGGGTGTCCGCTGCGGCTTTCAAGCGGCGCGATTTAGCGATCGTTTATCCGTCGATGACCGGCTGCCGGAACGAAGCGGCTGCAGGTAGCGCCGGACATGCGCCGCTTCAGGGAGCCGGCTTTCGCGCTGACGAGTACAGCGTTGCGCACGCGCCACCCCAAATGCGCAGGCACAAAAAAACCCGCTCTTCAGCGGGTTTCAATGTGTCTCATGGACTCATGTTGACGTCTTCAAACAGGGATCTGGTGCCGGAAATAGGAATCGAACCTACGACCTCATCATTACGAATGACGCGCTCTACCAACTGAGCTATTCCGGCGAGAAGCGGAATTCTAGGGAACCTTGGGTCCGGGCGCAACCCTTTGGCGATCAGCCCGCGAGACGGAGTTCCTTCGGCAGGGCGAAGGTGATGTTTTCGGCCTCGCCATCCAGTTCGCGCACCGTGCCCGCGCCCCACGACTGCAGGCGGGCGATGACCTCCTGCACGAGCTTTTCGGGCGCGGAGGCGCCGGCGGTGACGCCGATGCGGTCCTTGCCGTCGAGCCAGGCGCGGTCGATGTGTTCCGCGCCGTCGATGAGGTACGACGTGACGCCCTGCTTTTCCGCGAGCTCTTTCAGCCGGTTGGAGTTGGAGCTGTTCACCGAGCCCACCACGAGCACGAGGTCGACCGCGTCGGCCAGGCGCCGCACCGCGTCCTGACGGTTCTGCGTGGCGTAGCAGATGTCGTCCTTGCGCGGCCCTTCGATCGTGGCGAACTTCGCACGGAGGGCGCCGATGATGGCGATGGTGTCGTCGACCGAGAGCGTCGTCTGCGTGACGAAAGCGAGCTTGTCGGGCTGTGCGGGGTTCAGTGCCTCGACATCGTCCACCGATTCCACGAGGTAGATGTTGCCGCTGTTGGCCGGGTTCCACTGACCCATGGTGCCTTCGACTTCGGGATGGCCGGCATGGCCGATCAGCACGACGTCATGACCCGCGCGGCCGAGGCGCGCGACTTCCATGTGCACCTTGGTGACCAGCGGGCACGTGGCGTCGAACACGTTGAGGCGACGGCGGTCGGCCTCTTCCCGCACGGCTTTCGGCACGCCGTGGGCGCTGAAGATCACCGTGGCGCCATCGGGCACGTCGTCGAGTTCTTCGACGAACACGGCGCCGTCGGCGCGCAGGCGCTCGACGACGTAGCGATTGTGCACGACCTCGTGGCGCACGTAGATCGGGGCGCCATAGGACTCGAGCGCGCGTTCGACGATGGCGATGGCGCGGTCGACGCCGGCGCAGAATCCACGGGGGTTGGCGAGGAGGATATCCAAGGGGACCTCGGGGGAAAGGGGTCGGCGGCGGACCGCCGGAGCAGCCGCATTATCGCACGGCGGCGGATCGGGCCGCTGGCCCTTACCTGGCCTGTCAGGCCGGCTTCTTCTCGCCGCTGAACAGGCTGAACACGATGAGCGCCACGGCGCCGACGCTGATGGCCGAATCGGCGACGTTGAAGACCGGAAACGGGTAGCTACCCAGGAAGACCTGGATGAAGTCGGTGACCCTGGCCGCGTGGAGGCGGTCGATGACGTTGCCCAGCGCGCCGCCGAGGATCAGCGCCAGCGGCGCGGCGGTGCGCCAATCGTGACGGGGGGTGCGCGAGAGCCAGACGCCGAGCGTGGCGCTGACGCCCACGGCGAGCACGACGAAGAACCAGCGCTGCCAACCGGCGCTGTCCGCCAGGAAGCTGAACGCGGCGCCCGTGTTGAAGGTGAGCGTCCAGTTGAGGATGCCGGGAATCACCGGGTGCGGCGTTTCGGCCGGCTGCAGCGCCGTGAGCGCCCACCATTTGCTGAGCTGGTCGAGCGCGATCATGGCGGCGGCGAGCCACAACCAGGAAAGCGCGTTGGGTTTGGGGCGTGCGGTCATTCGTGGTGGCGCCATGCGATTGCGGGGATCCGCGCCGCCGGCCGGCGGCGCGGAAGGGGTGGCGGACGTCGCCGGATCAGAACCAGCGGCGATCCTCGCCCTGCCCCGTCACGTTCTCGACGCAGCGGCCGCAGATTTCGGGGTGGGCCGGATCCACGCCGACATCGGGACGATGGTGCCAGCAACGAATGCACTTCACGTCGTCGCTGACGGCGGCCGACACGTAGACCTCGGCGCCGTCGATCTCGACGCGCTCCGCATCGGCGGGACGGCCTTCGAGCGGCGCCAGCGTCACCTCGGAGGTGATGAAGAAGAAGCGCAGCTCGCGTGCCGATTCCGCCAGCGCCGACTGGGTCGGCAGATCCGCGTGGATCGTGAGCGTCGCGTCGAGCGACGCGCCGATCTGCCCAGCCTTGCGCATGCCTTCCAGCACGCGGGACGCCGTTTCGCGAATGGCGATCAGCTGGCCCCACCAGCCGCGCGTGTCGCCGTCCTGGCGCACGTCGAGACCGTCGTAGAACGTATCGAACAGCACGGACTCGCTGCGCGAACCCGGCATGCGCTCCCAGGCCTCCTCGGCCGTGAACGTGACGATCGGGGCGAGCCAGCGAAGCAGCGACTCGAGGATCCGGTACATCGCGCTCTGCGCGCTGCGACGGCCGCGGCTGTCCGTCGGCATCGTGTACAGGCGGTCCTTCGTGATGTCGAGGTACAGCGCGCCGAGCTCGTTCGTGCAGAAGTTCTGGATGCGCTGGACGATCTCGGGGAAGTCGTAGCGCTCGTACGCCGCCACGATCGCCGCCTGGGTGTCGGCCGTCTGCTGCACCGCCCAGCGGTCGAGGTCGAGGCAGGCCTCCGTGGCAAGCAGGTGCTTGTCCGGATCGAAGCCGTCGAGGTTGCCGAGCAGGAAACGCGCGGTATTGCGGATGCGGCGATACGTATCGGCGACGCGCTTCAGGATTTCGTCCGACAGCGACATCTCGTTACGGTAATCGGTGGAGCAGATCCACAGGCGCAGGATGTCCGCGCCGAGGGTCTTCATGATGTCCTGCGGCTCGATGCCGTTACCCAGCGACTTCGACATCTTGCGGCCCTGCGCATCCACGGTGAAGCCGTGGGTCAGCACGTGGTCGTAAGGCGCGCGGCCGTTGATCGCCGCCGACGTGAGCAGCGACGACTGGAACCAGCCGCGATGCTGGTCGGAGCCTTCGAGATACATCACCTTGTATTCGCTGGCGTTGCCGGCCTGCAGCTCGGGACGCGCGCCCACCACCGCGAAGTGGCTGACGCCCGAGTCGAACCACACGTCGAGCACGTCGGTGACTTTCTCGTACTTGTCGGCGTCGTCACCGAGCAGCTCGCGCGCGTCGAGCGTGAACCAGCAATCGATGCCTTCGAGCGCGACCTTCGCGGCGATCTTTTCCATCAGCTCGACGGAATCGGGATGCGGCTCGTGCGTGGTCTTGTCGATGAACAGGGTGATCGGCACGCCCCAGGTGCGCTGGCGCGAGATGCACCAGTCGGGACGCCCGTCGACCATGCCGGCGATGCGTTCTTCGCCCCAGCCCGGCACCCAGCGCACGCCCTTGATGGACGTGAGCGCGGTGCGGCGCAGGTCGGCCTGCTCCATGCCGATGAACCACTGCGGCGTGGCGCGGAAGATCACCGGCGTCTTGTGGCGCCAGCAATGCGGGTAGCTGTGCGTGAGCTTCGCCGAGGCGAGCAAGACGCCGCGGTCGCGCAGCAGGTCGACGATCTGGTCGTTGGCCTTCCAGATGTGCACGCCAGCGAACGACACGTCGCCGGCCAGCGGCAATTCGGGGCGGTACACACCACGGCCGTCCACGTAGTTGAGCGTGCCGATGCCGTAGTGCTGGCCGACCGTGAAGTCTTCGGCGCCGTGATCGGGCGCGGTGTGCACGGCGCCGGTGCCGTCTTCGTCGGACACGTGGTCGCCGAGGATCACCGGCACGTGCCTGTCGTAGAACGGATGACGCAGCGGCTGGTTTTCCAGCACGGCGCCCTGAACGCGGCCCAGCACATCGACGGTGTCGACGCCGTAGCGCGCCAGCGCCTTTTCGGCGAGCGCCGCGGCGATCACCAGCAGCACGCGCTTGCCGCCGCGGGACGGACCGTCGACGAGCACGTAGTCGATCTCGCCACCGAGCGACACCGCCTGGCTGGACGGCAGCGTCCACGGCGTGGTGGTCCAGATGGGCACGGCGATGATGGCGTCGCCCGCGGCCACGCCGAACAGCGCGCCGAACGACACCGGGTCGGCGGCGTCGTAGGCGACGTCGACGGCCGGCGAGGTCTTGTCGGCGTATTCGATCTCGGCTTCGGCCAGCGCCGAGCCGCAGTCGAAGCACCAGTAGACGGGCTTCGCGCCGCGCACGACATGGCCGTTCGCGACGATGCGCGCCAGCGCGCGGATCATGTCCGCCTCGTAGGTGAAGTCGAGCGTGCGGTACGGCCGCTCCCAGTCGCCAAGCACGCCCAGGCGCTTGAAGTCGACGCGCTGCAGGTCGATCTGCGCGAGCGCGTACTCGCGGCACTTCTGGCGGAAGGCCGCGGCGTCGAGCTTGTCGCCCGCCTTGCCGAACTTCTTCTCGATCGCGATCTCGATCGGCAGGCCGTGGCAGTCCCATCCCGGCACGTAAGGCGCGCGGTAGCCGGCCATCAGCTTCGACTTGACGACGACGTCCTTCAGCACCTTGTTGACCGCGTGGCCCAGGTGGATGGCGCCATTCGCGTACGGCGGGCCGTCGTGCAGCACGAACACCTTGTCGCGGTCCGCGGTTTTCTCCTGGATCTGCGCGTAGCGGCCCACACGCTCCCACGTCGCCAGCCAGGTCGGCTCGCGCTTGGGCAGGTCGCCACGCATCGGGAAATCCGTCTGCGGCAGGTTGATGGTGTTCTTGTAATCCTGGGTCATCGCTTCGAACCGTGGGTTTTTCGGGCGTGACGCGCCGTCGGCGCGTCCGTCATGAATCGACAAGTATGGGGTTCATCCCAAGGGCCTGCCGGGCGGCGATCTCGTCCTTGCGCATCTGCGCGGTCAGGGCGTCGAGGCCGTCGAACTTTTCTTCGTCGCGCAGTTTCCGCACGAACTCCACGCCGATCCGCTGGCCGTAGAGGTCGCCGGAGAAATCGAACAGGTGGGCCTCCAGCAGGGGCTCCTGCACCGCGTTCACCGTCGGCCGGAAGCCGAGGCTAGCCACGCCCGGCCAGCTGCACGGACCGTCGCCGATCCCGATGCGCACGGCGAAGATCCCCTGGACCGGACTCACCCGTTCACTGAGATGGACATTCGCGGTGGGATAACCAAGGGTGCGGCCGAGCTGCTGCCCGTGCTCCACATGGCCGTCGATCACGAAGGGGCGCCCGAGCAGGCGCGTGGCACCGGCGAAATCGCCCTCGGCCAGCAGCGTGCGCACGCGCGACGACGACACGCGCTCGCCATCCACCAGCACCGCCTGCACGGCGTGCGCGGTGAAGCCGAGCCCGGCACCCATCGACTGCAGCAGCGCGAAATCGCCGCCACGGCGATGCCCGAAGCGGAAGTCCTCCCCGACCCAGACTTCGCGGGCGGCGAGCCGGCCCACGATGACGCGGCGGACGAAATCCTCGGCGGACATCTCGGTCAGCGCCTTGTCGAAGCGCAGCGAGAGCAATTCGCGGATACCGGCGGCGGTCATGCCCTCCGCCTTCTCGCGCATGCCGGACAGCCGCGGCACCGGCTCCTTCGAGAAGAACGCGCGCGGCAGCGGCTCGAAGCTGATCACCGCCGGCGCCAGGCCGCGGTCATCCGCGCGCCGGCGCACTTCGGAAAGAATCGCCTGATGACCCAGGTGAAGCCCGTCGAACGCGCCGATGGCGACGACGCTGCCGCCGGGGGCGAGACACGGGCCATCGACGTCGCGATGCAGTCGCAGCGTCATGCCGGGGTGTCCTCGAATCGAAGCGGAATAAAAGCCATCGGGCCAGTATAGCCGCCCCATTGCGCCGCACAATGCGGCGCCACGCCCGTTACCGGGCGCGCAGCTCGCGAAGGCGGAACCCCATCGCGAAGAGGGCGACGACGTACGTGCCGCCACCGGCGCCTACGAGCACGGCGAGGCGGCCGACCCGCTGCCACTTCTCCACGTCGCTCCAGTCCGGCCAGATCGCGAGGCCACCGACGAGCACCGCCACCATCGCGGCACAGGCCACGCCGAGGCGAACCAGGTGGCGCGACCACCCGGGCTGCCGCGTGTACACGCCGGCCTTGCCCAGCCAGCGCCAGAGCAGCAGCAGGTTGAGATAGCTGGCCAGCGCGCTGGCCATGCCCAGTGCCATGTGCAGGCCGGGGATCGTGGCGATCGCGTCCAGCCACGATCCGGCCTTCTGCGCCGGCGTGGCCCAGAGGAAGAACAGTACTGCAAGAAAGGCGACGTTGAAGACCATGTTGGCCACGAGCGACGCGACGCCCGCGCGCACCGGCGTCTTCGTGTCCTTGCGGGCGTAGAACGCCGGCAGCACGACCTTGACCAGCGCGAACGCCGGGAGGCCGAAGCTCAGCGCGGAAATCGACAGCGAGGCCATCTTCGTATCGAAGGCGGTGAAGCGGCCGTGCTGGAAGATCGTCGCCACCAGCGGCACCGACAGGATCATCAGGGCGAACATCGCCGGCACGGCGATAAGCAGCGTCGTGCGCAGGCCCCAGTCGAGCGCACGCGAGAAGCCATCCTTGTCGGTGGCGACGTGGTGGCGCGACAGCGATGGCAGGATCACCGTGCCCAGTGCCACGCCGAAAACGCCCAGGGGCAACTCGAGGAACCGGTCCGCCTGCGACAGCCAGCTCTGCGAGCCGGCGATCAGCAGCGACGCGATCACGGTGTCGAGCAGCAGGTTGATCTGGGCGACCGACGAGCCGAACAGCGTCGGCACCATCAGCGTCATGATCCGGCGCACGTCCGGCGAATTCCAGCCCCAGCGCGGCAGCGTCAGCAGGTCCAGCTGGCGCAGCGCGGGCAGCTGGAACGCGAGCTGCAGGATGCCCGCCACGAGGATCGCCCAGCCCATCGCCATGATCGGCGTCTGCAGCTTCGGCGCCAGCCACAGGGCGCCAGCGATCATGCACAGGTTGAGGATCACCGGCGTCAGGGCCGGCAGCCCGAAGCGGTGGAAGCTATTCAGCGCCCCGCCGCTCAGCGCCGTGAGCGAGACGAACAGAAGGAACGGGAACGTCAGTCGCAGCAGGTCGACCGTGAGGCCGAACTTTTCGGGGGTCTCGACGGCGCCGGGCGAGAACAGCGCCGTGACCTGCGGAGCGAAGATGATCCCGAGTGCGACGACCACGAGCAGGATGCCGCCGAGGGTCCCGGCGGTGAGCGACATCAGGCGCTTCAGGTCGGCATGGGGACGGATCTCCTTCACCTCGGTGAACACCGGCACGAACGCCGTCGAGAACGAACCCTCGGCGAAGAGGCGGCGCATGAAGTTCGGGATGCGGAACGCAACCCAGAAGGCGTCGGTGGCGGCGTTGGCGCCGAAAGAGGCGTTGATCGCCATGTCGCGGACCAGGCCGAGGACGCGCGACACCATGGTCATGCTGCTGAAGCTGAGCATGCCGCGAAGGAGGCTGGGGGTTTTCATCCGGTCGAGGGCTGCCTTGGGACGATCGGGGGCGGTTCGGGGGCCGCCGCAAACCCCTAGTTTGACAGCGCGGCCGGGGCGGAGGACAGTCCACCTTCTGGATTTGTGCGGGCGATGCCGCCCTGCCCGCCTCGCGGCCCTCGCGAGGCGCCCTAAGCTATTGACGCGCCCCGGCTTTGGCATCAGAATGGGCGTCTTTTTTAAAACCAACCGAACTCTGGAGCTTTACCTTGGCCAACATCAAGTCCGCGAAGAAGCGTGCGCGTCAGTCGGAGCAGCGCCGTCTGCGCAACGTCAGCGCGCGTTCCATGGTGCGTTCCGCACTGAAGAAGGTCGTCAAGGCGATCGACGCCAAAGATAAGGCTGCCGCTACCAGCGCCTACGCCATCGCCGTGCCGGTGATGGATCGCTACGCTGCCCGTGGCCTGATCCACAAGAACAAGGCTGCCCGTCACAAGAGCCGCCTGAACGCGAAGATCCGCGACCTGGCGTAAGCCTGCGCGACATCGCCGTTCTAAGAAAAAAGCCGGCGAAAGCCGGCTTTTTTTGTGCTTCGAAGCCCGAGGCTCGACGGGACGAGCTTTTTTTGGTGGGAGCCAGCAGGCTGGCTCCCACCAAACCGGCTACGCCGCTTACTCGCCGCGCATCCGTACGTCGTCGAGCGCCTCGGTGTGCTCTTTACGCTTGGCGCGTTCGGCGTCGAAGAACTGCTGCACCTTGAGGCAGACGTCCCATGTACCGACCTCGCCCGCCGCCGAAACGACGAACCACGGAGCGGTCCAGCCCAGGCGAGCGATGATGTCGTCGACCACCTGCTTCAGCTCGTGCTCGTCGTCGATCACGTCGGACTTGTTGATCACGAGCCAGCGCGGCCGCTCGACGAGCTCCTCGTCGAACTGCTGCAGCTCGGATTCGATGGCGCGCACCTGCTCCACCGGGTCGGACCCGTCGATCGGGCAGATGTCCACCACATGCAGCAGCAGGCTCGTGCGCGATACGTGGCGCAGGAACTGGATACCCAGACCCGCACCCTCGGCGGCGCCCTCGATGATGCCAGGGATATCGGCGATCACGAAGCTCTGGTCGGTGCCGATGCGCACGACGCCCAGGTTCGGGTGGAGCGTGGTGAACGGGTAGTCCGCCACGCGCGGCGTCGCGGCGGATACCGCGCGGATGAAAGTGCTCTTGCCGGCGTTCGGAAAGCCCAGCAGGCCGACGTCGGCCAGCAGACGAAGCTCGAACTTGAGGTCGCGCACTTCGCCCGGCGTGCCCGGCGTGAACTTGCGCGGCGCCCGGTTGACCGAGCTCTTGAAATGGATGTTGCCCAGACCGCCGCGACCGCCCTGCGCCACCTTCAGGCGCTGGCCGTGGGCGGTCAGGTCGCCGATCACCTCATCGGTGTCGACATTGGTCACCACGGTGCCGACCGGCACGCGGATTTCGATGTCCTCGCCACCCTTGCCGTACATCTGGCTGCCCATGCCGGCCTGCCCACGCTTCGCCTTGAAGGCGCGCATGTGACGGAAGTCGACCAGCGTGTTCAGGCCCTCGTCCGCGACGAGCCATACCGAGCCGCCGTTACCGCCGTCGCCGCCATCCGGGCCGCCGAACGGAATGAATTTCTCGCGACGGAAGCTGACGCAACCGTTGCCGCCGTCACCGGCCGAGACCCTGATTTGCGCTTCGTCGACGAATTTCATGGAGAGAACCTGGAAGAAAGATGATGCCGCGTTACAAACGAAAAGCCCCGCCTAGGGCGGGGCCTTCGCTATCGCGTCGGGCGAGGCTTACGCCTGGACGACGTCGACGAACTTGCGGCCCTTGTCGCCGCGGGTCTTGAACGACACGGTGCCGTCGACCAGCGCGAACAGGGTGTGGTCGCGGCCGAGGCCGACGCCCACGCCAGCGTGGAACTTGGTGCCACGCTGACGAACGATGATGTTACCGGCTTCGACAGCCTGGCCACCGTAGATCTTCACGCCGAGGTACTTCGGGTTCGAATCGCGGCCGTTACGGCTGGAACCTACGCCTTTTTTATGTGCCATGACTTATATCCTCCGGCGACTCAGGCGTTGATGCCCGTGATCTCGATTTCGGTGTAATGCTGACGGTGTCCCTGCGTGCGCTTGTAGTGCTTGCGACGACGGAACTTGACGATGCGGATCTTATCGGCGCGGCCGTGGGCGCGAACCTTCGCGCTGACGGTGGCACCGGCGACCAGCGGGGCGCCGACGGTGATCGATTCGCCTTCGCCAACGAGGAGAACCTCGTCGAAGGTGATCGTGGCGTCGACGTCGGCGGGGAGCAGCTCGACGCGCAGGACTTCGCCTGCCATCACGCGATACTGCTTGCCACCGGTCTTGATGACTGCGTAGCTCATGGTGATTTCCTGTTACTGATTATGTAGTTCTTTTTAGGGTCGTACGGGTGTTGCGAACTGCGAATTATAGCGGGACCCAAAAGGCAAGGTCAATCAGGCGGTTAAGCGCGGCGCCGCTCGCTCCGCCGGACCGCGAACCCCGATGAATCAATGACTTGCCTACCTTTGGGTGGGAGCGCGCTCGCGCGCGATGGGGCTTGTCGCGAGCACCCATCGCGCGCGAGCGCGCTCCCACCGGGGGCATCGGCCCTGAGCCCGGTGGGTCGGAAGAAGCATGACCCCGGACCCGACCGGGGCGGCGCTTACTTCTTCGGCGCCGGTGCGGGGGCCGGTTTCGCCGCGCCGCCCGTCGCCGGGCACTGGCCCTGCGGGTTGAGCGTGCCCTGGCTCTGCAGCTGCGAGATCATCTGCTTGCCACGCTCCTGGCCCCACTGCTTGCCGATCTGCATGCCCTCGGCCATGGTCGCGGGCATCTGCGTGATGACCTTCTGGCCCAGTGGCGAGCGGTAGAACTTCAGCAGGCCGTCGACGTCCTCGGCCGTGAAATGACGCTGGTACACCGGCACCATGCGACCGATCAGCTGGTTGGTGGCGTTGGCGTCCACGAAGCCCTGCCAGTAACTCGCCGGCACGCACGGCAGCGCGCCGGCCATCACGCCCGCCATCTGGCTGTTCATCTGGCTGAGCATCTTGCCCATGCCCACGGCCTCCATCAGCTGGCGCACCTGCTGCTCGCTCGGCTGCGCGGCCATCGCCTGGCCTGCGCTACACGCCAGCACCAGGCCGGCCGCGATCCCTGTCCACTTACGCATGCGTCGTCTTCCTCTTCGGATGAGTGGCTCCCCTCCCCGGGGCCGGGCCATGGTAGCCCGTGGCGAAGCATGCGTCCGCCCCGTCACGACAAATGTGATGAACGGTCAAAAGTCGACGCGGAATGAAGCCGGAAAACCCTTGGTATAGTCGGGGGCTTCCCCCATCTACGTCGGCACATGGACAGCATTCGCATCCGCGGCGCCCGCACACACAATCTCAAGAATATCGACCTCGACCTGCCCCGCGATCGCCTGATCGTGATCACCGGGCTATCCGGGTCCGGCAAGTCCTCGCTCGCCTTCGACACGATCTACGCCGAAGGCCAGCGACGCTACGTCGAGTCGCTGTCGGCCTATGCCCGCCAGTTCCTCTCGATGATGGAAAAGCCGGACGTGGATACGATCGAAGGGCTCTCGCCAGCCATTTCGATCGAGCAGAAGTCGACGTCCCATAACCCCCGCTCCACCGTCGGTACCATCACCGAGGTGTACGACTACCTGCGCCTGCTCTATGCGCGCGTCGGCACGCCCCGCTGCCCGAACCACGGCATTCCGCTAGAGGCCCAGACGGTCAGCCAGATGGTGGACACGGCGCTGGCGCTCGACGCCGACAAGCGCTGGATGTTGCTGGCACCCGTGATCCGCGAGCGCAAGGGCGAACACGTGCAGGTGTTCGACCAGCTGCGCGCTCAGGGTTTCGTGCGCGCCCGCGTGGACGGCGAGGTGTACGACCTCGACGCCGTGCCCCCGCTGACGCTGCGGCAGAAACACACCATCGAGGCGGTCATCGATCGCTTCCGTCCGCGCGACGACATCAAGCAGCGCCTGGCCGAATCGTTCGAGACCGCGCTCCGTCTCGGCGACGGCATCGTGGTCCTCGTCGACATGGACGACGCGAAGGCGCCCGAGCAGCTGTTCTCGTCGCGCTTCTCGTGCCCGATGTGCGATTACTCGCTGCCCGAGCTCGAGCCGCGCCTGTTCTCGTTCAATTCGCCGGTGGGCGCCTGCCCGACCTGCGATGGCCTCGGCGTGACCCAGGTGTTCGATCCGGCGCGCGTCGTCGGCCACCCGGAACTCAGCCTCGCCGGTGGCGCGATCCGTGGATGGGACCGCCGCAACGCCTACTACTACCAGATGATCATCTCGCTGGCGAAGCACTACGGCTTCGATCCCGAGACGCCGTGGCGCGAACTGACGAAATCGGCGCAGAACGCCGTGCTCAACGGCTCCGGCAAGGAAGTGATCCCGTTCCGCTACATCACGGATCGCGGCGGCAAGGTGACGCGCGAACACAAGTTCGAAGGCATCCTGCCGAACCTCGAACGCCGTTATCGCGAGACCGAGTCGACCGCCGTCCGCGAGGAACTGGCGCGCTACATCTCGGACCATCCGTGCCCGGATTGCGGCGGGCAGCGACTCAATCCATCGGCGCGCAACGTGTTCGTGGCCGATCGCGCGATCCCCGAGCTGACCTCGCTCGCGATCGACAACGCCCTCGCCTTCTTCGAGACGCTGGCCCTTCCGGGCTGGCGCGGCGAGATCGCGGTGAAGATCGTCAAGGAGATCCGTGAGCGCCTGACGTTCCTCAACGACGTCGGCCTGAACTACCTCACGCTCGATCGCCAGGCCGACTCGCTCTCCGGCGGCGAAGCCCAGCGCATCCGTCTGGCGAGCCAGATCGGCGCCGGTCTCGTCGGCGTGATGTACGTGCTCGACGAGCCGTCCATCGGACTGCACCAGCGTGACAACGAGCGTCTGCTCGGCACGCTGACCCGCCTGCGCGACCTCGGCAACACCGTGATCGTGGTAGAGCACGACGAGGATGCCATCCGCGCCGCCGATCACATCCTCGATATCGGTCCCGGCGCCGGCGTGCACGGCGGCGACATCGTCGCCGAAGGCACGCTGGAACAGGTGCTCGCCTCGCCGCGATCCGTCACGGCGAAGTACCTCACGGGCGAGCGCGGCATCCGCGTGCCCGAGACGCGCCGCCAGCCACGCGACGACAAGTGGATCGAGATCAGGGGTGCCAGCGGCAACAACCTGAAGGACGTCGACGTGCGCATCCCGGTGGGCGTGTTCACGGCCGTCACCGGCGTGTCGGGCTCCGGCAAGTCGACGCTGATCAACGACACGTTCTATCGCCTCGCCGCGATGGAGCTCAACGGCGCGAGCGAACAGCCCGCCCCGTACGAATCCATCGAAGGACTCGAGCTGTTCGACAAGGTGGTCGACATCGACCAGTCGCCGATCGGGCGCACGCCGCGCTCGAACCCGGCGACGTACACGGGCCTGTTCACGCCGCTGCG
Source organism: Luteibacter sp. UNCMF331Sha3.1 (assembly GCF_900109915.1). Classification (GTDB taxonomy): domain Bacteria; phylum Pseudomonadota; class Gammaproteobacteria; order Xanthomonadales; family Rhodanobacteraceae; genus Luteibacter. The sequence continues at coordinate 424,401 of NZ_FOBU01000001.1, forward strand.
CGAGCTCTACGCGCAGGTGCCGGAGTCGCGCCAGCGCGGGTACACGCCGGGACGTTTCAGTTTCAACGTGCGCGGCGGACGCTGCGAGGCGTGCGAAGGCGACGGCATGATCAAGGTCGAGATGCACTTCCTCCCGGACGTGTACGTGCCCTGCGACGTCTGCCACGGCAAGCGCTACAACCGCGAGACGCTCGAGGTGCTCTACAAGGGCCACACCATCGCCGACGTGCTCGACATGACGGTGGAGGACGCGTTCCGCCTGTTCGAGAACGTGCCGGTCATCGCGCGTAAGCTCGAGACGTTGCGCGCCGTCGGCCTCGATTACATCAAACTCGGCCAGAGCGCGACCACGCTGTCGGGCGGCGAAGCGCAGCGCGTGAAGCTGTCGAAGGAACTGTCCAAGCGCGACACGGGCAGCACCCTCTACATCCTCGACGAACCGACCACCGGCCTGCACTTCCACGACATCGAGCAGCTGCTCGACGTGCTGCATCGCCTGGTCGACCACGGCAACACCGTGGTCGTCATCGAGCACAATCTGGACGTCATCAAGACCGCCGACTGGCTCGTCGATCTCGGGCCCGAGGGCGGCTCCGGTGGCGGGCGCATCCTGGTCAGCGGCACGCCGGAAACGGTGGCCGCGACGAAGGCGTCGCATACCGGCCGCTTCCTGCTGCCTCACCTGACGCCCGCCGCGCCGGCGGCGAAGGCACCGGCGAAGTCCGCGGCAAAGGCATCGACGAAGTCCATCACGAAATCCGCCACCACCAAGGCGGCCGCGAAGAAAACGGCCGCAAAGAAGAAAAAGACCGCATGAGCACCGAAGCCAGCCTGACGCCGAGCCCCGCGCCGATCTTCATCACGCCGATGGACGTTCGGTGGCAGGACCTCGACGCCTACAACCACGTCAACAACGCCAACTACCTGGTCTATCTCCAGGAGGCTCGACTGAAGTGGCTCAAGGAGCTGCCCGGCGACTGGTACAGCCCGTCGGCGGCGCCGGTCATGGCGCACAGCGAACTCAACTACCGCCTGCCCATCGAATGGCCGGCCGACATCGAGATCGAGCTGTTCGTCAATCGCATGGGCAACAGCTCGATGACGATCGGCCATCGCATCGTCGACGCCAACGATGCCACGCGCATCCACTGCGACGGCAGCATCACGATGGTCTGGATCGACACGAAGACCGGCCGCCCCGTCCCGCTGCCGCAGGTCATCCGCGACGCGGTGGCGGGGCAGATATAACGAGCGCCCCGGTGGGAGCCAGCCTGCTGGCGATGGGTACGCGCCGCGACCGCCCATCGCCAGCAGGCTCGCTCCTAAAAGAGGTACCGCAAGAGAACGCGGACGTTCATTTCTCCCCGGTATGATCCGCGAGGATCTTCATGGAGAGCATCATGCAACGTACCCTCGTTCTTGCCATCGCCTGCGCCGTCGCCTTTCCCGCGTTCGCCGCCGACGAGCGCACCGCGCTCACGCTCTATCGTGCCGACAGCGATGCGCTGTTCTCCACCGGCGGCGACGCCGTTTCGGGCGATGGCTATGCGGTGGTGCACGAGCGCCGCACCTTCGCTCTGAAAGGCGGCACGCAGGATCTCGCCATCGACGGCCTCCCCTCCGCGCTCGACAGCGAGGCGCTCTCGCTGCGCTTTCCCGGCAAGGACACCCGCCTCGTCTCCCAGCGCCTGCTCCTCGGCCAGGGCTTCGACGGCGCGGTGGCCGGCCTCGTCGGCCGCAACGTCGAGGTCCTCGGCGACGGTGGCCAGCCGCTCGCGAGCGGCACGCTGATCCGTGGCGGCGACGCACTCGTGGTGCGCGAATCAAGCGGTCGCGCCACGCTCGTCCGTCAGTACGCGGCGCTCCGGGCCGCCGACGGTTCGGACTTCGCGCGCGGCTCGACGCTGCAGGTCCGCGTCACCGGCGGCAGCGCCGGGTCGACGAACGCCAACCTCGACTACCCCACGTCCGGCCTCGGGTGGCGCGGCGCCTATGTCGCCACGCTGGCACCGGGCCAAGCCTGCCGCATGACGTTCGACGCGGCGGCGAGCATCGCCAACCGTAGCGGACGCGACTGGAAGGATGTCTCGCTGAAGCTGGTGGCCGGCGACGCACGGCGGGCGAAAGCGCCGCCGCAGCCGAAGATGTTCATGGCCCGCGCCGCGCCGGCCCCCGCCGCGATGGACGCCGTCGCCAGTGCGCCGGAACAGGCGACGCTCGGAGACCTGCGCACCTACACCCTGCCTGCCGCCGTCGACCTGCCCGACGGCAGCGTCACGCAGACGCCGCTCTACGATCGCCATACGCTCGACTGCGAGCGCGAGGCCCTCTACGACGCACAGGGCGGCGGCTGGTTCCCGCCGCGTCCGAACCTCGAGCGCCAGATGAACGCGCCGACCGCGGGCACGCCCATCGTGTCCAACCTGCGCTTCAGGGCGTTCGACAGCCTGCCCGCAGGCTACGTTCGCGTGCTGACCACCGACCGCGATGGCAACGCCGAACTGCTGGGCGAAGGCCGGATCGATGACACGCCGAAGAACAAGGACACGACCGTATCGCTCGGCAACGCGTTCGACCTCTCGGCCACGCGCGAGCAGACAGCGTTCACCGCCGACGCGAACGCGCATCGCATCGACGAGAGCATCCGCATCGTCCTCGCCAACGCCGGCGCCACGGCACGCACGATCACCGTCCGGGAGCACCCGAACCGCTGGCGCGCATGGGCGATCACCTCGTCCTCGGTCAAGCCGGCGAAGGTGTCGCCCGAGCTCGCCGAATTCCGCGTCGAGGTGCCGGCCAACGGCAGCGCCACGCTGGACTACGCGGTGCGCTACACCTGGGTGGACGCCGACCTGCCGCAGTAAGCGGAGAGTCGCCAGCAGGCTGGCTCCCGCCTGCCTCTGGTGGGAGCCAGCCTGCTGGCGATCCCGCGGCAGCGGGCACAATGCCGACGACGCCGCACCTCCGGGCACGCCATAATCCACACAACTCACCGACGGACTAGCGACCATGCTCGATATCCTTCCGCACGACGGCGGCATCCACGAGATCCGCATGGCCCGTGGGTCCGTGAACGCGCTCGACATGGGCCTGGTCGAGGCACTGCGCGAGGCGATCGTCGACGCTCCGGCCAACGGCGCCCGGGGCATCGTGCTGTCGGGCGCGCAGGGTATGTTCTCGGCCGGCGTCGACGTACCCGCCCTGCTCCAGCACGACCGCGCGGGCGTCGAGGCGTTCTGGCACGCATTCTTCGGGCTCTGCGGCGCGATCGCCGCGTCGCCGGTACCCACCGTGGCGGCCATCACGGGTCATAGCCCGGCGGGTGGCGCGGTGCTGTCGCTGTTCTGCGATTACCGCATCATGGCGCACGGCATGTACAAGATCGGCCTCAACGAAGTGCAGGTCGGGCTCTCGGTGCCCGAGCCGATCCAGTTCGCGATGCGCCGCATTCTCGGCAACTACCGCGCCGAGCGCCTGCTGGTCGCCGGCGCCATGGTCGACGCCGAACAGGCGCACGCCATCGGTCTCGTCGACGAACTGGCAACGGTGGAACAGGTCGTCACGCGCGCCGCCGCGTGGCTCGCCGACCTGCTGAAGCTCCCGCCGAAGGCGATGCTACGCACGCGCGAGATCGCGCGCGCCGATCTCGTCGCGGTCTGGGGAGACACCACCCACCTCCTCGATCCCGGCTTCATCGACGACTTCTTCGGCGAGGAAACCCAGCGCGTACTGCACGCGCTCGTCGCACGGCTCAAGTCGAAGGGCTGACCGCACCACGGCGAGCAACCTTCGCCAGCAGAGCGGCTCCCCTCCCGACACAGCCGCTGATGGTGGGAGCCCGCCGGCCGGCGACCCCGCACCCGCGGGAACGACGGCCCGCGTTTCAGCCTGTGCCGAACGCGCCAGCGACACCCTGCGCGGCATGCATGCGCGCCTCGGCCAGTTCGTCGGGCCCCACGCCGCCTCCCGCGTAGACGGGCAGCGAGGCCGCTTCCGTCAGTCGGGCGAAGCGAGGCCAGCCGAGGGGCTCGGCGTCGGGGCGATCCCTGCTCGGCAACACCGGGGATAGCGTCGCGAAATCGCAGCCAACAGCCGAGGCTCGTTCAAGGTCGTCGGCGTCATGGCACGACGCTCCCACGGCGAGTGTCGACGGCAGCGGTCGTTCCGTCAGCCCGCGCAATTGCGCCGGGGCGAGATGAACCCCGATACCGAGCGCCAGCGCTCCGGCGATGTCGCGGTCCAGCAGGAGCGTCGCGCCACATGCCTGGATCTCGGCGAGCACGGACGCGGCCGCCTCTCGAACGACGTCGGGCTCTCCACCCGTCGTGCGCAACCGGAGCAGCCGCTCGCCACGAGCCAACGTCGCGCGCACGACATCGGCCGTCGCCGCCGGCGTCGCCTCCGGAGCGATCGTGACGTAGCGGGCGGGAAGCCGCACCGCCGCGAGTATCGGCCGATCGGCCGGCGCGAGGATGGCGGGATCGATGTCCTGCGGCGGATGCCACGCGATGGCCGCCGCGTCGAGCGCTTGCGGCCTGCCCGTCCAGCCGCGCACGAGCATGGCTTCGAGCAGCATCGACCGCTCCCCGTAACGCCATGGCACACGGATACATGCTTCGAAGGACGCGGGGTCGACCCGGATGCCCAGCTCTTCGTCGAGCTCGCGCTCCAGTGCGACGACCGCGGATTCACCGGACTCGAGCTTGCCGCCGGGGAACTCCCACATACCCGCCAGATGCTTGCCGGCCGGACGTTGCGCGATGAGGATGCGACCTTGTTCGTCGACGAGTACGCCGGCGACGACGTGCATCAGACGTTCCGGACGTATTCGACCATGTCGAAAGCATGGGCGTGATCGGCATCAGCCTTATGGTGCACTCGCGCCACTTCCGTCCATTCCTTGAAATCGACACCCGGAAAGAACACGTCGGCACCGTCGACGGCGGTGAAGACCCAGGTCAGGTACAAGGTACGCGCGAGGGGCAGCGCTTCGCGGAAGATTTCGCCGCCACCGATGACCATCAGGCCCTGGAAGTTGCAGCTGGCCTGCGCTTCCTGGATCGAACGCACGGTGATCTGACCCGGAAACGGCGCCTCGCCCTTGCGCGAAAGCACGTAATTGGTGCGGCCCGGAAGCGCGCGGCCGATCGATTCGGCCGTCTTGCGGCCCATCAGCACGTGCTTATCGAGCGTCAGCTTCTTGAACTCGCGGAGATCGTCGGGGAGATGCCAGGGCAATTCCCCCTGCTTGCCGATGGCAAAATTTTCGTCGAGCGCGGCAACCAGGTGTACGGACATGAAACTTCCTTCGCGGGTCGGTTGAAAACGGGCGGGCGTAAGCGCCCTTGCGCCCGCCATAGTAGTCCTGTCCACGCGACGGTGGAACTAACGACCGTTTCAACGATCCGCCGAGGGACTGCGTCAGCCCTGGTCTTCGTTCTCGTGCTCCTGTTGCGGTGACTCGGGCTTCTCGGGCTTTTTTTCCACTCGCTGACCGGTCGACCGGTCGTATTCCTTCGGGTCGGTGATGGGTACGTCGTCTTTGCTCATGGCGTTCTCTTGGTGAATGCACAGGATGGCGCCCCGCACGTCGACGCTCACCGTGAACGTTGTGAGCGCGTCTGCACACCGGTGAAGGATTCGGTTCTTGATGTTCGCTGCACACCCCGTTCATGGCACTGGTGCGCATCTTGCCCGCCACCGTTTCTCACGAAGCAAGGAGCCACCGATGAATCGCATGCCCCGTCGCCTGCTCGCCGCCGCGCTTGCCGCTGCCGTCCTCCTTCCTGCCGCTGTGGTTGCGCAGGATGCCGCGTCCTCGTCGATGAAGGCACCCGCCGCCGACGCCGCGTTCGTCAAACAGGCCAGCGCAGCCGGCCTCGCCGAAGTTGCGCTCGGTCAGCTGGGCGCCGACAAGGGCCAGTCGCAGGATACGAAAACCTTCGGTCAGCAGATGGTGACCGATCACACCAAGGCCAACGACGAGTTGACCCGCATCGCCGGCACGAAGGGCCTGACGCCGTCGAGTGAACCGATGCCCGCCGATCAGAAGGCCGCGAAGGCCATCGAGGCGAAGTCGGGCGACGCGTTCGACAAGGCCTTCGCCGCGAAGATGGTGGCGGACCATAAGAAGGCCGTCGCGCTATTCACGAAGGAATCCACCAGCGGCAAGGACCCGGAACTGAAGGCCTTCGCGACCCAGACCCTTCCGACGCTGAAACAGCACCTCGAGATGGCGCAGCAGCTTGGCGGCGGCAAGGACGCGGGCAAGGCAATGGCCAGCCATTAACCCAAACGCTGGAAGGCACGAGCGGGAGCGGCCGTTGCCGCTCCCGCTCGTTTCATTACCGGGTCTTCTTCAGCGAACCGGGCTTGTGCGCAGCCTTTTCACCGCTCTTGTCGCTGACCACGAGGTACTCCGGATTGTCCTTCGAGGCCGCCGCGCGGTGACCCTTGATCTTCGTCGGCGCGGTGAGTTTTTTTTCCACCTTGCCCGACGTCGTTCCCTGCGAGGTTTTCCAGCGAACGGTGTCGCCACGCTTCAGCGAAGTTGCCATGAGCCGCTCCGGTTACGAGATGGCATCAACCTGCGACGGTCGCCGTGAACGCCCTGCGACAGGGCGATGATGAACGTGTCCCGTCAGCCCGGGGCTGCGAGACGCCGGAAGACGCCCTCGACGATATCGCAGAAGACCTTCGGATCACGGAACGCGCGGGCCATCATCATGCCGCCGTAGACGGTCGCCATGAAGGTCTCCGCTTCCTGTCGGGCGGAGCGCTCCAGTACGAAGCAGCCCTCCTGCGCACCCCTCGTGAGCACGAGTTCCACCCAGCGGGACAGATCGCGGAAATGCTGGTGCACGCTATCCGCGAGGTCGTCGGGCAGGGTCGGGAGTTCGCTGGCGAGCATGCCCGCGACGCAGAACGGCGCGGAATCGTCGACGATGCATTTTTCCCAATAACCCGTGTACATCCGCAACTGCGTCATGGGATCGAACGGGCCGCTCGCGAGTGTCTGCACCGCATCGACGAAGTAAGCGCGCGACTCTTCGATCACCGCCCTCGCCAGATCGGACTTGGCCGGAAAGTGGTGATGGATGCTCGCCTTGCGGACCTGCACTTCGTCTGCCACGTCCGCATAGCTGAAGCCGTTGTAGCCGCGACTCTGGATGAGGCGCCGTGCCGACTCGATCAGTTTTTGCTGGGTGCTCATGGCCGCAGTCTACCACTTGGTAGGCGCTGGCGTCGCCTGAACGGCGCAGGCCCCACGCGCGAATGTCCGCTTGACTGCTAGTCTACCTACTAGTAGGTTTGCATCGGACTTACCTTCAGGCCTTTCCCATGAACACCCTCCGCAACTTCTACTACCTCCGTGCCACCGTCGCCTTCGTCTGGGTCTTGCTCGCCGCGGTGTCCGCCGCGGCGCCCGCGCCCCTCGTCGCCGCGCTGCTTTTTCTCTATCCCGCATGGGACGCCATGGCGAACGTGATCGACGCGCGGCGCAACGGCGGCCTGGCGGTGAATCCGGGACAGAAGTTCAATGCGGTCACGAGCACCGTCACCGCGGTGGCGATCGCGGCAGCTTTTTCGCTCTACGGCAACCAGGGCGGCGTGCTCGTCTTCGGCATCTGGGCGCTGCTCGCCGGCGCGTTTCAGCTCGGCGTGGGCATCCATCGCCGCAGGCTCGGCGGGCAGGCCTTCATGATCATCAGTGGCGCGCAGTCGGCACTCGCGGGTGCCCTCTTCTGCCATCGCGCGCTGCACGACGCGCCGGGCATCGCCCAGCTCGCGCCATACGCGGCGTTCGGCGGTTTCTATTTCCTGCTTTCGGCGCTCTGGCTGACGTTCCGCAAGCCGCGCGTCCACCGCGCGGCCTGACTCACACCGCCACCGGCGCCTTGATGGCCGGGTGCGGGTCGTAATCCACGATGCCGACGTCTTCGAAACGGAAGTCGAAGACGGAGCGGACGTCGGGATTGAGCACCAGCTTCGGCAGCGGACGCGGTTCACGCGAGAGCTGCTTCGTCGCCTGCTCGATGTGGTTCGAGTACAGGTGCGCATCGCCGATGGTGTGCACGAAGTCGCCCGGCTCGAGGCCCGTGACCTGCGCCACCATGTGCGTCAGCAGCGCGTAGCTCGCGATGTTGAACGGGATGCCGAGGAAGATGTCGCCGGAACGCTGGTACAGCTGGCACGAGAGCCTGCCGTTGGCGACGTAGAACTGGAACATCGTATGGCACGGCATCAACGCCATCTTCGGCAGTTCGCCGACGTTCCATGCCGAGACGATCAGACGACGCGAATCCGGATTGCGCCTGATCTCGTCGACGACCCACGCGATCTGGTCGACCGCCTTGCCGTCCGCCGTCGGCCACGCGCGCCACTGGCGCCCGTAGACCGGGCCCAGGTCGCCGTGCTCGTCGGCCCATTCGTCCCAGATGCTGACGCCGTTGTCCTTCAGGTACGCGATGTTCGTATCGCCCTGCAGGAACCAGATGAGCTCGTGGATGATCGAGCGCAGGTGCAGCTTTTTCGTGGTGACCAGCGGAAAGCCGCGGGAGAGGTCGTAACGCATCTGCCAGCCGAACACGCTGCGCGTGCCCGTGCCGGTGCGGTCGGATTTCTCGGCGCCGTGCTCGAGGACGTGGCGAAGGAGATCGAGATAGGGCTGCATGGCGAGGGACGATATCAGGTGGCGGTCGCGGGGACGGTCGCGACGGGCGCATAGGGCGCGCGGCGGGACATCGCCAGCAGCAGGATGCCCACGGCGATCAACGGGAGCGACAGGATCTGCCCCATCGTCACCCAGCCGAACGCGAGGTAGCCCAGCTGCGGATCCGGCACCCGCACGAACTCGATCGCGAAGCGGAAGCAGCCATACAGCAGCCCGAACATGCCCGACACCGCATAGCGCGGACGCGGCTTCATCGAGAAGACCCACAGCACGACGAACATCACGACGCCCTCGAGTGCGAACTCGTAGAGCGGATTCGGATGGCGCGGCAGCGCGTCCGGCGCATGCGGGAAGATCATGCCCCAGGGCAGGTCGGTCGGCTTGCCCCAGAGCTCGCCGTTGATGAAGTTGCCGAGGCGGCCGAGACCGAGCCCGAGCGGCACGAGCGGCGCCACGAAGTCCACGGTGTCGAAGAACTTCACGCCGTTGCGGCGCGACCACCAGAGGCCGGCCGCGAGAACGCCGAGCAGACCGCCGTGAAACGACATGCCGCCGTCCCAGACGCGAAACAGGGCCAACGGATCGGTCCAGATCCAGTCGATCGACGTATAGAACAGCATGTAGCCGACGCGCCCACCGAGGACGACGCCCAGCATCGCGTAGAACATGAGGTCGCCGAAGCGTTCGGACGTCACCGGGAGGCGGCCCTGGCGACGGCGGTATTCGCCGAGCGCCCAACCGCCGAGGAATCCGCCGAGATACATCAGCCCGTACCAGTGCACGGCGATGGGGCCGAGCGAGAACGCGACGGGTTCGATTTTGACGACGAACGGAGTGACCATGGGGTGCCCGGATCGAAAAGCGCAGCGGCGATTGTACCGCCCCGGCCCATGACGCAGGTCGCCTTGTCGCGAAAGCCGGGATCGGCTATATCCGTCCGGGGGCTGTCCGGGGGGACGGCCTGATCAGGACGTATCGAAACCAGGGGAGCATCCATGTCCAACCGTCTTGCCCGGCCGTTGCTGGCCGCGCTTTGCCTTGCCTCGACCGCCGCCACGGCCGCCGACCTCGTACCCGTCGCCGACTTCGCGCGCCGCATGCCGCTGACCAGCCCGCGCCTGTCGCCGGACGGCCAATATGTATCGCTGGCGTTCCACGACCCCGATGGCAAGACGCATGGCCTTGCGATCTACCGCGTGGGCGACATGACCAAGGCCATCTCGCTCATCCGGATGCCTCCCTACGAACTGCCGGCCGACATGGTCTGGGCGAGCCCCACGCGCCTGGTGGTCGCCCGTGGCAAGGTCGATGGCTCCATCGGACAGGCGCGCTATACCGGCGAGATCATGGCGATCGACGTCGACGGCAAGAACGCCGATTACCTCTTCGGCTACGAGGCCTTTGGCAAGCGGGCCGCGACGCGTGCGACCGACCGGGGCTGGGGCACCATCGAAGGCCTCCCGGTGGAGAGCAACGGCCACTTCTACATGCGCGCCACGTCGTGGACCGACGACAACCGCAGCACGCTGTACGACGTGGACGCGAAGACCAGCACCCGCAAGCAGATCGCCGACATCGGCCTGGGCGACATGAACTTCATGATCGCCCCCGACGGTACCGCCCGCTTCGCGTTCGGCACCGACGACAACTTCCGCTGGGTGGTCTTCCACCGCGAAGGCAGTGGCTGGAACAAGCTCGCCGGTAGCGACGCGCAGCAGAACTTCACGCCGGTCTCGTCGGTCATCGGCAGCCAGCGCATCTACGCGAAATACAGCCCCGACGGAAAGGGTGGCGCGTTCGTCGAGCAGGACGAAGGCGGCGGCAACGCGCGGGTCATCCGCCAGGACGATTTCAGCGAGGTCACCGCGAGCGGCCTCTGGACGCCGGCTCCGTTGCGTCCGTTCGGGACGATCGCGGCGACGGGCATTCCGAAACCCACCTACATCGACCCGGAGGCCCCGATCGCGAAGCTGCACATGGCGCTCTCGCAGAAATTCGCCGGTCAGTTCGTCAGCTTCGTCGACTTCAGCCAGGACGGCGGGCAGCTGATGTTCAAGGTATCCAGCGACCGCGAGCCGGGCCGCTACATGCTCATCGACACCAGGACTTACAAGGTGAGCAAGCTGTTCGACGCGCTGCCCTGGATCGATCCGGCGAAGATGGCCGAACGCCGCCCGATGCGCTTCAAGGCGAGCGACGGGATGGAGCTCGAGGCGATCCTCACCTTCCCCAAGGGACGGCCGGAAACGAGCCTCCCGATGGTGCTCATGCCCCACGGCGGTCCGCACGGCATCGCCGACGACTGGTTCTACGAGGACGACGCCCAGTTCCTCGCCAACCGCGGGTACCTCGTGCTGCAGGTGAACTATCGCGGCTCGGGCGGACGCGGCAGCCGTTTCGAGCAGGCCGGGTACCTGCAGTGGGGCACGCGCATCCAGGAGGACCTGATCGACGGCGTGAAATTCGCCATCGCGCAGAACTTCGCCGATCCGCAGCGCGTCTGCGTCTTCGGCGCGAGCTTCGGCGGCTACTCGGCGATGATGACGCCGGTGCGCGCGCCCGGCATGTTCAAGTGCGCGGTCGGCTACGACGGCGTGTACGACCTGGGCATGATGTACAACAAGGGTGACATCAAGGATCGCAAGGCCGGCCGCAGCTATCTCACGACCGTGATCGGCAAGGACGACGCCGCGCTCGCCGCGAACTCGCCGACCCACCTCGCGGACAAGATCGACGTGCCCGTCTTTCTTGTCCATGGCGAGGACGACGAGCGCGCGCCGTTCGCCCAGTTCAAGGCGATGCGCGCGGCCCTCGACGCGGCCCACAAGCCCTACGAAACCCTGACCAAGCCCGATGAACGGCATGGATTCGTCAAGCCCGAGAACGTCGAGGAGTTCTATAACCGCCTGCAGGCCTTCCTCGACAAGCACATCGGTGCGGGGGCGGCGAGCCCCGCCAGGGCGGCGCCCTGACGTCGGCGGTTGCGCCCGCCGGGGCGCAGGCGCTATGTTGGGCCGATCGTCGGGCCCGGGTGGGGTGAGGCGGGGCTTGGGAGGTTTCGGGGTATGCACGTGAGTACAGGGCACACGCGCCAGGTCGCGAGGCGACGTATGGCGCTCGCGAGTGCGCTCCTGTCCGCGCTGTCCGGAACCGTCGCCTACGCGCAGCAGACCGCGCCAGCCGAGATGCTGGCGCCGGTCAACGTGACGGTCACCGGCTCGCGCATCCGCGGTACCGACGTCGAGACCGCGCAACCGGTGTTCACCATGGACCGCGCGGCCATCCGCGCGACCGGCCTGTCCGACCTCGGCACCATCGTCGGACGCATGCCGTCGGCCGGCACGCCCGAGGTGACGCCGCAGGACACTCTCTCGTCGAGCGGCGACGCGGGCGGTCGTTACGTCAACCTGCGCAATCTCGGTGCCGTGCGTACCCTCGTGCTCGTCAACGGACGTCGCTGGACCACGAGTCTCGGCGGTCTCACCGACCTCTCCACGATTCCCGTGTCGATCGTCGAGCGCATCGAGGTGCTGAAGGACGGCGCGTCGTCCATCTACGGTTCCGACGCCATCGGCGGCGTGGTCAACATCGTCACCACCGACCGTTTCGAAGGCGCCTCGGCCGACGTCCTCTACGGGGTCAACGGCCGCGGCGACGGTGCCACGAAGCACGGCACGTTCACCTGGGGCCGGAGCGGCCAACGCGGGTCGCTGATCCTGGGCGCCAGTTACGACGACGGCGACGACATGCGCGACGCGAAGCGGTCGCTCACGCGCGATCCCAACGGACCGCGACACCCCGACGACGGCTTCGGGATGGGCCCGTGGGGCGGCGTGGTCGATCCGCGCGCGCCCGGCACGCCCGGTGCCGGCAGCTTCGGCGCTGACGGCAGCTGGATCGCCAACCGATACGTCGTCAACCATCCGGGCGTCGTCGATACGGCGAACCTGGCCGACTATCACCCGTACGACGTCGACAGCAACGCGGACAAATACGCGACGACGCGCGACATGACGTTCCGTGCGGGCACGAAGCTGCGCAACCTGTTCGCGACGGGGCGCTACAACCTCACCGACGACATCGCATGGCGCGGCATGGCCGGTTACGGCGTGCGCGACACGCGCTGGCAGGCCGCGGGCTACCCGTTGCAGAGCGGCTCCGGTCGCGACGGCGGGTTGCTCATCGACGCCGGCAACGCATACAACCCGTTCCCTGGCGAGGACACCGCGTTCTTCCGGCGCACCACCGAAGTACCGCGCGTCAGCTGGGCGAAGAGCAAGACGCTGCATCTCGACACGGGGCTCGAAGGCACGTTCGAGTGGCTCGGCCACGGCTGGAACTGGGACGTCACGTACGCTTACTCGGAAGCCCGCGGCAGACAGACGAGCAGCGGCAACATCGATCTGGTCAACGCGCGCAAGGCGCTCGGTCCGACCGCCATCGTCGATGGGCAGGTCGCGTGCGCCAGCGCCGCCGACCGCGCGGCGGGCTGCGTGCCGTGGAATATCCTCGCGGGCCCGGGCGGCACGCCCGACGCGGTGTGGCGCTACGTGACCTCCACCGGCACGGCGCACCAGACCACACGCACCAACGACATCATCGCCAACGTCACCGGCGGGCTGGTCGACCTGCCCGCCGGCACGCTCCGCGCGGCCGGCGGTGTCGAGCACCGGCGCGAGAACGGGCGTTACGTGCCGTGGCCCGCCGATTCCGCGGGCCTCACGACACAACTCGCCAGCGCCCCGACGAGCGGCGATTACATCGCGAACGAGGCCTACGTCGAGTTCGACGTCCCGTTGCTGGCCGACCTGCCGATGGCGCGCGAACTCGCGGCGAACGTCTCCAGCCGTTACTCGCATTACTCCGCGTTCGGCGGACGCACCAACAACAAGTACAGCCTGCGCTGGAAGCCCATCGACGACCTGTTGCTGCGCGCCACCTACGCGGAAGGGTTCCGCGCGCCGACGATCGCCGACCTGTACGCCGGCGCGAGCGAAAGTTTCGAGAGCTTCCTCGACCCCTGCGACAGCGTGTACGGCGCGGCGGCGACCGACGCCGGCGTGCGCTCCCGCTGCGGTGCCGCCGGGGTGCCCGCGAACTACCGGCAGATCGACCAGTCCGGCGCGCAGATCGCGTCGGCCACCGGCGGACAGAATCCCACCGCGTTCACCACGGGATCGAATCCGGCGCTGAAACCGGAATCGTCGATCACGCGCACGGCCGGCCTGGTCTACAGCCCGGGTTACATGGATGGGCTCGACGTCACGCTCGACTACTACAAGGTCGACATCAAGGACGTCATCACGCCGATCCTCGCTGGCGACATCCTCAACTTCTGCTACGTGCGCAACGATCCGACGTTCTGCGGTCGCTTCACCCGCGCGGCCGGCGGCCGGATCGCCTCGCTCGACGAGAGCCTCGCCAACCTTGGCTCCCTGCGCACCGAGGGCTACGACCTCGGCCTGCACTATCGCTTTCCCGAAACGCGCTACGGCGAGTTCGTGGTGCTGTCCGATAGCACCTATCTGAAGGATTACACGCAAGTCAGCGGCCCCGGCGCCGCGCCGCGCCATCTGGCCGGATACATGAACGGCGTGCAGGGTCTGTATCGCGTGCGCTCGAACCTCTCGCTCGACTGGTCGTTCCGTCGCTTCGGCGCGACGTGGACCACGCGCTATTTCTCGGGCCTGAAGGATTCCTGCTGGTCGAACGACGTCGAATGCAACCGTCCGGACCGGGTCAACGCGCTCACGGGCGTGACCGGCCTGAGCCGCAAGGGCGGCGTCGCGTTCAACGACCTGCAGGTGCGCTGGCAGGCACCCTGGAACGGCAGCCTGCGCGTCGGCGTCAACAACGTCTTCGGTCGCAAGGGCCCGCTCTACTACAACGTCACGAGCGCCGGCGGCGGCAGTCCGCCGTACAACCCCGCGTTCGACATCGACCGTTACTGGTACGTGGGATACCAGCAGAGCTTCTGATCGCGCCGCATTCCGGTGGGAGCCAGCCTGCTGGCGATGGGTGCTTGCCGCGAGCACCCATCGCCAGCAGGCTGGCTCCCACCAACGGCAGGAATCAGAGGACCAGCGGGCGATCCGGTAGCTGGTTTCTGCGCGGTTCGCCGTTGGCCGGGAAGTGTCGGGCGAGAAGCTCGCCCGCTTCCGCGACGCCCGTCTGCACGGCCTCGCGATAACGCCCCTGCGCGAATTCGTTGCGCATATGGTCGGTGATCGCCGCCCATTCGGACGGTGCCACGACCTTCGCGATGCCGCGGTCCGCCACGATCTCGATCCGGTGCTCCGCTAGCAGCACGTAGAGCAACACGCCGGAGTTGTCTTCCGTGTCCCACACGCGCAGGTGGGAGAACAGCATCGTCGCCCGGTCGCGCGCCGTCATGCCCGCGGCCACGTCGGACACGTAAAGGCGCGACTCGATCGCCACGCGCAGTTCGCCGCGATGACGACCCTCGCCCTCGCCCACCGCCGTCGTGATGGCGTCCAGGGTAGTCCTGGGAAAGTGCCGGCCGATGTGGAACCACGCGCCGAACAGGTTGCTGAGGATTCGTTTGATGTCCATCACCAGTTCCCCGACGCGCCGCCGCCACCGAAGCTGCCGCCGCCACCACTGAAGCCCCCGCCTCCGCCACCGCCGAAGCCGCCGCCACCGAAGCCGCCACCGCCGCCCCAGCCACCGAATCCGCCCCAGCCGCCACCACCGATCGACCGTCCGGCGCCTGCCGGAATGGCCATCAGCAGCGCGCCGGCGACGAGCCCGACGATACCGCCGAGGATCGAATGCAGGAACAGCCAGCCGAGACTGCCGGCGATCGCACCGCCGACGGGCATCCGCAGCCCGAGCGGTGCCCGGCCCAGGACACCGCGCATGACGAGCGCACCGATGATCAGCGGCACCAGCAGGCTTCCGCCGCCCCGACGCTTTTCGTGGCTTTCGTCGGGCGCGACGGGAGGCGGCAGCGCCTCGCCCTGCACGATCTGCGTGATCGCATTGAGCGCTTCGGTGATGCCGCCGTAGTAGTCGTTGACGCGCAGTTTCGGCGCCATGTACTCGCGGATGATGCGCGAGGCGATGGCGTCGGGAATCGCGCCTTCCAGGCCGTAACCCACCTCGATGCGCACCCGACGATCGTTCTTCGCCAGCAGTACCAGCACGCCGTCGTCGGGCCCTTCGCGTCCGACCTTGTTCGTTTCGGCGACCCGTAGCGAGTAGCTCTCGAGGTCGTCCGGCTGCGTGGTCGGCACCATCAGCACGACGACCTGCGAACCCTTGGTCTTTTCGAGGTCGGCAAGTCGCGTGTCGAGTTGCGACACCTGCTCGGGCGTCAGCGTGCCGGTCAGGTCGGTGACGTGACGGGCGAGCTTCGGCACGGCGGCCTCGTCCGCCCGTGCCGCCGGCGGCGGCACGAGCAGCGCGAGGGCGAGCAGGAGCCCGGCCGCGAAACGACGCATCAGCGCGCGGCCGTGGAAGCCGGGGCCGGGGTGGTGCCGAAGTCGACGGTCGGCGCGGTCGAGATCGCCTTCTCGTTCTCGACGCTGAAGTTGGCCTTGACCTTGTAGCCCATGACCTTCGCGGTGAGGTTGTTCGGGAACGAGCGGATCAGCGTGTTGTAGCTCTGCACGGCGGCGACATAGCGATTGCGCGCCACGGTGATCCGGTTCTCGGTGCCTTCGAGCTGCGCCTGCAGGTCGCGGAACGATCCGTCGGCCTTCAGCTGCGGGTAGTTCTCGCTGACCACCATCAGGCGCGACAGCGCGCTGGTGAGCTGGCCCTGGGCGGCCTGGAACTTCGCCAGCGCCTCGGGATCGTTGAGAAGTTCCGGAGTGATCTGCGTCTGGCCGACCTTCGCACGGGCGTTGGTGACCTCGGTCAGCACGCGCTCTTCGTGCTGGGCGTAGCCCTTCACGGTGTTGACCAGGTTGGGTACGAGATCGGCACGGCGCTGGTACTGGTTGAGCACTTCGGACCAGGCGGCCTTGACCGCCTCGTCCTCGCGCTGCATGGCGTTGTATCCGCAGCCGCTGAGGAAGCCGGCGAAAAGGACGAGGGCGAATGCGCGGACGAGTGTCTTCATGGCGGCGGTTTTCCTTGAGGTATGCCGGCGACAACTTACCTCAAAGACGGCCCGCCGTATCGCCCCTCAACCGAGGAGGCGCGGTCCGAGGATCATGGCCCAGCTGAGCAGCACCATCATCATCAGCAGGAAAACGGCAGCGGAGCCCATGTCCTTGGCGCGCCCTGCCAGTTCGTGGAATTCGGGGCTCACCTTGTCGACCACGGCCTCGATGGCCGAATTGAGGAGTTCGGCGGACAGGACCAGCACCGGGAAGGTCACCAGCACGAGCTTTTCGATCGCCCCCTGCCCCAGCCACAGCCCCAGCGGAATCACCACGATGGCCATGAAGACCTCGAGGCGGAACGAGGCCTCGTGGCGGAAACACGCCCGCAGGCCCTTCATGGACCACAGGAAAGCGAGGTAGATCTGGCGGGGCCCCCGTCGTTCTGTCGATGCCATGCGTCAGGCCGCCGGGGCGGGGGCCGGGCGTTCGCGCCAGGCGACGAGAAGGAAAGTGCGGTGCGGCATGGCGGGCGACGTCGGGGGCTCGGAAACGGCCCGTATCATGCCACACGCGGCCCGGCGCACGGCTTCGTAACCGCTTAGCCCGCCCATCCGCGGCGGCCGTGGCGTATCGCCGCGCCCCTCTGGCGCCGCAGCACAACCCGGCGGACCATTTGTATTACGCTTGAACGGTTGTGCGTCCGTTCAGGAGCACGGCGACGGGAGCCAGGCTTCGATCTGCGCTCGCTGTTCCAATGTGTCCGGAAAATACATGGCAATCCAGAACCCGCCCGTTTCACAGACCAAGTCCTTCAGCACGGTCTTCCTCATCGAAATGTGGGAGCGCTTCGGCTTCTACGGCATGCAGGTGCTGATGGTCACCTACATGGTGAAGAAGCTCGGCTTCGCCGACGTCGACGCCAACCTCGTCTGGGGCGCGGCCGCGGCCCTCATCTACGCCACTCCCGCCATCGGCGGCTGGATCGGCGACAAATTCCTCGGTACGCGCCGCACGATGCTCACCGGCGCCGTGGTCCTCATGATCGGCTACGCGCTGCTCTGGATTCCCACGAACAACACCTACGCACTGTATTTCGCCCTCGGTGTGATCGTGCTCGGCAACGGCCTGTTCAAGCCCAACGCCGGCAACCTCGTGCGCAAGATCTACGAAGGCGACGACGTGCGCATCGACAGCGCGTTCACCATCTACTACATGGCGGTGAACATCGGCTCGACGGTCTCGATGCTGCTCACGCCGTGGATTCGCGATTATGTCGGCGCCCACTACGGCGATGCGCTCGGCTGGCATACCGCCTTCGGCGTCTGCTCGATCGGCCTGGTGCTCGGCCTCGTCAACTACTACTTCATGCGTCATACGCTGGCGCACATCGGCTCGGATCCCGACGAACGTCCGCCCGTGGCGAAGAACGTGATCGCCGCCATCGTCGGCGGCCTGGTCATCATCGCCGCGTCGGCGTACATCCTGCAGAGCCAGTCGGTGGCGAAGGCCTGCGTGTACCTTGCCGGCGTCGTGGTGCTCGGCATCTTCGTGCACCTCATCCGCTCGAGCGAGCGCGGTGAACGCGCCGGCCTGATCGCCGCGCTGGTGCTGACGGTGCAGACGATTTTCTTCTTCATCTTCTACCAGCAGATGTCGACCTCGCTGAACCTGTTCGCGCAGCGCAATGTCGACCTGTCGTTCAACGTGTTCGGCTTCGAGCTGTTCCGCTGGATCCCCGAGCAGTTCCAGTCGCTCAATGCGATCTGGATCGTGATCCTGTCGCCGGTCCTCGTCTGGCTGTACAACTCGCTCGGCAAGCACGGCAAGGATTTCCCGGTGGCCGCCAAGTTCGCGCTGGGCTTCGCCGCCGTCGCCGCCGGATTCTTCATGTACGGCCTCGGCGCGCTCAGCGCGGTGAACGGCGCGATCTCGTCGTGGTACATGGTCTGGGGCTACGGCCTGTATTCGCTGGGCGAAGTGCTGGTGAGCGGACTGGGCCTCGCCATGATCGCCCGCTACGTGCCGGCGCGCATGGGCGGTTTCATGATGGGTGCGTATTACGTGGCCGTCGGTGTCGCCCAGTACATGGGCAGCGTCGTCGCCAATGTCGCGGCGATTCCGGAGAATCTGACCGACCCGCTGGAGTCGCTGCAGATCTACACCAGCCTGTTCAACAAGCTCGGCTTCGTGGGCCTGGGTTGCACGGCCATCGCCATCGCCATGCTGCCGCTGATGAAGAAGCTCTCGCTCGATCATGCGCTGGCCAACGTGCCCCCGGTGCCGCCCGTACACAACGAAGACCTGTAAACGGCAAAGGGCCGCCCCGCGATGGGCGGCCCTTTCGCCATGAAGAGAACGCCGTGAGCGACAACCTGCATACGCCATCGTCCCGCTCCGGCCCCTTCGTGCTCGCCCGCACACTCGCCTGGCTGCGCCTCTGCGCCATCGCCGGTCAGAGTGTCGCCATCCTCTCCTGCGTCACGCTGCTCAAGCTCGACGTTCCCCTGCTCCCGCTAATGCTCGGCGTGTGCGTGCTCGCGGTATTCGCCGCCGCCGCGTCATTCCGCCTGGGCATGCCATGGAAGGTCACCGAAGTGGAAGCGGTGGTGCACATCGCCGCCGACACGCTGGTACTGGGCTACCTCCTGTATTTCACCGGCGGTGCGGCCAATCCGTTCGTGACGCTGCTGCTGGTGCCCATCGCGTTGTCGGCCGCGGCGCTGTCCATCGCCGGTGTGTCGCTGGTCGCGATCCTTACCGGCGTCGCCTACGTGCTGCTGGTGCCCTACCACCTGCCGCTGCCGACGCTGGGCAACAAGAGCCTCGATTTCGATCTTTACGTGGCCGGCATGGGCGTCAACTTCGTCATCATGGCGATCCTGCTCGGCGTGTTCATCAGCAACCTCGCCAAGGCCATCCGCCTGCAGCAGGGCGAAGTGCAGCGCATCCGCGAACGCGCGTTGCGCGACGAGGGCATCCTGGCGATCGCCACGCAAGCCGCGGGCGCCGCCCATGAACTCAACACGCCGCTGTCGACGATGCGCACGCTGCTGCCGGAGATTCGCCGCGAACACGCCACCGACAACCTGCTCGGCGAGGATCTCGACCTGCTCGATGGCCAGGTGGAACGCTGCCGGACGATCCTGCGCGAGATGGTGGCGTTCGGGCAGGCGCAGCTGTCGCAGGTACCCGAGCGGATCACGCTCGACGAGTTCGTGCACGTGTGCCTCGAGCGCTTCCAGCTGCTGCGGCCGGAAGCCGATGTCGACGTACGGCTCGAACCCGGCGCGGGGCGTATCGCGCTGCGTTCGCCGCCCGGTTTGCGCCACGCGCTGATCAACCTGCTCAACAACGCCGCCGATGCGTCGGCGCTGAACGAAAGCACGGCCGTGGGCCTGCACGTCGGTATCGTGGGCCCATGGCTGGAGCTGGCGGTGACCGACGAAGGCCCGGGCTTCGACGAATTCGACGAACTCGGCACCCTCGGTCTGTCGCAGAAGGACACCGGTCTCGGCATCGGCCTCGCGCTGGCCGAGGCCACCGCGGATCGCCTCGACGGCGAACTCGCGGCGAGCAATACGGGCCATGGCGCGCAGATGCGCCTTCGCCTGCCTCTTTCGGTCATTGGAGACCATGCATGAACGACGTCGCTCCCCCCACCGGCCGTCCGCTGCTCATCGTCGACGACGACGCCACGTTCGCCCGCGTGCTCGGCCGCGCGCTGACGTCGCGCGGTTTCGACGTGATCGCCTGCGACAACGCGGACGACGCGCGGGCACTGTCCCGACGCCATCAGCCGCGTTACTGCGTGCTCGACCTGAAGCTCGGCGACGAGAACGGCCTGCGCCTCATCCCCGAGCTGCAGACGCTCGTGCCCGACATGCGCGTGTTGCTGCTGACCGGCTACGCGTCCATCGCCACCGCCGTGGAAGCCATCAAGCGGGGTGCCCACGATTACCTCGCGAAACCGGTGGACGCCGATGCCGTCGTGCGCGCGCTCCTCGACGGGGACACCGGTCCGGACATCGACGACCTCGTCGACGCTCCCGATGCGCCGTTGCCGCTACGTCGCCTGGAGTGGGAGCACATCCAGCGCGTGCTGACCGAATGCGAAGGCAACATTTCCGAGACTGCACGCCGCCTTGGCATGCACCGTCGCACGCTGCAGCGGAAACTCAGCAAGCACCCCGTCCGCGAACGCCCCGACGAGCACTGATCATGCGCCGACTCCTCGCCTTTTTCTCGCTGGTGGCCTGCGCGACCGTCGCGCACGCACAGCACGACATGGCCGGCATGACCATGGGCCACGGCGCCCCGCTGGGTTTCGACGCCGCGATCGACCCCGCGGGCAACCTCTGGGTGGTCGATACCGTGGGCGAGCACGTGCGCGCCCGGCGATCGGACGACATGGGCCGCACGTTCGCCCTGTCGACGATCGTGAACGCGACCGGCGAGCCCCTGTACGCGGAGGGCGAGAACCGTCCCAAGATCGCGCTGGGGCCGAAGGGCGAGCTCTACGTCACGTGGTCGCAGCCGCGGAAGCTGCCGTGGACCGGTTTCGTGCGGTTCTCCCGGTCGCTCGACGGCGGCGCGCATTTCGACCCGCCGAAGACGGTGCACACCGACCGCGCGGAGATCACGCACCGGTTCGACTCGCTCGCCGTCGACGGCAAGGGTGACGTCTTGGTCGCGTGGATCGATAAACGCGACCTGGAAGCGGCCAACGCACGGAAGAAACCCTATGCCGGTGCCGCCACCTACTACAGCTGGTCGACCGACCGAGGTGCGACGTTCGCCCCCGAGCGCAAGATCGCCGACCAGAGTTGCGAATGCTGCCGCATCGCGCTCGCGCGCGCGCCGGATGGCCACATCGATGCGTTCTTCCGCGCGATCTATGGCGACAACATCCGCGACCATGCATTCGCCGCGTTGCCCACCGACGGCTCCGCGCCGAAGGTCGAGCGGGCGACCTTCACGCAGTGGCACATCGAAGGTTGCCCGCATCATGGTCCCTCGCTCGCGATCGACGCGAGAGGCACGCGTCATGCGGTCTGGTTCAGCGCCGCCGACGGCAAGGCGACCGTCTGGTACGGGCAACTCGCTCCCGGCAAGGAGCCGGCACGCGTCCTGTCCCTCGCCGGTAACGGCGCGTCGCATGCGGACCTCGCCGTCGCCGGCGACCACGTCTGGGTCGCGTACCACCAGATGACGGCGCAGGGCCTCGATCTCGTGCTGCGCGAATCGAACGATGGCGGCGCGCATTTCGGCGAGCCACGCACCCTCGCGCACACCGACGGTCCGTCGGGTTGGCCGAAGCTCGTGCTTTGGGACGGCCGCGCGTTCGTCGCGTGGAACCCGGGTGGCACGTTCCGGCTCGTGCCCACGGAGGCGCTGCTTTCGAGTGGGAGCCAGCCTTGACGCTTCGGAGGCTTGTCGTGAAGCCATTCATGTTTCTTCTCGCTGCCGCGGCGTTCGCGATGCCCGCCTTCGCGACGCCGCCGGTCGCGTTGACCGCCGCGGACGTGCCCGCCCTGCTCGCGCCCCCATCGAAGGGAGTGCGCGTCATCGCGCTGTGGGCGCTCGATTGCGCGTACTGCGAGGCGAATCTTTCGGCGCTGGCGGACTTCCGCGCCGGGCATCCCGACGTGGATCTGGTCATCGTGGCCACGGACCCGGTCAGTCAGGCGGCAACGCTCGATGCGCGCCTGAAGGCCGCGAAGCTCGACGCGCTCCCGACACGGGCGTATGCCGACGCGACGCCGGACCGTCTGAATTTCCTGATCGATCCCGCATGGGGCGGCGAGACGCCCCGCACGATGATCATCCGCGCCGATGGCACGCGCCGCGCGGCGAGCGGCATGCTCGACAGCGCGCACATCGCGACGCTGGTGCGGTGATGCGGACGACCGGCCGACGGCCGGTCGTCACTCCGGTATCAGGCCTCGACCGGCTGCGGATGCGGGAAGCGCACGCTCGCCACACGGCTCGCACCGTTGAGCGAGCGCAGTTCCAGTGGCCACTGGAAGCGATCGGACAAACGCCTCGCGATCGCGAGATCGAAACCATGGCGATCGACCGCGGCATGTCGGCGACTTCCCTCTTCCGGCATGTCGAGCGCAGGATTGATGACGCTGACGCTGCCGGGCATCACGGTGACGACGATGGTGCCCTGATCCGTCTGCTGCAACGCGTGGCGGATCAGCTGCCCGCATAGCACGGCGAAGACGCGCGGCGACGCGTGCAACGCGAAGCTCGCGGGTTCGTCGAGGATCAGTTCCACCGGCCGTCCCGCGATGAGCTCGCGGGCGTAATCCACTTCCTGTCGCAGCACGGCGTTCACCACGAAATCTTCTTCCGCCAGCCCTTGATCGGACTCGCGGGAGAGGATGAGGAAAGCTTCCACCAGGGCTTCGAGCTCGCGGGTGGAGCGCCGGATACGCTCCAGCGAACGGTGCCCGAAGTCCGAGAGCTCCGTTTCGTCGGCCAGCATGTCCGACGACATCTTGATCACCGTCAGCGGGCTGCGCAGTTCGTGGCTGGCGTCGCGGGTAAAGTTGCGCTCGCGCTCGCCGAAGCCCTCGATGCGACTGGCGAGCCCGTGAAAACCGCGGATGAGGCTGCCGATGTCGCCGTCCCTGTGCTTGCTGCCCTCGCGATCGAGACCGGCCATGTCCTGCCGGTCGGGGTCCCAGTCGTTGAGCAGACGCGCGAGCGCCGCCACAGGAAGCCATTCCCGCGACACGGCGATCCACGCAAGACCGCCCGAGCAGAGGATGATCGCGATCACCGCGCCCACCGGGGCGACATTGTTCGCCCCCATCACCGAAGCGATGATCATCACCGCCATCTGCAGAAGGAAGACCACGGTGATCCGCGCGCGGAACGATCCGCGCCGACGCCGGCTCTCTTTCGGTTCCCTGC
Source organism: Luteibacter sp. UNCMF331Sha3.1 (assembly GCF_900109915.1). Taxonomy (GTDB): domain Bacteria; phylum Pseudomonadota; class Gammaproteobacteria; order Xanthomonadales; family Rhodanobacteraceae; genus Luteibacter. The sequence goes on from NZ_FOBU01000001.1 coordinate 448,068, forward strand.
CTTCCATCGATCAGTTCCGGGCTCTGCTCCGCATCATGCGGTCTGCGACGCGGCGACTTCGGAGTCGAGGTCGGCCAGACGATAGCCCGCAGAATGGATCGTGTGCAGCAGCGGGCGATCGAACGGCTTGTCGATCACGCGGCGCAGGTTGTAGAGGTGCGAGCGCAACGTGTCCGAATCGGGCAGCGTGTCGCCCCAGATCTCGCGTTCGATGTCGCGGCGGCTGACAACCCGCGGCGACTCGCGCATGAGGATCGCGAGCAGCTTCAGGCCGATCGGCGAGACGGTCAGTTCCTGCCCGCCGCGGGTGAGACGCAGCGTCGCGGTGTCGAGCGTCATGTCGCCGACGTTGAGCACTTCGGACGACACCTGGCGGCGGTCGCGACGGATCAGCGCGCGCAGGCGGGCTTCCAGCTCCCGCACTTCGAACGGCTTGACCAGGTAATCGTCGGCACCGGCTTCGAGGCCGACCAGCTTGTCTTCCAGCGTGTCGCGCGCGGTCAGCATCAGCACCGGCGTCGACTTCTTGCCGTCCTTGCGCAGCTTGCGACAGACGTCGAGTCCGTCCATGCCCGGCAGCATCAGGTCAAGCACGATCACGTCGTAGCTGTTGGACACGGCAAGGTGCAGGCCACTGACGCCGTCGGCCGCGTAATCGACCGAGTAACCCCGGCGCTCCAGGAACTCGCCGACCATCTCGGCGATCTGGCGGTTGTCTTCGACCAGAAGAATCAGGCCTGCCTGCTCGTCGCGTGTGCTCATCGCTCCACTCCTTTCGCGGATTCACAAATGTGAAGAGTTAACGGCCGGACCGGTGAGAACAGCGTGAAGACCGAAAACGAGTATTCATTCTGAGTAGGGATACGTGCAGGAAGCGTCGATTAATGCAGCATCGGGCTAAGCGCTTTCCATACATTCTCCGCGACACGGGGCTCTCCGGCGGCCTTGGGATGGAGCCCGTCGTCCTGCATCAGCGCGGGATCCAGCGCCACGCCATCGAGGAAGAACGGCACCAGCGCCACACGGTGCTTCGCCGCCGCGTCGGCGTACACCTTTCTCAGGCCGTCGCGGTACTGCGGGCCGTAGTTGACCGGCAGCTCGATGCCGAGCAGCAGTACCTTCGCCCCGGCCGCCGTGGCCGCGCCGATCATGGTGTCCAGGTTCTCCGCCAGCTTCGGCAGCGGCAGGCCCTGCAGGCCGTCGTTCGCGCCCAGCTCGATCACCACGACGCCGGGCTTCTGCTTTTCGAGCAGCGCCGGCAGGCGGTTGCGCCCGCTCAGCGAGGTCTCGCCGCTGATGCTGGCATTGACCATCGTCCACGGCGTCGCCATCTTCGAGGTGCGCGCGTCCAGCAAACGCACCCAGCCGGCCTCCACCGGAATGTTGTGCGCCGCCGACAACGAGTCCCCGAGCACCAGCACCTTGCGTGGCATCTCCGCCGCCTGGGCGATGGCGCATCCGACGAACAGCAGCAACAGGACAAGGCAACGGCGCATGAGCGATTCTTCCCGGGTTCTTCTCGAAGTGACGGATGTTAGCAAGTCGGTTTTCGGACCGGAGGGCCGGCTCGACATCCTGTCCGGCGTCAACCTGCGGGTGGCCGAAGGCGAGAGCTTTGCCATCGTCGGCGCTTCCGGGTCGGGAAAAACCACCCTGCTGGGCCTGCTCGCCGGTCTGGACGTGCCCACGGCAGGCCACATCGGCCTGGACGGGCAGGCGCTCGAGGCCATGGACGAAGAGGCCCGCGCTGCGATTCGCCGCCGGCTGGTCGGCTTCGTCTTCCAGTCGTTCCACCTGCTGCCGGCGCTCACGGCCGAAGAAAACGTGATGCTGCCGCTGGAACTTGAAGGCGACGACCGCGCACGCGAACGCGCCCACGCGGCCCTCGACGCCGTCGGGCTGGCCGCCCGTCGCCGGCATTATCCGGCGCAGCTCTCCGGCGGCGAACAGCAGCGCGTGGCGCTCGCGCGCGCCTTCGTCCATCGACCGCGCATCCTCTTCGCCGACGAGCCGACCGGCAATCTCGACCAGCACACGGGCGAGCACATCGGCGACCTGCTCTTCGACATGAATCGCCAGCATGCGACCACGCTGATCCTCGTCACCCACGACGCCCGGTTGGCCGCCCGGTGCGCGCGCTCGGCCGAACTGCACGAGGGCAGGCTCGGGGTGCCCGCATGAACGTGTTTCGGCTCGCGCTGCGCACGCTGCGGCGGGAGTGGCACCTCGTCGAGCTGCGCACGCTCGCGGCCTCTCTGGTGCTCGCTGTGATCGCGCTCGGCGTCGTCGCCACGCTTTCCACACGGATCGAACGCGGGATCCTCGCCAGCGCCGCCGAACTGATCGGCGGCGATCTGGGCGTGTCGGCACCAGCGCCCTTGCCCGATCCGCTGCTGCGCTCCGCGCAGGCCGGCGGCCTGACGGTGACGCAAGGCGCCGCGTTCCGCAGCGTCGCATTCGTGGGCGATCACAGCCAGCTCCTCGACGTGCTGGCCACCGATGGCGCGTATCCGCTGCGCGGCACGCTCGAAATCCGCGGTACCGACGGCCGCGATCGCAACGCCCAGGGCCCCGCCCCGGGCCAGGTATTCCTCGACCATCGCGCGATGGTCGGCCTCGGCATCCAGGCCGGCCAGACGATCCAGATCGGCGGGCGCGACCTGACGGTCGGCGCCGAGCTGCTGCGCCAGCCCGACGGCGGCGAACTGTTCGCGCTCGCGCCACGCGCGCTGATGAACCTCGACGACGCGACGGCCGCCGGCCTGCTGTCGGTCGGCAGCCGTGCGCGGCATCGCCTGCTGGTGTCCGGGGCGCCGGCCGCGATCGCGGCATGGCGTGGCACGGTCGAACAGAGCGCACTGCCGCCGGGTGCGGAACTGATCACGCCCGAGAAGATGCAGGAGCGCATGCGCACGGCCTTCGATCGCGCCAGCAGTTTCCTGCGCCTGACGGCGCTGCTCTCCGCGCTGCTGGCCGGGGTGGCGATCGCGCTCGCTTCCGCGCGCTACGCGCGGCGCAAGGCGGCGGAGGTCGCTCTGCTGCGCGCGCTCGGCACGCCCCGACGGCGCGTGGCCGCGTTGCTGGTGACCACGCTCGCCGCACTCGCCCTGCCCTCCGCCGCGCTCGGCATGGCCATCGCGCTCGGCCTCGCCCAGGGCGCGTGGTACTTCGCAAGCCAGCTGTTCGATAACATTCCGACCACCCTGCCGCTGGGCCCCGCCTTCGCCGCCGCCGCGATGGGCCTCGCCGTGCTCGCCGGCTTCGCACTCCCGCCGCTGGTCCGCCTCGCCGAAGTGCCGCCGGTCGCCGTCTTCCGCGAGTCGATGCAGCGGCGCGTGCGCCGCTTCGACGTCCTCTACCTCGTGCCGTTGATCACCGCGATCGGCCTGCTTTGGGTACAGAGCGATTCGGCGAAGCTGGCCGGCATCCTCGCAGCAAGCCTTGCCGGTGTGGCCGTCGTGGCCGCGCTGCTTTCCTTGCTGCTTCTCGTGATCGCGCGACGCGTCGCACCCGGCGCGCATCCCGCGCTCCGGCTAGGGCTGGCCGCGCTGGCGCGTCGCCGCGGTCTGTCGCTGGTGCAGGCCACCGCGCTGTCGCTCGGCCTCTGCGCGCTGCTGCTGCTCGCGGTGATCGCGCCGTCGCTGCTGGAAGGCTGGCGTAGGGAGCTCCCGAGCGACACGCCGAACTGGTTCGCGCTGAACCTGCAGGACGATCAGCGCGACGCGTTCACGACGGCACTCGGGCAACTGGGCGCGAGCCGTACCAACATGATGCCGCTCGCCGTGGGCAAGCTGACCGCGATCAACGGGCAGCCCATCGACCGCATCGCCTTCGCGAACGACGAGGCGAAGGATTCGGCGGACCGGCAGCTGCGCCTGTCGTGGAGTGCGGACCTTCCGCCGTCGAACGAGGTGGTCGCCGGTCGATGGGCCGGCGCGTCGCCGGCGCAGGCGGAGGTGTCGATCGATACGTCGTGGCGAGACCGCTACCAGCTGAAGCTCGGCGATACGCTGCGCTTCGAGATCGGCGAAGGCACGATCGACGCGCGCGTCACCAGCGTGCGCAAGGTGGACTGGAGCTCGTTCCGCGTGAACTTCTTCCTGCTGCTCGATCCCGCGCATGCCGGCGAACTGCCGCACACGTGGCTTACCAGTTTCTACCTGCCTCGCGGACACGGCGACGACCTCGCGAAGGTGTCCCGCGACTTCGGCAACCTCAGCCTGATCGACGTCGACGCCCTGCTCGACCGCGTCCGCGACATCGTGGACCGTGTGGGCGGCGCCGTGCGATGGGTGCTCGGCTTCAGCCTTCTGGCCGGGGCCCTCGTGCTCACCGCCGCGCTCGCCGCCAGCGCACAGGAACGGCGCAAGGAAGCCGCGCTGCTGCGCACGCTCGGCGCCACGCGAGCGCAGCTCCGCGCCGCGGCGGCGTGCGAGTTCGCCTTGCTGGGGCTGGTAGCGGGACTCACGGCGGCGCTGGGCGCGATGGGTGCGGGTCTGTGGCTGGGCAACGCCGTCTTCCGCATCGAGAACTTCGTCCCGCCCGTCTGGCCACTGATCGCGGCGGCCGCGATCGCGGCATTCGTGGTGATGGTCATCGGCCTGTTCGGTACGCGGCGCGTGCTGCGCACATCGCCCATGGCCCTGCTGCGCGAGGGGTGACGGGTGGGAGCCAGCCTGCTGGCGAAGGGTGCTCGCGGCAAGCTCCCTTCGCCAGCAGGCTGGCTCCCACCGCAGAACGTCAGTCGGCCGCGTGCATGTCGAGGGCCATGACGATGGCATCCTCGCGGCCGCTCTTCGCCGGGTAGTACGACGGGCGGCGGCCGATCTCCGCGAAGCCGAGCGAATCGTAGAGGGCCTTGGCGACCGGATTGGACGGTCGCACTTCGAGGAAGATGCGCTCGGCACCGTACCAGCGGGCGAGATCGAGCAACCGGCGCATCATGCGGCGACCGTAGCCGAAACCGCGATGCGCCTCGCCGATGCACACGTTGAGCACGTGGGCTTCGCCGGCCGCGACGGACAGGATGCCGTAGCCGGCGATCGCGCCGTCGTGGACGATCACCCAGCAGTTGTGCCCCGCCTGCAGGCAGTCGCGGAAGATCCCCGCGCTCCAGGGAAAGTCGTACGAGGCGTGTTCGATGGCGACGACGGCGTCGATGTCCTCGCGACGCATCGCGCGGACTTCGGTCGAGGGGCGAGCGACGGCGACCACGGGATTACGCCCGGCGCAGCGCGCGTCCGATCGCGCGCAGTCCATGCCAGAGGCGACGCTTGGCGGCCGCGTCGGCGACGATCGCCGCGGGGGTATCGACCAGCACGATCTGCGCCGCGCTCATCACGGCGGCGGGCAGCTGATGGCCGAGCGCACGGGCCTGCGGTTCGCCGAACACCAGATAGGCGCGCGCCACGGGAACGGCCGGCAGGCCCTGTGCCTCGACGTGCAGGCGCGGCGCGCGCCCCAGCACCGGGCCACGCGCGCGCAGCGCACGGCCGACCAGTTCGAGTTCGCGCTCATTCGCCCCGCCGGGAAGGATCACCACGCACTCGACGTCGCCCGTGGGCGCGGCGTCGTTCGCCGGTTCCCGCGCCGCGACCGGATCGACCGGGCCGGCACGCAGGCGCCAGGGCGTGACGCCCATCACCCCGAGCAGCCGCTGACGACGTTCGGCCCCTGCGACCATCCCCCTACTCCGACGCCTTCGCGTGTCGACGGACGCGACGACGATGCGCGGCGCGTCCCCACAAGGTGTGGATCGGTCCCGAAATCGTGTAGATCACCGCCACGGCGAACAGCACGCGCGCGGTATCGATGAGCAGCAGCACGACGACCAGCACCGCGGCGATCAGCCAGATGAAGGGAACCCGGTCGCCCTTGGGCCACGCCTTGAAGCTGTAATAGCGGACGTTGCTGACCATGAGCAGTCCGGCGATCACGGCCAGCGGCATGGCGAAGAACGCCACCGACGGACCGGGTATGTCGAACTTCTCCATCGTCCAGACGAACGACATGCAAAGGCCCGCCGCCGCCGGGCTGGCGAGACCCTGGAAATAACGCTTGTCGGCGACACCCACCTGCGTGTTGAACCGGGCAAGACGCAGCGCGGCGCAGACGGCGTAGATGAACGCGGCGGCCCAGCCGATCTTTGCCCAGACGGGGCCGTACGCGGCGAGCGACGAAAGCGCCCACGTGTACATCACCAACGCGGGAGCGAGGCCGAAGCTGACCAGATCCGAGAGCGAGTCGTACTGCACGCCGAATTCGCTCTGCGTGTTCGTCATGCGTGCGACCCGGCCGTCCATGCCGTCCAGGATGCCTGCCACGAACACCGCCAGCGCCGCGGTCGCGTAATGCCCACCGATCGCGGACACGATGGCGTAGAAACCGGCGAACATCGCGCCCGTCGTGAACAGGTTCGGAAGCAGGTAAATGCCGCGGTGACGCGGCGCCCGCACTTGAATCGGATCGCTCATGGGCCATTCCGTGACATGGGCCGACAGTGTAGCCCAGGCCGGGTGAAGCGTCAGTGCGCCATGGCGGAGCGTCGCGAGTCGCCCCCTCCGCCCGAACCGCGACCCAGGTCGCTTGCGCGGCCGCCGGGTGGGTGATACTTGTGTCGCCCAATCCACCCTGCCCGCCGGAAACGCCCATGCGCCGTTGCCTTGCCCTCGCCGTCCTCCTGTCGATCTGCCCGCTCGCGTTCGCACAGGCCTACAAGTGGAAGGACGCCCAGGGCGTGACCCACTACGCGGATGCGCCGCCGCCGGGCAAGGTCAGCTACGAGAAGATCAAGACGACCGGCACGGTCGAAGCGCCCGTGCCCGCCGCCGCGCCGGCCGCCGCGGCGACCGCGGGAAACAAGGGGGCGACCACGCCCATCGTGTCCGACACACCGGCCAACCGCGCCAACCTGTGCGATGCGCTGCGCAAGAACAACGAGATCCTCAACAACGAGAAAGTCGTCACCATGGACGACGGCAAGGGCGGCCGGAAACAGGTCGACGAGGCGACCCGCCAGCTCGAACTGAAGAAAACCCAGGCCCAGATGACGCTCTATTGCCCGAGCTGATCGACGCGGGGCGCACGGGCGGGACAGGCGAAAGCGCCTATAATCCCGCCTTTACCGTCCGGACCGCTCGCCGATGCGCCTCAGCCAGTTCCACCTCGCCACCGTCAAGGAAGTGCCCGCCGACGCGGAGATCCGCAGCCACCAGCTGATGCTGCGCGCGGGCATGATCCGCAAGCTCGCTTCCGGCCTGTACACGTGGACGCCGCTCGGCCTGCGCGTGCTGCGCAAGGTCGAGAACGTGGTCCGCGAGGAAATGGTCCGGGCCGGCGCCGTCGAGATGCTGATGCCTTCCGTGCAGCCGCGCGAGCTGTGGGAAGAAACCGGCCGCTGGGAAAAATTCGGCGGACAGCTGCTGAAGATCCGCGACCGGAAAGAGCAGGACTTCTGCTACGGCCCGACGCACGAGGAGGTCGTGACCGACTTCGCGCGCAACGAGCTGAAGAGCTACAAGCAGCTCCCGCTCAACGTCTTCCAGATCCAGACCAAGTTCCGCGACGAGATCCGGCCGCGCTTCGGCGTGATGCGCGCCCGCGAATTCCTGATGAAGGACGCCTACTCGTTCCATCTCACGCCGGAATCGCTCGACGAGACCTACCGGGTGATGTACGACGCGTACTCGCGCATCTTCACGCGACTCGGCCTCGAGTTTCGCGCCGTGGACGCCGACACCGGCGCCATCGGTGGCAGCGCGAGCCATGAATTCCAGGTGCTGGCCGATGCCGGCGAAGACGCCCTCGCCTTCTCCGATGGCTCCGCCTACGCGGCCAACATCGAACTGGCGGAAGCCCTTGCCCCGGCAGGCGAGCGTCCGGCGCCGTCGGCATCGCTGACCCGCGTCGACACCCCGACGCAGCGGACCATCGACGAGGTGACGAGCTTCCTCGGCGTGCCCGCGACACAGGTCGTCAAGACGATCCTCGTGCGCGGTCGCGAGGGTCTCGTGGCGCTGTGCGTGCGCGGCGACCACGAACTGAACGAAGTGAAGGCGGCCCACCTGCCGGAACTGCCGGACGAGTCCGAGCTCGCGAGCGAGGCCGAGATCCTCGCCGCCACCGGCACGCGCCCCGGCTTCATCGGCCCCGTCGGTCTGCCCGACACCATCCCGGTGATCGTCGACCGTAGCGCCGCGGTGCTCGCCGACTTCGTCTGCGGCGGCAACCAGGACGGTACGCATTACACGGGCGCCAACTGGCAGCGCGATGCGCGCATCAACCGTATCGCGGACATCCGCAAGGTCGTCGACGGCGACGCCTCGCCGGACGGCAAGGGCACGATCCGCCTGGGTCGCGGCATCGAGGTCGGCCACATCTTCCAGCTCGGCCAGAAGTACGCCGAAGCCATGGGCGCCGGCGTCCTCGACGACCAGGGCAAGATGCGCACCATGTTCATGGGCTGCTATGGGGTGGGCGTCAGCCGCATCGTCGCCGCCGCCATCGAGCAGCGACACGACGACGCCGGCATGATCTGGACCGACGCCATGGCGCCGTGGCGCGTCGTGGTCTGCGTGATCAATCCGAAGAACGATCCGGTCGTCGCCGAAGCCGCCGAGTCGCTCTATCAGGCACTCGGCCAGGAAGGCATCGAAACCGTGCTCGACGATCGTGGCCTGCGCCCCGGTCCGATGTTCGCGGACATGGAGCTCATCGGCATTCCCCATCGCGTCGTGGTCAGCGGCCGCGGGCTCGAAGCCGGCACGTTCGAATACCGCGCGCGCACCGACGCCGAAGCGCGCAACGTGAGCCGCGAAGAGCTCTTCGCACTGCTGGGCTGACGGGACGAACCAGGGGGGCGACGGACGCCCCCCCTGGTTCGCGCGCCGGTGAGGTGGCGACCGCCACTCGCAACGAATCATTTAGGGAATGAACGCTACAAGGCGTATCGCCGTGAAACGCGATGCCGTTGTAAGGCTATTCCTGTATTACAGCCGGATTCCGCAACGGTGTCCGTTAATGGCTGACATGAATTAGCCAATTGGGTCACAATTCGATAGCGCCGTCATTAGCACGCGCCGTTCGGCTCGATAATCAGCCGGCGATAATGAGATTCCCACCGGGAGATGCCAATGGCTGTCGATATCAAGAACCTCAACCATAACCAGCTCGACGAGCTGATTTCCAAGGCACAGTCCCGCCAGACCGAATTGCGCAAGGAAAAGGTCGGCAAACTGCGCGAAAAGATCAACGCGCTCATCAAGGCCGAGGGTTTCACGTTCGACGACGTATTCGGTGCCCGCGCCCCGAAATCGAAGCGCGCAGGCACCACGGTCGCTGCGAAATACCGTAATCCCGCCGATGCGACCCAGACCTGGTCCGGCCGCGGCAAGCGCCCCCGCTGGTTCAACGAGGCACTGAAGGCCGGCAAGAAGGAAAAAGACCTGCTGGTCTGACCGCCATCCGATCGCTCTGATTAATGCCGATCAGAGCGATTCCGATCAGAGCGATCGTCGCGGCGCTACCAGAAGGTCGCCAAAAAGCAGCCCGGCTACCAGCGAGACGAGCAGGGTCATGCCGAGCAATCCGGTATCCACGCCCAGCGAGGCGTCGCGATCCAGCAGGTACGACACGCTGCGGAAACTCACCGAGCCCGGCACGAGCAGGATGATCCCGGGCTCCCGCACCACGGCCCCCGGCTGCTTGGCGAATCGCGCGTAGACATTGCTGAGCGACCCCAGCAACACGCCGCCGATGAAGACGCCGAACGGCGCCCCGGGCAGCGACCCGGAAATGCTGCCGCCCCAGGTCGTGGCGAGGTACCCGAGGATCACGGCCCCCATCACCACGAGCCAGTCGCGCCGCGCGGCGCGGAACAGGATGGCGAACGAGAACGCGCCAAGGATCAGGATCGGCACGTCGGACCACGACGGCAACGGCGGCAACGCGTAATTGCGCGCCTCGATACCGAACGCCTCGCAAAGCTGGCTGGCCGCGACCGTGCCGAACGTCAGCTTGAGCAGCGTGGCGACGGCGCCACCCATGCGCGCGACGCCCGATACGAGGTGCTGGCTGGAAATCTCGCGCACGGCCGTCGTCAGCGCCATGCCGGGCATGAGCACGATCAGGCTGCCGAGGATCACCGACTTCACCGCGAGCGGCACCACATACGCGCTGACGACGATCGTGATGATGGTGGCGACCATGGCGCTGATCGCCTCGCTCGCGGCCGCCAGGCGCGGTCGGCTGCCCGACGCGACGGTGATCAGGCCGATGATCACGCCGATGACGCCGGCGGTGACCAGATCGGGCCACGAGCTGTGCAGCAGGAGCGCGACGACCATGGCCGCGCAGAGTCCGTAGCTGGCGATGACGCCCAGTTCGGCGCGAAAGGTTTCCGGCGCGCCCAGCTTGCGCAGCAGGTGGAACCCTTCGCGAAGGTCCATCTGGCCGTCGATCACGGCGTCGGCGATACGATCGGCCTCGCAGAGGCGCCCGAGGTTCACGTCGCCGGGCGGGAGCCGCATGACCTGGGTCACCTGCGCGACGCTCTCCTCGCCCTGCCCCAGATCCGAGAACGAGACGATGATCGCCGTGGGGCTCGACCAGACTTCGGCCGACAGGCCGAGCCGCTGTGCCGAACGGGCCAGTGCGGTTTCCAGTCGCGGCGCCGTGGTGCCGTATTGGTGGAGCCGGCGCGCCAGCTCCGTAAGGAAAGCGATACGAGTGTTGATCGCCGTCGTGGCGAAGCTCACCGGTACCGCGAGCGGCGCGACTTCAGCCAACGTCCACCGCCTTCACCTTCAGGGTCGTGCCGTCGATGCCCACCACTTCCACGGTCGCGCCGAGCGGCAGGTCGGGCCCGGTGACGAGCCACATGCCGTCGCCTACCTTCGCCTTGCCGCGGCCGTGCACGATGGCTTCGCACAGCACGAAGCGCTGCCCGACCAGCTGCTCGCCGCGGCGGTTCAGACGTTCGTTGCCGGGTGGGATGCGGTCGAGCCGCGGCCGCACCACCTTCCAGTAGACGAAGCAGGAGACGAACGCGAACACCGCGAAGACGACGGCCTGCGTCAGCGCGCTCAGGTCCGGCGCGGCGAGCAGCACGATGCCCATCGCGGCGGCGGCGATGCCGATCCAGAGCATGAAATAGCCGGGCAGGATCACCTCGCCGCCGATGAGAAGCAGCGCGACGATCCACCAGAGGTAATGCAGGGCGACGTCGTTCATGATGTCAGCGCGGCAGCGGCGGCGTGCGAACGACGGTGGGCTCCGCCGGTGGACGCTGCTGCGTGGCCAGCGAATCCTTCGCCAGCTCGGCGATGCCCGCCAGCGAGCCGAGGATGCCCGTGGACTCCATGGGCAGGAGCAGCATCTTCTGGTTGGGCGACTTCGCGATTTCCTTCAGCGCGTCGACGTAGTTGTTCGCGACGAAGTAGTTCAGCGCGTTCACGTCGCCGCCGGCGATCGCCTGCGACACCATGGTGGTCGCCTTCGCTTCGGCTTCGGCGAGGCGTTCGCGCGCCTCCGCTTCCCGGAACGCGGCTTCCTTCTTGCCCTCGGCTTCGAGGATCGCCGACTGCTTTTCGCCGTCCGCCTTGAGGATGGCGGCCTGACGGAAGCCTTCGGCGTCCAGGATGTTCGCGCGCTTTTCGCGCTCGGCCTTCATCTGGCGCGCCATCGCGTCCACCAGGTCGCGCGGCGGCGAAATGTCTTTGATCTCGATACGCGTGACCTTCACACCCCAGGGGTGCGTGGCTTCGTCGATCACGCTCAGCAGTTTGGCGTTGATCGCGTCGCGCTGGCTGAGGCTCTCGTCGAGATCCATGGAGCCCAGGACGGTGCGGATGTTGGTCATGATGAGCGCCAGCGCCGCGGTTTCGAGGTTGGCGACCTCGTAGGCCGCCTTGGCGGCGTCCAGCACCTGGTAGAACACCACGCCGTCGACGCGCACGACCGCGTTGTCCTTGGTGATGACGTCCTGCGAGGGGACGTCGAGCACCTGCTCCATCATGTTCATCTTGCGGCCGATCGCGTAGACGAACGGGATCAGGAAGTGCAGGCCAGGCGTGAGCGTGCCCGTGTACTTACCGAACATCTCCACCGTCCATTCGTAGCCCTGGGGCACGATACGGATCAGCTTCGCCAGGACAATGACGACGACCACGACGACGACCAGTGCGACAACGCTTCCCATGACCCGCTTCTCCCTTCCCGATGTATGTCGGGAGTATAGGCGAAGCGCTCAGGCACTACCGGTCGGCAATACCAGGGTCACGCGCAGGCCGCCGCCGTCGCGGTTGGCCAGCGCGATGCGGCCACCGTGGGCCTCCGAAATCTCGCGTGCCAGCGCCAGGCCGAGGCCCGTGCCGGACCGTTTCGTCGAGTAGAAGGGAAGCAACGCCTGCGCCAGCACCGTCTCGCTCATGCCCGGACCGCGATCGGCCACCTCCACCAGCATCTCGCGCCCGACATGATGAACGCACAACGTGACTTCCGTCGCTTCGCCCCCGGCTTCGTGCGCGTTCTTGATGAGGTTGATCAGCACCTGCTCCACCTGAGTGGGATCGAACCAGCCCGGGTGATCGGGAACGGGGGCGGCGAGACGGAACGACGCGTGAAGGGCCAGCCCTTCGAGAAACGGACCCCACGGCACCTCGCGCGCCTGCGGCGACGGGAGCTTGGCGAAACTGGCGTAGCCGGCGATGAAACTGTGCAGATGCTTCGCACGATCGCCGATCGACGCGAACACGCCGGGCAGCCGGGCGAGATCGCCGCGCCGCGCCAGCTCGGCGCCCGAGTGCGACAGCGACGAGATGGGTGCCAGCGAATTGTTGAGTTCGTGGCTGATGACGCGGATCACGCGTTTCCAGGTATGCACTTCCTGACGCGACAGCTCGCGCGTCATGCGCCGGTAGAGCTGCAACCGATGCGGTCGCCCCTGCAGTCGGAAGCCACGCTGGGACAGGTGGAAGGTTTCCTCGCTACCGTCCATCTCGACCGAGAACAGCGCGTCCTCGCCACCTTCCGATGCGACACGGAGGCTCTCGGGCATCGCCGAGAGCACGTCGCCGAAATCGAGGCCTGCCAGGGCACGGCCTTCGTTGAAGAGGTGCCGGGCGGCGATGTTCGCGTAGGTGACCTTGCCTGCGGCGTCGGTGAGCACGAGCGCCACGGGCGTGTTCTGCACCACGGTGTCGAGCAGCAGTTCGCGCTGGGCGAGGTGCTGCCGCTGGTCGCGCAGCGTCTGGCCCAGCGTGTTGTGCATGCGGATCAGGTCGCCCAGCTCGTCGGTTCGCGTGGTGCCGATCGACATGCTGAAGTCGCCGTCGCGGTAACTCGCCACCGCGCTTTCGAGAGCACGCATGAGGCGTCGCAGCGGCTCCACGAGCGCATGGGCGACCCATGCGGACAGCGGCAGCAGCACGAGCAGACAGATGACGAGTGCCGTGCCGCCGTCGAACGTTTCGACGACGTGGATCGTGGGCGCCCTGCCCGCCTTGTCCGGCGTTTCGCGAATCCACGCGAGCAGTTGCGGAAACGGCCAGATCGACACGCCGGCGAACACGAGCGCGCCGACGATCGCGGAGAACGCGACGACGATCGTCATCTTGCCTTCCAGCGACACCGCCTTCATGGGTGCGGCCGCCTCAAACCGCGAGCCCGTAACGTTCCATGCGCCGGTACAGCGCCTGTCGCGAGAGACCCAGCGTGGTGGCGGCGCGACTGACGACGCCGCCCGCCGAGGCGAGCGCCGCTTCGACGGACTCCCGGCTGGGCTCGTCGAGATTGCGGTTCGCGACCGCGACGGGCGGTGGCAGGTTGAGGTGCGCGGGCTCGATGCGTCCGTCGCCCGCGAGCAGCGCCGCGCGGGCGATCGCGTTCTTCAGCTCGCGCACGTTGCCCGGCCACGCATGCGCGAGAAGCGCCTCGCGCGCCTCTTCGCTGAGCGTCGCCCGACCGTCGAGAAACGATTCCGCGAGGGGCAGGATGTCGTCGGTGCGCTCGGACAGCGGCGGCAGGTTCACGTCGATGACGTTGAGGCGGTAGTAGAGGTCCTCGCGGAAGGTGCCCGCCGCGATCATCGCTTTCAGATCGGCGTTGGTGGCGCTGAGCACGCGCACCTTCGCGTGACGCGTGCGGCCGGAGCCGAGCCGTTCGAACTGGCCGGTCTCCAGCACGCGGAGCAGTTTCATCTGGCCCGGCAGCGGAAGGTTACCGATCTCGTCGAGGAACAGCGTACCGCCGTCGGCCATTTCGAAACGGCCTTCGCGCGCCTTGTTCGCGCCGGTGTACGCGCCCGCGTCGGCACCGAAGAGCTCGGCCTCGATCAGTTCGCCCGGCAGCGCGCCGCAGTTCACTGCGACGAACGGCCCGCGCCGTACGGCCGAATTGGCGTGGACGATGGCGGCGATGCGCTCCTTGCCGGCGCCGTTCGGACCGGTGATCAGCACCGGCACGTCCGAGCGGGCGACCTGGCAGGCGAGTTCCACCGTGCGGCTCATCCCTTCCGATGCGAACACGAGGCCGTCGAGATCGTAGCGGCTCTCCAGCGCCTCGCGACGACGACGCCGTTCGACGCGGGCTCGCGTGACTTCGCGCGTCGATTCCGCCAGTTCGAGCAGGTTCTCGACCGTGGCGAGCAGCTTGGTGTCGTCCCACGGTTTGGCGAGATAATCCGCCGCACCGGCCTTGACCAGTTCCACCGCGGCTTCGAGGTGCGTCCACGCCGTCAGCAGGATGACCGGCAGGTCGGTGTACCGGGCGCGGATCTGCCTGAACAGGGCGGCGCCCTCCTCGCCCGACGTGGTGTCGGCGGTGAAGTTCATGTCCTGGATGACCACGTCGATGCGCTCGTTCGCGAGCATCGCCAGTCCGTCATCGGGGGTCAGCGCGACGAGCGCCCGGATGTCGCGCAGGCTCAGCGCGAGCGAGAGCGCCTCGCCTACCGCGGGGTTGTCGTCGATGATCAATACGCTGCGCATCTTGTCCCTTCGCATGGCCGCTTGGATGCTTCACCCGGCGAAAGGGTTGCAACCCCGCCGGCACATTTCTTCATTCTATCCACGGGTGGCGACCACGGGGGGCACGGAGGCCGCGCGAAGCGCCGGGGCCAGCACCGCGACCTGGCCCAGGATCCAGAGCGCCACCGCGCCCACCGGCAGGTAGAGCAGCGGCAGGCGCGGCAGTTCGTACTGGCGCATCAGGATCAGGTTGACGCCGTAGGCCAGCACCATGCCGAGCACGATGCCCATGCTGGCCAGGAGGAAATTCTCGGTCTGGAAGTAGCGGAGAATGTCCGCCCGACGGGCGCCCAGCGCGCGACGGATGCCGATCTGGCGCCGGCGCTGTCCCACCCAGAAGCTCGCGAGCCCCACGATGCCCAGCGCGGTCACGACCAGCAGCGCCATCGACACGACGCCAAGGGTGAGCGCCATGGCGCGGTCGGTCGCGAAATAGCGGGCGCGGATCTCCGGATACAGGCGCGCCTCCACCACCACGCGCCGCGGATCGACCGCCTTGAGCGCGGCGACGGCGTCGGCGAGCACGCGTGCCGCCCGCTCCGGCCGCGCACGAATGAAGTACCCGCCACCATAGGCGGGAATCATGCGCCAGGGCAGCACGACGGTGTCGTTCAGATCGTCTCGCGCCGACACGGAGGCGGCCGCGAGCCGGTCGATGATGCCGACGATCCGCATCGTATCGGTGCCTATCACGACCTGCCGTCCGAGTGCGCTCCCTTCCGGGAAGAGACGCTTCGCCAGGGCACTCGTCACCATCGCGACGTTCGCACCGGCGGCGCGTCGGGTCACATGGTCGTCGACCCAGACGTATTCGTCGGGCGTGAACCGCCTGCCCGCGACGAGCCGGAGACCGAGCACGTCCGAAAGGCCTTCGCCGTAGAACAGACCGACGTCGATACTCGGCGATTTCTGCGCCTTGTCGAGCCGGAGGCCCGACGTCCACGAACTGCTGCCGAACGGCAGCGAATTGCCGACCGTGACCGCGTCGACACCCGCCACGCGGCGCAGTGCCGCGAGATCGGTGACGGTGCGCGCGTGCACGTCGCCGCGCGCTCCGATATCGGACACCGTGATGCGCATGAGCTGCTCTTCGGGGATGCCGCTCGGCATCAGCATGCGACTCAGGCGATCGCCGATGAGGAACGTCGCGTTGCAGACGATCGCGCAGGTCAGCGCGATCTGCAGCACGAGCAACGTCGCCGTGAGCCGATGGCGGCGCAGCGTCGAAAGAATGGGGAGCACGTCGATCGACATCACTGGCTCTTCAGCTGCAGCGCGGGAGGGATACGGCAGGCGCGCCACGCCGGTACGACGCCCGCGAGCGCGGTCGCGGCGATCGACACCGCGAAGGTGGTCGCGAGCATCGTCGCGTCGAGGTGCGCGAGATGCGCCGCCGCCGACGGCTGCTGGCGGACGAGCGCCAGCCCGGCCAGCGCGACCAGCAGTCCGCCGACGCCGCCGGCCACGCCGATCGCGACGGCCTCGGTGAGCAGCTGCAGGAAGATGCTCCGGCGCGACGCCCCCATGGCACGCCGCACCCCCACCTCCCCCGCCCTGCGCATGAATTTCGCGAGCATCAGGCCCACGGTGTTGACCAGGCAGACGACGAAGAACCCGAGTGCGAGCCATACCTGCAGCCTGACGTCGCCCGGCACCACGCGCCGTTCGTCGAGGTACTGCATGACATCCGGCAGCTCCGAACGTGCCGGACGCAGGAACCGGCCCCGGGCGACCTGCTCGTGTACGTATCCGTCGAGGAACGTCCGGTACGCGGCGACGGCGCCGGCGTCGTCGAGCTGCACCCAGAACTGGAGCCACACGCACGACGCCGTTTCCATCCCGTCTTCGTCGGCCGAACCGCTGCCCCAGCACTCGACGCCGCCATTGCGTTTGAGACGGAGATCCCGGGCGGTACGCAGCGGCACGTACACCTGCTCGGTCGTCGCATAGTCGCCCGTGCTGAGATCGTAGAAATGGGGCACGACGCGCCACGGCGCCAGCACACCGACGATGCGAAGGTCGACGCCGTCGATGTGCAACGTGCGCCCCACGCTGTCGCCGCCATGGAACAGCCGGTCGTTGAGCGCGTCGCTGATGACGGCGACGCGCGCGCGGCCTTCGTCGTCGCCGTTACTCCACGCGTTTCCGTAGCGGAAGGGAACCCCGAACATCGGGAAGAAATCCGCCGTGGTGAAGCGCGCCGGGACGAAAAAAGGATCGAGCGATGCGTCGTCGGATTGCACCGCGGTGGCGCCGCCGACCATCAGCGCCTGGCGATGCGCACGACCCGCGCGGAGCAGGTTCATCCCGTCGGCCCACGTGACCTGCGTCGGCAGGGCCGCCGACGCGTCGTAACCGTCCAGGTCGCGCGGGTCGAGCCGCGGCATGAAGACCGACCCGCTGCGGCCGGGCAACGGGTCGCCGGACAACACGTGCAGCACGGTCAGCGTGGTCATGCTTGCCCCGATACCCAGGGCGACGGCGAGAACCATCAGCGCCGTGAGCGCCCTGCTTCGCCGGAGGCTGCGCAGGGCGAGTTCCACGTAATACCCGAACATCGACGATCCTTTAGACGCTACGCGTCGCCTCGACGGGCGATACCTTCGATGCCTTGAGTGCCGGGGCGAATACCGCGGCCTGACCGAGGCCGAGAAGCACCACCACGCCCACGATCACGTAGGTGAACGACAGCCGCCGCATCTCGAAGTGGGTGAACATCCACTGGCTCAGACCCACCGCCAGGATCACGCCCACCACGACGCCCGCCAGGGCGATGAGGAAGTTTTCCGTCATGAAATAACCGAGGATGTCGCTGCGTCTTGCACCCAATGCGCGCCGCACGCCGATCTGCTTGCGGCGCTGACCGACCCAGAAGCTCGACAGACCCACGATGCCGGCGGCCGTGATGGCGAGCAGCACGCCGCACACGATGCTCATGAGGATCGCCATGCCGCGGTCCTTCTCGTACGCGCGGGCCCGCACCATCTCGAACGTGCGGACGCCGAAGTTTTCCGGCAGCACGCGCATGCGGTTCACGCCGTAGAGCGTATCGGCCACGGACTTGTACACGGCATCCTGTTGTCCGGCCTTGGCGCGTACCAGAAAGATCTGGTAGCTGCTGTTGAACGTGAGCGGCATGATCGTGACGTTGTCCGGATACTCCCAGTCCGTCCACGGCACCGTCAGCTTCGCCACGATGCCGATGATCGTCGAGGGGCGGCCCTTCGAGTAATAGATCGTCTTGCCGAGCGCGTCGCCGTCGGGAAACAGCTTGTCGGCGAGTATCTTGGTGACGATGACCTGGGGCGGGGCCGGCCTGTCGTCGCGGTTGATCGAAACGATCTCGTTAGACGTGAAGTTGCGGCCGGCGATCAGCTTCACGCCGAGCGTCTTCAGCGTGTGCTCGTCACCGAAATAGAGCGCCGACGACACGCCTTCCTTCTGTCCGTCGGGCTTGAGCTGAATCCCGGTGGACCAGCCGCCCTGCCGGAGCGGAAAGGCGTTGGTCACATAGGCGTCTTCCACGCCCGGCATCGACCGCAGCGCCTGCACGTCGGTCTTGACCAGAGGGATGTACGACTCGGGCGTGCCAACGTAGCGGTTCTGGATCGCCACCACGTTGGATTCGTCCATGCCGGTGACGCGGCTCACGTGCTCGACGCGCTCGTGCACGATGAACAGCGCGTTGCAGACGATGGCCAGCGTGAGCGCGATCTGCAGGGCGATGAGGATCGTGCCCGCCTTGTGGCGGCGCAGCGCCGAGAGAATGGGTTTGATCTGCATGACGATTCCTCAGTTCGACTTCAGCTGCCAGGCCGGCTGGACCTGGGCGGCGCGCCACGTGGGATAGAAGGCGGCGATGACCGCCGCGGCGATCGAGACCACCAGCGTCAGGACGACCAGCATCGGATCCAGCGTGGCGAGGCGTGCGATCTGTTCGGGAAAAACCAGTCCGACACCGAGCACGCCGAGGCCCGTCAGCAGCAGCCCGAGCAGGCCACCCGCGACGCCGATCGTGCCGGCTTCGATGAGGAACTGCGCGTAGATTTCGCGGCGCGATGCGCCGAGCGCACGACGCACGCCGATCTCGGGGGCCCGGCGCATGAACTTCGCCAGCAGCAGTCCAACGGTGTTGACCAGGCAGATCGCGAGGAAGCCGAGCGAAACGATCAGCGACACCTGGGACTCGGGCGGCACCACCTTCTGCACCGATAGCCAGTCCATGACATCGCGAACGCGAACATTGGGAGCCCAGCTGAAACGTCCGGCCCGCTGTTGCTCGGCGGCATAGCCCGTCAGGTACTGGCGGTACGCATCGGCGTCGGAACGCGTGGGCAGCTCCGCCCACAGCGACAGCCAGATGCATTCCGATCGAAGGTAGGCATCCCAGCCCTCGGCCGGTTCCTTGTTGCAGTTGTTGTTGCCGTCGTTGGGCAGCTTCAGGTCCACCGCGCGATTGAACGGCACGTAGATCGAAGCGCCTTCGTCGAAGCCGGACGTGTTCGGCACGTCGAAGAACAAGGGCTGGGGGGCCCAGTCTTCGATGACGCCGGTCACACGGAACAGATGACCGTCGACGTTGATCTGCTTGCCGACGCTCTGCCCGCCATTGAACAGCTTCTCGTTGAGCGACTTCGTGATCACCGCGACGCTCGCATGCTTCTCGTCGTCGTCGAGCGTCCATCCGGATCCCTGGATGAACGGCACGTCGAACATCGGGAAGAAATCGGCACCGGTGGCGTAGGCGCCCTTGCGCACCGGCAGGCGCGACGGGTCTTCCGGGATGATCGAGATGCCCACCGGATAGGTCACCGTCTGTCGCTTGGCCTTGTGCGCCCGCAGGAGCGTGGTGGCGTCGGTGTACGAAAGCGCCGGCGGCGGTTCGTCGTCCTTCCTGCCTTCCGGACCCCAGTTGTCGAGCTGCACGTTGTAGAGCACGTCGGACCTCTGCGGAATCGGATCGCGCGAGGTCGCGCGAAAGACCGAATACGTCGTCATCGACGCCGCGACGCCGAAGCCGATGGCCATCACCATCAGCGCGGTGAGCATCGGATTCCGGCGCAGGCTGCGCAGGCCGAGCTGGAGGTAGTAAGCGAACATGAAGGCCCCCGGGACGTAGGCGCGGTGATCAGGAGTGGGCGACGTGCGCGTGGGCGTGGAAGCGCGGTTCTTCCGCGAGATCCACCACCTGGCCGTCGATCACGTGCACGTTGCGCTGGGCGCGTGCCGCGAGCTCCGGGTCGTGCGTGACCATGACGATCGTGGCGCCCTCGCGATGGATCTCCTCGAGCAGCTCCATGACGCCGCGCGCCATTTGTGTATCGAGGTTGCCGGTCGGCTCGTCGGCCAGGAGCAGCCGCGGCGAGCCCGCCAGCGCGCGCGCGATGGCCACGCGCTGCTGCTGGCCGCCCGAGAGCTCGGCCGGATAGTGCTTCGCGCGCGAGGCCAGGCCGACGCGCTCCAGCGCATCCATGATCCGCTGCTTGCGTTCCGCCGCCTTCATCCCGCGGTAGCGCAACGGCACTTCGACGTTGTCGAACACGTTGAGGTCGGGGATCAGGTTGAACGCCTGGAAGATGAAGCCGATCTTCTCGTTGCGGATGCGCGAACGGGCGTTGTCGTCGAGCTGGCTCACTTCGACGCCGTCGAGGTGGTACTGGCCACCGGTGAAGGTCTCCAGCAGGCCGGCGATGGTCAGGAACGTGGTCTTGCCCGAACCGGACGGCCCGGTGACGGCGACGAACTCGCCTTCCTTCACGTCGATGTTGAAGTCGCGCAGCGCGTAGGTCTCGACGACTTCCGTGCGGTAGACCTTGGCGAGATGGGTCATCTTGAGCATGGGTTGTCCCTCGGTAAAAGTGAAGACGTGTGGGTCAGCGGCTGATGGCGACGTGTTTCGCGTCGCCGAAGGTGTCGGCACCCGAGATGACGATCTTGTCGCCTTCCTTGAGCCCGTCCAGGATTTCGACCTTGTCGATGCTGCTCGCACCGACGCGGATGTCGCGGCGGTCCGCCATGCCATCGTTCACGACGAAGGCGTAGCGGCCGGCACTTTCGTCGACGAACGAGCCGCGCTGCACGGTGAGCACGTTGTCGCGTTTGTCGAGCAGGATGCGCACGGAAAGGCGCTGGCTCTGGCGCAGCTGTTTCGGCGTCTCGCCATCGAAACGGAGGCGCGCCGACACTTCGCCGCTGACGACTTCGGGCGACACGGCGCTGACCTTTCCGTTCCACTGCTTGCCGTTGCCGCTGATCTCGCCCGGCATGCCGATGGCGAGGTCGCGCGCGAAGCTCTCGGGCACCTTCATCTCCACTTCCAGCGCGGACAGGTCGATGACGCTGAGGAGCTGCGCATCCTTTGCCACCGTCGCACGTTCGGCGATGAACAGCTGGCCCACCTGGCCGTCCACCGGCGACTTCACGTCGAGGTCGCCCACCTGGCGCTCGAGGTCCTTCACCAGAAGCACCTGACGGTCGTGCGCGAGCTTCTTCGCCTGCACGTCGAAGGTGAGGCTATCGTTGTCCATCGCGAGGTCCGTCGTCGCGTGCTTCGTCGTGATCTGCGCCTTGTCGAGCGTGGACTTCGCCTTGTCGACATCGGCCTCGGGCACCGCGCCCTTGCTGAAGGCACCCTGGTAGCGCTTGAGGTCGCGCTCGGCCGTGGTCTCGTCGACACGGGCGTTGTCGAACGCCTTCTGCAACTCGGAGCGCTTCTTCTTCGCCTCGATCTGCGCGCGGAGGTATTCCACTTCCATCGCATCGGCGGCGGACTTTTCCTGCGCGAGCTTGCTGGTCAGCTCCGGGCTGGTGATCACCGCGAGCACCTGGTCCTTCTTCACCACGTCGCCCGCATGCACCTTCAATACGACGGCACCGGCCGATGCGGCGTACATGGTCGGGCTCACCGCTGCGACAACCTTGCCCTCGGCCGCGATGTCGCGCACGAACGGGCCGCGGGTCACGGTGCCGAAGTTGAGGCGGGAGGCGCTGACGGACGTGTCCGCCGAGAACATCGTGGCGACGCGAGGCGCCGCCAGCGCGATCAGCGCCACGGCGGCGACGCCGCCACCGATCAGCAGCAGCTTGCGCCGACGTTGGGGGCGAACTTCGACGAGACGGTCCTGTGCGGAGGTATCGCGGATCATGGTGGCTTCCCTGAGTGCTTGCCGGTCTATCGAGCAAGCGCCGTGCCAACCACGGAAGTAGCGTTATTTCAGAGAGTTACCGCCATCCCGATTCGCCAGGGCGGTGTCCGCGGACAATGTGTCCGGACAGTTTCAGACGCGGACACCCCAGGCTGGAACGGGGCACCTGGGAGTACAGGGAAGGTACCGGGCGCTCTGTAGCGGTTGTGGGAAACCAGCAACCCCTGTGGGAGCGCGCTCGCGCGCGAAGGGTGCTCGCGGCAAGCACTCCTTCGCGCGCGAGCGCGCTCCCACAGTGACCCGACGCCGCCGGGCGATCTGGACTAGACCGCAATTCCGACCGACTCGGAGACCGCGATATCCCGCGCCACCCCCCGCCCCAGTGACGAAATCGACGCATCGCAGGTCCCGAGCACCGTGAAGCCGACCATGCGGCGACGGGTGAACGAGAGAACGCGTGCGCGCGAGGCGCGCAGCCAGTCGCGATCGGGAGCGCGTCGCGCAGGCGCATCGGCCGGCAGCGCGCCGGCGAAGAGGCCGTCCCATGCGAGGTAGTCGGTGTCCGGCAGCAGATAGATGCGGGCGACGGTGTCGCCATCGCCACTCACGCAATCGATCCATTCGCGGGGACCTTCGGCCGTGATGGCGCAGGTCAGCCCGACGTGTCGCGTAGCGAGCAACGGAGCGAGCTCGGCGGATTCCACGAGGCAACCATGGGGACGCGATGTGTCGGACGCTTTCGCTGGCGCCTCGGGTGCGAGGTAGAGCACGCCGCCGAGTTGTCCGAGCCCTTCGAACAGGGTGCGCGGCGCGAGTTCCAGCCAGCGCGTGCTGGCCGTGGAGCGGGCGCGCGTCTGCACGCCGAAAGATGCGAGCCAACCGAACATGGGGCGTCTCCCGAAGACGAAAGCGATGGGGGGTGCCTGGCTGGGCGGTCCGGGGAGAACCCGCGTGGCTTGGCGTCGGGGAGCTGGGCGTTACTTGGTCAGGATCAGCTTGTCGTTGCGCGTGAGGCGCAGGTGGTACTCGCTGCCCTGGTGTTCGATGACGAGTTCGCGGGAGCCGTCGAGCAGGTTCTTGCTCTCGATGCGACGGGTGGCGACCGGGGCCGCACGGAGGGCGACGACCTTGTCGCGGCCGCCGTTGTCGGTCAGGGGAAGCGTGCGTAGCAGCATGACTTTGACTCCGCTGGTTGGGGTTCGTCGTTGATGATAATGATTCTCACTTAGCAGTCAAGGGCAATGGCGATCCGAATCATAATGACACCCAGTAATTGCTAATATTGTCATCCCATAGGTGATTTATCTCAAGCCAGATGAGCGCGGTCGCGCGACGGCCGGCATTCCAACTTCTTTGCAGATCAATGCCTTCAGAGTTCATCCGCTTCATCCGATTGCCAACGGCGCCCTGCCTGCACCAGCATCCGCCGCTCATCACAAGGAGCGTCACCTCATGCAGGCCTGGAAGGCGATCGCATCGCTCGTCGTCACATTGTTCGCTCTCGCCGGCGCCGCTTACGGCGCCGGCTACGCGGTCCACCTGCTGCTCGCGGTCGAGGGACCGGTACAGTGGAATACCGCCTGGCGCTACGCCCAGGTCCTCGACCTGCCGGCGTACCGACCCTACGCATTGCGTATCAAGCTCGGCATCGTCCTCGGGTGTGCCCCGCCCCTTCTCGTCTGGTGCGCGACGATGTGGCGAATCGTCGTCTCGATGTTTCGCGCGGACACGGACAAGGCCTCCACGCACGGTGACGCACGCTTCGCGACTCTCGCCGACCTGAAGAAAGCAGGGCTGTTGACGCGCACGAAGCAGGGCATCCTGATCGGCAAGTTCAAGGGCCGGGAGCTGTGGCTGGGCGGTGCCCAGCACGTCATCACCATCAGCCCCACACGCTCGGGCAAGACCGCGAGCGTCGCCAAGCCGGTCGCTCTGTCGTACGAAGAATCGATGGTGGTGCTCGACATCAAGGGCGAGCTGTTCGCGGATACGAGCGGCTGGCGCGAGGCGCAAGGGCAGCTGATCCGCGTGTGGGCGCCCTACGACGAAGGGGGCAATACCCATCGCTTCAACCCGATGACGGTGCTCGCCGACATGAACGCCGGAAAGCGCATCGGCGAAATCCAGACCATCGCTGCCATCCTTTATCCCGATGCGCCGGGACAGGATCCCTTCTGGACGTCGCAGGCGCGTGCCGCGTTCACGGCATTCACGTCTTACATGTTCGAGGCGTGGGACCACGAAGTCGCGGCGACGCATGGCGCGCGCCCCGACATCAACGCATCCGACGCCTTCCCCTCCTTCGAACGCATTCTGCGCTTTTCCAGCGGCGATGGCGAAAGCACCACCAAGGCGATGCTGCAGACGATCCTCGCCAAGCCTTCGCTGCGTTTCATGAGCCCGCAGACCCGCACGGTGTTCACCAACCTCGCTGGCCTTGCCGACCAGACCTTCTCGTCGGTCATCGCATCGATGCAGGCGCCGCTCCAGCAGTTCCTCAGCCCGGTACTCGCCGCGGCCACCAACGCCACGGACATCGACGTGCAGAGCCTGCGCCGGCGTCTCACGACGCTCTACGTGATCATTCCCACCAACAAGCTCGACGAAAGCGCGAAGCTGCTCAACATCTTCTTCAGCACCGTCATCGGCAACAACCTCGACAAGCAGCTGGGCGCGGAACCCGATCTGAAGCATCAGGTGCTGATGATGATGGACGAGTTCACCGCGATGGGCCGCGTCGATGTCTGGGCCAAGCGCATATCGATCTCGGCCAGCTACGGCGTGCGCGACCTCTGCATCATCCAGAGCCGCGCCCAGCTCAACGGCACCTACGGCGACAACGACGCGCAGAACTTCATCACCAACCATGGCGCGCAGATCGTCTTCGCCCCGCGCGAACAGTCCGACGCCAACGAATACAGCGAAATGCTGGGCTACCGAACGGTGCGCAAGAAGCAACGCAGCACCAGCCGCGGCGGCGGTGGCAACCAGGTATCCACCAGCTACGCGGAAGAACGCCGCGCATTGCTCCTGCCGCAGGAAATCAAGGAGCTGCCGGCGGACGACGAGCTCATCTTCTACGAGGGCTGCAAACCGATCCGCGCGAAGAAGAACTGGTTCTTCAAGGACAAGGTGTATCGGGAGCGGGCGAGCATGCCGCCGGCGCGGATCGTGCGGCCGAAAGCAGCTGAAATCGCACCGAGTCCCATGGCACGGGCGAAGGCAAACAATCACGTGGCGGCTGCCGCCCTTGCCGAGTGAGCGGAAGAAGGAATCACATGAAGGTTCGCACATGGGCGCTAGTCCCACTGCTTTGCCTCGTAGTCTCGGAGGGTGTCGCCGAAACACGGCGGCTCGATGCACCACCACTCAACCCGCATCCCACGCAAGCCATACATATCACCGTGTCCTTCGTTCATCAGGAGGACGCGAGGCGCTACAGCATCAACATGACCGCGAACTATAAAAATCGGCAGAGCGAGTGTGGCTATGTTAGTCAAGACTGGAGCTCCGATCCCGTCTACCTCGAAACCAACTTTACTGTCCCCAATAAGAGCCTCGACCCGCGGACAGCGAAGTTCGACATCTACTGGGACCGATACAACGAGAGAACCTGCAATTGGGCGCTCTTCAAGCCAGACGTCGAAATTCGCGACCGATATTCGCTGAACACCGCCGTGGTGGACTGGGGATACGACGACGATCTGATTCCCGGCAGCGAGTTCAGAACAACATGTCCGTTCCCGGACGAACTCTTTACACCGGTGCCTTGCTTTGACAGGGGGAAACGGATCCCGGATGTGGATTTCTTTAATCGGATCCCAGCAAACAAGCACATAGAGTTGACGATTCAGGTGTCGAAGGATTCCACACCACCCGGAAAAGTGCGGCCCGATTATTTCAGCGACCTCCCGCTGCCAGTGTTGCCGACGACCGGCCCCAAGCGACTCTCGCAGCACGGTACGGAATAAGAACTGGATCCAACAGACACTTGGCTATGCCCTTTCTCAATCACAGGTACATGTCGATGGAAACAGGTCGATCGATCGCCCCCTTCCGATGGACTGCATTTCCGCTTTTGTTCCTTCCGTCGATTGCTTTCAGCGCTGAAACGAAGGACTTCAGCCCACCGTCACTCAATCCCCACCCTAAAGAAACGCTACACGTCACAGTTTCTTTTGATCGGCCGGAAGATGGCAAGCGTTACGCAATCGTCATGAAGGCGCTCTATCAGAATCAGCAAAGTGAATGCGGCTACGTCGAACCTGGCTGGAATCGGCGCTTTATCTATCCCAAGGCCACCTACGATATTCCGAACATGAGCCGAAACTCACGAGTGGCAGTGTTCGACATCTACCTTGACCGATACAAGAGGGATACGTGCAACTGGGAACTTGCCAAGCCACAGGTGCGAGTTCGCGATGCAGATAGCGGAACTGATGTCGTCGTTTTCTGGGGTATGCGTGAGAGCCTTTCTGCGGGCACGGAATACCGCGCCATCTGTCCATTCCGAAGAAGCGACCATGCGTTGCGCTGCTTCAGTAATGAAGAGAAAGTGCCGGATACGACGTTCTATAGCGACATCCCCGATAGCAGACGCATACCCATCACCATCCGCGTCTCAGCTGACTCCGCACCGCTGCACTCGCCTTTACCTAGCCACTTCAGCAAATCTGTTGAGCCAATGCCGTCCGACGCCGCGCCCATCGCGCGGCCAGCAGGCAGCAATAACCAGTAACAACAACTATCCAAGGAATCGGACATGCCTCTCCCGCGAGAACAATATGCCTTTCTTTCCCAGAGTATCTACGATCCCCTGACCGTAGAGAGTGAACTTACGAGCGACACACGTAGCTTCGTCGTTAGATATGTCTCGCCGCCGTCGACGACCAACTATCGCGGTGCTGTAGTGCAGGACTCCGCGACAAACCAGCTAGTTGTGGTCAACAAGGGCACCGATCCTGCCGATATCCATGATCTCGTCGCCGATCTCGGCATGGGCATGATGGGTGCACCCACACAATGGCCCGAAGCGGCGAACACGATGCGCGAAGCACTTCGTATCGCGAAGGCAGACCATCTTCCATCCAGCTATATCAGCATCACCGGTCACTCCCTCGGCGGCGCTCTTGCGCAGCTGCAAGCGAGCCTGCCCGAAGCGGCCGGCATCCATGCGGAAACCTTCAACGCCTATGGCGCTCGCGCCATGGCGGAATCACTGAGCCGCATTCAGCCCCTCGACGTTGAGTCGGCGACACACCGCGTAGTAAACCACCGCATGCACCACGACCCAGTCTCTCGCCCGTCGAGGCACATTGGCGAAAAGGTGCATTACATGGATTATCACGACTACCAGAACCATACGCCGGGGAGCGTAGCGCCCCTCGGCGAGGCCCGAGCCCTCGCCGCGGCACACGGTATTGGCAACTTTTGGGATAAGGGTCTCAATCGGCCCGGTGCGGTGTTCGCGCAGAACTATTTCCCCGAATTCGAGAAGGAGCGCAAGCAGCGTCCCAGTCGACCTCTGGAGCATCTGCCACCTGGCGTACCGCTCGACCTGTCGGCACCGTGGAATCTATTGGGCGAACACCAGCGAGGACCGTTGTCACCCGCTGCGGCGACGGCACTTGGCGCCACTGCGCCCGACCGCAACGGCGTGGAACTACTCGGCCGCGATACGCAGGCGCTCTACGGCGCCCTGCAGGACCGCGTCCCCGACGCCGGCCCGAAGCGACTCATGCAGTTCACCGCGACATGCCATGAGAACGGGATCACCGCCTGCAATCTCGACCGGGTGCATCTCAACGAGGAGCGCATGACGATCGAGTTTCACGGCAAGAGCTGGCTGGCGACGCCCGCCGTCATCGATCTGGCCCGACAGGCACCCGAACCTGGGCAGTCGATGCAGCAGATACGGCAGGTCGACCAGCAGCAGATGGAAATCTCTCGGCAGATCGCGCAGTCGGCGCAGCTCGCCCAGCAGGGGCCGGTACGATGAAGTGGCCTTTCTTCACGCATGACGACAGCAGCCAGCGTATTGCCCGGTACGAGACGCGGGCCGTGGATCTCATCGGCCTGCGCCGTCACCTACCCGCCATGCGAACGACAGCGGACGAACTGGCACACAGTACCACTCACTTCCAGATCGAGGAGTGCAAGGCGTTCGTGCTGTATTCGATGCAGGGGCTGGCGGCCCTGGGCGATCTGCACTTGGCCGCCATGGCCGATCTCGAACAGGGACGCCATTTCGGCGCCATGGTCCTGGCGAAGGAAAGCATCCGGCTGGCGGTGGACACGATCTACGTGCTCTGCGATCCGGAGGCGGACCGGCTGGAGTCGCTGGTGCGCCGACACCTCGACGCGCAGCGCGAGCGGGTTTCCCGCTGGCACCATGCTTTTCCGGACGATGCCCAGCCCGGGCCGTGGCTCGCGCGACTGGACGCTCGCTGTCGCCTGTCGCCCTTCTATGACCGAGCGGCCGAATGGCCGACGCTTACCTCGCGAGCGGCATCCGTCGGCCTCGATTCATGGGTTCACCCCATCCTCTCGAAGACGAGCGACGCGGGCGAGATGGCGACGGAGCAGTTCATCGACGCGCTGGATTCCGGGCGCATCCCCGAGCCCGAGCGATCGTCGGCCGACACCTATCGCAGGGCGCGAGGCCTGTCCGACACCCTCTATACCGAAGCGGTGGCGTTGAACCTGTTTGCTCACGTGCTCCACCAGTTCGCCGTGTGCGTGAACGACACCGTTGCGATCACCGTCGCAGAATCCGCGAAGGAACGCATGCTCAGCCTCATCGGCGAGCATGATCGGCTCGGCGAGGCGCACCTCAACGACACCAACGTGTACGTGGCAGTTCGCTCCACGCCGTCCTGACGATCGTCGCCGTCAGGCTTCGGCGAGCATGTCCACCAGCGTGCTCTCGAGTTCCTCGAGATCCGGGATCACCGCCGTATCGTCGCGCACCAGCACGCGGGCACGCACACCGAACGGCAGTTCGTGCCCGTCGTGCGTGGGCAGCAGAAGCTCGGCGTTGAGCGTGGTCAGCTTCGGGAAGCCATGCGTGAGCACCGCGACATAGGGCATGTCGGGGTGCTGCCCCACCGCCTTGAGCACGGCCACGCGCGAGGCCTGCGCCGGCGCGTCGTCCGGCAGGCTGGCGACGTGGTCGAAGCTCACCAGCGGAATGCGCCAGCCGCGCCACGCGATGCGACCGAGCAGCCACGACGGCGCATCGGCGACCGGTTCGACGCCGGCGAGCGTGATGACTTCCGCCACCGCCGCATTGGGCAGCAGCAGGCGCACGCCGCCGCTGGGAATCAGGACGCAGCGGATTTCGCGCGGTAACGGCTCGCTCATGGGAATTCCTCGATCAGTTTCTGCGCCAGGGTGCGCGGGTCCCCGGCGAATCCGGCGACGCGCTCCTCGCGGATCCCGGTCACCATCTGCCCTGCTTCGAGCTCGGGCGCGACGGTTTCGACCCAGACCCGGCCGCCGGCGTCGTAGATCGCCTGCGAGCCCGCCACGGCGTCGTTACCGCGGCCGGCGAAGACGATCGCCAGCGCATCGCTGCCGAACCCACCGGCCAGCGTGCTGAAGATGCCGTCGATCGACGGGCCGGCCGAACTGGACGCGCTGCCGTCGTCGCGCACGGTCACGCTGCCGTCGCGGCGGACCTGCACGTGCGAACCGCGCGGCACGATCAGGCAATCGCCGTGATCGACGTGGCTGCGATCGTTCGCGACCCTGCCGCGGCCGAGGCGCGCGGCGAACGCCGCGGTGTCACCGTCGTGATGGGCGGCCACGAGCAACACGCCCGGCACGCGGGCCGGCAAGGCGGCGAGGAAAGCCGCGATGGATGCCTCGCTTTCCATCGTGCCGCCAAGGGCGATCACACGACGCACCGCACGCGGCGCGTCGCCGAGGAACATTTCGTGCGCGAAGTCGCCATCCGTACGTGGCGCGACGGCTTCTTCGATCGACACGAGCTCCAGCGACAGGCCGGCTTCCAGACCATGCGTGCCGTCGTCGACGACATCGTGGGCGAGGTATTCGACGGCGCTCAGCGTCTCGATACCGAACGCGGCAGGCTCCGCGCGCGACACGGGCTGGACGATCACGGCGTCGTGGTCGAGCAGGTCCCATTCCGGCACCGGCGGCGGTACGTACTCGGTCGCCCGGTGCTCGATCTCGAGCGACGGCGTGTCGTCGGCGGGCACCGCCGGAGCGTCGTCCATCGAAGCCAGGCTGAACTGGCTGACGTCGAACTCGCGTTCGACGGCCACGGGCGCGACGACGTCGTCCTCGATGACCTCGAATCCCGAAAGATCGAGCGAGGCCAGTTCGGTGAGCTCCACGGGCGTGGACGGCACGCCGTCGATGCCGTCGTCGTCGAGCGGGCCGGAACCCGTGTCGGCGAGGAGCGCTTCGAGCTCGGCGGCGAGTTCGACGGGATCCGCCTCGCCAGCCTCGTCGTCTTCCAGCTGCAACGCGGTGGAGAAATTCAGGTCGTCGATGCGATCGGCGTCGATACCCGACACTTCGTCGAACGCCGTGTCCGGCGTTTCCTCGACGGGCATCGGCGTCTCGGGATACCCATGGCTACCGGTGATCGCCAGATCGTCGACGATCGGTTCGGCGAAGGCTTCTTCGGCGGGCGCCGCCACGCCGGCGATGGCCGCGACGCGCGGCTCGATCGCACGTGCGTCGTCCGGACGCGGAGGATCGAGCGCGATCTCGCCGACGAGCTTGGCGGCCAGATGGCGCGCCCAGCGGGCGCGATCCCAGCCCTCCAGCTTGCGGCTGGCATCGGCGTCGTTGAAGACGAGCCGCGGATGCCCGCCTTCCACCGTGTCGTAGAGACGATCGAGGTCCTCGTCGCCGGGATTGTCCAGATCCACGACCACGACGTCGGCCGACGAGCCGACCAGCTCGGCCGGCGCGAACGTGCGCAGGTCCGCCTCGTAGACGATCCGCGCGCCCTGCGCGACGAGCGCCTCGCGCAGGTGCGCCGAAAGCGCCTCGTCGTCGAATAGCAGCGCGACCGTCGCCTGCCGGTCACCCATGGTGGACTCCGAGCACGTCGTTGATCTGCACGATGAGGTCGTTCTCCTGGTACGGCTTGCCGATGTAACGGTCGACGCCGATGTCGAACGCGCGCTGGCGATGCTTGTCGCCGGTACGCGACGTGATCATGATGATCGGCACGCCGGCCAGGCGCTCGTCGGCCTTCATCAGCGTGGCGAGCTCGTAGCCGTCCATGCGCGGCATCTCGATGTCGAGCAGCATCAGGTCGGGCACGCGTTCGTTGAGCTTCTCGATCGCATCCACGCCATCCTTCGCCGTCATCACCTCGAACTCGTGGCGTTCCAGCACGCGGCCGGTGACCTTGCGCATGGTGATGGAATCGTCCACCACCATCACGAGCGGCTTGACGCGAACTTCGTCCTGCGCGCGCGGCGCATGCGGAACCAGCGCCTCGGCTTCGAACGCGCGGCGGGCCACGCCGTGGCGCACCAGCGGCGCGAGGTCGAGAATCATCAGCACCGAACCGTCGCCCATGATCGTCGCGCCGAGGATGCCCGGCACCGAGCTGACCTGCGGGCCGACCGGCTTGACCACGATTTCGCGCGAGCCGAGCACGGCGTCCACGCGGATCGCGGCGCGCAGGTCGCCCGAACGGGCGAGCAGCAGCGGCACGTCGCCTTCGTCCGGCGACGACACCACGTGCACGCCGAGGAGCTGCGGCAGATCGTGGATGTCGTAGTCCTCGCCGGCGTATTCGAAGCTGGGTGCCTCGTCGGCCATGCGATGGGCGAGCTCGTTCGGCTCGACGCGGGCCACGCCGTGCACCGACGTCATCGGGATGGCGAAGTTCGTCTCGCCGATGCGCACGATCAGCGCCTGCGTCACCGCGAGCGTGAATGGCAGGCGCATCACGAACGTGGTGCCCGCACCCTGCTGCGATTCGATGCCCAGCGTGCCACCGAGCTGTTTGATCTCGTTGGCGACGACGTCCATGCCCACGCCGCGGCCGGCCACCTGGGTAACCTTCTCGGCGGTCGAGAAGCCAGGCACCTGCGTCAGCTGGTAGATCTGGTCGTCGGACACGCGCGCATCGGGACGCAGCAGGCCGCGCTCGATCGCCTTGGCGCGGATCGCGTCGCGATCCATGCCCGCACCGTCGTCGGACAGACGCACCACGACCTCGGTCGCTTCGCGGGCCACCTGGATCCGCACGGTGCCTTCGGGATTCTTGCCCGCGGCCTCGCGCGTCGACGGCGACTCGATGCCGTGCGCCACGGCGTTGCGCAACATGTGCTCGAACGGCGCCTTGATGCGGTCGAGCATGTTGCGGTCCATTTCGCCGTTGGCACCCTCGACCACGAGCTGGGCACGCTTGCCCACGTCCGAGGCCGCCTGGCGCAACGTACGACGGAGGTTCGGCACCATCGCGTCGAACGGCAGCATGCGCGTCTGCATGAGACCTTCCTGCAGTTCCGCGTTGACCTTCTGCTGCTGGAGCAGGAGGTTCTCGGACTGACGGGTCAGCTCGTCCAGGATGGTCTGCAGCGAGACCAGATCGGAGACGGACTCGGCGAGCGCACGCGAGTACTGCTGCAACTGCGAGAAGCGGTCGAGCTCCAGCGGATCGAAGCTCGTGGCACCCGTGTCGCGATGCTCCTGGTGGTAGCGCGCGATGATCTGCGCTTCGGTTTCGATTTCCAGCATGCGCAGCTGGCTGCGCAGGCGGCTCACCGTCTGCTCGTGCTCGGTGAGCGCGGAGCGGAAGCTCGCCGTCTGCTGTTCCAGGCGCGAACGGTAGATCGACACCTCGCCCGCGTGGTTCACGAGCGTGTCGAGCATGTCCGCGCGGACGCGGATCTGTTCCTGCGACGCGCGCTGGAGTTCTTCTTCCTCGAACTCCGGCAACAGATCCGGCAGCTCGCGATCGAGTACCGGCGGCTCCGGCTCGGCGTGCGCTTCGATGGCCGGCGCGGGCACGACGATGGCGGCTTCGCGCTCTTCGCGATACGCCTCGGCGGTGAGGGTGTCCGGTGCGATCGGCACGCCCGTGAGGCGCGCGAATGGCTCGATGTCCGCTTCGACGAGGCCGATGGCCCGGCCCTGCGCGATGCTCTGGATCATGCCGTGCAGGCGATCGAAACCGACCTCCATGGCTTCGATGGCCGCACGGTCGCTCTCGCGCTGGCCACCGGCCACGGCGTCGAGCAACGCTTCCATCGCGTGCGAGAGGTCGCCAACCGCGGCCATGCCCGCCATGCGCGCACTGCCCTTGAGCGTGTGCAGATCGCGCTGGAGGGCGGCGACGTGCTCGGACTGCTCCGGCTCGATGCGCCAGGACGCCAGTGCGGCGTCCGCGTGATCGAGGATCTCGCGACCTTCCTCGATGAAGACCTCGAGAAGGTCCGCGTCGATATCGGCGTAAGGCGACAGCTCGGGTACGAGCGCGGCGACGGGCTCGTCGATCGGCGTGTGCACCGGTTCGGCGACGGGTTCGTGCGACTGGTCCTCGATGACGACGGGCTCGTCGTCGAACGCGGCGTCGGTCGCGATCGCCGCGTCGGCGCCGACTTCGGCGCCGACTTCGGCTTCGGCTTCGGCTTCGGCTTCGGCTTCGGCTTCGGCTTCGGCTTCGGCTTCGGCTTCGGCTT
Organism: Luteibacter sp. UNCMF331Sha3.1; assembly: GCF_900109915.1. GTDB lineage: Bacteria > Pseudomonadota > Gammaproteobacteria > Xanthomonadales > Rhodanobacteraceae > Luteibacter. Next base: position 481,914 of record NZ_FOBU01000001.1, read on the forward strand.
CGGCTTCGGCTTCGGCTTCGGCTTCGGCTTCGGCTTCGGCTTCGGCTTCGGCTTCGGCTTCGGCTTCGGCTTCGGCTTCGGCTTCGGCTTCGGCTTCGGCGGCGTCGTCGTCGTCGGACATCGATTCCGTTCCGACGAGCTCGTCCGCGAGGAAGCCTTCCTCTTCGGAGACGGTCTCGTCGATCGGCGCTTCGTCGACACGCGGTTCGACCAGGCCGTCCTCGACATACAGGACATCACCGTCGTGGGACATCGGCTGCGGCAAGGCAGACTGTTCCACCGCCGTCGCCTCGCCTTCGATCTCGCCGACGAGAGCGCGCCAGGCGGCCTCCTCGCTCGGATCGTAGTTGAGGATCGGCTTGACCTCGCCTTCCGGCTTGTCGATCTCGAAACGCTCGAACGATGCGAGGAGTTCCGCCGTGAGATCGTCGGTGGAGGCGATCGGTTCCACGGCGGACAGGTCGATGACCGGTAGTTCGTGGGTCGCGTCGTCCAGTTCGTCGTCGGACGGCTCGGCATCCTCTGCGGCCTCCTCCATCGTCGACTCCGCCGTCGACGCCACGACCGGTTCGTCGGCCGTTTCCACGACGGGCTCGTCGATGGTTTCCGGGAGCCACGCCTCGGCCATGTCGGCCGGCACGTCGTCTTCCGGCTCGATGGCTTCCGGCTCGATGGCTTCCGGCTCGTTCGCTTCCGGCGCGATGGCTTCCGGTGCCGCGGCTTCTTCCGCGAAGACGTCCGGCGTCGCGTCGAGCGACGGTTCGTCCTCCGGCAGCACGGGATCGGGCTCGTAAAGAATATGGGCGACCGTCGCTTCCGGCTGCGCATCGCGCAGCGCGGCGATGCGTGCCGCGAGCGCGGCGACATCGGGAACGCGCGGATCCGGCGTGTCGAAGAGCGCCATCACGTGGTCGACGAGGTCCGCGGCATCCGTCAGCACGGCGACGCCATCGGGGCCGAGCGGCAGGCCGGTCGCGCGCACGCGCTTGATCAGGCCCTCGAGCGGCGCCAGCACCTGGATGAGCACCGGAATGTCGACCATGCCGATGGCGCCGTGCAGCGTGTGCACGGCACGGAGCAGGCCATCGTCGACGGGCAGCTCTTCTTCGTCGGCACGCGCGAGATGCGCGCGGATGACATTGAGGTACTGCGCGACTTCCGTGCGCAGGATGTCGAGCAGCACGGCGTCGACCGGCGGCAGCGACGGGGCGGTGAACACCGGCTCGGCAGCCGCGGCGTCGACCGCCGCGACGTCCGCGCCATCGACGTCGTCGCTCGCGTCGACCGACGCGTCCGCTGCGACGTCGGCGGCGGATTCGGCCACCGGCTGACCATAGGCGGCGAAACCCGCCGTCGGCACGGCCGCGATCGTATCGCGCGGCACGCGACGCTTGACCTTGCTGCGCACGCGATGGATCGAATGACGGGCGACGTCTTCGACGAACGCGGTGTCGCCCATGGCGAGGCGATCGGCCGTCTCCATGATCGCGGCGATCGGTGCCGCCGGGGTGGCGTCGCCTTCGAGCGCCGCCTTCAGCTGCGGCAGCGCGTCCACGGCGTGGCGCACGAGCGCCTGCACGCCGTCGTGCGGCGCGATGGTGCCGTCGAGCACGCGGTTGAGCATGTTCTCGACCTTCCAGGCGAACTCGCCCAGCAGGCGTGCTCCAACCAGGCGGCCGGAGCCCTTGAGGGTGTGGAACGAGCGACGGATCGGCACGAGCGCGTCGCTCCGCTCCGGCTCGGCGAGCCAGTGGCCCAGCGCGGTGCGCAGGTTGCCGATCTCTTCCTCGGTCTCCTCGAGGAAGATCTCGCGGATCTCGTCGTCGATGCCGTCCACGGTGATCTGGAAGCCCGCGAACTCGGCCATGCCGGCGCCGCCGACTTCCTGCTCGACTTCTTCTTCGATCTCGATCCAGTCGTCGTCGGCATCCGGTCCGGAAACGTCGGCGACGGCAAGCGGCTCCTCGGCGGCGGAAGCCTCCACGGGCGGCTCGTCCACGAGGTCGAACGTCTCGGCGAAGCTCGACACCGTCTCGCCCGCGTCCGCGCTGGTCGACGGCACCGCGATGTGCGCGATGGCCTCGGCTTCGATCTCGTCGAGCGCGATCTGGCCGAGTGCTTCGCCGTCCTCGTCGTGAGCGACCTCCTCGTCCACCGGCACGGGCCAGTAGCCGAGCTCGGCCAGGCTCTGCTGCGTCACGTCGAGGATGTGCTCCAGACCGCCGCGATGTTCGCGCGCCGCCTCGAGGTAGTACTCGAGCGCGGCGAGCGCGTCGGCGAGGCGGTCCATCTGCGTGCCGTTGGGCACGCGGCGGTCGCCGAGCAGTTCGCGATGGATGAACAGGCCGATGCCATCGGCCAGTTCGGCCGGACGACCGGCACCCAGCATGCGCATCGCGCCGCCGATCTCGGCCATCAATTCGGGCGTGCCCGCCAGCTGTTCGTGGTCCCACGACGATTCGACGAAGCCGACGATCGCATCCTTCACCCTGGAGGTGTTGGCGGTCGCCTCGCGCATCAGCGTCGAGAGAATGTGGCGTGCTTCGCTCCGGGGCAGCGGCGACGGACCGAGGTCCGCCGGTTGCATGTGTTCGCCTTCGGCGCCCAGGCGTTCGATATGGTCGTCAAGGGACGCTTCGACGTAGAGCAGCGCGCCGGCGACGTCCAGCAGCGACTCTTCGTCGGGATCGCGCGTGCCCGTGGCGATCTCGCCGAGGATCCGGCGCTGTTCGCCGACCACGCGGCGCGGCACGCCGAGCGCGAGCATGCCCAGCGTGTCGCCGACGCGATCCAGCACGTCGGTCTGCGCGCCGAGCTGGGCGGGATCGCCGTCCGGCCGGCGCAGGAACAGGTCGAGGGCTTCCTTCACCCGCAACAGGTCGTCCTTGATCGCGGCGGACACGGTATCGAGCAACGCGCGGTTGTGGCCCGACATCGATCCACGTGCATGCTCGACTTCGGCCGCCTGCGGCAGCAGGCCGTCGAGGCGATAGGTTTCCCGCAGTTCCTCGATGCGCTCGCTGCCCGGCTTGGCCTGCGCGGCGTAGTACAGGAGCTTGCGTGCGAGTTCGTCGGAGTCGCCGCTGAGCAGTGCGTCTTCGCCGCCGTCCACGAGTTCGCGAATGGAGCGATCGACACGGCCGATCAGCTGGCGCACGTCCTTCTCGTGCGCGCGCAGCACGCCGCGCTCGAGGCCTTCGAGCACGCCTGCGGCGATCCACCACAGGCGACGGCCCGCAATGGTGTAACAACGCGCGGCCAGGCTATCGAGCGTGGCACGCATGCCGAGGAGCTGGCGCTCGTTGCCCTGCCCGCGGAACCATGCCAGCAACTGCTGCTGGAAGCGCACGCGCAGCTCGGCCACCTCCGCGCGATTGGCTTCGGCCATCGCGGGATCGCTGGCACCCGGTGCCGCCTGCGGCAGCAGCGTGTCGAGATTCGGGGTGAACAGCGCGGACTCGTGCAGCGACTGTTCGCCACGGCTCGCACGCAGGTCGTTGAGCAGCGGCAGCAGCACGATCGGCACGTCGCGGTGGCCACTCTGCAGGCGCTCGAGGTAATCCGGCATCTGCATCATGCCGCGCATCAGCGCGGCATACGCGTCGTCGCGATGGGCCACGCGGTCGTCGATCAGCGCGGCGACCAGCTGCTCCATCTCGCCGACGACCATCGCGGCGCCGTAGAGCTCCACCATGCGCAACGTGCCGTGGACCTGGTGCAGGTCCGCGGCGCAGGTGTGCATGACGTAGGCGTCGCGCGAGTCCTCGACGTACGACTCGAGGGCCTGGCGTGCCTTGGACAAGGCGTCGTCGAGCTCGGCCTTGACCCAGTGCAGCGTGGTGAAATCGTTATGGTCTTGAAGTCTCACTGCATCAGCCCGGCAGCTTGAAGTTCGCAACGGACAGGCGCAGGTCGTTGGCGAGCTGGGCCAGGTTGCCGATCGATTCGGCCGTCTGGCTGGCGCCCAGCGATGTCTGCGAAGTGATCTCCTGGATGACGTTCATCGTGGCCGACGTATCGGTCGCCGCGGCGGACTGCTGGCGTGCCGCGGCCGAGATGTTCTGAATCAGCGCGGAGAGGTCGTTCGACACGCGTTCGATGTCGCCCAGCGCCGTGCCCGCGTCCTCCGCGAGTCGCGCACCGGCCACCACTTCCGCGGTGGTCTGTTCCATGGAGCTCACCGCTTCGTTGGTATCGGACTGAATGGTCTGCACCAGCGTTTCGATTCGCTTCGTCGCGCTCGCCGAGCGTTCGGCGAGGCGCTGCACTTCGTCCGCGACCACCGCGAAGCCGCGACCCGCCTCACCGGCGGAAGCCGCCTGGATGGCCGCGTTCAACGCGAGGATGTTCGTCTGTTCGGCGATGTCGTTGATGAGTTCCACGATCGAGCCGATTTCCTGCGACGACTCGCCGAGGCGCTTGATGCGCTTCGAGGTTTCCTGGATCTGGTCACGGATGGAGTCCATGCCCTGGATCGTCTCGCGCACCACTTCGGCACCGCGCGACGCGATCTGCACCGAGCGCTGCGCCACGTCGGCCGATTCGGCGGAATCCTTCGACACCGTATCCATCGAGGTCGCGATCTGGTTGATGGCGGAGGTGGCGGAGGTGATCTGCTGCGCCTGCTGCTCCGCGGCGTCCGCGAGGTGCATGGCGGTCGCCTGGGTTTCCTGTGCCGCCGCGGAGACGCGCACGGCCGTCTCGTTGATGGTGGTGACGAGGTTGCGCATCTCGTCCACGGCGGAGTTCATGGCGTCCGCGATGGCGCCCGTGATGTCCTCGGTGACCGTGGCCTTGATGGTGAGGTCGCCTTCGGCGAGCGTGCCCATCTCGTCCAGCAGCCGCATGATGGCGGTCTGGTTACGCTGGTTGAGCTCGGACGTCGTCTCGAAGCGGCGGCGCTGGTCGCGCACGAGGTTGTAGACGAGCAACAGGGCGAAGAGCACCGCGCCGATGGCGCCGAGCAGGCCCCACCAGACGTTCGGGAACAGACGCGTGAGCGGCAGCTTCGCGATCTGGTCGGCGGATTCGTTGGCGCGCAGCAGTACCGTCTGCGAGTCGAGGGACGCCTGGTTGCCGGCGCGCTTCACGTCCTGCAGGTTGGGCGACGCGGCGACCAGCTGGGTCACCGGATCGACCAGTTCGCCCCACGAGGTCTGCATGCCTTCGAGGATCTTGCGGGCGTTGGCGTCGCTGATGGCGCGGACGCCGCCGTCGGCGTTGCCGTCGACGAGGCCCTTGAGCACGGCGCCGTAGAGCTGCGCGTCGCGGGAGAGGCCGTCGGCGGCGGACTGGGCGGCGTCGCCGCCCTGCAGGATTTCCTGCACGCGGCGGATCATGCGGTCGGCCATCAGCATCCAGCGCGCGATGGTGAAGGTCTGCTCCACCGACGCGTTCTTCTGCTGGACGATGTTCAGCACCTCGTCGGTGCGTGCGTTCAGCAGGGGCATCTGCTTCGAGAAGACGTCCGCGCGCTCGCCGGACGACAGCACGAGGTCCTTGTTCGACAGGATCTTGCCGATGTCGGCATCGAGCTGGTGCCAGGCGTTGGCGAGCGCGCCGATCGAGCGGCCCGACTGGGTGCTCCGGCCATCCGCATCCGCGTAGGCGGGCATGCCCGTCTTGTCGTCGCCCTTCACGAGGCGCTGCACGGCCGAATCGATGGTGTTGCGCGTGGCCGACAGTTCACGGAAGGAATCGCGATTGCCGTCCGATGCTTCCAGTGCGTACTTCGCCGTCTGCTGCGAAAGCACCTGCACCTGGGTCGTCAGCGCGATGGCTTCGCGATCCTCGCTGTTCTTGTTGTTCAGCCACCAGAAGTCGACCGACGCCAAACCGATCGCCAGGAGCAGGAACACGATGACGATCGTGTAGCCACGTTCCCGGCCTGCGCCGCCTGCTGTCGTGCTCATATCCACCTCACCCAAACCTGGCAAAACCAGCCGCCGTCGCCTCGACGAGGTCGCCGGCATGACGAAGCGGTCGGACGACCGCCCCTCCGTTCCCATCGCGAAAGCGGCCATGCCGCCTTCGCCCATCCTGTGAGGGGCCGGCCCTGCGGCCTTCCCCCTCCCCCTTGAAGGCGCCCTACAGCGCCGCCTGCCGGAAGTCCGGCGCACGAACCAGACGGCTCATGCTGAACATCCCGAACGCCTGCTCGCCGAGCTGGACGTTCCCCGTGACGAAGCGCGCCAGGCGCGGATCCCGCTCGTCGTCGCCGGTCTCGCGCTGGTCGTCGGCCATCGTACGCTGGCCGAACACCTCGTCGACGAGCAATCCCACCGTGCCTCCGTGCTGGCGCACGAGCAGCAGCCGGGTACGTTCGGACGACGGCGTGCGCTCGTCGAAAAGGAACCGGCCCAGATCGATGGCCGGCACCAGGTTGCCGCGCACGTTCGCCACGCCCATCAGCCAGGGCTGCGTGCCCGGGACGGTGGTCAGCGGCGGTACGGCGAGCAGTTCGTTGATTTCCTCGATGCCGCTGACGAACGCACGGCGTCCGACGCGGAAGCCGATGCCGCGCCAGAGGCCCAGGGATTCCACACGCTCCGGCGCGTCGGCCGAGTGCGCCAGGCAGGCGCGCTCGTAGCCGGCCAGCAGCTCGAAGGGCGAAAGGGTCGCGTTCTCGCTCATGGCGGCCGCCTCAGTGCGTCTTGTTCGGCAGGAGATCGGCGATCGTCGTGAGGAGGTCTTTCTCGTTCACCGGCTTGGTGATGAAAGCCTTGGCGCCCTGACGCAGGCCCCACACGCGGTCCGTTTCCATCGATTTCGTGGTGATCATGACGACCGGCACGTCGGACGTGGCCGGATCGCGGCTCAGGGTACGGGTGGCCTGGAAGCCGTTCATGCCGGGCATGATCACGTCCATGATCACGAGGTCCGGCTTGCTGGCGCGGATGCGCTCGATGCCCGCTTCCGCGTTGTCCACGCTGGAAACGGAAAATCCCGCCTTCTCGAGCAGCGTGGTGAACACGCGTACGTCGGTGGGCGAGTCGTCGATGATGAGGATATTTGCCACACGTCCCCCTGGACGCCTTGAAGCGGTGATGACGGTCAGCTCGCCTTCGCGTAGCGATGGATCGCGCCGAGGAGCTCGTCGCGGGTGAATGGCTTGGTGAGATACTGCTCCGCCCCCACGATGCGGCCGCGCGCCTTGTCGAACAGGCCGTCCTTGGAGGACAGCATGATCACGGGCGTGCCGCGGAAATGAGCGTTGTTCTTGATCAGCGCGCAGGTCTGGTAGCCGTCCAGCCTGGGCATCATGATGTCGACGAAGATGATGTTGGGCTTCTGGTCCGAGATCTTGGCCAGCGCCTCGAAGCCGTCGACCGCCGTGAGCACGTCGCAGCCTTCCTTCTTCAGCAGCGTTTCCGCGGTGCGTCGGATGGTTTTGGAATCGTCGATGACCATGACCCGCAAGCCGGTCAGGTCGTTACCACGTCCGTTTTCGTTCACTGCGCCCCCGTAGCCACGCACAAAAAACCGCAAATCCCCTCGCAGGATAGCCGGTTTTGCGCCAGCTATTCCGTGCGCCAGGTCGATGTCCGGGACGAGGTGCCCCGGTCGAACGCTCTTCGGCGTTCCTACCGTTCGCTGTTTAATGGTTGGCCGGTGTCCCGTCAAGATGAATTGTTCTTAAAGGGCTTCTTCACATTTCCGAACGGGGGGCCCGACGTCTAGACTTGGCACCTTTCCTGCCTATCGGGACACACCCCATGTCGCTTTCCGTTGCCGTCCTGATGGACCCGATCCGTGCCATCAAGATCGCCAAGGACACCACGTTCGCCATGCTGCTGGAGGCCTCCCGGCGCGGTCATACCCTGCTCTACATGGAGCAGGGCGATCTGGCGCTCCGCGACGGCGAGGCCTGGGCCCGCCTCCGCCCGCTCACCGTCAAGGAAGATCCGTCGGGCTGGTTCACCCTCGGCGAGCCGCAGTGGCGCCCCCTGGCCGACGTCGACATCGTGCTGGCGCGCAAGGACCCGCCGGTGGATGCCCAGTTCATCTACGACACGATGGTGCTGGAGCGCGCCCAGCGCGCCGGCTGCAAGGTGGTCAACGACCCGAGGTCGCTGCGCGACTGCAACGAGAAGCTCTTCGCCCTCGACTTCCCGCAGTGCATCGTGCCGACCCTGGTCTCGCGCGATCGGGGGGAGCTGAAAGCGTTCGTGGCCGAGCATGGCCAGGCGGTGCTCAAGCCGCTGGACGGCATGGGCGGCCGCGGCATCTTCAAGGTGGCGGCCGGCGACAGCAACCTCAATTCCATGCTCGAAACCCTGCTGGACGGCGGCACGCACTTCACCATCGCGCAGAAGTTCATCCCCGAGATCACCGCGGGCGACAAGCGCATCCTGCTGATCGACGGCGAACCCGTGCCCTATGCCCTCGCCCGCATCCCGCAGGGCGACGAATTCCGCGGCAACCTCGCGGCCGGCGGACGTGGCGACGGCATCCCGCTCTCCGACCGCGATCGTTGGATCGCCGCCCAGATCGCACCGGAGCTCGTCCGGCGCGGCCTGCGCTTCGTCGGCCTGGACGTGATCGGCGACTACCTGACCGAGATCAACGTCACATCTCCGACGGGCGTCCGCGAACTCGACGCCCGCTTCGGCATTAACATCGCCGGGCTGATGTTCGACGCGATCGAGGCCCGATGACGACCCGCACCACGGGCGCCGACCTGTTCGGCGCCACCCTGCTGTTTTCGCTGCTGCTGCACGGCGTCGTCATTCTCGGCATCACGTTCGAGATGGAGAAGCCGCGCCCGAGCGTGCCTGCGCTAGACGTCACGCTCGTGGACGTCGCCAATCAGGAGCAGCCGGACAAGGCCGACTTCCTCGCCCAGGCGAACAACGCGGGCGGCGGCGACCAGGACAAGGCCGCGCGCCCGTCGGAACCCGTATCGGGCCTGCTGCCCACGCCGAACGCCACGGGAGCCGCCGAGCCGAAGGAAGCCCAGGCACCGGCACCCCGCGAGGCCTCGCCCGACCAGCTGCTGACCAGCACGGGCGAGACGACCTTCGCCGTGGATACGACACGGCAGCAGACGGCACAGAAGGAACGTCCCGCGCCGGTCTCGGACGAGGAAGTGCAGCGGCGCATGGAGATGGCGCGGCTCGCGGCGGAAGTGCGCGAGCAATCGCAAGCCTATGCGAAGCGCCCGAAGAAGAAATTCATTTCCTCCAACACGCGCGAATATGTCTACGCGGCCTACATGAAAGGCTGGGTCGGTCGCGTCGAGCGCGTGGGTAACCTCAACTATCCGGACGAAGCCCGTCGTCAGGGCGTCTATGGCGAACTGGTGCTCACCGTCGGGCTGAACCGCGACGGCTCCATCAAGAGCATGGACGTCATCAAGAGCTCGGGTCACAAGCTCCTGGACGACGCCGCGCAGCGCATCGTGCGGCTGGCGGCGCCCTTCCCCGCGCTACCCGCCGACAAGACCAGGGTCGACGAGCTCTACATCACGCGCACCTGGCAGTTCCTGCCCGGCAACGTGCTGCGGAATTACTAAGGCCGCGCCGCTGCCAGAGTCAGGCCTCTGTGGGAGCGCGCTCGCGCGCGAAGGGTGCTCGCCGCAAGTACCCTTCGCGCGCGAGCGCGCTCCCACAACAGCATCTCTCTGAAGATTGGCGGTTACTTCGGCAGCAGCTGATCGGCTTCGCTGACGTAGGCCTTGTTCGCTTTGCGATCCCACACGCACAACTCGCGGCCGGGCCGGTTGTTCATGTGCTTCTGAGGGTACCGTCCGGCCAGCACCAGCGCGGTGACGGGCACGCGATCGTCGTACTGGATCGGGCCGCCCACCGGCTTCGCGTCCTTGAGGCCGCTCGCGGCGACGCAGGCCTGGGTCAGACGTTGGTTGTAGTCCTTCCAGGCGGAAGGCGACGAGGCCGACGCGGCGCCCGCAATGGCCAGCGTCGCGACGACAAAACCCTTTACAAACATGTCCTTCTTCATGGAAATGCCTCCTATGAACGGATGCACAAAGTAAGCACCGCCGGCTGAACGTTCGCACACGCCACACGGCCGGAGCGGCTACAATGCAGCCATGACGTTCGCCAACACCTTCGCCGGCCAGTTCCTCATCGCGATGCCTTCGCTCGCCGAGCCGCCGTTCGCCCGGGGTGTCGCTTTCCTCTGCCAGCATGGCGAGGACGGCGCGGTCGGCCTGCTGATCAACCAGATCTCCGAATACCGCCTCGGCGACGTGCTCGCGCAGATGAAACTCTCGTGCGACGACCCGGAGATCGCCGACAACCCCGTGCTGATCGGCGGGCCGGTGCAGCAGGAGCGCGGTTTCGTGCTTCATCGCGAGCCCGGCAACTGGGATTCCAGCTATCGCGTCAACGACGACTGGTCCGTGACGACCTCGCGCGACATCCTCGTGGCCATGGCCAAGGGTGAGGGCCCGCGTCGTGCGATCGTGACGCTCGGCTACGCGGGCTGGGAAGCCGGCCAGCTCGAGCAGGAAGTCATGGACAACGCCTGGCTCACCACGCGAGCCGACGAGCGCATCGTGTTCGATACGCCGCTCGAAGACCGCTGGTTCGCCGCCACGCGAACGATGGGCGTGAGCGACCCCACGCAGCTGACCGGCTACGCCGGCCACGCCTGAGCGGCTCCTGCAAGATGACCTGCCTGTTCGGCTTCGATGTCGGCACGAAGATCGTGGGTGTCGCGGTGGGCAACCGTCTGACGGGCACCGCGCGTGCGCTCGCGGCGATTCCCGTTCGCGACGGCGAGCCCGACTGGCAGGCGCTCGACACGCTGCGCCGCGAATGGCTACCGGCCGAGCTCGTCATCGGGCTTCCCCTAGACAACGAAGGCAAGGAACAACCGATGACGCGCACGGCACGTCGCTTCGCCCAACGCCTGGGCGAACGTTACGCGCTGCCCGTGGCGTTCGCCGACGAGCGCATGAGTTCCCAGGAAGCCGCCCGGCGCTTCGCCGCGGGCCGCGCCGCCGGCACGCGCAAGCGCTCCGATGCGAAGTCGATCGACGCCGAAGCCGCCGCGGTCATCCTCGAAGGCTACCTGCTTCAGTCATGACCGCGCCGCGTTCCGTGTATCGTCTGCACACCGCATCGCCAACCGCCACGCTTATCCGCTTGAGGACGTCATGTCACAACGCCTGCGCCATCTGACCACCCTCGAGAACCTGCCCCGCGAAGCCGTCGAACGGCTGCTCGACCGCGCCAACAGCATGCGCGAAGCCACCGCGCATGGCACGCGCAAGCTCGACCTGCTTTCGGGGCGGACGGTGCTCAATCTCTTCTTCGAACCGTCGACGCGCACGCGCACTTCGTTCGAACTCGCCGCGCGCCGCCTGGGCGCCGACGTGATCAACTTCGACATCGGTTTCTCGTCCACCGCCAAGGGCGAAGAGCTGTTCGACACGCTGCACACGCTCGAGGCGATGCACCTCGACGCGATCGTCGTGCGGCACAAGGAATCGGGCACGCCCGAGTCGCTGGTGAAGCACGCGATGAGCGGCGTCGCGGTGGTCAACGCGGGCGACGGCAACCGCGCGCATCCCACGCAGGGCCTGCTCGACGCGCTGACCATCCGCAACCATCACCCCGATTTCCGCAAGCTGCGCATCGTCATCTGCGGGGACGTGCGGCACTCGCGCGTCGCCCGTTCCGACGTCCACGCCTTCACCGCGCTCGGCGCGAAGGACATCCGCATCGTCGGTCCGGCCGCGCTGTTGCCGACCGAAGGCGAGCTGTCGAACGTGAGCTATCACGAGGATTTCGACGAGGCGATCAAGGGCGCGCACGCCGTCATCATGCTTCGCCTGCAGAAAGAGCGCATGGCGTCGACGGATCTCCCCGACGAAGCCGCCTACTTCGACCGCTACGGCCTCTGCACCCGCCGCCTGGCGCTCGCGGAAAAGGGCTGCCTCGTCATGCACCCGGGCCCGATCAACCGCGGTATCGAGATCGCGCCCGATGTCGCCGACGGTGCGCAGTCGCGCATCCTCGAACAGGTAGGCAACGGCGTGTTCGTGCGGATGGCGGTGCTGGCGGAAGTGATGGGCCGCTGATCGGCCCCATCACCCTCCTCGGCAGTTCTCAGGCGATGATCCGGAACGGCGCCAGCCACAACGCATCCGGCCGCGGACCGGCACCGGCGCGTCCACAGTAGTACTCGACGATGCCAATCGGGCCGACCCGCCGCAGATTGACCGTGCGCAGACCGAGTTTCCAGTGCGGCACCCAGCCGGTCTCCGGCGAACCTTCGATCGGCGCGCCGTCGGACGTCAGGCAATTCAGTTCGTGCTCGGAACCGGATAGATAAGTGAAGGCGACCGCCTGCACCGCCGGCTTGAAGAGCACTCGCACATACCAGATCCCGGGAGCCGAGAGCCTCATCAGATCGACACCGGGGAAACCGTTGTCGCGATCGAGCCGGACGGGTTCGCTGGCGTAGGCCTCCAGGTGGATGGCGACGCCTCCACGGGTGGCCTCATAAAGCGTCTGGGCCTCGCCCGTTGGTCGACCGCCGGATCCCGACGCGCGTGCGGCCGTTTCGGCAGCCCCGTCGACCAGGAACATGTTATCGAATGCTTGGCTCATGACTATCTCTCCTTGATGATGTGTCGTCCCTTTGCCGGCCCGCGCGGGCACGGCGCTCGTCGTCAGGCATCACACTCGCCACGGCGACATCGTCCATGGTGGATAGATACCGACCTTTTCCGGTCGTTCGCCTTGTCCGCTGGCCGGCGTGACCGCTATCGAGGTAAAGAACGCGGCGTCGCCGCGCGCGTTCTCAAAAATGCAGCGCAGGCTGCGTATGCCGACGTCGCCCGCGTTGCGTCGTGCGACGCGAAGGCCGCGGAGATCGTCGGCGGACACGACTTCGCACTCCGACAACGCCTCGTTCGCGTAGGTCCATTCGAGGCGATGAGGGATGGTGGCGCAGTAGGTCAATGCCACCGCCGTGACCGGTTCGGCGAACACGACGGCGTAAGACTGCATGCCTTCGCTGACCAGGCGCAGGAATCGCACGTCGTCCGTCGCGGTGGGAAAGTCCGCCTGCGCGCCCCTGGGTCCCGGCACGTCCACCTGGATGGCCACCCCTGCGCCGCCGCCATCGTAGACGGCCCTCCCCTCGACGATGCTCACCAGCACGTCGTCCCATAGATCGAGGCAGATTTTCTCCGCCGCCCATGGCGCCGGCGGCACCCTCCGATGCCGTCGGGCTTCACGCCACTCGCGCCACCGCGCCCTCAAGCGCGACGTCGCTCCGTGCCCCGGCAGCTCGAGGCGCGTCAGAAACACCGCGCCCGGCAGCCGCAGGGGGAATTCACACCGGAGCCGTTTGACGCAGAGCTTGCCGACGGCCCATCGGGCGACACGGAAGCCGGTCAGCGCTTCGGGGCCGACCTCCTGCGGATGCACGACGTCGTTTTCGTCGGTCCAGTACAGCTGATGCCGGACGTCCGCGAAATAGGTCAGCGCGACGTCCGGCACCGGCTCGTCGAACACGAGCTCGAACGCCCACAGGTTCTCGCGCATCAGCCGCATGACCGGCACGGCGTCGACGGGCGGCGGGAAATCGATCCGGGCCCGCGGATCGCCGATCTCGTCCACCCGAATGGAAAAGCCGGGAGCCCCTTGGTGCGAGGCCTCGCCACCCGTCACACGGAACAGGGCTGGGTTCCACAACGCGATGTGCATGTCGTCGTCCTTGACGATGGGAGAGACGCGCCCGGGCACCTGCTCCACAGGCCTGGCCGCCCCGGCAAGGCTACCCCGGGACCTACCGCCCACACATCGGCCGATGGTCGTAGTCCGCGAAGGCGGAGTGCCGGGCGAGGAAGACCATGCCTGAGCGCGCGCGGCGATACGTACCGGATGACGACCACGAAGCCTCCGACAACGCGGTCGCTGCCGGCCCGATCCGACAGGCGGCTCGTCCGCCGCCGGCAGCCACGGCCGGTCCGATCCGGCATAATGGCCGTTCCAGGGACCAACTCAATGGGATACATGATGCGACCGACGAAGCGACTCATCGCGCTCGGCCTCGCCAGCGTGCTGCTGGCGGCCTGCGGCCACAAGGACAAGGATGCCCCGTTGGCGTTCGTACCGGCGGATACGCCGTACGTGTTCGCCAATCTCGACAAGCTCGACGACGACGCCTACGAGGCGATGGTCACCCAGGCGAACAACGAGCTGCCGGGCCAGGTCGCCCAGATGAAGTCGGTCGCCCAGGATCTCGAGACGAAGGGCAATGTGGAAGGCGCCCGCCTCCTGCGTGCCTTCGCCGCCGAATTCGACGGCAAGACCGCCGAGGCCACGCTGAAGAACCTCGGCCTCGACGTGAAGACGGGGTCGGCGTTCTACGGCCTGGGCCTCAGCCCGGTCGCGCGCGTCGCACTGGCCGACACGGCCGCCTGGGACGCCTTCGTCGGCCGCCTCGAAACCGCCTACGGCAAGAAGCTCGACACGGCCGACGCCGGCGGTCAGGCGTATCGCCATGTGACGCTCGGCGACACCGGCGTGCAGCTGATCATCGCCACCGTCGGCAAGCAGGCCGTGGTCTCGCTGCTGCCGGCCGATGCCGCGCAGCCGACGATCCGCCAGGCGCTCGGCGCCGACCGGCCGGAGAAGAACCTGCAGGACGACGGCCGCCTCGCGGACCTCGCCAAGGACAAGGGTTACAAGAACTACGCGGTCGGCCAGGTCGACCTCGTTCGCCTGCTGCCGCTCGTCGCGTCGGGCAAGGATCCCCTCTTCTCCACGTTCCTCAAGCATCAGTCGGCGAAGACGGGCGAGCCCATTCCGCCGCTGCCGGCGAGCTGCGTGCCCGAAGCGAGCCGCGTCGCCGCGCGCGTGCCGTCGATCAGCTTCGGTTACACGCGCCTCGACATGCACCACCAGGAGCAGCGCGTGGACGTCGCCCTCGCGGACGACGTGACCAAGGCGTTTTCCGGTCTGAAGGTCGAACTCCCGGGCCTGGGTCAGGAAGCGAAGGGACCGTTCGACGTCAGCATCGCGCTGCCGGTCGAGCAGATCCGCACGTTCTTCACGGCGCAGGCCGACGCGGTGGCCGCCAAGCCGTTCACCTGCCCCGCCTTCACCAATCTGAACGACAGCTTCGCCAAGCTCGGTTCGACGATGCAGCAGGCGGCGATTCCGCCGTTCGGCGATATTCGCGGCGTTCGTATCGTGCTCGATTCGTTCAAGCCCGCCGCGGCAGGTCAGCAGATGCCGGCGATCACCGGCCGCGTGCTGCTCGCTACGCGTAACCCCGCCGGTCTGCTCGCCATGGGCCAGGCCATGCTCGGCGGCGACTTCAAGGTCGCGGGCGACGGCAAGCCCTCCGCCTTGCCGCAGAACATCACCGCGATGCTCGGCATGCCGGGCTGGGCCGCGATGAACGGCCAGGCGATCGTGGTCGGCGTGGGCGAAGGCGAAGACGGCAGGCTCGATGAACTGCTGATGGGCTCGGTCGGCGACGCCGGCCGCGTCAGCCGCTTCCATCTGAACGGCGACATGTATCGCGCCTGGGTCGACGTGATGGCCGACAAGGCGCAGTCGTTCGCCAGCAACATGGCCGAAGCCGCGGGTGCCGACGGCGCGCCCGACGATCAGCAGGCGCAGGCGGCGGCCGCCGAACGCTCTAAGGCGCAGTTCGAGGCGATGAAGGCGCAGGCTGCCCGCATCGTCGACGTGTCGGGCGAAGCCCATGTGGACGACAAGGGCCTCGTGATGTCGGGCGCCGTCGAATACAAATAAGGCATAAGCGCGTACCGGAAAAAGGCGCCCATCGTGGCGCCTTTTTCTTTTCCGCCTCGTTCCCGCGCGCGTTCTCCTTCCCGACGTCTTGACGATGCTGAACGGGCCGGATTTCCACGCACGAATCGTTCACGGATGCGCTGTTTCCATTGGCCCCGCGATCCGGCAGCCACGACGCGTGGCGCCGTCGCCAGACCCATTCAGCGCGTAACAAAGGAGTTCGATCATGATCAACGCCAACCTCCGCAAGGCCCTGTTCGCTGCCGCTCTCGTCGCCGGTCTCGGTACGGTGCCGTTCGCGCAGGCATATGCTCAGGACTCCGCCGCCGCCGCGTCCAAGGGCGATAACCAGACGGTCGCCGGCAAGGCGGACGACACGTGGATCACCACCAAGGTGAAGAGCGAGTTCGCCGCCAACAAGTCGGTGAAGGCGACCGACATCTCCGTCAGCACCACCGAAGGCGTCGTGACGTTGACGGGTACGGTCGCCACGGCCAAGGAGAAGAGCCACGCCGAAATGATCGCGAAGAAGATCAAGGGCGTGAAGAGCGTCGACGCCAGCGGCCTGACCGTTTCGGCGGCTGCCGCCGACAAGTAAGACGTAGCACGAGCTGGAACCAAAAAGGGGAGCCTCACGGCTCCCCTTTTCTTTGCGTCGTATGTCGGAGCATCATCGAGGCGGAATGCCCGGCGACGCGAGATGTCCAGAACCGTCAGCGATGCAGCATGCCGCCGAACGTGTTCCGGTCGTTGGCCTTGTCGATCTCCACGCCATCCAGACCCTGCGACAGCGTATGCGCGTCGCCGCCCTGCGCCAGCTTGATGCGCAGACGGACCTCGTTCGAGCTGTCGGCGTGACGTAGCGCGTCCTCGTACGAGATCTCGCCGGCGTGGTACAGCTCGACGAGACTCTGGTCGAACGTGCGCATACCCAGCTGGTTGGAATCCCGCATCAGTTCCTTGAGCTTGTGGATCTCGCCCTGACGGATGTAATCCTGCGCGAGCGGCGTGCCGAGCAGCACCTCCACCGCGACGCGACGCGCCTTGCCGTCGGGCGTGGGGATCAGCTGCTGCGCGACGATGCCCTTGAGGTTGAGCGACAGATCCATGAACAACTGCTGGCGACGGTCTTCCGGAAAGAAGTGCAGGATGCGGTCGAGCGCCTGGTTGGCGTTGTTCGCGTGCAGCGTGCACAGGCACAGGTGGCCCGTCTCGGAGAAGTTGATCGCGTGCTCCATCGTCTCGCGCGTGCGTACCTCGCCGATCATGATGACGTCGGGCGCCTGGCGCAGCGTGTTCTTCAGCGCGTTTTCCCAGCTGTCGGTGTCGATACCGATCTCGCGCTGCGTGATGATGCAGCCCTCGTGCTTGTGCACGTATTCGATCGGGTCCTCGATCGTGATGATGTGACCCGTGGAATTCTGGTTGCGGTAGCCGATCATCGACGCCAGCGAAGTCGACTTACCGGTGCCCGTGCCGCCGACGAAGATGATGATGCCGCGCTTGGTCATCGCCAGCTGTTTGATGACGGGCGGCAGCGTCAGTTCTTCGGGTGTCGGGATCTTCGACTCGATCCGACGCAGCACCATGCCGACGCAGTTGCGCTGGTAGAAACACGATACGCGGAAACGTCCGATGCCCGACGCGCTGATCGCGAACTGGCACTCGTGGGTCTTTTCGAACTCCTCGCGCTGGGCCGGCGTCATCACGTTCAGCACCATGTCGCGCGACTGCTGCGCGGACAGGGGGCTCTGCGTGATGGGTACCACGCGCCCCTGCACCTTGAGCGACGGCGCCACGCCAGCGGTGATGAACAGGTCGGACGCCTGTTTATGCACCATCAGCTTGAGGAAGGAGGTGAAATCGAAGTCGCTCATGGCCTGTATCCCAATGCCGGACCGGGCCGGCGTCCCCTGTGGGGCCGATCATATACCCATGCCTCCTCGGAGGCCGAGACCGCCTTCACACGCGCCGGATGGGCGCCTGCGGATCCGCGTGAAAGCCCGGGGGCCTGTTGTCACCGCCCTGAAGGCTTCGCGCCTGGGTGGACTCCTGCAAGAAGGCCTCCAGGCGCAGGCCTTCCTACCGGAAGCCTTCCTTGTTCTTCGCGTACATCATGGCTTCCGGACGCGTGATCAGGCCTCGTTTGACCAGGTCGGCGAGGTTCTGGTCCAGCGTCTGCATGCCGTACTGCTGGCCCGTCTGGATCGACGAGTACATCTGCGCCACCTTGTCCTCGCGGATCAGGTTACGGATGGCGGGGATGCCGACCATGATCTCGTGGGCCGCGGTACGGCCGCCGCCGACCTTCTTCAGCAGCGACTGCGAGATAACCGCGCGCAGGGACTCCGAGAGCATCGAGCGGACCATCGGCTTCTCGCCGGCGGGGAACACGTCGATGATGCGGTCGATCGTCTTCGCGGCGGACGACGTATGCAGCGTGCCGAACACCAGGTGGCCCGTTTCCGCGGCGGTCAGCGCCAGGCGGATGGTCTCGAGGTCGCGAAGCTCGCCGACGAGGATGTAGTCGGGATCTTCGCGGAGCGCGGAACGCAGGGCTTCGTTGAACCCGTGGGTGTCGCGGTGCACCTCGCGCTGGTTGACCAGGCACTTCTGCGAGGTGTGGACGAATTCGATCGGATCCTCGACGGTGAGGATGTGGCCGTATTCGTTTTTGTTGATGTGGTCGACCATGGCCGCCAGCGTCGTCGACTTGCCCGAACCCGTAGGGCCCGTGACGAGGATGAGGCCCTGGGGCTGCTCGATCAGTTCGCGGAAGATGCGGGGGGCGCCCAGGTCTTCCAGCGTCAGGACCTCCGACGGAATGGTACGGAACACGCCGCCCGCGCCGCGGTTGTGATTGAACGCGTTGACGCGGAAGCGCGCCAGACCGGGAATCTCGAACGAGAAGTCGACTTCGAGGAATTCCTCATAGTCGCGCCGCTGCTTGTCCGACATGATGTCGTAGATCAGCGAGTGGACCTGCTTGTGCTCTAGGGCCGGGATATTGATACGCCGGACGTCGCCGTCGACACGGATCATCGGCGGAAGACCCGCGGAAAGGTGCAGGTCGGAGGCCTTGTTCTTCACGGAGAAGGCAAGGAGTTCGGCGATATCCATTGGGGTCCCCTTTCTTGGTGGGCATAGGTAACCATGCCCGGGGGTCGGCGGCAAGGCGCGGCTCCATATATGCTTCGGCGTTGTGAACATCGTCCGCCTACGGAGCCCCTGAACCCATGAATCGGATCGCCTTCATCGGCGGCGGCAACATGGCATCCGCGTTGATCGCCGGCATGATCCGCCACGGTGCCCAGCCGGGTGGTATCGCCGTCGCCGAGCCCCGTGCCGAATCGCTGCACGAGCTGTCCCGCGAGTACGGCGTCGCCACCTACACCGACAACCTCGACGCCGCCGAGGGCGCGTCGATCCTCGTTCTCGCCGTGAAGCCGCAGGTGCTGGCCGACGTATGCCGCGACCTGCGTCCCGCCGTGCAGAAATACCGCCCGCTGGTGATCTCGATCGCCGCGGGCATCCGCATCCACCAGATCGAACGCTGGCTGGACGCCGCGCTGCCGGTGGTCCGCTGCATGCCCAACACCCCGGCGATGATCGGTGCCGGCGCCACCGCGCTGTTCGCCAACGGGCGGGTCAGTGCGCCCCAACGGGCCGAAGCCCAGCACGTGCTCGATGCCGCGGGCCTTACCGTCTGGGTGCCGGACGAAGACCAGCTCGACATCGTCACCGCCCTGTCCGGCTCGGGGCCAGCCTATTTCTTCCTCATGGTCGAGGCGCTCGAGAACGCGGCGTTCTCGCAGGGGCTTTCCCGCGAGACGGCGCGCGCCCTCGCCGCGCAGACGGCCCTCGGCGCCGGCCGCATGCTGATCGAGAGCGGCGAGAGCGCGGCGACGCTGCGCGAGCGCGTCACCTCGCCGAACGGCACCACCCAGGCCGCGCTGGACAGCTTCCGGCTCGACCACTTCCCTGCCATCGTGGCGCGCGCGGTCGATGCCGCACGTCGCCGCGGCGTCGAACTTTCCGAAGACATGGAATCCAGAACGTGAACTACCTGACCAATGCCGGCGTGCTGATCCTGCAGTTCGCCTTCGGCGCGCTCGTCACCCTGTTCGTGCTGCGGCTGCTCGCCGAAGCGTGGCGGGCCGACTTCAACAACCCCATCTGCCAGTTCCTCTACCGCTTCACCAACCCGGCGGTACGCCCGCTGCGCAAGGTGCTGCGGAACATCCGCCGGGTGAACACCGCCGCGCTGGTGATCATCCTGCTGCTGGAATGCCTGAAGGTCGTGCTGATCGTCGCGCTCGCCGGCGTCGCGCCGGACGTGCTCGGCGTGATCGTGGCGGCAGTGGCCGAGACGGTCGACTTCTTCCTGCTCACATGGATCGTGCTGGTATTCGTGTGGTCGCTGCTGAGCATGCTGTCGACCGATCGCTACCACCCGGTCGCGCGTTTCGTCTCCAGCCTCGCCGAGCCGCTCGTCCGCCCGCTGCGCGGCCGCATGACACTCGGCGGCCTCGACTTCTCGCCCACCGTCGTGCTGCTCGGCCTGTTCCTCCTCCGCATCCTGGTCGCCCAGCCGCTGTCGGACTGGGGCACGCGCCTGCTGATGGGCGGCTGAACCCCGCTGACCAAGCCTGCTGTGGGGCGCACCTGCGGCGGCACGGGCCGCCCCGGGTGTCATCTGCCGCCGAGCCGCCTTGCGTCCGTCACGTTCGGCAGGGCGCTCAGGCGACCCAGCAGGGTCGACAGCTGCTCGTAATCCTTCACCCGTAGCGTGAAGCGCATCTCCACCTCGCCGGTGCGCACCTGCACGCGGCTCGACGACGCCACGATGTGCGGTCCGACGTTGTTGATGGTGGTCGCGACGTCCTTCTGCAGCCCCTTGCGGTCGTAGCCGCGCAGCTCGACGTCCACTTCGTAATTCTGCACGTCCACCCGGCCCCAGTTGACGTCGATCACGCGGTCGGGGTCGCGGCGGGCGAGGCGCGCGAGCGACGCGCAGTCCGCGCGATGCACGGACACGCCGCGACCGCGGGTGATGAACCCGCGCACCGGATCGCCGGGCAGCGGCTGGCAGCAGCGCGCCAGCGTGGTGAGGAGGTTGCCCACCCCCTCGATCGACAGCGCGCCCCTATCGTGTTGCGCGGCGCGCGACGCGACGGGATTGCCGGACTGCGTGATCTCCGTCTCGGCGGGCTCCTGCAGCGAACGCGCGATCTGACCGAGCGTGACTTCGCCCAGCGCTACCGTCACGTAGAGATCGTCGATGCCCTTCAGGCGGAAATGTGTCGCCAGTTTCGCAAGGTCGACGTCGTCCAGCGCGAGGCGACGCAGTTCCTTTTCCAGCGTCGCCTTGCCGGCGAGGATGTTGGCGTCGTGCGCTTCGCGGCGAAACCACGCGCGCACTTTTTCCTTCGCGCGCGACGTCTGCAGGTAGCCGTGGTGCGACGATAGCCAGTCGCGGCTCGGCTCGGAAAGCTTCGCCGTGAGGATTTCCACGCGATCGCCGCTGCGTGGCGACGTCGTCAGCGGCACGATGCGGCCGTTCACCTTGGCGCCACGGCAGCGATGCCCGACCTCGGTATGGATGTGGTACGCGAAGTCGAGCACGGTGGCGCCCCGCGGCATGTCGATGACTTCGCCCTTCGGCGAAAGCACATACACGCGGTCTTCCATCAGCTCGGTTTCGAAGCCCGCGGCGAGCTCGCTTTCGTCTTCGCCCCGGGGCTCGAGCAGCTTGCGCATCCAGGCGATCTTCGCCTCGAACTCCGCGTCGGCGCCACCGCCTTCCTTGTAGCGCCAGTGCGCGGCGACGCCCAGTTCGTTGGCGCGGTGCATCTCGTGCGTGCGGATCTGCACCTCCAGCGTCTTGCCTTCCGGCCCGATCACGGCGGTGTGCAGCGACTGGTAGCCGTTACCCTTGGGCCGCGCGACGTAGTCGTCGAACTCGCCGGGAAGATGCGGCCAGAGGCTGTGCACGAGCCCGAGCGCGGCGTAGCAGTCGGCGACGCTGTCGACGAGGATGCGTACCGCCCGGATGTCGTAGAGATCGGAGAACTCCAGTCCCTTCTTCTTCATCTTCTTCCAGATGGAGAAGATGTGCTTGGGCCGGCCGGCGAGGTCCGCGCGGATGCCCGCGCCCTCCAGCGTGTCGCGTAGTTCCGCGAGGCTCGATGCGATGAAGCGCTCGCGGTCCGCACGCCGCTCGTCGAGCAGGCGCGCGATGCGGCGATAGGTGTCGGGTTCGAGATAGCGGAAGGCGAGGTCTTCCAGCTCCCACTTGAGCTGCCAGATACCGAGGCGGTTCGCGAGCGGGGCATGGATGTCGGACGTCAGCTGCGCGAGCTCGCGTCGCTCGTGGTCCGGCAGCGCCATGGCGGTACGCATCGCCGCGAGCTGCCGAGCGAGCAGTACGAACACCACGCGCAGGTCGCGGATGATCGCGAGCAGCAGGCGCCGCAGGCCTTCGGCGCCGCTGCGGCTGCCGCGCTGGGCGTGGAGATCCCAGACCTTCTCGGCCTCGCCCTGCCCTTCGACCAGCCGGCGCAGCGACGCCGGCCATTGCTTCGCGGCCTCGTCGGCGGCGCCCGGAAGTCCGCGCGTCAACGCGAACCACAACGCCGACGCGCAGGTTTCGTCATCGCAGCCCAGCAGGCGCAACAGCTCGATGACCGTTTCGCCCTCGGCGCGCGCGGACAGCGGCAGCGATACGCAGGCGGCGCGCGCGAGCTCCGTCAGCGGCATCGCCTGCGCCTTCGCGTCTGGGGAGCGAACCTCGCTCATCGCCGAGCCTCCGGGTGGTTCATCGAGCCGCCGCCTGCGCGACTTCCAGCGCGCGTGCCAGCCGTTTCGCCGACACGGGCTCGGCGGTTTTCAGTTCCTGGGCGAACAGCGAAACCCGCCATTCCTCGATCAGCCAACGCAGTTCGTCCCACGTCGCATCGTTGAGGCCGGTGCCGCCCGCATTCAGCAGCGCGCGCCAGTACGGCAGCACCTGCAGCATACGCGACTGGTCGCGCGCGGGATCCTGCCGGAGCCGTTCGCCGCGCAGGCGCATCGCCTTCAGGTAGCGGGGGTAATGGCCGAGGCGCGCACGCGACAGCTCGCGCAGGAAACCGGGCTGCAGCAGCGCCGCGAGCTGCTCGCGAAGGTCGTCGTAGCTCGCCTTCGCGAGGCCCATCAGGGGCGGCTCCATCCACGGTTTTAGCTCGGCCTGCGCTTCGATGATCGGCTCGGCCAGCTTTTGCCGCGCCATCGCCGCGCCGAAGAGTTCGCGTCCCAGCTCGACGCGCAGGGCTTCGAACTGGCCCTGCGTGCGGGCGTCCAGCCGCCGGTCGGCGATCAGGTCGGCGAACCCGCCTTCCACCAGGTCGTCGCGCAGGCCGTCGACGCTGCCGAGCGGCGCGTATTTCAGCGACAGCGGATTGGCGATCGGCAGCTGGCGGCGCGCCCGCTTGATCTCCGGGGCGAGGGCCTGGCGC
This sequence comes from Luteibacter sp. UNCMF331Sha3.1, assembly GCF_900109915.1. GTDB lineage: Bacteria > Pseudomonadota > Gammaproteobacteria > Xanthomonadales > Rhodanobacteraceae > Luteibacter. Next base: position 505,156 of record NZ_FOBU01000001.1, read on the forward strand.
AACAGGCGCTCGACCCCGCCCAGGTGCGCCTCCGCGGCTTCGTCCGCGCGCTCGAAGACGCGCAGCGCCACCGCCTCGCCGAGATCGACGAGGGCCGGATACGCCTTGAGGCCGCCCTCCGAGCGGACCACGTCCGGAATCGCTTCGAAGTCCCACGCCACGATGTCCTCGCGCGTGAGTTCGACGTCGGTCTTGCGCGAGAACGCCTCGCGCGCCTTGCCTTCCCATTGCGCGCGTATCGCACCGAGGTCCCGACCGTCCGCCACGGTGCGGCCATTCTCGTCGTGCACCCGGTAGCGCATCTGCAGGTGCGCCGGAATCTCCGCACCGTCGAAGGCCGAGGCGTCGATGTCGACACCGGTCGTGCGCTTGAGGAACGCTGCCAGCGCGACCGGCAACGACTGGTCGCGCGGCGTCTCCGCCTCGGCGAACGCGCGGGCGAAATCGGGTGCCGGCACGAAATTGCGACGCAGGGCCTTCGGCAACGTGCGGATCAGCTCGGCGACCTTGTCGGGCAGCAGGCCGCCGACGAGCCAGTCGCCCCGGGCGGCCGGCAGCGCGTTGAGGAACGCCAGCGGCACGTGGATCGTCACGCCGTCGGCCGGATCGCCGGGCACGAAGCGGTATTCGAGGCGATACGCGTGCTGGCCGATGTCCAGCGACGCGGGAAACGCCTTCGGATCGAGCCCGCTGCCGGTGTCCATGACGTCGGCCAGCGTCCAGCGCAGCGCGGCCTGCTCACCCGGCGACGCCTTGCGATACCAGGCGTCCAGCGCACGCGTGTCGGCGATGCTCTCGGGTAGCTTTCCGTCGAAGAACGCGGCCAGCTCCTCTTCGGAGCGCAGCAGACCGGCGCGGCGTTGCTTCGCCTCGATGTCGTGCGCCTGCTCCAGCACGCGCGCGTTGGCGCGCACGAAATCGGCGCGGCTGTCGAGATCGGCGCGCACGATGCCTTCGCGCACGAAGATCTCGTGCGCCAGCCGCGGATCCTGGCGCTGGAACGTCACGGGGCGACGTTCCACGAGCACCAGGCCGAACAGCGTGACCTGCTCGTAGGCGACCACGGTGCCGCGTTTCCTCGACCAGTGCGGATCGCGCGCGGTCGCGCGCACGAGGTGTGCCGCCTGGCTCTCGATCCACGCCGGATCGACGCGGGCGTTCATCATCGCCCACACCTTTCCGCCGATATCGAGGATCTGCGACGCAAAGATCCACGCCGGTGGCGCTTTCGCCAGCGCCGAACCCGGAAAAACCTGGAAACGACGCTCGCGCGTGCCGCGGAACAGCCCCTTCTCGTCCTTGTGACCGACCTGCGTCGGCAGGCCTGCGAGCAGGCTGCGGTGGACGGCTTCGAACAGCGCGTCGCCTTCGGGCTTCGTGACTGCCGCCCCCTTGCCCGGCACCGACGCCTCCCTGTCGGAGCGCGCCGCGCCGGCATCGCCTGCGCGCTTTCGCGAAAGGCTGCCGCTCGCTGGCCGCGCCCGTGCAGGCGCGGCGGTCGCATCCGTCGTGGCGTTCCAGCCGATGTCGCGAATGACCAGCACCAGCTGGCGATGCAGCTCGCGCCATTCGCGCATGCGCATGAAGCTCAGGAAATGCCGCGAACACCAGTCGCGCAGCTTCGACGAGGTGAGCTCCTCGGCGGCGTCGAGATAAGCCCGCCACAGATTGAGCACCCCGACGAAATCGGATTTCGGATCGGCGAACTGCGCGTGCGCGGCGTCGGCCTGGCCGCGCGCCTCCGGTGGACGCTCGCGCGGATCCTGGATGCTCAGGAAGGCGACGATGGTCGTGAGTTCCGCGACGCTGCCGAGACGGTGACCCTCGACCAGCATGCGCGCGAGCTGGACGTCGATCGGCAGCCGGGCGACCGTGCGACCGATGCCGGTCAGGCGACGGTCGTCGTCGATGGCGCCGATTTCGGCGAGGCGACGGTAACCGTCGGCGACCACGCGCGGATCGGGCGCTTCGAGGAACGGGAAATCCTCGACCTCGCCGAGATCCAGCGCGAGCATCCGCAGGATGACGTTGGCGAGCGACGAGCGCAGCAGCTCAGGGTCGGTGAATTCGGGCCGCAGCATGAAATCCGCCTCTTCGTAGAGGCGATAGCAGATGCCCGGACCCACGCGTCCACAACGGCCCTTGCGCTGGTTCGCGGCCGCCTGCGAAATCGGCTCGATGTGCAGCCGTTCCAGCTGTCCGCGCTGGCTGTAACGCTTGACGCGCGCCGTTCCGGGGTCGACCACGTACCGGATGCGCGGCACGGTGAGCGACGTCTCGGCGACGTTGGTCGCCAGCACGATGCGCCGTTTCGGACCCGGGCGGAACACGCGGTCCTGCTCGTTCGCCGACAGGCGCGCATACAGCGCCAGCACTTCCGTCTCGCGGTACTGCTTGCGCGAGAGCAGGAGGTGCGTGTCGCGGATCTCCCGCTCGCCGGGCAGGAACACGAGCACGTCGCCGCGTGGATCCTCGCGCGTGATTTCGTCCATCGCATCGGCGATCTGCTGCGCGACGTTGCCCTCCACGCGCTCGCCCGCGGGGCGATAGCGCACCTCGACGGGGAACGTGCGGCCTTCGACCTCCACCACCGGCGCATCGCCGAAATGCTCGGCGAACCGCCCGGTGTCGATCGTGGCCGAGGTGACGATGATCTTCAGCTCGGGACGGCGCGCCGCGAGACGCTTCAGGTAGCCGAGCAGGAAGTCGATGTTGAGGCTGCGCTCGTGGGCCTCGTCGATGATGATCGTGTCGTACGCGGACAGCCACGGGTCCGACTGCGTCTCCGCGAGCAGGATGCCGTCCGTCATGAACTTGATCAGCGCCTGGTCGGACACCTTCTCGCTGAAACGGACCTGGAAGCCGACCTTGTCGCCGATCGGCGTACCGAGCTCCTCGGCCACGCGGGTGGCGACCGACCGCGCCGCCAGGCGCCGCGGCTGGGTGCACCCGATCAGGCCGGCTTCGCCCCGACCGGCCGCCAGGCACAGCTTGGGCAGCTGGGTGGTCTTGCCCGAGCCCGTTTCGCCCGCGAGGACCACGACCTGGTTCTCGCGGATCAGCTTCACGATGTCGTCGGCCCGGGTCGCGATCGGCAGCGAGGCGTCCACGGCGATGACCGGCTTCGACGCCTTCCGGGCGGCACGGCGCGCCGCGGACACGGCGACCTCGGCGGCCAGGGCGTCCAGCTTTCCGGCGTCGGCCTTCCGGGAGAGGTTGCGCCAGCGCGCGAGCAGGCGGCCGAAATCGCGGCTGGACACGTCGTCGAGCGCGGCGCGCAGCTCGCGCAGACGCGGATCGGGCGAGGAGGAACGGGCGGGGGTTGTCGAGGTACTCATGGGAACGCCAATAATAGCGTGGGCCTATCGACGAGATCGGAACGTTTCATTTCCCGGGCGCTCCGGCCCTCGTTAAGATTTCAATCAACGAAACGCAAAAAAACCAAGGAGAGTCGTCACATGGCCATCGATATCGGCATCGCCAAGAAGGATCGCGAATCGGTCGCGAAGCATCTGTCCAAGCTGCTCGCCGACACCTATTCCCTCTACCTGAAGACCCACAGCTTCCACTGGAACGTGACGGGCCCGCAGTTCAACAGCCTGCACGCCATGTTCGAGACCCAGTACAACGCCCTCTGGCTGGCCGCCGACGAGGTCGCCGAGCGCATCCGCATCCTCGATATCTTCGCCCCGGGCTCGTACAGCCAGTTCGGCAAGCTGACGTCCATCAAGGAAGAGACCGGCGTGCCGGAGTGGAAGGACATGGTCGCCCAGCTGGTCGAAGGCCACGAGATCGCCGCCGCGACGTCGCGCGACACCATCAAGGCCGCGGAGTCCGTGGGCGACGACGGCACCGCCGACATGGTCACGGGCCGCCTGAAGGACCACGAGAAGACGGCCTGGATGCTTCGCTCGCTGCTGAAGTAAGCCGGCGACGCCTCCGGATTACCGCCCCCCCTGTGGGAGCGCGCTCGCGCGCGATGGGTGCTTGCCGCTAGCACCCATTCGCGCGCAAGCGCGCTCCGACAAGGCTTTCGATCGGACATCGCACCCGCAGGGCTCACCCCACGCTGAGGCCAGCCTGACCGGATATGCCTTCGTGCGTTGAGCCATCACGCCCCGTTCGTTAAGCTCCCCCGGTTACCTCATTGATGCCACTCGGGGGCCGACCGGTCCGGGGATTGTTTTGAGCGCTGCCACGAAGACCGAAAGAAGCCACCCGATCCTCGCCGCGCTGATCCTCGCGATCCTCGTCGCGGCCCTGAACGTGGGGCTCTGGTTCGTCGCCAACCTGCCCAACGGTCCGGACGACTGGCATGGCCCGGTGCCCGGTTTCGCGTTCACCGCGTACCAGCGCTACCAGAACCCGATGAAGGGCGACGTCTCCACGGATCCGGAAATCGACAGCGACCTGCGGCTGATCAAGCGGTACTCGCCACGCATCCGCACCTATTCGATGCTGGAGAATCCTCAGGTCATCCGTCTCGCCGAGAAGAACGGGCTGGACGTGATGGCGGGCGCCCTCATCGACGCTCGCCTCGAGAGCAACGAGCGCGAAATCGAAGCCCTGATTGCCCAGGCGCACCGCTACCCGAAGACGATCAGCCGGGTGATCGTGGGCAACGAGGTGCTCTTCCGCGGCGATCTCACGCCCGATCAGATGATGTCCTACCTCGACCGCGTCCGCGCGGCCGTGCACCAGCCGGTATCGATCGCCGAGCCGTTCCACATCTGGCTGCTCTATCCCGAGCTGGCCGACCACGTCGATTTCATCACCGTCCATCTGTTCCCCTACTGGAACGGTATCGAGGCGCGCGGTGGTGTCGACGATTCGATCGCGAGCTACAAGGCGCTGCGCCAGCAGTTCCCCGGCAAGCATATCGCGATCGGCGAGATCGGCTGGCCGTCGAACGGCGACCGGTTCAAGTACGCCTATCCGAGCGTCTCGAACGAGGCGATCTTCCTGCGCATGTTCTTCAACAAGGCGAAGGCGAACGGCATCGACGACTATTACGTCCTCGAGGCCATCGACCAGCCCTGGAAGGAAAACCTGGGCGAAGGCCGCACCGGCGCCTACTGGGGCATGTTCAACGCCGATCGCCAGCTGAAGTTCCCCTTCACCGGCCCGGTGACCGAGGACGTGGGCTGGCCGTGGAAGGCGTTCGCCGCGTCCGTGCTGGCGTTCTTCCCCATGCTCTGGTTCGGCATGCGCTTCAGCCGCTTCAAGCTGACCGGCCGCCTGTTCTTCATGGCGCTGATCCAGCTGGCCTGCGGCCTGATCGTGTGGTCGGCCACCCTGCCCTTCAATTTCTATCTCAGTCCGTTCGACTGGGCGATGCTGATCCTGCTCTTCCCGGCACAGATCGCGATCCTGGCGATCCTGCTGATCAACGGCTTCGAGTTCACCGAGGTGCTCTGGCGACGCAGCTGGATTCGCCATGCGGGCATGCTGCCGCCGGATCCCGTCGAGCGGCAGCCGTTCGTGTCGATCCACCTGGCGTGCCACAACGAGCCGCCGGAGATGGTGCAGATCACGCTCGACTCGCTGGCCGCGCTCGATTACGAGAATTTCGAAGTCCTGGTGCTGGACAACAACACCAAGGATCCCGCGGTGTGGAAGCCGGTCGAGGAGTACTGCAAGCAGCTCGGCCCGAAATTCCGCTTCTTCCACCTCGAGCCGTGGCCCGGTTACAAGGCCGGCGCGCTCAACTTCGGCCTGACCGCGACCGACGAACGCGCCGACGTGGTGGCCGTGATCGACGCCGACTACGTGGTTCGCGAAGACTGGCTCGCCACGCTGACGGGCTACTTCCACGATCCCAAGGTGGCCGTGGTGCAGTGTCCCCAGGCGCACCGCGATTTCGAGAAGAACCGCTTCCGCCGCATGACCGCATGGGAATACGACGGCTTCTTCCGCATCGGCATGCACCATCGCAACGAACGCAACGCCATCATCCAGCACGGCACGATGACCATGGTCCGTCGCTCCGCGCTCGAAGGCACCGGCGGGTGGTCGGAGTGGACGATCTGCGAGGACGCCGAGCTCGGCCTGCGGCTGATGCACGCCGGCTACGAGCTGGTGTACGTCGACGAGCTGATGGGCAAGGGCCTCACGCCCGCCGATTTCAAGGCGTACAAGAGCCAGCGCTACCGCTGGGCGTTCGGTGCGATGCAGATCCTGAAGGGTCGCTGGAGCTGGATGACCCGCAAGGGACCGCTCTCCGCCGGCCAGCGCTTCCACTTCCTCACGGGCTGGTTCAGCTGGTTCGCCGATGCGCTGCACTTCGTCTTCACGATGATGGGCCTGCTATGGACGGCAGGCATGATCTACGCACCGGAATACTTCAACCTTCCGATGCAGCTGTTCCTGATTCCCGTCATCGGCTTCTTCTTCGCCAAGGCGATCTTCGGCGTGGTGCTGTATCGCGCGCGCGTCCCGTGCGGTTGGTACGACACCATCATGGCCTCCGTCGCCAGCATGGGCCTGTCGCACGCCATCGCGCGCGGCATCCTCCACGGCCTGACCCGTGAGAAGACCGCGTTCGTGGTGACGGCGAAGAGCCGTCGCATGGGCGGGAGCAGCTTCGCCGCGTTCGCGCCGGTGCGTGAAGAAGGTCTCATGGCCATCGCGCTGCTGTGTGCGGTGATCGGCATGGCCCTTCACTACGGAACGAACTACGTCGAGAGCACGTTGTGGATGTTCATCCTGGCGGCGCAGTCGATCCCGTACGTATCGGCCCTGGTGGGTGCCTGGATCGCCCACCGCGCGGGTGACGAGGCGGGCTGAGGCCCTTACTCGTCCTTCCTCGGGGTGCTTGGCGCGAGCACCCATCGCGGCCAAGGCCGCTCCCACACAAGCCGGCCACGGCAGCCCTGCGGGCCCTGTCGTGGGAGCGCGCTCGCGCGCGATGGGTGCTTGCCGCGGGCACCCATCGCGACCGAGGCTGCTTCCACACCGTCAGCCGACGCATCAGCCTGACCGGGCGTTCACGTTCGTGTATCGACCTCTCACGCGTCGCGCGGTAAGTTACGCCAAGACGTTATGTCAGGGGACGCCGGAGGCCTCCCCGCAAGTGGCCGTGACGCACGGCCTTGGATCTCGACCGGAACGGGACGCTCATGCGCCGAACCAGACGCCATGGACTGCTGCTTCTGCCGTGGTTCCTCCTGCCCGCGATCGCTCATGCGGGCATCGTCCTGAACGTCGATGGCGTGGATGAAAGCCTCCGGGGCGCCGTCGTCGCGGGCGTCGAGTTGAGCCAGTACACCGCGCGCGACGTCACCGCCGCGCAGGTCCGCCGCCTTTACGAAAAAGCGCCGGACGAAGTCCAGGCCGCCCTCCGCCCCTACGGTTACTACGAGGCGACAGCCACGGGCGACATGCAGCAGGTGGGCAACGACTGGCACGTCACGCTGCACGTGCTGCCCGGCGTGCCCGTGAAGGTCACGGCCGTCACGGTCGACATCGACGCCGACGCGGCGAAGGTGCCCGCGGTCCGCCGCGCCGTGCGCGGCGTGCAGAATCTCAAGGACAAGACGCTCAACGATGGCGTCTACGACGGTGCGCGCGACGCGGTGAGCGGCGCGCTGACCGCCACCGGTTTCCTCGACGCGCGCCTCGTCACGCGACGCGTCGAGGTGAACCGCGCGGAACACACCGCCGTCGTGAACCTGAAATGGACCGCCGGCGAACGCTATCGCTACGGCACGATCCACTTCAAGAATTCGCAGTTCCGCGACGGATTCCTCGACCGCTACGTTCCCTTCAGGCAGGGCGATTACTTCTCGCAGAATCAGCTGCTCGAACTCCAGCAGGCGCTGAACGGCGCGGACTATTTCGCCGTGGTCAACGTCATTCCGGATACCGACGAAGCGAAGAACGGCACGATCGACATCGACGTGGAACTCGCGCCGGCCAAGCGCACCATCTACACCGGCGGCCCGTTCTTCGGCACGGATACCGGCGCAGGCCTGCGCGGCGGCATCGAGAAGCGCTGGATCAACGACCGCGGCCACAAGTGGAAGAACGAACTGGTGATGGCGCAGCGATTGAAGACCGTGTCCACGCTGTACCAGATACCGATGCCGGGCCCCAACCAGCGCAGTTTCAACTTCGGTGCGAATTTCCGAGACGCCAACACCGTGACGTCGAAGTCCCGCACGGTGCAGCTCGTGGCCAACGAAACGCGGCTGTGGCACGGATGGACCCGCACGATCGGCGTCAACGTGCTCTCGGGCACGTTCACCGTCGGCAAACGCGGTGGCGAGGGCGACAACGCCGAAGGACTCGAGCGCGGTCGCAGCACCCTGCTCTACCCCGAGGTAACGCTCAGCCGGAAGAAGGGCGACAACCCCACGTTCGTGCGCAACGGCTGGTCGCTGACGCTGACGGGCCGCAGCACCGCTGGCACGTTGCTTTCCGACGCCAGCTTCTCGCAGGTGATGGGCGACGTGAAATGGATCCGCTCGTTCTGGGGCCAGAATCGCCTGATCCTGCGCGGCACGGCAGGCAAGATCTGGACCGACAACTTCAGCGACCTGCCACCGCAGCTGCGATTCTTCGCAGGCGGCGACCGCTCGGTGCGCGGTTACGACTTCGAGAGCATCGGCCCGCGCAACGCATTCGGCCGTGTGATCGGTGGCGAAGGCCTGCTCGTCGGCAGTACGGAGGTCGAGCACTACTTCACGCGTAACTGGGGCATGGCGGCGTTCGTCGATGCCGGCAACGCGTTCACCGGCACCAACTACAGCCCGCGCGTGGGCGCCGGTCTCGGCGTGCGCTGGCTGTCCCCCGTGGGCATGATCCGCGCCGACATCGGCGTGCCGGTCGGCGACAAGAACGAACACGGCATCCATCTGCATGTCGTCATCGGGCCAGACCTGTGAGGAGCGCCGGCATGACATGGTTGATCCGCACCGGTGTGGCCATCGCCGTCCTGCTGCTCGTCGTCACGCTCGGCCTGTGGTGGCTCGTGGGGAGTGCATCGGGCCTGCGCTTCGCCCTCGCCCGCGCCCAGGCGTTCACGGACAACGCGCTCACGGTGGAGAACGCCGCGGGGCGCCTCGCCGGGCCGCTCGACCTCTCCGGTGTGCGCTATCGCGACGGCAAGGGGATGGACGTACGCGTCGCGCGCGCGCATGTGGACTTCTCGTTCGGCTCGCTGCTGCGCAAGCGGGCCCACGTGTACGACCTGACCGCCGATGGCATCGACGTGGCGCTCGGTCCCAGCGAGCCGGAGCAGACCCCCAGCGAACCGTTCTCGCTCAAGCCGCCGCTCGACATCGTTCTGGACCGGGTCAAGGTCGGCCATGTGCGCGTGACCCAGGCGGGCAAGCCGGTCTTCGAGTCGAACTCGCTCGACCTCGCGGGCTCCTGGACGGACGCGGGCATCGCGCTGAAGTCGCTCGCGCTGCGCGCACCGGACGGTCGGGCGGACCTCGGCGGCACGCTCGCGGTGGGCGATGGCTACAAGGGCGATGGCAAGGCCAGCTTCCGCTGGAAGGTCGGCGACATCGACTATGCCGGCGATGTGGAAGCCCACAGCGACGGTGCGAAGGCCCATACCATCGTGAAGCTCTCCCTGCCCTTCGTGGCGCAGGTGGACGCCAACCTCGTGCAGAGCGGGGATTACGCCTGGAATGCTTCGATCGACGCCCCTCGGTTCGATCCGACGCCCTTGCTCGGCGAGGGCACCCTGACGTCGCTCGGGCTCGCCCTCAAGGGCAGTGGCGACCGTTACAGCGCGGATCTCACCGGCGACGTCGACCTCAACGATTATCGCGTACGCCTGACGCCCATCAAGGCCGCCTTCGATCACGAGTACAAGCGGCTGACCCTCGACGAACTCACGATTGGTTCGCCGCAGGTCAAGGGCACGCTCACGGCGAAGGGGACCGTCGAGATCGCCGCACAGCCCGTCGCCGCCGACCTCGCGCTGCGCTGGAAGGAGGTTCTCGTGCCCGCGAACGTCGCCGGACAGGATCTCGCCACCGCGGGCCAGCTTCGCTTCAAGGGGAGCGCCGATGCATACCATGCCGACGGCGACGTCGACATCGGCCCGCCAGGCAACATCGGCAAGTTCACGCTCGATGTCGACGGCACGCCCGATGTCGTGACGCTCCGTTCGGTGAAGCTCGCACAGCCGAAGGGCAGCCTCGCTGCCAGCGGCACGCTCACGTTGCAGCCCGCGCTCGCGTGGAAACTCGACGTCAAGGGCGATCGCTTCGACCCCGGCCAGCTCTTCGCCGAATGGCCCGGCGCACTCGATCTCGACCTCGGCACCGAAGGCCACATGGATCGCGACGAGCCGCTCGGCACACTCGCTGTGCGCAAACTGGAGGGCACGCTGCGCAAGCGCCCCCTGCGCGGCAACGGCGAACTCACACTGAAGCCGAAGCAGGTCGTCAACGGCCAGCTCGATCTCGCGTCCGGCAGCAGCACGATCCGTCTCGACGCGCGCGGCGACACGGCGAACGACGCCACGCTGAAGCTCGCGATCGCCTCGCTCGGCGACTGGCTGCCCGACGCGGGCGGACGGGTCGCAGGCGATATCACCGCCAAAGGCAACGTGCCGAAGCTGGCGGTCACCGCGGCCCTGCGCGGAAGCGCCATCGTCTACGGCGGCCAGAAGATCGACACCCTCACCATCGATGCCGACATCCCCGACGTCACGACGCCCGGCGGCAAGGCCGACATCGTCGGCACCAACCTCGTGAGCGGCGGGCTCGTGTTCGGCAGCGTCGCGATCGTCGCCAACGGCACCGAGGCTCGTCACCAGCTGAGCATCGACGCGAAAGGGCGGCCCCTCGCCGCCAACCTGAAGCTCTCCGGGACGATGAAGGACGGCGCCTGGAACGGCACGCTGTCGTCGCTCGACATCGACTACCAGGGCATTCCGCCGTGGCGGCTGCAGAATCCCAGCCAGCTCGCATGGAAGGACGGGGCAGCCAGCATGAGCGATCTCTGCCTCACGGCGGGCGATCCCCTCCTCTGCGTCGCCGCGAAGCAGGACAAGGGAGGCAACCTCGATGCCACCTATCGCCTGCGCCGCGTTCCGATCGCGCTGCTGATGACGGCCGCCGAAGCCTCCAACAGCCCGATGCGCGCGGAAGGCATCCTGGAAGGCGACGGCAGCATCCGTCGCACGGCCGCGGGCGCGCTGTCGGGGCAGGCCAGCATCACCTCGGCGCACGGCTCGGTCGCTTACGCGGACCGCATGGACCAGCCGCTGCTCGTCTACGACAACCTGTCGGCCAACGCGCAGCTGACCCCGGACAACCAGCGGATCACACTGCACGCCTCGCTGAACGACGGCGGCACGCTCGACGGCAACGTCTCCGTCAGCGGTGCACGGCAGGCCCTGGGCGGAAACATCGCGCTGCACCTGAAGAACCTGTCGCTCATCGAGTTGTTCACCGCCGAACTCGCCGAGGTCAAGGGTGCGCTCGACGCAAACTTCAACCTGGGCGGCACGGTGGCTGCTCCCGCGATCACAGGACAGGCGATCGTCGGTGGTTTCGCGGCGGAGGTGCCGAGCGCCGGTCTCAAGCTGAAGGACGGGCGTATCAGCATCGATACCACCGATGCGAAGAACTACCTCGTCGACGGCAGCATTCGTTCCGGCGAAGGCACGCTTTCGATCAAGGGCAACGCCGCGCTCGGCGAGGGAGCGCAGATGCGCCTCGGCATCGAAGGCTCGAAGTTCACGGCGGTCGACATTCCGGCTGCGAAGGCGGTGATCTCGCCGAACCTCACCATCGTGCAGGACGCCAAGGGCATGAACGTCGGCGGCAAGCTCAACGTCGACATGGCCGACGTCAACGTCGAACGCCTGCCCGGCGCCGGCGCGACGAAGGCATCGCCCGATGTCGTGGTGGTAGACGACAAGGAACGCGAAGCCGCCGAAGCATCCGCCCCGATCACCGCGGACATCCGCGTCGACCTCGGCAACAAGGTTCACCTCGTCGGCTTCGGCATCGACGGCCGCATCACCGGCCAGCTCGACGTGCGCGAACGCCCCGGCCGCGCCACGACCGGCCAGGGCCAGATCGGCGTCGACGGTACCTACAAGGCGTACGGCCAGGACCTCCGTATCGAGCAGGGCCAGTTGCTGTTCGCCAGCACGCCCATCGATAACCCTGGCATCAACATCCGCGCGGCGCGCACGCTCAACCCGAACGCCACCATCGACGACGGCCAGAAAGTCGGTCTCTACGTATCGGGCACCGCCCGCCGACCGATCCTCACCGTGTTCTCCAACCCGGTGATGGAACAGTCCGACGCCCTCTCCTACCTCGTCACGGGCAAGCCGCTCTCGCAGGTCAAGGGCGGCGAAGGAAACATGGTCGGAGCCGCGGCGCAGGCACTCGGCTCGGCTGCCGGCGATCTTCTCGCTAAGAGCGTGGGCAGCAAGATCGGCGTGGACGACATCGGCGTCAGCAACAACGACGCCCTCGGCGGCACCTCGGCCTTCACGGTCGGCAAGTACCTCTCGCCGAGGCTATATCTCAGCTACGGCGTCGGCCTGTTCGACCCAGGCCAGGTCATCACCCTGCGCTACCTCCTCAGCCACCGCTGGAACTTCGAAGCGCAGAACGCAACGGACTTCAGTCGAGCGAGTCTGAATTATCGGCTGGAGCGTTGACCCGCGCACCGGGTGCCCGGATGTACGTTCGGTGCCCGGTGACTCACGATGCTACGGACGACCGGTCCGGGTCGTATCCACCGTAGCCGCCTGAAGGGACGCTTTCTCGTCATAAGGCGTCGTGTCGACGATGAAAAATTCGAAGTTGTCCGCGTTCCTGACGGCCAGTGAACGATTTTCCTTTGCTAACTTTTCCGCAGCCGAACGTCCGTAGACGTAGTCTTCCGTACCCTTCATCCCATCGTCGAAATGGGAGAGTTCGTGAATGACCGTACCCATGCGTGACGAAGGGAGGCCCATCTCCGGTAGCTCGAAGAACGGGTCGCAGAAATGAACCACGTAAGTGGTTTCGACCTCGGCCCAGGCAGGCGTCGTCGGTGGGTACCCAGGGCAACCACATCTTGGCTGAAGCTTTTTCGCGGCGCCGCCTACAAGTCGGGCGAATACTTCCCATGGCCGCTCGTACGCGAGTCCATTGTCACTAGCCGAGAAACCCTCCTCATGGAGACTGGGCTCTGATCCGCTGTGCGCCCCAAGCCACCGTTCGTACCGTGGATGAGGAACGAAGACGAATTGCGAACCGCCAGCCCCATCGTCCCGGCGCTCGTACCGTGCCGACATATAGCTATCCGTCTTCCACAGTGCATCGAACGCCCTGGACTTAGCCGCGCGGATTACGCCTTTCTGCGGCTCGCTACAGTCATCGTCGGTCACCGAAGCGACGGGTTGGACGGGCCCGTCTATGTAAATGGTGGTGACGTTCGATCGGGTGTTCTTCTGCTCGTTGTGACGAAAGGCCTCGTACTGCTCGCGCGTCACCACGTCCCGGTCGGGTTCCCTGTCCAGGGGCAAGACATATTTTACCGAGAACGCGCCTCCCAAGCCGTAGTCGTATTCCACACGGAGATCCACGTCGGCCTCGCGGCGGTCGCCAGGATGCATGACGATGAACTGGTTCGCCAGGATTCGCCCCGTATTGACCCACCGGCCTCGGTACCGCACTTCGTTGCCGAAGGCATCTTTCACCTGGAAAAGCCGCTTGGCAAGTCGTCCTGCCGATTGAACGAAGGGCGTGTCCCATTCGTAGATCGCGACGTCCCGGTCGCCTTCGTTGACCATTTCGACATGAACGATCGACGATTTGAGAGGATCGCTCAGCCCCGGGGTGGATAACGTCACGCGCAAGCGCTCCTCGGCAAGTGCGCAGGATGAAAAAGCCAGCGCTCCGGCCATCAGGGGATAGGCGATAGCGGCGACCGACCATCGGAATCGATATGCGTGCATGTCTGGCTCCTGCCTTTGAAGGCGCAGCAGGCTATGCATCCCGCGTACCGCCGGATATGGAACTTTTCTGAGTTTGGATCGATTCGGTTCGAATTGTGATCCGGTTGGCAAAAGCCCGACATGGTTCCGACGTGACTCGCGGGCCGGCGGCGTGGAAGGAAATACCCGCTCACTTCACCGCGGAAATGGCGGCGATCGAAAGGACGTTGCTTTCGACGCTCTCGCTGGGCACGTTTTCAGGCTCGCCGTATTCGTCCAGGGCGGGAATCCGGTCCAGTACCTCGATACCGGACTGCACGTTCACGTTCACGTTCACGTTCACGTTCACGGTCGCGGTCGCGGTCGTGGGCAACGCGTACTCGCGCGACAGGTCGATGTCCGCGCTGATGCTCTCCCCACTCGGTATTCGCGTGTAGCTCGCAGGACCCGGGCTACGGATCAGAACGGAGCGTCCGGTATAGGCCACGTCGTTCCCGGACGCGTCCGTTACATGGATCCAGCGACCGGTGGTGCGGCCGTCGGGTAGTGCGAAGACCGAATGATAAGCAAGAATGTAGGCGTCGGCGGGCCCGAAGTTGGTCGCCACCAGACGTATTCCATTCGGCGTTCCGTTTGGCGATATCGACAGTTCGACATGCGGCACGGAGGCGAATGCCGTCGTCAGGCCCGACATGGATAACGCAAATCCCAGCAGCTTTTTTCTGCTCATCACTCGATGCCGTTAGCGTCGCACCCTGCGACAGTCGAACGGTAATCAAGAGTGGCAGTGCCCGGGAATACGGCGAATCTGAAAACGCGGCCGAGGTGACGCTCTCCCGTAACACGATTTTCGACATCGCTACTCGCCCGAGAGCGATCGGGTCGCGCACCCCCTTCCCCTCCATCCGAAGGCGCGCCATCATCGGCGAAGGGCCAAGGGGGAGTTATCGCATGTCGCACGCTCAGGAACAGCAGCTGGAACGGCTGACGTTTTTCTCGGATGCGGTGTTCGCCATCGCGATCACGTTGCTGGTGATCGAGATCCATGTACCTCATCCGGTCGACGCGTCGGATGGGGCATGGGCCCACGCGCTGCTGGAACTGGTGCCGCACTTCATCGGATTCGTGCTGAGCTTCTTCGTCGTGGGGGCGTTGTGGGTGGCTCATCATCGCGTCTTCGGCCTGCTGCGCCGCTACGATCCAGGGATCGTGTGGCCGAACCTGCTCCTGCTCATGGCCGTGGCCTTCATGCCGTTCTCGTCGTCGCTGATGAGTACGCACCCTACCGAACGCGTGCCGGAATGGTTCTACGCCGGAAACCTGCTGGTGGCCGGATTGCTGCAGCATTGGCTGTTCCGGCGCGCGCTGAAGGCCCCGTTCCTGCGCGAAGACGTCGAGGAGGAAACCGTCGCGACGACCTTGCGCCGGACCCTCGCCCTTCCGCTGATGGCGACGATCGCCGCCCTGCTCGCCATCCGCTGGCCGGGGCCGAGCAATCTTCCGCTGATGCTGATGCCGTTGGCGGTCCGGTGGTTTGCACGGACGGCCAGGCGTCGCCCGGTGAAACCCGTTCCCGATCAGGCGACGTGACCTCGAGCGGTCGCCCGCCCGGCGGCCGCTTCTACAGATGCGTGTTTCCGATGGCCCGGAGCACCTCGGGCGTGAAGCGCGGATCGTCGGGTGCGAGACCCGGGCCGAGGCGCGCGGTGATTTCCTGCAGCACCCAGCCGTTCCCATCGGGGTCGCTGAAGGAAAGGTAGGAACCGTAGCTGCGACGCTGCGGATTGGGGCCAGTCGCGATCTTCAGGCGATCCACGTGGTGGAACACGCCGCCCTCGTCGTGAAACGGACCGAAGACCTCGACGCCTCGTGACGACAGGTCCTCCCGGGCCGCCTCGATGTCGGGGACGATAAGATGCACGGCCTGCGTCGATCCGGGCGCGGCGTTCGTAATCCCGCGGCCGATCATGATCGAGCAGTCCGAATCCGGCGGCGTGAACTGGATGACGCGATAGCCATCCTCGCCGGCGAAATCGATGTCGAGTCGCCAGCCGAGTCGCGCGTAGAACCGCTTCGATACGTCCGGATCCGCCACCGGCAGCACGACGATTTCGATACGCATACTTGTTCCGGGCGCCGGCGCGACCGCCGGTGATTCGTTCGATGCGGTGCGCTCGCTCATGTCCCTCTCCGGCGGAAAGTCGTCAGACCCGACCGCCGACGCTACGCCGTCATGCGCAGGATGTCGCTAAACTTTGGCGTGGAAAGGCGGTCGACGCACACCGACGCGAGCGCTGCGGCCAAACGGGGTCACGCATGCGCAAGTGGACTCAGCGGGGCGAATGCAGCCGGTGGAGCAATTCGGCTTCCGTCAGCGAGATACCGCAGGTATCGGCGATGTCCTGCGGGCTGGCACCCTGTCGCGCGAGGCGTTGCGCTAGCGCGAGGGCGCGATCGTTCGTGGCGCCAGCGTCGCCGGCGACGCTGACCGTCGGCGTGCGGCGCACCTGATCTTCGATGTCGCCCAGGCGATGATCGAGGCGACGCAGCATGCCGGCGAGGGCTTCGGTGGACATCGCCACCTCGGAGGCCGGCGTCTCGTCTTCGGCCGGGGGCTGCGCGACCGGCTCGGCGCGCGGAGCCGGCGCGGCGCGGCTCATCCGCCGGAAGACCAACAGCAGGCCGACCAGGTTCAGGACCGCGAGGGCGATCAGCACATATCCGATGGCGGCGTTCATGCAGGTGGCACTCCGTGGGTTCGCGGCACACGGTAACGTAATGGGCGAGATTTTCGAAGGGTAGCCGTACCCTGCGACGAGACTCAGGCGCGGCAGAGCTTCGGGACGTCGACGAGCGCGATGAACCCGTCGTCGCGCGTGATGACGCCGCTGACCGGATCGTCGCGTCGTTCGGCGCGTCCGGGCGGCGGAGGCGCGACGTCGTCGGGCTCGAAAGTGAGCATGTCGCCGATCACGTCGATGCGCATGCCGACCACCGTGCCGGCATCGTCGAACACGATGACGCGATGGGCGTCTTCCGCGCCGTTCTCCTGGGCGCCCTCGAGCCCGAAGCGGCGCCGGCCGTCGAGCACGGGCACGATCTGGCCACGGAGGTTGACGATACCGAGCACGTCGTCCGGTGCACCCGGCACCGGTGTGATGTCGCCGGGCTTGATCACTTCGCGCACGCTCGCGAGGGACACCGCGTAGCGCTGCCCTTTCAGCGAGAAGCCCAGCCAGGCGCCGCGTTGGATGTCGGTCACGGACCCAGTTCCTTTTCCAGCCATTGGACGAGCGCCGTGGTACCGACCACGCCGCATTTCGGTTCGAGTGACATGCCGGCGAGCCACGGGCGCGTCGCGGCGCCGTGACGCCACTGGATCGCCTCGGGGGACAGCTCCACGGGTTCTTCGTCGACGACGCAGGCGAGTGCCCAGACGCGGTCGCGCAGGATCACCAGTGTCGATACGGGAGCGCCCCCCATGTCGGGCGACAGCACCGCGGCAAGGTCGGCCACGCGGGCTTCGCCGCTGGGATGCCGCCAGCGACCCAGGCAGATCGGGTTGTTCGAACTGGGCGGCGACAACGGCGGCATCGGCAGGAGATGCGTCACGTCCGCCATCGGCACCGCGAGCTTGACGCCCGCCGCGACGCAGAGAAGGTATCGGGCATCGGCCGAGGTGGTGCTGCCTTCGTCGGCGGCGTTGCGCCACGGATCGATCGCCACCACCCGCACGTCGGCCACCTCGGCCTGCGCGACGGCCACGGGCGTCAGCATCTCGGCGAGATAGTCGGCGACGATCTGCTCGGCGTCCTGCATCGCGCGCATCATGCCGCCGCATCCGTCACGGCGATGGCCGGCAACGCGAGCAATTCGTCGAGCAGCTGCCGATAGGCCTGGCCGCCGCGTCGGGCGGCCGGCCACGAGGCCAGCGGCACACCGGCCGCGCTGGCTTCGCGAATCTGGGTATCGGTGGGGATCACCGCCGTACTGACCGCGTCGCCATACTGCTCGCGCAGCTGCGCCAGGCACGCACGCGACGCATGCGTGCGTGCATCGAACAGCGTCGGAACGATCGTGCGCGGCATCGGTTTGCCACGCGAACGCTCGATCATCGAAAGACTGCGCAGCATGCGCTCGAGGCCCGCGAGCGCGAGCGCCTCGGTCTGTGTCGGCACGAGCAGGCGATCGCTCGCCGCCAGCGCGTTGACCATCAGCACGCCGAGCGTCGGCGGGCAATCGAGCAATACGTGATCGAAATCGCCCGCGATGTCGGCCAGCGCCTGGGAAAGAATCAGCCCCATGCCGGCACGTGTGCCGAGCTGGCGGTCGAGCGTGATCATGGCGGCCGATGCGGGCAACACGCTCAGGCGATCCCACTGAGTGGCATGCACGAGCGTACCCACCGGCAGCGGATTGCCGCCGACGCCGAACAGGTCGTAGACGCTGCCGTGCGCCCCGCCCTCCACGCCGATGTAGCCCGAAAGCGACGCGTGCGGATCCATGTCGATCAGCAGCGTGCGTTTGCCGGACGCGGCGAGCAGGCTCCCGAGCGCGACGGCCGTCGTCGTCTTGCCGACGCCGCCCTTCTGGTTGGAGATCGCCCAGATGCGCATCAGTGCGCTCCCTCGGCGACGCGGTCGGCGTCGCTGTAGAACCGGGCCGGCGCCGCCTTGTCGCTCATCACCACGATCAGCACACGGCGATTACGATTGCGCCCCTCGTCCGTGTCGTTGTTGGTGGTGGGACGGAACTCGCCCCAGCCGATGATGCCGACGCGGTGCGGATCCACGCCCGTCGTCGTGATCAGTCGCGCGACCGTGGCCGCACGCGCGGCCGACAACTCCCAGTTCGACGGGAACAGCGTCGTGGCGATCGGCGTGTTGTCCGTGTAGCCCTCGATACGCATCGCGTTCGGGAACGGCGCGAGAATCCCCGCGAGCTTGCGCAGCACGTCTTCCGCCGCGGGCTGGAGTTTCGCCACGCCTACGGGGAAGAGGATATCGGTGCGCACTTCGATCTCGAGCCAGTCCTGCGTCTGCCGCACACTGACCATGCTCTTGTCGATGAGCGGCTTCATCGCCCGCTTCACTTCGTCGGAGATCTGACTGAGGCTGGCACTTTCCGTCTTGCCTACCGTCGTGTTGGCGGCGGTGGCGGTGTTGATGCTGGCGGCTTCCTGGCGTTCCGTGGCCGCCCCTTCGTGGCCGGGCAGCGGCAGATTGCGCGGCGGGATCGGAACGTCGATCTTCGCGATCGGCGCGGCCGTCGGGGCGCGCGACTGGTTCGGAAGCGGCACCTGCGCCGCCGGCGTGGCGTCGCGGATTGGCTCGATCACCTTGCCCGTACCGTTGAAGGCCTCATTGATCGACTGGGCCATCACGCGGAACTTCGTTTCGTTCACGGCGGACACGGCGTACATCACCACGAACAGAGCGAGCAGCAACGTGATCAGATCGCCGTAGGGAATCGCCCAGCGCTCGTGATTGATGTGTTCTTCGTGGTGACGGCGCTTCACGAGAGGAACCCCTGGAGCTTGCTCTCGATGTGTCGCGGGTTGTCGCCCTGCGCGATGGAGACGAGTCCCTCGACGAGGATTTCGCGCATCTGCGAACGCCGGCGCGCGAGGCCCTTGAGGCGCGAGGCCATCGGTAGCGCGAGCAGATTCGCCAGCCCGATGCCGTAGATCGTGGCGACGAACGCCGCCGCGATGCCGTGGCCGAGCTTGCTCGGCTCGGCGAGGTTCTGCATGACGGACATCAGGCCCATGACGGCACCGATGATGCCCATCGTCGGCGAGTACGCGCCAGCGTTTTCGAAGACCTTGGCGGCCTCGATGTCCGTGTGCTCCCGCGCGAAAACTTCGACCTCGAGCACCGATCGCATCGCGTCGGGCTCCGTGCCGTCGACGAGCAGCTGCAGCCCTTTGCGGATGAAGGGATCGGCTTCGCGCTCGATGGCCGGTTCGAGACCGAGCAGGCCGGTACGCCGGGAAATTTCGCTCCAGCCGACGATGCGGCTGACGAGGTTCTCGGATTCGATGTCCGGTGGGCGATAGACCCACGGCAGCATGCTCCACGCGCGCTTGAGCACGGCGCCGGGCGTCTGCACGAGCAGGGCCGCGAACGTACCGAGGAAGACGATCACGAACGCGGCCGGGTTCCAGAGGGCATCGAGGCTCGAGCCCTTGAGGATGGTGCCGACGATGATGACCACGAAGGCCAGGATCGTCCCGACGACGCTCACGATATCCATATCAGACAGCCATCCTCAGTGTCGGCAGCACCTGGCCGCCGTCGTCGGCCAGGCCGGCGAGATCGAGTACGAGCGCGATGCGTCCGTCGCCCGTGATGGTGGCACCCGCGATGCCCGGCACGTCCTTGAGGAAAGGGCCGAGCGGCTTGGCCATGACGTCTTCGCGGCCGATCACCTCGTCGACGAGACAGCCGAGCGTCTGGTGCCCGATCTGCACCACCACGACGTGCCCGCCCCTGCCTGCCCCGCCCGCCCAGCGACCGAGGTCGGCGAGCGGCAGCGCACGCTGGCGATGGGCCGCGACGGTGCGTCCGTCGAGCTCCTGGATCTGGCCCGGCACGAGTTCGAACACTTCGGCCACGTTCGACATGGGCAGTGAAAGCAGACGCGAGCCGACGCGCACCATCAGCACGCGGAGGATCGCGAGGGTCAGCGGCACCGAGAGACGGACGGTGCTTCCATGTCCCACGCGCGAATCGATCGACAGTGTGCCGCCAAGCTCGACGATCTTGGTCTTGACCACGTCCATGCCGACGCCACGACCGGAAATGTCGGAGACCTGGCTGGCCGTGGAGAAGCCCGGACGGAACACGATCTCGTAGCACTCGCGCTCGTCGAGGCGAGCGGCCTGCTCTTCATCGAGCAAGCCCTTTTCCACGGCCTTGCGACGCAGGACCTCGGGGTCCATCCCCTTGCCGTCGTCGGTGACGGTAATGACGATGCGGTCGCCGAACTGTCCGGCCGCGAGGCGAACGGTGCCGTTACGCGATTTGCCTGCGCGCTCCCGCGCCTCGGGCATCTCGATGCCGTGGTCGACCGCGTTGCGCAGCAGGTGCACGAGCGGATCGGCCAGCGCCTCCACCACCGTGCGGTCGATGTCGGTGTCCTCGCCCTCGGTGACGAGCTCGATTTCCTTGCCCAGCTGCCGCGCGAGGTCGCGCACGATGCGCGGGAATCGCGAGAACAGCTTGCCGACGGGCTGCATGCGCATGCGCAGCACGGCGTTCTGGAGGTCTTCCGCCACGCGCTCGAGTTCGCCGATCGCGCGTTCCATCGGATCGTTGGTGCCGCGCGGCGCGAGGTTGGCGAGACGGTTACGGACGAGCACGAGCTCGCCCGCGGCGTCGACCAGTCCATCCAGGCGGTGGGTGTCGACGCGGACCGTGGTGTCGGCTGCGGCGGTGGCGCGCTTTTCGGTGGGTTTGGCGGGTTTCGGCGCAGACGCCGCTTCGGCGTGCGGGACCGGGACGACCGGCGTCGCAGCCAGGTCCCCTCCTGCGGGCGCGCCCGCAGCCGGCACGGCGGCCGCGATAGAAGCCGGTGCGACGGCGCCGGGGGCGGCCGTGCCGTGGAGGCTGTCGAGCAGCGCTTCGAATTCGTCGTCGCTGATCGCGTTCGGATCGGCGGGAGGCGGCGGCGCGCTCACTACCACTGCAGGCGCGATGTCCGCCGCTTCGGTGCCGGGCGCGCCGGTGCCGTAGAGCGAATCGAGAAGGGCTTCGAATTCGTCGTCGGAGATGGTGCCCGACGATGCGGGCGCCGGCGCGCGATCGCTGCGCGCCGCGTCGAGCATCGCTTCGAACTCGTCCTCGATCGGATCGTGCGGTGCCGCCGACGGCTGCGCGGGCGCGGTGACGGGGACCGCCAGCGCGACGGGCGCGGCGGAGGCCGCGCGACCCGGAATCAGCAGACGGTCGAGCAGCGAGCGCGGCGCCGGCTCGATCGGGACGGCGCCGTCCGCGGCGCGCATCATGTCGTTGAGCAGGTCGAGCGACTCCAGCAGCGCGTCCATGAAGCCGGCATCGAGCACGATCGCACCGTTGCGGGCCTCGTTGAGGAGGTCCTCGGCGCGATGGCACAGCTCGACCATCGGGTTCAGGCCAAGAAAGCCCGCCCCGCCCTTGACGGTATGGAACGCACGGAAGACCGCGTTCAGCAGCTCGACGTCGCCCGGCGACGACTCGAGGTCCACGAGCTGTTCGCCCAGGCTCTCGAGCAGTTCGCGCGCTTCGATCAGGAAGACGTTGAGAAGCTCGTTGTCCAGCTCGACGCTCACGGTGCTCAGAAGCCGAATTCGCTGAGCAGGCGATCCACTTCGTCCTGGCTCACCTTGTCGGCCGCCGGTGCCGCGCCGCCGGCGAGCGAGCCCGTCAGCCGCACCAGTTCGACCAGGGACGATTCCACCTTGGCCATGAACGCCTCCACCTGCGCGACGCGCTGGCCCGAGAGGTCCTGCCACGACTGCGCCTCGACCATTTCGCCGAAGCCGATGTCGCAGCTCTGCGCGAAGTCGCCGACGCGCACGGCGAGCGACGTCGCGTGGGTCGCGAACGCGGGGTCGGCATGATCGAGCACCAGCACCTCGTCGGCCTGGCGCGCGAGCGCCTGCGCCTGCGGGCGCAGCTTTTCGCTGAAATCGAGCGTGCGATGCGCGGCCTGCGAGCTCATTTCGAGCACGTCGCGGAGGTGCTTGCGCGCGTCGCTCATGTTGCCCGGCACGCCATCGGTGGAAATGTCGGCGGCCAGGCGGCGGGCGGACTCGTGCAGGTCGCGCGCGAGGTGGCCGAGCGCCATGAACAGGTGCTGTTCGCGCGTGCGCAGCAGGTTGTCGAGCGCCTTCTCGAAGGCGACGCTGTCGTCGGCGTCGAGCAACTCGCGCAGTTCGGGAGCCACGTCGTGGCCGCTGGAGAGCATCGTGTTCATCGTCATCCTTAGCCGGCAGCCGCGGCGAGCCGCTCGAAGATCTTGTCCAGTTTTTCCTTCAGCGTGACTGCCGTGAACGGCTTGACCACGTAGCCGTTCACGCCACTCTGCGCGGCGGCGATGATCTGGTCGCGGTTGTTCTCGGCCGTGACCATCAGCACCGGCATCGACTTCAGACCGGCGTCGGCGCGGATGGCGCGCAGCAGGTCGATGCCCGTCATGTTGGGCATGTTCCAGTCGGTGACCACGAGGTCGAAGGGTTGCGCACGCAGCATCGCGAGCGCCGCGTTGCCGTCTTCCGCCTCCTGGATCAGGGTGTTGGTGAAGCCGAGCTCCAC
Organism: Luteibacter sp. UNCMF331Sha3.1; assembly: GCF_900109915.1. Lineage (GTDB taxonomy): Bacteria > Pseudomonadota > Gammaproteobacteria > Xanthomonadales > Rhodanobacteraceae > Luteibacter. The sequence continues at coordinate 528,358 of NZ_FOBU01000001.1, forward strand.
CAGCAGGTTCCTGACGATGCGTCGCATGGTGGAGAAATCGTCCACCACGAGGATCTTCATGTTCTTGTCCAAAACTCGTCTCCGCCTTGCTGCAGCGTTTATTGCTTTTCTTTCCAACCCGACATGCGTGCGCGGAGGCGGATCAGGGCCTGGCCGTGGATCTGGCACACCCGCGATTCGCTCACACCCAGCACCGCACCGATTTCCTTCAGGTTGAGCTCTTCATCGTAGTACAGCGACATGACCAGCTTCTCGCGCTCGGGCAGTCCGTCGATGGACTGCGCCAGCGCGTCGCGCAGGCCCGCCTGTTCGAACAGGCCTTCCGGACCCGCGGCGTCCGGGTCGACCACGTCGATCGCCGAACCCTCGTCGCCTTCCGGCGCCGTCAGGCTCAGCAACCGCGCGCTCGCCGCGTCGGCCAGGATCTGGTTGTATTCCATCGCGTCGATACCGAGCCGCTTCATCACTTCCATGGCATCGGCGTCGCCGCCCGTTTCGTTCTCGATCTGCCTCGTTACCTCCGCCACCTCGCGCAACTTCCGGTGGACGGAGCGCGGGGTCCAGTCCGTCTTGCGCAGTTCGTCCAGCATGGCGCCACGAATGCGGATGCCCGCATAGGTCTCGAAGCTGGCCGCGCGAGTCGGCGAGTAATTTCTTGCGGCCTCCAGCAAGCCGATCATCCCGGCCTGCATGAGGTCGTTCGCATCCACGCTCGGCGGCAGCCTGCCCATCAGGTGATAGGCGATGCGGCGCACCAGCGGCGCGTGTGTTCGTACCAGTTGATCCGGAGGAATCCGTGTGATCTCAAGGTATTCGGTCGCGACGCTCACAGTGGCAGCCCTCCCCCCATGTGGGACCGCTCGGCGAAAAAGCCGATGCGGCCCTGTACCCGGGGCTCGGGTTCACCCCATGTATCGACCGACCTGGCCAGATTCTTGAATCCGACCGCGGATCGGCTGCTCGGCCACGCGTCGACCACCGCCGACTGGCGGCGAATGGCCTGGCGCAGGTATTCGTCGTGCGGGACCATGCCCATGAAATCGAGCGACACGTCGAGGAAGCGGTTGGTCACCCGCGACAGCTTCTCGAACAGCTGCCGGCCTTCCTGTGCGTGGCGCACCATGTTGGCGACGATGCGGAAGCGGTTGACCCCGAACTCGCGGCTCATCACCTTGATCAGCGCGTAGGCGTCCGTCAGCGAGGCCGGTTCGTCGCAGACCACCACGACGACTTCGTCGGACGCGGCGGCGAACATCGAGACGCTGTCCGAGATGCCGGCCGCGGTGTCGACGATGAGGTATTCCGGCGGCAGCGTGTATTCGTCGAACGCGCGGATGACCGCCGCGTGCTCGATGTTGGGCAGCTGCGCCATGCGGCGTGCACCCGAGGTGGCCGGGATGACCTTCAGGCCGTGAGCGGCCGAGAGGACCAGGTCTTCGATCGCGCACTCGCCCTCGAGCATGTGGCCGAGGTGGCGGGTGGGCTGGAGGCCGAGCAGTACGTCGATGTTCGCCATGGCGAGGTCGGCGTCGAGCAGCAGGACGTCGCGTCCGCCCATGGCGAGCGCCATGCCGAGATTCACCGCCACCGTGGTCTTGCCCACGCCGCCCTTGCCGCCCGCGATGGCGATGCTGCGGGTGGGCCGACGGTCGGCGAGCCAGTTGAGTCCGGCGGCCTGGGTGGTATCGACGTGTGTGCTCATGGAGGAAGTCACTGCCGTAAGAGGGGTCTGGTTCGTGTGGAGGGAAGGCGCGTTCACGCCAGGACCGGCGTGGCGATGCCGAAGCGCTCGGCGAGGATGGCGTCGTCGGGCTCCTCGGTGCGCTGCTTCAGCAGCTGCGCCGCGAGGCAGACCAGCTTGCGGGCGTCGGCCGAGGCGATGTCCTCGGGAACGCGCTGGCCGTCCGTGGTGTAGTCGAGCGGCAGGCCGTGGCGGATGACCGCCGAGAGCGCGCCGCCGATCAGCGGCGCCTCGTCCAGCTTGGTGAGGATCGCGCTCTGCGGCGCCAGGGGTGCGTAGGCGCGGATGGCGTTGTCGATCGCCTGCGACTGCGCGTTGGCGGCGAGCACAAGACAGACGCGGACGTCGGAGGTCGCGCGCAAGGTCTCGAACTGCTCCTGCAGTTTCGGGTCGTTGCCGGCCAGCCCCGCGGTGTCGACGAGCACCGTGTGGCGGCCGCGCAGCTGCAGCAGCACGTTGCGCAGGCTGACGGCGTCGTGCGCGTTGAACACGCGCACGCCGAGGAGGCGGCCGTAGTGCTCCAGCTGCGCGCCGGCGCCGATGCGGTACTGGTCGGCGCTGATCAGCGCGACGTTGGACGCCCCGTGCCGAAGGACCGCGCGCGCGGCGAGCTTGGCGATGGTGGTGGTCTTGCCCACGCCCGTCGTGCCGACGAGCGCGGTGACGCCGCCACCGACGGTGTCGAAGTTGCGACCGCTGGTGCGGATGTTGCGCGACAGGATGCCCAGCGGCAGGTAGCGCGCCTGTTCGGCCGTCATGCCGGGCGGCAGCTCGGCGCACAGCGCGCGGGCCACGTCGCCGTCGATGCCCAGACGGGTCATCTCGCGCAGCACGCGGGCGCGCAGCGGCTGGTCGCGGTCCATCTGGTTCCAGGCCAGTGTCGAGAGCTGCACTTCCAGCATCTCGCGCAGGTTGTTGATCTCGGCACGCACGCCGTTCACGGCGGCGTCGTTGTTCGGCGACACGGTCGCTGCGCGGACCACGTCGGCGACGCTCGCGGCGAGCGCGGCGCTGGACTGGCGCTGCGGCGCGGCGGTCGCCGGAGGGGCGGTCTTCGCCGCGCGCTCCACGGCGGCGGCCGTGGCGGCGCGGGCCTGATCGATGCGCGCGGCACGCTCGAGGTCGTCGCGCTGGGCACGGATCGGCGCGTCTTCGCGGCGGGCCGGCGCTTCGACGCCGAAGCCGGCTTCGCGCACCAGGGCTTCGTCGTAATCGAGGGCGGCGATGATTTCGATGCCGTCGTCCATGCGACGCGTCGACAGGATCACCGCGTCGGGACCCTGCTCGTCACGGACCTGGCGCATCGCCTGGCGCATGTCGGGAGCAACGAATCGTTTGATTTTCATGCCTTCGATCCTGTCTTCGTCCGGGCGCCCTCTTCCGGGACACCACCATGTTCGTCCGGTCCGACGCCCGATTCTCCGGGCGGCGTCTCACTCTTATCGTCCGAGGGCCGTCACCAGCTTGACGCGCCGGTTGTCCGGAACCTCGTTGTAGGCGAGTACATGCAGGTTCTGGGCCACATGGCGCACGAAGCGCGAAAGCCATGGGCGAAGCGCCGGGGAAACCAGCAGCACGGCCGGTTCGCCCGCCGCTTCCTGCCGCCGTGCGGCCTCGGCCACCGACTGTTGCAGCCGGTCGGCGAGACCCGGCTCCACGGCCGCGCCCGCCGGACCACCGCCCTGCAGCGACTGCAGGAGGATCTGCTCGAGATCCGGCGCCAAAGTAATGACAGGGACCTCGCTGCCGAGGCCCGCGATCTCCTGCACGATCTGGCGACCGAGCGTGACGCGCACGGCGGCGGCGAGGACGCCCGGGTCCTGGCTCTGGCCCGCGTGCTCCGCCAGCGATTCGACGATGCCGCGGAAATTGCGGATGGGCACGCGCTCGGCGAGCAGGTTCTGCAGCACCTTGACCACCGCGCCCAGCGACAGGCGCTTCGGCACGAGGTCTTCCACGAGCTTCGGCGTCTGCTGCGCGAGACGGTCCAGCAGCTGCTGCACGTCCTGATGGCCGATGAGTTCGTGCGCGTGGTTCTGCAGGATGTGGGAGAGGTGCGTGGCGATCACGGTCGCCGGATCGACGACGGTGTACCCGAGCGTCTGCGCATGCTCGCGCAGGCCGGGCTCGATCCAGACCGCGTCGAGCCCGAAGGCCGGGTCGCGCGTGGCGATGCCGTTGATCGTGCCGTGCACGCGGCCCGGGTCGATCGCGAGCATGCGCTCGGTATGGATTTCCGCCTCGCCCATCGGCACGCCCATCAGCGAGATGCGGTAGCCGTGCGGCACCAGATCGAGGTTGTCGCGGATGTGCACCGAGGGCACCAGGAAGCCGAGCTCCTGCGACAGCTTGCGGCGCACCGACTTGATGCGCGCCATCAGCTCGCCGCCCTGCGCCTTGTCCACGAGCGGGATCAGGCGGTAGCCGACTTCGAGGCCGATGGTGTCGACCTGCGCGACGTCTTCCCACGACAGCTCGAGGCGTTCGGCCGGCGGCGCCGACTCCAGCGCGAGCTCGGTGCCGGGCGCGCCCGCCCCCGCCCCGGTGGCGATGCCGGCGGCGTCGTCGAGCTGCTTGCGATGCAGCTTCCACGCGCCGAAGCCCGTGATGCCGGCGAGGATCAGGAACGGGAGGTTCGGCATGCCCGGGATGAGGCCCATGGTGCCGAGCACGGCCGCCGCGACGCCGAGCGCCTTGGGCTGGCCGAACAGCTGACCCATGACGTGCTTGCCCATCTCCTGCGACTTCGACACGCGCGTGACGATCACGGCGGTGGCGATGGAAAGCATCAGGCCCGGCACCTGGGCGACCAGGCCGTCGCCGATGGTCAACAGCGTGTAGGTGCGCGCGGCTTCGCCGGCCGACAGACCGTGCTGCAGCATGCCGATGAAGAAGCCGCCGATGATGTTGATCGCCAGGATCAGGATGCCGGCCGTGGCGTCGCCGCGGACGAACTTCGACGCACCGTCCATCGAGCCGTAGAAGTCGGCTTCCTCGCGGACTTCCTGGCGACGCTCACGCGCCTGCTCCTGTGTCAACAAACCGGCGTTGAGATCGGCGTCGATCGCCATCTGCTTGCCGGGCATGGCGTCGAGGGTGAACCGGGCCGTGACCTCCGAGACGCGCGTGGCGCCCTTGGTCACCACCACGAAGTTGATGATGGTGAGGATCGCGAAGACGACGAAGCCGACGGCGAAGTTGCCGCCGATGACGAACTCGCCGAACGCCTCGATCACCTTGCCGGCCGCGCCCGGGCCGTTGTGGCCGTGCAGCAGGACGACGCGGGTCGACGCGATGTTCAGCGCCAGGCGCAGCAACGTGGCGAACAGCACCACCGTCGGGAACGACGCCAGCTCAAGCGGCCGCATCACGTACATCGTGGCCAGCAGGATCACCAGCGACAGCGCGATGTTGAAGGTGAACAGCAGGTCGAGCATGAACGGCGGCAGGGGCAGCATCATCATGCCGAGCATGATCAGCATCGCCACCGGCGCCGCGACGCCGCGGCGGCCGATCTGGCGGAACGTGCCCATGAAGCTGGTGGAGGCTGCCATCGTCAGTTATCCATTCTGTAGGGACCCATGAGGTCCGGGTCGATCTCCTGCCGCGGCAGGTCGGGCGGCAGGTCGCCCATGGCGATCGCCTGCTTCAGCCGGAACACGTAGGCCAGGATCTGGGCCACCGCGACGTACAACGCCGAGGGGATTTCGCGTCCGATTTCCGTCGTGTGATACAAGGCGCGTGCCAACGGAGCCGATTCCACGACGGGAACCTTCGCGCCACCCGCCACATCGCGGATCTGCTGGGCGATCACGTCCATGCCCTTGGCCACCACGCGGGGCGCTCCCATGCGGTTCTCGTCGTATTTCAGGGCCACGGCGAAGTGGGTCGGATTGGTCACGATCACGTCGGCCGTCGGCACGTCTTCCATCATCCGGCGGCGGGCCATCTGGTGCTGCATCTGACGAATTTTTGACTTCAGCTCGGGACTGCCCTCGTTTTCCTTGTGCTCGTCCTTCACCTCCTGCTTCGACATCTTCATCTTCTTGGTGAAGCTGAATTTCTGCCACGGCGCGTCGACCAGGGCGATGGCCCCGAGGGCGCAGGCGAAGATCATCGAGGCATGGCCGAAGATGCCGAACGCCTTGGCGATACCGTCGCTGACCGGGCCGGTACCCACCGTGTACATCTCCCGGGTGGATCGCATCAGGAACCACGCGAGGGCGCCCCCGATCAACAGCAGCTTGAGCACCGACTTGCCGAGTTCGACGAGCCCGTTGACCGACACGAGGCGCGAGAAACCCTTGATGGGATCGAGCCGGTCGAACTTGGGAATCAGCGCCTGGCCGGAGAAGTTCAGGCCACCCATGAGCGCCGGCGCGGCGATGGCGGCCACCATGGTCGCGGCGAACACGGGGCCGAGCAGCTTCAGGCCTTCGAGCGCGGCCGTCATCAGCGCGCGATAGATGCCGTTCGCGGCGAACAGGTCGTCGCGCCCGTAGTGCAGGCCCACGCGCATGATGTTCGCCGCGTGCACGGCCATCTGGTCGCGCGACGCGATCAGGGCGAAGACGCCGGAGAGCACGACGATGGCGGTCGACAGATCGCGCGAGCGCGGAAGGTCGCCCTTCTCGCGCGCTTCGCGAAGGCGTTTTTCACTAGGGGCTTCGGTCTTGTCTTCCTTATCGGTCTCGCTCATGGCGGCTACCTCCCGATAAGCTGACGCATGGTGTTCCACGCGTCGGTCTGCAGCGAATCGAACGCGCCCGGGAGGGCGCGCAGCGCGAGCCAGACGGCCAGCAGGCCGAGGCAGATCGTGATGGGAAAGCCCACCGCGAACAGGTTCATGGAGGGTGCCGAGCGACTGATCGCGCCGAAGCCAAGGTTGACCACGAGCGTGGCCGTCAGTGCGGGCAGCGCCACGCGGACGGCACCGGCGAACAGGTGGCCGGCGAATTCGAGCACGCCCCATACGCCGTTGGCGCCGATGCCCTGCTGTCCCACCGGCAACGTCCGGAAGCTGTCGGCGAGCAGCGAAATCAGCTGCAGATGGCCGTTCATCACGAGGAACAGCAAGGTCACCAGCATCATGTAGAACTGGCTGAGCACGGACACCGTGCCGCCGATGCCCGGGTTGATCGTCTCGGCGAAACCGAGGCTCATCGCCTGCGACACGATCTGACCGCCGAACGACACCGCCTCGAACACCAGCTTGAGGACGAAGCCGAGGGCCGCGCCCACGAGCACCTGCTGCGCGAGCGTGCCGATACCCTGCGCCGACAGCGGGCGGATATCGAGGGGCGCCAGCGGCGCGAGCGCCATCGTCAGAAGCAGCGCCAGGCCCACGCGGATGCGTGCGGGGATCGTCGTCGCTCCCAGCACGGGCGCGACGAGAAGCAGGCCGGAGATGCGGGCCAGTGCCCAGCACGCGCCACCGACCCACCCTTCGAGCTGGGCGAGGTCGATCGGCATCAACGGACCGCCTGGGGCAGGTTCTCGATCAGCGTGCGGGTGAACTGCACCAGCGTGCGCAGCATCCACGGGCCGGCGATGATCATCACCAGCGCCATGGAGATGAGCTTCGGGATGAAGCTCAGCGTCTGCTCGTTGATCTGCGTCGCCGCCTGGATCATGCCGATGAGCAAGCCGACCGCGAGCGCGGTGAGCAGCAGCGGCGCGCCGATCAGCATCGCGATATGCAGTGCCTGCTGGCCGAAGCCGATGACCGACTCGGGCGTCACTGGAAGAAACTCCCCGCGAGCGTGCCCAGCAGGAGCGTCCACCCGTCCACGAGCACGAAGAGCATGATCTTGAACGGCAGCGAGATGATCATCGGCGAGACCATCATCATGCCCATCGACATCAGGACGGACGCGACGACGAGGTCGATGATGAGGAACGGGATGAAGAGCAGGAAGCCCATCTGGAACGCGGTCTTCAGCTCGCTCGTGACGAAGGCGGGCAAGGCCACGCGGTACGGCACGGCGTCCTTGTTGGCATAGGGCTGCTCGCCGGCCAGCTTCGTGAAGAGCTGCAGGTCCGGCTCGCGCGTCTGTTCCAGCATGAAATGGCGGAACGGGCCGGCGGCCAGCGGCAGGGCGTCCTGCACGCTCATCTGGCCGTCCATGTACGGCTTGATGCCGGCGTCGTACGCCTTGTTCATCACCGGCGTCATGACGAACAGCGTCAGGAAGAGCGAGAGGCCGAGGATCACCTGGTTGGGCGGCGTGCTGTTGGTGCCGAGCGCCTGGCGCAGGAAACCGAGCACGATGATGATGCGCGTGAACGAGGTCATCATCAGCAGGATGGCCGGCAGCGCGGTCAGCGCCGTCATCAGCGCCAGCATCTGGATCGACAGCGACCACGTCTGGCCGCCGTTGGCGGCCGGCTGCACATTGAGCAGCTGGATGCCCGGCGGATCGGCCGCGAAGGCCGGGAACGGCACGAGCAGGAGCATCAGGACGACGAGCCAGGGCCAGCGCTTCATGGGCGCTTCCACTGGGAGAGCACGTCGCGGAAGCCACGAGCGACGGGCGCGGTGGCCGAAGGCGCCGCGTCGTCCTGCACGGGCGTTTCCAGCACGTGCAGCGTACGCAGGCCGCCGGTCGGCGAGGCGCCGACGAGGATCTGCGTACCGCCGACTTCGAGCAGCATGACCTTTTCCTTGATGCCCACGGGCATCGATTCGACGACGCGGATCTTTCGGCCGCCCGGACGCACACGCGCCTGGGCACGGCGGCTGATCCAGCCGACGAAGAAGATAAGCGCCACGACACCGGCCAGGCTGATCGTGACGCGGAGGAGTTCCGCGCCCGAATCGACCGCCGGGGCGGCGGCCGGAGCCGCCATCAGGGCGCAGGGAAGGAAGCCGCCGGCGAGGGCGGCGACGGCACGACGCACGCGGCTCACCGCAGCTTGCGGACGCGCTCGGCCGGACTGATCACGTCGGTCAGCCGGATGCCGAACTTCTCGTTGATGACGACGACTTCGCCGTGGGCGACGAGCGTGCCGTTCACGAACACATCGAGCGGCTCGCCGGCCGCGCGGTCGAGTTCGACCACCGAACCCTGGTTGAGCTGGAGCAGGTTGCGGATGCTGATCTTCGTACGACCGACTTCCATCGCCATGGTGACCGGGACGTCGAGGATGACGTCGAGGTTCACTTCGTTGCCGAGGCCGATGGACGAGGCCAGCGAGGCATCGCTGGTGTCGATATCTTCGAGGGTGGTGGGTTCGTTCATGTCCGTTCCAGTGAGAGACGTTGCCGGGTGCAGGCTATGTGAAGCAAGCGGCGTGCCACGGGAACCGGGGGTCGAACGGAGGGCGAAAATGGCGTCGCGTCGGGCTTGCGGAACTGAGGAAGGCGTCGCATAAGGCATGTGACGCAGTGCGACAGTCAGAAACCTGACGCTCGACGGCAGTTAGTCACCAAGACGGGCAATTGACAGTCGAGCATTCCCACTGTCCGGTCAAAACAAAGGTGGGAGCCAGCCTGCTGGCGATGGGTGCTTGCGGCAAGCACCCATCGCCAGCAGGCTGGCTCCCACCAGAGCGAACTTCAGACCGGCTCGGCGAGCGGCTGGATGGCCGGGGCGGCCTGGCGCGGCGCACTGCGCCGGAGCAGCGAATCGAACTGAACGGCCTTGTTGCCGTTGAAGTTCGCCATGCGCCCGCGGAAGATGGGCACGTCTTCGGCAAAGATCGTCGCCGTCTCCGGCAGGCTGATCGGAATGACATCGCCCTTGCGCAGGTGCAGGAAGTCGCCGATGGTCAGGCGGGCTTCCGCGAGCATCGAGGTGATCTCGACCTCGGCGTCGAGGATTTCCTCGTGCAGGTTCTGGATCCAGCGATCGTCGCGCTCGGCGCGGTCGCTCTGCACGCCCGCGTCGAGCAGTTCGCGGATGGGCTCGACCATCGAGTACGGCAGGGTCAGGTGCACTTCGCCGCCACCGCCGTCCAGCTCGATGTGGAAGCGCGACACCACGACGGTTTCCGTCGGACTGACGATGTTCGCGAACTGCGGATTGATCTCCGAATTCATGAACTCGAACTGCATCCGGAGCACCGGGGCCCAGGCTTCGGCCATCGCCGTGAAGGCTTCCTGCAGCACGATCTGGATGACGCGGTTCTCGGTCGGCGTGAAGTCGCGGCCCTCGATACGCGCGTGGTACCGGCCGTCGCCCCCGAAGAAGTTGTCGATGACGGTGAAGACCAGACGCGGCTCGAACACCATCAGGGCGGTGCCGCGCAGCGGCTTGATGCGAATGAGGTTGAGGTTGCTCGGCACGGCCAGCGAGTGGACGTACTCGTTGAACTTGGTCATCTTCACGCCGAGGACCGACACCTCGCACGACTTGCGCAACACGTTGAACAGGTTGGCGCGGAAATAGCGCGCGAAACGGTCGTTGACCATTTCCAGCGTCGGCAGACGGCCGCGAACGATGCGGTCCTGCTGGGTGAAGTCGTAATCCTGGATGCCACCGGGCGGCGGCAGCTCGAGTTCGGTCTCGACCGCGCCACCTTCCACGCCGGCGAGCAGCGCGTCGATCTCTTCCTGGGTGAGGATGTCGCTCATGGCCGGAGGTGTCCCGTCACTGCATGATGAAGCTGGTGAAGTAGACCGCGTCGACACCGGGCCGACCGATCTTTTCCTTCAGCACGCGCTGGATCTCCGCCAGCGCGGCGGCCTGGAGCTTCTGCTTACCCTTGACGTCGGACAGGCTCTTCACGTCCTGCGCCGAGAACAGCATCAGCAGGGCGTTGCGGATTTCGGGATCGGCTTCCTTCGCCGCGACGATCGCTTCCGGATCGTGCGACATGACGTTCACGCCCACCTGGAGGAACCGCAGCGCGGTATCGTCCTGGAAGTTGACGACGAACGCCGGGTCCAGCTGGAGGTAGACGGCAGGCTTGGACTTCGTGGCCTCGGCGGCATTCTCGCCCGGCTTGTGGCCGCCTTTCATCATGAACCAGCCACCCGCGCCGCCTGCCGCGAGGACCACGAGCGCGCCGATCAGGAGCAGTTTGCCCTTCTTCTTTTTCGGTGCGCCTTCGACGGCTTCTTTCGGTGCTGCGGCCATGCGTGGAAAACCTCGTGATCTGATGCGTTGGGTACGTTGGCCGGAAGGCCTTGCACCATAGTGTGCAATCGGCGTGCCAGTCGCGCTAACGCTTTAAACGCCTGAATTCGTGGGTCTGAACGGGAATGCGACTAGTCGAAATATCGTCACCCGTCGAAACCTTGACGCCGTGAATCCCTTTGCAGGAGCGTCAGGCGACTTCGTCGACCAGACCGCGCGGCGAAACCCGCGTCGTCGCGACGACGTCTTGCGGGTCGCCCGGCGATCCACTGTCATGACTCCCCGCCGGCCCCTGCCCCGTACCACCCTGCCCGGCCTGGCCCTGTCCGACATCCGCCTGCCCGAGCGAAAGCCCGTGGTGGGCGAGCATCGTGTCCAGATGCGACAGCGTCTGCTGCACGGCGTGCACGGCCGCGGGATGCTGCGCGATGATCGCCACGTTCACCTTGCCGCCGTCGAGGTTCACGCGCACGTCCATGCTGCCGAGCTCCTCGGGATGCAGCTTGATGCGCGCTTCCTTGATCTGTCCGGCGCCCATCCACGCGATCTGGTCGCCCAGTTCCTGCGCGAACTGCGGCGACATGGCCGCCTGGGTCGCCTGCACCTGCACGAGGGTCTCGACGCCATGCGTCGGAGCCTGACCGTGGGCGAGCGGCATCGGACTCGTGCTTGCGGGATCCAGCGACGCGGTGGCGTCGTCCTTCGCCGGCGTGGCCTGACCGGCCTGCGCCGAAAGCAAGGCGCTGAAGGGAACGTTCGCCACGGCCATCGCCGGAGTGGCCGCAGCTGCCGGATCGCCCGACACCGCCGACGACGGCACGAGCGTCGCTTCCCCGGGCTTCGTGGCGCCACCCGGCAGCAGGCTCGCAAGTGCGGATCCCACGTTCGCCACACCGGCGAGGGGCGCCGTCGCAGCCTCCTTCGCCGCGCCCAGCACCCGGGTGGCGGCCTCGGTCACTTTCGGCGGCACGCCGATCAGCGAGAGCATCGTAGCGGCGATCAATGCGTCGTCGGCGTCCGTCGCGTCGTCCTTCTTCTCCGCGCCCTTCGCGTCGCCTGTCGCTTGCTTCGCCGCCGGCGCTTTCGCGGGCGCCGAAGACTTGTCCGCGGCGGCCGTGTTCGACGACGTCCGTTGGGGCTGGCGCGCGTCGGCATGCGCGGCATCCAGGGCCGCGTCGAAACGCTTCGCCGGTGAAGCGTCGTCCTGCGGGCGCGGGGACGCCTGCGTCGGCGATGCGGCGGCGCGGGCGGTCTGGAGAGCGAGCGTGGCGTTGTTCATGCGGGTGATCCGGTCGTTTCGTTCGGTGTCGGACGGAGGCTCGTCAGCCCTCGCCCCTCGGCGCGCGGCGATACTGCGAGCGCTCGTCGGCCTGTTCCTGTTCGCGGCGGTCCTGCGACTTGCGTTCCTGGTCGCGGTATTTCGTGGTGACGGAGTCGAGCGCCTTCGCGCGGCCGCGCGCGGCCGTCCAGTCCTGCCGGGCGCGCTCCAGCGCCTGTTCGCGACGCTGCACTTCGCTCATCTGCTGCACGATCGCCATGTCGATCTTCTGCAGGAACTGCTGGCGATTCAGCAACGCGGCGACGCCGATGCCATTCGGCATCGACGCGTATTCATTGCGATAGCGTCGCAGCTCGGACAACTGATGTTCGCCCTCCGCCAGTGCGCGCTGGTGATTCGCGAGGGCGAGAGTCGCCTTCTCGGCGCGCTCGGCGGCGAGGTCGACGACGGGCTGAAGCCGGTCGGCGCGCGACGACATCAGACGGCCTGCGCCGCTTCGACGAGCCCGGCTTCGGCATCGGCGAGGTTCACGGGCGTGTCGGTTTCCTGCTGGAGGAAGGCCGAGAGGCGCGGATAGAGCGCGATGGCCTCGTCGGTGCGCGGATCGCTGCCCTTCTGGTACGCGCCGACGGCGATCAGGTCGCGCTGCTGGCGATACGCGGAGTACACCTGGCGGAAACGCTGCGCCGAGCGCATGTGGTCTTTCGTCACCACCGCCGGCATGACGCGGCTGATGGACGCCTCGATGTCGATCGCCGGGTAGTGGCCCGCTTCGGCCATGTCGCGCGACAGCACGATGTGGCCGTCGAGAATCGCGCGCGCCGAGTCGGCGATCGGGTCATGACGGTAATCGTCGCCTTCGGTCAGCACGGTGTAGAACGCCGTGATCGAGCCACGGCCTTCGGCATCGTTGCCCGCGCGCTCGACCAGCGCGGGCAGCATCGCGAACACGGACGGTGGATAGCCCTTGGTCGCCGGGGGCTCGCCGATCGCGAGCGCGATCTCGCGCTGCGCCTGCGCGTAACGGGTGAGCGAATCCATGAGCAGCAGCACGCGCTTGCCCTGGTCGCGAAAATGTTCGGCGACGGCCGTCGCGACCTGCGCACCGCGCAGCCGCGACAGCGGCGGCGCATCGGCGGGCGCGGCGATGACAACCGCGCGACGACGGCCTTCCTCGCCCAGCGTATGGTCGACGAATTCCTTCACTTCGCGACCGCGCTCGCCGATCAGCCCGACCACGACGACGTCCGCGTCGGTGAACCGGGTCATCATGCCCATCAGCGTGGATTTGCCCACGCCGGAACCGGCGAACAGGCCGATACGCTGGCCGCGCCCGACGGTGAGCAGCGCATTGATCGCGCGCACGCCAGTGTCGAGCGGCGTGTCGATCGGCTGGCGCAGCATCGGGTTGATGGGATCGCGACGCAGCGGGACGCGTTCCCGCGCGAGCAGCGGTCCCTGACCGTCGAGCGGCGCGCCGTCGGGACCGATCACGCGGCCGAGCAGCGAATCGCCGACGGGAATGCCGGAGACCGCGGCGACGGGCGTGACGCGCGCATTGGGCAGCACGCCGTGCATTTCGCCGGTCGGCATCAGCAGCAGGCGTCCATCGGAAAATCCGACGACCTCGGTCTCCAACTGTTTGCCGTCCGCGCCGGCCACCATGCAGCGCGCGCCGACGGGCGCCTCGCAGCCAACGGCTTCGAGCGTCAGGCCGACGACGCGGCGGAGCTTGCCTTCCGCCTGCAGCGGGCGAACGTGCTCGGCGCCGGCGCGCTGCGCGGCGAGGGCCTCGCGCCAGCGCGCGTTGCGCTCGGCGACGTGCCGCTCGGCGCTCACGGTGTGCCGGCCTCGCCGGCGTCGGACTCGCCCTGACCCTGGAGCACGCTGTCGATCACGGCGTTCAGCCGTGTGCGCACGCGCGCGTCGAGACGGGAATGCTCGCTCTCCAGCCGCACGTCGCCACGCTCGAGCGCGGCGTCGTCGACGATGGTGCCTTCGTGATCGACCGACGACCGGTGCTCGCGAACGAGCGCAGCGTCGGCCGGATGCATGTGAATTTTCAGGTGACGGGAACCGGCAGGCAGCACGTCGACCGCCTGGCGCACCACTTCGACCATCATCTCGGGACGCGTCGCGATGTCGTAGCCAAGCACCCGCTCGGCGATCACGGTCGCCAGCTGTGCGAGGTCGCCCGCGACATCGTCGTCGAGTGCCGCGAACGGACGCTCGACGGCGGCGATCAGCGCATCGAGACGCGCGACCTGCGCCGCGAGTTCGCGCTTCGCCATCGCCCTGCCTTCGGCCAGCCCCGCGTTGAAGCCTTCTTCGCGCGCCTGTCGCTCGATGGCCTCGATCTCGGCCACCGTCGGCCGATGCGGACCCTCGTCCTGAGCGCCACCGACGTCCGGCGCGTCGACCGCGCCCACGACCGGCAGCTCCCAGCGTTCGAACTGCGCGACGCTTTCGCGGGAAAGGATCGAGGTGAGGCTCATCAGACGAATTCTTCCCCGCCACCGGCGAGATTGATCTGGCCCGCGTCAGCGAGACGACGCGCGGTCGCCAGGACTTCCTTCTGCGCCGCATCCACCTCGGAGAGACGGACGGGACCCTTGACCTCGAGGTCGTCGCGCAGCATGTCGGCCGCGCGCTTCGACATGTTCGAGAAGATCTTCTCGCGAATGGCGACCTCCGCACCCTTGAGCGCGGTGATGAGTCGTGCCGACGGCACCTCCCGCAGCAGCGTCTGCATGCTGCGGTCGTCGAGTTCGGCGAGATCGTCGAACACGAACATCAGTTCCTCGATGCGCTCGCCCAGACTCGAGTCGATGCCACGGATCGATGCCATGAGCTCGGCTTCGCGCGCCGTCTCCATCGCATTGAGGATGTCCGCGGCGGCCTTCAGGCCACCGACGCTCGCCGACTTCAGCTTGTTGGAATTGCCGGAGAACTGGCGCTCCATGATTTCGTCGAGCTCGTTGAGCGCGTGCGGCTGCACGCCGTCGAGCGTCGCGATGCGCATCACCACGTCGCTGCGCGTGCGCGCCGGCAGGTAGCCGATCACTTCCGCGGCCTGGTCGGATTCGAGGTGCGCCATCACCAGCGCGATGATCTGCGGATGTTCCTGCCCGATCATCTCGGCGATCGCGCGGCTCTCCATCCACTTCAGCGATTCCAGGCCCTTGCTGCTGCGGCCGAGGAGAATGCGGTCGATGAGACCACCGGCCTTGTTCTCGCCCAGCGCGTTGACCAGGATGCGGCGGATGTAGTCCTCGGTGCCGACGCCGATGGAGGTGTGCTGCCCCACGTCTTCCTGCAGGCGCGTCAGTACGACGTCGACCTGCTCCTTGGTGACGTTCTTCAGCGCGGCCATCGCCGTACCCACGGCCTGCACGTCGCGTGCGCCGAGGTGCTTCAGGATCGATGCCGCGTCTTCCTCACCGAGCGTGAGGAGAAGGATCGCGGCCCGCTGCGCGCCCGTCAGGGCCTCTTTCTGCTCAGCCGCCATCGTCGGACACCCAGCTCTTCACCACCTGCGCCACCTGCTTCGGGTTTTCGGCGGCCATGCGCTTGGCGAGGCCCACCTTCTGTTCGTAGGCCAGCAGCGCGGGCGAACCGAGCTGTGCCTGGGACGTGGTACTGACGCGATCGGGCGTCATGTCGTCGTCGTCGACCATCACCGACACGGTGGGCATCGGGCCGGCCAGCGCGACGTTGTTCATCGCCAGCGGCGCCGGCTTCAGCAAGCCCTTCAGGATGGGACGCAGCACGAAGAAGCCGACGATCAGCGCGATCATTACGCCGAGGCCCTGCTTGATCAGATCCAGCATGCCCGGGCGCTCCCAGAACGGCATGCTCTGCGGCGCCTCCTCGGCGACGTTGCCGTGGAACGGCTCGTTGATGACGCTGACGCTGTCGCCACGCTCGGCGCTGAAACCGACGGCGTTCTTGGTCAGTTCCGTCAGGCGCGTCAGTTCTTCCGGCGTGAACGGCACGCTCTTCGTCTTGCCGTCCTTGTCCGGCATCTGCTTGTTGTCGACGACCACGGCCACCGAGAGCCGCGCGACCTTGCCGGCCGGATCGGTCACGTGACTGACCGTGCGGTCGAGCTCGTAATTGCGCGTGGCGCTCTGGGTCTGCTGCGTCGGCGTCTGCGCGGTCTGCGTGCTCGCGGCCTGCGCGCCCGGCTTGGCCCCGGCGGCGGGATTCGCGGCAGTGGCGTTGGCGCCGGTGTTCGGCGGCTGGTTGCTCAGGGCTCCCGGCACGCCGCCGTTGGTCGCGGGTTCGGTGCGGGTGTCGCTGTTGGTCTGCTCGCTGCGAAGCGCAGGGTTGTCGTGGTTGAAGGTCTCGCTCGCCTTTTCGGTCTGCGAGAAGTCGAGATCGGCGAACACCTGGGCGCGCACCTTGCCGGCGCCGACGAGGGGAGTAAGAAGATCTTCGACGCGCTGCGTGTAGGTGGCTTCGATGCGATTCGAAAGGCGCAGGCGGCTGTCGCCGATCGCGGAGGCACTGTCGGGATCGCTCACGGTCAGGAGGTTGCCACCCTGGTCGATCACCGACACCTGACGCGTGTCGAGATCCGGCACGCTGGCCGCCACGAGATGCACGATCGCGGCGACCTGACCCTGATCGAGCTGGCGCCCCGGGTAGAGCGTGACGACGACCGACGCGCTCGCCGGCTTGTTGTCGCGGATGAAGGCCGACGGCTTGGGCAGTGCCAGATGCACACGCGCGGCGCGCACGGATTGCAGGCCCGCGATGGTGCCCGAAAGGTCGTTCTCGAGCATCGACTGATAGTGCGTACGCTCGGCCATGTCGCTCATGCCGAACGGCGAATCCGTCGCCGCGACGGCACTCGCGGCACTGCCCTGCGGCAGACCCTGCCCGGCGAGCTTCAGGCGGACGCCGGCGACGTCGGCGGCGGGCACGAAGATCGAGCTGCCGTCGGAGCTGAGCGTATAGGGGGTGTTGCCGGCCTGCAGCGCCTGCGTGACCGCGGCGGCGTCCTTCTGCTCGAGGCCGCCGTAGAGCAGACCGTAATTCGGCGCGCGCGACCAGAGCACGGCGGCGATACCGATCGCGACGGCGCCAGCGATGCCGGCCAGCATGAAGAGCTGCCGGGCGGCCGGCGTCTGCGCCAGCGACTTCAGCGAGTCCATGCGCTTAGCCGTGTTGCTATCCGTGGTGGCTACGCCGTTATCTGCCATGGTTCGGTTCGAATCCTGTCGTTGAGCGCGATGTCGATCAGATCGACATGTTCATGATTTCTTTGTACGCGTCGACCATCTTGTTGCGCACCTCGGTCATGGCGCGGAACGAGAGATCGGCCTTCTGGCCCTGGATCATCACCTGCGCCAGATCGATGCCCGGATCGCCGCGTTCGAATGCCATCGCCATGTCCTTGGCCTTGCCCTGTTGCTGCGCGACGCCTTCGATCGACTGCTTGAGGAGATCGCCGAACGCGCCCTTCTGCACTTGTCCCGCTTCGCCGACGCCGCGCATGGCGGGCATCTCGGTCTGCGCGCTGATGCGGCGCATCTGAAGCAGGAGGCTGTTGACGTCGATCGTGGTCATGACGGTTTTCCAACGCGGAATCGGGTTTGCGTCACCCGATGCACGACCTGTGCCAACCGCAGGCTCGTCAGCCCGCCTGCACCGTTTCCGACAGGCCGTACTTGCGCAGCTTCTCGACCAGCGTGGTGCGCTGGACGCGGAGCAGCTTGGCCGCGTGGGCCACCACGCCGTTGGCGGAGCCGAGGGCCTGGCGGATCAGGCCGATCTCGATGCCGGCGAGGTGGTCCTTCAGATCGAGTCCGCCCTGCGGCAGCACCGACGGATCGCCTTCGCCCACGAACGCGAACGACTCGGTGACCTCGGGCTCGGCTTCCATCATCGCGATCAGCGCCGCGCCGGAGACTTCTTCGACCGGCAGCGCGCCGCGGTATTTTTCCGGCAGGTCGGCGGCACGGACTTCGCCGTGCGGCATGAGGATCGCCATGCGCTCGACCAGGTTAGACAGCTCGCGCACGTTGCCCGGCCAGCCGTAGCGGCAGAGGGCACCGACCGCGCTCGGCGCGAAGCGCACCGACGACAGACCGCGCTGCACGAGGCGGTGATTGAATTCCGACACCAGCGCCGGCAGGTCTTCGAGGCGCTGGCGCAGGGGCGGCATTTCCAGCGGGAACACGCTGAGGCGGTAGAAGAGGTCTTCGCGGAAGCTGCCGCGTTCGATGGCGCCTTCCAGGTCGCGGTGCGTCGCCGCGATGATGCGCACGTCGCAACGCTGCGGACGATTGCCGCCGACACGTTCGAACACGCGCTCCTGCAGCACTCGCAGCAGCTTCACCTGCATCGGCAGGCTCATGTCGCCGATTTCGTCGAGGAACAGGGTGCCGCCCTCGGCCATCTCGAAGCGACCCTTGCGGGTGCTGATGGCGCCGGTGAAGGCCCCCTTTTCATGACCGAACAGCTCGCTTTCGAGCAGCTCGGCGGGGATCGCGCCGCAGTTGATGGCGACGAACGGCTTGTCGCGGCGCGGCGAGCAATCGTGGATGGTGCGGGCGACGAGCTCCTTGCCGCTGCCGGACTCGCCGAGCACGAGCACGCTCGAATCGAACGGCGCCACCTGGCGGATCAGGGCGTTCACCCGCTGCATCGGGCCGGACTGGCCGACGAAGCGGCGGCTCGACGGGACTGGCTCGACACGCGACTGGAGCGCCCGCAGGGCCTCGGAGAGGCGCTCGTAACGCAGCGGCATGTCGATCAGTTCGACATTGTTGCTGCGCGTATCGTCGGCGATCAGCGAGGTGGCCAGCGGCGAATCCGCGGCGACGAGCATCGGCAGGTTGCGACCGCCGCGACCCAGTGCCGAGAGGTGACCTTCCAGCTCGTTCTCGTCGTCGACCGTGCCGACGTAGACACCGCGCCAGCCTTCGACCTCGCCCATGGGGTTCCGGCCCGCGATGACCGGACGGTAGCCGAGGAAGGCCAGCGCCGAGACAACGCTTTCAGCGCGGGAGGCGTCGGATTCGACGACGAGAAAGTGGGAAGACTTCACCTTGGCATACCTCGCATCATGCGTTTATCGATGTGCCGTCCGGGATCCGCGATGGATTCCCGCCGGCTTCGTGCCAAGGTATCAATCAAGGAGCGTGCCAACGTCGGAATACCGGCGCGAAAAGGCGGAAATCTACGTCGCGCCGCGACGTAACGCAGGCGCGGGCGCGGCCCACACCGTGAGGGCGAGCGCGAAGGTGAAGGTTCAGGGCGTCAAGCGTGACGACAGGCGTCACGAATGTGACGCGGGACGCCACGCGACGTTCCTACGTCACGTGACGTAAAAGGTCACATGGTCTCGGACGCGCCTTCCGACGGCCGAAAATGCGCACGCGCCTCGGCGATCTGGCGACGATGCTGGCGGAAGACGAGACGCTCGATGCCGTCACGAACGGCCTCGGTCAGCCCCTCGAAGGCGATGAAGCCCTTGCCATCCGAGGGGCCTGCCGTGCGGACACCCGGCAATTCGAGCGGCAGGGCGCGGCAGACGTCGAAGTGGATCTTGAGCAGAACGGGCTGGCCCACGGCCGGCAGACCACTCCAGGGCAGGACGGCACCGGCCGCATTGAAACGGAGAGCGACGCGGGGTGGGAGGCCCGCCTGGGGCAGCAGCAGGCGATTCACGATCTCCATCAGGACGTTGAGCTTGGCGTCGAGCCGGGCCACTTCCTGGGTGAGGGCGTTGTCGTCCTCGGCGGTATCGCTGCGGCGGTCCATCAGGGCGGAGACCGCGACCAGCACACTGGCGTTACGGTCGTTGATCAGGGCGAGGGCCGAGGGGTCGGGGCGTGCAACAGTGTCGCAGGTCGCGTGGAATACCGCGTCCCAGGCCACCCTGTCGGAAAAAGCGGTCCAGCCCTCGTCGCTCATACGCCCTGCCCCCGCGAGATACCGTCAGAACGAACTATACGCGGCCACGGCGCGACGCACGCGACGCGACGCCTCCCAGGCGACCGCGGCTTCGTCGCGGGCCACGGAAACGAGATCCTTGATCAGCCCGTCGAGCAGCATGATGGACTTCAGCGACTCCAGGGTCTCCGGCGCCGGGCGCATCGTACCGGTGTGCAGCACCGGGTCGCGCTCGGCCTCGAGCTCCGCCAGGTCTTCCCAGCGGGAGTCGCTGGCCGCGGCGTGCATGGATTCCGTCAGGGCCAGCGCGCGCGGGAGGTCGCACCAGACGTCGGTCATGCGCCGGCTCCGGCCACCTGTCGTGCTTCGACCGGAATCGCCACCCAGCTCTCGCGCACCTGACCGAGCAGGCGGGTGACTTCGTCGAGGGCGTCGGCGTCGTTGTGCAGGTTGGCGTGCAGCAGGCGGCGGCTCATGTAATCGTAGAGGCCGTCGAGCTGGGCGACCAGGGGCGTGTCGACGTCGTGGTTCAGCCCCGACTGCAGGGCACCGACGATCTCGATGGCCCGGGAGATCGCCTCGCCCTTGGACGCGACGTTGCCGGTGGCGATGCACGCCTGCGCCAGGCGGATGCGCTCGAGCGCGCCGTCCATGAGCATGGTGACGAGACCATGCGGGTCGGCCGTTTCGAGGCCGCCCTGCGTGCGGATCTGCTGATAGGCGCCTGCGCCCTGGGAATATCCGAGTGCCATGTCTGTGTCCCGTTACTTGCTCGCCGTCAGGGCGTCGAACTGCTGCTGGAGGTAACTGCTGGTGCCGGCGAGCTTGGTCATCATCGCGTCGAGGGCCGCGTACTGCTTCGTCAGACGGTCGCCGTAGTCCTTCATCTTGACCTCGAAGGCATCCATGTCCTTCTGGATATCCTTGGTCTTCTGCTGCAGATTGGCCGACCGTTGCGTCAGGATCCCGTCCTTCGCCGTCCAGCCCGTGATCAGCTTGTCGAGCTTCGGCGCGAGGCCGTTGTCGCCACTGAGCAGGTTCTGCACGTCCTTCGGGCTGTTCGCCAGCACCTTGGTGAGCTTGGTGCTGTCGAGTTTCAGCGTGCCGTCGGTCTGGAAGGCCACGCCGAGGTCGCTCAGCGAGCGTGCGCCCACGGCGTTTCCGGTGGACTGCGAACCCAGCAGCGTACCGATCTGGCTCTTGATCGAGTTGACGGTGGCATCGCCGATGAGAGCACCGACCTGCTGGTTCTGTTCGTCGTACTTCGTGAGCTGCTTGTACGTGGAGATGAACGCGTTGTATGAGGTGACCAGCGAGTTCAGGGCGGTGTTGACCGCGCTTGGGTCGTTGACGATGGTCAGGACGGTGGGTGTGTCCGCCGGCGTGACGGTCGTCAGCGACAGCGTGACCCCGTCGATCGCGGAAGTCGCCGTGTTCGAGGCGCTGGTGGCCCTCACGTCGTCGACGTAGAACACCGCATCCTGAGCCGGCGTCTGCGCGGTATCCGTCGCCGGATCGAAGTCGAGCCGCGCCAGATTGCCGTCGCCGCCGCTGGTCTTCACCGTGAAGGCGTTGTCCTTGCCCGTCGAGACCGAGGTGAGGACGAGGTGCGCACCATCCGTACCCGTCACGATGCTGGCCGTGACGCCGGGATTGTCCTTCGCCTTGTTGATGGCGTCGCGTACGCTCTCGAGGGAGTTCGCGTCCGCCGTGACGTCGAGGCTCATCGACTTGTCGCCGATCGAGATCGTGACGTTGCCCGTGCCGATCGGCAGTTTGCTGCTCGCGAACGCCGTCGACGTGGTCTTCTGCGCGGCGGCGAGGGCCTCGACACGGATCTTGTACGTGTTGGGTTGCGCCGTGGCATCGACGGTGGCCGTCAACGCCTTGCTTTCGCCGACGCTGACTTTCTGCGTCTTGAACGCCGTGCCGTCGGTCAGCGCCTTGATCGCGCTCTGCAGGCTCGTCAGCGACGAGGTGAAATTGCCGACGGCCGAAATCTGGGTGGTGTTCGCCTGTTTGACGTCGGCGAACTTCTCGTCCTGCGCCTTGCGCTTGTTGGCGACGAGATTGGTAACGATCGACGCGACGTCGATCGAGCTGGATCCGATGCTAACTGGGCTGGTCGCCATGAAGCTCTCCTGGGGGACGCCTCACTGCCCTGGGCGCCAATTTGTCGACGGCTGGCCCCCTTGCGAGAGCCAGCCGTGACAATTAAGCAATTACCCTGCCAAGCCCCGGTCACCCGGGGCCGGGCCAAGCCCATCCTGTTACTGGAGGAGCTTCTGGACGATCTGCTGGCTCTGGTTCGCCTGGGCGAGGACCGAGACGCCGGCCTGCTGCAGGATCTGAGCCGAGGACATGTTCGCCGTTTCCTGAGCGAAGTCGGCGTCGGTGATGGCCGACTTCGACGAGGTCAGGTTCTGCGAGATGTTCTGCAGGTTCGAGATCGTGGACTCGAAGCGGTTCTGCACCGCGCCGAGGTCCGAGCGGAGGCTCGAGATCGACTGGAGGGCGGCGTCGACGCGGTTGATCGTCTCGTTGGCGCCATCGACCGACTTGATGCTGGAATCGGCGAGCGTGCTGGCGCTGACGCCCGTGGTGCCGGCGGTGAAGCCGAGCTTGGTGACGGCGGGGCTGGTGGCGCCGGCGGTCACGGTGAGCGACTGCGACGAGGTCATCTTCAGCGAGCCGTCGGTGGCGACGTACGCGCTGACGCCTTCACCGGTGTGCGCGTTGATCGCGTCGGCGACGTCCTGCGTGCTCTTGAACGTGCCCGTGATGTCGAACGACTTGCCACCGCCGACCGAGATCGACATGTCGCCAGCGGCGAGCGTGACAGGCTTGTAAGCATCGGCGACCTTCGTGGAGTCCGTACCGGCCGTCGGGGTACCCGCCGTGCCGACGGCGACGGTCTGGGCGAAGCCGAGTGCCGTGGCACCCGCGCCGCCGATCACGATGGCGTCGGTCGTCGACGCGTTCGAGAACTTCAGTTCGCCCGAGGTCGCGTCGACCGAGGCGAAGCCCGCGCCGGCCTTGTCATTGATGGCCTTGGCCAGGTCGGCGGCGGAGGTGTACGTGCCAGCGGCGACGTTGACGGCGGTAGCGGTGCCGACCTTGATCGTGATGTCGCCAGCAGCAACCTTGACGCCGCCCAGACCCGTCGGGGTGGCGCTGACCGAAGCGAGCTGGCCGACCTGGTTGGCCTTCATGCCCTTGTCGAGGCCGACGGTGATGACTTCACCGACGTTCGCGCCGACCTGGAAGCTGAGCTGCTTGGCCGAACCGTCGAGGACCTTCATGCCGTTGAAGTTGGTCTGCGTGGCGATACGCGTGACTTCCGACAGACGCTGCTGCACTTCGGCGTCCAGCGCTTCGCGGTCGCTCGGGGAGTTGGAAGCGTTGGTCGACTGCACGGCCAGCTCGCGGATGCGCTGCAGGTTGTTCGTGACTTCGTCGAGGGCCGACTCGGTGGTCTGCGAGAGCGAGATACCGTCGTTGGCGTTCTGCACGGCGCGGTTGAGGCCGTTGATCTGCGTGGTGAAGCGGGTCGAAATGGCGAGGCCGGCGGCGTCGTCCTTCGCGCTGTTGATGCGGTTACCCGACGAGAGACGGGCAATGGCCGACGACAGCTTCGTCTGCGACGTGCTCAGGTTACGCTGAGCATTCAGCGACATGATGTTGGTGTTGATGGTCAGAGCCATGGGATTGATCCTTGGTAAGCGGAACCGAAATGCCGGATTGATATGCGGCGTAGTCCGGCGGGGTTCCGTTAGGAAAGCCTTCCGCCTCAGAGAGGTTTACGGCACGCCGGGAAGAAACTTGAGGACTTTTTGCAACTGTCAACAACTTCCTGATCAGCGCGCCGTCCCGGAGCCCGTGCCGGCCGCTGTCAGGGATTCTTATCGGCACCATGCGCGCCGGGTTTAGCGCTTTTCCGTCGGAAAGATGGCGCGGTTTCGGAAATCTTTCTTGCAAACCGTCTGTGGGAGCGCGCTCGCGCGCGGTGGGTACTTGCCGCGAGCACCCATCGCGCGCGAGCGCGCTCCCACCCAAGAGCTGGCTTCTGGAAGCGGGCACAAAAAAAGGCGGCCCGGAGGCCGCCTTTGAACACGCGATGGATGTGCGTGGAGACTCGTCGTTATTTGAGATAGTTGAACAGCGTCAGGTTCTGCATCTTCACGAAGGCCTGCTGGGCGGCATTCAATGCGGCCGACTGCTGCGAGAACGTGCTCGCGGCGCTCGCGTAATCGAGTTCGGTGAGGTTCGACAGCGTCGACTGATACTGCAGTTTCACGTCGGCGCCGATCTCCGTCTGCTGATCGAGCGTGTTCATGCGGGCGCCGATCTTCGTACGTGTATTGAGGAAGCTCGTGGACGCCTGATCGAGATTCAGCAGCTGCGCGTTGACCTTGTTGTTCATCGGCGCACCACCGCCAGGCGCTTCGAACGCGTTGATGATTCCGGCGATGCTCGAGAAGACGTCCTGCGACGACGACGGGCCGACCGCGAACGTGTCCCCCAGGGCCGGCTTGCCGGTGATGTTGAGCTGCGCGCCCTTGAAGTTGATGGTGCCCGTCTCGCCGGTGTACGTGCCGGTGGAGATCGGCGGCGCCGTCGGGTTCGCCGCGTCGCGGATCTCGTAATCCGTGGGCGACGTGAACGTGATCGTATAGTTACCGCCATCCCATGCGGACGCGTCGGTCACCGACGTCGCACCCACGACGGCGGACCCGGTATTCGCCGCACCGGCCGACGTCACGAACGTGCCGTTGCCGCCGCGGATCGCCATGAAGACGTCCGCTCCGCTATCACCCGTCGCCACCTGGAGCCCAGCGGCGGCCGCGACCATCCGCTGTGTCTGGTCGCCGCCATAGGTGACGGTCATGCCGTCGATCGTGAACGGCTGCGTCGTGGTGCGGCTGCCGGCAAAAATGTACTCGCCCTGCCCGTCCTTCGCGTTGGCGAGCGCGACGAGCTGTTTCAGCGTCTGGCGTAGTTCGGTGGCGATGGACTGCCGCGACTCGTCGGTCTGCGTGCCGTTCATGCCCTCGAGCGTGATGGAGCGGATCCGGTCGAGGATATCGCCGGCGGACGAGAGCGCCTGCTCCTCGTTCGAAAGGCGTGTCGTCGCCGACTGGATGTTGCGCGTGTACTGGTCGTTCTGCGCGCTGGCCGAGCTGGTATCGACGGCGCGCGCCGCCGCGGCGGGGTTGTCCGACGGCGACTGGATCGCCTTGCCGTTGCCCAGTGCGAGCTGCGTCTGCGACAGCTGGTACTGCCGGTCGAGCATCGTGTTGACGGCCTGCTGCTGACCCCAGGACGTGGAAATACGCATGATCAGCCTCGCACCGCGCTCATGAGCGAATCGAAGATGGTGTTGGCGGCATTGATCACCTGCGCCGACGCCGCATAGGCCTGCTGGAACCGCAGCAGATTGGAGGCTTCTTCGTCCATGTTCACTCCCGAGAGACTCTGCTGCGAGGCCATGGCCTGGTTGAGGATGCTCTGCTGTGCGTCGAGCGCCGTGTTCGCCTGCGCGCCCGCCGTGCCGACCTGCGCGATCAGCTGGCTGTACGACTTGCCGACGGTCGTGATGCCGTTGTCGAGCACGCCCTTGTTGGCGACATCGGCCAGCGCGAGCGCGTTGCCGTTGTCGCCGCTGGCCGAACCCGCCGGCTTCACGGTAAACGTATCGTTAGCGGCGGGGATACCCGAAAGCTTTAGCGTCCACCCGTTGCCCGTGATCGTGTCCCCGTCGGCATAGGTCTGCGGCGGACCGCCATCCACGGTGTACGTGGTGGGTGAGGTAAAGACGATGTTGACCGGCTTGTTGAAGTCGGGATCCGCGGTATCCGTGATCTTCAGGTTGCCCAGCGTCGCCTTGCCCGTGTTGCCCGCGGCCTTGGTGGCGGCGAGCGGACCGGACGCGGCGATCTTGCTCGTGTCGCTGACCGCCACGCTGATCGTGGAGGCCGCATTCCGCGTGGGCTGGATCTGGAAACTGTCGCCCGTCTGCGGCGTGCCGGACGGCACGGTGATGGCGAGGCCGTCGATCAGGATCGGGTCGCCCGCGGCGCCCGTGCCGGTCGACGGCACGGTGACGCCGGCCGTCGTGGTCACGTTCCACTTGGTGCCGTCGAACCGCATGATGTAGTCGGCCGCGCCGAGCTTGCCGACATCGGTCACCTTGGCGGAGACCGCGGCGGTGCCCTTGTTCGACGAGCTGTTCAGCACCGCCGGATCGGCGATGTCGAAGAATTTGCCACCCGCGTCGCCATTGAGGTCGATGCCTTGCGCGTGCTGCTTGTTGAATGCGTCGGTCATCGCGATCGCGGCGCGGCCGAGCTGATTTCGTGCCGGGTCGAGCACGTTCGTGCGGAAGTCGAAGGTCGCGCCGAGCGAGCCGGAGCCGAGCTGCCCGCTGATCACCGAACCCGAGGGCCCGACCACTTCGAGACGCGACGAATCGTACTGGTTGAATGCCGTCGCGAGCTTCGTCGCGTCGGTACCGTTGACGAGCGGCTGGCCGTTGCCCACCGAGACGGTGACCATGTTTCCGCTGCCCTGGCTGACGTTGACGCCAACGATCTGCGACAGCTGGGAGATCGCCTGATCGCGTGCGTCGAGCAGGTCGTTGGGCACCGCGCCGCCGACCGACGCACGCTGGATCTCGCCGTTGAGGTCCGCGATGCTCTTCGCCAGGCTGTTGATCTTGTCGACGGAGTTGCTGATCTCCTGGTTGGTCTGGGTGTCGATCTGCTGGAACTGCGACGACAGCGACCGGAAAGTCGACACCAGCGTGCTGGCCTTGCCGATCAGCGCCTGGCGGCTCGCGGTATCCACCGGTGCGTTCGCGACGTCGCTGACCGCGCCGAAGAAGCCGTCGAGCGCGCTCTGCAGATTGGCCGAGCCACTGACCGCGTTGTTGGTCGCCGCCGTCAGGCCGGCGTACTGCAACGCACGGCTCTGCCCGGAGTTGGCCGACCACACCGTCTGCGTAAGGAACTGGCTGTAGGCGCGCTGGACGCTGACCGCGTCGGCGCCCTGCCCTACGTAGAAGCCGCCGTTGAACTGCGGCGAGCGGGCGTTGAACGTCGTCGTCTGCCGCGTGTAACCCGCGGTGTTGACGTTGCTGATGTTGTGCCCGACGGTCGAAAGACCTACTTGCGAGGCAAGCAGGCCCGAGATTCCGGT
Organism: Luteibacter sp. UNCMF331Sha3.1; assembly: GCF_900109915.1. Lineage (GTDB taxonomy): Bacteria > Pseudomonadota > Gammaproteobacteria > Xanthomonadales > Rhodanobacteraceae > Luteibacter. The sequence continues at coordinate 555,560 of NZ_FOBU01000001.1, forward strand.
GGAGAGCAGGTCGGCCATCGTCGTTGTCCTTTCGTGTACCCGGCGGTCGTTGGTCAGAGCGCTTCGGCGAGTCGTTCGATCGCCGCGAGCGCCTGCTTCATGACCGGTCCATTGGCGATATCGGTGAGCTTCTTCGCATAGCTGGGATCGGTGGCGTAACCGCCCTTCACCAGCGCGTGCGCGAAGCCGGCCACGTCGTCGCCGCGCCCGACGGCGGCGGCGTAACGCGGGCTGCTGGAAACCATGTCGGCGTAATCCTGGAAGGACTCGGACGGCGAATCGTAGGCGCGGAAGCTGTCCTTCTTGCGTACCGCCACGCCACCTTCGTATTCGAGGGTCGGCACGTTGACGCGCTTGCCGTCCCAGCTGCTGCCGGCCTTGATACCGAACATGTTGAAGCTCGTGGTGCTGCCCTGCTGGGGCATGTGCTTGCCCCAGCCGGTTTCTAGCGCGGCCTGCGCCAGCAGCGCGCGCACGGACACGCCGAGCTTCTTCGCCGCTTCGATGGCGTGCGGCGCGAGCTTCTGCACGAATTCTTCCGGACTGGACACCGTGAGCTTGCCGACCGCGCCCGCCACGGCGTTGGCACCGTCGCCGACAGCGCGTCCGGCCCGGCCGAACATGCGCTCGAGCGAGTCCATGAGGCCGCTTTCCTGATCCGAGGGCGAAGACACCACGGCGGCCGTGCTTGCGTCGCCAGTGACGCCCGCGAAGAGGTCGGCGGACGCATCGCCTTTCGGCGTGCCGCCCCCCAGCTGGCGGATGAGCATGTCGGCGATGCCGATGCCCTTGCCCTGCGACAGGGTCAGCGACAGCTGGTGATCGAACATGTCGCGGTACGCCGTGCCGGCCTGCGAGCCCATGATGTCGTCGCCCATGGCGGCGCTGGCGTCGCGCATGGACTTCAGCATCATCTGGGTGAAGATCGATTCGAACTGCTTCGCGACGACCGGGAGCGCCGTCTTCGAGTCCTGCTGCGCGGCCGAACGCAGGCCGGCGAACGCGGACATGTCCGTGTAGGTGCCAAGACGCTGGTTGTCGACCGTGATCGCCATGTCAGATCACCACGAGTTCGGCATGCAGCGCGCCGGACTGCTTCAGCGCCTGCAGGATGGAGATGAGGTCGCTCGGCGACGCGCCGACCTGATTCACCGCGCGCACGATGGCGTCGAGGCTGGTGCCCGGGCCGAACTTGAACATGTGGCCGCCTTCCTCGCTCACGGCCACTTGGCTGCTCGGCACGACGGCCGTCTGGCCGCGACTGAACGGCGCCGGCTGGCTCACCTGTGGCTGCTCGCTGATGGTGACTTGGATGGCGCCGTGCGCGACAGCCGCGGCCCCCACCTTCACGTCGGAACCGATCACGACGGTGCCGGTGCGCGAATTCACGATGATGCGCGCGGGCGCGTCGCCCGGCGTCACTTCGATGGCCTGGATGGTCGACAGCCACGACACGCGCTGCGAGGGATCCATCGGTGCGCGGACGGCGACCGAGCCTGAATCGATCGCGTTGGCCGTACCCGCGCCGAAGCTCTGGTTCACGGCCTGCGCGATGCGCGCGGCGGTGGTGAAGTCGGCGGTGTTGAGGTTGAGCATGAGGTCGCCGCCCTTGTCGAACGACGTGGCGACGCTGCGCTCGATGCTCGCGCCGCCCGGAATGCGGCCGCTCGCGGAGATATTCACCTGCACGCTGGAGCCACTCTTGCCCTGCGCGCTCACGCCGCCGACCACGACGCTGCCCTGCGCGATCGCGTAGACCTGCCCGTCGGCGCCTTTGAGGGGCGACATGAGCAGCTCGCCGCCGCGGATGCTCTTGGCGTTGCCGATCGAAGCCACCGTCACGTCGATGCGCTGGCCCGGCTTGGCGAAAGGCGGCAGCTCGGCCGTGATCGTCACGGCGGCGGCGTTCTTCAGCTGCGGACGCACGTTCGCCGGCACGTTGACGCCGAACTGCTGGAGCATGTTTTCCAGGCTCTGCGTGGTGAAGGGCGCCTGGCTCGTCTGGTCGCCGCTACCGTCGAGACCGACGACGAGGCCGTAGCCGATGAGCTGGTTGCTGCGCACCCCGCCCACCTGCACGAGGTCGCGGATGCGGTCGGCGTGCGCGGGGACGATGGCGCCGAGCGCCAGCACGGCGGCGGCGGTGCGGACGATGCCGCGGAGGCGATGCATGGCGCTCATCAGAACGGCATCCATTTGGAGTCGAAGAAGCGCGAGAGCCAGCCACGCGTGTTCGCGTCGGCGAGCGTGCCCTTGCCCACGTATTCGATACGCGCGTCGGCGACGCGGCTCGACGCGACGATGTTGTCGTTGCCGATGTCCTGCGGGCGCACGATGCCGGAGATGCGCACCAGCTCTTCGCCCTGGTTGATCGTGAGCCACTTTTCGCCGCGCACCACCAGCGCGCCGTTGGACAGGCGCTGCGCGACGGTGACCGTGATCTCGCCGGTGAGCTGGTTGCTCTGGCTCGACGAGCCGTCGCCGTCGAACGCGTTGTTGCTGGCGAGCGAGCTGTTCGCCGTGTTGCCGCCGATGCGTAGGCCCTGGCCAAGGATCGTCGGTGACGTGATGTTGTTGCCGTTCTTCTTCGCCGTGCTCGTCGCGGCCTTCTTGCTGGCCTGCGTCGCCTCGACGAGCGTGATCGTCAGGATGTCGCCGACGCGATGCGCGCGCGGATCGGCGAACAGTTCCATCGACTGCTGGTCGGCGTAGATCGACCCCGTGGCCTGGGCCTGCGGCGCCATCTCGACGGGCAGCGTGGCCGCGTACATCGGCTTCGGCGTGGGCGGCACGATGGCGCAGCCGCCGAGGGTGGCGAGCGGCAGCATGGCGACGAGCAAACGGGCGAAGGAGCGATTCATGACGTGTCTCAGGTCTTGTTGGAGATGAACTGGAGCATCTGGTCGGCGGCGGAGATGGCTTTCGAGTTCATCTCGTAGGCGCGCTGCGTCTCGATCATGTTCACCATCTCCTCGACCACGTTGACGTTCGACGTTTCGAGGGAGTGCTGCTGGATGGTGCCGAGTCCGTTGAGGCCGGCGGTGCCCGTCTGCGGCGCGCCACTGGCGGCCGTTTCGAGGTAGAGGTTGTCGCCGCGCGGCTCGAGGCCGGCGGGATTGACGAAGTCGGCGAGCTGGATGGTGCCGATCTGCTGCGACGCCGCGCTTCCGGCGGTGGTGACGCTCACCGTGCCGTCCTTGCCGATGCTGATCGTGGAGGCGTTCGCCGGGATGGTGATCGCCGGCTCCAGCGGGTAACCGTCGTTGGTGACGATCTGGCCGTCCTGGTCGCGCTTCAGTCCGCCGTCGCGCGAGTAACCGACGGTACCGTCCGGCATCGTCACCTGCAGGAAGCCACGACCGTCGATGCGGATGTCGAGCGGGTTCTCCGACTGCTGCACGCCGCCCTGCTCGAACATCTTCTGTGTGCCGACCACGCGCACACCCGTTCCGATCATGAAGCCGGTGGGCGACTGCGTCTGCTCGGTCGTCTGCGCGCCGGCCTGTCCACGGTTCTGGTAGGCCAGGTCTTCGAACTCCGCGCGCGAACGCTTGAACGCGGTGGTGTTCGTGTTGGCCAGGTTGTTCGACACGACATCCATGCGCGTCTGCTGCGCGTCGAGGCCGGTCTTGGCGATCCAGAGGGACGTGAACATCGTTGACTCCTGCGCGTGAGCGCTTGACGTGGCGGCGACGGCTTTCCGTCACCGCGCGGTGGTTACCCCACCTGTAGCAATTTCGATGCCGACTGCGCGTTTTCGTCGGCGGTCTTGATCGAACGCACCTGCATTTCGAACTCGCGGGAGAGCGAAATCATCTTCACGAGCACGTCGGACGGGTTGACGTTGCTGGCCTCGATCGCGCCGGAGACGACCTTCACGTTCGCGTCGGCGGGCGCCTGCGTGCCGTCCTTCATGTGCATGAGGCCGTCGGAGGCCAGGCTCAGCTGATCGTTGCCGGGGTTGACGAGCTTGATGCGGTCGGTCGTGGCGATCGTGGCCGGCGACTCACCCAGAGGCACGACCGAAATCGTGCCGTCCGCGCCGATCTTCACGCTGGAAGCCTGCGGGATCGTGATCGGACCGCCGCCGCCCAGCACGGCGTTTCCGCGCGCGTCGGTCAGCAGACCCTCGGAGTCGATGCGCAGGTTGCCGGCGCGGGTGTATCCCTCCACGCCATCGGGCGTCTGCACGGCGATCCAGCCGTTGCCCTGCACCGACACGTCGAGATCGTTGCCGGTCTGCGTCTGGGTGCCCTGGGTGGTGTCCCAGCCCGTGCCCTGCGCGACGCCGTTGATGCGCGTCTGCAGGCCATCGCCCTGCACGGGCACGCTCTGGAACGCCGACAGCTCTGCCTTGAAGCCGGTGGTGTTGGCATTGGCCAGGTTGTGCGCCACCTCGGCCTGCGCGCGCATGATCTGCGAGGCGCCGGTCATGGCGACGTATACGGAGCGGTCCATGGCGGGATCCTTGTCGGCTGGCGGCGGGCGCGGCGAGGGCCGCGCCCGCCGTCACGCTTAGTTGCGGATGTTGATGATGGTCTGGGTCAGCTTGTCGTCGGTCGAGATGACCTGCGCGTTCGCCTGGTAGTTGCGCTGCGCCTTGATCATGTTGACCAGCTGGGCCGTGAGGTCGGCCGTGTTCGACGATTCCAGCGAACCGGCGACCACCGTGCCGACGTCGCCCGAGTTGGCGACGCCACGGATGGGCTGGCCCGACTCGGTCGACGGCACCCAGTTGGTGTCGTTGAGCTGACGCAGGCCCTGGTTGTTCGCGAACGTGGCGATGGCCAGCTGGCCCAGCGGCTTGGTCACGCCGTTGGAGAAGATCGCCGACACCGTGCCGTCCTTCGCGACGTCGATCTTCGAGAACTTGCCGGCCGGGTAACCGTCGGTCGGCGCCGCCGTGGTGGCGTAGTTGTCGCCGAACTGCGTGACCTTGTTGATGTCGACCGTGATGTCGAGCGGGGCAGCGCCCGGATTCGGCGACACCTGGCCGAAGTTGAGCTTGCCGCCCACCGGCGCGGTCAGCGCGCCGCCGGAGCTGAAGGCGATCGGCTGGGCCGCGCCCACCTGCTGGCCGTCCACCGTCATGTACGCGTTCCACGCGTTCGGGTTGGTCGCGTCCTTCACGTAGTACACGTTGGTGGTGTGCGTGGCGCCCAGCGAGTCGTACGCCTGGAACGTCGAGAGGTAGTTGTAGGTCTTGTCGTTCGTCGGATCGAACGCGCCGCCCGTCGGTGCCGTGGCGCTCGACGAGAGGTTCGCGGTCAGCGTCACGTTGGACACGGCCTTGGCCGGGCTGGTGCCGGTCGTGATCTTCAGATCGGACAGCGAGCTGATGTCGAAGCCGCCCGATGCGGTCGGCGGATAGGCCTGCACGTACTGGCCGGTGGCGGTGACGATGTTGCCCTGGTCGTCCGGATGGAAATTGCCGGCGCGCGTGTACGAATAGCCGGCACCGTCACGGATCGTGAAGAAGCCCGCGCCGCTCAGGGCGAAGTCGTACGAATTGCCCGTCTGCGTGTTGTTGCCGTCGCTGAACTGCTGGGCGATGTTGGTGAGACGGACGCCGCTGCCGGCCGCGTTGGCCGAAAGGTTCTGTCCGGCGACCGAGTAGACCTGCGAGAACTCGGCGCGCGAGCCCTTGAAGCCCACCGTGTTCACGTTGGCGATGTTGTTCGCGGTGACCTCGAGGTCGGCGGAGGCCGCGTTGATGCCGCTGAGGGCGATATCGAAAGGCATGGTGGATTTCCTCGCTGTACTTACAGGATTTGCGCGATCTGACTGAGCAGGGCGCCGCCGTAGCCGGCCACCTGCAGGTACGTGCCATCGGTGCCGGAAGCACCGACGCCTTCCACCTTGCCGCGAACGAACGTGTCGATCGCGGTTCCGCCGGAAGTAGCGGACATCTGGTAGACGCCGTCGCCCAGTTGGGTGCCGTCGTCGGATTTGCCGTCCCAGTCGAACTTGACCAGGCCGGCGTCGGGCTGCCCGAGCGACAACGTGCGCACCACGTTGCCCGCCTGATCCTTGATGGTGACATTCACGTAGGTGCCAGACGTACCGACGTTGACGGCGCCGCCGAGCTTGCCGTCGTCGAGCTTGCCGGCCTTCGAGGGCACCAGCACTTCGGTGCCGACGAGGCCCGCGGCGCGCACGAACTGGTCGCCGCTGAGATTCGTGGCGAGCGAGTCGAACGACTGCTGCAACTGCTGCGTGGCCGCCACCTGCGAGAACTGCGCCATCTGGGCCACCATCTGCGTGGAGTCCATCGGCTTGGTCGGATCCTGGTTGGTCATCTGCGTGACCATGAGCTTCAGGAAATCCGACTGACTCAGTGTCTGCTGCTGCAGCTGGCTGGACGACGACTGGTTCGTCGAGCTGCCGTTGACGGAATCGACTGCCATGGGATGTCCTTACTTGCCGAGTTCGAGCGTCTTCTGCATGAGCTGCTTGGCGCTGTTCATGACTTCGACGTTGTTCTGGTAGGAGCGCGACGCGGAGATCATGTTGACCAGCTCGTCGACCGGGTTGACGTTGCTCGAATAGACGTAGCCGGTGTCGTCGGCGAGCGGATTGGATGGCTCGTAGCGCGACTGCACCGGCGCCTGACTCTCGGTGATGCCCATCGTGCGCACGCCGGCGTTTTCCATCTGGCCGTTGACCTGCTGCTGCACGGCCGAGAACAGGGGCTGCTTCGCGTGGTACGCGGCGGCCTCGCTGCTGGCGACGCTGTCGGCGTTCGCCATGTTGCTCGCGGTGGTGTTCAGGCGCGCCGACTGCGCGGCCATGCCGGACCCGGCAACGTCGAAAATCTTGATCAGGCTCATCCGCCGCTCCCCGTGATCGCCAGACGCATGGTGTGGATCTGGCCGTTGATGAAGCCGAGCGAGGCCTGGTAGTGGATCGCGTTGGCCGCGAACTGGGCCTGCTCGACCTGCGTGTCGACCGTGTTGCCGTCCATCGTGGGCTGGGTCTCGACGCGGTATGCCATCCGGTCCGCGTCGGCGAGCGCCTGGGCCGCGTTACCGCCGATGTGGCCGGACGAGGTCGCGGTCATCGGCAATGTGCTGCCCTCGACGGCGCCCGTGGCGGCGGCCATCGCCTTGCGGAAATCGAGGTCGCGCGCCATGAATCCAGGCGTGTCGGCGTTGGCGAGGTTCGACGAAATCACCTCGGCACGGCGCTGCCACAGGCCCAGGGCCTGCGCGTGGACGCCGAACAGTGAATCGGGTTTGTCGAGCATGGGTGTCGCCCCTCGTGACCTTGGCGAAGGGGCTGGAGCAAGTCGCGTGCCATGCCAGGCATGCACACGAAAAATGGCGCCGCAGCGCCATTTTCGGGAGGTCGGAAACACATCCGGGGACGTGTGCGCCGGAATTCCGACGCGTCGCTGGCCGACCGGCGACGGCGCCCCGTCGCCGCGACTCAGGCGGGCAACAGCTCGAGAACGGCGGTCGCCAGGATGTCGGGCTGGAACTTGGCGATGAAGCGATCGGCGCCCACGCGATCCACCATGGCCTCGTTGAAAACGCCACTGAGGGAGCTGTGCAGCACGACCTTCAGGTGACGGAGACTGGCATCCTCGCGGATGGCGCGCGTGAGGGCGTAGCCGTCCATGAGAGGCATCTCGATGTCCGAGACCACCAGGGCCACGCGCTCGTCGACCGGACCCATCGTGAGCGTGCGAAGCACGTCCAGGCCCTCGCTGCCGTCCTTCGCCACGACGCATTCCAGGTCCATCTTGCGGAACAGATCCACCAGCTGGGTACGCGCCACGAGCGAATCGTCCACCACGAGCAGCCGCCGGTTACGCGCGTGCTGTACCTGGGCGGCGTGCTGGATGCGGTCGGAAAGCTCGACCGCCTGCGGGTCGACGCTCGCGAGCACCTGCTCGACATCGACCACCGCGAGGAGGTCGCCGTCGAGGCGCGTCACGGCGTTGACGCGGGCACCGTAGCCCAGCGCCGGCGGGGGCGCCGTCATGTTGGCGCCATCGATGTGCACGATGCGGTCGACGTCGGAGACGAGGAAGCCCTGCACCGACCGGTTGAACTCCGTGACGATCAGGTGCGCGGAGTCCACGCCCGCCAGCGGCGGGTAGCCCATGGCGGCGGCCAGGTCGACGACGGGGATGGTCTGGCCGCGGTAGTCGAAGCTGCCGGACACGAGCGCATGCATGCTCGGCATCCGCTCGAGGCGTGGGCGGCGCAGCACCTCCCGCACCTTGAAGACGTTGATGCCGAAGCCCTGGCGGTCGCCCAGGCGGAACAGCAGCATGGCGACACGGTTGTGCCCGGCCAGGCGGGTGAAGGTTTCGACGGTGTCGAGGAGCGGTCGGGCCATGGCTGCGCGTGAGTCTGCGGTAGGGGTCGCTGAGCGTATCGGCGCCGCCGGCGTTTCCTGTAGCCGCGCCATGGCATGTGGATTGCATGCACTCAAGATGTCACGTCCCCGACCGATCTACTGGGACGACCTTCCGAACAGCGAAAGCGAACTCATGACCCTCCTCTGGAGCCAGCACGTACGTCTCCTTGCCCACGCAGCCGCCAGCGGCGACGCCGCGCGTGTGCGTGCGCTCTCCGCCCAGTATCCGGCGGCCGCCAGCGCGCTGGGCCCGCTGCTGAAGCCCGCCGCGCCGCGCACCGTCGCGGCCACCACCATCCAGGCGATCGAACAGCAGGGCATGACGCTGACGAACGCCCAGGCCCTCGGCGCCACGCTGCAGGAGCTCGGCACCGCCGTCGAAGGCGCTCGCGACACCGCCGGTCGTTTGACGGAAGCGGGCGCCAGGATTTCGACGGCGCTCGATCAGGCCCACGCGGGCGTCGCCGGCATGGCCGAAGCAGGCAGCCAGGGCCAGGCCACTTCCGCCGAACTCGACGGCCAGCTGCGCCTGCTGCGCAGCGCCCTCTCGGGCATGAGCCGCAACCACGCGCAGTTCTCCGAATACTTCACGTCCATCCGCAAGCTGACGGCGAGCGTGCAGGACATCGCCCACCAGACGAACCTCGTCGCGCTCAACGCCGCGATCGAAGCCGCCCGTGCCGGCGAAGCCGGCCGCGGCTTCGCCGTGGTGGCCGACGAGGTGAAGCAGCTCGCCGAGAAGACCACGCAGGCCACGGCGGAGATCGATCAGGTCACGCAGGCGGTCGGCGAATTCTCCGGCCATCTCGACGACGCCGTGCAGACGAGCCTGCGTCGCCTCGACCAGTCCCAGACCGGCATCGCCGGCATGCAGGCATCGCTCGGTCGCGTCGACGACGCCGTCCGCGGCGCCCGGGGCAGCCTCGAAGCCGCGCGCGAAGGCATGGCCGCCATGACCGGCCGCGTCGCCGCCATCCAGGCCACGCAGGCGTCCCTCGGTCGCGTCACCAACGAAGCCCGCCGCCAGGCCGACGCCGCCGCGCGCGCCGCCGTCCTCGCGCATCGCCTCGGCCTCGCTCGCCTGGAGACCGAGGGCAACCTCGACGCCGCCAGCCTCAGCCAGATGATCCGCGAAGCCAGCCAGGGGCTGCGCTACGCGCTCGAACTGGCATCGCGCGACCCGTCGGGCCTCGATCGCCGCTGGCTGGATACCACGCCGCTGATGCGCTGCATCGATCAGCTGCGCGCGCTACGCCCCGATGGCACCGCCGACGCGGTTCGCAGCGCGGGCGAACGGTTCTCCGTGCTCGCCTCGCAATACGCCATCACGCTCGGCGAAGGCCGCCACGCGGATGCCGGCCACATGCTGCCGGGCCTCACGCGCGAACTCGACGCCATCGCCCAGGGCCTTTCGGTGTCGCTCGCGGAGCGCGCGGCGTGATCCAGCGCGTCCTCGCCACCGTGGGCGCGTTGTCGGCGCTGCTGATCTGTCCGCTTCCCGCGGCGGCCACGCAGTCGCTCGACGCCGTGCGCACGCTGGCGGTGGACTGGCTCCAGCAGCACCGCACGCTGCCGGGCGCGCGCATGACCACCGAAGCCGGCCAACTCGACAGCCGCCTGCACCTCGCCGACTGCGCGGCACCGCTGGAAGCCTCCCTGCCCGGCAATCGTCCGCTGGGCGCCCGTGTCAGCGTCACGGTCCGCTGCCCCGTCCCGGGCGGCTGGACGGTACGGGTGCCGGTGAAGGTGCAGATGTTCGCCAACGTGCTGGTCACGAGCCGGCCGCTGGCGCGCGGCGACGGTCCCGGCGCGTCCGACGTGCACACGGAGGAACGCGACGTGGCCAGCCTCGCCTACGGCTATGTCGCCAGCCTCGACCAGATCCGCGGCCGCGCGCTCGCCCGACCGCTCAACGCGGGCACCGTGCTCACGCCCGGGATGCTCGCCGGCCGCCAGGCCGTGCGCATCGGCGACGCCGTGAGCATGGAAGCCTCGGTCGACGGCGTCACCATCCGCGCCGAAGGCGTGGCGATGGGCGCCGGCGATACGGGCACCCGGCTGAAAGTACGCAACGCGTCCTCCGGCAAGGTGCTGGACGCCATCGTGAGCGGTCCCGGGACCGTGGCGGTGCTGCCATGAATGAAATCCCAACCCGGTCACACTCCCCGGCGCCGTGCCGGTTAAAGTTCGCCGACAGGCCGCCGATAAAGGGTCTGACGGAACACACGCTCCGAGGTAACCACGCATGACGACGACGATCAAACCCGGCATCCAGGCTCCCCAGCCCCAGGTGCAGCTGCGCACCCAGAACCCCGCGGCCGGTGCCGCCGGTTCCGCGCAGGGCACCGCCACGGTTCGTCCGAGCGACGACAGCATCAGCCTTACCGATTCGGCGAAAGCGCTCGACGCCGCCAGCCGCGGCGAAGGCATCGACACGAAGCGCGTGGACGAGATCCGCGCCCGCCTCGCCGACGGCACGTACAAGCCCGACGCACAGGCCATCGCCAGCAAGTTTCTGGCGATGGAAGGCGTCATGGGTGGCGGCAAGGCATGAGTGCCGCGCCGGGCGCCGACTTCGACGCCGCGCTGGTCGCCGTGATGGGCGACCTGGCGCGCGGCATCGACGCCCTGCACGCATGCCTGATTGAAGAACGCCTCGCGCTCGACAATCCCGATCCGCAACCGCTGGAAGACGTCGGCCGCGCCAAGGGCGACCTGATCGACCGCGTCGAGGCACTCGACGTCGAACTGCGCCAGCTCGGCGATGCCGCGCGCGTGGACGCCTTCGCCGACCCACGCTGGACGCACGTCTTCGATCGCCTTCGCGAATGCAGGCAACTCAATGAAACCAACGGCCGCATCGTCGGCCAGCGGATCAGCCACGTGCGCCACGCGCTGTCGCTGATCTCGGGCGATTCGCCCGGTGGCTCGACCTACGGCCGCAACGGGGTCGCGAAGATAAACCTCCGTTCCGCGACCCTTGCACAGGTTTGATCTTCACCGAACGACGACAATAGAGCTCACCCCAGACGGCGCAAGAAGGAAGCAATGGCAGTATCTCCCCAGCCGACCGCGGTGAACGACGACGGCATCCTTCCGATCGTCCGTGTCCCCATCCTCGACAAGAAGCAGTCGCTCTTCGCTTACGAGCTGCTCTTTCCGCGCCCCATCGGCACCGACATCGACGCCGCGTCGCTTGCGCATACGCAGGCCACGCTGAGCGCGATCGCGGACGGTAGCCTCAAGCGCCTCGTGCGCGACAACCGCGCGTTCCTGCACATGTCGACCGAGCTGCTCGTGCAGCACGCCGACATCCTTCGCCATAACGCGCGCCTCGGCGCCAGCATCAGTGCCGACGTCGGCACGAACGAGGATCTGCTCCTCAAGCTGCGCGAACTGAAGAGCCACGGCTGCCTGTTCATGCTGGAGGACTTCACGCTTCCCGCGGATCCCGAACAGCGCGCCGGCGTCGACGCCCTGCTACGCATCGTGCAGTTCGCCAAGATCGCCGTCGATCACCGCCACCCCGTGGCCGCGCGCGCACACATGGACTACGTCCACGCTTTCGGTGTCAAGGTGATCGTCACCGGCATCGACTCGCACGAAACCTTCGTCGACTATGCCGACCAGGACATCGACGGCTTCCAGGGCAAGTACCTGCTGCGGCCGGAACGCGTCGACATGCCGCGCCTTACCCCGAGCAAGCTCGGCGTGCTGCGCCTGATGGGCGCGTTGCAGGATCCCGAGAACGGCCCCGTCGAGCTCGGCAAGATCATCCGCGACGACGCCATCCTCAGTTACAAGCTGCTCGGCTGCGTCAACTCGGCGTATTTCGCCCTGCCTCGCCAGCTGAAGTCGGTGGAACAGGCCGCGGTGTTCTTCGGCGTCAACCGCATGCGCAACTGGATCTTCACCATGGCCGTGTCCGGCATGGACGAACGGCCGCCGGAGCTCCTGCGTCTGGCACTGATCCGGGCGCACATGTGCGAGAAGCTGGCGCGGGCGATCAAGCCCGAGCTGCAGGAGATGGCGTTCACCGCCGGCCTGTTCTCGCTGCTCGACACGCTCATGAACGTCTCGATGTCGTACGTGCTGGAGCACCTGCCCCTCGCGATCGAGATCCGCGAGGCGCTGCTCGACGGCACGGGTCCGTTCGCCACGATCCTCGATCAGGTCCGCCACTGGGAACAGGGCGAACTGGAGAGCGACAGCTCGTTGCGCGAGCAGCACGTGAACACGATGGCGACCATCTACGTGGAGGCCACCGACTGGGCCGATCACGTCTACGCGTTCGCCGACGGCACGGCGACGGCCACCGCGGAAGCCTGAGGGCTCAGACCAGCGACGGCGCGATCAGGTGGATCACCAGATACTGCCAGATGAGCATCAACGCCATCGCCGCGATGACGATCAGGCTGAGGGCCGCGCCGATGGCGCGGCCCGCCGAATAGGCGGGTGACCGCGACAAGCCGAACGCGTGCGCGAGGCGCGCCACGAGCAGAGCGATGCCGAACACATGCAGCAGAAGCGGCAGCGTCTGGTTGAGTTCGAGGATCAGCAGCAGTATCAGTGCGAGCGGTATGTACTCCGCCGCGTTGCCGTGGCTGCGCACGGCACATGCCACGTCGCGATCGCCGCCGTCGCCCAGACCGATACCGGTTCGCTTGCGCAACAACATCACGCGCACGGCCAGCGCCAGCGTGATCAAGGCCAGCAAGGCCGCGTAGAGTCCCGTGATGCGCATGCGCCATTCCTCCCTGTTGCGGGTTCAGATCGCCCTGGTCGCCGTGCGCTGCTGCACGCGCCAGATCGCCAGGCCGGCACCGAGCACGGCCACGAGTAACCATACGCTCGCCGCCATGGCGTCGCCAGCAAGCCACATCACACCCGCCACGGCCGACACCACGACCGCGCCGATGCCGATCGCGAACAGGAGATCGCGCTCCATGCGGCTCGTCAGTGCGAGCAGCGAAGAGCCGACGATCGCCAGCACGAACGCCAGTCCGCGCAACAGAAGTACGGCCTGCGGGGGCTCGGGCAACGCCGGAATGACCTCGAGCAGGCTGCGATCGCCCACCTGCACTTCGAACCCGGGATCGCCCGCCTTGGGCGGCGCGGGAACGAGCGTATCGCCGTCGATGCGGGCGACGACGGTCATCGACTGTATCGGCACGCCTTCCCAGCTCACGCGGAGATCGCCGAGCCGCGGGTGCGCCGACTTCGCGCTGGTGACCAGCGCGTCGTCGACGCGCTGGAACGTCGCGGCGAGGTTGGGCGGCATGCCCTTCTCGTTGGGCGCGACGCTGGTGCGCCCCGGAAAGGCGCGCAGGATGGCTTCGCCCAGCCTGAAGTTACCGAGCTTCACTTCGCCCGCTTCGAACTGACGGCCCTGGATCGGGAAGGCCCCCGGGTTCACATGGCCCGCCGGCTTCGCGAACGACGACGCGTCGATGGGCCGATCGACCCAGTCGAGTTCGTAATGCGTGGCGCCACCGACCGTGATCTCGCGCCACTGGAACATCTCCACGTGACGGATGAGGATCGGCGAGTTCGCGCGCACGTTGAACTCGGGATCCCTGGGCGCGTCGACGATCTGCGGGATGCCGCTGACACGGGTCACCGAGCCGTACTGGCCCGCCGCGGGCCGACCGGCGTCGCCGAGATCGAGCACGGGGGCGCCGTGACGCGTCATCGCCGCGCCGTAGTCCATCACCCTGCGCTCGTTCCACGCGATCAGACCCAGCCCCGCGAGCAACAGCACGGCACCCGCGATGCGCGAGCCCCAGCCCATGCCGCCCTGCTTCACCCTGTACGTCGACGTCATCCTGCCCCCATCATGCGCCGGCGAGGGGTTCTGCCCCCACCAGCATTTCCACCATATCGACCGCCACGTAGCGGCCTTTAGCATCCCGTTCGACCGCCGCCATCGCGCAGCCGTGGTCGTGGGTGAAGAACAGCTTCACCCCGCGAGCCATCTTGTCGTCAAGGAATGTCTTTTTCTCGTCGATGAGCTTCTCGGGCCAGCGGTCGTAGCCCATCGTCACCGGCAGGTGCACCCAGGCACGGCCCGGGATGAGGTCGGCGCAAAACGCTACCCCGCCTACCTCGGCCAGCATGAGACCGGGCGTGTGGCCTTCCGAAAAATCGAAACGCACCGCGTCGCCCAGCGACGAGGGCACGCCCGGCTCGACCTGCTCCAGCCGGCCGCTTTCGTCGAGCAGCCGCACGATCTCGGGAATGAAGGACGCCCGGTCGCGCGGGTGCGGGTCGCGTGCGCGAGCCCAGTGTTCCGCGCCGACGAGGAAACGGGCCTTCGGGAAGAGCAGTCGCGGTTCCGCGCCCTCCTCCCATGGCGCGAGCAGGCCGCCCGCGTGGTCGAAATGCAGGTGCGACAGCACGACCGCATCGATGTCCTCGTGCGTCAGCCCGACCTCGGCCAGTGAATCGAGCAGGACGTGGCGGTCTTCCACCACGCCGTAGCGCTCGCGCATCGACGGTTCGAAGAACGCGCCGATGCCCGTTTCGAACAGCACGTTGCGGCCGTCGAGGTCGGTGACGAGCAGGCAGCGGCATGCGAGGGGAATGCGGTTCTGCTCGTCGGGCGCGATCCAGCGCGACCACATCGCCCGCGGCGCGTTGCCGAACATCGCGCCGCCGTCGAGCTGCTGCGAGTTGCCGATAAGTGACCAGAGTTTCATGCGCGCGCCCTACTGCACCTTGCCAAGGCCCGACGGACGACGCGGGTCGCTCGCGGCGTCCAGCGTATTTGTCCGGTGGTCCCAGGTCACCACGTTCATGAAGCCCCAGGGCGAACGCTTGCGCAGCGTGTGACCCATGTCGGTCAGCGTTTTCGTCGTGGCGGCGTCGAACGCGCCGTCTTCCACGTCGACACGGTCGGGAAGGTACTGGTGGTGGTAGCGCTTCTGCGCGGTGATCTCCGACGCGCTCTTGCCATCGACGAAGGCGAGGATGCCCTCGAGTACCTGCGTGATGATGGTGGAACCACCCGGCGAACCGATGACCGCCGTGCGGTCGGCGCCGAACACGAAGCTCGGCGACATCGACGACAGCATGCGCTTGCCCGGCTCCGGCGCGTTGGCGAGCGCGCCGCGCAAACCGAAGGCATTCGGCTGGCCCGGCACGAGCGCGAAGTCGTCCATCTCGTCGTTGAGCACCACGCCGGTGCCCGCGGCGACGAAGGCCGAGCCGAATTCCAGGTTCACCGTGAGCGTCGAGGCGACCATGTTGCCGTCGGCGTCGATCACCGAAAAATGCGTCGTATGCATGCCGGGCTCGGGCGCCATGGCCGTGGGCAGCAGGTCGGACGGCGTGGCCTTGTCCGGCGAGATCGTCGCGCGGAGGCCATCGGCATAGAAACGCGACAGCAGCATGTCGAGCGGCATCGTGACGAAATCCGGGTCGCCCAGGTATTCGTTGTGGTCGCGGAACGCGCGACGCATCGACTCGATGGTGAGGTGGGTCGCATGTGCCACGTCGACCTTCGACAGGTCGAAGCCCGAGAGGATGTTGAGGATCTCGGCGATCGCCACGCCGCCCGACGAGGGCGGCGGCGCGAGGATGACCCGATAGCCCTTGTAATCGACGGACAGCGGCTCGCGCTCCTTCACCTTGTAGGCTTCGAGATCCGCGGCCGTCCAGTTGCCGCCCGCGCTACGCGACGCCGAGACCAGCAGCTTCGCCGTCTCGCCCTTGTAGAAGCCGTCGACGCCCTTCGCCGCGATGCGCTCGAGCGTCTTCGCGAGATCCGGCTGGCGCAGCGTCCAGCCCGGCGTCGGCACCTTGCCGCCGGGAAGGAAAATGGCAGCCGATGCCGGATAGCGCGCGAGCACGTCCTTGCGGTCGTCGATCGTGCCGAGGAAACGCTTGTCGGGCTGGAAGCCCTCCTTCGCGATGCGGATAGCCGGAGCGAGCGACACCGCGAGGGGCAGCTTGCCGTAATGCTCGGCCATCCACACCAGTCCGGCAGGCTCGCCGGGAATGCCGGCCGATAGCGGGCCGTTGGTGGACACGTCGCGGTCCGGTTTGCCGTCCTTGCCGACGTAGACCTTCATGTCGACCGCCTTCGGTGCGGTCTCGCGCGCGTCGATGAAGATGTTTTTCTTGTCGGACGCGCGGTGCAGCAGCGCGAGAAAGCCGCCGCCGATGCCGGAGCTCTGCTGCTCCACGACGGCGAGGGTGGACGATACGGCGACGGCGGCGTCGAACGCGTTGCCGCCCTTGCCGAGCACTTCGAAACCGGCGTTCGTGGCCAGGAAGTTCGCGCTGGCGATGGCGGCGTGGCCGGGGCCGCGCGACGCGGCGGGGGCCGTTTTTTCAGGAGCCTTTTCGGCGGCGGCCGAGCCGGCGCCGGCAACAAGAAACAGGCTCGCGGCGACGACGCGCCACGACGGTGCATGGACCATGGGGATGAGTCTCCGGGATATCTCTACCCCGGAGATTAACCGATGCCGGCTCAGGAAGCCGCGCGGGCCATCAGGTGCTCGTACTTGAGCATGAGCTGTTCATGCGATTCCACGTGGTCCGGGTCGTGCGGAATGCACTCCACCGGGCACACCTCGACGCACTGCGGGTTGTCGAAATGGCCGACGCACTCGGTGCAGAGGGCCGGATCGATCACGTAATACTGCTCGCCCAGCGAGATGGCCTTGTTGGGGCACACGGGCTCGCAGACGTCGCAGTTGACGCAGGTGTCGATGATCATGAGGGACATGACCGAATTTTAGCCCAATAGCTCATCGGGCGCTCGGTGCGCCGTAGGGGCCAGCCTGCTGGCGATGGGCGCTCGCGGCAAGCACCCATCGCCAGCAGGCTGGCTCCCACCGGAAAAAAAAGGGCGCCGCAAGCGGCGCCCTTCCACGGCGGGTTGCCCCGCCCGATTACATCGCGACGAAGCGGAAGGTCGCGCCGCTCGGTGCGACGGCATCGGCCACGCGCTGCTGGTCGGCCTGGTCGCCGATGAAGAGCACGATCACGTTCTTGAACGAGCCGGCGTTGGCGCCCTTGAACGCTTCGATCATGAGATCGGCGGTCTTGGCCGACTCCGGGCCACCGAACACGAGCATGTTGCCCGGGGTGACGCCGCGGGCGACGGTGCCCTGCACGTTCTCGAGCTGACGGGCGCGGCCGTCCTGACCGTTCTGGTCGTCGCCGGCCGGCACGAAGTACGGGAACGGACGGTCGGCGGTCATGCCCTGCATGTTCTTGCGCACGATCTGGCCGAAGTACTGGCTCCAGGCCTTCGTGTCGGTCGGGCTGGTCGGCTTCGCGACGGCGGCTTCCTGCTGCGTGGCAGCCTGATCGGTGTCTTCCGACTTGTTGCAGGCCGTGAGGGCCAGGGCGGCGGTCAGGGCCACGGACGCGGCGAGGACGAACTTACGCATGATGATCACCTTTGTTTTCAAGAGTTGCGCCAACGCTGACGCATGGCCTGCTGCACCGCCGGATGCACGAAGCCGGAAATATCGCCACCCAGGCGACCGATTTCACGCACGAGCGAGGAGGAGATGAAGCTGTACTGCTCCGCCGGCGTCAGGAACAGCGTCTCGGCCTGCGGAATCAGGTGACGGTTCATGCTCGCGAGCTGGAATTCGTATTCGAAGTCCGACACGGCGCGCAGGCCGCGAAGGATGACGCCCGCGCCGATCTCGGTGACGAAATCGGCCAGCAGGCAGTTGAAGCCCCGCACCTCGACGTTGGGCAGATCGGCGAGGGCCAGACGTGCCAGCGCGATGCGCTCGCCGAGGCTGAAGCCCGGGCCCTTGCTGCTGCTCTCCGCCACGGCGACCACGATCCGATCGAACAGCGGCGCGGCGCGCGACACGAGGTCGGCGTGGCCGTTCGTGATGGGATCGAACGTGCCGGGATACACGGCAAGTCGCGGATTGGCCGGCGAGAGGGTCATGACGGGACGGGTCGGGGGAAATCGCGGGCTAGCTTAGCGGATCGGCCGGTGTGCGGCGATAGAGGGCGTAAGCGACGTCCCCAGCCTGCCCCTGGCGATGCGGCAGCCACGTGTCGGGCAAGTCGAAGACGGCGCCACGCGGGGCTTCCACGTAGATCCATGCCCGCGGCGCCAGCCAGCCGCCGTCCTCAAGGCGGCGCGCCGTGTCGGCCCAGGCATCGAGCGCGAACGGCGGATCGAGGAAGACGAGATCGAACGGTCGCGCCGAGCCCTGCAACCAGCGCGCGGCGTCGTCGCGGGCGACGTCGCCCGCCGGCGCCTTGAGCCGGGCCAGATTCGCCTTGAGCGCGGCAGCCAGCCCAGGCTCGCGCTCGACGAACGTGACCGACGCGGCGCCGCGCGACAGCGCTTCGATACCCAGCGCGCCGGTGCCGGCGTAGAGATCGAGGCAGCGCGCGCCCTCCACCACCGGCTGCAGCCAGTTGAACAGGGTTTCGCGGACGCGATCGGTCGTGGGCCGGAGGCCCGGCAGGTCGGGCACCTCGATCCGCGAATTGCGCAGGGTGCCGCCGATGACGCGGATGCGGCCGACGCTCATCGCTCAGCGGCCAGTGAGGGCGGGGGTGATAGCATTCGCCCATTGTCTTTGAATCCTTCGCGCAATGCTCAAGTTCTGGAAGAAGAAGCCCGCGGAACCCACGCCGACGGAGTCCCCGGCAGCCGGGGAACTCGTCGACCGCTCCGCCGATCCCGCGCTCGCCGAACCCGGCGCGGCGACGTCCGAGTCGCTGGCCGAAGCCCCGGCGCCCGAGCCGCAGCCGCCCGAGGTCGAGGTCGAGGCGGAAGAAGCCGCCGTCGTGGAGGCCGCGCGCGAGACCGCGCCGACGGCCGAGCGGCCCGCCAAGCGCAGCTGGCGCGAGCGCCTGTCGGGCAGCGGGTTCGCGAAGAGCCTGACGTCGCTCTTCGTCCGCCACCCGAAGCTCGACGACGATCTGCTCGACGAACTGGAAACCGCGCTGATCACCGCCGACGTCGGCGTCGATGCCAGCACGCGTCTGGTGGAAGACCTGCGCAAGCGCATGCACAAGCGCGAATTCGCCGACGCGGGCGTGCTGCTCAAGGCCCTGCGCGAAGCGCTCGTCGCGATGCTGAAGCCCGTCGAGCGGCCGCTCGATGTCTCGTCGCCCTCGCCCTTCGTGATCCTCACCGTCGGCATCAACGGCGTGGGCAAGACCACCACCATCGGCAAACTCGCGCGCCGCTATTCCGACGAGGGACGCAGCGTGATGCTCGCCGCCGGCGACACGTTCCGCGCCGCCGCCGTCGAGCAGCTGAAGACGTGGGGCGAGCGCAACAAGGTGCCGGTGGTCTCGCAGGGTCAGGACGCCGACTCCGCGAGCGTGATCTTCGACGCCCTGCAGGCGGCGCGTTCGCGCGGCACGCAGGTGCTGATCGCCGACACCGCCGGCCGCCTGCACACGCAGGGTGGACTGATGGACGAGCTCGGCAAGATCGGCCGCGTGATGAAGAAACTCGACGCGAGCGCGCCGCACGAAGTGCTGATGGTGATCGACGGCACCACGGGCCAGAACGCGATCAGCCAGCTGCGTCAGTTCCGCGACACCGCCGGCGTGACGGGCCTGGTCGTCACCAAGCTCGATGGCACCGCCAAGGGCGGCGTCATGTTCGCGCTCGCGCGCGAATTCGGCCTGCCGATCCGCTACGTCGGCCTTGGCGAAACCGCCACCGACCTGCGCGAGTTCGATGCCGAAGCCTTCGTCGACGGCCTGCTCCCGACCACCATCGGCAGCTGATGAGGACGGCGAAGCAAGGGTCGCTGCGGTGAACCGGCGACTCCGGATCGCGTTGCTGGGGGTGGGCGGGCTCATCCTCATGGTGGTGCTCGCGGCGTTCGTCGCCACGTACGTGGTGCTGCAACCCGAGCGCTTCACGGCGCTGCTGCAATCGCGCGCCCGCGCCGCCGGACTCGAGCTCACGCTCGCCAGCCCGGCCAGTCCCACGCTGTGGCCGAAGCCCGCGCTCGAACTCGACGGATTGACGCTGCGCGCGCAGGAGGCGACGGCACCGTTGATCGTCGCGTCGCGCGGCAAGCTCGTGCTGCCCTGGAACACGCTGCTCGGCAGCGAGACACGCATTTCCCGGCTCGAGATCGAAGGCGCGCGCATCGACGTCGGCGCGATCTCCGATTACCTGGACACCCTGCCGTCGCGCCCGTCGACGGCCGGCGCCATCCTGCCCACGATCGACGCAGGCTTCCGCGTGACGCGGGGCACGTTGATCCGTGGAAACCAGTTGCTTCTTTCCGACGTCGACATCGACGCCGGCAGGCTCGCGAACGGGTTGCCCTTCACCCTCGCGTTCGCCGCGCACACCGCGGACGCCACGCCCTACTCGCTCGATCTCGAAACCACGCCGACGCTGAGCCGCGGCGTGCTGACGCTCGGCGATGCGAAGCTCAACGTCGCCAGCGCATCGCGCTTCGACGCGACGCTTCGCGGCGATGCCACATGGCGCGGCGCGGCCGACGTGGGCGCGTCGCTCGCCGGGCGCGTCACGCGCGAAGCGGGGCCGCCTTACGACATCGTGCTGACCGTCACGCCCGCGAACCAGCAGGATCCGCTGTACGTCGCGCTCAAGCTCGATGGCGAGAACGACCACACCGACCTCCGCATTCCCCCGCTCGCGATCGGCGAATGGTGGAGCGGCATCCGCGCCGGAGGCTCGCCCACGCTGCCGCCGTTGCTCGGCACCGTCGAGGCGAAGAACGTCGACCTGGGCAGCGTGCACGCCACGGGCCTGCGCATCCGCGCGACCCCGGACACCCCCGCGCCCGCTTCCACGGCAGCCGCACCGCCATGAAGCCCTTCGCGCGCGAGTTGCTGCGCTGGTTCGACCACCACGGCCGCAAGGACCTGCCCTGGCAGCATCCGCGCGACGCGTATCGCGTGTGGCTGTCGGAAATCATGCTGCAGCAGACCCAGGTCGTGACCGTCATCGGTTACTTCCAGCGTTTCGTCGAACGTCTGCCCACGCTGGCGTCGCTCGCCGAAGCGGACGAAGACACGGTGCTCGCGCTGTGGTCGGGCCTCGGCTACTACCGGCGGGCGCGATTCCTGCATCGCGCGGCACAGCTCTGCGTCGAACGACACGGCGGCGAACTCCCGCGCGATCTCGATGCATTGATCGCCCTGCCCGGCATCGGCCGCTCCACCGCCGGCGCGATCCTCGCCCAGGCCTACGGTCTCCGATTCCCGATCCTAGACGGCAACGTCAAACGCGTGCTGACGCGGTACCACGGCATCGCCGGCTTCCCGGGCGAGAGCGCCATCGAAAAGCGACTCTGGGCCCACGCCGACGACCACACGCCCGCGGAGCGCACCGCCGACTACACGCAGGCGATCATGGACCTCGGCGCCACGGTCTGTGTGCGCAGCAAGCCGCTGTGCCTGCTCTGCCCGCAGGCGGCGACATGCGTCGCCCATCGCGACGGCCTGACGGCGGTGCTGCCCACGGCGAAGCCCGGCAAGAAGATTCCCACGCGCGCGCTCGCCATGCTCCTGCTGCGCGACGCGCGCGGCCGCGTGCTACTCGAAAAGCGGGGGCCGCAAGGCGTCTGGTCCGGCCTGTGGAGCCTGCCGGAGGCGACGGACGCCCATGCCGCCTCCGGGGTGGCGGCGAGCTTCGCCCGCATCGGTGACGCGGATCCCCTGCCCGCCTTCACCCATGTGTTCAGCCACTACCGGCTGGACGTATCGCCCATCCTGTTCGACCATGCGGCCCCGCTCGCCGCCGTGGCGGGGCACGACGACCGCCGCTGGTGCGACCGCGACGAGATCGCCGCCCTTGGCCTCCCGGCGCCCGTCCGCACACTGTTAGCCAATCTTCCGGAGATCACCCCATGACGCGCATGGTCCATTGCGTGAAGCTCGGCCGCGAGGCCGAAGGCCTCGACTTCGCCCCCTGGCCCGGCGACCTCGGCAAGCGCATCTACGACAACGTGTCGAAGGAAGCCTGGGCCCAGTGGCTCAGCCACCAGACCATGCTCATCAACGAGATGCGCCTCTCCCCGCTCGACCCCAAGACGCGCACGTTCCTGAGCGGCGAAATGGAGAAATATTTCTTCGGCGGCGACGTCGTCCAGCCCGCCGGTTACGTCCCGCCCGAAAAGGACGCTTGACGCCGACGCCCACACCCGATTTAATACGCGGCTCCACTCGCCGCAACGCTCGTTGCAGGCACCCGTGGCTCGGTAGCTCAGTTGGTAGAGCAGGGGATTGAAAATCCCCGTGTCGGCGGTTCGATTCCGTCCCGAGCCACCATTTTTCTGACGGCTCGCAGCGATGCGGGCCGTTTCTTTTTTTCCGGCCCCGCGTCAGATCTGCGCCAATGTCGGCCAGGATTTCGTCCGACACTCGTCGGCGGGCAGCGGCCATGGCTCAAAACGCTGATCCCGATGCATCCTGCGTGATCATGGGAGCAGGTGGCGCCATGGAAAACGTTCCGGATCGAGACATCGTGCCGATCAAGGCAACTGACCTCGCAAGGTTCCATATCGCACTCGATGTAGAGACACGTTGCTGGCGTTGCGGCGACCCGAAGTGGAAGCTGGCGGGAGACACCGAGCTCTCCGGTCCGATGCTGGTCATGGGACGACAAGACCCGGATCCCAGCGAATACACCATCCCAGTGATTCTGCTTACCTGCGTTCGGTGCGGAACCATGTGGATGTCGGCTCGCGAAATCGTCACGAACTGGATGGAAACGAATCCGGCAAAGGAAGGGATGGATGGTCAGTGAGCGCCGATTCAAAATTACGGGCACCGACTACGTTGCTGGAGGCAACAACGGTGTCGCGCGCGGCGTTGACGGTGGTGGTGACGGACCTCATGATGGGCGCATGGAATCACGTGTTCGCGAGCTTGAGAAAAATGTCACCGATGTGCGCGAACGACTCGTACGCATCGAGACGACCCTCAGCCATATGGCTACGAGCCAGGCGCTCGAGAAACTGGGCGGCGAACTGAAACTCGCCATCGAGGCGCAAGGGAACAGGATCGAAGCCCAGGCGACAAAGATCGAGGCCGTCCGTTCGGACCTCATCAAATGGTTCGTGGCCACTGCCCTGATTCTGGCGACCTTCGCGTTCACAGCGGCCAGGTACACGAGCCACTGAGTGCTACATCGGCGCGATGCATCGGTACCAGCGCTGCGCCAACGTCGCGACAGATACACGGCTGACGCAACGCTTTCGGGTGCATCGCGAACTGCCGATTATTTTCTCGGCTCGACGAGCCGGTATTCGTTTTTCGCGCCGAAGCGCGCCCCGCTCTTGCTGATACGCGCACACAGCCGCCCGTTACCACACGGTGCGACGTCCGCCGCGTCGATCGCTTTCAGATACGCGACCTCCGAGATCAGTCGTGCGTACTCCTGCCTGTAGTGACCGAACAAGGCCTGATAGACGATCACGAGACTGACGACCGACAGTGCGAGCAGGCTTCCGACCCCGATGTAGAGGCCTCGGCGATAGCGGAAGAACATGTCGTGCGACATCTGGACCCGTCGCACCGCGGCCTTCATCTGGTCGAACACGATGTCCTGCTCGGCGCGCGCCGCCTTCAGGCATGCGGTGACCTGCACGTCGAACAATCGGCTGGCTGCTTCCGCTTCCTGCCGGATCGTCCGCTCCAGCCTGGCTGCCTGCGTGTCCGCCATTTTCTGCAACGCGATGAGTTGCATGGCCGGGGCATGCGCACCACGCTCATTTCGGTACCTGTCCATTGGATGTTCCTTTCCTTCGTCGACTGAAACTCAACCGCCGCCGTCGCCACCACCGCCGTCGCCGCCAGAACCACCGCCGATGTCCATCGCCGTCAGCGGTTGCAGGCCGAGCGTGAGCACCTTCACCGGTCCGTGCTGCTGCGCTTCGGCTTCCCGTTGGGCGCGGATCATTTCGTCGATCCGCCGCTGTTCGGCCAGCGCCGCCTGGCGCTGCGCCGCGAGTTCGATGCGCTCGCGCTCCAGGATGTCGGCGGCCTCGTCCAGCAGCTGTTGTACCTCGGGTCGCTGCGCCAGTTTGTCGAACGCCCTGTCGATGGCTTGCGTGTTGTTCGACTGAAGGGCCAGCCACATGTCGGCCATGTCCTTGTCTTCCTCGGGCATGCCGGGGAGATACGGGTTGTACGAAAACGGGTCGGCTGGATCGATGTTGGCGTAGGGGTCGGGCGCGCCGGGACTGGCGATGGGATCCACCGCATGCGGAAACGGGTCGTCGTACGCGACCGTACGCCCGTTGGCGTGGCTGTCGTCCCGCTGAAACAGGATGTGGTCGACGTCCCGGGCCTCGTCCCAGCGTGGCGTGTCGAGGTTCCTGAGCCAGATAGCGTCGATCGCCGACGGATCGGGTATCGGTTGGGGACGCTCTACTTCACGCATCGACCGTTCGTGCTCCGATTCCATCACCACGGGGGATTCCGGCACGCGTTCCCATGATCGATCCGCGAGTGGCCGGCTCCCGGGATCGCCGCCCTCCCCCTCGATACGCGACGCATGGCGCAACGCTTCCTGGCGGTGGCTTGCCGGCGCGTGGGTTTCTGCCAGCGCACGTCGCGCCGCTTCGGTCTTGGGCGACACGCGTTGGTCGTCGGACCGACTCCCAAGGATCGGCGTGTCGACGAATCGCCGCTCGCTATCGAGCGCCTCGTGGTGCTGCCTGTATCGATTTTCGTCGGCGTGATAGCGATACGCCCGTTCGTCCCACGTCCGGTCATCCGCAGCGCGATCGTCCGCTCGCCGCCTCTCATCGCGCGCATCCTGCTCACGTTGCAATGTCTCCGCTTGCTCTTCGCGCTGGCGACGCATGGCGTCGCGATACAAGCGATGCTGTTCCGCCGCGCCGAAGATCGGCGAATCCGCAGGCCGGCCCGGCGCGTCACGGGTGTCATGAGGTACCGCCGCTCGCCCGTCGGACCCGGACGTAGCGGCGCGCTCGTCGCTTCCGCGGCCAAAGCCCGGCCAGGCTAACCCGATGGTGCGAGGCGCGACGCCGAGCGGTACGGTGACATGCTCAGCCGGGGCATCGTGCTTCTGCACGAGCGCGCCGATCGCCGTCGTGTTGTCCGAATCCTCCGAGCCGGATGCCGTGGACTGATCATCTTCGCCACGACGATCCAGAGCAGGCAGGCCCGCAGCTCCAGACTCAGCCGCGTCGGCGGCAATCGGAATGTTCTTGAAACGGTTCGGCCCATCCGCCGTGTGATCGAACCGATGCAGCGCCGACGGCTGTGTACTGCTGTCCAAATAGGGAAGTGACTCCGCCGGCCGAAGATTAAGGCCCGCCCTCTCCATCATCTCTTCATCGAGGCCGGCCTGCCGCATATTGATCCGGATCTCTGGCCGGTCGCCTCCACGATGAAATTTCGACTCTTCATGAGCAATGGTCGCAACTGCCCACCCGGCGTAATAGTTTCGGTAATCTGACACTCCACCGGGGCCGAGATGCATGGGCTGCCGGGTATCCCCTGGCTCAGGGTAGACCGGCCGGTCGAAGTAGTTGTATCCCATGGCTTCTATGTTGGCCGGAGTGACATCTATCGAGAGGTCAGTGTTTGCGTCCAAGTTGTCCCGGAACGTGAACTTGTTCGGTTGAGGTAGCTCCACGAAATCGATCGCTCGGCCTCTCGCCACGCTAAAAACATTTGCAAGCGTTGCGGCACTACCATCGGACTGGACTCGGCTAATCAACGCGTTCCAACCAGCAATTTCAGCGATAGCTTCGTCGTTACGTGCGGAACGAATGCGCTGCTCGATCAATTGCGTATAGTCGTGGATCGGGCCGGGCGTCCTCGCGAGCTCACGCACTTCACGAATGAAGGCAGACCTCTCGTCCGCAACCTGCTTTGCATTGAAACCGTGCTGGATTTCGTGACCTATTACAAATGTAAGATCGTGCGCGTTGTACTTTATCCTGCTTCCCGGCGGAGACGTCGTCATCAACGACTCGGGCACGAAGTTCATCGTGCGCGCCGATGTGTCGAAGCTACCGCCCAAACCACCTGACTTTACAAAGTCGAATGACTCGATGACACGGTGATCTGAAGCCCTTGCATCATGTGTCATGGTGGCGCGCCCCATCTCCGCGACAAGAACAGGAGATTGGTTGATCGTGTTCTGGAGGTTGTCGAGCATATCCTGAGTGACGAACCACCCCTCACCCCGACCGTCAGCGACCTGCTTCGCCGAAAGCTCCACCATCATCGCTTGAACACGCAGGACAGCGTTCAAATCATAGTCGCTGATATCGGCGAAGACGGCCGGCGGAAGCGTGACGATGCCGCTAGCGCGGTCGTAATGCCCCATCGATCTACTCGGTGCACCATCAGCACCCAAAGAAAAGCCGCGCAATCGACCACCTTCCACTGCGCCGGTCAGCGTCCTCGCGACACCACTATCGGCTTCGAGCAAGGCTCTGAGTCGATCAACATTCTTCGCCGAAACGCCTTCGCATTGCGCGAAGTACCCTATGGCCGACTCAAGTCGCAAGGTCCGTTTTGACATGCATTTCTCCTGTTAACCGTCAGCGGTGGCTATGCCCCGGAGACAATGATCGCCGTTCGGTGCAGCGACCAGATCCTGCGCTATGACAATCAGGTCTATATCGCCGCGGACAAAATTGATCCAGGCGGCGCCACCAATCTCGGTTGGCGTAACGCTCTCTTCATAGCCCGCTGCCGCCAGGTCCCGGCGCAGATTCTTGAGGGTCAGCAGGCAGACCGGCGTTGGGTCGGCGCGTCGATCCTGATTGTAGAATCTGAACGAGAATCCTCGTTTGATGCTCTTGTTACCAAGCGTTATCGCGAGCGCATAGCTCCATCCGCCGGCGAGTGGTCGACTGATATAGAGCCAACCATCCATCTGATCAGTCATGGAGACGCCAAAGTAGCGCCCAACGAATTCAGGGCTCAGTTCATCGCGATCTTTCAGGGTCGATAGAAACGACATTAATTGCTTAACAGCGCGAACCGCTTCCTCGTGCCGTGATCGGGTAGCCGCTTGCCAAGCGCTGCCATCCGGCCTTGACGCGTTCGCAACACGCACTGAATGTTCACCCAGAGAGAACTGAGTTTTGGTGGTTGTCAACGAACGAAGCATCTGTTCGAAGAAAGTAAATTCGGCCTCCGCGTTCTCTGAAAAAGCGGTCGAGCGATCGCGGATTGCCCCTGCGGCCGGCGCGACCGTGAAGGCACTGTAGAATGCAAACACCAACGCAACCTTTGCGCGACACGAGAGGTCTCTCGACATCTCTCACTCCTTCCGTGGTCGGGATGACGGACGTTCTTCCTGGGACAGCAAGTTTGACCTATCACGGCAGCGTAGTGGCCGCCGGCGACGATTTTTCAGAAAACTTCCATGTCGTGGACAGGTGATCTCAGCTGAAGAGCTCGGCGAGCTCGATCGCTATGCGCGTACCCGTCGACACCGCGCACCGGACGCTCACTTGCTTCAGTTCTGCGAGAGCTTCCAGCGATCGCTCGATACGGTGGCGGTCGACCGCGTCGGGTTCGTTTACTCGCAACAGGGTCACCTGGTAGCGCCCAGCGATATCGTTCGACGTCCGTCTGATGGTTGATGCGATGGCGATCGATCCACGCCGCCAGCCTGTCCCCGGCGACAGCGCCTGCGATACCGCCAACGGCGCCGCCAAGCAACGCACCCGGCCCGGTCTCGGCAGTGAGCGCCGCGCCCGCGGACGCACCCAGCGCCGCACCGCCCCACCCACCGACGCTACGCGCCACCGAGCCGACGATATGCGACTGCGCACCCGTGTCGTTGCCCTGCTCGCTCAAGCGCATCGCCTGACGTACCGACGCGACGCCGTCGTAAGCGGTAGCGGCCGCGCCCAGCACCTTGGTCGCGACCTGCGCCACACGGAACGTCGCGGCCGGAGCACGGCGCACGCCGGCCACCGGCCCGGCGACGGGCGTCGACAGCAGGCCAGCGAGAGACGCTTCCCGCACATAGGCGGCTTGTACCTGCGGAAGCACACCTTCCACGCCCAGGGCCGCATACGTAGTGCGAAGCAACTCCACTCGCACGCCGCCGAGGCTCCGAACGTGGGGATTCTGCCATGCGGTGGGAATCTCCACCTGCGCGAAGACCCGCTGCGGGTTCGCGTTGACGGCGATGACTTTTACATCGCCGCGGAGCGACGAGGCGAAGTCACGCGAGGCTTCGCACCAGAGGCAGTTCTGAATGCTGGTGGGACTTTGCAACGGAGCGTTCGCGTTGCCGAAAAGGAAGTCGTCGCGAAGCCTCAGTGCATCCTCTGGAAGCTCGCCATTAGACCTGAAAATGCGATCCGCAGCGTCTTGTATTGCTGCCCAAACTTTTTCATCCGCCAGAAATCGGCCACGTGGCGTGCTGTCGATGATCGACGTGCGATTGGTCACAGCATCCTCGACGGCAATGTCGCCGGCGGATACCGAACCCACACGTCCGCTATAAAGCGCAGAGGAGTTTCCGAAGGCGAAGGCGGGATACTCGCGCGCAACGTTGCGAATCTCATCCAAGGTTGTTGCGACTTTTATGCGCTCGATAGCGCGCTCGAATACCTTCACGCACCACCCTCATCATCCCTGAGTAGCGCCCAGCCGTGCCTGAAGACGACTTCGTCTGCAAAGTGCGAGTCGGCATACTCGGTTAGGATCGAAGGCCTGTCCTCAAGCGCGAGCCATCGGGGTACGGCCTGACGGATCAGCCGCTGCACCTCCGCGATATCTTTGGAGCTAAATGCCGCGCAATACTGGGGATCTGGCGTGGTGCCAAACCAATCATGCTTCGGCCAGCCGAACGACACGACTTCAAGTTTGTAGTTGTGCCGATCAGGCAGAAATGCCTTCCGTATTTGGCCGTAATATTTCCGTCCATAGATTTCCGCAGCGAATGTCTCTATCGGCGATTCGTCCCGCCCACGCTTCCCCCCGGCGTAGCGAATCCTTCCTTGCGGGAAGTCGATCCATTCGAACGTTTCTTCGTAGCTAGCCACGAGTATGTCCCTTGTTGGCTGGTTCGATCCGGCACCGACGTTCCGGCTGCTGGAAGCTCACTTGGATCGCAGAGTCTGCCCCATCAAGACGACACAATGGACGACGATGGCGATTTTTCAGAAAAATTCTATGTCTCGACCGAGCGAGCTCGAACGGATCCGCCGGCGTTTTCCACCGTCATGCGCGCATGAGCCTGCGCTGCGCACTGCACACCCATCTGCGTCAGTGCCGCGACGGCCTCGAGCGATAGCGCCATGCGGCGGCAGTCGACGGTGTCGGATTCGTGTACGAGTTCCGCGAGCATTTCCGTCAGGCCGCGTGCGAACTGCAGCCACTCGGTGGCGTCGTTGAGCAGGTCGTGCGCGGTGGCGTCGGGGTTGACGTGATAGGTAGCGCGGCGAACGAGCCATCGGTCGTTGTGGGTCGGCATCTCGTTTCCTTGAGGTTTTCCGTATGCATTGGTCCGGGTGCGGCACACGCGCGATGACGCGTGCCGCGGATCATCGGACTCGCGGGTTCATCGGCGGTCCGTGGCCGGACGCCGGGTCGGTGTGTAGACGTGGCTTTGCGTTGCCCCCTATCGCGGGGATCGCCAGCAGGCTGGCTCCCACCGCGAAGGGCAACGTCGTGAGCGCAATGCTTCAGTCCGCTCTGCGGGTGGCGCAGCGGGCCCGTTGACCGATGGGTGTGTCGCCGGGGGGATTCGGCGGGCGTGCGGGTGCCGTATGATCGTGGGTAGCCACTAATCGACTCCAAGCTAGTTGGTTGTGGTCAGCGAGGCAGGGGTGTTGGTAGCACCTCTGTCTCGCGCTTCTCACCGCTCTGGCGATGGTTGTCCGCGATGCATGGGTATGCGTTGGCGCGGACAACGTGGCGAACGTAGCAAAACAACTCGCGGTTGTCTGTAGGCGCTCGCAAGTTCAACGCTGAGTACCGATGGTGTGATGCAGCGCGGCGCCGCATTCCTAAAGTCGCCGACGCTCCGTGCCGGGATGCTGCCTACACTTTTGAGAAAAATCGCCTCGACATAGCTTTGAGGGTGACGATAATCGCGCCTTAGTGATCGGATTTGTTCACACCGACGGCGGAGCACGCAATGGACATGATCGACGACAAGCACAGGAATATGCACGCGCACCCTCGCGAGCTGTCCGGTGCATCTGTCGCGTTCGGCGCAGGGGTCGGCCATGACATAGGCCAGAACATGCTCGTGGAAATATTCCGAGCGATCCCACGCATGCAGGCGCAGCTCGAGCACGTTGAAGCGTCGGTCGCTTCGACACGCAGGCATGTCGAGGCCGTGCCACGCATGCAGGCGCAGCTAGAGCACATCGAAGCGTCGGTCGAATCGACACGCAGGCATGTCGAGATTCTTGGGCGGAAGGTCGAGAATCTCACCAGCTGGAAGCATCGCATTCTTGGCGGTGTTGCCGTGCTGGCCTTTCTGTGGGCGGGGCTGAAGTTGCTTTCCGACTACGTGCACATCCGTGTCGGCCGAGATGCGGCCGGTTCCTCGGTCATCGCGCCGGTCGAATGACCGGCGTGACGCTGTGCGTCGCGGCGAGGATGCCGGCTGCCGCCAGTTCGCCGGCGAGCCAGCTCCCACAGAACTTCGGCCGGGTTGGCAGATCGCGCTCTGTCGTCAATGCTTCTTTGCCTTCTGCTCAGCGATCCACGCCAGCTCGCCTTTCGACTTCGGTTCATCCGGGATGATCTTCAGGCATTCGCCGTACGCCTTTGCCGCATCGTCGAAGCGACCGAGTTCGGCAAGGTCGTAGCCCTGCCCTCGATAGGCCTTGCAGAGGTATTCGTTTTTCAGCGAGTCCGGCCAGTCGTCCATGAGCGGGACCATACCGGGCACCTGTTCGTAGATGGCGAGCGAATCGGCGAACCGGTGTTGTGCCTGCAGCGCGTAGGCGAGCTCGTTCTGGTACTGCGCATCGCTCGGTGACAGGACGACCGCCTTGCGCAGCTCCCCTTCTGCTTCGGGATAGCGCGCCATCTCGGCGTATGCGTATCCGCGCGCCCAATAAGCCATGCCCCATGCCGGCCCGAGCGCGATGGCGGAGCGTTTCTCGGCGTTCGCCGCCCTGGCGAGGTAGAGCATCGACTGCATCGGGCCGCGTGCGGAATAGATGCGTTTGTCGCTGTGCGCGTATTTCGTCGTATAGCGATCGACGACGTCGGTGAGGGGGCCGTCGATGGCGGCCTGGATCTGACCGGACTGCACCATCCGCACGCCCTTCAGCACTTCCATCAGGTCCGGGTCGGCCTTAGCGTCGTCCGCCCGTGCAGGGCCCATCGCGCAACCCGTGGCAACGAGCGCGATGCAGGCAAGAAAGAAGTGGATCGCCCTGAGCGATGTCCGCATGACAACCGTTCCATGATCGACGTGGGATAACGTTAGCACGGTGTCGTGCACGCCGGCACGGGGACGCGGGCCCCGGCGAACGCCGGGGCGAAAGTCCTGAAACCGACAGCACAAAAAGCGCCGCCTGTAGGAGCAGGCGGCGATCTGGGGATAGCGGCCCCGTCCCTGGGGCTTGAGTTCTTGTATTAAGCGAAACGCGTTATCAGAAGTCGTACGTGGCCGTGAGGCGCGCGTAGCGAGGCGTCTGGTAGAACTGACCGAGGTCGTAGTTGTTGTTGACCGTGACCGGGCCGGCCTCGTAGGTCGAGAACGAGTTCAGCGGCTTACGCTCGTTGGTCACGTTGAACACGCTGAGACCGAAGGCGAGCTTGCCGTCGAAGTAGTTCGGACGGTACGTAACGGCGAGATCGAGCTGGCGGTACCACGGATTACGCTTGTCGCCCGGGTGCGACGGCATGCCGTTGCAGTTGTGGTACGACGAGCCGTAACCCAGCGGATCCGGATCCGCCTCGGCGTCTTCGAAACCAAGGCACGACTTCGGCGCGCCGGAGGCAAGACGGAGGTTGCCCGAGACCAGCCATTCCGGCGTCAGCTGATACGCGCCGTATGCCTTGATCTGGTGCGTACGGTCGTTGGACAGCAGGCCGTTCGCGTAGCGCATCAGTTCGGCCGAATCCCAGTCCTGCGTCTTCGAGATGTCGGTCTGGCCGATGTCGGACTTGGTCTGGCCTTCCGTGTTGCCGTAGCTGCGCGAGAAGGTGTAGTCGACGCGACCCTGCCACTTGCCGTTGAACGGATGGTCGAGGTACAGGTCGAGCGCGTAGTAGTTGCGCTTGGCCTTCTGCGTGAAGCCCCAGTCCTGCTGGTTCATCTTCACTTCGGTACGACCGTTGCCGTCGACGTTGGCGAGGCTGAACGTGTTGGTGCTGCCCGGGTTGAAGAT
Organism: Luteibacter sp. UNCMF331Sha3.1; assembly: GCF_900109915.1. Classification (GTDB taxonomy): domain Bacteria; phylum Pseudomonadota; class Gammaproteobacteria; order Xanthomonadales; family Rhodanobacteraceae; genus Luteibacter. Next base: position 588,229 of record NZ_FOBU01000001.1, read on the forward strand.
CACGCAACCGGGGATGATCACCGAGTCGGGATCGCCGCCGTTGGCCGCGATCTTCTCGCCGAGCAGGCCCGTGTCGCACACGTCGTCGATGGCGCTGCGCAGCTTGCGCACCGTCACCTTCGCACCGGTCACCCAGCCGTCGCCCAGCGTCTTGTCGAAGCCGACGATGCCTTCGTCCTGGTACTGCGACTTCAGGTCGCGCGCGCTGACCGCGATCGGGTCGACGGGCTGGCCGTACTCGCCATCGGGGGACACCGCGCCCGGGCTGATTTCGGTGAGGCCCGTCGGGCGGCCCAGCGAATCGATACCGGTGTAGGTGTAGAACACGTCCGTATACGTCGAGGGCGACGCACCGCGCACGGCCACGTTGTTCGGCAGCGCGAGGTAGTAGCGCCCGAGGTTGGCGTAGATCTTGAGCGACGAGTCGCCGAACACGTCCCAGCTCGCACCGAGGCGCGGAGCCCACTGCGGGCCGCTGTTGACGTACGGACGGTTCTTGTCGTTGAAGTTCTTGAAGCTGTCGTTACGCACGCCGACGCTGAGCAGGAAGCGATCGGTCATCTGCCAGCGGTCTTCGAGGTACTGAGCCTTCTGGTCGAGCGACATGCTGGTGACGGTGGAGAAGATGCGCTGCGTGACGTAGTAGCCGTCGCCGCCCGGTGCACCCACGCCCTGCGACGGACGGATCGGCACGTTCTCGTTACCGGCCGAAGCCTTGCGATAACGCAGGTAGTAACCCGGACCGCTGGTGTCCTGGCCCTCGTTGTCGGCCGAGTAATGCATGTTGTCGATACCACCGGCCAGGTGGTGATCGCCGAGCTGCCACTCGAGGTCGAGGCGCAGACCGTGCGTGACGCTGCCGGCGTTCGGTGCCTGCGTGGTCGACGACGTGTTGAGGTTCGTGATCGGCGTGCCACCCGTGTAGGCCGGGTTCTGCAGGAACGGGCTGTCGATGTACGGCTGCTGGTCGAGACCCGGGGTCGGGTTGTGCAGGTAATCGGTCGTCCAGCCCTTGCCGTACGTGGCGGTGAAGGTCAGGTCGTCCGTGATGTAGCTGGTGTACTTCGCGATGGCGTACTTCGACGTGAGCTTCGACGTATCGGCGTTCGAGCCCAGCGGGCCACCGACGGTACGCGTGGCGTAGTCGTAATTGTAGTACGTGCCGCGCTGCTCGTCGGTCGAGTGAATGCCGGTCAGTTCGAGGATGTTGGAATCGTTGATGTTCCAGTCGATCTTCGCGTAGATCTTCGGCAGGTTGTACGTGTAATGGTTGTTCGCGACCGGGTTGGCCTCGACGGACGCCGTGCTGGTGCCTTCCGTCTTCTCGGCTTCCGCCGCGACGAAGAAGAACAGCTTGTCCTTGATCAGCGGGCCGCCGACGTACGCGCTATAGGTCGTGGTCCACTTGGTGTTGTCCTGGCGGTTGCGGTAGATCGAACCCGGCAGGGTGTCGTCCGCATAGCCGTAGCCCGGGGGCAGCGCCTTGTTGCCGTAGTAGATGCTGCCGGCGGTGGACGACAGGAACTTCGGCTCCCAGAGGACCTGTGCACCGAAGTGCCAGTCGTTGGTACCGCGCTTGCCGACCTGGCTGATCACGCCGCCGTCCGAGCGGCCGTACATGGCGCTGTAGCCGCCCGTATAGACTTCCTGCTGGTCGATGGCGCCGTACGGCAGGCCAACGCCACCCAGGTTGCGATACGGGTCGGACGTGTTGTAACCGTTGACGTAGTACGCGTTCTCGGACGCACCCGAACCACCGAACGACACCGTGCGGTAGCGGCCGTTGCCGAGGTTGCTGGAGCCCGGCACGGCGCCCGGGGCGAGCAGCGCGATCGCTTCGGCGTTGCGGCCGAGCGGGAGACGGGCAAGCGTCTGCGCGGTGACGATCGTGCGCGAGTCCACGGCCGACGTGTCGATGGGCGGCAGCGTGTTGGCGGTGACCGTCACCTGGTCCAGCGACTGCGCGCTGGCCGCCGTGGTGGCGGCCGCGGCGAACGAGACGTCGGTGGAGCCACCGACCTTCAGCTGCACGCCATTGCGGCTGTCGACGACGGCTCCGTCGCGCATCAGGCTGACGTTGTACGAACCGACGGGCAGGTTGCCGATGCGATAGCGGCCCTGTGCGTCGACGGGTACGGTACGGGTCAGGCCGGTGCTGCTGACGACCTGGACGCTTTCGCCGGCCGCGGCGGGCACCTGGCCGAAGATGTCGCCCGTGGTGGACTGCGCGAATACGGGTGCCGTGGCGCCGAAACCGACGGCCAGAGCGAGTGCCAGCATGGACGGCCGAAGGCCTCCGCGGTGGCGGACGGAATGAAGCTGCATGGATGTCTCCCCAGAATGACCCAGCACTAGGGCCAATGAATGGCCGTGGACGCTTTCGCCTCCACCGCGTGATCCGGGGACTTCTGCTGCGTGGCACCCACTCCCCCGAGCGGATGTGCCCCTCCCCGTACGACGACGGTGACGCTAAGCGGTCACGTGCCGCGAGACCTCATCAAATGACGGGGTATCACTCGCGGCCCATGGAAGTTAGGGCGACGACATATGTCATGTCAACGAAATTTTGAGGTTTTACTCAAAAAAGTTTCCTTGACACTTAATCGTAAGAAATGGTGGACGAATGAACGACCTAGGGCCAGCGATCCCCATGACTCCGGGCTGCTCCCTAGATGGTGACGTCCCTACCCCGATTCGCCTCGCACTCGCGAAGGGTCGTCGCCAGAACCCCGGCTTCGTCCGGCTCCCGGCGGGAACCGACCTCGCGAAGCAGCAACACCCGCACCTCCATGGCCTTGCGCAGGTTGTCGCGCGCTTCCTGCCCGCACGGAGTGCGCGGCTTCCACGACGCCAGGGCTTCGCCACGCCTGACGAGCGCGTCGAGCGCGGCCGGGCGATCCGCCGCCACGGTGTGCACCACGGCATCCACCTGGGCCTGCCATTCGCTGAGCACGCCGCGCAGGTCCGCCGTATCCGCCGCGAACTTCTGCGCGTCGGCCTCTCGGGCGCTGTGCGAGGCGGTGAAGGCGAGCATCGCCGTGGTCGCCGAGGCGAGAAACGCCACCACGACGACCGCAATCGCGGCCTTGCGCCCGTTGGTACCGCCGCCGGAGGAATCGTCGTGCCGTGTGGTCATGGCGGCCTCGGAATGGGAAAGAGCCCATTTTGCCCCATGAGCCGGCGGCCCGACGAACCCGTGCGACATCGTGGACACCGTGGAGCGCGGCTCCACGGTGTCCTGCCATCGACTACATCGACGGCGGCGCCGCCTTCTTGTCGGTGCCGCGAACGTAGACGCAGCCTGGCGGCATTCCATACGGTGCCATCGGCGAACCCGACCTCGTCGATGCTTGTACTTCGCGTATCGGACAGATCGTTGGGGCAGCAAAGGATATCGGTGGGCTATCGGCGAACCGGTTCGAACACAGGCATGCCCCCTGTAACGGTCGCGGCGATGACGCGGCAAATGCGTCCCACGGAAACAACAGCGGACGGCCGGGCTATAGTGAGTGTCCATTTCAATCGAGGAAAACCACCGCATGCGCCTGCTGACCCGGATCGCGTTCTTCGGCATCCTCGCCGCCGCCATTCCCGCTTCTGCCGACGACCTCAAGGTCATGTCTTTCAATGTCCGCACGATGACGGGCAACGATGGCCTGAACGGCTGGGACCATCGGCGCGACTTGTTCGCCGATACCATTCGCCAGCTGCACCCGGACGTCATCGGCACGCAGGAGCTCTACAAGCAGCAGGGCGACGACACGGTGCAGCGACTCCCGGAATACGTCTGGTTCGGGCGCGATCGCTTCGGCAAGCACACCGACGAGCACATGGGCATCTTCTACAGGAAGGACAGCCTCAAGCTGATCGAGTCGGGCGACTTCTGGCTTTCCGACACGCCGGACAAGGTGGCGAGCATCACCTGGGGCAATGTCTTTCCGCGCATGGTCAACTGGGCGCTGTTCGAGCGCCTCTCGGATCACAAGCGCTTCTATCTGCTCGATACGCACTATCCGTACCGCGATCAGGACGAAGACGCACGCTCGCGCAGCGCACGCGAAATGGCCGCCTGGGTGGCGAAGCTGCCGAAGGGCGTGCCGGTGATCATCACGGGCGATTTCAACACCGGCCCCGAGAGCGAGGCGCACAAGGCGCTTACCGCCACCTTCAAGGATGCCTGGGACACGGCGCCCAAGCGCGAAGGCCCGGCCGAGACGTTCCACAACTTCACCGGGAAGGCGGACAAGCGGATCGACTGGATCCTCTACCGCGGCGTGACCGCGGAGGCGGTGCAGACGGTGACAACGTCGAAGGATGGTCGTTACCCGTCGGATCACTTCCCCGTCATGGCCGACTTCGACCTCTGAGCCGCGCGCACCGCCATGGCTCTGGGCAACCGGCCACGGAGGGGCGACACTCCGCTTACCGTTCGCCAACCACGACCCAGGGGCCCCTCATGCGCCGATTGCTTACCTATCTCCTCGTCGCCTTCGCGGCGCTTCCGGCGCTGTGCTGGGCGCAAACGGTCACGACGAGCCCGGCCAGGGGCGGGTACTTCGACAGCACCGGCCGCGACGACGTCCTCTCCGGCGGCCAGAAGACGATCGTGATCGACACGCCGAAGGGCAAGTTCAAGGTCTGGACGAAGCGGGTCGGCAACAACCCGACGATCAAGGTGCTCCTGCTGCATGGCGGTCCGGGCGCCACGCACGAGTACTTTGAGGCGTTCGACAGCTATTTCCCCGGCGCGGGCATCGAGTATTACTACTATGACCAGCTCGGCTCGGGGTTCAGCGATAAGCCCACCGATCCGTCGCTCTGGGAGATCCCGCGCTTCGTCGACGAGGTGGAGCAGGTACGCCAGGCGCTCCATCTGGACAAGGACAACTTCTTCGTCCTCGGCCATTCGTGGGGCGGCGTGCTCGCGATCGAGTATGCACTGAAGTACCCGCAGCACCTCAAGGGCGTGATCATCTCGAACATGGTCGACAGCATCCCCGAGTACAACGAGTACGCGACCAAGGTGCTGATGCCCGCCATGGATCCGGCCAAGCTGGCCGAGGTCAAGAAGATGGAGGCCGAGCACAAGACGTCCGATCCGAAGTACATGGAGCTGCTGATGCCCATGCACTACGAGAAGCACGTGCTGCGCATGCCGGCCGCCCAATGGCCGGAGCCGGTCGAGCGCTCGTTCGCGCACCTCAACGAGCAGGTGTACGTGATGATGCAGGGTCCGAGCGAACTCGGTGCCAGCGGCAAGCTGCTTCACTGGGACCGCAGCAAGGACCTGAAGAACATCACCGTGCCCACGCTGGTCATCGGGGCGAAATACGACACGATGGACCCCGCGTACATGGAAGCCATGGCGAAGAAGCTGCCGAACGGGCGCTTCCTGCTGTGCCCCAAGGGATCCCACATGGCGATGTACGACGACCAACAGACGTATTTCACGGGGCTGGTGACGTTCCTGAAGGACGTGGACGCGGGTAAGTCGATGAAGTGAGTGCCCTTGTGGGAGCGGCCTTGGCCGCGATGGGTGCTCGCCGCAAGCACCCATCGCGGCCAAGCCGCTCCCACGGTTCCCGCCTGAGTCGGCAGTCTTCGCTCCTGAGACGGGTTTCTGGCAACATCGTCCGGTTATCGACGCGCCGTGGCGCGCCCGCCGGATGCTCAAACCCATGAATCTGCAAGCCAATTACGAACAGATCCCGCTCAAGGACTACGCCGAGCGGGCCTATCTCGATTACTCCATGTACGTGGTGCTGGACCGTGCCCTGCCCTTCGTGGGCGACGGCCTGAAGCCGGTCCAGCGCCGCATCGTGTACGCCATGAGCGAGCTGGCGCTGGGCGCCACCGCCAAGCCGAAGAAGTCGGCGCGCACCATCGGCGACGTGATCGGCAAGTTCCATCCGCACGGCGACTCGGCCTGTTACGAAGCCATGGTGCTGATGGCGCAGCCGTTCTCGTATCGCTACCCGCTGGTCGACGGCCACGGCAACTTCGGCTCGCCGGACGATCCGAAGAGCTTCGCGGCCATGCGTTACACCGAATCTCGCCTCACGCCGATCGCCGAAGTGCTCCTGTCCGAGCTCGGCCACGGCACGGTCGACTGGATCCCCAACTTCGACGGCACCCTCGAGGAACCGTCCTGGCTGCCCGCCCGCGTGCCGCACGTGCTGCTCAACGGCTCGATGGGCATCGCCGTCGGCATGGCCACGGACATCCCGCCGCACAACCTGCGCGAAGTCGCGAGCGCGTGCATCCGCCTGCTCGACGACCCCGAAGCCACGGTGGCCGACCTTTGCGAGCACGTGCAGGGTCCCGACTACCCGACCACGGCCGAGATCATCACGCCGCGCCGCGAGCTCGTGGCGATGTACCAGAACGGCACCGGCTCGGTACGCGCGCGCGCCATCTACGAGCGCGACGACAGCAACATCGTGATCACGGCCCTGCCCCACCAGGTGTCGCCGTCGAAGATCCTCGAGCAGATCGCCGCGCAGATGCGCGCGAAGAAGCTGCCGATGATCGAAGACCTGCGCGACGAGTCGGATCACGAGAACCCGATCCGCCTGGTGCTGGTGCCGCGCTCCAACCGCGTCGACGTCGAGGAGATGATGCAGCACCTCTTCGCCACGACCGATCTGGAGAAGAGCTTCCGCGTCAACATGAACATGATCGGCCTCGACGGCCGGCCGCAGGTGAAGGACCTGAAGATGGTCCTCGGCGAATGGCTGCGCTTCCGCACCGACACGGTGACGCGCCGCCTGAACCACCGCCTGGGTCGCGTCGAGCGTCGCCTGCACATGCTCGAGGCGCTGCGCATCGCGTACCTCAACCTCGACGAAGTCATCCGCATCGTCCGCACCGAGGACGAACCGAAGCCGGTGCTCATCTCGCGCTTCCGCCTCGACGACGAGCAGGCCGACTACATCCTCGAGACGAAGCTGCGCCAGCTCGCGCGCCTCGAAGAGATGAAGATCAACGAAGAGACCGACAAGCTCGAGGAAGAGCGCGCGCGCATCAACGTGCTGTTGAAGTCGCCGGCCAAGCTGAAGGGGCTGATCAAGGAAGAACTGCGCGGCGACGCCGAGAAGTACGGCGACGCCCGCCGCTCGCCGCTGATCGAGCGCAGCGCCGCGCAGGCGCTGGACGATAGCGCGCTGGTCGCGTCGGAGCCGGTCACCGTGGTGCTCTCGCAGAAGGGCTGGGTACGCGCCGGCAAGGGTCACGACGTCGACGGCGAGGCACTGTCGTACCGCGAGGGCGACAGCCTGCTTGGCGTGGCGCGTGCGCGCACCACGCAGCAGGTCGCGTTCATCGATTCCACCGGCCGTGCGTACACCACGCCGGCGCACACGCTACCGTCCGCCCGAGGCAACGGCGAGCCGCTCACCGGCCGTTTCAGCCCGCCCTCCGGCGCGCGCTTCGACGCCGTGGTGGCGGCGGACAACGATACGCGCCTGATCCTCGCCACCGACTTCGGTTACGGCTTCGTCACGCGTTTCGAAGCGCTCACCGGCCGCCAGAAGGCCGGCAAGCAGATCATCAGCCTCAGCGATGGCGCGCGCGTGCTGGCACCGGCGCTCACCGCCGATCCGTCGCGCGATCGCGTGGTGGTGGTGACGGGCGAAGGCCATCTGTTGATGTTCTCGGTGGCGGAGCTGCCGGAACTCGACAAGGGCAAGGGCAACAAGCTCATCGAAATCCCGAAGGCGAAGCTCGTTTCGGGCGAGGAGCGCGTCGTCGGCGTCGCGGTGGTGGCCGAAGGCAAGGGCGAAGTCACGCTCTACGCCGGCCAGCGCAAGCTCACGCTGAAGTGGGCCGACCTGGTGGAATACGGCGGCAGTCGCGCCACCCGCGGTGGCGTGTTGCCGCGCGGCCTGCGTCGCGTGGAGCGGATCGAGACGACCGGCTGACGCCTCCTTTGGGTGGGAGCCAGCCTGCTGGCGATGGGTGCTTGCCGCTAGCACCCATCGCCAGCAGGCTGGCTCCCACCAGTTAGAGGCGGGTGTAGCTCCACGACACCATCCGGCCGTCCTTGTACGGCATCACACCATGGAACGGCCGCGGGTCGGTGTCGAACACCAGTGGCAGGAAATGGCGGTCGCCTTCCCACATCGGTAACGTGCCCAGCGCATCGACGGGTACCCATTCGAGCGCGCCCTCGGGGTTCGACGACAGCGGCTCGCCCTCGTAGCGCGTCACCACGAAGATGAAACCCAGCCAGTCCTCGCCGTGCTTGCCGAAGCCCGGCCAGTTCAGTGTGCCGCGCAGGCGCATCTCATGGCATTCGATGCCGGCCTCCTCCTGGATCTCGCGGCGCATGCAGGCGGCGATGTCTTCGCCCGGCTCCATCTTGCCGCCCAGGCCGTTGTACTTACCCAGATGGTGGTCGTCCTGGCGGGCATTGCGATGGATCATGAGGACGCGCTTGCCGTCCGGCGACAACACGTAACCGAGCGTGGCGACGATGGGCGTATAGGGCATGGCGATGACGACGATGGGTAAAAACGCCGGAGTTTACGCTCTCCGCGCGAAAGCCGCGTCGCAAGCCCCTTGCGTCGCCCGCCTGCCCCGGCGAACATCGACGGATGCTGCACCCCCGACTCCCCCGCTTTCTCCGTCGTACCGCTCCCCGCCTCATCGCCGCCGCGGCCCTCGCCTCGATGGCGGGCGCCTGCGCCGATGCCGCCGACGCCCTCGAGGGCAACGACATCGTGTTCGACAGCCAGTCGTATTTCAGCGTCACCGTCGACCTGCGCCGCGAAGACCTCGAGCTGCACTGGCGCAACCCGGACAACGGGCAGCCCTTCGGCACGATCGAATCGCTGAAGACATGGGCCACGGCGAAAGGACGCCCGCTGGTCTTCGCGACCAATGCCGGCATCTACGATCGCGAGTTCAGGCCGCTGGGGCTCTACGTCGAGGACGGCAAGACGGTCGTGCCGCTCAACCTCGCGCACGGCAACCCGCGCTCGGGCAACTTCTCCCTGCTGCCCAACGGTGTCTTCGCCATCTACGACGACGGCACCGCGGACGTCCGCACCAGCGACGCGTTCAGGGCGGCCGCGCGCAAACCCCGCTGGGCCACGCAGTCGGGACCGATGCTCGTCATCGACGGCGCGATCAACGAGCAGTTCGATAACGGGTCCGACAGCATGAAATGGCGCAGCGGCGTCTGTGCGCGGACGCCGCGCGAAGTCGTGTTCGTCGTGAGCCGCACGCCCGTGAACTTCCACAGTTTCGCGCGGCTGTTCCGCGACGAGATCGGCTGCAAGGACGCCCTGTTCCTCGACGGCACGATCTCGCAGTTCTACACGCCGGACGACGGGTACGTGGGCGCTCCGGCCTTCATGACCAAGCCGTACGCCGGCATGATCGCCGTCTACCCGAAGCGTCGCTGAAGCGTCAGTCCGCCAGCATGCGCGCGCAGATGGCCTCGTAGAGGTCGGGCAGGCGTTCCAGGTCGGCGATGGCGACGCACTCGTCCACCTTGTGGATCGTGGCGTTCACCGGGCCGAGCTCGATCACTTCGGCGCCCATCGGCGCGATGAAGCGCCCGTCGGACGTGCCGCCGCCCGTGCTCTGCTCCGGCTCGATACCGCACAGGTCGCGACAGACTCCGACCACGACCTCGCGCAGGCGGCCGCCCGGCGTGGCGAGGAACGGGTGCCCCGAGAGGTGCCAGTCGATCGTGAAATCCACACCGTGGGCAGCGAGGATGGCCTCGGTCCGCTCGCGCAACTGGTCGGCCGTGCTGGCGGTGGCGTAGCGGAAGTTGATCAGCGCCACGAGTTCGCCGGGGATGACGTTGTTCGCGCCGGTACCGGCGTTGAGGTTGGACACCTGGAACGACGTGGGCGGGAAGTCGGCGTTGCCGTCGTCCCAGCGCTCCGCCGCCAGCGCGGCGAGCGCGGGCGCGAAACGGTGGATGGGGTTCTTCGCTTTTTCCGGGTAGGCCACGTGGCCCTGCACGCCCCGGACCGTCAGCGTGCCGGAGAGCGAACCGCGACGGCCAACCCGGATGAGGTCACCGAGCCGCTCTTTCGCCGACGGTTCGCCCACCACGCAGGCGTCGATACGCTGTCCCGTCGCGATGAAACGTTCGACGACCTCGCGCACGCCGTGCAGGGCCACGCCCTCCTCGTCGCTCGTGAGAAGCAGGCCGACCGTGCCAGGATGGGAAGGATTCGCGGCGACGAACCGCTCGAGCGCCACGACCATCGCGGCGACCGAGCCTTTCATGTCCGCGGCGCCGCGGCCATAAAGCATGCCTTCGTGCTCCGTCGGCTCGAAGGGCGGAAAGCGCCAGCGCTCCTCGGGGCCGGTCGGCACGACGTCGGTGTGGCCGAGGAAGGCGAGCACAGGGCCATCGCTCCCGTGCGTCGCCCAGAGATTGTCGACATCGCCGAAGCGCAGGTGTTCGATGCGGAAGCCGAGCGCTTCGAGGCGCGCGGCGATCAACGGCAGGCAGCCCGCGTCGTCCGGCGTCACCGAACGACGGGCGATGAGGTCTTTGGTCAGGGCGAGGACGGGGGTCATCTCGAGGGCTCTTCCATGCGGGCGATGGGGCGAAAACCGATCGCACCGACGTGGGCACCGGCGTACGCCGGTGCGACGGCTTGCGGAATCGTGCAGGCGCGCGCCGGTGCGACGCCTGGCAGGACGGCGGGAGCAGCGCGGTCGGCCGCGCGAGCCGGCGCGCCAGCGAGGCCCGTCATACCGGCGTACGCCGGTATCCACGGCGAGGCGTCCGGGCTTCGCGACTCATTTTCCGAACCGCTTCTTGAACGCGTTATCGGAGAAGCCGACCGACACGTCGTCGCCTTCGACCACCACGGGTCGCTTGATCAGCGCCGGGTATTCCTTCAGCAACAACGTCCACTCGGGATCGCTGCGCGGATCCTTGCGCTGCGGCAACAGCGTGCGCCACGTGGTGGACGCCTTGTTGACCAGCTTCTCCCAGCCGCCGACCTTCGCGGCCCACGCCTTGAGCGTTTCGGCCGGCACCGGGTTCGCACGGTAGTCGACGAAGTCGTACGGCACGTCGAAGCGTGCGAGCCAGTTGCGCGCCTTCTTGCATGTGTCGCAGTTCGGCAGACCGTAGAGCGTGATCGCCATGGTCAGTCGCCGCTGCGCAGGAGTTCGTTGATGCCCGTCTTGGAGCGCGTCTTCTCGTCCACCTGCTTCACGATCACCGCGGCGTAGAGGCTGTGGCTGCCGTCCTTCGACGGGAGGCTGCCCGACACCACGACGCTGCCCGCCGGCACGCGGCCATACGTGACCTCACCCGTGGCGCGGTTGTAGATACGCGTGGACTGGCCGAGGAACACGCCCATGCCGATGACGGAGCCCTTCTCGACGACCACGCCCTCCACCACTTCCGAGCGCGCGCCGATGAAGCAATTGTCTTCGATGATCGTCGGGTTGGCCTGCAGCGGTTCGAGCACGCCGCCGATGCCGACACCGCCGGACAGGTGCACGTTCGCGCCGATCTGGGCGCACGAACCCACGGTGGCCCAGGTGTCGACCATCGTGCCGGCACCGACGTAAGCGCCGATGTTGGTGTAGCTCGGCATCAGCACCGCGTCCTTCGCGATGTGGGCACCACGGCGCACGAGCGCGCCCGGCACCACGCGGGCGCCGAGGTTCGCGTATTCGGTGGCGTCGCCGTCGGTGAAGCGCAGCGGCACCTTGTCGAACGCGCTGGACGGGCCGCCGTCCATGACGCGGTTGCCGTTCATGCGGAAATACAGCAGCACGGCTTTCTTCAGCCACGCGTTGACCGTCCAGCCACCCTTGCCGTCCGGTTCGGCGACCCGGCGCTCGCCGGATTCGAGCAGGTTGAGCACCTGGTCGACAGCTTCGCGCAGGGTGCCCTCGATTTCGTTCTGGGTCAGGTCGGCGCGGCGTTCGAAGGCGTCGTCGATCAGCGATTCAAGGGTTTGCATCTGCATGTACGGGGGTCCTGGGGCTTTCGGAACCGATGTGGCGCAGCAGGCACGCCCGCAGGATCTCCCGGCGTTCCGGAGACAGCGGCGCGTTGTTGCGATCGGTGAGTTGGAAGAAATCTTCGACGCGTTCGCCGAACGTGGCAATACGCGCATCATGCACGCGCACTTCCGCTTCGGCCAGCGCCTGCGCGGCGGCGGCGAGCAACCCGGGGCGATCCGTGCACACGAGCGCCAGCTGCGTGCGCTCGCCGGCATCGACGAACTCGATGCGCGGCGCCATCTGGAAATGACGAAGGTGCCGCGAAATGCCGCGCTTCGCGGGTGCATGGCCGGACGACTGCTCGAGCGCATGCATCATGCGCGCGCGGAGTTCTTCCGCGCGCTGCAGCGACGCCGGGGCCTGCGAATCCGATTCAAGAAGGAGGAACGTGTCGAGCGCCTTGCCCGTGCTCGACACGAGCACGCGCGCTTCCACCACGGAAAAACGCAGCCGGTCTAGCACCGCCGTCACCGTCGCGAACAGGCCGTCGCGGTCCGGGGCGTAGATGAAGAGCTCGGTGCTGCCGCGCACGGAGAACGGGTGCACTTCCACCAGCGGCATCGCGCCGTGGGCGCGCACGATCGCCGCGGTCTGCCACGCGATCTGCTCGGGGCGATGGCGCAGGAAGCTGGTGTCGGGAAAGTCGGCCCAGACCGCCGCGACGTCGTCGGCGGAAAGCCTGTCGGCAGCCAGCATGCCGACGGCGCGCTCGCGGCATTCGCGCACGCGCGCCTCAGCGTGGCCTGCCGCCTTCAGGTCGCTGCGCAGGGCGTAGCGTGTGGACGTGTAGAGGTCCGCCAGCAGGCGATCCTTCCACGCGTTCCACAGCTTCGGACTGGTGCCGATGATGTCGGCGATCGTCAGCAGGTAGAGATGATCGAGGTGTTCCCAGTCGCCGACCGTCGCGCCGAAGCGGTGCACCACGTCGGGATCGGTGATGTCCTGACGCTGCGCCGTCGTGCTCATCAGCAGGTGCTGACGCACCAGCCACGCGACGAGCGCGATCTGGTCCTCCGGCAGACCAAGGCGCGTGCAGAACGCGCGCGCGTCTTCCTCGCCCAGCACGGAATGGTCGCCACCGCGGCCCTTGGCGATGTCGTGGAACAGCGCCGCGAGCAGCAGCAACTCCGGCTTCTCGAGGTGCGGCCAGATCTCGCAGGCGATGGGAAATTCGCGGCGCGCGCCTGGGTCGGCGAAGCGTGCCACGTTACGCAGGACGCGCAGCGTGTGCTCGTCGACCGTGTAGACGTGGAAGAGGTCGTACTGCATGCGCCCGACCACCTTGCCGAACGCCGGCAGGATCGCCGCGAGCAGGCCGTGCCGGTTCATGCGCCACAGCGCTTCCACCGCGGGCGCGCCGCGACGCAGCAGGGCGAGGAACGCGCCGAGCACCTGCGGGTCGTCGGCGAGCGACTCTCCATGCTGCGACACCGCGTGCTGGATGCGCCGCATCGTTTCCGCGGTGAAGCCCGCGATGCCCGGCTCGTCGAGGCGGGCGATGAAGATTTCCACCAGCGCGGAGGGGCGACGCACGAAGAGATGCGGGTTGCGCAGGGCGATGCGCGCGCCATAGCGCACGTAGTCGCTGCCGACCGCCTGTGGCTCCGTGGCGGGATCCAGCATTTCCTCGAAACGTTCGACGAGCTGCGTGCCGGAGCGCTCGATCTGCGTCGCGGCGCGGTAGTAGCCCTGCATGAACTGCTCGACGCCCAGATTCTTCGCGTGCTCGTCCTCGAAGCCGAGGCGCGTGGCGAGGGCGCGCTGATAGTCGAACAGCAGGCGTTCCTCGGCGCGGCCCGCTTCGAGGTGCAGCGCGTAACGGTACCGTCGCAGCGTTTCCTCGGCGCGTGTCAGGCGCGCCGCTTCCACGGGTTCGAGCAGGCCTTCGGCGACCATCGCGTCGAAGTCGGGCGCGGCGGCGAGGCGGCGGCCCAGCCAGCGCAGCGCGTCGAGCGTGCGCAGACCGCCCGGCCCGTCCTTGAGGTTCGGCTCGAGGTTCTGCGCCGTGTCGTCGTAGCGCGCATGGCGCGCGTCGCGTTCGGCCAGGCGCGCCGCGAGGTAGGCCCGCGGCGGCCAGAGCTCGGGGTCGTCGAGGATGCCGCGGAGTTCGTCCGCGAGGATCGGCCAGCCGGCGAGGCGCCGGGCGTCCAGCAGGCTGGTGAAGACGCTGACGTCGCGCGCCGCGAGCTCGCGGCACTGCGCGACGGTGCGAACCGCGTGGCCCGGCTTGAGGCCGATGTCCCACAGGCAGGCGAAGAAATGCTCGAGCGCGCGGCTCAGGGCGGGCGAGCTTTCGCCGACCAGCGCGAGCAGGTCGACGTCGGAGCGTGGAAACAGCATGCCGCGCCCGAAGCCACCGACGGCGAACAGGGCGCCGGCGGCGATGTCGCCCAGGCACGCGCCCCACACGTGCACGACGATGCGATCGACGATTTCCGCGCGGCGGCGCGCCAGCGCGGTAGCGTCGTCGCCTTCCTGGAAGGCGACGGTCAGCGAGCGGTCGATGTCACCCAGCAGCTGCCGGAGCGAACGCCGGGCCTCGGGCGACACACCCGAACGCGGCACCACGGCGGGCAGGCGAGGAAGCGGTGGCAGCGTCACGTCAAAAGCCCCTCGTCGGTATTCGTGAATGACTCTGGTGGGAGCCAGCCTGCTGGCGATGGGTGCTCGCGGCAAGCAGCCATCGCCAGCAGGCTGGCTCCCACCGGATAGCCGCCCACCGAAGCGCTTCAGGCCGCGTCGGGCCAGGGCGTCAGGATCTCGAAACCGTCGTCGGTGACCGCGATCGTGTGCTCCCACTGGGCGGACAGCGAGTGATCCTTGGTGACCACGGTCCAGCCGTCGGGCAGCGACTTCGTCTGCGGCTTGCCGGCGTTGATCATCGGCTCGATGGTGAAGGTCATGCCGGGCTTCAGTTCCAGGCCCGTGCCGCTGCGGCCGTAGTGCAGCACCTGCGGCTCGTCGTGGTAGACCTTGCCGATGCCGTGGCCACAGTACTCGCGCACCACGGAGAAGCCGGCGGCCTCGGCGTGCTTCTGGATCGCCGCGCCGACGTCGCCCAGCGTGGCGCCGGGCTTCACGGCCTCGATGCCCTTCATCATCGCTTCGTAGGTGGTGTCCACCAGGCGCTTCGCCAGCACGCTCGGCGTGCCCACGAAATACATGCGGCTCGTGTCGCCATGCCAGCCGTCCTTGATGACGGTGACGTCGATGTTGACGATGTCGCCGTCCTTCAGGACCTTGGTCGCGCTCGGAATGCCGTGGCAGATCACGTGGTTGACCGACGTGCAGGTGGTGGCCGGGTAGCCGCGGTAACCGACGTTGGCCGGGATCGCCTTCTGCACGTTGACGATGTGGTCGTGGGCGAGCTTGTCGAGGTACTCGGTGGTGACACCGGGTTTCACGTGAGGCACCAGCATCGCCAGCACCTCGGCGGCCAGGCGGCCGGCCTCGCGCATCGACTGGATCTCTTCGGGGGTCTTCGGTAGCACTGCCATGGCGGGTCTCTTTGGTTTTTCCTTTGCCCTCAGGGGATTGGGCTCGCCATTCCAGATGGCGGCACCCCTGTCGGAATTCCACCCCGGCTTGCGGCCGGGCGGTACCGAAGGCTACAATTAGCGAGTTTTGCTGACCGGCGAAGCCACTGTCATGTGGCCACGGCGGCGAATCGAAGCGCGATTGTAACCGCACGGCGCCAGCATTGGCCCGGCGGACGCCATCGCTTTTAACGCCACACACGCATCGGCACCGCCTTCGGGGTGCCTGCCCCACCGTCGTCGCGAAAGGCGCCGCGGCCGGGTCGGGTCGAAGCCGGGGATGCGTGGAGGTCCCAACCCCCATAGAACCGCCATAGCGGTTCGCCCAGGAGTTATTCCATGGCACAAGTCACCATGCGCGAGATGCTGGAAGCCGGCGTCCATTTCGGTCACCAGGCCCGTTACTGGAACCCCAAGATGGCTCCGTACATCTTCGGCGCCCGCGGCAAGATCCACATCATCAACCTCGAGAAGACCCTTCCGCTCTTCACCGACGCGATGAACTTCCTCTCGGGCCTGGCCCAGAAGGGCGGCACCATCCTGTTCGTCGGCACCAAGCGTTCGGCCCGTGAGGCCCTCGCCGAAGAAGCCGGCCGCGCTGGCCAGCCGTTCGTCACCGCCCGCTGGCTCGGCGGCATGCTGACCAACTTCCGCACCGTCAAGCAGTCGGTCGCGCGCCTGAAGGAACTCGAGGCCGCCGAAACCGACGGTTCGTTCGACCGCCTGGTCAAGCACGAAGTGCTGGCCCGTCGTCGCGAGCGCGACAAGCTGCAGAACTCGCTGGGCGGCATCAAGGACATGAACCGTCTGCCGGACGCCCTGTTCATCGTCGACATCGGCCACGAAGACATCGCCGTTCAGGAAGCCCGCAAGCTCGGCATCCCGGTCGTCGCCGTCGTCGATACCAACTACGACCCGGCCCTCGTCGACTACGCCATCCCGGGTAACGACGACGCCATCCGCGCCATCCAGCTGTACGCCCGCGCCGCCGCCGACTCCATCCTGGAAGGCAAGGCCGCCGCTCCGCACGCCGCCCGTGGCGACGCGAACGAGTTCGTCGAGCTGGACGAGGAAGGCAACCCGGTCGCCAAGGACGAAGCCCCGCGCGGCGATCGTCGCGGCGCCCCGGCCAAGAAGGGTGCTCCGCGTCGCGAAGGCGGCCGTGACGGTGGTCGTGGCCGCGCGTAAGCGCCCCACCCCGCATACCGCTCTTCCGTACTACCTGGCGCCGCGGCACACCGCCGCGGCGCTCTTCGAAACTTTGAGGAACTACCATGGCTGAGATCACCGCAAGCCTCGTCAAGGATCTGCGCGAGCGTTCCGGCGTCGGCATGATGGAGTGCAAGAAGGCACTCGTCGAAAACAACGGCGACATCGAAGCGGCAATGGAATGGCTGCGCAAGAACGGTCTGGCCAAGGCTGACAAGAAGGCCGACCGCGTCGCCGCCGAAGGCCTGATCGCCGTCGCCAGCAAGGCCGGCAAGGCCGTTCTGGTCGAAGTGAACAGCGAGACCGACTTCTCGTCGCGCAACGAGCAGTTCATCCAGTTCACCAAGGACGTCGCCAACGTCGCGCTCGAGTCGGGCGTCAACGACATCGACGCGCTGAAGGCCGCCAAGCTGGGCGACGCCACCGTCGAAGACAGCGCCAAGGCCCTCACGCTGACGATCGGCGAGAAGTTCGACGTGCGCCGCATGGCCGAAGTCGAGAACGACGGCCCGATCGGCGCCTACTCGCACAGCGGCCGCATCGGCGTGCTGGTGGCCCTCAAGGGCGGCTCGGAAGAACTGGCCAAGGGCATCGCGATGCACGTCGCCGCGATGAACCCGAAGTTCGTCAGCGAGAAGGACGTCCCGTCCGACTTCCTCGAGAAGGAAAAGGAAATCGAACTCTCGAAGATGTCCGACAAGGAAAAGGCCAAGCCGGCCGAGATCCTCGAGAAGATCGTGTCGGGCAAGGTCAACAAGATCCTGGCCGAAGTGACCCTCGTCGGTCAGCCGTACGTGCTCGACGGCGACGTTACCGTGGCCGAGGCCCTCAAGAAGGCTGGCGCCGAGATCGTGTCGGTGCAGCGTCTGGCCGTCGGCGAAGGCATCGAGAAGGTGGTGGACGATTTCGCCGCCGAAGTGATGAAGCAGGCTGGTCTGGCGTAAGCCGCGCCACCCCGTCGACGAAAGAGGCCGCGAGCGATCGCGGCCTTTTTTTTGGCCTCGGGGAAACGATCGGCACCGACCGGCCGAATGCGTCATTCGTGAAATGGATCGGCATTTCATCTGCCTGTAACAAACGCCGCGCGCTACACTACGGTCGTTTTGCCCCACACAATTCGGAGATCCCCCATGAGCAACCCGCTGAACCACCGCCGCATCCTGCTCAAGCTCTCCGGAGAGGCCCTGATGGGCAGCGAGGACTACGGCATCGATCCGAAAGTGATCGGCCGGCTTGCGAAGGAAATCCTCGAAGTGCGCGAGGCAGGTGTGCAGATCGGCGTCGTGATCGGCGGCGGCAACATCTTCCGTGGCGCCGGCCTCGCCGCCTCCGGCATGGATCGCGTTACTGGCGACCACATGGGCATGCTCGCGACCGTCATGAACGCCCTCGCCATGCAGGACGCCATCGAGAAGCTCGGCGGCGAAGCACGCACCATGAGCGCGATCAAGATCAACGAAGTCTGCGAAGACTTCATCCGCCGCCGCGCCATCCGCCACCTGGAAAAGGGCCGCGTCGCCCTGTTCGCAGCGGGCATCGGCAACCCGTTCTTCACGACCGACTCGGCCGCCGCGCTGCGCGCCGTGGAAGTGGGCGCCGACCTGCTGCTGAAGGCCACCAAGGTCGACGGCGTGTACTCGGCCGACCCGAAGCGCGACCCGACGGCCGAGCGCTATGAGCACCTCACGTACAACCAGGTCATCGAGCGCCGCCTCGAGGTCATGGACACGGCGGCCATCGCCCTGTGTCGCGAGAACAAGCTGCCGCTGCGCATCTACGACATGACCCAGCCCGGCAACCTCATGAAGATCATGAAGGGCGAGCCGGTCGGCACGCTGGTCGACGCGGGCTGACGCCCCCGGCGCTCCCCCGCGCCTTGGCGCGGTGCGGCACGGCCGCGCCGCGTGCGCTGCTATACTCGCCTGCTGACCCGTTCCACCGGAAACAAGCCCATGATCAACGACATCAAGAAAGATGCTGAGACCCGCATGGGCAAGAGCATCGACTCGCTCAAGCACGACCTGAAGACGATCCGCACCGGTCGCGCCAATCCGTCGATCCTCGACAACATCGTGGTCCCCTACTACGGGTCGCCCACGCCGCTCGCCCAGGTCGCCAACGTGACCACGCCGGACGCTCGCTCGCTGTCGGTGAAGCCGTTCGACAAGAGCATGGTCGGCCCGATCGAGAAGGCCATCATGGCCTCCGACCTCGGCATCACGCCCACCACCATGGGCATGGACATCCGCCTGAACTTCCCGCCGCCGACCGAGGAGCGCCGCAAGGAGCTCGCCAAGAGCGTGTCGAAGGAAGGCGAGGCCGCGAAGATCGCCATCCGCAACGTCCGCCGCGACGCCATCCAGCACATCGACAAGCTACTGAAGGACAAGACGGTCACCGAAGACGACAAGAAGCGCGCCGACGACGACATCCAGAAGCTGACCGACAAGTTCGTCAAGGAAGTCGACAACGTGGTCGCGGAAAAGGAAAAGGAGCTGATGGCGCTCTGACGCGCCATCGGTCGCCTCTCATGGCAGCGAAACCCGACGCACGGGTTCCCCGCCACCTCGCCATCGTGATGGATGGCAACGGTCGCTGGGCGAAGCAGCGCTTTCGCCCGCGCACGTTCGGTCACCACGCCGGGCAGAAAGCGGTACGCAACGCCGTGGAGTTCTGCCTGCGTCGCGGCATCGCGTCGCTCACGCTGTTCGCGTTCTCCAGCGAGAACTGGCAGAGGCCGCCGACCGAAGTGTCGGCATTGATGGAACTGTTCCTGAAAGCCATCGATCGCGAGGTCGACGAGCTGCACGGCAATGGCGTGCGCATCCGCTTCGTGGGCGACCTCGACGCCTTCGCACCCGAGCTGCGCGATCGCATGCACGGTGCCATGGACCGCACGTCGGGCAACACGGCGCTGAACATGAACGTCGCGGTGAATTACGGTGGGCGCTGGGACATCGCGCGCGCCGCGCGCCTCGCCGCCGAGGCCGCCGCTCGCGGGGAGTTCGGCGTCGACGAGATCGACGAGGAACGCCTCCATCGTTACACCTGCCTCGCCGACCAGCCGCCGCTCGACCTCTTCATCCGCACGGGTGGCGAACGCCGTGTGAGCAACTTCCTGCTCTGGCAGATCGCCTATGCCGAGCTCTATTTCACCGACACCCTCTGGCCCGACGTCGACCAGGAGAGCCTTGACGAGGCGCTGGACGACTATGCCCGCCGCGAGCGCCGTTACGGGCGCACCGGCGAGCAGGTCGCGGGCTGACGCCGGATACCCATGCTCAAGCAACGCATCACCACCGCCGCGATCCTGATCCCCCTCGTCCTGGCACTCATCCTCTTTCCCCCGACGGTGGTCTTCGCGTCGGTCGTCGCCATCGTCTTCGTCGGCGCCGCGTGGGAATGGAGCCTGCTCGCCGGCTGCCGCACCGTGGTGGGCAGGGGTATCGTGGCGGCGGGCGCCGCCGCGATCTTCGTCGCGCTGCTGCTCGTGCACACGCCGGGCCTGCTGACCGTGCTGACACTGGCGGGCGTGGCCTGGTGGATCGGCTGCTGCTTCTGGCTGCGGCATTTCACGTTCGCCGCCGCGCCGAACGCCGAAAACCGCATGCTCAAGATCGGTGCCGGCGCATTCGTCATCGTGCCCACGCTGGCCGCCGCGATCCTCCTTCATGAGAGCGTGCGCGGCCCCTGGTGGGTGCTGCTCGCGCTCGTGATCGTCTGGGCCGCCGATACCGGCGCCTACTTCAGCGGCCGTCATTTCGGCGGACGCAAGCTCGCGCCGCGCATCAGCCCGGGGAAGACCTGGGCGGGCGTCTATGGCGCAGTGCTCGCAGGCGGCTTCGTCGCCCTGCTCGGCGGCTTCCTTCTGGGCGTGCGCGACGGCGGACAGCTCGTCGGGCTGCTCGTGCTCGGCGTGGCGACCGTGGCGATCGCCGTGGTGGGCGACCTCTTCGAAAGCCTGATGAAGCGCCATGCGTCCGTGAAGGACTCCGGCAGCCTCTTCCCGGGGCACGGCGGCCTGCTCGACCGCCTCGACAGCGTGTTCGCCGCGGTACCGGTGTTCGTCGCCGGCAAGCTGCTGCTGGGACTGTAACGATATGGCTCCGCGCAACGTCGCCGTGATGGGTGCCACCGGCTCCATCGGTACCAGCACGCTCGACGTGATCGGTCGCCACCCCGAGCGCTTCCGCGCCGCGGTGCTGGTCGCCAACCGCGATACGGCCGGCCTCGCCGCGCTATGCGAACGGTTCCGGCCCGATCTCGCGATCGTCGCCGATCCCGCGATGGAAGCCGATCTGGCCCGCCGCCTGGCCGCCGCCGGCGTGCGTTGCGACGTCGCCTCCGGCGCCGATGCCGTCACCGCGGCCGCGGCCGGTCCGCTCTGCGACACCGTGGTCGCCGCCATCGTCGGCGCGGCCGGGCTGGATTCCACGCTCGCCGCCGCGCGCGCGGGCAAGCGACTGCTGCTCGCCAACAAGGAATCCATCGTGATGGCCGGCGAGCTGCTGCTCGAGGCCCTTCGGCTTGGCGGCGGCGACCTCATCCCGGTCGATTCCGAACACAACGCCATCTTCCAGTGCCTGCCCGGCGGCCGTCCGGAACTGCGCCGGGCCGGTGTGCGACGCCTGATCCTCACCGCGTCGGGTGGCCCGTTCCGTGGGCGTACCCGGGCCGATCTGGGCACGATCACGCCCGACCAGGCCTGCGCCCATCCCAAGTGGTCCATGGGCCGCAAGATCTCGGTGGACTCCGCCACGCTGATGAACAAGGGGCTGGAGGTCATCGAGGCCCACCACCTGTTCGCGGCCCCGGTCGACACCATCGAGGTCGTGGTGCACCCGCAGAGCCTCGTGCACTCGATGGTCGACTACGTCGACGGTTCGGTCCTCGCCCAGCTCGGCAACCCGGACATGCGTACCGCCATCGCCTGCGCCCTGGCGTATCCGGAGCGGATCGAGGCCGGCGTGGCCCCACTCGATCTCGCCACCCATGCGCGGCTCGATTTCGAGCGCCCCGACACCGACACCTTCCGGTGCCTCGCCCTGGCTTTCGCGGCCCTGCGCGAGGGCGGCGACGCGACGGCGGTGCTCAACGCCGCCAACGAGGTCGCCGTCGAGGCGTTCCTCGCCGGGTCGCTCC
Organism: Luteibacter sp. UNCMF331Sha3.1; assembly: GCF_900109915.1. Taxonomy (GTDB): domain Bacteria; phylum Pseudomonadota; class Gammaproteobacteria; order Xanthomonadales; family Rhodanobacteraceae; genus Luteibacter. The sequence continues at coordinate 610,113 of NZ_FOBU01000001.1, forward strand.
CCTTCCTCGGCATCGCCGAGGTCGTCGAACGCGTTCTTGAGGAACTGCCGGCCAAACCCGTGGTCGATGTCCAGACCCTCGTGGGGCGGGATGAGCAGGCGCGGCGGACGGCACGGGAAGTCCTGCACCGCGCTTACTGCTAAACTCGTTCCACTCCAACGTTTTTTCCGACCGAGACCCACCCTCCCCGATGAGCCCCGTCCTAGGTTCCGTGTTCTGGCTGCTGGTAACGCTCGGCGTGCTGGTGACCTTCCACGAATTCGGCCATTACTGGGTCGCGCGCCGCTGTGGCGTGCGCGTGCTGCGTTTCTCCGTCGGTTTCGGCCGCCCGCTGTGGCGCCGCGTGGCGAAGGACGGCACCGAATACCAGATCGCCGCGATTCCGCTGGGCGGCTACGTGAAGATGCTCGACGCCCGCGAGGGCGACGTGCCGGCGTCCGAGGCGAACGAGGAGTTCACCGGCAAGTCGGTGTGGAAGCGCATCGCCATCGTCGCCGCCGGCCCGGCGTTCAACCTGATCTTCACCGTCGCCGCCTTCTGGGCGATGTACATGGTCGGCAAGCCCGACGTCGCACCGATCGTCACCGCCTCGACCGGCAGCGTGGCCGCCGCCGCGGGCATCCGCCCCGGCGACCGCCTCGTCGCCATGAACGGCGACCCGGTGGCGACGTGGAGCGACGCGACCGAAGTGCTCGCCAACGGCCTGCTCGGCACCGAACCCCTGCCCGTGCGCGTCGCCGGCACCGACGGCGCCCAGCGCGACGTCGTTCTGCCGCTGCAGCGCCTCGACGCCGCCGGCGACATCGGCAAGCGGTTCACCCAGCTGGGCCTCGGCCTGCAGTCGCCGCCCGTCGTGGGCGAGGCGGTGGCCGGCGATCCCGCGGCGCTGGCCGGCATCCGTGCCGGCGACCGCATCGTCAGCGTCAATGGCAAGCCGGTCGACGACTTCAACGATTTCACCCGCCTCGTCCCGGAGCTGGCGGCGGTCTCGCCGAAGCTGACCGTCGCCGTCCTCCGCAACGGTCAGCCGATGACCTTCGACGTCACGGCACGGATGAAATCGGAACAGGGCCAGCCCACCCGCTGGCTGATCGGCGTCGCGCGCCAGCCCCTGGAGGAAGCCACCCTCCGTTACGGCCCGGCCCGCGCCTTCGGCGAGTCGCTGCGCGCGACCTGGGCGGGCACCACTTCCACGTTCAACCTGATCGGCAAGATGCTGTCGGGCGAGGCGTCCACGAAGAACCTCTCCGGCGTCATCGGCATCGCGCAGGTGGCCAACGATTCGGCCAACCGGGGCCTCGGCTGGTTCCTCAACTTCCTCGCCCTGGTGTCGCTCAGCCTCGCCATCCTCAACCTGCTGCCGATCCCGGTCTTGGACGGTGGACACCTGCTGTATTACCTTATCGAGTTGATCAAGGGCAGCCCGGTCAGCGAACGCACCATGATCGCCGGCCAGTACGTAGGCATCGTTCTCTTGTTCACGCTGATGGGGCTGGCGTTCTTCAACGACATCCAGCGAATGCTCGTTTCGTGACGAGCCTCGCACGTCGCAATCGCATCACCGAAGGCTACGGACGCAACCGCTTCCCGCGCCAGACGACGCCGGGCATGAGTCCGGCGCGTGCTCCTCTTTGGTCGCCGGCCTCGTCCGCCGTCGACTGGAATTAACCCAACGGAATCGACGATGAAGCGTATCGCCGCCCTGATCCTGCTCGCCTCCCTGTCCGCCAATGCGCTTGCCTTCGAGCCGTTCGTCGTTTCCGACATCCGCATCGATGGCCTGACCCGCATCGCGCAAGGCACGGTGCTGAGCTACCTGCCGATCGAGAAGGGCGAAACCCTGAGCGACGACAAGGCACAGGCCGCCATCCGCGCCCTGTACCAGACCAAGTTCTTCAGCGACATCGAACTCGACCGCCAGGGCGACATCCTCGTCATCAAGGTCGTCGAGCGTCCGGCCATCGCCAAGCTCACGCTGCGCGGCAACAAGGACATCAAGGAAGACGACCTCCGCAAGGGCCTCAAGGAGATCGGCCTCGCCGAGGGCGAGACCTTCGATCGCCTGTCGCTCGATCGCGTGCAGCAGGAGCTGATCCGCCAGTACTACAACCGCGGCAAGTACAACGTGTCGGTCGAGCCGCACGTGACGCGCCTCGACCGCAACCGCGTGTCGATCGACATCGAGATCCGCGAAGGCAAGGCCTCGAAGATCAAGGAGATCAACGTCATCGGCAACAAGGCGTTCTCCGACAAGCAGATCCGCGAGGGCTTCGAGTCGAACACGTCCAACTGGCTGTCCTGGTACTCCAAGGACGACCAGTACTCGCGCGAGAAGCTCTCGGGCGATCTCGAAAAGCTCAGCAATTACTACATGAACCGCGGCTACGCCGACTTCGGCATCGATTCCACGCAGGTGGCGATCAGCCCGGACAAGCGCGCCATGTACGTCGACGCCAGCGTCAAGGAAGGCGAGGTCTATACCGTCTCCGACGTGAAGCTGCTCGGTGAACTGATCCTGCCGGAAGAGACCCTGCGCAAGCTGGTCTATATCCACAAGGGCGACACGTTCAACCGCGCCGCCATCGAAGCGAGCACCGACGCGATCAAGGCCATCCTCGCGAACATCGGCTACGCCTTCGCGAAGGTCACGCCGATCCCGAAACTCGACAAGGACAAGCGCACCGCCGACCTCACGCTCTTCATCGAGCCGGGCAAGCGCGTGTACGTGCGCCGCGTGGTCTTCCAGGGCAACACCCGCACGGAAGACGAGGTGCTGCGCCGCGAAATGCGCCAGCTCGAAGGCGCGTGGTACTCGCAGGGCGCCATCGACCGTTCGAAGACGCGTCTGCAGCGCCTGGGCTACTTCAAGACCGTCGACATCGACAAGGCGCTCGTGCCCGGCACGGTCGACCAGGTCGACCTGACCGCGAAGGTCGAAGAACAGTCGGCGGGTTCGCTGATGTTCGGTGTCGGCTACTCGCAGTACTCGGGCATCATCCTGTCGGCCTCGGTGTCGCAGAACAACTTCCTGGGCACGGGCGACCGCTTCTCGATCGCCGCCGAAACCAGCACGTACTACAAGCGCATCAATGCCAGCTACACGAACCCGTACCTCACGGATTCGGGCATCGCGATCGGCTACAACCTGGGTTACAGCAAGCTCGACTACGGCGATACCGATCTCGCGAACTACACGTACAGCACCAAGTCGTTCGAGACCACGCTGTCGATCCCCATCAGCGACTTCGACTCGCTGTCGACCAGCCTGGGCGTCAGCTCCAACCTGATCAACACGTCGGTGCTCTCGCCGGGCCAGCTGATCGCCTACCAGAACGCCCTCGGTAACAAGACGATCCACTCGTGGACGTCCAGCCTCGGTTACACCCACGACACCCGCAACAGCTACTGGGCACCCACGCGCGGCGGCCAGCTGTCGGCGTCGGTCTCGGGCGCGCTGCCGGGTTCCACGGTGCAGTACTACAAGATCTTCGGCGAAGCCAATCACTACTGGCCCATCGGCAAGGGCTTCGTGCTCTACCTCGACGGTCAGGTCGGCTACGGCAAGACCTACGGCCAGACGTACGACAACGACGGCTACGCGTTCAACCCGGCGGATCCGGCGAATCCGATCAAGGTCTACAACAAGGGCGACAAGGTGCAGTTCCCCTTCTGGGAGAACTACTACGCCGGCGGCGTGCGCGACGTGCGCGGCTTCCAGGACAACACCCTCGGTCCCCGTCTGTGCGACGGCGGCAGCACCTCGTCGGTGCCGAACAGCAAGGGTCAGTGCGCGGGCGGCTACTACAGCTACGGCCAGCCGGTCGGTGGCGCGTTCAAGGTGCTCGGCACGGCGCAGGTCTTCCTGCCGCTGCCGTTCCTGAAGGACGTCAACACCGCCCGCGTGTCCTGGTTCGTCGACGTCGGTAACGTCTACAAGGACTACGGTTCGTTCGACGCCAGCGACCTGCGTGCCTCCACCGGTCTGTCGCTGCAGTGGCAGGCGCCGATCGGCCCGCTGATCATCAACTTCGCGGTGCCGTTCCGTAAGAAGGACGCCGACAACCGCTTCGTCGAGCGCATCCAGTTCACGTTCGGTAACCAGTTCTAAGCCATGCCTTAGCGGAGCCTCCCGGGCCTCCGCGAAAGCATGAGTACAATCACCGGGGTGGCCGGGCACGTGCCCCGCCGCCCCTTTCTTTTGGGAGCTTTCCGTGAGCGGAAACCCGCAGTTCACCCTTGCCGAGCTGGCCGAGCGATTCGGACTCGAAGCGCATGGCGATCCTGCCACCGTCGTCGACGGCGTGGGCACGCTGTCCGCCGCCACGAGCAGCCAGTTCACGTTCCTCTCGAATCCGAAATACACCTCGCAGCTGGCCGAATCCCAGGCCGGCATCGTGGTCCTCCACGCCGACGCCCTGCCCCTCCGCACGGGCGCGGCGCTGGTGGCGAAGGATCCGTACGTCGCCTACGCGAAGATCGCGGCACTCTTCGAGAAGCACGCCGCGGCGCCCCGCGGCATCCATGCCAGCGCCGTCGTGTCGGCATCCGCGCGCGTGCATCCCACGGCGAGCATCGGCCCGTGCTGCGTCGTGGAAGACGGCGCGGTAATCGAGGAAGGTGCGATTCTCGGCCCCCACTGCACGATCGGCCCGGGCTGCGTCGTCGGCGCCGACTGCCGGCTCGTAGCGCGCGTGACGCTGGTGATCCGCGTGACGCTGGGCCAGCGCGTGCTCGTCCACCCGGGCGCCGTCATCGGCTCCGACGGCTTCGGCATCGCGTTCGACCGCGATCACTGGGTGAAACTGCCCCAGCTGGGCGGCGTCCGCATCGGCGACGACTGCGAGATCGGCGCGAACACCACCATCGACCGCGGCGCGCTGGAAGACACCGTGCTCGAGGAAGACGTCCGCCTCGATAACCAGATCCAGATCGCCCACAACGTGCACATCGGCGCGCACACGGCCATGGCGGGCTGTTCGGCCGTCGCCGGCAGCGCGAAAATCGGCCGCTACTGCCTCATCGGCGGCAACGCGGGCATCCTCGGCCACCTCGAACTGGCCGACCGGGTTACCATCACGGCGAAAAGCCTCGTGACGGCATCGATCAGGGAGCCCGGCGAATACTCGTCCGGCTCCCCGCTGCAGGAAAACCGCCAGTGGCGGCGCAACGCGGCGCGCATGAAACATCTCGACGAGTACGCGCGCCGCCTGACGGCGCTGGAAAAGAAGGACAAAGGGCAATGACCGAACTGAAAGCCGCCGTGACGCTTCCCGTGGACGTGGAGCAGATCCAGCGACTCCTGCCGCACCGTTATCCGTTTCTGCTGGTCGACCGCGTCACCGCGATCGAGCCCGGCAAGACGATCACGGCGATCAAGAACGTGACGATCAACGAGCCGTTCTTCCAGGGTCATTTCCCCGGCCATCCGGTCATGCCGGGCGTGCTCATCGTCGAGGCCATGGCGCAGACGGCGGGCCTGCTCACGCAGATCACCAGCCAGGTCGACGGCCAGTCGGGCAGCCCGCTGTTCTATCTCGTTAAGGTCGACAACGCCCGCTTCTCGGCCGTGGTCGCCCCGGGAGACCAGCTGGTCATGCAGGTCTCGCTCAAGCGCCTGATCCGCGGCATGGGCCTGTTCGAGGCGCAGGCCTCGGTGGACGGCAAGGTCGTGGCGTGCTGCGAGCTGATGTGCGCCGCGAGGAGCGACAAATGATCCATCCCACCGCGCAGATCGATCCGTCCGCGCGCATCGCCGACAACGTCAGCATCGGCGCGTTCAGCGTCATCGGTGCCGACGTCGTCATCGGCGAGGGAACGACCGTGGGCCCGCACGTGGTGATCGAAGGTCCCACGGTGATCGGTCGCGACAACCGGATCTCCCAGTTCGCCTCGATCGGCGGGCCGCCGCAGGACAAGAAGTGGCAGGGCGAGCGCACCGAGGTCGTGATCGGCGATCGCAACCTCATCCGCGAATTCGTCACCATCAACCGCGGCACCGGCGACGGTGGCGGCATCACGCGCGTCGGCAACGACAACTGGCTGCTCGCCTACGTGCACATCGCGCACGATTGCCAGGTGGGCAACCACATCGTGTTCTCCAACTATTCGGCGCTCGCCGGACACGCGGAGATCGGCGACTGGACGATCATGTCGGGCTACTCCGGCGTCCACCAGTTCTGCAAGGTGGGCGCGCACGCGTTCATCGGCATGGGCTGCCTCGTGGGCTCGGACGTACCCCCGTTCGTGATGATGGCCAACGAAACCCGTGGCCGTCCGCGCGGCATCAACAGCGAAGGCCTGAAGCGTCGCGGTTTCGATACCCACCGCATCGCCGCCATCAAGCGCGCCTACCGCACGCTTTACATGGCGGGCCTGCCGCTGGCCGAGGCGCGCGAGCAGCTGCTCGCGCAGGCCGAGACCAGCGAAGACGTCCGTCAGATGCTCGAGTTCATCGATCGCAGCGAGCGTTCGCTCGCCCGGTAACAACCGCCGGCGCCGTCACGGCGCCGGTGTTTCGCAAGGCCGGGATGCCGGCTGCGGGAGACCCATCACCATGCAGCAGACCGTCCCCTCCGACGCCACCCCGCTGATCGCCCTCATCGCCGGCGAAGATTCCGGCGACCAGCTCGGCGCCGAGCTCATCGAAGCCCTCCGCGCGCGTTACCCGCACGCCCGATTCGTCGGCGTCGGCGGCGCGCGCATGCTCGCCCAAGGGTTCGAGTCGTGGTACGACATTCGCGAACTGTCCGTCATGGGCTTCGCCGAGGTCGTCAGCCATCTGCCGCGCCTGCTGAAACTGCGCAAGGCGCTGCTCGCGCGTCTCCTCGACGCGCGGCCGACGATCGTGATCGGCATCGACGCGCCGGACTTCAACCTGGGCGTGGAACGCAGGCTCAAGGAGGCCGGCCTGGCGACGGTGCATTACGTCAGCCCGTCCGTCTGGGCCTGGCGCGAGAAACGTGCCGAGAAGATCGGCCGCTCGGCCGAACGCGTGCTCTGCCTGTTTCCGATGGAACCGCCGATCTATCGCAAGCACGGCGTCGACGCGCGCTTCGTCGGACATCCCCTCGCCGATCGCTTTCCGATGGTCTCCGACCGCGAGGCGGCGCGCGACGCGCTCGGCCTGCCGCACGACAGCCCCGTGCTCGCCGTCTTGCCGGGCAGCCGCCCGAGCGAGATCGAGCGCGTCGGCGCCACCTTCATCGACGCCGCGCGGCGCGTGGCCGCGGCCATGCCGCAACTGCGCATCGTGGTGCCGGCCGCCAACGACCGCGTCCGTGCACGGCTGCACACGCTGCTCGCCGGTTTTCCGGGCACCCCGCCCCTGCTGACCGACGGGCATTCGCACGAAGCGATGGTCGCCGCCGACGCCGTGCTGCTCGCGTCGGGAACCGCGACGCTCGAGGCCATGCTGGCGAAGCGGCCGATGGTCGTCGGCTATCGCGTGTCGCCCACCAGCTACCGCATCGCGAAACTGCTACGCATGCTGAAGACCGACGTCTACAGCCTGCCGAACATCCTCGCCCGCGCCGCCGGTCTGACGGGCGAGCGGCTGGTACCGGAATACATGCAGGACGAGTGCACGCCGGACAACCTCGCCCGCGCCACGCTCGACCTGCTCGGCGACAGCGAGCGCCGCGGCCGCGTGGTCGCCGCCTTCGAACACCTGCATGAATCGCTGCGCGGCGGCCTGGACGGACGAGCGGCCGATCATGCGGCCGACGCGGTCGCCGATCTGATCGACGCACGCTTGCCTGCCGGCGCGGCGCACCGTTAGGCTCGCGACCATGCCCCGCAAGCGCAACGTCAGCTCACAGCTCGCCCGCGACCTCGTCGTCGCCGGCGTGGACGAGGCCGGACGCGGACCGCTCGCCGGGCCGGTGGTGGTCGCGGCCGTGATCCTGGACCCCGCCCGGCCCATTCGCGGCCTGAACGATTCCAAGCAGCTCGCCGAGGACGTCCGCGAAAAGCTCTACGGCCGCATCGTGGAACGCGCACTCGCGCATTGCGTGGTCTTCGTCGAGCGCGACGAAATCGACCGGATCAACATCTTCCAGGCCACGATGGTCGGGATGACGCGCTCGCTCATGGGCCTGTCGCTGGTGCCGCACCTCGCCCTGATCGACGGCAACCGCCTGCCGCGCACCCTGCCCTGCGAAGGCCGCGCCGTCATCGGCGGCGACGCCACGGAACCCGCGATCAGCGCCGCCTCCATCCTCGCCAAGGTCAGTCGCGACCGACACATGCAGGCGCTCGACGCGCTGCATCCGGGCTACGGCTTCGCCCGGCACAAGGGCTACGCCGTGCCGGAGCATCTCGAGGCCCTGGGACGCCTGGGCCCCTGCGACGCGCACCGCCGCAGCTTCGCGCCGGTCCGGCGGTGGTTCGAGCCCGAGGTCGAACCGATGGCCGATCTGTTCGCCGTCGCGGTCTGAAAAAATTTCTCAAGTCATCTTCGCCCTGGCCGATAGCTAGGCTGAACCCCCTCTCACGAGGGGGGACCGCTTCCCTATCCCACAGGTAACACCCATGAAGAAGATCGCTATCGCCGCCGCCCTGTTCATCGCCGCGCCGCTGTCGGCCCACGCGGCCTGCGCCGCCAAGGACTTCTCGGTCGACGGCTTCGCCGTGAAGCTGCAGCAGGGTTCGGGCCAGCCGCGCTTCAGCATGAAGGGCAACCTCGTCAACAAGTGCCCGGAAGCCGCCGCCGCGCAGATCCGCATCGATGCGAAGGACTCGACCGGCAAGGTGATCGCGAGCAAGCAGGGTTGGCCGGCCGGCACCTCGAACATCGAGCCGGGCAAGAGCGTCGATTTCGACCTCGGCCGTCTCTTCCGTTATTCCCCGGACATGCAGGATTACACGGTCGTCGTGACCGACGTCAAAGCCTGGTAAGTCATTCGGGGCAAACCCCGGTACGAACCTGTGTGGGAGCGCGCTTGCGCGCGATCGGGTGCTCGCGGCAAGCACCCGATCGCGCGCAAGCGCGCTCCCACATCGTTTTTTTCAGGGCTTGATCAAACGCGCCTTCCCGACGCCGATGGATCAGATCGCCAGCCAGCGCACCTTGTCGCCGGCGACGAACCCCGACGCACGGGACGGTAGCCACACCAGCGCATGGGCCGATGCGAGGTTGCTGAGCATGTGCGAATCCTGCTTCGGCAGCAGCGCGAGCGCCGCCGTGCCATCGGACATGTCCAGCCGCATGCGCACCAGGCGATCGCGTTCGCTGTCGGCTTCGACGTCGCCAGCCAGCACACCGAAGCGCCATGCGGGCTGCGCGCCGGTTTCACCCTCGAGCCTCGCGAGGATCGCGCGCGCGTGCACCGCGAGACACACCAGCACCGCCGCCGGGTTGCCGGGCATGCCGAGCAGGGCCTTGGCATCGCGCATGCCGAACCACAGCGGTTTGCCGGGTTTCTGCGCCACTTTCCAGAACACTTTGCGCACGCCGAGACGGTCGGCCACGACCGGCACGTAGTCGCGGTCGCCGACCGACACGCCACCGCTGGTGACGACCAGGTCGGCGCTGTCCAGCGCCGCGCTCATCGCTTCCTCCAGCGAGGCCTCGTCGTCGCGCACATAGGCGACGACGGGCTCCCCGAAGCCGTGCTCGACGAACCACGCGCGCAGCAACGGCCCGTTGGCGTCGTAGACCTGACCCGCCTCCAGCGACTCGCCGGCACGCACCACTTCGTCGCCCGTGACGAGCACCGCGATGCGCGGTCTGCGATACACCTCGACGGCGTCGATACCCGCCATCGCGAGCGCGGCGAGCAGACCGGCGCCGATGCGCTGTCCGGGCTCGGCGAGCGCGGCGCCCGCCGCGAGTTCCTCGCCTTCGTAACGAATGGCTTCGCCTTTGCCGATCGCTTCGCGAAGCACGATGCCTTCGCCCGTGCGTTCGACGATTTCCTGTCGCGCCACGGCGTCCGCGCCTTCGGGCAGCACGCCACCGGTCAGGATGCGGACCGCGTCGCCGGGGCCGACCGCGATCGACGCCGGCTGTCCCGCCGCCGCGGTGCCCACGAGGCGCCGCTGGGCGACGCCGTCGTCGGCGCGGACCGCGTAGCCGTCGACCGAACTCTGCGTGAAGCGCGGTAGGGCGATACGGGCACGGGGCGTCTCCGCCAGCACGGCCCCGAGCGAGAGTTCGAGCGGCACGCGGTGCGTCGGCAGGGGGCCGACCGCGGCGTAGCTCGCCAGCGCGTCGGCGATGGGCAGCAGGGCCACGTCAGTGACCCTCGCCGTAGCCGCCGGGGTGCCTGCCGCCGGCACGACCCGTTTCCAGAAGATGCACGAGGCCCGGCAGCGTCGCCGCCAGCGATTCGCCGGCACCGCCCCGGCTGCCCGGGAACGTGACGACCAGCGTGTCGCGCACGTAGCCTGCGACGCCGCGCGACAGCATCGCGAAGGGCATGCGCTTCTGGCCGAAGGCGCGCGCCGTTTCCATGATGCCGGGGATCTCGACGTCGAGCATCGGGCGGACGGTGTCCACCGTGATGTCGCGCGGTCCGAGCCCCGTGCCGCCGACGGTGATCGCGAGCGAGGTGCCGCCGTCGACCAGCGACGTGAGCAATTCCCCCAGCACCGCCGCGTCGTCCGCGATGACCGCGTATTCCACGGGGTCGAAGCCCGCCTCGATCAGGGCGTCGCGCACGAGCGCACCCGCCGTGTCCGGTTTCGCGCCGCTGGCAACCGTGTCGGACAGCACCACCACCGCCGCGCTGCGCGGCTTCGCGAGCGTGCGACGGTAATGCGACTTGCCGCCCGTCTTGCGTTCGAGGCGACAATCCTCGATGTGCAGTTCGTCGGGCTCGGCATACGGCTTCAGCATGTCGTAGATCGTGAGCGCCGCGAGGCTCGCCGCGGTGAGGGCTTCCATCTCGACGCCGGTCGGGCCGATGGTCTGCACCTCGGCGATAACGCGAACCGACGTGTCGGCCAGCTCATAGGCGACGTCCGCCCGATGGATCGGCAGCGGATGGCACAGGGGGATCAGTTCGTCCGTGCGTTTCGCGGCCAGGATGCCGGCGACGCGCGCGGTCTTCAGCGGGTCGCCCTTCTCGGTATCGCCGCTGCGCAGGAGGGCGATGCAGTGGGCGGGGGCATGCAGCGTGGCGGTAGCGCGTGCGACGCGGAGGGAGTCCGGCTTCTGGCTGACGTCTTTCATCCGTGGCTCGTGTGCGAGTGATGGCGATGCGCCGCCGGGGGTGCTTCGTCGAGATCGTCGCGAATGCAGCAACCTTCCACGAAGGCACTGCTTCCATCGGTGTAGAACTCTTCCTTCCAGATCGGCGCGCCGTGTTTCACGGCGTCGACGGCATAACGGCACGCATCGAACGCTTCCGCCCGGTGCGCTGCGCGCACGACGCAGACGATGGCGATGTCGCCGATCGAGAGGTCGCCCAGGCGATGCACGATGCGTACGTACGGTACCCCGTATCGCTCGCGCGTTGCGTGTTCGACGTCGCGGATCACCTTCGCCGCCAATGGCTCGTGCGCCGTGTACTTCAGGTGGCGGACGGACCGCCCCTCGTGGTGGTCGCGCACGGTGCCGACGAAGAGGGCCAGGCCGCCGCACTCCGGATGGGCGTCGAGCTCGAGCAGCGGTTCGACGGCGACGGTGTCGTGGGAAAGCACGTCGGTCATGACTCAGCCCCCCGCCACGGGTGGCAGCAGCGCGATGCGGCGATCCGCGGGCATCGCGTCGGCGCGGCGGACGATGGTGTCGCCGGACACGCAGGCACACCGTTCGATGGAGCTCGCGAGCTCCGGGCGCTCGCGCGCGAGCAGCGCGAGCGCGTCGCCCACCGTGGCGACGTCGCCAGCGGCGTCCACGCGGCATTCCCTGCCGCCGGCCAGCCGTTCGAGGTTGGCATAGAGTTCGAAGACGATTGCAGTCATGGATATCTCGGGGAAAAAAGGTTCATCCGCCCATCGCGTGCATGGTCAGCGGCCTGTCGACCGGCCCGGGCCGTGACGCGTAACCGGCGTCCTTCAGCCACACGGCGCGCGCGACGTGCACGGCCAGCGCCTCGTCGTCGACGCCTTCGCGCATGCGCGCGCCCAGGGGCGTGCCGATCGGCGAGAACAGACAGGTGAACAACTCGCCGGTGGCGGTGATGCGCAGCCGATCGCAGGTCGCACAGAACGGATGGGACACGGTGGAAATGATGCCGAGCGGGTAATGGCCATCCACGAGGAACGGGGTGGCCGGATCGTGGCCGCGCGGCACCTCGTCCACCCGGTGATTCACGCGGATGGCATCGAGGATCTCGGCCTCCGTGACCACCTGGCTGCGATTCCATTGGCCGGGGGCATCCAGGGGCATGTACTCGATGTAGCGCAGCGGCAGGCCGCGAGCCATGGCCCATTCGAGCAATGGCACGATGTCTTTCTCGTTGTCGCCGCGGATCACCACGGCGTTGAGCTTCATCGTCGCGCCTGCGTCCGCGAGCGCGTCGATGCCGTCGAGGACGGGTGCGATCTCGCGCCGGGTCAGCCGACGGAACGTCTCCGGATCGAAGGCGTCCAGGCTCACGTTGAAGTCGTCGATGCCGGCGGCGACGAGTTCGCGGGCCTTCGGCGCGATGCGCGACGCGTTGGTGGTCATCGACAGCCGCGCCAGACCGCGCTCGCGCAGGCCGTCGATCTCGCGCACGCATTCCAGCAGGTCGCGACGCAGCAGCGGCTCGCCGCCGGTCAGGCGGATCTGGTCGATCCCGTGGTCGACGAAGAGCCCCGCGAGGCGCAGGATTTCATGCCGCTCGAGCAGGCTCGCGCGCGGCAGCCAGTCCGGATGCTCGGGCATGCAGTACGTACAGCGGAAATTGCAGCGATCGGTCAACGATATCCGCAGTTTGCGCTTGGTACGTCCGTGGCGGTCGATGAGTGGGGACATAGTCGCCTTAGCAGAACACAGTGGGCGTGAGACGGGTGTTTTCCGGTCGTAGCAAGCCCTTTGCGCGCAATCGTGCCAGACTTCCGCCATGAGTGCCTTGGATGAGTCCGTCGCCCCCGCATGGCCCGCGTGGCCCGAATACGCGCTGGTCGAAGACCTGCTGCCCGTGCTGCGGGCGTACGCCCACGATGGCCGGGTGGCCCTTGCGACCCTCGTGACCATCGCCGGCCCCTCTCCGCGCCCGCTGGGCAGCGAGATGGCGATCGCGGCCGACGGTCGCGTGGCGGGCTATGTGTCCGGCGGTTGCGTCGAGGCCGCCGTCGCGCACGAGGCGGCGATGGTGCTGGCCGAGGGTCGGCCCCGGTTGCTGGATTACGGCGTCGGCAGTCCGGTCGTCGACATCCAGCTGACCTGCGGTGGCCGGATCGGCATCTTCGTCCGCGAACTCCGCGAGCCGTCCGCCTATGCGCAGGCCCTGGCCGTGGCCCGGCGCGAGCGGCGCACCGTCACCGTGCTGACCGACGCCGCGACCGGCGAGTGGCGCGTGGTCGACGGCGAGCAGCGCGCCGCTGAGGGCGAATACGCCACCGTGCATGCGCCACCCTTGCGGCTGGTCGTGGTGGGAGGCGATCCGGTCAGCCTTGCCGTGGCGAAGCTGGCGCCGGTCGTCGGCGTGGAGGTCGTGATGCTCCGCCCGCATGGTCCAATGCATCCGCCCGAGGGCGTGAAGCCCCTCGCCTACGATCCACGGAGCCTCGCCGTGTCGCTCTCGGCGCTGTCGCTCGACGACCGCACCGCCGTTTACTCGTTGAGTCACGACGCCGACGTGGACGACGCGGTGGCGACGCATGCTCTCGGTTCGGCCGCTTTCGCCGTCGGCATCCTGGGCAGCCGGAACAAGATCGGCGCACGGCTCCAGCGTCTGCGCGACCACGGGCTCGACGACGAGGATTTCGCCCGCCTGCACCTGCCGGCGGGCCTGCCGATCGGCGCGCAGACGCCGCACGGTATCGCGCTCTCCATCCTGGCGCAGGTCTGCCAGCGCGATCGCGCACGGCAAGCCTGACGCCGGTCCATACTGGCAACCCATCATCCGAGGATGCCGTCGTGACCGACACGCGTCTCGTCTACCGCCACCGCTGGCCCGTGCGCGTGATGCACTGGATCAACGTGGTCTGCCTCTGCGTCCTGCTGGGCAGCGGCCTGCAGATATTCAACGCGCACCCCTCGCTTTACTGGGGCCAGCGATCCGATCCGGGCAAGGCGGTCCTGTCGCTCGAAGCGAGCCAGGACACGGACGGCAAGCCGCGCGGCACCACGCGCATCGGCGCGCACACTTTCGATACCACCGGCGTGCTGGGCGCGTCGCGCGTCGACGGCCAATGGACGGCGCGCGGCTTTCCGACATGGGCGACCATCCCCGGGCCGGGCTGGCTGGCGATGGGGCGCCGCTGGCATTTCTTCTTCGCCTGGCTGTTCGTCGCGAACGGCATCGCCTACGTCGGCTGGTCGCTCGCCAGCCGCCACCTCGATCGCGACCTCGTGCCCGACCGCCGCGACTGGCGCGGTATCGGCCGTTCGATCATGGACCATCTGCGTTTCCGGCATACCGACGGCGAGGAGGCGCTGCGTTACAACGTGCTGCAGCGACTCGCCTACCTGTTCGCGATCTTCGTGCTGGGCGGCGGCATCGTGCTGATGGGCCTCGCCATGTCGCCCCGGATGGATGCGGTGTTGCACTGGCTGGTCGACCTCGTCGGTGGCCGCCAGTCGGCACGCACGATCCATTTCGTCATCGCGGCCGGCTTCGTCGCGTTCGTGCTGGTGCACGTGTTCGAGGTGATCGTCAGCGGCCCCTTCAATCAGCTCCGCGGCATGATCACGGGCTGGTACCGGATTCGTCTCGCACGTAAGGACGTCGACCATGACTGACCGTCGCGCATTCCTGCGTACCTCCCTCCTCGCCCTGGGCGGCGCCGCGCTGGCCGGCTGCGACAGCATTTCGCAGAGCGAAACGGGCACGAAGGTGCTCGAGTCCGCCGAAGGCGTCACGCGTCGCATGCAGCGCCTGCTCTCCCCGTCGACCGCGCTCGCGAAGGAATTCACGGAGGCCGACATCTCCGCCGTCTTCAAACCGAACGGCACGACGATGCCCGACACGGCGCTGTATCAGTCCCTTATGAAAGGGGGATTCGCCGATTACCGCCTCGCCGTCGACGGGCTCGTGGAGCGGCCGGCGCAACTCTCGCTCGACGCCCTGAAAGCCCTCGGCACACGCACGCAGATCACGCGTCACGATTGCGTGGAAGGGTGGAGCGTGATCGGGAAGTGGACGGGCACGCCGCTCGCGGCCCTGCTCGACCACGTGGCGCCGAAGCCTGACGCCCGTTTCGTGGTCTTCCATTGCTTCGATGACATGGAAGAAGACACGCCCTACTACGAGAGCATCGACATCACGGAGGCGCGACATCCGCAAACGCTGCTCGCCTGGATGCTCAACGACGCGGTGCTGCCCGTCGCCAACGGCGCGCCACTGCGCCTGCGCGTGGAGCGCCAGCTCGGTTACAAGCACGCGAAATACCTGCGCCGGATCGAGCTCGTCTCCACGTTCGACGGCATCGGCGACGGTAACGGTGGGTACTGGGAAGACAACGGTTACGAGTGGTACGCGGGCATCTGAACGGCGCCTTTTCCGCAGCGCATCACGAGGGGCCTGAAAAAAAGGGTTCGAAATGCGAAAAAAATTCGCGGACCCTATTTTCAGCGGACGAAAGCAACGCTAGAGTGAGTCGCCCGCTGGGCACCGGCCGGAACGGCCGCCTCTTTCGAACAAAGTGACAAGGATAACCATGGCCAAGACCACCAAAACGGCGGCGAAGAAGGCTGCCGCCAAGGCTCCCGCAAAGGCTGCCGCCAAGGCTGCGAAGGCGCCGGCCGCCCTCAAGCCCATCAAGGATCCGCTTTCGAAGTCCTCGCTCGTCTCGCACATCGTCGAGCAGAGCGGCGTCGACAGCAAGAGCGTGAAGGCCGTTCTGGCCTCGCTCGAAGGCGCGATCTCCGCGTCGGTGCACAAGAAGGGCGTCGGCACGTTCACGCTGCCGGGCCTGCTGAAGATCACCTCGGTCGCCGTTGCCGCGAAGCCGAAGCGCAAGGGCAAGGATCCGTTCACCGGTGAAGAGCGCTGGTTCGCCGCCAAGCCGGCATCGGTCAAGGTCAAGGTCCGTCCGCTCAAGAAGCTGAAGGACGCGGCTGCCTGATCCTTCGCGACGGTTTACCCGTCGCGATACATCGGCACCGTAAAAACCCCCGCCCATGGCGGGGGTTTTTTTTCGCCCTGCGTCGCAGCCGGCTCCGTCATCCCGGTGAAAACCGGGATCCACCGCGATGCGATCGGTTGTCGCGTCGCGGCCATATCGGCTCTTCGCCGACAGACCGCAGCGCACATCGATGCGATGCCATCGCCCTACCGGAAACCGGGGCGGTGGGCCCCGGCGTGC
>NZ_FOBU01000001.1:626763-1324993 GCF_900109915.1 Luteibacter sp. UNCMF331Sha3.1
CGCGTCGCGGCTACATCGGCTCTTCGCCGACAGACCGCAGCGCACATCGATGCGATGCCATCGCCCTACCGGAAACCGGGGCGGTGGGCCCCGGCCTGCGCCAGGGCGACGAGCGGGCTATGCGATGCCATCGTCGCACCGCAACCTGCCGGGCAGCCCCCATCGTGCGCAGGGGCGACGAAACGGCCGTGCCGAACGTCATGCTTGACTACAGGTGTCGTCAGGCGCACGCTGCCTACACTTGTAGTCAGGAGTGGCGGCATGAGCAAGAAGACGATCGGCGACCAGGAGCTGGCGCTGCTGCAATACATCGAGGAGGCGCCGAAGAGTTCGGTAGCCGAGGTGTGCGCCGGATACGGCGAAGCGCGCGGCCTGGCCCGTTCCACGGTGCTCACCATGATGGAACGCCTCCGCACGAAGGGTTATCTCGTCCGGCGGCGCATCGACGGCAGCTACCGCTACAGCGCGACGAACGGCACGGGCGAAGTCATGACCGGCGCCGTCGCACGCTTCGTGGAGAAGACCTTGCAGGGTTCGGTATCGCCGTTCGTGGCGTGGATGTCGGAACGCGGCAAGGTCAGCGACAGTGAGCTCGCGGAGCTGGAAGCGCTGGTGGACACGCTGCAACGGCGCAAGGACCGCTGACATGGACGCCTTCCTCGAGACCCTGTTTTCACGGCTCGCGATCGCCTCGGTGCAGGCGCTGCTGCTCGGCGCCCTCGTCTACGCGGTGTGCCGCCTGTTCCCGGCATTGTCCGCGGCGGCGCGCAGCTCGCTGTGGTGGTTGCTCGGCGCGCAGCTCGTCGTCGGTGTCGTCTGCCCTGCCCCGTTCCAGCTGCCGCTGCTCCCGGCGGCGCCCGCGGCGGCGGTCGGTATCGTCACCGTCGACGCGGCACCGGCCGCTGTCGTCGACGCGACGACGGCGACGGATGGCGGCTGGGCGGCATCGTGGCTGGCCATCGTCCTCGCGGTCTGGGCACTCGCCGTCCTCGCGCAACTCGTCGTGGCGGCCGTGCGCGGGCACCGGCTCGCCGGTGTCGTCCGCCGCGCCATGGCGCACGACGACATCCGCGTGGAAACGCTCTGCGCCCGCCGTGCACGCGAGCTGGGCCTGCGGCGCTCGCCGCGCCTCGCCGTGTCGCCCGAGGTCGATTCGCCGCAGGTCATGGGCCTCTGGCGCCCCACGATCCTGCTGCCCGTCGACGACCGGCTCGACGACGATGAACTCGACATGGCGCTGATGCACGAGCTCGCGCACGTCCGCCGCGGCGACCTCGTACTGGGCTGGGTGCCGCTGCTCGCGCGCACGCTGTT
This sequence comes from Luteibacter sp. UNCMF331Sha3.1, assembly GCF_900109915.1. Classification (GTDB taxonomy): domain Bacteria; phylum Pseudomonadota; class Gammaproteobacteria; order Xanthomonadales; family Rhodanobacteraceae; genus Luteibacter. Next base: position 628,078 of record NZ_FOBU01000001.1, read on the forward strand.
CTTCTTCCATCCCCTCGTTCATCTCGCCACGCGCGAATACGCCCTGTGCCGCGAGGCGGCCTGCGACGCGCTCGTCGTCTCGCGCGGGCGCCAGGCGCCACGGACGTATGGACGCCTGCTTCTCCGCCTCGGCGTCGCCCCGCATCCGCATCATGCGCTGGCAGGCGCCTCGCCCACGTTCCGCACCCTGAAAAGGAGACTCGACATGCTCGGTCAGGCAACGTCCGCACCCCATCCGTTGATCGCGTGGTCCCTCGTCGCCGTCGTCGCCCTGGTCGGCGTGACGCCATGGCGCGTCGTCGCCGCGGATGGCACCTCCACCACGCCCGTCGCGTTCGTCACCGCGCCGCCCGCACCGCCGGCTCCCGTGCAAGCGCCTCGCGCGGCGGCCCAGGTACCGGCGGCGCCCGACGCGCCCGCGCCGCCGGATGCACCCGATGCACCGCCCGCGCCTCCCGCGCCCGCGGCACCGCCCGGTGTCGCCGTCCCCGGACCGAACCGCACGCCGGACCATGCCTTCATCTTCTTCGGCGACGACATTCACGTGATGAACGGAAGCAACGTCGACTTCCAGCGTGCCGAAGCGGCACGCGACGGCAAGGGCGACTTCGTGTGGTATCGCGACGGCAAGCAGGCATGGGTGCTGAAGGACCCCGGGTACGTGAAGCGCATCCAGAAAGCGTTCGAGCGCGCCTCGGTCCCCGCGGAAAGTGGGCGGGTGAACGCCGAGAAGATGGCGAAGCTCGATCAGCAACAGGCCGTCCTCAACGAGCAGATGGCGAAGCTGGCCCAGCGCCAGGCCGAGCTCGCCGTGAAGGAAACGATGCCGATGCGCCCGACCGATCGCGCGGCGTATGCGGCCGGTCATGCCGCGATCGGCAAGGAGCAGGCCGATCTCGCGAAACGGATGGCCGCGATCGGGCAGACCCGCGCCCTCGACGGAAAGACCATGGCCGAATGGGGCCGCCAGCAGGCCGAGGCGTCGCGCAAGGCGACCGACGAAGTCAACGGGATCCTGGCGGAAGCGATCCGCAACCACGCGGCGACGGCGGTACGCTGACGTCGCCACGATGCTCCGGTATGGTGAGGGATTGGCGCGTGCGACATCGCGTCCTCCCCACCTTGCCGGAGCCATCATGCGACTCGAACCCGGGACGATCGTCGAAGCCAGCGCCCTGCTCTTCGACATGGACGGCACGCTGATCGATTCGCGTGTCGTCGTCGAGAAAATCTGGAAGCGCTGGTGCGACGAGAACGGCATCGACTGGCACGAGGTGCTGCCTCGTCTGCACGGCGTGCGGATGCTCGACTCCGTGAAGATGTTCGTGAAGCCGGGCATGGATGTCGACGCGGTCTACGAACGCCTCTACCGCGAAGAGGTCGAAGACGTCGACGGCATCGTGCCCATTCCGGGCGCCCTCGAACTCCTCGCGTCGCTTCCGGCGGACCGCTGGACCATCGTGACGTCGGCCGACACCGTGCTCGCGACCGCGCGCCTCGGCGCCGCCGGCATCGTGCCGCCTCCGCGCATGGTCACCGGCGAGATCGTCACGCACGGCAAGCCGGACCCGGAAGGCTATCTGCTCGGCGCGGAACGCATGGGCGCGGACCCGCGGGACTGCGTGGTGTTCGAAGATGCGAAAGCGGGCATCGATGCGGGCCTTGCCGCGGGGTCGCGCGTCATCGCCATCGGTGGCGACCACACCGGCGAGGTGCCGCCCGACGTCGAATGGATAACCGACCTGACGCATCTGCGCTTCGACGGCGTGCACGAGGGGAAGGTGCGGCTGATCGTGGGGTGACGGGCCGCCGTGCGGGAGCCACCGTAGCGGCCCCGGCGACACGCGCGGCGTCAGTAGACGTCGCGGCGGTAGCGCCCGCTCGCCGCGAGTGCATTGACCCTGTCGTCGCCGAGGACGGTTCGCAACGCGGCATCGACACCCGGCGCCATGCCGTCGAGGCTCCCGCACACATAGACGCTGGCGCCCTCGTCGACGTAGCGACGCAGCGCATCCGCCGACGCGCGCAGCCGATCCTGCACGTATCGCTCGCTGCCGCCGTCGCGCGACCACACCAGGTCGAGTCGCTCGATACGGCCTTGTGCGCGCCAGCGCTCCAGCTCGTCCACGTGCAGCCGATCCACGGCCGCATGGCGTTCGCCGAAGACGAGCCAGTTGCGGTGATGCCCCGATGCGAGGCGCGCCTTCAGCAACGCGCGCAATCCCGCGATGCCGGTACCGTTGCCGATCAGGACGACCGGCCGGTCGTCGGCAGGCGGGTGGAATCCGGCGTTGGTGCGTACGCGCAGATCGATCGCGTCGCCCGGTACCGCATGCCCGGTCAGCCAGCCGGAGCCGAGGCCCAACGCCCCGTCCTTGCCTCGCATCTGCCGGACCACGAGGTGCAACGCCCCATCCGCCGGTAGCGACGCGATGGAGTACTCGCGGTGCGGCCATACCGTCGAGTCGCCGCGATGGCGTCGCGGCCCGATCTCGGCGATGTCGCCCGCCTGCCAGTCGAGGTGCGCCGCGTCGGGCGGCGCGAGCGCGACGTGGTAGCACGGCGCGCCTTCGCTGCCGGGATTGAGCAAGGTGCGCTCGACCAGTCGCCATCGCTGGTACGCCGGCCGGCTCCAGTCGGCGAGACCCGTCGTACCGGCCAGGTGCGCCACGTGGTGTTGCCAGTGGCGAAGGCTGCCCTCGTCGCCGTTATCCACCTCGACGCGATCGAACAGCGGCATCGCGCCGTTCGTGCGCAACCAGCCGTCGAGTTCGCGCCCGAACGCACAGAAGTCGTCGTAGTCGCGGTCGCCGAGCGCGAGCACGCCATAGGAGAGGCCCGCCAGCGGCAGGGGCGACCGCATCGCTTCGCCACGAAAGCGCGTCGCGGCATCCGGCGCGTCACCTTCACCGGTGGTGCTCGCGATGAAGAGCGCGCGCGTCGCTTCGGCGAGTCGTGCGGGCGTCAATGCATCGATGTTCCGCACGTCGACGGCGAGCCCACCGGCGCGGAGCTCGTCGGCGGTCTTCGCCGCCAGCTCCGTGGCGAATCCTGTCTGCGACGCGTGGACGATCAGGACACCGCCGGGATCGCGCGTAACGTGACGCGCGCCGCGCCGCCCCATCCACACCGCGAAGCCAAGCCACGCGAGCACAAGGCCGCCCGCCGTCGCCAGATGTGTGCCGGAAGGCGGCGAGACGGCCGAGGCATCCTGCAGGCGCCAGCAGAGCGCGAGCGCGATCAGCAGCACCACGCCGATACCGAGTTGGCCGGCGATCGCCCTCACGATTTCAGCGACGCCACGAAGGCCGGCGACGCCCGCTCTTCGAACCGGCCATCCGCGCCGTAGAGGATGAACAGCACGGCGATACCATGCCGCTTCGCATAGGCCATGCCCTCCTCGGGCCCGAGCACCGTCATCGTGGTGCCAAGCGAATCGGCGTGCATGCAATCGTCCGCGACGACGCTCACCGAAGCCACGCGATGCGCCACCGGATAACCCGTGCGCGGGTCGATGTGGTGGGAATAGAACGCGCCGCCGCTGCGAAAGAAGTGGCGGTAGTCGCCCGACGTGGCGATCGCCCGGTCGCGGAGCGACACGATGCGCCCGACCTCGTCGGGATCGTCCACCGCGCCCGACGCCGCGCCCGGGCGCTCGATGCCGACGTGCCACGGCGATCCGTCGGGTTTGCGACCGTGCGCGCGCAACTCGCCGCCGACTTCCACGAGATATGCGCGCACGTGCGAGCGGTCGAGGAATCGCGCGATCTGGTCGACGCCGAAGCCCTTCGCGACCGACGACAGATCCACGTACGCGCCGCCCGGCTGAAACGCACGACGCGTCGCCGCGTCGAGCCGGATGCGCGACCAGCCCACGCGCTTGCGCGCCACCGCGATCGCAGCGGCATCCGGCGCTTCGTGCGCGCGCCGGTCGGGGCCGAAGCCCCAGAGGTTCACGAGCGGACCCACCGTCGGGTCATAGGCACCGCCGGACGCCTTCGCGAGATCGAGCGCGTAGCTCAGCACGGCGAAGAACTCCGGCGGAAGCGTGTGCCACGTGCCGGCCGGTGCACGATTGAACCGGCTGAGGTCGGAGTCGGCCTCGTACGTGCTCATCTGCGCGACGACGCGATCCACCTCGAGCTGGATGCCGCGTTCGATGGCACGATCGTCCGCACCGTCGGGCAATACGGCATTGACGGACCAGGTGCTGCCCATGGTCTCGCCTTCGAACCGGCGCACGTCGGTGCCGTGCGCCGCGCAGACGACGAGCCCGAGAACGAGGCCGGACAGCCGCATCAGCCGTTTCATCGTCGTTTACTGCGGCAGCACTTCCAGCGTCGCCGTATAGGCGAGCCGGCGCTGCGTGGCGTCTTTCACCGACGTCTTCGCGTCCTCGGTCGACGCGTTCACCCAGTACATGCCGGCTTCCGGCCACGTGAAGCTGAACCTGCCGTCCTTGTCCGTCGTGGTGTCCAGTTCGTCCTGCTTGTTGCGGTAGCGCGTGCCGCCGTCGATGGCGACGACCTTGAGGTTCGCCGCCGGCTTGCCGTCGATGAGCAGCTGGAACGTCGCCTTCTCGCCCGCCATGAGGTCGTTCGGCTTCGTGACCGGCACGAGCTCCAGCCCCTTGTTGGTGGGCTTGAGCGCACCGTCGCTCGGCGAGCCCTGGGTCACGAACGTCTCCACGCGCGACGACATCTCGCTGACCTGCACGTTTTTCGCGCCAGCCGGGATCGCCGCCTTCAGTTCGGCAGGCGTGCCACGCCAGCGCTTCTTCTTGCCGTCGACCTCGTAGCTGGCGAACACGCCCTGGTTGACCAGCGCGAGGCGATAGGTGCCCTTCTGCGGCACGGCCAGGTCGAACGTGCTGCGGTACTTGCCCGTCGCTTCGTTCTCCGGCTTCACCGTCGAACCGTCGGGTGCGGTGATGACGAGCTGGTCGAGGCGGGCCGGAAAGTGGTCGGGGTAATACAGATCGTTGGAGACAGCGGCGTCCACCGTCACCCAGGCGTCGTCGCCGGAGATCACGGTGGCGGACGGCACCATCCACATCTTGTGCGCCTGCGCGGCGGCGGGCAGGACGAGGGCGGCGCAAAGGACCGCGCGTGCGAGAGCGTGCTTCATCGGGAGGCTCCGTGTCAGGGATTGATGTCGAGGCTGATCTGGCCGAGCTCTTCGCCGCCCTTCGCGAAGAGGTGCTGGGGCGTCTTCGCCGGCCAGTCGAAAGCGATGCGCTGCGTATCGTGGCCACCGACTTCGCGGGCGGCCTCCACGACGAGTTCGTAATGCCCGGGCGCGAGCGTGCCGAGTGGCGCCTTGCCGTCGGTGAAGTGCAACTGGTGCTGGCCGGCGGGACGCGTGGCGCCCGACACGCCGTCGATCGGCATCGTCTGGTCGCGTCCGCCGCGGCGCCACCACTGCCGCATGTCTTTGAGCCACTTGGTGCCCTCGCCGTCGCCCTTCTTCATCTCGTACCAGACCGCGAGGTTGGCGACCGTGGCGTTGTCCCGCTCGATCCAGACGGCCACGTAGGGGCGGTGATACTCGCTCACCTTCAGCGTGGGGATCTCCACGGTGATGTTCATGTCCGCGGCGCGGACCGGCACGGCAAACGCGAGGCACAGGGCGAACGGCAAAAGTCGGCGCATGAGTAAGTCCATCAGTGGATGAAAACGAGTGCGAGCACCACAGGGAGCACGAAACCGAGCGCGACCATCGGCCACGTCATGCCACGCTGGCCCGCGTGCATCTTGAGCAGCAAGAGGCCGGTGATCGCGAAGACCAGGCAGGCCAGCGCGAACGCGTCGATGAACCAGCTCCACACGGGACCCGTGTTGCGCCCTTTGTGCAGGTCGTTGAGATAGGCGAGCCAGCCGCGATCGGTGACCTCCGACTGCACCTCGCCGCTTTCGCGGTCGATGCTGACCCAGCCATCGCCACCCGGGCGCGGCAGCGATACATACACCTCGTCGTCGCTCCACTCGCCGCCGCGGCCTTCGATGGCGAGGCCGGTGCTGTCGCGCACGAACGACGCCACGGACGGTGGCACCGCCGCGCCCCTGGCGTGCTCGCCACCGAGCTGCCCCCGCAGCGGCGCCGGCAGCGTGGCGGCATGTCGCGTCGCCTGCGGGGACGCTTCGATGCGCGCGGCGTGGTTCAGCGTGAATCCCGTGACGGAGAACAGGAGCAGCACGACGAGCGACACCGCCGAACTGATCCAGTGCCAGCGGTGCAGGTGCTTGAGCCAAAACGCGCGGCGTTGCCGGTCGACGGTGTCGCGCATGTGCTGGAACGCCCCTTTGGAAACACGGTTTCGACGATCGTGGATGGTAAACCACAATGCGAATCGTTCGCAATTGGCACCTCCGATGCAATTGGAAATTGCATGCGCGGCCCCGGTGCGGGAGCGTATCCTCCCGCCATGCGCATACTCCTAGCCGAAGACGACGCCGCCATCGCCGCGGCCGTGAAGTCCTCCCTCCAGCAGGGCGGGCATGCCGTGGACCACGTGTCGGACGGCAACAGTGCCGACCATGCCCTGCGCGACCACGACTACGACCTGCTGGTACTCGACCTGGGCCTGCCGATGCTCGACGGCAGCGACGTGCTGGCCCGCGCACGCAAACGCGGGTCCGGCGTGCCGGTACTCGTGGTCACCGCGCGCGAGGGGTTGAAGGAACGTGTCCGGGTGCTCGATCTCGGCGCCGACGACTACCTCGTGAAGCCCTTCGCGCTCGCCGAATTCGATGCGCGCGTGCGGGCCCTGCTCCGCCGGCGCACGACCAACGGCACGCCGGAATTCCGCATCGGGCGTCTGCGTCTGGACATTCCCGGTCACCGCGCGTGGATCGGCGACGTCGCGCTCGACCTCACCGCCCGCGAATTCGGGCTGGTGGAAGCGCTCGCGGCGCGTGCCGACAAGGTAACCAGCCGCGCGCAGCTCGTCGAAGCCCTGTGCAACTGGGACGAAGACCTCACGGACAACGGCCTCGACATCGCGCTGCACCGCCTGCGCAAGAAACTGCAGGGCTCGGGCACCAGCGTGCGGACGATCCGCGGGCTGGGCTACCTGCTCGAAGAAAGCGCGGATGCCTGAACGCCGCACAGCGGCCGCGCGCCGGCCCGCACGGCCCAGCCTGCGCCGGCGCCTGCTCACCTTCCTGCTCGTGCCGGTGCTCGGCGTGCTGCTGCTCGACGCGGTGATCGGCTACTACGTCGCGCTGGCCTATTCGAACCGCGTGCACGATGCCGATCTTTCCGACTCCGCGCTCACGCTTTCCGAGATGGTGGGCAACGATTCGCTGCGCGGCGAACTGACGGCGCAGGCGCGCTTCCTGCTCGAATACGACCCCGACGGCCGCAACTATTACGAAGTGATCAGCGACCGACACGGCCGGATGATCGGTAACGCGGCACTCGCGGGCCCCGGGCATGCCGTCGTCACCGATGCGCCGCCCGTGCTCTACGACACCCTGCTCGGTCGACGTCCGCTGCGCGCGGCCGTGATGCGCGTGCCGAGCCATCAGGAACGGGGCGACATGCTGACGATCACGGTGGCCGAGAACCTCCGCGACCGGCACATCCGGGCGCGCGAGATCCTGTTCCTGACCCTGCCGATGCAGGCGCTGCTGATCGTCGCGGTGCTCTGTCTCGTCTGGCTCGGCGTCAGCCACGGCCTCGGCGTGCTCGAACCGCTGACGTCGCGCCTGCGGCGTCGCGAGCACGATCTCGGGCCGATCGGCGAGGAAGACGTGCCGGTGGAGATCCTGCCGCTCACGCGCACCATCGACGACCTGTTCGCCCGGATGCGCAACATGCTCGGCCTCCAGGAACGCTTCATCGCGGATGCCGCCCATCAGCTGCGCACCCCGCTGGCGGGGATCCAGCTGCACGTGGAGCGCCTGGAGGGCACGGAGGACACCGCGCAGCGCGCCGAGGCGCTGGGCCACATCCACCGGCTGGCCGCGCGCGCCGCGCGCACGTCGGCGCAGCTGCTCGCGCTCACGCGCACACAGTCCCCCGACCTGCCCGACCGGGACGGCATGACCATCATCGATCTCGCCGCCGTCGTGCCCGAGGCGGTAGGCATGCGTGTCCACCAGGCACTCGCGCTGGGCGTCGATCTCGGCTACGAGGGCATCGACGGACCGGTGCTCGTTCGCGGCGACGCGCTGCAGGTGCAGGAGGTCATCGACAACCTCGTGGACAACGCGTTCCACTATGCCGGGCGCGGACGCTGCGTGACGGTCTCGCTGGCCCGCGCCGGCGACGAGGCGCTCCTCGCGGTGGAGGACGACGGTCCGGGCGTCGACGACGCCTTCCTCGACCAGCTCGGCGAGCGGTTCTTCCGCGTACCGGGCTCCGACGAAGACGGCACGGGCCTCGGCCTCGCCATCGTCGAAAGCATCGCCGAACGCCATGCCGCGCGCGTGGCGTTCCGGCGCGCCGCGGCCGGCGGCCTCCGCATCGAGCTCCATTTCCCCGCCGTGACCCCGTAAGGCGGGAAAGCCCGCTGAAACCCCCTGCTGGGACCATGACGCCATCGAATGAGATGGACGCGAGGCGTCGACGTGAGCAATTCGGCGGCATTCCAGTACGAAGGCGGGCGCGACGGTGTCCTGCTGATCCATGGACTCACCGGCACGCCGTCCGAGATGCGCGCGGTCGGAAAGGGCCTGAACCGTGCCGGCTTCACGGTCGTCGGCGTGCAACTGGCCGGGCACTGCGGCAGCGAAAGCGACCTCGTCGCCACCACGTGGGAAGACTGGTATGCCAGCGTGGAAGCGGCGGCCGACGAGCTGCGCGGGCGTGTCGATCGCCTGTTCGTGGCGGGGCTGTCGATGGGCGCCGTGCTGGCGCTACGCCTCGCCGCCGTGCGTCCGGCGTGGGTCGCGGGCGTGGGTGTGTTCGGCGCCACGTTCCGCTACGACGGCTGGTCGATCGGCTGGACGGGGCGGCTCTCGTTCCTGCTTCCGGCGCTCAAGCGCCTCGGCATCGGCCAGCACCGCAGCTTCATCGAACAACCTCCGTATGGCATCCGCGACGAGCGTCTGCGCGCGCAGATCAGCACCGCGATGTTTTCCGGCGACAGCGAGGCGGCGGGCCTTCCGGGCAACCCCTGGCCCGCCCTCGCCGAAATGGTGGAACTCTCGCGCGACGTGCGCCGACGGCTGCCGCAGGTGGTGGCGCCGTGCTTCATCGCGCATGCCGCCGACGACGACGTGGCAAGCATCGCCAACGCGGACCTCGTGGCACGACGCGTGCGCGGTCCGATCGAGATGCTGCTGCTGGCGGACAGCTACCACATGATCACGATCGACCGCGAGCGCCGGATGCTCATCGAACGCACGGCCGATTTCTTCACACGAATCGCGCGCGAATCGCGACCGCACCGCATGGCGGCCTGACGATGCACGGCCTCGTCCTCACGCTGTGGATCGCCAACGTGGTCCTCGACACCGCGGGGCAACTCGCGTTCAAGGCGGCGGCCGGCGATGGCCGGGCGGGCGACGGTCTCGCCCGCTGGCGCTACATGTTCGCGCGCCCGTGGATCTGGACGGGCATCGCCTGCTACGTCGCCGAGTTCGTCGTGTGGATCGCGTTCCTCTCGCTGGTGCCGCTCTCGGAGGGCGTGCTGCTCGGATCGATCAACATCGTGGCGGTGATGGTGGCCGGTCGCATCCTGTTCCGCGAGAAGCTGAGCCCGCTGCGCGTCACGGGCATCCTGCTCGTCGCCGCGGGCGTGGCGATCGTGGGTGTCGGCTCATGAAGCGCTTCTACCTGGTGGGCTTCGCGCTGCTGCTGGCGTTCGACTCGCTCAACCTCGTCTGCTTCAAGATGGCGGGCACGCATGCGTTGCCCGTGGAGACGAGCGTCGCGTGGCTCGGGCGCGTCTTCTCGCATCCGTGGATCTACGGCGCGGTCGCGGGCTACGTCGGCGCGTTCGTCACGTGGATGAGCCTGCTGAAACACGCGCCGATCGGTCCCGCGTTCGCCGCGTCGCACCTGGAAGTCGTCAGCGTGATGCTGCTGTCGTGGTGGCTCTTCGCGGAACCCGTGACGCCCGTGCAGATCGCGGGCGCGGTCGCCATCCTCGCAGGCATCGCGTGCCTCGCGATCGCCGAGGGCGACGCGGAGGTCGAGCCCGATGCCGTTACGGCCTGAGCGCGAAGCGCCGCCCACCGCCGGCCTGCCCCTGCGTTGGTCCGACCTGCGCGGCACGGCGCCCGCGCCGCTCACGGCCCTCGCGGCGAACTGGCTCGGCGTCGGGCAGGTGCAGCTCGAATGCTCCGGCACGGCCGCGCTGACGATCGCGCTCTGCACGTTGTCCGAACATGCGCGCTCACGGCGCGAGGTCGTCATTCCCGCGTTCACGTGTCCGCTCGTGCCGCTGGCCATCCGCCGCGCGGGTCTCGTGCCGCGTCTGGTGGACCTGAAGGCCGGGCACTTCGACATGGACGCGGAGCGCCTCGCCGCCGCGTGCAACGAGCACACGCTGGCCGTCGTGCCGACACATCTCGGCGGGCGCCTGGCGGACGTGGCGACCGCCAACGCCATCGCGCACGGCGTCGGCGCGCGGACGATCGAGGATGCGGCGCAGTCCCTCGGCGCCCGCGTCGGCGAGTCCTTCGCCGGCACGGTCGGCGACGTCGGTTTCTACAGCCTCGCGGCGGGGAAAGGCCTGTCGATCTTCGAAGGCGGCCTGCTCGTGGCCCGCGACGACAGCTGGCACGAACGCTTCCAGCGCACCTCGCGTCGCATGAGTCGCTGGCACCCCGGCTGGGAGATCCGACGCATGCTGGAGCTCGCCGGCTACGCCACGTTCTATCGCCCGCACGGCCTCGGCTTCGCCTATGGGCGGCCGTTGCGCGGCGCGCTGCGTCGCGGGGACCTGCTGGCTGCCGCCGGCGAGCATTTCAACGCGGATTTCCCCATGCACCGCGTGAGCAGATGGCGCGACGCGGTCGGCGCGCGCGCGTTCACGCGGCTACCGGACTTCATCGCGACGACGACGGCGCAGGCGAAGAAACGCCTGCCGATGCTCGACACGTTGCCGGGCGTGACGGTGTTCCGCGACGACGGTGGCACGTGGCCATATCTGATGCTGATGCTGCCGGACGAAGCGACACGCGATGCGGTGCTGGCGCGACTCTGGCCGTCGCGTTACGGCGTGGCGCGCATGTTCGTGCACGCGTTACCGGATTACGACTACCTCGGCACGATGCCCGGCGGCGACGACGTGCCGAACGCGCGCGATTTCGCGGCCCGCACGCTGACGATCACGAACAGCCCGTGGCTGGACGACGAGGCGTTCGGGGAAGTGCTAGGGGCGATCGAGGCGATCGTCACGCGCTGAAGGCTCTGGTGGGAGCCAGCCTGCTGGCGATGGGTGCTCGCGGCAGGCTCCCATCGCCAGCAGGCTGGCTCCCACCTCCGGCCCGATCAGGCCTTGCCCTGCTCCACCAGCGTCAGCGCGACCTTGTCGCGCAAGTACACCGGCAGGGCGAGTTCCGGCGCCACCGCTTCGCCGTCGCGGAAGCGGCGCGCGGCCACCTCCGCGACGTGGCGCGCCTGCGGGAAACGTGCGCCGTCGGCCGAACGGATGGGCGCGCCGATGCGTTCGCGCAGCGCGGCTTCGTACGTCGCCCAACCGGTACCGACCACGTGCCATGCCGATGCCTCCGGCAGGACGAGCGCGGCGGCGGTGTCCACGCGTTCGCGATCGATGAGTACCACGCCGCCGTCGTCGTCGCGACGCCAGGCCGCGACATAGATCTCGCCCATCCGCGCGTCGATGACGGAGAGGATCGCGGCGTCGTCGTCGGGCGCTTCCAGCGCCAGCGCCTGCAACGACGACACGGTGACCACGGGAATGTCGAGCGCCATCGCCATGCCCTGCGCGAGCGACACGCCGAGGCGGACGCCGGTGAATGCGCCGGGCCCGCGACCCACGGCGATGCCGTCGAGCGCGTCGCGTTTGAGACCCGCCTCGGCCAGCAGCTGGTCGGCCATCGGCAACACCAGCTCGGCATGCCGGCGGGGCGCGATTTCGCTGCGTTCGATCACTTCGTCGCCGTGGACGAGGGCGACGGAGCAGGCTTCCGTTGAGGTTTCGATGGCGAGGAAGTTCATGGCGTTTCCGTCGAAGCGAGGGGCGGCGGCGTTCCGTAGGCGTACCAGTCGATGCGGCGGGTCAGGTACATCAGCAGCGCGATCACCGCCACGAGCACCACCGAGCCGATCAGGAGCGCGTACTGCTCCGCGCCGATCAGGCCGTAGAGTATGACGTAAACCAGGGCGAGCACGCCGCCAAGGCACAGGCCGGCGCCCCTCGCGCGCAGGGCCGCCATGGCGTATCCGCCGACGATGAGCACCACCGTGGCCGCCGCCACGGCGTACGCGGGTCCGAAACCGATCTGCTCGGACAGCGCCAGCAGCAGCACGTAGAAACTGGTCATGGCGGCGCCGATCAGGAGGTACTGCACCGGATGCAGGCGCAGGCCTTTCAGAATCTCGAAGAGGAAGAACGCGACGAACGTCAGTGCGATGAACAGCAGGCCGTATTTCCCGGCGCGATCGTTCTGCTGGTACACGCTGCCCGGTTGGTAGAGCTTCACGCCGAAGGCCGACGAGGCGAGGCGGTTGGCGACGTCGACGTTCGCCGCGTCCCAGTGCTGGCCGTAGGCTCGGTTGAGGTCGAGCACCTGCCACGTGGCGTCGAAGCCGCTCGCATCCACCCGGCGTTTGCCCGGAAGCATGGCACCGGTGAAGCCCGGGTCCGGCCAGGCGGAACGGATACGCGCGCTGTTCGTGCGCGCCAGCGGCAACGTCGAGAACGACTCGGTACCGGCGATCCGCAGCGTCGCCGAGAAATCGATCGGGGTCGTGCGCTCCGGATCGATCTCGATCGGTGCGGAAAGGACCGTATACGGGCCCATGCGCGACGCCGACGACGCGAGCCGCACGGGCCTGCCGTCCACGGTCACGGAACCGACGTCCTGCACGCCCCGCGTATCGGCGATCAGCAATCGCAGTTCCGCCCTTCCGGTGTACCAGGTGGCGTCGGAATCGGCGGCGAAACGGCGGATGTCCTCGGGAAGGAGGCGGCCATGCAAGGTGACGTCGCCGGTGTAGACGGGCACCTCGTACATGCCCACGTGGCGGCGCTCGACGGTGAGGTCGGCCACCGTGGACTGCTGATCGGCGAGGACGATTTCCGTGCCGTCGCGGACGCTGGCCACCTTGCCGTCGCTGCCCTTGGTTTCGTATCGGGTCGGCACGGCCAGCACGAGGCCACCGAGCGTCTGCGGGCCGCCCCAGCCATCGGCGACACGCACCGATGCCTGCTCCCGCATCGCCTGGCGCTCGCGTACGAGGCCATCCGCCTGGGTGAGCGGAATGAGCATGATCAGGGCGAGTAGCCCGATGCCCAGCACCTTCGCGGTGATCGACTGCATCCAGCGGAACATGGCGGATCTCCTCAGGGGTAGGCCTCCGAGGGTCATGGCGGCGAGGGCCTGGCACGGGTGCCGGATGGGGCGACGGTGAGGCGTTCGCTGGCAGAACGCTGAAACCTCATGCGAATGAGAGTGTTCTCATTACAGGGCAGCCCTGTCCCATGGACCATGCACGCACCGCCGTCGCAAGGATCGCCACCATGCCGCCCGCCCAGCTCGCGCTTCCCCTTGCCCTCATGATCGGTGCGGCCATCGCCGCCACGACGACGCCGTCGAGGTCGGATATCCGGGAGATCGCCGACGCCGTGAGGCTGGCCGGATCGGGCCATCCCGCCATCGCCCAGCTGATCGAGGCCCACCGCGCCATGCGCATGCTGCGCATTTCGCTACGGCCCGGCGCGGCCCTCCCGTGGCAATCCGGCAACGCGCCGGCGGCCGGTTACCTCGTCGAAGGCGAGTTGCACGTGCAAGCGCCAACGGGCGACCTGCACGTCATCCGCCCGGGCGACCGCATCGCGGCAGAGGCCGGACCATCGGCGCATGGTGTCGCCGGGCCATTGGGCGCGACGGTCGTGGCGTTCTTCGCGCTGTAGGAGCACGCGCGGGCGCGCCGGGTGCTCTGCTACGGCGACGCTTCCGGAGCGTTCGCGGCGAAGAACGCCTGCACGTCCACCAGCTCCCGCGTCCGCGGCATCGGTGGCAGGCTGGCGAGGAAGAGGCGCCCGTAGCCCTTGGTGCCGAGGCGCGGATCGCACAGCACGAGCACGCCACGATCGTGCACGTCACGGATGAGCCGGCCCGCGCCCTGCTTCAGCGCGATCACCGCGGTGGGCACCTGCCAGCCCATGAAGGGATTGATGCCCGATTCCTCCAGCGCTTCCAGGCGCGCCTGGAGCACGGGGTCGTCCGGCATGGCGAACGGCAGCTTGTCGATGACGACGACGCTCAGCGCCTCTCCGGCCACGTCGACGCCCTCCCAGAAGCTCGCCGCGCCAAGGAGCACGCCGCGACCGCTCGCCCGGAATTCCTCCAGCAGCCGGTGACGTGGCGCCGTGCCCTGCACGAAGAGGGGCCACGGCACGCGTCCCTCGAGCAGTTCGGCGGCACGGCGGAGCGCGCGGTGCGACGTGAAGAGCAGGAAGGCGCGACCGTCGGAGGCGTCCAGCACGGGGCGGACCGCCGCGATCACGCGGTCGGTGTAATCGCGCGCGGAAGGGTCGGGCAGGTTCGCCGGCAGGTAGGCCAGCGCCTGGCGCTGGTAGTCGAACGGGCTTTCGACGTGCAGCGTGTGTGGATCCTCGAGCCCGAGCTGTCGCGCGAAGTGACCGAAGTCGCCGGCGATCGACAGCGTGGCCGATGTGTGGATCCACGCCGCGTCGGTGGACATCCGCATCGCGCGCAGTGGCGACGCGAGATCGAGCGGCGTGGCATGCAACGCGAAACCGCGGGGCCAGGTCTCGTACCAGCGGACGTCGCTGGCGGCGTGTTCCTCGGCGATGCGATCGAGGCGCAGGCTCAGCATCTGCGCGCGTTCGTACGCGTTGGCCAGGCCGCGCGAACGCTCGCCGAGCGCGGCGAGCAGGTCCGACATCGCCGCCATCACGTCGCGCAGTTCGACCAGTGTCTCGCGCACCGTCGGGTCGCGGTCGAGCGCACCGAGTGGGCCCCGCGCCGGCAGGGGATCCATCGCCAGGCGCAGGCGCCTGACGAGATCCTGGATCGCTTCCACGGGCTCGAGCAGCTGGCTGGTGGCGCCCGTGACGCCCTGCGCCTCGGCGAGCGCGTCCTGGCCCAGGTCCACGATCTGCCGCGAGCTCACGCTCTGCGAGAAGAACTGGCCTGCGAGTTCCGGAATCTGGTGCGCCTCGTCGAGGATGAAAGCGTCGGCGCCCGGCAGGATTTCGCCGAAGCCCTCCTGCTTCAGGGCCAGGTCGGCCATCAGGAGGTGGTGGTTCACGACGACGACGTCGGCCTCCATCGCCTCGCGGCGCGCCTTGACCACATGGCATTCGTCGAAGAAGCGGCATTCGGAGCCGAGGCAGTTCTCCGGCGTCGAGGTGACGCGCGGCCACACCGGCGAATCTTCCGGGATATCGACCATTTCCATCCGGTCGCCGCGCCGCGTGCGCGCCGACCATGCGCGGATGGCGGAGAGCTGGGAGACGAGCTGGCGGTCCGGGTTGCCCTCTCGCACGGCCTGATCGAGCCGATAGAGGCAGAGGTAGTTCGCGCGGCCCTTGAGCAGGCTGAGCCTGGCCCGGCTGCCCAGCACGGCGTGCACGCGCGGCAGGTCGCGGAAGAAGAGCTGGTCCTGCAGCGCCTTGGTGCCGGTGGAAACGATGACCTTGCGCCCCGACATCAGAGCGGGAACGAGGTACGCGAAGGTCTTGCCGGTCCCGGTCCCGGCCTCGGCGATCAGCATGTCGCGCTCGCCGATGGCCGTGGCGACCGCGGCCGCCATGCGCTGCTGGGCCTCGCGGGGTGCGAATCCCGGTACTTCGCGGGCGAACGGGCCCTCCGCGCCGAGGATCGCGGCCACTTCGAGTTCAGTCATCCGGCAAGTATCGCCTACAATGGCGGTCTTTACGTCTTCACAAGCGCGCAAAAGGCGCGCGTCGAGAGCCCACGCATGGACAAGAGTTTCGAGCCCAGCCAGATCGAGTCGAAGTGGTATGCCCAGTGGGAGGCCAACGGCTATTTCAAGCCGTCCGGCAAGGGCACGCCGTACACGATCATGCTGCCGCCGCCCAACGTCACGGGCACGCTGCACATGGGCCACGCGTTCCAGCACACCCTCATGGACACGCTGGTGCGCTACCACCGCATGCGCGGCTACGACACCCTGTGGCAGCTCGGCACCGACCACGCCGGCATCGCGACGGAAATGGTCGTCACGCGCCAGCTCAACGCCGAAGGCATGCAGCGCGCCGATCTCGACCGCGACGCCTTCATCCAGCGCGTGTGGCAGTGGAAGGACGAATCCGGCGGCACCATCGGCCGCCAGATGCGTCGCATGGGTGTGTCGGGCGACTGGAGCCGCGAGGTCTTCACGATGGACCCGGGGCCGTCGAAGGCGGTGGTCGAAACCTTCGTGCGCCTCTACGAAGAAGGCCTGATCTACCGTGGCCAGAAGCTGGTCAACTGGGATCCGGTACTGAAAACGGCGATCTCCGATCTCGAGGTCGTGAGCGAAGAGGAAGACGGTTCGCTGTGGTCGATCCGCTATCCGCTGGCCGACGGCTCCGGCGAGCTCGTCGTCGCCACCACGCGCCCGGAAACCATGCTGGGCGACGTCGCGGTCGCCGTGCATCCGGACGACGAGCGCTACGCGCACCTGATCGGCCGCATGCTCGCCCTGCCCCTGTCCGACCGGCAGATCCCGATCATCGCCGACACCTACGTCGAGAAGGACTTCGGCACCGGCTGCGTGAAGATCACCCCGGCGCACGATTTCAACGACTACGCCATCGGCCAGCGCCACGGCCTGCCGATGATCAACATCCTCACCGACGACGCGAAGATCAACGACGCGGCGCCGGAGAAGTACCGCGGCATGGATCGCTACGTCGCGCGCAAGGCCGTGCTCGCCGATCTCGAGGCGCAGGACCTGCTCGTCGAGACGAAGAAGCACAAGCTGCAGGTGCCGCGCGGCGATCGCACCGGCCAGGTCATCGAACCCTATCTCACGTGGCAATGGTTCGTCCGCATGGACACGCTCGCCGCGCGCGGACTCGAGCTCGTCGAGCAGGGCCACGTCAAGTTCGTGCCCGAGAACTGGATCAATACGTATCGCCACTGGCTCGGCAACATCCAGGACTGGTGCATCAGCCGCCAGCTCACCTGGGGTCACCAGATTCCGGCGTGGTACACCGACGACGGCGGCATCGTCGTCGGGCGCGACGAGGCCGAGGCGCGGGCGAAGGCCGCGGCGACCGGCTACACCGGTGCGCTGCGTCGCGATGGCGACGTGCTCGAAACCTGGTTCTCGTCGTCGCTCTGGAGCCATTCCACGCTCGGCTGGCCCGACCCGCAGGCGCAGGCCGAGCGCGGCTTCGACCGCTACCTGCCCAGCAACGTGCTGGTCACGGGCTTCGACATCATCTTCTTCTGGGTCGCCCGGATGATCATGATGACCGACCACTTCACGGGCGAGGTGCCCTTCAGGGACGTCTACGTCACGGGCCTGATCCGCGACAAGGACGGCCAGAAGATGTCGAAGTCGAAGGGCAACGTGCTCGACCCGCTCGACCTCATCGACGGCATCGCGCTCGACGACCTGCTCGCCAAGCGCACGCGCGGCCTGATGCAGCCGAAGATGGCCGAGAAGATCGAGAAGGCTACACGCAAGGAATTCGCCGACGGCATCCCCGCCTTCGGCGCCGACGCCTTGCGCTTCACCTTCGCGTCGCTGGCGACGCACGGTCGCGACATCAAGTTCGACCTCGAGCGCGCGGCGGGCTACAAGGCGTTCGTCAACAAGCTCTGGAACGCGTCGCGCTTCGTGCTGATGAATCTCGGCGACGGCCCGGTTGACGCGATGAAGCCGTCGACGGAGGCCGAGCGCTGGATCCTCACCCGCCTGCGCGACACGCTCGCCATGGTGAAGGAACAGTTCGCCCTGTATCGCTTCGACCTCGCGGCGCAGGCGCTCTACGAGTTCACCTGGAACGAGTTCTGCGACTGGTTCCTCGAACTGTCCAAGCCCGCGCTCAACGGCGACGACGACGCCGCGGCCGCCTCGACGCGATACACGCTGGTGCACGTGCTGGAAACGCTGCTGCGCGCGCTCCATCCGCTGATCCCGTTCGTGACCGAGGAAATCTGGCAGAACGTGCGTCCGGTGCTCGGCATCGACGGCGCCACGATCATGCTGCGCGCGTACCCCGAGGCGACGGACATCGACGGCGACGCCGCCGCCACCGCCGAGATCGAATGGGTGAAGGACGTGCTCACGGGCGTGCGCCGCATCCGCGCGGAAATGAACATCGCGCCGGGCAAGGTCATCCCGCTGCTCTTCGCCGACGGCGATGCCGCCGATCGCGAGCGCGCGACGAAGTTCGCCGCGCAGCTGGCGTTCCTCGGCCGCGTGGAGACGCCGCAGTGGGTGTCGGGCGACGAGCCCGCCGCCGCGGTCGCGGTGATCGGCGGCATGCGCGCACTGATTCCCCTCGCCGGGCTGATCGACGTCGAGGCGGAGAAGACCCGCCTGGCGAAGGAAATCGCACGCGTGGAGGGCGAAGTGCGCAAGTGCGAAGCGAAGCTCGGCAACGCCAGCTTCGTCGCCAACGCGCCCGCCGAGGTCGTCGAACAGGAGCGCCAGCGCATCGCCGACTGGACGCGCCAGGCCGACGCGATGCGCGAGCAGGCCCGCAAACTAGGCTAAGACGACGCTTTGTGGGAGCCAGCCTGCTGGCTCCCACCATGCGAGGGAAGGCCGGTGTGATCGGCTCCCGCCACATCACATATCGTGCTTGTTCACCTCGAAGCCGCCCTTCTTGTACTGCGTCCAGCGGGCACGCGATCCTTCGCGCTCCGCGGGATCGGCGGCCACGACCTCGAGCACGCGATCGAAATGGCCCGGCGCGCAGACGTCGCGCAGGTTGATCACCATGGGCCGATCGGCGGTGTCGACACCGGGCGGAACGATGAGGACGGCGGTATCGCCATCGTCGTCGTCACCGGCGAGCTGATGCGGGATGAAGCTGTCCTCGTCGAACGACCAGAGGTATTCGTCGATCGCCTCGGCCTGCTCGAAATCGCGCGTCAGGATCAGCGTGGGCTGCTGGGCCGCGAACGCGCGCTTGGCGAGTTCGCAGACCAGCAGCAGCGGATCCTCGCGGAACCGCGGCTTGTCGATCAGGTAGAAGTCGGCGCGAGGCATCGCGAAGCGATCAGCCGGCCGCGACGCGGTCGAGCAGCCACTGCGTGAGCAGCGGCACCGGACGACCGGTGGCGAGACCCTTGCGGCCCTCGTCCCACGCCGTGCCGGCGATGTCGAGATGCGCCCAGCGACGACCTTCGGTGAAGCGCGCGAGGAAGCAGCCCGCCGTGATTGCGCCGGCGTACTTGCCGCCGATGTTCGCGACGTCGGCGAAGCCCGAATCCAGCTGGCTCTGGTAGTCGTCCCACAGCGGCAGGCGCCATGCGCGGTCGAGCGTGGCTTCGCCGGCGGCGAGCAGTTCGGCCGAGAGCGACTCGTCCTTGGTCATCAGGCCACTGGCGTGCTTGCCGAGCGCCACGACGCAGGCACCCGTCAGGGTGGCGGCATCGATGATGGTGTGCGGATCGAAGCGCTTGCCGGTGTAGGTCAGGGCATCGCAGAGGATCAGGCGCCCCTCGGCGTCGGTGTTCAGCACCTCGATGGTGATGCCCGACAGGCTGGTGAGCACGTCGCCCGGGCGATACGCCGCGCCGTCCGGCATGTTTTCCACCGCCGGCACCACGCAGACGAGGTTCACCGGCAGCTTCAGCTTCACCGCCGCGACGAACGCGCCGAGCACGCCGGCTGCGCCGCACATGTCGAACTTCATTTCCTCCATGCCCGGGCCGGGCTTGAGGCTGACGCCGCCGGTGTCGAAGGTGATGCCCTTACCCACGAAGGCGTAGGGGCGGTCGCCCTCGGCGCCGCCGTTCCACTGCAGGATGACGAGGCGCGGCGCGTTGGCCGAGCCGCGGGCCACGGCGAGCAGGGAGCCGAAGCCCTCGCGCTCCATGTCCGCGCGGTCGAGCGCCTCGAAGGTGACGCCGTCGTTGGCTTCCGCGAAGGCGCGGGCCTGGTCGGCGATGTAGTCCGGATTGCAGATGTTCGGCGGCAGGTTGCCCAGCTCGCGGGCGTAGCGCACACCCTCGGCGATGGCGCGTGCCTCGGCGAGACCGGCCTCGCCCTCGGCGGGACCGACGAGCACGAGGCTGGTCAGTTCCGGCTGGGCCTTGTCGCGCGGCTTCACTGTGGCCGTGTAGCGATAGGCCGCGTGGTCCGTGGCGAGGGCGGCGACGCGCACGCGCCAGGCGGCATCGCGGCCGGGGACGTCGATCTCGGGGAGCCAGCTGACCGCCTCGGTCACCGGCAGGCGGCCGATGGCGCGGGCCGCCTCCAGCGTCACCCGCTGGTAGCGCGCGGCGTCGAAGGTCTTCTGGGCGCCCAGGCCGAGGATCAGCACGCGGGCGGCGGCGATGCCGGCCGGCTGGAGCAGGGTGACGACGTTGCCGACCTTGCCGGTCACGTCGCCGGCTTCGACCAGGCGCTTGATGGCGCCCTGGGCCGCCGTGTCGATGCGCGCCGCGGCGCTGGTCAGGACACCGTTCTCGTAGACACCGACCACCGCCACCGGGGTAGCGGTCGTTTCGGGAGCGTTGGAACCGAGGCTGAACTGAACCGTCATAGCTTACTGTCCTGCATAAGCCCGCCCGGGGTCGGGACAGGCTAGACTTGTGGTTTGCCGGCCGGGACTGACGCGGCACTAACCGCCAATTCTACCAAATGCTCAGCATCCTCGACCGTTATTTCCTGCGCGAACTTGCCTACGGGGTGCTCGCGACGGCCATCGTCCTGCTGGTGATCTTCGCCGGCGGGGCTTTCGCGTCCGTCCTGCAGAAAGTCGCCAACGGCAGCATCCAGCCGAGCGTGATGTTCGAGGTGCTCGGCCTGCAGATGGTCGACCTCCTCTCCACCCTGCTTCCGATGTCGGCCTTTCTCGGCACGCTGATCGCGCTGGGCCGCATGTACCGCGAGAGCGAAATGCACGTGCTGGCGTCCTCGGGCATGGGTCCGCGCGGCATGCTGCGGCCGGTCACCCTGCTCGCCGTGATCGCCACCATCGTGGTCGGCACGGTCTCGCTCTGGCTCGGCCCCCTGTCCTCGCGGACGGCCGACCAGGTGATCGCCGCCGCCAACAAGTCCGTGATCGCCGCCGGCCTCGACGCCGGCCGCTTCACCGAGCTGCCCGGCAAGGGCGGCATCATCTTCGTCGACACGCTGAGCCGCGACGGCACGGTGCTGGGCAAGACCTTCATCGCCACGGACCGCGTGGACGGCGACGGCAACCCGCAGGTACGCGTGGTCAACGCCGACAACGGCCGGATGTACCAGGAGAGCGACGGACAGAGCCGCTTCCTCGCGCTCTTCAACGGCTGGCAGTTCGAGATTCCGCTCGGGGGCGACAACTGGCGCCGCATGAAGTACGAGCGCAACGACATCTCGCTGTCGAGCATCGCGGACGAGGACGACGACAGCGACCCCGCGCACGAATCCTCCACCACCGACCTGTTCAAGGCCGGCACGCCGGAATCGCTGGGCGAGATCGTCTCGCGCTTCGCCGCCCCGGTCAGCACGCTCGTGCTGATGATGATGGTGCTGCCGATGTCCCGCCAGGCGCCGCGCGACGCACGCTATGGACGACTGCTGATCGCCGTGCTCGCGTACTTCCTCTACGTGGTCTGGCAGCTGATCGCCCGCGCCCAGATCATCAAGGGCAACCTGCACACGTCCGCCCCGATCTGGGTGCTGCACATCGTCGTCTTCGGCGTCGCCGCGTGGTACTTCCATCGTCAGTACGCCGTTCGCCGCGTGAAGGGAGCCCGCTGATGGCCACGCTCACCATCAAGCGTGCCGACCGGCTGATCGGCGCGAGCGTGCTCGGCACGCTGCTGCTCGTCTGGCTCGTGCTCACGGGATTCGACGCGCTGACGCAGTTCGTGCGCCAGCTCGGCAACATCGGCAAGAACGGCTTCACGCTCTACGACGCGATCGCCTACATCATGCTGACGGTGCCGCGGCGCCTCTACCAGATGTTCAGCAACGCGGCGCTGATCGGCGGTCTGCTCGGCCTCGGCGGTCTCGCGGCCACCGGCGAACTCACGGCCCTGCGTGCCGCCGGCATGTCGAAGCTGCGCATCGCGGCGTCGGCGGCGGGCGTGATCGCGGTACTGACCGTCGGCGTCGTCGTCATGGGCGAAACCGCGGCGCCGTACGGCGACCAGCACGCCCAGGCCATCCAGGTGCGCATGCGCTCGAGCAACCTCGGCTCGACCAGCAGCGGCCTCTGGGCGCGCGACGGCGGCAAGATCATCAACGCCAAGTCCGCCATCGCCACTCAGGAAGGCGACCTCACGACGGTGAAGCTCGTGGACGTGCGCGTGTACACGATGACGCCGGACGGCCAGGTCAGCACGTTCGCGCACGGCGACAGCGCCATCCACGACGGCAACCGCTGGGTCATGGCCAACGTGCGCACCACCTCGCTGGACGCGGAAGGTACGCATTCGGCGCACGAAGCCAGCCAGACGTGGCAGTCGCACCTCAATCCCCACGTGCTCGAGCAATCGGTGATCCACCCGGAATACCTGTCGATGGGCGACCTCCGGCGCAACATGCGTTACCTGGAAGCCAACGGACAGAATCCCGGCGCTTACGCGGTGGCGTTCTGGGGTCGCGCGCTGTTCGCCATCAACACGCTGGTGCTGGTGCTCTGCGCGATGCCGTTCGCCTTCGGCTCGCTGCGCTCGGGCGGCCTCGGCAAGCGCCTCTTCATCGGCATCATCCTCGCCATCGGCTGGTACTTCCTGCAGGGCGCCATGGTGAACTTCGGCACCGTGTACGGGCTGGCACCGCTGCTCGCGAACCTGTTGCCCACCGTCCTGCTCATCGTCGGCGCGCTCGTCTATTTCCGGAAGTTCAGCTAGCCGGCCGCCTCGGGGGTGCACACGGTTTCCAGTGCCGCATCGAGGTCGTCGCCCGTCATCGGCTTGCGCAGCAGCGCATCCATGCCCGCGGCGCGTATCGCCGACAGCTCGTCGCCCGCGGAGCGGGCGGTGACGGCGACGATCGGCATGTCGTCGAGATGCGTCATGCGACGAACCATCCGGGCGACCTGAAAACCGTCCATCGCGGGCAGGTCGAGATCCAGGAGCATCGCGTCATACGTGTCGCGTGCGAGCGACGTCATCGCCGCCAGCCCGTCGGTCGCCAGCGACACGACATGGCCGCGCTGCCTGAGCAGGCCCGCGATGACGTCGCCCACCACCGGATCGTCTTCGACGAGCAACAGGCGTCGCCGCGCCGCCACGACCACCGGTTCCTGCGACGTGCCGGCGCACGCGCCGCACGTGCACGGCACCAGCGGCACGCGCACGATGAAATCGCTGCCCTGCCCCGGGGTGCTGCGCACGCCGATGCTGCCGCCCATCAGCAGGCAGAGCTCATGGCAGATCGCGAGGCCCAGGCCCGTGCCTTCCGCCCGCTGCGGCGAGCCGCCCTGTTCGAACCGGGAGAACACACGCTCGCAAAGGTCGGCCGACATGCCGGGCCCCGTGTCGTTCACCGTCATGACGAGCTCGTCGCCGTCGCGGGCGACATGCAGCGAGACGCGACCGCGATCCGTAAACTTCACGGCGTTGTTGACGAGGTTCTGCAGTATCTGGCGCAGGCGGATCGTGTCGCCACGTATCGAGAGGGGCACGCCGGCGTCGACGGCGGCCGACAGCCCGATGCGCTTCTCGTGCGCCCGCGCCTCCGCGAGTGCGACGACTTCGCCGGTGACGGTCCGTATCGGCACGCATTCGGATTCGAGCACGAGGCGCCGCGCTTCGATGCGCGTGATGTCCAGCGCGTCGTTGACCAGCCGGAGCAGCGTCGTCCCCGAGCGTCGCACGGCCTCGATATAGGCGCGCTGTGTTTCGTCCAGCGGCGTCCGTGCCATCAGTTCGGCCATGCCCAGCACGCCGGTCATCGGCGTCCGGATCTCGTGGCCGAGCGTCGCCATGAAATCCGTCTTCGCCGCATTGGCCTCCTCGGCGAGGCGCTTCTGCTGCTCGGCCAGTCGCAGTTGCATCGTCTGGCGCACACGCCGGCGCGCACCCGTGACGGCCAGCCCGATGACCAGGATCGTGGCGCTGACGTAGACCAGCCACGCCCACCAGCTCAGCCACGGCGGATCGTCCACGACCACGGTGATGGGTCTTGCGAGTTCGCCGTTGACCTCGTCGCGACCGGCGCCGGAGATCACCAGGCGATAGACACCGGCATGCAGCGGCCCGAAGCTGCGTCGTCCGTCCTTGCCCGTGCGTAGCTCGGTGACGCCTCCGCCATCCTCGAGGTTGAAGACGAGGTGGTTGCGATCGGGATTGACGTAGGAAAGCGCGCGGGCGCTGACGACGAGCTCGCGGTCGTTCCAGCGCAGCCGCAGGGTGTCGCCATCGATCGGCAGCGATTGCCGCGAGCCGTCCCGAAGCACGCTCGCCCCGAGGAGGACGATGGTCGGTTTGCGCGCATGGTCGCGCTGCCGGTCGGGGCGAAAGCCGACGAGGCCACCCAGCGTCGCGCCGTACATCGTGCCGTCGTCGAGTTGCACGGTGGTGGCGTTGGTGAATTCGCCGCTGTCCAGGCCGTCGGCCAGTCCAAACGGACGGAACGTCCCGTGGCCCGGATCGAAGCGCCATACGCCGGTGTGTCCGAACAACCACAGACGCCCGGCGACGTCCCGCCGGATGTTGAGGATGTCGGCCGACGGAAACCCCTCGGCACCGCCGATGGAACGGTCCAGCACCGCGTGGCGACCGTCCCACCGGTAGTGCTCCATCGAATCGGGGCGAATCACCCAGAAGGCGCCCTCCTCGGGCTCGAACGCGTGAATGCGCCCGGGCGCGACCCCGGCGATCGGCTGCATGTGTCCCGAGGCGGGATCGAGACGGGAAAGCCCCGCGACGCTCGCCTGCCAGAGCTGGTCGCCGACCATCTCGATCTGCCGCGTATCCGCGTCGCCGCGACGCGCGCTGGCGGGAGAGATCGGCGTGGCATGCTTCAGCGCCGCGTCGAGCACGAACAGGCCGCGCCCGAAGACCGCGACGTAGACCACGCCGTCCGCACCCGCGACAAGCGTGGTCACCGGGCCATCGATGGTGCCGGGAAAGATCCGCCGCCATCGATGTCCGTCCCGCGCGATCGCAAGACCTTCGGCCGTGCCGATCAGCAGGCCGGCGGGTATCTCGAGCAGCGACTGCACGCGCAGATCGCCGATGTCCAGCGCGGCCTCGGTGCGCCCCGTCGCGGGGTCGAACGCCCTTATCCAGCCGCGCATGCCGCCGACCCACAAGCGGCTTCCGCCATGCGCGGCCACGGCCGTGACGGTCCGACCCGGAAAGCTCTGCGGATCGGTCGCCACATGCGCGAAACGGGTGAAGTCCTCCCATGCCGGGCCGAGATACGCGAGGCCACCGTCGCTGAGGGCGAACCACAGCCCGTGCTCGCGGTCTTCCAGCATGCCGCGGACGGCGCGGCCCGGCAGGCCGCCGGAGGTGATCCACGATGCGGGCACCGCGTGGAGACGGCCGTAGCGATCGAGCGCGGAAAGACCGTCGGGGCCGGCCAGCCAGAGGCTGCCGTGGCTGTCGGCCAGCGACACACCGAACGACACCGCGGGCACGCGCCGGTCACGGCGGAGATGCCCGTCGTGGGAAAGGCGGTAGAGCCCCCGATCGGTGGAGAACCGGAGCTCGGCGGCATGGCCATCGATACGCGACACGCGCGGACGACCGCCATCCTCGAAGGGCACCGCCGTGATCCGGCCCGCCGCGTCGACGACGTCGACGCCGCCATCCGAGCCGACCCAGAGCCGCCCGTCGTCGGACGCATGCAGGGCATGGATCGACGCCGACGACAGACCGTCGGGCCCGGGACGTCGCGCGTCGAGGACGGCCCCATCCGGCGCCATGTGCACGAGGCCGTCCGCCGTGCCCACCCAGATGGATCCGTCGCGGGCCTGCGCGATCGCGCGGATGTCGTCGCTCGCCAGGTCGTCGCGCCAGTGGACGAACGCGGCCGTCGCCGGGTCGTACCGACCCAGTCCGAAGTCCGGACCGCCCATCCAGAGCCTGTCGGCGCTGTCGACCATCAGCGCCGAGATCTCTCCGGCAGGCAGCGCATCGGCGCGATCGCCCCCGACCCGCGGCGAGACGAATTCGACACCATCGAAACGGGACACGCCGACGGATGTCCCGACCCAGATGAAACCCTGGCTGTCCTGCACGACCGCATGGACCTTGCTGCTTGGCAGGCCTTCGAGGAGACCGTAGCGGCGGAACTGGGGCGTGGGCACCGGCGGCATGGCCGTGGCGGACGCCACGACGGGCAGGACCGCGATCGATACGATCGCGGCCACGAGGGTCCATCTCGTGATGAGCGTGCTGAACATACGCCGGCTTCCAGGTGCAGGCCCGATCATGCCATGCGCGTCCGCGTCGCATAAGCGAACCTCGCTCAGGCACGTGTAGGAATCCCCCCACTCCGTACCCTTAGAATGGGCCATGTCCCGCCGGCTTCGCCTCCTCCTCGCCGTGATCGGCCTCGTCGCCCTCGTGTGGCTGACGCTGGCCGCCGTGGACCGTGCGATCGCGCTGGGCCAGCGTTTCATGGGCCTTCCCGAGGGTCTGCGCTGGATCGTCGGGCTCCTCGTCCTCTTCGGCGCGGCCCTCGTCGTGGGCTTCGGCGCGTGGTGGTTGCGGCCGCGCCGGCCTCGCACGCCGGTGGTCGCACCGGATCGCGCATCGCTCGAGGCGCGGATCGAAACGCTGCGCGAGAGCCGGATCGACGTTGAGGAACTTCGTAGCGAATTGGGCGAGCTGGACCGGCGCCGCGAGACGGCGCATGTCTATGTTGCCGTGTTCGGCGAGATATCGACGGGCAAATCGACACTGATCGCCGCGCTCGCACCGGGCAACGCGCCCGAGCGCGATGCGCGCGGTGGCACGACCCGCGACGTGGCCCACTATGAAACGGATGCCTGGGGCGCGCGCTGGACAGTGGCCGACGTACCCGGCTCGGCCGAATCGGACGGCGACGCTCGCGAGCGCATGGCGCGCGACGAGGCGCTGCGGGCTCACGCGGTCGTCTATGTCTGCGCGGGCGACCTCACGCGCACGCAGGGCGAGGAACTGCGCTGGCTCGGCGATTTCGGCAAGCCCCTCGTGCTCGCCGTGAACAAGGCCGACCAATGGACGGCCGCCGAGCGGGACAGCATCGTCGGGCGCGTACGCGCGCAAAGCGCCGGCATTCCGGATGCCGTGGTCGCGATCAGTGCCGGTGGCGACGAGCGTTTCACGCGACGCCTCGCCGACGGCACCATCGAGAACGTCGCGCGCCGGCGGCCCGCCGACGTCGAGCCCCTCATGAACGCGCTTCGCCGGATGCTCGCGCCCGGCGCGACGCAGCTCGAGGCGCTACGCGAGAACGCCGTGCTCGCGGGACTGCACGAACGGACCGGTGAGCGCGAGGCCGAATGGCGCGCCGCCGAAGCCGAGCGCATCGTGAGCCGCTATGCGCGGCGTGCGATCGTCGGCGCCATGGCCGCCGTCGCGCCGGGCAGCGACCTCGTGATCCAGGGCGTGCTGGCCACCGGCATGGTCCGCGCGCTCGCGGCGTTGCACGACGTGCGCGTCACCGATGTGGAAATCGACAACCTCCTGCGCCAGGTCCGGATGACCTTGCGAACCGGCACGTCGCTGGTGCTCGCCATTTCGGGAAACGCCCTGAAAGCGTTTCCCGGCCTCGGCACGCTGGGTGGCGGCATCCTTCACGCCTTCGCCTATGCCCTCATCTTCGACAGCTTCGGCCGCGCGCTGGCCGCCACGCTCGCGGAACGACGGACGCTCGATCAGGCCGACGCCAGCGAACGCATGCGCGAGCTCCTCGGCGACGCCGGCCAGTCGCGCCTGCGCCGCCTGGCCGAGCTCACCGGCGAGGCCCTGCGGGACCGCTGACGACAGGAGGCCCCAGGTGAACGATGCGTTCGCGGCGAGCGGGCTGACAAGGCGGTCGCGGTCGGCGACACTGCGCCTCATCGGCCGCGATGCGGTCCCGTCGCGGCAGGTCATCACGCATGCGTAACGTTCATCGCGCCCTCGCCTTCCTCGCCGCCTGCGCGCCGTTCGCGGCCAGCGCGGATGGCGTCGCCTACCGCATGGATCCGGTACACAGCCAGGTGGTCTTCAACGTCGACCACAATGGCTTTTCGCGGTCTTTCGGCCGCCTGCGCATCGCCGAAGGCACGGTCGTCTTCGACCGCGACGACTGGTCGAAATCGAAGGTCGACGCCACCATCGACCTCGCTTCCGTCG
This sequence comes from Luteibacter sp. UNCMF331Sha3.1, assembly GCF_900109915.1. Taxonomy (GTDB): domain Bacteria; phylum Pseudomonadota; class Gammaproteobacteria; order Xanthomonadales; family Rhodanobacteraceae; genus Luteibacter. The sequence goes on from NZ_FOBU01000001.1 coordinate 656,646, forward strand.
ACATGGGCGATGCGGGCTGGGACAAGGCCGTCCGGGGCGACGCCCTGCTCGCCAGCGACCGCGAACGCACCGCCCGGTTCGTCAGCGATTCCGTCGAGAAACGCAGTGACGACGAAGGCGTCGTGCATGGCCGGCTCACGCTGCGCGGCACCACGCTGCCCCTCGATATCCCGTTCCGCGTGAACCGTGTGGGCAAGACCATCTACGGCCTGCATACCGTCGCGGGATTTTCCGCGTACCTCACGCTGGACCGTACCGCCTACGGCATGACGTCGAACCGCAATTCGATCGGCACGGATGTCTCCGTGTGGATCGAAGTGGAAGCCATCCGCGGCGACGAGCCGACCACCCAAAAACCGAAGGAGACGACCGATGCCCCTGCGCAGTGAGGCGACCCGCTGGAGCACCGTCGCCAAGACCTTCCACTGGACGATGGCCCTGCTGATCCTCGGCAACGGCGCCTTCGCCTTCTGGATGGACGGCCTCAAGCCGTCGCTCAACAAGATCAACATGTTCGCCCTGCACAAGTCGATCGGCCTCACCGTGCTCGCGCTGTTCCTGCTACGCGTGCTGTGGCGCTTCGCCGATCGCCGTCCGCCGCACACACCGGGGCCGCGCTGGCAGATGGTGGCGATGCATGCGGTGCACGCGCTCCTGTACGTGCTCATCGTCGCGCTGCCGCTGACGGGATGGGCGTTCAATTCCGCGCACGGCTATCCGCTGCAGTACTTCAGACAGTTCAACCTGCCTGCCATCGTCGGTCACGACGAAGGTCTCGCGAACGTACTGATCGAGGTGCACGAATACCTGTTCTGGTTCCTGCTGCTTCTGCTCGTGCCGCACGTCGGCGGCGCGCTGAAGCACCACATCGTCGATCGCGACGACACGCTTCGGCGCATGCTGCCGTTCGGTCGAGCGAAGCGAAGCACCCCCACCCCGCCCGGAGATTCCGCATGAACCCGATCCTTCGCCGTCTTTCCACCCTGGGCCTAGCCCTTGCCGTGCCCTTCGCCGCCACCGCCGCCGACTACAAGGTCGGGCCGGGAAGCACGCTCGGATTCAGCGGCAAGTTCCAGGGCCAGCAGTTCGATGGCACGTTCGGCAAGTTCGATGCCGCGATCAGCTACGATCCCGCGAACCTCGCGACCGCGAAGTTCGACGTCACCGTGGACGTCGCGACGGCGAAAACCGGCGACGGCGACCGCGACAACGCGCTGCCCACCCCCGATTTCTTCGACGCGTCGAAATTCCCCAAGGCCCGCTACGTCACGACGGGCTTCACCAGGGATGCGAAGGGTGGCGTCGTCGCCAACGGCAACCTCACGCTGCACGGCGTCACGAAGCCGCTCGCGCTCAAGGTCGCCTTCAAGCCCGCCGCGGGCGGCGCGAATCTGTCGGTCACCGGCACGCTCAAGCGTCTGGACTTCGGCGTCGGCAGCGGCGACTACAAGGACACCGGCACGATCGCCGACGAAGTGCTCGTCAACGGCACGCTGAACCTGCTGCCGAAGTAAGGCCCATGGCCGCGTGGCGCGAACGCCTTCGCGATCTCACCGGCCGTTTCCGTCGCCGCGGCGCGGTCGCGCCCGCGGTCGACGACCGGGGCGGTCCCGTGGCCGCGAGCCTGCGCGGCCTGTTGAACGACCCCTCGATTCCCGCCGACGTGCGCGCGTCGATGAGCGCCGACTTCCGGCGCGTCGAGGACATGCTCGACCGCCTGGAAAACGAGGAGCTTCACGTCGCCGTGTTCGGCCGCGTCTCGGCGGGCAAGTCCGCGTTGGGCAACGCGCTGCTGGGACGCGACGCGTTCGCCGTCGGCGTGCTCCACGGCACGACGACGGAAGCCGACGCGGCGCGACTCGACGAAGCCGCCACGGCGGGCCTCGTACTGATCGACACGCCCGGCATCAACGAACTGGGCGGCGAAGCGCGCGAAAAACTCGCGTTCGAGGTCGCGGACGTGAGCGACCTGATCGTCTTCGTCGCCGACGGCGACCTCACGCGCGAAGAACGCGACGCGCTGCGCACGCTGGCGTCCACGCGTCGCCCGCTGCTGCTCGTGCTGAACAAGGCCGACCGTTACAGCGACGACGAACGCGAGGGCCTGCTAGAGCGACTGCGCCAGCACGGCTCGACGCTGGTGCGGCGCGAGGACGTGATGGCGGTGGCTGCATATCCGTCGCCGCGCGACATCGTCGAGGTCGACGCGTCCGGCATCGAGCGTCGCTACGCCGAGCCGCGCGCGCCCGATATCGGTGCGCTCAAGGCGCGGCTGCTCGCCATCGCCGAGCGCGAGGGCAAGACGCTGTCCGCGATCAACGCCGGCCTCTTCGCCGGGCGTCTGACCGACCAGATCGGCGAACGCATCGCCACCGCGCGACGCGACGTCGCCAGCGGCGTCATCCGCCAGTACTGCATCGCCAAGGCGGTCGGCGTGGCGCTGAACCCCGTACCTGTCGCCGACCTGCTGCTCGCCGGCGGCCTCGACGCGGCGATGGTGGTGCAACTGGGGCGCGTGTACGGTCTGCCGCTCACGCGGAGCGAATCCGGCCGCCTCGTCGCGGTGATCACCACGCAACTCGCGGCACTGATGGGCGCGGTGTGGGGCGTGCAGCTCGTCGCCTCCGCCCTCAAGGGCCTCAGCGGCGGGCTGTCGGTCGTCGTCACGGCCGCCGCGCAGGGTGCGCTCGGCTGGTACGCCACGGTGCTGATCGGCCGGGCCGCCGAGCGCTACCTCGTGGCGGGAAAGTCGTGGGGCGAACACGGCGCGAAGCGCGCGGTGGCGGACATCGTCGCGGGGCTCGATCGCGATTCGATCCTGCGCGAGGCCCGCGAGGAAATCCTGAGACGTCTGAAGCGCTGAATCTCAGGGCGACTGCGTGAACGCCCTCACCGCGGCTTCGTCGAACGGCCAGTCCAGTTCCGCACCGTCGTCGCGACGCAGCACGGGCACGCGCACCCCGTAGCGCGCCTCCAGTGCATCGTCGTCGTCGATCCAGACCGAGCCGAAATCGGGCAGCCGGGCCGCGGCAAGCACCGCCAGGGCCTGGTCGCAGAGATGGCAGTCGTCGCGCTGGAACAAGGTGAATGCGGACATGCGCAGGTGTATGGGGCCGGGGACGTGGCAGCGTAGAATAGCTGGCTATTTCCCATAGCCAATCCCCAGGCAGCCATGGCAGTCAGCGTTTTCGACCTCTTCAAGATCGGCATCGGCCCGTCGTCGTCCCACACCGTGGGTCCGATGCGCGCCGGAGCGCGCTTCGCCGAGCATTGGCTCGACGAGAAAGGCGTGCTCGAGCGCGTGGCACGCGTGCGCTGCGAGCTGTTCGGATCGCTGGCGATGACCGGTCGCGGCCACGGCACCGACAAGGCCGTGCTGCTCGGTTTCGAGGGTGAATGGCCCGATCGTGTCGACCCCGACACCATCCCCGCCACGCTCGAGCGGATCCGCGCCACGAAGCGCATTCGCATCCTCGGGCGCCGGGAAATCGCCTTCGACGAAAAGTCGGACCTCGTCTTCAACAAGCGCCAGAAGCTCCCGTTCCACACCAACGGCATGCGCTTCTCGGCCTACGATGCCGACGGCAACGAACTCGCGACGCGCGATTACTACTCGGTGGGCGGCGGTTTCGTGGTCAATCCCGACGAAGCGGCCGAAGACCGCATCGTCGCCGATACCAGCGAACAACCCTACGCGTTCTCCACCGGCGACGAGCTGCTGGCACTGTGCAAGGAGCACGGGCTCACCATCGCGCAGCTGATGATGCGCAACGAGAGCATCTGGCGCCCAGAGGCCGAGACACGTACCGGCCTGCTGCGCATCTGGAAGGCGATGCAGGACTGCGTCGCGCGCGGCCTGCGCTCGCCAGGCGTGCTGCCCGGCGGCCTCAAGGTCAACCGCCGCGCCCCCGCGATGGCGGCGGAGCTGCGTGCGCAACCCGAGGCCGCGCTGCGCGATCCGCTCACCATCCTCGACTGGGTCAACCTCTACGCGCTCGCCGTCAACGAGGAAAACGCCGCCGGCGGCAGCGTGGTGACCGCGCCGACGAACGGCGCCGCGGGCATCGTCCCGGCGGTGCTGCACTACTACCGTCACTTCTGCCCCAACGCGTCCGAAGACGGCGTGATCGAGTTCCTGCTCACGGCCGGCGCCATCGGCATCCTCTACAAGGAAAACGCGTCGATCTCCGGCGCCGAGGTCGGTTGCCAGGGCGAGGTCGGCGTGGCGTGTTCCATGGCCGCCGGCGGCCTGACGGCCGCGCTGGGCGGCAGCGTCACACAGGTGGAGAACGCCGCCGAGATCGGCATGGAACACAATCTCGGCCTCACCTGCGACCCCATCGGCGGCCTCGTTCAGATCCCGTGCATCGAACGCAACGCGATGGGCGCCGTGAAGGCGATCAATGCGAGCCGCATGGCGCTGAAGAGCGACGGCAAGCACCACGTGTCGCTCGACAAGGTCATCGCCACCATGCGCGACACCGGTCGCGACATGAAGGACAAGTACAAGGAAACGTCCCGCGGCGGCCTCGCCGTCAACGTGATCGAGTGCTGATACCGGAGCGGGACCACCCGCTCCCCCTTCACCTCGCCGGGCACATCCTGGGCAGCCGGTCGACGGTCTCGACACGCACCGGCTCGTCCTCGCCCCACCAGTTGGCGACCGCCGAATAGCAGACCCGGAGCTTGCCCCGTCGGGTTTCGAAGCGCTGCTTGCTGGTGTACGCGAAGCAGGAAACCGACGACAGGCGACCCAGTTCGCGCATCGCGATGGCGCAGCGCCGCACGGCCTGCACGGGGTCTTCGCCGGGATATAGCGTGAAGTAGAAACCCTTGGCGGTACGGTCGTACGACTCCGAATCGATCAGCCGCCCGTCGTCGCTCCATCGCTCCTGGGCTGCGGCAATGCCGCATGCCGTCAAGGCAACGAGCAACACGCCGCTGGCGACCAACTTCGATTGCATCCGACCCCCTTCGTCCATACCGCGTCGGCCAGTGTATATCGACGCGCGTCCACTTGTGTGCTGCGACCGCGGGCTGACAGGCGCGGCCCGGGCTGTCATCATCCGGCCCTTGTGCCGCCCCGGGGCAGGTTCCCGCCCGCCCCGACCGACCGGAGTCATCATGTCCCATAGCGCTATCCGCCGCGACGTCGGCGCCTTTGCCCTCATGCTTACCGGCCTGGGCTCGATCATCGGATCGGGCTGGCTGTTCGGCGCATGGCACGCCGCCCAGCTCGCCGGCCCCGGCGCGATCTACGCCTGGCTGATCGGCGCCGTCATCATCCTGTTCATCGCGCTGACCTACGCGGAACTGGGCGCGATGTTCCCCGAGTCCGGCGGCATGGTGCGTTACGGCCATTACTCGCACGGCTCGCTCGTCGGCTTCATCGCCGGCTGGGCCAACTGGATCGCGATCGTCTCAGTGATCCCGGTCGAGGCCGAAGCGTCCGTCCAGTACATGGCCTCGTGGCCGTGGGAATGGGCGGCATGGACGAAGGACCTCTACGTGGTCACCAACGGCCACGGCGAACTGACGCCGCCGGGCCTCGCCATCGCGGTGGTGCTGGTGATGGTCTACTTCTTCCTCAACTTCTGGAGCGTGAAGCTGTTCGCCAAGAGCAACACGGCGATCACCGTCTTCAAGCTCGTCGTGCCGGCGGCCACCGGCATCGCGCTGATCGCCACCAGCTGGAACCCCGGCAACTTCGAGATCGGCGCGCACGGCGGCAGCCACGCGATCGACATCTCCTCGATCCTGACCGCGGTCGCCATCTCGGGCATCGTCTTCAGCTTCAACGGCTTCCAGAGCCCGGTGAACCTCGCGGGCGAGGCGCGCAATCCGGGACGCAGCGTCCCCCTCGCGGTCATCGGCTCGATCCTGCTCGCCACGGTCGTCTACGTCATCCTGCAGGTCGCCTTCATCGGCGCCGTGCCGCCCGACCAGCTCGGCAACGGCTGGGCCGGCCTCGAGTACGCTTCGCCGTTCGCCCAGCTCGCCACCGCGCTGATGATCAACTGGATGGCGATCCTGCTCTACGCCGACGCCTTCGTCAGCCCGAGCGGCACCGGCGCCACGTATACCGCGACCACCGCGCGCATGATCTACGCGATGGAGCGCAACGGCCATCTGCCGAAGATCTTCGGCCACATCCATCCGCGCTTCGGCATCCCTCGCCCGGCGATGTGGCTGAACCTCGTGGTGAGCTTCATCTTCCTGTTCTTCTTCCGTGGCTGGGGCACGCTGGCGGCGGTGATCTCCGTCTCGACGATCATCTCCTACCTCACCGGTCCGGTCAGCGTCATGACGCTGCGTCGTACCGCGCCGGAACTGAAGCGTCCGCTGCGCATCCCGGGCCTTCCGGTACTCGCCGCGCTCGCCTTCATCTTCGCGACCGAACTGCTCTACTGGGCGAAATGGCCGCTCACCGGCGAGATCATCCTGCTCATGGTCGTCGCGTTGCCGCTGTACTTCTACTACACCGCGAAGAGCGGCTGGGACGACTTCCGCCGCCACCTCAAGGGCTCGTGGTGGCTGATCGTCTACCTGCCGGTCATCGCGTTCGTGTCGTGGGCGGGCAGCAAGACCTTCGGCGGTCGCGACTACATCCCCTACGGCTACGACCTCGCTCTCGTCGCCGTCATCGGTGCGATCTTCTACTTCTGGGGCATCGCCTCGGGCTGGCGCACGCCGATGGTCGAAGCCGCGCGCTTCCACCACGACGAAGTGCTCCCGGGTGAACCGGACCTCCCGCCGAGCGCCGAAGAGGCCGAACGGGTTACCGGTCACAGGTAACGAAAAAAAGCCGCCCTCCCGGGCGGTTTTTTTTTGGGCTCGGCTTTGCCAGGAGCGTCCCTCGGGGAAAACCGCTCCGGGCAAGCTTTCCGTGGGAGCGGCCTTGGCCGCTCGCACACACACGCTTCAGATCGCCAGCACATCCCCCAGCAGCGCCTGCGCCGTGATCTCCGGACCCGCGCCGGGTCCCTGGATCACCAGCGGCGTCGAGTGGTAACGCGTGGTCGTCAGGGCGAACTGGTTGTCGGTACCGGAGAGGCGCGCGGCCGGGTGCTCGGGATTCACCTCGACGAGGCCGACGCGCGCGCGGCCGCGCTGGTTCAGGCGCGCGAGGTAACGAAGCACCTTGCCGTTCGCGGCAGCCGCGGCATGGCGCGCGCGCAACGGTTCGTCGAGTTCGCCGAGCCGGTCGAGGAACGTCTTCGTGTCCACGTCCCTCAACGCGTCCGGCACCACACTCTCGACTTCCACCTCGTCGCTGCCGAGCGCGAATCCTGCGTTGCGGGCAATGATGAGCAGCTTGCGTGCGACGTCTTCGCCGGACAGATCGGAGCGCGGATCCGGCTCGGTGAACCCAAGACGACGCGCCTCGCGCAACAGCTCCGAGAAGGGACGCTTGCCGTCGTAATGATTGAACAGCCACGATAGCGACCCGGAAAACACGCCTTCGAGGGTCAGGAGACTGTCGCCGCAGTGGCGCAGGCGACGCAGTGTCGAGAGCACCGGCAGGCCCGCTCCGACCGTCGCCGCGTCGCCGTAGACCGCGCCCGCCGACGACGCGCTCTGCAGCGCGCGCCATCCCGAAAGATGCCCGCCGGCGAGTGCCTTGTTGGCGGTGACGACGTGATAGCCGGCCGACAGCCACTCCGCGTGGCGACCGGCCTCCTTCGTACAGGCCGTGGCGTCGATCACGACCTTGCGCTGCGCGCCGGTCGCGTCGAGCGCGGCGAACAACGGGGCATTGTCGCGCCCCTCCCTGCCGTGGGCGAGGTGCTCCGCGACATCGGCGGGCGACCCACCGTCCGCCAGCACGTGCTGGCGTGTCGAGTTCGCCGCGGCGACCAGCCGCAACGAGCGCGCGGCGGGCGTGCCGAGAAGGGTGAGCAAGGCGCGCCCCACCACACCGGTGCCGAGCAGGATCACGGCCGTGCGCGGCACGAGGGACGCCTGCGGCGCGATCGCCACCGCGCTCATGCGCCGACCTTGCGTTTCGACGCGACCGGCGCGACCGCCGCGGCGCGCGCGAGGCCCGCCTCGATGTCCGCGACGAGGTCGTCGCCATCCTCGATGCCGATCGAGAGTCGGAGCAGGTTGTCGCCGATGCCCGCGATGCGCCGCGCTTCCGGCGCCATCGAGGCGTGGGTCATCGTGGCGGGATGAGCGACAAGGCTTTCGACGCCACCCAGCGATTCCGCGAGCGAGAAGTAGCGCAGACCGTCGACGAACGCGCGGATCGCCTCGGTGCCGCCGGCGATCTCGAAACTGAGCATCGCACCGAACCCCGCCTGCTGGCGCTGGGCGAGCTGGTGCCCGGGATGCGTCGCGAGACCGGGGTAGTAGATACGCTCCACCGCGTCGTGCGCGTCGAGGCAGGCGGCCACGCGATGCGCGTTCTCTTCGTGCGCGCGCAGCCGCACGGCGAGCGTGCGCACACCGCGCAGGGTGAGGAAACTGTCGAACGGCGAACCGGTCAGCCCGTTGCAGTTGCCCCACCACTTCAGCTGCTCGGCAACCGCGGCGTCGGCCGCGATCACGGCGCCGCCGACGACGTCGCTATGGCCGTTGATGTACTTGGTGGTCGAGTGCACGACGATATCGGCACCGAGCCTGATGGGCTGCTGCAAGGCTGGCGAGAGAAACGTGTTGTCGACGACGACGAGCGCACCGACGCTGTGTGCGGCCTGGGCGACGTGGCGAACATCCGTGATACGCAGCAACGGGTTCGACGGCGTCTCGACCCAGACCAGCGCGGGCCTGGCGGCGAGACCTTCCGCCAGTGCCGCCGGATCGGTGAAGTCGACGAAACGCACGCTGAAACGACCCTTCTTCGCCCACGCGTCGAGCAGGCGCCACGTGCCGCCGTAGCAATCGTGCGCCGCCAGCACGAGACCGCCCGCCGGAACGATCTCCAGAGCCAGTGCCACCGCGGACATGCCGCTGCCGGTGACGACCGTGCCGGCGCCTTCTTCGAGCTCCGTGAGCGCATCGGCGAGAAGATCGCGCGTGGGGTTGCCGCTGCGCGAATAATCGTAGGCGCGCTTGTTGCCGAAGCCGTCGAAGGAATAGTTCGTCGAGAGGTGCAGCGGCGGGACGACCGCGCCGTGCTGCGTATCGGATTCGATGCCGGCGCGCACGGCGCGGGTACAAAGACGGGAATCGGTCATGGCTTAGCGGTCTCCGCGACAGTCGTTGAGTGCGTGACGCAGCACGGGAGCGAGCTGCACGGTTTCTTTGAGAAAGGCGTCGTGTCCGTAAGGGGATTCCACGACTTCGAGGGTGGCGGTGCCGCCCAGACGACGCTGCAGTTCGCACAGGTCGGCCAACGGCACGAGACGGTCCGACGGAAACCCCACGAGCACGGTCGGCGCGCCGATGCGCTCCGGCTGCACGTCGTGCAGGTCGATCGACTCCGAGAGGGCGAGGAAGCGCTCGGGATCGAAGCGCTCGACGAAGCGGCGCCCCGCATGCTCGAGATAATCCTCGACCGGGAAACGGAAACGGCCGTCGCGCAGTTCCGGTCCGGCGGCGAAACGTCGCGAGAATTCCTCGCTGCCGCGATAGGTGGTCATCGCCAGCTGCCGCGCGAGGGCCAGCGCTTCGTCGGTACGGCCCGAGCCGATCCCGAGCCGCACGATGCCTCGCTGCACCGATCGCTGCGCCGTGGACAAAGGATGCGGCCGGTGCGCGCCGGCGAGCAGGACGAGCGACTTCACCTTCGCCGGATGCGCGGCGGCGAACGCGAGGCCCACCATCGCGCCGTACGACGAACCGATGAACGCGTGCACGCGTCCGATGCCCAGTTCGTCGACCAGCGCAGCGAGTGCGGCGGCCTGATCCTCGCTCGACACGGAGGCGACGTCGCCCAGGTCGGTCGGCACGAGCCAGTCGATGGAGAGTACGCGACAGGCCTCGAGGTCGACCGCGGCACCTTCGGCGACGAGTTCCTGCCACCAGCCGCCGGTGCGCTCGCGCCCCGCGCACACATCGCGGTCGGCGGAAATGCCCCCCTGCACGATCACCGTTGGCGCGTTCGGCGCGCCGCACCACAGATAGCGCACGTCGACCTCGACGATGTCGCTGCCGTACTTCGGCGTGAACGACACACGGCGGGTACCGCGCTGTTCGCTGAGATCGCTCGCGCGACGGGGCGCGGCGGCGACGGTCGCTTCGGGGAAGGAGATCACGGTGGCGGGCTCTGCTGGCATGTCCGGGTTCCTGCGGTCGGGATCGAGCCTTCGCGGGTACCAATAACGGACTGCCGGCGACGGATGTGCGGACGCACGCCCGGAACGGACATTCCCATCTATCGGCTGGCGTGCATGCACGCCCCGCAGGAGTTGGCACCGTCGCGGAAATCCGCAGGTTGCCCCGGCTTCAAAGGGCCTGTCCCTCAGCCGGTCTCGATGAGTGAAACCGACGATACGCGCCGATTCCTGTTGTGTCAACAGCCGTATAGACGTCCAGATGGCTAGACTCTCATGATCTCCAAATGACGCCCTGCTTGCCGCCAGCCCTTGTGGGAGCGGCCTCGGCCGCGATGATTGCCTGCGGCAAGCACCCATCGCGGCCGAGGCCGCTCCCACAGGTCGGATCCCACGAAGCACTCGCTGGGGTTCCGATAGGTCCGGTACGATTCCCCCATGACCATTCACACCGACTTCGCCGCCGCCATCGGCAACACCCCCCTCCTCCGCCTGCGCGAGGCGTCCGAGGCCACCGGCTGCGAGATCCTCGCCAAGGCCGAGTTCATGAATCCGGGCGGGTCGGTGAAGGACCGCACCGCGCTGGGTCTCATCGAGGACGCCGAGCGCCGCGGCCTCCTCCGGCCCGGCTGCACGGTCATCGAAGGCACGGCGGGCAACACGGGCATCGGGCTGGCCCTGCTCGGCGCCAGCCGCGGCTACCGCACCGTCGTGGTGATGCCGGACACCCAGAGCCGCGAAAAGATCGACACCCTGCGGGTCATGGGCGTGGATATCCGGCTGGTGCCGGTCGTTCCGTTCACGGACCCCAATCACTACGCACGCGTCGCGAAGGCGATGGCCGAGACCCTCAATGCGGCCGCCCCCGGCAGCGCGTGGTTCGCCGACCAGTTCGACAATCCCGCCAATCGGGACTGGCACGAGGCCCACACGGGCGCCGAGATCTGGGACGAGACCGACGGCAAGGTCGACGGTTTCGTCTGCGCGGCGGGAACCGGCGGCACGATCGCGGGCGTCGGCAAGGCCCTCAAGGCCCGCCGGGCGGCCATCCGGATCGCCCTGGCGGATCCGGCCGGATCGATCTTCGCCAGCTATGTGAAGACGGGAGAGCTCGTGGGCAGCGGCACCTCGATCAGCGAGGGGATCGGCAACAGCCGGCTGACGGCCAATTTCCTCGCCGCCCCGATCGACCAGGCCTGGTCCATCCCGGACGACGAGTCGGTGCCGATCCTGCACGACCTGCTCCACCACGAGGGGTACTGCGTGGGCGGTTCCAGCGGGGTCAACGTGGCTGGCGCCATCCGACTGGCGCGGGAACTGGGCCCGGGCCACACGATCGTCACCGTGCTGTGCGACGGCGGCATGCGCTATCAGGGCAAGCTGTTCAACCCGGCGTTCCTGCGCGAGAAGGCGATCCCGGTCCCGGCGTGGCTCGACCGCGCGCTCGGCTAAGCGCTGGTAGAATAGGCGGTTAGCCCGCCTTAGCGACCTTGAGACCGATGTCCGACCACCTTTCCGAAACGCGCCGTCGGCGCAGCTTCGCCATCGTCAGCCACCCCGATGCCGGCAAGACGACGCTGACCGAAAAGCTCCTCCTGTTCGGTGGTGCCATCCAGATGGCCGGCTCCGTGAAGAGCCGCAAGGCCGCGCGTCATGCCACCTCGGACTGGATGGCGCTGGAGAAGGAGCGCGGCATCTCGGTGACGTCGTCGGTCATGCAGTTCCCCTACGACGACGCCATCGTCAACCTGCTCGACACCCCCGGACATGCGGACTTCTCGGAAGACACCTACCGCGTGCTGACGGCGGTCGATTCGGCCCTGATGGTCATCGACTGCGCCAAGGGCGTCGAGGAGCGCACGATCAAGCTCATGGAGGTCTGCCGCCTGCGCGACACGCCGATCATGACGTTCATCAACAAGCTCGATCGCGAGGGTCGCTCGCCGATCGAGCTGCTGGACGAAGTCGAGTCGGTGCTCGGGATCGCCTGTGCGCCGCTCACCTGGCCCATCGGCATGGGTTCGCGCCTGAAGGGCGTGTACCACGTGCTGCTAGACGAAGTGCACGTGTTCGAGCCGGGCAAGAACTTCACGCGCCAGGATTCCACCATCTTCAAGGGCCTCGACCATCCGGACCTCGCCGCGCGCATCGGCCAGGCCGCGCTCGACGAACTGCGCGACGAACTCGAACTCGTGATGGGCGCCTCCAATCCGTTCGATCTCGACGCCTATCTCGCCGGCAAGCAGACGCCGGTGTTCTTCGGCTCGGCGGTGAACAACTTCGGCGTGCAGCTGCTGCTCGACTTCTTCGTCGAGCACGCACCGTCGCCGCGGTCTCGCGAGACGCTCACGCGCGAAGTGAAACCGGAAGAAGAAAAGCTCACCGGTTTCGTCTTCAAGATCCAGGCGAACATGGATCCGGCCCACCGCGACCGCGTGGCGTTCATGCGCGTCTGCTCGGGCACGTACACCGCCGGCATGAAGATGCAGCAGACGCGCACCGGCAAGGAAGTCCGCATCGCCAACGCGCTGACCTTCATGGCATCGGATCGCGAGATCGTGGAGCGTGCGTATCCCGGCGACGTCATCGGCCTGCACAACCATGGCACGATCACCATCGGCGACACCTTCACCGAAGGCGAACCGCTGTCGTTCACCGGCATCCCGAACTTCGCGCCCGAGCTCTTCCGCCGCGCGCGCCTGCGCGATCCGCTGAAGATGAAGGCGCTCCAGAAAGGCCTGGCGCAGTTGTCGGAAGAAGGCGCCACGCAGTTCTTCCGCCCCCTGATGTCCAACGACCTCATCCTCGGCGCGGTCGGCGTGCTGCAGTTCGACGTGGTGGCGTACCGCCTCAAGGACGAATACAACGTCGATTCCACGTTCGAGCAGGTCGGCGTCGCCACGGCGCGCTGGATCCACTGCGACGACGCGAAGAAGCTCGAGGAATTCCGCGAAAAGAACGCGGGCAATCTCGCCATCGACGCGGCGGGGGAGCTCGTCTACCTCGCGCCCACGCGCGTCAACCTGCAGCTCGCGCAGGAGCGCTGGCCAACCGTGCGGTTCTCGGCGACGCGCGAGCACGCCGCCGCCATCGACGTCTGATCCGGGGCCTAGATCGGCGAGGGATTCAGGAACCGGTGGATCGCCTGCACCACCACCGAACCCTCGCCGACGCTCGACGCCACGCGCTTGATCGAGCCCGACCGCACATCGCCCACGGCGAACACGCCGCGCAGGGTCGTGGCGTACGGTGAGGGCGTGGCGTAGCCGTCGGCGTCGCGACCGGTCAGCACGAAACCCTTCCGGTCGAGGTCGAGGCAACCGTCGAGCCATCCGGTGTTCGGCTCGGCGCCGATCATCACGAACAGGCTGCCGACCTTGATGCGCACCTGCTTGCCGTCCGCGCAACGCCAGCCCACTTCACGCAGGTATGTGTCGCCGTCGAGGTGATCCACGTGGCAGCGGGAATGCAGCGTGATCTTCGGCGACTGTGCGATCCGCTGTACGAGGTAATCCGACATCGTCGCGGCAAGGCCGTCGCCGCGAACGAGGATGTGGACATGCGACACCGTTCGCGCAAGGAACACGGCGGCCTGTCCGGCGCTGTTGCCGCCGCCCACCACGACCACTTCCTCCCCGGCGCAGAGCGCGGCTTCCATCGCGGTCGCCGCGTACTGGATGCCCTGGCCCTCGAAGCGCTCGTAGTCCAGATGGTCGAGCTTGCGGTAACGCGCGCCCGTGGCGACGACGACTGCGCGCGCCTTCACGGACGTGCCGTCGTCAAGCAGCAGACGGTAGGGGTGCGCGGTGCAGTCCACGCCCTTGACGGTGCGCGCCATGGCCATGTGCGCGCCGAATTTCATCGCCTGCACCTGCGCACGACCGGCCAGCGCCTGCCCCGAGATGCCGGTGGGGAAACCCAGGTAATTCTCGATCTTGGAGCTCGTACCGGCCTGGCCACCCGGCGCGAGGGATTCGAGCACGAGCGTGTCGAGCCCTTCCGACGAGGCGTAGACCGCCGCCGCGAGTCCAGCCGGGCCGGCGCCGATCACGGCGACGTCGTGCACGTGCTCGGCGTCCAGCACGATCGTGATGCCCAGCTCGTCGGCCACTTCCGCGGTGGTCGGGCAGCGCAGGACGCGGCGGCCCGGCAGGATCAGCACGGGGCACTCGTTCGGCTGAAGGCCGAAGCCCTCGACCATGCGCCTCGCCTCTTCGTCGGCATCGGTGTCGAAGAGCCGGTAGGGATAGGCGTTCCGGATCAGGAAACTGCGCAGCCGCGCGGTATCCGCGGCGTGCGACGAGCCAAGCAGGATGACACCGCCCTGCCCGCTCTGCATCAGCCCCACGCGGCGCAGGATGAACGCGCGCATGATGATCTCGCCGATGTCCGGCTCCCCGGTGATCATCTTGCGGAACGCCGTGGGGTTCATGCGCAGGAGGCGCGAATCCACGCCCGCCCGGGCGCTCACCATGATCTGCCGCTCGCTGAACTGGTTCACTTCGCCCGTGAACTGGTTCGGGCCATGCACGACGACGATGCGGGGCGCGCCGTCGTCGTCCAGATCGTAGACCTCGATGCTGCCCTCGACGACGAAAAACGAATCCGTGCGCCGGTCGCCACGGCGGAAGAGCACCGTGCCGGCCGGCACGTCCTCCAGCTCGCCGTATTTCACCAGCCGGGCAGCCATCTCCTCGTTGAGCACGGGAAAGGTCTGCTCGCGCCGGTTCTGCGGACTCGACGGATCGTTTTCTGACGGTATGGCCATCGTTGCTTCCAGGTGGTCCGGGCGGAGGGCCCACGCCCGCGACGTTAACGGACGGGGTAACGCACGATCTTGTATCGGAGCGCCATCATGCCTGCGTAGACTGCGCGTCACAAAAGACCACGAGGCCGCCCATGTCCGACGCGATTCCCGCCAGGCCGCCGCTCGCGCTGCGGCTGCTCCGCTCGCCACTGGGCCGCATCCTCGCGTTCTTCATCCTGCTCACCGCGCTGACGCTGCCGGCCCGGCTGCTTTACGACGCGCTCGGCCTCCCCCGCGGCGCGATCCCGTTCGCGGAGGTCACGCCGGTGATCGAGGCGTTCCGGCTCTTCCCCACGGTGCTCGCCTACTGGCTGCTCGTGCGCTTCGTCGAGCGACGGCGGGTCGACGAGCTGGCGGGGCGCAAGGCGCTTCCGCACATCGCCCTGGGGCTCGCGGCCGGCATCGTGCTGTTCTCGATGGTCGTGGGGTGCCTGTGGGCCCTCGGCGCCTACACGGTCGACCGCGTCGACACGGGCGTGCACTGGCTCGGCCCGGTGCTCGTGATGGGTGTCGGCGCCGGGGTCGGCGAGGAAATCGTCAGCCGCGGCGTGCTCTTCCGCATCGTCGAGGAAGGCCTCGGCACCTGGGCCGCGCTGCTCCTTTCCGCCGCGATCTTCGGCGGCCTGCACGCATGGAATCCCAACGCCACGACGTGGAGTGCGCTCGCCATCGCCCTCGAAGCCGGCCTGCTCTTCGGCCTGCTCTACCACGTCACCCGCTCGCTGTGGATCTGCATGGGGCTCCACGCCGCGTGGAACGTGATGCAGGGGCCGTTCTACGGCATCCCGGTCTCGGGCTTCGAGCAGAGCGGCCTGCTCGTCTCGCACATGCAGGGACCCGGCTGGCTGACCGGCGGCGCGTTCGGTGCCGAAGCGTCGGTCGTCGCACTCGCCCTGTGCTCGGTGGTGACGGCCGGATGCCTGGCGATCGCCATGCGCCGTGGCACACTTGTCGGGCCCGCGTGGCGGCGGAATCGTCCCACGATCGCGTGACCGGGTACGCATCCCGCCGGGGCCGTCATGGCGTCCGTACCGGCGTGGGTGTACTAGTGACCCGCACGTCCCTTTCCTTCGACTCCCCGGTTCCTGCATGCCCGCCAACGAAACCTCCCGATCCTGGCTCGCCGACCAGCCGCTGCAACGCAAGATCATCATCGCCATCGGCGCGCTGCTCGTACTCTTCGTCGCCGCGAACCTCGGCAACCTCGGATCGCTGAGCCGGGAAAAGGACGCCAGGATCTGGTCGTCGCACACCTATGTGGTGCTGATCACCCTGGCCAACGTGGACAACGCCGCGCAGACCCGCCAGACCGCGGCGCGCGGCTACATGCTCAACCAGTCCGACACCGAGTACGCGAACTTCGAGGCCGCCGACCGGGAGCTGGCACGCGCGCTCGAGAGCCTGCGCCAGCTCACGATCGACAATCCGCTCCAGCAGTCCCGCATCGACCGGTTGCAGGAAATGCTGGATCGGTGGAAGGCCGAGGTCGTCAAGACGGGCCTGGAACCCATGCGCGCCATCGGTGGTGCCGAGACGCCCGAAGGCATCGCGGCCCGCGAGGGCATCCGCCAGGACTACTTCAATCACCGCACCGTCCTGATGGACGACATCCGCGCACACATCGCGGCGATGTCCTCCACGGAACACGTGCTGCTCGACAAGCGCAACGCCGAGCTCGACCGGGGGCTCGCGACCACGCGCTACATCGACCTGGCGTCGCTCGCGCTCTGCCTGCTGATCGGCGGGCTCGTCATCCTCATGACGTTCCGCCTCATCACGCGACCCATCGTGAAGATGACCGGCCTCATGACCCGCCTGGCCGATCACGACCACTCGATCGAAGTGCGCCAGCTGACGCGCCGGGACGAGATCGGCGAGATCGCGCGCGCCCTCCAGGTGTTCAAGGAGATGGCGATCGAGACGGCGGGCCAGACATGGCTCAAGAGCTCGGTCAGCACCATCTCGAGCCGGCTGCAGGAGGCCACCACGTACAGGGAGTTCGCCAACACCCTGATGTCGGAACTGGTGCCCTGCCTGAAGGCGGGCCTCGGCGTCTTCTATGTGATGCGCGAAGGCACCCAGCGCCTCGAACTGCTGGGCAGCTACGGTTACAAGGAACGCCGGCACGTCACGCCGGACTACGCCCTCGGCGAAGGCCTGGTCGGGCAGGCCGCGGTCGAGCGCCGTACCATCGTGCTGCAGGACGTGCCGTCCGATTACACACGCATCCACTCGGGTAGCGGGGAGGCGCCGCCGCGCTCCGTCGTCGTGGTGCCCGTGGTCTCGCGCGATTCGCTGCTCGGCGTCATCGAGGTCGCCAGCTTCGCGCAGCTCTCGGGCGTGCAGGAAAAGCTGCTCGACGAGCTCATGCCGATCGTCGCGCTGTCACTGGAAAACCTCGGCCGGGCGCTGAGCACCACGGCGTTGCTGGAGCAGACACGCAGCCAGGCGGACGAACTGCGCGCGTCGGAAGAGGCCCTGCGTCGCCAGCAGGAGGACCTTCGCAGCACCAACGACGAACTGAAGGCGAAGACCGCCGAGTTGCAGGAGCAGTCGCAGCGGCTCGTCGCGTCGGAAGAAGAACTGCGCGTGCAGACCGAAGAGCTCCACGCGTCCAACGAAGAGCTGCGCGAGAAGAGCCTCACGCTCAACGAGCAGAAGAACGCCCTGGAAGCCCTGCAGCGCGAAACGCTGGACAAGGCCGAAGAACTCGCGCGCGCCAGCCAGTACAAGTCCGAATTCCTGGCGAACATGTCGCACGAGCTGCGCACGCCGCTCAACAGCCTGCTCATCCTTTCGCGCAGCCTCGCCGACAACGACGAGGAGAACCTCAACGCCGAGCAGGTCGAGTCGGCCCGCATCATCCACGACGCGGGCTCGAACCTGCTGCGTCTCATCAACGACATCCTCGACCTGTCGAAGGTCGAGGCGGGCAAGATGGAGCTCTCCGTCGACGCCTTTCCGCTGGCCGATCTGGCCCGCACGCTGGGACGCACGTTCAACCACGTGGCACAGGAAAAGAAGCTCGCCTTCGACGTCCGCCTGGCGCCGGGCCTGCCCGCGTCGATCCGTACCGATGGCGGCAAGCTGGAACAGGTCGTCAACAACCTCCTGAGCAATGCGTTCAAGTTCACCGCCAGCGGCCGGGTCGAGGTCGAGATATCGCGTCCGCGCGACGACACCGGGCTACCCGCCGGCCTCGATGCCTCGCGCGCGATCGCGATCGCCGTGACCGACTCGGGCATCGGTATCCCCGAAGAGAAATTTCAGCGTGTCTTCCACGCGTTCGAACAGGTCGACGCGAGCACGAGCCGCCAGTACGGTGGCACCGGCCTCGGCCTCGCCATCTCGCGACGCATCGCCGTTCTGCTCGGCGGCGACATCGTGCTTCGCAGCCAGCCGGGCGAAGGCAGCACGTTCACCCTCTTCCTGCCCGAAGTCGCACCCGACGCCACGGGCCAGGCGGAGCCGGTCACGACCGAGCGCGCGGCCGCCGAAGCGACGCTGCCCCTGTCGCCTGCGCTCCTTCCCGACGGCATCGACGACGATCGCGACTCGCTCAACCCCGGCGACACGGCCATCCTCGTGGTGGAAGACGACCCGGCCTTCGCGCGCATCCTCGCGGACATGATCCATCGCAAGGGACATCGCGTGCTCGCGGCGGCGGATGGCGAATCGGGGCTGGCCCTCGCGCGCCGTTACCGCCCGACCGGCATCCTGCTCGACGTCATGCTCCCCGGCATGGACGGCTGGACGGTGATCGAGCGACTGAAGGCCGATGCGGTCACCCGCCACATCCCCGTCCACTTCATCTCGGCCACGGACGACTCGACGCGCGGACTGGAACTCGGTGCCGTGGGCTTCCTCACCAAGCCGGTCAGTCGCGAATCGATCACGACCGCGTTCGAACGCCTGCTGCACTTCGCCGAAGGCCGCACGCGCAACCTGCTGGTCGTGGACGACGACGCGAGTGCACGCGCGGCGGTGCGCAGCCTGCTGAAGGACGATGCCGTCGTCATCGACGAGGCCGGTTCCGGCGAAGAGGCGCTGGCGATGACCACGAGCAAATCGTACGACTGCATCGTGCTGGACCTCGGCCTGCCCGGCATGTCCGGTTTCGAGTTCCTGGAGCGCCTCTCGCAGGGCGACCGGACGCCGCCGGTCGTCGTGTATTCCGGACGCGACCTGTCGCGCGAGGAAAGCATGCGCATCCGCCAGTACACCGACAGCATCGTGGTCAAGGGCGCCCGCTCGCCCGATCGCCTGCTCGACGAGGTGAGCCTGTTCCTTCATTCGATCCGCCACGGCGGTACCGCGAAGGCGGAAACCGCCGCGATCGCGAGCGGCACCGACGAGGGCGATCTGCGTGGCAGGCGCCTGCTCCTGGTCGACGACGACATGCGCAACCTCTTCGCGCTGTCGAAGGTACTCCGCGCCAAGGGGATCGATGTGGTGATGGCGCAGGATGGCCGGAAAGCGCTCGACACGCTCGACAAGGACACCGACATCGAACTCGTGCTCATGGACATCATGATGCCGGTGATGGACGGCTACGAGACGATGCGCGAGATCCGGGCGAAACCCGCCGTGGCCCGCGTGCCGATCATCGCGCTGACCGCGAAGGCCATGCGTGGCGATCGCGAGAAATGCCTCGAAGCCGGGGCGAACGATTATCTGTCGAAACCGATCGACGTGGATCGCCTCCTGTCGATGATCCGCGTCTGGCTGCCAGCGAAGGTCTGACGTGGACGTCGAGGATATCGAGATCCAGCTTTTCGTTCGTGCGATGCAGCTTCGCCACGGTCACGACTTCAGCGAGTACGCGCCGGCGTCGCTCAAGCGCCGCGTGCAGCAGCTGGTGCGCACACACGACACGGGCACCATCAGCGAACTCAACCGGCGCGTGCTCCACGAAGACGGCTTCGTGGGCAGCGTGATCGAGGGCCTTTCCGTTCCCGTGTCGGAGATGTTCCGCGATCCCCAGGTATTCCGCGCGTTGCGCGAGAAAGTGCTGCCGGTGCTCGCATCGTATCCGCAGATCAACATCTGGCAGGCCGGGTGCGCGCAAGGGCAGGAAGTGTATTCGCTGGCCATTCTCCTCGAGGAGGCCGGCCTCTACGACCGTTCGCGCATCTACGCCACCGACTTCAACGACGCGGCGCTCGCCGCCGCGTCGGATGGCATCTATGCCGCGCGCGACGCGCGCGACTGGTCGCGGAATTACCTGGACGCCGGCGGCACCGTGTCGTTCAGCGATTACTACAGCGCCCGCTACGACTTCATCAAGCTCGACAAGCGGCTGCGCCGCAACGTCACGTTCTTCAACCACAACCTGGTGACGGACGTGGTGTTCTGCGAGGCGCACCTGATCCTCTGCCGCAACGTGCTCATCTATTTCAACAACGCGCTGCAGGACCGCACGCTGGGCCTCTTCCGCGACAGTCTCGTCCGTGGCGGTTTCCTGTGCCTCGGCACCCGGGAAAACATCGACTTCTCCCCGGCGGCGGGCGGCTTCACCGACGTCGACAACGCGTTGCGCATCTACCAGGCCGGCGGCACCGGCGCGAGACCGTTGACACGATGAGCGGGTACGATGCGATCGTCGTGGGCTGCAGTGCCGGCGGTCTGGCCGCGTTGCAGCGCATGCTTCCGGCGCTGGACGCCACGCTGCGCACGCCCGTCATCGTCTGCTGTCACACGGGTTCGGCGGACGTATCGCTGCTCGTCGAACTGCTACGCCGCACGTCCGCGTTGCCCGTCGTGGAGGCGCGCGAGCGCGCGCCGATCGCCGGGGCGACCGTGCACGTCGCCCCCACCGGCTATCACCTCCTGGTGGAAGACGATCTGCATTTCTCCCTCAGCGTCGACGGCAAGGTCGCCTACTCGCGACCGTCCATCGACGTGCTGTTCGAAACGGCCGCCGACGCGTGGCGCGAGCGCCTCGTCGCCGTGCTGCTCACCGGCGCCAACTCCGATGGCGCCAACGGACTCGCCGCGGTCCGCCGTGCCGGCGGCCACGCCATCGTGCAGGACCCCGACGATGCCGAGTCCGACGTCATGCCGCGCGCGGGGCTCGACGTCGCGGGCGCGGACGCCTGCCTGCCCCTCGACGCCATCGCCCCCCATCTGAACCGACTTTGCCTTTGATGACTTCCATGCGTCCCAAGATCCTCGTCGTCGACGACACCCCCGCCAACCTCGTCGCCATGCGCCGCCTGCTCGCCCGCACGGAAGCCGACATCTTCGAGGCATCCAGCGGCAACGAAGCGCTCGCGCTCTTTCTCGACCATCAGTTCGCGCTGGTGCTGCTCGACGTGAACATGCCGGAAATGGATGGCTTCGAGGTCGCCCAGTTCATCTCCGAGGCCGACCACCTCGGCGAAACGCCGATCATCTTCGTGACGGCCGCTTACGCCGATGACATCAACCGCATCAAGGGCTACACAGCCGGCGCGGTCGACTACATCGCCAAGCCGATCAACGACGTGATCCTGCAGTCCAAGGTGAAGATCTTCCTGGAACTGTATCGTGCCCGCGCGCTGCTGCAGCAGGCTCTCGACGAACTCTCGCTGCGCAACGAGCAGCTCACCAGCGAAGTCGCCGAACGCACGCGGATGGAGCAGCTGGTCCGTCATCAGGCCACGCACGACGCGCTCACGGGCCTGCCCAACCGCTTGCTGTTCCGCGAGCGCCTGGAAGCCTCCATCGCCGCCGCGAACGACGGCGGCGGTCCCTTCGCCCTCGCCTATATCGACATCGACGGATTCAAGGGCGTCAACGACGGCCACGGTCACGCCGCCGGTGACGAACTGCTCAAGGCCATCGCCGCACGCATCGACACGCGCACGCGCGGCACGGACACCGTGGCGCGCCTGGGCGGCGACGAGTTCGCCGTACTCCTGCAGGGTGCCGCCGATGGGGGTAGCGCGATGGCACGCTGCCAGACGCTCTGCGACGCCGTAGCGGAGCCGTACACACTGCAGGTGGGCAACGACCGGGTGCCGGCCCACGTCGGTGCGAGCATCGGCGTGACACTGTTCCACGCAGGGGCGGGCTACGACGATGTCGTCGCCGCGGCCGACGGCGCGATGTACGAAGCCAAGCGCAGCGGAAAGAATCGCTGCGTGCTGCGCTGAGGGCCGTCGAGCCGCCACCGGGCTCCTACAACGAACCCAGGAACGCCTCCAGCACCGCTCCTCGGTAGCGCTGCCGATGCAAGACCACCGACAGCATCCGCTTCAGGTCCAGGAATGGCGTCGGCAAGACCGTCAGCCGCCCGGCCGTCACCGCATCGCCCACCGCCACCTCCGGCAGGCAGGCGATGCCGAGGCCGGCGATGACCGCCTGCTTGATCGCTTCGGACTGGTCCAGCTCCAGCACCGTGGTGCCTTCCGGTAGCTCGGCGAGCGCACGCTCGCTCAAGGCGCGCGTCGCGGACCCGCGTTCGCGCAGCACCCATCGCTCGCCCGCGAAATCGTCGCGGCGCAGGCGCTTTTTCGACGCGAGCGGATGATCCGGTCGTGCGCAGACCACGAGGCGATCCTCCCGCCACGGACGGACTTCCAGCGACGGATGCGTGACCGGGCCTTCGACGCAGCCCACGTCGTAGTCGTGATCGAGGACGCCCTGCGCGATGCGAGCGGTGTTCGCCACGCCCAGACGCAGCGACACACCGGGATGCGACGCCGCGAAAGCCCCGAGCAGCTCTCCTACACGATAGTTGCCGACGGTATTGCTCGCGCCCACGCCGATGTCGCCGGTCAGTTCCGTCGCGCCGCCCTGGGCGCGGCGGCCGAACTCGGCATGGCGCTCCAGGAGCTCGCGCGCCAGCGGCAGGAGTTCACGACCGCGATCGTTGAGGCGCAGGCGGCCCCGCTCGCGGGCGAAGACCGGCGCACCGATCTGCCGCTCGAGTTCGGCCAGCGCCATGCTCGCGGCGGGCTGGCTGAGAAACAGGCGCTCGCTGGCTGCCCGCACGCTGCCCGCGGTGGCGACCGCGACGAAGACCTCGAGCTGGCGGGGGCTGATGGCATGCATCAGCCTTTCTTATAGGATGAATAAGGTATTTTCAATATGCTTATCGAAGTGGCGCGTCGACAATGACGGCATCCGATCGTCAGGAAGTCGCCCGTGTCCGCCGTCACCGTCGCCACCCCCGCCCCCACGTCACGCCTGCCCGGCCTCGTGCTCTCATTCGCCCTCGCCGCTGTCGCCTTCGGCCTCGGGCGCCTGATGCCGCTGGTCGGCGGCGCGGTCTGCGGCATCGTGCTGGGCATCCTCGTGCGGCATTTCATGGCGCCATCGGCGCGATACCTGCCGGGCATCCGCTTCGCCTCGAAGCAGGTACTGCAATGGTCGATCGTCGCGCTCGGCTTCGGCCTCAGCATCACGCAGGTCGCGAAGACCGGCATGGAATCGCTCTCCGTCACGCTCGCGACCGTGGCCGCGGCGGGAATCGCCGCGTGGATCCTGGGCCGGCTGCTCCGCGTGCACGACACGCTGAAGCTGCTGATCGGCGTCGGTACCGCGATCTGCGGCGGCTCGGCGATCGCGGCGGTGGTTCCCATCGTGAAACCGGACGAGCACGACACGGCGTTCGCCATTTCGACGATCTTCCTGTTCAACCTGGTGGCCGTGCTGACCTTCCCGGCACTGGGCCACTGGATGGGGCTGTCGGATCTCGGCTTCGGCCTCTGGGCCGGTACCGCCATCAACGACACGTCGTCGGTGGTCGCGGCTGGCTACAGTTACAGCCACGCGGCCGGCGATTACGCGACCATCGTCAAGCTCACGCGCGCCACGCTCATCATCCCCATCTGCCTCGCGATCGCACTGATCGTCGCGTGGCGCGAGAAGCGCGGCGGCGCGAGCGACTTCAGCCTGGCGCGCATCTTTCCCTGGTTCATCCTCTGGTTTCTCGTGGCCTCGGCCATCCGCACCGCCGGCGTGATTCCGGAAGCTGCACTTCCCGTCATCCATTTCGTCGCCGAGTGCCTGATCATCGTCGCGCTCACCGCCATCGGGCTGTCCGCCGACCTGCGTCGCATGGCGTCGACCGGCCCGCGGCCGATCCTGCTAGGACTCGGCGTCTGGGCCGCCGTGGCGCTGACGAGCCTGCTGGTGCAGCACCTGATCGGGCGCTGGTAGCAGCTCGGGTGGGAGCCAGCTCCCACCGATCATCGCAAGCAGCCGCAGGTTCAGCGCGTGCTGCTCTTCCTGCCACGCGCGAAGCCTCGCGACATCCGGTTCGGATTGACCGTCCATCGCACTCAGCCGGCGCTTCCACCACGCACGATAGCGATACAGCGAGATCTCGCCCGTCACGTCGCTGGCGAGGATGCGATGACGAAGCGCACCGATGACGCGCGCTCCCTGTGCGAACGTCATGACGCCCTGATCCCAGTTGGTCGTCGCCACGTCCGGCGCGAACGCGTCCTTGTCGATGGAGAGGTACACGGGCGTCGCCTGTGCGTGCTGCGCATCGGCGAACGCGTCGGCCAGCGACGACGCGTCGGGAAAGCTGCGGAATGCACGACCCAGGCCGAGCCGCGATGCCCAGCCAACGTCGACGCCCGTCGACCAGTAGGTGAGCCGACCGGCTCGCAGCGGGCCCAGGTAGTTCTCCCATGCATGGCCACCACCGATATCCGACGACGTGATGCCCACGACATGCACGTGCGAGACGCGTGGCAGCATCGCCACGCGTCGCACCCAGGAGCCGCAGTGCACGCCGAACGGAAAGCGCATGTTGTCCGGGTGGTTGTCGAGCACCACGACCTGGAATGGGTCGGTGCCGCCCACGCGCCGCACCAGTGGCAACGTCAGGTGATGGAAATCGCCGCTGCCGAGGAAGACCGTGCCGTGCTCGCGCGGCAGCATCGCGTCGAGACGGCCGGCAAACCGCCGCAGCGTTCGCATGGAGCACCCGAACCGGATCGCTTCCTCCCACTCGCGCAGGGGCAGCACCCGCCGGCCGGGCAAGGGTCCGACGGAATCGTCGAGATCAAGAACGACCGGTGGACGCATCGGGCACTCCCCAGGCACGGTCGCTTTCAAAGCGGTGCGCGAACCGGCGCAGCACGGCACGCAGCAGCGGATTCCGTACGAAGACGGCGTGTCGCGTGAGGTGGAAGCGCGCACCGAGCGAGGCCTTCACCGCCGGATCGGTCCAGCCCGCCACGTAATGCGTGAGACCGCGCCGGAGCGCGTAGTCGAGATTCACGAACCAGCTGACGAAGTACAGGTCGACGTCGCGTGCGGCGGGGTACGCGAAGCCCACGTACTTGTCGAGCAGCTTCCCGCCGTGCGCGAAGCACAGGTTCCAGCCGACCAGCTCGCCCTCCACGCGGTATGTGAAGACGATGCCGCCCGGATCGCGGAGCACGGCCGCGAAGAAGTCACGGCCCGGCTTGTCGAAGTGGATCTCGCTCTGCGCGTGCACGTTCTCGAACAGGGCGTAGAACGCGTCGACGGTCGCGTCGTCAGCGAACGACGCACCGGTAGGCACCTCGTCCACCTGGAGGCGGTCACGGGAACGCAGCTTGCGGCGGAGGTTCTTCCGTCGCGACGGCGACAGCCGTGCGAGGTACTCGTCGATCGAGGCGAAGTCGATCGGCACATACGCCAGCGCCTGCCCCTCCACGACGAGGTAGCCCGCGTCCCGCGCGGCGTCGAGAAAACGGGCGGTCCATGCCCGGTCCGTGCCGGTGGTCAGCGGCGAGTCCACGGCGATGTCCTTGACGACGAACAATGCCTGCCCGGCGCCTTGTTCGCGTACCCACGCCGCCGGCAGGGCCTCCGGCTGGCTCTCTCGGGCGAACACGGCGTACTCGGACACCGTCGTGCCCGCGAAACACGTCCGCAGCGTGAGGCGACGACGCAGCCAACGGCCGAACGGTAGTCGATCCACGCGGCGACGCAGGGCGTCGTCGGCGGTGGTGAGAAGATCGAAGGGCGCCACGAAAAGTGGCGCGCCATCCGCCGCGCGGACAGGGGTGAAGTCCGGCGGCGGATGGCGCTCGAAATGCCCGAGCAGTGCGTCCGGCTCGAGCTGGTTCACGAACGCCATCGCGGCGGCTGCCGGGTATCAGCCGCGCTTGGCCAGCGTAAGCAGCTGGTCGAGCAACGCGATGGCGAGGTCGATTTCGTCGTGACTGATGTCGAGCGACGGGGCGAACGTGATCACGTTCTTGTACCAGCCGCCGACATCGAGCACGAGACCGATCTTCTTGCCTTCGTGAGTGAGACCGCCGGCAAGGCCGATGTCGACCATGCGGTCGAGCAGCGCCTTGTTCGGCGTGAAACCGTCGTCCGTGCAGATCTCGGCACGA
The DNA here is from genome assembly GCF_900109915.1 of Luteibacter sp. UNCMF331Sha3.1. Taxonomy (GTDB): domain Bacteria; phylum Pseudomonadota; class Gammaproteobacteria; order Xanthomonadales; family Rhodanobacteraceae; genus Luteibacter. The sequence continues at coordinate 683,000 of NZ_FOBU01000001.1, forward strand.
AGTGCGAGGCCGAGGCCGTCCACGTCGCCGATTTCCTTGTGACGCTTCTGCAGGTCGCGCAGACCGTCGAGGAAGTGCGCGCCCTTCTCCGCCACCCTGCTGGCGTAGTCGAGCTCATACCCCATGCGGATCACCTCGAGCCCCAGCGCGGTGCCGAGCGGGTTCGAGTTGAACGTCGAATGCGTCGAGCCCGGCGGGAAGATCTCCGGATTGATGAGCTCTTCGCGCGCCCAGATACCCGACAGCGGATTGAGTCCGTTGGTCAGGGCCTTGCCGAAGACGAGAACGTCGGGCGTGACGCCGAAGTGTTCGATCGACCACAGCTTGCCCGTGCGCCAGAAGCCCATCTGGATCTCGTCGACCACCATCAGGATGCCGTACTTGTCGAGCACCTTCTTCAGGTCGATGAAGAAATTGCGCGGCGGGATCACGTAGCCGCCGGTGCCCTGGATCGGCTCGACGTAGAAGGCCGCGTATTCGGCTTCGTTGACCTTCGGGTCCCATACGCCGTTGTATTCGGTTTCGAACAGGCGCTCGAACTGGCGCACGCACGCATCGGAGTACTCTTCCGGCGTCATGCCTTTGGGGCGACGGAACGGGTACGGAAACGGGATGAACTGCGCGCGCTCGCCGAAATGACCGAAGCGACGGCGATAGCGGTAGCTCGACGTGATCGACGAGGCGCCGAGCGTCCGGCCGTGATAGCCGCCCTCGAAAGCGAACATCAGGCTCTTGCCGCCACGCGCGTTGCGCACCAGCTTGAGCGAGTCTTCGACTGCCTGCGCGCCACCGACGTTGAAATGGCAGCGGCCGTCGAGACCGAACTTCGCCTTCGCGTCGAGTGCGATGGTCTTCGCGAGCTCGATCTTGCCCTGGTGCAGGTACTGGCTCGCGACCTGCGGAAGCAGGTCGATCTGCGCCTTCAGCGTGTCGTTGAGGCGCTTGTTGCCGTAACCGAAATTGACGGCCGAGTACCACATCTGCAGGTCGAGGAACGGGATGTTCTCGCTGTCGTAGATGTAGCTGCCCTCCGCGTGGCGGAAGATCTTCGGCGGATCGACGTAGTGCACGGTATCGCCGAAGGAGCAGTACTTCGCCTCGTCGGCGAGAAGGGTCGCATCGTCGATCACGACGTCGGGGTTCTTGGTGAGGAGGTTCATGCAGACAGTTCCTGGATACTCGCCGCGTGGAGGGGCATGACGGTCCGCGGCGGCAGGCGTCCGTCGAGAAGATCGGGAAGGAGGGCCAGCGCTTCGTCGAAGCTGGCGATCGGGGCATACGGGATACCGGCGGCACGGCAGTGCTCGATCAGCCGGTTTTTCGCGAAGACGAAGTCCACACGATCGGCCGCGCAGAAATCCGACGCGCCGTCGCCGATCAGCAGCGTGTAGCCGCCACGGCGGCGAGCCGCGTCGACGCGGGCGCACTTGCACGTGCCGCTGCGACATCCGTCGGCCGCGAACGGCGAGGAGAGACGCCACGCGCGCGGCCCGGACTGGGCAAGTCGGTTCGCAACGGTCGGCAGACCGTCGATGCCGTGACGTTCGAGGATCGTGTGGATCGCCTGATCGAGGCCGTCGCTGACGATCTCCATCGGAATGCCGTGCTCGATCGTGGCGGCGACGAAGGCCGCGAAGCCGTGGTCGATGTGCAGGCTACCGAGATGGCGCTGGAGATCGTCGCGACTCATGTCGAGCAGTGCGACCTGGCCCGCCATGCATTCGGCGGAGCCGATCAGCCCTGCACGCCAGTCGCGTTCCAGCGCGTCCCAGCCGGGGCGGCCGTAGCGGTCGAGCAGCGAGTCGATGACGTCCTCGACGGCGATCGTGCCGTCGAAGTCGCACAGGATGTTCCAGGAGGGAGAGCTGAGCACGTAGTAAGCGCCATCGGCCAACATGGAACAAAGCCTAGGGGGCGATTCCTTTCGAACCCCTTTCCCGGATTCGAAAGGAATTCGTAAGCAGGGGCGTGCCACCCTTCGTCGCTCGTCCGCACCGGTATCCGCGCATGCACCGCTGGCGCCCCGCCCTGACCGCCCTGCTCTTCCTTCCGCTGGCCGCGCACGCCGCGGACGACGACGCGCCCTCGTATGCGTTCGGCGCGGGCGCGCAACGCATGCCGTCGTGGCAAGGTGCGAAAGACCAGCGCAACCAGCCGATTCCCTACGTGGACATCGAAATCCCCGGCGTCGGCGAACTGTCGACGGCGGACGGCCTGACGCTCGACGCGATCGGTGGCGAGCACTGGCACGGCGGTGCTTACGGCAACTGGCTCTGGGGCCGCACGCGCGACGACCTCGGCGCGCTCGGCGGCAAGGTCGCGTCGCTGTCGCCGCGCTTCCAGGCCGGTGGCTATCTGGAGTATGCGTTCGACAAGCGCTTCAGCGTCGGCGGACATGTGGCACACGACACGAACGGTGCGGGCGCCTATGCGGCGCTCTACGCCGATTACCAGTTACCGGACGTCTGGTACATCCAGCACTCCATCGAAGTGCAGGTCGAAGGCATGAACGGACCGGCGATGCGGCGCTTCTTCGGCCTCACGCCCGCCGAGGCCGCCACGTTGGGGACATCGTCATGGCACCCCGGTGCCGGCTGGCAGTCGGCCGACGTGGCGTACAACGCGTTCGTGCCGACGTCGCAGCACACGGGCTTCGCGCTGGCGGTGTCGTATGGACGGCTATTCGGCGACGCCGGCGACAGCCCGCTGGTGCGACGGTTCGGTTCGACGAGGCAGGTCACGGAGACGCTGGCGTTCGTCTACCACTTCTGACCTTACCGGATCGATGAGGCTCTAACGATCGTCGCGCGTCCAGATCGCGCCGTCGGCTTCGCGCACCGGGAATACCGTGACGGGCTCGTAAGCGGGGGGACACGTCACGTCGCCCGACCGCAGGTCGAAGCGCGCGCCGTGACGCACGCATTCCACTTCGAAGCCGTGCACCGGGCCGCCGGCGAGCTCGCCGCCGTCGTGCGTGCAGACGTCCTCGATGGCGTAGAGCTGGCCGTCGATGTTGTAGACGGCGATGGCGGTGTCGCCGTCCCACACCACGCGATGCTCGCCCGGCAGCAGTTCGCTTCGCGTCCCGACCCTGATCCAGCCATCCATCACGAGAGCACCTTCACCAGATACTCGAAACGCAGATCGTCGCGCTGTGGGAGCCCGAAGCGCTCGTCGCCATAGGGGAACGGCTTGGTGCGGCCCGTGCGGGCATAGCCCCGCCGCTCGTACCACGCGATGAGTTCCGAACGGATGTCGATCACCGTCATTTCCACGCGGTCGCATTGCCATTCGTCGCGCGCGATGCGCTCGACTTCCTCGATCACCAGCCGGCCGATGCCCGCGCCCTGGAACGGAGGATGCACGGAAAACATCCCGAAGTAGCACGTGCCACCCTGCCGCTCGATGTAGCACGACGCCGCCACGACGCCATCGCGTTCGAACAGGACGAAACGCCCGTTCTCGCTCGTGAGCAGTTCTTCGATCTCGGTGACGTCGGTACGACGGCCATGGAGGAAGTCGGCCTCGGTGGTCCAGCCGGCGCGGCTGGCGTCGCCACGATAGGCCGACTCGACCAGCGCGGCGATGACGCCGGCGTCGGCCTGGTTGGCGGTACGGAAAGTGTGCGTGGGAGTCATGGTCGAATTCTAATCCAGCGCCGCCCCCGTGGCATGCGGTCGAGCGCGGAGCTTCTGCTGCTGTGGAAGCGGCCCTGGCCGCGATGGGAGCCTGTCGCAGGCACCCATCGCGGCCGAGGCCGCTCCCACAGGAACGCTTGCCGTCTGGCGCCCTGTCAGAGCAGCAGCTTCCGCACCCGCGCGATCGCCTCGATGAACCCGTCCACCTCGGCCTTCGTGTTGTAGAAGGCCAGCGACGCGCGCAGCGTGGCGGGCACGCCGTAGAACTGCATCAGGGGATGCGCGCAATGGTGGCCCGAGCGTACCGCGACGCCCTGCAGATCGAGCAGCGTCGCCATGTCGTTGGCGTGGGCGCCTTCGATCAGGAACGAGATCACCGGCTCCTTCTCCTTGGCGCGACCGAAGATCCGCAGGCCCGGGACCTCGTCCATGGCAGCCGTCGCATACGCGAGGAGATCCTGCTCGTAGGTCTTCAGCCGATCGAAACCGATGCCTTCCAGATAGGCGATGGCTGCCGACATGCCGGCGAAACCGGCGATGTTCGGCGTACCCGCCTCGAAGCGATGCGGCGGGTCCGCGAACACCGTGCCGTCGAAACGCACCTCGCGAATCATCTCGCCGCCACCGAAGAACGGCGGCATCGCCATCAGGTGCTCGCGCTTCGCCCACAGCGCGCCGGTGCCGGTCGGGGCAAGCATCTTGTGACCGGTGATCGCATAGAAATCGCAACCGAGGGCCTGAACGTCGATGGCGCGATGCGGTGCCGCCTGCGACCCGTCGACCAGCAGAGGAATGCCACGCTTGCGGCACTCGCGCGCGATCTCGCGAATGGGATTCACCGTACCCAGGGCATTGGACACGTGCGTGACGCAGGCCAGCTTGACGTCCGGCGTGAGCATCTCGATGTATTTTTCGAGGATGAGCTCGCCGTTCTGGTCGATCGGCGCGGCCTTCACCGTGGCGCCCGTGCGTTCCGCGACCAGCTGCCACGGGACGATGTTGGCGTGGTGCTCCATCACCGTGGTGAGGATGGCGTCGCCGGGCTTCATGCGCGGCATGGCGTAGCTGTATGCCACGAGGTTGATCGACTGCGTGGTGCCGGAGGTCAGCACCACCTCGTCGCGCGACGGAGCGTTGATGAAACGCGCCAGCGCATCGCGCGCGCCTTCATAGGCGGCCGTCGCTTCTTCGCCGAGCAGGTGCACGGCACGCGAAACGTTGGCGTTATGTTCGCGGTAGTGCCGGTCGACCGCTTCGATCACCGACATCGGCTTCTGCCCGGTGTTGGCGTTGTCGAAGTAGATCAGCGGCTTGCCGTGCACGGTACGCGACAGCAGCGGAAAGTCGGCGCGGATGCGCTCGACGTCGAGCGGCGCGGCGAGCGTCTCGGGCTTGGCGTTCATGGCGGGCTCCGGAGGTCTTAGTCGGCGGCGGGGCCAGTGGGCAGGTTCGCCACCAGCAGATCGCCAAGGTGTTCGCGCAGGGCTTCGTTCGGCAGCGATTCCAGCGCCGCGCGACAGAAGGCCAGCGTCAGCAGGCTGCGCGCCTGCGACAGCGGGATGCCGCGCGACCGCAGGTAGAAGAGCGACCGTTCGTCGAGCTGACCGATCGTCGCGCCGTGCGCGGCCTTCACCTCGTCGGCGTAGATTTCCAGCTCGGGCTTGGTGTCGATCTCGGCCTGACCGGACAGCAGGAGATTCTTGTTGCTCAGCGACGCGTCGGTGCCGTCGGCACCCTCGGCCACCACGATCGCGCCGCGGAAGACGCCGCGCGACCGTCCGTCGGCGATGCCGCGCCACAGGGCCTCGGAGGCCGTGTCGCGCGCCTGGTGCCTCACTTCCAGCTGCGTATCGATGTGCTGGCGACCCGAGAGGGCGAACACGCCACGGGAATCGAAACGCGCACGGTCGCCGTTCACGTCGGCCTGCAGCTCGTGACGCACGAGCGCACCGCCGAGTTCCAGCACGTGCACCGTCGCCGTGGCGTCGGCATCGAGGCGCGCATGGGTGCGGCGAACGAGCGTGGTGGCCGTCGAGGCGTCCTGCAGCACGACGAGGCCGAGACGGCCGTGCTCGCGGACCGAGATATCGGTCACCACGGTGCCGAGCTGCGCCGCGTCGCCGAGGGTGACGTAGTGCTCGACCACGTCCACGCTGGCGGCCTTGCCGATGTCGAGCAACAGACGCACGTGCCATGCGGTATCGGCCTGCCCTCCGCTGGAGACGTGCACCACGTGCACGGGCCGGGCGATCTCGACGCCGTCGTCGACACGCAGCACGAGCCCGTCCACGGCGAGCGCCGCGTTGAGGTGCGCGAATGCGTCGGCGGCGCCGTGACGGTAACGGTTGGCGAGCGCGAATCGCAGCGGCTCGGGATTCTGCGCCAGCGCGCCCGCCAGGGGCAGCAGCGTGACGCCGGCCGTCGTCGCCGTGGAAAGGTCGGCGCGGTACGTGCCGTCGACGAAGACGACGCGATCGCCGTCGACACCGGGCAGCGCGATCCGCGTCGCGTCGACGGCCAGAGCGCCGGCGGCACCGCGATCGGCGAGCGCGAGCGCGCGCTGTGCCAGCGCGCGGAGCGGGGTGTACTTCCAGGCCTCGCTCCGGCCTTCGGGAAGGCCATCGGCGGCGAAGCTGTCGAGGTTCTCGCGACGCGCGGCATCCAGCCAGGCGATGCCCGTCGCGGGAATCCCGGCGGCGGCATCGAGCGCCGCCCGCACGAACGGGGACGGCGCGTTCGTCATGCCGGCACTCCGGTGAGATCGGCCTTGCGCAGCTCGGGATGCTTCTCGGCCAGCCATGCGTAGCCCTGTTCTTCCAGCTTCAGCGCGAGATCCTTGTCGCCGCTCTCGACGATGCGGCCGCCCGCGAGCACGTGCACGAAGTCCGGCTCGATGTAGTCGAGCAGGCGCTGGTAATGCGTGACGATGACGAACGAGCGATCGGGCGAGCGCAGCGCGTTGACGCCCTCCGCCACCTGCTTGAGCGCGTCGATGTCGAGGCCCGAATCGGTTTCGTCGAGGATCGCGAGCTTCGGCTCGAGCACGGCCATCTGGAAGATCTCGTTACGCTTCTTCTCGCCGCCCGAGAAGCCCTCGTTCACCGCGCGGTGGAGCAGCTCGTCGGAGATCTGCATCACCTTCAGCTTCTCGCGCACGAGCTTGAGGAAGCGCATGGAATCGAGTTCTTCCTCGCCACGGAACTTCCGCTGCGCGTTGAGCGCGGCACGCAGGAAGTAGGTGTTGTTGACGCCGGGGATTTCCACCGGGTACTGGAAGGCGAGGAACACGCCGACCGCGGCGCGCTCTTCGGGCTCGAGCGCCAGCAGGTCGCGGCCGGCGAAATCGACCGAGCCGGCCGTCACTTCGTAACCGTCGCGACCCGCGAGCACGTTGCCCAGCGTGGACTTGCCCGCGCCGTTGGGCCCCATGATGGCGTGCACCTCGCCCGGCTTCACGGTGAGCGAAAGGCCTTTGAGGATCTCCTTGCCTTCGACGCGGGCATGGAGGTTGTCGATCTTGAGCATGTGCATGGCGAGACGGTCCAATCAGGGCGTGAGGTGCGAGAGCGCGTCGAGCGCGTCGTCGCGGCGGTCCCAGGGCACGAAGATGTGATCGTGCAGGAACGCGGAAACAGGATTGCAAGGGATGCCGCGCTTCGCGAGCGCGGCGGAAACGGCGGCCATCATGCCGACGGCGGTGAGACTGGACTGCACGCGCAGTGTGATGCACGCCCAGAGCATGGCGCCGCTGGGCGCGTCGTCCGGATCGACATCCACGATGAGCGTCGTGCCTTCGGCCTCGCGGAACATCATCAGCGCATCGGCCATGCGCTCGCGCGCCTTGTCGTGCGAGACGTGCAGGAAGCGCTTCGGCACGGGATCGAGCCCCGGATCGAGCGCGGCGAGCAATGCGCGCAGGTCCGAGATTCCCGGCGCGGTACCGGCGATACCCATCGTCAGCCCACCGCGCCTTCGAGCGACACTTCGAGCAGCTTCTTGGCCTCGACCGCGAACTCCATCGGAAGCTCGCGGAACACCTGCTTGCAGAAGCCGTCGACGATCATCGACACGGCGTCTTCCTCGCCGATGCCCCGCGACAGGCAGTAGAACAGCTGGTCGTCGGAAATCTTGGAGGTGGTGGCCTCGTGCTCGACGATGGCGCCCGGATTCTTCACTTCCATGTACGGGAACGTGTGCGCGCCGCACTGCTTGCCTATCAGCAGCGAGTCGCACTGCGTGTAGTTGCGCGCGCCGTCGGCACCTTTCTCGATCTTCACCAGACCGCGATAGCTGTTGGAGCTGCGGCCGGCGCTGATGCCCTTGGCGACGATCTTCGACTTGGTGCCCTTGCCGATGTGGATCATCTTGGTGCCGGTGTCGGCCTGCTGACGGTGGTGCGTGAGCGCCACCGAGTAGAACTCGCCCACCGAGCGATCGCCGCGCAGCACGCAGCTGGGGTACTTCCAGGTGATGGCCGAACCGGTCTCCACCTGCGTCCAGCTGATCTTCGAGTCCGCGCCGCGGCAGTCGCCGCGCTTGGTCACGAAGTTGTAGATGCCGCCCACGCCGTTCTCGTCGCCCGGGTACCAGTTCTGCACCGTGGAATACTTGATCTGCGCGCGCTCCAGCGCCACCAGCTCGACCACCGCCGCGTGCAGCTGGTTCTCGTCGCGCATCGGCGCGGTGCAGCCTTCGAGGTACGACACGTAGGAGTCGTCCTCGGCCACGATCAGCGTGCGCTCGAACTGCCCGGTGTTGATCGCGTTGATGCGGAAATACGTCGACAGTTCCATCGGGCAACGCGTGCCCTTGGGAATGAAGACGAAGCTGCCGTCCGAGAACACGGCGGAGTTCAGCGCGGCGAAGTAGTTGTCGCCGACCGGCACGACGCTGCCGAGGTACTGGCGCACCAGGTCGCCGTGCTCGCGGATCGCCTCCGACATCGAACAGAAGATGACGCCGGCTTCGGCGAGTTCCTTGCGGAACGTGGTGCCGACGGACACGGAATCGAACACGGCGTCGACCGCCACGCCCGCGAGCTTCGCACGCTCGTGCAGCGGCACGCCGAGCTTCTCGTAGGTCTCCAGCAGTTTCGGATCGACTTCGTCGAGCGACTTCGGACCGTCCTTCGGCGCCGAGTAATAGCTGACCGACTGGTAGTCGATCGGCGCGATGTCGAGCTTCGCCCAGTCCGGCTCGGGCATCGTCAGCCAGTGGCGATAGGCGGCGAGTCGCCACTCCGTCATCCACTCCGGCTCGCCCTTGATCGCGGAAAGCTGGCGAACGGTGTCTTCGCTGAGGCCGGGCGGAAGGCTGGTCGACTCGATGTCCGTGACGAAACCCGCCTCGTAACGACGGTTGAGGGCCGCTTCGACCTCGGCATTGTCGCGCACGGGCGCGGCCACTTCGCGTGTCATGTTCTCGCTCTCGTTCATACGTTCGCCTGCGCGGCCTTGGCCGCGTCAATGGCCGGCGCCACGGGGCGCGCAGCCAGCATCTGTGCCAGGGTCATGGCGCGCAGCACGCCGTCGATCGCCCCCGAGACGGATCGCCAGCTTCCGCTGACGCCGCACTGGGACTGACGCTCGCACTGGCCCTGGGCCGTGCTGCATTCGGTCATGCCGATCGGTCCTTCCATCGCCACCACGATGTCGGCGAGGCTGATCGCCTCGGCCGGCCGCGCCAGGCGGTAGCCGCCGTTGACGCCGCGGAACGACTCCACGAGCCCGGCGTGACCCAGCAGCTTCAGCAGCTTGGACACGGTGGGCAATTCCAGGCGCGCCTCTTCGGCGATCTGAGCGGTGCTCAGAACGTCGGCAGGGTGCGCGGCGATGCAGGTCATCACCACCGTCGCGTAGTCGGTCAGTCGGCTGACACGGAGCATGGGGGAAGGGGGACTTGGAAACCAGACCAAAATGGTACTGTTTTCGGGGCGGTGTTGCAATGCGGGCCCCGGGGGGGGGGCACCACGCCGCGCATCGCCTGGAGCGGTCGTGACCGGATCCGGCCACACAGACGATGCACCGATGTGGCAACTAGCTGCACCATTACGGTGCATAGGCCTAGCTTAGCGAGTGCTCTTGCCGCACCGCACAAGGCTCTTACGGCTGGCACGCATCCTGCTGACGCACTCGTATCAGCCAACGGGGAAGCGACGCCATGAAGTGGATCAACGCGATCATCAAGCCCTTTACGCTGGACGACGTCCGCGAGGCGCTCGCCGAAGTCGGGGTGCAGGGGATGACGGTAACCGAGGTCAAAGGGTTCGGGCGCCAGCACGGGCACACGGAACTGTATCGGGGTGCGGAATACGTCGTGGATTTCCTCCCCAAACTCAAGATCGAGATCGCGGTGACCGACGATCAGGTGGAACGCGCCATCGAGGCCATCGGCACCGCGGCGCGCACGGGCAAGATCGGCGACGGCAAGATCTTCGTCATCGACCTGGAACAGGCCATCCGCATCCGCACGCAGGAGGTCGACGCCGATGCGCTCTAAGACCCTGGCCGCCCTTCCTGCCCTGCTTCCGTCGCTGGCCTTCGCGCAAGGCGCGACGCCGAAACTGGATTCCGGCGACACCGCCTGGATGCTCACGGCGACGATGCTCGTGCTCCTGATGACGATCCCCGGCCTCGCACTGTTCTACGGTGGCATGGTGCGCGCGAAGAACCTGCTCTCCGTGCTGATGCAATGCTTCGCGATCACCGCGCTCGTCACCGTGCTGTGGGTGGTCTATGGCTACTCGGTGGCCTTCGACACCACCGGCATGGCCGCGGGCACCACCAACCTTCACTCGTTCGTCGGCGGCTTCGGGCACGCCATGCTCGCCGGCCTCGCACCCGGCAGCCTGTACAACACGATCCCCGAAGCGGTCTTCGTGATGTTCCAGATGACGTTCGCCATCATCACGCCTGCGCTGATCGTCGGCGCGATCGCGGAGCGCATGAAGTTCTCGGCACTGCTCGTGTTCACGGCGCTATGGTTCACGTTCGTCTACCTGCCCGTCGCCCACATGGTCTGGGGCGGCCCCGGCTCCTTCCTCGGCGATCTCGGCGTGCTCGATTTCGCCGGCGGTACGGTCGTGCATATCAACGCCGGCATCGCGGGTCTCGTCGGCTGCCTGGTCATCGGCAAGCGTCGCGGCTATCCCGTCACCCCGATGCCGCCGCACAACCTCGGCTACACGCTCATCGGCGCGAGTATGCTCTGGCTCGGCTGGTTCGGCTTCAACGCCGGCTCGGCCGTCGCCGCCAACGGCAGCGCCGGCATGGCGATGCTCGTGACGCAGATCGCGACCGCGGCCGCGGCGATCGGCTGGACCGTGGTGGAATGGATGACGCATCGGCGGCCCAGCGTGCTCGGCATCGCCTCGGGCGCGGTCGCCGGACTCGTCGCGATCACGCCGGCCGCCGGCACCTGCGGCCCCGGCGGCGCGCTCGTGCTCGGCCTGCTCTCCGGCGTGATCTGTTTCTTCTGCGCCACGCGCCTGAAGCGTTACTTCGGCTACGACGATTCGCTCGACGTCTTCGGCGTGCACGCCGTCGCGGGCATCGTCGGCGCTCTGCTCACCGGCCCGCTCGCCGCACCCGCGCTGGGCGGGTTCGGCACCGTCACGGAACTGGGTGTGCAACTGTGGATCCAGTTCAAGGGCGTCGCATTCACCGTCGTCTACAGCGCCGTGCTCAGCTACGCCATCTTCAAAGGCATCGCCGTGACCATGGGCCTTCGCGTGGACGAGGAGCAGGAGCAGGTCGGACTCGATATCGCACTCCACGAGGAGCGTGCGTACAACCTGTCGTGATCGTGCCCGTCACCGCGGTCAGGGACGTACCGCGGTGACCTCGATCTCCACGAGGAAATTCGGGCTGACGAGGCCGGCGACCTGCATCGTCGAACGCGCTGGCAGGTTGGGCTGGGCCGCGGTACCGAAGAACTGCTTGTAAGCCTCGGTGAAGCCGGCGAAGTCCATCTTGCCACCCTTGGCCGGGTCGCCGACGAGGAAGACCTGCATCTTCACCACGTCGCCCATCGTCAGACCCATTTCCTTGAGCTGCGCCTCGATCGAGCGCAACGCACCGGTCGCCTGCGTTTTCGTGTCACCGTAGGCCTGCACACTGTCTTTGGGCGCGCTCGTATCGGACACCGGCGGAACGGCGCCACTGACGAACACGAGCGTCTTGCCGGCAGGTACTTCCACCGCGCCCGCGATCGGAAGCATCGGGTTCGCCAGCTTGTGCCGAACGACGTCGGAAGCGAGAGCCGGCGCGGAGACGGCGAGCAGCGTCGCGGCAAGTAGAAGGGATCGGGTCATGGTCGATGGCCTCGGGGTCGGTTGGGGGTGGTAGAACGGAAGGGTTCGACGTCGGCAGCGGTCACGGTGTCGGCGTAGTGATTGCCGAAATGCGTGCGGATGTAATTCACCACGTCGGCGACCTGTGCATCGGTCAGCAACATCGAGAACGGCGGCATGCCGCCCCGTCCGTTCATGACCATCACGACAGGATAGGCTTTCGCTGCCAGCTTCGGATTGGACGCAAGTGCCGGATAGTGCCCCGCGCCGACGGCCCCCTTCGCGTCCGCCATGTGGCACCCCTGGCACACGTGCGTGAACGTCTGCTCGCCCGTGATCTCGGCGGCGTGTTTCTGATCGATGAAACGCGGATCCATCGACTGCGCGTGGACAGCGGTGGCGATGCCCATCGAAAGAGCGACGATGACGGTCTTCATGAGCGGGCTCCTTCGATGGCGCGCCGGTGCACCATGTCGATCGCCGCGAGCGACGAGAGAACGGCGCCCTCCTGCCACGCGGGAAGATACGAAGCATGTTCGCCGGCCAGCACGATCCGTCCGTCCATCGAGCAAAGGTCCGCGTAGTGCTTCTCGCGCGCGGCGTCGGTCCACCAGCCGAAGCAACCCATGGCGAAAGGCACGCGATGCCATGCGATCGCCATGCCGCTCTCGAACGCGTCCGGAAACTGCGGGTGCACCTTCGCGCCGTACTCGATCGTCTTGCGGATGCGTTCGTCCGGATTCATCGCGGTGAACTCGTAGGCCTCGAGAAAGAACGCGTACGAAGCGAGCATCACGCCCTTCTTCGTGCCGATGCCGTGGCTCGGATACGCCATCATGCCGATGGGCAGGTCCGTCATCGTCACACCGCCGTAGATCGCGTCGTCTTCTTCCCAGAACCGGCGCTTGAACTGGATGCCGACTTTCGACGACGACATGTATGGCACCGCGGCGATCGCAGCCTGTTTCGCCGCCGAGACCTGGATCGGAATCTGGCTCAGCACGGACAGCGGAATCGTGCAGACGCACCAGTCGGCTTTCTCCCGACGTACGGCACCGGGCGACGCGGTGTCCTCGTAGCTGACGGTCACGCCGCGATCGTCCTGCGCGATCGCGGTGACCTTCGCGCCGTAGTGGATCACACCCTCGCCGATCTCGCGCGCGAACGCTTTCGCGATCGCGTCCATGCCGCCCACCGGTTGCAGCATCGCGGGCTGGTAATCGTAGAACTCGGCCATGCCGAGGCCCGTCCAGAGGCGCGCGTTCAGCACGTCCGATAGCCCCACGGGCTGAGAGAAGGCCGGCGCGGCGTCGGGGCCGCCGCCGGGGTCCTTCGCGTAGCCACGGTGGCCGCTGCTGTCCGGCCCTTTGACGTAGCGATACTGTGCATCGAGGCCGCCGAACTGCCGCAACGACTCGAGCAGGATTTCGCGGTCCTCTCGGCTGACCAGCTGGTCGAGACCGCCCTGGCCCGCCACCTTGGCGAGCAGGTCCGCGATTCCGCCGTGGAAATCGGCCTGCACTTCGCGCATGCGCTGAGGCTTGCCGCCGAAGGCGTCCTTCCCGTAGATGTAGGCGTTCTGATTGACCTGGATGAACGGCTCGAGCGCCACGCCGAACCGACGGCAGTAATCGAGCACACCGTGATGATGGTACGGAATGCGCCAGGGCCCCGGGTTGAAGTACATGCCCGGATCGAAGCGGCAGACCTGTCGCTGACCGCCCAGCTCGGTGAACGCGTCGCCCGGACGAAGCGTCCAGGTCCGTCCGCCGGGGCGGTCGTTGTACTCCAACACGCGCACCTTGTAGCCGGCCTTGCCGAGCTCGTAGGCCGCCGTCATGCCCGCGAGGCCGGCGCCGAGCACCAACACGGTGCCGTGCCCCGTGCCCTGGAGCGACGTCGGCGGTCGATAGGGCGATGCGGCCGCGATGCCCAGGCTGGTCATCGCCTGGTACATCATCGCCCCTCCGCCGGCGAGGCCGATCATGCGGAGGAGGTCACGGCGCGTGATGGAAGCGGTGCCCGTATCGTTCGCCATTGCAGTACCCCGGAAGGAACCCCTTGGGGCAGCATCCCAGATGGCGTCATGCGGGACAACTGGCCCGACGGTATAGCGTCGCGTCGACGCTGTGACACGTCGCCACAAAGGCTCTAAGCTCATCGTTCGTATCGCATTCGCAGACGCCGCATGACCGCCACGGAACGTTCCGCCGCACGCCTCGCCTGGGCCCGTCAGGTCACGGGCGACGCCACCCTGGACCTCGAACCCGCCTCCGCCGACGCCAGCTTCCGGAGCTACTGGCGCGGTTACGTCGACGGCCAGCCGGTCATCGTCATGGATTCGCCGCCCGACCGCGAAGACCCGGCACCCTGGATCGCGATCGGCCGGCGCCTTGCCGAGGCCGGCGTGCACGTACCGAAGGTCATGGTGGCGGACGAGGCGCAGGGCTTCCTGCTGATCGAAGACCTCGGCACGCGCACGTACCTGCCCGAGCTCGACGACGCCACCGTCGATGCGCTCTACGGCGACGCGCTCGACGCGCTGCTGCGCATGCAGATGCACGTGGATACCAACGGGCTGCCCTCGTTCAACCACGAGTGGCAGACGATGGAGCTCGAGATCATGCCGACGTGGCTTCTGCAGAAGCATCTCGGCGTGGACGTGGCATGCGAGGAATGGGACATCATCGAAGGCGCGTTCACCGCCATCATGCATGCCATCGACGAGCAACCGCGCGCGTTCATGCACCGCGACTACCACAGCCGCAACCTGCTGGTGACCACGGAACGTTCGCCCGGCGTCATCGACTTCCAGGGCGCGATGTCCGGCCCCATCACCTACGATCTGGCTTCGCTATTGCGCGATGCCTACATCGTCTGGGACAACGAGCGCGTCGAAGGCTGGGTCGAGGCCTATCGCCTACGCCTGCTCGACGCGCGCCTGCTCGACGAAACGATCGATACCGACCGTTTCCGCCGCTGGTTCGACCTCACGGGCCTGCAGCGACACATCAAGATCCTCGGCCTGTTCTGTCGCCTGCATTACCGCGACGGCAAGACGGGCTACCTCGCCGACCTGCCGCGCGTGCTCCGCTACGTGGTCGACACCGCGCGCCGTCACGCCGACGTCGCACCGCTGGCCGACTACCTCGAAGCGAAGATCGGCGACGGCGACATCCGCGTGGCGCGCGACGCATGAGACACGCGCTGATCCTCGCCGCCGGCCGCGGCGAACGCATGCGCCCGCTGACGGACAGCACGCCGAAGCCGCTGCTCGACGTCCACGGCAAACCGCTCATCGTCCACCACATCGAAAAGCTGGCCGCCGCCGACGTGCGCTACATCGTGATCAACACGTCGCATCTGGCGACGCGGTTTCCCGAGGTATTGGGCGACGGCTCCCGCTGGGGCGTGCGCATCCGTTATTCGTACGAAGGCCCGACACCGCTCGAAACCGGCGGCGGCATGCTTGCCGCCCTGCCCCTGCTGGGGCCCGAGCCGTTCATCGTGGTCAGCGCCGATATCTGGAGCGACATCGACTACGCGGCCCTGCCGCGTGAACCGGACGGCGTGGCGCACCTCGTCATGGTGCCCAATCCCGACTTCCATCCCGTCGGCGACTTCGCGCTCGCGGGCGGCCGACTGTTCGAAGGAGACGGCCCGGCGGCCGCCGAGCGGCTGACGTTCGGCAACGTCGGCGTCTATCGACGCGAGATCGTGGAGAGCGAAGCGCCCGGATGCTTCAAATTGCTGCCGATGTATCGCAAGGCGATCGCCGAAGGGCGACTGGGCGGCGAACGCTTCGACGGCTTCTGGCGGAACGTCGGCACACCGGCGCAGCTCGACGAGCTGCGCGGTGTCGTGGCCCGCTGACGTCGTCGTCGATCCCGCGGAACGTTACTGCACCGTCTCGGCGCCGATTTCCCGCAGACGTTCGTGGCCCAGCGTGAAGGCTTCGTTGAAGGCGCTGGTGATATCGACGAAATCGTGCGTGCCCGTCTTCGCTTCGATTTCCTCGCCGATGTGGTCGAGGATGCGGTAGCTACCGCGGTACAGCTGTTCGCCCGCGTCGCCATGGTGCTTGACTGCTTTGGCGACCACCCGGTACTTGGTGTGATTTTCCACTGCTTGTCCCTCCCCTATGCCCTGATACTGACTGGGGAAGATGACGGACGCAAGTGACACCGTGAAGGCTCGCCGGAGCTACGCCGGTCACTCCTGATCGGCGACGTGCGCGACCGCGCGACCCTCGGCGATGCGGGCGGACGGCGCCGGCGTGTCCGGCATGGCGCCGCCCACGTGCTCTGCCTCGGCGGCATGCAGCTTCGTCGCCTCGGGAAGCGACGGCTCCGCTGCGACTTCCGGCGAAAGCGCGGCCTTCGCCGCCTCGCGCGTCATCACCACGATGCTGATGCGCCGATTGATCGGCGCCGCCGGATCCGCCTTGTCGAACGGCACGGACGCGGCGAGGCCGACGACGCGTGCGACCTTGTCGGGCACCATGCCGCCTTCGACGAGCGTGCGCCGCGCGGCGTTCGCACGATCCGCGGAGAGCTCCCAGTTGCCGTAGGCGCTGTCGGCACTCACGTAGCGTGCGCTATCGGTATGGCCCGAGATACTGATGGTGTTCGACACCTGGTTCACGAAGCCGGCGAGCTCGTGCAGGATCTGCACCGTATAGGCCTTCATCACGCCGCTGCCCGTGTCGAACATCGGGCGATTCTGCTTGTCGACGATCTGGATACGCAGGCCTTCCGACGTGATGTCGAGCAGCAGCTGATCCTTGTAGGGCGCCATCGCCTGACTCTTCGCGATCGCTTCCTTCAGGTCGTCCATCAGCTTTTCGAGACGGCGCTTTTCCTGTTCCTTCGCAAGCTTGTCGACCTCGGCCGCGGCCGGCTTCGCGAACGCCTGCTGGTCGCCCGGACCCTTCGGCAGATCCATCGCACCGCCCAGCTTGATCATGCTCGTGCTCGCGCCGCCGGGACCCATCTTGCCCGAGGGCGCCATGGTCGACTGACCCGGCGTCATGCTCGGGTTCTTGAAGTATTCCGAAATGGCGGCGCGCTGCTGTTTGGTTCCGGCGCCCACGAGCCACATGACGAGGAAGAACGCCATCATCGCGGTCACGAAGTCCGCGTACGCCACCTTCCATGCGCCACCGTGGTGACCGTGGCCTCCGCCGCGCTTCTTGCGGACGATGATGACTTGCTTCAGTTCGCTCATGGCGACTTACCGTGCCGCCTTGAGGTGGGCTTCGAGGTCCTGGAACGTCGGACGGGTGGTCGACTTCAGCGACTTGCGTGCGAACTCGACCGACACCATCGGGTTGTAGCCGCGGAGGTTCGCCATCAGGGCGACCTTCACGCATTCGAACGCCTTGCCGTCGGTATTGACGCGCGACTCCATCGCCGCGGACAGCGGACCGATGAAGCCGTACGACAGCAGGATGCCCAGGAACGTGCCGACCAGCGCGCCCGCGATGTGCTCGCCGATGACGGCCGCGTCGCCGTCGATGGATTTCATGGTGATCACGATGCCGAGCACGGCCGCCACGATGCCGAAGCCCGGCAGCGCGTCCGCCATTTTCTGCACCGCGAGCGCAGGAACCATGGCCTCGTGGTGATGGGTCTCGAGCTCGACCTCGAGCAGCGATTCGAGTTCGTGCGGATCCATGCTGCCGCCGACGATGAGACGCAGGCAGTCGGTGATGAAGTCGATCAGGTGGTGTTCCGCGACGAGGCGCGGATACGCCGAGAACAGGGAGCTGTTCGCGGGATCCTCGATGTGCGCCTCCATGCCCAGCTGACCTTCCTTGCGCATCTTCGTGAAGATGTCATAGAGCAGGGACAGCAGGTCGACGTAGTCCTGCTTGTGATACTTCGGCCCCTTGAACAGAGCCAGCGCGTCGCGGCCGGCGCCCTTGACGACGTCCATCGAGTTCGCGCTGACGAAGGCGCCGACGGCGGCACCGAAGATGATCAGCAACTCGTACGGCTGCCACAGTGCGGCGATTTCGCCGTGCGAAAGCACGTAGCCGCCCAGCACCGACGCGAGGACGACGATAAAACCAATGATGACCAACATGAAGACTTCTCCCGATCCGGACATTTTATCGGCCGGACCGGCACGAAATTGAGGCAGTGCATCATGGTTTTCGGCAAGATTAGTCCGCAGGCTCCAGCGGCCCCGGATAACGGGGGAAGACCAGCCGGATGCGGGTGCCGACACCTAGCTCGCTCTCGATCTCGATGGCGCCGCCCGCCTGCGCGACGGTGCCGTAGACCTGCGCCAGGCCGAGGCCGGAGCCGCCTTCCTTGGTCGTGAAATAGGGTTCGAAGAGGCGCTGGCGCACCTCGTCGGGCATGCCGCCACCCGTATCCGCGATGCTGACGAACACCTGGCGAACGTTCACGGCGTCGTGCGCGAAGTCCGACGGCACCGCCTCGCACGCGCGCTCGCCCACCTCGATCACCACATGCCCGAAGCCACTCATGGCGTCGCGGGCGTTGAGACACACGTTCATAAGCGCCTGCTCCGTGCCGTGCCGGTCGAGCCAGACGGGCAACGCGCCGGGCTGCCGGTAGACCTCCACGCCCACGCGGCCGCCGAGGGCATGACGCGCGAAATCGGCGAAAGCCATCACGAGGTCGCCCAGATCGATCGCTTCCGGCTGCGACTGCTGGTTGCGCGCAAAGGCGAGCAGACGGCGGGTGAGTGCCGTGGCATGTCGCGCGCCCTCCACCGCGTAGGTCACCATGCGCCGGTGGCGCGGCGAGAGCTCGTCGCCCTCGTCCTGCAGTCCGGATAGGCTGACGATCACCGTCTGCAGCATGTTGTTGAAATCGTGGGCGATGCCGCTGACGAGTTGCCCGATCGCCTGCTGCTTCTGCGCCTGGCGCGCACTGGCCTCGGCGAGCTCCCGGGCATGGTTGACCAGTTCGAGCTGCTCGCTGACGCCGGCAAGCTGGCGCTCGGCGTCCCGGCGGGCGCCGTGCTCGGACTCGAGGCGCTCCATCAGCGTCCCGTAACGTGTCGATGCGGACACCGAACTCGCCACCGTCTGGTTGAGGCGGTCCTGCAGGAGTTCGATGATCGACTCGAGCGACGCCTGCAACTCGACGCGCTCGGTGACGTCGCGGCTGATCACGATGAAGTGGTCGAGCTCGTCGTCGGCGACGACGGGGGCGATCGTCACCTCCCACCAGCGCGGCAGACCGGCGGCCGGACGGCGGGTGCCGACGAAGTCGACCCGCTCTCCCGCGGCGGCGCGTTCGAGCGCGCGTCCCACCATGGCGCGGGCTTCCTCGGGCCAGAGGTCGAGCCATGGGCGCCCCAACAGGCGCTCCGGGCCTTCTGGGGCAAGTGCGGCACAGCCATGTCCCGCCACGAAGCGGATCACGCCATCCCGGTCGAGCTCCTTCATACAGTCGGAGGATGCCTCGACGAACTGTCTATACCGCCCATCCCAGTCGCTCATGGCGCGTGGCCGCCCGTCACCGAAGATTGTGGGATATGACGCACCGCGGCATGGTCCGCTGTCAATACGGACCGAGGACAGATGCCGGGCGTCGTCACTCCTTGTCGTCGTCGAAACCGGTTTCGCCTTCGGCGAACACGGGCGCGCCGTCTTCTTCCACGCCCAGCACGAGGCCCAGCGCCTTTTCCGCGGCCTCCGCGGCGGCGGATTCCTCGCGGAAACTGCGGTTGTCGTACACCGTGAAGTAGCTCGGATAGCTGCCATCGGCGGGATGGGACGACAGCAGGGCCGTGTAGCGCGAGCCGTCGCGGGACGCGCTGCTGCGGAGGGTGAAACCGGGAAATTCGCGTTCTGCCATGGATCGGACCTCGACGTGGAACGAAAGTCTAGCTTAGCCAGAGGCTTGCCCGAGCTCTTGCATGAAAAGCGTTATCAATCAACACAATGTTGCGGCGCTCAGCACTTGCCTCCCCTCGATTTGTACGGTATTTCGTACGTCAAGCAACGTCACGATATCTTCATGTCGTTGCGAAACAGGGGAAACACAGGGGCAACCGCAGCATGAACCTCATCACCACCGCGTCGCCGTCCCGGCGTCTCGCGTGGGCCGTCGCAACCGTACTCGCGCTCGCCGGCATCGTCGGCCTGGCTCTCGCTCCGCAAGTTGCGGCCGCGATCCCGCGCACCGGCATTCAGATGGTCTACGCCTGGCTCTGCGCATCGCTCGTCGGCTCCGCCTATGTCGTCGTCACGCTGGCAAACGACAACGAAGGCGCGACGGACGATGGAGACGATTTCTGATCCCAGGGATGAGGGATGTCTGACGAAAAGCCCGCCACTTTGGCGGGCTTTTTTTGTGCTGGGTGCGGCTCGGCTTCGCCATCGCGTTGGGTTTCGCGTGGCCGCGAAGAGCCGTCGGCCCTCACCCTCGGCGCTCCGAGCTCCGGCGTCGCTTGGGTAAGGAGGCCGCTGCGCGGCCATGTCTGATGGCTTACGCCCCGGCGCGCACGGGCTTCGCGCGGGGGGTTTCGATTCGGCCTCCGTGCCTCAACGAAAACGGCCGGCCATCCGGGCCGGCCCCCTTCGGGCCTTTTCCGCGCGAATCCCTCACCTCCACAAGTCGCGCCGAGGGTGAGGGCCGACGGCTCTGCCGGCTGTTGAGGCGCCGGGCGGGGGATGCAGCCGCGCGGGAAGCCTGCCAGCGACGAGGTGCGAGCAAGCCTGCTGGCGATGGGTGCTCGCCACGAGCGATGCCTTTGCCCGGTGCTCTGTGGGAGCGGCCTTGGCCGCGATGGGGCTCGCGGCAAGCACCCATCGCGGCCGAGGCCGCTCCCACAGACAGCCAAAAGCTTGCCGCTGTAGCAGCTCCTACCAACAGCTGGCCTCGCCGAGGCGCCAGGTGGCGAAGCAGCCGCCAGGAAATCCCGCTGGCGATAACACGGCTACCGCCGGGTGGGAGCCAGCCTGCTGGCGATGGGTACTCGCCGCCGCAATTCTGTGGGAGCGGCCTTGGCCGCGATGGGTGCTCGCGGCAAGCTCCCATCGCGGCCAAGGCCGCTCCCACAGACAGCCAAAAGCTTGCCGCTGTAGCGGCTCCTACCAACAGCTGGCCTCGCCAACCGCCGAGGCGCCGGGTGGCGAAGCAGCCGTCAGGAAATCCCGCTGGCGATAACACGGCTACCGCCGGGTGGGAGCCAGCCTGCTGGCGATGGGTACTCGCCGCCGAAGCAGTTCTGTGGGAGCGGCCTTGGCCGCTCCCACAAAAAGCCAAGAGCTCGCCGCTATAGCGGCTCCTACACAGGCAGTTTGCCTCGCGGATTGGCAGAGCCGTCGGCCGCCGCCCTCGGCGCGACTTGCGGAACCGAGCGCGGCGAGCGGATCAGGCCCGCAGGGGGCCGGCCCGGACGGCCGGCCGTTTTCGTCGAGGCAGGAGCCGAGTCGAAAACCCCCGCTCGCCGCGCGGGCGCGCAGGGGCGTCAGCCATAGGACACGGCCGCGCAGCGGCATCCTTTCCCAAGCGACGGTGAAGCCCGGAGCGCCGAGGGCGGTGGCCGACGGCTCTTCGCGGCCACGCGAAACCCAACGCGATGGCGCAGCCGAGCCGGAGCAACGAGGGCGCCGGCCGACGGCTCTTCGCGCTAACGCGAGGCAAAGCGCGACAGCGCAAGCCGAGCCGTCACAAACAAAAAAGCCCGTCCAAAGACGGGCCTTTTCGCCGTACCGAAGCGCATCCCAGGATCAGGGGCGGCGCTCGAGTTCCGGGTCTTCCTTGCTGCGCGGCATCAGGTCCTGCTTCGACACGCCGAGCCAGAGGAGGATCGGGCTGGCGACGAAGATGGACGAGAGGGTACCGACGACGATACCGATCAGCATCGTGATGGCGAAGCCGTGAACCACCGGGCCGCCGATGAAGAACAGGGCCGCCATGGTGATGCCGGTGAACAGCGAGGTGATGATGGTTCGCGACAGCGTGCTGTTGATCGAACGATTCAGCACTTCTTCCGGCGTGGCGTTGCGGCTGGAGCGGAAGAGTTCGCGGACGCGGTCGAACACGACGACCTTGTCGTTGATCGAATAGCCGACGACCGCCAGCACGGATGCGAGAACGGTCAGATCGAACTCGCGCTGCGTGATGGCGAAGATGCCGAGCGTCACCAGCACGTCGTGGATTTCCGTGGCCAGGGCCGCGATCGCGAAGCGCTTCTCGAAGCGGATCCACAGGTAGCCCATGATGCCGACGATGACGAAGATCACGGCGACGATACCGTCGCTGCGCAGTTCCTCACCAACCTGCGGACCGACGAACGAGCGGCTCTTCATCGTGACGTCCGGACGCGTCGCCTTGAGCGCCGCGACGACATCGGCGGCGACCTTCACGGCCGCCTCGTCGTTGCTGAGCTGGCCCGCGCCGGTGTCGCCCTTCGGCTGCATGCGCACGGTGAATTCGCGTGAACCGCCCACCGCCTGCACCAGCGGGTTCTCGAGACCGGCATGCTCCAGCGCGGAGCGCACTTCGTTGACCTCGATCGGCGTGGTGTATTCCACGACGACCGCGACACCGCCCTGGAAGTCCTGGCCGTAGTTGAAACCCTTGGTCACGATCAGCGCGATCGAACCGATCATGAGCAGGATCGCGAGGCCGATGCTGAATTTGCGCAGGCCGAGGAAGTTGAAGTTCGAATTGTGGTTGAAGATTTCCATGGCGTTCCTCCCCGTCAGACCGACAGGGTCTTGAGCTTGCGGCCGCCGTGGATCAGCGCGGTGATGGCATGCGTGACCGTCACCGACGTGAACATCGACGTGAGGATACCGATGAACAGCGTGACGCCAAAGCCCTTGATCGGGCCCGAGCCCATGGTCATCAGGCCCAGCGCGGCGAGCAGATGCGTGACGTTGGCATCGAGAATCGTGGCCCAGGCCTTGTCGTAACCCGTGCGGATCGCCGCCAGCGGCGACGAGCCGTTGCGCAGTTCTTCGCGGATGCGTTCGCAGATGAGCACGTTCGCGTCGATCGCCATACCCAGCGTCAGCACGATACCGGCGATGCCCGGCATCGTGAGCGTGACGCCGATGAGCGACATGACGGCCACGAGCAGCACGAGGTTGAAGAAGAGCGCGACGTCGGCGACGAGGCCGAAGAGCTTGTAGTAGATCGCGGCGGCGAGCAGCACGAGGCCGAGACCGAGCATCACCGCCTTGAAGCCCTTGTCGATGTTGTCCGCGCCGAGGCTCGGACCGATCACGCTCTCGCCGACGATGTCGACCGGCGCGGCGAGGGAACCGCCGCGCAGTAGCAGTGCCAGCTCGGAGGCTTCCTGATCGCTCGGGAGGCCGTTGGTCGAGAACTGCTTGCCGAACGGGGAACTGATGTTGGCGTAGTTGATCACCTCTTCGGTAATCTTCGGCGTCTTCACTTCCTTGCCGTCGACCATCTTCGTCTCGACCGTGCGCGTGATGTAGAGCACCGCCATCGGCTTGCCGACGTTGTCGTTGGTGAACTCCTGCATCTTGCGCGCGCCGGCGCTGTTCAGCGAGACGCTGACGTTGGGCGAACCGTTCTGCTGGTCGCGACCGGACACGGCGCTGGTCAGCTCGTCGCCCTTCGCGATCACCTTCTTGCTGAGCAGATACGGGCGGCGGCCCTGCTCCTTGCTGCCGTAGTACAGCTTCGCGTCGGGCGGCACGCTGCCCGAATTGGCGGCATCGATCGCCTGCTGCGGCGTGTACAGGCCCGCGCGGTACTCCAGCGTGGCCGTCGCGCCGATGATCTTCTTCGCCTCGGCGGTGTCCTGCACACCCGCGAGCTCGACGATGATCTGGTTCGGGCCCTGCTGCTGGATCAGCGGTTCGGACACACCCAGCGCATTCACACGCTGGCGCAGCGTGGTGACGTTCTGCGTGATCGTGCTCTGCGCGAGCTCGCGCAGCTTGGCCGGCTTGACCGTGGCATTGAGAAGGAACCGGTTGCCGGTGGTCGGGCCGTCGGTCACCGTGAGGTCCGGGTAATCCGTGCCGATCAGCGTGGCCGCCTGCTGGCGGTCGGCGTCGGTGCGAAGCACGACGCTGACACCCTGACCGCGTGCATTGCGGTTCACGGAGTCGTACGAGACGTTCTTGTCGCGGAGCAGCGAACGGATGTCGTCCGCGTAGCGCGTCTCCTGCGCGTCGATGACGGCGTTCTGGTCGACTTCCATAAGGAAGTGCACGCCGCCCTGGAGATCGAGACCCAGCGGCATCGAGTTCGCGTGGATGCCGCGCAGCCACGCCGGAACGGTGGACGCGAGATTCAGCGCCACCGTGTAGTTCTCGCCGAGGCCCGCGCGGAGGGCGTCGGACGCCTTCGTCTGCGCATCCACGTTCGGGAAACGTGCCAGCAGGCGCGTGGCCTTGTCATCGACCTCGATCGAGGTCGCCGGCACCTTCGCGGTGGCCAGCATGGCTTCGACCTTGGTTTTCAGCGTGGCGTCGACGGCGGAACCGCGGTTGCCCGAAATCTGCACGGCCGGCTGCGGCGGGAAGACGTTCGGCAACGCATACACGATGCCGAACAGCAACACGATCACGACCAGCGCGTACTTCCAGCGTGGAAAATCACTCATGCCTTACATTCCGTGAAAGCGGCCGTGCGCCGGCCGCGGCTGACGCTATAAGAAGAGGAAGCCTTACGACTTCTTCAGGCTGCCCTTCGGCAGGACCTGGGTGATCGAGCCCTTCTGCACCTGAACGACGGTGCCCGGGGCGATCTCGACACGGACGAACGACTCGCCCACGTCCTCGATGCGGCCGGCCATGCCGCCGCTCATGACGACCTCGTCGCCCTTGGCCAGCGCGGCGAGAAGGGCGCGGTGCTCCTTCTGACGCTTCATCTGCGGGCGGATCATCATGAAATAGAAGATGCCGAACAGCACCGCCATCATGATCAGCGGCGAGAAGCCAAAGGCCCCCTGCGGAGCGGCGCCGGCGGCGGGTGCAGTGGCCTGGGCAATGGCAGCGAACGTCGGAAGGCTCATCGGATTTCTCGCAAGTCATGGAACGGCCAAGGAAAAGCTGCCGTTCACGTAAAAAGATCGTGGATTATGCCACGCACCCCGGCGGTTATGTACCGCACCCCGTCAAGGCTTTGGGGGCGCCCGGGCGCCCCCGCAAGGCCTCGTCAGCCGTCGACCGCACCTTTGCGACGAGCCTCATAGAAGGCCGCGACGAAGTCCTCGAGGCCGCCGGCTTCGATGGCGCCGCGCAGACCCGCCATGAGCCGCTGGTAGTGGCGCAGGTTGTGCATCGTCGCCAGCTGGCTGCCGAGGATCTCGTTGCAGCGGTCCAGGTGGCGCAGGTAGGCGCGGGAGAAGCCGTTGGCACAGGCGTAGCAGTCGCAGCCTTCCTCGATCACGCGGGTATCGGTGGCGAACCTGGCGTTGCGGATGCGCAGCGTGCCCGACGCCGTGAACAGGAAGCCGTTGCGCGCGTTACGCGTCGGCATCACGCAGTCGAACATGTCGATGCCCCGGCGCACCGCTTCCACGATGTCCTCCGGGCGGCCCACGCCCATGAGATAGCGGGGCCGGTCCTTCGGCAGCATCGGCAGCGTGAAGTCGAGGGTGTGGTTGCGCTCGGCTTCCGGCTCGCCGACCGCGAGGCCGCCGACGGCGTAACCATCGAAGCCGATCCCGATCAGCCGCTCGGCCGACCGGCGGCGCAGGTCCTCGAACGTACTGCCCTGCACGATGCCGAACAGGGCGTTGGGATTCTTCAGGTCGTCGAACGCCTGGCGCGAGCGCTCGGCCCAGCGCAGGCTGAGCTCCATCGAATCGGAGGCCACCTTTTCCGTGGCCGGATAGGGCGTGCACTCGTCGAAGATCATGGCGATGTCGGAATCCAGAACCTTCTGGATCCGCATCGACTCCTCGGGCGACAGGAACACCTTCGAACCGTCGACCGGCGAGGCGAAGGTGACGCCTTCTTCGGTGATCTTGCGCTTGTGCGCCAGCGAGAAGACCTGGAATCCGCCGGAATCCGTGAGAATCGGCTTGTCCCACCCGATGAACTTATGCAGGCCGCCGAACTCGCCGACGATCTCGAGACCGGGCCGCAGGAAAAGGTGGAAGGTATTGCCGAGGATGATTTCCGCGCCGGTGTCGAGGACGTCGCGCGGGGTCATGGCCTTTACCGAGCCATAGGTGCCCACCGGCATGAACGCCGGGGTTTCCACGGTGCCGCGGCCGAAGCGGAGACGGCCACGCCGGGCCGCGCCATCGGTGGCGAGGAGATCGAAAGGGAGCTGGGTCATCCGCCCATTCTAACCCGGCGGCCTTCCGGTCACCTCCTGCCGGTTTGGCACAGCGGTTTTGCCCGCCGCGTCTAAAGTTCCGTAAGTTTCCGCCGATTCCCTTGGCATACAGGAGCGCGCCCACCGAGGGCTCGCCGGGCGCCGGGAGGACATCCCCCTTGATCATCCAGCCGACCAGTCTCGCTGCCCAGCTTTGGGCGGGCGCGGCCGCGGGTACCACGGCCGCAGCGGACAGCTGGCGGGTCGGGACCCTGCTGTCGGCGCGGGTCATGGGGCAGACCGACATCGGCCGCCTCCTTCTGGAGATCGGCGGCTTGACCGTCGAGGCCGACGCGCCCGGCGGACAGCTTCCGCAGCAGTTCCAGGTCCGCGTGCTCACGCAGGGTGCGCAGCCGCAGCTGGAGGTCGTCCCTGGCCAGGTCGACGAACGCGTCGCCATGCAGGGGCTTCGCGAACGTCTGCCGCTGCAGAACGGCTACGCTCCCCTGCTCGGCGTCCTTGCCGCCCTCGCCCGCCGTCCCGTCGCCCGCATGTTGCCGGCGCCGCTGCGGGCCGCACTGGCAACGCTCGAGGCCGCCATCAACAAGCCGTCCGATGTCGGCTCCCCGCTCGGCATGAAGGAGGCGATCGCCAAGAGCGGCGCGTTCCTCGAGTCGCACCTCGCGGAGCCGAAGCACGACACCCCCGCCGCCGACGATTTCAAGGCGGCTTTGCTCGCGCTGCGGCGCGCGCTCGCCGACATTCCCACGGGCCGGGCCGGCGCCACGCTCGCCCGCCCGCCGATCGACACGCCGCCGCCGCTCGTGCAGCGGCCGCTCGTGCCGCAGCCACGCGCCGACGCGGTGCAGATCGCCGACGACGATGTCGACGCGGTGGTCGGGCAGTTGCGCGTCGACACGCGCGCCGCGCTGTCGCGCGTGGAAATCGCGCAGCTCGAATCGCATCCCCAGGCAGGCTTGTGGATCGTCGAGGTGCCGCTCGCCGGCGTGCGCGGCTACGACGTGCTCCAGCTCCGCATCGAGGAAGGCAAGCCAGTCGCCGGCGAGGCCGAAGGTCCCTGGACGGTCGGCTTCGCCATCGATCCGCCATCGCTCGGCGCCGTGCAAGGCGAGATCCAGCTGCGCGTGCCGCGCGTGTCCGTACGGCTATGGGCCCAACGCCCGGAGACCGTCGCGCGCCTCGAGAACGAATTCGTACCGCTGCGCCGTCTGCTCGAAAAGAGCGGCCTGATCCTCGATCACTTCGCCTGCATGCACGGCCTGCCGACACCGCCGAGCGCGTACAGCGCCGTCCTGCTGGAAGCCCGCGCATGAACCAGGCCCTTCCTTCCCCACGCCGCAGCGTCACGCTGCGGCTCGCGTCGCCCACCAGCAACGGAAACAGCCAGCGCATCGACGCGCAGGGCGTGAAGACGATGCTGGAACGCGCGCAGGCGCTGGGCCTCGCGCCCCAGCTCGATCCACAGATCGCCACACTGCTCGCCGCCGTGCGCCTTCGCGACGACGTGCCGCCGGAGCTCTATGCGGCGCTCGCCGCAGTGGTGGGAACGTTGCTCACGGCGACCGCCGAATAACACCGTCTGGGTCAGGCGATACCCAGATTCCGGATACCGGACGCCTCGCCGGTAAACCCCGCGAGCTCGGCGAACCGGCTTCCACGCTCGGCGTAGTCCCGGAACTGATCGAAACTCGGCGCGCCCGGCGACAGCACGATGCAACCATTGCCGGCGAGGACATGGCGCGCGGCCGCCACGGCGGCGGCGAGATCGGTGGTGCGATGCACGTTCGCGACGCCCGCCGCATCCAGCGCATCCGCGATACGCGCACCGTTCGCGCCCTGGCAGACGATCGCCTCGGGCGCATGCACACGCATGGCCTCGACGAACGGCGTCCAGTCGAGGCCGCGATCGTGCCCGCCGACGATCAGCGCGACGCGCTTTGCGCCAACGCTCTCCAGGGCGGCAAGGCTGGCCAGCGGTGTCGTGCTGATCGAATCGTTGATCCACGTCAGGCCGTCGCGCTCGCCCAGCGGTTGCAGGCGGTGCGGCAGCGGCACGAACGTGGCGAGCGCGGGCGCCGCCGCTCGCGCGTCGTAGCCCATGATCTCGAGCGCGGCGAGCGCCGCGCACGCGTTGATCGCGTTGTGCAGCCCCGGCGCGGCGACGCGCGACGCTTCGATCACGCGCTCGCTCCCGCGCGCGATCCAGCCGTCCGCGACATGCCAGCCATCGCGGCTACCGAAGCCATGCAGGCCGGGGTGATCTTCCGCGCGCGCCAGGAGCGAGGGCTGCATGGCGTTGACCAGCACCTTCGACGACGCGGCGAGCAGCTTCAGCTTGTCGTCGACGTAACGCTCGCGCGATCCGTGCCAGTCGAGGTGTTCTTCGTACAGGCTCGTCACCACGCCGAGGTCGACGCCGGACGCGTCGCCCGTCTGGAAGCTCGACAGCTCGATCACCCAGAGATCCGCCTCCGAGTCGTCCAGTTCCAGCAGGGGCATGCCGATGTTGCCGGCGAGCGCGGTGCGTACGCCGAGCGATCGCGCGAGATGCGCGATGAGGGCCGACGTGGTGCTCTTGCCCTTCGTGCCCGTGACGGCGATGGTGCGTGCGCCGACATGCCCGGTGAACCAGAGCGCGGTACCCGACGTGAATCCGGTGCCGCGCGCTTGCGCGGCAAGCATCTCGGGCTTGTACGCGGAAATGCCCGGCGACTTCACCACGACGTCGTAACTCGCGAGCGTTTCGGCGTCGGGCGCGGTGGCATGCAACCGCACGGCCGGGAACGCGGCTCGCGCCGCTTCCGCTTCGTCCGCCGCGCAATACAGATCGACCACCTGTCCCGGCAGGCGTCGCGCCAGCGCATGCAGCGCCGCGCGACCCTCGCGACCGAAGCCCCAGACGGCGATGCGCCGTCCCTTCAGATCAGCCCAGCGCATCCAGTGCTCCGCGCAGACGCTCGGGAACCAGATGCGACGCACCCGGCTGCAGCCACGGCTCGATCGCCAGCTCGGCGCGGTCGAGCTGCGGCAGGATCTCGGTGCGAAACCGCGAGACGAGCGCGTCCTCGCGCCACTCGGGACGCTCGGCGAGCGCCGCCATCGCAGCGCGCGCCTCGGCGCCCTCGCCCACGCACTCGAACGGCTTGTGATCCTTGTATTCCAGCAGCGCGTCGAAGGCGCCGGCGAGCGCGTCGTCGTCGAGCAGGTTGCGCCCGAAGATCGACACCAGCCGCGGCTTCGCCATGAAGGGCGCGAGCGCGAGGAAGACGAAATGGCACTTCGGGCACTGGCCGCACCAGCGATCCGCGGGCTTGGGGCCGAGGATGCGGAAATTGCGGTTGCAGCTCGAGAACACATTGAAATAATCGCCGCCGAGGCGCGCGAACGCGCTCGTCACGGCCAGTTCGGACCATGGACGCAGCAGCGAGCAATAGTCGAGATCGGCGGCGACGTGCGAATGCAGGTAGTCGTGCAGGGTCTTCTCGAAACCGAACCCCTTGCTCCACTGATGATTCACCTGCTGGCCGTCGTATTCCAGCGTCGCCACCGACGCCGAGCGCTCGTTGGCGAACACGATGGAGTCGTAGCCGTACAGGATCGCCGCCAATGCCAGGATCGTGGAGTTGATGGCGGTGACCGGAATGTGGCCGTTCCACGCGCCGAGGCGATTCAGCTCGAACAGGCCAGAGGCCAGTTCGCGCGAGATGTTCAGCGTCGACAGCCCGGTGCGCGCCGCGCACTCCGCGATCAGCGGCGAGTTGCCGACCCATGCCGCGGTGGCGTCCGCTCCGATCGACTTGACGGCCTCCACGGCCACCACCGAGTCCTTGCCGCCGCCGATCGGCAGCAGCGAACGCTTCGGCAGGCCGATGGCCGCGGCGGCGGCTGGACGAGCGGCCGAGAACGGAAAGCGGATGCGTCCGCGCAGGTCGAGCCCGTTGCGGTAGGCGAACTCGGCCAGGCCATGCAGATAGAGCGCATCGGCGAGGCTGGCGCTCTCTTCGTCGAGCGGCTCGCCATCGACGACGATCGTTTCGGGAATGCCGGCCTTGTAGTAGCTGACCCCCGCGACGAGGTGCAGCAGGCGGAGGGCCGCCGCGAAGGCGGCCTCCCGCCCGGCCGGCACCGCCGGCGCACCGGGGAACGTGATGCGCTCGGCGAGCTCGGCGCCGTCGTCGAACGCATAGACGAGCTCGGCCACGCCGTCGGCGTAGGTATGGCGCACGAACCGGAAGGCACGGCTCTGGCGCGGATCGGAAAAAGCGGATGTCACGGGAGCAGCACCTCGTCGGCCTCGTCGCGCAGGTTGTATCGGGACGACATCACGGCGCCGTACGCGCCGCCCTGGGCGATCAGGACGACATCATCCTCCTTCGATTCGGGCAAACGCCTGTCCGAGCCGAGGATATCTCCGGATTCGCAGATGGGGCCGACGACCTGGTACATCGTGGTCGCCGGCTCGTCGAAGCGCGTGAGGTTGGCGATCTCGTGCCACGCGTCGTAGAGCGCCGGGCGGATCAGGCTGTTCATGCCGGTATCGAGGCCGAGGTAGCGGACGTTGATGCCCTTTTCCTTCTCCTGCGTGACCTTCGCGAGCAGCACGCCACAATCCGCCACCAGGTAGCGGCCCGGCTCCACCCACAGCTGGAACTGCGGATAGGCCTGGCGCACGCTGGTCAGCACGCGATCGAGCGCGGCGATGTCGAGCGCGCTCTCGCCGGGATGCGAAGGCACGCCGAGACCGCCGCCGATGTTCAGCACGGTGATCGTGCCGATGCGTTCCGCCAGCGCCGCGAGCTGCGAGTACACCTCGCCCCAGTGCGCATGGTCGAGAATGCCGGAGCCGAGATGCGCGTGCAGACCGATCACCTTCGCGCCCGCCGCATCGGCGAGACGCAGGAAGCGATCCACATGCTCGATCGGCACGCCGAACTTGCTGCCGGTGCCGCCGGTCTTCACCTTGTCGTGGTGACCGAGGCCGCGACCGAGATCCACACGCAGCACGATGTCGCGACCGGCGAACATGTCGCCCCAGTGCTCGATGGGATGCAGCGCGTCGATCGTGATCGTGGCGCGCGTGCGCAGCGCGGCTTCGAAATCGCGACGCGAGGCGAAGTTGGGCGTGAACAGCAGCGGCACGTCGTCCGGCACCGCGGCGGACACGGCGGCCAGCTCGCCCGGCGAGACGCATTCGAACGCGAAGCCCTCTTCCGCCAGCACCTTCAGGATGCCGGGATGCGTGTTGGCTTTGACCGCGTAGTGCGCGCGATCCACGGCCTTGAGCGACTTCACGCGGCGCGCCTGCGCGCGCACGGTGGGCAGGTGGTAGACGTAGCGCGGCGTGCGCTCGTCCGCGAGTCGCAGCAGCGTCGGCCGCTCGCCCTGCCACCACGCGGCGACGGGCGTCGCCTGCTCGCCGCCGCCGTAGAGCGACTGCCACGACGGCCCGAAGACCATGCTGTCGTCGGTGCGCAAGGCACCGGCACCGATGAGCAGTTCGTGCAGGCGCGGGAGCATGTCGTCCACCACGTCTTCGTCGACCACGAAGGTCAGGTTGAGGTTGTTCGACGACTGCGAGATCAGGTGCACGCGCAGCTGGCCGAACTCGGCGAGCACGCCGGACAGCTTGTGCAGCATCGAACGCATGCCGCGCCCGACCAGCGTGATCGCGGCGCACGGCGCGATGACCTTGACGCGGCAGACGCGCGCGAGATCGGCGGCCAGCGCGGCGATCGCGTCGGAGTCGAGCAGGTTCTCGGTCGGATCGAGCGAGACCGTGACGTTGGTTTCGGCCGAGCCGATCAGGTCCACCGACAGGCCGTGACGCTTGAACGCGTCGAACACGTCGGCAAGGAAGCCGACCTGCTGCCACATGCCCACCGATTCCATCGAGATCAGCGTGATCCCCTTGCGGGCGCTGATCGCCTTGATGCTCGGCGCATGCTCGCGCACTTCCGGACCGATCGACGTGCCTTCCAGCTCCGGCCGGTTGGTGTCCTTGATCAGCAGCGGCACGCGCGGCTCGCGCAGTGGCGACAGGCAGCGCGGGTGCAGCACCTTCGCGCCGGTCGAGGCGATTTCCTGGGCTTCCTCGTAATCGAGGCGCTGCAGCAGGCGTGCGCCCGCCACCTGGCGCGGATTCGCGCTGAACATGCCCGCGACGTCCGTCCAGATTTCCACGCGCGACGCGGCCAGCAGCGCGCCGAAGTACGCCGCCGACGTGTCGGACCCGCCACGCCCGAGGAGCACGGTACGGCCGGTCTCGTCCTGCGCGATGAAGCCCTGCGTGATGAAGACCTCGCCGCGCGCGGCCAGCGCCGCGGACAGACGCGGATCGTGATGCGGCTCGATCATCGCGGAAAGCAGGCGGGTGCGCTCGTTCTGGTTCGGCAGCGCCACGGAGTGCAGGCATTCGCGCGCGTCGACCCACGCCGTCGGCAGGCCGTTCGCCGAGAGAAACGCGGCGCCGAGCGCGCTCGACATCAGCTCGCCGTGCGCCTGCACGCGCGCCTGCCAGGCCAGTTCGCCGAGATCGGCGGCACCGGTGTCGGCCAGCTGCGCGAGGTCGGCGAGCCGGGCGCCGAGCGTGTCCGGCATCGCCAGCGACATCTCGGCGAGCAGGGCGTGGTGACGATCGGCCAGTGCGGCGGCCGCGTCCGAGCGACGTTTCGAGTCCGTGTGCGTGCAAAGCTGTTTCAGGCCGTCCGTAATACCGGACAGGGCCGAGACCACGATCAGCACGCGTGCGCCTTCGGCGCGGCGGCTGGCGGCCAGCTCGAGGATGTTGTGCCAGCGTGCGGCGGTGGCCACGGAGGTGCCGCCGAACTTCATGACGATCCAGGGCGCGTTGGCGGGCAACGGCGCGTTTGCGTTTTCGCTCACGGGACTCTTTTTTGCGGTGGGGAAAGGGTTATCGACGCATGGACATATCCGCCGGAGTGTTGCGCCGCAACGGAAAAAAGGCAAACGGGGATCCCGGTGCCGGCATACGCCGCTATCGCGACCCCGGTCGGCGGCGGTCCCATCGCCCGCACCGGCGCGGTCGACGCGGATACCGGCGTGCGCCGTTCCGACGGTGCGATGGCTTGCGGGGTCGCGGTGTACAGGCCATCCTGCGGCCCTCTCCTCCTGCGCCTGCGATCCACATGGAAAACCCCGGTTACGCCCGACGCCTCACCCTCATGGACGCCGCGCTCATCGTGGTGGGCGGCATCATCGGTGGCGGTATCTTCCTCAACCCGGGCATCGCGGCACAGCGCACCGACTCCGGGCTGGTGCTTCTGGCCCTCTGGGTGGGCGCCGGCCTGCTGACGCTGATCGGCTGCCTGTGCTATGCCGAACTGGGCGCGCGGCGACCCGAGGCGGGCGGTAGCTACGTGTACCTGCGCGAAGCCTTCGGCAGGCTCGCCGGGTTCCTGTTCGGCTGGACGATGCTGCTGGTGATCTACAGCGGCAGCGCCGCCGCGGTCGCGACGATCTTCGGCAGCTACGCCACCTCGGTGTTCGGACTCTCGCCCACGCTGGTGAAACCGCTCGCCGTCGGCGCGCTGGTCTTCGTCACCGGCCTGAACCTCTTCGGCATCCGCTTCGGCGCCCAGGTCCAGAACGTGTTCGCCATCCTCAAGCTCGCCGCCATCGCGGGCCTCGTCGTCACCGGCCTCGCCTTCGCCGGCGCGGGCACGACGCAGGCACTCGCGCCGTCGGCAGGCCACGCGTCCGGCGGCCTCGCCGGGGCGCTGCTGCCGGTGCTGTTCGCGTTCTCCGGTTTCAGCTACCTCAACAACCTCGCCGGCGAAGTGCGCGACCCGCAGCGCACGCTGCCGCGCGCCCTGGTGCTCGGCATGCTGGTGGTGATCGCCGCCTATGTGCTCACCAACTACGCGTATCTCGCCGTGCTCGGCCACGATGGCCTCGCGGCGAGCCAGGCCCCCGCGGCCGATGTGATGAGCCGCGTGTTCGGCGACACGGGCGCGAAGATCATCGCCATCGGCATCGCGATCTCCACGCTCGGCTTCTGCAACATCACCCTCGTCGCCGGCGCGCGCGTGCTGCAGGTGATGGGCGACGACGGCCTGTTCTTCGCCAGCGTCGCGAAGCTGCATCCGCGATACCGCACGCCGAACGTCGCGCTGATGGCGCTGTCCGCCTGGGCGATCGTGCTCGTGCTGGTGGCCAATTACGGCCAGCTGCTCGATTTCGCCACGTTCGGCGACTGGGCCGCCTACGCGGTGACCATCGCCACCCTGTTCTGGTATCGCCGGCGCGCGGCCGACCGTCCTGCGTTCGTCACGCCCGCCTACCCGTTGCTGCCGCTGACCTTTCTCGCCGTGGTGATCGCGGTGGTCGTCGCCTATGCGTGGGACAAGCCCGCCAGCGCCGCGGTCGTGTGCGGCGTCGTCGCCGCCGGCCTGCCGGTGTATGCGGTATGGCGACGCCTGTTCAGTAAAGTGGCTCGCTGATCCCGGGCACGGATGCCACAATGACCCGGTTCAGCTGAGGAAAGCAGATGGCACAGCAAGGCCCGACGTCGCCGATTCCCGTTCCGCCCCGCGAGGACGCCGCCCAACCGGCGCCCAAACCGGTGCGCGAGGGCATCGACCTCATCGTCAACGGCAAACGCTACCGGCACACGGGCGACGCGGCGATGCCGCTGCTCTGGTACCTGCGCGACGTGCTGCGCCTCACGGGCGCCAAGTACGGCTGCGACCAGGGCGACTGTGGCTTCTGCACCGTCATCGTCGACGGCAAGGCGGTCGCCGCCTGCCAGACGAAGATGGAAAAACTCATCGGCAAGCGCGTCACCAC
This sequence comes from Luteibacter sp. UNCMF331Sha3.1, assembly GCF_900109915.1. GTDB lineage: Bacteria > Pseudomonadota > Gammaproteobacteria > Xanthomonadales > Rhodanobacteraceae > Luteibacter. The sequence continues at coordinate 717,997 of NZ_FOBU01000001.1, forward strand.
GGTCGAAGGGCTGGCCGACGGCGATGGCAAGCTGCATCCGGTGCAGCAGGCCTGGATCGACGAAGACGCCATCATGTGCGGCTTTTGCCAGCCGGGCCAGATCATGGCCGCCGTGGATCTCCTCTCGCGCCAGAAGAATCCGTCCGACGCCGACATCGACCGCATCGGCAACCTCTGCCGCTGCGGCAGCTACGGCCGCATTCGCAAGGCGATCAAGCGCGCGGCCGGCGCGATGAAGGACCCGAAGGCATGAGTGGCGAAGTCCGTCTTTCGCGCCGTCGCTTCCTCAAGTACGCCGCGGGCACCGCCGGTGCGCTGGTCGTCGGCATCGGCACGGTCGGCGCCGTGGATCGACCGCCGCCGCTCGGGCTGCTCGGCGACGCGTGGGCGCAGCTCGGCCCTTACCTGCGCATCGCCGCGGACGGGCGCATCTTCATCGGCGTCCGCGATCCGGACAACGGCGAGGGCACGGCGACGTCGCTGGCGCGCATCATCGCCGACGAACTCGACGCCGACTGGTCGCGTGTCATCGTCGAACCGCTCGGCGTGGGCGTCGTGCAGGGTAACGGCGAACCGAAATTCACCTATGGCCGGCAGCGGAGCGGCGATGCGACGAGCATCCCCGCGGCGTGGGCCGACCTTCGCCAGGCCGGCGCCCTCGCCCGCTGGCTGCTCCTCCAGGCCGCCGCGCGCCGCCTCGGCGTTCCCGCGGAGCAGCTGCGCGGCGAGAACGGCACGGTGGTGGCCGCCGACGGCCGCACCATTCCGTACGGCGACCTGGCCTCCACCGCCGCGACCATCGACGCGCCGACGTCGGCTCCGCCGCTCAAGCCGGCGGAGCGCTACCAGCTGATCGGCAAGCCGGCCGGCGACGTCGACGCCCGCGCGATCGTCACCGGCACGCAGCGCTATGCATTCGACGAAACCATCGGCGATCCGGTGATCGCGGTGCTCGCCCGCTGCCCGTACCCGGGCGGCACGCTGGAAAGCGCGGATCGCGACGCCGCGACGAAGGTGCCCGGCGTCTATGCCGTGATCGACATCGCGCCCGAGCAGGGGCAGCCCGCCGGTACGGCGGCGCAGTCGGCCGCTCTCGCCGTGCTCGCGCGCGACACGTGGTCGGCACTTTCCGGACGCGCGGCACTGAAGGCGACGTGGAAAGCGGGCGACGACCCCGAACCCACGGCGTCGGCGCACGAACAGAAGGCCCTGGAAGCCTTCGGCGACGACACCGTCGTCCCATCCACGGTGCGCAACGACGGCGATGTGATGGCCGTGCGCAAGAAGGCGGCGCGGGCGCTCGAAGCCACGTATTTCCAGCCGTGGATCGCGCACGCCACGGCCGAGACGCCGAACTGCGTGGTCCGCCTCGATCCGGAAACCAGCGTCACGGTGATCGCGTCGACGCAGTCGCCCCGTCAGGTGTACACCGTCGTGCAACGCATGACCGGTTTCCGCGCCGACCAGATCGACATCCAGGTGCCGCGCGGCGGCGGCGGCTTCGGTCGCCGCCTCGAGACCGACTACGTCGCCGAAGCGATGGCCATCGCCCTGGCGAAGAAGCCCGACGACATCCGCAACCGGCCGGTGAAGGTCCTCTGGACGCGCGACGACGACCTCGTACGCGACTACTACCGCCCCCTGGCGGTGCACCGCCTAAACGCGTCGCTCGATCGCAAGAAGAACATCGTCGGCTGGCACCAGCGGATGGCGAGCCCGTCGGCCATCGCCGGCCGCGGCACGCCCGAAAACCGCCTCTGGCAATCCGAGGTGGTGGCGGACGCGTTGCCGGCCGGGCTCGTCCCGAATTTCCGCAGCGACTGGTATCCGCTTGCCTCGAAGATGCAGCGTGGCGAGTGGCGCGGGTCGCCCAACGTCACACCGACCTTCGCGAGCGAAAGCTTCATCGACGAACTCGCCCACTCGGTGAAGGCCAATCCGCTGGACTTCCGCCTCGCGCTGCTCGGCGAGCCGCGCCAGCTGCCCTACGGTGGCCGCGGCGGTCCCATCGACACCGCGCGCATGGCCAACGTACTGAAGCTGGCCGCCGAGCGGCTGGACTGGAGTCGCTGGCTGCGCAGCGAGAACGGCCTCGGCATCGCGTGCGCCTACGTTTTCGGTGCTTACGTGGCCCATGCCGTGGAGGTCGCGCCGACCACCGACGGCATCGACATCCATCGCGTGGTCTGCGTCGCCGACGTCGGTCGCGTGGTCAATCCGCTGGGCCTGGAAGCACAGCTGCAGGGCGCGACGATGGACGCGTTGTCCACCGCCCTCAACCTCGCCATCACGGTGAAGGACGGTAAGGTGCAGCAGACGGGGTTCCGCGACTATCCGGTCGCCGCCACGCAGCCCCTGCCCTATGAGGTCGAGACGATCGTCGTCCCGTCGACCGCCGATCCGTCCGGCGCCAGCGTCATCGGCGTACCCTCGGCGGCACCGGCGCTCGCCAACGCCGTCTTCCGCGCCACCGCGGTGCGTGTCCGCCGCCTGCCCCTGCTGCGCGAGCTGGCGCGACTGCGCTAGCCGATCCGCTATCCATCACCGAGGTATCGCATGACCATCGCATCGCTCACCTCGGCCACGCCGGCGTCGCGGACCGACGCCGACCTGATCGGCAGCAACAAGCGCTTCTACGACGCGCTCTGGTCCGACGCGAAGCTGTTCTCGCCGGACCGCTTCAACACCTGGCCGCTGGTTGCCGAGATCGCCGCCGAAACGTCGCGACGGCTCGAAGTGGCTCCGGGCCTGCGGCCGCGCCTGCCGCTGCCGGATACGCAGTTCGTCGACCTCAGCCTGCCCGCGCTGGCCGAACTCGGCCGGCACGGCGCCCGAGTGGCCAACGCCATGATCGGCGCGCTGCCTTTTCGCGACGCGAGCTTCGATTTCGTCTGCGCCTTCGACATCCTCGAACACGTGGTGGACGACGAGGGCGCACTGGGCGAACTGGCACGCGTGGCGGAGCCCGGCGCGAGGCTGCTGATTTCCGTGCCGCTGGATCCCGACGCCTGGACCGCCTTCGACGACTTCGTCGGCCACTTCCGCCGCTACGAACCGGACGCCATCCGCGCGCTGCTCGCCCGGCACGGCTTCACGATCGAGCGCAGCGCCGTCTACGGGATGCAGCCGAAGTCCTCGCGCCTGCTCGACCTCGGCCAGTGGTTCCTGACCCACCAGCGGGCACGCGCCATGTGGTGGTACAACCGCGTGTTCATGCCGCTCGGCGTCCGTTTCCAGAAGCCGCTGGCCTTCACGCCGGGCTTCGCGCCAGGCCCCGGGGTCGACGAAGTACTGCTGGTCTGCCGCAAGACGGGTACCTAAATCGAGCAAAAACAGGGGCTTTACACATGGCGCGGCGCAACTGGTTATGATGCGCCACCCCTACCGGCCCCGGAAGTGAAGCGGCATGCTCTACCTCATGCACGAATGGCAACGCTCGATGCTCAGCCCGCTTTCCTATTGGGCCGAGGCCGGGGCGAAGATGTTCGGCGACATCGCCAGTCCCTTTGCCCGCGTACCAGGCGCCGAGCGCGCCGCCGCCGGCTACGAACTGATGTACCGCCTGGGCAAGGCGTACGAGAAACCGGCGTTCGACATCCATAGCGTGCACGCGCACGACCACGACGTCGCGATCGTCGAGCAGGTCTCGATGGCGAAGCCGTTCTGCACGCTCAAGCGCTTCAAGCGCTTCTCGGACGACCAGGCCACGGTCGACAAGATGAAGAACGACCCGGCGGTACTGGTCGTCGCGCCGCTGTCGGGTCACCACTCGACGCTGCTGCGCGACACGGTCCGGACGCTGCTGCGCGACCACAAGGTGTACATCACCGACTGGGTCGACGCGCGCATGATCCCGCTGGACGAAGGCTCGTTCTCGCTGGCGGATTACGTGTCGTACATCGAGGAATTCATTCGCCACGTGGGCGTGCATCGCGCGCACGTGGTGTCGGTCTGCCAGCCCACCGTGCCGGTGCTCGCCGCCGTGTCGCTGATGGCCGCCCGCGGCGAGCCGACGCCCGCCACGCTCACGCTGATGGGTGGGCCGATCGACACGCGCAAGAGTCCCACCAGCGTCGACAACCTGGCCACCACGCGACCGCTGTCGTGGTTCCGCAACCAACTCATCCACAAGGTGCCCTACCAGTATCCGGGCGCCGGCCGCGACGTCTATCCCGGCTTCCTGCAGCATGCGGGCTTCCTGGCGATGAATCCGAGCCGCCACGTGATGTCGCACTGGGATTTCTACGAGAACCTGCGCAAGGGCGACCTCGACGACGCCGAGGCGCATCGCAAGTTCTACGACGAATACAACGCCGTGCTCGACATGCCGGCCGAGTACTACCTCGACACCATCGAAACCGTGTTCCAGGAACACCGCCTGCCCAAGGGCACGTGGGAAGTCCACGGCGAGCTGGTACGCCCGGCGAAGATCAAGGACACCGCGCTGCTCACCATCGAAGGCGAGCTCGACGACATCTCGGGTCTCGGGCAGACGGAAGCCGCACACGGCCTCTGCAAGGGCATCCCGAAAAAGCGCCGCAAGCACCTCACCATCGAAGGCGCCGGCCATTACGGCATCTTCAGCGGCCGCCGCTGGCGCGATGTGGTCTACCCGGACGTGCGCGACTTCATCCGCACGTTCGACAAGGGCAACAGCAACACGGGCGCGCAGGGCAACCGCAAGGCCTGATCGTTACGCTCTGGTGGGAGCCAGCCTGCTGGCGATGGGTACTTGCCGCGGGCACCCATCGCCAGCAGGCTGGCTCCCACCCATCAAAGCAGCCACGACCCGATCAGGCCCATCACCACGAAAAACGGCACCGACCACAGGTGGAACGTGCCGTACGCCTTGCGCTCGCCCAGCAGCCGCAGCGCGATCAGGTTCGCCAGCGAACCGACCATGAAACCGAAGCCGCCCACGTTCACGCCGAACGCGATGGTCCGCCAGTCGTGCGAGTACTCCGCGAGCAGGATCGCCGCCGGCACGTTGCTCACGACCTGCGAGGCGAGCGCACCCGTCGCGTACAGATGACCGGCCTGCTGCAGGCCCAGTCCGCCGACGAACGCCTTTACCGCGTCGAGCCCCGCCAGCAGGCGCAGGTCGATGAACATCAGGACGAACGTCAGCAACAGCCCCCAGTCGATCGCCGCGACCACGCGGCGCCGCAGGATCAGGAACACCGCCAGCACGCCGCCAAGCGCCCAAGCGACCTCGTGCAGGTCGGTGAGCACGATGAAAGGGATGTAGAGCGCCGCGGCGACGACGAGCATCGTGCGGTCGACGGACTCCTCGCCGCGCTCGTGCACCTCGAGCGGCGTCGACGGAAAGGCGATGGCGGTCAGCGCCAGCAGCAGCACGAGCGCGATGCCGGCCAGCGGCAGCATGGCCCAGACGAAGGCACCGAAGCCGTTGTTCCACTGCTGCCAGACGAACAGGTTCTGCGGGTTGCCGATCGGCGTGAGCATCGAACCGGCGTTGACCGCCAGCGCCTCGAACACGACGAGCCGCGTGGCGGGCATGCGCGCGATGCGGCACATGCTCAGCGTGAGCGGAACCATCACGAAAAGCGCCACGTCGTTCGTCAGCAGCATCGACAGCAGCGCCGTCGCGGCCACGAGGCCGATGGCCGCGACGCGTCGCGTCGACGTGCGGTCGATCAGCCAGCGCCCTGCGATGTCCAGCGCGCCGCTCCGTTCGACCGCCTTGGTCAGTACCAGCAGGCCCGCCAGCGCCGCGATCGTCGGCCAGTCGACCAGCGCGGGCCAGCCACCGACGCGCGAGGGCAACGCGATCGCCAGCACGATGGCGACCGCGAGCAATACGAGAAAGAGCACATCGCGGCGCAGCTGTCGCAGCGATTCGGGCAACCACGTCATCCGACGATATCCGGGAAGAGGAAGCCGGATGATAACGGGCACGGGCGATGGACAGCGCGATGGGTACCTGGCGCGAGCACCCATCGCCAGCAGGCTGGCTCCTACCGCGGATTCAGTTCCGCGGCACGTCGACCTTGCCGGTCACGCCCTTGTGGTCGACATCGCCGCTGCCGACGCTGCGCACGCTGAGATCGCCGCGCACGCCGTCCACGTCGAGATCGCCCGACCCCAGCGTGCCGATCGCCACGTTGCCGGCCACGTCGATCAGCTTCGCATCGCCCGAACCGACGGAACCGATGCGTACGCCACCCTTGACGCGACGCGCAGTGAAATCGCCCGAGCCCACGGACGCGATGTCGAGGGGACCGGTGCCGTCCATCTTCAGATCGCCGGATCCCACCTTGCCGCGGAAGGGACCCGTCACGTCACGCGCTTCGAGATCGCCCGAGCCGATGTTCCCTTCCTGCAGCGTGACGCCGGTCACCGTCGCATCCCCCGAGCCCACATCGAGCAGGACGGGAACATCGGCGGGCACGCTCGCCTCGACCTTCAGGTAGGCGTAGTGGCTGCCGAAGCCGGACCAGCCGTCGCGCTTGTTGCTGAGCTCGACGAGCAACGTGTCACCGTCCCGTTGCTGCGTGACCACCAGATTGTGCAGCGCCTTCTCGTCCGACGCGCATGCCCTGCCCCGCACGGTGCCCTTGCCGCTCGCGGCGCCGCCGGACAGGTGCAGATCGTGGCTGTTGGTCGCGAAGCGGATGGTGCGGACGCCGCGCAGATCGAGGTCGAGGCTGCGATCGGCGTGGAACTGGCAATGCTCCTCGTCGGCCATGGCGACGGCAGGCAGCAGGAGCAGGGACGCAAGGAGCAATGAACGCATCGGGTTTTCCCCTCGAAATGGGTGGCATGGAACAGCATGGATGCCGCTCCGCGCCGAAAGGTTGCAGCCGTGGGTTCTCACGAACCTGACCGGACGGCAACGAGGCCGTCAACCGCGTCCGGACCGGCACGTTTTTCACCGTGCAAGTCCAACCGGGAGACACCCTATGCAACGCAAGACCCTTCTCGCCAGTGCCGCTTCCCTCCTACTCGCCGGCTCGGCCGCCTTCGCGTATGCGCAGGATGCCGCCCCGCAGGCCCCCGCCGCCCCGTCGGCCCGCACCAGCCAGCCGGCGCCTCCGCAGCAGCCCGGCCCGAAGTGGGGCCACGGCGATCGTGACCACGACCGCGGCGGCTGGGCCCGTCACGGCCGCGGCGGCGACCACGGCGGCCAGCGCGGTGGCGTGATCGGCGACCTTCGGGCACTCGAACGCCTCTACGTGACCAGCGGACGCAGCAAAGAGTTGCCGGCGCTGTACAACGAGGTGCTGGCGAAGTCGCAGAACCCGATGGTGCGCGACTATGCGTATCGCCATCTGGCCCGCGCACAGATGCAGCCGCAGAATGTCGACGCGGCGATCGCGACGATGCGCAAGAGCCTCGACGAGAGCCTGGCGCAGGACACGAAGCGCCATCAGGAGATGGAAGCGTTCAAGCAGCGCATGCAGCAGCGGGCTGCTGCCAAGTAAGGACAGGGCGGGGGCCGATGGCCCCCGCCCTTTTTATGTGGGCCGTCAGACCTCGTCGCGCTTCACGCGCACCCACAACGCTTCCTGTTCCCGCAGCGAATACGACGACAGTTCACGCCCCTCCGAGGCCGCGATCGCCTCCATGCCGCGGAAGCGCCGCTCGAACTTCGCGTTCGCGCCGCGCAGCGCGCGCGACACGTCGACCTTCGCGTGCCGCGCGAGATTCGCCGCCACGAAGAGCACGTCGCCGATCTCGTCGGCAAGGCGCTCTTCGTCCGCACCGTTGTCGAACTCGTGGCGCACTTCCTCGAGCTCTTCGGCGATCTTGTCGAGCACCGGCCGGTGATCGGGCCAGTCGAATCCGACGTTCGCCGCGCGCTTCTGCAGTTTCACCGCGCGCTGCCATTCCGGCAGGCCACGCGAGATACCGGCGAGCGCGCTCGCGTCGTCGACGCCTTTCGCCGCGCGCTCTTCCGCCTTGAGCCGGTCCCAGTCGCGCGAGCGCGCCGTGTCGCTCGCGTGCGTCACGTCGCCGAAGACGTGCGGATGCCGGCGTTCCATCTTGTCGCAGATCGCGGCGACGACATCGGCGAATGCGAACGCACCGGCTTCTTCGGCCATGCGGGCATGGAAGACCACCTGCAGCAGCAGGTCGCCGAGTTCGTCGCGCAGGTCGTGCATGTCGCCGCGGTCGATCGCGTCGGCGACTTCGTACGCCTCTTCGATGGTGTACGGCGCGATCGTCGCGAACGACTGCCTGACGTCCCACGGACAGCCGTCGTCGGGATCGCGCAGCCGCGCCATGATCGCGAGCAATTCGTCGACGTGTCGGGTCACGCGTCCTCCGGATCGATGAGCCGGGCCGCCCAGTCGACGCTCGTGTCGCCGCAGGCGATGAATTCGGGGTTGATGAGCGAATCGCGCGTGTTGTAGCGGAACGGTCGTCCGGCGAGATCCAGCACGCCGCCGCCCGATTCTTCGAGCACGCACTGCGCCGCCGCGGTATCCCACTCGGACGTCGCGCCCAGACGCAGGTAGATGTCGGCGTCGCCACGCGCGATGACGCAGAACTTCAGCGACGAGCCCAGCGCGAAGGTTTCGTGTTCGCCGAGGCGGTCGAGCAGCGTCATCGTGCGGCCGGTGCCATACGAACGGCTGCCCGTGACCATCAGCAGACCGTTCGCGCCGCGGGTGGACAGCGTCTCGCGCGGGGCGTCGGGCGTGCGCTGCCGCCAGGCGCCCTCGCCGCTCACCGCGGCGTAGAGATCGCCCGTGACGGGCGCGAGCACGACGCCGAGTACGCTTCGGTGATCTTCGATGAGTGCGATGTTGACGGTGAATTCGCCATTGCGCTTGACGAATTCACGGGTGCCGTCGAGCGGGTCGACGAGCCAGTGGCGTCGCCACGTCCGGCGTTCCGACCACGGCGCGGCGAGCGCTTCCTCGGAGATCACCGGCACGCCGGGCGCGAGCGCGTTGAGGCCTTCCTCGATGACGCGCTGCGCCGCGAGGTCGGCGGCGGTCACCGGGGAATCGTCGTCCTTGCAGATGACTTCGAAATCCTGCGCGTAGACGGCGAGGATCGCGTCGGCCGCGCGTCGCGCGATGGCGCAGACGGGGTCGAGCCAGAGGGCGGCGGGTGCGGTCACGCCGGGCGATAGCGGCCGGCGAGGTATTCGCGGGCCATGAACAGCGCCGCGATGGAGCGGCCTTCCGTGACGTCGTCGCGGGCGATCAGCTCGTGCAGTTCGTCGATGCGCCAGGGGACCACTTCCAGTTCCTCGGGCTCGTCGCCCTGAAGGCGCTCGGGATAGAGGTCTTCGGCGAGCACCACGTGGGCGAGGTGCGTCATGTACGAGGGGGACATCGACAGCGTGCCGAGGATCTTCAGCTTGCGCGCGCCGTAGCCGACTTCTTCCTTCAGTTCGCGGTCGGCGCCCTGCTCGGCGGTTTCGTCGCGGTCGAGGCGGCCTTTCGGCACGCCGAGCTCGTAGCGGTCGACGCCCACCCCGTACTCGCGCACGAGCAGCACCGTCTCCGGATCGCGCATCGCGACGATCAGCACGGCACCGAAGCCGCTGCCTTTCAGCCGCTGGTAGGTCCGGCGCTCGCCGTTGGAGAACTCGAGGTCCACTTCCTCCGCCCGGCGGAGGGGACTGTCGGGCGCGTCGCGCGTCGCGAGGATCGTCGGGCGTTTGTTCATCGGTCGATTGTAGCGCCGGTGAGCCGGGTGAGCGCTTCGGCGTGGATGGCGGGCGTGCCGGCCAGCACGCTGCGCGACGCGAGGTCGAGCTCCGCGCCGTGAATATCGGTGAAGACGCCGCCTGCCTCGCGGACGATCACCGCCAGCGCCGCCACGTCGAGGATGCTGACGTCGGATTCGATCACCAGATCGAGCCCGCCGCGCGCCAGCAGGTGGTAATGGCAGAAATCGCCGTAGCCGCGGATGCGGTTGCTGTCGCGGATCATCGCGCCCAGCGCGTCCCAGCGAGCGTCCCGCGTGAGCGTCTTCACGTTGCCGGTGGAGATCGACGCGTCGCGCATCGACGTCGTGGGCGCCACGCGGACGGGCTCGCCGTCGAGCCACGCGCCGCGCCCGCGCACGGCCCACATGCGTTCGCCGTACACCGGGGCCGACGACACGCCGAGCACCAGCTCGCCCCGGTGCATCAGGGCGATCTGCGTGGAAAAGAACGGCGTGCGGCGGACGAAGCTCTTCGTGCCGTCGAGCGGATCGACCAGCCAGAGGTAGTCGCGCGACGTATCGTCCGCGCCGTACTCCTCGCCGTAGATGCCCGCCTCGGGCAGCGCGGCGGCGAGAATGCCGCGGATCGCCATCTCGGCTTCGCGGTCGGCGACGGTCACCGGCGTGTCGTCGCCCTTGACGATGACGTCGACGCCGGCGCGCCAGTAGTGCTGGATGATCTCGGCGGCGGCGCCCGCCGCGTCGCGTGCCGCACCCAGTGCCTTGTCGAGAATGTCGGTCATGGCTCGATCCGCGGGGCGAGGCCCGCCTTGCGTTGCAGGTTGACGGAGCCGTCGCGGCCCGGTGGGCCGAAACGGGCGACGAGATGGGCGAGCGCGCTGTCGTCGACACGCGGCACGAGCCTGCCCTCCACGCGCCAGCCGAGCGGCGACGCGGCGAGCGAGGCGTTCACGGCCAGCGAGCCCTGGCCGTCGTCGACCAGGGTCGCGTGCATGACGCCGCCGCTCGCGCCCGTCTTCAGCGCGATGCCGCCGAGCGTCACGTCGCCCTCGGGCGTACGGATGGAGGCCTTGCGCCATGCCACGTCGGCATCGAGCGCGACGGGCCAGTTGCCCTGCAACTCGGCGCGCGGGATACGGCCCTCGACCACACCGGCCGGGACCATGCCCGCCGGCATCATCGGCCCGGCCAGCGCGGCGGCGTCCAGACGGAAATCGACACCGCTCCAGGTCATGGCGTCCGGACCGGTGCGCTCGAGGTGCCCATCGAAGCGCCCGGCGCGACCGTCGAGATGGAGGTCGAGATCGACGCGGCCCAGGATGGCGGCCCGGTCGAGGCGCCAGGTGAGGCTGCCCAGCTCACGGCCGTCGGCGGTCGCCACGCGGCCCGCGCGGCCGTCCCAGAGCGTGCCGGAGAGGTCGTGCAACGCCACGCCGTGCACGCGTCGGGCCAGCAACGGCACCGCGACGCCGGCGGGCATGAACCAGTAGAAGACGCCGGCGGCCGCCACGAGGAGCACGACGACCAGGGCGAACCAGCGGAACCATTTCAATCCATCACCTCACCTCGAAAAACCGTGGACTTGAGGACGGGAGAACGCGGGGCGATCATGGGCGGATGACCGAAGCCCTTTTCACGCCTCCGGCGGTCGACGCGTTCGTCGCCCGCGACCTCTCCGTCCTCTGGCACCCGTGCACCCAGATGCATGACCACGAGACCCTGCCCATGGTACCCGTGGTGCGCGGCGAAGGGGCGTGGCTGGTGGGCGCCGACGGCAAGCGCTACCTCGACGCGGTCAGCTCGTGGTGGACCAACCTCTTCGGCCACGCGGAGCCGCGCATCGGCGCGGCGCTGAAGGACCAGCTCGATCGCCTGGAACACGTGATCTTCGCCGGATTCACGCACGAGCCCGCCGTCGAACTCGCCGAGGAGCTGGTGCGCATCACCCCGCCCGGCCTCGAGCGCGTGTTCCTCGCCGACAACGGCTCGGCCGCGATCGAAGTCGCGCTGAAGATGAGCTTCCACTACTGGCTGAACCGGGGTCGCGGCGAGAAGACCCGATTCATCGCGCTGACCGGCAGCTACCACGGCGAAACGCTCGGTGCGCTCTCCGTCAGCGACGTGGCGCTGTATCGCAAGACATACGCACCGCTGCTGCTCACGCCCGAACTCGCGCCCTCCCCGGACGCCTACGAAGGCGAGCCGGGCGAATCGCCGGCCGACGTCGCGGCGCGACGACTGGGGGAAATGCGCACGCTGCTCGAACGCCACGCGCACGAAACCTGCGCCATCATCGTCGAACCGCTGGTGCAGTGCGCGGGCGGCATGCGCATGTACCACCCGTCGTACCTGACCGGCCTGCGCGCGCTATGCGACGAGTTCGACGTGCACTTCATCGCCGACGAGATCGCCGTGGGCTTCGGCCGGACCGGCACGCTCTTCGCGTGCGAGCAGGCGAACGTGTCGCCGGATTTCATGTGCCTCTCCAAGGGCCTCACCGGCGGCTTCCTGCCGCTCTCGGCGGTGGTCACCACGCGCGACGTGTACGAAGCGTTCTACGCCGAATACGCCGCGGGCAAGGCGTTCCTCCACTCGCATAGCTACACGGGCAATCCGCTGGCGTGCCGCGCCGCCACCGCGACGCTGAAGATCTTCCGCGACGATCCGGTGATCGAGCGCAACCGCGTGCTCGCCGCGCACATGGCCTCGCGTATCGCGCCGCTCGTCGATCATCCGCACGTCGCCGACGTGCGCCAGACCGGCATGATCGCGGCGATCGAGCTCGTGGCGGACAAGACCACCCGCGCCCCCTTCCCGGCCGCCGAACGGCGCGGCCTTCGCGTCTACCGGCACGGACTCGACCACGGCGCCCTGCTGCGTCCGCTGGGCAACATCGTGTACTTCATGCCGCCGTACGTGGTGACCGAAGACGAGATCGATTTCATGGTCGACACCGCGATCGCCGGGATCCGGATCGCAACGGGCTGACCGGCCCGCCGTCCGTCCCGCCGTCAGACGCGCGACAGGCCTACCGGCAAATCGCCCAGACGGGCCATCTCGCCACGGGTGAATTGCGCCGGATCCGCGAGGTAGTCCATCGCGAACCCGTGCGCGTCGGCACCCCAGAAGAGTTCGTCACCGATGGCGAGCGTGGGGACACCGAACAGCTGCTGGCGCATCGCTTCCTCGAAGTTCGCCTGCAGCGCGGCCTTGACGTCGGGAGCGGCCAGCGCCACGCGCACATCGTCGATGCCCAGCGATGCCGCTAGCGGTTCGAGCGCTTCGGCGGTGTCGGCCGCGCGGCCGTGCGCCCATATCCATTCGAAGATCGCGCCCACGGCGTCGACCGTGACGCCCGCCGCGATGGCGAGGCGCAGCGCGGGAAGCGGATTGAACGGGTGGGTCGGCGGAAAACGCATCGGTACGCCGTCCTGCCGGGCGCGCCACTGCGCGTAGCGGTAGGTGAATTCCCGCTTGCGCGGAATCTCGGCCGGACCGCGGTGGTTCATCTGCTTGAGCAGCGCACCGAACAGGATCGGCCGCAACGCCACCTCGCGCTGGCCCGCCAGCTCGCGCACTTGCTGCCACTGAAGCCAGGCGAACGGCGAAACGAAATCGAAATACCAGGCGATCGGCATGCTCAGGCTCCGGGGCGTCCCGGCCGACGATAGCGGCCCGCGTGCCCCGCTACAATGCATGTTTCGTGACACGAGGCACATCCATGCGCACCATCCGCATCCACGTCGACGCACCCCTGGCCAGCGGCAGCGAGGTCACCCTGCCCCCGCAGGCCGGCGAGCACGTGGCCCGGGTGCTGCGCCTGGAAACCGGCGCCCCGGTCGTCCTCTTCTCCGGGCACGACGGCATGGAGTACGACGCGACGCTGGCGTCCGTCGGCAAGCGCGACGTCGTTGCCGCGATCGGCGCCGGGCGCGCGGTGACGAACGAGTCGCCGCTCTCGCTCACCCTCGCCCAAGGCGTGGCGCGCGGCGAGAAGATGGACCTCATCGTGCAGAAGGCGACCGAGCTCGGCATCGCGCACATCGTGCCGATCCTTACCGAGCGGTCGGAGGTGAAGCTCGACGCGGCACGCGGGGAGAAGCGTCTGGCGCACTGGCGTGCCGTGGCCGCGAGCGCGTGCGAGCAGTCGGGGCGCGCACGCGTGCCGTCGATCGCGCCTGCCGTACCGCTTGCCGCGTGGCTCGCTTCGCTGGAACAGGGCGGATCGCTTCGTCTCGCGCTGCTGCCCGAAGGCACGACGCGTCCGTCCGAACTCGGTGCGATCGACGCTGCCATCCTCGCCATCGGGCCGGAGGGCGGCTTCGGCGAGCGCGATCGGGCGGCACTGGCGGCGGCCGGTTTTACCGGGTTGCGGCTCGGGCCGCGCATCCTGCGCACGGAGACGGCTGGCCTCGCGGCGATCGCAGCGTTGCAGGCGCTGTACGGCGATATCTGACTCGCTGCTCTGGTGGGAGCCAGCCTGCTGGCGATGGGTGCTTGCCGCGAGCACCTATCGCCAGAAGGCTGGCTCCCACCAGAAGCTCGTCAGCTCAGCGCCGCTGCGATTCGCGCCATCACCGCCTCGTCGAGCAGCGGCACCGCGTCCAGCGCCCTGAGGTTCTCTTCCAGCTGCGACGTGCGGCTCGCGCCGAGGATCACCGTCGACACGTTCGGGTTCTTCAGGCACCACGCGAGCGAGAGGCGCGCGAGCGGTATGCCGAGATCGTCGGCGATCGGTGCGAGTGCGCGCACGGCCTTCAGGCGCGCCCCGTCGTTTTCGAGCAGCGCGTCGCGGAGCCACGCGTAATCCGGATGCCCGAGGCGCGAATCGTCGGGCACGCCGTCGTTGTACTTGCCCGTGAGCAAGCCCGAGGCGAGCGGCGACCAGATCGTGGTACCCATGCCGTAGCGGTCGTAGAGCGACGCGTACTCACGCTCGAAACGCTCGCGGTGCAACAGGTTGTACTGCGGCTGCTCCATCGACGGCGCGACGAGGTTGCGCTCGCGCGCGACGCGGTGGGCCTCCTCGATGAGGTCGGCGGACCATTCGCTCGTGCCCCAGTACATCACCTTGCCCTGGCGCACGAGCGTATCCATCGCGAGCACCGTTTCTTCCACCGGCGTGTCCGGATCGGCGCGGTGGCAGAAGTACATGTCGAGATAGTCGACGCGCAGGCGCTGAAGTGCCTGATGGCAGGCATCGAAGACGTGCTTGCGCGAGAGACCGCGCTGCGTCGGCTTCGGCGTTTCCGTGGCACCGAAGTAGACCTTGCTCGACACGGTGTAGGCGTCGCGTGGCAGGCGCAGGTCGGCGATCACGTCGCCCATCAGGCGTTCCGCGTCGCCCGCGTTGTAGGTCTCGGCGTTATCGAAGAAGTTGACGCCATGGTCGTAGGCGAGCGCGATCAGCTCGCGCGCTTCCGAACGGCCGACCTGCCGCCCGAACGTGACCCACGCGCCGTACGACAACGCGGAAACCTTGAGGCCGGTCGAACCGAGGCGACGATATTCCATGGGGGTTCCTCAGGCGAAGAAATGAACCAGGGCGGCTAGCGCGACCGCCGCGAAGATACCCGCGATCACGTCGTCGAGCATGACGCCGAGGCCGCCTTTCACGCGACGGTCGAACCAGGCGATCGGCCACGGTTTCCACACGTCGAAGAGGCGGAACAGCGCGAAACCGCAGAGCACCGTCCACCACGGCCCATGCAGGGCCGGGAGAAGCGCGATCCACTGGCCGGTGAATTCGTCCCAGACGAGGCTGCGGTGATCGTCGACGCCGAGGATCTTTCCCGCGATGTCGCACGCGGCGACGCCCACGACGAACGAGACGACGATCACGCCGACCCACGCCAGCACGGTGAGGTCGCGAAGGAAGAGCCAGGGCAGGATCGCGGCCAGCGAGCCGAAGGTTCCCTGCGCTTTCGGCGCGAGGCCGGAGCCGAACCCCACGGCGAGCCACCCCGCCGGGGTCTTGAGAAGGCGTCGCCGGTCGGCCGGATCGAGGACGTATTTGGTGCTCATGTCGCGAAGTGGTTCCAGCCGATGCGCGCGGGTTCGTACGTGCCGCCCTGCCCGTCGATCACGCGCACGCCGGCGCCCTCGACGATGCGGCCGATACGCGTGCCGCCGCAGCCCAACCGGGCCAGCGTTGCGCCGACTTCACCCGCGCGGTTCTCCGGCACGGCGAAGCAGAGTTCGTAATCGTCGCCGCCGCCCAGCGCGAATTCCAGCGCGTCGGCATCGGCGAAGTGCGCGAGCATGCCGGACGATCGCGGCAGCATCGCCGCGTCGATGTCCGCGCCGACACCGCTTGCCGCGCAGATATGAGCGAGATCCGCGACGAGACCGTCGGAGATGTCGATACAGGCCGTGGCGATACCTCGCAGCGCCTGCCCCGCGGAAACGCGCGGCGTCGGGCGGTTCAGCCGTTCGACGAGCGAGGCGTACGGCGACGCATCGGCCTCGGCGAGACAACGCAGGCCCGCGGCGGCGTCGCCGAGCGTACCCGTCACCATCACGACATCGCCCACGCGCGCCCCGGAACGCAACAGGGCTTCGCCCGGCGCGGTGAAACCGTGCACCGCGACGGTGACCGTCAGCGGACCTCGCGTGGTATCGCCGCCGATCAACGCGAGCCGGTACGGCGTCGCCAGTTCCGCGAAACCCCGCGCGAGGCCATCGAAGAAGGCTTCGTCGCCATGCGGCGTGGTGAGGGCGAGCAACGCCCACGCGGGCGTGGCGCCCATCGCGGCGAGATCGGAGAGATTGACGGCGAGGGCCTTCCAGCCGATGTCGGCGGGATCGGTGCCCTGCGGAAAATGGACGCCCTCGACGAGGGTGTCGACGGCGATCGCGAGTTCGCGTCCCGCCGGGACCGCGACCACCGCGGCATCGTCGCCGATGCCTTCGACGACGTCGTCGCGGTGGACTTCCGTATGCCGGCGGATACGGTCGATCAGGTCGAATTCCATGCGTTTCCTTGAGGCAGGAGAGCGCGCGGGATCGCGACGCCGGGGATCAGGATCGCTTCTCGGCCGTACGCCAGTGCGTCGCGAGTTTGTCGAGCACGCCGTTCACATAGCTGTGGCCGTGATCGGCACCGAAGCGCTTCGTGGCTTCCACCGCTTCGTTGATGACGACACGGTACGGCACGTCGGGGCGGTACTTCAGCTCGTACGCGCCCATGCGCAGCGCCGCGCGCTCGATCTGGTCGATCTGCGACACCTCGCGGTCGATGAACGGCTTGAGGCCGTCGTCGAGCTCCTTCACGTGCTGCTCCACGCCCTTGAGGATGTCCTCGAAGTACTCGAGGTCGGCCACTTCCATGTCCTGCTCGTGGCGGAACTGCGCGATGACGTTACCCATCTTGCTGCCGCCGACCTGCCAGGCGTAGAGCGCCTGGACCGCGCGGCGGCGGGCGCGCGAGCGCGCCGCCATGTCGATGCCCTGACGAGGCGCGGTCACTGGCCGATCTTCGTGTAGAGGTTGACCATTTCGATGGCGACCACGGCGGCATCGGCACCCTTGTTGCCGGCCTTGGTGCCCGAACGCTCGATGGCCTGCTCGATGCTGTCGGTGGTCAGCACACCGAAGCACACCGGCACGCCGGAGGC
The DNA here is from genome assembly GCF_900109915.1 of Luteibacter sp. UNCMF331Sha3.1. GTDB lineage: Bacteria > Pseudomonadota > Gammaproteobacteria > Xanthomonadales > Rhodanobacteraceae > Luteibacter. Next base: position 735,264 of record NZ_FOBU01000001.1, read on the forward strand.
GTAAGCGGCCTGGCCGAGACCCTTGGCGGCTTCGCCGGCGACGTAGTCGAAGTGCGGCGTCGAACCGCGGATCACCGCGCCGAGGCCGATCACGGCGGCGTACCGACCCGAGTTGGCGACCTTGTACGCGGCCTGCGCGATTTCCCAGGCGCCGGGCACGCGGATCAGGTCGATCGCATCGTCCTTCACGCCGTGGCGGACGAGCACGTCGCGCGCGCCTTCGACCAGCGGCTCGACGACGAACGCGTTGAAACGGCCTGCCACGATGGCGAAGCGGCCCTTGGGAGTGGCGAAATCGCCTTCGATGATCTTCATGTTCGGGATGTCCTGGGCGGATCGGCCGCCGCGCGACCGGATATTTTACGGGGTTTTCGGCCTTGGGTGGCCGCTGAAACGAAGGGTGGCCCTGCCGTCCGCCACCACGAGCCGGCCGGCCGCGCCGAACGGGAGGGTGAACTTGGCCGGACCGTGCCCGAACGGCAGGCCCCGGACGATGGGAATGCCCGCCGCGCCGGCGATCCGCTCGAAGACGGTGTCGAGGTCGTAGCCGTTGTCGTATTCGGCCACGCGATAGCCGGTGAAGTCGCCGACCAGCAGGGCCTTCTGCGCACCGAGCACCCCCGCGTGCAGCAGGTGATAGAGCATGCGTTCCACCCGGAACGGCGGCTCTGCGATGTCCTCGATGTAGAGCAGGCCGCCCTCGATCGATGGAAAGTACGGCGAGCCGACGAGGCCCGCGAGCATGGCGAGGTTGCCGCCCCAGAGCGTGCCGTCGACGGCGATATCCGGGGTGTGCGGCGCCTCCCATTCCCCGAGGCCCTCCTCGTCGGCGAGGGTTCGCCAGACGTGTTCCCACGTCAGCGGGTCGAGCTCCGGCGCACCGAAGTCGGCGCCGAGCATCGGGCCGCCGTAGGTGACGATGCCCGCGCGGGCATAGAGCGCGGACTGCAGCGCCGTGAAGTCGCTGTGTCCGATCATCGCCACGGGCGCGTCGCGCAGACGCTCGCCGAGTGCGTCGTAATTCAGCAGCGGCAACAGCGGGTGTGCGCCATAGCCACCGCGGATGGCGAGCACCACGTCGGGCAGCGGACGCGACGGGTCGGCCAGCCCGTTGAGGTCGGCCGCGCGCTCGGCGTCCGTGCCCGCGAAACGCAGGTCGAGGCGATCGAGGACCTCACGGCCGGCGATCCGGTGACCGGCGGCTTCCAGCCGCTCGATGCCCCGACGCATGGCCTCGGGGATATGGGGGTAACCGGAAGGAGCGATCAGGCGGATCTCGTAACGTGCGGACATGCGGGATACGTCGTGTTCCAAAGCGATAGCAATAATGGCTTGGCGGACCTTTCGCAACATCGGGTTGCGTGATCACCCCGCCTGTTCGACCACTTCGAGGCCGAACCCCGCGATGCCGACGAACTTACGCGGCGTGCCCATCACGCGGAGCCGTTTCACGCCGAGGTCCGCGAGGATCTGCGCGCCCAGACCCAGCTGACGCCATTCCTGGTCATCCTTCGGCGCGGGCATGGGGGCCGCGTCGCGCTTGAGCCGGGCCAGCAGGGCCTCGGGCGTGTCGGCGCCGGAGAGCACGAGCAGCACGCCGCGGTCCTCGGCGTCGATGCGACGCAGGGCGTCGGTCACGGTCTGCCCGAGGTCGTCGCGCTTGAGGTGGAGCACGTCGGAAAGCGTATTGCGCACGTGCACGCGCGTGATCACGGGCTCGCCATCGCCGATGTCGCCACGCGTGAGCGCGAAGTGCAGCCCATGCCGGATGGCGTCGCGGAAGGCGATGAGGCGAAAAGGACCGAACTCGGTATCGACGTCGTCGGCGAACACGCGCTCGACCGTCTTTTCGGTTTCGAGGCGATAGCGGATCAGGTCGGCGATCGTGCCGATCTTCAGGCCGTGCTTCGCCGCGAAGACTTCGAGCTCGGGGCGACGCGCCATCGAGCCGTCGTCGTGGAGGATTTCGATCAGCACGGACGCGGGCTCGAGGCCCGCGAGCGCGGCCAGGTCGCAACCGGCTTCGGTGTGGCCCGCGCGCGACAGCACGCCGCCGGCCTGCGCGGTGAGCGGAAACACGTGCCCCGGCATGGTGATGTCGGCGGGCGAGGCGTCCTTCGCGACGGCGGCCTGCACGGTGCGCGCGCGGTCGTGCGCCGAGATGCCGGTGGTGACACCCTCGGCGGCCTCGATCGAGACGGTGAAGTTGGTGTGGTACGGCGAGTTGTTGTCGCTGACCATCGGCTTCAGGCCGAGCTGACGCGTGCGCTGCTCGGTAAGCGTCAGGCACATGAGACCGCGTGCCTCGCGAACCATGAAGTTGACGTCCTCCGGCCGGACCTTTTCGGCGGCCATGACGATGTCGCCTTCGTTTTCGCGATCCTCGTCGTCGAGGATCACGACCATGCGGCCGTTGCGAAGGTCTTCGAGGATCTCGGGAATGGTGTTGAAGGGCATGGAGGTCGTTCCGCTCAGGCGAAGCCGTGCTGTTTCAGGAAGGCCTCGTCGAGGCGCGGGCTGCCGCCGGCGCCGAGCAGCCGCTCGATGTACCGCGCGACCACGTCGACCTCGATGTTCACGGCGTCGCCGGCGCGGCGCGCCGAGAACGCGGTGTGTTCGACCGTGTGCGGAATGAGGTTGACGCCGAAACGGTTGCCCTCGACCTCGTTGACCGTGAGGCTGGTACCGTCGATGCAGACGGAGCCCTTGTGCGCGATGTAACGCGCGAGGTCGGAGGGCACCTCGAAGCTCCAGCGCAGCGATCGACCGTCTGGCACGACCGAAACGACCTTGCCGGTGCCGTCGACGTGTCCGGATACCAGGTGGCCGCCAAGACGGTCCGCCAGGCGCAAGGCTTTTTCGAGGTTCACCGGGTCGCCCGCCTTGTGTCGGCCGAGCGTGGTGTGCGCGAGCGTCTCGTTCGAGACGTCGGCCGCGAAGCTGGCGACGTCGAACGCGATCACGGTGAGGCAGACGCCGGAAACGGCGATGCTGTCGCCGAGGGCGACGTCGGTCATGTCGAGGGAGGCGGTGTCGACCGTGAGACGGACGTCGCCGCCGCGCGGTTCGAGGCGCGCGATGCGGCCGACCGCCTGGATGATGCCGGTGAACATGTCAGCGACCTCCGACGAAGGAGGCGTGGCGCAGTGTGGTTTTCATGAAACGTTTCCCGCGGTGGTGAGCGAAAAACGCCCCAAGGCATGGCCTTCGCTCACTCCCCGGGGGAACGAGCGAACGCCGTCTTCTTTCATCCGGACTATGACCGTCGGCTCCGGCATCGGACCGGATCTGCTGACCTTCCGGCAGGACCGGAAGCGCTCGCGGGCTCGTTCACTGGGAACCTACCGCCGGTGGGGATTTACACCCCGCCCTGAAGACGCTGTGGAGGCGCAAGGATAGCATGGTGCTGCTTGCGCCCCCTGCCGGAATGGGGGCTGAGACGCCGTCTTTTCAAGGTCCAGCGTGGGAGCCAGCCTGCTGGCTGCAGGTACCCGGTGGCTCCTACCGAAACGTCAGGGCCTCAGCACCCGATCCATCACCCAGCTCGTGCGCGCGCCCGTGCGCGCCGTCGACGGACAGATGCCCTTCCCCGTGAGCTCCGCCACGATCGATGCGATCAGCGGCTGCTGGATATGCTCGGGGTTGGCGATGTGGATGTCCTCCACGTGCCCGCCCGATTCGAGCCGGATCGGCCCGTCGCCGAACGTGGCGAACGTGAGCCGCCCGCCGTTGCCCACGATCTGCACGCGATCCTCGCGGCGGTCGGCGGCGAAGTTCCACAGGCCGGTGCCCAGCACACCGCTGTAGAAGCGAAACGCCATCGCCACGGTGTCCTCCGCTGGATACGCACCGAGCTGGTTCGACACCATGCCGCGGGCGTCGACGATAGGGCCAAGCAGGAAATCGAGGATGTCGAGGGTATGGCAGCCGATGTCGACGAAGATGCCGCCACCCGAGATCGCCGGTTGCACCGTCCACGGCAGGTTCGCCGGATCGCGGTAGCGCGACTCGAACGGGTGGTGCAGCAGCACGTCGACGATGCGCGGCGCACCGATCGCACCGTCGGACAGCAGCTGCGCGATGCGCCGGAAGCGCGGCAACATGCGGCGGTAATACGCGACGAAAACGGGCACACCGGCGGCTTCGCCCGCGCGCACGATGTCCTGACATTCGGCGTGATCGATCGCCATGGGCTTTTCGACGTATACCGGCTTGCCCGCCGCGATCGCCTTCAGCGCGAGTTCGCGATGGCTCGACGGCGGCGTGGCGACGTACACCGCGTCGACACCGGGATCCGCGATCAGGGCGTCCGCATCGTCGTACCAGCGCGGCACACCGTGACGGCGTGCATAGTCGCGCGCCTTGTCGCCGTCGCGGCGCATCACCGCCACCAGCGACGAATCGGGTACTTTCGCGAAGGCCGGGCCGCTCTTGACCTCCGTCACGGCGCCGCAGCCGACGATCCCCCAGCGAACGTGCGCCAGGCGTGGCGTCATCACGCCCCGGCCTTCGCCGTGTGGGCGGGACGAAGCTGCAGCCGCGTGTCGTCGCCGACCTGACGCCGGTCGACGGTATCGAGCTTCCAGCGCGACGCCATGTCGTCGAGCGGCGGCAACGCCAGCATCGGGCGCGCGCTGCTGCCGAGCAGCACCGGCGCGACGTACACGAGCAGCTCGTCGGCGAGTCCCGCCGCGAGCAGCGCGCCGCAGAGCACCGGACCGGCCTCCACGTGCACTTCGTTGACGTCACGGAGCGCCAGTACGTGCAACGCGGCACGCAGATCGAGGCCACCGCGATCGTCGAGACGCACCGCGGCGCGGTCCACGCCGGCCAGATGCGCGGGCACGGCGACGTCCGGGGCGTGCATCAGCAGCGTCGGCGCGGCGGCGTCGAGCACGTTCGCGCGGTGCGGTGTGCGCAGGCGCGAATCGAGGATCGCACGCAGCGGCGGTACGAATCGTTCGTCGCCCGGAAGACGCACGGTGAGGTGCGGGTCGTCCGCCAGCACGGTGCCACTGGCCGACAGGATGGCGGACGCACGGGCGCGCCAGCGCTGCACGTCCGCGCGCGCGGCCTCGCCGGTAATCCATTTCGACGAACCGTCGGCGAGCGCGGTGCCCCCGTCGAGGCTCATCGCGAGCTTCACCCGCACCCACGGGCGCCCCCGTTCGATGCGGCTGAAGAATCCGATGTTGAGCTCGCGCGCCTGCTCGCGCATCAGGCCGACCTGCACGCCGATGCCCGCGTCGCGCAGCTTCGCGATACCGGCGCCATCGACCTTGTCGAACGGGTCCTCGTGCGCGACGACCACGCGCCCGACGCCCGCCGCGATCAGCGCGTCGGCGCAGGGCGGCGTGCGGCCATGGTGCGCGCAGGGCTCGAGCGTGACGTACGCCGTGGCGCCGCGGGCGGATTCGCCGGCTTCGCGCAGCGCGTGCACTTCGGCATGCGGCTCGCCGGCACGCCGGTGCCAGCCGGTGCCGAGCACGGTGTCGCCGCGCGCGACGACGCAGCCGACGCGCGGATTCGGTTGCGTGGTGTGCATGCCCTGCGCGGCGAGGCGCAGCGCATGGGCCATGTGGACGTGGTCCATGGCCGGAAAGAACGGGCGCGACATCAGCTCTTGCGTCCGCGCCGGGCGGCGTCCAGCAGGGGCAGCTGCATGCCTTCGATGGACGGCAGGTCGCGCTCGAGTTTCTCGATCTCTTCGCGGAACGCGTGGACGTCTTCGAAGCGCCGGTACACCGAGGCGAAACGCACGTACGCGACCTGGTCGAGCTTCTTCAGTTCGCGCATGACGAGTTCGCCGACCTGGCGCGACGGCACTTCGCGTTCGCCGCAGCGGCGCAGGTCGTTCGTGACCGCGCGCATCGCGGTATCCACGGCGTCGCTCGCCACGGGACGCTTCTGCAACGCGCGCTCGAAGCTGACACGCAGCTTGTGCTCGTCGAACGGCTCGCGACGATCGCCGGATTTGACGATCGCCGGGAGTTTCAGCTCGGCCGTTTCGAACGTGTTGAAACGCTCGCCGCACTGCGGGCACTCGCGACGACGCCGCACCGTGCTCCCGTCTTCCGTGAGGCGGGAGTCGATGACGCGCGTGTCTTCATGCTGGCAGAACGGACAATGCATCAGCCGTAGACGGGGTATTTAGCACACTGCGCGGTGACCTTGCCACGCACCGTGGCCAGCACCGTCTCGTCGGCCGGCGCGTCGAGCACGTCGCAGATCCAGCCTGCGAGATCGATGGCATCGGCTTCGGTGTAACCACGCGTCGTGATCGCCGGCGTGCCGATGCGCAGGCCCGACGTGACGAACGGCGAACGCGGATCGTTCGGCACGGCGTTCTTGTTGACGGTGATGTGCGCCTTGCCGAGCGCGGCCTCGGCGTCCTTGCCCGTCACGTCGCGACCGATCAGGTCGATGAGCATGAGGTGGTTCTCGGTGCCGCCGGACACGACCTTGTAGCCGCGCGCGATCAGCGTCTCCGCCATGGCCTTGGCGTTCTTCACCACCTGCTTCTGATACTCCGTGAAGGCCGGCTCGAGGGCTTCCTTGAACGCGACGGCCTTGGCGGCGATCACGTGCATGAGCGGACCGCCCTGAATGCCCGGGAACACGATGGACTGGAGTTTCTTCTCCAGCTCTTCGCCGATGCCCTTCGCCACGATGATGCCACCGCGCGGACCGCGCAGCGTCTTGTGCGTGGTGGAGGTGACGACGTGCGCGTGCGGTACCGGGTTCGGGTAGACGCCCGCGGCCACGAGGCCGGCGACGTGCGCCATGTCGACGAACAGGTACGCACCCACCTTGTCGGCGATGGCGCGGAACTTCGCCCAGTCGAGCACCTGCGAGTACGCCGAGAAGCCGGCGACGATCATCTTCGGCTTGTGCTCGACGGCGAGCTTCTCGATCTCGTCGTAGTCGACCAGACCGGTGTCCGGATCGATGCCGTACTGCACCGCGTTGAATAACTTGCCCGACATGTTCACCTTGGCGCCGTGCGTCAGGTGACCGCCGTGAGCGAGGCTCATGCCGAGGATCGTGTCGCCCGGCTGCAGCAACGCGAAGTACACGGCCTGGTTGGCCTGCGAGCCCGAATGCGGCTGGACGTTGGCGTAATCGGCACCGAAGAGCTTCTTCAGGCGGTCGATGGCCAGCTTCTCGGCGACGTCGACGTATTCGCAACCGCCGTAGTAGCGCTTGCCGGGGTAACCCTCGGCGTACTTGTTCGTCAGGACCGAACCCTGGGCTTCCATCACGCGCGGGCTGGCGTAGTTCTCGGAGGCGATCAGCTCGACGTGATCTTCCTGGCGACGGGCTTCGCCCGCGATGGCCTGGGCCAGCTCGTCGTCGTAACCGGCGATCGTTGCATCCTTCGGGAACATCTGAACCTCGTGCAGAGCGCAATGGGAAAGGGGAAAAGTGTAGCCGAGGTGGGGGTTTGCAGCCAGCCGGACAAGGTCCGGAGCGGCATTCGCGACCCAGGCCTACCCACCTGCGGGGCACAGGCCTACTCCACCGCACGGGCACCCCACCTAGGCTTGCCGAGGGCGATTGCCCCTCCCCCTCCCCAAGGAATGGACACCATGCGACTGCGACACCTTCCCCTGGCACTGGCCCTCGTCGCCGGCACCCTGGCGACCGCCCCGGCGGCCATCGCCAGCTCTTCCGCGCTGGCCTTCGACATGGCCGTGGCCGACCGCCAGGTCACGGAATTCACCCTTGAACACAACGGCGCGGTCCACCGCATCGCCGGCCTGGAGCGCCTGGACGTGGAACTCGAAGGCCCCGACGGCCGACCCGGCGCCATGTACGTCGCGCGGGTCGACGGCCGCCCGGCCACGCTCGTCCGGCTGGGCGACGCGCTGGACATCGCGTTCGACGACGCCGCGCCGACGTCTGCGGCCGCGAGGTCGCGGCGTTCGGGCGAGTGGACTGCCGACTACACCGGATTCGGCGACCTCGTGACCAGCGACGACGCCGAGCCGTACGACCCGGAGGCCGACGAGCCGGGCGGCGACGGGCTCAATGTCTGGATCTTCCTCCACGACCAGTCGAAGGAACCGGATCACGCCCATTTCCTCAACTGGTACACGACCTGGTGGGTCCGGGAGATGCAGAAGGACATCGTGCCGGGCAAGAAGGTCCGCGTTTTCCTCAAGACGAACGTCCCGGGGCTGACCGATCTCGACTACCACGCCGGCACGGCCGCCCAGCGCCTGAAAGACGTCCATCTGCGCGGCTTCGAGCACGTCCACGACGCGCACGGTGCGCCGGGTCAGCTCGCCCGTTACGTGCTGTTCGTCGACGAGCCGGCGGCGAACTGGGGCGAAGACGTCGTCGGCGTCGCGCTGGACAACGGAAAGTCGGCGCTGGCGAGCCGGCGGGGACCGCGTCACATCGTGGCGCACGAGATCGGCCACACCATCGGCGGCGTGCACGAGCTAGCCCAGAAGGCCTGGTGCGCGAGCAGCATGGCCGGGTACGTCTGGCTCACGGCCAGCTGCCTCTGGTACACCACCCCCAACCAGCGCGGCATTCGCGACTATCTCCTGCCGCGCCTGTAGGACGAGCCCGGGGCCCGGCCCGTCCGGGCCCCGCCGCGACGACTCCGCCCTCCGCCCCGTCACGCCGACCGGTTATAATCGGGGTTTGCCTGCCCGGAGCCTCCCTCGCTCCGACGGCCCGCATCGCCTGACGGAGCACCCATGCAATACATCTACACCATGAACGGGGTGAGCAAGATCGTTCCCCCGAAGCGCCAGATCATCAAGGACATCTCCCTGTCCTTCTTCCCCGGCGCCAAGATCGGTCTCCTCGGCCTGAACGGCGCGGGCAAGTCGACGGTGCTGAAGATCATGGCGGGCGTCGATACCGACTATCAGGGCGAGGCGCGCGCCAATCCGGGCACCAAGATCGGCTACCTGGCGCAGGAGCCCGACCTCGACCCGAACAAGACCGTGCGCGAAGTGGTCGAGGAAGGCGTGTCCGAGGTTCTCGACGCGCAGAAGCGCCTCGAGGAGGTCTATGCCGCCTACGCCGAAGAAGGCGCGGATTTCGACAAGCTGGCCAAGGAGCAGGAAGCCCTCGAAGGCATCCTCGCCGCCAACGACGCGCATGCGCTGGAGCGCCAGCTCGAAGTCGCCGCCGACGCGCTGCGCCTGCCGCCGTGGGACGCCCTCGTCGGCCCGCTGTCCGGTGGCGAGAAGCGCCGCGTGGCCCTGTGCCGCCTGCTGCTCTCGAAGCCCGACATGCTGCTGCTCGACGAGCCGACCAACCATCTCGACGCCGAGTCGGTCGACTGGCTGGAAACCTTCCTGCACGACTACCCGGGCACGGTCGTCGCGGTCACCCATGACCGCTACTTCCTCGACAACGCCGCCGAGTGGATCCTCGAGCTCGACCGCGGCCGCGGCATTCCCTGGAAGGGCAACTACACCGACTGGCTGGAGCAGAAGGGCGAGCGCCTGAAGCAGGAAGCCAACCAGGAGAAGTCGCGCCAGAAGGCGCTGGCGAAGGAACTGGAGTGGATCCGTTCGGCCGCCAAGGGCCGCCAGTCGAAGGGCAAGGCGCGCATCAACCGTTTCGAAGAGCTGAACTCGGTCGAGTACCAGCGCCGCAACGAAACCAACGAGATCTTCATCCCGCCGGGCGAGCGTCTGGGCCAGGAAGTCATCGAGTTCAAGAACGTCACCAAGTCATTCGGCGACCGCGTGCTGATCGAAGACCTCTCGTTCAAGATTCCGCCGGGCGCCATCGTCGGCATCATCGGCCCGAACGGCGCCGGCAAGTCCACGCTCATGAAGATGATCATGGGCAAGGAGAAGCCGGACTCCGGCGAAGTGAAGACCGGCCACACGGTCAAGCTCGCCTATGTCGACCAGTCGCGCGATGCGCTCGATGCGAAGAACAACGTCTGGCAGGAAGTGTCGGGCGGCTCGGACATCCTGACCATCGGCACGTTCGAGATCCAGTCGCGCTCGTACATCGGTCGCTTCAACTTCAAGGGCACCGACCAGCAGAAGATCGTCGGCCAGCTGTCCGGCGGTGAGCGCGGTCGCCTGCACATGGCCAAGACCCTTCTGCAGGGCGGCAACGTGCTGCTGCTCGACGAGCCGTCGAACGATCTCGACGTCGAAACGCTGCGCGCGCTCGAAGACGCCCTGCTCGAGTTCCCGGGCTGCGCCGTGGTCATCTCGCATGACCGCTGGTTCCTCGACCGTATCGCCACGCACATCATCGCGTTCGAAGGCGACTCGCACGTCGAGTTCTTCCCGGGCAACTACAACGAGTACGAAGCCGACAAGAAGCGCCGCCTCGGCGACGATGCCGGCCCGAAGCGCGTGAAGTACAAGAAGCTGGTCTGACCAGGACCACCGATCCTGTGGGAGCGCGCTGGCGCGCTCCCACAAGGAGCCCGATTCCCGCCTTACCGTGTGGTGCACCCCATGAACTTCATGACGGCTCTGAAGGACGCCTGGCGTCGCAACGACTCCCTGGTGTGCGTGGGCCTCGACCCGGAGCCCGGCCGTTTGCCGGCGGGCCTGTCCGGCACCGAGGGCATCTTCGAATTCTGCCGCGACATCGTCGATGCGACGGCCGGCTCCGTCTGTGCGTACAAGCCCCAGATCGCCCATTTCGCCGCCCAGCGCGCGGAAGAGGTGCTCGAGCGCCTGATCGCGCACATCCATGACCGGCACCCCGACATTCCGGTGATCCTCGACGCCAAGCGCGGCGACATCGGGTCGACGGCGAAGCAGTACGCCGCCGAAGCCTTCGACCGTTACGACGCCGACGCGGTCACGCTGAATCCGTACCTCGGCCACGATTCCGTCGCCCCGTTCCTCGACCGCGCCGACAAGGGCGTGATCCTGCTCTGCCGCACCTCGAACCCCGGCGGCAAGGATTTCCAGGCGCTCGACTGCGGCGGCGAGCCGCTCTACATCCGGGTGGCGGAAACCATCGCGCGCGAGTGGAACGGAAACGGCAACTGCGCACTGGTCACGGGCGCGACCTGGCCGGAAGAGCTCGGCCGCGTTCGCAGGATCGTGGGCGACATGCCATTGCTCGTTCCCGGCATCGGCGCGCAGGGTGGCGACGTCGAGGCGGTGATGCGTCATGGCCGGACGGCGGACGGAACGGGCCTGATGATTTCATCCTCGCGCGCCATCCTTTACGCTAGCGGCGGCTCCGACTTCGCCGACGTAGCACATCGCGCGGCGGAAGAAATGAGAAAATCGGTCAACTCATTCCGCTCGTAAGCCAAAAAACAAATAGCAGTCGCAAATTGCACGATTCAGCAACTGCAAAAGGCTTACGCTGCTACTCCGCGCTATCGAACAATACCGGGCTAGAAGCGCCACAGCGTTCCACCGGAGTTGTCATGCCACCTATCAACCGAGGTTTTTCCCAACGTCTGCATGTCGCGCTGGACATGGCTGGCGTGAAGAAAGGCCGCGGCCGAATCACGCAGCTGGCCGACCTTTTCGACGTCAGTCGTGAAACCGCGCGGAAATGGCTCAGCGATCTCGGCCTGCCGGAACTGGAACGCCAGATCGACATGGCGACGCGCTTCGGCGTCAACTTCGAGTGGCTCGCCACGGGCCGCGGTTCGCCGAACGGCGCGACCGGCGTGCGCGAAAGCCCGGCCCTCTATCGTGCGGATTCGCGCGAGCAACTGCGCCTGGTCGGCCTCGTCAGCCGCCTGCCCAAGGAGCGCCGCAAGGCCCTCCTGGTCATCATCGAAGCGCTCGCCGACGCAGAGTAGCGCCGTGCAGGCGCCGCCATGGCGGCGCCTGACTGACCCGTCGCTCAATCGTCCGCGACGTCCATGCCCGGGAACAGCACCTCGGTATAGCCGAAGCGCGAGAAGTCGGTAATCCGCGACGGATATAAGCGTCCGATAAGGTGGTCGCACTCGTGCTGCACCACCCGGGCGTGGAAGCCCTCGGCGACGCGGTCGATCGGCTTGCCCTTCGGATCGACGCCCGTGTAGCGGATCGTCGCATAGCGATCGACGACGCCGCGAAGTCCCGGAACGGACAGGCACCCTTCCCACCCTTCTTCCATCTCGTCCGACAGCGGCACGATCACCGGATTGAGCAGGATGGTCTGCGGCACCGGCGGCGCGTCGGGGTAACGCTCGCTGCTGTCGAACCCGAAGATCACCAGCTGGAGATCCACGCCGATCTGCGGCGCGGCGAGGCCCACGCCACCGACGTGGTGCATCGTTTCGAACATGTCGTCGATGAGGGCGTCGAGCTCGGGCGAGCCGATCATGTCCGGTGGCACCGGCGGCGCGATGCGAAGCAGACGCTCGTCGCCCATTTTCAGGATCTCGCGAATCATGGGGGTCCGGCGGGGAGGGGGAAGGCGTCAGCATAGCGCGGATGCACGCGCGCCACGGCGCGGCCATTCGACCAATGGCTAATACGTGAAACCCCGCATGGCGATTGACCCCCGAAGCGACGGGGACGACCCTTGGGCCATCCGCACGGGGAGCTCCAAGCCATGAACAGCGCCATCCCGAAACCCAGTCCCGCAGGCAAGATCCTGTGGGCTGCCATCGCCATCGTCGGCGCGTGGTGCCTCGGCGTCGTCGCCCTGCGACGCGGCGAGCCGATCAACGCGATCTGGCTGGTCACCGCGTCGATCGCGGTGTTCCTGATCGGCTATCGCTTCTATAGCCGCATGATCGCGACGCGTGTGCTTCAGCTCGACCCGACACGCGCGACGCCCTCGGTGCTGCGCAACGACGGGCTCGATTACGTGCCCACCGACCGATGGGTGGTCTTCGGCCACCACTTCGCCGCCATCGCCGGCGCCGGGCCGCTCGTCGGCCCCGTGCTCGCGGCGCAGATGGGCTACCTGCCCGGCACGCTCTGGATCCTCGTCGGCGTGGTATTCGCCGGCGCGGTGCAGGATTTCATGATCCTGGGCCTGTCGCTGCGCAGGGACGGTCGCTCGCTCGGGCACATGCTGCGCGCCGAGCTGGGCGAGGTGCCCGGGGTGATCGCCATGGTCGGTGTGCTGGTCCTGATGATGATCGTGCTGGCGGTGCTCGCACTGGTCGTGGTCAAGGCCCTGACGCACAGCCCCTGGGGCACCTTCACCGTGGCGGCCACGATTCCGATCGCGCTGCTGATGGGCGTGTACCTGCGCTACATCCGGCCCGGAAAGATCCTCGAGGTGTCGATCATCGGCCTTGTCCTGTTGCTGGCTTCCATCTGGTACGGCAAGGCGGTCAACGACTCGCCGACACTCTCGGTCCTTTTCGACTTCGATGCCAAGGCGCTGGCGTGGCTGCTCATCGGCTACGGGTTCTTCGCCTCCGTGCTGCCCGTGTGGCTGCTGCTGGCACCGCGCGATTACCTGTCCACGTTCCTGAAGATCGGCACCATCGCCCTCCTGGCGCTCGCCATCTTCCTTGCCGCGCCGACGCTGCAGATGCCGGCGATCACGAAGTTCGTCGATGGCACGGGCCCGGTCTTTGCGGGCAACCTGTTCCCGTTCCTGTTCATCACCATCGCCTGCGGCGCGGTCTCGGGCTGGCATTCGATCATCGCCTCCGGCACCACACCGAAGCTGCTCGCCAACGAGGGCGAGGCGCGCCTCGTCGGTTACGGCGGCATGCTGATGGAAGCCTTCGTCGCGATCATGGCGCTGATCGCCGCCGCCTCGCTGCATCCGGGCGTCTACTTCGCGATGAACTCGCCCGGCGCGCTCGTCGGGACCACCGCCGAGCAGGCGGCGGCGACGATCAGCAGCTGGGGCTTCCTGGTCACGCCCGCGGAGCTGACGCAGACCGCACGCGACATCGGTGAGGGAACGATCCTCGGTCGTGCCGGCGGCGCCCCCACCCTGGCGGTCGGCATGGCGCAGCTGCTGCACGGGATCATGCCCGGCGAAGGCATGACGGCGCTCTGGTACCACTACGCCATCCTCTTCGAAGCCCTGTTCATCCTGACCACGGTCGACGCGGGCACCCGGGTGGGGCGCTTCATGATCCAGGAACTGGCGGGCATGGCATGGGCACCGCTGAAGCAGACCGAATCGTGGCTGGGCAACGTGGTGGCCACGGTGATCTGCGTCGGGCTGTGGGGTTATTTCCTCTATCAGGGCGCCGTGGATCCGCTGGGCGGCATCAACACCCTGTGGCCCCTGTTCGGTATCGCGAACCAGATGCTCGCGGCGATCGCCCTGATGCTGGCGACGGTCGTCACCGTGAAGCTGAAGCGCGAGCGTTACGTGCTCGTGCCGGCGGTCCCGGCCGCGTGGCTGGTGATCTGCACGCTGACCGCCGGCTGGCAGAAACTCTTCGATGCGAAGATCAGCTTTACCGCCGCCGCGCAGAAATACGCGGATGCCGCGGCCAGCGGCAAGCTGCTGGCACCGGCGAAGACCGCGGAGGAAATGCAGCGGATCATCGTCAACAACCGCGTGGACATGGTGCTGACCGGCCTGTTCATGCTGCTGGTGCTGACGATGCTGTTCTTCTCGCTGCGGTCCATCGTCCGCGCGTGGAAGGCCAACCATCCCACCGCACAGGAAGAACCGTACGTCGCGCTGTCGAGCGTGGGCTGAGGAACGCGGCATGGCCATCACCCATACCCGTTCGATCTGGCGCTGGGCGGTACAGACCGCCCGGCTGTGCTGCGGCGTACCCGATTACGATGTCTACGTGAAACACCTGCGCGAGCACCACCCGGAACGGAAGGTGCCCAGCTACGGGGAGTTCTTCCGGGAACGGCAGGAAGCGAGGTATCGGGGAACGGGCGGGCGCTGTTGTTGACTGGTGGGAGCCAGCCTGCTGGCGATGGGAGCTTGCGACGAGCACCCATCGCCAGCAGGCTGGCTCCCACCCCTCACCGAGGATCGTGAACGATCAGAGATCCTGGTGGTACTGCACGTACGGCGTGCGCGACTGGTCCGGCTCGGGACCGACCGGGCCGGTCGGGGCGTTGCCCGACGACCAGACGTTCTGCGCACCGACCGAGAGTTCGCCGCGCCACGGCAGGCGCCAGGTGACGCCGAGGTCGATGGCGCTCCAGCGGCGGTCCGGATTGAGACCGTTCACCGCGGTAGCCTCGGGCTGCATGGTGCGGCCCGTGATCAGACCCGACAGCGGACCGCGATCGACGCCGAAGCTCAGCGCCTTCTGGTCGACGGTACCGATCCCGAGGAGGTTGCCCGGCAGCAGGCGGATACGGCCGATGCTCGCGCCGAGGTCGATGCCGCTACGGGCGCCGAGATCGACGCGGCCGTGGGCGTTGAGTTCGGTGGACGACGACAGGGCGTTGACCGGGAGCCCGGACGCCGTGGTCAGCCCCGGCAGGACCCGGGGAAGTGCCGCGCCCGTGCCGGTCGGACGGCTGGAACCCACGCCGAGGCCGACGCTGTAGCCGGCGCCGCGATACGTGGCGCCCACTTCGCTGCCGACGATGCGCGGCGGCGCGCCAGGCGCACTGCAACGATCGCCCTTGCTCCCGCTCGCGCAGGATTCGGCCGAATTGATCCAGCCCTGACCGCTGACAGTGGCGTGTGCCTGGACGCGGGGGCCGATGTCGTACTGGAGGCCGCTGGTCAGCGCCGGACCCGCGGTCACCGCCTGAGGCGCCAGCGGCTGGGTGGTGTCGGCGCGGTCGTCGGCCTGCAGGGAAAGGGCGCGGCCATCCGGCGCGAGCCAGACGGGAATCGCACCGCGAGAACCCGCATCGCCACCCAGAAGGCGCGACGCCGTGGCGTCCTGTCCGACCGGCGCGACCTGTCCTGCCGCGGCGAGCGGCATCAACAGAAGCATGGTCAGGACAGATCGGCGCATGGAGGGTTCGTCTGTGACGGCTGAGTTTCCCCGCGTCCCGCCTCAGCCTGACGGGAACGACCCGAGTATACGCCGTTTTACTTTTTACTAACACCCCGGGGAGGGGCCCTTAAGGAAACAGCCTGCCTGCCGTTTATGACCATGAAGGGTCGCCGCCGGGGGGCGACGGCCCCCGGAACCGCGCCACGGCGCCCCATCGCGCGGCCGCCGCAACGCATATAGACTGAACCGACCACGACCGGAACCTTAGTCAGGCGATGACCTTCGCTCCATCCCAAAGCCCGACCCTGCAGGCTCCCGGTTCCGCTGTGGCTGAGCCCTTGCAGGCGGCTGTCGAACGCCTCCTGCGCGCCGCGGACGCCGAGTCCGTGCGGGTGGATTGCGAGGCCTTCGTCCATTGCCTCGTCGCCGATGCCACCGTGACGTGGCGGCCTGCTTCCGAGTCTGCGCCGGCCGGCGCGCTGGAACTGGCGATCGATCCACAAAACGAGCGCTACATCGACGTCCGCGCCGCGGACGGCGAACTGCGGGCGTCCGCCGACCTGCTCGCCTGGGTCGGCCGCCTCGCCGCCGCCCGTCTTCGGCAGCTGGCGGAAACGGCGAACCTCTACGAGGCCATCTCGCGCCTCGCCCTGGCGGAACGTCTTCAGCGCGCCCTCTACGCGATCGCGGAGCAGGCCGGTGCCGAGCACAACATGAAGGACATGATGAGCGCGCTCCACGGCATCGTGGGCAGCCTCATGTACGCCGAGAATTTCTTCATCGTGCTGTACGACGCGCAGAACCGCACGGTTCGCTTCCCGTACTTCGTGGACACCGAAGACCAGGACATCCCGGATCCGGAAGGCGTGCGCGCGATCGAAGCGATCGAGAACACGCTGACCTGGCACGTGCTGCAGAGTGGTCGCGCGATGATGGGCGCGAGCAGCGAACTCGAGAAGAACCTGCCCGGCCCGCGCGTGCCGATCGGTCCGCCCAGCGACGACTGGCTCGGCGTGCCCATGAAGCGCGGCGACGACGTCGTCGGCGCGCTGGTGGTGCAGAGCTACCGCGACGACACCCGCTACACCGAGAACGATCGCGACCTGCTCACCTACGTGGCGCAGCACGTGCAGACGGCGCTGGAGCGCCGCCAGGCACACGAGGAACTGGAACGTCGCGTCACCACGCGCACGGCGGCATTGCGCGAAGCCAACCGCGTGCTGCGCCAGCAGGTCCTGCAGCGCCAGCGGGGCGAGCGCCTGCAGGCGGCGCTGTTCCGTATCGCGGAACTGGCGAACACGTCGGACAGCATCGAAAACTTCTATGCCGCGGTCCATCGCGTGATCGGTGGCCTGCTCTACGCACGCAATTTCTATATCGCGCTGCTTTCGGAAGACCAGAACAAGCTGACCTTCCCCTACTCCGTCGACGAACTCGATGGCGTGCGCGAGCCCCGCGAACTCGGCCGTGGCCTCACCGAGTACGTGCTGCGCAACGGCAAGGCGCTGCTGGCCGACCGCGACGAGATCGATCGCCTCAATCGCGACCAGGTGCTGTCGACCTCGGGTGCGCGCTCGCTGCACTGGCTCGGCGTGCCGCTGATCTGGAACGAGAAGTCGATGGGCGTGCTCGCGGTGCAGAGCTACACGCCCGAGCACACGTACAGCGCACGCGACCAGGAACTGCTGACCTTCGTCAGTTACCACATCGCCAACGCGCTGCAGCGCAAGTACACGACCGAATCGCTGAAGCAGGCCTACGCCAGCCTCGAACGCCGTGTCACGGAACGCACCCGCGCCCTGGCGCTGGCCAACCGCGACCTGCGCGAGCAGATCGCGGAGCGCGAGCGGGTCGAGCGCCGCCTCAAATACGAAACCCTGCACGATTCGCTCACCGGCCTGCCGAACCGCACGCTGTTGCTGCAGCGTCTGGAGCAGGCGCTGAACCACTACCGCGAGAACCCGGGCGACCTGTTCGCGGTGCTGTTCATCGACCTCGACCGGTTCAAGGTGATCAACGATTCGGTGGGCCACCTCGTCGGCGACGACCTGTTGTTCCAGGTGGGCGGTCGCATCCGCGCCTGCCTGAAGACGCGCGACGTCGTGGCGCGCCTCGGCGGCGACGAATTCGCCGTGCTCGTCGAGGGCATCGTCGACCCGCAGGCCGCGACGCACATCGCCGAGCGCATCATCGCGCAGTTGCAGACCCCCTTCCGCCTCGGCGCGAAGGAGATCTTCACGTCCGCGTCCATCGGCATCGCGTTGCCGACGCCCGAGTACACGCGTCCGGAAGAACTCCTCCGCGACGCCGACTCGGCCATGTACCGGGCGAAGGACGAAGGCCGCCATCGCGCGGCCGTCTTCGACGATCGCCTACGTCGCGAGGCCCTTTCGCTGCTCGAACTGGAAGGCGACCTGCGCCGCGCGCTCACGCGCAACGAGTTCGTTCCTTTCTATCAGCCGATCGTGGATCTCGAAGACACTCGCGTCGTCGGCTACGAAGCACTGCTGCGCTGGCGCCACCCAGAACGCGGCCTGCTGCCGCCGGGCGAATTCCTCGCCGTGGCCGAAGACACCGGCTGCTCGGAAGCCATCGACTGGCAGATCTTCGACCAGGTGATCCGCCAGGCGCGTGCGCTGGTGGGCGACGAGGGCTTCATCAGCATCAACGTCTCGGGCAGCCATTTCCGCTCGCCGGACCTCGATCAGCGCCTTCTCGACCTGCTCGCGGAACATCGCGTGCCGGCCCGATCGATCCGCGTCGAGGTCACCGAGCGTGCGCTGCTCGAGAACCCCGCCCAGGTGAAGCGGATCCTCGAGAACCTCCGCGACCACGGCGTGGGCATCGCTCTGGACGATTTCGGCACGGGCTACTCATCGCTGAGCTACCTGCACCAGTACCCGATCGAGACGCTTAAGATCGATCGCTCGTTCGTGATCGAGCTGCCCGCGGAAGACACCGACGCACACAGCACCGCAGTGGTGCGCGCGATCCAGGCGCTCGCGGATTCGCTGCGCATGCAGGTGATCGCCGAAGGCATCGAGACGGAATCGCAGATGCGCGCCCTGCGTCGCATCGGTTGCCGGTTCGGTCAGGGCTTCCTGTTCGCGCAGCCGCAGCCCGCGAGCAAGTGGCTCGGGGCGCCGTTGTCGCTGGATGCGTGATGCGTGATGCGGTGGGAGCCGGCCTGCCGGCTCCCACCCGATCCTTCACTGCAGCGTCGACGGGGACGGCGGCGTCTCGACCTGTGTGAGCAGGCGCTCGGCGTCCACGCGATCGAACGTGTAGCGCGTGGCGCAGAATTCGCACACCACCTCGATCTCGCCGTCGCGCTCGTCCAGCGCCGCCTCGACTTCCGGGCGGCCGAGCGCGCGCAGCATGCCTTCCACGCGCTCCTGCGAGCAGGTGCAGCCGAACGCCAGCGAGCGCGGCTCGTAGAGCCGCACCGTCTCCTCGTGGAAGAGCCGGTAGAGCAGTTCTTCCGGACGCGTGGAGAGCATCTCCTTGTCGCTGAGCGTCGCCAGCAGGTGACCCACGCGCTCCCAGGCGTCGTCGTCGTCCTCGACGGCGCTGTGACCGCCCTCGCCCGGCACCGGCTGCACCATCAGGCCCACCGCGTGCTGGCCGTCGGCGGCGAGCATGATGCGCGCGGGCAGCTGCTCCGACCGCTCGAAGTAGCCTTCGAGCGCCTGCGCGAGCGACGGCGGCGGCAGCGACGCGTCCGACGGCGGCGAGAGGTCGACGATGCCCTGGTAACGGCCCCGGTCGGCCTGACCGATCGTGATGGCGAGCAACGGCTCCGGGGCCGCCGCGAGATCGACGTGATCGGCCAGTGCGCCGGGCTCGTTTTCGTCGTGGCGCGCGATGCCGCGCACGCGACCCTTGTCCGTGCATTCGGCGAAGAGCAGGCGCAGCGCGCCCTGGCTCTTGTACTCCAGCGAGAGCGCGCCATCGAACTTGATGTTGCCGGTGAGCAGCGCGCTCGCGGCGACCGCCTGACCCAGCGTCGTGCGCAGGGCCGATGGGTAGTCCGCTCGCGAGGCGATCTCGTGCCAGCTGGCGCCGAGCCGGACGAGCACGCCGCGCATGCCCGCTTTCTCGAGCATGAAGCGATAGAGCACGTCCTCGGACACGAGGGTATCGACGATCGAATCGGTCACGGCATTCTCCTGGTGATCCAACGGCAGATGGGGTCGCGCCCGGACAGCGACAAGCCCACGGAGGCCAGTGCCCCTTATACTGCGCCATCCTCCGCCAGCGCGCCGCCATGATCCCGACGCATCGCTCGCCCCTTCGCCGGATCGTCCGCATCGCGTGCCTGCTCGTCGTGGCCTGGCTGGCCCTGTCGTGCGTCGTCGTGTTCGCCTTCCGTTTCATCCCGCCGTGGACCAGCGCGATGATGATGGAGCGTCGCGTGGAGGCATGGGTGACGGGTGAGCACGATTTCACGCTTCGGCACCGCTGGGTTCCATGGGGGCGCATTTCGCCCCAGGTGGGCATCGCGATGGTGGCGGGCGAGGACCAGAAATTCCCGTACCACCACGGCTTCGATGTCGATGCGATCCAGGATGCCATCGACGCGGCCGACGAAGGCAAGCGCCTGCGCGGTGCCAGCACGATCAGCCAGCAAGTGGCGAAGAACCTTTTCCTCTGGAACGGTCGCAGTTTCGTCCGCAAGGGCCTTGAAGCCTGGTTCACGGTGCTCATCGAAACGCTCTGGCCGAAGCAGCGCATCCTCGAGGTGTACATGAATACGGTGGAGCTCGGTAACGGCGTGTACGGCGTGGGCGCCGCGGCCGACGCGTTCTACCGCGGCACACCCGACCGACTCGATGCGACGCAGTCCGCGCGTCTCGCCGCCGTGCTGCCGAATCCGCGCCGCTTCCGCGTCGATGCGCCGAGCGCCTACGTGCAGCGCCGCACCGCATGGATCGCCCGGCAGGTCGTGCAGCTCGGCGGCCCCGCCTATCTTTCCCGACCGGCGCCCGTCTCCGGCCGGGTGCGCTGAGGCCCGCCATGTCCTACTCCCTCGCCATCGTCGTGCCCGCGTACAACGAGACCGCCGTGGCGGAGACGTTCCATGCGCGCCTCGGCGCGGTGCTGGACGGACTCGATGCCACGTCGCGGATCATCTATGTCGACGACGGCAGCCACGACGGCACGTGGACGACGCTGCGCGCCATCGCCGCGCGCGACCCGCGTGTCGAGGCGCTGCGGCTCTCGCGCAACTTCGGCAAGGAAGCCGCGATGACGGCCGGCCTCGACGCCGCGGATGCCGACGCCGTGGTGGTCATCGACATCGACCTGCAGGATCCGCCCGAACTCATCCCGGCACTGGTCGCGCGCTGGCAGGAAGGCTTCGACGTGGTCTACGCCACACGCGGCGAACGCGACGGCGAATCGCGGACCAAGAAATTCACCTCCGCGGCGTTCTACCGCGTGATGGAGCGCCTGTCCGATACCCCGATGCCACGCGACACCGGCGACTTCCGCCTGCTGTCCCGCCGTGCGGCGGATGCGCTGCGCCAGCTCCGCGAGCGCCAGCGCTTCATGAAAGGGCTGTTCGCCTGGATAGGCTATCGACAGACCGCGATCACGTACCATCGCGACGCGCGGCACGCCGGCGACACCAAGTGGAACTACTGGCGCCTGACCAACCTCGCGGTGGAAGGCATCACGTCGTTCTCCACCGCACCGCTGCGCATCGCCACCTGGGTCGGCGTCTCCGCCGCGACGCTCGCCTTCCTCTACGGCCTCTGGGTGATGCTGAAGGTGCTGATCTGGGGCGACCCCGTGCGTGGCTACCCCACCCTGATGGTGGTGATCCTGTTCCTGGGCGGCGCCCAGTTGCTGGCGCTGGGCGTGATCGGAGAATACGTCGGCCGCACCTATGCCGAGTCGAAGCGGCGCCCCCTCTACTACGTGGACGACCGCGCCGGTGCCCGTCCTTCACCTGATCGTTACCCGGCGCCTCCGGGCCAGCGGTAGACTGTCCTCACCGCGGCGGCGGCCGCACCCATCCCGGGAGTCGAGGCATGCAGCAGGTCAGACAACTCCTTGAAACGAAGGGCCGTGCCGTCTATTCGGTCGCCGAGGACGCGAGCGTCTTCGAAGCGATCCAGCAGATGTCCGAGAAGAACGTCGGCGCGCTGGCGGTCATGAAGGGCAGCGAACTCGTCGGCATCGTTTCCGAGCGCGATTACGCCCGCAAGGTCATCCTGCAGAATCGCTCGTCGCGCGATACGCGGGTGGCCGAGATCATGACGTCGAGCGTCATTTCCGTCGCCCTCGATGCCACCGTCGACGAGTGCATGCGCCTGTGCACCGATGGGCGCCTGCGCCACCTCCCGGTGCTCGATGCCCAACGGGTGGTCGGCATGGTGTCGATCGGCGACCTGGTGAAGGCGACGATCCAGGAACAGCAGCTGACGATCAGCCAGCTCGAGCAATACATCACGGGCTAGGCGCGGCGTTCGTCGCTTTCCGGCTCCAGGTCGGGCGAGGTCGCCGCGCGCCGGGCCACGTCCGTGGCGACGGCGGCGAGCCCCGCGCAGATCAGGCCGATACCGGCGATGCCCACGCCGATGGCGTGCAGGCCATAGAGGCCGCTCGTGACGAGCAGGTCGCCGAAGCGCCACACGGTCGTCTCGATGAAGTTCTTGCCCTTGTACCGCGCTTCGCGCGGCATGCGCGTGTAGAGGGCGTCCGACGCCGGCTTGCCCATCCCGAAGGTCATGCCTCGTGTCACCACCTGCACGACGACGATGACAGGCACCGCGATGCCGAACAGCGACGCGGCACCGGGGCCGTGGATCGCGAGCCAGGACAGCAGCAGGACGTTGACGGCCGACGGCACCACCAGCGCCCAGAGCGTGCCGAAACGGCGCATCAGCAGCGGCGTGACGGTCAGCTGCAACACCGCGCCCAGACCGTTGATCCACAGATCGAGATCCGCGTAGAACGCGGTTCGCAGAGCGTTGTCGGTGAAGCGCGCCTTCGTGTAGTCGGCCATCAGCGCGTAAGCCATGGTCGCGATGCCGTCGCTCAGCAGCATCAGCAGCGCCATGTAGCGGAGGAACGGCTGCGCGACCGCCGCCTTCGCACCCTCGATCATCGAGCCCCCCAGGGGCGCCCCGTCCGTCCGGTCGTTGGCGCCCACGCGACGGGACACGACCAGCAACGCGCCGAGCGCGACCGCCAGCGTGCCGGCGGATACCACCAGCATCGACGGCACGCCCAGCCGCACCACGAGCAGCCGCGTCAGCAGGGGCCCGAGCAACGCGCCCGCCATGCCGCCGAACGCGATCAGCGGGAACGCGACGCGCGCCTCCGTGCTGCTGAAGACGTCCGCCATCAGGCTCCAGAAGAGCGAAACCACGAACAGGTTGAAGACGCTGACCCAGACGAAGAAGACCTGGCCCAGGGCTACCGCGCCGATGCGGTCCTGCGCGACGAACGCGGGCACGAACGCCACCAGGCAGGCCACGAAGAAGAGGTAACTGCACAGCAGTACCTTGCGCCGCGCGAAGCGCGATACGAGCCAGCCGAATACCGGCGTCAGCGCCAGCATCACGACGAAGACGATCGCGTAGAACATCGGCAGCGACGACGAACCCGCGGCGCCGACCAGCTGGTCGCGCACCGGGCGCAGCACGTAATAGGAGGTCAGGACGAGGAAGAAGCCGATGACCGAGAGCACGAGGGTCGGCCCGCGCCGCTGGGCTGCGTCTGCAGGTTCGTTCACTGGCCGGGGCGTCCGCTGGGGTTGGCGCAAGCCTAGCACGCCGTTGCTGCGCCGCCGCGAAGCTGCGCTGCCGGACCCGTTCAGGGACATCAAGGCCCCGATCCGTTGTCGTGGGCGTGGAAGTGCATGACAATGCCGGTGACGATTGCCGGACGACCCGGCCTTCCCATCTTTCGCGGCGTGTCCCCACGCCTCGTTCCCGCGAGAAAAGCATGTCGTTCCGTTCCGCCTCCCTGCTCGTGTGTGCGCTTGCCTGCACCGTCGCCGCGCCATTCGCCCTCGCCGCCGTTCCGCCGCAGAAGCCGCCGGTCGTCCACGTGGACCCGGAAGCCGAGAAACTGCCGACCGACCGCGTGAAGGCGACGGTCGAGAATTACAAACGCTGGCTCGACGCGGTGGAAGCCCGCGACGCGGCCCCGGCGCTGGTCACCGCGATCATCGTCGACGACAAGGTGGTGTACGAGCGCGCCATTGGCTACGCGAACGCGAAGACGAAGGAGCCCGCGACGCCCGAGACCGTGTTCCGCCTCGCGTCGCTATCGAAGGCCTTCGCCACCGGCGTCACGGCCGTGCTCGTGCGCGCCGGGTTCCTCAGCTGGGACACGAAGCTCGTCGACACGCTGCCGTACTTCAAGCTCAAGGACGTCCAGTCGGCGCAGCAGGCCACGGTGCGCGACATCCTCGGGCAGCGTCTCGGCCTGCCGCGCAATACGTACGACGCCATGCTCGAGGCCGACGCGCCGTACGAGGAGCTCGTGCGCAAGCTCGACGAGGTCGACCTCTCGTGCAAGGTGGGCGCCTGCTACGGCTATCAGAACGTCGCCTTCAGCATGATCGGCGACGTGATCTACGCGCAGACCGGCGACTACTTCTTCCGCCAGGTCGAGCGCCGCATCTTCGCGCCGCTCGGCATGACCACCGCGAGCTACGGCCGCGACGCGCTCGAGGCCAGCAAGAGCTGGGCGCGCCCCCACCGTGGCGGTCCGCACAACTGGATCCCCTACGAGCCCAACGACAGCTACTACCGCGTGGCCCCCGCCGCCGGCGTGAACGCCAGCCTCCGCGACATGGAGCAGTGGCTGATGGCGCAGATGGGCGGCCGGCCGGACGTGCTGCCCACGCCGCTGCTCGACGTGCTGCACGCACCGGAGGTATCCACGCCGTCCGAGGAGCGTTCGCAGCCCTGGCGGCGTGCGCGCGTGACCGACGCGCATTACGCGCTCGGCTGGCGCGTGTTCCGCTATGCGAACGAAGATCTGGTCTACCACGCGGGCGCCGTGTCGGGTTACCGCACGATGATCGGCTTCTTCCCGAAGTACCACGCCGGCGTCGTCACGATGTGGAACGGCGCGGGTCCGGTGCCCGCCGGCCTGATGCCGATGGTCTTCGACAGCCTGCTCGGCCTGCCGCACATGGACTGGGCAGGCATCGACGGCCCCGTCCGTGCCGCGCCGGTCGCCCGGGTCGCCGCGCCGAAGGCCGCCGCGACGACGAAGGCGAAGGCGAAGGCGAAAGCACCGGCGAAGAAGACGGCCGCGAAGAAGTCGACGGCGAAGAAAACGAAACCCTGATCGACACCGTCATCCCGGCGAACGCGGGGCGACGAGCCAAAAAGAAACGGCCCCTCGCGGGGCCGTTTTGTTATCTGCCGAGGTTGAACTGCAACCGTCGCCGCAGCGTCACCGTCATGGGCTCGCCGTTGCGCGTGGCCGGCTTGTATTCCCAGCGGCTGACCGCGTCGATCGCGGAGCGGTCGAACACGTGCTTTGGCTGCGAGTCGACCACCGTGACGTTGCCGACCGCGCCATCGGCGCCGACGGCGAATTCCACGTCGACCCATCCTTCCTGGTTCGCACGCATCGCCGCAGTCGGATAGCGCGGGCTCACCTGACGGACGAGCACCGCCTCGCTGATCGCATCGGATGTCGCGGCACGCGCGGCAGGCGCTGCCGGGCGCGTGGCGGCCGGGGCGTTCGTCGCCGGTGCCTGAGGCTGTTGCGCGACGCGGGCGGCCTGCTCGCGCGCGGCCTGCAGCCGCTGCGCTTCCGCGGCGGCGGCCTGCTCGGCCTGCTGACGTGCCGCGGTGGCGGCGTTCTGCTGGGCGAGCTGCTGGGCCTTCTGCGCGTCGACCGCCTGCTGCTGTTCGCGGTCCAGCGTCTTGCGCTGCGCATCCAGCTTCGAGCGCAGGATCGTCAGGGTGTAGTTCTCGGGATCCGCCTTGGCGAGCAGATCGATCTCGCGCTGGGCTTCGGCGAAATCGCGCTGGTTGATCGTCTGCTCCGTGGCGGCGGCGCCATAGGAGAACGTTTCGCGCAACGCGTCGGCGGCCACCGGGTTACCGGGCTGTTTCTGCAACGCCTTCATGTAGAACTCGAAGGCGTTGTTGCCGGCCGGCGCGACCAGCCGCTGTTCGTTCATGGCCGTGCGCGCTTCGGAAAGCAGCTGGTCGACGCTCAGCGCGTCGACGTTCGCCGGCGGCGCCTCGCGAGTCGTCGTCGCCTTGGGCGCACCGTTGGCGACCGGCGTCGTACCGGCGCCGGCATCGCGGTAGGGCTTGATGATGAGGAACCACGCCGCGACAGCGAGCGCCAGGACGATGGCGACCACGGCGACGGTAACGGGACTGATCGCGCCGCGCATCTTAGGGCGGGCGCTGAAACGATGACGAGTATCCATGGCGGTTCGAAACGGACTCCGCAAAGGCGCGCGCCCCCAGACTGGAATGATGCGGAGAGACCCCCCGTCCCCCGCAGCGCGATGTGGCGACAAGGTAACCGTAATGGCGGCGTGAATCCAGCCGAGGCGTCTAGGACGTTTTCCGGGCCGCGAACCGGTCCCCCTTAAACGAACAACCCCGGCCAGGCCGGGGTCAAGTTTTCGAAGTGACTCCCCGCGCTGGGCACCGCGGGGAGCTAATTCGCAAAACGACTTTCTTATTGGAAGGTGACGCTTACTTGGCCTTGACGGCCTTCGGTGCGCGGACAGCCTTCGGTGCCTTGGCGGCCTTGGTCGCGCGAACGACCTTGGCAGCGGCGACCTTCTTCGACGCGGCCTTGCGCGGTGCAGCCTTGCGCGTGGCGGTCTTGCGGACGGTCTTCTTCGCGGACGCCTTCTTGACGGCCTTCTTCACCGCCTTCTTGGCAGCGACCTTGCGGGCCGGCGCCTTACGGACGGACTTCTTCGCAGCCGCCTTCTTGGCCGGCGACTTGCGGGTTGCAGCCTTCTTGGTCGCGACCTTGCGGGTCGAGGCCTTCTTCGCCGGCGACTTGCGCGCGGCGGTCTTCTTCACGGTCGACTTCTTCGACGCCTTCTTGGCGGCGGACTTCTTGGCAGTGGCTTTCTTGGCAGTGGCCATAGTTCTTCTCAGCTCCTCATCAGTTGGCAGTGGTTGCCCAGTAAAAGCGTGGAGGAACGCTTCAACCAGCAGATCGCTGTTCGTCGCGTGCCTCAAATTGTTCACCTGGCGGCGTGTGCGTTCATCGGAAAGCAGGCGGAGAACATGCAGCGGAATCGAGACTGTGATCTTGCGAACCGAACCCGCTTTCGAACCATGCTCCACATACGGCCTGATGAAATTTCCTGTTTCCATTTCCGGTTCCCCGTCAATTGACGCAAAAGCTATTCCTGAACATTTCCGCTGTCAATAAATTTTGGCTCTAAATTGAAGACGTTGCGGACCGCGAGCGCGACGCTCGCACCCTCGTCGAGCCCCGCTCCAGCCACTTCCATTAATCGCAGCGAATGATTTTCCGCGGACATGCGATCACACCGCGATGGAAAATCGGTACAGCAAATGCCTTAAATAAAGGCATTTTCGTCGCAGAGAAAAAATACTCGGCCAACGCGCGCGTCGTCGCGCCATCGCCGCGCCGCGTCCGCGACGGACCGCCGACGACCCCGATTCGGGGGATGAACGGAGTTCGACTGAGGGCAAAAAAAAATTTCCGCCGGACCCTCCGAACGGACAAAAAAATGCCGGTCGCGGACGACCGGCATCGATTCCGAGCCTGCGAAGCGGATCAGTGGTCGTCGTTCTCCGCCACCTGGGCGTAGTCGTCGGGCGTCAAAAGTTCGTCGAGCTCCGCCTTGTCGGAGATCTTCAGTTTGAAGATCCAGCCACGGCCGAACGCGTCTTCGTTGATCGTTTCCGGCTTGTCGCTCAGCGCGGTGTTTACCTCGATCACTTCGCCGGACACCGGCGTGTAAATGTCGGACGCCGCCTTCACCGATTCGACGACGGCAACGCCATCGCCCTGCTTCGGCGTCGCGCCGACTTCCGGCAGCTCGACGTAGACCAGATCGCCGAGGGAGCTCTGGGCATGGTCGGAAATGCCAACCGTGACCGTGCCGTCCTCTTCGACGCGAGCCCACTCGTGGGACTTCGCAAATTTCAGATCGCCGGGGATATCGTTCATGGGTTTGCCTCGTTGTCTTCGGACGTGTGCGGATGGTGGGTCGATCAATTGTACTTATCCGGGCGGTCCGGGGAAGCGCCGGGTTGCGTGACGACCGGCACACGGCGCGAGGGCACCGACATGACTTTGGTCCTTCGCCGACAGATGAGGCTCCGCATGCCCACTAATTTGTATTCACGGCGGGCAGATCCTGACGCCGTATCGGTCCTGGCCTTCCCCCATCGAGCCAGAGGCCGACGCTTCCATGCGGGGTTACCCGCAACCCTCCCACGCATCAGGAGAGACAAGAATGAAGAGGAATCTCAAGACGACGGTCATCGGTGCCGCGCTCGCGCTGGCCCTCTCGTCGCCCGCCATGGCCGGCGAGACGCGCTCCGTCGGCGACGTCCGCGAGGATGCGGCCCGCCAGGTCGCGATGATGATCAACGACCCCACCTTCGATGCGGCGCTGCGCGAGCACATGACGAAGGGGCGGGTGTCGCTGGCGGACGCCCTTCGTGAGTACGCTCAGGATGCCGACACGATGGCGCGTGTCGACATGACGGATGAGCTGCGCGACCTCGACCGCGAGGCCATCCGCCTTCGCGGTCTCGACGGCCGGATCGGTTCGCTCCTGGGTCTGCGGCTGCACGGGTTGGATGCCTCGGTGACGCCCGCCAGCCTTCGCGACGTCTGGACGGCGGCGATCGGCCGCGACCCGGCAACGGGTGAGGAACAGGTGCTGGCCTACGACACGAACGGGCGGGAACATCGCTATGCGGTCGACGCGGTACCGGACATCCCGATGCTCGTGGTGGAGTCGGACAGCCCGGCGGCCGTACAGGCCGGCATGGCCGTGGTGAACGAGACGCTTCGCACGAAAGGCCTTCAGAGGTCCATGGCGCCCGGTGCCCTCTCGAAGAGTGGCGCGGAAGACCTCACGTTGCTGAAGGCGATCCGCCTCGCCGATGACAAGGAACCCGACATCCAGGGCGACGCCGAGATCTACGCGATCGTCTCCGGCGTTGGCCCCGACGGCAAGGCGCAGGTGATCACGAAGGACATGAACTGGCTGGACAGGGACAAGACCTGGTACACCCCCGGACAGGACCTGATCAACTGGACCAATTACGGCACCAACTACGTGAACGTGCAGTTCTACGAGTCGGATGGCAACACCGACTTCAAGAACCTCGGTGCCACACTCGCCAATGCGGTCGGCGATGTGTCGACGCTCGTCTCGCCCGGCGCCCCGGCAGCCGTACTGATCGCCGGCGTCTCGAAGATCGGCGCGAAGATCATCGAGGCCATGCCGCAGAGTGCTACCACCAATGATGACGACTACGTGGACTCGTTCTACGTCATCGAGCGGGGCGGCAATTACGGCACCGAGACCAAGCCACTCGTCGGCGCCGCGAGAAACGCCGAGATGGTTCTGGAAGCGCACAAGGTGAAGTAAGGTTGGGAAAAAAAGGGGGCGGTCGAAAGACCGCCCCCTCTTCTATATATAGAGAGACGCAATCCCTCAGTCGACGATACCCGGCATCGGCTGCCCGTCACGCACGAAGGGGAACTTCACCACGCGCACCGGGACGGCCTTGCCACGGATGTCGACGCGCACGTCGCCCAACTCACCGACCGGCACGCGCGCGAATGCGACGGACTTGCCGAGCGTCGGCGCGAAACCGCCCGAGAGGATCTCGCCCTCGCCCGCCGCGGTCAGCACCTTCTGCCCGTGACGCAGCACACCCTTCTCGTCCATCACCAGCCCCACCATCGTGCGCGGCACGCCCGTGGCCTTCTGCTGCTCGAGCGCCGCGCGGCCGATGAAGTCGCGGCCCTCGTCGAGCGAGATCGTCCAGGCGAGCGCGGCTTCCCACGGCGTGACCGACTCGTCCATGTCCTGGCCGTAAAGGTTCATGCCCGCTTCCAGACGGAGCGTGTCGCGGGCACCGAGGCCCGCCGGCGCGACGCCGGCCTCGTGCAACAGCTTCCACAGTTCGACCACGCGGCTGTTCGGCACCACGACCTCGAAACCGTCCTCACCCGTATAGCCGGTGCGTGCCAGGAACAGGGGCATGCCGTTCGGGCCTTCGATCTCGATCGCCGCGAACTTGCCGAGCTTGCCCGCTTTCTCCCGGACGTCTTCGGGCAGCAGTCCGATCAGCGTCTCGCGGGCCGTCGGACCCTGCACGGCGATCATGCCGAACTCCGGACGTTCGCGCACCGACACGCCGAACTCGCCGGCGTGCTTCTCGATCCAGGCCAGGTCGTTCACGCGGGTGGCGGCGTTCACCACGAGGCGGAAGAAGTCCTCGCGGAGGAAGTAGACGATGAGATCGTCGACCACGCCGCCACGCTCGTTGAGCATGCACGTGTAGAGCGCCTTGCCAGGCTTGGCCAGCTTGTCGACGTTGTTGGCGACCAGCTTGCGCAGAAAGTCGCGCGTGCGTTCACCGGTGAGGTCCACCACGGTCATGTGCGACACGTCGAACATGCCGGCGCCCTTGCGGACGGCGTGGTGCTCTTCGATCTGCGACCCGTAGGCGATGGGCATGTCCCAGCCGCCGAAGTCGACCATGCGGGCGCCAAGTTCGCGGTGAGTGGCGTTGAGTTCGGTCTTGTCGGTCATCGTCTTACCTTGCAGGGGATGGCGGTGGGATCAACCTTGCATTATCGGGCCCGAGGGGCCCCGCGTCCAAGCGCGGGTGCAGCAACGCGCCGGCGCCTCCCCGGCGCCAATCCCATCCACGATTTAGCCGTCGAGTCCTGTTAGCCTCTCCGCCCATGACGACTGGATCGGCACCCGGTACCGCCACGCTCACCCGAGACCCGGGTGGCCCGCGCCTCGCACTGGCGGGCGACTGGACCCTGCCACATTACGAGGCGCTCCAGCGCCGCGCCAACGAGCTGGCCGGGGCGGTCGACGCCGCCACGGTCGTCGATACGACCGGTCTCGGCGCCATGGATACCTCGGGAGCGTTCGTGGTGGCCGAGCTGCTCGGCAGCGCCCGCACCCAGTCGCTGGCGCAGGACGAATCCCTGCCCCCTGCGCGGCGCGCCCTGCTGAAGACGGTCGGCGACGCGATCGACACCTACTGCAAGGGCATCAAGCGACCGCGCGACGCCGGCTTCGTGGTCATGCTCGAACGTATCGGCCGGGCGATGGAAGGCTTCTGGAAGCAGACGCTCAAACTGCTCGCCTTCATCGGCATCACGCTGCAGGGCTTCTTCACCAATGCGTTGCGTCCGAATCGCTGGCGCGTGACGTCGCTGACCTCGCACATCGAGCAGACGGGCCTCGACGCTGTGCCCATCCTGGCCCTGCTGTCGTTCATGGTCGGCTGCGTGGTGGCCTTCCTCGGTTCCACCGCGCTGGCCGCCTACGGCGCGAGCCTGTTCACCGTCGACCTGGTGGGCATCGCGTTCCTGCGCGAATTCGGCGTGCTGCTGACGTCCATTCTTCTGGCCGGCCGGACGGCCAGCGCGTTCACGGCGCAGATCGGCTCGATGAAGGCGCGCGAAGAGATCGACGCGATCCGCACCCTCGGCCTCGATCCGATCGAACTGCTCGTGCTGCCGCGCGTACTCGCCCTGCTCATCGCATTGCCG
The DNA here is from genome assembly GCF_900109915.1 of Luteibacter sp. UNCMF331Sha3.1. Classification (GTDB taxonomy): domain Bacteria; phylum Pseudomonadota; class Gammaproteobacteria; order Xanthomonadales; family Rhodanobacteraceae; genus Luteibacter. Next base: position 766,819 of record NZ_FOBU01000001.1, read on the forward strand.
CTGCTGACGTTCATCGCGATGATCTCCGGCATCGTCGGCGGCGGCGTGGTCTGCCTGCTGGCGCTGAACATCTCGCCGTCGATGTTCCTGACCATGTTCCAGACGGACATTCCGATCACTCATTTCTATGTGGGCATCGCGAAGGCGCCGCCCTTCGCCTTCATGATCGCCGTGATCGGCTGCATGGAGGGGTTCAAGGTGTCCGGCAGCGCGCAGTCGGTGGGCGAGCACACGACCTCGGCGGTGGTCCAGTCGATCTTCGTCGTGATCCTGCTCGATGCCACCGCCGCCCTCTTCTATATGGAGATGGGCTGGTGAGCGCGCGCGAAACGGTCATCGAGGTCCGTGGCCTCGTCAATCGCTTCGGCACGCAGACCGTGCACGAGAACCTCGACCTCGACGTCTACCGCGGCGAGATCATCGGGATCGTCGGCGGCTCGGGCACCGGCAAGTCGGTGCTGCTGCGGACGATCATCGGTCTGGTCCGACCCGTCGCGGGCGAGGTGCGCGTGTTCGGGCAGGACCTCCTGTCGCTGTCCGATGAGCGCCGCTCGCAAGTGGAGCGACGCTTCGGCGTGCTGTTCCAGAGCGGGGCGCTCTTCTCGTCGCTGACGGTGGCGGAAAACATCGCCCTGCCTCTCGTCGAACACGCCGGCCTCCCGCGTGCCGACGCGCAACGGCTTGCCGGCGTGAAGCTGGCGCTGGCGGGATTGCCGGTCGACTCCGGACGGAAGTACCCCTCGCAACTCTCGGGCGGAATGATCAAGCGCGCCGCCCTGGCACGCGCGCTGGCACTCGATCCGGAGATCCTCTTCCTCGACGAGCCGACGGCCGGCCTCGACCCGATCAGCGCCGCGGCGTTCGACAGCCTGCTCGTCACGCTGCGCAACGCGCTCGGGCTCACCGTGTTCCTCGTGACCCACGACCTCGACACGCTGTATTCCACCTGCGACCGCGTCGCGGTGCTCTCGCAGCGCCGCGTGCTCGCCGCCGCGCCGATCGACGAAGTGGCGAAGACCGACGACGCCTGGGTACAGGCCTATTTCAACGGACCGCGCGGTCGCGCGGCCACCGCCGCCGCCCACGCGGCACGGGAGTAACCCATGGAAACGCGCGCCCACCACGTTTTGATCGGTCTGTTCACCGTCCTTGTCGTGCTCTTCGGCCTCGGCTTCGGGGTCTGGCTGGCCAAGGCCCATTCCGACCAGGAGTGGAACTATTACGACATCGTGTTCAACGAAGCCGTCACGGGCCTGTCGCGCGGCGGTGCCGTGCAGTACAACGGCATCCGGCTCGGCGACGTGATGCAGCTGAAGCTCGACCCGGAAGATCCCCGCCGCGTGCTGGCGCGGATCCGCGTGGAAGGCGACACGCCGTTGCGCAAGGACACGCACGCCAAGCTCGCCCTCACCGGCGTGACCGGCGTGGCGATCGTCCAGCTGTCCGGCGGCTCGCCGGGCAGCCCGCTGCTGGTGGGTCACGACGGCGAAGTGCCGATCATCGTCGCCGATCCCTCGCCGTTCGCGCGGCTTCTTTCCAATGGCGAAGACCTCATCACCAACATCACGCAGGCCGCGGCGCGCGCCAGCGAGTTGCTGTCGAAAGAGAACGTGCAGCGCATCGGCATGACGCTCGACCATCTGGAGAAGACCACCAGCGTCATCGCCGACGAACGCGAGGACATCCGCTCGCTCATCAAGCAGCTGGGCACCGCCACCCAGCAGGCCAACGACACACTGGCAGAGAGCCGCGCGCTGATGCGCAACGCGAACGGGCTCGTCGAGGGCCAGGGCAAGGCGACGCTGGAAAGCGCTCAGCGCGCGATGGGCTCGCTGGAGCACTCCATGGCGTCGATCGACCGCCTGCTCAACGACAACGCCGACGCACTCAACGGCGGCGCCGCCAGCCTCGGCGACCTGGGCCCCGCCCTGCGCGAACTGCGCGACACGCTGGGATCGCTACGTTCCATCACCCGCCGGCTGGACGAGAACCCCAGTGGTTATCTGTTCGGCCGGGAGAAGACCAAGGAGTTCACCCCATGAGCCGCGCCCGCTTCGCCGCACCGCTGATCCTCGCGCTGCTGTCGGCATGCTCGATCCTGCCGAAGGCGGAGAGCCCGCACATCTATACGCTGCCCGCCGCTCCCGGCGGGCGCCCGGCCGCACCGGCGCAGGCGAACTGGGCGCTGCGCATCACCGCGCCGAGCGCACCGCGCGCGCTCGACAACTCGCGCATCGCCGTGATGCCCGGCGGCAACACGATCACCGTGTATGCCGCGGCGCGCTGGGCCGACAGCGTGCCCAACCTGTTCCGCGACCGGCTCGCGGACGCCTTCCGTGACAGCGGACGCGTGTCCGCCATCAGCACGGACGACGCGAACCTCGCCGCCGACTACGAACTGGGCGGCAACCTCGCCGCGTTCCAGACGGAGTACGTCGATGCGAAACCGACCGTGGTGATCCGCTACGACGCGACACTCTCCGGCACGCGCAGGCACCAGATCGTCGCCAGCCGCCGCTTCGAGATCTCCGAGCCGGTGGAAGGGAAGGACGTGCCGCAGGTCGTCGAGGCCTTCGGCCGCGCGATGAACCGGCTGTCGGGCGAGGTGGTGGGCTGGACGATGCAGTCGGCGCCGGCGCGGTGAGGGTGGGAGCCAGCCTGCTGGCGAAGGGTGCTCGCCGCAAGCACCCATCGCCAGCAGGCTGGCTCCCGCCGCTCACGCGATGTGACGAAATGTCAGGTTGATGCGCGGATCGCTCACACGCTTCCGCGGCGGCAACTCATGCTTGTAGAGCCGCTGCGTATCGCCTGCCATCGTCAGCAGGCTGCCGTGCGTCAACGCGATCGCCGTCGGTTCGCCACCCGCCTTCGCGCGAAACCGGAAGGTCCGCTCCGCGCCGAGACTCACCGACGCGATGACAGGCTGCGCGCCGAGCTCCGGCTCGTCGTCGCTGTGCCAGCCCATGCGATCCGCGCCGTCGCGGTAGAGATTCGCCAGCACGCTGTTGAACGGCACACCGCATGCCGCGGCCACACGATCGCGCAGCGCGAGCAGTTCCGGGATCCAGGGATGCGGCACGAAGCGCGTGCCCGAATAGCGATACACGGCACCCTCGTCGCCCATCCACGCGCTCAGCCGCGGGGAATCCACCACGCGGCCGAACATGCGGATGCGGTGCACCTCCCAGGGCAGCGAGGCGAGGAGATGCGCAAGCAGACGATCGCCTTCCGACGCTTCGAGCCATGCCGGCGCGAACGTGACATCCGCGCCGGCCAGATCGATCCGCGTCGCGCGCGACGTCAGACCGGCTCCACCGGGTACGCCGGTTCGGCGTCCAGCGACGATGCGCAGACGGCCGCGAGTTCGAGCAGGCGAAGGTCGGACCCGCGGGCGCCGACGAGTTGCATGCCGATGGGCATGCCGTTGGGCAGCGTCCCCATCGGAATGCTGACGGCAGGACAGCCGGCGAGGCTGGCGAAGCTGCACAGGTCCGCCTGCGACGACGGCACGGGGCCATCGAGCGGGAACGCACCCTGCGACGTCGTGGGCATCACCAGTACGTCGACCTGCGCGAACAGACGGCGCATCTTGAGCGTGGCGGCGTCGATCACCAGATCGGCCCGCACGTAATCCGCCGCGGACTTCTTCGCCGCGAAGTCCACCATCCGCCGGAACTCCGCCGAAACGGGATACGCCTCGTCGGCGAGTTCGTCAGCGAAAGTGTTGAGCATTTCCGCCTCCATGATGAGCAGGCCCGCGCGGCGCGTGCGTGCGAAATCCCAGTCGGAAAAGTCGACGGTGCGGCGCTCGCCGAGTTCGCCCCCGAGCTTCGACAGGGCCTCGTCGAACACGGCGATGACGTCGGCTTCCACGCCCACCGCCGCGAGATCCGGAAGGAATCCGGCACGAAGGTTGCCCGGCTCCCAGTCCGGCGGCGAAAAGGCCACGCGACGGCGGCGCGAGCGGGCATCGTCGGCGTCGTAACCCGCCAGCGTCTGCAGCAATACCGTGAGATCGTCGACGCCGCGCGCCAGCAGGCCCACGGCATCGAGGCGACGTGCCGCCGGCACCAGCCCGCGCGCGGAGATCTCGCCGTGGGTGGGCTTCAGCGCATAGACACCGCAGTAGCTCGCGGGTACGCGGATCGATCCGAGCGTGTCGGACCCGATCGCCGCGACGGCCAGACCGGCCGCGACCGCGGCCGCCGCGCCGCCGGACGACCCGCCCGCGGTGTAACCGAGGCGGTGCGGGTTGTGCGTCGCACCATGGAACGGATTATTCGTGGCAAGGCCAAGGGCGCCCTCGTCCATGTTCGTCTTGCCGAGCAGCACCGCGCCCGATGCGCGCAACCGTGCGATGACGTGGGCGTCTTCGTCGGGCACGACGCTCCGCCGACGCATGCCGGCGCGCGTCGCCACGCCCGCGACGTCGAAGTTGTCCTTGATGGCGATCGGCAAGCCGTCGAGCCGGCCGATGACGCCGTCCCGGCGGCGCCGGTCCGCAGCCAGCGCCTGCTCCTGGATCAGCGAGACGCTGTAATCGACGAACGCGTTGATACGGGGATTGAGACGCTCGATGGCGTCCTGGTAAACGTCGGACAGGGCCTGGGGCTGGACCCGTCCGATGGCCAGCCAATGCAGGATCTGCAGAAGTGTGGCGCGTCGCATGTCGACATCGGCGACCGGCGGCATCGTATTCATGAACTCTCCTTGCGCTTGCCTCGATTATGAACGCGGTTCGTGAAGATCGCGCAACCCCCTTCCATGCCCGCAGCGCAGCAAGCCGTTTGAAACGCCGATTTGCCGCCGTCACGGCGAAAACGGACAATGCCGGGTTGATACCGCAGCCAGCCGTTGAGTGAGCCAGCCATGAGCGAACGCGAAACCATGGAATACGACCTCGTCGTCGTCGGGGCCGGCCCGTCCGGTCTGGCGTTCGCGATCCGTGCGAAGCAGCTCAACCCGGAGACCACTGTCTGCGTCATCGAGAAAGCCTCGACGATCGGCGCGCAGATCCTCTCGGGCGCCGTGATCGAGACGGCACCGCTCGATCGCCTGTTGCCCGAGTGGCGCAAGACGCCGCCGCCGGTCTGTGTGCCGGTGACGAAGGACGAGTTCTGGTTCTTCCGCGACAGCCAGTCGGCGATCAAGAGCCCGATGGCGCCGCCGCAGATGCACAACCACGGGAACGTGGTGGTCAGCCTGGGTGCGCTGTGCGCGTGGCTGGCACCGCAGGCGGAGGCGCTCGGCGTCGACGTCTTCCCCGGCTATGCCGCCGCCGAGGCGCTGTTCGACGAGAGCGGCGCGGTGAATGGCGTTCGCATCGGGGACATGGGCATCGCGCGCGACGGCACGCACAAACCCGGTTACACCGAAGGCATCGACATCCGCGCGAAGGTCACCGTGCTGGCCGAAGGCTGCCGTGGTCACATCAGCAAGTCGCTGATCAAGAAGTTCGACCTCGACGCCAACAGCGATCCGCAGACGTACGGCATCGGCATCAAGGAACTCTGGCAGCTCGCGCCCGGCAAGGGAGAGACGGGAAAGGTCGTGCACACGCTGGGCTGGCCACTGGCGAACGACACGTACGGCGGCAGCTTCATGTACCACCTCGACAACGATCGCGTGGCGATCGGTTTCGTGGTCGGGCTCGATTACCCGGATCCGGCGTTCTCGCCGTTCGAGGCGTTCCAGCAGTTCAAGCACCACCCGAACGTGAAGGGCCTGCTCGAAGGCGGCACGATCGTCTCCGCAGGCGCGCGCGCGATCATCGAAGGCGGGGCGCAATCGCTGCCGAAGGTGGAGATGCCCGGCGCGATCCTGATCGGCGACTCCGCCGGACTCGTCAACGTGCCGAAGATCAAGGGCACGCACCAGGCGATCGCATCCGGCATGCTCGCGGCGGAACACCTCATGGCGACCGGCCTGTCGCCGGCGGGCTGGGACGCGAAGCTGCGTGGCTCCGCCGTCATGACCGAACTGCACAAGGTGCGCAACATCCGCCCCGGCTTCAACAAGGGCCTGTGGCGCGGCCTGATCAACGCCGCGTGGGAAACCGTCACGGGCGGCCGTTCGCCGTGGACGCTGAAGAACCACGCCGACTGGTCGTCGCTGGACAAGCTCGGCCAGTACGAAGCGCCGAAGAAAGACTACGTGGAGCGCACGCTCGCCCCACGCGACCGCCTCGCCAGCGTGTACTTCGCCGCGACCGAGCACGACGAAGACCAGCCAGTGCACCTGAAGGTCGCCGATACGAGCATCTGCATCGACCGCTGCACCACCGAATACGGCAACCCGTGCGAACGGTTCTGCCCGGCGGGCGTCTACGAGATGGTGCAGGACGAAGGCGGTCGTCGGCTCCAGATCAACGCGGCGAACTGCGTGCACTGCAAGACGTGCGACATCAAGGATCCGTACCAGATCATCACCTGGGTGACGCCCGAGGGTGGGTCGGGGCCGAACTACCAGAACCTCTGAGGCTCAGAGGCGACCGAGCAACGCGGCGAGCATCAGACCCGCGTTGCCCACTGCCGTCTGTCGATAGAGTCCGGCACTCGCGAAGGCGACGAGACGCGGCAGCAGCCAGCTGTCGCGGCCACGAACGAAGCGCTCGAAGCGCACGCGATTCGCGGCGCTGAAGTCGTCCGTCATCGCGGCGAGCAACGCGATGTTGGCATCGTTCCATTCGCGATGGCGACCGCCCACCATGTCCGCCATGCGCCGCAGGCGCGCGCCGAATCCGGCGTTGGAACCGATGACGTTTTCCGCGTGCTGGCGATACCCGATGGTGGGCTCGCGGTCGTAGACGATGCGGCCTTCGGCGGCCGACACCACGAGGTACGCCCACCAGTCGTGCGATACGACGCGAGCGTCTTCCGCCGCGCGGCACATCAAGACGCGTGCCTGCCGGTTCAACAGCATCGTGTTGCCGCCGGCAAGGCTCTGCACCAGCGCATTCGCAAAAGACGGCGTCAGCGCGAACAGCGGCGAGAAGCCGTAGGGCGTGCCGCTTTCGTCGATCAATCGCGACCGGCCGCAGTACAGCGCGGCGGCGTCGTCGGACACGCCGCCGATGGCGTCGAGCGCTTTCGCCAGCTTGTCGGCATCCCAGACATCGTCCTGATCGCTGAACGCGACGAAATCGCCGTCGATGCCGTCCCGGTGCAGCATCGACATGAAGTTGCGCGAATACCCGGCGCGCGGCCCCTGCCACAGCACGAGCCGTTCGGCGCCGAGGCGTTCACGGTAGGTCAGCAGGATTGCCAGCGTCTCGTCGGTCGACCCATCGTCGGAGGCGTGGATCGTCCAGTCGGCATGAGTCTGCGCGATGATCGAATCGAGCTGCTCGGCGAGGTGGCGCGCGCCGTTGTAGGTGGCGAGCAGGATCGCCACATGGCGGCGTGACGTGCTCATCAGCCGATCCTCAGCAGATCGCGGATCGCCGAGCGCGCGCCGGTGCCGAACAGGGCGTAACGGCCGCTCGTCCATTCACGCATGACCGGCGCGACACGCCCCCACACCGGCCGACCGCCGATCGCGAGCCGTGCCTGCAGGTGGTCGCGCATCGCCCGCGTCGCTTCGATGCACGCATCGTCGGCGCAGCGCCCTTCGAGGCGATCGACCAGCGCGTCGAGACGTGCCGCGTCCGCACGGATCGTGTCGTTGCGAGGACGGAACATGTCCGTGACGCGCTGCTTCGAGGTACGGCGGGCCATGCCGATCTGGTTGGCGCCATGTTGACGGTAGTCGACCAACGCGTCGTCGATGATGTCGATGCGGCCGACGGCGGCGGCGAGCGTGGCAAGCCAGGCGTCGTGTACCCAGTCGTGCGGCAGCGGCAGGGCGACCTCGAGCAGCGAACGGCGAAACGCGGACGCCGCGCCGGTCGCAAGGTTGCGGCGAAGGTAGACGAGGAAGGCGTCGCCGGAACGGACGCCTTCGCGCTCGTGAGGACTGAGTTCCAGGGCCTCGAACAGCCCGTGCCCAAGGTCGCGCCCTGCCGCGTCGACCAGCCGGGCGTCGGAATGGACGAACGTCAGGCGAGGATCGGCGGCAAAACGAGCGACCATGGTCGCGATCTTGTCCGGGTGCCAGGCGTCGTCCTGATCGCAAAGGAACACGATATCTCCAGTCGCTTCCGACAAGGCCCGCGAGAAGTTCGCGACGTACCCGAGGCGCTCGGTGCGCCGCGTCAGTTTCAGCGCGATGCCGCGTGCGCGCGCTTGCGCCGCGAAGGCCTCGACGACGTGCCAGGTCTCATCCGTCGACGCGTCGTCACCGATGACGATCTCGTCGGGGATGCGGCTCTGGGTCAGGAGGGTCTGCAGCTGCTCTCCGACCCACGTGGCGCCGTTGTACGTGCACACGACGGTGCTCACGGTCGGGGCGGTCGCCCTGGCGGCAGCTGGCTGGGTCATCGGAAATGCGCGTCCTCGCGGGCAATAGACGATTGTCTCAGATTACCGCTCAGCGTTCCGACCGGCCCGTGACGTCGCCCTGCCGCGCGGATGCTCAGTCTTTTCTCAATATGTCGCGCACGACCGACGAAAGCCCGTTCCCGTAGCGCGCATAGGCGCCCCGGCGCCACTCGGCATAGATCAGCGGCCATCGCCCGGGACGCGGACGGGTGCCGATGGTCACGCGCTCCCGATAATGTGCGAGGCGCCTCGCCAACAGGTCCCGGAAGGCAGCGGGGGCCGCCGGGTCCGAGCCAAAACGATCGGCGAGTCCCGCCATGCGCTCGACGGCCCGCCCCAGCAAGGCATTTCGCGGCCGAAAGAGATCGCCGAAACGCGCGCGGAAGGTTCGCCGGGCGATGCCGATCTGATTTCCACCATGCTGGCGATAATCGATCAGCGGCATATGGATGGCGGCGATGTGCCCGAACATGGCGGCGACCGTCGCGAGCCATTCGTCGTGTATCCACCCCGCCGGGACAGGCAAAGCCTTATCGACGACCCATCGTCGACACGCCGCCGTCGCACCGGTGACGACGGCGCGCTCCAGCAGGACGGGGAACGCCGCACCCGCGTCGATCGCGGCCCACTGCGCTGGCCGCAGTTCGATCGCTGTGAAAAGCGAATGCTCCAGGCTCCGGCCGTCACCGTCGACGAGCCTCGCATCGGTGAACGCGAGGGAAAGCTCCGGGTCGTCGTCGAATCGTGCCAGTACGTCCCGAAGTTTGTCGGGGTGCCACACGTCGTCCTGATCGCAGAGAAACACCACCTCGGCCGTCGCCAGTCTCAGTGCATCCGAGAAATTCGCGATGTACCCCAGATTCGCCTGCCGCAGCCGTAGCACCACCTCGATGCCCTCGGCCCGGGCCCTCTCGGCGAAGGATTCGACCATCGCCGGCGTCTCGTCCGACGACGCGTCGTCGGCGATCACGATCTGCGCGGGAAGACGCGACTGCGCCAGCAGGCTTTCCAGCTGCTCCGCGAGGAAACGAGCGCCGTTATAGGTGCACAGGACAACGCTCGCACCGGAGCGAGCCCCACGGGGTCTGGGCGAGCCGACATTCATTCAGGTTTCTGATTCCATGGATATCATGGCGATTATCGCAAAGAAGCCGGACCCCGAATCTGTCGGGGCCCCAGTCCAAAATCCGGCCGTCCCGGTTACAATCAGGGGCTTATGTGCCCTCTCTCCGAATGGGCTCCCATTCCAAGGAACCGCAGATGAAGATTCTGGTCGGCTACAAGCGCGTCGTGGACTACAACGTCCGCATCCAGGTGAAGCCCGATGGCACGGGCGTCGTCACCGACGGCGTCAAGCTCTCCGCCAATCCCTTCGACGACATCGCCCTCGAGGAGGCCCTGCGCCTGCGCGAGAAGGGCGTGGCCGAGGAAGTCATCGTGGTGGGCATCGGCCCGGCCGACCTCACGGCGCACCTGCGTAACGGCCTGGCCATGGGCGCCAACCGCGCCATCCACGTGCAGACCGCCGACACCGTCTCGCCGCTGACCGCCGCCCGCACGTTCCTCAAGCTGGTGGAGAAGGAGCAGCCGGGCCTCGTGATTCTCGGCAAGCAGGCCATCGACGACGATGCCAACCAGACCGGCCAGATGCTTGCCGCCCTCTGGGATCGTCCGCAGGCCACGTTCGCCAGCAAGGTCGAGATCGCCGACGGCAAGGCCACGGTCACCCGTGAAGTCGACGCCGGCCTGGAAACGATCGAAGCCGACCTTCCGGCCGTCGTCACGACCGATCTGCGCCTCAACGAGCCGCGCTTCATCAAGCTGCCGGACATCATGAAGGCCAAGTCCAAGCCGATCGACGTGATCGAGCTGGCCTCGCTGGGCGTCGACGCCGCCGACCACATCAAGACCACGCACTACGCCGCCCCACCGAAGCGCAGCAAGGGCGTCATGGTGAAGGACGCCGCCGAACTCGTCGCGGCCCTCAAGCAGAAGGGCCTGCTGTAAAGCAGCCGACCGGAGAATCGACATGTCCAAGATCCTCGTTATCGCCGAACACCTCGACGGCAAGCTCAATGGTGCTACCGCGCGCGCCGTGAGCGCCGCCGCCGCCGTCAAGCCGGAATCCATCGACGTCATCGTCCTGTCCGATGCGCCGGACGCCGTGGCCGCCGAGGCCGCGAAGATCGATGGCGTAGGCAAGGTGCTGACCATCGCCCGCGCCGAGAACGCCCATGCACTGGCCGCGGTGCTCGCCCCGCAGATCGCGAAGGCCGCCGCCGGTTATTCGCACGTGTTCGCGCCGTCGACCACGTTCGGCAAGGACGTCGCACCGCGCGTCGCCGCCCTGCTTGGCGTGTCGCAGGTCAGCGATGTCATGACCGTGGAAGGCCCGCACAGCTTCAAGCGTCCGATCTACGCTGGCAACGCCATCGTCACCGTCGAGGTGGACGCCGCGTCCACCGTCGTCGCCACCATCCGCACCGCTTCGTGGCCGGCCGCGGGGTCGAACGGCGCCGCGCCGGTCGAGGCGCTGACCGTCGACGCCGCCCTTCCCTCGCACACCCGCTTCGTCGGCCTGCAGCAGGGCAAGAGCGACCGTCCGGACCTGCAGGGCGCGCCGAAGGTCGTCTCCGGCGGCCGCGGCGTGGGCTCGAAGGAGAACTTCGACGTCATCTACAAGTTCGCGGACAAGATCGGCGCCGCCGTCGGCGCATCGCGCGCCGCCGTGGATGCCGGCTACGTGCCGAACGAGATGCAGGTCGGCCAGACCGGCAAGATCATCGCGCCGGAGCTGTACATCGCCATCGGCATCTCGGGCGCCATCCAGCACCTGACCGGCATCAAGGACGCCGGCACGATCGTCGCGATCAACAAGGACGGCGAGGCGCCGATCTTCGAGATCGCAGACATCGGCCTGGTGGGCGATCTGTTCAAGATCCTGCCGGAACTGGAATCGGCCATCGGCTGAGTATTCCACGCATCCGTAGTGAAGAACGCGCCTTGACCGGCGCGTTTTTTATGGATCCGCAGCAGCGCCGCCGTCACGCCTCGTGAAAGCGGCCCAAAGCATTCCAGCAACATATGCCGTGACGTCGCCACCGAAAGTGGCGAGGCGAAAACACATCGCTGTGAGCAGGATGGCGGGCTGTGATGCCATACCTGAAAGAAGCGTCACGAAGACTGCTTCCCGGACGCCCAGCCCTGCAGGCGCACCAATGACAACGAAACCCGCCATCCAGCTCGCCGCGGCCACGGCAGTCCATGTGGCGAAGGGCGTCCGCGTAGCCTGCTCCGAAGGCGCCACCGCCAGAAGCGTCAACCCCATGAGTAGAAAGAAGACCACGTAAAGTCCGAGTGCCATCACCAGCCAGCCTGCGTGGAACGTCGGCAGGCGCTGCCTGACCCAATTCACCCGTAAACGCATGACGCCAAGCGTTATAACCGCAAGGCACACGAAAGAAAGGATCGAGGCATAGATGGCGACCGGTGGCAGGAGAATGCCGAATCGAGCCGCGAACGAAGCACTGGCCGCCGAAGCGACAGCCGTGAGGCACGCGACCTCGGCAAACGCACACAAGGCGAGCGATGCGTGCGTCAAGCCTTGCTTGCGCAAGGCGACGTGGCGCCCTACGTATTGAAGTATGCCTCCCGGAACGTACTTGTACGCCTGCGTGACCAGATACGTTGAAACCGTCGGACCCATTCGCGCGTGACTCACGAAAACTCGCTGTAGAGTGGCCCACGCGAATGCCAGAACTCCCACTGCAAGGCTATATGTCGCCATGGCACGAGCGACGCTCCAGCGTTCGCGGTAAAAAGCACCGTTAGCCGAAAGCTGCTCAAGAACACCCTCGGAATAGAAGCGCCACGCTATCCATGCGAGACAGGCGATGCTTAGAACGGATCCGGCAAGACGCAGTTTTTTCTTAACGCCGGACACGACAAAGCACCATAGTCCACGGCAACGGTGAGCGCACGTCGACCACGTCGAATCGTTCTGACAGCATCTCCACGAAGCGACGGCGTGACCAGTGTTGGATATGCCCGGGCGTGTTGCCCAGATTCGGAAGGTACTTCAATCGCACCATGTTGAGCAGTCGCCAGATCGGCTCGCGTGGCACGCTTACCAGCACGTATTCGGTGCTCAATGCTTCAAGCACGCGCAAGCCTTCCCTAGGATATTCGAGATGCTCGAGAACCTCGCAGCAAACGACAAAATTGGCTGGCTCGAAACATCCCAACGCATCCTGGATTCGACATGTACTAAAGCGAATATCCAGCGCCGCGCGCCGGGCCCGGCGCGTTGCCTCGGCCACGACATTGGGAGCGATATCGCAGCCCTCGGCCTTCCAGCCCTTGCGGGCCAGGCGAATGGAGAGCTCACCTTCGCCGCAGCCGATCTCCAGCGCCCGATCAACGCGTGAAGCCGCCGCGAGGGCATCGAATGTGTCGAGAAAGCCCTTCATGAGGTAGCGCGCGATGGGATTTCGCGTGCCGTACTTATCGAAGTAATTCCCGGCAGGCTGTACAACAGGCTCGTTCATCAATATCTTCCTAGCTACAAGCACCGGTGGAACAGACCGTCATGGCTCGCGAATGTTGAAATTCTGACATATTCCATGGAAGGTCGCCCGCCGCGTAAGCCAGGGAAAATCAGCGCGCCGTGCGGTACGGCGGAAGCAGGAGACGGACATGATCGATGCATCGGTTCAACCTCGCGTCGCGGAACCTGGCGGCGCGCAGACGGTGCGAAAGCTGGTCATCCAGATACCTTGCCTGAACGAGGCAAGCACGCTGCATATTGCGCTATCTGCCCTACCCCGCAAGGTTCCCGGCTTTGAGTCGGTGGAATGGCTAATCGTCGATGACGGCTCTACGGATCACACCGCGCGTGTCGCGCGTGAAGCAGGTGTGGATCACGTGATCAGGCATCCAACCAACCGCGGTCTTGCCGCCGCGTTCATGACTGGACTCGAAGCATCGCTGAAACTGGGCGCCGACGTGATCGTGAATACCGATGCCGACAATCAATACGATGCTCGTGACATACCGCTATTGACGCAGCCCATCCTGGCTCACGAAGCCGATCTGGTGATCGGTTCTCGCCCGATCGAGCAGACCGAGCATTTCTCCTGGACCAAGCGAAAGCTTCAACGACTGGGTAGCTGGGCGGTCCGCGTGGCGAGTCACACGAACGTGGCCGACGCTCCCAGCGGATTCAGGGCCATAAGCCGCGAAGCGGCCATGCGGCTGAACGTCTTCGGACAATACACCTACACGCTCGAAACGATCATCCAGGCCGGCCTCAGCGGCCTGAGGGTGGCGTGCGTACCGATCCGAACGCACCCGGACCTGCGGCCATCCCGCTTGGTGAAAAGCATTCGGAGCTACGTGCAACGATCGTTAGGTACGATCATCCGGGTTTTCGTGACCTATCGCCCCTTGGTGACGTTCCTGTACGCCGGTGGCCTCATCGGACTCGTTGGCCTCGCGGCGGGCCTCCGCTTTGTCTACTTCTACCTTTCCGGCGAAGGCGAGGGGCATGTTCAGTCAGTCGTTCTCGCAGCGCTTTGCCTTATCCTTTCCATGCTACTGACAATGATGGGCCTCATCGCGGACCTCATCTCGGTCAATCGCAAGCTTCTCGAGGATGTTCTTCTGCGCGTGCGCCACATGGAAGAAACGAACCATGCTGCAAGTGAAGCAAGCAGGGGTGATCAGTAGCGAACAACGGGCTTCGGCGGGCGTGTACGCTTGCGCGCGATCCATGCCGCGAATACCAACGAAAGTGCCGAAAGCAGAGCGATCGGAACGCCAATCAGAACCGCGAGCGGCCGGTATCGGAACGCGATGTCAGCAGGGCCATCCACAGGGATGGCCGGCATGACGCCGAGGTACCGCTGAGGGCGAACCGGCTTTCCACCGGACGTTACGTGCCACCCCGAACGCATGCTCATCGGAACGACGACGAATCCGCTGGATGATCCGGAATAGTGCAACGAAAAGCCGAGCGGACCAGTCGGATCGAGCGCGATGGGAGCACCACTCGATGCGTGCGGAAGATCGGTTAGCGAGCCCAGAAAGTAGGGGCCAGCGGGCACATCGTTGTTCTCCAACAACACGATCCCCGCATCACTGGCAACCGGCTGGAAGGTTCCGAGGTCGGTTCGCCGCACGCGAAAGCCGAAGTCCATGCACCCCTCGGCCGGTCCGCCAGCAATGCCCGCGCTACAGCCACTCCATTGGCCCGGAAAACTCCATACCGTCAGTTTGTCGTCTGCTTCCGCGCCCAGGTATTTGAGTGTCAGGAGGTAGTTGCCGGCATCGAGCGCGAGCGGTGCAGGCAGCGAAAAAGTACGCACCTGATTATCGACGATGTCCGCGGCAGCCACGTTCCACGCTGCAAGGGGAGCGTCGAGACCGGGTTTCGTTAAAACGACCCTCAGCACTCCATGCTGCATCGCTCGTCCGTACGTGGCCAGATTGAAACTCACGCCTTCCACGAGCGCCGGACGAGCTATCACCGATGTCTGGACAAGCGTGTTTGCAGGCATGGGAGGCAAGGCCACCCGGGCCACGCGCGCGGCATCAGGCGGGAGACCCGTCGACGAGGACACCAGGCATTCACCGCCCACGGCATAGCGAACGCCCAGTGCCGAGAACACGGGTGATGCGAAATGAAAGCCGCTCCCGGCAACGCGGCTCGCCGTAGCAGTGGTCAAGCTGCCACTCGCGGCCTCCTGAAGCAGGGCCTTGAGTCCCTCGGTCCTGAAGCCGTGACCGAACCACTCTGCAATGCCATATACCCCTAGGGAACCGGATACGAGGAACGAGTCGTCGGCGACGGTCGACTGGAAGGGCCCACTGGTCGCTGCGATCCTGTCTATGAGCGGGACTCTGGGATAGAACGCCGCTGTCGGCATCGGGCCATTCAGCAGCCTGAAGTAACTTGCAAGATCGATGGCTTGCACAAGTGTGAGAGCAAGTACAAACGGGACTACCAGCGCTTTCCGAACCCGCGCCTGGAGGTACAGAATGCATGCCGCTGCAGCCAGCGCGATTGAGAGGTCGAGCAGGCACGCAGCGCGATTCCACCTGTTGTTCGCCAGGCCGGGAATCCAGGCGAGCAGCCCACGGGGTACCAATCCGAAAACGAGGACAGCCGATACCGCCAGGAGTGCGAGGGAGAAGACCGTGAGGACCGAGGGCCAGCGCCGACGTATGACCGCTACCGCGGCGATGACGATGACGAGCAGTGCAAGAGTCGGCGCGACGATGCCGACATACATACCCGACTCGACAGCCCTGACCTGCCGAGCGGTGTGAGGCAGCAATTGCGCGATGTCCGAGTACGACAGCTCCGTTCCCGTGACCCGGCCGCCGAGCTCGAAATCCCTGAGCCACTCCGCGAATCCCAGCAATCCCGGAAAGGAGAGGCCGATTGCAGCTAAGAGACCGAGAGAGCACCGAGCGAAACCGGCACGACGGCACCAGAGACGATCGATCAGGGTCCCGCAGAGGACATAAAGGAGCGCAGCACCGATGCCGAGAAACGAGACGAACGGAAAGCCGCCGATCAGCAATCCGGAAAGTGGAAGTGCCACGCCAGGAACGGCGTGGCGGGTGCCATCCCTGAAAGCGCGATCGACGCCCCATAGCAACCAGCCGATCCAGATGGCCGTGCTTAGGTGCGGCCAATAAAGCCATGCTGCGTTGAAGCCGCAAAGCATGACCGTCAGTCCTGCGAAGAGGCTCGCAAGCATGCCACCATGCCTGCGCACGAAGGCATATACGCCCGTCGCCCCGAAAGAAAGATTGAACAGGATGGCAGCGAGCAGCCCCAGTGCAGCGCTGGGCGACGCCGCGAAGATCAGAAATGCAGGCGTCAATTCGCCGGATGCCAGGTTCAGTATGCCGGGCTCGCCACCGGCCGGCAGGGGGTTCCACAAGGGCAAGTGCCCAGCACGCAGCTGCTGACGGGCCTGAATCCATCTGGGCAAGTAATAGTCCAGCACGTCGGAGCGCTCGGCGTGACGTACATCCGCGAAGCTGACCTGGTTTCCCCAACCCGGCTGGGAGAGCAACAGATCGAATGGCCCTACGGTCTGGTCACGGAACGGATTCGCACCGAGTGCGATCAGAGCAATCAACAGAAACGCACCGAAAGCCCAGGCTAGCTCGCGCGGCGTGAGCGGTACTCGATGGTCCATCAAGACCCCTTGGCTACGTGCTACGACAGGTAATGGCCGCAATTCGCCGCTCCCGACTCGACTGCGTAAGGCCGCCTCGCTATAGTCTGCGGCGATCATTTGCTCCGGATAACAGGCCCGCAGAGATCGCGGCGGCCTGGGCCGTGCCGAACCGTTCGCGCCAGTCCCCCGCTTGAAAAACACGTCATTGGTGGCTGGCGACCCGATCTTAGCAAGATACAGGGATGCGGGTACCATTCGTATTTTTGTGCACTGCGGCTTCGGCGGCTTTTTTTGATTGGGGAATACCGATGGTGGGCATGACAACGGACAACTCGGCGAAATCGGGCATCCCGCTTTGCGTCGATCTGGACGGAACGCTGATCCGCTCCGATCTGCTCATCGAATCGGCCCTGGCCTTGCTCGCCCAACGGCCGCTTGCGATTTTCTCGATGCTGGCGTGGCTACTGCGTGGCAAAGCGCACCTCAAGCGGGAAATCGCGCGAAGGGTCGTCGTGGATCCGTCCACCTTGCCCTACAACGCCGAGTTGATCGATTGGCTCAGCGAGCAGCGAACGCAGCGCCAGGTGGTGCTATGCACGGCATCGGACATAACGCTGGCGCGGCCGGTCGCGGATCATGCGGCGGTCTTCGACGACGTCATCGCCAGCAACGGCGACATCAATCTTTCCGGCACCAGAAAGGCAAGGGTGCTGATTGAGCGGTTCGGCGACAAGGCGTTCGATTACATCGGCAATGCGCCCGTCGATCTCGCCGTCTGGAAGCACGCCCACGCCGCGCTCGTCGTTGAAAACGGCCACAGCCTGTCGTCGGCAGCGGCGAAAGTGGCGACAGTGGAAAAACGTTTCGAGGTTCGCAGCGGCGGATCACGTACGTGGGCCAAAGCGCTCCGAATCCACCAGTGGATTAAGAACGTCCTCGTATTCCTTCCCCTACTCGCGTCGCACCGCTTGCTCGAAGTCGATTCGCTGATTCCGTCACTGCTCGCTTTCTTCTGCTTCGGACTATGCGCATCAAGCGTCTACATCACGAACGACCTGCTGGATCTTCCGGCGGATAGACAACATCACCGTAAGCGTAATCGCCCGTTCGCGGCGGGAACGTTGCCGCTGATCGCCGGCCCCGTGCTCGCCGTGATACTGCTCGTCGCTGGTTTCGGCCTCGCCATGTTCGTGTCGAGGTCGTTCATAGGCGTCCTGCTTGCGTATTACGTGCTCACCTCGGCCTACTCGATTCGGCTCAAACGCGTAATGATGCTCGACGTCGTGGTGCTCGCCACCCTCTATACGACGCGTATCCTCGCTGGCACGGCCGCGCTGCATACCAAGCCGTCGTTCTGGCTGCTCGCCTTTTCGATGTTCATCTTCCTCAGCCTCGCGATGGTGAAGCGCTTCACGGAACTGCTTACATTGCAGAAGAGTGGAAAAGTGAAGGCCAGCGGTCGCGGTTACGACGTGGAGGACATCCCCCTCATCCAGTCGCTGGGTGCGTCGAGCGGCTACCTGGCGGTGCTCGTGCTCGCGCTCTACGTCGACAGCACGGCGAGCATGTCGCTTTACGAGCACCCGCATTATCTGTGGATGCTCTGCCCGCTTCTGCTCTACTGGATCAGCCGCACGTGGGCCATCGCGCATCGCGGCGTGATGCATGACGACCCGGTCGTGTTCGCCGTCATGGATCGCACGAGCCAGATCCTCGGCGTGATCGCCGCCGTCATCGTCGCGGCGGCCATCTGATGGCTCACGTAGGCCGCTCGTGGGGTCGTTATCCCGTCACGACCGAGACGGTGGTGGCCCTGAGCGATCGCCATGCACCGCTTCCGTCCAGCGAGAAGCCCGTACTTCCGCTGGGGAACGCGCGCAGTTACGGCGACAGCTGCCTGAATGATGGCGGTGTATTACTTGCCGCGCGCGGCCTGGATCACTTCATCGCGTTCGACCCCGCCACCGGCGTGCTTACGTGCGAGGCCGGCGTCCTTTTTTCCGACATCCTCGACCTGGTGGTTCCGCAGGGCTGGTTCCTGCCGGTGACGCCGGGCACGCGTTTCGTCACCGTCGGCGGCGCCATCGGCAACGACGTGCACGGCAAGAACCACCATCGCGCGGGCACGTTCGGACACCACGTACTCGCCTTCGAGCTGCTCCGCACGGACGGTTCGCGGCGCATCTGCTCCCCCATGGAGAACGCCGACTGGTTCGCGGCGACCGTCGGCGGCCTGGGACTCACGGGCGTGATCACATGGGCGACGATCCAGCTGCGCCGCATCGCGGGGCCGTGGTTGTCCGCGGAGAGCCATCGTTTCGAAAACCTCGCCGGCTTCTTCGAGTTGTCCCGCACTTCCGACACGGACTACGAATACACCGTGTCGTGGATCGACTGCGCCGCGCGCGGCAAGGGGCTTGGCCGCGGCCTGTTCAGCCGAGCCAACCATGCGCCGTCGCGTCCCGACCGGCGCCCGATGCCGCCGGCACGCACGCTGTCCATGCCCGTGACGCCGCCGGTGAGCCTGATCAATTCGCTGAGCCTGCGCGCTTTCAACCAGCTCTATTACCACCGTCAGCGCAAGCGCGTAGTGCACACCACGATGCACTACCAGCCCTTCTTCTATCCGCTGGACGGCATCGCCAACTGGAACCGCATGTACGGACCGCGAGGCTTCCTGCAGTACCAGTGCGTGGTGCCGCCCGCCGCGGCCGAAACCGCCATGCGGGAGCTCGTGAAGACCATTGCGGACGCGGGCGGTGGCTCCTTTCTTGCTGTGCTCAAGGAGTTCGGCGACACGCCGTCGCCCGGCATGCTGTCGTTTCCGCGGACCGGCACGACGCTCGCGCTCGATTTTCCGAATGGCGGCCCCGAGACCTTCGCGCTCCTCGATCGCCTCGACGCGATCGTCGCAGACAAGAGCGGCGCGGTGTATCCGGCGAAGGACGCACGGATGTCCGGTGCACATTTTCGCGCGTACTTCCCGGCACACGAAGCCTTCGTGGCGTTCGTCGATCCCGGCATCTCGTCGAGCTTCTGGCGGCGGGTTTCGGAGTGACGCCAGCCGAGGCCGGCCGCGCTCCGCTCGCCGCCGTCGAATCTCGTATCGCGCCGAGCCTGGCGCGACGTCTGGCGACGACATGCATCGGCCTGTCGACCCTGATGGTGCTGCTCTCCATCGTCGGCATCGTACGCGCGTACTCGCCCGTTCCTTACTGGGACATGTGGGATGGGTACGTCGGGTTCTTTCTTCGCGCAAGCAGCGAGGGATGGTCTGCCCTGTTCGAGGCGCACAACGAGCATCGGCTGATCCTGGCGAGGCTATTGTTCTACCCGGACATTGCGTGGTTCGGCGGCATGGGCATCCTTCCTCTCGTGGCCAATGTCGCGCTTGCGGGCGGCGTCGCCTTCTCCTTGTGCCGTGCGGCACTGACACTGACCACGGAAGGATCGCCCCCGACCCGGCATGCGATCGTCGCTCTCATCGTCGGCATGGCGTTCTTCTGGTCGCAGCGGGAGAACTTCACCTGGGCCTTCCAGACCCAGTTCTTCCTGGCGGAAGCGCTGCCCCTGTTCGCATTCCAGCTTGCCGCTTCTGGTGCTTCCGCGAAGCGCGCGGGCAACTTGCCGGCGATGGGAACCGCCTGCGCGTTTCTTGCCATCGGCGCCATGGCGAACGGGATTCTCGTCTTTCCACTTCTGTTGTTCCTCGGTGCCTGCATCGGTCTGGGCCGTCGCTGGCTGTTTGGGACAGGCCTGATCACGATAGCGACGATCGCTCTCTTCCTGAGGGCGTTTCGCGGCGGACAAACGCATGTACCGATGCTCTTGGTACTGCAGGATCGCCCGTTCGAGGTGCTCCATTTCGTATTGCGGTACCTGGGCAGCCCGCTTTACTTCGCGCTGGGCGCCGCGCCACCTGCCATCCCCAGTGCAGAGGTCTCCGGAGCCGTTCTGCTGGTCGGTGCGTGCTGGCTTGTGCCGGCCGCTTGGCGCGAGCGCCGTTCGCGCCCACTACGCATCGCGATGCTCGCCGTTGTTTCCTATGTGGTGGCGAGCGCGCTCGGGACCGCGCTCGGACGGCTGCCGATCCAATATGGTCTTGCCGGTGCGCTCGTAAGCCGGTACAGCAGCCTCGCCATGCTTGCCTGGCTCGCGCTCGTCGTCGCGGCCAGTCCTGGCCTCGCAGCCGGCCTATCGCGCGCAAGGGTACCCGCCCTGATCTGTGCGGTGCTTCTGGCCATGCTCCCCTGGCAGCTCCGGGCCGCCCGCAGCCAGGCGAGCATCACGTGGAACCGCGAACTGGCGGGCCTTGCCCTGGCAACGGGAACGAACGATCCCGAGGCGATCTCCGCGGTCTATCCGCGAGAAGCGACGGATATCGCTCTTGACACTGCCACCCGGGCGAGAGCGGCTGGCTTGCCGCCTTTCGGTCGCCCGGTATTCGCTTCGGCGTCCGGCTGGCTGGGGTCGAAGTTGGCCCAGCCCGTCTGCCAGGGCGGCATCGAAACGTCGCGCCCCCTATCCGACGAGGGCGACCAGCGGATCGACGGACACCTCAGGCAGGCATTCAGCCAATCGGCTGGGCAACCCGCTCTGGTCGTGGACGGTCGCGATACAATCGTGGGATGGGTCCTCGTGGCGCCGCGAGGGGCCCGCAGGCGCGATGACGCGGCCCAGGGCGAGCCCTTCAGCGGTTACGTGCGCCATGCCCAGGGCCGGGAATCCGGCCTGCCGGCCACGTCTCTTCGCATATGCCAGTTGCCCACCAGCGCACCATTCGTTTAACGGAGTAATCAATGCAGCGAGTCCTCATCATTGGCGCGACCTCGGCCATCGCCGAGGCGACGGCACGCCTCTACGCCGAACGTGGCGCCCGGCTGCATCTGGTCGCCCGCAACCGCCCGAAGCTCGATGCCATCGCCGACGATCTCCTCGTACGCGGCGCACCGGAAGTGACACACGCGGCACTGGATGTCGGTGACTTCTCCGCACACGCCGCGGTGATCGACGAGGCATGGCGCGCGCTTGGCGATGTCGACGTGGTACTGGTCGCCCACGGCACACTTCCCGACCAGGCCGCCTGCGAGTCGTCGGTGGACACCGCCCTGGCGGAATTCGCCGTCAATGGCACGTCGACGATCGCGTTGCTGACCCTGATCGCAAATCGCATGCAGACGGCCGGCCGGGGCACCATCGCCGTGATTTCGTCGGTTGCAGGTGATCGCGGCCGCGCAAGCAATTACCTTTACGGCTCGGCCAAGGCCGCAGTCAGCACCTTCCTGAGCGGCCTGCGCCAGCGCATGGCGAAGCACGGTGTCGACGTGGTGACCATCAAGCCGGGCTTCGTCGACACGCCGATGACCCGCGATTTCAAAAAGGGTGCGCTTTGGGCCAAGCCCGAAGTGATCGCCGAGGGCATCGTGCATGCCGTCGACAAGGGCCGCCCGGTCGCCTACCTGCCGTGGTTCTGGTTCGGCGTCATGACCATCATCCGCTGCATCCCCGAATTCCTCTTCAAGCGCCTCAGCCTCTGACCATGGCAGACAAGAACAGCAAGATCGTCATCACCGGCGCGGCCGGCCTCGTCGGACAGAACCTGATCGTCGAGCTCAAGAGCCAGGGTTTCACGCAGCTCGTTGCCATCGACAAGCATGCCTACAACATGGGCATCCTGCGCGACCTGCATCCCGATGTCGTCGCGATCGAAGCCGACGTGGCCGTTCCCGGCGACTGGGAAAGCGCGTTCGCCGGTGCCGCGTGCGTCGTGCAGCTCCATGCGCAGATCACCAGCAAGTATCCGGAAGAATTTGTCCGCAACAATATCGACGCCACGCGCGTGGTGCTGGACGCGTTCAAGCGCCACGGCGTGCCCTACATGGTGCACATCAGCTCCTCGGTCGTGGTGTCGGTCGCCAACGACGACTACACCAACACGAAGAAGGCGCAGGAGAAGCTCGTCGTCGACTCGGGCATCCGGCACACGGTGCTGCGTCCGACGCTGATGTTCGGTTGGTTCGACCCCAAGCACTTCGGCTGGCTGTCGCGCTTCATGGCGAAGACGCCCGTGTTCCCGATCCCCGGCGACGGCCGCTACATGCGTCAGCCGCTCTACGAGCGCGATTTCTGCCGCTGCATCGCCGACTGCATCGTCCGCGAGCGTAACGGCGAGGTGTATGACGTCGTGGGCGATACGCGTATCGACTACGTCGACATCATCCATACGATCAAGAAGGTCAAGGGGCTGAAGACGATCATCCTGCACATTCCCTATGGACTGTTCGGCTTCCTTTTGCGCGTCTACGCGCTCTTCAGTGGCAAACCGCCGTTCACCGAAAGCCAGCTCAAGGCGTTGAGCGCCGGCGATGATTTCAAGGGCGTGGACACCGAGGCGGAGTTCGGGGTGAAACAGACACCGTTTGCCATCGCGATCAAAGAAAGCTATTGCGACCCGCGCTATTCCGCCATCGTGCTCAAGCGCTGACCCACCCTGGATCCGGAAAGCAATCACATGACCAACGCAAAACGAGTCGCCGTTCTCGGAGCGGGCCCGATGGGCCTCGCCGTGGCTTATCAGCTTGCCAAAGACGGCCACAACCCGGTCATCTTCGAGGCAGACGACCGCGTGGGCGGCATGACCGCCTCTTTCAATTTCTCCGGCCTGAAAATCGAGCGCTATTACCACTTCCACTGCATCTCGGACGCAGGCTTTCTGACCATGCTCGATGAGCTGGGGTTGGCGGATCGCATGCGCTGGACAGAGACGAAGATGGGCTACTGGTTCGGCAAACGCCTGCAACCGTGGGGCAATCCAGTCGCCCTTCTGAAATTCAAGGGGTTGAGCTTCACGGCAAAGTTTCGGTACGGGCTCCATGCATTCCTGTCGACGAAGCGCAAAAACTGGCGTCCACTCGACCACGTCGAAGCAACGGGTTGGATCAAACGTTGGGTCGGCGACGAAGCATGGCGCTCGCTCTGGCAGCGCTTGTTCGACTACAAGTTCTACGACTACAGCGACAATCTCTCCGCGGCCTGGATATGGAGCCGCATCCGCCGCATCGGCAACTCGCGCTATAGCATGT
The DNA here is from genome assembly GCF_900109915.1 of Luteibacter sp. UNCMF331Sha3.1. Classification (GTDB taxonomy): domain Bacteria; phylum Pseudomonadota; class Gammaproteobacteria; order Xanthomonadales; family Rhodanobacteraceae; genus Luteibacter. The sequence goes on from NZ_FOBU01000001.1 coordinate 790,513, forward strand.
TTCGCGAGAAGCTCGGCTATCTGGACGGAGGTTCGGACACGCTGCTGAACGGCATGCAACAGTGGATCGCATCGAATGGTGGCGAATTCCGCCTGTCGACGCCGGTAACACGAGTAGTCATGGGCGACGGTCGCGTCACCGGCGTCGAGACCCCTACCGGATTCGAAGCATTCGACCGCGTCGTCAGCACGATTCCGCTTCCGTTCGTCCCGCGCATCATGCCCGACCTGCCGGCCGACATTCTCGCGAAATTCTCTGCCTTGAAGAATGTCGCGGTTGTTTGCGTCATCGCCAAGCTGCGCAAGCCGGTCAGCGAAAACTTCTGGCTGAACACCAATGACGACGACATGGATATTCCTGGCCTGGTTGAATACACCAACCTCCGCCCACTCAAGGATCACGTCGTGTACGTCCCGTTCTACATGCCAGGCGACCACCCCAAGTATGGCGAGTCGGACGACGTATTCACGGGCAAGGTGCGGCGCTACCTAAAGGCCATCAACCCTGCACTGACCGACCGAGATTTCATCGACATTCGCGCCAATCGATATCGCTACGCCCAGCCGATCTGCCCACCCGGTTACCTTGACGACCTGCCACCGAGAAAGCTGCCAGTGAATGGCCTCTGGGTCGCGGATACATCTCATTACTACCCTGAAGATCGCGGCATCTCCGAGAGTATCGATTTTGGAAGGATGTTGGCCAGGGAAGTGGTCGCGTGATCACTGCCAGTCCACGCCCCTCCCGTGCACGACGCCTGCACGAACTGCTGCGATCGCAGTTCGTGCTCTTCCTGGTGGTCGGAGGTGTAGCGGCGGCCGCAAACTTTGCGTCGCGCATCGCCTTCAACCATTGGATAGGCTACGCATGGGCCGTCACGCTCGCATATTGCATCGGCATGGCGACTGCGTTCGCGTTGAACCGACTGTTCGTGTTCAAGCACTCGTCGCAGGCCGTGCACCATCAGGCCATATGGTTCGTCGTCGTCAACCTGTTCGCATTGGCCCAGACACTCGCGGTGAGCGTGCTGCTCGCTAAGGTTGTATTCCCCAGAGTGGGCTTCGCGTGGCACCCCGATTCGGTGGCGCACCTCGTGGGAATCATGCTTCCGCTTGTCTCGAGCTACTTCGGGCACAAGTACCTTTCGTTTCGGCACTGACGCGGGCGCTGCACGAATCCGTCATCAGGGGAACAGGCTGCGAGAGGCCAGATCCTTGCACTGATTCCCGGTAAGGCCGACGTGCCACATGCGCGACTTCGCACCGTCGTAGTGAACCGGCAGCTGATAGGTCGCCTCGCCACTTTCGACGCAATGCCGGATCTCCGCCCGCCAGGATACCCGGTCGTGAAATCGCTGGGCAAAAAAGGCGAACTGCACGAGTGCACCCGCTAGGACGAGGCAGACGAGCGCTCTGGACACCCTGCCAACCTCGGGCAGCGTGTATAGCAAGAGCCAGCTAAGCATCATATACGGGAAGAAGAAGTAACGCGGCCCGGCCGTGAACGGATTGAGGATGGATACCGGAACGCGCGTTACCGACGCTGCGATGCTTGCCACGAGGCATGCGACGAGCATCAGGAAGTAAGGATCGCGCCACTTCGCGCGAGCGATGGCAAACACGACGCCGCCAGCCAATACCAGCCAGCCCAGAACAACTGCGAATACCTCAGGCAGCATCCGCGAGCCGAGGGCGTAGTCGCCAAAGAAACGCGTGACGATGCTGACGGTGTCGATACTCGTCTCGCCAGGTGACTTGAGCGCACCGTTGACGTACATCGTGTAGCACTGCACCGCGGCGGCCAGCGATGCGACCGTCAACACGACGAAATCAGCGCGTTTGCGCAGAACAGCGGCGCGGAAGCCCAGGACGACGGCCATGGGAACGGCCATGGGTGACGAGAGACCACCTACCAGGACGAGAACGCACCTCCAAACCGTACGCGGCTTCGCCTGTTCGTCCCAGAAAATAGCGACGAACGACCATATGGCTCCCCACCAGAACGCATACTCCGAGACGGCGAAGACTTCGGAGTCGGTCGGCAAGAGCGCCACCGCCAACGCCGCTGCCAGCGGATGGCGAAGGCGTGTGGGGCTGAACGCGACTAGCGCGATCGTACCCGCCGTGAATATCAGGGTAAGCCAGTATTCGATACTCGGCAGGTGCGAAAATGAAAGAGAAGCCGCGATCAGGAAAATCACCTTCGCGGGAATGACGAGATAGCCAGCGACGGGCGAAAGAATCGATCCCCATCCATGAGCAAGATAATCAGGAAGCGTTACCGTCCCCTCTTCTACCCAGACGTAAGGATGCAACCATTGATCGGGACGACGCCAGATCAGAATGCCGGCCACTAGTAGGACGAGAAAAGGCCAGGAAGAAAACCACCGTCTGACGAGATGCGGCATCCACGTGTTCCGTTAGAAATGATGGGCCGAACGTCCAAGCCGGCACGAAAATCCCCCTCGTGCTCCGAACGGCGCCTTGCAGCGGCTATTATGCATGAACCGGCGAGACCTTATACGCCGCCCTCATTTCCCGGCGGACCGGCCCCGCCGCACCATGTCTCGACTTCACCCGCCGAAAAGGGGTCCGTGTTGAAAACAATGTCTGCCATTCCGGGCCCCGCGACTCGCTGGGGGCGCATTCTGCAGGGCGCGGGCGTCTTCGCGGCGTGCTTCCTGCTCAGAAGCATCTACGTTTCGCTTTTCGCCTGCGATCTGCCGCAATGGGACCAGTGGGACGCCGAAGGCGACCACCTGCTTCGCGCGTGGATGCATGGCACCTGGCACGTCGCGGATCTTTTCTCATCGCATAACGAACACCGGATCGCGTTCACGCGCCTCATCTCGCTCGCCATCTTCGAGGCGAACTCCGGGCAATGGGACAACCTGGTCGAGGCGTATGTCAATGCCGGGATTTTCAGCACGATGCTCACCCTTCTGTGGACCCTGCTCAATCGGAACGGCATCGCGACGTCCCTCCGCACCGCTTCCGCGCTGACAGTGCTGCTCATCGCCGCCCTCCCATTCAGCTGGGAAAACGCACTGGTCGGATTCCAGAGCCAGTTCTATCTCATGGCGATCGCTGCGATCGCCATGATAGGGATCGTTTCGTACATGCGGCCCTCTCGCCTCATGGTTGTCTGGCTCCTCGTCACGGGTGTGGCGTCGCTGTTCACGATGGCATCGGGCCTCATCGCGGCAGTGGCATGCATCGCAACGATTGTCGTCCGCGCATGGCGTGAACCGCTGGGGCACAAGTTTCTGTTTGTGAGTGTGGGCCTTCTGGCAGCGATTTCCGTGACCGGTCTTCTACTCGTACCCACGATTCCGGGTCACGAGGCCTATAAGGCCCAGGGAATGGTTGACCACGTACGCGGCCTTGCTGTCGTCCTGATGTGGCCTCTGGAGCCCAGGATGAGGCACTTGCAGAGCACCTTTACGATGCTTCTGGTCGCGATGATCATGTGGGCGCCCATGCTCCTGTTGTCGTTCCGGGTCCTACGGCGCAGGCAAGCTTCTTCTCAGGAATTGTTCGCTATTGGCGTTGCGATCTGGGTCCTGCTGCAGGCCGCTGCAATCGCACATTCCCGAGGGCACGGCATCGAAGTCATGGCGTCACGCTACATGGATATTCCGGCCATCGGCAGCCTGGTCAACGCCTGGCTGACACTGGCCGCGCTTCAGAGACGCGAGCTGAACCGAAATGTCTTCCGCATTGGGGTCGCCAGTTCCGCGCTGTTCGTCACCGGTCTTGCCGTGGGCCTGCACAAGCGAACGCCCGACGACCTCAGCCTCGCGTTGGATCGAAACAACCACACGACCGAGCAGACCCGTAACGTCCGAAACTATGTGCGCTCCGGGAACTTCGCCGACCTCGACAAGCCGTTCTTCACTATTCCGTATCCCGACGCCCGACGCCTGCAGTCCTTGCTCGACGATCCGCTCGTCAAAGCCATGCTTCCGGTGTCGGTACGTACGCCGCTCTGGCTTCCAAGGGATATTGGCGGCTTCACTCGCGAAAACCTGCCATCCACGCTGATCGGCGATACACCGGCGACGGCCATAGGTTCGTATGCCTCAGCGAATGGCAACGCCTACATCGGGGCCATGATCTCGCCCGACGTGCGCTCCGCCTTTCCCATGGCGATGATCGAGGTCGTCGGTGGGCGCATAGGTAAGAAGGGCCTCTCCGTGGCGTTGCAAAGCTCAAGCGGAATGACGCCGCTCGTACTTAGGCGCCAAGCCGGCCTTCGCTGGACTGCCGTCTACACGGCCGCTCCATCCGGTGCGTTTCGCGTCTCCGCGATCGACGACACAAAGGACAGTTGGCTTGGTCTGAGTGCACCGGTCGAGAGCGGAGTACTCAGCGCCTGGGCGCATCGATTCCAGGATTTCACGATTCGACACATGCGCAAGAGCGTAGGAGCTCCATACGCTCCGTGACTCGACGACCGGCGCGTCAGCTCAGCCCCGGACCGCCCTGAAGAGCGCGCGCAGAGGCGCCGTTATCCGCCATGAGCGCGACCCTTCGTATTCCGCGATGCGGGACGCGAGGAACGCCTTCTCCTGTCTGGCATCTTCGAGCATGGCGGACATCATCGTCCACTGCTCTTCACCGTGTTGAACGGCCTCACCCTCCATTCTCCGCCAGCTTTCGACTCGCTCCTCCCTGTCGGAAACGGGTGTTGCGCGAACGAAGAACTCGAATTCGCCGTAAGCCGTGCCGGTGAATGCGTCGCAACCAAGGCGGGTCAGGTCGTGCGACGCCAGCTCTCGCATCAGTCGAGCAAACGATCTGGGCGTAAACACCCAACAATGCACATCGTGGTACGTGCCGTTCATGACAACGTCGTTGGCAAGGTGCATACAACCCTCGAACGTGAAGTCGCGCCCCAGGCGCGCCTCGTCAATTCTTCCCTGCCATGCGGCCATGGAATCGATCTGAGTCTTGTTCAGGGTAAAGTCCAGCACCTGGTGCGGCTGTGGTACACGCGCCCGCACCATGTGAGCACAGATCACGTCCGCCAGGCGCGTATCGCCGCGAAGGTAGTCGAAGGAATAGCGCCGATCGGGAATCGCCAGACGGATCTTCCCTCGGTCATTCAAGACCTCGACCAGCTCATCAAGCCATGCGATCAGATCCGGAACGTGCTCGATGACATGCGAAGCGACGATGTAATCGACCTTCGCGTTTACCCCGACAGCATCCTGAAGCGTGTTTCCTCCCCACGTCGCATCGACATCGACGATGTCCCCGCTATCAACATGGGGATCAGATGCGTATCGCTGCCGAAGCGTCTCCGTATCCGCGTAGTCGACGTAGATCACCTTGCCAACGCTTCGCCGAACTACGGGATTATTGAGGGGACCCAATTCGAGCCCGACTTCAGTAGAGAAGTCGATGCCGTCGGTCAAGATCGACTGCCGGTCGTTAGCCACAAAGACTGCCTCCCGCGGGATTCCGCCTGCGGGAGGATAGTACGACGCGGTTCCGGCCGGGCCAACCCCCTGCCCCGTAGCGACCTCGGGCCGCCGCGAGGCCGTCGTCATGCCCTGACCTGGTCAGGCGCTACGCGCCACGCGAGACGAGTGCCGTTTCGGGCCAAACAGGAAACAGGCATCGTCCAGACTGAGGTTCGGATTGAAGTATGGGTCGTCCAGAAGCGAGGTTGACCAGCGATCCTTCATGAACCTGGCCTCTCCTAGAAAACGATTCTTACGCGGGCCTGCGTCGTCGTGCCCACGCGAGGCGGATTCGTGGTGATACATCTCCGCGCGCGGGGTCCACACAATCGCATAGCCCGCCGCCCGGATCCGCAGACAGAGATCGACGTCGTTGAACGCGACACCCAGTGCCTCGTCGAATCCACCAACTTCGTCGAACACCTCGCGCCTCACCGCCATGCAGGCCGCCGTAACGGCGGAAAGCTGTTGGGTGAGGTGCATACGGCACATCTGGCCGGGATATCCACGTTGCTGGAGGTGATAGGCGTGACCCGCGACACGTGCCTCGCCAAGACCAAGGATGATGCCCGCGTGCTGTACGGTGTCGTTCGGGTAATACAGCATGCACCCGACTGCGCCCACTTCCCTGCGCATCGCGTGCGACACGAGTTCGTCGAGCCACGCAGGCGTGATGACTTCCAGATCGTTGTTCGCGAAAACGATCACATCCCCGGATGTCTGCGCGACGGCGAAGTTGTTGATGGCAGAGAAATTGAATGGCGCATCGTAGCGAAGCACCCGTGCGCTTCCGGCTTCATCCAGCTCCTGCAGGTATCGCAGTGTTTCGCCCTCGACCGAACCATTGTCGACAATGACGATCTCAAAGCGCCCATATGTTGTCTTTGCGAGAATGCTCTGCACGCATTGTCGAAGCAGGTCCACATGGTCGCGTGTCGGAATGACGATCGATACGAGGGGTTCCTTTTCCGGGTCGATGGAATGCGCGAAGTTCCCGGGGAACGACGTCAGTTCATCGAACCGGCCCTTGATACCGAGTCGCTCGAAATGCGCGGACAACGACTTCTGGGCTGCGACACTCGCGTAGCTCTTTTCCTGCGGCCCCGCAGCCGTGGAGCCTGCGATCGTCCGCCAGTGGTAAAGGACATGCGGGACATGGACGACGCCGGCAGAGCCAACCCGCTCTACGCAGCGAAGTGCTAGGTCATAGTCCTGACTGCCCTCATAGCCCTCGCGGAATCCACCGACATCGCGCAACAACGCCGCGCTGTAGACACCGAAGTGACTGACCATGTTGTGGCCGCGGAAGAGATCTATGTTGAAGTCGGGCTTGAAGTAAGGGTCGAAACGAATGCCGTCCTCACCTATCTTGTCCTCGTCCGAGAAAAGAACGCCGGCACCAGGGTTGTCGAGGATGGCTTGGGCCATCGTCGAGAGAGCTACCGGCGACAACTCATCGTCGTGGTCCAGCAGGGCGACGTAGTCGCCTGTCACGAGTTCCAGTGCGGAGTTCGACGATCGGGAGATATGGCCGTTCTTCTCGCGGAAAACTACCTTGATACGCGCGTCGCGAGCAGCGTATTCGCTGAGCACGGATCGGATGCGTGGGTTTGGCGAACAATCGTCGGCAATGCACAGCGTCCAGTTCGAATAGGACTGCTCGATGACCGAGTCGATACACCGTCGCAGCCACTTCTCGGGCGGGTTGTATACCGGCATGACGATGGATAGCGAAGGCGCGTCGCCGCGGTCCTCGAACGATTGCCTGATGGCGGCAAGCTGGGACGCCGTCCAAGTATCATTGACGAGAACCCAGTTCTGGTAGCTGCGCGCGAGCGAGGCATCCACGATGCCGATGTAGATCGAATAGATCTTGCGACCTACGGCTCGCGGACCACCCCGCAGGAGTTCCGCTACGCAGGCGCGCATGAGCCGCTTCCGCGACATACCCGTCCTCGGACGCCCCGCGATCGAGCTGAGCATCGTGCGGGCTGCGGCGAGTCGACCGACCTTCCTGATCGTGAAGCGTTCCAGGTCGAACTCGCCCGGAATGGCCATCGGGTCGAAACGCAGACCAACGATGTCACTCCTGAGGGCGATGATCGAGCGCTCGCCGTGAGTAGCCGCCCCGAACAGCGGGATGGCATCAGCCTCCTGTATCGGCGTCTCGAAGTCCGGATACAGCAACGCATGGAGCCCGGCTCCGTCGACCGACTTGATGTCGCACGTGATCTCGTACCAGCCACCGGGCATGCGGCCACCCGGCACCTCGATCCGGAACTGGGGATCATTGCCTGTCGATGCCCAGCGCGTGGCGGATCCCGGGCTGGCAACGAGATCGTTCACAGGCACCAGCTTGAGCGCGATCTCGCCGTGAGACGAACTTTTCTCATTCATCGGAGACACAGATAGCTTACCTCGCTTACGTTCATTCGGACCGTCGAACGACATCAGGCGCGATTGCGCGACCGAAAGAGATCGAAAAAAGTACGCCGGCTAATCGCTTCGAGCAGCCGCGTGGACTCATCCAGTTTTCCCGACAACTCGTCAATCCGCGCATTCAGATGTGCAACGGACTGCGCTGTCGTCTGCGCCTCGGCATCGACGCGACGATGGACGCCGGAGATCGTTTCGCCGAACGTGTCCAGCTGGCTTCGAAGCGCAGCCAGAGGTAGGCGCTTCTCACTGCCATTGATCTCGTTGGCGACACCGGACAATTGTGACTCCGCAACTTTTGAGACCTCGGGATCGGTTAGCAACGCCTCGTAATCGACTGTCATCTCGAGGGTGATGCTACCTTCGTTCGCGAGGTCGCCCCAGATGTCCCCAACATAGACTTCGAAGTTCGGGTCGTTGTGAAACGCGGCGAGCCTCAGCCTCCCTTCGAATCGTTCGGCCACGAACTGGCCATGCACCCCGACAAGGCGAGCCGCCGCATGCACGTCGACGTCGATGACTTTGTTGAGGTCGTCGCGGAACGCGAGGGAAAGCAGGCTGAACACGCCCCCCATATTCGCCGGGTCGATTCGCAGGAAATCAGGCCGTGTGGCCGCTGGAAACCGGAACGATAACTGCACGCGCCCCAGCGCGCCACCCGCCTTGGCCGCGAGCGAATTCTGCTCGGAGAAGCCCTCGTCTTCCGCGCGGTAGTACACGCGCGCCTCCACGCCCGATGGCAGAGCCACGGCGCGATCAAGCTGGCCCGTCTTTTCATCAATGATCGTGCCGGCGATCTGCTCGAAGTAGTTTCGGACACGATCCGGCTCGACTTCGGCAAAGGCCATGAAATCATCGAATGCCTCGGTCGTTTTCCCGCCAAGGGTGAGGACGGCCAGCCCGTTACTGTGGACGAACTCGAAGATCCGATACTCACGACGAAGCTCGGCGATGAACTTCCATACCCCGAAATCGCCGTGTTTGACCTGAGTGTCGTGAAAAAGAACGACACCCCGCTCGCTCATCTTGGGAAGCCAGGTACGGAAGTCGTTGCTGACGGCCTCGTAGGTGTGCAGGCCATCGATGTGCAGGAGATCAATGCTCCCATCGGCGAACTCGCCACGCACGTCGTCGAAGTAGCCCTGCTTCAGCGTGGAGAAGTGACCGAACCGCTGGTCGTGGCGAGCACGCAATGCATCGAGCACGGAGTGATCATAGAACCGCGCCTGAGGATCGCCCTCCCAGCTGTCGATCGCGACGAAACTGGCGTCGAGCCCGATCGCCTCGGCCGCCTGACAGAATGCGATATAAGAATTGCCGGAATCGGTGCCCAGCTCGACCAATGTCCGCGGGCGCAGCATTTCGATGATCGCGTAAGCGAATGGAATATGCCCCGCCCAGGGATACGGGAACGTCAGCGACGGCTTCAGGAAAGCCGTTCGATATTTATCAAGCGTAAAATTCATGGTTAGTTCTCACTGATGACTTCGACGTCGAGCATATTTATGCCGATGAGACCAGACGGAGTGCCCATGCCATCAGACCTGAACTTGAGTGCCTCATGAATCCAGTGCTGGATGACATGTTCCGATTGGTCCCCCTCCGCCACACCCGCCGTCACGAAATATTCGCCGGCCTGCAGTCGCGGCATTTCAAACCGGAAGACTGCAGTCAGCGTCCCTGCTGCCTCAATGCGGAATCGTTCCTTGATGTAAAGGTGCGTGTTGTCGCCGAACAGCAGCTGCCCCAGCCGATCTTTGATATAGAAGCCGACGATGACGCCGTCTAGCTCGTCTTGCGCGGTTATATCGATCTTGAGAGCGACCTCTTCGCCACCGAAAACGAGGCCGAGCTCGGTGTCGTCCCGATCGACAAGTGCAACATGGGAAATGGTGGCGCGCGATTCGCCAAAACTGGTCGCGTGCGGATCGAACGGGAACAGTTCGATATCGTTTCGCAGGACGGACCTATCCCGTAGTTCCAGACGCTCGTCACGCCGCCGCGCGACGCGCGGATCGGTTTCACTGCGGGTGGCAATGCGGGTAGCCGTCGTTCCCTGCCGCTCGTGAATGAATGCCTCCGTGTATGCCGCCATCACGTCCTTGGCGATACCCGCGGCTTTGACCACGCCGCCATCGAGCCAGATCGCGCGATCGCACAAGCCAGTGACGGCAGCGCCGTCGTGGCTAACAAAGAGCAGGGTTCCACGGGTCTTGAACTCGCGCAGGAATCGCATGCACTTCTGAGTAAAGAATGCGTCACCCACGGCAAGCGCTTCGTCAATGATCAGCACATCGGCATCGACATGCACAATGACGGAGAACGCGAGCCTCATCACCATGCCGCTCGAATAACTCTTCACCGGCTGATCGATGAAAGACCCGATGTCGGCGAACTCTGCGATCTGATCGAAACGACCATCGATTTCAGTTTTCGAAAGACCGAGGATGGATGCATTGAGATAGACGTTCTCACGTCCTGTGAACTCGGCATTGAATCCGCTACCCAGCTCCAGCAACGCGGCGACACGCCCATTGACCGCCACATCGCCTTCATTGGCGGCCAGCGTACCGGCAATGAGCTGGAGCAGGGTCGACTTGCCCGAACCGTTACGTCCGATGATTCCGAGCGTCTCGCCTCGTTGCACGTCGAAAGTCACGCCATGAAGCGCCCAGAACTCCCGGTAATAGGTACGGCGCGCGCCCACCAGCCCCTGCAGCAGCCGGTGTAGCGGGCGATCGTAAATGTGATAGCACTTGCTGACGTTCCGTACGGAAATCGCCACGTCGGCGCTGCCTGAAGCCTCCGTTCCGGAAATCGACCGGTCAGATGACATCGGCGAACCCTCGCTTTGTTTTCAGGAACCACGCATAACCGAGGTAAGCGAAGACGGCGCTACCCACAGCGTAGAGAGTCAGGCCGGCGAAATCCGGCAAATGCCCCCAGAGCGCGACTTCACGAGCCTGGTTGATGATGAACGACAGCGGATTCAGCGCGAAGATCACCCGGTATTTCTCGGGAAGCGTGTCGACAGGAATGATGGCCGAGGAAAGAAACAGCATAGCCGTGGCGAAAACACCGGTGACCTGTGGAATGTCGCGGATGTACACGCCGAGCGACGCGAGAAACCAGCTAACGCCCATCGTGAATATGACAAACGGTGCCACGACAATTGGAACGAGGAAAATTGTCAGTGGAACGTACAACTTGAATACGAAGTGCAGGCACGCAAAAACGATGAAATTCGCGGCCACGTGAAATAAGGCTGACAGGACCATGGGCCAAGGCAGGATTTCCAACGGAAAAATGATCCGTTTCACCAGATTGGGATTGCCCGTAATCAGGGTCGGCGATCGAACAAGGCATTCGGCGAAATAGCCATGGATGATCAGCCCGACGAACAGGATGAGCGCGTACTCGCCAGTGCTGTCGGAGGTATGCGGCCACCGACTCTTCATGATGTAGCCGAACGCGATCGTATACACGCCCAACATCAGGAACGGACTGATCAACGACCACAGAAGACCAAACGTTGCCCCGCGGTAACGGCCGAGCAACTCACGCTTGCTCATCGCAAGAGTAAGCGAACGGTACTTGCCGAAGGCCTCAAACGGGCCCGTCAGCGTAATTTTCTTCAGGGACGGATACGACAATGTGCGCTCACTCCAGTGTTCGATCGTCGCGACTATGCGAGCGCGGCAGCCAATTCAGCACGAAGGTCATCGACATTTTCGACGCCGACTGAAAGACGAATCAGTCCATCGGAGATACCCAGTCGCTTGCGATTCGCCGCTGGGATCGACGCGTGCGTCATGATCGCAGGGTGCTCGATCAGACTCTCGACGCCACCGAGCGACTCGGCGAGCGCGAACAGTTCGCAGCGCTCGAGTACGCGGCGCGCCTTGCGCAGGCCGCCCTTGACCTCGACGGAGATGATGCCGCCGAAACCATCCATCTGCTTGCGCGCCAGCGCATGCTGCGGGTGCGATTTCAGGCCCGGGTAGATCACCTTTTCGACGGCCGGATGCTTCTCAAGCCAGGTAGCGAGCTCCATCGCGCCCGCACAATGGGCATTCATACGAAGGTGCAAGGTTTTCAGGCCACGCATGGCGAGGAAGGCATCGAAGGGCCCGGCGACGGCACCGATCGCGTTCTGCAGGAACGCCATCTGCTGAGCCAGGTCGTCGTTGCCCGCGACCACGATGCCGCCCACGATGTCCGAATGACCGTTGAGGTACTTAGTGGCGGAATGCAGAACGAGGTCGGCACCTAATTCGATGGGCCGCTGCAGCATGGGCGAGCAGAACGTATTGTCCACTACGAGAATCAGCCCGTGCTTCCGTGCGAATGCCGCGATCTTCGCCAGATCGACCAACTTCAGCATGGGATTGGTGGGCGTTTCCGCCCAGATCATCCGCGTTTCCGGGCGAAGCGCCGCCTTCAGCGCAGCCGTGTCGTTGAGATCGACGAAGCTGAAATCGAGACCCGCGGACCTACGGCGGACCTTGTCGAAGAGCCGATAGCTGCCACCGTACAGGTCGTCCATCGCGATCACGTGGCTGCCGGTATCGAGCAGTTCCAGAACCGTCGCCGCCGCGGCGAGACCCGACGCGAAAGCGAAACCCGCGACGCCGCCTTCGAGATCCGCGACGCAGCGCTCGTACGCCATGCGTGTCGGGTTCTGCGTGCGGGAGTATTCGTATCCTTGATGCACGCCCGGGCTCTGCTGCACGTAAGTCGACGTAGCGTAGATGGGGGTCATGATCGCCCCAGTTGACGGATCCGGTGACTGGCCGGCGTGAATGGCGCGAGTGCCAAGACCGTAAGGAGGAGATTTCGAGGGTTTCTTGGCCATGGTCGTCTGACTCGGAAAGCCGGAGGGCGGCGGGACTGCGCGGCGCGCAGATGACCGCGTATGATAACCGGATTCTGGAATACAGGCCGCGTTTGGCCTATCTCCCGCCGGGTGCGTTCATGTTATTGAACGCGCCGACGGGCCGGGGCTCGGCATTGCCGGAGCATGCGAGAATACCGGCCCTGCACATGAAAGGACTATGCGTAACTCCATGAAAACCTTACTAGTCACCGGCGGCGCAGGCTTCATCGGCGCCAATTTCGTCCTGCAGGCAGTCGCCGATGGCCTGACGGTTATCAATCTGGACAAGCTTACGTACGCGGGCAATATTCAGACTCTCGAGTCGATCAAGGACCATCCTTCCCATATTTTTGTGAAAGGCGATATCGGCGACCGCGAGCTCATCTCGCGCCTCCTCGCCGAGCACCGCCCGGATGCGGTGGTCAACTTCGCCGCCGAGAGCCATGTCGACCGCTCCATCGACGGCCCCGCCGCCTTCATCGAGACGAACGTCGTCGGCACCCTGGGCCTGCTGGAAGCTACCCGCGACTACTGGAAGGGTCTGGACGAGGCCGCCGCCAAGGCGTTCCGGTTCCTGCACGTATCTACCGACGAGGTCTACGGCTCCCTGGGCGCCGAGGGCTTCTTCACCGAAACCACCCCCTACGCCCCCAATTCGCCGTACTCGGCGTCGAAGGCCGCGTCGGACCATCTCGTCCGCGCCTTCCACCACACGTACGGCCTGCCGGTCCTGACGACCAACTGCTCCAACAACTACGGGCCGTACCAGTTCCCCGAAAAGCTGATCCCACTGGTCATCCAGAAGGCGCTGGCCGGCGAAGCGCTTCCGATCTACGGCGACGGCATGAACGTCCGCGATTGGCTGTTCGTCGAAGACCACTGCACGGCGATCCGCCGTGTGCTCGAGGCCGGGCGCCTGGGCGAAACCTACAATGTCGGCGGCAATTCGGAGCGCGCCAATCTCGTCGTCGTCAAGACGATCTGCGCGATTCTCGACGAGGTCTCGCCCCTCGCCGACGGCAAGCCGCACGAGAGCCTGATCACCTTCGTCCGCGACCGCCCGGGCCACGACCGCCGTTATGCGATCGACGCCAGCAAGCTGAAGGACGAACTGGGCTGGACGCCGGCTCACACCTTCGAATCGGGCATCCGCGCCACGGTGCAGTGGTACCTCGACAACCGCCCGTGGGTCCAGGGCATCCTCGACGGCAGCTACCAGCTGGAGCGACTCGGCGCATGACGACCAAGGGCATCATCCTCGCGGGCGGCTCGGGTACGCGTCTTTACCCGATCACGAAGGCGGTCAGCAAGCAGCTGCTGCCGGTGTACGACAAGCCCATGATCTACTACCCGCTCGCCACGCTCATGCTGGCGGGCATCCGGGACATCCTGGTCATCAACACGCCGCACGAGCAGGAACTCTTCCAGCGCCTGCTTGGTGACGGCAGCCAGTGGGGCATCAACATCACGTACGCCGTGCAGCCCTCGCCGGATGGCCTCGCCCAGGCCTTCATCATCGGCAAGGAGTTCATCGGCAACGATCCCAGTTGTCTCGTGCTCGGCGACAACATCTTTTACGGTGTCGGCCTGACGGAACGCATGAAGCGCGCGGCCTCGCGCGAGCACGGCGCCACGGTGTTCGGCTACTTCGTCAAGGATCCCGAGCGCTACGGCGTGGCCGAATTCGACGCGGCCGGCAAGGTCATCGGCCTGGAAGAAAAGCCCACGGAGCCCAAGTCGAATTACGCCGTCACCGGTCTCTACTTCTACGATAACCGGGCCGTCGATTTCGCCTCTGCGCTCAAGCCGTCGCCGCGCGGCGAACTCGAGATCACGGACCTCAACCGCTGCTACCTCGACGACGAGACCCTGCACCTCGAGCAGCTCGGTCGCGGCTATGCATGGCTCGATACGGGTACGCACGAGTCGCTGATGGAAGCGGGCGAATACATCCAGACCATCGAGAACCGCCAGGGCCTCAAGGTCTGCTGCCCCGAAGAAATCGCATACGTCAACAAGTGGATCGATGCCGAGCAGTTGCTGCGCCTCGCCGAGCCGCTCGCGAAGACCGGCTACGGCCAGTACCTCAAGCACCTGATCAAGCAAGGCTACGTCGGATGAAGTTCATCGAAACCTCCCTGCCCGGTTGCATCGTGATCGAACCCCAGGTGTTCGGCGACTCCCGCGGCTTTTTCTACGAGAGCTTCAACGACGCCAAATACAAGGAAGCGGGCATCGACCGGCATTTCGTCCAGTCGAACGTATCGCGCTCCGCGCGTGGCGTCCTGCGCGGCCTGCACTACCAGTGGCCACATCCGCAGGGTAAGCTCGTGAGCGTGCTCGAAGGCGAGGTCTACGATGTCGCCGTCGATATCCGTCGCGGGTCGCCCACGTTCGGCCAGTGGGCCGGCGTGATGCTCACCGCCGAGAACCATCGCCATTTCTGGATTCCGGAAGGCTTTGCCCACGGCTTCTGCGTGGTGTCGGAGTTCGCGACGTTCTCTTACCAGTGCACCGATCTCTACGACGCGAAGGCGGACGGCGGTGTTCGCTGGGACGACCCCGCCATCGGCGTCGACTGGCCGCTTTCGGATCCCCTGCTCTCCGACAAGGATGCGAAGGCGCCGCTGCTGGCCGAGATTGCGCCGGAGCGCCTGCCGGAGTACACGGCGTGAAGCTTCTGCTGCTGGGGGCGAACGGTCAGCTTGGCCAGACCTTTCTGACCGAGGGCGGACTCGCTCGCCGCGGCGACCTGATCGCCGCCACCCGCACCGGCGAACTCAACGCGCCGGGCCGAGGCGTCGTCGGGAATCTCGAGGATCTGACCGCGCTGGCATCGCTGCTGGATGCCGAGCGACCGGACATCGTCGTCAACGCAGCCGCCTATACGGCGGTGGACAAGGCGGAGTCGGACGAAGGCACGGCGTCGCGCGTCAACGGCGAGGCACTCGGGGTCATCGGGCGATGGGCCGCCAGCCATGGCGCGCTCGTCATCCACTTTTCGACGGATTACGTGTTTCCCGGCACGGCGACAGCGCCGTATGCCCCCACCGCCGCCACGGGCCCCCAGGGCGCCTACGGAAGAAGCAAGCTGGCGGGTGAAGAAGCGCTTCGAGCCAGCGGCGCGCGGCACATGATCTTCAGGACGGCATGGGTGTACTCGGCCGTCGGCAACAACTTCCTGCGCACGATGCTGCGTCTCGGCGCCGATCGCGACGAGCTGCGTGTCGTCGCCGACCAGCGTGGCACGCCGACGACCACGCGGCTCATCGTGGCCGGAACGCTGGCCGCGATCGATCGCTATGTGTCGTCCGGCGGAAACGATCCGGGCCTCCTCGGCACGTTCCACCTGACGGCATCCGGCGAGACGACCTGGCACGGTTTCGCGGAGGCGATCTTCGCCGAAGCGGTGGCGTCGGGCGTGCTGGCCAGGGCACCGAACGTGCAGCCCATCGCGACGGCGGAGTTTCCGACACCGGCCCGACGTCCCGCCTATTCCGTCCTGGACAACGCTTCGTTCGCCGCAACGTTCGGCCACCCGCTCGCCGACTGGCGCGTGGGATTGCAGGAGGTCGTCGGCGAGCTTGCCACCTCGTGAGGCAATCATGCTGATCCCCCTCATCCTCAGCGGCGGTAGCGGCACGCGCCTGTGGCCGATCTCCCGGCGCAATCTGCCGAAGCAGTTCCTGTCCATCACGGGAACCGAAACCCTCTTCCAGCAGACGGTCCGTCGCGCGCAGTCGCTGCCCGACACCGCGTCGCCGGTCGTGGTGGCGAGCGACGATCATCGTTTCCTCGCCGCCGAGCAGCTGCAGGAGCTGGGCATCACCGACGCCAGCATCCTGCTGGAGCCGGTCGCCCGCAACACCGCCCCCGCGATCGCGGTCGGCGCGCTGCAAGCCCTGCGACGCGATCCCGAGGCGCTCATCCTCGTATTGCCTGCCGATCATCTGATCGGCGACAACGCCGCGTTCGCCGAGGTCGTCGCCCGCGCGCGCCCTCTCGCGGAACAGGACTGGCTGGTAACGTTCGGCATCCGTCCGGATCGCGCCGAAACAGGCTTCGGATACATCCGGCGCGGGGATGCCCTCGGCGTCGAGCGAACCACGTTCCGCGTCAGCCAGTTCGTGGAGAAACCGAAACACGACGTGGCCGAAAAATACGTCGCCAGCGGCGAGTACGACTGGAACTCGGGCATGTTCCTGTTCCGTGCGTCCCGTTATCTGGACGAGCTCGGGCTGCACGCCCCGGCCATGCTGGACGCCGCGCGGTCCGCGTTCGCCACGGCCGACACCGATCTCGATTTCATCCGGCTCGACGCGGAAGCGTTCGCCAAGGCGCCCAACGACTCCATCGACTACGCCGTGATGGAGAAGACGGCCCATGCGGCCGTGGTTCCCGTTGCCTGCGAATGGAGCGACATCGGCTCCTGGGACGCGTTGTGGATGGCCGCGGACAAGGATGCCGACGGCAACCGGCTGGAAGGCGATGTGATCGCGATGGACACGCGCAACTCGCTCGTCCGTTCGCACGACCGCCATCTGGTGGCAACCATCGGCCTCGACGATATCGTGGTGGTGACCACGCCGGACGCCACACTGGTGGCACGGCGCGATGCATCGCAGGACGTGAAGAAGATCGTCGACCAGCTGAAGACCGCGGGCCGTACCGAGCACGACCTGCATCGCGTCGTACGACGGCCGTGGGGTAGTTACGATTCGCTGGAGTCGGGGGATCGGTTCCAGGTCAAGCGCATCGTCGTGAAGCCAGGCGCATCGCTCAGCCTGCAGATGCACCACCACCGCGCCGAGCACTGGATCGTCGTGAAGGGCGTGGCGGAAGTCACCTGCGACGACAAGGTCTTCCTGCTCGCCGAAAACCAGAGCACCTACCTGCCACTCGGCAGCCGCCATCGCCTGCGCAACCCGGGCAAGATGCCGCTCGAACTGATCGAGGTCCAGTCAGGGAGCTATCTCGGCGAAGACGACATCGTTCGCTTCGACGACGTGTACGGTCGGGCGTGAGAAGAGAGGGCCCACCGGGCCCTTTTCTTCAACCGACGATCAGCGCCGACAGCTCGGCGGTCATCTCTGACATGAGTGCGGCATCGTCTCGCGCTTCGACGTTGAGCCGCAACAGCGGCTCCGTGTTGGACGAACGCAGGTTGAAGCGCCAGCTGCCGAAATCCGCACTGACGCCGTCGACGTGATCCAGCACGGGACGCTGCGGCGCGTACCGCGCCATAACGCGAGCGACCGTCGAGGGGGCGTCGTCCACGACGAAGTTGATTTCGCCGCTGCACGGATAGGCGGCCATGCGCTCGGCGAGCATATCGGCAAGCGTCTTTTCGCCCGTCGACAGACGTTCCGCCACGAGTAGCCACGGAATCATTCCGGAGTCGCAATAAGCGAAGTCGCGGAAATAGTGGTGCGCGCTCATCTCGCCGCCATACATGGCGTCCTCGGCGCGCATGCGCTCCTTGATGAAGGCGTGCCCGGTCTTGCTCTCGACGGGGATGCCGCCGGCAGCCGTCACCATGTCGATCGTGTTCCACGTCAGGCGGGGGTCGTGGACGATCTTCGCGCCAGGATGCTTTTCCAGCAGCTGCGCCGCGAGTAATCCGACGATGTAATACCCCTCGATGAAGTCCCCCGCGGCATCGAACAGGAAACACCGGTCGAAGTCGCCGTCCCACGCGATGCCGAAATCCGCGCGATGCTCGCGCACGGCATGCGCGGTCGCTTCGCGGTTCTCCGGAAGCAGAGGATTGGGAATGCCGTTGGGGAAAGTTCCATCCGGCTCGTGATTGACGCGGACGAACTCGAACGGCAGGTGCGCGTCGAGCAGATCGACGATGGCCCCTGCCCCACCGTTTCCCGCGTTGACGACGATCTTCAGCGGCCGAAGCGCGCTCGTGTCGATGTAACCGAGAAGGTGATCGACGTAGGCGGACTTGTCATGGTCATGCACGACGTGTCCGCGCTTCGATACGGGATCGCCGAAGGCGTTTTCTTCCACCATCCGCTCGATGTCCCGCAGACCGGTATCGCCGCTGATCGGCCTCGCACCTTCGCGCACCAGCTTCATGCCGTTGTAATCGATCGGATTGTGGCTGGCCGTCACCATGATCCCGCCGGCGACGCCACGGTGGAACGTCTGGAAGTAGACCTCCTCCGTGCCGCACAGACCGATGTCGATCGCGTCGCGACCTTCGTCGTTCAGGCCACGCGCGATCGCCGCTGCGAACGCCGGGCTGTCGCGGCGAATGTCGAAACCAACGACGACTGCGCCCGGACCAACGGTACGGGCGAACGCACGGCCGAGTCGGTACGCCATACTCTCGTCGAGCTCATCCGGGACACGGCCGCGAATGTCATAGGCCTTGAAGCATTTCATCGAACGTTCGTCACTCGACTGTCACCGACTTCGCCAGGTTTCGCGGCTGATCCACATCGGTGCCGCGCAACACCGCCACGTGATAAGCAAGCAACTGCATCGGTACCGTAAATACGGCCGGTGCGATCAGATCGCCACCGCCATCCACGTAGATCGTCGCCAGACGCTCGGTATCCGCCTCGATGTCCACACGTTCGTCGGCGAACACGATCAGCTCGCCACCACGCGCCCGCACCTCCTGCAGGTTCGACTTCAGCTTGTCGAGCAACGGCCCGTTCGGCGCCACCGCGACAATCGGCATGTTCTCGTCGACCAGCGCGAGCGGGCCATGCTTGAGCTCGCCGGCCGGGTACGCTTCGGCATGGATGTACGAGATTTCCTTGAGCTTGAGCGAGCCTTCGAGCGCGACCGGGAACTGGGCGCCGCGACCGAGGAAGAGCGCGTGCTGCTTGTTGATGAAGTGGTCGGCGATCTTCACGATCTCCGGCTCGCTCTTCAGCGCGTTCTCGATATAGCGCGGCAGCGACTGGAGCTCCTTGCAGTGTTCCAGGTAGCGGGCGTCATCGAGACCGCGGCGACGGCCGAGATCGAGTGCCAGCAGCGCGAACGCGGCGAGCTGCGTGGTGAAGGCCTTGGTCGAGGCCACACCGATCTCCGGGCCCGCGCGCGTCATCAGGCGCAGGTCGGACTCGCGCACGACCGACGACTCGGGCACGTTGCAGATCGCGAAGGTCGCCAAGTAACCGCGACGGCGCGACTCGCGCATGGCGGCGAGCGTGTCGGCGGTTTCGCCGGACTGCGACACCGCGACGAAAAGCGTGTTCTCCGGTACCACCACGTCGCGGTAGCGATACTCGCTCGCGACCTCGACCACGACGGGAATACGCGCGAGTTCCTCGATCCAGTACTTCGCCACCATACCGGCGTGGTAGCTGGTGCCGCATGCCACGATGTGGATGGCGCGGGTCTTGTCGAGGATCGGATCGGCGTCGATGCCGAAAATGTTCGGCAACACGCCGTGCGGGCCGATACGGCCCTCGAGCGTGTCGGCGACGGCGCGCGGCTGCTCGAAGATTTCCTTCTGCATGTAATGCCGATACTCGCCGCGCTCGACGGAGTCGGCGCTGATCTCGCTCTCGTGCG
This sequence comes from Luteibacter sp. UNCMF331Sha3.1, assembly GCF_900109915.1. GTDB lineage: Bacteria > Pseudomonadota > Gammaproteobacteria > Xanthomonadales > Rhodanobacteraceae > Luteibacter. Next base: position 810,831 of record NZ_FOBU01000001.1, read on the forward strand.
CCGTGCGGTCGACGGGCTTGCCGTCGAGGCCGAACACGGCCACGGTGTCGCGGGTGATCTCGACGACGTCGTCTTCTTCCAGGTACATCATCCGGTTGGTGACCTTGATGAGCGCCTGTGCGTCGGACCCGAGGAAGTGCTCGCCGATGCCGATGCCGACCAGCAGCGGGCAGCCGCGACGGGCGCCGACGATGCGTTCCGGCTCGTCGAGGCTCATCACCGCGATGGCGTAGGCGCCTTCGAGCTCACGCACCGCGGCCGTCACCGCTTCACGCAACCCCTTGCCTGCCTGCACGTGTTCGTCGATCACCGCACCCATCACCTCGGTGTCGGTTTCCGAATGGAACTCGCGACCCTTGGCCTTCAGCGATTCGCGCAGCGACGCGTAGTTCTCGATGATGCCGTTGTGCACGATCGCGATGCGGCCCTGCACGTGCGGGTGGGCATTCTTTTCGCTGGGGACACCATGCGTGGCCCAGCGGGTGTGCGCGATGCCCGTGCCGCCCGGCACCGGGTCGGCGTCGTAGATCGCTTCCATCTCGCGCACCTTGCCCTTCGCGCGAACACGTCGGATCTCGCCGCCATCCGCGATGGCCATGCCAGCGGAATCGTAGCCACGGTATTCGAGCGCCTTGAGTCCGGCGATGAGGATGGGCGCGATATCACGCTGCGCGACAGCGGCGACGATTCCACACATGATGCTTCCCCCGTTCCTTAGTTGACTTTGCGACGCAGGTAATTGAGCAGGTCGATACGCGTGATGAGGCCGAGGAACTGCTCGCCGTCGACGACGATGGCGACGTGACCCTTGTCGAACACCCGCATCAGGTCCTCGATCGACGACCTCACCTGGAGCATTTCCGGCGAGGCGATCATGGCGGTGGCGACGAGATCGCGAAACTTCCTTTCGTCCGCATGCACGTGCAACAGCACGTCGGATTCGTCGAGGATGCCGACGATGCGATCGCCCTCCATCACCGGAAGCTGCGAGACGTCGTACAGTTTCATGCGGTTGTACGCGGTGATCAGCAGATCGTCGGGCTTGATCACGACCGTGTCGCGGCGCGCGTACGGGCGCAGGATCAGGTCGCGCAGGTCCCCGTGCTGCTCGCGATCGAGGAAGCCGTTGTCGAGCATCCAGTAGTCGTTGTACATCTTCGACAGGTACTTGTTGCCCGTGTCGCACACGAGCGTGACGACGCGCTTGGGCGTCGTCTGTTCGCGGCAGTACTTCAGCGCGGCCGTGAGCAGCGTGCCGGTGGACGAGCCGCCGAGGATGCCTTCCTTCGCCAGCAGTTCGCGCGCGGCGAGGAAGCTCTCCTTGTCGGAAACCGCGTAGGCTTTCTCCACCATAGAGAAGTCGCTGATCGACGGGAGGAAATCCTCGCCGATGCCTTCGACCATCCAGCTACCGGACTTCTCCGACAACGTGCCCTCATTGATGTACTCGGCGAGGATGGAGCCGACCGGGTCGGCCAGCACGATCTTCGTCTCCGGCGAGTGCTCGCGCAGATACGCCGTAAGGCCGCTCATCGTGCCCGACGAGCCGCAGCCCACGACGATGGCGTCGACCTTGCCGTCGAGCTGTTCGAGGATCTCGGGACCGGTCGTCTGCACGTGCGCGGCCGGGTTGTCGGGGTTGCCGAACTGGTTGATAAAGTAAGCACCCGGCGTCTCGCGCGCGATGCGCTCGGCCATGTCCTGGTAGTACTCGGGGTGACCCTTGGCGACGTCGGAACGCGTGAGCACCACTTCGGCACCCATGGCCTTCAGGTTGAAGATCTTCTCGCGACTCATCTTGTCGGGCACGACCAGCACGAGGCGATAGCCCTTCTGCTGCGCGACGAGCGCCAGGCCCAGGCCCGTATTGCCGGCGGTACCTTCGACCAGGGTGTCGCCCGGCTTGATCTTCCCGGCGCGCTCGGCGCCCTCGATCATCGACATGCCGATGCGGTCCTTGACGGAACCGCCCGGATTGGCGCTCTCGAGCTTCAGGAACAGTTCGCAACAGCCTGTATCCAGGTGCTGGGCACGCACCATCGGGGTGCGGCCGATCAGTTCGAGGACGCTGTCATGAACACTCATTGGAACTCCGTGATTTGATCCGGCGCGGCCCCTTCGACCGCCGCCTGTTGGGCCGACATGATAATGGGTGCGGCGCTGAACCGATGCCCGGCCTCTCGGCCGAAGCAAAACGATGTATGGGAGACCGCCTCCCGGCCCGCGGGTTCCCTCATGAAAACGGGCGCCCTGGGGCGCCCGTCGGTTCATGGTCAAGGGAGCTGGATCAGTGTCTCTGCCGTTGCCACTGGTCCCACATTCGCTCGAGTCGTTCCTTGGCCTGCAGCTTTTCCCGCTTCATCTTGCCGAGGTCCTCGTCGCCAAGCGCCAGGCATCCGCGGCCGGCGTCTTCGAGCTTGGAATCGAGTTCCTTGTGACGGAAATAGAGACGACGGGTTTCGGCATCACCGTGGATGAACTTTTCGACGTCGTCACGCTGCTGGTTTTCGAACATAGCTAAAACTCCTCGCGGTGGGATCGGCTCGCGTCGCGGGCCGGTCGTGAGGGGAGCCATGCGGGCACGGTCTTCGCATCGGAAGAAGCTGGAATGGCGATGCGGTGTGCCTGGGTGAACGTACGCATGCTCCGGCAGGGCCGTCACGTGTTTTTCTCGTGACGGGCTACCGAAGCTACTCCGCCTGCCGAAGGGGTGCAAGGGCGATTTTTCTGAAATGGCGCACGAAAAAATGGTTGCTGGCGCAACGACTTGCGAGACAGGTACCTCGACCGCATCGGGGCTTGACCGATGACTGTGGGAGCGCGCTTGCGCGCGATGGGTGCTTGTCGCGAGCACCCATCGCGCGCAAGCGCGCTCCCACACCGGCCTGGGGGACGATCAGTTACCGCCGGATTTCTTCGACTTCTTCGGCGTGGTGGCCGGCGTGCTCGCCGGGGCGCCACCGTCGGAGGAGTTGATGTCGCGCATCGCGCGCGCGGCGGCTTCCGCCAGCGCCGCCTGCTTCTTGGCGGCGTTGGCCACCTTGGCCTGCGCCGCGGCGACCTGACGGGCCTTGTCGCCCTCGGCCTTGGCCTGCTCCAGCGCCTGGGAATACTCCACGCCCTGCTGCTGCAGGCGCGCGGCTTCTTCCTGGATCATCTGGTTCTGCATGCGCTGCTGCTCGAGCTGGCGACGGGCCATCTCGGCGTCGAGGCGGCTGGATTCGAGCAGGATGCCGTCGTGCTCGCGATCGAGCTGGGCGCTCTTGGCCTGGGCGTCCTGGAACTGCGCGACGGCCTTGGCGGTGTCCACACGGCGCTCGGCGATGTACAGGTAATGCGCGTGCAGCTTGTCCTTCGGCTTGTACTGGCCGACCTGGCTGATGGCTTCACGGGCACGGGCCTGCTCGCCCTGGGCGTAGCCGCCCAGCACCGGGTCGGACGACAGCTGGTCGAGGCTGGAATTCAGACGGCGGACGTCGAGGTCGTCCGTGGCCGCGAGCGCGTTGCCCGCGGAAACGGCAAGCGCCAGCGCGGAGAGGAGGATGGTAGAGCGCTTCATCACTGGCCTCCGTCGTTCTTCAGCGGTTCGGTCTGCCCACCGATGGGCGGCGGGGTGGTGTCGGTCGCCTCGGGCAGCACCGTCTCGGTCTCCTGAACATTGTTCGGGATGGGCACGGTGTCGTTGGCGTGGTTGTCGATCATCTCGACGCGCATGCGCGAGTTTTCCTGGCTCTTGGCCGTGTTCTGGGCGCGGGCGGCGCCGAGACGCGCCTTGGCGCGTGCCAGCTCGCTGTCGGCGCGCGACTCGTCGGCGAGCAGCGCCGCGTCGTCGTACTTGCGGCTCGCCATCGCGGCCTGCGCCTGGCCGAATTTGCTCTGCGCGTAGTCGAGGTCGACCGGCGCATAATCGGCCGCACCCGCGTCGCGCGCCGCCTGCAGCTGGGCGAGCGCCTGATTCATGGACCCGTTCGGCGGGGGCGTGCTGGCACAGCCAGCAAGGGTAGCGATAACCATGGCCAAGGCGGCCAGGCCAATGAGCCGGCGGCCCCGGGACAGGGCTTTCGACGGCAAGATGTGCACCATCACTCGTTCCTCTTACAGATTTGCGAGATATTGTCGATATACAGGTCAGTGAGACCGTCTACTCGATTGTAATGCGAACGCCCGGGGGTTTAGGTGGATATCGGTTATTTCCTGAAGCTGATGGTGGACAAGGGCGCGTCGGACATGTTCCTGACGACCGGTGCCCCCGTGAACATCAAGGTGGAGGGCAAGCTTTACCCGCTCGGTAACACTGGCCTGCCGAGCGGAATGGTGAAGAAAATCGCCTATTCGCTGATGGACGAGGGCCAGGTGCCCCAGTTCGAGCGCGACCTCGAGCTCAACATGGCCCTGGCCGTGAAGGAAGCCGGCCGGTTCCGCATCAACGTGTTCAAGCAGCGCGGCGAGATCGGCATGGTCATCCGTGCCATCAAGAGCGAGATCCCCTCCCTCGACGAGCTTCGCCTGCCGTCCATCTTCCGCGATCTCATCATGGAGCCGCGCGGCCTGATCCTGGTCGTGGGCGCCACGGGGTCGGGCAAGTCCACCACGCTGGCGGCGATGCTCGACCAGCGCAACAGCAACAGCTCGGGCCACATCCTCACGATCGAGGATCCCATCGAATACCTGCACCGGCACAAGCGGTCCATCGTCAACCAGCGCGAAGTCGGCCTCGATACGCACAGCTACCACGAGGCCCTCAAGAACGCGATGCGCGAGGCGCCGGACGTCATCATGATCGGCGAGATCCGCGATACCGACACGATGGAGGCCGCGATCTCGTTCTCGGAAACGGGGCACCTCTGCCTCGCCACGCTGCACTCGAACAACGCGGACCAGACCCTGGAGCGCATCCTCAACTTCTTCCCGGAGTCGGCGCACAAGAACGTGCTGATGAACCTCGCGCTGAACCTGCGCGCGGTGATCAGCCAGCGTCTGGTCATCGGCAAGGACGGCCGCCGCATGCCGGCGACCGAGGTGCTGCTGAACACCCCGCTGATCCGCGACATGATCCGTCGCGGCCAGATCCACGAGGTGAAGGAAGCCATGGACCGCAGCCTGCAGGAAGGCATGCAGACCTTCGACCAGTCCCTCTACCGCCTGTACAAGGACGGCCTGATCACGCTCGACGAGTGCCTTAACAAGGCCGATTCGCGCGATGGCCTGGCCCTGAAGATCCGCCTGTCGGAAGGCTCGTCGGGCAACGAGTTCGCGTCGAGCGATCCGTACGGCATCGGGGTCTGATCCTCTCGGAGGGAGCCAGCAGGCTGGCGATGGGGGCTTGCCGCGAGCACCCTTCGCCAGCAGGCTGGCTCCCACCGACAATTCGCCTGCCGACCGCTCCAGTCGACGCGCTCAGGCGCTGGCCGGCGCGTCCGGCTGCGCTTCCGGCGCCGCCTTGCGGAACGCCTCCATCGCGTTGCACGCCTCGACGACCCGACGGATCGTCGGATACGGCGCCAGGTCCACGCCCCAGCGCACGGCGTTGTAATACTGCGGCACCAGGCAGGCGTCGGCGAGGGTTGGCGTGTCGCCGAAGCTGAAGCGGCCCGCGGTGCCGTCCGCCAGCAGCTTTTCGATGCCGTCGAACCCGTTCGCGATCCAGCGACGGGACCACGCCTCCTTGGCCGCCTGGTCCGCGCCGAACCCGGCCTCGATGGCCTTCAGCACGCGCAGGTTCCCCAGCGGGTGGATGTCCGTGGCCACCGCCAGCACGAGTTCGCGCACCTTCGCCCTGCCCCGCGCGTCGGCCGGCATCAGCGGCGGTGACGGCCGGGTCTCCTCCAGGTACTCCATGATCGACACGGATTGCCGCACGATCTGGCCCTCATCGACGAGGGTCGGCAGCTGCGCCTGCGGGGACACCGCTCGGTAGCTTTCCTTGAGGTGCGCCCCACCGTCTTCGATGAGCGATACCGGGCGGGCCTCGTAGGGCAACCCCTTGAGGTTCAGCACGATCCGGATGCGGTAGGCGGCGCTGGAGCGCCAGTAGGTGTAGAGGATCAGTGACATCGGGCGTCCTTCGGTCGATGCCGGATTCTAGCCCCGTGACCGGGTCGATTTGCGCCGGGTCCGCCCACCCGAGGACAATCGGGGTTTTCACCTTTCCGAAGCTGGAGTCCAACGTGTCCTTCATCCGCATGCAAGACCTCGACCTGCGCGGCAAGCGCGTGCTGATCCGCGAGGACCTCAACGTCCCCGTCGAGAACGGAAAGATCACTTCCACGCAGCGTCTCGACGCCTCGCTGCCCACCATCGTCGCCGCGCGCGACGCGGGCGCGAAGGTCATGGTCATCTCGCATCTCGGTCGGCCGAAGGAAGGCGAATTCGACGACGCCTCGTCGCTGAAGCCGGTGGCGGCGTGGCTGGGCGAAAAGCTCGGCAAGGACGTGCGGCTGGTGCGCGACTATCTCGACGGCGTCGACCTGGCCGATGGCGAGGTGGTGGTGCTGGAGAACTGCCGCATGAACGTCGGCGAAGGCAAGGACGACGAAGCGCTGTCGAAGAAGTACGCCGCGCTGTGCGACGTGTTCGTCATGGACGCCTTCGGCACCGCGCACCGTGCGCAGGCTTCGACGCATGGCGTGATCCGCTTCGCGCCCGTCGCCGCGGCTGGCCCCCTGCTGGCGAAGGAGCTCGACGCGCTCGGCAAGGCCCTCGACAACCCGAAGCCGCCGGTGCTCGCGATCGTCGCAGGCTCCAAGGTGTCCACCAAGCTCGAACTGCTGCAGAACCTCGTCGGCAAGGTCGACCAGCTCATCGTCGGCGGCGGCATCGCCAACACGTTCATCCTCGCCGCCGGGCACAAGGTCGGTAAATCGCTGGTCGAAGCCGACCTGCTCGACACGGCGAAGAAGATCATCGCCGATGCGAAGGCACGCGGCGCCGACGTACCGGTGCCGACCGACGTCGTCGTGGCGACGGAATTCGCCGCCACGGCGAAGGCCACCGTCAAGGCCGTCGACCAGGTCGCCGACGACGACATGATCCTGGACATCGGGCCCGACACCGCCAGCCGCTACGCGGACCTCATCGCGAAGGCCGGCACGGCCGTGTGGAACGGCCCGGTGGGCGTCTTCGAATTCGATGCCTTCGGCAAGGGCACGGAAACGCTCGCGCGCGCCATCGCGGCTTCCAGCGCTTTCTCGATCGCCGGCGGCGGCGACACCCTCGCGGCCGTCGACAAGTACGGCATCGAAGACGGCGTCTCCTACATTTCCACCGGCGGCGGCGCGTTCCTCGAATTCCTCGAAGGCAAGGAGCTTCCCGCCGTGGCCGCTCTGAAGGCGCGGGCGGAAACCAAGTAATGCTGGTTCTCTTCGATCTCGACGGCACGCTCATCGATTCGCAGCTCGGCATCTTCGCCGGCGTGCGCCATGCGCTGTCCAGCGTCGGTGGCGTGGCGCCGGACGACGCCGTGCTTCGCTCGTGGATCGGGCCGCCGCTCCGCGTCACGTTCGGCAGCGTGCTCGGCGGCGACAACGACCGCATCGAGGCGGCCATCGAGGCTTATTCGCAGCGCTTCCGCGACGTGGGCTGGTCCGAGCACACCGTGTACGAGGGCGTGGCGGACATGATCGCCGCGCTGGTCGACGGCGGTCATCGCCTCGCCGTCGTCACCAGCAAGACGCGCCATCACGCCGAGCCGATCATCGCGCACCTGCCTTTCGGCAAGGCGTTCGAGCGCCTCTACGCGCCGGGTCCGGAAACGGCCCGCAGCGAAAAGGCCGACATGATCGCCGCGGCACTCGCCGATTTCGGCCAGTCGCCCGACGAGACGCTAATGATCGGCGACCGCCTCTACGACATGGAAGGTGCCGTCGAGAACGGCGTGCGCGGCGTCGGCGTCCTCTGGGGCTTCGGCGATCGCGAGGAGCTCGAAGCCGCGGGCGCGTGGAAGCTAGTGGACGCACCGGCGGAAGTGGCGCTGCTCGCGGATGCGTTCGTGTCGGGGTAAGGGCTGACCGATCGCGGAGGGCGGCGCGGGCAGATGACACGCGCGCCCCTCCGTAGCCTGATCGGATGAAGACAGGCCTCCGATACCTGGTCATTGCCGCCGCATCCTTTTCGATCGCTTCGCCGGCCGCCGACAACCCTTCTGTCCAGCATCGCTTGCCGGGACGGGCGCCGACATCCCACGAATCCCGCCCCCGTCTGGCATTCAAACCCGTGCCCAACAGCGGCTCATTCGACCGCATCGTCGGCACCGTCGTGGACCTGACCTTGAACGTGCTGCGCGCGCCGGGATATCACGGCCGAGTGCGGACCGGGGCGGACACACCGATGTCACAGCCGCTCCCACAGGTGCTTCCCGGGCACTGGACCGCCAAAAAAAACGCCCCGGGCGCGAGCCCGGGGCGTTTTCAGTCACGCGTGGCGACGACTTACTTGATGACGCTCTTCACCGCGTCGACCACCTTCGGCGTGGTGATGCCGAAGTGCTCGTACAGCTTGTCGATCGGAGCCGAGGCGCCGAAGGTCGTCATGCCGATCGTCGCGCCGTCGAGACCGACGTACTTGGACCAGAAGTCGACCGACGCGGCTTCGACCGCCACGCGCGCGCGGCACCACGACGGCAGCACGCCTTCGCGGTATTCGACCGGCTGTGCGTCGAACTCTTCCGTGCAGGGCATGGAGACGACGCGGACGGGAATGCCCTGGTCGCCGAGTGCCTGCGCGGCTTCGACGGCGATACCGACTTCCGAGCCCGTGGCGATGATGATCGCCTTGAACTTCTCCGACGGCTCCCAGAGGACGTAGCCGCCCTTCTCGATGTCCGCGAGCTGCTGCTCGGTGCGCGGATTATGCTTCAGGTTCTGGCGCGAGAAGATCAGGCACGACGGGTTGCCGGCGCGCTCGATGGCCTTCTTCCACGACACCGCCGACTCCACGGCATCGGCCGGGCGCCACACGCGGTTGTTCGGGATCAGACGCAGCGAGCCCAGGTGTTCGACAGGCTGATGGGTCGGGCCGTCTTCGCCCAGGCCGATCGAGTCGTGCGTGTACACGTGGATGGCGTGCGCCGGGATGAGGCACGACATGCGCACGGCGTTACGCGCGTAGTCCGAGAACACGAGGAACGTGGCGTCGTACGGAACGAAGCCGCCGTGCAGCGCGATACCGTTGGAGATCGCCGACATGCCGAACTCGCGCACGCCGTAGTGGATGTAGTTGCCCTCGGCGCCACCGGTGGCGATGTTCTTCGAACCCTTCCAGATGGTGAGGTTCGACGGCGCGAGGTCGGCCGAGCCGCCGATCAGTTCGGGAAGCAGCGGACCGAAGGCATCGAGCGCCATCTGCGACGCCTTGCGCGATGCGACGACCGGACCTTCCGCCTGCAGCTTCGCGATGTAGGCCGCGGAGTCCTTCGCCCAGTTGGCCGGCAGGTCGCCCGATACGCGGCGCTTGAACTCGGCTGCCAGTTCCGGGAAGGCCTTGGCGTACGCGTCGAACTTCTCGTTCCACGCGGCCTCGTTCTTCGCGCCGGCGTCCTTCGCGCTCCACGAGTCGTACATCGACTGCGGAATCTCGAACGGACCGTACTCCCACCCCAGCTGCTTGCGGGCGGCGGCGACCTCGTCGGCGCCGAGCGGTGCGCCGTGCGACGATTCCTTGCCTTCCTTGTTCGGCGCACCGAAGCCGATCACCGTCTTGCAGATGATCAGCGAGGGCTTTTCGTTCTGCGACGTGGCGGCGGCGATGGCCTTCTTGATGGCTTCGCCGTCGTGACCGTCGACCGGCTTGTCGTCGGCGCCGACGACCACGTTCCAGCCGTAGGCGCGGAAGCGCTCGGCGGTGTTGTCGGTGAACCAGTCGTGCACTTCGCCGTCGATCGAGATGCCGTTGTCGTCGTAGATCGCGACGAGCTTGCCGAGCTTCAGCGTGCCCGCGAGCGACGACACTTCATGCGAGATGCCTTCCATCAGGCAACCGTCGCCGACGAAGACGAAGGTGTGGTGATCGACGATGTCGTGGCCCGGACGGTTGAAGCGTGCCGCGAGGACTTCTTCGGCGATCGCGAAACCGACGGCGTTGGCGAGGCCCTGGCCCAGCGGGCCGGTGGTCGTCTCGACGCCCGGCGTGTGGTGGTATTCCGGATGACCCGCCGTGCGGTAGCCCAGCTGACGGAAGTGCTTCAGGTCTTCGATGCCCAGGTCGTAACCGGTCAGGTGCAGCAGCGCGTACTGCAGCATCGAGCCGTGGCCGTTGGAGAGCACGAAGCGGTCGCGGTTCGGCCAATGCGGGTTGGACGGGTTGTGATGGAGGAAATCGCCCCAGAGGACTTCGGCGATATCGGCCATGCCCATCGGCATGCCCGGATGGCCGGACTTGGCAGCTTCGACACCATCCATGGCCAGGGCGCGGATCGCATTGGCGCGTTCGCGGCGTGTCGTCATCGGCGTTCTCCAGTTAGCAAGGGGGCGGAAAACGTCAATTGTCGCGCATCGCGTAATGGTTGTCGTGGATGTTCATGTCGCGCCGCAGAAGTTAACCCGGCCTTAATCTTTTGACCCCTTCTTTTTAATTTCTTCAGGTTCGGACCGCTCTAATCGACCCCGGTCACCGATCTCCCCCACCCCCACGATCGGTGGCCGCCCCGAAAATAAGAGGAACACTCCCATGAAAAAGGCAGCTCTTGCCCTTGCGGTCTCTTGCGCTTCGTTTGCGGCCATTCCGGCCTTTGCACAGGACAACACGGCCGTCTCCGGCAACTATCAGCCCAGCCAGTCGGTCGGTAGCGGCAACTGGTTCATCGGCGCCAACGTCGGCCGTACCAACGGCAGCGACAACGGCGGTTTCGGCAGCGACACCAGCGGTTTCAACTTCCTGAAGGGCGAAAAGGGCCGTCGCACCGGCTACGGCGTCCTCGGCGGCTACCGGTGGAAAGTCGGTCCCGACCTCGGTCTCGGCGTCGAAGCGGGTTACACCGATCTCGGCAATTACCGCGTCAAGAACGTCTTCGAGAACGATCAGGACGTGAACCAGCGCTCCACGCGCAACGCGCTGCGTGGCTGGATGGTCGGCGTGAACGGCAAGATCAACCTCGTGCCGCAGTGGTACATCTCGGCGCACGGCGGTTATTTCCGCGCCAACGACAACAATCAGAACTACAACAACAGCGTAGGCCAGGATCTCGGATTCTCGAGCGGCGGCCGCGCCGACCGCGGCAGCTGGTACGGCGGCATCGGTACCGGTTGGGACGCCACCGAGCACTTCAGCGTGGGTGTCGCTTACGACTACTTCCACGCCGACGCCGGCAAGGTCCGCAACAACGAGACCGGCGAGATCACGCGCGGCCTGAAGCGCTCCACCGGCCTCGTGTCGGTGGCGGGCGAATACCGCTTCTAAGCACCCGCTCCTTCAACGGCACGACCTTAAGCCACGGCGCCCCCTCGCCGTGGCTTAATCGTTTCTTAATACTGAACTAGCGGGTATTGAATCTATTCCGGCCCGCCCAATCTATGTTCCCAAGCACGGCACCCCCGCTCGTGCTGCAGCGCCACGGCACTCCCCGGTAGCCGGCGCCGAACAATAAAAAAGCTGCACTGGAGACTCCCCACATGAAGAAGACCCTTATCGCCCTTGCCTTGGTCGCCGCCGGCGCCGTCGCCGCCCCGGCCTTTGCCCAGGAAGCCAATGGCGCTGGCTGGTTCGCCAACGGCAGCGTTGGCCGTACCTCGGTCAACAAGGACCGCTACGACGGTCACGACACCGGCTACCAGCTCAACGGTGGCTATCGCTGGACCGTGAGCCCCTGGGCCGCGATCGGTGTCGAGGCCGGTTACAACGATCTCGGCAACATCCATGCGAAGAACTTCTTCAACGGCAACCGTGTCGTCGATCGCCGCAAGTCCGAGCTGCATGGCTGGACCGCTGGTGTGAACGGCCACTTCAACATCGACCAGAACTGGTACATCAGCGGCCGCGCCGGTGTGTACGGCTGGAAGGGCCACGGCACGGAGAGCGACGACTTCGATCGCCGCAACATCGACAAGACCAGCTGGTACGCCGGTGCAGGCGTCGGCTACGACTTCTCGAAGAACTGGAGCCTTGGCGTGAACTTCGATCACTACGATGCGAAGAAAGACGGCCTCGATCTGTCGACCAACATGACCTCGGTCACGGCGGAATACCGCTTCTGAGGCGCCCGCCGGATCGAAACGGCGGCACAAAAAAAACCCGGCGCCTCGCGGCGCCGGGTTTTTTCGTGAGGGGGATCAGCCCTTCTTCCAGGTGCCCTTGGCGGCCTGGCTGTTTTCCTTCGCACGCTCCACGACGATCTTCTGCGCGGCGGCGAGGTTGCCCTTCTGGTCCTTCGCCCAGGTTTCCAGCGCCGCGGACACGAGCGCGCGGCCATACGAGAAGCTGATCGGCCACGGGTGCGGACCGAGCTTGTTGATCTCGTTGAGGTTCTCCGTGGCCTGCTGATCGCCCTGGCCACCCGACAAGAACACGATGCCCGCGACGGCGGCTGGCACGGCGTACTGGAAGACGCTGACCGTGGCGTTCGCGATGTCCTCGGCGTCGACCTGGTCTTCCTTCGGCGCGTACTTGCCCGGGATGACCATGCTGACCTTGAGGATCAGGGCCTTCAGTTCCACGTTGTTGAGCTCGAGCTGCGCGAACAGGCTCTGCAGGACTTCCTTGTGCACGGCGAAGCTCGTGTCGAGGTCCTGCACGTTTTCCTTGTCGTCCATCAGGATTTCCGGCTCGACCATCGGAACGAGGCCGGCTTCCTGGCAGAGCGCGGCGTAGCGCGCCAGCGCATGGGTGTTGGCTTCGACGGCGGCCGAGGTCGGCGTGTCGTCGGTGATCTTGATGACCGCGCGCCACTTGGCGAACTTCGCGCCCAGCTTCGCGTATTCCTGCAGGCGCTCACGGAGACCGTCGAGGCCTTCGGTCACCACTTCACCCGGCGAACCGGCGAGCGGATGCGTGCCCTTGTCGACCTTGATGCCCGGAATGATGCCGGCCTTTTCCATCGCCTCGACCATCGTGCGGCCGTCGGAGGTCTTCTGGCGGATCGTCTCGTCGAACAGGATGGCGCCAGAGATGTACTCACCGAGACCCGGTGCGGTCAGCAGCATTTCGCGGTACGCGCGGCGGTTCTCTTCGCTGTTCTCGAGACCGACCGCCTCGATGCGCTTCTTGATGGTCGAGGCCGATTCGTCGACGGCGATGATGCCCTTGCCGGGCGCGACCATCGCCTGTGCGATTTCTTCGAGGTTTTCGATGCTCATGAGAACTCCAGTGAAGTAAGTGGTATGCCTCGCACACGAGGCGAGGCCGATGCGGAAACCGGCGGAGTATAGGGGACTGTTCCGCGAATGCCGTTGTGCGCCGCGATCAACTGGTCTGGTAACCCGGCAGAGCGCACCGCTTGTAGAGGGCCGCCTTCTTCGCGGGATCCTCGGGCACGTTGAACCCGACGACGTAGTAGGTGTTGACCGGATCCGCGTTGCGGTTCACGCCGCTGCGCGCGTAGCGGAAGTCCTTGACGGCACTGACGGCCACCAGCGAAAGATCGCCCTCGGGAATCGTCCTGGCCGCGACGACGTTCTGCGGCAGGCCGTTCGACCCGATCAGGTAGGTGACGGCGACGCAACCCGGCTGGTTGAGATTCTTGCCCGTATTGGGCACATCGGCATTGACGGACGTGTTGGTGAGCGTCCAGTAGTACGGAAGACGGTCCGGAGCGACGCGGCGCGCGTTCTGGCCGAGATTCTGGGCACCGGCCGAGCCCGCGGCCAGGAGAAGGACGGCGGCGGTAACGCCGGTCAGGGAACGAATTCGGATCATGGCGCCCTCGTAGGTAGGTCAGCGCGCCGAGTTTACTCCCGCCGGGGGACGGGGTGCGTGTGAAATCGTGCGGTGAATCGGTGGGAGCCAGCAGGCTGGCTCCCACCAGAGCGACGCCGGTAAAGCGAGCCTTACAGATCGCGCAGGCTGTCCGCGATGCCGTCGTCGCCGATCACCAGCAGCTTCAGCGTGTTGGTGCCGCCGCCGCGACCGATGTGGTCGCCGTGCGTGAGGATCACGCGATCGCCCTTGGCCAGCTTGCCCAGCGCGAAGAGGTGCTGCAGCGCGGCGCGCGCGGTATGCGCCGGATCGAGGTTGCTCTGTTCGAAGTCCACCGGCTGCACGTCGCGCAGCATGAGCATGCGGCGACGGGCCACGGCCGACGGCGACATCGCGTAGATGGGCACGGCGAAGCGATAGCGCGACAGCCACTGCGCGGTAGCGCCGGATTCGGTCAGCGCGACGATGGCGCGGACGCCGACCTGCGCGGCAAGCAGCATCGCGGCCAGCGCGATGGCTTGGTCGGAGCGGTCGAGCGAATGGGTACCCGGACGGAGATCGTCGCGCGGCTCGAACTGACGCTCGGCACCGAGGCAGATACGGCGCATCGCGGCCACGGCCTTGTCGGGATGGGCGCCGGCGGCGCTTTCCTCCGACAGCATCACGGCGTCGGTGCCGTCGATCACCGCGTTGGCGACGTCGAGCACCTCGGCGCGCGTCGGGATCGGCGCGCGCACCATCGACTGCAGCATCTGCGTCGCGGTGATCACCGAGCGGTTGCGCATCACCGACTCGCGGATGATCTTCTTCTGCAGGCCCGGCAGCTCGGCGTCGCCGATCTCCACGCCGAGGTCGCCGCGCGCCACCATCACCACGTCGGACGCGTCGATGATCTCACCCAGCACGGGGATGGCGTCGGCGCGCTCGATCTTGGAAACGATGGCGGCATCGCCACCGGCTTCGCGCAGCAGACGGCGGGCTTCGTGCAGGTCGGCCGCCGAGCGGACGAACGACACGGCGAGGAAGTCGGCGCCCATCTCGGCGGCGAGCTTGATGTCGTTGCGATCCTTGTCGGACAGCGCGGAGACGCTGAGGCCACCGCCCTGGCGATTCAGGCCCTTGCGGTTCGACAGGCGGCCGCCGATCGCGACGCGGGTGTGGATCTCGGACCCGACCACGTCCACGACGGCGAGCGCGACGAGACCGTCGTCGAGGAGGAGGATGTCGCCCGCGACCACGTCGCGCGGCAGGTCGTAATAGCTGACGCCGACGCGGGTCTGGTCGCCGGCCGGCGCATCCGGACGGCAATCGAGCACGAAGCTGTCGCCGGGCATGAGGTCGATCGGGCCATCGGCGAACTTCTCGATGCGGATCTTCGGACCCTGCAGGTCGGCCAGGATGCCCACTTCGCGGCCCACCGCGTCGGCCGCGGCGCGCACGGCGTTGGCACGCGCGCGGTGATCGTCGGGGGTGCCGTGCGACAGGTTCAGGCGAACGATATCCACGCCCTCCTCGAGGATCTTCTCGAGCATGCCCGGCACGTCGGTGGCGGGTCCGAGGGTGGCGACGATCTTGGTGCGGCGTACCTGGATATCGGTCATCTGATGGTCTCTTGGTCTTGAATTCGGGAGGACGCGGATCAGTCCAGCGTCTTGTTCAGGAGGTCGGCCAGCCGCTTGCCCGCCTCGCGCAGGCGTGTTTCGGCGATGGGCAGGTTGTGCGCGACGTAGGCGTCGTCGATACGGTGGCTGTCCGGGTAGAAGCCCGGCGCCGCGACGATCTCGCAGGACTCTTCGGCCCATTGGGCATAGGGGTTGTCGAAGGGAGCGATCGGGCGCGGCAGCTTGACCGGACCCTCGGCGGCCAGGCGGTCGGCGTACGCGGACCACTTCAGGTCGCGCGTGTAGAGCATCTGAGAGTCCCAGACCCGGTGCAGGTTCGTGCCCTTGCCGTCGAACTGGACCTGGTAGTCGTTGCCACCCTTGTCGTCGCGATTGCCTGCGTGGAGCGGCTGGTGGACGTCGCCGACGAAGTGGACGACGAACTTCAGCGCCTCGGCTCGGTCCGCGGTCGACGCGTGCCGATCGCCCAGGATGGCCACGTACTTCTCCAGCCCGCCTACGACGCAGCGCCCGTCCGGGCACTCGCGCGGCGGCACGTAATGGCATTTGCCGTCGCGGAAGTCCATGTAGTGGAGCGGGCCGGTGGCCTTGCCCAGCGCCTCCCGGCCCGGCTCGTCGCGCAGGTGGTCCGGCCAGCTGGCGACGTCGGCGAGCGAGTCCGCGCCATCGGCCTTGAGCAGTCGCTGGACCTCCGCACGGGCCGACGGGTCCAGCTGGCGCCAGGCCAGCTCGGCGACGATCCGGTGCCCGATGTCGCCCCAGGCGTGCACCGTGGCGGCGAACGCGGGGATGGCCAGGGCCAGAAGGACGGCGACGACACGGCGCTTTGCGGCGGATTTCATGGGCTGGTAAACGTTTCCGGGTTTACGAGCGGTGAAGTGTGCCACAGGCCCGGATGAGAATTTAGATCGATCTACTGGATCGGGTGAGGCGGGTTGAGACACCGGCCGGCCTGCCGCGACTTGCGATCCGTTATCATCGAGTTTTGTGCCACCCGCCCCTACTTCGTCAGACATTCCCACTCGGAGGCTGCACATGACCATCAAGGTCGCCATCAACGGTTACGGCCGCATCGGTCGCAACATCCTGCGCTCGCTCTACGAAGCGAAGAAGAACGGCCAGGACATCCAGATCGTCGCGGTCAACGACCTCGGCAACGCCGAGACCAACGCCCATCTCACCCAGTACGACACGGCCCATGGCCGGTTCCCGGGCGACGTGTCGGTGGACGGCGGCGACCTCATCGTCAACGGCGACCGCATCAAGGTGTTCGCCGAGCGCGACCCGTCGAAGCTCCCCTGGGGCGAGCACGGCGTCGACGTCGTGATGGAGTCGACCGGCTTCTTCACCTCGAAGGCCAAGGCCAGCGCGCACATCGCCGGCGGTGCGAAGAAGGTGATCATCTCCGCCCCGGGCGACAAGGACGTGGACGGCACGTTCGTCATGGGCGTCAACGACGACAAGCTGCACTCGGGCCTCGAAGTCATTTCCAACGCGTCGTGCACCACCAACTGCCTCGCGCCGCTGGCCAAGGTGCTCCACGAGAAGATCGGCATCGTGCACGGCCTGATGACCACGATCCACGCGTACACGAACGATCAGGTCCTGACCGACGTCTACCACTCCGACCTGCGTCGCGCCCGCAGCGCCACGCACAGCCAGATCCCGACCAAGACCGGCGCCGCCGCCGCGGTCGGCCTGGTGCTGCCGGAGCTCAACGGCAAGCTCGACGGCTTCGCGATGCGCGTGCCGACGATCAACGTCTCGGTGGTCGACCTGACGTTCACGGCCAAGCGCGCCACCACGAAGGAAGAGATCGACGCCGCCATCAACGAAGCCGCCAACGGCGCGATGAAGGGCATCCTGTCGGTCAACACCCAGCCGCTGGTCTCGATCGATTTCAACCATAACCCGCACTCGTCGATCTACGACTCGACGCAGACGCGCGTCATGGAAGGCACGCTGGTCAAGGTGCTGTCGTGGTACGACAACGAGTGGGGTTTCTCGAACCGCATGCTCGACATGGCCAAGGCGCTGATGTCGGCGAAGTAAGCCGCACCACAACGCAATAGGTACGGCCACGGGGGGCCCGCAGCGATGCGGGCCCCCTTTCTTTTTGTCCGGAGGATCCACTCATGCGCCACCATGCCTTCTCAGCCGCATGCGTCGTCTTGCTGCTGCCCGCGAAGGCACTCGCGATGCATTGCACGGCATCGCACCCCGTCACCCACGACATCGTGGTGCGGGGGCTGCTCGACCCATCGGTCTCCATCGAGCGGCGAAAGCGCCTCGCCGATCGCCTGCTCTGCTCGGCACTCGCCGGCAATGCCGCCAGTCAGGAGCTGGCGGGCGAACTGTATTTCGAAGGCCCCGCTCGCAAGGGGAACGTCCTCCCGCGCGACCTCTCACGCGCGCGCCGTCTGCTCACGGCAGCCGCCGACCATGGTCGTCGCCACGCGATGCACGACCTGGCGCGGCTGGAACTGGCCGACCACCACCCTTACCGGGCGGCGATGTGGACGCGCGTGGAGACGGCGCTGCACGGACCGCCGCCGGCCGGCGTAGCGCCGCTGCACGAACGCGTCCAGCGACGCGTCACGCCGGACTCCCGACTCGATGCGGAAGTGGCGGCCAAGGTACGCGCGGTGCGCGAAGCGATGGGAAAGGCGGAGCCGTAGCAGCGGCGTTACGGTTTCGCGATTTTCTGCTCGATGGCGCCGAAGATCGACGCGCCGTTCGTATCGGTCACTTCGATGCGAACGGTGTCGCCGAAAGCGAGGAACGGCGTGAGGGCCTTGCCGTCGCGCAGCGTCTCGACGGTGCGCTGCTCGGCGAGGCAGGACGCGCCCTTCGACGTGTCCTGGTTCGCGATGGTGCCGGAGCCCACGAGGGTGCCGGCCGTGAGCGGCCGCGTCTTCGCCGCGTGCGCCACCAGCTGCGCGAAATCGAACTGCATGTCGACGCCGCACTCCGCTTCGCCGAACCACGTGCCGTTGATCCACGTGCGCATCGGCAGGTGCAGCTTTTCGCCCTGCCACGCGTCGCCGAGCTCGTCGGGCGTCACGAAGACCGGCGACAGCGCCGAGCGCGGCTTGGACTGCAGGAAGCCGAAGCCCTTCGCCAGCTCGCCGGGAATCAGCCCACGCAGCGAGACGTCGTTGACGATGCCCACGAGCTGGATGTGCGCCGCGGCGTCGGCCGGCGAAACGCCCATCGGCACGTCGTCGGTGATGACCAGCACTTCCGCTTCGAGGTCGATGCCGAAGTCTTCGCTCGCCACGATCACCGGATCGCGCGGGCCGAGGAATCCCGCGCTGGTGGCCTGGTACATCAGCGGATCGGTATAGAACGACTCGGGCACCTCGGCACCGCGCGCCTTGCGCACGCGCTCGACGTGCGGGAGATACGCGCTGCCATCGACGAACTCGTACGCGCGCGGGAGCGGCGCCGCGAGCTTCGCCATGTCCAGGTCGAACGCATCCTTCGCGTGGCCGGCGTGCAGGTCTTCGGAAAGCGCATTCAGGCGCGGGGCGATGGCATGCCATTCGTCCAGCGCGGCCTGCATCGTCGCAGCGATGCCAGTGGCCTTCACCGCACGGGTGAGTTCGCGATTGACGACGATCAGCGTGCCGTCACGGCCGCCTTCCTTCAGCGAAGCGAGTTTCATGCCTATCCTTTTCGTTCAGACCGCCGACGGGTCGAAGTGTTTCTTCAGCCCGCGCCAGCATTCGTAATAATCGCCCTGCAGCGCCTGCGACGCGAGGGCCTGCCGACTGGGGCGGATGACCTTCCGCGTTTCGAACATGAAGGCCATGGTACCGACGATATGGTCGGCCTTCGACACGTCGGCATGCGACGCCTTTTCGAAACTCGCGGCGTCCGGACCGTGGCCGCTCATGCAGTTGTGCAGGCTGGAGCCGCCCGGCACGAAACCGCCCGCCTTCGCATCGTACGCGCCATCGATCAGGCCCATGAACTCGCTCGCCACGTTGCGATGAAAGTAAGGCGGACGGAACGTGTGTTCCGCCACGAGCCAGCGCGGCGGAAAGATCACGAAATCCATGTTCGCGACGCCGGGCGTATCGCTCGCCGACGTCAGCACGGTGAAGATCGACGGGTCCGGATGGTCCACGGCGATCGAGCCGATCGTGTTGAACCGGCGCAGGTCGTACTTGTAGGGCGTGTAATTGCCGTGCCACGCGACCACGTCGAGTGGCGAATGATCGATCGTCGCCTGCCAGAGGTGGCCCTGGAATTTCGCGACCAGCGCGAAGTCGCCGTCGAGATCTTCGTAGGCCGCGACGGGCGCCAGGAAATCGCGCGGGTGCGCGAGCCCGTTCGCACCGATGGGTCCGAGGTCGGGCAGGTGCAGCGGCGCACCGAAATTCTCGGCGACGTAACCGCGCGCCTCGCCGTCCGGCAGTTCCACGAGAAAGCGGACACCGCGTGGCACGACCGCGATCTCCTGCGGCGCCACGTCCAGCACGCCCAGTTCGGTACGGATGCGCAGGCGGCCCTGTTGCGGAACAATCAGCAGCTCGCCGTCGGCGTCGTAGAAATACCGGCCTTCCATCGAGCGGTTGGCCAGGTACTGGTGGATGCCGATACCGGCCTGCTCCGCGGGGCCGCCGTTGCCGGCCATGGTGAACAGGCCATCGAGGAAATCGGTGGGTTGCGCGGGAAACGGCAGCGGGTCCCAACGCAACTGGTTGGGCGTGGCGGGTGCCTCGTCGAACCGATTGTGGAAGGTGGCGTGCGCCAGTTCGGAAAACGGCGAGTGCTGCGCGGCCGGCCGGATGCGATAGAGCCAGCTACGCAGGTTGCGGTGGCGCGGCGCGGTGAACGCGCTGCCCGTGAGCTGCTCGGCGTAGAGACCCTTCGCCACGCGCTGCGGCGAGTTCTGACCGGTGGGCAGCACGCCCTCGACCGCTTCGGTCGCGAACTCGTTGGCGAAACCGGTCTGGTAACCGCGGGTGTCGTCGGTATGGGTCATCGGTGATGTCCTGATGCAAGGGCGAGCCGGCGATTCAATCCGGCCCGGACAGTGCAGGCATTTGGTGGGAGCCAGCCTGCTGGCGATGGGTGCTCGCCGCGAGCACCCATCGCCAGCAGGCTGGCTCCCACCAGAGCGCGTGTCGCGACCGCGCTTTCTAGGCTATCAAAGCACGCCGCGACGCATCTGGTCGCGCTCGATGGACTCGAACAGCGCCTTGAAGTTGCCGTTGCCGAAGCCTTCGTTGCCCTTGCGCTGGATGATCTCGAAGAAGATCGGGCCGATGTTGTTCTGCGTGAAGATCTGCAGCAGCAGTTTCTTCTTGGTCTCGTCGTCGGCGTCGATCAGCAGCTTGTTCTTCTGCAGGCGCGGCACGTCTTCACCGTGGTCGGGAACGCGCTCGTCGATCACTTCGTAATACGTGTCCGGCGTGTCGAGGAAGGCCACGTCGAGCGCGCGCATCGCTTCGACCGACGCGTAGATGTCGTCGGTGAAGAGCGCGATGTGCTGGATACCTTCGCCGTTGTACTCGCGGATGTACTCGTTGATCTGCGACTTCTCGTCCGACGACTCGTTCAGCGGGATGCGCACCATGCCGTCCGGCGCGGTCATCGCCTTCGAGACGAGGCCCGTCTTGGCGCCCTTGATGTCGAAGTAGCGGATCTCGCGGAAGTTGAACAGGCGCTCGTAGTACTCCGACCACTTCTGCATGTTGCCGAAGTGGAGGTTGTGCGTGAGGTGGTCGATGAAGGTGAGACCGAACCCCTTCGGACGGCGGTCGACGCCCGGAATCCACTCGAATTCGCTGTCGAACACGTCGCCCTTGTCGCCGTAGGTGTCGATCAGGTAGAGCGCGCAGCCACCGATGCCCTGGATGGTCGGCACGTTCAGCGCGAGCGTCTCCGGCTTGTTGTCGACCAGCTCGGCGCCGTTCGACAGCGCGGTGGCCTGCACGTCGGTCGCCGGACGATTGAAGCGGATGGCGAAGCCACAGGCGCTCGGACCGTGAGCGGCCACGAAATCCGACGCGAACGAGTCCGGCTCGTCGTTGACCAGGAAATTGCACTCGCCCTGGCGATACAGGGTGATCTTCTTCGACTTGTGCCTGGCGACCGCCGTGAAGCCCAGCTTCGGGAACAGCGTGTGCAGCAGCTGCGGATCCGGCGCGGCGAATTCGACGAACTCGAAGCCGTCCACACCCTGCGGGTTTTCGAAGGTGGTGACATCCATACCGATATTGGGCTGGGCGCTCATGGGCGATACTCCTGGCTGGGGACGGCTTGCGCCGTTATACCCGACGTTATAGTTTCACCTGAAACCATTTGCAAGGACCAGTGCAGCATGAATTTCGACGCCGTCCCCGCCCATGCGCCGCTGGAACTGGAGCATTTCCTGCCCTACCGCCTCTCGATCCTGTCCAACACGGTCAGCCAGGGCATCGCGGCGGAATACGAGGAGCGCTTCCAGCTGAGCATGACGGAATGGCGCGTCATGACGATCCTCGCCCGGTTTCCCGAGGTGTCTGCCCGGGAAGTGGTGGAGCGGACGGCGATGGACAAGGTCGCCGTGAGCCGCGCCGTGAGCCGGCTGGTGGACGCGGGCCGGGTGGACCGGGGCACTCACGATGGGGACAAGCGCCGCTCGGTGCTGAAGCTGTCGGAAGCCGGCTGGGCGATCCACGACGAAGTGGCCCCGCTCGCGCGGGCGCACGAGCGGGAATTGCTGGCGAAGCTCTCGGCCGAGGAACGCGAGCACCTGGACCGGATTCTGGACAAGTTGCTGGCGATCTGACTGCGTTCCGGTGGGAGCCAGCAGGCTGGCTCCCACCTCGGTTATTTCACCCCGTGCATCAGCCGGTTGATCAGCGGCGCGATCAGGAACAGCACGATGCCCGCGCCGACCAGCAGCTCGAAGCTGAAGGTGAAGCCCGAAAGCGCCGAACCGACCGTCATGCCGGTCTCGCCGCTGATGTGTCCGGCAAGCAGGCCCGAGAGGTTGTTGCCGATGGCGGTGGAGAGGAACCAGCCGCCCATCGCGAGGCCGACCACGCGGATCGGCGCCAGCTTCGTCACCATGGACAGGCCGATGGGCGACAGGCACAGCTCGCCGATGGTCTGCAGCACGTAGCACGCCGCCAGCGGCCAGAACGGAATCAGCCCCTTGCCGTCGACGAGGCTCGTGAGCGCATACATCAGCACGAGGAAGCCGAGGGCGTTGAAGATCAGGCCCAGGCCGAACTTGCGCGGAATCGAGGGCTCCTTGCGCAGTCGCGACGACCACGCCCAGGCGAGCGCCACGACCGGCGCGAACACGAGGATCGCGGCGGAATTCACCGACTGGAACCACCCGGTGGGGAATTCCCAGCCGAACATCTGGCGGTCGACGATGTTCTGCGCGAGGAAGTTGAACGAGCTGCCGGCCTGTTCGAAGAACATCCAGAACAGCACGTTGAACGTAAACAGCAGCAGCATCGCGATCACGCGGTGGATCTGGATGCGGTCGTGGCGCACGGCCTCGATCACCAGCATCACGGCCACGCCGATGAAGAGCACACCGAGCAGCCAGGCGATGAAGATCGCGCCGGCCTTCGCCATCAGCAGGTAGACCAGCGGGATGGCGACGAGGATGCCCACCAGCACGCCGACGAAGCTCTTGCCTTCGTGGCGCTCCGGCGGCGGCACGCCCACGCCCTTCAGCTGCTTGCGCCCGATCAGGAACCAGATGAAGCAGATCACCATACCGATGCCGGTCGCGGCGAACACGGCCTTGTAGTTCTGCTGCAGCGGCGTATCCGTGATGACCGAAGCGAGCCAGCCGGTGACCAGCGGCGCGAGGAAACCGCCGAGGTTGATGCCCATGTAGAAGATCGTGAAGCCGCGATCGCGACGGTCGTCGCCAACCGGGTAGATCTGCCCGACCAGCGACGAGATGTTCGGCTTGAACAGGCCGTTGCCGACGATCACCGTCGCGAGGCCCGCAAGGAAGACGTTCTGGTCGGGCACCATCACCATGAACAGGCCCGCGCCCATCACCGCGGCGCCGAGCAGGATCGAGCGCTGATACCCGAGGATGCGGTCCGCGACGTAGCCACCGAAGATGGCGGATGCGTAGACCAGTGCGAGATAGGCGCCGTACGTGCGGCTGGCGTAGCCCTGCCCCGCCTGATCGCCATTGAAGAACTCGGCCACGATGTACAGCGTGAGTGCCCAGCGCATGCCGTAGAACGCGAAGCGCTCCCAGAATTCGGTCATGAACAGCATCCACAAGGGACGCGGATGACCGAGCGTCTGCGGGTACTCGGGTACGGGCCGGTCGGCGGCGGGGGCGGTGGCTGTCATGGCTTCCCTTGGAATCGTTTCGTGCAGCGTGTTTAGCTGGACCGGGGGAACCCGTCAAATCGTGCGTCGCTCGGCGGGAGCCAGCATGCCGGCGATGAGGACCCGCGGCGAGCATCCGTCGCCAGCAAGCTGGCTCCCGCCAAAGCCCGCGTCAGGTGCCCAGAATGGTGCGTACTTCGATGAGCTCGGGGAAGAAGCTCTGCTCCAGCGCCTTGCGCAGGAACGCCACGCCGGACGAACCGCCCGTGCCGGGACGGAAACCGATGATCCGCTCCACCGTCTTCATGTGACGGAACCGCCAGAGCTGGAACGCTTCCTCGATGTCGACCAGTTCCTCGCTGAGATGGTACTCAGGCCAGTGACTGGCGGTGTCCTCGTAGATCCGCTTGAACACGGGCAGCAGGCCCGGCTGGCTGTGCCAGGGCTGGGTCAGGTCGCGATCGAGCAGCTCGGCGGGCACGGGATGGCCGCGACGGGCGAGATACCGCAGGAATTCGTCGTACAGGCCCGGCGCTTCGAA
The DNA here is from genome assembly GCF_900109915.1 of Luteibacter sp. UNCMF331Sha3.1. Lineage (GTDB taxonomy): Bacteria > Pseudomonadota > Gammaproteobacteria > Xanthomonadales > Rhodanobacteraceae > Luteibacter. The sequence continues at coordinate 835,146 of NZ_FOBU01000001.1, forward strand.
CACGACGCGCAGCCGCTCGTGCGCCGCCGGATCGTGTTCGAACACGCGCAGCATGTCGGCGTGCTTGTTGCCGAGCAGGAACTCGACCACCCGGTACTGCAGCGACTGGAATCCCGACGACGGCCCCAGCACGTCGCGGAACTGCAGGTATTCGGCCGGGGTGAGCGTTTCCAGCACGCCCCACTGCTCGTACAGCTGCCGCTGGATCTGCTTCACCCTCGCAAGAACTTTCAGCGTGCCGTCCACGTCGTCGCGACGCAGGCGGGCGAGCGCGGCGTCGAGCTCGTGGATCATCAGCTTGAGCCAGAGCTCGGAGGTCTGGTGCTGGACGATGAAGAGCATCTCGTCGTGGTGCGCCGGCTCGCTGCGTGGCTGCTGCGCGGTGAGTACCTGGTCGAGCTTCAGGTACTCCCCATAGGTGAGGCGCCCGTCGAGATCGGTGCGGATACCGGGTTCGAGGTCGCGCTGGGGGTTGGCCATGGGGATCTTCACATCGGGGGTTGACGGGGTCGCAGACGGCTCTACAGCGCCATTTCGGCGGACCGCGGAGGATGAATCATGCTGCGCCGTACCTTGCCGGGCCATAATACCCCTGATATCTAGTCCGGCTCGCAAGACTATGAAAGCCGTGTCGCGCCCCGCTGGATGGGCCCGGCCGCTTCCCCGCTCGTGCGTGTCGTTTCTAACCTTCCCCTGGGAGCGAGTCGTGTCCATCGCCGCCAAGTTCGAAATCGAATATCTGCAATACCTTGACCAGGACGGCAAGGAAACCGGTAAGGAACTCCCCGAATTCGCCAAGGATCTCGACCACATGGTCGAGCTCTACAAGCTCATGGTGTCGACGCGCGTGTTCGACGCCAAGTCGATCGCGCTCCAGCGCACGGGCAAGCTCGGCACGTACGCGTCGTGCCTGGGCCACGAAGCCGCGCACGTCGGCATCGGCAGCGCCATGCGCCGCGAGGATTCGCTGGCGGTGTCGTATCGCGAATACGGCGCGCAGCTGTACCGCGGCGTGAAGCCGCGCGAGGTCTACACCTACTGGGGTGGCGACGAGCGCGGCAACGACTTCGCCGACGCACCCGCGCACGACTTCGCCTGGTGCGTGCCCATCGGTACGCAGTGCCTGCATGCCGCCGGTTCCGCGCTGGCATTCAAGATCCGCAACGAGCCGCGCGTGGCCGTCTGCACGATCGGCGACGGCGGTTCGTCGAAGGGCGACTTCTACGGCGCCATCAACGTCGCCGGCGCGCAGCAGCTGCCGCTGGTCGCCGTGATCGTGAACAACCAGTGGGCGATCTCCGTGCCCCGCCGCATCCAGAGCGGCTCCGGCACGCTCGCCCAGAAGGGCATCGCGGCCGGCCTGTTCTGCATCCAGGTCGACGGCAACGACATCATCGCCGTGCGCAAGGCGATGGAAGACGCGCTCGAGCGCGCGCGTTCCGGTCAGGGCGGCAGCGTCATCGAAGCGGTCACCTACCGCCTCGGCGACCACACCACCGCCGACGACGCACGCCGCTACCGCGAAGACCAGGAAGTGAAGGACGCCTGGCAGCGCGACCCCGTGCCGCGCCTGCGCAAGTGGCTCGAAGCCAAGGGCAAGTGGGACGAAACCAAGGAAGAGGCCTGGAAGGCCGAGTGCGACGACTGGATGGACAACGAGGTCAACGCGTACCTGGAAACGAAGAACCAGCCGGCGACGGCGATGTTCGACTTCCTCTACGCCGAGGTCCCCGCCGACCTCGAAAAGCAGCGTGAACTCGTCGCTTCCCTCGATCGCAAGTAAGGACCCCTTCCCATGGCACAAATCACTCTCATCGAAGCGGTGACCCAGGCGCTCGCTTACGAAATGCGCAACGACGAAAGCGTCGTGGTGCTCGGCGAGGACGTCGGCGTGAACGGCGGTGTGTTCCGCGCCACGCAGGGCCTGCAGGAACAGTTCGGCGAAATGCGCGTCATCGACACGCCGCTGGACGAAGGCACCATCGCCGGTCTCACCATCGGCCTCGCCGTGCAGGGCATGAAGCCCGTCGCCGAAGCGCAGTTCGAAGGCTTCATCTACCCGATGATGGAGCACATCGCCTGCCACGCCGCGCGCATGCGCAACCGCACGCGCGGTCGCATGACCGTGCCGGCCGTGTGGCGCGCCCCGTGGGGCGGCGGCATCCGCGCACCGGAGCACCACTCCGAGGCGAACGAACACCTGTTCACCAACATCCCCGGCCTGCGCGTCGTCATGCCCTCGTCGCCCGCGCGCGCCTACGGCCTGCTGCTCGCCGCCATCCGCGATCCGGATCCGGTCATCTTCTTCGAGCCGAAGCGCATCTACCGTCAGTACAAGGAAGAAGTGCCCGACGACGGCGAGGCGCTGCCGCTCGACGTCTGCTTCGTGCTGCGCGACGGCACCGACGTGACCCTGGTGACCTGGGGCGCGCAGGTGAAGGAATGCCTCGAAGCCGCCGACGAACTCGCCCAGAAGGGCATCAGTGCCGAAGTCATCGACGTCGCCACCCTGACGCCGCTCGACTTCGACACGATCGCGGAATCCGTCACCAAGACGGGCCGCTGCGTCATCGTGCACGAAGCGCCGAAGACCGCCGGCTTCGGCGCCGAGATCGCCGCGCGACTGTCCGAGGAGTGCCTCTACAGCCTGCTCGCACCGGTCGAACGCGTCACGGGTTTCGATACCCACATCCCGCTGTTCCGCCTGGAAATGAAGTACCTGCCCAGCGTCGAACGCATCGTCGAAGCCGCCGAGCGCACGCTCGCCGCCTCCTGAGGAACCGATAGAAATGGCCGACATCAAGACCTTTTTCCTGCCGGACCTCGGCGAAGGCCTGCCCGACGCGACCGTCGTCGAGTGGCACGTGAAGGAAGGCGACACCATCAAGCTCGACGCCCCGCTGGTGTCGATGGAAACCGCGAAGGCCGTTGTCGACGTGCCCTCGCCCTACTCCGGCACCGTGAAGAAGCTGCACGGCGCCGCCGGCGACATCGTCGAAACCGGCGCGCCGCTGGCCGATTTCGAGATCGACCCGAATGCGCGCCAGCGTGCGGAAGCCGAGTCCACCGGCCATCACCACGGCCCGAAGAAGGGTGTCGGTAGTCCGGCACCGGACGACGGGCACAAGGTCGTCGCGTCCGACGACGGCGGCGAGATCGAAGACGGCGGCGACCGCGAGGACGAAGGCACTGTCGTCGGCGCCATGGTCAGCGGAAACACCGTGCACACCGAACAGGTCTCCAGCGCCGGTGGCGTGAAGGCCGTGCCGGCCGTGCGCGCCGCTGCGAAGAAGCTCAAGGTCGATCTCGCCCGCGTGCAGCCCTCGGGCGCCGGCGGTGTGATCACCATGGCCGATGTGAAGGCCGCCGCCGCGAACGGCAGCGCCGCGCTGGGTGCCGCACCGGCCCGTCCGGCCGCCGCGCAGCACCTCGCCCCGACGCTGCCCGAGCCGGGCCCGGCACCCACGCGCACGCCCGTGTCGCTGGCTGGCAAGGCCGTCCGCACCGCGCCCCCGGGCAAGGAGTCGATGGGCCAGCCGGAGCAGCTCAAGGGCGTCCGCCGCAACATGGCGCGCGTGATGGCCGAGGCGCATGCTCAAGTTGTCCCGACCACGCTGGTCGACGATGCCGACCTGCACGCGTGGATCGGCAAGCAGGACATCACGGCGCGCCTGATCCGCTCGATCGTCGTCGCGTGCAAGACCGTGCCCGCGCTCAACGCGTGGTTCGACGGCAAGACGCTGACGCGCACGCTGCACCCGCACGTGGACATCGGCATCGCCGTCGACACCGAAGACGGCCTGTTCGTGCCGGCCCTGCGCAACGCCGACGTGCTCGACGGTGCCGGCGTCCGCGCCGCGATCAAGCGCCTGCGCAGCAGCGTCGAAGACCGCAGCATCCCTGCATCGGAGCTTTCGGGTTACACGATCAGCCTGTCGAACTTCGGCATGTTCGCCGGTCGCTATGCCACGCCGGTGGTCGTCCCGCCGACGGTCGCCATCATCGGCGCCGGCAAGCTCAGCCACGACGTCGTCGCCGTGATGGGCGGCATCGAAGTGCACCGCCGCATGCCCCTGTCGCTGACGTTCGACCACCGCGCCGCCACGGGTGGCGAGGCCGCGCGGTTCCTGAAGGCGATGATCGACGATCTGGGTCTGCCGCAGTAAGTCGGTGGGAGCCAGCCTGCTGGCGAAGGGTGGCTGCCGCGAGCACCCTTCGCCAGCAGGCTGGCTCCCACCACGGTATCCTTCGCGCCATGCTCAACAACGACACCCTCCGTAGCATCCGCTACATGCTCGACCTCGGCGACGTCCACGTCGTCGAGATCATGAAACTCTCCGGTTTTCCCGCCACGCGCGAGCAGGTGGAGCCCTGGCTGCACAAGGAAGACGAGCCCGGTTTCGCCGAGATGCCCGACGCCGCCATGGCGCACTTCCTCGACGGCCTGATCGTGCATCGCCGTGGTCGCGACGAAAGCCAGCCTGCCCGGCCGGTCGAAACCCGCATCAACAACAACGTGGTGCTGAAGAAACTGCGCGTCGCCTTCGAGCTGAAGGAGGACGACATCCTCGCGATCATGGGCGAGATCGGTTTCCGCGTATCGAAGGGCGAGATCAACGCGCTCTTCCGCCAGCCGAAGCACAGCAATTTCCGCCTGTGCGGCGACCAGTTCCTGCGCAACTTCCTGAAGGGCCTGACACAGCGCCTTCGCGGCGCGTGAGCCTCACGCGGCCTCCGCGCGTCCGGTGTTAGCGTCGAACTCCCGTGTCACGGAGGTCCGACCATGCACCACAGCAGGCTCTGCAACCTCGTCATCGACTGTCAGGGCAGCGACCTCGCCGCCGCCACCGAATTCTGGAGCCGTGCGCTCGGCAAACCGGTGGACAACCCGGACGAGGACGGCGACGGGAAGTACGCGGTGCTGACGACGGCACCCGACGAGCTGAAAGTGCTCATCCAGTGCGTCGACCATCCCAGCCGCGTGCATCTGGACATCGAGACCGACGACCTCGACGCCGAAGCCGCGCGACTCGAGGCGTTGGGTGCGAAGCGGATCGGCTTCGTGAAGCGCTGGTGGGTAATGGAAGCGCCCACCGGGCATCGCTTCTGCATCGTGCGGCGGCAGGCCGAGGCATTCGGGCCGCATGTGAACCAATGGAACGCGAACCCGCGGTAGCCTGACCGCCGCTCTGGTGGGAGCCAGCCTGCTGCCGATCGCCGACCACCGCTCTGGTGGGAGCCAGCCTGCTGGCGAATGGGTGCTTGCGTCGAGCACCCATTCGCCAGCAGGCTGGCTCCCATCGAGCAAGGTGCCGATCTATCGAGGCAAGCCGCGAATCAGGCGCGCTTCTTCCAGACTATCTGCCGCACGATCAGCGCCACGAGCAGCACGGCCAGGAACGCGCCGTAGCCGTACAGCGCCGGCACCACCTGCTGCCAGATCGCCCCGCTCTTCGTGCCGAACTGATCCGCCGCGGGAAGTTCCACCGCGTCGAACGCGACGATCGCCGACTGGATCGCCGCGACCGTGGCCGCGATCAATGCCAGGACGTCGAAAGCGCGCCGCGTCATGTTCCGCAGCAGCGACTTCGGATACGCCCAGTACGCCCAGCCGAGCACGATCAGCCACGGCGCCAGCAACATGATCGCCAGATAGCGCATGTCAGGCCTTCGCCTTCGCCGCGGCCTCTTCCGCCGTGGCGGCGGCCAGAGCGTCGAGTTCTGCACGCAGCCTGAGCACACCGGTCGCGGCATCGGCCGATGCGGCCGTGGCCACGACATCGCCACCCATCTTCAGCACGATCTGCCCGCCCTGCGTCTCGAGGACCGCCGACGCGCCACCCAGCGTGGACAGCGCCTGGCGCAACGCACCCGCGGCCTTCGGATCGGCGAACGGCACGGACAGCAGGAGCTCGTCGCCATCGCTGCCGAACAGCCGGAAACGGAAGCTGCCGTCGGTGTCGCGGAAGCTGGCGATGCGCGGCGGCTTCGCCTTCGTGGCGACCGGCGCGACAGCCGGTGCCGGGGCGACGATCTGCCGCGAGCTGCGCAGGCCGACCGCCTGTCGCAGCGTCTGGACGAGCGGCCCGGCGATGGCGCGCGCTTTCGCGGCGCCCGCCTGCAGGACGTCTTCCATGTCGTCCGGACGCGCCATCAGGCTCTCGTAGCGCTCGCGCATCGGGCCGACCTCGGCCTCGACACGCTCGAACAGTGCCTGCTTCGCCTCGCCCCAGCCGAGGCCGCCGTGCAGGGCCTCGGCGAACGCGGCGGTTTCCGCCGGCGTCGCGAACGCCTTGAAGATCGTGAACAGCGAGGAATCGTCGGTGTCCTTCGCCTCGCCCGGCGCGCGCGAATCGGTGACGATCTTCATGATCGCGTCGCGCATGCCCTTCGGACCGCCTTCGAACAGCGGGATGGTGTTGTCGTAGCTCTTCGACATCTTGCGCCCGTCGAGGCCCGGCAGGGTCGCCACCTGCTCTTCGATGTGCGCCTCGGGCATCACGAAGAAATCGCTGCCATAGGTGTGGTTGAAGCGCTGCGCGATGTCGCGCGCCATCTCGATGTGCTGGATCTGGTCGCGACCGACCGGCACCTTGTTCGCGTTGAACGCGAGGATGTCGGCCGCCATCAGCACGGGATACATGTACAGGCCGGCGTTGATGCCGGCATCGGCGTCTTCCTGGTTTTCGATGTTGCGATCGACCGCCGCCTTGTAGGCGTGGGCGCGATTGAGCAACCCCTTCGCCGTGACGCAGGTCAGCAGCCACATCAGCTCCGGCACTTCGGGAATGTCCGACTGCCGGTAGAACGTGGCCGCATTCGGGTCCAGGCCCACCGCAAGCCAGGTGGCCGCGATCTTCAGGCGCGAGGCTTCCACGCGATCGGCGTCGTCGCTCTTGATCAGGGCGTGGTAATCGGCCATGAAGTAGAACGCGTCGACGTTCGGGTCCTTGCTTGCAAGGACGGCCGGACGGATGGCCCCGACATAGTTGCCGAGGTGCGGCGTGCCGGTGGTGGTGATGCCGGTGAGGACGCGGGTGTGCATGGGGCGGGGAAACCTGGCGGACGGAAACCGCCCGAGTGTAGCCCGCGCCAAGGCCCGGCGGCGACCATCACCTGTGGCAGGTTGCCGCTGCCCACCCTCGTAAGGTGGGAGTCAGCCTGCCGGCGATGGCAATCCCTCACCGCATCAGCGTCGACTTCCCGAACAGCGACTCCACCAGATCCACCGCCAGCTTCGCCGTCTGGTTGCGCTTGTCGAACGCGGGGTTCAGCTCGACGATGTCGAGCGAACCGACCCGGCCCGTGTCCGCGATCATTTCCATCACCAGCTGCGCCTCGCGGTAGTTCGGACCGCCACGCACGGTGGTGCCCACGCCCGGCGCGATGGACGGGTCGAGGAAATCGACGTCGAAGCTCACGTGCAGATGGGTGTCCGCGTCGACATCGGCCAGCGCTTCCTCCATCGCGGCCTTGATGCCGATCTCGTCGATGTAGCGCATATCGTAGATATCGATGCCCACCTCGTGGACGAAGCGCTTTTCGCCCTCGTCCACCGAACGGATGCCGATCTGCCGGAACACGTCGGGCGAGGTCGCCGGCACCGTGCCGCCGATGTGCGTGAGCACGTCGGGGCCGTAACCGCACAGGCACGCCACGGGCATGCCGTGGATGTTCCCGGACGGCGTGATCTGGCTGGTGTTGAAGTCGGCGTGGGCATCGAGCCAGAGCACGCGCAGCTTCTTGCCCGTTTCGCGGCAGTGGCGCGCCACGGCGGAGATCGAACCGATGGCGAGGCAATGATCGCCGCCGAGCATGATCGGCAGGTGCCCTGCCGCCAGTTCGGCGTGCACGGCGTCATGCACCGCGGTATTCCAGGCGACGACGGCGTCGAGGTGCCGGTAGCCGTCCGTCGGCGGCAGCCACGGATTGAGCGGACCGACCAGGTTGCCGCGATCGACGACATGCATGCCGCGCTTCGCGAGGCGCTCACCGAGCCGGGCGACGCGCAGCGCCTCCGGCCCCATGGAGCTGCCGCGATGGCCGGCGCCGATATCGGTGGGGACGCCGACGAGGGCGACGGAGCGGGTAAGAGGACTCATGAGGGGACGACTCAACGGGCGTTCGCCGAGTTTACACCGTGCCACAAAACGGCCACGTTGCAGCGCGGCAGGCATCGCTCAGAAATGCGCCGTCTCGGTCTCCGCAGGATCGGGCGACGTGACGTTGTTCGCGCCCGGCTGCCATTCCGGAGGCCTGCCTTTCGTCACCTTCACGCACTTCCATTCGTTGAACGACGAGGGAAGATCGACGGCGCCCCTCCAATGAGGCGCGGCATCGTCGTGCCAGGCGAGCCTGAGGCCTTTGTCCGGATTCCAGCCGCCAAGGGCCGGGTCGGCCCCGACAGCGACCATGTCCTCACCCGGGATCGTGGCGACATCGCACGCGAAGCGTTTCGTCACGGTGGTCGGCTGACCCGCGAGCCATATGCGCACACTTCGATCGGCATTCGCAAAACGCGCCGTGAACCCCTGGATGCCGATCTGTCGCGCATCGACGAAAGGCGAATTCAACGACACCACGATGCGCACGGGCGTACCGACCAGCGCGACGATCCAGCCCGGACCGCTCTTGAACGACACGGTACTGTCCGCGACGACACCGGCCTCGCGCCGCAGCGCGATCAGGGCCTTGATGTAGTTGTGGAACGTCGCATCCGAACCGTCGTCGTTGTACATGTCGGGCCAATAGACCGACGGTGTACCGGGCGTCGTAAGGATGTACGCGTAAGCGAGCTGCCGCAGGTGCTCGTCCGTGAGCGACCATAAATGCTGCCCGCCATTCACGCCGGGCGACGCCCCCGTGTCGTGATTATCGACGAACGTCACGGCGATGCTCCGGTACGAAGCGTCCGGATTTCCGCCCAGGGAGTGCTGCCAGTCGGCTATCTCACCCGGACCGGCCTGGAATTTCGCCTTGAGCGAGAAATCGAACACCGTGCATCGCGCGGCATCGGACCAGCGCTTGAGCGGATCCTGCCAACTGTTGCCGGCACCCGGGTCCGTCCAGAGTTCTCCAATGCAGAAACCGCCGTCGGCCACCTGCCTCATCCAGTCGTCCACATGGCGCCCCGCATACCCTTTGACGAAATCGAACCGGAACCCGCTGGCGCCGTAGTTGTCCCGGAGATTCACGAGCTCGGCCCTGAAGCGGTCCAGATTGGCGAACTTCGTGAGGTCGAGGTCCGCATCGCCCGAGAAGAACGGTTCGCCATCGTCGCATTGCGTGCGGTCGGGGCAGTCGTCGCGGAAAAGCCAGCGGTCTGCCGGCGCGACGTCGTTACCCGGTTGCGACTGCGGAAGGCGTGCCCTGTCGATGTGATTGGGCACGATGTCGTAGATGAGCTTCACGCCGGCACCGCGCATCGCGGCGACCGCGGCGCGAAGGTCCGCGTCACTTCCGTAGAGGCTGTTCTTGTCGAAACGGTTCCAGAAATAGCCCTCTCCGCCCTGCGTCGCCGACTTCGGCTCGTCCACCCAGGGCGGCGGCATCCAGATCGCGGTAAATCCATCGGCAGCGATGCGAGGCGCGTTCCTCGCCAGCATCACGTACCACACCTTACCGCCGCCGGCGCGCACCGAGTTCCAGTGAAACCCCTGCAGCAGGATCTCGTCGCCACCGTCGTAGCGCACGCCCGTGGGCGTCTTGCCCCCGACGTCCGCGCCTTGCGTCGCGGTCGCCAGGGCCAGCCCCACGGCGAGAAGCGCGATTCGCGTCCATGCGATCATGTCGTCTCGCCCATCATCCGGCGTGTGGATCGTCCGACGACGCGCGCATGGCTTCCATCGGCCATCCGTCGTAGCCTCGCGATAAACGGCATGCACCGCCGGGACGCGACGCCCGCATGCCCATTACCGGCGCGACATCGGCGGGCCGCCGGGTGGCGACTGCGGCGGACAAAATAGGCACCATGGGCCACGACCCAGGCAGAAGGCCGAACATGATCCGACTGGACGACCTGCAACTCTTCGTGCAGACCACCGACGCGGGCAGTTTCTCCGCGGCCGCCCGGCTGGCGGACACCACGCCGGCGATGGTCAGCAACGCCGTGCAGCGACTCGAACGCGAGCTCGGCGCGCGGCTGTTCGTGCGTTCGACGCGCAGCATGCGCCTTTCCGACGACGGCGAACGCTACCTTCCGCACGCGCGCGCGATGCTCGACGCCCTCGCGGGCGGGTCCCGGGTGCTTGCCGAGAGTCGCGGTGAAATTTCCGGCTTGCTGCGCCTTTCCGTGCCGTCCGATATCGGCCGTCACGTGCTGCTGCCCTGGCTCGACGCGTTCCAGGAAGACCATCCGGCGGTCACGCTGCAATTGCGCGTCAGCGATCGCTCGGCGGACCTGCACCGACACCCGATCGACGCCGCGATCCGCTACGGCACCCTCGACGACTCCGGTCTCGTCGCGCAAGCGCTGGCACCCGACAATCGTCGCGTGCTCTGCGCGTCGCCGGCCTACCTCGCGAAGCACGGCACGCCGCGACAACCTGACGACCTGCGCGATCACAACTGCCTGTGCTTCGTGTGGGGCGATACCGTGCACGATCGCTGGACCTTCGACATGCCACGCGGCGCGCACACGGTAAAAGTCTCGGGCAACCGCATCAGCGACGACGCCGAAATCACACGCCGCTGGGGCGTGGCCGGCTACGGCATCGTCTACAAATCGGGCATCGACGTGATCGACGATCTCGCGGCGGGTCGCCTGATCGAGCTGCTGCCGGGCATGGGCGAAAGATCGCCGCTGAACCTCGTCAGCGCGCATCGCTCGCAGCTGACGCCGGCGGTACAGAGGCTGCGGGATTTTTTGCGCGAAAAACTCAAGACGCCAGGCAACCCGTCGGAGAGCAGGTAGAGCGCATCCTGTGCGCGACAGCCTTTGGGCCTCGCGCATCAGGGCATGATGCATTTCGCGAACAGATGTCGCGCGCAGGGCGCGCTCCAACCAGAGTCGCCGCGATTCGTACGAGAAGGATGGTGCCGACACCCGGATTCGAACTGGGGACCTACCGCTTACAAGGCGGTTGCTCTACCAACTGAGCTATGCCGGCGAAGGCGGGGAGTTTATCAGAAGCAGCCGGTCGTTCGTGCCGCGACGCCGGGGGTGCGGATGCCCTTGCGGATGTCCGGGCCGGCCTCCTCGGGAACCACGACGTCGAGCCACCAGACCGGCGTGGTTTCGGTGCGCTCGCTCATGCGGGCCGGGAAGCCCGCGGCGATGACTTCGTCGCGGCGCTTGCGGGCGTTGGCCGGGTCGTGGAAGAGGCCGAGCGCGACCGAGTTCTGCATCTCGCCCGGCGCGGTCACGACGAAATAGTCCTTGATGCCCTTGCCTTCGAGCCGGCGCGCCTGCGCGAGTGCCTGCTCGCGCGTGGACTGCGCCGGCAGGAACACGCGCCAGCCGCGCGATTCGCTCGTCTGCTCCTGGCGCTGGCGGCTGCGCACGGTGCGCGGCGAGATGGCGGTGCGTGCGGCACGCAGGTCGACCTGCGTCGGGAACGGGCCGATGGCGAGACAGCGATAACTGCGACGCGGACTGGTCGGTGCGTTCGTGGCGTCGGCAAGGGCGTCGGCGCCGGGCTTCGGCACGATGGGCTTCGCTGCGACGGGCGCCGTCGTCGCGGGGTTCGCAGGCGCGGCGACTGGCGCCGCGACGGTCGCTGCGCGCGCGACGGTCGCGGCGGTCGCGGATGTGGGCGGCGCCGCGACGGTGACGGGAGGTGCGGGCACTTCGGCAAGGAGCTTCAGGCGTGGCACGCCACCGTCGTTGGGATCCATCGCTGGCGTGCCCGCGTCGCCCAGCAGCAGCCACGCGGCTACCGCGATATTGAGGGCGATCAGCAGTACGAAAAGCAAACGCAGCAGCATGGTGGCCTTGGGTCCGGGTGGAGGCTGCGCGCGTTCCCCTGTCAGAACCGGCGGCGTCGGAATTCTAGGCGAATTTCCCGGAGGCGGCATCGGACGTCGCCCACACCGCGAGTCCGCGCAGCACCGCGTCGGGCACGACCGTGACGTCGCGCTGGAGCAGCGGTGCCAGGAGATCGGCGTCGCCGCCACCCAGCGTCACGGTCGGATGGCCACCGAGCATCGGCGCGGCGCGATCGACGAAGCGGTCGACGAGCGCGGCGCAGGCCTGCCAGCAACCGGACGCGAGACCGTCCGCCGTGTTGTCGGCGAGATCGCGCACCGAACCATTGCGATCCGGGCGCACCTGCACCGTGGCGCCGAGCACGGACTGCTGCATGAGCAGCGGCCCGGGCGCGATCCAGCCGCCGAGGTGCGTGCCGTTCGCGTCGAGCGCGTCGAGGGTGAGCGCCGTGCCGACGCTCGCCAGCACGCACGGCGCGCGGCCCGCGGCGTACGCGTCGACCATGGCGAGGAAACGATCCACACCGAGACGGGCGGGTTCGGCGTACGCGTTGGCGACACCGCACGCCTCGGCCGGCGTGCGCACCCAGACCGGGCCGACGCCGAAGGCCTTTCCGGCGGCGACGGCGACGGCGGATTCGCGCGCCGCGTCGACGACCGAAGCGCCGACCACGCGGCGAGGCACCGGCCAGGTCGCCCACAACGTGGCGAGTTCGTGCGCGATGTCGGCATCCCAGCCGAAAGCGCCGCGTTCGACGAACGTCTCGCCGTCGAGCAGTGCGAACTTCAGCCGTGTGTTGCCGAGGTCGAGCAGGAGGATCATGGCGCGCTCCGGCGCACCGAGACGTCGGCGCTGTCGACGGTGACGAGCGTGCCGTCCGCGCGGCGGACGCGCAAGGCGCCGCGTTCGTCGACACCCTGCCCCACGGCGTCGAAATCGCCGCGTGGGTCGAGGATGCGCAACGGCACGTCGCGCAGCAGGTCGTTGGCCGCGTACTCGTCGGCGAACGCCGCGAAGCCATGGCGCTCGAACGTTTTCAGGCCTTCCGTCAGCTCCGCGACGACGGCGGCGGCGATACGGTTGCGCCCGGGAGGATCGCCGCCGACGATCGAGGCGAGGTCGGTGATCGGCTGGCCCGCGCGCTCGTGCAGGCTGTCCGGCAGCCGGATGTTGAGGCCAGCGCCGATGACCGCCGCGCACGGTCCGGAATACTCGCCCGACAGCTCGACGAGGATGCCCGCGAGCTTCGCGTTGCCCGCGAGCACGTCGTTCGGCCACTTCAGCCCGGCCGTGCGGATGCCGAGTTCGCCGAGGGCGCGGACGAGCATCACGCCTACCGCGAGCGACAGTCCCGAGAGCGACGCGAAGCCACCGTCGAAGCGCTTGAGCACCGACAGGTAGAGGTTCATGCCCGGCGGCGACAGCCAGGTGCGGCCGCGACGGCCGCGGCCTGCCGACTGGGATTCGGCAAGGACGAAGGCCAGGTCGTCCAGTACCGGAATGCGCCGGGCCAGTTCGCTGGAGGTGGAGTCGATTTCCCAATGCACCTCGAGCATGCCCACCTGCGCGAGCGTGCCCGGTGCCAGTCCGGCACGGATGCGTTGCCCGTCGAGCAACTCGGTGGGCCACGGCAGGCGATAACCGCCACCGACCTTGGCCTCGACCGGCACGCCCTTCAGACGCAGGGCTTCGATCTGCTTCCACACGGCCGCGCGCGTCACGCCGGCCTGGCGGGCCAGCGCCGCGCCGGACACGGAGTCACCGCCGGCGAGGGCATCGAGAAGGTCGCGTGCGAGCATGGGTTGCCGTGGGCCGTCAGGTGGCCGCTGTCGAGGGTGGGGAGGTCCGGGACATCCGCCGATTCTAGGGCAGTGGCGCGGTTTTCGCCCGTACTGCCCGTCGGCGGCGGCCGGCAGACCTCCAGCACTGGCAGGCTCGTGAAATTTCTGCGAGGATCGGTTGTCCCCCTCTTCGTCCCTCGAGGGGCTGCAGGGTTTACCGATGAACGCCAGACCGTACATCTTCGGATGTCTGTGCCTCGTCGGTGCCGCCGGCACCGCCGCCGCTTCCGACATCGACCCGAGTGGTCTGCTCTCCGCGAGCGGAAGCGGTGTGTCGTCGTCGTTCGAAGGCAGCTCGCGCTCGTCGCAGTCGGGCCGCGACTCGGCCGGCGGCGGCGATGTCGCCCCCGCCCGTCCCGCACCCGCTTCCCATCGCGACACCGCGCCCGGCACCGTGGCGCCGCCGGTCGATGTCGACATGTCGCGCGACGAAGTCTCGCCGCTGCGTTCGTCGACGCCGAGCTGGCAGTCGCTGCTCCCGGGATCCATGCTCTGATTCGTTCCGGCCGTTCGTCGTGGGATTCGTCCAGTCGCTGATCGCGCGGTTCCGCGCGCCCGTGCCACCGATCGACGACGCGCTGTGGAAGCAGGCCCTGGCCCGCGTGCCATTGGCCCGCGCGCTCGACGCGCCGCGAGCGCACTACCTGCGCCAGCTCGCTGCGTCGTTCCTTCACACCAAGCGCTTCCACGCGATGGGCGACGCGTCGCTCGACGATTTCTGGCGGCTGGCGATCGCCATACAGGCCAGCCTGCCCGCCCTTCCGCGTGGGCCGGGCGCGTTCCGCGGCTGGACGAACATCTTGGTCTATCCCGGGGAATTCAACGTGCACCGCAGCCATTACGACGCGCATACGGGCGTCGTGACGGACCGCGACGACACGCTGATCGGCGAGGCGTGGGACCGCGGACCGATGGTGCTTTCACTGGCCGACGTGGCGCTCGACCTCGAAGCGCCCTGGGATGGCTACAACGTCGTGATCCACGAGATGGCGCACAAACTCGACATGCTCGCCGGTCCCGCCAACGGCGTGCCGCTGCTGCCGTCGTCGATCGATCGTCGCCGGTGGATCGAGACCATGCAGCGCGGCTTCGACCGCCTGTCGAAGGCCATCGACCGTGGCCGGCACACGACCATCGATCCGTACGCGGCCGAAGCGCCCGAAGAGTATTTCGCCGTGACGAGCGAGCTGCATTTCTCGCAACCGCTGTCGTTGCGCGAGGCGGAGCCGGAGGTGGCTGCGTTGCTGGAGGCGTTTTACGGGCCGTCGCCTGGCCTGGGGCACGAGGCGAGCGCGCTCGCATCCTCCGGTCGTTGAACCGCCTACCTTCGCGCGCGAAGGGTGCCCGCGAACGCACTTACGGCGGCGGCAGCTTCACGCTGAACCGCGCGCCGCCGAGTTCTTCCGAACGGTCGACGTGCAGTTCGCCCTGGTAGGCCTTGACGATGTCCTGCACGATCGACAGGCCGATACCGTGGCCCTGCACGCGCTCGTCGCCGCGCACGCCGCGCTGGAGAACCTTTTCGATCTTCTCGTCGGGAATGCCTGGGCCGTCGTCTTCGACCACCAGTTCGAGACCGCTGCGGCCGCGGATCTTGCCCACCGAGCGCGCCGTGAGCAGTACGCGGTGCGAGGCCCACTTGAACGCGTTCTCGACGAGGTTGCCCATCAGCTCCAGCAGGTCGCCCTGCTCGCCGGGGAACGTCACGCCGTCTTCGATCTCGAATTCGCACAGCACGTTCTTGGCGGCGTAGACCTTCTCGAGACTCTGCACGAGGTCTTCCGCGTGCCCCGCGATGGGTTCGACCGACGCGATGGTGCGACGCCCCGACGTGGCGGCGCGCGAGAGCTGGTACGCGACGATCTCGTCCATGCGACGCACCTGGTCGAGCAGCTCGCCACGCAGGTTGCCCGCATCGCCGCCGTTTTCCAGTTGCGAGCGAACCACCGCCAGCGGCGTCTTCAGGCTGTGCGCGAGGTCGGCGAGCGTATCGCGATAACGCGTGCGCTGTTCGCGCTCGCTGTCGATGAATGCGTTGAGCCGGCGCGTGAGCACGGTCAGCTCGACGGGATACGGTCCGTCGAGATGATCGCGCGAGCCGCGCTCGATGTGCGCGAGATCGCTCGACACCCGACGCAACGGCAGCAGGCTCCAGCGCAGCAGGAACAGCTGCAGCAGCATGAGCATCATGCCGAGCATCGCCAGCCACAGGAACTGCGTGCGACGGTACGT
The DNA here is from genome assembly GCF_900109915.1 of Luteibacter sp. UNCMF331Sha3.1. GTDB lineage: Bacteria > Pseudomonadota > Gammaproteobacteria > Xanthomonadales > Rhodanobacteraceae > Luteibacter. The sequence continues at coordinate 851,145 of NZ_FOBU01000001.1, forward strand.
GGCCACCTGCCGTTCGAACTGATCTTCGGTCTGCGCCACCGCGAAGGTCAGCGGCACGCTGCGCTTGTCGGTGCTGTCGAGCGACACGCCGTAGCTGAACACGTAGAGCTTTCCGCTGCGCGTCTCCACGGGTTCGAAGGCGGTATCGCCCGGCGAGAGCATGCGCACGAAATCGAAGTCGCGCCCGAGCGCCGACGAGGATTCCCAGCGAAAACCGTCGTTGCCGACGATGATCGCGTACAGCCCGGAACCGGGCCGCGAGAAGTCGGGGTTGGGCTGGCTGTCCGGCGTGGTGACCTTGCCGGCGCGCGTGATGTCGGTGCCGGTGATGTACGCGATGGCGTAGTTGTGCAGCCGGTCGTGCATGGCCGACAGCTCCGACGCGTAGTTCGCCTTGTTCTGGGCGAGACCGGTCAGACCGAGGAACGCCGCAAGCGCGAAGCCGGTCGCCAGTGCCGCGCGCGCGGCCAGCGAGAGGGGCCGGCGTCGGGTCGGTGAAGCGTTGTCCATGCTTCGGGACTGGCTCGGAGCGGCACGCCATGGTGGCCGTGCCGCCCTCGGGCGTATCAGTCTTCGTCCGCTTCGTTGCGCGGAATCGCGAAACGATAGCCACGACCGCGCACGGTCTCGATCGGCTTCAGCGCGCTTTCCGGATCGAGCTTGCGACGCAGGCGGCCGATGAAGACTTCGAGCACGTTGGAATCGCGGTCGAAATCCTGCTGGTAAATGTGCTCGGTGAGGTCGGCCTTGGAGACCAGCTCGCCCGCGTGCAGCATCAGGTATTCGAGCACCTTGTACTCGTAGCTGGTGAGGTCGACCTGGCGGCCTTCGACCGTGACCGTCTGCGCCGTGGTGTCGAGCTTGATCGGGCCACAGGCCAGCACCGGCTTGGACCAGCCGCTGGCACGACGCACGAGGGCGTTGATGCGGGCGAGCAGTTCCTCGACGTGGAAGGGCTTCACCAGGTAATCGTCGGCACCGTGCTTCAGGCCTTCGACCTTGTCCTGCCAGCTGCCGCGCGCGGTGAGGATGAGGATGGGATAGCGCTGGCCGTGCTCGCGCAGCGCCTTGACCAGGTCCATGCCCGACAGCTTGGGCAGGCCGAGATCGATGATCGCCAGGTCGAACGGCACCTCGCGACCGAGGTACAGCCCTTCTTCGCCATCCTGGGCGGCATCGACGGCGAAGCCATCACGCTTCAGGCGCGCGGCGAGCGTCTCGCGCAGCGGGGCCTCGTCCTCTACGAGCAGGATTCGCATCAATGTTTCTCCTTGTTGTCCCCGGCGCTGACGTCCAGGGGCTTGGCGGTTTCGGTACGGATCGGCACCACCTTCACGTGACCGTCGAGGGTGAGCACCTTGACCCGGTATTCGGTGATCCGGCCGCGCTCGACGAGCCGCGTATCCGCCGACAGCACTTTCCCCCCGGTATCTTTCTGCACCTTGCTCACGGCCTGCTCCAGCGTCAGCGACTGGTCGGCGAGGGCGACGACGGGCAAGGCAAGGCAGAGCGCGGCGAAAAATAGCGGACGAAACGTGATTTTCATGTCTGGCGCGGAGCGGCCGGGTCGGTCTGGTCGGCCGATCATGCCGATGCCCTACCCGCCTGAAGCTGAACGAAAACCGGATCGCGCGGATTCGCCCGGCCCCGGGAAGGGTCTCAGGGGAGCCGCTCGAACAGGGTGAGCACCTTGCCCCGGTACTCCGCCTCGTCGAACGGACGGTACCCGAGGCGCTCGCCCAGCCGCACGGACGGGGTGTTTTCCGCATCGATCAGGCAGACGGTGCGGCCCTTGTCGCGGCGCTCGAAGAACCATTCGTGGACGGCGTGCAGGGCTTCGGTACCGTAGCCCTTGCCCTGGGCGGCGCCGGACAGCGCCCATGCGCCCTCGGGAAACGGGTCGAACCGGTCGCCGAGGCCGCGGTGGAAGTGCGCGAGCCCTGCCTCGCCGAGATACCGGCCGCCGTCCTTTTCCCGGAGGGAGAAGAGGCCGTAGCCGAACGCCGTCCAGTGGCCGATGTTCCGCAGCAGCTTGATCCAGGTGTCCTCCGGCGCCGCGGTGCCGCCGATGAAGTGCATGACCTTCGGGTCGCTCCGCATCGCGGTGCAGTCGTCGAAGTCCGAGAGCGCACATGGCGACAGAATCAGCCGTTCGGTAACGATCATGCGGTGCGGTTCCCCTGCGAACGTGTCGGGTGTCAGGCGGCCTGGCGGAATGCGACGAGCGCGGATTCGATCAGTCCCCAGTCGGCGCCCGGGAGGTGCGCGCCTTCGGAGAGCTGCCGGCGGAAACCGCGCGCGCCCGGTTCGCCCTGGAAAAGGCCGAGGATGTGTCGCGTGATGTGCTTGAGCTGGGTGCCGCGCGCGAGTTCGGCCTCGACGTAGATGCGCATGCGTTCGAGCACATCGGTGCGCTCGGGCAAGGGCGTGCCGAAAAGATCCGCCTCGACCTGCGCCAGCACGTAGGGGTCGTGATATGCCGCGCGACCCAGCATCACCCCGTCGACGTGGGCGAGGTGCTCGCGCACCGCGTCGACGGTGGTGATGCCGCCGTTGATGACGATGGTCAGCTCGGGGAACTCGCGTTTCAGGCGGTAGACCCGTTCGTAATCGAGTGGCGGGATCTCGCGGTTCTCCTTCGGACTGAGGCCCTGTAGCCACGCCTTGCGCGCATGCACGACGAGGGTGCGCACGCCCGCCTCGACCATCGTGGTGGTGAAACGCTGCAGGTCGGCGTATTCGTCCTGATCGTCCACGCCGATGCGGCACTTCACCGTCACCGGTACGTCCACCGCGTCGGCCATCGCCCTGACGCACTCGCCGACGAGATCCGGCTCGCGCATGAGGCACGCGCCGAACTTGCCCGACTGCACGCGATCCGACGGGCAACCCACGTTGAGATTGATTTCGTCGTACCCGGCCTGGGTGCCGATGACCGCGGCCTTCGCCAGCTCCACGGGATCGCTGCCGCCCAGCTGGAGCGCGACCGGATGCTCTTCGTGGCTATGTTCCAGCAGGCGGAGCTGCTGCCCACGCACGAGCGCGGGACTGGTCACCATCTCGGTATACAGGCGCGCATGCGGCGACAGGAGCCGGTGGAAGTACCGGCAATGCCGGTCGGTCCAGTCGAGCATGGGCGCGACGGTGAGGCGGTGGGCGGCGGGGTCGATCGGATGCATGCGGCCATTTTAGCCTGTCGCACGCGCAGGCGTCGGTAGCGTCGGCGACCGCATGTCAGCGCGAAAGCGCGCCGGCCTGCTCCGCGAAGAACGTCGCCAGCGGCTTCGGTGTCCGGCCGATCAGTCCCGCGAGGTCGCCCGTGACGATGCCCAGGCTGCCGGAGCGCGTCGCCACTTCCATCGAGGCGAGCACGGGAATGAGAAAGTCCGGCAGGCCCGCCGGCCCGAGGCCCGCCACGAACTGCTCGTCGGTCACGTCGACGACCTCGAGCGGACGGCCCGTCGCGTTGCGCGCCAGCGCGGCGATCTCCGGGACCGAAAAGGCCTCGCTGCCGGTCAGCGTGTATGTATGGCCGCCGGCGGGCGGATTCGCGAGGACCACGGCGATGGCTTCCGCGATCTCGTCGCGCGCGGCGTACGAGGTCTTTCCGTCCGCGGCCGCCGTGCACCAGTGGCCGCTCTTCAGGGCGGAGGGCAAGCCCATGAACAGGTTTTCCTGGTACCAGCCGTTGCGGAAGAGGATCACGGGCAGGCCCGAGGCCGCCAGCGCTTCTTCGGTGCGGACGTGATCCGCGGCGAACGAGAGCGGCGACGCCGTCGGCTCGGGTAGCGACGTGTATGCCAGGCGTCGGGCGCCGGCGGCGACGGCCGCGTCGACCGCGTTGCGGTGCTGCCGCTGACGACGGCCCTCGGGGGTCAACGTGTCGGTGGAGACGATGAGGACCGTCGCGGCGCCCGCGAAGGAACGCGTCAGCCCAGGCAGGTCGTCGAAATCGGCCTCGCGTACCTCGATGCCGCGCGCAGCGACACTGGCGAGCTTCGCGGGATCGCGACTGCCCGCCACGATCAGGCCAGGCGAAACGCCGCGCGAGAGAAGATGCTCGATGACCTTGCCACCGAGGTGACCGGCGGCGCCGGTGATGAATATCGAGTCGCTCATGATCGGGGTGATCCTTCTGGAGTGGTACTCTCTTTTTGAGAGTCATACCAAGATCGGGCTATCGACGCCTTCCGTAAAGGAGGCACTTTCGCTGGAGATAGGCACACGATGGGAACTACCCAAACGCCCCGGAGCGAATTCGGCCAGCTGATCGAACGATCCCGCGCGGCGACCGGCAACATCAACGACTGCCCGGTGCGCGACGTCCTCGACGCCATCGGAGGCCGCTGGAGCACGCTGCTGCTGATGGCCCTCGCCGAGCGACCTTACCGATTCGGCGAACTACGCCGCCTGGTCCCGGACATCTCACAGCGGATGCTCACGCAGACACTGCACGACCTCCAGCGCGAAGGCTACGTGCGGCGCGAGGTTTTCCCCACCCGCCCGCCCAGCGTCGAGTACAGCATGACCGAGCTCGGCCATTCGATCTTCGAGCCGATCAGCGGCCTGCTGCGATGGGCGGCGCAGAACGTCGGCGCCGTGCACGCCGCCCGGCGTTCGTTCGATGACGCGCACGCGACCTGAGCGATCGCGCGATCACTGCCCGGCCGGCGGCTCCCAGAGCTCGACCTTGTTTCCTTCGGGATCGATGACCCAGCCGAACTTGCCGTAGTCGGAGTCGTCCATCTTGTCCAATACGTCGCAGCCTTCGGCGCGCAGGGCTTCCAGTAAGCCAACGAGATCCGCGACGCGGTAGTTGACCGTGAAGGGCGGTTTGCCCTTCGCACCCGGATCCGCATCCGCCGCGCCGATCGACCAGATCGTGCTGCCCTTCACCGGATTGCCCGCGTCGTCCGTCCAGGCGAAGGCGGCGCCGCCCCATGCCTGCACGTCGATCCCCAGATGGGTCTTGTACCAGGCACGCAGCGCTGCCGGGTCCCTGGCGTCGAAGAAGATGCCGCCGATGCCGGTCACTCGTTTCATGGGTGTCTCCGAGGGCGGCCCGGATGAGCCGTACCGAAGCATAACCACGCCCGCACGAGGGTCAACAAGCCATTGGCGGTGAGTCCCGCTCCGACGCTAAGATCGAAACGCTGGCACTCGGGGCCCGGGCGCGCATCGCGTTCGGGAGGGCAGCAGGGGTTCTTGTCATGAAGAGGAAGATCGCGCGCCGACGGTGGCGCCGGCACGCGCGTACCCACCGAATTCACCCTGAGGTAGCCTATGACGCAGCAGACGAAACGCAAAACGACCTCCCCGATGCACCGCTGGTTCGGGCGGATGGCACGCGCCGTCCTTCCCTTGGTCCTGATCTGCGTCGCGACGCCCTCGGCCGCGATGCAGAACACCCACGCCTATGTCACCAACACCGGCGATGGGACCGTATCGGTGATCGACATGCGCACCAACTCAGTGACCGCGACGATCGCGGTCGGTGGCGTACCGTACTCGGCAGCGGTAACGCCCGACGGCATGAAAATCTATGTGGCCAACGCCACTGAAAACACCGTGTTCGTGATCGATGCCACTACCAATATCGTCACCGCGACGGTTGCCGTGGGCAGGTTTCCGGCCGCCCTCGTCGTGAGCCCCGACGGTACGAAGGTTTACGTGGCGAACGCCAACGCCAGCACGATGAGCGTGATCGACGTGGCGACCGATGCCGTCACCGCCACGCTCCCCGTAGGCTACCTGCCGCTCGCCATCGCCGTCAGTCCCGACGGCTCGCGACTCTACACGGTCGATGTCGGATACGAAGATATCAACTACGTCTCGGTGATCGATACCGCATCGATGGCGATCGTCGCGACGATCCCCGTGCCCGTGAATGCGAGCGACATCTCGGTGGGACCGTTCGGCGCGCGTGCTTACGTGACGAGCTACGGCAGCGACAGGACATCCGTTATCGACACCTCGACCAACACGGTGATCGATTCGTTCGCCTCGGGACTCGGAACGGCGTATGTCGCCACCAGTCGCATCGGCTTTCCGCTATATGTTTCCGACCTGGACGAAGATGCCGTGTCTGTGATCAATCCGGTCACCCGGCGCGTCATCACCAAGATCGCCACGGGCAGCGCTCCCGGGGAATTGACTGTCGCACGCGCGACCGGACGGATCTACGTCGCGAATTACGGATCGGACGACGTCACGGTCATCCACCCGATCACGCACGCCGTCATGGCGACGATACCGACGGGTAAGCGACCAATCTATATCGCGACTCAGCCGCTCTGATCCAGCGATCGCAAGGGACGGCTTCCGCCCCTTGCGATGATCCGGATTCACAAAAGTGAAAAACGGCCGATATTGCATATCGACGCTATAAGGTCGCGCCCCGATAATGCGACAGCACTTACGCACTTCGATCGATGTTCGGTTACATGTCCAGGCAAAACGTTCGACGCGCGCGACTCATCCGCGCACTGCAACACCTCTCCGCATCGGGCATCGACACCTTCGAAGCACAGGCCAGGCACCTCGGCAACGCCATCGGCGCTGCTCGTCTGGAGGCGATGGTCACGGGGAGTTACATCAATACCTGGTTCGCCCGCTGCGTGGAACACAGCATGGGGCTGACGAAAGGCTGGATGGACGAGGCCGATGCCCCCGACACCGATGTCGAGCCGGTCGACACGACGTCCGTGTGAGGCCGCGCCGGTTACTTCTTCTTCGTCTTCTTCGCGACGTTCAGCGCGATCGCCCCGCGCACGAGCGCGACGAAGGCCTTTTCGTCGACGGTCTCGCCGTCCGCGATGTCGATGGCGCGACGCGTGTTGCCGTCGAGGCTGGCGTTGAAAAGACGTTTCGGGTCGTCGAGCGACGCGCCTTTCGCGAAGGTGAGCTTGATCTTCGCCTTATAGGATTCGCCGGTGCAGATGATGCCATCGCACGACCAGACGGGCGTGCCCATCCACTTCCATTCTTCGACGATGGTGGGATCGGTGCTCAGGATGAGCGAGCGCATGCGCGCGAGGGTGTCGCCCCGCCAGTCGCCGAGTTCGGCGATGCGCTGGTCGATGAGGTGCGACGCGGATGCGTCGTCGCCCGATGGTTTCTTCGTCATGGCCTCTCCCCTCCTCCGACGGTCGCCCGTTGTACCACCGGCGCCTCACGCGTGCGAGCCGAAACCGACGCTTTCGGCGGCAACGAATTCGGTCAGACGCTTCACGCGGACGGGCGTCAGCCGTCCGAACGCGTGCAGGGCATGCAGGGGTAACGATGGCAGTGCCTGCGCCGGGAGTACCGGCACGAGCCGGCCCGCGTCGATGTCCGACTGCACGGTGCAGCGCATGAGATAGGCGACACCGATGCCCTGGAGCGCCGCCTCGCGCAACCCCGCCCCGGTGTCGACACCCACCGGCCCGTGCGGTACGAAGGTCGTTCCGTCGTCGAACGACAGTGGATAGGAGCGGCCTTTCAGCAGGTAGCGCACGAAGGGTAGTTCGCGAAGTTCATCGATGGTGGACGGCACGCCGTGCACGCCGAGGAGCGCCGGCGAGGCGACGAGTGCCATGTCGAGCTGCGCGAGCAAGCGCGACCGCAGATCGCTCTCGGCGGGATGCCCTACGCGGAACACCACGTCGAAGCCTTCGCTGACGACGTCGACCGACCGATCGACGAGCACGAGGTCGATTTCCAGACCGGGATGACGCGGAAGGAAGCGCGATGCGAGCGGTTGCAGCAGCAGCCGGCCGAGGTCGCTGGGCATGCTCACGCGAAGCCGGCCGCGGGCGTCGCCATCGGGACGGATCGCGTCGGCCGAGTCGTCGAGGTCGCGCAGCAGCGGTGCCACGCGATTGAAGAACACGAGGCCGTCGGGAGTGAGATCCAGCTGCCGCGTGGATCGCCGGAACAGCTTGACGCCAAGCTCGCGCTCCAGCCGCGCGATGCCCTTCGAGACGGCCGACGGCGTGGTGCCCAGGATGCGGGATGCGGCGGTGAACGAGCCGGATTCCACGGCGCGGACGAACGCGATCAGATTGGGCGCCTGAAGAAGCAGGTGGGACATCTGGGAGTTCCTGGCACAAATGAAGTGCCCGTGTGCGACCTACCGGGGTCGCGGATGCGCCGCATATCGTGGCGACCATCATCGTAACGAGGCAACCCCATGAAACGCTTGGACGGTAAGATCGCGCTTATCACCGGTGGCAACAGTGGCATCGGCCTGGCATCCGCACGGCGCTTCGCACGCGAAGGCGCGCAGGTGATCGTCACGGCGCGACGCAAGGAGGTTCTCGACGAGGCCACCGCGTCGATCGGCCACGGCGCCATCGGCATCGTCGGCGACGTCGCCGATCTCGCCCACCACACGCACGTCGCCAGCGTCGTCCGCGAGCGCTTCGGCAAGCTCGACGTCTACATGGCCAATGCCGGCGTCATCACCATCCAGCCGTCCGCCGACGTCACGCCCGAGGTCTACGACGCGCAGTTCGGCGTGAACACCCGGGGCGTGTTCTTCGGCGTGCAGACCATCGCTCCCGTCATGCGCGACGGTGGCAGCATCATCCTCACCAGCTCGCTGGCCGCGACGCGCATGCTCGACGGACACGCCGTGTATGCGGGAAGCAAGGCGGCCATCGCGGCGTTCGCCCGACACTGGACGATGGAATTCCGTGCGCGCCGGCTCCGCGTCAACGTGCTGAGTCCCGGGCCGGTCGATACCGCGATCCTCGCCAAGCTCGGCGTATCGGAAGCCGATCGTCCGGCCTTCCTCGACGCCGTGTCCGCGCAGATTCCGGCGGGGCGCATGGGCACGGCGGAGGAACTCGCCGAGGCCGCGTTGTTCCTCGCGTCCGATGCCGGCGCCTTCGTCAACGGGATCGAACTGAATGTGGACGGCGGCATGTCGGCCGCCTGAGGCTGTTTCGGTGGGAGCCAGGCTGCTGGCGATGGATGCTCGCCGCGAGCACCCGTCGCCAGCAGGCTGGCTCCCACCATCGAGCGATCAGAATGCCCCCGCGATCGTGGCTGGCGACTTGCGTAGCAGCGTTTCATTGAACGCGAGTCGCAGCCTTCCCTCGCGCACGGTGCGGATCGCGATGTCCGACTGCAACAGGCGTTCGCGCAGACCCGTGGCGATGCGTTCGTCGAGCTTGAGGAACGCGACGTTGCTGCCGTTCTCCACGCGTTGCACCTCGATGCCGGGTTTGCCGGCGAGGCGTGTCAGCAGATCGTCGGCGGCCGCACGCACGCGCCCGAAGCGTTGCTCGAAGCCCGTCAGCGTCTTCGACGCCACGATCGCCGCCGTCCAGCCGTGGTAGAGGTTGCCGCCGAAGATGTGGCGTGCCTGCCGCGCTTTCGCGACGAAGGCCTTGTCGCCCGCGAGGATCGCGCCGAACGGCGCATCCAGGTATTTGTACAGCGACACGTAGACCGAATCGAACGGCGCGCAATAGTCCCGCACATCGAAACCGGGCATGCCGCACATCAGCAGCAGGCGCGCGCCATCCAGGTGCATGCGGGCGCCTTTCGCTCGCGCCAGCGCCGCGATCTTCCCGATCGTCGCCGCGCTCACCGTCGCGCCATCCAGCCGGCGGACCGGACTCTCGATGGACACCGCGCCCACCTCGACCGGAAAAGGGTCCTCCGCGCTCTGCGTGAACGCGGCAGCCATTGCGTCGGCGAGTCCGGCGGACGCACCACCTTCGACCGGCACCGCATGGATCGCGTTCATGATCGCGATGGCGTCGGATTCGTCGCGGTACACGTGGCTGACGTCCTGCAGCAACACGCGAGGACGGCTCGCGCAGTGCAGCCGGATGGCGATCTGGTTCGCCATGGTGCCGCTCGGGATGAACGCGGCGTCTTCCTTGCCGACCATCTGCGCGAATTGCTTTTCCAGCGCGCCCGTGGCGCCGTCGGCGAAATACACATCGGCGACGTCGTCGCGACCTTTCATCGCGGCGATGAGCCGCGCAGGCACCGCTTCCGGCTTCGAAGGCACGTTGTCGCCGAGAAACGACACGATGAGGTCCACCGGAATGTCCTCGGGCCCGCGCACGGCGGCGAGCGCCGGAGCCCAGGGCAATCCCAGCCCCGCCAACGACAACGCGCCGAGTGGTGCGACCTGCATGAATTCGCGACGACTGACCATCCGTTTCCTCCCCGATCGCGGCGTCGGGCCGCGCCGGCCAAGGGTCGCACGAGGCGTCGCGACGACGCCAATGCCCGCGTCTCTGCAGATGCGACCCGCAGGCACTAGAATGCCGCCCCGCCCGTCCGACCCAAGCCGCCGCCATGCATATCGTCGTCAACGAAGAACTCAAGGCCTACATCGATCCGCTCACGCCGGACGAACACGAATCGCTGGAGCGCAGCCTCCTCACCGAAGGCTGCCGCGACGCGCTGGTGCTGTGGGGCGACACGCTGGTCGACGGGCACAACCGGTACGGCATCTGCCGCAAGCACGGCATTCCGTTCAACACGGTGCAGAACGAGCGCTTTCAGTCGCTGGACGACGTGCACCTGTGGATGATCGAGCAGCACCTCGGTCGTCGTAGCGTCTCCGACTTCCAGCGCGGCGTGCTGGCCCTGCGCAAGCGCGAGATCCTTGCCGAGCGCCGCGCACGTGCCGCCGAGGCGGAGGCCGAGGGCCGCGAGGCGTCGCCCGACGTGCCGTTCGATACGACGGGCGCCCAGCCCGCGTCGGGCAAGGCGGCGCGCCCCAGCCCCACCGAGAGCCGCAAGGAGATCGCGCGCGAGGCGCGGATCAGCAGCAACCAGGTCGGCATGATCGAGAAGATCCGCAAGGAAGCCGCGCCGGAAGTGGTCGCGGCGGTGAAATCGGGCACGCTCTCGATCAGCGCCGCGGCGGCCGTCGCCAGCCTGCCCGAGGACGAGCAGCGCGCCGCCGCCACGGCGGGCGATTCCGAACTGAAGGAAGCGGCGAAGCGGGTCCGCGAGTCCCGCCGCAAGCCACGCGAGAAGCCCACGGACGAAGTGATGGCCCTGCGCGAGCAGGTCGCCGACCTCGAAGCCGAGAACCGCAACCTGCGCCGCGAGATCGACGCCCTCCGCGCCCGCCTTGGCGAAACCGTGCCCGAAGACGCCGACGAGGCGATGGCGGAGTAAGGTGGGAGGGGCCGGGAACTCCGGTGGCCTGCCGGCGTTCCAAGCCCCGGTACACCGGACGCGCCTCCCGAGCGTTCGAAGGCCTGAACCCGGAGCGTCCCCATCCATGAAATCGATTCTCGCCCTCGTCGCCACCTCGCTGCTCGCCACGGCCGCCATGGCCCAGCAGCAGAAACCGCTGAACCTCAACCTGCCACCCAACTTCGTGCCCGCGCCGGCCACGACGGCCGCCGCGCCGGCACCGGCCTCGTCGACCGCTGGCGCGCCCGCCGCCGCCAACGAAAGCGTGGCGATCACGCGCTCGCGTCCGCTGGATCCACCCGGCACGTATTACGGCGACACCAGCGGCCGCATGGCGGGAGCCGACGTCGACGACAGCCCCCGTTGCGACGACGCCACGTACAACGATCCGCAGGTGCATGGCAGCGTCAGCACCGGCGTGGTCAGCGCCAGCCGCGGTGGTGGCGGCAGCTATCAGGCCGGCGCGGTCAGCCTGAGCCAGGCCTTCGGCAGCTGCGATCACCCCAAAGGCGGGGTCAGCATCTCCGTCGGTGGGGGGCAGAGCAACTTCGGTCATGGACGGGGCCGCTGGTAATCCGGCGGGTGTAGCATCGGCCGGGTTGCCCGGACGAGCGCCTACCGATGCCCCAATCCAGCGCACTCTCTCAGCGCGGCCAGTTCCGCGCGATGTACAAGGGTCTCAAGGACGAGCGCCGCCTCGATCGCACACCGGTGATTTTCTGCGAAGGCGATTCGTGGTTCTCGACGCCCCTGGCGATGAATCTGCTGGACTGGATCGTCTCGCCCGCCCCCGACGACGAGGAGCGCGGCGTCCCGCAGTTCGGGCAGGGCGGGCTCTTCTTCCGCGTCGAGCGCAGCGGCGACCAGGCCGCGCCGCAGCGCGAACATCCGGGCCGTTCGATGTTCACGCGCGACAACGTCGACGACCTGCTCGGCTGGTTCACGACGTTCGACTTCGACGCCGTGCTGCTGAGTGCCGGCGGCAACGATTTCGTCGACACGTGGCTCGGCCACGCACTCCAGGGCCAGACGGGCCTGACGCCACAGGAGGCCTTCGCGGTGATCGAGGCCACCGGCCGTTACGACCAGGTGCGCGACGCGTACGCGTTCTTCCTCGACGCGTTCCATCGTGCGAAGCCGCAGGTGCCGTTCCTCGCGCACACCTACGACTACCCCCGGCTGATCGGCAGCAAGGCCGAGTTCGGCCTGCGCAATCTCGGCGTCGCCGCGTTGCTGAAGAAGTCGATCGGCCCATGGATCGGCCCGAACATCCGCGGCGCACTGGGTGACGACATCGCCAGGGGCAGGCAGTTCGCGAAGCTCATGATCGATGGCTTCGTCGAGCAGGTGCTCGACCCGCTGAAGAGGGATCCGCGCTTCGGCGGCATGTTCGACTACGTCGACCTGCGTGGGCTGTTGCCGGACGATGCGCAGTGGAACGACGAGATGCATCCGACCGAAGCCGGCTTCCACACGCTGGCCGGCGTCTTTCGCGCACGGCTGATCCAGAAGCTACCCGCCCGCAAGACGGGCGTGGAAGACGACGATCCGGTCGTCGGCTGACGGATCCGCGTCCCCGCTGCGCAGCCACGGCATGCGCGCGAAGGTCCGCGTGCAGGGACCGAGCGTGACGACGCGGATGTCGCGACGGCGCGCTTCGCGCTCGATGTTCGCGACGACGTCGCGCAGGATCGGTCCGGTGAACGGCGTGAACAGATAGAACACGTTCGCGTGCGAGAGATCCGCGTCGCGCGCATCCCCGACGGCCATCGATACATCGCGCAGCCCAAGGCGCGCGGCTGCCGCGCGTGCACTTTCCACGTAGGCGGCTTCGCGTTCGATGCCCATCGTCCGCGCGCCGGTCAGCACGTTGACGAGCATCGGCACGTGGCCGAGGCCCGCGCCGAGATCCAGCACCACGTCGTCGGGCCCGATGCGGGCACGCGCCGCGCCGTCGACGATGTGCCGCGCGGGGCTCGGCTGGTAGAACACCATGCCGGACGGTGGTGCGGCATGGGGCGCATCGGGTTCCTCGAGCGCGAGCACACCGGCGAGCACATGGTCGAAGACGTCGTAGTGCTGGCCGCTCGGGAAGCCGACGTCGAGCCATGGGGCGAACGCCTGCCGCCCTTCGCTACGGCGTATCGCGTCGCGCATCGTGTCGAAGCCCGAGGCGTCGACGGCCTGCATGGCATCGACGAGCGCCACCGCCCTGGCGACGACGGCAGCGTCGCGGGCCCCCAGCATCAGCAGTTCGAGCCGGTCGGCCGCTTCGGCGCGCCAGCGGAACGCCGCGGGATCGCGCCACGCGGCCTCCGCTTCGATCAGTTCGACGAACGTGGCGAGGGTCTCCATGACCGCCGAGCATATCGCGAGGGCCGTTGCACGAGCGTAACCGGGCGCGCAAACGTGCCGTGCGTCCTTGAGTTGCGCGGCCGGCGTATGGAATGCTCGGCCCTCGTTGCCATGAGGACCACCCGGATGAAGCACGCCCGCCGCCATCTCTGCGCCGCCGTCGCAGCCCTCGTCAGCCTGCCCGCGTTCGCGACGCCACCGCTGGCGACCCTGGTCTTCCGCGATGGCGGGCGCCCTGTGCTCAGCATCACCGATCCGCACGGCGCGGCGCTCGTCGACGAGACGCTCGGCCTGCGCACCACGGATGCGGACCTCACGCACGACCTGAAGCTGATCGGCACCTCGCAGCGACAGCTCACCGAGCATTACCGCATGACGGTGGGCAAACGCCTCGACCGCACGAGCAATCTTTCCGAGACGCGCTACGCGCTGCAGAACGCCAAGGGCCAGAAGCTTGACGTGGTCGTGCGCATCGGCAACGACGGCGTGGCCTTCCGTTACGAGCTGCCCGGAAAGACCCAGGCGACGGTCACCGGCGAAGCGACCTCGTTCGCCGTCCCCGCGAGCGCGCAGGCATGGCTGCTGCCGTACAGCCCGGAGTACGAGAAGGAGCGCTTCCAGATCACGGCCGGCACCGCCGCGGCCGGCCAATACGGCTACCCCTCGCTCTTCCGCGTCGGCGACAGCTACGTGCTCATCACCGAAGCCAACGCCGACGGACGCTACGACGGCAGCCGCCTCTCGCATACCGCGAACACCGGCGACTTCGCGCTCGTGCTGGCCGACGCGCGCGTCGACAGCACCGGCGTCACGCCGTGGCGCACGGCGATCATCGGCGACCTGGCGACGGTGACGGAATCCACGCTGGTCGACGACCTGGCCGATCCGGCGAAATTCGCTGACACCTCGTGGATCCGGCCTGGCAAGGTCGCCTGGTCGTGGCTCAGCGAGCACCAGAGTCCTTCGGATTTCACGCGTCAGAAGGCGTACGTAGACTTTGCATCGAAGAATCACCTTCCCTATGTGCTCGTGGACGAAGGCTGGAGCGACGCGTGGGTGCCCGAACTCGTCCGTTACGCCCAGGCGAAGCACGTCGACATCCTGCTCTGGTACCACTGGTCGAAGCTCGATACGCCGGCGAAGCGCATCGCGGAACTCACGCGGATCAAGGGCTGGGGCGTGAAGGGCGTGAAGGTGGACTTCATGGAGTCCGATTCGCAGGCGCGCTTCCGCTGGTACGACGAGACGCTGGCCGACACGGCGAAGCTGCACCTGATGCTCAACTTCCACGGCGCGACCATTCCGCACGGCCTGCAGCGCACGTGGCCGCACCTCATGACGATGGAAGGCGTGCGGGGCGCGGAGAACGACCCGCCCGTGGTCGGCAACACGATCCAGCCGTTCACGCGCAACGTCGTCGGCTCGATGGATTACACGCCGGTGGCGTTCGATGCCGGCCGCAAGGAGGCGTCGATCGCGCACGAGGTGGCGTTGCCCATCGTCTTCGAATCCGGCTGGACGCATTTCGCCGACCGCCCCGAAGCGTATGACGCACGCCCCCAGGCGCTGGCCTTCCTCGACCAAATTCCTACCGTATGGGATGAAACGAAACTGATCGGCGGCACACCGGGACAGGACGCGATCTTCGCGCGTCGCAGCGGCGATCGCTGGTTCGTCGGCGCCATCGCCGCCGGCGCGGCGCGCCGGCTCACCGTACCCCTGGCTTCCCTCGGCGTCGGCCCGTGGCATGCCGACATCGTGCGTGACGGCGCAGGGCGTGGCGACGTCGTGCACACGCGACAGAACGTCACGGCCGACGGCTCGCTGTCGTTCGACGTGCCGATGAACGGCGGCTTCGCGGCGATCCTCTGCCCGATGGCCAAGGGCCAGTTCGACAACGGCTGCTACCGCTAGAAGGGCAACCGCACCCGTCGCCACCACCGCCGGAACGGCGTGTGGTGGCCGGGGAAGGCGCGCGCCGCGGGAACACGCACGAGGATTTCCGTTCCGCCATCGAGGCGCGATGCGATCGACGGGACGCCACCCGCGGCGATCGCCCTCTCGCGGATACCGCGCAGTCCCCAATGGCCGTCGCGACCGTCGCGGAGCACGACCTGATCGATCCCGCGGCCATCGTCGCGCACGCTGAGCACGAGGTCGCAGCCTTCGAACCGCAGCTCCACGTCGATCCGGCTGGCGTGCGCGTGAGCGATCGCGTTGTGGATCGCCTCGCGGGCGATGCCGTAGAGCTCGTCGCGCACCAGGCCGTCGAGGTGCCGCAGTTCGGCGCTCACGGTGACCACGACGGGCACCGTGTGTTCCGTCGCATACGCCGCCGCGAGTTCGCGCAGAGCCACGTCGAGGCGACCCGATTCGCCGACGCTGGTACGCAGGTCGCGCACGCGATCCCGCGCTTCCACCATCGCCTCGTCCGCCCGGTCGAGCGCGCCTTCCATCGCCACGCGTAGCGGATCGTCCGGCGGCACGCGGTTGGCGATCGCCTGAAAACGCATGGTCAGGCCCTGGATGCTCTGCAGCAGCGTGTCGTGCAGGTCGCGCGCGATGCGCTCCCGCTCCGCATGCCGTTCCTGCAGGCGCGCACGCAGCTCCACCGAAATCCGGCGCAGGCGCGCCAGGAACGCGGCCCAGATCAGCAGCGCGACGACGATCGCGCACAGCACGTAGAACCAGGGCATCTGATAGAACGCCCGCGCCACGACGATGACGGTGGACGCACCCGCCTCGTCCCCTACGCCATCCTCGTTCGAGGCGACCACGCGGAACACGTAGCGACCCGGTGGCGGATCCGTGTAGATCGCCTCGCGATCGTTCCCCGCGTCGCGCCAGCGTGTGTCGATGCCCTCCATGCGATAGCGGAAGCGGACGCGCTCGGGCATGGTCAGGCTGGTCGCGGTGAACGCGATGCGCAGCCGCTCGGTGTGCGCGGGGATGCCTATCTCGGCGGTGGCCGGCCAGGTACCCGCGTCCGTGGTGATCGAGCGCACAAACACGGTGGGTGCGAGCGCGTTGCGCGGCACGTCGGCGGGGTCGATCGACACGATGCCGCTGGTGGTCGCGAACCACAGGCGCCCATCGTCCGCGACGACCGCGGTCGGAAGCGGGCGGAACTGCGCGGGGGTTCCCGGCAGGCCGTCGAGCGAATCGAACACCGCCACCTCGGGTCGGAACGCCGGATCGTCGAGCGCGTGGGCCATGTCGGCGGCGCGGATGCGCACGACGCCCTGCGCCGCGCTCGCCCAGAAATCGCCACGTCGGTCGCGCACCAGACCCGAGACGCCGCGCAACGGATCGCCGCGCGTCACGATCATGCGCGCGCGCCCACCGACGATGGCCGCGATGCCGAGTTCACCGCCGACCCACATGGCCGGGCCGTCGTCGAGCAACGCCGTGACGTTCCCGATGGCGAGTCCCTCGCGAGCGCCATACGTCGTGTCGCGCGCACCGTCGCGTTCCAGCACCGTGTTGCGGGCGAAGCCCATCCACACGTGTCCGCGATGGTCGCGTGCCAGCACCAGCGGCGCGGGGTCGTTGGCGAACGCGGGCAACGGATCGTGCGTCCATGCGCCGCCGCTGTAGTGGTAGATGCCGGGCCGGTTCAGAGACACCCATGCGCCGCCCTTGCCGTCGCCGACGATGGCCTGCACGCCCGAGTAATCGGGATACGGCAGCGGCGCGATCATCTCGGGCTCGCCGCCGTGCAAGCGCCACAGACCGTTGGGACCGCCGAGCCAGGTGCTGCCATCGGGGTCGCGACTTGCCGCCGTGATCGCCTGCGCCAGGTTCGTGCGGGTGATGCCGTCGAGACCGAGGTGGGTGAGCGGATGACTCTTCGTGCCGACCCAGACGCCGCTCGAGGCCGCGGCCACCATCGCGAAGTCGGTGGCGCCCGGCGGCTGCATCGCCGGTAGCAGGCGGCTGACACGGAACCGGTCGAGGCCGCGGCTCCCGCCAAACCACAGGTTGCCCTCGCGATCCTGGATCACGGCGGTGGCGTAGTCGGAACTCATACCGTCGCGCTCCTGGAAGCGCTGGGCGTTCGGGTCGTCGGGGCCGACCACCCTGCCCGCCAGCTCGCGCACGCGCGGTACGCGACGGATGCCGTTGCCCAGCGTCGGGGTCCAGAGCGCGCCGTCGCGATCGAACAGCAGCCCCGCCGAGGACAAGCGCAGCGACGGCCCGGCGGTCTGCGGGTCGGAGGCCGCCGTCCAGACGGGCCGGACGCCGCCGTCCGCTTCGGCGACCCAGATGGCACCGTCCGGCGCCTCGGCGATGCGATTGATCCGACCGACGTCCCGGGTAGCGATCCGGAAACGGTCGCCGCCTTTAGGCAGCCATGCGAGCACGTCCTCGGTGGCGACCCACAGCCGGCCTTCGCGATCCGTGGCCAGCGTGCGCGCGCGGTTGCCCGGAAGGCCGAGCGCCTCTCCCATGGGCTTCCAGCGGCCGTGATCGAACGCGGCCAGTCCGTTGAACGTCGCCGCCCAGATCGTGCCGTCGGGCGTCCGCGCCAGGGCGTACACGGTGCCGGACGGCAATCCCGATTCGCCCGCGTAATGCGTGGCGCGGTCCTTGTCGATGAAGCTGGCCACCCCGTAGCGGAACCCGACCCACAGTCCTCCCGAGGGCGGCGCGTAGAGCGACGCGACGCTGGAGGCGAGGAAATCGCCGCCTTCACGCGGGCGATAACGCTCGAAACGGACGCCGTCGAAGCGGTACAGGCCGGTCTGGGTGCCGAGCCAGAGGTAGCCGTCGCTCGTCTGCGCGAGCGCCGTCACCTGGCCCGGAGCGCCTTCGCGAACGGTCCAGGCCGTGTGGTAGTACTGGGCGAGATCGCGGTCGCGGTTGTCCATCGCCGCCGCGCCGACGGCGAACGCCAGCCAGCCGGCCAGGGCCAGCAGCGCGTTCCATCCCCGTGATCGCGTGCATGCGGGACGCATGCTTACCTCGTCAATCTTGCGAGGCGCAACGATAGCGCGCGCAAGGGTTCTACGTCCTCGTACCGTGCCGCCGGGATCAGCGCGCCAGACCCGCGTCGCGCAGGAACGCGAGGGAATCGGCCAGCACCCGCCCGGCCGCGGGCGATCGCTCGGGCGAGGCGAGCACATGGGCCGCCTGGTCGTAGGCGACCAGGCGACGACGCTCCGCCGGTGTGCCGAGCCACTCGAAGGCATCGCGCATCGCGCGCACCGACGTGAGGGTGTCGCGGTCGCCGTCGCCACCGTCCCATACGCCGAAAAAAACGGGACAGGCGATGGCGCTCAGGCGCTCCGGTCGCATCCATTCGATGAAGAGGTGCGCGATCGCCCGGTAGGCGTCGGTGTGCACGACGCTCGACCAGTAGCGCCGCTGGAACGGGCTGCGCTCGCCCGGGGGCTCGACGGCACCCTGCATCAGCACGGCGGCGCGCAGCTGGTCGGCGTCGTGGACGCGAATGCCGGGGGACCAGGCCACGATCGCGGCGATGGCTTCGGGACGACGCACGGCGAGGTCGAGCGCGAGCGACGCGCCCATCGACGTCGCGACCAGCACCACGCGCTCGCCCAGCGCGAGGCCGACGTCGAGTGCCTCGTCCGCGTCCGCGCGCCAACGCTCCGGCGTGATCCCCGCCATCGCGCCGGGTGCCGTGCTGCCGTGGCCGGTAAGGCGATTGAGGAACAGGTGCGCGTCGCAGGCATCGGCGATCGCGCGGTGCGCGGGCGCCCCTTCGGCCTGGCTCGCGGTGAATCCATGGACGTAGACGACGGACAGGCGGCGCCGCTCGTACGGCGCCGCGCCACGGAAGAC
Source organism: Luteibacter sp. UNCMF331Sha3.1 (assembly GCF_900109915.1). Classification (GTDB taxonomy): domain Bacteria; phylum Pseudomonadota; class Gammaproteobacteria; order Xanthomonadales; family Rhodanobacteraceae; genus Luteibacter. The sequence continues at coordinate 870,459 of NZ_FOBU01000001.1, forward strand.
GATGCGCGCCTCGTTATCGGGCTTGAGGTCGGGAACGGCGCGCTCATCCTCCGCGATCCGGGCGGCGACCGCATCCAGGCCGGACGGCGCCCTCATGCGTCCATCGCCGGCGCCATCTGCTCGCGCTGCGTCGTGACGAAGCGCTGCACGGAGCGGGCCAGCGCATCCACGTCGGGCACCGCGACGCGCATGTCGCCACCCGCTTCGAGCAGTACCGCGATGTCGTCGCAGACGCGCGCGGCTCCGGGGACGCCGAGATTGCCGAGCACGTTGCGCAGGGAATGCAGGGATTCCGACGCCATCGCGATGTCGCGTCCCAGGGCCGCCGCGCGCAGCATGTCGAAGTACTCGTCGGCCGTCCGTGCACACAGGTCGACGAATCCGGAAAACTCCTCGGGGCTGCTCAGCGCGCGCATGTCGTCGAGCGGCGTCTGGGCGTGGCTGGCGGACGGCTCGTCCACCTCCGTCTGCCAGCGCCGCGCCGCGCGATCGAGGCGGCGTTCCTCGGCCACCGACTCGATGACGTCGAGAAGGCGCTGCGCGGCGATCGGCTTGGTGAGATACGCCCGCGCGCCGGCGCGGAACGCGATGCGCACGGCATCGTGGCTGGAGTCGGCGCTCAGCATGACGATCGGCGGCACCGTGCGGATGCGTCGCGTGCTTTCGATCCGGCCGAGCACGTCCCAGCCCGAGCTGCCGGGCATGTGCAGGTCCATGAAGATGATGTCGAACGATTCGTGGTCGAGCCGCGCCAGCGCTTCGTCGCCACTGGCACAGAACACCGGCGCGTGTCCGGCGCGCTCGAGGATGCGCCCGACGATTTCGCGATTGGCCGCGTTGTCGTCCACCACGAGACAGCGCTGCGTGGCGACTCGCTCGCGGTGGTCGTCGAGCAGCTCCACCAGCGGCATCTCGGCGGCGCTGCGTGCGCCCGCCGCCGCGTGCGGCAGCGCGAAACGCCACGTGAAGATCGATCCACCCATCGGGTTGTCGGTCACGTCGAGCGAGCCGTTCATCTGCTCGGACACGTTGCGCACGATGTACAGGCCGAGACCCACGCCTTCCTGGCGGCGACCTTCGCCGACGCTCAGCTGATGGAACGGGTCGAAAATGCGCTGCTTGTCGGCGTCGGCGATGCCGATGCCGTTGTCGCTCACGGTGCAGACGATCGTGGGATCGCGGCCGCCGATGCCCGGCACGAGTTCGATGCGCACGTCCACCGAGCCGCCCGGTGGCGTGAACTTGAGCGCGTTCGAGGCGAGGTTGGAAAGCACCTGCTCGATACGACCGGGGTCACCACTGAAGACGCCCTCGACCGAGGCGTCGCGCGCGAGGCTGAACGTGATACGCTTCTCCGCCGCGAGCGACCGGCACACCGCGCCGACCGTCGCGAGCACTTCGTCGAACGCGAAGGACTGGTGCCGGAGAGTGAAGCTACCGCCGGCGAACGACGCGACGTCGAGCACGGCGTTGACCCGGTGCAGCAGGGCGTTCGCGTTGGTCGACAACAGGCCGACGAGGCGGCGCTGGTCGTCGCTCATCACGCCGGTGTCGACCAGCGACGCCGAATGGATCACGGTGCTCAGCGGCGTGCGCATCTCGTGGCTCATCATGGAGATGAAGCGGTGCTGCGCCTCGCGCGAGGCGATCGCCTCGGCGGACACGTCGCGAAGCGCGTCCATCACGCGATACAGCGTCATGGGGAGCACGATCACCAGCGCCAGCGCGTAGAGCGCGTAAGCCGGTCGCGCCACCCAGTAACCGTCCGGAGCGACGACGAGCAGGATCGCGACGGATGCCGCCACTCCGGCGCCGAACACGCGCCGGCTGTAGCGCACGCCGAGCGCTACCGACAGGAACGGAAGGACCGCGGTGAGCGTGATGACGAGCATGAAAGCGGCCTTGAGCAGCAGGGCCACCGCGACGAAATTGACGATGCTGCCCACGCCGTCGACGACGGCGCTCTCGCGGAGCGCACCGGCGCGGACGCCGAGCATCCAGAACGCGCTGAGCAGGAACAGCGTGACCGCCACGGGCACCACGCGCTGCGCTTCCGCCGCCATCGGCGCCGGGCCGTGCAGCCACGCGACGCTCCAGACGACGATGAATCCGAGGATCACCGTGCGCATGAGCGACACGTGGTACTCCCGGAAACTCGCCACGATGCGGTCGATGCGGGGATTGCGCAGCCGCTCGGCGACCTCGCTGAGCATCATCGGCCCGGCATGCTTGCCGTTACCGCCTTCGATCTTCATGCACGCGTGGTCCGACTTCCCCCCGATAACGTCCTAGTCTATGAACTCTGCGAGGGCTGGCAAGTGCGGTCGCAATAGGAAAGAGCATGTAATCGTTTACGACCCGATCGAGCCTGGTCGCAGGCGCCCAGGCCCGGACCGCTATCTCCCGGCTTTCGGCGAACCGCTTTTCTTCGCCGCGGCGCGCATCCGGGGCGCCTTGCCCAGTTCGACCCATGTCGGGGCGTGGTCGCTGGCCTTGGGCCGGTCGCGGACCCATCGGTCCACATCGGCGTCCTTCAGGCGGGCGGCGAGGTCGGGCGAGAGCAGCAGGTGATCGATGCGCAATCCCCTGTCCCGCGGCCAGTGCTGGCGGAAATAGTCCCAGAACGTGTAGATGCGCTCGTCCGGGTGGATGGCGCGGAGCGCGTCGGTCCAGCCCTGGGCGAGCAGCCGCGCGTACGCATCGCGGCTTTCCGGCTGCAGCAGGGCGTCGCGCCGCCAGTTCTTCGGATCGTAGATGTCGTCGTCGGTGGGCACCACGTTGTAGTCGCCGGCCAGCACCACGGGGTGGCCCGAGGCGAGCAGCGCGTTCGCGTGGCGGAGGAATCGCTCGAACCAGGCGAGTTTGTAGTCGAATTTCGGGCCCGGCTGCGGATTCCCGTTCGGCAGGTACAGGCATCCGACGAGCACGCCGTGCGCGACGGCCTCGAGGTAGCGGCTCTGCGTGTCCTTCGCGTCGCCGGGAAGGCCGCGCCGGCTTTCGACGGGGTCCACACCTTTCGCGAGGATCGCGACGCCGTTCCACGATGGCTGGCCCGCCCAGAGCGCCCCGTAGCCCGCCTCGTTGATCGCGTCGACGGGGAACGCGGCGTCCGTCGCCTTCAGCTCCTGCAGGCACGCGATCTCTGGCGACTCGCGCTCCAGCCACTCCAGAAGGTTCGGGAGGCGGGACCGGATGCCGTTGACGTTGTAGGTGGCGATCTTCATGTCGCGACTTTCCGCAACGCGCAGTCGAAGAGCGGTGACGGCAACGGCGCGTCGCCCCGTTGGCACCGGGGATTGGCACGACACTTGCCTCGATCTAAAAGACGACGAGATTCGCCTCCATCGACGCCCCCGCCGCAATAATTTTTTGCGACCCCGGTCAGCCACCATCGCGGGCCAGCGGAACCCGCTCAGGGAAAGCATTAATTGCCACAATTACCCATAGTTACATCGTTTTCTGCTGCAATGCGTCATGCCATTCGGACGGCTGGACGGCCGTACGAGAACGACGTCCGGGCGCTGGACAACCTCAACAACGTGCTGTAAACCGTTCGTCTAGTCCATTTGGATCGAGACAAATGGATGGTGTGGCGATGGAGCGCGGGCGGGGTCATCGAGGCTCCATCGCAGTACCGGACGGGGGTCCGGTGCTACGGCCCCGTGCCTTCGTCGTATTTCGGGGCATCACTTTTTCGGGGTTGGCATGAACAAGCACATTCTTCGCAGGAGCGCACTCGCACTGGCGGTCTGTACCTGCCTGGGCGGCGTTTCCAGCGTCTTCGCACAGTCCACCACCGGCGGCCTCAACGGCTCCGTTCCGGCGGGTGGCAACCAGACCGTCGTCGTCGAAAGCACGACGGGCTTCCGCCGCGAGATCGGCGTCGATGCCAATGGCCGCTACAGCGCCACGCAGCTTCCGCTGGGCACGTACAACGTCACCCTGATGCGCGACGGCGCGCCCGTGGATTCCCGCAAGAACGTCACCCTGCGCGTCGGCGCCAGCACGGACGTCTCGTTCGCCGCGGCCAGCACGGCGAGCAATGCGGAGAGCCTCGAAGGCGTGACCGTCACCGGCACCGCCCTGCCGAGCATCGACGTCACCGCGGTCGACTCGCGCACCGTCATCACCTCGGAGCAGCTCGCCCGCATGCCGCTCGGCCGTTCGGCCGAAGCCATCGCGCGCCTCGCTCCCGGCGTCGTGAACAACGGCGGCGGCTTCACCAGCGACACCGGCAAGTCGGTCGTCAGCTTCGGTGGCGCGGCGGCCAACGAGAACGCGTATTACATCAACGGCTTCAACACGACCGACCCGCTCAACGCGCTCGGCGGCCTGCAGCTCCCCTATGGCGCGATCGACCAGCAGGAAGTCTATACGGGCGGCTACAGTGCCCAGTACGGCCGTTCCGACGGTGGCGTGATCAGCCAGGTCGGCAAGCGCGGCACGAACGAGTGGCACTTCGGTGCGCAGCTGCTGTGGGAGCCGAACTGGGCGCGCGCGTCCGGCCCGAACCTGCATTACGCGAACACGCCGGCGTCCGCACCGGCCGGCGACCTGTATCAGCCGAAGAGCCAGAACGACAAGTGGACCACGACGGTGAGCGCTTATGCCGGCGGCCCGCTGATCAAGGACAAGCTCTTCTTCTTCGTCGCGGGTGAATTCGAGAAGACGGGCCAGCGCAACGTGAACCCGGTGGGCAACGGCACCCCGGCGTCGACGAACTACTACTCCAATCCGCGCTGGTACAGCAAGCTCGACTGGAACATCAACGACAGCAATATCGTCGAGCTGACCAGCGTCGGCGACAAGCGCGAAGGTTCCGGCACCCGCTACAGCTACAACTACGCCGATCTGTCGCGCCGCGCGCGTCTGGGCGACGTCAACGACACCAAGACCGGCGGCGACCTGTGGGTCGGTAAGTACACCGGCTACCTCACGGACAACCTCACCATCAGCGCCACCTACGGCAAGATGTCGAGCAAGAACTACGAGCAGCCGACCGAGTACGACCCGAATCTCGTTCGCGTCGACAACTCGGTGCGCCAGAACCCGGCGCTCAACGGCGGCACGCCGATCCAGAACAGCCAGGTGGGCAACATCAGCTCGCCGGCGCGTGGCAACAAGTCGACGAACCTCCGCTTCGATGTCCAGTACGTGGCCGGCGATCACACGCTCATGGCCGGTATCGACAACGTCCGCTCGCGCGTCATCGCGTTCGGCGACGCCAGCCCGGGCCCGGGCTACACCTGGAATTACGGCCAGTCCGCCGACCCGAACGAGGCGATCAACGACACGCCGGGACGTAACTTCGTGCCTGCACCGGGCGGTTTCCCGAACGGCGGGCAGGGTTACTGGGTCCAGCGCAACATCGTGAGCAACCTCGTGAACGTGCGCTCCGACCAGAAGGCGCAGTTCATCGAAGACAAGTGGCAGGTCAACGATCGCGTGCTGCTCACGGTCGGTCTGCGCAACGACCAGTTCACCGACTACAACCAGTTCAGCCAGGCGTTCATCAAACAGACCCGTCCGCAGTGGGCGCCGCGCCTCGGCGCCGCGTGGGACGTGAACGGCGACGGCAGCTTCAAGGTCTACGCCAACGCCGGCCGTTACTACCTCGGCCTGCCGCTCAATCCGGCGACCGGTGCGGCCGCGGGTTACACATCGACGCAGCAGTACTACACCTACTCCGGCATCAACCCGGTGGACGGCAGCCCGACGGGCCTGACGCAGTTCAGCGGCGTGGTCTCGGGCAACAACTCGTACGGCATCCCGCCTGACCCGCGTACCGTCGCCGCGAAGGATCTGAAGTCGGAGAACCAGGACGAGTACATCGTCGGCTTCGACAAGAGCTGGAACGAGAACTGGACGTACGGCGTCAAGCTGACGCAGCGCAAGCTCAACGCGGTGATCGACGACTTCTGCGACCTCGACGTCGTGAAGAACAAGGCGGAATCGCTCGGATATGAAATCGGTTCGACGAACAGCTGCTACCTCGTCAACGGCGGCCATTCGAACCAGTTCACGCTGATCGACACGGCCGGCAATCCGTTCGTCGTGCCGCTCAGCCGCGAAGAGATGGGCATGCCGAAGACGAAGCGTAAGTACTACAGCGCCGAGTTCTACACCGAGCATCAGTTCGACGGCACGTGGTACGGCAAGTTCGACTACGTGTTCTCGCGCTCCTACGGCAACACCGAGGGCCAGGCCCGTACCGATACGCGCCAGGCCGGCGCCGCCGGCAGCGTGGACTGGGACAACCACTGGGTCATGGACGGCGCCAACGGTCCGCTCGGCAACGACCACACGCACGTGTTCAAGGCGTACGGTTACTGGCAGCTCGCGCCGGAGTGGCAGGTCTCGGGTAACCTCCAGGCCATTTCCGGTGCGCCGGAAGTCTGCCTTGGCTATTACGGTCCGGACCAGCAGGATCCCGCGCTCTACGGCAGCTCGTACCACTGGTGCGACGGCAAGCGTTCGCCCCCGGGCGACAAGGGCCGCCTGCCGTGGACGTTCCAGCTCGACCTGGGCGTGACGTACCGTCCGGAGTGGGCCGGCTCGAAGCTGGCGTTCTCCGCGAACGTGTTCAACGTGCTCAACCAGCAGCGCGCGACGTTCCGCTACCCGACCGAGTTCGAGTCGCGCGGTACGCCGCACCCGATCTACCGCGTGCCGCTCATCACCCAGGACCCGCGTTACGCGCGTCTGGCGGTCAGCTACGACTTCTAAGGGCGCATCGCGCCTGACAAGCATCCCTGTGTGACACTTGCGCCCCTCTCCGTAAGCCGGCTACTCCCCAGCCGGTTTACGGGGACCGGGCGCTCTTTTTTTTTATGGGATTCCGCTTCGGGTAAGAGCCCGATGCGATCAGCGGGCCTCGCCCGAGGCCGCCACCACCATCTCGATGTAACCGAGGATCTCTGGAATCGGCAGGTCGAAGATGCCGGCGTCGCCGTTGTCGTACGCCTGGCGCCACACGGCGTAACCGTCGCGCCATGCCTCGTCCGTGTCGGCAGCGCCTTCGTGGGCCAGCAGGCTCGCATCGAGGGTGGCCCGCGACACCGCCGCGTGGTTCATGGCCGGCTGTGTGCCGCCCGGCAAGCGATGGTTGCGCAGTTTCACGCCGAGGATCGAGACGTGGAACACCTCGCCGTCCTCCGGCTCGCGATCGATCCGGCGAATCGCCACGCGGGACGCCTCCTCGCCGGGGCGGGTGCGGTATGTCCAGGCCTGGCCCACGGCATAGTCGGGGTTCGTCACCGGCGGTCCTCTTCACATGGGGCGGCCCCGCATCTTAGTGCAGCGAAGGCGCACCGGACCGATATGCCTTAAACTGGTGCCCATGAGCGCACACCCCCGGGTGTGGCGCCACGCGCGAGGCAGCGCGGCCCCGGGCCGCTTCCCCAGCCGAAACTCGAGGCCCGCGCGCAGCGCCGGCCCGCCCTTTTTCGTCTTCGAGGTTTGATAAACCATGGTGGCATTGGCGACCGAGCACGTCATCGACGTGCACCACTGGAACGACAGCCTTTTCAGCTTCCGCACCACGCGCGATCCCGGGTTCCGTTTCGAGAGCGGCCACTTCGTGATGATCGGCCTGGAGGTCGATGGCCGGCCGCTGATGCGTGCCTACTCCATCGCCAGCGCGCATTACGAGGAGCACCTGGAGTTCTTCAGCATCAAGGTGCAGGACGGCCCGCTGACGTCGCGGCTCCAGCATCTGAAGCCGGGCGACCCGGTGATCGTCAGCCGTAAGCCCACCGGCACGCTCGTGCTGAACGACCTGAAGCCGGGCAAGCGCCTTTACCTGCTCGGCACCGGCACGGGTCTCGCGCCGTTCATGTCGATCATCCGCGACCCGGACACCTACGAGCGCTTCGACCGCATCGTGCTCGCCCACGGCGTGCGCCACGTCAACGATCTCGCCTACTCCGACTACATCGAGAAGGAGCTGCCGAACCACGAGTACCTCGGCGAGCTGGTGCGCGAGAAGCTGATCTACTACCCGACCGTGACGCGCGAGCCGTTCCGCAACCGTGGGCGCATCACCGACGCCATCGCCGACGGCGAAATGGCGCGCGTTACCGGCCTGCCGCAACTCGACCCGGCACACGACCGCGTGATGCTCTGCGGCAGCCCGTCGATGCTCGACGATATCTGCGTGCTGCTCGACGGCGAGGGTTTCCAGGCATCGCCGCGTACCCGCGAGCCGGGGGATTACGTGATCGAGCGGGCGTTCGTCGAGAAATAAGCGCCTTTGGGTGGAAGCCAGCCTGCTGGCGATGGATGCTCGCCGCGAGCTCCCATCGCCAGCAGGCTGGCTCTCACCGATCAGCGCCTTATGCGCCCCTGCCCTTCGTTGTCCCAATAGCCGAAGACCTTCCGCGCGATGAGCTTGTAGAGCCGCTTCCCCGTCGCACGCCACAGGCGCGAGTGCGGTGCGGGCTGCGCGAGGATCGCGAGCTGTCGCACCGACAGGCGGTCTCCCGCGTACGTCCGCTTGTGCTTCAGGAGGTGCCGCAGGTCTTCGCGCGCGAGCAGGCGGAACAGCGCGCCGCGCCTGCCGCGGGTCCACGCGATCTGGAAATCCACGAGCCCGGGCGTGCCATCCTCGCGTACCAGCCAGTTCGGCTCCTTGGCGAGGTCGTTGTGCACGATGCCACGACGGTGCAGCCGGGCGAGCAGCCGCAACGCGTCGCGATAGTACGCGGGATCCACCGGGCGCCCGGCCTGCATCGGCTCGCCGGCCATGTAACTGCGCTCGAGCACGCGCCCGTTCCAGGCGAGCAGGCGTGGCACGCCGTCGAGCCCGTCCAGACGCGCCAGCGCCCTCGCTTCTCGCGCGGCGGCGCGGCGTGCGAAGCCCCGCGCCCACCAGCGCGCGGCGCCGATGTCGCGACGGATCAGCAGCACGCCATCGCGCTCGACGCGTTCGATACGACCGAGTTCGTCGGCCTTGAGCAGGGTGACGGCTTCCGTCATCGCGTTATGCACAGTATCCCTAAGGTTCGTTGACGCGCCCTCTGCCATGGGAAAGGCTAAGATGCGGGGCCTCGCATCGTAAGAGAACGCAAGATGCTCGTGCGACACATCCTGTCGCTGGTCTTCGCCACGGCCGGGCTCGCCGCCTGCCGCGACGGCGCCGACCGCACGAACGACGGCGACAGGCAGCCGCCGCCGCAGGCGAGCGCGCACAAGGATACCGAATCCGCCACGCAGGACCTCTACACCATGGAGGTCTCGATGCCCGATCTGCCGCCGGGCGCCGCCGCCCTGCGCGGACAGATCGACTGCTACGTGGAGCGGCAGAAACGGCATTTCCTGGCGAGCCTGCGCGAGCCGGGCGCGCGCGAGAGCGCACGACAGCTTCCGTGGGACCTCAACCTGGACATCGCGGTGGCCTCCCGCACGGACCGCTTCATCAACGTGCAGGTCGACGGCTCGGCCTTCACCGGCGGCGCGCACCCGGCGCCGATCGTCGACAGTTTCACCTACGACATGCAGGAAGAGCGGGTGATCGGCATCCGTGAGTTCTTCGACGACCCGCACGCCGCGGAGTCCGCCTTCGCTTCCGAGGCGCGTCGTCAGCTCTTCACCGCGCTCGACGACCAGGAACAGCCGCTGGCTTCCGACAGCGAACAGATCGATCTCGGTACGGCACCCGGCAAGGACCACTATCGCGTCTTCAGCCTGCTGACCGGGCCGGACAACAAGGTGCACGGACTCACCTTCATCTTTCCGCCCTACCAGGTGGCCTCGTACGCCGCCGGACCGCAGGCCATCGACGTACCCAGCGAGGCATTTTCGGCATTTCTCAAGCCCGAGTACCGCGAGGCCTTCCGCTGATGGAGTTCTTCCTCTACCTGCTCGCCGCCTTGCTGATCGTCGGCGGCGTGGCCGGCGCGATCCTTCCGGTGCTTCCCGGCATCCCGATGATCTTTGGCGGCATCTGGCTCGCCGCCGCCGTGGACGATTACCAGCATCTCGGCTGGGGCTGGCTGATCGCCATCGGCATCGTCGGTGCCGTGGGTATCGCGCTGGATTTCGTCTCGGCGTCGTTCGGCGCGAAAAAGATCGGCGCCAGTCCGCGTGCCCTCTGGGGCGCCGGCGCAGGCACCGTGATCGGCATGTTCTTCGGCATCCCGGGACTCATCGTCGGCCCGTTCGCCGGCGCGGTGGTCGGCGAACTGTGGTCCGGCGAAAGCGTGCTCCGCTCCGCGCACGTCGGCGTGAGCACATGGGTGGGCATGCTGGTGGGCATCGTCGCGAAGGTCGTCCTCTCCTTCCTGATGATCGGCATGGCGGGGCTCGCCCTCCTCTTCGCCTGACGGCCAAAGGTCACATGGCGGACCGTACCCCCAGCGGCTAGTCTTCGGCGGACCACCCGGGGAGATACGCATGTTCCGACGACTCACGCTCGCCGCCGCCGTGACGCTCTGCATCGGCAGCCTGCACGCGCAGACCGCGACCCAGCCCGCCTGGATCGCCCGCAGCAACGCCGACGCCCAGCCCTTGCTGGACGTGACCGCCCGCTTCAGCCCGGAGTCCGCCTCGGAGATCGGGGTGAAGGGATACGACGAGAAGACCGCCGACCTCGGCCCCGACACGGACAAGCGACAGCGCGCGGCCCTCGTCCAGGTACGCAATACCGTGAATCGCCGCCTCGCCGAGGAGAAGGATCCGAACGTGAAGCAGGATCTTCAGATCCTGCTCAAGCAGATCGACGGCTCCATCAAGGGCATCGACCTCAACGACAGATACATGCTGCCGTGGTTCGACGCCGGCGAGATCATCTTCGGCGGCGAGTTCACGCTGCTGAACGCGGAAAGCACGGCGGAGCAGAACGAGGCCGCGCTCGGCCGCCTCAAGTGCTACGTGGGGATGACCGCGGGATGCACGCCGCTGGTCGATCAGGCGCGCGCACGCACCACCGAAAAGCTCGGCGACAAGGCGCTCCTCGGGCCCGTGAAGGCGGACGTGGAGCAGAAGCTGGGCAACACGCAGCGCTACGTCGACGGCATCCGCAAGCTCTTCGCGGAGAAGAAGATCGCTGGCAGCGACGAAGCCATGGCGAAGCTCGACCAGCAGCTGAAGGATTACAACGCCTGGGTGAAGAATACGGTGCTGCCGCGCGCACGCACGGACTTCCGCCTGCCCGAGGCCATGTACGCGTACAACCTGGAGCAGGTCGGCCTCGATATCGCGCCGCGCGACCTCATCGATCGCGCCGAGCTCGAATTCATGGAGACGACGTATGCGCTGCAGATGATCGCGCCGGTCGTCGCGAAGGCGGAAGGCCTTCCGGATGGCGACTACCGCGACGTGCTGAAGGCGCTGAAAAAGAAGCAGCTGGCGAAGGAAAAGGTCGAGCCCACGTATCACGCCGTGATCGTGAGGATCGAAGACATCATCCGCAAGCAGCGCATCGTCGAGCTGCCGAAGCGCAAGATGGCGATGCGCCTCGCATCGGAAGCCGAGAACGCACGCTCGCCCGCGCCGCACATGGATCCCCCGCCATTCATCGGCAACACCGGTCAGCGCGGCACGTTCGTGCTCACCACGGGTAACCCGCCCGCCGACGGCGAGAAGACCCAGAGCTACGACGACTTCACCTTCGAAGCCGCCGCGTGGACGCTCACGGCGCACGAAGGCCGGCCGGGCCACGAGCTGCAGTTCGCCGCGATGGTCGAACAGGGCGTGTCGCTCACGCGCAGCCTCTTCGCGTTCAACAGCGTCAACGTCGAAGGCTGGGCGCTTTACGCCGAAGCCGAGATGGTGCCGTACGAGCCGCCGGCCGGTCAGTTCATCGCCCTGCAGTTCCGCCTGCTGCGCGCCGCGCGCGCGTTCCTCGATCCCATGCTCAACCTCGGCCTGATCGACCGGGAGCGCGCTCGTCAGATCCTCGTGGACGACGTGGGCCTGTCCGAACCGATGGCGCGCCAGGAACTCGATCGCTACACGCTCAACTCGCCGGGCCAGGCCACGGCGTACTTCTACGGGTACACGCGTATCCTGCAGCTGCGCGCGGAAACCCAGACGAAGCTGGGCAAGGCATTCGACCGCAAGGCGTTCAACGACTTCCTGATCGCCCAGGGCCTGCTGCCGCCGGACCTGCTGGCGGAAGCGGTGCGGACGCGCTTCGTGCCGGAGCAGTTGAAGAAGGCGAAGTAGCCTTGCTCAGGTGGGAGCCAGCCTGCTGGCGAATGGGTGCCTGGCGCGAGCACCCGTTCGCCAGCAGGCTGGCTCCCACCACGAGCTATACAGCGTGGTGGGCACCCGGAATCACGTAAAGCAACACCGCCAGGTAGTGCAGCACGCTGCCGGCGAGCACGAAGAAGTGCCAGATCGCGTGGTGGTACGGCAGCTTGCGCGCCATGTAGAACGGCACGCCGGCGGTATATGCCACGCCGCCGCCGAACAGGAGCAGAAGACCACCCATCGGCACGTTGTCGCGCAGCGGTTCGATCGCGATCACCGCGACCCATCCCATCGCCACGTACATCGCGACGGCGGCCTTGCGGTAACGCTTCAGCAGGCCGAGTTCGGCGGCGCTGCCGACGATCGCCAGCGTCCAGATCGTGGCGAACAGACCCCAGCCCCACGCCCCCGGCAACGCGAGCAGCGTGAAGGGCGTGTACGTGCCGGCGATGAGCAGGAAGATGGCGATGTGGTCGAGCGTGCGGAGCACGCGCTTCGCGACGACGCCGGGAATCGCGTGGTAAAGCGTCGATGCCGTGTAGAGCAGGATCAGGGTGGTGCCGAACACGGAGCTGGCGACCACCGCGCGTGCGCCGCCGTACATGGCCGAGAACGCGACCAGTACCGCGAGGCCCGCGATGCTGAGAACGAGACCGATGCCGTGGATCACGCTGCTGGCGACTTCCTCGCCGAGGGGATAACGCGGCTGCGCGCTGTCGAGAACCATGACTGCTCCGGAAAGACCTACCTGACCGGTCGAGGGTAACCGAAGTCGCCGTGACGAACGCGACCGACCTTGCCGGAACCGGAGATTGACCGCGACGTCCCCGCCGGTGTTCCATGGGCGCATGACACTCGAACTGCTCGTGCACATCGGTCGTCTTCCGCCGCAGGGTGCCGGCCTGCGTGCCGCGCTGGCCATGGCGTCGCGCATCGGCGCACGGCTCGACGCGCTCTACGTCGTCGACCTGCCCGCCGCCGCCTTCACGGTGCCCGAGGCCGTGCCGATGCAGCTCGATGCGGTTCGCCAGCGGGCCAGCGACGCGAAAGCGATCGCCGCCGACTGGGCGACGTTGCTCGGATCCCGCGATCTGCGCGGCAACTGGCGCGTCGGCAACGGCGACACGGTCACCGTGCTGGCCCACGCCTCGGCCGGCTACGATCTCGTCGTGATGGAGCGCTCGTCGACGATGCGCGGCGACGCGCCGGTCGGTTTCGGCGTGGTGTCGCGCACCGTGTTCGCGTCCAGCCGCGGCGTGCTCGTCGTCCCCGAAGCCGCCACCGTCGACACGCTGGGCGAGCACGTGCTCGTGGCCTGGAGCGGCAGTCGCGAATCGGCCCTGGCCGTGCGCTCGTCGCTGCCCATGCTGCGCACGGCGTCGCGCGTCACGGTGATCGACGGCAGTCGCGACGAGGACATGGGCACCTGCGCCCTGCCCGACACGGACATCTGCGGCTGGCTCGATACCCACGGCGTCAAGGCCGAGGTGCGCCGGCTCGACGACGCCGCGCTCGCGGCGCCCGGCCCCGCGCTGCTGGACATCGCCCACGCCGAAGGCGCCGACCTGATCGTCATGGGCGCCTGGGGACGGTCGCGGCTCTCCGAGATGGTGCTCGGCGGCACCACGCGATACCTCTTCATGCAGTCCGACGTGCCGATGCTCGTCGCCCATTGATGGCCGTCTGGACGGCCCTCTTGCAAGTTCCCGCGACCGGCGCCTAATCTGCAACCGGACCCGAACACGATCCCCGCCGGTCCCCACCGGCCGTGTTCCCGACCGCGCATCACCTTCCCCCACGTTGCAGGAGGTGGCTCATGTCGTTCGCTCGTCCGCACGCCCTCGCCGGATGCCATCCGGATACCGTCCGCATCGTCGCGATGAGCGCGGCGATCGCCCTCAACGCCGCCGCCCTGCTCGCCGTCATGCGACCCATGGTGGCGACGCTGTCGTTCGATCCACCAGCCACCCCGACGATTCGCCTGATCGATCATTCGGCGGAACCGAAGGTCGCCCCTCCCCCGCCCATCGACCTGAAACCGCTGCCGGTCAAGCGCATCACCGTACCCGTGCGTCAGGCGAAGCCGCTCGAGATCGTGACGCCCACGGTCGTGGCGCCACCGACCGACGAAGGCACGGCGGCCGTCCTGCCGGACGCCCCCGTCGCGCCGGCGTTGCCGACACGACCGGCGGCTCCCGTGGAGGCGACGCTCGCGTACGTGTCGGCACCGGCACCGGTCTACCCGCGCGTCGCGATCGCGGCGCGCATGCAGGGAACGGTCACGCTGCGCGTGCTCGTCGACGAGACGGGCAAACCGATCGACGTGGTGGTCGAAAGCAGCAGCGGGCATGCCGTGCTCGACAAGGCGGCCCGCGCGCAGGTTCTCGCGAACTGGCGGTTCCAGCCGGCGACGGCGAACGGTCAGGCGGTCAAGGCCTGGGCGCGCATCCCGGTGAGCTTCGATCTGCGACAACTCTGAAAGCGGATCGCAGGAGCGCGCCTTGCGCGCGACAGCTTCGCGACGAGCCGCGGGCTCTGTTGCTTCATCCCCAGAAGCTGTCGCACGCGAGGCGCGCTCCTGCCCTTCAACGCGGCGCGAGCACCACGTCCGGCTTGCGGGTGGCCCGCGCGATGGCCCAGACGACGAGGGCGATCAGCGCGACGGGCACCAGCACGGGCAGCAGCGCGAGGGCGACCACCGGGGCGATGGCGAGCATCGCCACGCCGCCGATGACGGCGCCGAGCATGCCGCCGACGAGGCTGAAGATTCCACCGATGATCCCGAAGACCAGCTTCAGGACCGCGCCGACCAGGGCGAACAGGATCCAGAAGCCAACGGCGAGAACGACGAGCGAGCTGAGGAAGATCATGGCCGGTACTCCGTTGCGGGGTAACCGCCGGAGGGCGGTCAACGGCTTCGATGCGGCGGGTCGCGAAAGGGTTTAAGCGCTTCCGGTTACGGGGCTTTAACAGTCGGCATGGTCCACTCCTGCACAGTTGATCTGCCCGGACCGCCCTTCCATGGGTAAGCGCACTTCCATCATCAGGACCTTGCGGGACATCGCGTTCGATCTGTCGGACGGCCCGCATCCCGATCTCGCCTCCATGGGGCGGGAAGTCGGTCGTGTGTTGCACGGCCGCACCGGGGAACTCGCCGAAACGCTCGGCCCCTTGCGCGAGCGCCGGCGCGGCTTCGAGCGCTGGATGCTCGCCGAACGCGCGAAACCGGCGGTCAGCGTGCTGGTGATGGCCTGGCCGCCCGGTTATTCGACGCCGGTGCACGACCACGGCGGACTATGGGGCCTCGAGGCCACGATCGCCGGGGCGCTCGAAGTGGAATCGTTCGACAAGGGCGACACGGATCATTCGCTGCGCAGCACGGGCCGCACCTGGCTCGGGCCGGGCGACGCGACGTGGTTCGACGCCTCGGAAACCCACACCCACCGTTGCCGCAATCTGTCGCGACACGAAACCGCGCTCACGCTTCACGTGTACGGTGGCGATCTGGCACAGTACCTCGCATACGAGCAGCCCGGTCCTTCCGGACACTGGATAGCACGACCGAGGCAATCGATCATCGCGGGACGCCTGACGGCCTGACGGTCTCACGGCCCTCCACCCCAGCCAACGGGCGAAGGACCAAAGCATGTTTCATAAGGTCGCCATCATCGGCGGTGGCGCAGCGGCGGCGACGCTGGTGAGCGAACTCCTGGAGCGACGCACTTCGCGTCCGCTTCATCTCGACTGGTACGCAGGCGGCCCCGAAGCCGGCCGCGGCATCGCCTATGGCACGCCGTCGGCGCAGCACCTGCTCAACGTGCGCGCGGCGTCGATGGGCATGTTCGTGAGCAAGCCCGGCGGATTCCTCGAATACGCGCAGGCGATCGATCCGTCGGTCAAGGGCTCCGATTTCCTGCCTCGCCGTCTCTACGGCGATTTCCTGCGGTCGCGCGTCGAGCAGGCACTGAAGAACGCCGGCTCGTTCGGGCACGACGTGAACGTGCTGCCGTTCACCGCCGACTCGCTGGTGCCGTCGGCCGAGGGTGTCGCCATCGGCTACGGCGACGGCGAATCGCACGCCGAGGCCGCGGTGCTCGCCATCGGCTCGCTCCCTCCCCGCCCGCTGCCCGGTGTCGAAGACGCCGCGATCGCTAGCGGGCGCTACGTCGTCGACCCGTGGCCGTTCCTCGCGAACGCCGTGCCGGACGATCGTCCGCTGCGCGTCCTCGTGATCGGCCTCGGTCTGACCGCCGTCGACGTACTGCTCGAACTGTCGGCACGCTGGCCCAACGCGCATTTCGATGCGCTGTCGCGACACGGCAAGCTGCCCGAGCCGCACCTCGCCACCGCCTCGGCGCCCGCGGACGACGGCGGAGAACTCGTCGATTCGATGCGGGACGATCCGAATATCCGCACCTGGCTGCGCCGGCTGCGCGAGGCGACGACGAACGCGGAGGACTGGCGCACCGTCATCGACGGCCTGCGGCCGCATACGCAGTCGCTCTGGCGCGATCTGCCACGCGCCGAGCGGGCACGTTTCCTCCGCCATGCCCGCTGGGCATGGGAACGCGCGCGGCATCGCATGCCACCGGAGGTCACCGCGAAGATCGAGGCGCTCGAACAGGCGGGTCGCCTCACCCGCGGCCGTGGTCGCATGCGCTCGGTGCACCTCTCGCTCGACGGTGCGCTCGACGTGGCCCGCGTCGCGGCAGGTGGCGTCGACGTGGTGCAGTCCTACGACATCGTCATCCAGACCGTCGGCCTGAACACCGACACGCAGCGCACCGAACACCCGCTGATACGCCAGCTCGTAATCGGCGGCCACGTGACGCCGGACAGCCTGGGCCTCGGTCTGAAGGCGGAGCCCAATGGCCAGCTGCACGACGGCAACGACCGGCCGCGATCGAACCTGTTCGCGATCGGCAGCCTGCTGCGTGGCGCGCTATGGGAGTCCACCGCGATTCCGGAGATCCGCAAGCAGGCGCAGGCTCTTGCGAACCTGCTGCTCGCCGACGACAAACACCGCTGACTCAGGCCGCGGCGGGCACCGCCCGCCGTTCGAGGGCCATGCTCG
The DNA here is from genome assembly GCF_900109915.1 of Luteibacter sp. UNCMF331Sha3.1. Taxonomy (GTDB): domain Bacteria; phylum Pseudomonadota; class Gammaproteobacteria; order Xanthomonadales; family Rhodanobacteraceae; genus Luteibacter. The sequence goes on from NZ_FOBU01000001.1 coordinate 887,725, forward strand.
CCAGTGTCGCGAGCAGGCCCGCCACCGTGACCGCCGCACCGGCGAGGCTCACCACCGGCATGGTGAAACCGGCCGCGAGCACGGCACCGCCGAGCCACGCACCGCCGGCATTGCCGAGGTTGAACGCGGCGATGTTCAGTGTCGATGCGAGATTCGGCGCATCGCCCGCGACGTGCACCACGCGCGACTGCAACGGCGCGACGGTGGCGAACGCGGCGACGCCCCAGACGAACACCGTGACGATCGACGCGATCGTGGAATGCATCGTCCAGGCGAACACCACGAGCAGCAGCGCGAGCGCGACGAGGATGCCGACGAGCGACGGCATCAGCTTCCAGTCCGCCAGGCGCCCGCCCAGCATGTTGCCGACGGTCGTACCGACGCCGAACAGCACCAGCACGGCACCCGTCCAGTGCGGGCCGATGTGCGACTGCTCCTGCAGGATCGGCGCGATGTAGGTGAACACGGTGAACACGCCGCCGAAGCCCAGCACCGTCATGCCGAGCGCGATCAGCACCTGCGGCTCGCGCAACACACGCAGTTCGCGACCCATGTGCGGCGCCTTCAGGTCCGGCAGGGCGGGGACGAAACGGGCCACCGCGGCCGTGGCGAGCACGCCGAGGACGGTCACTGCCCAGAACGTGGCGCGCCAGCCGGCCCACTGACCCAGGAACGTGCCGAACGGCACGCCCAGCACGTTGGCCAGCGTGAGACCCGCGAACATCAGGGCGATGGCGCGGGCACGCTGGTTCGCGGGCACGAGGTGCGCCGCGACCACGGCGCCGATGCCGAAGAACGAGCCATGGCAGAACGCCGCCACCACGCGGGCGACCATCAGCACGTCGTACGTCGGCGCCACGGCGCAGAGCAGGTTGCCGAGGATGAAGAATCCGAGGAGCAGCAACAACGCGCGCTTCCGCTCCATCGTCGCGGTCAGCGCGGCGAGCAGCGGCGCACCCACGGCCACGCCGAGGGCATAGCCGGACACCAGCATGCCGGCGGCGGGGATCGACACGCGCAGGTCGGTCGCGACCTCGGGCAGCAGGCCCATGATCACGAACTCGGTGGTACCGATCGCGAACGCGGCCACGGCGAGGGCCAGCAAGGGCAGACGCGACGAAGAGACATTCATTGGGATAGGCTCGATGGAAAGCGATAACGTGCATTTTCCTGCCCGGGGCCCCATGCAGAAACACCTGTCCGCGCCAAATACTCTTGCCGCAGGCGCGAAAGTGCGGAGCGGGCACGCATGATCGCGACGGCCATCGCCATCGCGGCACTGTCCCTGCACGTGGCTGGCGTGTTCGCCGCGATGCACGCCGTCATGCACGCCCGAACGGCGCAGGGCGCCTTCGCCTGGGCGCTCGGCCTCGTCCTGCTGCCCTACGTCACCCTCGTGCCTTATCTCTTCCTGGGCGCGAGCCATTTCAGCGGCTACGTCGACCTCCACCGCCAGCGGCAGGCACGATTCTTCCTGCTGCACGAGGAAGCCGGACACCCGGGACGGCCGGGCATGCTCGCGCCGCCGCCCGGCCGCGAAGACCCTCGCTACGACGCGATCGGCCACATGCTGAAGACCGCGATGCATGGCGGGAACGCGCTCGTGCTCCACGTCGACGGCGCGGACGCCTTCGATGCGATGTTCGCCGCGATCGCACGCGCGGAGCGTTACGTGCTGGTGCAGTTCTTCATCATCCACGACGACGTGCTCGGTCGTCGCCTGCGCGACGCGCTGCTCGAACGGGCCGCCGCCGGCGTCGAGGTGTGCCTCCTCTACGACAGCATCGGCAGCCACGAGCTCCCGGACAGTTACGTCGATCGTCTGCGCGCCGGCGGCGTACGTACCCACCGGTTCGCCACCCGGCGCTGGCGAAACCGTTTCCAGCTGAACTTCCGCAACCACCGCAAGGTGCTCGTCGTCGACGGCGAGCGCGGCTTCGTGGGCGGCCTCAACGCGGGCGACGAATACCTCGGCGCGAAGCCGCCGCTGTCGCCCTGGCGCGACACGCACATGGAGATCGAAGGCCCGGCGGTGGCGGACCTGCAACGCGTGTTCGCCGAGGACTGGTACTGGGTCACGGGCGAACGGCCGCCGTCGTCGCCGCCGCCGGAACGCTGCGGCCGTGCCGGGACGATGATCGTGGCGACCGGCCCGGCCGACCCCCAGGAGAGCTGTTCCCTGTTCTTCACGCAGGCGATCCAGTCGGCGCGGCACCGCGTGTGGATCACCACGCCCTACTTCGTGCCCGATCAGGCCGTGTTCGGCGCGCTGCGCCTCGCCGTCTTCCGTGGCGTGGACGTGCGCATCCTCATCCCCTCTCGTCCGGATCACCGCACGGTGTTCATGGCATCCACGCTCTACGCGCACGAGGCGACGCTCGCCGGCATCCGGATGTTCCGCTACCAGCCGGGGTTCGTGCACCAGAAGGTGATGCTCATCGACGAAGACACCGCCGTCGTGGGTAGCATGAACCTCGACAACCGCAGTTTCCGCCTGAATTTCGAGATCGCCGCGCTGAACGTCGACGAGACCTTCGCCGCGGACGTACGGGCCATGCTGGAGCGAGACTTCGGCAACAGCGACGAGGTCAACCCCAACGATTACCGGCGCCTGTCGTATTTCCACCGGGTGGCCCTGCACGTGGCCCGGCTGTTCGATCCGATCCTCTGACCGCGCGGCCGACGCACTTGCGGTTTACGCGTTACTCCGCTTGACTCGACCGCTCGCCCACGCAGGACCTATCCCATGCTCCGGACCCTCGCCTTCGTCACCGCGATCCTGGCCACCAGTGCCCATGCGGCACCTGCCCGTTTCGTGGAGCGCACCGTCGACGTGCAGGGCAGGACGTATCGCTACCAGGTCTTCGTGCCGGCCGACGTGAGCGCGCATCCGGCGGTCGTGCTTTTCCTGCACGGCAGCGGCGAACGCGGCGACGACAACGCGAAGCAGATGTCGCAGGGCCTGCCGCCGTGGCTCAAGGCACACAGCGACTTCCCGGCCGTGGTCGTCATTCCGCAGGCACCCGACGACACCGAGTGGACCGACAAGGCCGATGCCGACATGGCGATGGCCGCGCTCGAGAAGAGCGTGGGCGAGTTCCACGGCGACCGGAAGCGCCTGTATCTCACGGGGCTGTCGATGGGTGGCTACGGTTCGTGGCAGCTCGCGGTGGATCACCCGCGGACGTTCGCGGCCGCCGCGATCATCTGCGGCGGCGTGTCGCCCTTGCCGGACGACGGGCGGAACCTCTTCGTGCACGGCGTGCCCGAGGGCGACGATCCGTTCGCCTGGGTGGCGAAACGCATCGGCGCCACGCCGGTCTGGATCTTCCATGGCGGCGACGACAACGTGGTGCCGACCGAGCAGTCGCGAAAGATGCACGCGGCGCTGGTCGCGCGCGGCGCGCAGGTGAAGTACACCGAATTCCCGGGCGTGAATCATGGGTCGTGGGACAAGGCGTACGCCACGCCGGATCTGTGGGACTGGATGTTCGCCCACTCTCGCTGACTATCGCGGTCAGTCGGAGTGGCGGATGCCGGCGACGAGTTTCTTCAGATCGCCGGAGAACATCGCCCAGCCCAGACACGCGCCGAGGAAGGCGCCAACCATCTCGAAGAACACGCGCAGACCGATGGCGTCGGGATCGTGCACCGCCGCGAGCTTGAGCTTCAGCAGCGTGATCGATTGCAGTGGCGCCATGTTGAAGTAGAAGAGGTTCCAGATGTCCTGGCCGCCGCCGATGACCACCGACAGCGCGAAAGCGACGCCGATCGCCATGCCCGCGCTCCATCCGTTGCCCCGGTTGATGAAATGCAGCACGCCATAGACCACGATGCCCACGACGAGCGCGATGGCGCCCGCTTCGAGGGCACCGACGATGCCGTAGCCCATCCAGCTGCGATCGTATGGCATGCGAGAACTCGTCAGGGATCGATGCCGCATTATGCCCGTGCGCGGGCCCGCGTATCGTCGTCGCGGCCGAATCGCAGGTAGAGCGATACGGCCAGCACCACGGCGGCCGCCGCCGCGAAACCGGCCAGCAGGAAGATCGCCGGGTAGTCCCACACGCCCGCGACCCAGCCGCCGATCGGGCCGGTGAGGCCGAGCGCGATGTCGAGGAACACCGAGTAGGCACCCAGCGCGGCGCCGCGATTGTGCGTGCTCACCCGGCTCACCGCCGCGACGCCCAGCGCGGGAAACACCAGCGCGAAGCCCGAACCGGTCAATGCGGCACCGGCCAGCGCCGCGTGCGGCGTGTCGCCCTGCCAGAGGAGGGCGAGACCAAGGCATTCGACGAACAGCGAAACGATGGCGACGCGATAGCCACCGAATCGGTCGATGGCGTTGCCGAACACCAGGCGGATACCGATGAAGCAGGCACCGAACACGGAAAGCGAGAGCGCCGCATCCGACCACCCACGACTCGCGTAGTAGAGCGCCACGAACGTGGATAGCGTGCCGAACCCGATCGAGCCGAGCGCGAGACCCGCGCCGTAAGGCATCACGCGGAGGAAGACGCTACGGAACGGCAGGCGCTCGCCGTGCGACGGCGCCACGCGGGCTTTCCACAGCGCGAACGGCAGCGCGACGAGACCCAGTACGAACGTGAGCACGCCAAGCGCGATGAACCCATGAGCGTGCGCGAGCCAGACGCCGAGCGGCGCACCGACCGCGATGCCGCCGTAGGTGGCGATACCGTTCCATGAGATCACGCGCGCCGTGTGCTCGCCGCCGATCCCACCGATACCCCACGTGATCGCACCGGTGCTCACCCAGCTCTCGGCAAAGCCGAGACCGAGACGACTCAGCAGGATCAACGTCAGCGCCAGCGCCGGGATGTGCGGCACCAGTGCGCCGAGCGCGAGGAACAGCCCCGACAGCGCGAGCACCGCGAGACCGGCCACCACCGTGCGCTTCGGACCCATCGCGTCCGCCATGCGTCCGGCATGCGGGCGACTCAGCAGGGTCGCAAGATACTGCGCGCTGACGGCGAGGCCGGCCACGATGGTGGAGTAGCCGAGGTCGTGATGCGCAAACCCCGGCAACACGGCGAGCGGAATACCGATGCACAGGTAGCAGACGAAGGAAAACACCACCGCCGACAGGATGCGCACGGTGACGGCCAAGCGCCTGCCGCGCTTGGGAACGAGGGGCGGGAGAGACATGGTGCCGATTATAGCGCCCGATGCTGCGGTGCCGCATTGGCGGATCTGGCCGTGAGGTGTGCGAGCGGCGAGCACCCTTCGCCAGCAGGCTGGCTCCCACCGGCTTGGGGTTGGTGTGGGAGCGGCCTTGGCCGCGAAGGGTGCTTGCGGCAAGCACCCTTCGCCAGCAGGCTGGCTCCCACCGGCTTGGGGTTGGTGTGGGTGTGGCCTTGGCCGCGATGGAGGCTTGCCGCAAGCACCCTTCGCCAGCAGGCTGGCTCCCACCGGGCTTCGCCGCTATCGCGGCTCCTGCAGAGGCATCGGATGCGGTGGGCCGAGGACGACCGGCTGGCCGCTGTGCAGCGACTCGCGCAGCGCCACGGCGATGCGTGTCGCCTCCACCGCGTCGTCCATCGTGAGGTCGAATGGCGTTTCGTCGAGGATGGCGTCGACGAAGTGTTTCGCCTGGGTCACGAACGCGGGCGCGAAGCGCTCGTAGAACGAAGGCAGTACCAGATTGCGCACCCCGTTGGCATCGGCGATCTCCACGCGATCCGCGCGCGGGTTGCGGCCGACGCTCACGCGGCCGGCGGTGCCCGTGATGTCCGTGTGCGTGTCGTGGCCATGGGCCTGCGTGCGCGAGGCGTAGAACATCGCCATGCGGCCACCCTCGAATTCCACGGTCGCGATGCCGTTGTCGACATCGCCCATCGCTTCGAGCGGCGGATACATCGCCACCGTCCCGGCGGCATACACCTTCACCGCCTTCGGCCGGCCCAGCAGCCAGCGCGCCAGGTCGATATCGTGCACGCTGCAGTCGAGGAAGATGCCGCCACTCGTCGGTGCGAACGCGAGGAACGCGCCACTCGGATCGGCGAGATCCGCCGTCTGCGAATAGACGAGGAACGGCCGGCCGATGCCGCCTGCCTCGATGTGCTGGAACGCGTGCCGGTAGCTTTCGTCGAACCGGCGCACGAATCCGACCATCGCGCGCTTCGACGACGCGGCGGCGTGCGCCGCGGCACGCCGGCAGTCGTCGATCTCCAGCGACAAGGGCTTTTCGCAGAACACGTGCTTGCCGGCGTCCAGCGCCTGCTCGATCTGCGCGGCATGCAACGACGTCGGCGTGACGAGGAACACCGCGTCCACCGATGCATCGGCAAGCAGGGCCTCGAACGTCTCATGGACGACGGCCACCCCGAGCGTGTCTTTCGCCCAGGCGCGCTCCCCTTCCACGGGGCTGCACACGGCGACGAGGTCCGCGCGCGGTACCGCGCGTGCGAGGTTCTCGGCGTAGCGCTGGCCGAGCCGACCGAGGCCCGCGAGGCCGATGCGTAGTGACGTCATGACCCGTACTCCGTCAGATAGCTACCGCGATGGCCTGGCCTTCGCGCCACGAGCGAGCCGCGGCCTCGGCCAGTTCCAGCGCCTTGATGCCGTCGGCGATGGTGGTGCGCACCGGTGTGCCGGCGACCAGCGCGTCGAAGAAATGCGCGATCTCCGCCGCGTAGGCCTCGCGATAACGTTCGAGGAAGAAATGCTCGGGCAGGTCGTGCGCGATGTGTGTCGCGGTGTGCGACACCACCTGCGTCGGCGCGACGTTACCCGCCTGCAACATCCCCTTGCTGCCCAGCACCTCGAAGCGCTGGTCGTAACCGTACGCGGCGCGGCGCGACGTGTTGATCTGGCACAGCCTGCCGCGCTTCGTGCGGATCGTGACCGCCGTGGTATCGAGGTCGCCCGCCGCCTCGATGGCCGGATCGGTAAGACAGCTGCCGGTCGCGTGCACGCTCACGGCTTCGTCGGCGAGGATCCAGCGGAAGATGTCGAAGTCGTGGATCAGCATGTCCTTGAAGATGCCGCCGGAGCTCTCGATGTAGGACACCGGCGGCGCACCCGGGTCGCGGCTCGTCACGATCAGCACCTCGGGCGTGCCGATCTCGCCGTCGTCCAGGCGTTTCTTCAGCGACGAGAACGTCGGATCGAAGCGACGCTGGAACGCGATCATGCAGACCACGCCCGCCTTCTCCACCGCCGCCTGGCACGAGCGGGCGCGTTCGACGTCGAGGTCGACGGGCTTCTCGCAGAAGATGGCCTTGCCTGCCCCGGCGGCGCGGTGGATGAGGTCGGCATGTGTATCGGTGCTCGATCCGATGACGACGGCACCCACGGCGGGATCGTTCAGCGCGTCGTCGATGGACGCCACCTTGGCGCCGTGCCTTTCCGCCAGCGCCTGGGCCGATGGCGCATGCACGTCGACCACGTAGCGCAGCCGCGCTTCCGGATGGCGGGCGACGTTGCCCGCATGGATCTTGCCGATGCGACCGGCACCGAAAACGGCAACTTCAATCATCGTATTCTCCTCGGGGGATCGTTTCTTCGACGGTGAGTTCGAGCTTGTAGGCCAGCGCGACGAACAGCGCCTGGCAGAGGCACATGGTGCTGGTGAGGCCGCGGAACGCGAACGCACTACCCTCCTTCACCTTCAGCAGCACATCGGAATGGCGGGCGAGCGGTCCCAGATCGCTCTCGGTGATGGCGAGCACCCCGGCCTTGTGCTGCTGCGCCACGCGCATCGCGTAGAGCGTTTCCTTGCCGAACGGCGGAAAACTGATGGCGATCAGCGCGTCGCCCTTGCCGATGCTGCGGAGCTGCTCGCGGAACATGCCGCCCAGGCCGTTGACCAGGTGCACGCGCTTCTGCGTGTGCTGGAGCGCGTAGGCAATGTACGTCGCGATCGCGAACGAACGACGCACGCCCATCACGTAGATGTTCTCGGCATCGGCGAGCATGTCGACCGCTTTCTGGAACCGTGTCTCGTCGAGTTCGCCGGCGAGTTCGTCGAGACCGGCGCGACTGGCGTCGATGAAGCGCGATGCGATCTCGGCCGCCGGCACCCCGCCGGTGCGGCCCTTGATCACGCTGCGGATGCGCTGCTGGTAGCTCCGGGCCGGCGAGGCCTGCGCGGCCCATGCATCGCGGAACACCGCCTGCATTTCCGAGAAGCCGGAATAACCGAAGCGCTGCGCGAACCGGACCACGGCGGATGCGTGCACGCCGCAGCCTTCGGCGATCTCGCCGACGCGCTGGACCATGATGGAACTGCGATGTTCCTCAAGGTAGCGCGCGACGCACTGCAACTGGCGGGGCAGCGCCTCGTACTCGTCGGCGACGCGCTGCATGAGTGCATCGGCTTCGCTGCGTTTGGCCATCGTCCTCTCCCGTCGCGTTCCGGCGCATTCAAGCACGGGATGGAACGTTTTTTCCATTTATTCTTTTGCTGCAATGCAAATTGCAACGGTGGAACGGGCGGTCCATGCTCGGTTCGCTTTCGGCAAAACAGCGGCCGCTTGGCCGTATCGCAGTTCGACTCAATCCATCCATCCGACCGCGACGCGGTCATTCGGGGAGGAAATATGCGATCCAAACTGTTCCACGCCACTCTGGCCGCCGCACTCGCCCTTGGTCTCGGCGCCGCCGCCCCCGCCTCCCGGGCGGCACCCGGCGACCGTTACGTGCTCGTGACCCACGCCGCCGATTCCGATTCCTGGTGGAACACCATCAAGAACTCGATCAAGCAGGCGGGCGAGGACTTCGGCGTCGCCGTCGACTATCGCGGCTCCGGCAACGGCGACCTCAGCGAGATGGCGCGGCAACTCGAGTCCGCCGCGGCGCGCAACTACAAGGGCGTCGCCTTCGACATCGCCAACGTCTCGGTCCTGCAGGGACCGGCCGCGAAGGTCACCGCCAAGGGCATCCCCATCGTCACGATCAACTCCGGCACGCCGGACGAGAGCAAGAAGCTCGGCGCGATCATGCACGTGGGCCAGGGCGAGTACGACGCCGGCAAGGCGGCGGGCGAAAGGGCGAAGGCCAAGGGCATCACGAGTTTCGTCTGCGTGAACCACTACGCCACCAACAACGCCTCGTTCGAACGCTGCCAGGGCTTCGCGGACGCCATCGGCCTCAAGGACTGGCGCAAGACGTCCATGATCGACACCGGCATGGATCCGACCGTGGTCGCGAGCAAGCTCAGCGCCTACCTGCGTACCAATCCGAAGACGCAGGCGATTCTCGCGCTCGGCCCGAACGCCGCCGAGCCGGCCATCAAGGTCGTCCAGGACATGCGTCTGACCGGGAAGATCGAGTTCGGCACGTTCGATCTCTCACCCGCGATCATCGGTGGCATCAAGTCCGGCGTCATCCAGTACGCGATCGACCAGCAGCCGTACCTGCAGGGCTACATGGGCATCGCCGCGCTGGTGATCGCGCACGATCAGAACACCAAGGATCCCGCGAAGATCATCGCCGCCCTCAAGGCGAATCCGAAGTTCCAGGCGCGCCTGAAGCAGTACGACCTCAAGCCCGTCTATACCGCCACGGGTGTGAGTTCGGGCCCCGCGTTCGTCACGAAGGACAACGTCGCCACCGTCGAGAAGTACGCCGGCCAGTACCGCTGACCGGCAGGAGCACCGTCCATGAGCGCCATCAACGAGAGCGTCACGAACATGATCCCCACCAGCCGCGCGAAGGCGCCGGAGGCAACGACACCCACGGACGAGCGCGTACGGAAACTCTCTCCGTGGCGGGTGCTGCTCGACAGGCCCGAACTCGGCTCGATCGCGGGTACCGTGCTCGTCTTCGTGTTCTTCGGCATCACCGCGGGCGGTTCCGGCATGTTCGCGCTCGATGGCGTCATCAACTGGGCGCAGGTGGCGGCGTATCTCGGCATCATCGCCGTCGGCGCGTGCCTGCTGATGATCGCCGGCGAATTCGACCTGTCCATGGGGTCGATGATCGGCTTCGCCGGCGTCATGGTGGCCATCCCGCCGATGTACCTGGGCTGGCCGCTGTGGGCGTCGGTGATCTTCGCGTTCGCCGGCTCGATGGCGCTCGGCGCGCTCAACGGCTACCTCGTCGTCCGGACCCGGCTGCCGTCGTTCATCGTCACCCTAGCCTTCATGTTCATCCTGCGCGGCCTCACGCTGGTGCTGTCGACGCGCTTCGCCAACAGCACGATCGTCAGCGGCGTCGGCGAAAAGTTCACGTCCGATCCCGTGGTCTCGGCCCTCTTCCAGGGCACGACGTTGCACTGGCTGTTCACCGCCCTCGCCGGCATGGACCTCATCGAGAAACTGCCCTCCGGCGATCCCGTCGTCGCCGGCCTGCCCAAGGTGCTCGTGTGGTGGATCGTCATGGCGATCGCGGCCGGCTTCGTGCTGGCGCGCACCCGCTTCGGCAACTGGATCTACACCGTGGGCGGCGATGCGAACGCGGCGAAGAACGTCGGCGTGCCGGTCCGCCGCGTCAAGGTCTCGCTGTTCGTGCTCACCGCCTTCTGCGCCTGTCTCTTCGGCGTGCTGCAGGTCGCCGACGTGGGCTCCGCGGCGGCCGACCGCGGACTGCAGAAAGAGTTCGAGGCGATCATCGCCGTCGTCATCGGCGGCACGCTGCTCACTGGTGGGTTCGGATCCGTCATCGGGGCCTGTTTCGGCGCGCTGATCTTCGGCGTCGTGCAGATCGGCATCTCGTACACCAACATCGATTCCGACTGGTACCGCGTGTTCCTGGGCGGCATGTTGCTGCTGGCGGTCCTGTTCAACCACTACATCCGCAGCCGCGCCGCGGCGACGAAATGAGGGGCGCCACCATGGCCGACGATTACATCCTCGAACTCGACGACGTCAGCAAGTTCTTCGGTAGCGTGATCGCCCTGCAGGGGGTGACGCTGCGCCTGAAGCGCGGCGAGGTGCACTGCCTGCTGGGCGACAACGGGGCGGGCAAGTCCACGCTGATCAAGACGCTGGCGGGCGTGCACCAGCCCAGCAGCGGCTCCTACCGCGTGGACGGCGAGCCCGTGCGTTTCTCGTCCCCGCGCGAAGCGCTCGATCGCGGCATCGCCACCGTCTATCAGGACCTCGCGCTGGTGCCGTTGATGAGCGTGGCGCGCAATTTCTTCGCAGGGCGCGAACCGCGCCGCAAGCTCTTCGGCCTGCTGCCGGTGCTCGACATGCACTACGCGAACGAGACGGCGCGCGAGAAACTCGCCGAGATGGGCATCCGCGTGCGCGACGCCAGCCAGCCCGTCGGCACCATGTCGGGCGGCGAGCGGCAGTGCCTCGCCATCGCGCGCGCCATCCATTTCGGGGCCAAGGTGCTGATCCTCGACGAGCCCACGGCGGCGCTCGGCGTGAAGCAGTCGTGCAACGTCCTGAAGCTGATCCACAACGCGCGCGAGCGCGGCATCTCGGTGATCTTCATCACCCACAACGTGCACCACGCCTACCCCATCGCGGACAGCTTCACGCTGCTCAATCGCGGACAGTCGATGGGAACCTTCGCCAAGAGCGACATCACGAAGGAAGCGGTGCTGGACATGATGGCGGGCGGCACCGAGATCCAGAGCCTCGTCGACGAACTGGAAGGCCGCGCGGCCTGACCACGGAACCCCTATGCGTCCTCTCCTCCCCCGCTCCGCTTCCCGTCCCATCGACGTCGCCTGCCTCGGCCGGCTCGCGGTGGATCTCTATGCCCAGCAGATCGGCGCCCGGCTCGAGGACGCGACCAGCTTCGCGAAGTACCTCGGCGGTTCGTCGGCCAACGTCGCGTTCGGCACGGCGCGCCTCGGGCTTCGCTCGGCGATGCTCTCGCGCGTCGGCGACGACCACATGGGCCGGTTCCTCACCGAAACCCTCCACACCGAAGGCTGCGACGTCAGTCAGGTGAGGGTCGATCCGGCGCGCCTCACCGCGCTGGCCATCCTCGGCATCAAGGACAGCGAGACGTTTCCGCTGCTTTTCTATCGCGAGAACTGCGCCGATATGGCGATCGAGCCCGCCGACATCGACGAGGCGTTCATCGCCACGTGCCGCGCGCTCGCGATCACGGGCACCCATCTGTCGACGCCCGGTGTCCTCGCCGCCAGCACGCGGGCGATCGAGCTGGCGCGCCGGCACGACGTCCGCACCGTGCTGGATATCGACTTCCGCCCGGTGCTCTGGGGGCTGACCGGGCGCGGCGAGGGCGAGCGGCGATTCGTCGCCGCCGATCACGTCACCGCGCACCTGCAGGGCATCCTCCCGGGTTTCGACGTCATCGTCGGCACCGAAGAGGAATTCCACATCGCCGGCGGTAGCGAAGACCTCGTCGCCGCGCTGCGCGCGGTGCGAGGCATCAGCAACGCCATGCTCGTGGTGAAGCGTGGTCCGCTCGGTTGCAGCATCGTGGAAGGCACGGTGCCCAGCGACATCGACGACGCGCCCACGTATCGCGGTGCGCGCGTCGACGTGCTCAACGTGCTCGGCGCCGGGGACGCCTTCCTGTCGGGATTCCTCGCCGGCTGGCTGCGGGGCGAGTCCGTCGAACGCGCGTGCGCGTTCGCCAACGCCTGTGGCGCCATCGTGGTGTCGCGCCACGGCTGCGCGCCCGCCATGCCGGCGCGCGCCGAGCTCGACGCGTTCCTCGCGCGCGAGGGCGGCATCCACCGGCCGGATCTCGACGACGAGCTGGCGCACCTGCACCGCACCGCGGTGCCGCGCAAGGTGTGGGACGAACTCTATGTGTTCGCGTTCGATCATCGCGTGCCGTTCTTCGAGATCGCACGAGCCGCGGGTGCCGACGAGTCGCGCCTTCCGCGGCTCAAGCAACTGCTCGTCGACGCCGTCGCCGCGACCGAACGCGGCGGCGAGCTGCAAGGCAAGGTCGGCATGCTGGCGGACGACCGCTACGGGCAGGACGCGCTCAACGCCGCCACGGGCCGGGGGTGGTGGATCGGTCGCCCCGTGGAGGTGTCCGGCTCCAACCCGCTGGAACTCGAGCGCGGACGGTCGATCGGGAGCCAGCTGATCGGCTGGCCGCGCGAGCATGTCATCAAGTGCCTGGTCGCTTTCGATCCGGACGCCGCGCCGCTGGATCGCATCGAGCAGGAGACGCAGTTACGCACCCTCTACGACGCAGCGAAGATCAGCGGCCACGAGCTGCTGCTCGAAGTCATCCCGCCGGGCTGCGCCGACGCCGCCATCCGCGACGAGAAGGTGCTGCGTTCGCTCAAACGCATCTACAACCTCGGTATCCGCCCCGACTGGTGGAAGCTCTGTCCTCCACGTCGCGACGCGTGGCCCGCGATCGACGCGCTCATCGCCGAACGCGATCCACACTGTCGCGGCGTTCTTCTCCTCGGCCTCAACGCCGCCGCGGAGACACTGGCGGTCGGCTTCGCCGACGCCGCCACGAGCCGGACCTGCCGGGGCTTCGCCGTCGGGCGGACGATCTTCGCCGACTGCGCGCGGTCGTGGCTCGCGGGCGACATCGACGACGCCACCCTCGTCGCCCAGGCGCAAGCCTCCTTCGAGCGGATGATCGCGCTGTGGCGCGACGCGCACCGGTCGGGCAACCGGATAACGGAAGGTGCCGCCGCATGAGCGCGACGATCCGACTCACCTGCGCGCAGGCCCTGGTCCGCTACCTCGCCGCGTTGCGTGGACGCGACGTCGACGACGACGAGGCGACGCCGCTCTTCGGCGGCGTGTTCGCGATCTTCGGACACGGCAATGTGGCGGCACTCGGCGAGGCGCTGTACGGCATGCGCGACACGCTCCCCACCTACCGCGCGCACAACGAGCAGGCGATGGCGCATGCGGCCATCGCCTATGCGAAAGCGAACATGCGCCGTCGCATGATGGCGGTCACGACATCCATCGGACCGGGGGCCACCAATCTGGTGACCGCCGCCGCGCTGGCCCACGTGAACCGGCTGCCGGTGCTGCTGTTGCCCGGCGACATCTTCGTCTCGCGCGCGCCCGATCCCGTCCTGCAGCAGCTGGAAGATTTCAGCGACGGCACGGCGTCCGTCAACGACTGCCTGCGTCCGGTGTCGCGTTATTTCGATCGCATCGTTCGCCCCGAACAGTTGCTCACCGCGCTGCCGCGCGCCATCCGCGCCCTGACCGATCCCGCCCTCTGCGGTCCGGTCACGCTCGCGTTGCCGCAGGACGTGCAGGCCGAGGCGTACGACTTTCCCGCGTCGTTCTTCGAGCCCCGGGAGATCGTGTTCCGGGCGCCGCAACCCACCGACGACGAATTGATGGCGGCCCTCGACGCCATCGAGGCGGCCGAACGGCCGGTCATCGTGGCGGGGGGCGGCGCCCTGTACGCCAGGGCGACGCCCGAGCTCATGGCGTTCGCGGAGAAACACGGCGTGCCCGTCTGCGAAACGCAGGCCGGCAAGGGCGCGCTGCCATGGAACCACCCGCTTCACCTCGGACCGGCGGGCGTCTGCGGTTCGACCGCGGCGAACGGGCTGCTCCCCGAGGCGGATCTCGTCATCGCGGTCGGTACACGCCTGCAGGATTTCACGACGGGGTCGAACACGCTCTTCCGTCACGTGCCGATCCTCTCGATCAACGTCAATGCGTTCGATGCGCTGAAGGGCGACGGCCTGGAAGTGATCGGCGACGCGGCGCAGGTGCTGGACGACCTCAGCTTCGGCCTCGAGGACTGGGCCGCGCCGGAAGCGTGGACCGAGCGTGCGCGCGTCGCCGCGGGCGTCTGGGTCGACACCGTCTCGCGCATCACGGAGCGCCGCGAGGCGCCGCCCGGACGCCTGCCCTACGACGGCGAAGTGATCGGCGCGGTGCAGCGTTCGTCGCCGACGTCCGCGATGAGCGACATCGTGGTCTGCGCGGCCGGCACGCTCCCTGCCGAACTGGAAAAACTCTGGCGCACCGAGACGGCCGGCGGATACCACATGGAATACGGCTATTCGTGCATGGGCTACGAGATCGCGGGCGGCCTCGGGGTCAAGATGGCCGCGCCCGATCGCGAGGTCGTCGTCATGGTCGGCGACGGCAGCTACCTCATGATGAACTCGGAGATCGCCACGTCGGTGATGCTCGACGCGAAGCTGATCGTCGTGTTGCTGGACAACCGCGGCTACGGGTGCATCAACCGGCTCCAGCAGGCGACCGGTGGCGCGCCGTTCAACAACATGCTCGACGATTGCGTGCAGGGTCGGCATGGCGCGCCGTCCATCGACTTCGCCGCTCACGCGCGCAGCCTCGGCGCGATCGCGGAACACGTCGCCGATATCCCGGGCCTGGAGATGGCCCTGACACGCGCGCGCGCCGCCGACCGCACCTACCTCATCTGCATCGATACGGACGCCACGCGCACGACCGAAGAGGGCGGCGTATGGTGGGACGTGGCGGTGCCGGAAGTCTCAACGCGGAAGCCCGTGCGCGATGCGCGCGCGGCCTACGAAACCGCCCTCGCCGGCCGCAAGGCCAGGATCACGCCCGCATGAAGAACGATCCGATCCGCATCGGCATCAACCCGATCTCCTGGAGCAACGACGACCTGCCGTCGCTCGGCGGCGAGATTCCCCTCTCGACGGCGCTCGAGGAAGGCAAGGCCATCGGTTACGAAGGATTCGAACTCGGCAACAAGTTTCCGAAGGATCCTGCGGAGCTGCGTCGGCTCATGGCCGGCTACGGCCTCGACGTGGTGTCCGGCTGGTATTCGGGCCGCCTCGCCGAGCGCGACGCCAGCGCGGAATGCGTCGCCGTCGAACGGCACCTTCGCCTGCTCGCGGAGAACGGATGCGAGGTGATGGTCTATGGCGAGGTGGCGCACGCCATCCAGGGCGAGCCGGTGCCGCTCTACAAGCGACCTCGCTTCCGCGACGACGACGCGTGGAAGCGCTACGGCGAGAAAGTCACCGAATTCGCACGTTTCACGCTCACGCACGGCGTGCGCCTCGCCTATCACCATCACATGGGCGCGTACGTCGAATCGCCGGACGACGTCGACCGCCTGATGGCCAGCACGGGTGACGACGTCGGGCTGCTTTTCGACAGCGGTCATACCTACTTCGGTGGCGGCGACCCGCTCGCGGTGCTCGATCGCCATATCGCGCGCATCTGCCATGTGCACTGCAAGGACGTGCGTCCTGGCGTGATTCGCCTTGCACGCAACCGTCAGTGGACGTTCCTCGAATCCGTACTCAACGGCGCGTTCACCGTGCCCGGCGACGGCGTCATCGATTTCGCCGCGATCGTCGAGCGGCTCAAGGCCCACGGCTACCGCGGCTGGCTCGTGGTCGAGGCCGAGCAGGATCCGTCCGTCGCCCCGAGCTACGCCTTCGCGAAGAAGGGCTACGACACGCTGCGCCAGCTGCTCGACCGCGTCCCGGCGAAGGAGGTCGCATGACCCTGCTGGTCAAGGCCATGCCGACAGGCGAGGCCATCGTGAAGGTGACGCCACAGACGGCGCGCTGGCATTACGTGGGCTTCGAAGCGCGGCGCCTCGCCCGAGGACGGACGACCCGCGTCGAACTGCCCGCCGACCGGGAAGGCTGCCTCGTGGTGCTCACGGGCACGGTCGATGTCACCGTCGGCGAAACGACGTGGCGCGGTCTCGGCGGCCGCGCCAGCGTATTCGACGATCGCTCGCCCGTGGCGATCTACGCACCCCCCTCGTCGGTGTTCGTCATCGAGGCCGTCGACGACGCCGAGGTCGCCGTCGCCTCGGCACCGGGCACCGGCAGGCATGGCGTCCGTCTGATCGAATCCGAGTCGATGAAACGCTCGGTGCGCGGAACGGGCGCGAACACGCGCTATGTGTGCGACATCCTCCCGGAGAGCGAGCCGGCCGAGTCGCTCCTCGTGGTCGAGGTACTGACGCCCGCGGGACACTCGTCGAGCTATCCGCCGCACAAGCACGACACCGACGCGTTGCCCGAAGAGAGCGTGCTCGAGGAGACCTACTACCACCGCATCGATCCGCCGCAGGGCTTCGCCTTCCAGCGCGTGTACACCGATACGCGGGATATCGACGAGTCGATGGCGGTCGGCGACCACGACGTCGTCATGGTGCCGCGCGGTTACCACCCCGTCGTGATGCCCCACGGCTATCGGGGCTACTACCTCAACGTCATGGCCGGTCCCCGCCGTGAATGGCACTTCCGCAACGACCCCGCCCACGAATGGATGATCGCGCGCTGACGCGCCGCGATCGGAGTAACCAAGACATGTCCGCCCAGCCCTCCCCCGACACCCTCCCCCGCATCGGTCACTTCATCGCCGGCCGGCCGTACGCCGGGTCGCCTGCCGGCAGCGCGCCCGTCTACGATCCTGCGCGCGGCGTGCCGTCCGCCGAAGTGGACCTGGCATCGGCCGCCGACGTCGACGCCGCCGTGCGCGCGGCGCACGCCGCGTTTCCCGAATGGTCGCAGACACCCGCGCTGAAGCGCGCGCGCGTGATGTTCCGCCTCAAGGAACTGATCGAACGGGACATGGATCGACTCGCGCGGATCATCGTGTCGGAGCACGGCAAGGTGCTCTCCGATGCGAAGGGCGAGCTGCAGCGCGGGCTCGAGGTGGTGGAGTACGCCTGCGGCATCCCCGAACTGATGAAAGGCGAGTACACCGAGCAGATCGCCAACGGCATCGACGCATGGACGATGCGCCAGGCGCTCGGCGTCTGCGTCGGCATCACGCCGTTCAACTTTCCGGCGATGGTGCCCATGTGGATGTTCCCGATGGCGGTGGCCTGCGGCAACACGTTCGTGCTCAAGCCGTCCGAACGCGACCCCTCGCTCGGCGTGGAGCTGGCGAAGCTGCTGAAGGAGGCCGGCCTTCCCGACGGCGTGTTCAACGTGGTGCACGGCGACAAGACCGCCGTGGACGCCCTGCTGGATCACGATCTGGTGCGGGCCGTCAGCTTCGTCGGTTCCACCCCCATCGCCGAATACATTTACGCAAGGGGATGCGCGAAAGGTAAGCGCGTCCAAGCCTTGGGCGGGGCAAAGAATCATATGATCGTCATGCCCGACGCCGACCTCGACAAGACCGCAGATGCGCTGATGGGCGCCGGTTACGGCGCGGCGGGAGAGCGTTGCATGGCGATCTCGGTGGCGGTGGCCGTCGGCGAGGCCACGGCGGATGCGCTGGTCGCGAAGCTTGCTCCGCGCGTGGCGGCATTGCGGATCGGCCACGGCCTCGACGAGTCGATCGAGATGGGCCCCGTCGTCACGGCCGTGCATCGCGATCGCATCACCGGTTACATCGACGACGGCGTGGCATCCGGCGCGGAGCTCGTCGTGGATGGCCGCGGTCATCGTGTCGCGGGTTGCGAGCAGGGCTTCTTCGTCGGCGGAACGTTGTTCGATCGCGTCACGCCGGCGATGAGAATCTACAAGGAAGAAATTTTCGGACCCGTTCTCTGCGTGGTGCGCGTTGCGGATTTCACGAGCGCGCTCGCGTTGGTCGACGCGCACGAGTTCGGCAACGGCACGGCGATCTTCACGCGCGATGGCCAGGTGGCGCGGGAATTCGCGCACCGCGTCCAGGTCGGCATGATCGGGATCAACGTTCCCATTCCGGTGCCGATGGCGTTCCACAGTTTCGGCGGATGGAAGAAGAGCCTGATGGGCGATCACCACGCTCACGGCCCGGAATCCGTGCGCTTCTACACAAAACAGAAGGCCATTACACAGCGTTGGCTGAACCACAGCGAAAGCACCGGCGCAGAGTTCGCGATGCCCACGCATTGATATGACAAAAGAACTATCATTGCTCGGTTGTGCACAACGAAAACATGTTGCGTCGCAACTGGCATAAACAAAATCGAAATACGCAAAAGCATAATTTTTTTCTTTCAGGGAGAAGGGCACATGCGCCATTCATTGATCAAGCATCCCCTTGCCAGAGTCATCGTCGCCTGCCTCGCTTTCGGTACCGTCGCCGCGCACGCACAGGACGCATCGACCTCCGATACGGACAGCCTGGCCAACAGGAAGTACCTGTTCGGCGACTGGAATGGCGAGCGCACGCGCCTCGCGGACAAGGGCATCACGTTCGACTTCGGCTACGGCTTCCAGGCCGCGCACAATTATTCGGGCGGCGACCGTCGCCTCACGCGTTACACCGACCAGTGGAAATTCGGCAGCGCCTTCGATCTGGAGAAGCTCTGGGGATGGAGCGGCGCCACCTTCAAGGTGGTGATCACCGACCGTAACGGCCGCAATCTCGGCGCGGATGCGAACATCGGCAACAACCAGCTGATCCAGGAAGTGTACGGGCGCGGTCAGACGTGGCACCTCACGATCTTCGCGCTGGAACAGAAGTTCTTCGATGGCCGCCTGACGTGGAAACTCGGCCGCCTGCCGGTGGGCGAGGAGATCAACCAGTTCTCGTGCGACTTCCAGAACCTCACGTTCTGCGGTGCTCCTCCGGGCAACATCGTGGGCGACTACTGGGTGAACTGGCCGACGAGCCAGTGGGCCACGGTGCTCAAGCTCAATACGACGAGCGACACCTTCGTCCAGATCGCGGCATATCAGGTGAACCCGAAGTACGTCGACGACTCGTATGCGCGTCGCAACGGCTGGAAGCCCGACTTCCCGAGCGGCACCACTGGAGCGCTGATCCCGCTGGAATTCGGCTGGAAGCCTTCGGTCAACGGCCTGCCCGGCTCGTACCGCGCGGGCGTCTGGTACAACACCTCCGACGGTGACGACCTCTATCTCAACACCGATCATCAGCCGCTCGCGCTGGCGGGTGGCACGGCGCTGCAGCACGATTCGCGTCGCGGCGCATGGGTGACCTTCCAGCAGCAGTTCACCGGTGAAGCCGGCGGCAAGGGCACGACGGCGTTCTTCAACTACACCGCCGCCGACCACGCCACCTCCGCGACCAACAGCCAGGTCGCGGTCGGTGTCGAGTACAAGGGCATCTTCGATCGTCCGAACGACTTCGTCGGCGCGGCCTTCGGTGCCACGCACGCGAACGGCTATGCCGCGAAGAACCAGCGCTTGCTCAACGCGCTGAATCCGGAACAGGCCCGCGTGATCAACGACGGGTACGAGAAAGTGGTGGAAGTGTTCTACAGCTGGTCGCCGATCGCTTCGGTCGCGATCCGCCCGAACCTCCAGTACATCAAGGATCCGGGCGGCAGCAAGCAGAACGACAACGCCTTCGTGCTCGGTCTGAAGACCAGCGTCGCGTTCTGATGCGCGTGTGGGAGCGGCCAAGGCCGCTCCCACGGTGCTTCTAGCCGTCGTTTTCCGCGGATGCCGTGAGCTCGAAGGATTCGTCCCCCTCGTCGACCACGAGCCGCATCACGATCGGACGGCAACACACCTGGCAATCCTCGATGTACGTCTGGCTGCCCGCCGAGACGTCGACGGCGACCTCGATGGTTTCGCCGCAATACGGGCATGCGATGTCGGTGAAATCGAACATGACGGGGTCTCCGGGGCCTCGATGGGTGGGTTCGCGCTATCCTACCGGGCCGTAACCCCCGGGACTTGCATGCCATGATCGACCTGGTCGGCTTCGACGGCGACGACACCCTCTGGCGCAGCCAGGAGTTCTACGACGACGCGCAAGCGTCCTTCGAGGCGATCCTCGGGCGCTACGTGGACCTCGCCAGCGACGGCCTGCGCGACGCGCTGCTCGCCACCGAACGCGGCAACATCGCCCTCTTCGGGTACGGTGCCAAGGGCATGACCCTGTCGATGATCGAGTCCGCCATCGAACTGACGGACGGCCGGATCGAGGCACGCGACATCCATCGCATCGTTCGCCTCGGCAAGGACGTCCTGGCGCATCCCGTCGAGCTCCTTCCCGGTATCCGCGACGCGGTGACGGCTGTGGCCGCCACGCACCGCGTGGTGCTGATCACGAAAGGCGATCTCTTCCATCAGGAATACAAGGTCGCCCGAAGCGGCCTCGCCGACATCTTCCATCGGATCGAGATCGTCTCGGAAAAGGATCCCGCGGCCTACCGCCGCCTTTTCGCCGAGTTCGACATCCCACCGGCGCGCTTCGCGATGGTCGGCAACTCCCTGAAATCGGACATCGCGCCGGTGGTCGAACTGGGCGGCTGGGGCGTCTACATGCCGTACCACAGCACCTGGGCGCACGAGCTCGTTGACGATTTCGCCATGGGCGAGCGCGTCATCGAAGTAGCGGGCGCGAACGGTGTGCCTGAAGCTATCGCACGCATGCATTCGTCAGTCGGATAGACGGCTCTGGTGGGAGCCAGCCTGCTGGCGAAGGGTGCTTGCCGCGAGCACCCTTCGCCAGCAGGCTGGCTCCCACCGAAGGGCTCGACATCCCCTTCGCACCGGAGCCGTAAGCTGGGCCGCGAACGACAAGGAGGCTCCCGTGCACGCGAAGCTGAAACTCATCTGGCGGGTCATCCGCACCACCGCGCGAGGATTCAGCGACGACGAGCTGATGACCCGTGCCGCGGCACTGGCGTTCTACTCGGCGCTGTCCTTCGCGCCGCTGCTGGTGCTGCTGCTGTGGGTCGTCGCATCACTGCGGCCGGAATGGCAGACACAACTGATCGACAGCCTGAACGGGCTGGTGGGGCCGCGTGCCTCCGACGCCGTGCGGCTCGTCATCGAGAACGCGAAACAGAAGCCGAGCGTCGGCAGCATGGCGGGCGTGATCGGCCTTGGCGTGACGCTGGTCGGCGCGTCGGCGGTGTTCGCCCAGCTGCAGGGCGCGCTGAACCGGGTGTGGAGCCTCCAGCCGCGCCCCGGCTCGACCCGGGGCGCCATCGTGGGCTGGCTGCGGGCGCGCATGCACGCGCTGGGCCTGCTGCTGTCGCTGGCGTTCCTGCTCGTGATTTCCTTCTCCGCCAGCGCCCTCATCGCCGTGTTCGTTCGTGGCGGCACCACGGGCTGGCAGGTGCTCGAGATCCTGATCTCCCTGGGCGTCTTCGTGCTGATCTTCGGAGCCATTTACAAGGTGCTGCCGGACGCCATCATCGAATGGCGCGACGCGATGATCGGCGCGACCCTCACGGCCCTCTTGTTCGCGGTCGGCAAGTTCGCCATCGCCATCTACCTCGATCGCAGCAACGTCGGCGGGCCCTACGGCCCGGCGGGCGGCGTGGTGGTGCTCCTGGTCTGGGTCTATTACTCGGCACTGATCCTGCTGCTTGGCGCCGAGCTGACCGAGGCCGTCGCCGAAGTGCGGGGCACGCCAATTAAACCGCGGCCATACGCGATGTCGACCCGTACGCCCGAGAGCCCCCGGATTGACCCGTCCGTCACGAGCGCGGCGGTATCCCTGAAGACCACCGAGAAGGAGGAACACCCATGAAGACCGCTCTCCTCGCCGCCGCCGCGATCACCCTTGCCAGCGCGGCTGCCTTCACCCCGCCGCCGGCCGATGCGCAGGCACGGCGTAGCCAGCACCAGGTGTGCCGCGACGTCGAGACCAAGGAAATCCAGTCCAAGGACAACAATCGCCTGATCGGCACCGGTGTGGGCGCCGTCGCGGGCGGCCTGCTGGGCAACCAGGTGGGCGGAGGCAAGGGCAAGACGCTCGCGACCGTCGCCGGCGCGGTGGGCGGCGGCTACGCGGGTAACCAGATCCAGAAGAACCACCAGAACAAGAACGCCCGGTACGAGACCCATCGCGAATGCCACTGGGTCAACGACTGACCGACGTGTAATGCCGGGCCGCTAACGCCGGTCTGGTGTGGGAAGGGGGCCGTCCGGCCCCCGCCCCTCGGAGGCAGCATGCGCCACGATCCCGATCGACGTCGTTTCCTTGGTGTGCTGGCCGTGACGGCCGTCGCCTCGGCTTCCCTGCCCTTCGTGCTGCGATCTATCCGGCCCGCGGTCGCCGCGGATGTCCCGCCGCCGAAGACCGGGCCGGTCACGCTCGACTGTTTCGCTCCCGACAAGAAGCCGCTCGGCACGTGCGTCGAAGAACGCGTGGTGCTGACCGACGAACAGTGGAAGGCGAAGCTGTCGACGCGCTCGTACTACATCACCCGCCACGAAGGCACCGAGCCGCCGTACACCGGCGAGAACTGGAATCGCCACGATAACGGCATCTATCGCTGCATCGGCTGCGATACGGCTCTTTACGACTCGGCGACCAAGTTTGATTCCGGCACGGGCTGGCCGAGCTTCTGGCAGCCGATCTCGAAGCGGAACATCGTGCAGAAGACGGATCGCAGCCTGCTCGAGGAACGCATCGCCGTGAACTGCGCCCGCTGCGACGCGCACCTGGGACACGTTTTCGACGACGGCCCGGACCCGACGGGACTACGGTACTGCATGAACGCCGGCGCGATGCGCTTCGCGCCCGTCGCCTGAAAAAAAAGCCCCGCGTTCGCGGGGCTTCTTTCATCAGCCGCCCGGAGGCGGCATCGGCGTGAGTTCGAATTCCTTTGGCGGCGTCTCGTTCCTGAGATTGCGCACGAAGTAATCCCAGCGGCGGCGCGTCATGTACTGCGTCGCCGCGCCGTAACCGTGGTGCGCGTTCGGGATCATCACCAGATCGAAGTCCTTGTTGGCCTTGATCAGGGCATCCACCACCAGCAAGGTCTCGTACGGCGGCACGTTGTCGTCCGACGTGCCGTGGGCCAGCATGAGGTGACCCTTCAGGCCCGATGCCCACTTCTGGTTCGCCTGGTCGTCGTAGTTCGACTTGCCGTCCTTGTCGGTCACGAGCAGGCCCTGCCACTTCTCGGCCCAGTCGTCTTCGTAATTGCGGTTGTCGTGGTTGCCCGACTCCGAGATGCCGACCTTGAAGGTGTCGGCATAACGGAACATCGCGGTCGCCGTGGCGTTGCCGCCGCCGGAATGACCCCAGATGCCGACGCGATCGCCGTCGAGCCACGCGTACTTCTTCACCAGCTGCTTCACCGCCGCGACCTGGTCGGGCAGCGTGTTGTCGCCGATGTTCTGGAAGTACGCGTCGTGGAACGCCTTGGAGCGCAGCGGCGTGCCCATGCCGTCTACCGCGACCACGACGAAGCCGAGTTCGGCCAGCGCCTGGTTGTCGCCATGCGAGGGAATGAAGCTGCGCGTGCGCACCGAGCCGACCTGCGGGCCCGGATAGATGTAGACGACGAGCGGGTACTTCTTCGAGGCGTCGAAGTTCGTCGGCTTGAACATCTGGCCGTAGAGGTCCGTCTTGCCGTCGCGCGCCTTCACGGTGAACGCGGTGGGCGGCACCCAGCCCTTCGCTTTCAGGCGCGAGATGTCGGCACGAGCGATTTCCTTCACCGTGGCACCGGTGTCGGCGCGGCGAACCACGGCGACGGGCGGCGTATCGATCGTCGAGTACGAATCGAAGAAGTACGTGCCGTCCTTCGACATCGAAATGGTGTGATCGGCGTTCTCCGGCGTGAGCAGCGTGAGGCCCTTGCCGTCGAAGCCCACCTTGTAGAACTGCTGGTAGTACGGATCGACGCCCTTCTCGCGGCCGACACCACGGAACCAGATCGTTTTGGTCTTCGGGTCGATGTGCAGCACCTGGGTGACGTTCCAGTCGCCCTGCGTGATGGCGTGCTCGAGCTTGCCCGTCTTGAGGCTGACCATGTACAGGTGGCCCCAGTTGCTCCGCTCCGAGAACCACACGACCTGGTCCGTCTCCGGCACGTACTGCCAGTTGGCCATGTCGTTGCCGCCTTCGAAATAGGTCTTCGCCTTTTCGTCGAACACGGTGCGTACGTCGCCCGTTTCCGGGTTTGCCACGCGGAACCACTCGTGCGTGTGGTCGCGCGCCGTCGAGACGAACGCGACGGACTTTCCGTCGGCCGACCAGCGCACGTCGTCCCACACGCCGGGGCTGCACGACACGTCGTCGCAGATCGTCGAGCGATGCTGGTCCGGCTGCATTTTGAAGCGAACGGTCTTCTTCGTCGGCACGTCGATCACGACGCGCTCGATCATGGTCACGTCCTTGTCGCCCGGCAGCGGATATTTCCAGGTATCGACCTTCGGATGGCCGACGTTGACGCTGACGAGCGTCATCTCGCCGGTCTTGCGCTGATCCTGCTGGAACGTGGCGATCTTCTTCGAATCCGGCGACCAGACGAGGATCGCCTCGTCGGTGTGCTTCCAGCCGGCATTGTCGGTGGCGTAACCGTAATCCTTCACACCATCGGTGGTCAGCTGCGTCTCGGCACCCGTGGCGACGTCGCGCACCCAGAGGTTCCAGTCACGGATGAAGGCGGCGGACTTGCCGTCCGGCGACGCGAGACCCGGCTCGTCGCCAAAGGGCTTGCCTTTCGCATCCTTCTTCTCCGCGGCGAGTTCGCACTTGCCGATGGCCTTGTCGCAGACGTACTGCTTGCCGCGCGACGTGATGTCGAGGCCGTCGTCCGGACGCACGACGAACCCCGTGACGGGCAGCTTCGCCGCATCGACCTTCTTGCCGGTGGCCGTGGAAAGCGCCGCCGCGACCTTGTCGCGGTCGAAGGCGCGGGAGGATTCGCCGGTGGCCGCGTCGACCCGGATGAACTGGTCGCCATCCTTGTCGTGGTCGCGGTACCAGAAATGGCCGTCGTCGATCCACGTGACACGCTGGACCGAGTGGTCGACGAGCGGCGCCGTATTGACGGCGAGGAACGAATCCGCGCGGCGGTAGTCGTCCGTGCTGACGGTCTGCGCCGAGGCGGACGCCCCGATCAGGCCAAGGAGGACAGCGCCGGTAAGCGCCGTGGTGCGTATTGTCGACATCAAGGATCCCCGGTGACGGCTTCGGCGGCGCGACAGGCGCCGCAAACCGAACGAGGCTAGCCCCCGCCGCCTGGCGAGGCCTATGCCAGAGGTCACGGTCGGGTGGCCGGATCAGCCCCGGTGAGGGCCGGTTCGGAAGCGACGGCCCTGCCGTTCCACCAGTTTCAGGGCCAGCGCGTCCGGGATCAGCTTGAAGAAGCCCTTAATAAGGCGGTTCACGCGGCCGTTGACGTAGACGGCCTTGCCGGCCTCCACGGCGTCGAGACCCTGCCTCGCGACCGTGGGCGCGTCCATCCACATGAACGACGGCATCCTGGAGACCAATGCCCGGGAGCCCGTGACGTCGTGGAACTCGGAATACGTGAAGCCCGGGCATACCGCCGTGGCATGGACGCCCGTGCCCTTCCCTTCCAGCGCCAGCGACTGCGAGAACCGGATCAGGTAGGCCTTGGACGCGGCGTAGAGCGTATGTCCCGCCGACCCGGGAACATGGCCCGCGAGGGACGCGACGTTGACGATGCGACCGTAGCCTCGCGCCTTCATGCCGGGCAGCAGACGGTAAGCGAGCTCCGTCGGCGCGGTCATCAACACCTGGATGAAGGCGGCATGGACGGGCCATGGCTGTTCGTCGAAATAGCCCGTCACGCCGTAACCCGCGTTGTTGACCAGCACATCGATGGTCAGCGCCTGCGCGTCGAGCGCGGCGACCAGTGCTTCGACGCCATCGGGCCAGGCGAGATCGAGCGGCGCGACGATGACCTCGATGCCGTGCCGGTCGCGCAGCTCGCGCGCCAGCGCTTCCAGACGATCCGCACGCCGTGCCGTGAGCACGAGGTCGTGTCCGCGACGCGCGAGCTCGCGTGCGAATGCCTCGCCGATGCCGGCTGACGCGCCCGTGACCAGGGCGCGGCGATTCGAAGCCATGGTGTATTCCCGTGGTAACCGCGTGAGGGCGAAGTATGCACCGCATCGCCCTGAATGAACGGTTTCGCCGTGTGTGCGCGACTCGCACGCGATGTTCACGGATTCGTGCACCCCCGGACGGCGAAGCTGTCGGCCCACGCAACACTTCCCTGAAGTAAAAAAGGAGCGCAACGATGACCACCAGCACCGAACACGACATCAAGGTCCTCAACAGCCTTATCGAGACCACGATCGACAGTGCCGAGGGCTATGGCGAAGCCGCCAAGGACGCCGAGAACACGCGCTACTCCGCCCAGTTCCAGTCGCGCGCCGCGGAACGCCGTCAGGTGACGCAGACGCTGCAGCAGCAGGTTCGTTCGCTGGGTGGCACGCCGGAAGACGATGGCACCGTGCTCGCGAAGGCTCACCGCATGTTCGTCGAGCTGCGCGCGAAGATGAGCTCGAAGGACGACACGGCGATCGTCGACGAAGTCGAGCGCGGCGAAGACCACATCAAGGCGAAGTACGAAGACGCCATGAAGGATCAGGATCTGAGCGCCGGCACGCGCACGCTGATCGGTCAGGCCTATGCGTCGGTCAAGACGGGTCACGACCAGATGCGCGATCTCAAGCACGCGCTGCACGGTACGAACTGATCCAGCGGTACCGCAAAAAAGGCCCGGATTCTTCCGGGCCTTTTTCGTTGGTGGGAGCCGGCCATCGATCACTTCACCGCGTTGTTCGCCGCCTGTTCGATCAGCGCCGCGACTTCCTTCGGATGCGACTGATACACCGAGTGGCTCGCGCCCTGCACTTCGATCGTCTGGCTGCCGGCACGCTTCGCGTACATGCGCTCGAGGTCCGGGTTGATGATGCGGTCGGCCGTCGCGACGGCGTACCAGCTAGGCTTCGTCTTCCATGCCGGCTTGCCCGCCGGCGAATTGAATACGGATGCCGCGGTCAGTTCCTGCGCGTTAGCCTCGAATGCCGCCTGCGCTGGATTCAGATCGGCGGCAAAGTCCGCCGGGTACTTCGCGGGATCGAGATAGAGGAAGCCGTCGGCCGTCTTCTTGATGTCCGGCGTCTTGCTCGTGGCGCTCGGGAAGCGCTTGCCGTTGGCGACTTCCGTCTCGCCTTCGTCCAATGCATGTGCCGCGATGTAAACGAGGCCCACCACCTTGGGATCGTTGCCGACGTCGGTGATGATCGCGCCGCCGTAGCTGTGGCCGACGAGGATCACCGGACCCTGCTGCATGTCGACGATACGTTTCACCGCGGTGACGTCGTCGCCGAGGGACGTGAGCGGGTGTTCCGCGACGGATACGTGGTAGCCGTCTTTCACGAGGACGTCGTACACCGGACGCCAGCCGCTGCCGTTGACCCAGGCGCCATGCACGAGCACGATGTCTTTCACGGGCGTGGCCGCCATGGCGGGAGTGGCCGCGGCGGTAGCGGCGAGGGCGAGCATCGGCGACAGGATCAGGGATTTGAGGTTCATGAGTGTGGTCCGCTGGAGTGGGAGGGTGCGAGAAAAGCGTATCCCGTTCCGGTGGCCGGATTTATGAAGTAATCAGCGCGCATTTATCGGGAAAAACGATGCGTCCGTTACCCACCGAATTGCTTCGCAGTTTCGTCGTCGTGGCGCGCACGGGAAGCTTCACCGTAGCCTCCGAACACCTTTGTCTGTCGCAATCCACGGTCAGCCAGCACGTAAGGCGGCTTGAAGAACTCGTCGGATTGCCGCTGTTCGAGCGCGATACCCGCAACGTCCGGCTTTCAAGAAATGGCGATACCTTGCACGGTTATGCCCTGCGCATCCTCGACCTGATGGACGAGGCGATGACGAGCGTCTGCGGCCCATCGCTCAATGGCACGGTGCGCGTGGGGCTGCCCGAAGACTTCGCGTCGTCGCGCCTCGCGGGTGCCCTCGCCGCCTTCGTGCAGCGGAACCCCGAGGTCGAGCTGGTCATCACCACGGGACTCAGCAGCGAACTGTTCCGCGGCCTCAGCGAAGGCCGGCACGACCTCGTCTTCGCCAAGCGGCTCAGCGGCAGTCGCCGTGGTTACGTCGTCAGAACCGAACCGCTGTGCTGGTGCGGCAGCGCTTCGCGCCCCCGGCCGGTCGGCGAAGCGATGTTGCCGCTGGCAGTCCATCCCGAACCGAGCATCTCGCGCGAACGCATCCTCGACGCGCTGAAGTCCGTCGGACGCCCACACCGGATCGCCGTGGTCAGCAGCAGTGTGCTCGTCATCCACGCGGCCATCATGGCCGGCCTCGGCGTCGGCGCGTTCACCGGTTATGCCATCCCCGAGGGGATGGCGCGGCTCGACGAAGACCTGCCGGACCTTGGCGTCATGGAATACGTGATCGACCGGCAACCCGCATTGACCGATGCGGCCGAAGCGCTGGAGCGCGTGCTCGTGGACGCCGCGCGCGAGCTCTGACGTATGCGGTTTATTTCAGTAGCTGATCGATGACGGGATCCATCTTCGTCTTCACGCCCTGCCACTTCGCCATCGATAAGCCACCTTTGCCCTTGAGGTGATACTCGGCGAACGCGATCTGTCGTCCATCGTGTTCCATGCGCAATTCGGCATGCGACAGATACAACGCGAAATCCCATGACTGCAGAGCGGTGTACTTCAGGACGTATGGGCACGCTTCCGGACGGATCGTCGAATAGACGTCGGTAGCGATGCCGTGCCTCTGGAACCCGTCGCGAAGCACGGGCAGGAAATCCTTGACGATGACGTCCGGATTCTCCTGGATGCACACGTGCTGGACATGCAACGACGGATCCAGCGGCCGCACCTGCACCGACGTACAGCCGGCCACGACGAGCGGCACGAGAGCCGCAGCGAGATAACGCATCAGATTTTCCCCTGTAGAAACGAAACGGGCGCCATGCGGCGCCCGTCCATCGTATGACACTTGCAGGACTATCGACTCAGAACGGGATGTCGTCGTCGTCGAAGCCTTCGTTGACCGGCGGCGCGGAGCGCTGCGGTGCATTGCCGCCGCGCGGCTGGCCGTAGTCGTCGCCGCCACGCGGCTGGCCGCCACCGAAGTTGCCGCCGCGCTGCTGGCTTCCGCCACCACCGCCGCCACCCCAGTTGCCGCCGCCCTGACCGCCACCGCCCTGGCTACGCGCGGGCTGCGAACGACCGCCGCCCTGACCGCCACCGAAGCCGCCGCCTTCGCCGCCGCCACCGGCCTGGCCGCCGAGCATCTGCATCTCGTTGGCGATGATGTCGGTCGAGTAACGCTCGACGCCATCCTTGTCCGTGTACTTGTCGGTGCGCAGCGAGCCTTCGATGTACACCTGGCGGCCCTTCTTCAGGTATTCACCAGCGATTTCCGCGAGCTTGCCGAACAGCTTGACGCGGTGCCACTCGGTGCGCTCCTGCTTTTCGCCGCTCTGCTTGTCGGTCCAGGCTTCGGACGTGGCGAGCCGCAAGGACGTGATCGCCGTACCGTTACCGGTGTAACGGGTTTCCGGGTCTGCGCCGAGATTGCCGACGATGATGACCTTGTTGATGCCGCGTGCCATGCATTTGCCCTCTTGTACGTAACGTCCTGGCGCACCCTGCCGGGGCGACGGTGTGCGTGGGTCAGAACTGACCCGGTAGTTTAGTCGAACGTCGGCCGGGCGACGAGCCGCCGGCCGGGTGCCTCATTCCCAGCGGATATGGATCTGGGCACTGGCGCCCGCCCCGCCAGGCCGCAGCGCCCCTACCCGGACGTACCGCGCCTGAAACCCCAGCACCGGATTGCCGGCCGGCCAGTGAAACCCCGCGGAGGTCACCCCATCCGGCGGGAGCGGCGCCCCGTCCGCGGTACGGAGCTCGATCGCCACCCCGCCACCGGTCCCGGTCGCCGCGAGGTAGCGGGGATCCGGACCGAATGGTGTGGCCGTCAGGGTGACGGTCGCCCGGGTGACGCCCACGCAGTCCGTGCCGGTGAAGGCGGCCCCGCGCCACGGGGACGTGCCGCCGGCGAGTTCGGCCGCCGTCACGGCGCCGAGGTCGATCCTGACGCGATCGGCGGCGAGGCCGCACGAGGGCCGGATCGACCCGCGAACCGCGAAGGTCAGCGTGTCGGATGCGAGCGCCGACGTGCCGGTCGCCACTGGGAGCAAGGCGGCCAGGGCGAGGCGCGAAGTGCGCAAGAAAGGGGACGTGAGGGTCATTCGCATACTCCCGTGTGTCGGATGTCGCCGGCGGCGGTGGTTCCGGCATCGCCGAGTCGCAATTCGCAGGTACCGGGTGGATCGCCGGACCAACGCGCGGTCCAGTGGCTGGCCGATGTCCCGGCGCGAAGAAAAACCAGGCCGCCCTGCCCGACGATGCCGGCGGAACGGCCCTCGTGGTCGACGACTTCGGCGCCGAAAGGGAGGGGTGCCCCATCGGCCCGCCGCGCGACGACCAGATGCGTCTGGCCGACCTGGGTGACGAACGGCACGAGAACCACCGCACCGGCCGTGGGGGCGACACGCCGGTGCGTGGACCCCATCGCGACATCGAGCGACACGCCGGTGGGATCGATATCCACGGCGTTCCAGCGATACGGCATGAGGGACGGGAGCACGGCGTAGCCATGGCGATCGAGCCGTACACCCGAATAGCCACCCAGGCGCGCGCCTCGCGCTCCCGCCGCGTGCGCGAGACCGGTGGCGTCACCGAGCCGCTGGGCGAAGGTGACGCCACCGGCGTGCACCACCACGCCACCGGACGCGGCCAGGGCCACCGTGCGCGCCGCCACCGAGCGATCGACCGCCGCGGAAATCTCCGCCCCGCCGAAACGCCGGCCGACCGACGCGTCCACGCGCGCGCCCTCCGCCGTCTCGTGCGCCAGGGCCACCGTGTACGTCGTATCGGCGTCGTTACCGACGGCACCATGAAGGCCGAGCCGCCCACCCGCCGCATGGGTCGACGCCTGCGTGGCGGCGTGCAACTGCGCGGGGGAAGGAACGCCGAGCGGCATCGACACGCCGAACTGGCCGGAAACATCGCGACGAACCGATGTACCGTCGTCCCGACGCGTGTGCCGCAGCGAGAGGTCGAGCGAGAGGCGGTTCCAGCTCCGCGTCCACGACAGACCGTGCTCGACCGACGCCTCGTCGGCGGCCCGCGACGCGCGACCGATGCTCACATTCAGATAACCGCGCTCACCGCCGAGGTCGCGCTGGAGAAGCATGTCGATACGGCGACCCGACACGAGACCGGCGGGATCGCGATGACGAGCGCGCACGATGTCGCGGCCGCCGCTCATCGATGTCGACAGGATGCTGCCCTGCCCCCAGCGTATGCCGTGCCGCAACCGCCACGAGCGTGCCCGTTCATGCCCCGCCACGGCGTGGGTGGTGTCGGCCGCGAGGGCTCCTGCGAGGGTGTCGACCGCACCCCCGACGAGCATCGCGAACACGCCGCCGGTCTCGCGACATCCGGTGTATGCGGTGACCTCGCCCGGAAAACCGTGACGCCACGTGGCCTGCGCGACGTTAGCCGGCACGTTCGCTCCCGGCATGCGACCGGCATCGAAGGAAACGACGGTGCGACCTTCGCCCAGCCGTTCGGGCACCGGAAAATACGGCACGCGGAATCGCTGGTGGTGTCCGTCGTTTTCCTCGACGTCCACATCGATGTCGCCCGCGCGCCCTGAGGCGTAGAAGTCGTCGATGACGAAAGGGCCCGGCGGCACGACGACCTCGCGAAGCACGATGCCATGCTGCGCGATCCGGACGGTCGCGCGGGTCGCAGCGACGCCACTGATACGCGGCGCGGCGTTACCCATGCCATTGCCCGACATGCGCGGGTCGCTCGCGAGCGAGATGCCCCGAAAGGGAACGGGTGGGAACAGGTCACCCGCCGACACGACGTCGCCGATCCGGACCTGCGATCGCCATGCGACGAGATGCCTCTCGACGTAGGTACTGCCACGTCGGTAGCGGCCCGACGCCATCGCCCCGGCGTGACGCAGACGCCATGGACCATGATGAAGACCGGCGTCGGCCGACAGATAAGACGACACGTTGCTGCCGGACCGGGCATCCGCACGGCGCGCGCCGCCGCGCCACGCGAGTGTCATCGCCGTGACGCCCTCGTCCCATTGCGCCGGGGCGGCCACATCGCCACGTCGTCTCTGCAACGCAGCCTGGGGTACCTCGATGTCCAGGCGCTGTTCGCCGACGTCGAAACGCACCGACGCCGAGCGTACACGTCGGGCAAGAGGCTCGCAGGGATCACCGATCGGCTGCACGGCGGCAGCATCGACACCGAAGGCGACGAGATCGTCCGCGTCGAGGCATGCCACGGCATCCGTGGCCTCGTCGCCCGACGCGAATCGGATCGACTTGCGCGCCTGCCATTCGTCGTTGAGCCAGATGTCGACATCGTAGGTGCCGGGAAGCACGGGATTGCCGCGAGCGAATCGCGTGACGTCGAGGGTCGAGGGGCCGTCGGGCAGGAACGCCGCATCGAACGCCACGATCCGGTTTTCCTGCGCGATCGCCGCACGCATTACCGCGACCCCGGCGAGGGCCAGAAGGGTGCGCGCGCGACGCGTCGCGGCCAGCGGGCGGTGCGCCATGACGTGAGCGCGGCCGTCATTCGGCGATCGCCGCCGATCCGGGGACCGTGGCGCCGTAATCGTTGATGGTCACGAACGCGACGGCATCGATGCGACGGCGGCCCTGACCCTCGGCGACGGGAAAACGTGCGTATCCGCCCGGGTCGACCATGCCGCCGCCGAGCGATAGTGGCGCTTCGCCGGGCTTTGTCGCGGGAAGGCTCACCGCGTTGAACGACACGTAGTAAGGCGACGGGTTGTCGACCCGCACCTGCGTTCGCGCCCCCTCGCGTTCCACCGACCAGCGCAGGGTCGAGGGTGCCTTGTCGGAGGAGCCTGACAGATCGGCGGGCCGGTGAAAGAGCTTGATGCGGTGCCGGAAGGCGAGCTGCAACACGTTCTTGCCCGCCGCTTCCGCCGACTTGGGAGGGATTTCCAGCACATTGAGCCAGTAGACGGTTTCACGCCCGCTCGCCGGCGTATCGCCCACATGCACGATACGCAGCGAATGCCCCTGGGCGGGATCGATGCGGAACACGGGCGGCGTGATGGCGAACGGGGCCTTCGCGGTCGTTGGCGTGGACGTTACGTCACCGTCGTCGATCCACGCCTGCACGAGCGCGGGATCGCTGCCCTTGTTCTGGATTTTCAGCGATACGTCCCGCGATGCGGCGGGAAACACGATGCGCGTGCCGCCGATCACGATGGCCGCACGAGCGGGCGCGAGCACGAAGAACGACACGGCGACCAGCGCCAGGAGCTTTATGGACATGACGATTCCTTTGTCTGCGACGTCCCTGCGATCCGGCCGGGCACGGAACCCGGCCGGCGTCGCGTTGCCTTGCTTACTGATACACGACCTGGAAGCCGACGCGGGAAGCGGCCTTGCCTTCCTTCGCGCCGCCAAGGCTGTAATAGCGGGCGATGAGCGGAATGGCGGCCTCGTGGGCGGAGATCTGCGCGCCTTCGGAATCCTCGGTATAGAGGTTGATCGGCTTGCCGTTGCCGTTGGCGATCTCGATCTGCACGTTGCTCGCCGCGCCCGCCGACGCGTCGATGTTGAGACGACCGGTGGAGCGGTCGAGTGCGGGACTCGACGGGTCGAAGCGGATCTTCGCGATAGTGCCGTCGGTGCACTCGTCGTTGCCGCCGATGCGGATCTCGAAGCCGCGGTCGCCGGCGGTCGCCCCGGGCTTCGATAGCGAACCGGCGCTGATGCCGGCGAGCTGGACGTCTTTCGTGATGTTGCCGGCGCCCGGTGGCTTGCCTTCCACGAGGCAGGTCGTCGCGACGATGTCGCCCGTGATTTCGATGGTGCCGTCGTTGGCGGCGCGGGTGGTCGAGGGCATGAGCGCGGCGGCGAGCGTCAGCGCGGTTGCACCGACCGTGGCGAGGGTCTTGGGCATGCGGGGTGTCCTGTCAGGAGAAAGGGTCGCCCGCCGCACCGCAGGGGTGAACGGCGTGCACGCGGAAGTCTGCGCATCCCGTCGCCGCCATTCGATACGTAAATTCTGAAAAAACGCCGCCAACGTCGCCCGACGCGGGCGCTCACCCGCGCCGGCGTCGTTGCCTGGCTCTACCGCATGTAGGGTTCGACGAGTGCCGTGCTAGGCCGCGTTCGTGGCGCCGTCGGGCGCGGCCGTGCGCCGCGCGCCCCACAGCGTCAGCGGCAGCCAGACGAGCGTCATCGCCGCGGCGGCCGCGAAGACGCCATGGGCGCCGAGGTGTCCCAGTGCGATGCCACCGATGGCGCCACCCACGAACGCGCCGAAGAACTGGCTGGTGGCATACGCACCCATGGCCGCGCCCCGCAGGGACGCCGGTGCCAGTCGCGACACGAGACTCGGCAGCGCCGCCTCGAGCAGGTTGAACGCGCCGAAGAACACGGTCGCCGCGACGCCCAGCGCGACGGGGCTCGTTCCGGCGGCGGCCATGCCGGCCAGTGCGAGACCGATGGCGACGACGGCGCCAACGACCATCCGCGCGGCGCGCGTGTCGTCGCGCATGCGCGGCAGCAGCACGCCCATCGCCGCGGCGGCCACGACCATCACGGGCAGATAAAGCATCCAGTGGCTGGCCACGGGGATGCGCAGCCCATCCACGAGCAGGATCGGCAGGCCGACGAAGCTCGCGGTCAGCAGGGCATGCAGGAAGAACACCGACCCATTGAGCACCCACAGGCGACGATCGGCCAGCATCGCGACGACGCTGCCCGGCTGCGCCCCTGCGCTACGCGAGGCGCGCACCGGCGTGGGCACGCGCAGCCAGAGCATCGCGATGGCGACGAGAGCGAGCATCGACGTCAGTCCGAACAGGCCGGAAAGGCCGGCGACCGCCTCCAGCGGCGGTCCGAGGATCAGCGCCAGCAGGAACGACATGCCGATCGACACGCCGACGATCCCCATCACCTTCCCGCGATTCTCCTCGGCCGTGAGGTCGGCGGCCAGCGCCGTGCCCGCGCCGGCCACCGCGCCCATGCCCTGCAGGCCACGGCCGAGCACGATGCCCGCGAGCGTGTGCGACAGCGCGGCGACGAGCCCCCCGGCCGCGAACACGGCGAGACCCAGCGTGATCGCGGGCTTCCGGCCGATGCGGTCGGAAAGGAGACCGAGGGGTATCTGCAGCAGCATCTGGCCGATCCCGTAGACGCCCAGTGCCAGGCCGATGAGGAACGGCGTCGCGTCCGGCATGCCCCGCGCGTAGACGGAAAACACCGGCAGCACGAGGAAAAGGCCGAAAAGACGCAGGCTGATGACGCCCGCGAGCGTGAAGGCGGCCCGGCGTTCCAGGGGACTGAGTTTGCTCACCGGGCGATCCGGGACGGGCTGCGGTAGATGGACATCGCGGGCGAGTATACGAGGGGTAAGGGCCATCCACGCCGAAACCACCGGCATGCCCCCTATAATGCGAGCTGATTTGCCGCACACGAACAGGGTCCATGTCTTCCATCGCCGCTCGTTCCACCCCTCTCGATTTCGCCGGCGTGCGCGCCCTGGCGGCGGACGACATGAAGGATGTCGATGCACTGATCCGGCATCGCCTGTCCTCCGACGTGGTGCTGATCAACCGGATCGCCGACCACATCATCGCCGGCGGCGGTAAGCGTCTGCGGCCGATGCTGCATGTACTCGCCGCCCGCGCCGCCGGCTACGAGGGCACCGAGCATGCCAAGCTCGCCGCGATCGTCGAATTCATCCACACCTCCACGCTGCTCCACGACGACGTGGTGGACGAGTCGGACATGCGGCGCGGCCGCAAGACGGCCAACGCGCTCTGGGGCAACGCCGCCAGCGTGCTCGTCGGCGACTTTCTCTATTCCCGCTCGTTCCAGCTGATGGTCGAGCTCGACGACATGCGCATCATGCGCATCCTGGCCGACACGACCAACACGATCGCCGAGGGCGAGGTACTGCAGCTGCTGAATATCGGCAACGCCGATGTCGACGAGGCCGCTTATCTCGCGGTGATCGAACGCAAGACGGCCGTGCTGTTCGCGGCCGCGACCGAGCTCGGCGGTGTGCTTGGCGGCCTTCCCGATGCCCAGACCGCCGCGCTTCGTCGCTACGGCATGGAACTCGGCTATGCGTTCCAGATCGCGGACGACCTGCTCGATTACGTGTCGGATGCCGAGACACTCGGCAAGAACATCGGCGACGACCTCGCCGAGGGCAAGCCCACGCTGCCCCTGATCTACGCGATGCAGACGGCGGACGACGATCAGCTGAAGTCGCTGCGCCACGCCATCGAACACGGCGGGCTCGATTCGCTCGATCGCATCGTCGCCGCCATCCGTGACGCCGGTGCGCTCGAGCGTACGCACGAGAAGGCGGTGGCCCACGCGACCGCCGCCCGGGAAGCGCTGACCGATCTCCCGCCGTCGACCTTCCGCGACGCCCTCGCGGCGCTCGCCGATTACTCGGTCGAACGGCGCTTCTGAGGCGCCGCCAGACGCGTCATCGCTTCGCGGCGAAGGCCTCGGCGAGCCATGCATGCATGGCGCCGTAGGTGCGTTTCGCGACCTTCGCGTCGTAACGGCAGTTGCCTTCGGCGGTCGTGGCTTCCTTCTCCGTGAAGCAATGCACCGCGCCGCCGAAATCCACCGATGCCCAGTCGACCTTGCCGTCGCGCATCTCCGCCTCGAACGCCGCGCGCACGTCCGGCGGCGAGCCCGCGTCGTCGGCCCCGTTGAGCGCGAGGACGCTGGCGTGGATGTTCGACGCCAGCTTCGGATCGTCGGTGGCGAGACCGCCATGGAAGCTGACGACCGCGGCGACCTGCGCGCCCGCGCGCGCCAGGTCCAGCACCGCCGAACCGCCGAAACAGAAACCGATCGCCGCGAGCTTCGTGGTGTCGATCGGGGCGTTCTTCGCCTGCGACTGCAACTCTGCGAACGCGCGCGACACGCGCTGGCGCATGATCTTGCGATCGGCATAGAGCGGCTTGACCACGGCACCGGCCTGCTCGGCGGTCGTCGGACGCGTGGTGCCGCCGTACATGTCGGTCAGCAGGATCACGTAATCCTTACCCGCGATCTCCTTCGCCTTGGCCAGCGCCATGTCGTTGATGCCATACCAGTTGGGCACCATCAGCACGCCGGGGCGTTTCGCGGTGACCGCGTCGTCGTAGACGAGGAAGCTCTTGTAGGTGACGCCCTGGTCGGTCCACTGCACCGGCCTGGCGACCATCGCCGCCGAAGCGACACCGGCGTAACCGAAAACCAGCAAGGACAAGGCAAGCAGCGAACGGCGCATCGGCATGTCTCCCGGGGAAGTGGCGCAAGCATAGCGCCGCTCGTCTGCAGGAACGTACCTGGGCGCGAAGCGGGCTTGCGGCGAGCCGCCCTCGCGCCCAAGGGCGCTCCTTCAGGGCGAAACCTGAGCCCGCCGGTTTTTTTACAGCCCCGCCGCGTGGCGGGCGAGCCTGCGCTTCAGCGGACCCAGCGCGTCGAGCACACGGACACCGACGCCGCGTGCCGTGACCAGCGGCGAGGCCTTCCACGCATAGACACGCGCCAGCGCGTCGAACGACCAGGCATCGAGGCCATCCGCGCTGCGGCGCCGGCGGGCGTACCGGCGCAGCACGTGGGTGGCGGCGATGTCGCGGCCGGCATCGCGTGCGTCGACCAGCGTGTCGCGGAGTTCCGCCACGTCCCGCAGACCCAGGTTCACGCCCTGCCCCGCGAGCGGATGCACCGCATGCGCGGCATCGCCGAGCAGAACCAGCCGGCCGACTTCGTAGCGGTCGGCCAGCTTCAGGCGCAGTGGAAACGCGGCGCGGCGGCTGACGGAAAGGATGGGTCCGAGACGGAAGTCGGAGGCCACACCCAATGCGTCGCGGAAAGCGCCGTCGTCCAGCGCCATCACGCGCTTCGCTTCGACGTCCGGCAGCGACCACACGATCGAACAGCGTCCGTCGTCGAGCGGCAGGAAGGCGAGCGGCCCGGTCGGGAGAAAGCGTTGCCACGCGGTGCGCTCGTGCGGCCGCGCCGTGGCGACGTGCGCGACGACGCCACGCTGCGCGTAATCGCGGCCATGGGTACCGATGCCGACCATCTCGCGCAAGGGCGACTCCGCCCCATCCGCTGCGACCACGAGGCGTGCCGACACGATTTGTCCGTCGGCGAGATCCAGCTGGGCGCGGTCCTCGCGCATCGCGTAGCCCACCACTTCGGCGGGCACGATGCGCCGGACACCCGCATCGTCGAGCGCCTGCCACAGCGACGCCTGCACGAGGCCGTTCTCGACGATATAGCCGAGCACGTCGCGCGCTTCGTCGGCGGCATCGAAGCGAAGCGTCGCGCCGTTCTCCGCGTCCCAGACCACCATCCGCTCGTAGGCGGAGGCGCGGGCGGCGCGAATGGTGTCCCACACGCCAAGGCCGTCGAGCAACGCGACGGACGATGGCGCGAGGCCAACGACACGCAGATCGATCTCGTCGGTCGCGGACCACGCCGCGGGCTCGCGGGCGTCGACCAGCGCCACCGAGAATCCCGCGCGCGCGAGGGCCAGCGACGCCGCGGCGCCCACCATGCCCCCGCCCACGACCGCGACGTCGAGCAGGCTACCGGCACGGCGTCGCGAACCGCCTGACGACCACGTGTCGCTCATGGCGTTTTCTCCCGCACGGCGAAGGGTGCGTTTTCGCGGAATCCCATGCCCCGGCGGCTCAGCGCACGACGCAACGGCGGCACCCGGTCGAGCGCCAGCATCGCCAGCGAGCGCAGTGGCCCGAGCATCGGTTGCTCGAGGCAGGCGAGGCGGATCAGCCCGTGACTCATCGCCATCGTGCCTTCGCGGTCCGGCGCGCGGCGACGCGCGTATTCCGCGAGCATCGCGGGCGACCCGATGTCCGCGGCGTCCGCCGCGAGCTCGGCGAGCGTCAGCGCATCGCGCAGGCCCAGGTTGAAGCCCTGCGCGCCGATGGGGTGCACCGTCTGCGCCGCGTTGCCGACGAGCACGGCGCGCGGTGCGACGAGGGTGTCGGCGGCGACGCGGCGGATCGGATAAGGCGCCCGTTTCCCGGGGCGTGTCAGGCGGCCGAGGCGCCAGCCGAAGCGCTCCTGCGCGAAGGCGAGAAAGGCGGTGTCGTCCATCGCCGCGACCTCGTCGGCCCGGTCCGCGGGCACCGTGAGAACGACACCCACCCGCCGGTCGGCAAGCGGCAGCACGGCGACGGGGCCGCCGTCGGTGAAGCGCTCGAACGCACGGCCAGCCGGATCGCGTTCCGGCAGCATGGTGCTGACGAACAACGCCTGTTCGTAATCGTGCTCGCGGGTGCCGATGCCGAGCTGGGCGCGGATACCCGACGCCGTGCCATCGGCACCGACGAGCAGGGGCGTGCTCAACCGGCGGCGCTCGCCGGCGGCGTCGATCGTCGCGCACCAGCCGTGCTCGCTGCGTTCGATGCCTTCCACGCGCGCGGGCGCGAGGCGGGTCAGGTGCGTGCAGCGGTCCAGCCGGCGAAGCAGCGCCGCGCCCAGTTCGCGCGCCGGCAGCGTCCAGCCGAGGGCATCCACCCCCTCGGCGGCCGCGTCCATCCGCACGCTGCCGAAGTCGCCCGCGCGGCTCGTATGAATGTGAACGATCGGTGTGGCGCGCTCCTTCGCGAAGGCCCACACACCGATCGCGTCCAGCCCGTTCACGGTCGCCCTGGCGAGCGCGAGGTTGCGCTCGTCGTAACTGGGCTGGTCGTCCACGCGCGGTGCCGCCGCCTCGACCAGCACCGACGGGATGCCAGCGGTGTCGAGGGCGATGGCCAGGCTGGCGCCGACGAGGCCCCCGCCGACGATAAGAATGGGTTCGGACTGGCTCATCCGCGGATCATACCCGGCCCGCGTGAAAGCACCCTAGAATGCGGCGATGGGTAACCGACTCTCGAAGATCTACACACGTACCGGCGACGACGGCAGCACCGGTCTCGGCGACGGCAGCCGCACCGGCAAGGACTCCCTGCGCGTCAGCGCGTACGGAACCGTCGACGAGCTGAACAGCGCCATCGGCATGGTGGTGGCCGCCGGCATCGACGACGATATCCGCGAGGCGCTCGCCCAGATCCAGCACGAGCTGTTCGACCTGGGCGGGGAGTTGTGCATTCCGGGCATGGCGATGGTGCAGGCGCGCGACATCGACCAGCTGGAGAGTGTCCTCGACGGCTTCAACGCCGACCTGCCGGCACTGAAGGATTTCATCCTGCCCGGCGGCGGCATGGCGGCGTCCGCCTGCCACCTCGCGCGCACCATCTGCCGCCGCGCGGAGCGCGAGGTGGTGGCGCTCGGCCGCGAGGAAGCGGTCCGGCCGGAGGCGCAGCGCTATCTGAACCGCCTCTCCGATCTCCTGTTCGTGATGGCGCGCGTGCTCGCCCGGCGCAGCGGCCATGGCGAAGTGCTGTGGCAGCATGAACGTCGTCCGCGCGATTAGAGCCGCTGCCTCGGTGTAAGCTCGACCGGCCGGTGCGGCGATCCACGCCGCGCCCTCCTGGGGAACCTGGTCATGGGCGACGTGCCATCGTGCGGTGGGGTTGGCGATTCTGCTAAGTTGGCGGCCTTTCGAACGGACAAGACCGAACCTGTGACGTCACGCATCAGCATCCTGCCTAAACGCCGCCTGCTGGCGACCGCCGTCGCCCTCTTCATTTCGGGCGGCGCCCTGGAGGTTTCGGCCCAAACCGCGCCGACACAGGGCGAAGCGCGAGCCAACGTACCCGTCGCGGCAGAGACATGCCCGCTCGGCTCGTTCGTCTGCCCGCCGCGGCCGGTCAGCTACGCGCTGTGCCGCCCGAACGCGATGCTCGACTTCTACGATCCTTCGATCACGAAGGACACGTCGCTGCGCGAGACGTCCGTCACCGACATCACGTCGAACATCAACGGCACCACGGGCGTGAAGGTCGAATCGCCGGAGCCGGACCTCTACCACCTGACCAGCGGCGTGCGCCTCGTGCGTGGCGACCAGGTGCTGCAAGCCGAGGATGCGACATACAACGCCGACTCCACGGCCTACGACGCCAAGGGCAACGTGCGCTATCAGGAGGCCGGCATGCTCCTGCGCGCCGACCGCATCACGGGCACGACAACGCCGAACCAGGGCGACGCGTACGGCGTCACGTACCAGTTGCTCCAGTCGCGAGGCAACGGCGTGGCGGATCACGCCAAGGTGCTCGACCCGCAGCATGGGCGGTTCACCGACGCCACCTACTCCACCTGCGACGTCGGCAGCCGGCAGTGGGAATTCCGCGCGAAGAAGATGAACCTGAACAAGGAAACAGGCGTCGGCGAAGCGCGCAGCGCCACCATGCGCTACCGCGGCGTGCCCTTCCTTTACCTGCCGTACTTCACGTTCCCGCTGGACGACCGCCGCAAGAGCGGCTTCCTCTACCCGACCTTCGGCACGTCGAGCCGCTCGGGCACGTTCCTCAACCTGCCCTATTACCTGAACCTCGCGCCGAACTACGACGCGACGATCACGCCGGGTTACTACAGCGACCGCGGCGCGATGCTGGGTGGCGAGTTCCGCTACCTGCTGCCCCGCTCGAACGGCACGGTCGACTTCCAGTACATGGCACACGACAAGGGGCCGGACGAAGACGAAAGCGGCACCAGCGATCGCGACGGTTCGAAGCAGCGCTGGCTGTTGCAGCTGACCAACTCCACCACGATCGCGAAGGGCTGGAATTTCTCGGCCAACATCAATCGCGTGTCGGACAACCAGTATTTCCGCGACTTCAGCAACGATCTGTACAACTCGGCCATCGGCCTGCTGTCGTCCAGCGCGTATGTGAGCACGGGCGGCAAGTACTGGAGCGCGGCGATCGGCGCGGACGATTACCAGAACGTCGATGCGGGCCTGCCGAACTCCGTCGAGCCGTACCGCCGCTGGCCGCGCGCCGTGTTCAATCTGGATGCGCCGCTGAACAGCTGGCTCGACGCCGGCATCGACACGGAGGCCGTCGCCTTCCGCAAGACCGACCGCGCGCCGTTCAATCCCCTCTCGGGGGGCCAGGGACAGGTCGACGGCAATCGCATCGATCTGGCACCTTATCTCTCGGCCGACTTTTCGGGCGCCTCCTGGTTCGTCCGGCCGCGCGTGGAATATCGCTACACCGCCTACCGGCTCCAGTCGGATTACCAGCGGTTCAATTTCCCGGAGCAGAGCCCGTCGCGCAGCGTGCCGATCACGAGCGTCGATGCCGGCCTCATCTTCGACCGCCAGACGAGCCTCTTCGGCAACAGCTATACGCAGACGCTCGAACCGCGGATCTACTACCTGTACGTGCCTTACCGGAATCAGAACAACCTGCCGGCCTTCGACACCAACGTGATGTCGTTCGATTTCTGGCAGCTGTTCTCGACCAACCGGTTCTCCGGCGCCGATCGCCAGCAGGACGCGAACAACCTCACCGCGGCACTGACGACGCGCCTGCTCGACGACAACGGTGTGGAGCGACTGTCGGCCAGCATCGGACAGATCAAGTACTTCAGCGACCAGAAGGTCCAGATGTTCGGCACGCCGCAGACCGACTTCGAACGCTCGGACTACGTGGCCCAGCTGGGCATCCGCTTCAACGACAAGTGGCGCCTGAACAGCTCGTACCAGTGGAATCCCAACAAGGTCCAGAGCCCCTTCAGGAACTCGGACGGCGAGATCTTCTTCCAGGGCCGCGACACCGACCTGGCGACCGTCCAGGTCCAGCGCCGTATCAAGGGCGACGGCATCCTGAACTTCTCGTACCGTTACCGTCGTAACGTGATGGAACAATTCGACACTTCGGTGGTCTTTCCGGTGTCCGAGCGCTGGCGCGCACTGGCGCGATGGGTCTTCGCCCGCCGCGACGTGCTTCCGAACCAGTTCGGGCAGCCGACCTTCACGTTCTCCCACCGCACCCTGGAGGCCGCGGCGGGCATCGAGTACAACAGCTGTTGCGTCGCGATCCGCGTCCTCGGGCGGCATTACGTGCACGACTACCTCCGCGCCACGGACAACGCCATCATGTTCGAGGTCGAATTCAAGGGTGTCGGCTCGCTCAACCCCCAATCGGGCCAGTACCTGCGGCGTGCTATCCTTGGCTATCAATAAGTGGGGCAGGCGCCCCGGGCTCCCTATTCGATGAAGCAGATCCTCGCGTACTCCGTGCTCGCCGCCTCCATCCTGGTGGCGGTGCCTGCCGCCCACGCCCAGCTCATGCCGTCGGCCCAGCCGACAGCGGGCAAGATGGACATCGGCGACGGCTCGATCGACCGCATCGTCGCGGTCGTGGAAGAGGACGTCATCCTGCAGAGCGAGCTG
Organism: Luteibacter sp. UNCMF331Sha3.1; assembly: GCF_900109915.1. Classification (GTDB taxonomy): domain Bacteria; phylum Pseudomonadota; class Gammaproteobacteria; order Xanthomonadales; family Rhodanobacteraceae; genus Luteibacter. Next base: position 931,616 of record NZ_FOBU01000001.1, read on the forward strand.
AACGAGGCCATCAACGCCATCGTCCGCCAGTACGCCGCGAACCCGGGCCAGCTGCCGCCCAAGGACGTCCTGGCCCGCCAGGTGCTCGACCGCCTCATCCTGATGAAGCTGCAGGTCCAGCGCGCGAACGACCAGAACATCCACGTGACCGATCAGGAGATCGATTCCGCGGCCGCCAACGTGGCGCAGCAGAACAAGATGAGCCTCGATCAGCTGCGTGGCGCGGTCGAGCAGGACGGTTACAGCTATGCGGCGTTCCGCCAGCAGCTTTCCGACCAGATCATCGCCCAGCGCCTGCACGAGAGCGTCGTGCGCGACCAGGTCACGGTCACCGACGCAGAAGTGAACAACCTGCTCGCCAGCCCCTCCTACAAGGCGGGCGAGGTCCACCTGGCGCATATCCAGGTCGGCACGCCGGCCGACGCCAGCGCCGATGCCATCGCCCAGGCTCAGGCCAAGGCGGAGGAAGCCGTGAAGGCGGTCAAGGGCGGCATGGATTTCAACGCCGCGGCCATCCGCTACTCCGACGCGCCCGACGCGCTCGATGGCGGCGACCTCGGCTGGCGCCGTCTCGACGAAGTGCCGCCGGCCTTCGCCGAGGCCGTGTCGTCGCTGAAGGCCGGCGAGACCACGCCGATCCTTCGCGGTCCGACCGGCTTCCAGGTCCTGAAGCTGATCGAAACCCGTCAGCCGGGCCGTCAGGTCGTCACCGAATACCACGCGCGCCAGATCCTCATCAAGCCGTCCGAGGTCGTCACCCCCGAGCAGGCCGAAAAGAAGGCGCAGGATCTCTACACGCGCATCGTCGACAAGCACGAAGACTTCGCCAAGCTCGCGAAGGACGATTCGAAGGACAACACCACCGCGAACGTCGGCGGTGACATGGGCTGGTTCCAGAAGGACGCCTGGGGACAGGCGATCGCCACCCAGATCGAAGCCCTGAAGGACGACGAAGTCGGCAAGCCGTTCCAGACCGATGCCGGCTGGATCGTGATGCAGCGCCTCGGCGCCCGCCAGAGCGACGTCACCGAAGAATCGCAGCGCAACCAGGCCCGCCAGGCCATCGGTACGCGCAAGGCCGACGAGGCTTACGAAAACTACCTGCGCGAGCTCCGCTCGACGTCGTTCGTGGACATCCGCGTGCCGGAACTCCGCGATCCGGACGACAAGCAGGCGTCGGCCACGCCGTAACGGCCATGGATACGCCCACCCTGCCACGGCTCGCCGTCACCGCCGGTGAGCCTGCCGGGGTCGGGCCCGAACTCCTCGCCCGGCTCGCCGCGAGCGACGTGGCGGCCGATCTCGTGGCCGTCACCGATCGCGACCTCCTCGCCCGCGCCGCATCGGCCTGCGGCCTGGTCCTCGATATCGTCGACGACGACGGCACGCGCATCGCCACGCGCCCGGCCGGCCGGATCCGTATCCGGCACGTCGCGCTCGGCGCGACCGAACGTTTCGGCGAACCCGATCCTCGCAACGCGCGGCACGTGCTCGCGATGCTGGCCCTCGCGGCCGATGGCTGCCTTGCGGGCGACTTCGACGCGGTCGTCACCGGCCCCGTCCAGAAATCCAGCATCAACGAGGGCGGCGTCGCCTTCATCGGTCACACCGAATTCTTCGCCGAACGCGCCGCGGCCGATGTCGTGATGATGCTCGCGAGTCCCGAGCTGCGGGTCACGCTCGCCACCACGCACCTGCCGCTGTCCGCCGTGCCCGCGGCGGTCACCCCCGCCCTGCTCGAACGCACGCTGCGCATCGTGGCCGGGTCGCTGAGCTCGCACTTCGGCATCGCGCGTCCGCGCATCGCGGTGCTCGGCCTGAACCCGCATGCCGGCGAAGGCGGTCACATGGGCAGGGAAGAGATCGACACGATCATTCCGCTGCTCGACCGCCTCCGCGACGACGGCATGGATCTGCTCGGCCCCCTGCCGGCCGATACCGCCTTCGTGCCGGCCATGCGCGCACGCTACGACGCGGTCCTGGCGATGTATCACGACCAGGCTCTGCCCGTACTCAAGAGCGAAGCATTCGACCGCACGGTCAACGTGACGCTCGGCCTTCCTTTCATTCGCACCTCGGTCGACCACGGCACGGCGCTGGACCTCGCGGGCACCGGCAAGGCGGATCCCGCCAGCCTGTTCGCGGCCACGCGGCTCGCCATCGACCTCGCCCGGCATCGCATCACCACATGAACGCACGCCCCAAGAAGAGTTTCGGCCAGCACTTCCTCCACGAGAAGCGCTACATCGAGCGCATCGTCTCGTCCATCGCACCGAAGGATGGCGACACCGTCGTCGAGATCGGCCCCGGCGAGGGTGCCATGACCCTCCCCCTGCTGGCGGTGGCGAAGACGATGACGGCGATCGAACTCGATACCGACCTCATCCCCGCCCTGCAGGAACGCGCGAACGCCATCGGCGAGCTGCGCATCGTGCACTCGGATGTGCTCAAGGTCGATTTCGGCGCGCTGGCCCGCGAGCTGGGCGCGGAGAAACTGCGCATCGCCGGCAACCTGCCCTATTACATTTCGAGCCCCATCCTGTTCCATTGCGTCGACCACGCGTCGGCCATCCAGGACATGCACTTCATGCTGCAGAAGGAGGTGGTGGACCGCATGGCCGCCGAGCCCGGCAGCAAGGTGTACGGTCGGCTCAGCGTGATGCTCCAGCTCGCCTGCAAGGTCACGCCGCTCTTCACGGTGCCTCCGGGGGCCTTCCGTCCGCCGCCGAAGGTCGACTCGGCCGTCGTCCGCCTCGTTCCGCTGCCGCCCGGGCAGCTGCCGGACGCGGCTCCCGAGAAGATCCACCGGGTGGTGAAGGCGGCCTTCGCGATGCGCCGCAAGACGCTCTCGAACACCCTCAAGGGGCTCCTGGACGAAACCACCATCCGCGACCTCGGCATCGACCCGCGCGCCCGCGCGGAGACGCTCGCACCGCTGGACTTCGTGAAACTCGCAAACGCCATGTGAAGGGGGATACGGGCATACTTGCCCGCCCCCTCCCCGTCCCCGACAATCGGCGTATGAACTCCAAATCCCCCTACACGATCAACGTGGAGGTCGAAACCCGATTCGTTCCCGACCAATCGCAGCCGACCGACAACCGCTACGTCTTCGCGTACACGATCACACTGCATAACGCCGGTGCGACGGGCGCGCAACTGCTGACGCGCCACTGGGTCATCACGGATGCGAACGGCAAGGTCGATGAAGTCCGCGGCGAAGGCGTCGTTGGCGAGCAGCCCTGGATGCGCCCCGGCGAATCGTTCGAATACACCTCGGGCGCCGTGCTCGAGACCGCGGTGGGTACCATGCAGGGCACCTACAGCATGATCGCCGACGACGGAACGCAGTTCGACGCGCCCATTCCGGCTTTTGTTCTTTCGATCCCGCGCACGCTCCACTAGGATCGACTAATGGATAGTGCGCACGCCGGGAACGGCATCACGGAGCAACAGAACTGATGGCCGTCTACGCGATCGGCGACGTTCAGGGTTGCTACCCCGAACTCCAGCGCATGCTGGAAAAGATTCGTTTCGACCCGGCCAGCGATCGGCTCTGGTTCTGCGGCGACCTGGTGAACCGCGGTGGCGAATCGCTCGCCACGCTGCGACTGATTCACTCGTTGCGAGATCAGGCCGTCATCACGCTGGGCAACCACGACCTCTCGCTGCTGGCCATCGGCCAGCGTCGTGAAGACGCGCAGGCGCGCGTCAATCCCGAGCTGCGCGAAGTGCTGTTCGCCGACGACGCGCCTGTGCTGCTCGAGTGGCTGCGCATGCAGAAGCTCCTGCACCATGACGAGGAACTCGGCTGGACGATGATCCACGCGGGACTCGCGCCGCTGTGGACGCTGCGTCAGGCGCAGCGTGCCGCGCTCGAAGTGGAGCGCGAACTCGGCGGCCCGCGTCATCAGCGCCTGCTCAAGAACCTGTTCGGCAATCGCCCGCCGGGCTGGAACAACCGGCTGCAAGGCGTCGAGCGCCACCGCGCCACCATCAACACGCTGACGCGGATGCGCTACTGCGACGTCAACGGTCGCATCGACTTCGAAGGCAAAGGCGTTCCGGGCACGCAGAAGCCCGGCATGTACCCGTGGTTCGAAGTGCCCGGCATGCGTCGGCGTGAAACGAAGATCGTCTGCGGCCACTGGTCGGCGCTCGGTCGCTTCGCAGGGCTTGGCGTCTTCGCCATCGATACCGGATGCGTCTGGGGCGGGCAGCTCACCGCGCTGCGCCTCGACAGCGAAGAGCCGCAGTACGTCACGGTGCAAGCCGAATCGTTCCGGCAGAAGCCCAAGGGCGGCGGCGACTGAGCCGGCTTCTGCAGGAGCAAAAAAAACCCGCCTTTCGGCGGGTTTTTCGTATCAGCTGAGCTGACCGTGGCAGTGCTTGAACTTCTTGCCCGAACCGCAGGGGCAGGCGTCGTTGCGACCGACCTTGGGGCCATCGCTCACCACAGGCGCCACGACGTTGTCCGCCGCCGTGCCGTCGCCGCCTTGCCCGATCATCTGGGCGTCGGCATGCTGGAACTGCAGGCGCTGGGCTTCGGCCTGACGCTGCTGCTCGGCTTCCATCGCGGCGACTTCTTCTTCGCTGCGGACACGGATGCGCGCCAGCATCTGCACGACTTCCGCCTTGATGCGATCGAGCATTTCCGAGAACAGCTCGAACGACTCGCGCTTGAACTCCTGCTTCGGCTGCTTCTGCGCATAACCGCGCAGGTAGATGCCCTGGCGCAGGTAATCCATGCTGGCGAGGTGTTCCTTCCACGCGTTGTCGACCACCGAAAGCATCACGTGCTTCTCGAGCGAACGCATGGTCTCGGCGCCGACCTGGGTTTCCTTCTCCACGAACATCGCATCGACCGATGCGCGCACGTGCTCGAGGATGCGCTCGGCGTCGACATCCTTCTGGCCTTCGACCCAATGCGGCAGGTCGAGGCGGAGGTTGAGTTCGCTCGCGATCTCGCGGTCGAGGCCCGGGATGTCCCATTGGTCGTCGATGCTGTCGGCTGGCACGTACTTGCGCACCAGCGCATCCACGACGTCCTGGCGGATGTCGCCGATCATGTCGGAGATGTCTTCCGCCTCGAGCAGCTCGTCGCGCTGCGCGTAGATCACCTTGCGCTGGTCGTTCGCGACGTCGTCGAAGTCGAGGAGGTTCTTGCGGATGTCGAAGTTGTGCTGCTCGACCTTGCGCTGGACCTTTTCGATCTGACGCGAGATGAGGCGATCTTCCAGCGCCTCGTCTTCCTTCATGCCGAACATCTGCATCCAGCGGCCGATACGCTCGCCGCCGAAGATGCGCATCAGGTTGTCCTGAAGCGACAGGTAGAAGCGCGAGGAACCCGGATCGCCCTGGCGCCCCGAACGACCACGCAGCTGGTTGTCGATGCGGCGCGATTCATGACGCTCGGTGCCGATGATGTGCAGGCCGCCGGCGGCGAGTACCTGCTCGTGGCGCTGTTTCCACTCCGCACGCACCTTCTGCCTGTCGGCGTCGGACGCACCCTCGGGCAACGCGGCGAGTGCGGCGTCGAGGCTGCCGCCCAGCACGATGTCGGTACCGCGACCGGCCATGTTCGTGGCGATGGTCACCGAGCCCGGCGCACCGGCCTGCGCCACGATGTGCGCTTCGCGCTCGTGCTGCTTCGCGTTGAGCACCTCGTGCGGGATGCGCTCCTGGCGCAGCAGATTCGACACGAGCTCCGAGACGTCGATCGACGCCGTACCCACCAGCACCGGCTGGCCGCGCTCGTAGCAGGCCTTGATGTCGGCGATGACGGCCTTGTACTTGGCATCCGGACCGAGGAACACGGAATCCGGATTGTCGACGCGGACCATCGGCTTGTGCGTGGGAATCACCACGACTTCCAGGCCGTATACCGACTGGAACTCGTAGGCTTCCGTATCCGCCGTACCGGTCATGCCGGCCAGCTTCTTGTACATGCGGAACAGATTCTGGAACGTCACCGTCGCCAGCGTCTGGTTCTCGCGCTGGATGGGAACGCCTTCCTTCGCCTCGACCGCCTGGTGCAGACCATCGGACCAGCGACGGCCCGCGAGCGTGCGGCCGGTGAATTCGTCGACGATGATGACTTCGCCGTCGCGCACGATGTAATCGACGTCGCGCTGGTAGATCGCGTTGGCGCGAAGCGCCGCGTTCATGTGGTGCACGACCGCGAGATTCTTCGAGTCGTACAGACCGCTGTCGGGCTCGATGACGCCGGCCTCGCGGAGCAGTTGCTCGGCGTGCTCCATGCCCTCTTCGGACATGTGCACCTGCTTCTGCTTCTCGTCGACGAGGTAATCGCCGGGGCCGTCTTCCTTCTCCTGACGGATCAGGCGCGGCACGACCTTGTTCACCGCGATGTAGAGCTGCGGGGAATCTTCGGCCGGCCCGGAGATGATCAGCGGCGTACGGGCTTCGTCGATGAGGATGGAATCGACTTCATCGACGATGGCGTAATGCAGGCCGCGCTGGTTGCGCTGCTCCTTGCTGAGCGCCATGTTGTCGCGCAGGTAATCGAAACCGAACTCGTTGTTGGTGCCGTACGTGATGTCGGCGCGGTATGCCGCGTGCTTGTCGGCGTGGTCCATGCCCGGATACACGACACCGACCGTGAGGCCGAGGAAGTTGTAGAGCGTGCCCATCTGCGCCGAGTCGCGACGCGCCAGGTAGTCGTTGACGGTGACGACGTGGACGCCCTTGCCTTCCAGCGCGTTGAGGTACACCGGCAGCGTTCCGACGAGGGTCTTGCCCTCGCCCGTGCGCATTTCGGCGATACGACCACCGTGCAGCACCATGCCGCCGATCATCTGGACGTCGTAGTGGCGCATGCCGAGCACGCGCTTGGCGCCCTCGCGGGTTACCGCGAACGCTTCGGGCAGCAGCTTGTCGAGCGACTCGCCCGCCGCGAGACGCTGGCGGAACTCTTCGGTCTTGCCACGCAGGGCGTCGTCGGAAAGCTTTTCGAACTCCGGCTCGAGAGCGTTGATGCGCTTGACCGTCTTGGAGAGGTCGCGCAGCACACGCTCGTTACGGCTGCCGAAAATACTCGTCAGGGCACGATTGAACATCGATCATCCGGATCTGGTACGAAAAGGGTTGCCGGAAGGCCATGGCCGGCCGGCACGAAGGGACGATCATACTACGGGCGTCCCCGGCTTTCCTCGGGGTGGCGGCGCGGGCCCGAGGATTCAACCCCGTTCAGCGATGGCTCTTCACGTAGGCCAGCGGATTGACCACGCGATCGTGGAACCAGACCTCGAAATGCACGTGCGAGCCCGTCGAACGGCCGGTGGAGCCGGCCTTCGCGATCACGTCGCCCACGCGGACGCGCTGGCCCGGCGTCGCCACGATGGCGCTGTTGTGGGCGTAGCGGGTCATGTAGCCATTGCCGTGGTCGATTTCGACGACATCGCCATAGCCGCTGCGCTGACCTGCAAAGGTGACCATGCCCTCGGCCACGGCGGTCACCGGCGTACCTTTCGGCGCGGCGATGTCGATGCCGGTGTGGCGAGCAGCGTGCCCGCTGAACGGATCGGGGCGCCCACCGAAATACGACGAGATATAGCCATTCACCGGCATGCCGGTGGGCCGCAGGCTGGACTCGATGTTTCGGTCCGTGAGCATGTCCCGCAGGGCTTCGAGCTGGGCCTGCTGGCTGTCGAACTGCGTGGAGAGCGACGCGATGCTCTTGTCGAGCGCGGCCGGCAACGCGTACGCCGACGCCTCGGGCGTGGTCGCCACTTCCGGGCCGCCCTGACCGGGCTCTTCGTCGAAGTCGAACTCGCCGTCGTCGAGCTTGCCGACCTGGGTCAGGCGTTCTCCGAGTGCATTGAGACGCACGGACTGGGCCTGCAACTGCCCGAGCTTCACGGCAAGGGCGTCGAGATCGCGCTGCGCCTGACGCTTCACCTCGGCCACCCGGGCGTCCTGGTCGCCGACCTGGCGCTCGAGGCTGCCGATGGTGCCCAGCGCGCGCGCTTTCGGACCGGCGACCGCGAGCGCGACACCCGCGCCGAGCGCGGCGATGCCGACGAAACCGGCAAGGGCGAATGCCACGGCCTTGCAGCGTAGCCGCCGACAGGTCAGGTCGAGCGTTTTGGGCCCTTTCAGGCCGCGAGATACAAGTATGATCTGCATACGTTCCACATCGAATAAGTTCAAAGCCGGTCCATGCCACCGCCGCCCAAGCCTCCCCGCCGATCGACGAACGGACTGACATCCGTCGCCGACTTCGGGCCCGTCGCCTCGCTGGCCCAGAGAGCCCGCGAACTCGACCGGCTTGATCGCCAGCTGCGCGCGACACTGCCCTCGCCGCTGCGTGATCAGGTCCGCTTCGCGGACCTGCGCGACGGCAGGCTCGTCTTCCTTGCGCCCTCGTCGGCTTGGGCCTCGCGGGTGCGCCTTTACCAGACGCAGATCCTCGAAGCTGCCCGCGCCCTCGGCGCGTCGGCCCACTCGGTTGCCGTGAAAGTGGCCCCCCTGCCGCCAGAGGAAGTCATCCCCGACTGGCATAAACCGCTTTCCGCCTCGGCCGCCCGCCACTTGCGCGCCGCCGCTGCGTCACTCTCCGACCCCACGTTGCGGGATCTGTTCCTCAACTTGGCCAATCAGGCCGAAAAATCAGATTAATCCTATAGTTGCCAAAGCCTCATCGGGTCCGTCAGTACCCACGGATCATGAGACCGGCGAACTTTATAGCACGCGTCAACCGCGCGAGCACCGAAAATGCACGTAAATTTCATGGGCCATCGCCCGGGCTCGGCTGCGCCATCGCAGCGGCTCGGGGGGGCGAGGCAGGGGAGCCGAGGTGCGTCGCCTCCCTCGCTAAGTCCTCGTCCGGCCTTCGCCTCCCTGCGGAATCGCTCAGCAGACGACGCACCCCGACTCCCACCGAGCACCGTGACGACGAAAGCATAGGGCTGAGGCGCTCCCGGCCACTGTCTCGCCGATGCGGGAAGCCCGCCAGCGCGCGAATGGGTGGACCGCCAGCGGGCTTCCCACAAGAGCGATGCCCGCGAGCCTTCCTGTGGGAGCGGCCTTGGCCGCGATGGGTGCTTGCCACGAGCACCCATCGCGGCCAAGGCCGCTCCCACATGGGCTCGCCGAATAGTGGCTGCTGCACGAGGCGGCAAAGCAGCGCCGCTGCCACGCCCCCTTCGCCACGCCCGCGTCACAACGCGAGGGCGCAGCCGAGCAAGCAACAAAAAGGCCGCGATCGCTCGCGGCCTTTCCGTATCGAGGCGACCCGCCGCAGCGGGCCGTGCCTTACACCGCCTGGGCGGGGTGGGCGTAGGAAATCGGCGCCTTGGCCGGATCCTTGAAGCTGACCTCTTCCCACGCGCTGACGTCGGCCATCAGGCTGCGGAGCAGCTTGTTGTTGAGCTCGTGACCCGACTTGTGCGCGGAGTACGCGCCGATCAGGCTGTGGCCCAGCATGTAGATGTCGCCGATGGCGTCGAGGATCTTGTGCTTGACGAACTCGTTGTCGTAACGGAGGCCGTCTTCGTTGAGCACGCGGTAGTCGTCGAGCACCACGGCGTTGTCCATCGAGCCGCCGAGCGTCAGGTTACGCTCGCGGAGCATTTCGATGTCGCGCATGAAACCGAAGGTGCGGGCACGGCTGACTTCCTTGACGAACGACGTCGTCGAGAAATCCATCTCGGCCTGCGAATTGCGCTTGTTGAAGAGCGGATGATCGAATTCGACGGAGAAGCCGACCTTGAAGCCGTCGAACGGCTCGAGCTTGGCCCACTTGTCGCCGTCCTGCACGATCACCGGCTTCTTGATGCGGATGAAACGCTTCGCGGCGTCCTGCTCCTCGATACCGGCGGACTGGATCAGGAACACGAACGGACCCGCGCTGCCGTCCATGATGGGCACTTCCGGCGCGGAGAGGTCGACGTACGCGTTGTCGATGCCGAGACCGGCCATCGCCGAGAGCAGATGCTCAACCGTCGAGACGCGCACGTCGCCATGGATCAGCGTGGTGGACAGACGCGTGTCGCCCACGTTTTCCGGACGAGACTTGAGCTCGACCGGCGGATTGAGGTCGGTACGGCGGAACACGATGCCCGTGTTCGGCGCCGCCGGGCGAAGCGTCATGTACACCTTGTCGCCGGTATGGAGACCGACGCCCGTGGCGCGAATGATGTTCTTGAGCGTGCGCTGCTTGATCATGTTGGGTCAAACCTTGTTGGCAGCAGCCTAAAGTAACCGACATGCTAACACAGTCTTAACCTCGGAATAAACAAACCAGACAGTACAGTTGATGATTCCTTTCACCATCCCTTCAGCATCGCCTGCGAGACGTTCTCATCTGACGTGCGACTGAAAACCGGTACGGGTCAAGCACTTGCAAGTAATTGATATCACTTGAAGCTTTCCTTCAGGGGACACGGAGGTGCTCCGCCGCCCGGACGGGAGCGGCGGCGGAACACCTGTCGATCCTCGCGTCCTGCAGGATCGTCCGCACGTTTTCCTTAACGTGCCCTGGCGTGTCTTCTCGTCAGTCGGCCTGGCGACGCAGGAAGGCCGGGATGTCGAGGTAGTCGATCGCCGGCTCCGCACCCTTCTGCGGCTGTGCCGGTTCGGTACGTACCGACGCGACGACGTCGGACTGCGCGTAATCGACCACTTCGTTGCCCGTACCGGTGCGCAGCACGACCGGACGCGGACGCTGGCGCATCTCGACCTGCTGCTGCACCGGCTGGCGGATCGGCTGCTTCGCCGCGACGCCGCGGTTCAGGCCCGTCGCCACCACGGTGACGCGGACGTCGTCCTGCATGTCCGGGTCGAGCGAGGTGCCGATCACGACGGTCGCGTCTTCCGAGGCGAAGTCGTGGATGACGCGGCCGATCTCGTCGAACTCGCGCATGGTGAGGTTCGGGCCGGCCGTCACGTTGACCAAGATGCCGCAGGCACCGGCCAGGTTGACGTCTTCGAGCAGCGGGTTGTTGATCGCCGCTTCCGCGGCGGCCTGGGCGCGATCGTCGCCGCGAGCGGTGCCCGAGCCCATCATCGCCATGCCCATTTCGCTCATGACGGTGCGGACGTCGGCGAAGTCGACGTTGATCAGGCCCGGGGCCGTGATCAGGTCGGCGATGCCCTGGACCGCGCCCTGGAGCACGTCGTTGGCCGCCTTGAACGCGTTCAGGAGCGTCACTTCACGACCGAGCACCGACAGCAGCTTCTCGTTCGGCACGGTGATCAGTGAATCGACGTGCTGGGAGAGGTCTTCGATACCCTTCAGCGCCACCTGCATGCGGCGACGGCCTTCGAACGGGAACGGCTTGGTCACGACCGCGACGGTCAGGATGCCCTTCTCCTTCGCGAGCTGCGCCACGACCGGCGCCGCGCCGGTGCCCGTGCCACCGCCCATGCCGGCGGTGATGAACACCATGTCGGCGCCTTCGAGCATTTCTTCGATACGCTCGCGATCCTCGAGCGCGGCCTGACGGCCGACTTCCGGATTCGCGCCGGCGCCGAGACCCTTGGTGACGTTACCGCCCAGCTGCAGGTGCGTGCGCGAGCCGCAGCTCTTCATCGCCTGCGCGTCGGTGTTGGCGACGACGAACTCGACGCCTTCGATATTGGAGTTGACCATGTGGGCCACGGCGTTGCCGCCGCCACCACCCACGCCGATGACCTTGATGACCGCATTCGGTGCCAGTTTTTCGATCAGTTCGAACATTTCCCGTCCTCCGCAGAACTTTTGGTTTTTTTTGGTTTATGTCCCGAGTCCGACTCCTGTCGGCCGCGGGTTGCGGGCCTTCCTCTTGCCCCGGCGCCCCCCTTCCGTCGGGCACCGTCTATCCGGTTGAAGCGAAACTCAGAAATTCTTGGTGAACCAGCTCCGGAACTTCTCCACCACGCTGCCAACGTTGCCGCCGACCGACGATCCCGCGTGTCGCGCGCCGCCGCTCGACCGCGAGCCGTGCAGCAGCAGGCCCACGCCTGTCGAGTGCAGCTCGCTGGACACGACGTCGCCCAGGCCCGAGACGTGTTGCGGCACGCCGATGCGAACCATCTTGTGGAAGATTTCCTCGGCCAGCTCCAGCGCGCCTTCCATGCGCGAGGCGCCACCCGTCAGCACGATGCCCGCGGCGACGAGGCTTTCGTATCCCGAGCGGCGCAGTTCGTCCTGCACCATCTCGAAGATTTCCTCGTAGCGCGCCTGCACCGACTGCGCGAGCGCCTGCCGCGCGAGACGGCGCGGCGGTCGATCGCCGACGCTCGGCACCTGGATGGTTTCTTCCGCGTGGGCGAGCTGGGCGAGCGCACACGCGTATTTGATTTTGATCTCTTCCGCGTGAGCGGTTGGTGTGTGCACGCCGTACGCGATGTCGTTCGTCACCTGATCGCCGCCGACCGGCAGCGACTTCGTGTAACGGATCGCACCCTGCGTGTAGATGGCGATGTCCGTCGTGCCCGCGCCGATGTCGACAAGGCATACGCCGAGCTCGAGCTCGTCTTCCGTGAGCACGGCCTTCGCGCTCGCCACTGCCGCGGGCACGAGTTCGTCGACCGAGAGGCCGCAGCGCTGGATGCACTTGGAGATGTTCTGCACCGCGCTGGCCGCGCCGGTGACGAGATGCACGCTGGCTTCGAGGCGCACGCCGCTCATGCCCACCGGATGGCGGATGCCGTCCTGGCCGTCGATGCGGTATTCCTGCGATTCCTTGTAGAGCACCTTCCGGTCGGCCGGAATCGCGACCGCGCTGGCGGCCTCGAGCACCTGGTCGAGATCGGCGGCCATTACCTCGCGGTCGCGGATCGCCGCGGTGCCGTGCGAGTTGCGTGTTTCGAGGTGGCTGCCCGAAATCGACGCATAGACCGAGCGGATGTCGCAGCCGGCCATCAGCTCGGCTTCTTCCACCGCGCGCTGGATCGAATGCACCGTCGATTCGATGTCGACCACGGAGCCGCGCTTCATGCCGCGCGACACGTGCGTGCCTATGCCGATCACTTCGATGGCTTCGCCGGGCTCGTACTCGCCGACGATGGCGACGACCTTCGACGTTCCGATGTCGAGGCCGACGACGAGCTGTTTGTCGTTCTTGTTTCTCATGGTTTAGCTCAGGTTCCGACCTTGGGTGTGGCCGTGGTTTCCGGTTCCGGCCACCGGATGGCGAATCCGTTGGTGTAACGCAGGTCGGCATAGGCGAAACCGCCGTGCCGGCCCGCGACGAGTTGCGGGTAGACGTCGAGGAAGCGCGCGAGACGGCGGTCCGCCTGGTCGCGATCGCCGATCACGATCTCCGCGCCGCTGTCGGTCGTGGCGCTCCAGCTGCCGCGGTCGCTCAGGGTGACGCCGACGATCGACAGGCCGGTGCGGCCTTCGAACGACTTGCGCGCTTGCGCGTAGAAACTGACCACTTCGGCGAGTCGCGAGTCCGGACCGCGCAGCCGCGGCAGGTCGCCCATCTGATCGGCGCCCGGCGCATCGAACACGAGGCCCTGGCGGCTGATGAGGCGGTCCTCGTTCCAGCGCGCGAACGGCTGGCGTTCGTAGATGCGGACGAGCAGCGTGTCCGGCCAGCGCTTGCGCACTTCGACGGATTCGACCCATGGCAGCGAGCCGATGGACTTGCGCACGTCTTCGAGGTCGGTGGCGAAGAAGCCCTTGCCGAGGCGCGGCAGCACGGCGCTGCGGATCTGTTCGGCGCTGACGTGCGCGAACTCCGCTTCGACCTTGAGCTGCGTCACCGGCCAGCGGCCGGCGGCGAACCAGCCCTGCATCACGCCGACCACGGGCAACGCCACCAACGTGATGGCGATACCCCAGGCGACGATCCGCGTGGCGGCGGCTCCCTTCATGCCTTCGCGCCCTCCCGCTGCATCGAGGTTTCGAGGACGCGCCAGCACAGGGCCTGGTAATCGAGGCCCGCGACGGCGGCGGCTTTCGGCACGAGCGAATGCGAGGTCATGCCCGGCGCGGTGTTCACTTCGAGCAGCCAGTTCCTGCCGTGACGGTCGCGCATCACGTCGACGCGACCCCAGCCGAAGCAGTCGAGCGCGTCGAAGGCGCGCAGCGCGAGTGCGCGCATGTCGTCTTCGGCGGCGCCCGCGAGGCCCGGTACGATGTACTGCGTGTCCTCGGCGACGTACTTCGCGTTGTAATCGTAGTAGGCGCTGTTGGGGACGATCTTGATCGTGGGAAGCACCTCGCGGCCGAGCACGCCGACGGTGAACTCGCCACCTTCGACTGCATCGCCTTCGATGAGCGTCTCCATCAGCAGGTCGCCCGGATAACGGCGTGCGAGTTCCACGGCGGCATCGAGGCCCGCTTCGTCGAACACGCGCGTGATGCCGACGCTGGAACCTTCCCATGCCGGCTTCACGATCAGCGGAAAGCCGATCTCGCGAGCGGCGGCGTGCACGTCGGCGCCGCGCGGCAGCGCCTTGAACTTCGGCGTGGGCAGGCCGAGCGCGATCCACACCTGCTTGGCGCGTACCTTGTCCAGCGACAGGGCCGAACCCAGCACACCCGAGCCCGTGTAGGGAATGCCAAGCGACTGCAGCGCGCCCTGGAGCTCGCCGTTCTCGCCACCCGCGCCATGAAGGATGTTGAACACGCGCGCGAAGTGGCCGGCGCGCACCGCGTCGAGCAGCGCGGGGATGCCATCGATCGCGTGGGCGTCGACGCCGGCGGCGCGCAGTGCCTCGAGCACGCCGTGGCCGGAATTGAGCGAAACCTCGCGCTCCGCGGAGTTTCCGCCCATGACCACGGCCACGCGACCGAAGTCGGCGGCATCGGTGACCAGGCGCGGGAAACGGGTGGTGCTCATCGGGTGGGGGTCCTCAGGTTGCCGGCGTTCGCCAGCTCGATGGCCGCCGCGCCGATGTCGCCGGCGCCGAGCAGCAGGATCAGGTCGCCGTCGCGAGCCAGCGCGGACAGCGTGGCGCGAAGGTCGCGCGGGTGGTCGACCAGTACGGGGTCGGTCTTGCCGCGCGCGCGGATGGCGCGGGCCAGCGACTTGCCGTCGGCACCCGCGATCGGCGCTTCGCCGGCGGGATAGACCTCGGTCAGCACCAGCACGTCGACCTCGGCCAGCACGTTGGCGAAATCGTCGAGCAGATCGCGCGTGCGGCTGTAGCGATGCGGCTGGAACGCGACCACGAGGCGGCGGTCCGACCAGCCGCCACGCGCGGCGGCGAACACGGCCGCGAGCTCGCGCGGGTGATGGCCGTAGTCGTCGACGAGCAGCGCGCTGCCCTGGTCGAGGGCGATCTCGCCACGACGGTGGAAGCGACGACCGACGCCTTCGAAGCGCGCGAGGGCGCGGGCGATCGCCTCGGCGTCGACGCCGAGCTGCCAGCCGACCGCGGCCGCGGCCAGCGCGTTCTGCACGTTGTGGCGGCCCGGCAGGTTCAGCGTCACCGGCAGCGTGTCCGCCATGCCCGGGAGGTGCAGGTCGAAATGCATCTCGAAGCCGATCTGGCGCACGTTCGACGCGGAGACGTCGGCACCGGGCTTGTCGATGCCGTAGGTGAGCATGCGGCGCGAGGTGTCCTGCGCCAGCAGGGCCGTCTCCTCGTCGTCGATGCACAGCACCGCCATGCCATAGAACGGCAGGCGATGCAGGAAATCGCGGAAGGCCTTCTTCACCTGCGCGAAATCGTTGTTGTAGTTCTCGAGGTGGTCGGCGTCGATGTTGGTGACGACCGCGATCACCGGCGAGAGCATCAGGAACGAACCGTCGGACTCGTCGGCTTCCGCGACGAGGTACTGGCCCGTGCCGAGGCGCGCGTTCGCGCCGGCGGCGTTGAGCTGGCCGCCGATCACGAACGTGGGATCGTAATCGGCCTCGGCGAGCACGCTCGCGACGAGGCTGGTGGTGGTGGTCTTGCCGTGCGTTCCCGCGATCGCGATACCGCGACGGAAGCGCATCAGCTCGCCGAGCATTTCCGCGCGCGGAACCACCGGGATGCGCGCCGCATGCGCGGCGACCAGTTCCGGGTTGTCGGCGCGGATGGCGCTCGACGTGACGATGACGTCGGCGCCATCGACGTTGGACGCCTCGTGGCCGACGTGGATCTCGATACCGAGTCCGGCGAGGCGGTCGGTCGTCGTCGTCGACGCGCGATCCGAGCCGGAGACGCTGTAACCGAGGTTGCACAGCACCTCGGCGATACCGCTCATGCCGACGCCGCCCACGCCGATGAAATGGACACGGCGGAACGAGGTCATGAAATCTTCGTGGGAACGCAAACGACCGGGCGTCATGCGGAAACCTCCATGCAATGACGTGCAATCGTTGCTGCGGCGTCGGGCTTGGCCAGCGTGCGGGACGCGTTGGCCGCGGAAAGGATGTGCTGGCGATCCAGCATCATGTCGAACAGGAGCAGGCCGAGCGCGCCGTGGCCGCCGGGTCCGTTGAGCAGCGCGTCGGTGACGAGGCGCGCGCCACCGGCATCGACCATCGCGCGCGCGTTCGCGGTCTGGTGGTCGTCGACGGCATGCGGGAACGGCACCAGCGCCGCTTCGAGCCCGGCGGCGCAAAGCTCGGCCACCGTGAGCGCGCCGGCGCGGCAGACCACGACGTCGGCCCACGCGTAGGCACCGGCCATGTCCTCGATGAAGGGGACGATGGTCGCGGCCACGCCGGCTTCGGTATACGCGGCGTTGGCTTCCTCGAGCCCGCGCTCGCCGGTCTGGTGAACCACTTCCGGATCGAGCTGATCGAGATCCGGCTGCGCACGCCAGTGCGCGAGGGCCTTGGGAATGGCGAGATTGAGCGTGCGGGCACCCAGGCTGCCGCCGAGCACGAGCAGGCGCGGCCGGCCATCGCGACCGGCGAAGCGCTCGGCGGGCGACGGCAGCGCGGCGATCCGTGCGCGCACGGGGTTACCGACCCATTCGCCGTGCGGCAGCACGTTCGGGAAGCCGGTGAGCACGCGCTTCGCGAATCCCGCGAGCTTGCGGTTGGTGAAGCCCGCGACGGCGTTCTGTTCGTGCACCACCAGCGGAATGCCCGCGAGCCGCGCCGCGACGCCTGCCGGACCGGCGACGTAACCACCCATCGACAGCACGCAGCGCGGACGCAGCTTGCGCAGCAGCTTCAGCGATGCGAGGAGCGCCCGCACGAGCATCACCGGCGCCATCAGTCGAGTCGCCAGACCCTTGCCACGCAGGCCACCCACCGCGATCGTGTGCAGGTCGAGACCGTGCGCCGGCACCACGCGCGTTTCCATGCCGCCCTCGGCACCCAGCCAGGCGACGGGCACGCCGCGCGAGCGCAATTCGTCCGCGACCGCGAGACCGGGGAAGATGTGGCCGCCGGTACCGCCGGCCATGATCAGCACCGGGCCGCTCATGCGATACCTCCCGCCGGCGCGGCGGAATCCGGCACGGCATTGGCCGGCAGGCGCACCGCCGTCTGGCGCGCGTCTTCGGCGCGATTGATTTCGAAGGTCGCGCGCAGCAGCACGCCGACCATCGCGCAGGTCATCAGCACCGACGAACCGCCCGAGCTGATCAGCGGCAGGGTCAGGCCCTTGGTCGGCAGCACGCCGAGGTTCACGCCGATCGAGACCATCGCCTGGAAGCCCATCATCAGCGAGATGCCGTAGGCCACGTAGCCCGAGAAACGATGGCCCAGCTCGACGCCCTTCAGCCCGATGTACAGGCCGCGGCCCACCAGCACGACGTAGAGGAAGATCACGAGCATGATGCCGGCGAGGCCAAGCTCTTCGGCCAGCACCGCGAGAATGAAGTCGGTATGCGCTTCCGGCAGGTAGAACAGCTTCTGCACGCTGGAGCCGAGGCCGACGCCCGTCCACTCGCCGCGACCGACGGCGATCAGCGCCTGGGTCAGCTGGAAACCGTCGTTGAACGGGTCCTTCCACGGATCGAGGAACGAGGTGAGTCGCTTGATGCGGTAATCCTCGGCCGTCGCGGCATAGATCAGCGCGGGCACCAGCGGCGTGCCGAGCAGCAGGAGGTTGCGCATGCGCGCACCGGCCAGCCACACCATGCCGACGGTCGTGGCGACGACGAGGGCGGCCGAACCGAAGTCGGGCTGCGCGAGCAGCAGCAACACGATGAAACCGGCCACGGCGACGGGTTTGACCACGCCGAACAGCTCGTATTCCACGCCTTCGCGGTGGCGCACGAGATAGCTGGCCAGGTACGCCACGAGGATCAGCTTCACGGCTTCGACGGGCTGGAAGCTCGTGACCAGCAGGTTCACCCAGCGGCGCGCGCCGTTGATGCGCATGCCGAACACGGGCAGGAACACCATCAGCAGCATGATGATGCCGAGGAGCAGCAGCAGGAAGCTGTGCTTCTCGAGCGTCTTCAGTTCGGTGCGCATCGCCGCGCCCGCGAGGCAGGCACCCAGCACGAGGAACACGAGGTGGCGCTTCAGGTAATAGAACGCGCCCTGATGCGAACCGTCGGCGACGGCGATGGAGCTGGAGGTGACCATCACCACGCCCAGCGCCGCGAGCGACAGCGCGGCCACGAGCAACGGGAGGTCGAAGCTCCCCCGTGGGCCCTGACGGCGTTTCGCCTGCTTGTTGCCGAGACCGAACATGATCGCTTAGCGCACCTTCAACGTGGCGAGACCGATGAGCACCAGCACGACGCTGATGATCCAGAAACGGACGATGACCCGGGGTTCGGGCCAGCCCTTCAGTTCGAAGTGGTGGTGGATCGGCGCCATGCGGAAGATGCGCTTGCCGCGCAGCTTGAAGCTGCCGACCTGGAGCATCACCGACGCCGTCTCCATCACGAAGACGCCGCCCATCACCAGCAGCACGATCTCCTGGCGCACCACGAGCGCGACCGTGCCGAGCGCGGCGCCGATGGCGAGCGCGCCCACGTCGCCCATGAAGACCTGCGCCGGATACGTGTTGAACCAGAGGAAGCCGAGGCCCGCGCCGGCCAGCGCGCTGCAGAAGATCGCCAGCTCGCCCGCGCCCGGAATCGCCGGGATGCCGAGGTATTCGGAGAACAGCTTGTTGCCGGCGAGGTAGGCGAAGATGCCCAGCGCGCCGGAGACCAGCACGCTCGGCATGATCGCCAGGCCATCCAGACCGTCGGTGAGGTTCACCGCGTTGGAGAAGCCGACGATGATGAAGTAGCCGACGACGATGAAGAGCACGCCGAGCGGAATCGCCACCTGCTTGAACAGCGGCACGTACAGCGCGGTCTCCGCCGGGAGCTGATGCGTCTGGTAGAGGAACACCGCCGCGCCAAGGCCGAACACCGACTGCCAGAAATACTTCCAGCGGCTGGCGAGGCCGCGGCTGTCCTTCAGCACGAGCTTGCGGTAGTCGTCGTAGAAGCCGATGCCGCCGAACAGCACCGTCACCGCCAGCACCACCCAGACGTAACGGTTGCCGAGGTCGGCCCACAGCAGCGTGGCGATAGCGACCGCGAAGATGATGAGCAGCCCGCCCATCGTCGGCGTGCCGGCCTTGGAGAGGTGCGTCTGCGGACCGTCGCTGCGCACGACCTGCCCGGCCTTCAGCGCGGCGAGCTTGCGGATCAGCGCCGGGCCCAGCAGCAGCGACACGGCGAGCGCCGTCAGCGCGGCCATGATCGCGCGGAAGGTGATGTACTGGAAAAGATGCAGCGACGTGAAGTGCCGAGCCATCCATTCCGCCAGTTCAAGCAGCATGGGATGCTCCTTCAGCGTATTTCTTCATCGCAGCCACGACCCGGTCCATGCCGGAAGAACGCGACCCCTTCACGAGGCAGGTCACGCCCTCGTGGATCTGCGCGCAGGCGGCTTCGATGAGGCCTTCCTGCGTCGCGAAATGCTGCGCACCGGCGCCGAACGCCTCGACCGCGGCGGCGCTCTTCGCGCCCGTGGCGAGAAGACGCTCGATGCCGCGCTGGTGGGCGAGGCGACCGATGTCGGCGTGCATCCTCACCGCTTCCGGGCCGAGCTCCGCCATGTCGCCGAGGATCAGCCAGCGCTCGCCGCGTGCCAGCGCGAGCGTGTCGATCGCCGCCGCCGCGGAACCGGGGTTCGCGTTGTAGCTGTCGTCGATCAGCGTCCAGTGGCCCGGCATCGGCTCGAGGTTCAGGCGGCCCGCGACGTGCGGTACCTGCTCCAGGCCTTCGACGATCGTGTCGACCGGCACGCCGAGCGCCGTGGCGATGGCGGCGGCCGCGAGCGCGTTCGCCACGTTATGGCGGCCGGGCAGCGGCAGGTGCACGTCGCCGTCGCCGTGCGGCGTCGACAGCACGAAATGCGTGCCGTCGATCCGTTCTTCGACGATGTCGGCACCGATGTCCGCGCGATGGTCGAGCGCGTAACGCAGGATCGTGCGCGAGCCGGCGAGATTGGCGAAGAAGCCCGAGAAACGTTCGTCATCGGCGTTGATGATCGCGACGCCGTCGGCAGGCAGCGACTGGTACAGCGCGCCCTTGGTTTCGGCGACGCCTTCGATCGTGCCCATCCGCTCAAGATGCGCGGCGGCGATGGAATTGACGAGGCCGATATCGGGCCGCGCGATGGCGGCGAGGTAATCGATGTCGCCCGGCTTGCCGGCGCCCATCTCGAGCACCGCGTAGCGCGTGTCTTCCGGCATCGCCAGAAGCGTCAGCGGCATGCCGATCTCGTTGTTGAAATTGCCGGCGTTGACGTGCGTGCGGCCGTGGCGCGAAAGAATCGACGCCGTGAGCGTCTTCACCGTCGTCTTGCCGTTGGAACCCGTGATGCCGACGACGCGAACGTCGCGCTGCGCGCGCACCGCGCTGGCGAGATCGCCGAGTGCGAGCTGCGTGTCGTCGACGATCACCTGGGGAATCGGCGCGTCGACGGGATGCGTCACCAGCGCGGCGACGGCCCCGCGCGCGGCGGCCGCGGCGACGAAATCGTGCCCATCGACGTGCTCGCCCGGCAGCGCGACGAAGAGGTCGCCCGGCCTGAGCGTGCGGGTGTCGATGGAAAAGCCGCCCACGTCCCCGTCGGCGCCCTGAAGGCGGCCACGGGTCCAGAGGGCGACGGCGGACAGGCGCATCATGCGCGGACTCCTTTCTTGCTGGACGCCATCGCTTCGCTCGCGACGGCGAGGTCGTCGAAGGGGCGCTTGCCCTCCGGACCTTCCTGATAGGTTTCATGGCCCTTGCCGGCGATCAGCACGACGTCGTCGGCTTTCGCGTCGGCAAGCGCCAGGGCGATGGCGTGCGCGCGGTCGCGCTCCACCATGATGGTTTCCGGGTGGGCGAAGCCCGCCACGATCTGGGCGACGATCGCGTCGCCGTCTTCGGTACGCGGATTGTCGTCGGTGACGATGACGACGTCGGCCAGGCGCTCGGCGATCGCGGCCATCAGCGGACGCTTGCCCTGATCGCGGTCGCCACCGGCGCCGAACACGCAGATCAGCCGGCCCTTGGTATGCGAACGCAGCGCCATGAGCGCCTGCTTGAGCGCATCGGGCGTGTGCGAGTAGTCGACCACGACCAGCGGCTTGCGGCCGTCGCCGCCGAGCCGGCTCATGCGACCGTTCACCGGCTGCAGCGATTCCAGCGCGGCGTGGATGCGATCGAACGGCTCGCCCAGCGCGCCGAGAACGGCCGCGACGGCGAGCAGGTTCGCCACGTTGAACCGGCCGAGGAGCGCACTGCGCACGGTGCGCATGCCCCACGGCGTGTTGAGGTTGAACGAGAGTCCCTTGGCCGACGTCACGACGATGTCCGCGCGCACCTCGGCCTCTTTTTCGGTCGCGTCGGACGCCATCGACGTGCGCAGCTTCTCTACGCCGTCGGGCAGACCCTTGGCGAGTTTCGCGCCGAACGGGTCGTCGACGTTGACGACGGCGGCGCGCAGGCCATCGAAGGCGAACAGCTTCGCTTTCGCGGCCCCGTACGCTTCCATCGTGCCGTGGTAATCGAGGTGGTCGCGCGTGAGGTTGGTGAACACGGCGACGTCGAACGCGATGGCGTTCACCCGCCCCTGCTCCAGCGCGTGCGACGACACTTCCATCGCCACGTGGGTCGCGCCGGCATCGCGGAACTCGCCGAGCAGCGCCTGCATGCGGATGGCGTCGGGCGTGGTGCGCTCGCCTTCGGCGATCGCGCCGTGCAGGCCCGCACCGAGCGTGCCGACAGTGGCCGGCTTGCGCCCGAGGAAAGCCAGCGCCTGGGCGATCAGCTGCACGGTCGAGGTCTTGCCGTTGGTGCCGGTGACACCGATCATTTCGAGCGACGCCGACGGATCGGCGAAGAAACGCGCCGCGATCGCACCGGTCTTCCCACGCAGGCCCTCGACGGCGATCACCGGCACGTCGATGCCCGGCGCGTCGTACGGCGGTTCGGCCAGCACGGCCGTGGCGCCGTTGGCGACGGCCTTCGCGGCGAACGCGATGCCGTGGTCCTTCGTGCCGCGCAGCGCCACGAAAACGTTGCCGGACCGGATCTCACGGGAATCGATCGCGAGCCCCGAAACGACGAGATCGCCGGCACCGGTGGCGTCGGCGAATCCATCGAGCAGGTCGGCGAGGCGCATGGTCATGGGACCACCTCTTCCGCCGCGCTATCGTCCGCCTGCGGCGGTGCGTTGGTCGTGCCGATCAGGCCACCCTGGCTGGGGCCGCCGGCATACCAGCGACCGACGTTGTCCGGTGCGATGTCGAGAAGGCGCACGGCGCCTTCCATCACGCGCGCGAAGGCCGGGCCGGCGACCGAGCCACCGTAGTAATGGCCGCCCTTCGGATCGTTGATGACCACCACCGTGACGAGGCGGGGGGCGCTGGCCGGGATCATGCCGACGAAGAGCGAGATGTAATTGTTCGAGTAGTAGCCGCCGACGGAGTTCTTGTGCGACGTACCCGTCTTGCCGGCCACGCTGTAGTTGGCGACCGAGGCGAAGCCATAACCCGTGCCACCCGGGGCGACGACGGTCTCGAGCATGCGGACGATCTGGTGCGCGACCTCGGGGGTCACGATCTGCTGCGGATCGTTGTCCGCGCCCTTGATGAAGGTCGGCGAACGCAGCGCACCGCCGTTACCCAGCGCGGCATAGCCGCTCGCCAGCTGCAACGGGGTGACGTTGAGGTTGTAGCCGTAGGCGAGGCGCGATTTCTCGATCGGCTTCCACGTGCGACCGACCGGCAGGTAACCCGCGGCTTCGCCGGGGAATCCGCTGCCGGTGCTGTTACCGAGGCCGAACGACTTGTAGATGCCGTAGAGGAAGTCGGTGTCGAGCGTCATCGCGATCTTCGCGGCGCCGACGTTGGACGACTTCGTGATCACGCCGGTCGGCGTGAGCGTGCCCCAGTTGTGCGTGTCGCGCACCGGATGGCCGCCCATCATCCACGTGCCCGGCGACGTCTCGATCAGCGGCGCGGTCGGCGTGTACTTGCCGCTGGTGAGCGCGGCCGCCATCGTGAACGCCTTCATGGTGGAACCCGGCTCGACGACGTCGGTCACCGCGCGGTTGCGGCGCTCGGACGGGGTGCTCCCGCGCACGGCGTTCGGATTGAACGACGGCAGGTTCGCCATGCCGAGCACTTCGCCGGTATGCACGTCCATCACGACGATCGAGCCGGAGTCGGCCTTGTTCTTTTCCAGCGTGTCCTTGAGCGCGCTGTACGCGAGGTACTGGATGCGGCGATCGATCGACAGCGTGAGGTCGCGGCCGGGCTGCGGCTCGCGCACCAGTTCGACGTCCTCGACGACGTGGCCCATGCGGTCGCGGATCACGCGCTTCGCGCCGGGCTTGCCGGCGAGCCATTCGTCGAATGCCAGCTCCAGGCCTTCCTGACCGTGATCGTCGATGTTCGTGAAGCCGAGGATGTGGCTGTTCACCGCGCCCGATGGGTAATAACGACGGTACTCGCGCTGCGCCGAGATGCCCGGGATCTTCAGGTCGACGATCGCCTGCGCGTCTTCCGGACGCATCTGGCGCGCGATGTACATGAATTCCTTGTCCGCGCGCTGGGCGATCTTCTGCTTCAGGTCGTCGGCGTCGACGTGCAGCGCCTTCGCGAGCTCCGGGATGCGCTCCTCGTTCTCGAGCACTTCCGGCGGGTTCGCCCAGATCGAGGCGACCGGCGTGGACACGGCGAGCGGCTCGCCGTTGCGATCGAAGATCGTGCCGCGCGACACGGCGATCGGCATCTCGCGGAGGAAGCGCGCGTCGCCCTGGTCCTGATAGAACTGCTTGCGCACCACCTGCAGGTCGAACGCGCGGACCACGAGGCCGGACGCGGCGACGCACAGCACGGCGACGATCACCGTCATGCGCTTGCGCGGGCTCGGGCCCTGGCCGCGGCGGCGGCTGGGCACGACGGGCTTGCCGTGACGGGCCCTCATCGGCGCACCAGCTGGATGTCCTGCGGCTTCGGCGTGAACATGCCGAGCTTGCCGCGGGCGTCGGCATCGATGCGGCTGGGCTCGGCATACGTCGCCTGCTCCAGTTCGAGGCGACCATATTCGACGCCGAGGTCGTCCTTCTGCGACTGCAGGCGCGAGAGCTCGACGAAGAGCACGCGGCTCTCATGGCGCGTCCAGACCACGCCGATCGCGCTGGCGATGACCGCCAGCAGCAGGATCGAGAGGCAGATCGCGCCGAAGACCTTCATGCGAGTTTCTCCGCCACGCGCAGCACGGCCGAGCGCGAACGGGGGTTCGCGGCGACTTCGGCCGCGGACGGAAAGATCGCCTTGCCGACCGGCTTCAGGCGCGCGAGCTTCGCTTCGGCGGGCGGACCGCGACGGCTGCCCTGCACGCGCCCTTCGTGCGCGCGGATGAACTGCTTCACGGTGCGGTCTTCCAGCGAGTGGAAGCTGATGACCGCGAGGCGGCCGCCGACGTTCAGCAGCTCGAGCGCGGCGTCGAGACCGCGCTCGACGGATTCCAGTTCAGCGTTCACGCGGATGCGCAGCGCCTGGAAGGTGCGGGTAGCGGGATTCTTGCCCGGCTCGCGGCGACCGACACAGCCGGCGACCAGCGCGGCGAGTTCGCCGGTGCGCTCGACGGGCGCGGTCGCGCGACGCTCGACAATCGCTTTCGCGATGCGCCGGCTGAAGCGCTCTTCGCCGAAGGTCCACAGGACGTCTGCGATCTCGGCTTCGTCGGCATCGCGCAGGAAATCGGCGGCGCTGATGCCGCGTGTGGTGTCCATGCGCATGTCGAGCGGCGCGTCGGACATGAAGCTGAAGCCGCGGGTGCCGTCGTCGAGCTGCGGCGACGACACGCCCAGGTCGAGGAGGATGCCGTCGAGGCCGCCTTCGAGCGCGGGCCATTCGCCCATCGTGGCGAAGTTGTCGTGGCGGAGCGAAACGCGCGGGTCGGTGGCGAGGCCCTGCTCGGCCACGGCGATCGCGGTCGGATCGCGATCCATGAGAAACAGGCGACCTTCGTTCGAGAGGCGGGCAAGGATCGCCCGGGCGTGTCCGCCGCGGCCGAAAGTCCCATCCAGATAGCGCCCGTTCTCGCGCACTGCGAGACCCTCCACCGCTTCGTCGAGCATCACAGGGATGTGCACATCGCGCCCCGCCATCGCCACATCCCGCTCCCGTTCCACCGAAAACCTCGAATTAGTACGTCGTCACAACCGCAGCTCCGCCATGTCGTCGCTGATCTCGTCCTCGCCGATCGTCTGGCGGATCTTCGCGAGGTGAGCCTGTTCGCTCCACAGCTCGAACTTGTTACCCATGCCGAGCAGGATCGCTTTCTTTTCTATGCCGGCCGCCGCTCGTTGGCTCGAAGGAAGGAGGATGCGGGCCGCCCCGTCGGGCTCGACGATGGCCGCGGCACCCACCAGCTTCATCTGCAGCGCGCGGTGAACGGCCTTGACGCTTGGCAATGCATTGACCTGGTCACGCACCTGTTCCCACTCCGCGTACGGAAAGATCCAGAGGCACCCGGTCTCGAAGGGGTTGTAGGCGACGACCAGACGATTCGCACACGCGACAGCGACCTGATCCCGATACGAGGTCGGAATCGTCAGACGACCCTTGTCGTCGACCGTGATGGCTGTCTCGCCCTGGAACATGTCTTGTTGGCCGCCCCACCAAATCCCACGATTTCACACTGGAGCCCACGATAGTCTCGCCCCCTGAGACTGTCAAGGAATTTTTTCTTGTGAATCAAGGAGAAAGGCTACGTTCATGACCATTTCCAGCCATTTCTGAGGAAGGACTGGAAGGTGATTGAATCGTGGGGTTTTTTTGCGATGCGCTTCGCGTTTTCAGGAACGATGTGAAGGACAATTCACGCGGACCGATGAACTCACGTTCATGGAAGATGCGGGCCGCAAGCGGCTGACAGGTGGGAGCCAGCCTGCTGGCGATGGCTGCTCGCGGCGAGCATCCATCGCCAGCAGGCTGGCTCCCATCAGCGTCGCGAAGAAGTTGGAGTCGGCCTGTAAGCCGGGTTCTGTGCGTCTTGCGACGTGACAGTCATTCTTCTCGGCCTGGCGTCGCCACCAGGCTCTAGCAACCTACCCGGGAACGACGCGGGCCGCGTCATGGTTCCCTTATTTGGTCTTGCTCCGGGTGGGGTTTACCGTGCCGTGCGACGTTAGCCCCGCACGCGGTGCGCTCTTACCGCACCCTTTCACCCTTACCTGATCCCCTTGCGGGGCCATCGGCGGTCTGCTCTCTGTTGCACTGGCCGTCAGCTCACGCTGCCCAGGCGTTACCTGGCACCCTGCCCTATGGAGCCCGGACTTTCCTCGAAGCGCACACGGCGCCTCGCGACTGTCTGGCCGACTCCACGGAGGAGTATAGCCGACGGCGCTAGAATGTCCGGCTTCACCGCACCGGCCGCTCCCATGTCCACCTCCCGCCCAGGCACGCTCCACGTCGTCGCCACGCCGATCGGCCATCGCGACGACATCGGCGCGCGCGCCATCGAGACGCTGCGCCGGGTGAAGGTCGTCGCCGCCGAGGACACCCGCCATACGCGACCGTTGCTGCAGCATCTGGGCATCGACACGCCGTTGCTCGCCCTGCACGACCACAACGAGCGCACGGCCGTGGAAGGCATCGTCGAGCGCCTGCGCGCCGGCGACGACGTGGCGCTCGTGTCGGATGCCGGCACCCCTCTGATCAGCGACCCGGGGTTCCGCCTGGTGCGGGCCGCCCGTGCCGCCGGCTTCCGCGTGAGCCCGGTGCCGGGCCCGAGCGCCGTGGTCGCGGCGCTGTCCGTCGCCGGACTGCCGAGCGATCGCTTCGTGTTCGAAGGTTTCCTGCCCGCGAAGGCCGGCGCGCGGCGATCGCGCCTGGCCGAGCTGGCCGGCGAGCCCCGGACCCTCATCTTCTATGAATCGTCGCATCGCATCCTGGAATCGCTGCAGGACATGCGAGACGTGTTCGGCGCCATGCGCGAGGCGGTCGTCGCGCGCGAGCTGACCAAGATGTTCGAGACGGTGCTGGATGGCGCCCTGGAAACGCTCGTCGGGACGGTGGCCGCCGATCCCAACCAGCAGCGCGGCGAGTTCGTCGTGATGGTCGCGGGACGCGAAGCGGGCGAAGACGAACGGCTGGCCGAAGGACTTCGCGTCTTCGGGATCCTGAAAGAAGAGCTGCCGCCCGCGAAGGCGGCGAAGATGGCCGCGGCGATCACGGGTGCGCCGCGCAAGGCGCTTTACGGATCCTAGAACCTGCTCCGGTGGGAGCCAGCCTGCTTGCGATCACGCCGCCGCGAGCCCCCACCGCCGGTGGGCTGGCTCCCAGCGGTCGATCGAGGTCCTGCAGAACGACTCACGCCGGCCTCGCAAACCGATGGGCTATGATCCTGTCGTTTCGGCGCCGGGGCGCCACCGCGTAGCCAAGGAACCCTTTCGATGCGATCGATCCGTGCCACCACCTTCGGCATCCTGCTTTCCGTCGGCCTCGCCGGCTGCGTGACGCAGGGCGGTGTTCCGCGTGCCAGCGCACCGTCGGGCGAGGCGACGCAGGCGGCGCAGACGCTCTACATCAAGGGTCAGTTCGATCAGGCGGCGCAGGCTTACCTCGCACTCGCCGCGCAGGACAGCGCGCATCGCGACTATTACAAGCTGCTCGCCGCGGAGTCGTTCCGCCAGGAAGGCGCGCTCGATCGCGCGGAGCCCGTCGTCGCCGACATCCGCCGGTCGCGTCTCGAAGGCGAGGACGCGCTTCGTTTCGACGCGCTGCGCGCCGAGATCGCGCTGAAGAAGAACGACCCGAAAACGGCCCTGTCGCTCACCGGCAAGCCCGACGCCCGCGTCTCGCCGCAGATCGACCAGCGCCTGGCCGAACTCCGGGCGCGTGCGCAGGCCGCCGCGGGCGATCCGTGGAGCGCGGCGCAGACGCGCATCGAACTCGACGGCAAGCTGCGCGGCATCGATCGCGAAGAAAACCGCAAGCAGATCCTGGTGCTGCTCACCGGCCTCGGCGCGCAGCCGCTCGCCGATCGCGGCGCGGCGCTGCCGGCCAACGACCCGATGCGCCCCTGGGTCATGGAAGCGCAGGCGCAGCTCGGCAACGTGAACCGTGCGCCGGCCGTGCTCGACCAGGCCGTGGGTACCGTCAGCGGCGACAAGGGCGTTCGCGAGGGCTACAAGGTGCCGACGAAGGTGGCGCTACTGCTGCCCCTGTCGGGCCCTCTCGCCGGTGCGGGTGCCGCGATCCGCGATGGCTTCTTCACCAGCTACATCGACGCGTCGCATACGGACGCCCCGCGCCCGGAAGTCGTCGTGTACGACTCCGGCAACGATGCGCAGCACGCGGTGAACGCGTACGACAAGGCCGTCGCGGACGGTGCGCGCTTCGTCGTCGGCCCGCTCAATCGCGACGGCGTGTCGGCGATCTTCGCCAAGGGCGCCCTCCCCGCGCCCATGCTCACGCTCAACTACCCCAACGACAATCGCAACCTGCCGCCGGCGGGCGCCAACGAATTCGGCATGCTGCCGGAAACCGAGGGCGCGCAGGTCGCCGACCACATGTACGACCGCGGCATCCGCACCGCGACGGCGATCGTGTCCACGGACGATTTCGCCCGTCGCGCGGGCAACGCGTTCAAGGCCGAATGGCAGGCACGTGGCGGCACGCTCGCCAGCCAGGTCACCCTCGATTCGGCCAGCATCGACTTCGCGTCGCAGCTCTCCGAGCCGGTCGGCGAAGATCCGGCCACCAGCGGCGTCTTCCTCAGCATGAAGCCGCAGCAGGCCCGCCTGCTGCTGCCGCAGCTGCGCCTGGCGAAGAACACCCTCCCGGTGTTCGCGACCTCGCACGTCTATGGTGGCGGCGACGATCCGACCGCGGATCGCGATCTCGACGGCGTGGAATTCTGCGACGCGCCCTGGCTGTTCGACGCGCAGCCGGGTCTGCCCCGCCGTTCCGAACTCGCCAACGCGATCCCCGCGACGAAGGGCGTCACGGCGCGTCTGTTCGCCTTCGGCATGGATGCCTGGGGCCTCGTGCCGTACATCGACTGGATGCGCGGGCATCCGGGCAGCTACCTGCCCGGCGCCACGGGTCAGCTCGTCGCGGACGAGTTCGGTCGCGTGCGTCGCGTACTCATCTGGGCGCGGTTCGCCGACGGCGTCGCGCGCCCGGTCGCCGGTAGCCTCGAGCTCGAAGCGCCGGCGGCGGCTCCGACCGTGGAGAACGGCGGGGCCTGATCCCCGCCGGCGCGAACCTGCAAGGAGGTTCGCGTGACCACGAGCAAAGCCACCCCTCTCCGCGCTACCGGCGACCGGTTCGAATCCGCGGCGCGCACGTTCCTCGCGGCGCATGGTCTGCGCCTGGTGCAGGCCAACTTCCTCTGCCGGCACGGCGAGATCGATCTGGTGATGCGCGACGGCGACACGATCGTCTTCGTCGAAGTGCGGTATCGCCGCGGCGCCGCGTTCGGCGGCGCGCTCGCTTCGGTCACGTTCGCGAAGCGGCGACGGCTGATCAGCGCCGCGCACATCTGGCTGGCAGGCCGCCCTTACGACGCGCGGCGACCATGCCGGTTCGATGTGGTGGCGTTCGACGGGGACCGGGTGGAGTGGGTGCGAAACGCTTTCGAGGCTTGAATCGCCAGCAGGCTGGCTCCCACCCGCTACGGACCTACCGAAGGGTGGTAGCCAGCCTGCTGGCGAACGGGATCGCGATCAGGCCGCCGCGACGAATTCCTCGCGACGCATCGCCGCCAGTTCGGCGACCGAATCGATCGTGATGTCGGGCGGCGTTTCTTCGAGTTCCTTGCCCGCCGCCGCCGCGTAGTGACCCTGCTTCACGAAGACCGTGGTGACCGCGTCGCCCATGAGCTTCTTCATGGCCACGAGGATGCGCGGCTTGTCGTCGACCATCACGTAATGGTCCGCCGGGTACTGGCGACGCATGTCGTCGAGCATGTCTTCCTTGTGCACGTAGATCAGCACATCGCCATGGAAGGCGTCCCACAAGCCCGCACGGCGGATCTTGCGCGGCTGGAACACGGTATCGCCGTCGGACATGATCACCGGCCGGCCGATCGTCCGCAGGTGCGCGATGGCTTCGGGTACGCCCGGGAACCGGCGCTCGTCGAACGGGTAATCGAGCAGGAAGAACGACAGCGACATGTACGACGGGCTGCTTTCCTGTCCGCGCAGGCGTTGCAGCGCGCCGAGGTAATCCGCATAGCCGACTTCCGCACGGATCGTCTTGTCGATGTCGGCGTAACGCGCTCGCCCGTCCGCGCCGAGCTCGCTTTCGAGGCGCGCGGCGAGATCCGCGCTGAAGCGGTCGTTGTCGATCAGCGTGTT
Source organism: Luteibacter sp. UNCMF331Sha3.1 (assembly GCF_900109915.1). GTDB lineage: Bacteria > Pseudomonadota > Gammaproteobacteria > Xanthomonadales > Rhodanobacteraceae > Luteibacter. The sequence goes on from NZ_FOBU01000001.1 coordinate 962,287, forward strand.
GTCGACATCGAACAGGAAGACGATGGAATCGTTGCTGGACACGGAAAATCCTTGGACGAAGAGCGGTTCCCCGCTATATGGGGACGGCAAGTGTCGACGGAAGATGCTGGCTGCGTATTGTAGGAGCGTGCAATCCCGGGCTCACGCCCTGCGCGGCGGCACCAGCGACAGGCGCTTGCCGCCCGTCGTCTTGGGGGCCAGCAGACGCTCGATCTCGTCCGGCGGCAGGGGCCGCGAATAGAGGAAGCCCTGCCCTTCCTGGCACCCCGCGCGCACGAGGAAGTCGTGCTGCCCTTCCGTCTCGATGCCCTCGGCGATCGTATGCAGATCCAGGCTGCGGGCGATCGCGACCATGGCCTCGGTGATCGCGACATCGTTGCCGTTGGCCGGCAGGCCGGTCACGAACGAACGGTCGATCTTGAGGTACGCCACCGCGGGTAGTTTCAGGTAGGCCAGCGACGAGTAGCCGGTGCCGAAATCGTCGATCGCCACCGCGATGCCGAGGTTGTGCAGCGCCTGCATGGAGCGCTCGGTGTCCTCGCCCATCCGCAGGATCGCACTCTCCGTCATCTCGACCAGCAAGCGGTTCGCCGGCACGCCCGTGGAACGCAGCGCCTGGCTGATGCCGGCGAGGAAATCGGGATGCCCGAACGACCCCGCCGACACGTTGACCGCCATGCGCAGCGGCGGAAGGCGCATCTCGTCCCAGTGGATCAGCTGCTGGCACGCGTGCTCGAGCACCCACTGATCGATCTGGCGGATGAGGCCGAGGCTTTCGGCGATCGGAATGAATTCGTCCGGCCCCACGTTGCCACGCTCGGGGTGGCGCCAGCGGATCAGGGCCTCGACGGCGACGATGCGACCGGTCTTCATCTCGACGCTGGGCTGGTAAACGAGGTGGAACTCGTTGCGGACCAGCGCCTGGCGCAGCTCGGATGCCAGCTTGAGGCGGCGCCGCGCGTCGGCGTGCATCTTCGGCGTATAGAAGCGCAACGCGTTGCGCTCTTCCGTCTTGGCCACGTACATCGCGGCGTCGGCGTTGGCGATCAGCGTGACCGCGTCGTTGCCATCGAGCGGGTAACCGGCGATGCCGATGCTTGCACTGACGAAGAGCTCGTAATCGCCCAGGTCGAACGGCCGCGAAAGCGCGGCGAGCATCGCCTCGGCCACGAGCAGGGCTTCCTCGCGCGAGCGCAGGTCGGCGAGCAGCACCGTGAATTCGTCGCCGCCGATACGTCCCGCGACGTCGTGCGGCGCGAGCTGCGCGCGGATCCGTTCGCCGACACGCATCAGCAACGCGTCGCCGATCGCGTGGCTGTAGCTGTCGTTGACGACCTTGAACGCGTCGAGGTCGACGAACAGCACCGCGACGGCGCCGCGCTCGTGCGCGGCGCGCGTGATCGCCTCGGCGCAACGGCGCTCGAACTCGGAGCGCGTGACGAGGCCGGTCAGCGGATCGTGCGTGGCGAGGTGCTGCAATCGCTGGCGATCCGCCTTGCGCGCGGTGATGTCCGAGACCACCGCGACATAATGCTGCGGGCGCCCTTCGCGGTCGCGGATCGTGCTGATGCTCATCAGCTCGGGGTACGTGCTGCCATCGGCGCGACGGCTTTCCACCTCGCCCAGCCAGTTCTCGCCACCGGCGATGTCTTCCCACAGCGTCTGCGGCAGCGGCCGGCCGTCGGGAAGCGTGCGCGTGGCGTCGAAGCGCGTGCGGCGCAGCGACTGCGGCGGAAACCCGGTGAGCTTGGTGTGCGCCGCGTTGACCGTGGTCACGCGGCGGTCCGCGTCCGCGATGATCACGCCTTCGGCGATGCTGGCGAGCGCTTCGGCCGCGATCTTGCGCTCCTGCTCCATCGCGACGCGATCGGAGATGTCACGCACGATCGCCTGCGACACCTGCCGCGAGCCCCAGGCCACCAGGCTGCTCTGCGTTTCGACCGGGCGCGCGCCACCGTCGATGGTGCGCAGGCGCCCTTCGCCGGACCGCGGCGATCCGTCCACGAAAAGGCTCTCGAGCTCGATGCCGATCAGGTCCGCCCGATGGCAGCCGAGCCAGATGGCGGCGCGGTCGTTCGCGTCGAGGATGCGCCCCGTCTCCTGGTCGACCATGAAGATGGCGTCCGCGGCGCTGTCGAAGAGCAGGCTGTAACGCTCCTCGGTGCCGCGGATGCCGGCAAGGATGCGTTGCGCCATGCGCAGCCAGAGCAACGACGCCAGCGCGGCCACGCCGAGCACGGTAAAGAAGAGCACGCGCCCGAGCCACGAGGCGCCGTTGGCGATGTATAGCGAGAACGCCTTCGCGCGCGGCTCGATGGTGTTGTTGAGCGCCGCGATCCGGGCACGCTCGGCTTCGATGTCCGCGGTGGTCAACGCGCCGGCGCGCCACGCGCGCTCGAGGCGATTGGCGGTGGTGTCGAGCTCCATGATGCTCGCGTCCACCGAACGCCATGCCTTCACCGCCTCGCGGACGTAAGGCATGCCGTCGAAATACTGGAAGATGAAGACCATCCCCGGGATGGCCTCGCGGATGACTCCGCCCCGGGCGAAAGCGGCTTCGACGTCCGCATGGGAGAAGTCGCCGCTCGCGATGGCGTCGCGGGCCCAGCGATCCGCCACGAGCACCGCGTAGTTCCGCCGGAAGCCCTCGAGGTCGGAGGGGCGGCCATGACCTGCGTATTCGTCCAGGTCGATGACCGCCTGTTTCTGCGCTTTCGACCAGAGACTCTCGCCGTTGAGGAAACCGGCGAGAGTCACCTGGGTCTGCAACGCAACCCACGTCAGGGCGAGAACGAGTCCGATGACGGCCACCAGCGCCCAAGCCAGGGGCCGAAGGCGCCTGGACAGGAGCTGATGGTGGCTGGCTTCGAACGGCATCGAACCCCCTCATACCTCAAACCGACGTGATATTGCGCCATGTGACAGGCAACTTGCGAGTTACGCCGCCACCTCGTTCCACTTGCGAATGGACGACACCCCGTCCATGCAGCGGTCCAGCGTGATGCTCATGCTGACGTAGCTGCGACGGACGCACTCCTTGATGTGCTCGATCTGGTCCACCGGGGGATTGTGCCCCATCAGCGTGCAGACGATTTCCAGGGCCTCCCAGGGATGGGTATCGTCATAGGCCGCGTGAAGCTGAAGCCAGCGAAGGCCGGCTTTTCGGCCGGAAATCGGCAAGCTTTCGGCGTAGACCGTGCTTTCGTACACCAGCTGGGACCAGTCGCCGGTGGCTCCTTCCACCGCATAGTTGGTCGCGGCGATGCCGGCGGCCAGCGAATCGTTGCGGCTGACCTCCTCGCACCAGTCGGCCAGGGCCTGCGAGCCCTTCGGCGGCTCGGCGGCCAGCACCTCGTCGCGGGACACCCCCGCGCTCTCCGCCCAGTTCAGCCAGTACTCGGCGTGGTTCTGTTCCACGCGGATGTTCCGCACGAGCCAGCGGCGGGCGAGGTCGTCGCCCGGGCTGCGGCCGTAACGGGTCTTGAGCAGGCTGTGCGACATGTACCCCGGGAAGCGCTCGATGACGGGCCAGACGCCGACCATGAAGTTGCGGGTGGTCTGCGGATCGAGGGTGGCGGCGCGCATGGCGTCCCACATCTCGTGTTCCACGATACCCCGCCGTGCATCCGCGCAGGACGAAACCATGTCCTGTGCCCAGATCGGATAGCTGGTGATGTCGGTCTGCGAGCCGGTCAGTTCGAAACGTGCGTTCATATAGATCTCCCTAAAGATCTGCTGCCATGGATGGACGGGCGGACCCGGGCGACCCGCGGCCCGCCCCGTTCCGGGGCCGTTGCGGCACCGGACGACCATTAGGGCACATCCCCCTCGCCGCTTTTGCACACCCCGGGCACCGCGGCCGCGTAGCCCATCGGTCATGGACAAAAGTCTGAACGGGAGGTCTATCGTGGCTTTCCCAACCACCAAGGGATCCCTCCATGGCCACCATCCATCGGCTCCTCGCCGCCTCGATCGCCTGCGCACTCGCCTCCGGCACCGCCTTCGCGGCCGACGCGCCTTCCGGTATCGACCTCAAGGGCATCGACCGGTCCGTGAAGCCCGGTGACGATTTCAACGGGTATGCCAGCGGCACATGGATGAAGACGGCCCAGATCCCGGCCGACCGGGCCTCCACGGGCATCTTCCTGCAGGTGTTCCAGAAGGCCGAGAAGCGCACGGCCGATCTGATCGCCGCCGCCGGCAAGAGCAACCCCGCCGCGGGCAGCGAGCAGCGCCTCATCGCGGACTATTACAAGGCGTACATGGATGAGGTCGCCATCGAGAAGGCCGGCCTCAAGCCGCTGGAGCCCGCGCTCGCCGCCATCGACGGCATCAAGGACAAGACCCAGCTGTCGGCCGCGCTGGGCGCGCAACTGCGCGCCGACGTCGACCCGATCAACGCGACCAACCTGGACACCGAGCATCTGCTGGGCCTGTTCGTCGCGCAGGGCCTCGAGGACCCCTCGAAGAACGTTCCCTACCTGCTGCAGGGCGGCCTCGGCATGCCCAACCGCGACTACTACCTGAAGACCGACAAGGACATGGTCGAGACCCGGCAGAAGTACGCCGCCTATGTCGAGGCGATCCTCACGCAGGCCGGCACGCCCGATGCGGCCGGCAAGGCGAAGGCCATCGTGGCGCTGGAAACGAAGATCGCGCAGGCGCAGCTGTCCATCGTCGACAGCGAAGACATCCACAAGGCCAACAACCCGTGGCCGCGCACCAGCTTCGCCAGCAAGGCGCCGGGGCTCGACTGGGACGCCTGGTTCAAGGCGGCCGGCCTCGCCGACCAGCCCACGTTCATCGTGTGGCAGCCCGCCACCGTGACGAAATTCGCCGCCCTCGTCGCGAGCGAGCCACTGGACACCTGGAAGGCGTGGCTTCGCTTCCATACGATCAACGAGAACGCCTCGGGCCTGCTGCCGAAGGCCTACGACGACCTCGCGTTTGGCTTCTACGGCAAGACGCTCACCGGCACGCCGAAGCAGCGCGACCGGTGGAAGCGCGGCATCTCCCGCACCAATGTCGACCTCGGCGATGCGGTGGGCCAGATCTACGTCAAGGAATACTTCCCGGCATCGTCGCGCGCCGAAGTCCAGGACATGGTCAAGAACATCCTGAAGGCGTTCGACCAGCGCGTCGACACGATCGACTGGATGTCGGCAGCGACGAAGCAGAAGGCGAAAGCCAAGATCGCCACGATCAAGGTGGGCGTCGGCTATCCGGATACCTGGCGCGATTACTCGAAGGTCGAGATCCGCCCCGACGACGCGCTCGGCAATCACCAGCGCGCCGAGCTTGCCGAGTATCGCCACCAGGTCGCCAAGCTCGGCAAGCCGGTCGACCGCGACGAATGGTGGATGACGCCGCAGACGGTCAACGCGGTGAACCTGCCGCTGCAGAACGCGCTCAACTTCCCCGCGGCGATCCTCGAGGCACCGTTCTTCGATCCGAAGGCCGACCCGGCCGCCAACTACGGTTCGATCGGCGCGGTCATCGGCCACGAGATCAGCCACAGCTTCGACAACACCGGCGCCGAATTCGACGCGCAGGGCCGCCTCGCCAACTGGTGGACCCCCGAAGACGAGAAGCACTTCAAGGAGGCCGGGCAGAAGCTGGTCGCGCAGTACAACCAGTACGAGCCGCTGCCGGGCCTGCACATCAACGGACAGCAGACGCTGGGCGAGAACATCGCCGACGTATCGGGTCTCGCCATCGCGTATGCGGCTTACAAGGAAAGCCTCGGCGGCAAGCCCGCACCGGTGATCGACGGCATGACCGGCGACCAGCGCTTCTTCCTGGCCTTCGCGCAATCGTGGCGCAGCAAGACGCGCGACGCCGCGCTGCGCCAGCAGGTGATCGGCGATGGCCACGCACCGGGCCCGTACCGCGCGCAGACCGTGCGCAACCTCGATCCGTGGTACGACGCGTTCAAGCCGAAGCCGGGCGAGAAGCTCTACCTGGATCCGAAGCAGCGCGTGCGGATCTGGTAATCGGTGGGAGCCAGCCTGCTGGCGACGGGTGCTCGCGGCAAGCACCCATCGCCAGCAGGCTGGCTCCCACCCGGTCCGGTTCAGCGCACGCGTTGAAAGCGACGCTCCACCGCCCCCAGCAACCCATCCACCGACAACGCCAGGGCGCCGACCAGCAAGGCGCCCTGCACCACGTACGCCGGGTTGTTGCCGATCAGGCCCTCGATGATCGGCGACCCGAGCGTCGTCGCACCCACCGCCGACCCGATCGTGGCCGTGCCGACGCTCACGATCGCCGACAGCCGCACGCCCGCCATGATGGGACCGGCCGCGAGCGGCAGCTCCACTTCCCACAGCCGTCGCCACCGGCCATAGCCCATGCCGTCCGCCGCGTGGAGGGTCGACGCCGGCACCTGTTCGAGGCCCGCCACCGATTGCCCCAGCACGGGAAGCACACCGTACAGGACGAGCGCGAGAAGGATCGGTGCCGAGCCGAACCCGAGCAACGGCACCGCGATCGCCAGCACGGCGACCGGGGGAAAGGTCTGGCCGATCACCGCCACGGCGCGCACGGTCGGCAGCAGCGAACGCCCCGAGGGACGCGTCGCGAGGATGCCCAGCCCGAGACCTAGGATCACGGAGGCCGCGGTCGCCGCGGCCACGAGCCACACATGGGTGAGGGTCAGCGCCGCGAACGACGTGCGCGTGTAGAGCGGATGCGAGAGCTCGGGCAGCCACGCGTGAAACCAGTCGCCCGAGTGCGGCAGAACGAGCAACAACACGACGAGCACCGTGAGAGGCACCACGATCCGGAGAGTGGGAGCCAGCCTGCCGGCGAACGGTGCTCGCCCCAGCCCTCGCAACGAAGCGTCCACGCCCCTCACGGTTCGCGCGCCACGAGGTCGCCGAGCACGATCGCACCGACGATCGCGCCGCGCTCGCGGACCGGCAGACGATCGCGGCGCTGCGCGAGCATCGACGCCAGCGCGTCCTGCAAGGAGTCCGCGGCGTCGACGGGCTCGCCGTCGGCGCGGTCGCCCACGCGCATGCTCCCACCCACGGTGCGCACCGCGAGTTCGCGCAGTCGCGCATGCGTACCGCCGACGAAGTCGCGGACACGGTCGTCGACGGGCCGGTGCAACAGATCGAGCGGCCTGCCGACCTGTGCGAGGCCGCCGTCGAGCATCACCGCCACGCGGTCGCCGAGCCGGAAGGCCTCGTCCATGTCATGCGTGACGAACAGGATCGTCGTGCCGGTATCGCGCTGGATCGCCTTGAGGCGGGTCTGCAACGACTCGCGGGTGACCGGATCGAGGGCGCCGAACGGCTCGTCCATCAGCACGATGCGAGGCCGCGCGGCGAGCGCGCGCGCCACGCCCACGCGCTGCTGCTGGCCGCCCGACAGCGTGTGCGGATAGCGATCGGCGATGCCGGGTTCGTCGAGACGCAGCAGGTCGATGAGTTCGGCCACGCGTGCACGGACGTCGGCATCGGACCAGGCCAGCAGGCGTGGAACGGTCGCGATGTTCTCCGCGACCGTGCGGTGCGGAAACAGGCCGACCGACTGGATCGCGTAACCGATGCCCCGCCGCAGCGCCTCGCGCTCCACCGACGACACGTCGCGACCGTCCACCCGCACGATGCCGCTGTCGACGTGGGCGAGGCGGTTTACCGTGCGCAGCAACGTCGACTTGCCCGAACCGGATGGCCCAACGAGCACGAAGAACTCGCCGTCGTCGATGCGCAGCGACAGGTCCTCGATCACCACGCGCTCGCCGAAGCGCTTGCCGACGTGTTCGAACTCGATCATGCGCGACGCTCCGTCAGTGCGAGCACGACCTGGAACGCCAGGTCGACCGTCAAGGCCAGTACGATGATGCCGAGCGTGCCCAGGAGCACCATGTCGATAGCTCCCTGCCCGATGCCGAGGAAGACGAAACGCCCTAATCCGCCCGCGCCGATCAGCGCGGCGACCACGGCCAGCCCGATGGTCTGCACCGCCACGATGCGCAGGCCGGCGAGCAGCACGGGCCAGCCCAAGGGCAGCTGCACGCGCCACAGCACCTGCAGGCGGCTCATGCCGAGACCGCGCGCGGCGTCGCGCGCGTCCTCGGGCACCGCGCCGAGGCCGGCCACGGTATAGCGCACCACCGGCAGCAGCGCGTACAACCACAGCGCGAACACGGCTGGCGCTGCGCCCGTGCCGCCGAAGCCCAACGCACCAAGGGTCGGCCATGCGCGCGCGAGCCATGCGAAGGGGCCGATGAGCAAGGCGAAGAGCGCGAGGGACGGCACCGTCTGCAGGAACGCGAGCAACCCCACGACGATGCCGTCGGCGCGCCGCCTCCGCCACACCCACCAGCCGAGCGGCCCGCCGGTGAGTACCGCGAGCACCAGCGTGATCGCCGCCAGCCGCACATGGACGACCACCGCCTGCGCGAACGGCGCGCGCTGGGCCTGCCACTCGCGCACGAGCGCGAGACCGTCGAAGGCCCCCGTCACGGTCAGCGCGACGACGACCGCGAGTGCGGCGCCCCACGCGCCGGCCTGCACCACGACGCGCGTACCGCGCAGCCGGTCGAGGAGCAACAACGCGGCGGCCAGCCACGTCACCCAGAAGCCCGAGGCGAGCTGCACGCGTGTCGTGCGCGCCGCGCCGTCGAGGATCGTGTCGGCGCTCATTCCCGCCAGCCACGGCAGCCCCGCCACCGCGAGCCAGGCGATGCTCGCGACAACGACGCCGTGCCCGCGAAACCGCACGGCGCCACAAACGATCGCGACACCCCATGCCGCGAACAGCCATGCGGTGTGCGGACTCGTCGGCACACCGGCGAGCAGGCGATTCGGCGCGACGTGGAGCATCGGCAGGAACGCCGCCGCCAGCAACGCCGTGGTGGACAACACGAGGATGGGAAGCGCCTCGCCGCGCGTGCGGGTCTCGCTCATGGCACGAGGCCCTGGTGGCGCAGATAGTCGGCGGCGACCGCCGCGGGATCTTCGCCTTCGATCTGCGTGCGAGCGTTGAGGCGGCGCAGGACGTCGAGGGTCAACGGCCGGAACGCCGCCGCGAGCGAGGGCCGGATGGCCGGATAACGGCGCAGCACATCGTCGCGAACCACCGGCGCGGGCTGGTACACCATCTCGACGTGCTTCGGATCGTCGAGCACCACGAGGCCGGTCATGGCGATGGCGCCGTCCGTCGAATAAACCATGCTGGCGTTCACGCCGGAGATGCCTTCGGCGGCCGCCTTGATCGTCGCCGAGGTATCGCCGCCCGCCAGCACCAGCAGCTGATCGCCGCGCAGGGTGAAACCGTAGGCGGTCTGGAACGCCGGCAGCGCCGCGTCACTCTCCACGAATTCCGCCGAGCCGGCGAGTAGCACGTCGCCCCCGCCATTCACCCAGCGCGCGAAGTCGCCGAGGCTGCGCAGGCGCTCGCGTACCGCGACGTCGCCGCGCACGCCGACGGCCCAGTGGTTGTCGGCCGGTGCCGGCGACAGCCAGACAAGGCGATTCGCGGCCGCGTCCAGCGACGACGCCAGCGCGTACGCCTTCGCCGCATCGCGAAAGCCAGGGTCGGATTCCCGGTGGAAGAAGAACGCCGCGTTGCCCGTGTACTCCGGGTAGATGTCGAGGTCGCCGTTGAGCAGCGCCCGCCGCACGATGGAGGTCGGCCCCAGTTGCGTCCGGTCGACGACCGGCACGCCCGCGTGGCGGAGCACCTGAAGCACGACCTGCCCCAGCAGCGCGCCCTCGTTGTCCGCCTTCGAGCCGACGCGTACGGGCGCCTGCGCATGGGCCGCGAACGCGATCAGGGCAACAGCGACGACCAGCAGGCGACGCAAACGTCAGCGCCCCAGCAGGTCGGCGAACGTGCGCTTGAACGCGTCGTCGATCGGTGTCGCGTCGACGCTGGCGGGCAGCGCCGCGAAGCGCGCCTCGAAGGCGTTCACCGCGGCGATGAAACGCTCCGCCCTGCCCTCGTCGTCGCCCTCTTCCACCGCGTATTCGATGACGCGTGCCGCCTGGCCGGCCAGGTCGACGTCGTCGGGCAGCGCCGAGATGTCGCCCCACACCTGCTTGAGGTATTTGACGGCGTCGGCGGCCCGGCGCATGCGATGCAGCAAGGCCTTCGGCGGCGCGTGCTCGGGCGCGAAACGCGCCACCACGTCCTGCGCCTCGCCGACCGGCACGTGGCCCAGATCGACGCGGATGCACAACCACGCCGCGTCGAAGAGCCAGGTGCCCGGCCGGGGTGTCGCGCTGTACGGCAAGGCCTCGCCGTTGACCTCCACGGTTTCGGGAATGCCCGCGTCGAGAAACTGCACGACGTACGCGCGCGTCGACGGCCGGCCGTGATAATCGCCATCCATCGCGTCGATGTGCACGCGATGCGCACGATCGCCGCGACGGCTGCGAATCGGCGTCCGCGCGAACTCACCGCGCTGGTAGCCCTGCGTCGTGCCGTCGTCGTCGTAGAGTTCCGCGCGCCCCTCGTCGCCGGGAAACACCTGCAGGATGATCGAATCGGGCACGGTGGCGAGGTCGCGCATGCCTTCGGGATACAGCGGCACCACGCTGCCGGGCCGCACGAAGATGGGAATCTCTTCCAGCGTGTACGACCGCTCGAGGACCCGGCCACCGTCGAACGATTCCGCGCCGTCGCGCGTGTACCACAGGCCCGGCGGCAGCCAGACGGGAAACGCGGCCGTGCCGTCGGCACCCACGGGTGTCGTCACCGGCGCCACGAGGATGTCGTTGCCGAACATGTACTGCGACGGGTGCGCGTAGGCCTCTTCGTGGGTCGGCCAGTGGTAGTACATCGGCCGCACCAGCGACACGCCGCTGTCGTACGCGTGGCGCGCGGCCGCGTAGATATACGGCGCGAGCTGGTAGCGCAGACGGATCGCGGCGAAGATCGCATCGCCACAGGGCGGGCCGAAGTGCCACGGCTCCTTGTGCAGGCTGGCTTCCTTCGCCGAGTGCGTGCGCAGCACCGGACTGAAGACCCCGAGCTGCATCCAGCGCGCGTAGAGCTCCGGTTCGAGGTGACGCTCCGGGCGCGGAATGTGCTTGTGGAACGTGTGCCCGCCGATGTCGTGGCTCCAGTAACCGTAGAGCACGTTGGACGCCATCGCTGTGAAGTGCGGCTGGAACGCGAGCGACGTCCAAGAGATCACGCTGTCGCCGGAGAACCCGATCGGATAACGATGGTTACCCAGCCCGCCCCAGCGATGGTAGATGAGGCCACGACGATCGCCGTCACGCTGCATCTCGGTGAAGAACACATGGTTGAGCCACCACGTGTTGGACAGGCCCGGATGCGCTTTCGACTCCGGCCACTGCTGCCAGTCGAGCCACCAGAAATCGACGCCCTGTCTTTCGAGCGGATGGAGGATCGTGTCGAACAGCGCGCGCATGTACGGCTGCGACGTGCCTTCGAACGGTATCGGCGCACGCGTGCTGGTATCCCACGACAGCGCGGCGGCCATCGCGTCGTAACGCTCCTCGTGCGGCTGCACGCCAGACGCCGGATGCAGGTTCAGCGTGATGCGCAGGTTCTCGCCATGCGCCCAGCGCATGAAGGCCTTCGGATCGGGAAACAGGCTGCGGTTGAACGTGTAGCCCGTCCATCCCGACTGCTCGCCGAAGGCGTCCTTCTGCTCGTGACCGGGGCGCAGCGACAGCCCGGGCGTGGTGTGCCAGTCCATGTCGAGCACGAGCACGTCGAGCGGAATGCGCTCCTTGTCGAAGCGCTTGCCGAGCGTGCGCAGCTCGTCGTCCGAATAATTCCAGTAGCGCGACCACCAGTACCCGAACACGAAGCGCGGCGGGATCGGCTGCGGCCCCGCGATGGCCGCGAAATCCGCCAGCGCCGCGAGGTAGTCGTGGCCGTAACCGAAGAAATAGAGGTCCTGGCGGTCGCCGGGCGGGCGTTCGCGCACCCAGCCCTCGTCGTCGATGCCAAAGCCATGCGTGTCGTCGACCACGTGCCAGCCGTCGCGTGCGATCAGGCCCTCCTCGATGGGCAGCTTGCTGCCGTCCTGCCACGTGTCGCCGTCGTAGCGGTCGAGCGTGCGGTACGTGCCGCCGAGATTCGCCTGCTGCGCCGTGCCGGGTCGCCAGGTGGTCTCGCCATCGCCCACGCGAACCGTGACGGCCAGGTTGCCCGTGTCGAACCGACCGGCACTCATGGTGTAGCGCAGACGAACCCGCCCCGTATCGATCGTCAGCATGCCGCCGTCTTCGTCCAGCGTGAAGGGCGGCACCTCGAGCGCACGGTGGACGACCACCTGCGTGCGATCGTCGCGAAACGCGCCATCGGCGCTCCATTCCATGCGGATCAGGCGGGGCGTGAGGACGGTGAACCGGACGTTCCCTCGTTCGACGATGGCTTCGGGACTCGCTGCCGCGCCCTCGATGGCGCGACCGTCTGTCTTGGCTTCCATGGGCTGGGGCACCCTTCTTCGGACCGGAGGCGGACCATTATGACGCGACGCCGCAACGAACCGGTGAACGGCCCCGCATTCTTGAAGCATCCGGCCCCGATCTGCGGGCGCCTGCTCCTGTAAGAGCGGACCCGGCCGCGAAGGGGTGCTCGCGGCAAGCACCCATCGCGGCCAGGTCCGCTCCTACACGTGCGTCAGAGCACTACGCAGCAATTGCGCCCGGCGCGTTTCGCCGCATACAGCGCGCGATCGGCGCGATCGAAGACGGCGGCGGCGCGTTCGGCGGCGGTGAAACGCGTGAGGCCACCCGACATGGTCACGGTGACCGGCTTCGAGCTGGCGTGGAACGCGAGCTTTTCCACCGTGGTGCAGAGGTGTCGCGAGAGCACCTCGGCGTCGTCGGGGTTCATGTCGGCGAACAGGACCACGAACTCCTCTCCGCCGTAGCGGGCCACGAAAGCCTTTCCTTCGAGCTCGCGCGCGAGGGTCTGGCCGACGATACGCAGCACGGCGTCGCCCGCGGCATGGCCATACGTATCGTTGATGACCTTGAAGTGGTCGACGTCGAAGGCGCCGATGCAGGCGACGCCGCCGTCTTCGCGCACCTCGCGCTCGATGTCGGCGACGCGTCGGTCGTAGGCGAGGCGGTTCGGCAGGCCCGTGAGCCGATCGGTCAGGGCGAGCTCGTGCTCCCGGCGCAGCGAGTCCTGCAGCGTGGTCGCCTCCGACTCCAGTTGTTCCACGCGATCGTGCATGCGCTTCGCGCGCTCGCGATACGCGGTGAGGCGGGCGTCCTCGCGTTCGCGGAAATCGCGGAAGTGGCGGTCGATCACCGAGAGCCGTTCGTCGACTTCGGCCTGCAGGCTGGCGAGATCCGTCGCGGCCAGCGTGCGCTCGCCGAGCGCACGCATCTCCTCGCGCACCTGGGCATCCAGCATCCGACCGCCCTGCTCGCCCGCGTCGCTGGCCGCGTTCTCGCCCGCAAGATAGCGCGTCATGTCGCCGAGCCGCGCGCTCACGGCGCCGAGGAGATCCTGGAGACGCGCGACGTCGGCGCGAAGCGCATCGACGACCGCGCGCTCCGGCGACGGCTCGTCCGGCCGCGACGCCGGCGAGGGCGCCGCGTCGAGCTGCGTCACGGCCTCGGCGAGCGCATCGAGCAGCGGTTCGAGGGTGGCCGGCGACGGCGAGCCGCGCAGTTCGTATGTCAGGCTGTCGAGCAAGCGGTCGAGTTCGCCACCGTCGCCCCGGACGAGCACGGCGAGACGCAGCGACAGCCGGCGCAGCACGTCGCCGACGGCGCGGAACTCCCGCTCGTCGTGCTCCATCCGCTCGAGCGCGAGGTGGTATTTACGCTCCCAGAGATCCGGGCCCGTGCGATCCGTGCCGTCGTTGTCCGCCTCGTGTCGCATCGTACGTCCCGTGGCTCAGTAATAAACGCGGGCAAGCAGCTGCAACTGGTTGCCGCCCTGCCGCGAGGGATCGCCGAACACGGCGGAGGCGTCGCGGTTCACGTCCACGTGCAGCCACTCGGCGGTGAGGCGCAGCCAGTCGAGCGGGCGCCAGTTGAGAGCGGCGGTGACGGCATGCCCGCGCTCGGACGGATTGCGCGTGCTGAACCGCTCCACGCGCACCGCCGGACGCCAGGCGCCGCGATTCCACCCCGCGAGCACGAACGCGGATCGGAACGGGGTAAGGAAGCTGACGCCGTCGGGTCGCACATCGGTATCGCCGTCCATCGCCTGGGCGATGACGGTCAGGGGGCCCCGGGTCCAGACCGCGCCGGCCGACCAGAAACGCGTACGCCAGGCGAAGAGTCGCTCGCCGCCCGCATAGAGCGTGTACGCCGCGGGGTCGGCGCGGTTGTCGTAATGCAGCGCGCGCAGCTCCCAGCCCTCGATCGCTTTCCACGACGCATCGGCATACCAGCCCGTGCGTCCTCCGATGGGTCGGAACGGGTCGTAGGTTTCGCGCTCGCCGCGGTCGGCCGGCTCGCGCAGGCGGCCGCCGATACCGTACGTGACGTCGCTCAGCGACCAGCCGCGCAGGGCGAGGATGTTGCCGGCCACGTCGTTGTTCCGGAAGAGGCCGCCGCCGAAGGAAAGCGTGCCGCTCCGCGCCCGCCATTCCTCGCGCACTTCGGCGCCGAACCCGCGGATTTCCTCCCCCACCCAGCTGTTGATCGCCGAGGGCGTGATGGTCCACGGGCTGGTCCAGCCGATGCCGTCGTTTTCCAGCGAGATCGGCAGGAAGTAGAGGCCGGCTTTCGCCGAGCCGCGCCACGCACCGGTCGACACCGGCCGATAGCGCACGTACGCCTCGGGAACCTGCAGGTCGGTGCGATCGGTGCGCTGCAGCTGGACGTCGACGAGCGCGAACAGCGACGGCGTCGGCTGCGCGGTGACGACGAGGCCGGCCGCGCCGAACCGCACGCCGCGCGCGTCGTCGCCATAGCGTGTGTGCCCGCTCCCGCCGTCGACGAACGACCGGGGCGCGGGCGCGTCGACCAGCCGCGCATCCGCGAAGGCGTGCAGCTTCACGTCCTGCGCCGTTCCCGTGGAAGCGGCGATACCGGCCAGCAGCGCGACGGCACAGCGGCGTAGGACCGGCGTCACGCCGGCCCCTGCCATAGCGGCATGCAGCGCGACACGAGATCGGCGAACGGCATCGGCCGGTCGATCAGATAGCCCTGCGCGTGATCGCAGCCCATGGCCGTGAGGAACGCGAGGCTGGCTTCGTCTTCCACCCCTTCGGCCGTGACCTCGTAGCCCAGCCGGTGGCCGAGCTCGACCAGCGACTGGACGATCACGCGGTCCGTTTCATCGGTGGCGAGGTGCTGGACGAACATCTTGTCGATCTTCAATTCGCTGACGGGCAGGCGGCGGAGGTAGGCGAACGACGTCTGCCCGATACCAAAATCGTCGATGGCCACGTCGATCTCCATATCGGCGAGCCGGCCGAGGACTTGAAGCGCGGCACCGGGTTCGGCGATCACGGCGCTCTCCGTCACCTCGAGCGCGAGGGCCCGCGCCGGGATGCCGTGGGCGTGCAGCAACGCCTCGACCCGCTCGGGCAGGTCGAGATCGCCGATGTCCCGGGCCGACAGGTTCACGGCCACCTTGATGTCGATGCCCGCCGCCGCGAGCATCGCCGCCTCCCGCGTCGCCCGCGCGAGCACCCAGCGCGTCAGCCGGGCGATGTTGCCCGTCTCCTCCGCGACGGCGATGAAGAGTTCGGGCGAGACATGGCCTCGACCCGGGCGCTGCCAGCGCACCAGCGCCTCGGCACTGTCGATCGACCCGTCGGCGAGCCGGCGTTTCGGCTGATACCAGAGCTCCAGCGCATCGGATTCGATCGCGGCCCGCAGTTCCCCCATGAGCGACAGTCGTTCGGGCCGATGCGGGTCGGCGGCGGCATCGTAGACGTCGACGCCCCGCGCCGACCCGACGGCCGCGAACTCCGCGACCTCCGCGCGGCGCAGGAGCGTGGCGGCGTGCTCGCCGTGCGTCGGCGTCAGCGCGATGCCGACGGCCGGCCCCATATCCATGCGGACGTCGTCTTCGAGGTACGGCTGGCCCAGTACCTCCATGAGGCGGAACGCCGTGTCGATGGCCTCCATCCGGCCCGTGTCGCGCAGCCAGACGGCGAACTGCATGTCGGTCGCCCGTGCGACCAGATGCGGGCCCACGGATTGGCCGAGCCGCTCTCCCGCGTCGCGCATCAACCGGTCGGCCAGCGCATGACCGACGGTCTTCACGATCTCCGGCAGGCGGTTGAGGCCCACGATGAGCAGCGCGCCCGGCATCCCGGGCGTCGTGGCGAGGTCGTCGTCGATGGCCGCCTCCGCCGCCGCGCGATTGGGCAGGCCGGTCACGTCGTCGTGCGACGCCTGGTGACGGATGCGACGCTCGCGCTCGCGGAGGGCGTCGGTCATGGTCCGGAACGCCACCGCGAGGTCGCCCACCTCGTCGCGGCGTCGCACGTCCGGCAGGTCTTCGTAGTCGCCCGTCGCGATGCGTCGCGCCGATCCCGCCAGTGCCTCGACGGGACGGGCCACGCCACGCGCGACGAGCCACGCGACCAGGAACCCACCGGCGAGACCGACGAGCAGCACCGCGAGCCACGCGTTCCACACCGGCCGGTAGGGGCGCAGCGCGTCGTCGAGCGAGTAACCGAGTACCGCGTACACGGCGCCGCCGCCCTTCGGCTGCCGAAGCAGCTGCGCCAGCACGAGGTATTCGCGTCCGCCGATGGTCGCCAGCGTGGGCACTTCGGGTACCGCCTCGGCACGCGCGGAGAAGTGTTCGGCCAGTCCGGAATCGTGACTGCCGCGTGCGATGACCAGGTATCGGCCGTTGCCCGCCGGCGTCGCGAGCTCCACGTCGCGAGGCAAGGCCGACAGCTGTTGCATGTGGGTCAGCAGCGCGTCGTCGACCGGAATGCTCGCGACCACGAGCCCCACGGGCTGCGGCGCGTAGATCGGCACCACCACGACCCAGTACGCCTTGCCATCGGTGACGACGACGGCCGCGCCGCGAGTATCGGACGCGCCGTCGAGCAGGTCGGGAAACGCATAGGCCTGACCGCCCGCCGCTGGGTCGAGCGTGTCGGCCTGAAGGCGACCGTCGAGCCCGAGCAGCTGCATCCGCGCGGCGCCGACGCGTCGTCCGTGGTTGCGCAGCACGGAGAGCACGGTCTCCTTGTCCTGCGCGCCGATGGCCGAGCGCAGTCCGTAGTCGAGCGACAGGATCTGCACACCGTTCGCCACGCGGATCGACAGGTCGTTCATCTGCGCCACGAACGCGCTGGCGTTCGCACTGAGCTGGCGCCCGCCTTCCGCGACGAGCTGCCGGTGGGCGATGCCATAGGTGAGGATCGCCGTCACGCCCTGAACGAGGACGAGCGTGGCGACGAAGAACAGGGCGAGCCGCGAGCGGAAGCCGGGCAAGCGCATGCGTGGGCTCAGTACCCGATGTGTTCGCGATCGGCCGTGCCCCGTGGGTCGGGCAACAGCGCGAGCGTGAACGTCACCGTCCCTGGCGTGGACTCATCGACGCTGACGCCCTGCACCGGCAACACGATGCCCGGCCGCAGCTGGGGATGCCATGCATGGGCCCGGTAGCTTCCCGCGCCCACGCCGTCCAGGGTCGCCCTGCCCTTCGCGTCGGTGACCGCGAGATCGGCGTCCTTCGTCACGTAGAGGTAGGCGATCATCATGTCGTGGATGTTGCAGCCGACGGCGACGTTGCCGGCGCGCGGCAGCACCAGCGGCGGCGAGCTTTCACCGGGACTCAGCACGTATTCGAATTTCGCGAGCCCGGAGAACGAGTAGACCTGGTGGCGCGTGCCGTCGCTGTTGCGGAACACGACGCTGTCTCCGGCGTGCAGGGCCGTCACATAGGGAATGAACGTCTCGTTCTTCTGGTCCACGTAGTGCGTGGTCGGCGCATAGGTTTTCGGGGCCGCGCCTCCGGCCGGCTCCAGGCTCACCACGGCATCCCGCACCGGGCGGCCCTCCACGTCGACCACTTCCACGGCCACGCGTCCGGCATGGACCGAACCGGCGGCGAGCGAGAGCAGTGTGGCCGTCGCGATCAGCAGGCGTTGCATGACTTTTCCCCCGAGAACGTGGGGCAAGCCTAGCCCAGATCGCCGATCAACCGCGAACAGGGCGCAGCAACCGGCACACCCCGACCATGTGACGCTGCGCGCCGCACGGATCGGTACTCCACGGGTCGGCGCGGTATCGCGCGCTCGCGACATCGTCGAACGACGGGCGCCCGGCCCCGCCGGCGACGCCGCACGCCAGCGACAGCACGATGCCCGTGACGGCGGCGACCTTCCGGATTCTCTTCTGCATGGCGCATCCCCCCAGTCCTCGACCCGGACGTTATGCCGCCGGATGTGAAGGGACAATAGACCGAACGGCGGGCGGCCTTTCGGGGGGCCGGGCCACGATGGGCCCGCTAATGGCGTAAAATCAACGCCATGCGTATCGGCCCCTATGCCATCTCGCCCGCCGTGGTGCTCGCACCCATGGCCGGCGTCACCGACAAGCCGTTCCGGCTCCTGTGCAAGCGCATGGGGGCCGGGCTCGCCGTGTCCGAGATGACCACGGCCGATCCCCGCCTCTGGAACACGACCAAGTCGTTGCGCCGCATGGATCACGACGGCGAACCCGAGCCCGTCAGCGTGCAGATCGCCGGCTACGACCCGGGCATGCTCGCGGAGGCTGCGAAGTACAACGCCGACAACGGCGCGCAGATTGTCGACATCAACATGGGCTGCCCCGCGAAGAAGGTGTGCAACGTCTGGTCGGGGTCCGCCCTGTTGCAGGACGAGCCACTCGTCGCGCGCATCCTCCATGCGGTCGTGAAGGCCGTCGACATTCCCGTGACGCTGAAGATCCGCACCGGCTGGGATCGCGAGCATCGCAACGCGCTGACGATCGCGCGCATCGCACAGGACGCCGGCATCGCCGCCCTCGCCGTGCATGGGCGCACCCGGGCCGACAAATACGAAGGCGAAGCCGAATTCGCGACCATCGCCGCCGTGAAGGCGAGCGTGTCGATCCCCGTGCTCGCCAACGGCGACATCGTCGACCCGGCCAAGGCGCGCGAGGTCCTGCGCGTGACCGGCGCCGACGCCGTCATGATCGGGCGGGGCGCGCAGGGTCGTCCGTGGATCTTCCGCGAGGTCGCGCATCACCTCGAAACCGGCGGGTTCCTGCCGGAACCCACGCCCGCCGAAGTGCGCGACATCCTCATCGGCCATCTCGAACACCTCTACGCGTTCTACGGCGAGAAGATGGGTGTGCGCATCGCGCGCAAGCACCTCGGCTGGTACGCCAGGGACCGGCCGGAAAACGCCGCCTTCCGGCATGTGGTCAATCAGGCGGAAGACGCCGACAACCAGCTGCGCCTCACGCGCGACTATTTCGACGCACTGGCGTCCGGCACGTCGCTGGCCGCCTGATCCACGCTCTGGTGGGGGCCAGTCTGCTGGCGATGGGTGCTCGCGACAAGGACCCATCGCCAGCAGGCTGGCTCCCACCAGAGCGAAAGCCTTACGCGACTAACAGCGCGCACCGCCATTGGAGTCAAGCGCTCGCCGCATGTGCCTCGACGGGCGCGCCCGTAACATGCCCGACCTCTCTCACGGCGCACGGATGCCCGCATGCAACGCTGGCTGCTTTTTCTCTGTCTCGTCTCGGTCTCGGTCGCATGTCAGGCGGAGCGGTTTCTCTATCGCATGGACATGCGCCCGCCGGATGCGATCTTTGCCACGGGCTTCATCCCGCCCGGCGTCAACACCAATCTCTATCGCCACGTCACGGGCCAGACCTGTTATTTCAGCGAGCAGACCTCGGGCTTCGTCGCCACCACGTCCGATGCGCAGTTCGCGCTGGACTGGGGCAGCGAAGTGGTGCGTCGCGGACGTCGTTTCTATGTGTACCGGATCAGACAGACGGCGCAGTTCTACAACACCACGACCAGCCTCATGCATGCGTATGCCGCGACGGCCCACCAGCCATACCGCGAGGCGGCGCGGACGTTCGTCGAGCAGAGCGAGTGGGCATCGCGCGGCACGATTCCCCGGCATACGATCGTCGACGCCGCCGAATACGTCAGCCGCGGTCCCGCGGTGGCACCCGAGCGCGTGACCACGCACATCAACCTGCACTACGTCGCGGCGCCCTCCACCGTGGTCACCACGCCCTACATCTGGAATTACAGCCTCGATGCGCCCTCGGAGCCCGACTCCCCGGGAGCGGTGTGTGGCAGCTCGTGTTTCGGCTTTTCCCTGTTCGCGGCCCGCGGCAGGCGCGAAACCCCGGGCGACACGCGACGGAACGTGCTCGCATGCCGCAGCAAGGTGCAGGCGAAGACAGCCGCGATGATCGCCCTGTTCGACGAGACACCCGCCATCGAAGAAAGGATCAAGGACGAACAATGAAGACCCAAGGACCCCTCGGCCTGTTCGCCGCGTGCCTGGCGACGGGCATCGCCTGCCTGCCGCCGTCGGTCGCGGCGCAACAGATCAATGCCGTACCGACGAAAAGCAATCCGTACAACGCGCCGATCGACCGCGCGGCGAACTCTCCCGGCTTCCGCTGCGGCGTGACCGTCGCCTCCGTCTGGAATACCGCGACCGACGCCGTATATGCCGCGTTCTCCGACGACCGTATCTGGTACCGCGTGCCCCGCGTGGGCATGCAGCCCTTGCTCTACACCGCCTATTCGCTCGGGCGAAAGGTCTGCTACCAGACCAAGGGCCATCCCGGCGACGACATCGGCATCAACGTCGTGTTCTTCGATCCGCAGAACTAGAATGATCCATGGCGATTACCACGAGCGAGCGGACATGAGCGATAACCCGGTTCCCGGCATCGAAACCTACGACGGCGCGGCCGGCGGTTGGGGAGCACTGGGAGCGGTCGCCCGGGCGCTCAGCTCGCAGATGGCCCTCGGTCGCGAGACGTTCGCATTGCACAAGGTCAACCAACCAAGCGGCTTCGACTGCCCGGGCTGCGCCTGGCCGGATCCGAAGGAAACCTCGTCGTTCGAGTTCTGCGAGAACGGCGCCAAGGCCGTGTCGTGGGAAGCGACGGCGAAGCGCGTGCGCCCGGCGTTCTTCGCCGCCAACCGGGTCGCCGACTTGTGGCATCTCTCCGACTACGCGCTGGAGGGCCTGGGGCGACTGACCCACCCCCTGGCCTACGACGCGGACAGCGACACGTATCGCCCCATCGCGTGGGACGAGGCGTTCCGCCGCATCGGCGAGGCGCTGCGCGCCCTGCCCCATCCGGACATGGCCGAGTTCTACACGTCCGGACGCGCATCCAACGAGGCGGCGTTCCTGTACCAGCTGCTCGCACGCGAGTACGGCACGAACAATTTCCCGGACTGCTCGAACATGTGTCACGAGGCGACCAGCGTCGGCTTGCCGCCATCGATCGGCGTGGGCAAGGGCACCGTCACGCTGGAGGATTTCGAGCACTGCGACGCGGTGTTCTGCATCGGCCACAACCCCGGCACCAATCATCCGCGCATGCTCGGCACGTTGCGCGAGGTGTCGCTGCGCGATGTACCCATCGTCGTGCTCAACCCGCTGCCGGAGCGCGGTCTCGAACGCTTCACCTCGCCGCAGAGCCCCGTGGAAATGCTCACCGGTGGCTCGGTGCGTATCGCGTCGACGTACTACACGCTGAAGATCGGCGGCGACGTCGCCGTGCTCAAGGGCATGATGAAGACACTGCTCGCCGCCGACGCGCGTGCGCTCGCGGCAGGCGAAACGGGGGTGATCGATCGCGATTTCATCGCCGCGCATACGTCGGGCTTCGACGCCCTCGTCGCCGACCTCGATCGCACGTCGTGGGAGGCCATCGAGCGCAACGCGGGCCTGACGCGCACCGAGATCGAAGCCATCGCCGGCATCTACGCCCGGGCCAGGAACGTCATCGTCTGTTACGGCATGGGCATCACGCAGCACGCGCACGGCACGGAGAACGTGCAGCAGATCGCAAACCTGCTGCTGATGCGCGGCAACATCGGCCGACGCGGCGCGGGCATCTGTCCGCTGCGCGGCCACAGCAACGTGCAGGGCGATCGCACGGTCGGCATCACGGAGAAACCGGGCGCGGCGCTCAACGAAGGCCTCCGCAAGACCTACGGCTTCGAGCCACCGACGGCGCACGGTCACGACGCCGTCGCGGCCGTGATCGCGATTCGCGAAGGGCGTTCGAAGGCGTTGATCGCGCTTGGCGGCAATCTCGCCGTGGCCATGCCCGACACGGAGGAAACGTTCGCCGCGATGCGCCGGCTCGACCTCGCCGTGCATGTCGCGACCAAGCTCAACCGGTCGCATCTGCTGCTGGCGAAGCAATCGTTCATCCTGCCCTGCCTCGGACGCACGGAGCGCGACGAACAGGCCACAGGCCCGCAGGCGGTCACGGTGGAGGATTCGATGTCGATGGTGCATGCGTCCGCCGGCACGCTCGCACCCGCATCCGAGTACCTCCGCTCGGAGCCGTGGATCGTCGCCGGCATCGCGAAGGCGACGCTGCCGCGGACGAAGGTCGACTGGGACCGGCTCGTCGGCGACTACAACCTGATCCGCGATGACATCGAAAAGGTCTTTCCCATCTTCTTCGACTTCAACCGCCGCGTGAGCCAACCCGGCGGCTTCCGCCTGCGTGTGGCGGCCAGCGACCGCGTGTGGGAAACACCGGACGGGCGCGCGCACTTTCTCGTCGCACGCGGACTCGACGAAGACCCGCCGCTGGAGGCCGATGGCCTCATGCTGACCACCATCCGCTCGCACGATCAGTACAACACCACGATCTACGGCCTCAACGACCGCTACCGCGGCGTCAGTGGCCGTCGCGACGTGGTGTTCATGCATCCCGACGACCTCGCCGCGCGCGGCCTGAAGCACGGCGACCGCATCGATATCCACGCCACGGGAGTCAACGTGGCGGATGGCAAGGCGCGCGCCGTTCTCGGCGTCACCGCAGTGGCGTACGGCATCGCCAGGGGCGCCATCGCCATGTACTACCCCGAAGGCAACGCGCTGATCGCGCTCGAAAGCCACGACCGGCGATCGGGCACGCCGGCGTACAAATCCGTGCCGGTCGTGGTCGAACCCAGCCGCGAACCGCAGGCGCTTCGCAAGCCGGAGGTCGCCCATGTCGTCTGACCGGACACCGCCGGCCGGGTGCGCCACGCGCCCCGTCGTGCGCTTCGAGCGCGGCAAGCGGATGGAAGACGACGATCGCCTCGCCGAAGAGGTGCCCGTGGCGATGCACTTCGACGGCGCGCCTTTCGCGGTAATGATGACGACGCCTGCCGACCTCGAAGACTTCGCGCGCGGGTTCGCGCTGACGGAAGGGAAGATCGACAACGTCCTCGACATCGCGGACATCGAAGTGCGCGAAGTTTTCGAAGGCATCGTGGTGGACGTCCGCACGACCGGCGGTGCCACCGAGTCATCCCGACGCGGCGACACGAGCGAAGCGCGCGAACTCCCCGGCCGCAGCGGTTGCGGCATCTGCGGCAGCCGCGAACTGGAAGACGTGGTGCGCCATCCCGCGCCCGTGACTGGCGGGCCGTCGCTGACCGTCGACGCGATCGAACGCGCGCTGGAAGGTCTGCGCGCGCAGCAGCCCATCAATGCGTTCACCGGGTCCGTGCACGCCGCGGCCTGGGCGCTGCCTGACGGCAACATCGTGGCCGTGCGCGAAGACGTCGGTCGTCACAACGCGCTCGACAAGCTCATCGGCGGGATGCTCGCGGGCGGCACGGATCCGCGCGCGGGCTTTCTGGTGATCACCAGTCGCGCCAGCTACGAGATGGTGACGAAGGCCGCGGTCGCGGGCATCGCCACCGTGGTGGCGATCTCCGCCCCCACCGCGCTCGCGGTGCACCTCGCCGCCGACTGCGGCGTGACGCTCGTCGGCTTCGCCCGGCCGGGACGTTTCAACGTGTACAGCCGGCCGGATCGCATCGCCGACTGACTGGCTCCCACCGAGGCTCGCTAGCCGCGTCGGCGGCGCAGGCTGTCCTTGATGTCGACGTCGAACCGCACCGTCGTGGCGACGGTGTCGTAGCCGGGAATATCGAAAACCAGGCCGTCCTTGCTCGGCAGCTTCGCCTGCAGGTCGCTCAGGGCGACGCGCGGCACGCCCATGCGCCATTCGTGCGCGTTGCCCGACAGCGTGCAGACGGGACCATCGGTGGCGTCGATCGAGTAGCGCATCGTGAACGCGGTGCCGAAGGCCGTCGAGCCGAGCAGCGCGATGTCGTCGAGCAGTTCGGCCAGTTCGTCCTCGTCGATGCGGACGCGTACCGTGTCTTCTTCGAGCTGTACCCTCATGCGTTCGCCTCGCGCCAGTCGTCGGGGGTATTGCAGTTGATCAGGAGGCGCGCATCGACGCCGTCCGGCGCCAGTGTGGTCGCGCCGAGACGCGCCTGCAACGCGGACACCGAGCATTCCCTGCCGGGCCGGGTCACGAGGTCGGCCAATGCGTCGCGGGTGGCCGCGTTCATCGTCAGTCGCATGGGCAGCGGATGCCGCTCCCAGCAGGTGGCGCCGAGGCTGCGCTCGGCGAGCAACGGCGCGAGCACCGCGTTGCCCAGCCGGGGCATGTCGACCGGCACCACGAGCCACTCTCCGTCGGGCAGGCCGAGCGCCGCGCTGGCGATGCCGCCGATCGGCCCCATGCCGGGCCAGCGATCGGGGATGCCGCCTTCGCGCGTGCCGCTGATGGCCACGCGATCGGCACCGGCGGCGCGAAGGGCCTTCGCCGTGCGCCCGAGCATCGTGTCGCCATCGATCGCGAGGGCCGACTTGTCCACCCCCATGCGCGACGAGCGACCACCGGCGAGGATCAGGCCGACGATCACGACGCGTCCGACACGTCGAGCGGCCAGGCATCGGCGGTGTCGCCCGCCTCGCCTGCCGCCGACAACCAGGTGTCGGCCTGCGCGTAGGGCACGATGCGATAGGCGGCCTGGCCCTCCGCCTCGTGAGCGACCTGATGGCCGGCCACGTCGCGCGCGAGCGAACCGAGGGCGAAGTGCTGCATGCCTTCGCGTCGCGCAAGCGGCGCCGCGAGCCTCACGCGCGTGGCCGATTCCGGCGGAAGCCCCGCCATGCCACGCAACACGGGGCCGACGAAAAAGCGGTAACCCACCGCCACGGCGATCGGATTGCCGGGCAAGGCGAGCACGAGCGGGCCACCATCGAAGCGAGCGGCCAGCAGCGGCTTGCCCGGCCGGATGGCGACCTTGTGGAAGAGTGCCGTCGCGCCAAGCGACGCCAGCGCGGCAGGTACGAAGTCGAAGCGCCCTGCCGAGACGGCGCCGGTGGTGACGACGAGATCGGCCTTCGCATCGAGGGCGCGGTGCATGGCGGAGGCGAACCCGTCGCCCGTGTCGGGCACACGCGTACGGCCGAGGAAATCCACGCCCCAGCGCGCGAGGCTCGCGGCGAGAAACGGACCGTTGGAATCGTGGATGCCGGCCGGGGGAAGCGGCCCCGGCGCATTGAGTTCGCTGCCCGTGGTGATGACGGCCACCCGCGGGCGGCGCACGACGTCGACATGCTCGATGCCGAGCGCCGCGAGCAACATGATGGCGGCCGCGTCGATGCGACGACCGCGCGCCAGCGCGTGCTCGCCCACGGCGATGTCCGCACCCGCGTGGCGAACGTTCTGTCCGCGACGTTCGTCGGCGAGGAAGCGCACCTGCTCTCCCTCGCGCTCCGTGCGCTCGATCGGCACGACGGTATCGAACCCATCGGGCATGCGCGCGCCCGTCGCGATCTCGCAGGCTTCCGCGCCCGGCAGCGCCTGCGTCACGTCGCCCGCCGCCTGCATCGCGGCGACCACGTACGACGATCCCGCCGGCACGACGTCGCTGGCGGCGCGCAAGGCGTAACCGTCCATCGCCGCGTTGTCGAACGACGGCAAAGCCAATGGACTGACGATGTCGGTGGCGAGGACGCGCCCCAGGGCGGCCTCGGTCGGCGCGGACTCCCGGCCGAGGGGCGAAACGGCGCCGAGCAGCAGCGCGAGGGCATCGGGGTAGGAAAGCATGGGCGCAGCCTAACCCGCCCATGCGTGGATTAGATAGAACGGTACCGCACTCCGCAGAGGCAGGTATCGCAACGAGCTCTTGCCCGTGTGGGAGCGGCCTTGGCCGCTCCCACAGGAAGACCCCGCCACGGCCGCCTCCATCATGCCGAGCGGCGCGACTGCTCCTGCACCGCGGCCGGACGGTAGGCATGGAACGCCACCGTCGCGGACGCACGGCCCTGGCTCAGCGAGCGCAGCGCGGTGCTGTAACCGTCGAGGTGCGCGAGCGGCACGTCGGCGTCGATCTCCGTGCGCTCCTGACGGTCGGTCAGGTTCACGATCTGGCCGCCGCGACGCTGCAGGTCGCCCAGTACGTCGCCCACGGCCGACCCCGGCGCGCTCACCGACACCCGCATCACGGGCTCCAGCAGCACGGTACCGGTCGCCTCGAGGGCGGCCTTCACCGCGATCTGCGCGGCCCGGTGGAACGCGGCTTCGTTGGAGTCGACCGCGTGCGCCTGCCCGTCGAGCACCGCGACCGCCGTGCCCACCACCGGGAAGCCGCGCGGACCTTCGATCAGCGCGGACGCGACGCCCTTCTCGACGGCCGCCTGGAACTGCTTCGGGATCACGCCACCCGTGGTGCGATCCTCGAACGCATTGACGTCCTCGCCGTTCGGCGTCACCGACAGCACGACGCGCGCGTACTGACCGCTGCCGCCGGTCTGCTTGGCCAGCTTGCCTTCGATCGGGCCCGACGCTTTCGCCGGTGTTTCCTGATAGGCGACACGCGGCGACCCGGTACGCACCTGTACGCCCCACTCCCTGCGCAGCCGTTCCACCATCACTTCCAGGTGCAGTTCGCCCATGCCCCACACCAGCGTCTCGCCGGTATCGGGATCGGTGCCGACGCGGAACGACGGATCCTCCTGCGCCAGGCGCGCCAGACCGTTGCCGAGCTTCAGCAGGTCGGCCGACCGTTCCGGCGACAGGCGCCACGACAGCACGGCCGGCTGCGCCTGGATCGCCTCGAGCCGAAGGTGATGCTGCGCATCCGAAAGCGTCTCGCCGGTCGCCACGTCTTTCCAGCCCGCGATCGCGACGATATCGCCCGCCTCGGCGAGGTCCACCGCTTCCGTGTCTTCCGCGCGCACGACGGCAAGGCGGCCGATGCGCTGCACGCGATCGGTACCGCTACGCCATACGGCGTCGCCCACGTGCAGTCGCCCCGCGTAGACGCGGACGAAGGCGAGCGGACCGTGTGCCTGGTTCACCACCTTGAAGACCAGCGCCGCCAGCGGCGCGTCCGCGTCGGGCGCGACCGCGACGTCACCTTTCTCCGTGTGTGCGACCACGGCCGGCCGGTCGAGCGGCGACGGCAGATAAGCCACGAACGCATCGAGCAACGGTTCGATACCGACGTTCCGGAAGGCCGAACCCGGCAGAACGGGCGAGCCAACGCCCGCGAGCGTGCCGCGGCGCAATGCCGCCGTCAGCGTGTCCGCGTCGATCGGCTGATCCGCGAGCCACAACTCGGCGAGCGTCTCGTCGCGATCGGCCACGCTGGCGACGAGCTCGGCACGCGCCGACGCATGCGCCAGGCGCTCGTTGTCGTCCCACGGGCTGACCGCCGGGGTGCCCGCGTCGTCGAAGCGCCACGTGCGTTCGGCGACGAGATCGACGAGGCCGGTCATGTGTTCGCCTTCGACGATCGGACGCGCGACCACCCACGGATTCGCACCGAGCTTTTCACGCATCTGCGCCACCACGGCGTCGAAATCCGCGCCTGGCCGGTCCATCTTGTTGACGAACGCCATCAGGGGCACGCCGTGACGACGCGCCTGGTGCCACACGGTTTCGGACTGCGGCTGCACGCCGGCCACGCCGGAGAACACGGTGACGGCACCATCGAGCACGCGCAGCGAGCGCTCGACCTCGATGGCGAAGTCGATGTGTCCCGGGGTATCGATCAGCGTGAGGCGGTGGGGCTCGCCGCCTTCCGGCGTCCAGTTCGCGCGCACGGCGGCGGCACCGATCGTGATGCCGCGCTCGCGCTCGAGTTCCATGTGATCGGTGGTGGTCGCGCCGTCGTGCACTTCGCCGGTGCGATGGATCGTGCCGGTCTTGAAGAGCAGGCGCTCGGTGAGCGTGGTCTTGCCCGCATCGACGTGCGCGATGATGCCGAGGTTGCGCCAACGGTCGACGGGGATACGGGTTTCGCGGGTGGTACTCATGGCAAACGGATTCCTGTTCGAAAAGGCCAGGGGCTCGCAATGGCTGTCGAGCGAGGCACTCCCCGGACCGACCGCCGCCCCTGGCTGAGCAGGACGGTCAGGTTCGGGGGTCGCGGCAGTTCTTCATGGCACCGTGCTCCGGAAACGAACGCGTGGAAAAAAAGAAAAAAAAAGCACCCTCGCGGGTGCCTTGCTATCGGTCATCGGGGGCGGAGACGTCCTATGACGACTTCCGGCCCGGCACGGAACGCGCGCACCCGCGACGCGCCCATGAGGCGATCGTTGGTTCGGTCAAATCGTGCTTGCAGCGGAACATGGGGCGATCCGGGTGGATGACTGGCCCCCTAGATTGGCACGGTTCCGCCGCTTTCAAGGGGGTGCCGGTCACACGATCGCCATCGCAGGTATAACGGGGGGTACCCGACGGCGCACCGTCCCGCGAAGGAGCTCCCCATGCGTTACGTGAAACTCGGCCGCACCGGCCTCGAGATATCGCCACTGGTCCTCGGCTGCATGACCTACGGCGTGGCCGATCGCGGCGCCCACGCGTGGACGCTGGACGAGGAGCAGAGCCGCCCCTTCATCCGCAAGGCGCTCGATCTTGGCGTGAATGTCTTCGACACGGCGAACATGTACTCCGATGGCACGTCCGAGGAGATCCTTGGACGTGCCCTACGCGACTTCGCCCGGCGCGACGAGGTGGTGATCGCGACCAAGACGTTCATGCGCTGGGGCAAAGGGCCGAACATGGGTGGTCTGTCGCGCAAGGCGATCTTCCAGTCCGTCGACGACAGCCTGCGGCGGCTCGGTACCGACTACGTCGATCTGCTGCAGATCCATCGCCACGATGGCGACGTGCCCGTGGAAGAAACTCTCGAGGCGCTGCACGACGTCGTCAAGGCGGGCAAGGCCCGCTATCTCGGTGCATCGTCCATGTACGCGTGGCAGTTCGCGCAGATGATCTACACGTCGCGCCTGCATGGGTGGACGGAGTTCGTCAGCATGCAGAACCACTACAACCTCATCCAGCGCGAAGACGAACGCGAGATGATCCCGTTCTGTCGCGATCAGGGCATCGCGCTGCTGCCGTGGAGCCCGCTCGCGCGCGGACGCCTCACGCGCGACTGGGACGACGAAAGCGAACGGCAGAAGACCGACGTGTTCGGCGGCACGCTCTACACCCGTACCGAAGACGCCGATCGCCGGATCGTCGCCGCCGTGAAGCAGATCGCCGCCGCGCGTGGCATCCCCCGCGCACAGGTTGCCCTCGCCTGGGTGGCCCGCCGCCCCGGCGTCACGGCGCCGATCGTCGGTGCGTCGAAGCCGCATCATCTGAACGACGCGGTCGCCGCGATCGATCTGGCGCTGACCGACGACGAGATGGCGGTGCTGGAGGAAGCGTATACGCCCAGACCGCTCGCAGGATTCGATTGAGCCAAGGGAAGCCTCGCCGCTTCGGTCGTAGCGTACCTTGGCGCTCCTGCAACAACGCCAGGGCCGGCACTTGATTGTGTGCATATGCACTGATAGGCTTGCACCATGCAAACCCGCAACCAGTTCTGCAACTGCTTCGCCGCGCGGCAGGCCGCTCGTGCGCTCACGCGCGTCTACGAGCGCCACCTGGCACCGTCGGGCCTGACGTCATCGCAGTTCTCGATCCTGGTCGCCATCGACGACGTGCCGGGTATCGGCATCCGCGAATTGTCGGACGAACTGGTCATGGACCGCACGAGTCTCGTCCGTGCGCTGCAGCCGCTGCAGCGTGACGGTCTGGTGGCAGTGTCCGTCGCCGGGGCCGACTCGCGGCAGAAGGTCTACGTACTGACGCCAGCCGGTGTCGCCCGTCTGGAACAGGCGTCGCCGCTCTGGGAGCAGGCGCAGGCCGAGTTCGTCGAGCGCTTCGGCGGCGACGACGCGGCGGCGGGTGCGCGCGAAGCCTTTCATCGCATGAGCCGGTTCGACTGAACCCTTTTTTTGTCCATAAACGTGCATATGCACATTACAGGAGATCCGACATGACCGTCGCCACGCCCGGCACCGCCCTCGTCACCGGTGCCTCGACCGGTATCGGTGCCATCTACGCCGACCGCCTCGCCCGCCGCGGTTACGACCTCGTGCTCGTCGCACGCAACCAGCAGAAACTCGACGCCATCTCGAAACGTCTGTCCGCCGAGACCGGACGCGTGGTGCGCACGGTCGCCGCCGACCTCACGGTCGACGCGGATGTGGCGAAGGTAGAGGACGTGATCGCTGCGACACCGACGCTCAGCCTGCTGGTCAACAACGCCGGCGTCGGTTCGACGGCGAAGCTGCTCGATGCCGACGTGGGCAAGATGACCGACATGATCGCGCTGAATGTCACGGCGCCAACGCGTCTTGCCTATAAGGCCGTGCCTGCGTTCGTCGCACGCGGTGGCGGCGCGGTCATCAACATCGCGTCGATCGTGGCCATCGCGCCGGAGCTACTCAACGGTGTCTACGGCGGCAGCAAGGCATTCATCCTCGCGCTCTCGCAGTCGATGCATCACGAACTCGCCGCGCACAACATCAAGGTGCAGGCCGTGCTTCCGGGCGCGACGGCGACCGACTTCTGGGACATCTCCGGCCTGGCCGTCGAGAACCTGCCGCCGAGCTGGGTGATGACCGCCGCCGACATGGTCGACGCGTCGCTGGCCGGCTTCGACGCGGGCGAGCTGGTGACCCTGCCCGCCGTCGAAGACACGGTGCTGATCGAAAACTTCGAGAACGCCCGTCAGGCACTCGCAGGCAAATTGTCGGGCGTGACGCCGGCAACGCGCTATGGCCTCTCGAAGGCCACGGCTGCCTGAGCCCGTGTGGGAGCGGCCTTGGCCGCGATGGGTGCTTGCCGCGAGCACCCATCGCGGCCGAGGCCGCTCCCACAGGGCATGCTGGCGCGAGCACCCATTGTGGCCGAGGCCACTCCCACAGGATATGCGTGCCGCTATGGCGCCTTCTGCATCGAGCGCTTTGCGATCGCGGCTTCGATCGCGTCGGCGGCGACGACGGCACCGCGCTCGCTGCGAATGCCTGTCGCGAGATGGGCGGCCCTCGCGGCGATGTCCGCGTCGGTAAGCAACACATTCAAAAGCATCGCTGCGCGGGCGGCTTCGTAACGCGACGCACGCAGCACCCGTCCCACGCCGAGCCGCTCCACGCGCGCCGCGTTGTCCGGCTGGTCGAACCCATGCGGCACGACCAGCTGCGGACGGCCTGACCGCAGCGCTTCCTGCGTCGTTCCTACCCCGCCGTGATGCACGACGACCGCGGCACGCGCGAACAGCGCACCGTGCGGCGCGTACTCCTCGATCGCGATGCCGTCGGGCAGCGGATCGGGCAGCCGCGCACGCATGTCGGGCGAGCCTGTGAGCAGCACCGCACGACGCCCGAGCGACGTGGCGGCGGCGATGCTTTCGCGCAGGAAGTCTGCGCCGGCGTGCACCGCCGCCGAGCCGAGCGTGAACACGATCGGTGGTTCGCCGTCGTCCAGGAACGCCGCGAGCGTGTCCGGCAACACGTCGCCCGCGGGCGCGTAGCGGCACTGCCCCGTGATCGTCGCCTGGCTCGGGGCGTCGGGAGGCAGCGTGCCGAGCACGGGCGAATACATCGCGAGCACGCCGTCGCGCGCGTGCTGCCCCTCGTGGAAAGGATCGCCCCATGGCGACACCACCGGCAGGCCCAGCGACATCCGGAAGTCGCGCACCGGCTGTGTCCACGACGCCGTGATCCATGCAGCCATGCGGCGCAGCCAGATCCCGCGCCCGGGCGAGCGGCGGACGGCCGCGTCGAACGCGCCCCACCCGGTGGCCGGCGGATCCCACGCGGAGAGGAAGACGGCCGGTGACAGCACACCCGACAGCCACGCGAGCCGGCCGGTTTCGCCGATGATCTGCCCGGCGAACGCGAGGGTGGTGGTGACGATCGCGTCCGCGTCGGCGCACACGGGCGCGAGCGCCGCATGACTGGCGGCGACGTCGACCGCGGCCATGTCGCGGACCACGAAGCGCGGTCCGCGCCATGGATGGAAGGCGCGCGCGGCGAACGCCGCCTTGTCGTCCGGCTCCGCGATGCCGCTGGCCAGCAGGAAGTCGAGCCCCGCCTCCGCCACGGCCTGCCGATGCAGCGAATGCGCCGCGATCGTCACCCGGTGACCGCGCGCGGCCAGTTCCCTGCCGACCGCCAGGAACGGGAACAGGTCGCCCTGTGATCCGACCGTCGCCATCACGATGTGCCGTCCCGCCATGCGTCGCTCCTTCCCGAGTGACCCGCATTCTGACCCGGTGGGAGCCAGCCTGCTGGCGAAGGGTGCTTGCGGCAAGCACCCTTCGCCAGCAGGCTGGCTCCCACCATCGACGACCCGGCGTTGACTTGATCCGCCCGGACGACTAACGTGCCACCCGCCAGCGGTCTTTATCTTCCTATTCGAATAGAGAGATAAAGCTAAGAGGGAAGCCGGTGTGAATCCGGCGCTGCCCCGCAGCGGTATGTGGAGACGAACCCGTCACAGGCACTGGATCGATGAGGATCCGGGAAGCGACGGGCGAGGCGACGCCATGCGCGTCACATCCACGAGCCCGAAGACCTGCCGCCAGCCGGAACGGCCTCGTCGTCATGGACGACGTCGTTCCGCCGACCTGGGTGTCGCCGCTCGCGCGGCCGCCCGGTTCGCCCGCGGGGGCGAAGGTCGACGGTGCGTTCCCATGACGATGCGTCGCCCGCTACCCGCGGGCGGCCCGCCGTCGTGTGTGCAGCCGCCCTTCCCTCCTCTTTTTCCTAAAGAGGACCTGTTCATGCCACACGTTACTTACCCCGGTTTTCCCCGCATCGGCAGACGCCGCGAACTCAAGCGGGCGCTCGAATCCCACTGGAAGAACGAACTCGACCGCGACGGACTGCTTGCCGTCGCGCGCGACCTGCGTCGCCAGCACTGGGCGCTTGCCCGCGAGGCCGGCGCAGACAGCGTTCCGGTGAACGATTTCTCGCTCTACGACCACGTGCTCGACGCCGCCGTGCTCGTCGATGCGATTCCCGCGCGATACCGCGGGCTCTACGAGCGCGATCCGCTGGCCGGCTACTTCGCCATGGCGCGCGGTCATCAGGACGCCACGGTCGATGTGCACGCGCTGGAGATGACCAAGTGGTTCGACACCAACTACCACTACATCGTGCCGGAGCTGGTTGCCGGCCAGACCTTTCGCGCGCGCCCGGCGAAGGTCGTCGACGAGTTCCGCGAAGCCGTCGCCGCCGGTCACGCCGCCCGTCCCGTGCTGATCGGCCCGATCACCTTCCTGCGCCTGGCCAAGACCGTCGACGGCAGCGACCCGCTCGCGCTGCTCGACGGGCTCCTGCCGGCGTGGCTCGACGTACTCGACGCACTGGCCGACGCCGGCGCCGACTGGGTGCAGGTCGACGAACCCGCGCTGGTACTGGACCTCGACGACGCGACCCGCGACGCGTATCGCCACGCCTATGCACGCATCGCCGAACGGTCTCGCGTGCGCATCCTGCTGGCCACGTATTTCGGTGGTCCCGGCGACGACGTCGCGCTGCTCGCGTCGCTACCCGTCGCGGGCTTCCATGTCGACCTCGTGCGTGGCGAGGACGATCTTTCCGCGCTGCTCGAGGCGCTGCCCGACGACGCGATCGTCTCCGCGGGCATCCTGGATGGCCGCAACGTCTGGCTGAGCGCTCCCGATAAGGTGCTCCCGCGCATCGAAGCGCTGCGCGACCGGCTGGGCGACGAACGCCTTTGGTTATCGACGTCGTGCTCGTTGCTGCACGTGCCGATCGACGTCGCCGGAGAGAAGCGCCTGCGCGGCGGCGTCGGCGAGTGGCTGTCGTTCGCGCGGCAGAAGATCGAAGAACTGCGTCGCTACGCGGACGCCGCGAACGGCGCGGCGGACGCCCGCGCGTCGCTCGCCGCGCAGCAGGCCGTCGTGGACGCGCGGCTCGCGTCGCCCGATGTCGTGCGTCCCCACGTACGCGCCCGGGTCCGCGGCCTCACGCCGCAGTTCGCCCAGCGTCGCTCCGCGTTCGGATTCCGCAAGGTCGTGCAGCGGGAACGCTTCGGTCTGCCCGACCTGCCGACGACCACGATCGGTTCGTTCCCGCAGACGCCCGACCTGCGCAACGCGCGCGCGGCGCATCGGGCCGGCAGGCTGGACGACGCGTCGTATGCCGACGTGCTGCGCGAGGAAGTCCGTCGCGCGGTGCGGTTTCAGGAGGAAGCCGGCATCGACGTGCTGGTGCACGGCGAGCCCGAGCGCAACGACATGGTGGAGTATTTCGCCGAGCAGCTCGACGGCTATGCGTTCACCTCGCTCGGCTGGGTGCAGAGCTATGGATCGCGCTGCGTGAAGGCACCGATCATCTACGGGGACGTCGCCCGCCCCGCGCCGATGACCGTGGCGTGGTCGGCCTACGCGCAGTCGCTGACCGAACGGCCGATGAAAGGCATGCTGACCGGTCCGGTGACGATGCTGCAGTGGTCGTTCGTGCGCGACGACCTCCCCCGCGCCGACGTCTGCCGCCAGATCGCGCTCGCGCT
This sequence comes from Luteibacter sp. UNCMF331Sha3.1, assembly GCF_900109915.1. Lineage (GTDB taxonomy): Bacteria > Pseudomonadota > Gammaproteobacteria > Xanthomonadales > Rhodanobacteraceae > Luteibacter. The sequence goes on from NZ_FOBU01000001.1 coordinate 997,083, forward strand.
CCGCGACGAGGTGCACGATCTCGAAAAGGCGGGCATCGGCATCGTGCAGATCGACGAACCCGCGCTCCGCGAGGGCATGCCCCTCCGTCGCCACGCATGGGCCGCGTACCTCGACTGGGCGGTGGACGCGTTCCGCATCACCGCGGGCGGCGTCAGCGACGCGACCCAGGTCCATACCCATATGTGCTACTCGGAGTTCAACGACATCATGGACGCGGTGGCCGCCATGGATGCCGACGTGATCTCCATCGAAACGAGCCGGTCGCGCATGGAGCTGCTGGAGGCGTTCACGACGTTCCGGTACCCGAACGGCATCGGCCCCGGCGTCTACGACATCCACTCCCCCCGCGTGCCGGCGGAAGCCGAGATGGCCGATCTGGTGGCCCGGGCCCTGCAGGTCCTGGCTCCCGACCAGCTCTGGATCAACCCCGATTGCGGCCTGAAGACCCGCGGCTGGCCCGAGGTCCGGGACGCGTTGACGGGGATGGTGGCCGTGGCCCGGGCAGCCCGGGAGCGGCTGACGGCGGCGGGCTGAGGCCCCCCGACGCCCGCGCACCCCTGTGGGAGCCGCTATGGGGGCTGCCACAGGGGTACCACCGACGATCGCCGCTGAACATCCATGCAATCGTCACCCCCGGGGCGTACCCTCCCCTCTGCAAACCCGGGCCGAGCCGTGTATCATGGCGCGCCCATTTATCTCTTTATCCGTAAAGAAGGATATATCCTCGCGATGAGCAACTACCTCTTCACCTCCGAGTCGGTCTCCGAAGGCCATCCGGACAAGATCGCCGACCAGATCTCGGACGCGGTCCTCGACGCGATTCTTGCCCAGGATCCGCGCGCGCGCGTGGCGTGCGAGACGCTGGTGAAGACCGGCGTCGCCATCGTCGCAGGCGAAATCACCACCAGCGCCTGGATCGACCTCGAGGCCCTCACCCGCAAGGTGATCCTCGACATCGGCTACAACAGCTCCGACGTCGGTTTCGACGGCGAGACCTGCGGCGTGCTCAACCTCATCGGCAAGCAGTCGCCGGACATCAACCAGGGCGTGGATCGCAAGAAGCCGGAAGAACAGGGCGCTGGCGACCAGGGCCTGATGTTCGGCTACGCCACGAACGAGACCAGCGAATACATGCCGGCGGCGATCCACTACGCCCACCGTCTCGTCGAGCAGCAGACCAAGGTCCGCAAGAAGAAGAACTCGCCGCTGCCGTGGCTGCGCCCGGACGCCAAGAGCCAGGTCACCCTGCGCTACGAGAACGGCGAAGCCGTCGCCATCGACGCCGTCGTGCTCTCCACGCAGCACGATCCGGACGTGAAGCAGAAGGACCTCATCGAAGGCGTGCGCGAGCTGATCCTGAAGCCCGTGCTGCCGGCGAAGCTGCTGCACAAGGGCACCAAGTTCCACATCAACCCGACCGGCAAGTTCGTCATCGGCGGCCCGGTGGGCGACTGCGGCCTCACCGGCCGCAAGATCATCGTCGACACCTACGGCGGCTGGGCCCGTCACGGCGGCGGCGCGTTCTCCGGTAAGGATCCGTCCAAGGTCGACCGCTCGGCTGCCTACGCCGCCCGCTACGTCGCCAAGAACATCGTCGCGGCCGGCCTCGCCGACCGTTGCGAGATCCAGGTCAGCTACGCCATCGGCGTCGCCGAGCCGACCTCCATCTCGGTGACCACGTTCGGTACCGGCAAGATTCCGGACGAGAAGATCGAGAAGCTGATCCGCAAGCACTTCGACCTGCGCCCGTACGGCATCATCCAGATGCTCGACCTGGTGCACCCGATGTACCAGCCGACCGCGTCGAACGGTCACTTCGGCCGCAAGCCCTACGAGGTCACCGACAAGAACGGCAACACGTTCACGGCGTTCTCGTGGGAGAAGACCGACAAGGCCGAGATCCTGCGCGACGCCGCGGGCCTCGGTGCGACGGTCGCGCGCCGCAAGTAAGCGACCCTCCATCGTTCATCGAAAAGGCGCCTTCGGGCGCCTTTTTTCGTTGTCTGGCGGGAGCCAGCCTGCTGTTTACGGCCATTTCATCGTCCGGATGCGACACAGTGCTTTCGTCACCGGAGACACCACCATGAACCTCACCCGCCCCCTCGCCACCGCGCTGCTCGCCACCGCCCTGTCCTTCGCGGCACAGGCACAGGACAAGGACTCGCAAGGCGGCACGGCGACCGACGCCGGGTTCTTCAAGAACGCGTCGGCCTCCGGCCTCACGGAGGTGGCCGCGAGCAAGGTCGCGCTGGAACGGTCGTCCTCGCCGACGGTGAAGAAGTTCGCGCAGACGATGATCGACGACCACACGAAGGCCAACGAGGAACTCGAAGGCCTGAAGTCGGGCGACAAGGGCTACTCGATCGCAGGACAGCCCACGCCGGATGGCGAGAAGCTGATCGATGCGATGAAGCGGCTCAGCGGTGCGGAACTGAACAGCACCTACCGCAAGATGATGATCGCCGATCACGAGAAAGCCGTGGCGATGTTCGAGGTGGAGATCGAGAAGGGTTCCAATCCCGAGCTCAAGGCCTTCGCGAAGAAGACCCTGCCGACGCTGAAGCATCACCTGAAGGATGCGAAGGCCCTGCCGGCGAAGTGACGGCTAGCGGTGGGAGCCAGCCTGCTGGCTCCCCCGACCGATCACGCGTTACGGTTCGAACCCGAAAGCACGTCGACCCACACGGCCAGCACCAGGATCACGCCCTTGATCATCATCTGCCAGCTGTTGTCGACGTCCATCAGCTGCATGCCGCTGTCGAGGCTGGCCATCACGAGCGCGCCGACCAGAGCACCGTAGACCGTACCCGAACCGCCACGCATCGACGTACCGCCGATGAAGCACGCCGAGATGGCGTCGAGCTCGGCGCCCGTGCCCGCCGACGGCGAACCCGAACCCGTGCGCGCCACCGTGATGATGCCCGCGAAGGCGCACATCAGGCCCATCAGCGCGAAGACGACGAGTTTCACGCGCGCCACGTTCACGCCCGAGAGGCGCGTGGCCTCCATGTTGCCGCCCACCGCGTAGATGTGCCGGCCAAACACCGTCTGTGTCGACACGTAGGTGAACACGGCCAGCAGCGCGAGCAGGATCATCACCGGAATGGGGATGCCGTTGGCATCGTTGAGTACGCGCACGAAGCCGAAGATGAACGCGCCGATCGCAACGATCCGCGCCACGTCGATCCACGTGGCCGCCTGCTGAAGCCCCAGCTTCGCCCGGCGCACGCGACGCCGCACCGTGAGTGCCACCATCGCGAGGAAGATGATGGCGCCAATCCACACGGACAGCACCGGCGGCACGAAACCCTGGCCGAGGGCGATCAGGTCGTCGGGTGCCGGCGCGATCGTGGAGCTGCCCGTGATGTAGAGCACGAGGCCGCGAAACGCCAGCATCCCGCCCAGGCCGACGATGAACGACGGCACGCGCATTTTGGTCACGACGAAGCCGTTGACGGCACCGATTACCAGGCCGAGCGCGAGCACCGCCGCGATGGATGGCCACGTGCCCCACCCCATGTTCACCGTGAGGATCGCCGCCACACCGCCCAGCAGGCCGAGCTGCGAGCCGATGGACAGGTCGATCTCGCCTGCGATGATGATGAAGACCATGCCGCAGGCGAGCATCCCGGTGATCGCCATCTGCCGGAACAGATTGGACAGATTGCCCGGCGTGACGAAGGCCTGCTCGGTCTTGACGTGGAAGAAGATCCAGATGACGGCGACCGCGATGAGCAGTGCGAGGATCTTGTAGCGGACGAACAGTTGCTGGACTTTCTGGGCCTGCATGAGGACTTCCTGGTAACGCGGTGGAATGGATCAGGCGGCGTGGGCCGGCCCTTCGGCAGCGTGCGAGATGGCGGCGGCGAGCACCTGTTCCTGGGTGAGGCCTTCGCTGGGGAAGTTGCCGCGCAAGCGGCCCTCGCCCACCACGAGCACCCGGTCGCTCACGCCAAGCACCTCGGGCATCTCGGACGAGACCATGACGATCGCCACGCCACGCTGCGCCAGCTCGAACATGAGCTTGTAGATGTCGTACTTGGAGCCGACGTCCACGCCGCGCGTGGGCTCGTCGAGGATCAGCACCTTGGGGTCCGGCAGCAGCATCTTCGTGAGCACCGCTTTCTGCTGGTTGCCGCCGGACAGGCCGACGATCGGCAGTTCCGGGCTCGCGGTCTTCACACGCAGCCGCTTGATCTCCGCATCGACCACCTGCATTTCGGCCTGGCGGTCGATCTGGCCCGCGGTGGCGTAATGCCATAGCGTGGCGAGCGTGATGTTGTCGCCGACGCCGAGCAGCGGCACGATCCCCTGGCGTTTGCGATCTTCGGGCACCAGCGACAGGCCCGCCTTGATCGCCTGCTCCGGGCTGCGGATCGACACGGGCTTGCCGTCGATCACCACCTCGGCCTCGTAGCGCCCCGGGTACGCGCCGAAGATCGCGGAAACCAGCTCGGTGCGCCCCGCACCGACGAGCCCCGCGATGCCGACGATCTCGCCGCGGCGCACCTCGAACGAGATGTCGTCGACGCGCTTGCGGTTCGGATTGGTGACGTCCCAGCAGGTGACGTGGCGCGCTTCGAAGATGACCTCGCCGATGTCGTGCTCCACCTTCGGGAAGAGGTTCTCGATGTCGCGACCGACCATCGCCGTGATGATGGAATGGGTCGTCATCTCGCTCATCGGCTTCGTCACGATGTGCTTGCCGTCGCGGATCACGGTGACGGTGTCGCAGACTCGGGCCACTTCGTCGAGCTTGTGCGAGATGTAGACGCAGGCGACGCCGTCGCGCTTCAGGTCCTCGATGATCGAAAGCAGCGTATCGGTCTCGGACGACGTCAGCGAGGACGATGGCTCGTCGAGGATCAGCAGGCGCGCGTTCTTCGCCAGCGCCTTCGCGATCTCGAACAGCTGCTGGTAGCCACCACCGTAGTTCATCACCGGGGCCGCCACGTTGACGTCTTTCAGCTTCAGCCGGGCGAGCAGTGCTTCGGCCTTGGCGTACATCGCGTCGTAATCCATGACGCCGCCGAATTTCCTGATCTCGTTACCCAGGAAGATGTTCTCGGCCACCGACAGCTGCGGCACGAGCATGAGCTCCTGGTGGATGATCACGATGCCGGCCTGCTCGCTGTCGCGCACCGAATAGGCCTTCAGCGGCTTGTCGTCGAAAAGGATCTCACCCTCCCACGTGCCGTACGGATAGACACCGGAGAGCACCTTCATGAGGGTCGACTTGCCGGCGCCGTTCTCGCCGCACAACCCCACGCATTCGCCGGGCCGCACGGCCAGGTCGATGCCATTGAGCGCGCGCACGCCGGAAAACTCCTTGACGATCTGGCGCATCTCGAACAGGTATTGACTCACCGCGGTTTCCTTCTTGGGCCGACGACGCCCCGTGGAAGAGGCGTCGCCGTAGCTGCGTTTACTGACCGACCTGCGCCTGCGTGTAGAACCCGTCCTTGACCACGAGATCGACGTTCTGCTTCGTCAGCAGAGTCGGGGTGAGCAGGATGGTGTCGACGTCCTTCTTGCCGTTGTTCATCTTCGACGTGAAGGTCGGGGCCTCACCCTTCGCGAGCTGCACCGCGAGATTGGCGGCATCCGTCGCGATCGTCCTGATCGGCTTGTAGACGGTCATCGTCTGCGTGCCTGCCTTGATGCGCTTGATCGCGGCGAGATCGGCATCCTGTCCGGACACGGCCACCTTGCCGGCGAGCTTCTGCCCGTTCAGCGCGGCGATCGCGCCACCCGCGGTGCCGTCGTTCGACGCGACGATGCCCTGGATGTTGTTCTTGTTCGCCGTGAGCGCGTTCTCGACGATCGACTGCGCGTTGGACGCCAGCCACTCGTTGGTCCACTGCTGGCCGACGATCTTGATGTCGCCCTTGTCCACGAGCGGCTTCAGCACCTTCATCTGTCCCTCGCGAAGGATCTTCGCGTTGTTGTCGGTCGGTGCACCGCCAAGCAGGAAGTAATTGCCCTTGGGTGCCGCGTTGACGACACCCTGCGCCTGCATCTGCCCGACCTTGTCGTTATCGAACGAGATGTACGCGTCGACGTCGGCATTGAGGATGAGGCGGTCGTACGAGATGACCTTGATGCCCGCCTTCTTCGCCTCGGCCACCACGGTCGTGAGCGTCTTCGCGTTGAACGGCACGATCACGATGACGTCGACCTTGCGCGAGATCAGGTTCTCGATCTGCTGGATCTGCTTCTGCTCGTTCGCATCGGCCGACTGCACGGACACCGTGGCACCCTTGGCCTCGACCGCGGCCTTGAAGTAATCGCGATCCTTCGTCCAGCGTTCGACGCGCAGGTCGTCGATGGAGAATCCGATGACGGGCTTTTCCTTGCTCGCATGCGCCTGCGGCGTGGCGAAGACGCCGGCGGCGATCATCGATACGGCGAGCAACGTGTGTAGGGCCTTCTGCTTCATTCTCGTCTCCATGGTGCTATGGAATCGCCCGTCAGGTGGGGCGGAAATCGTCGCCGGCGGTGGCGTCGGCATACAGCGGCTTCAATCGCTCGTACGAGCGGCGGAACAAAGGGTGGCGCGTTTGCAGGAAATAAGCATGACGCGCTGCATCGGGCTCGCGCACCGCCGTGATCGCCGGCATCGGGCAGACCTCGTCGAGGGGCGCCGTGGGCTCGACCGCCATGCGGGCGAGTCGCGCCGCGCCGAGCGCGGGACCGACTTCGCCCCCTTCGCGCAGCACCAGCCGCTTGCCGAGAATGTCGGCCAGCATCTGAGTCCAGTAGGCACTCCGCGAACCGCCTCCGATGACGGTGATCTCGTCCGCGACCACGCCCGTGGATTCCATCGCGAGCAGGCCATCGAGCAAGCCGAGGCCGACGCCTTCGAGCGTGGCGTTGGCGAGGTCGGCGCGCTCGGTGTCCGGGCCGAGGTGCGTGAACGAACCGCGGACGTGCGCGTCGTTGTGCGGCGTGCGCTCGCCGGTGAGGTAAGGCAGGAACATCGGCCCGTGCTTGCGCAGGCCCTGCGCCTCGGCCTCGGCCAGGAGGGCCGGCACGTCGGCGAAACCGGTGAGGCGCGCGGTGAAGTCGAGGCAGCTGGCGGCGTTGAGCATCACCGACATCAGGTGCCAGGTGTCCGGGAGCGCGTGACAGAAGCTGTGCACGGCCTGTTCGGGGCTCGAACGGAATCCGTCGGAGACGGCGAAGCAGACGCCCGACGTACCGAGCGAAAGCATCGCCTGCCCGTGGCGCACTATGCCCACGCCCACCGCGCCGGCCGCGTTGTCGCCACCGCCGCCCGCGACCGGCACAGTATCCATGCCCCAGCGGTCCGCCAGCTCGCGACGCAGGCGTCCCGCTATCTGCGTGCCCTCGACCACCCGCGGCATGTGCGAGCGATCGAGACCCGTCGCGGCCAGCATCGCGTCGCTCCATGCGCGTTTCGACACGTCGAGCCACAGCGTACCGGCCGCGTCCGACGCATCCGTCATGTACTCGCCCGTCAGGCGCAGACGGAGGTAATCCTTCGGCAGCAGCACCTTCGCGACGCGCGCGAACACATCCGGTTCGTGGCGGCGCATCCATGCGAGCTTCGGCGCGGTGAACCCGGGCATCGCAAGGTTGCCGGTAATCGCCCGGAAACCCGGCACGCGCTCCAGTTCGGCGCACTCGACGTCGGAACGGCCGTCGTTCCAGAGGATCGCGGGCCGCAGGATCGCATCCGACGCATCGAGCAGCGTCGCGCCGTGCATCTGTCCCGAAAGGCCGATGCCCGCGACGCGACGCGCGTCGACGCCACTGAGAACTTCCGTAACGGCACCCTCGGTCGCGGACCACCATGTGGCGGGATCCTGCTCCGACCACCGGGGCTGCGGATGCGACACCTGCAGGGCACGGGAAGCGCTGGCACACACCGCGCCACTCTCGTCCATGAGGACGGCTTTCACCGAGGACGTGCCCAGGTCGATGCCGAGGTAGATGCGTGCCACTGCTTCCATGTCGTGTTCCATATCAACCGTAGATATAGCGGTTAACGATGTTCTCCAGCAACTCCTGGCTTCCCGACACGTGCTTCGGGTGGATGTCGCGGGCGATCGCGTCGTCGGCGAGTTCGGCGAGCGTGAAGCCGCCTTGCAGGATCTTGCCGCCGAACGCCTCGTCCCACCCGGCGTAACGCTTCGCCTTGAAATCGGCGAGCGCGTCGCTTTCGATCATCGCCGCGGCTCGCTCCAGGCTGAGCGCGAGCGCGTCGATGGCACCGATGTGGCCATGGAAGAGATCCTCGGGCGCGTGGCTCTGGCGCCGCACCTTCGTGTCGAAGTTGAAACCGCCGGTCGTGAACCCGCCGGCCTTGAGGATCTCGTACGTCACCAGCGTGAGTTCTTCCACGCTGTTCGGGAACTGATCGGTGTCCCAGCCGTTCTGCGGATCGCCGCGGTTGGCGTCGATCGACCCGAAGACGCCGAGCGCGATCGACGTGGCGACCTCGTGATGGAACGAGTGGCCGGCGAGCGTGGCGTGGTTCGCTTCGAGATTGGTCTTCACCTCGTTCTCGAGGCCGAAGTCCTTGAGGAAACCGTAGACCGTCGCGGTGTCGTAATCGTACTGGTGCTTCGTCGGCTCCTGCGGCTTCGGCTCGATAAGGATCGTGCCCTTGAAGCCGATCTTGTGCTTGTGCTCGATCACCATCCGGAAGAAGCGGCCCATCTGCTCCCGCTCGCGCTTCAGATCGGTGTTGAGGAGCGTGTCGTAGCCTTCGCGACCACCCCACAGCACGTAGTTCGCGCCACCGAGGCGATGCGTCGCTTCCATTGCGTGCCGTACCTGCGTGGCGGCGTAGGCGAAGACGTCCGGCTGCGGATTGGTCGCGGCACCGGCGGCGTAGCGCGGATTACTGAACAGGTTGGCGGTACCCCAGAGCAGCTTCACGCCGGTCTCGGCCTGCTTCTTCTCCAGCACGTCGACCATGGCGGCGAAGTTGTTCCGGTATTCCGAAAGACTGCCGCCTTCGGGCGCGACGTCGGTATCGTGGAACGTGTAGAACGGCGTGCCGAGGCGGGAGAAGAAATCGAACGCGGCGTCGGCCTTCTCGCGCGCCCTCGCCATCGGCTCGCCCGCCTGCTGCCACGGACGCTCGAACGTGCCGGCGCCGAACACGTCGGAGCCCGGCCACACGAAGGTGTGCCAGTAACAGGTAGCCAGGCGCAGGTGGTCGGCCATCGACTTGCCCAGCACGATCCTCTTCGGGTCGTAATGACGGAACGCGAGCGGGTTGTCGCTGCCCGCGCCTTCGTAACGGATCGGAGCGATGCTGGAGAAGTACGACATAACGATTCCTTGACGAACGTGGGGACGAATTCGTTCGATCCTGACGAGAGGCGGCCGGACGGCGCAATTGCGATTTCAGGCGGGACGGGCAGCATTTTCGATGCCGCGCTGCGTCATGGTGCCGAAAGGGCTACCCTGCTAAGTTCCAGACGATCGGGCCGGCGCATCGGTCCCAACGAGCATGTCGATGACACCCCACCGGATCGCTTTGCTGTTCAATGCCAACAAGGTCTACGATCGCCAGGTGATCGCCGGCATCGGGCATTACCTCAACAGTACGCGGGTCGAGTGGGACCTCTTCATGGAAGAGGATTTCCGCAGCCGCATGCGCGACATCCAGCAGTTCCGCGGCGACGGCGTCATCGCCGATTTCGACGACCCGGAAGCGCCGGACGCGCTTCGCGACCTGCACATTCCCGTCGTGGCGGTCGGCGGCTCTTACCACGATCCCGCGTCGTATCCCGTCGGCATTCCTTACATCGCCACGGACAATGCGCGGCTGGTGCGACTCGCCTACGACCATCTGATCGAACAGGGCCTGGCGCGCTTCGCGTTCTACGGTATCCCGCCGCATCCGGGCAGCCGCTGGGCCCAGGAGCGCGAGCACGCGTTCCGCGCGATCGTCGACGACGAGGCAGTGGAAGCGGTCGTCTACGATGGCGCCTCCACCAGCGCCGGCGGCTGGGGCGAGGCGGTGGAGGAGCTGGTCGCGTGGCTGGCGGCGTTGCCGAAACCCATCGGCATCATCGCCGTGACGGATGCCCGTGCCCGGCAGCTGTTGCAGGCCTGCGTCATCGGCGAGTTCGCGGTACCGGAGCAGATCGCCATCGTCGGGATCGACAACGATCCGATGGCGCAGCTCCTCACACGCATCCCGCTGACGTCGGTGATCCAGGGCGCGGAAGAAATGGGACGCACGGCGGCGCACCTCCTGCACCAGATGCTGCGTGGCGTGGATTGCTCGGGAACGCGCGTGCTCGTGCCGCCGGTCGGCATCAACGTGCAGGTGTCGAGCCGTTACCAACCGGTGCGCAGTCCGCACGTGATGCGCGCCAGCCATTACATCCGCCAGTACGGCTGCCTCGGCATCAAGACCGAGCAGGTCGCCGACTACGTCGGCGTGTCGCGCACGGTGCTCGAGGAACACTTCAAGCGCGAACTGAAGCAGACCGTGCACCAGGTGATCCTGAAGCACAAGCTCGACACCGCGTGCGACCTCATCGCCAACTCCGACACCCCGCTGGCCGACATCGCTCTTCGCTGCGGCTTCACGTCGTTGCAGTACATGTATACCGTATTCCGGCGCGAGTACGACTGCACCCCGCGCCAGTATCTCGACCTCCATCGCAAGCCGATGGCGACGTGACCGCCCTTACGGATCGCTCCATGCCCGTTTCCAATGCCACCGCCTGGGGCCAGCTTCCCGACGGACGCCCGCTCCACCGATGGACCCTGCGCAACGCGCGCGGGGAGCAGGTCGACATCAGCGACCTCGGCGCCACCCTGCTCTCGTGGCAGACGCCCGACCGCTTCGGCCGTCTCGGCGACGTGGTGCTCGGCCACGCCGACGCGCAACAGTACATCGCGTCGAACGCGTACATGGGCGCCGTGGTGGGACGCTGGGCGAACCGCATCCGCGGTGGCCGGTTCCGTCTCGACGGCATCGACTACAAGGTCGACCGCAACGATGGTGGCAACCACCTCCATGGGGGCCACGACGGGTTCCATCTCCAGCGATGGGAGGTGGAACCGGAGGCCGATGGCCTCGTACTGCGTCTCGTGTCGCCGGAAGGCGACGGCGGCTTCCCGGGCGAGGTCCACGTGCAGCTACGCGTGCGACTGGAAGACGACGGCACGCTGGACCTCCGCTACGAGGCGACGTCCGACGCTCCCACGCCGCTCAGCCTCACCGCGCACCCGTACTTCAACCTCAACGACCGCCGGCCGGACATCCGCGACCACGTGATCCGCATCGATGCCGACGAGTTCCTGGCGATCGACGCCGGGGCGATTCCGGTCGGGCGCCAGCACGTGTCCGGCACCGCGTTCGATTTCCGCGAGCCGGCCCCGATCGGGTCGCGTCTGCACTGGCCCGACCCTCAGCTTCGGCTCGTCGGCGGTTTCGACCATTGCTATCTCCCGCGCGGCCCGGCGGGCGGCGTGGTGCGCACCGTGGCGGTGGTGACCGAACCGTCCAGCGGGCGGCGGCTCACGATCGACACGGACCGGCCGGGCCTGCAGTTCTACAGTGGGCAGAAGCTCACGGGCCAGGCCGGACGCCAGGGCGACACGTACGGCCCGTTCGCGGGTTTCGCCCTGGAAGCGCAGGCCTTCCCGGACCAGGTGAACGGTCCGGAGGCCGACGGGGCGATCCTCAGGCCCGGCAACGTCTGGCGCCAGCACACGCGCTACCGGGTCGATACACCCTGAAAGGTGGGAGCCAGCCTGCTGGCGAAGGGTGCTCGCGGCAAGCACCCTTCGCCAGCAGGCTGGCTCCCACCCCAAGCAGGTAGAATGGGCGGATGTCTCTTATCCAACTCCTCAACGTCGACTTCAGCGTCGGCGGCCCGCTCCTGCTCGAACAGGTCGATCTCTCCCTCGAAACCGGCGAGCGCGTGTGCATCGTCGGCCGCAACGGCGCCGGCAAGTCCACGCTGCTGAAGCTGATCGCGGGGGAACTGCATCCCGAAGACGGCGAGATCCGCCTGCAGGGCGGCACGCGCATCGCGCGGCTCACGCAGGAGGTGCCGCAGGACACGACGGGCAGCGTCTTCGACGTGGTCGCCGAAGGCCTTGGCGAACTCGGCCACCTGCTCGCGCGCTACCATCACCTTCTCGAGGAAGGCGACATGGACGCGCTGGGCGACGTGCAGGCCCAGATCGAGGCGCAGAACGCGTGGGATCTCGACTCGCGCGTGGAACAGGTCATCGAGCGGCTGGAGCTGCCCTCGCATACCGATTTCTCGGAGCTGTCGGGCGGCATGAAGCGCCGCGTGCTGCTCGGCCAGGCGCTGGTGCGCGACCCGAACCTGTTGCTGCTCGACGAGCCGACGAACCATCTCGACATCGAGGCCATCGCGTGGCTCGAGGGTTTCCTGAAGAGCTTCGCCGGCAGCATCGTGTTCATCACCCATGACCGCAGCTTCCTGCGTTCGCTGGCGACCCGCATCGTCGAGATCGATCGCGGCCAGGTCACCAGCTGGCCGGGCGACTACGACAACTACCTTCGCCGCCGCGAAGAACGCCTGCACGCCGAAGCGCAGGCCAACGCGCACTTCGACAAGAAGCTCGCGCAGGAAGAGGTCTGGATCCGCCAGGGCATCAAGGCCCGGCGTACGCGTAACGAAGGCCGCGTTCGGGCACTGAAGGCGCTGCGCCGCGAGCGCAGCGAACGCCGCGAGCAGGCGGGCAACGCGAAGATCACGCTGGGCACCGCCCAGGCGTCCGGCCGCAAGGTGATCGATGCGAAGCACGTCACCCAGGCCTACGGCGGACGCACGCTGCTGCGCGACTTCACCACCACGATCATGCGCGGCGACCGCGTCGGCATCATGGGGCCGAACGGCGCGGGCAAGTCGACGCTGCTGAAGATCCTGCTCGGCGAACTCACGCCCCAGGCCGGCGAGGTCACGCTCGGCACCGGGCTGCAGATCGCCTATTTCGATCAGCACCGTTCGATGCTCGACGACCGCATGAACGCACTCGACAACGTCGCGGAAGGCCGCGAATACATCGAGCTGAACGGGCAGCGCAAGCACATCATCGGCTACCTGCAGGACTTCCTGTTCTCGCCCGAACGTGCGCGCGCGCCGATCACGCGCCTCTCCGGCGGCGAGCGCAATCGCCTGCTGCTGGCGAAGCTGTTCGCCCAGCCGTCCAACCTGCTGGTGATGGACGAACCGACCAACGACCTCGACGTCGAGACGCTCGAACTGCTCGAAGAACTGCTCAACGACTACACCGGCACGCTGCTGCTCGTGTCGCACGATCGCGATTTCATCGACAACGTCGTGACGAGCACGCTCGTACTCGAGGGCGATGGCGAGGTCGGCGACTACATCGGCGGCTACAGCGACTGGCTGCGCCAGAAGCCCATCGTGGCGGCAGCTCGCCAGGCCGCGACGAAGCCCATGGCGACGCCGGCACCGGCACCGGTGGCCGCCGCGCCCAGGAAGAAGCTGTCGTTCAAGGAACAGCGCGAGCTCGAACTGCTGCCCGCGAAGCTGGAAGAACTGGAATCCGAGATCGCGCGCCGCACGGCGGCGATGAACGATCCGAAGTATTTCCAGCAGGATGCCGCGACGATCACGCGCGGCAACGACGAACTGGCGAAGCTGCAGGCGGAGCTGGACACGGCCTTCGCGCGCTGGGAAGAGCTCGAAGGCTGATAGCCCGACGGGAGCCAGCCTGCCGGCCCCCACCGACGCATCAGAGGCGGAAGACCTCCACCACCCGCGACAGCTCCGCCGCCTGGTCTTCCAGGCTCTTCGCCGCCGCGGCCGCCTCTTCCACGAGCGCCGAGTTCTGCTGGGTCGAATCGTCCATGCGCGACACGGCATGGTTGATCCGGCCGATCTGTTCCGACTGCTCGCCCGATGCGCGGCTGACGTTGCCGATCAGCTCGGCGACGTCGCGGATGCGACCGATCACGACCTGCATGTTCCGCCCGGCTTCGGTCACCAGGCCATGGCCCGCGTCCACGCGTTCGACCGATTCGCCGATCAGCGAGGCGATTTCCTTCGACGCCGTCGCGCTGCGCTGGGCGAGGTTGCGCACCTCTTCGGCGACGACCGCGAAGCCCTTGCCCTGCTCGCCCGCACGCGCGGCTTCCACCGCCGCGTTGAGCGCGAGGATGTTCGTCTGGAACGCGATGCCGTTGATGATGTCGACCACGTCGGCGATTCGCTGCGACGACGCCTGGATACCGTGCATGGCCTCCACCGCCTCTTGCATCGCACCGGCCTCCTGCTGCACAGCCACGCTGGCGTCCGTGGCGAGGGCGCTCGCCCTGGCCGAGTGCCCCGCGTTGTCGCGCACCGTACGGGTAAGCTGGTCGAGGCTCGACGCCGTGAGTTGCAGCTCGTGCGCCTGCGTTTCGGTGCGCGACGAGAGGTCGGCGTTACCCGCCGCGATCTCCGAGGTGCTGCCCGCCATGCTCGACGCGGCCTTGCGTACGGCACGCGCGATATCGCCAAGGCCGTCGCCGATGCCGTCGATGGAGCGCATCAGCTGACCGATCTCGTCGCGTCGATCCGAGGCGAGGCGCGCCGTCAGATCGCCCTCCGCGAGGCGACGCGCCGCGTCGACCGCCAGCGCGAGCGGTTGCGTGATGCGACGGCGGATCGCGACGAAGAGCAGCACGGCGAGGACGACCACCAGCGCGACGCTCGCGCCGGCGGCGATCGCGCGCATCCGTCGGACCGGTGCGTAGAGTTCGTCCATGTCCGCGATGCCGGCGACGAGCCAGTTCCATGCCGGGTCCGTCGCGTACACCGCGAGGTGCGCCTCGATGCCGCCCTCCGTCGCGACGCGATAGCGCGACTCGCCTTCGCGATCCTTGAGCATGCGGCCGAAGACCGGCTGGCCGTCGGTGTCCAGCACCTTCAGCGCCGCCCCCGGCGCGGCGACGGCGCCCTGCGTCAGCGACGGATCGACGACGAACGTACCGTAACGCTTGCCCGCGGCGGCGTCGACGACCGTGTAGTAACCCTTGCGACCGATCCGGATGCTCGCGATCTCCTTCTGCAGCGCGCTCATCTCCTTGCCCGTTTCCACGCCCACGAAGAACGCGCCGAGCACGTTGCCGGCCGCGTCCTTGATGGGCTCGTAGCGGGTGACGAACGGGCGGTCGAAGAGGATCGCCGGGCCGCCGTACGGCTTGCCGGACAGCAACAGCGGGAACGCCGGATGCGCATGATCGATCGACGTGCCGACCGCGCGCGATCCGTCCTCCTTCTTCAGCGACGTGGTGACGCGCACGAAATCGTTGCCGTCGCGGACGAACAGCGTGGCGACCACGTGCGCGCGCGTGGAGAACTCGTCGGTCAGGGTGAAGTCGTCGTTGACCGCCTTGCCGTCGTGCAGCAGCTGCGGGACCGTATGGCCGCCCATCGAGACGCGATGCCTGTCGTCGACGGTGAAGCGACCCGGGTAATAACTCTTGTACACGTCGAGGAAACGGTCGGACTCCGCGAGCAGCGCGCCACCGAACGTGCCGACCAGCGCGATGATCGCGCGATTGCCGCGCGCCAGATCCTCGCGTGCCCGCGTCTCCAGCTCGCGCGACGCCATCGTCGTGGTCGCGATCGTCAACGCCGCGATGCCTGCCGCGACGATCCCCACCACCAGCAGATTGAGCCGCGCACCCACGCTCATGCCGCGCCGGGAAGCGCGGTCACCGTTCTCGTTCATCTAAAGCCTTCACAGATCGACGGGCGCCCAGGTCGGGCGCCCACGGCGGCTGTTTCGGCAGGGGACGGGCGAGCTTTAGCCTCAGCCCGTATTCTGAAGGCCCTGTGAGACGCCGTTGACGCAGGCGACGAGCGCCTTGAGCAGGGCGTCGTCCTTGCCGCCCGTGGCGCGCCAGCGGCGCAACAGGTCGACCTGGAGCAGGCTCATGGGGTCGACGTAGGGATTGCGCAGGCGGATGGAGGTGGCGAGGCGCGGGTCGCCCGCCAGGAGCTCCGAGGCACCCTTGAGCTTGAGCACCCAGCGCACCGTGCGATCGAACTCGGCCCGGATCATCGGGAAGAAACGGTCGTGCAACGGCCCGGCCAGCTCGGAGAACGCTTCCGCGATGTCGATGTCGGCCTTGGCCAGCACCATCTCGACATCGTCGAGCATCGTGGAGAAGAAGGGCCATTCGCGCGCCATGCGCACCAGCGTCTCCTCGCCGCACCCTTCGGCCACCGCGTCGAGCGCGGCACCGAGGCCGTACCACCCCGTGAGGACGGCACGGCACTGGGTCCACGAGAACACCCAGGGAATCGCGCGGAGATCTTCCACGCCTTTCATGCTGCGCCGGCGCGCCGGCCGGGAGCCGAGCGTCATGCGCTCGATCACGTCGATGGGCGTCGCACCGCGGAAATAGTCGACGAAGCCTTCGGTGTCGACGAAGGCGCGATACGCCTTGCGGCTCTCGTCGGAGAGCCGCGCCATCGTGTCTTTCCAGGCCGCCTCGCGCGCCTCGGCATCGCGGGGACGCAGCGACGCGCGCATCACGGCGCCCAGCGTCTGCTCGAGATTGCGCACCGCCAGCGCGCGGATGCCGTACTTGCGATGGATCACTTCGCCCTGCTCGGTCACCCGGAGCACGCCGGCCACCGAGCCCCGCGGCGACGCCATCAGCGCGGGCGTGATGCGCGAGCCGCCCCGGCTCGCCGAACCGCCGCGACCGTGGAAGAACGCGACGCGGATACCTGCCTTCGTCGCGACCTCCAGCAGCTCGACCTGCGCGCGCTGCAGGCTCCAGCGGGACGCCACCGTGCCGCCGTCCTTACCGCTGTCGGAGTAGCCGAGCATGATCCACTGCCGATCGCCACGGGCCTTGAGGTGCGCGCGATAGACCGGATCGTCGAGCAGGGCCTGTAGCGTCTCCGCCCCACCGCGCAGGTCGTCGATCGTTTCGAAGAGCGGCGCCACGTCGAGCGGCACGCGGCCATCGGCCAGCAGGCCGCCACGACGCGCGAGCGCCAGCACCGCGAGCACGTCCGCGGCGGTCTCGGCCATGCTGATGATGTACAGGCCGGTCGCCTCGTGACCGTAGCGCTGGCGCGCATCGGCGAGGGTGGCGAAGACCGCGCGCAGCATGCCTGCCGCTTCGTGGTCGTCGCCGGCGACGAAGCTGCGCTCGCCGGCGGCGTACGGACGCAGCGTCTTCACGCGTGCCGCCGTGTCGCGATTCGCCCAGTCGGCGTCGTCCAGCAGCGCGGCCAGCGCCTCGTCGTGCACGCGGGCGTCCTGGCGCACGTCGAGACGCGCGAGGTGGAATCCGAAGGTCCGCGCACGCCACAGCAGGCGCGCCACGGCGTAGGCACCGGCATGGCGGCCGCTATGGCCGAGCAGGCTCTTCTCCACCAGCGCGATGTCGTCGATGAACTCGTCCGCCGAGGCGTAGGCTTCCTCGCCTTCGTCGAGCGTCGCCGAAAGACGGGCGGCGACGAAGGTCAGGAAGGCGCGGTAAGGCATGTCGCCGTGCCGCGGCCGGATGCGCGCGGCCGCGTCGGGCAGGCGCTCGCGGTAATCCTCGATACGTCGCTGGAGGCGATCGTCGAGCGTGACGCGATCCTGCGTCTGGCTGAGCAGCCGGCCGAGCGCGACGACGTCCTCGACGTAGCGTTCGAGCACCAGCGAGCGTTGCGCGGCCAGCGTCGCGGCGATGGTATCGGCGTTGACGTTCGGGTTGCCGTCCATGTCGCCGCCGACCCAGGTCGCGAAACGCAGCAGACGTGGGATGACGACCTCTTCCCCATAGGTATCCGCGATGGCCTGCTGCATCGATTCGTACAGCGCCGGCAGCACGCGATAGATCGGCCGCGAGATATAGAAGCCCACGTGGTCGAACTCGTCCTGCACGCTGGGGCGCACCGGCGAGGCCTCCGCCGTCTGCCAGCCCGCCGAGAGCGCCATCAGGATGCGCGCGTCGTCGTCGCGGCGTTCCTGCGGCGTGCGCGTGGGGTCGAACTCGTCGACCAGCGCGCGCACGATTTCCTGTTCCTTCTCGAGCAGCGAGCGCCGGACGGCTTCGGTCGGATGCGCCGTGAACACGGGCTCCACGTCGAGCCGGTCGAGCAGGCGGGAGAGCTCCTCGCGGGTGACCCCGTCCTTCTTCAGGGAGGCGAGCACGGCCGCCAGCGACTCCGGCTGGGGCGCCCCGCCCTCGCGCTGGTAGTCGCGACGACGGCGGATGCGGTGCACGCGCTCCGCCGTGTTCACGGCCTGGAAGTACGTGGCGAACGCCCGGGCCAGCGCCTCCGCGTCGGCGGCGTCGAGGCCGGTCAGCGACGCGGCGAGCGCGTCCACGGCGGCGCCGCTGCGGCGACGGTGGATGGACGCCGTGCGGACGTGCTCCACGCGCTCGAAGAAGGGCTGGCCGCCCTGCTCCGCCAGCATCTGGCCGACGAGGGCGCCAAGGCGCCTCACGTCCTCGCGCAGCGGACCGTCGTGGGGCAGGAATTCGGGATCGCGGGCGGCTTCCATCGGTGTCTCACGTGGCATCGAAACCCCGAGAGTACATAAAAACATGTATTCATCCCTGCATACGGATTCCGCGATACAATCGGTGGACCGTTTTGCCCGCCGAGGGGCGCTGCGACCGTGGGCTCGACCCATAGGCCAGGCTCGGCGCGGCGTCCCACCAAACGGCGCCCCCGTGAATCTCCGGAGCTACGCCAGATGAACGCCGTCACCAAAGAAACCGCCTTTCAGGATTACAAGGTCCGCGACATGTCGCAGGCCGAGCTCGGCCGCCGCCGCATCCGCATGGCGGAAGAGGAAATGCCGGGCCTGATGCAGATCCGCGCGCGCTACGCGGGCGAGAAGCCGCTCAAGGGCGTGCGTCTCTCGGGTTCGCTGCACGTCACCAAGGAAACCGCCGTCCTCGCCGAGACCCTGCGCGAGCTGGGCGCCTCGGTCCGCTGGGCCTCGTGCAACATCTTCTCCACGCAGGACGACGTCGCCGCCGCCCTGGCCGCCGGCGAGCTGCCTGTGTTCGCCTGGAAGGGCGAGTCGCTGGAGGAGTACTGGGACTGCACCCTCGACATGCTGACCCACCCGGGTGAGCTCGGCCCGCAGCTGATCGTCGACGACGGTGGCGACGCCACCCTGTTCATCCACAAGGGTGTGGAGCTCGAGAACGGCAGCGATTGGGTCAACACCCCGAGCGGCAACCACGAAGAGCAGGTCATCAAGAACCTGGTCAAGAAGACCGCCGCCGCGCGTCCGGGCTGGTTCACCAAGGTCGCCGCCGATTGGAAGGGCGTTTCCGAGGAAACCACCACCGGCGTGCACCGCCTGTACCAGCTGGCCGAAGCCGGCAAGCTGCTCGTGCCCGCGATCAACGTCAACGACTCGGTCACCAAGAGCAAGTTCGACAACCTCTACGGTTGCCGTGAGTCGCTGGCCGACGGCATCAAGCGCGCCACCGACCTCATGATCGCCGGCAAGGTCGCCGTCGTCTGCGGTTACGGCGACGTGGGCAAGGGTTGCGCGCATTCGCTGAAGGGCTTCGGCGCTCGCGTGATCGTGACCGAGATCGATCCGATCAACGCCCTGCAGGCCGCGATGGAAGGTTTCCAGGTGACCACGATCGAGGACACCCTCGGTCTCGGCGACATCTATGTCACCACCACGGGCAACAAGGACATCATCACGCTGGAACACATGGCGAAGATGAAGAACAACGCCCTGGTCTGCAACATCGGCCACTTCGACAACGAGATCCAGATGGATCGCCTGAACACGGCGAAGGACGTCACCCGCGAGAACATCAAGCCGCAGGTCGACCGCTACACCTTCGGCGCGACGGGCAACAGCATCTACATGCTGGCGGAAGGCCGCCTGGTGAACCTCGGCTGCGCCCACGGCCATCCGAGCTTCGTCATGTCGAACAGCTTCTCGAACCAGACGCTTGCGCAGATCGACCTGTGGAAGAACAAGGACACCTACGAGAAGACGGTGTACCGCCTGCCCAAGAAGCTCGACGAGGAAGTCGCGCGCCTGCACCTCGAGCAGATCGGCGTGAAGCTGACCGTGCTCACGCAGGATCAGGCCGACTACATCGGCGTGCCGGTCGAAGGCCCGTACAAGCCGGACCACTACCGCTACTGATCGGGGGATTTTCCCGAACGAAAGGGCGCCTCCGGGCGCCCTTTTTTGTGCCCGACTCTCAGGATCCGCCAAGGCGGCGAGCTGTTCGCGATGCTGCGAGGAGAGCTCGCCGCTATAGGGGCTCATACAGATGGCGTCTAGCCATCTTTCCATCTGGATGGAAAGATATATACTGCGGCCATCCTGACGAGATCGCCCATGCCAGCCATCAGCTTCGAGTTCTTCCCGCCCAAGACCGACGAGCAGCGCGAGCAGCTCGATACCGCCGTCGACCGGCTCAAAGGCCATGCGCCCGACTACGTGTCCGTGACCTTCGGTGCGGGCGGCTCGACGCTGAGCTACACCGACGAGACCGTGCGACGCCTGCGCGCCGAACATGCCCTGTCGGTCGCACCGCATCTGTCGTGCATGGGTGGCACGCGCGCGGAGATCGGCGCGCTGCTGGACACGTACAAGGTGTCCGGCTGCCGACGCATCGTCGCGCTGCGCGGCGACCTGCCCTCCGGCATGGCGTCGCCCGGCGACTTCCGCTATGCCGCGGAGCTGGTGGGCTTCATCCGCGAACACAGCGGCGACCACTTCCACATCGAGGTGGCCGCGTATCCGGAAACGCACCCGCAGGCGGAGAACGCGCTGGCCGACCTGCGCCATTTCAAGGCCAAGGTCGATGCGGGCGCGGATGGCGCGATCACGCAGTACTTCTTCAACCCGGACGCCTATTTCCGCTTCGTCGACGACGTGGCGAAGCTCGGCGTGACGATCCCCATCGTGCCGGGCATCATGCCGATCGCGAACTTCAGCCAGCTGCGCCGTTTCTCGGAGCAGTGCGGTGCGGAAATCCCCCGCTGGATCGTGAAGCGCATGCAGGCGCATGCCGACGATGCCGCCGCCGTGCGCGAACTCGGCGCCGACGTGGTCGCCGAACTCTGCCAGCGCCTGCTCGACGGCGGCGCCCCAGGGCTGCACTTCTATACGATCAACCGGGCCCGTGCGACGACCTCGGTGCTGGAGCGGCTCGCCGCGGGTTGAGAACGTGCGCGCCATCACCTTCCGCGGAGGCGCGGTTGGTGATGATGGCGCACCGTCGCCACCGCGCAGCCCTCGTGATCCGCGCCATCGCCCTGCTGCTCCTGCTCTGCCTCGCCCTTCCCGCCGCCGCGCAGACGGCGATCCATCGGTGCGTCGGCACGGACGGCCGCCCCGTCTTCAGCGATCAGCCCTGCGCGACGATCGGCGCCACCTCGCTGCTTCCGCCCCCCTCGTCGACCGCCAGTACCCCCGCCGGACCGAGCGCCGGTCTGCTCTGCGCCAAGGACATCGGCGAGCTCCGCGAAGGCATGGCACAGGCGTTCGCCGCCCGCAGCGCCAACCGCATCGGCGGGCTCGTGCTCTGGAGCGGCTACGGCAGTGCGGGCACGGTGGAAAACCTGCGCGCCATGGACGCCCTGGTCCGCCAGTCGCTGGTGGCGCTGGAAGGCGGCGAGGGCCCGGGCATCGACGCCGTGACCACCCCGCCCGGCTCCCAGGGTCCGACCCGGCGGGCGCATTTCGGCGTCGTGCGCGATGCGGGCTGCCTCTGGCTACGGCCGCCGGGCTAAGCCGGCCTAGGCCGCTCCCACACGTGCTTGACGCAACGCGCCATGTGGCGCCCGGGCGTACCCGTTATCATGGGCGGTCCCCTACGGAGCGTACCCATGTCGCAGAACTACCCCGAATGGATCTGGCAGAACGGGCAGATCAAGCCCTGGCGCGATGCCACCGTCCACGTCATGGCGCATGCGCTGCATTACGGCTCGTCGGTGTTCGAAGGCATCCGCAGCTACGAGACGCCCGACGGCGCGGCCATCTTCCGCCTCACCGACCACCTCAAGCGCCTGTACCTCTCGGCCAAGATCTACGACATCGAGATTCCGTACTCGATCGACGAACTCGCCGAGGCGTGCCGCGAAGTCATCCGCAAGAACGATCTCAAGGCGGCGTACCTGCGCCCTGTCGCGTTCCGCGGCCTCGGTGGCTTCGGTCTCTCGGCCGACTGCCCGACGGACGTCGCGGTCGCGACCTGGCCGATGGGTCCGTATCTCGGACCCGAGGCACTGCAGAACGGTATCGACGCCTGCGTGTCGAGCTGGCAGCGCTTCGCGCCGAACACCATCCCCGCGGGCGCGAAGGCCGGCGGCAACTACCTCTCGGGTCAGCTGATCGCGCGCGAAGCACGTCGCCTCGGCTTCGGCGAAGGCATCGCGCTGGCCAACACCGGCCTGCTCAGCGAAGGCGCGGGCGAGAACCTGTTCCTCGTGTTCGACGGCGCGCTGCACACGACGCCCGCCAGCGCATCGATCCTCACCGGCATCACCCGCCATACGCTGATGACGCTCGCTCGCGAGGAAGGCATCGACGTGATCGAACGCGACCTGCCTCGCGAGTACCTCTATCTCGCCGACGAAATCCTGATGTGCGGCACGGCGGCGGAAGTCACGCCGATCCGCTCGGTCGACGGCAAGAAGATCGGCAGCGGCCAGGGTGGCCCGATCACGCGTCGCCTGCAGGAACTGTTCTTCGGTCTGTTCAACGGCAAGACCGCCGACCGCTGGGGCTGGCTGGAGCCGCTGTAAGGGATCACAAGCTGTTGTAAGGCTTCATAAGGTTGTGTGGGAAGCGCGCTGGCGCGCGAATGGGTGCTCGCGGCAAGCCCCGTTCGCGCGCCAGCGCGCTTCCCACAGCGTCCCGGTCAGCTCCGCTGCCTGCCCCTTCCTTGTCCGCCCGGCACCGCGCTACGATGCGCCGGCCAGGGAGGTGTCAATCTCGGACTGGCATAACGACAAGGGGAAATTCGATGAAGTGGAATCATCTCGCCGCGGCAGCGGCGATCGCAGTCGTGTCTGTTCTCAGCGGTTGCGCCAGCGTGCAGAAGGCCGACCGTGGTGCCAGCGATCAGGCGAAGGTCTTCGCTCCGCTGACCGACAAGGGCGTTGTCTACGTCTATCGGGACGAAATCCTGGGTGGCGCCATCAAGATGCCGGTCAAGGTCGACGACGTCGTCGCCGGGCAGACCGGTCCGAAGAGCTTTCTTCAGCTGGCGCTGACGCCGGGCCACCACACGATCGCATCGCTCAGCGAGAAGGACGCCGCGCTACCGATCGACGTCGAGGCCGGCAAGACCTATTACGTGTGGCAGGAAGTGAAGATGGGCGTCATGAGCGCGCGCAGCGCGCTGCATCTCGTGACCGCCGACGTCGGGAAGGCCGGCGTTCGGAAGTGCGACCTGCTGCAGACGGAGAGCCCGGCGCTCCGCATGCCTGCGGGCCACGGCTAAGACCCGCGGCCGTACCCGCCATCGTCAGCGATGGCGGGTACCATTGCGCTTAGTTGCAGAACCCGTTCGGATACGCCGACGAGCGATAGGCGTACAGCCAGCTCGTCTTGCCGCCGTCGTTGGCGATGTTCCAGCCGTTGCCGATCGCGCCGATCGCCGCGTTGAGGGTCTGCGAACGCGTCAGCACCGGCGTGGTGAAGTAGTTGTCCTCGTCCGCCTCGACGCGGAACGACAGCTCCGCGAGCGTCGGCGTCGCCGCGTTGTTCACGTACCACAGCGTCAGGGTGAACTCGGCCACCGACTCGCCGATGTCCGCCTCGGGACCGTCGTATTCCTGCTGCGTCACCGTGACGCCCGCCACGGGCGACAGCGTTGCCGTCGCGATGTCGGAAAGGGCGGATGCCCCGGGGAACTGCTTGACGAGTGCCGAGACCGTCGTCGGCGTCGTGGTCGCATCCTGCTTCGTGGAATGGGCGAGCACGAGGCCGCCGGGCGTCACGTCCGTCTCGAACTTGGTTTCCTTGTTCTTGCCCGCACCCGACACGTCCGTCCAGTACGAGAGTTCTTCGTCCGGGTGACGGAACTTGAACTGGATGTCCGAGTGATCGCCCGCCCGCGTGCGCACCGTGTAGCCGCGACCGAGGAGCGAGCAGCTATGCGGTGTGTCGTAGTAGGCGAGCGTGTCGCGATCGCCGGCGCTGAAACTGCCCGAGATCGTCTTGTCGAACTTCAGCGCGGCGAGGCGCGTCGACACGTCCTTGAGCAGCTGCGCCGCGGCCGTCGTCGGATTGCTCGCGAAGCGCGAGGCGTCGAGCAGCACCTTGTACTCCTTGCTGTCGACATAGGCCGGCGTATTCGCGTGGCTCGCGGTGGCACTGAGCAGCAGCGTGGCCGTGAGGAGGGAGAGAACCGTACGTTTCATCATTCGCATAACCTTCAGGGGTTGGGAGCGGCGGTGGAACGCATGCCCGGCAGCGTCAGCCGGTACACGAGGATTCGGTTGTCGTTATCGAAGGCCGAGTCGCAGCGCCGGCCGTCCATCACGCAGTGCGCGGCGACGAAATCGTTGTCGTTGCCGACGATGAGAAACCAGTCGTCCGGATGCGCGGGGTCCAGCGCGGAGACGAGGTCCATCGCTTCCCATTTCTCGGACAGCATCGTCCTGCCCGGCTGCGCGCGGTCGACGGACAACCCGAATCGCGCGAGATCCGCAGGGTCCAGCAGGTCGACCAGAGGCTTCCACGCCGCGGTCCGGATGCCCGGGCGAAGTTCGCCGCGCGCGTCGCGCAGCGATGTGGTGGCGGTCTCGTAAGCCGTGCCGGCCAGATTGGTCGCCTGGCGCGTGTCGACGAGGAGCACGCTCTTGTACACGATCGGCTTGCTCTCATCGGCGCCGAGCCCTGCGCCGTCGCGGGCGAGCATCAGGAAGCGATGGGTGTCGAGCACGCGGATCTCGCTCTGCGCCGCGGTGCGGTCCGGCTCGCCTCCCGAGCCTTTCTCCGCATAGGTCGGCAGGCGCACGACGTAGTGTGCGACGGGCCGTCGCGGCGTGGCGTCGTGCGATACGTCGTAGACCAGCACGCGCGTCAGGGCCCGGCCGGACGCATCGCCCGGTGCGGTGTCCTGCACCAGCGCGCTCTGCAACACGACGAACAGGCGCTTGCCGTCGGGCGACAGCGCCATGC
The DNA here is from genome assembly GCF_900109915.1 of Luteibacter sp. UNCMF331Sha3.1. Lineage (GTDB taxonomy): Bacteria > Pseudomonadota > Gammaproteobacteria > Xanthomonadales > Rhodanobacteraceae > Luteibacter. Next base: position 1,022,215 of record NZ_FOBU01000001.1, read on the forward strand.
CTTCCACGCCCTGGTTGTTTCGTCGCCCTGTCGCCGGCGCGCGCAGCGAAGTGAAGTCCAGGTTGCCGTCCGCGTCGAGCGGCTGTACCGAGCGCGGCGGAACGATGACGCCTTGCAACCTGCCGCCGGCGTCGAAGCGATACACGTTGGCCGCGTATTCGTCGCCGACGTAGAAACCGCCATCGCGCGCGAACTGCAACGACTCGGCGTCGAGCGAGAGCTTGCCCGCGCCGGTACCGCTCGCGGGCGATGGCAGCACGAGGCCGCGCTCCGTGCGCGTGCCCTTCCCGGGCTCGGCGCCCGTGAACGGCTTCCCTTCGAAATCGCGGAAGGCCCGGCCGCCGTCGGGCGTGAACGTCAGGCTCGCCGACGCGGCGCCAGGCCCGGTGGTTCCGGATACCGCGGTCATGCGCACGCGGAAACGGTGCATGCGCCCCTGGTAGTCGAAGAAAAGACCGTGCTCCGGATCGTTGCGACCGCGGTCCGGCAGCGTCCAGAGCACGCCGGTGTAAGTGTCGCCGTCACGCTTCCACGTGCCCGGCTCGATCATCAACGACGAAAACGAACCGAGGGTGTCGCCAAGAAAGTCCACCGTACCGGCAGGCAGCGACCCCGCCGCCACGAGGCCATGATCGACGTAGGTACGCCCGTCCATCGACACGCTGCGCGGCAGCGGCGTCGTCGCGATGTCGGGCCGGCGGATCTCGCCGGACTGCGCCATCGCGGTCCCGACAAGGAGAACGAAGGCGCTACCGGCGAGCCTGCGCGACATCAGAAACGCACGTCCAGCGTGGCGAAGACCTGGCGCGGGGCGGACGCGTGGAACACGTACGCCGTGCCCTTCGGATCGCTCGGCACGAACGCGCTCGAGTCGAAGTTGCTCGCGTAGCGCTTGTCGCCGAGATTGGTGACGTTGACCGAGAGACGCACGTCGCTCGCGAACGCCATGCGACCGAAGTCGTAGCCGCCGGAGACGTCCCACACCGTGAAGCCGCCGAACCCCTCGTCGTTGGTATAGGTGTAGAAACGCTCGCCCGTGTACTTCCCGCGCAACGACGCGAACCAGGCGCCCTGCGTCCAGTCGATCTGCGTCGCGAAGAGCTTCTTCGGCGTATCGGTCTGGATCTTGCCCTTCGTGCGCTGCACGACGCCCGCCTGTACATAGTCGCTCGCGTAGGTGGAGCGATTGAGCGACGCGGAGTTGTACCAGCGCAGGTGATCGCTCGGCGTCCAGACGACGGTCAGTTCGGCGCCATGGCTGTCGACACCACCGACGTTGTAAAAACGGTTACCGCATGACGGGCCCACGGGCTGACGCGAGTCGCAGGGGTTGTACTGGAGAAGCCGGTTGTCGAAGCGGACCTTGTAGGCCGCGAGCGAGGCGGCCAGCGGACCGGCTTCGACGCGATAGCCGGCTTCCAGGCTGCGAGACTTCTCGGGCTTCAGGTCGCCCTGCGTGTTCCAGATCGCCTGGCTGACAGCCTGCGGACCGAGCTTGAAACCACCCTGGAACATGGCGATGTTCTTCGCGAAGCTGGCGAACACTTCCTGACCTTCGGCGAGCTTGTAACGCGCGCCGAACTGAGGCAGCAACGCCTTGCTCGCACTGAGCTTGCCGCTGGCGAACTGGTTGTTCGACGTCGGGCTGATCGGCTGCAAGGCGACGCCCGGCAACGCGGTGGCCTGCGAGGTCACGTGCGGGCTCTTCACGCCGACATCGATGGTCAGCGCGTCTTCGAGGAAGCGGATCGTGTCCTGAAGGAACGCCTGGCGCGTGTTCCACACCGTGCGCTGGTCGAACACGCCGAGGTTCGGCGTCTCGTCGATGCGGCCACTGAGGTCGCGCGGACCCGTCACGTAACTGCTGTAGCGCGATGCGCTGGAAACGTTGTGCTCATACCAGACACCACCTTCGATGTGCTGATTGGCGACATCCCACGCCGCGGACAGGATCGCGCCCGAGCGATTGATCGTGTACAGCGTGTTTCGGAAGATGATCGGCAACTGGCGCGCCGTGCCCGGATACGAGTACGTACCGCTGTTCCAGTTGTGCCCCTCGCCGGCATCTTCATGATGATAGACCTGGGCATGGATCGTCACGGCGTCGCTGGGAAAGAAGTCGCCGGCGAGGTAGTACAGATCGTCGTCGCGCAGGATCTGGCCCGCGGTGAACGCGCCATCGGCGTCGGTGTCGGGGCCGCTGCGATCGCAGAGACGTGCATTCAGCGTGCCGGCGTTGCAATACGCCTTGCCGACCGCACGCTTCCAGTCGGGCGCGTAGCCGCCCCAGTCCCAACCCAGCCCACGGGCGAGTTCGCTCTTCGACAGGTAGAAATAATCGGCCTGCGTGGTGCGCGACGTGTCGGCGAAGCCCGTGAAACGCGCCCAGTCGAAGTCCCACACGGCCTTGCCGTTGAACTGCTTGGTGGTCGATCCGTTGTAGACGCTCTGGTGGTTCCAGAGATCCGACTCGGTGCGCGCACCCGACAGATACAGCGAGAAACCGTTGCGCTCGCCCGTATCGAAACGCGCGTAGGTGTGGCGGTTCCTGTCGCTGCCGAACGTCTGCAGGACGCGACCGCCCATGATCTTCTGCGGATCGTTCGACGTGTAGGCGATCGTGCCGCCGAGATTGCTCGTGGACGGCGTACCGAGGTTGCCGATACCTTCCGAAAGCTCCGCGCCGCCGAAGTTCTCGGAGATCAGCGCGCGATTGATCGAAAGACCGTTGTAGTTGTTATACGCGCTGTCGCCGAGCGGCATGCCGTCGAGCGTGTAACCCAGCCGCGTTCCGCTGAAGCCGCGCAAGCTGAGCGTCATGGACTGCTCGTTGGTACCGAGCGCATCCACGGACTGCGCGTTGACGCCCGGCAGCGTGTTCAGCACTTTCTGCAGGCTGGTTCCGGGCGGCAGCACCTTCTGCTCCGCGGGACGGAGGCGTTGCACCTGGCGGGTTTCGCCGGTGCCGATCACGGAAACCGCATCGAGGTCCTGTGCCTTCGCGCGCGTCGCGGCCGACGCGTCGACGTCGGTAGGGACGGGCGTGGGGTTATCCGTCGCGTACGCAGCGGAAGCGAAGGCCATGCCGAGGGCGGCGGCCAGAACGGTCTGCTTGAACAAAGGCGAATTCCCGATCGCGCTGGCGCGCTGCGGCTTCCCTCCCCTGAGGCAGCCCGACGCGCGCCGTGAAGCGACGCATGGTCGGACGTCCAAATGAAGACTTGATGACAGCGATCGTGACAGTCGTCGCGATGACGCTATCGCAGGATCATGCGATGGCGTTACACGGAATCGTCGAAACGATGGCGCGCACGTTGCAACACCTCGCCGTTGGCGCGCGCGATCGCCGAAAAATCGGCGCCGATATCGGGATGAACGGCCACTTCGCTCCAGAACTGCGCGGCCCACGTGGCGGCCTCACGCCAACAGGCCATATCCGCCGGCGTGGGCACGGCGGCCGCGTACTCCCGCGGCACCAGCGCGCCGCTGCTGGCGGGCCGATACATCATCGGTAGCATGTCGTAGTTCGGCGTGAGGCGAAGGGGCAACGCATCGTCGAGAAAGAAACACAGGTTGCCGAAATGCATGTCGGTATTGCCGATAAGCCGCCCGAACCACCAGCGCCGCCTGACTTCGGCTTCGACGCCCGCGTCCACCCACCCGTTTCGCAGCATCCGCGTTGTCGCGGACGCCCAGTCGTCGCGCTCGCCGTCATGGGCGTCGCTCCACGCGGCGAGCGTGACGCATCCGCGCCGACCATGCGCTCCGATGCGGTCGAAGCGCGTCACTTCGAGACACACGCGTCCGTTGGAATGGATCAGCTCGGTGGCCGCGCTGGAAAGGCCATGCGCGGCCATCACCTTGCCGGCGATATGCTCGCAGATCAGCAGATCGCCCCAGCGTCGCCCCGCAGGGTTACTGTCGACGGGCTCGCTGAACTTGACGATCACATGGCGCACCGCGCCGTCGTCATCCCGCACCGTCGCCGTGAACTTCGGTTGCTCGCCAGCCGCCGATGAACCGACGGGCTCACCGGCGAGCGCCGCCGAAGCGAGTTCGTCGTAGACCCGGTGCCGTTGCGTCGCGGGAATCGCATCGACGCCCGCCTGAAGCGCGTGCTCGAGCGAAGCCTCCCCGAGCACGAAATCGCCCGGACCGTCTTCGCCGTGCAGCAACAGGGCGGCGAGCACCGCGTCGTCGCCCCAACGCAGGATATCGTTGGGCAGACCCAGCTCGCGCGACCAGCGCGAGGCAAACTGCCGGCCGAGAAAGCCCTGCGGACGCTGGTCGTCGAGAAACCACGGAACGCCGGGAGACAACCCATCGACGAAGTCGTCGCGCAGCCAGTCGGTCGGGCGCGACGCGTCCACGAGGGTCCCCGCCCGATAGAGCGCGGTCAGCCGACCGAATTCGGATGGTCGCCCTTGCGCATCGATCCGGAAGACCGGCCACGACGAACCGAGGCCGCGCACGTCGCGAGTCGCCGCATAACGCGTGCGTCGGCCACGCCCGATCTGGACCGCATCCGCCCCCGCCGCCCCGATCTCACGCGAAACGGTAGGCTGACTGACGCCCAGCGCCGCGCCGAGTTCGCGCGCGGTCAAAGGACCGTCGGCGCGGAGCATGTCGAGAAGGCGGTGAGTTGGGCGGGCCATGAGTGAATAGATACTTGAATAGATTTATCAAGTCAAATCTATTGTTTCTCAGACACTTAAGCTGAATACGGCGACTTTTGTGAATAGATAATTGATGAAAAATGGTGCGTGTGAGGATTTATACGTGGACCGGGGCGAAAAGATGTCGCGCGCGAGGCGCGCTACAGAGCGTCAGCTCGCCTTGCCGCAAATCGCGAGAACGTCCGGAGGGGAGTCGGGGTACGGCGTCCCTGGAGCGATTCCGCAGGGAGGCGAAGGCCGGACGAGAACTTAGCGACAGGGACGCCATACCCCGGCTCCCCCGCCTCACCCCCGCTCGTCAGCGAAAGTCGATCGTGGAAATGGCGCCCGACATCTCGGGGCGCGGACGCAGCGAAACATCCCAGCCATAGAGATCGCAGAGCCGACGGACGATCGCCAGGCCGAGGCCGGCACCGCCGCCCGTGGCGCTCTCGCCACGGATGCCGCGCTGGAACAGCTTTTCGGCGTCTTCCGGCTTGATGCCGGGGCCGGTGTCGATCACGTCGATGCGGCCGTCGAGCACGCGCACGGTGACCTTGCCTTCCATCGTGTACTTGATCGCGTTACCGATCAGGTTGGTCAGCGCGACCGAAAGCACCGATGCCGGTGCGTTCACGGTGACCGAGCCGTCGGCGATCAGCTCGATCTCGATGGGTTTGCCGCCCATCTGCGGACGCTGGCTTTCGATGACGTCGGCCGCGACCTTCGCGACATCCGTCGTTTCGCCGCGCGTCGGGCCCCGACGCTCGGCACGCGAAAGCAACAGCAACGCCTCGATCAGCTCCGTCGCCTGACGCGACGCGCGCTCGATGCGCTTCAGGCGCTCGCGCAGTTTGTCGGTGAGGTCGGGCGAACCCTGCAGCAGCTCCGTGGTGCTGGCGATGACCGCCAGGGGCGTGCGCAGCTCGTGGCTCACGTCCGAGTTGAACTCGCGATCGCGCTCGACGACCGAGGTGAGGCGCATGGCGTATTCGTCGAGCGCCACGGCCAGCTCGCCGACCTCGTCGTCGGCGAAGTGCGGCGCGAGCGCCTCGGCCTTGCCCACGCGGCGGAAGTCGCGAAGGCGCTTCGCCAGATCGGTCACGGGACGAAGCACGCGTGACGAGAGCCACACGCCGATCACCAGCGACAGCAGACCGAACAGGAACACGGCGGCGATGACGCTCGTCAGCAGCTGCCGCTTGCCGAGCTCGTCGCGCGACACGTCGAACTGCAGGAAGCTGATGATGCCGCCCTCGCGACGCACCGCCACCTTGTAGTGATGGCTCTTGCCGTCGCTGCCGTTCTCGTGGAGGTCGTGCACGCCGGTTTGCAAGGACTGCCAGTTCAGCGGCGCCTTGTAGATCGTGCGGTCGCTGAAGGTCGCGCCCTTCACGATCTCGAAGGGCGGGCGTTCGTTCGGGTTCGCGCGCACCTTCGCATTGAGCGAATCGACTTCGTCCTGCAGCGCGCTGTTGATCAGCTGCTCTTCGACGCGCTCGCGGATGTTGAGCGCCGCGTACGCGAACAGCGCGCTCAGCCCGAAGCCGAACAGCGTGAACGTGACGATCAGGCGGAAGCGAAGCTTACGTCGGGACCGCATCCGGATCGACCATGCGGTATCCGATACCGTGACGCGTGTGGATCAGCGGTTTCTCGAAGGGTTTGTCGATGGCCGCGCGCAGACCATGGATATGGACGCGCAGCGAGTCGGAATCCGGCAGCTCCTCGCCCCAGACCCTCTGTTCGAGATCCTGGCGGGTGACGACCGACGGGCTGGCTTCCATCAGTGCCTGCAGGAGCTTGAGGCCGATGGGATTGAGCTGGATCGACTTGCCCTCGCGCGTGACGGTGAGGGTGTCGAGGTTGTACGTGAGACCGCCCACCTTAAGCACGCGGCTCTGCGGACCCTTGCCGCGGCGCGCGAGTACTTCCAGGCGCGCCGCGAGTTCCTGCAGCGCGAACGGCTTGGTCATGTAATCGTCGGCGCCCGACTCGAAGCCCGTGAGCTTGTGCTCGAGCGAGTCGCGCGCGGTAAGCATCAGCACCGGCGTCTGCTTGTGGGCCTCATGGCGCAGTTTCTTCGCCACGTCGAGCCCGTCCATGCCCGGCAGGGTCAGGTCGAGCACGATGACGTCGAAGTCGTGGACGACCGCCAGGTGCAGGCCGGTCACGCCGTCGCCGGCGAAATCGACCACGTGGCCGCGATCCTCGAGGTAGTCCCCGATGTTCGTCGCGATGTCGGTATTGTCTTCGATGACCAGAACGCGCATGCGGGCACTCCGTTGTGCGGTCGCTTATAAGTCTTATCAGTATTGCGACTGCAAGCTTAACGGGGAATTCGTGAAGCCGACAGCATCCGTCCCGCAGTTCGTAAAAGAAAGGCCCGGGCGGGGGAACCCGCCCGGGCCGAAAGAACTACTGCCCCGATACCGTCACCCCGCGTCGCGGAATCACAGTGGGACCTTTATAGGGGACCGCCCTTTAAATCGCCGTTAACCCCTTCACGGCCCGCGGCCTGCGCGGCTTCGGGACCGCGGGACGGCTGGCCAGGCGGGCTTCGCAATGGGCCACGATGGCATCCGCCACGTCCACGCCCGTGCTGCCCTCGATGCCTTCGAGGCCCGGCGAGGCGTTCACTTCGAGCAACAGAGGGCCACGGGACGAGCGCAGCAGGTCGACGCCGGCCACTTCCAGACCCAGCGCCGAGGCGGCCCGGATGGCCACGTCGCGCTCCTCGTCCGATAGCTCGACGGCAGCGGCAGTACCGCCCCGATGGATGTTGGCCCGGAACTCGCCCGGGGCCGACGAACGCTGCATGGAAGCCACGACCTCGTTACCCACCACGAAGCAGCGCAGGTCCTGGCCGTTGGCCTCCTTGATGAATTCCTGGACGAGGAAGTTGGCGTAGAGGCCACGGAACGCCTCGATGACGCTCTTGGACGCCGACCGCTTCTCGGCCAGCACCACGCCCGTGCCCTGCGTTCCCTCGTTCAGCTTGATGACGTGGGGCGGCTCGCCGAGCATGGCGAGCAGGTCGGAGGTGTCGTCCGGGTTGTCGCCGAACGCGGTGAGCGGCATGTCGATGCCCTGCACTGCCAGGATCTGCAGGCACCGCAGCTTGTCGCGCGCGCGCAGCACGGCGTCGGAGGGGTTGGGCGTGAACACGCCCATCAGCTCCAGCTGGCGCAGCACGGCCGTGCCGTAGAACGTGCTCGACGCGCCGATCCGGGGGATGACGCAGTCGACCGGACCCAGCGGCTTGCCCTTGAAATGGATAGCGAACGACGCCGGGGCGATGCTCATGTAGCAGCGAAGCGGGTCGATCACGCGGACCGTGTGCTTGCGCCGACGCGCTGCCTCGACGAGGCGCTGCGTGGAATACAGCCGCGGGTTGCGCGACAGGATGGCGATTTTCATGAAGGGTCCCGGACGACGCGGCGCGGCGTCTGCGAGTAGGAAAGCGAAGGGTCGACGAGGAAGCGGCCATCGAGCGCCGTACGTCCGAGCAACAAGGGAAAGAGCATGTGCCGCCTGTCCGTCAGGTTGACCTCGGCCACGAAGCGTCGACCGGCGAGCTCCACCTCCGTCTCGATGAACCAGCGCACGGTGCTGTGACCGCCGGAGTCGGTCACCGACCGCCGGCCCGTCGCACGCGCTTCGCATGGCGCGGCCAGTCCGCCCTTGCGGGTCGTGCGCACCTGGAACCGCAGCCACGTGCCATCCGGGCGCTCGTCCACTTCCAGCCATTCCACGTGCAGCGCGGACGAGCGCGCACCCGTGTCGAGCTTCGCCTTGAGAACGGGAACGCCGAGCGACGGAAGAGCGAGCCGTTCGCGCCAGCCGAGAGTGACGACATCAGTCATGGGTCGGGAACGACGGTGTGGGGAATGACGATGGGACGAGAGGGGACGTCCCGTTCTCGAGGCGGCACGCCCCGATGGGAAAAGGATGCCGAAGCCGCGCTACCGGCGCAACTGGTGCGACGACGCCGGCGGCCGCCCGCCGTCACACGCATGAAAGACCCGTGAAGCCGTCGTTCCGTCAGCCGTGGAACGGTCGCCGGGTGCGCATGAGGTAGAGCGACGTCGCAATGCCGACCAACGCGACCGCGCCGACGTAGTGGGCCGGCCCGAGGCCGCCGCCGGACTTCGCGAGGATCCCCACCAGCACCGGCGTCGCCGCACCGCAGATCGCGTAGGCGACGTTGTAGGAGAGCGAGATGCCCGAGAAGCGGACGGCAGGCGGGAACGCGGCGATGAGCACCGAGGGAACGATACCCGCCACGCCGGCGAACAGGCCCGCGACCGGATACAGCACGTACAGGTTCGCACCGCCCGAGCGAAGGTCGAGATACAGCGCGTACGTCGAGACCGCGAGGCCCGTCGACACCACCAGCAGCGCACGTGCCCTGCCCTGCCAGTCCACCAGCAGGCCACCCAGCACGCAGCCGATGCACAGGGCGAGCGCCGCGAGACTGCCGGCGGTGAAGGCATGCGACGCGTCGACATGGAACGCCGTCTGCATGAGTGTCGGCGTCATCAGGATCACCACGACGATGGCGGCGGTAAGCACCCACGTCACCACCATCGACAGCAGCACGCCGGGAAGGTGGTCGCGCACGACGACGAGCGCCGGCAGTTCCGTCGTCAGTTGCTTCCGCTCGCGCATCGCCGTGAACACGGGTGTCTCGCTCAGCCAGCGCCGCAGGTAGACGGCGAGGAAGCCGAACACGCCGCCAAGCAGGAATGCGATGCGCCAGCCGTGATCGAGCATCGCCTCGGGCGACAGCCGCGCGTTCATGCCCGCGGCGACCAGCGAACCGATCAGGATACCCACGGTGAGTCCGGAACTGAGGCTCGCACAGGCGAGACCGACCCGACGACGCGGCACGTGCTCGGCGACGAAGACCCACGCGCCGGGCACTTCGCCACCGATCGCGATGCCCTGCACCACGCGCAGCAGCGTCAGCAGCACGGGCGCCAGCACGCCGATGGTCGCGTACGTGGGCAGCACGCCGATGATCAGCGTGGGCACCGCCATCAGGAACACGCTGAGCGTGAACATGCGCTTGCGACCCACGCGATCGCCGAAGTGCGCCATCACGATGCCGCCGAGGGGCCGCGCCAGGTAGCCCACGGCGAAGATGCTGAAGGCCTGCAACTGCGCGATCCAGTCCGACGTGCCGGGCGGGAAGAACAGATGGCCGAGCGTCTTCGCGAAGTAAGCGAAGATCACGAAATCGTAGAACTCGAGCGCGCCACCCAGGGCGGACAGGATCAGGGTCTTCGCATCGCCGCGTCCGAGCGGACGGCGGTCGGCGAGATCGGTATCGACGATGGCACTCATCATTTTTTCTTTTGGTTCGTGAGGAAGGCGCAGGCGGCCCATCGGGTATTTAGCTGGCACGCGCTCGCGGCGGTCAAGTTTGCCCTGCCGCGCCGAAGCGATCTTGGTGACCTGACGCACGAATCCGGAACTCGTGCGGGAAACGTGCAAGGCATTCGCGGAAACGCGGGGAAACACTCCGGCCTCCCCCCGATTTCTTACGAGTCCCCCATGCCCTTCGCCCCCTCTTCGTCCCGGCTCGCCCTCGCGCTGGCCCTCGCGTTCGGTGCCGCCGGCGCTGCCCATGCCGCGGCGACCACACCCTGGGTCGGCACCTGGGCCGTCTCCGCCAAGCCCATCGGCGAGACCGACTTCGCCGGCCAGACGCTCCGCCAGATCGTGCATACGAGCATCGCCGGACACGCCGCGCGGATACGCCTGTCCAACGCCAACGGCGATGGGCCGCTGACGTTGTCGAACGTCCACGTGGCCCAGAGCGCGGGCGGTTCGTCGACGAAGGCCGATACCGATCGACAGGTCACGTTCGGCGGCCGCACGACGATCACGCTCGCGGCCGGCGAGGAGATCGTCAGCGACAGCGTCGCCGTTACCGTCCCCGCGCTCTCCGATCTGGTGGTGAGCTTCTACGTACCACAGGCCACGCACGCGATCACGGGTCACGACTTCAGTTCGCAGACCCGCTATCAGGCACAGGGCGACGTCGCCGGCCAGCCGCAGATCCAGGCGTGGGCGGATGCCAACTACGCGTTCCTGACCAACGTCGACGTTCAGGGCGACGACCCGCAGGGTGCCGTCGTCACGCTCGGCGCGTCGATCACGGATGGCTACAACTCGACGTTCAACGCGAACACACGCTGGCCGAACGATCTGGCCGTCCGTCTCGCGGCCGCCGGCAAGAACATTGGCGTATTGAACCAGGGCATTTCGGGCAACCGGCTCCTGCACGATGGCGCCGGCCTCAGTGCGACGAACCGCTTCACCCACGATGCGCTCGATCAGACCGGCGTGCGCTGGATCGTCTTCTCCGACGACCCGATCAACGACCTCGGCGATCGTCCGGTACCGAGCGCCGCGAACCTCATCGACGCGGAGAGGGACCTGATCGCACGCGCCCACGCACGCGGCATCAAGGTGCTGTGCTCGACGCTCACGCCGTTCGAGGGCTCCGATCACTGGTCCCCGGAAGGCGAAACCGCGCGCGGCCAGATCAACGCGTTCATCCGTGGCGGCGACAGCGGCTGCGACGGCGTGATCGATCAGGACCTCGCGACCCACGACCCGCAGCGTCCGACGTGGTTCCTCCCCGCCTACGACGGGGGCGATCATCTGCATCCCAACGATGCCGGCTACCAGGCCATCGCCAATGCGGTGAACCTGAACTTCTTCACGAAGCCCAGCGTTCCCGTCATCGCGACGCCGCAGGGGTGCGGCAGCATCGGACCGGGCGAAGGCCTCCTCATCGGACAGACGGTCGTTTCCTGCGACGGCGGCTACCGGCTGGACCTGCAGGGCGACAGCAACGCCGTGCTGTACAAGGCGGGCGTCCCGCTCTGGAACACGGCGACGGTCGATCGCGACGCCGCCGGGCTGCGCCTCGACGCCGACGGCAACTTCGTGCTGTACAGCGCCTTCGGCACGACGCTCTGGCAGTCGGGCTCGGGCGGCCACGACACCGCACGCCTCTTCGTGCAGGGCGACGGCAACATGGTGATCTACGACAACGCTGGCCCGATCTGGAACACGGGTACCGCCGGCCGATAAGCACGGCGCGGCGACGCTACGGCGACGCGGCCCCGAGCGCGTCGCGCAGCGCCACCAGCGCCGCCCGTTCGCGGCGCTGGTCGTCGATGACGAGGTAATACGTTTCGTTGCCCCGGTCGACGCGCGCGTCGATCGGGGCGATCAACTTCCCGGACGCCAACTCGTTCCCCACAAGGAATTCCTGGGCGACGACGACGCCGAGCCCGGCTTGCGCCGCCTCATAAGCGAGCGCCGAGTTCTCGAAGACCCGCTGTCGCGACATGCACGTCGGGTCGATCCCCGCGGCCGCGCACCACGTATTCCAGTCGTCCGGGCGCGCGTCGACCCGCAGCAGCGTCTGCTCCGCGAGCCACGCCCCGTCGAGCGGACGACTGCGTTGCACGAGCGCGGGCGAACATACGGCGACCAGCACGTTGCGTACCAGCGGCGTCGCTTCGAATCCCGGCCAGTGTCCGCCGCCGAGACGGATCTCCGCGTCGCAGTGGTGACCGGTGTCGCCCTCGGACGACGTCGTCAGGCGGATCTCGATCTGCGGATGTGCGACCTGGAATTCGCCGAGCCGCGGAATCAGCCAGCGCGTCGCGAACGTGGTGTACGAATGCAGACGGACGATCGTGCGCGCGTCTTCGGAACGCATGGCGGCCGTCGCGCTGCGAAGCCCTTCGATATGACCCGTGACGCGATGGAAGTAATCCGCACCGGTCGGCGAGAGCGCGAGACCGCGACCCTGTCGCTCGAACAGGTTCGTCGCGAAGTAATCGTCGAGCACCTTCAGTTGCCGGCTGACCGCGCCGGGCGTCACGAAGAGTTCGTCGGCGGCCGCGCCGACCGACCCCGTCCGCGCGACGGCCTCGAAGGCGACGAGTGCGTTCAGAGGTGGCAGCGGCCGCAAGATAGTTTCCAGAAACTCAACTGTTTCCGAAAAATAGTCGATTGTCCCCCTCGATGTCCACGCGGACACTGGCTTCCGTACCGCGATACCTGCGGTCCCCCACATCGAGGAGTCAGCCATGATCAAGGTCTACAACCCGGCCGACGGTAGCGTCGTCGGCGAAGCCCCCGACATGTCCCAGACGGACGTGCTCGCCGCGATCGACCGCACCTGCGCGGCATTCCCGGCCTGGTCGAAGCTGCTGGCGAAGGAGCGTGGCGCGAAGCTGCGCCGCTGGTTCGAGCTCGTCAGTGCCGACCGCCGCGCCTTCGCGGAACTGATGGTCAAGGAGAACGGCAAGTGCCTTTCCGAGGCGCTCGGCGAGGTCGCGTACGGTCTCGGTTTCATCGAGTGGTACGCCGAAGAGTCCAAGCGCGTCTACGGCGACACGATACCCACCCACGCCCCGGACGCTCAGGTGATCGTGACCAAGGAGCCGGTCGGTCCGACCGCGGCGATCACGCCGTGGAACTTTCCCTTCATGATGATCACCCGCAAGATCGCAACCGCGCTGGCCGCCGGCTGCACGATGATCATCAAGCCGTCGGAGGAAACCCCGCTCACCGCCTACAAGCTGCTGGCGTACGCCCGCGAAGCCGGCATCCCCGAAGGCGTGTTCGAAATGGTCACCGGCGATCCGAAGGCGATCGGCGAAGCGTTCACCGGCGATCCGCGCATCCAGAAGATCTCGTTCACCGGTTCCACGAACGTCGGCAAGCTGCTCGCCCGCAACAGCGCCGACACCCTCAAGAAGATGACGATGGAACTCGGCGGCAACGCCCCCTTCATCGTCTTCGACGACGTCGATATCGACCACGCGGTGGCGGGTCTCGTGGCCGCGAAGCTGCGCAACTCGGGCCAGGTGTGCATTTCGCCCAACCGCATCTATGTGCAGGATGCGATCTACGACACGTTCGCCGCGACACTGAAGGTGGCCATCGAAACGATCCGCGTGGAGCAAGGCCTGCAGGAGGATTTCGTCGTCGGTCCGTTGATCAACCAGTCGGCCGTCAACAAGGTGGACGCGCTCGTCGCCGATGCGGTGAAGCATGGCGCGACTGTCCTGTCGGGCGGTGAACTCGCGAAGCCCGGCTCGTTGTTCTACAAGCCGACGATCCTCACCGACGTACCGGATGATGCGCAGGTCCGCCATACCGAGATCTTCGGCCCGGTGCTACCGCTGTATCGCTTCGACACGGAGGAGGAAGTCGTCCGGCGTGCCAATGACAGCGAATACGGCCTTGTGGCGTACGCGTTCACGCCGGACCTCGGCCGCGCGTTCCGCATGTCGCGCGACATCAAGGCGGGCATGGTCGTCGTCAACAGCGGGTCGGTCGGCACGGAATCGGTGCCGTTCGGTGGCGTGAAACAGTCGGGTTACGGCCGCGAAGGCGGCTATTACGGCATACAGGAATACGTGAGCGTGAAGTACACCCTGATGGCTGGCCTCGACAGGTAAGACGGCGCCCGCTCCTCTGGCATCCTCCCGGCCTCGATGCATATACGGAAACTCTCGACTCCATAGAATCAATCGATTGTCGCTATGCCACGGGCGACTCTATGATCGAGCGAGCAGCGTCGATTACCCAGTCGCCGGCGACCCGTCTCAGGGCCCGGCAAGCCAGAGGAGCAACGCGATGTCGAACGACGCAAAGTGTCCGTTCAAGCACGCCGCCGGGGGCGGTACGACGAACAGCGACTGGTGGCCCCAGCGATTGCGGGTCGACCTGCTCAACCAGCACTCCACTCGCTCCAACCCCATGGAGCCGGAGTTCGACTATGCCGAAGCCTTCGGCAAACTGGACTACCAGGCGCTGAAGAAGGACCTTTGCGCCCTGATGACCGACTCGCAGGACTGGTGGCCGGCCGACTTCGGCCACTACGGCGGCTTGTTCATCCGCATGGCGTGGCACAGCGCCGGCACGTATCGCATCGGTGACGGTCGCGGCGGCGGCGGTCGCGGCCAGCAGCGCTTCGCACCGCTCAACAGCTGGCCCGACAACGTCAGCCTCGACAAGGCCCGCCGGTTGCTCTGGCCGATCAAGCAGAAATACGGCCGGGCGATTTCATGGGCCGACCTGCTGATCCTCACCGGCAACGTCGCGCTGGAATCGATGGGCTTCAGGACCTTCGGTTTCGCGGGTGGTCGCGAAGACACATGGGAACCCGACAACGACGTGTACTGGGGTAACGAGAAGGAATGGCTGGGCGGCGACCATCGCTACGGCAAACCGACCGGCAGCGACGAAGGCGTGCTCGTGGCCGAACCCGAGCTCCATGGTGAAGAGGAAGGTCGCACCGAGGGCGGCCGTCACCTCGAGAATCCGCTGGCCGCGGTGCAGATGGGCCTGATCTACGTGAACCCGGAAGGCCCGGAAGGCCGCCCCGATCCGGTGGCCGCCGCGCACGACATCCGCGAAACGTTCGCCCGCATGGCGATGAACGACGAAGAGACCGTCGCGCTGATCGCGGGCGGCCACACCTTCGGCAAGACCCACGGCGCCGCCGAGGCAACGAACGTGAAAGTGGAGCCCGAGGCCGCCGACATCGAGCAGCAGGGTCTCGGCTGGCGTAACGAACACGGCTCCGGCGTCGGTCGCGACGCGATCACCAGCGGTCTCGAAGTCACGTGGACGCAGACGCCGGTGCAGTGGAGCCACCACTTCTTCCGCAACCTGTTCGACAACGAATGGGAGCTCACCAAGAGCCCGGCCGGTGCGAACCAGTGGACCGCCATCGGTGCCGAAGCGACGATTCCCGACGCGTTCGATCCCAACAAGAAACACAAGCCGACGATGCTCACCACCGATCTGTCGCTGCGGATGGACCCGGCGTACGAGAAGGTTTCGCGGCACTTCTTCGAGCATCCGGATGCCTTCGCCGATGCGTTCGCACGCGCCTGGTTCAAGCTCACCCATCGCGACATGGGCCCGCGTTCGCGCTACCTCGGCCCGGAAGTACCGGCCGAGGAACTGATCTGGCAGGACCCGGTACCCGCCGTCGACCATCCGCTCGTCGATGACGCCGACGTCGAGGCACTCAAGGAAAAGGTCCTGGCATCGGGTCTTTCGGTGTCGGAACTCGTGTCGACCGCCTGGGGCGCCGCATCGACCTTCCGCGGTGGCGACAAGCGTGGCGGTGCCAACGGGGCGCGTATCCGGCTGGAACCGCAGAAGAGCTGGAAATCGAATCAGCCCGAGCAGCTCGCGCGTGTCCTGCAGACGCTCGAAGGCATTCGGGACGACTTCGGCAAGGGCGGCAAGAAAGTCTCACTGGCCGACCTCATCGTGCTCGCGGGCAGCGCGGCAGTCGAGAAAGCCGCGCGGGATGCGGGCCACGACATCACGGTGCCGTTCGCACCCGGCCGTACCGATGCATCGCAGGAACAGACCGAAGTGGCATCGTTCGAGGCCATGGAGCCGAAATCCGACGGATTCCGCAACTACCTCAAGGATCGGTACAGCGTGCCGTCCGAAGCGCTGCTGATCGACAAGGCGCAGTTGCTCACGCTCACCGCGCCCGAGATGACGGCCCTCGTCGGCGGCATGCGCGTACTGGGTACCAATGTGGACGGCAGCAAGCAGGGCGTGTTCACGGACCGACCCGGCAAGCTGACCAACGATTTCTTCCGCAACCTGCTCGACATGGGCACCGTCTGGAAACCGACGTCGCCGGCGCGCGAAACCTTCGAAGGAACCGATCGCAAGACCGGTGCGTTGAAGTGGATCGGCAGTCGCGTCGACCTGATCTTCGGATCCAACGCGGTGCTGCGTGCGCTGGCGGAGGTTTACGGCAGCGCCGACGGGGAAGCGAAGTTCGTGAAGGACTTCGTGGCCGCCTGGGTCAAGGTGATGACCCTCGATCGTTACGACCTGGCAAGGAAGTAAACGCCGGATCAGGTAATGGTGTGGGTGTGGGAGCGCGCTCCCACACCCGTCGATACGGAAGCCGCGAGGTCCTCAGAAGCTCCAGCGCACCCCGAGGTTCACCGAATCGCTCTTCGTGTGCTCCGCACGATCCGCGTTGTAATAGACGAACGTGCTTGCCGCCGGCGTGATGTCGAAGCTCACGCCGACGCCCGCCTGCCAGTGGTTTCGCATCGGACGCGAACCTTCGATCGCGAACGTGCTCGACGGCGCACCGGCGAAGGCGTTGTTCACCGAGATCGCCTCGTCCTTCGTATTGTGCAGGTAACGCACCATCACGATCGGATGCAGCTTCGTGCCGGCCACGCCGAGGTCGACGTCACCGACGAGTCGCGCGCCAACGCCGTACTGCATGCTGCGCGCCGTCGCCTGCCCCACCTTGAGATCCGCGTCGCCCGCACCCTTTTCCGTAAAGCCGTCGTAACTGACCTTGGTGTAGTACGCGCCGACGAACGGTTCGAGATGCATCGTCTTGCCGAGCTCGAAGCGGTAACCGCCCTCGACGGACGCGTTGATCGCCTTGCCGTCGTAGCGCCCGGTGGCTTCCGGCCTGAAGTCGCCCACGTCGATGTGGCGCGAGCTGTCGGCATCGAGATGGCCGTACGACGCGAGGCCTTCGACCCACCACTGCTGCTGGTTGAAGTAGAGGGCGTGCAGGCCGACCGCGTACTGGTCCACGTCCGTGTAGTCGCCGCGACGATCGACTTCGCTGCGCGAGTTCGCGAAATTGGCATGCACGCCGACGCGCAGGTCGGGCGTGAGCGCCGCGTCCGTGCCCACGATCACGCCATGGATCCGGTAGTCCGCGTGCGCCGCGTTCGCGCTGCGGTCGAGATCGCTGCTCGAGGTATACGGCTCGGCCCAGACGGCCGCGCCCTGCTCGCCCGTATCGCGCTGCAGCTTCAGGCGGTAGAACACCGAATCCTGGTACTGACCCTGCCCCGCGAGTTCCGCGCTCGCCGCCGACGCGTACGTTTCGCCGGTCAGCGAATCGAAGGCATCGATGACCTGATCCGACTCCAGGCCGCGAACGTGACCGAGCAGGTTCGACAGCGGATCCCCGCCCGAGGTCGCGATCGTCTGCAACGCGTTTGCCATCGACTGCTGGTTGCCGTTGAGGCCCGGGAACTGATTGAACGGCGTGCCGCCCGTACCCAGTCCACTTCCCGCCTGGCTCAGCGTGTAGATGAGCTGGTTACCCTGCTGCCTGACGCCCGAGTCGAGGAACGGGAACCGGGTCTGCGTCACGCTCGCGTAGGTGCCGCTGATACCGCCCGTCGCATCGATCACCGTGTAGTTGGTCACCGGACCATACGAGCCGGCGCTCGGAAGGACGATCAGGTCACCGCCGATGCTGGCCGGGCCATTCACGTGGATGCTGTCGCCCGCACCCGTCGCATTGACCCGGATCTGCGTGTGCGGGCTGCCCGTGAGGGTGAGCCCACCCGTGGTGAGCACCGTCCCGGGCGTGCCCGAACCTGCTGCCGCACCGGTGGCGCCGTCGATGCCGCTGGGCGCGAGGGTACCGCCGTCGACCGTCACCGGGCCGCCGATCGTGCCACCGCCGACGAGACCGCCGCCCGGATTGACCGTGACCGGACCACCCAGCGTACCGTTCACGACGAGGTTGCCGCCGATCGTGCTGCCACCGTTGAACGTCACCGACGTACCCGTGCCGATCGACAGCGTGCCGGCCGCCGCGGTGAGGTGGTCGATGTTGTTGAAGACGCCGTTCGCGAGGCTTCCTTCGCCATCGCCCGTGATGTTGAGGGTGGAGCCCGGCGCGGTGCCGTTGACCGTGCCGGTCACCTCCGGCAGGTCGCCGTAGTCGAGATCGAGGTTGCTGCCGCCGCCGAGGTTGAGCGTGCCGGCGAGCGGCCCTGTCACCGTGATCGCGTTGCCCGTACCGTCGAGGTTCGCCGTGGCGCCGACGGCGACCGAGAGGCCACCCGTGTAAGGGTTGCTGGCGTTGAGGATGCCACCGTTGACATTCAGACCGCCGGTGAATCCGGCAAGCGAGCCGCCCAGCGTCAGCGTGCCCTCGTCGTTCTTGTCGAGCGGACCGGTACCGGAGAGCGACCCGTTGATCGTGAGATCGTTCGGCCCCTGCACCGTCGCGCCATTCGGGCCCACCGTCACGTTGTTGCCGAGCGTCACCGCCGCGCCCGCCTGGAGGTTCGCGTCGTCGATCGACAGATCGCCGGTGCCCAGCGCGCCGTCGCTGCCGACCACCACGGTACCGCCGGTCACGGTGGTGCCGCCGCCGTAGGTATTGGCGCCGTTGAGCACCAGCGTCGCGTCGCCCGCCTTGATGAGGCCGCCGGCTCCCGAGACATCGCCATTCAGCGTGAGGTCGTCGCCACCCGCCAGCGTAAGTGCCGCGTTGAGCACCACGTTGTTGGCGAGCGTCAGTGCGGCACTCGTATCCAGCGACGAGGCGCCGCCGACCGTCAGGTCGCCCGTGCCCAGCGCCGCGTCGTTCCCGAGCAACAGCCCACCCGCGTTGAGCGTGACGCCGCCAGTGAAGGTGTTCGCACCATTCAGCGCCTGGATGCCGGCGCCGTTCTTGATCAGGCCACCCGTGCCGTCCACGATGCCGTCGTATGCCGCGTCGATCGCGCCACCGAGGGTGAGCGTGTTCGCACCGAGCACGACGTTGCTCCCGACGACGCCGTCGAGCGAGGCGATCGACTGGTCGCCGCCGGCCGAGATGTCGAACGTCCCCGCGCCCGCGAGGTCGATCCCGCCATCGGGCGACAGGCTGCCGCCCGCACCGATCGCCAGCGTGCCGTCGTTGATGACGGTGCCGCCGGTATAGGTGTTCGGCCCGTTGAGCGTGAGCGTCGCGGCGCCACTCTTGATCAGGCTACCGGTTCCGGAGACGACGCCATCGAGCGTGATGTCGTTGCTGCCGAGCACGGTAAGCGCCGCATTGAGCGTCACGTCGTTGGCGAGCGCGACCGCGGTGCTAGCATCGAACGTCGATGCGCCTGCGACGGTGAGTGCGCCCGTGCCGAGCGCGGCGTCGTCGCCGACCACCAGGCCACCCGCATTGAGCAGGACGCCGCCGCTGAAGGTGTTCGCACCGCCCAGCCCCTGCACGCCCGCACCATTCTTGATCAGGCCGCCGGTGCCGGAGATCGTGCCGTCGTACGTCGCGTTGCCGACGCCATTCAATGCGAGCGTGTTCGCGCCGAGCGTCACGTCGCTTCCGGCGACGCCGGCGAGCGAACCGATCGTCTGGTTGCCGCCACCCGCGATGTCGAACGTGGCGCCCGACACGGCGACCGTCACCGCGCCGTTCGGCGACAGGCTGCCGCCCGCACCGATCGCGAGCGTTCCCTCGTTGATGAACGTGCCACCGGTATACGTGTTCGTGCCAGTGAGCGTCTCCGTGCCCGTGCCGAGCTTGATCACGCCACCCGTGCCACCGATCGACCCGGAGAACGTGCCGTCCGTCGCGTCGCCGAGTTCGAGGAAGTTCGCACCGAGATTGACGGTACCGTTGCCGATGAGCGTGCCGAACGTCTGCGTGCCGTTACCGGCCGAGAGGTCGAAGGTCGCACCCGTCGCGAGGTTGACGATGCCGGACGCCGCGAGGCTGGCACCTGCGCCGAGCGCCAGCGTGCCGGCGTTGATGTTCGTGCCCCCGGTGTAGGTGTTGATGCCGTTCAACGTGAGCGTCGCGTTGCCGTCCTTGGTCAGGCTGCCCGTCCCCGACAGATCGCCGTTCAGCGTCATGTCGTTGCTGCCGAGCACGGTCAGGCCGGCGTTGAGGACGATGTCGTTCGCCAGCGTCACGACGGTGTTCGCATCCAGCGTGGACGCGCCTCCCACCGTCAGGTCGCCCGTGCCGAGCGCCGCGTCGTTGCCGACGATCAACCCGCCCGCGTTGAGCGTCACGCCGCCGGAGAACGTGCTCGCGCCATTGAGTGTCTGCACGCCCGCGCCGTTCTTGACGAGGCCGCCGCTGCCCCCGATGCTGCCGTCGAACGTGCTGTCGGCGGCGCCGCCGAGCGTGAGCGTATTGGCGCCCAGCGCGACGTTGCTGCCCGCGACGCCGGCCAGCGACCCGATGGCCTGGCCACCGCCTGCCGCCGAGATGTCGAACGTGCCGGTACCGGCGAGGTTCACCGCGCCGGTGGATGCAAGGCTGCCGCCCGCGCCGATGGCGAGCGTGCCGGCGTTGATCGTGGTTCCGCCGGTGTAGGTGTTGGGTCCTGTCAGCGTGAGCGTCGACAGGCCATTCTTGATGATGCCGCCGTCACCGGCGATCGCACCGCTCAGCAGGAGCGCGTTGCTGCCGAGGAAGTCGAGGTTCGCGCCCGCGGCGATGTCGATGTCGTTCGCCACGTTCAGCGACGCCGTCGCGTCGAGCGACGCGTTGGCGCCGACGCTCAACGTGCCCGTGCCCAATGCGCCGCCGTTGCCGAGGACGAGGCCGCCCGCGTTCAGCGCGACACCGCCGGAGAACGTGTTCGCGCCGCCGAGTTCCTGGATGCCGGCACCGTTCTTGACGAGGCTACCCGTGCCCGCGATCAGCCCGTTGTATACGCCGTTCGCCACGCCAGCGAGGGTCAGCGTGTTGCCACCGAGCGTCACCACGCTGCCGGCCACGCCGTTGAGCAGGCCGATGGTCTGGTCGCCGCCACCCGAGATGTCGAAGCCCGTGCCGGGCGCGGCGAGCGTGACGGCACCCGTCGCTGCGAGACTACCGCCCGCACCGATCGCCAGCGTGCCTCCGTTGATCAACGTGCCGCCGGTATACGTGTTCGTACCCGTGAGCGTGGTGGTTCCCGTGCCGTCCTTGACCACGCCGCCCGTGCCCGCGATGCCGCCGGCGAAGACATCGTTGGTGGGTCCGCCAATGGTGATGCTCGTCGCACCGAGGTTGACCGTACCACCGCCCGTGAGCGTGCCGAACACCTGCATGCCGTTGCCCGCCGACAGGTCGAACGTCGCGCCGCTCATGACGTTCACGATGCCGGTGGAGACGAGGCTCGCGCCGGCGCCGAGCGCCAGCGTGCCCGCGTTGATGTTGGTGCCGCCGGTGAACGTGTTGGCGTTGTTCAACGTCAACGTGGCCAGTCCTTCCTTCGTCAGCCCGCCCGTGCCCACGAGCGAGCCGTTGAGCGTCAGGTCGTTGGATCCCAGCACCGTGAGCCCCGCGTTGAGCACCACGTTGTTGGCCAGCGTCAGCGGCCCGGTCGCATCGAGCGTGGCTGCACCGCCAACGGTCAGCGTACCGACGCCGAGCGCGGCGTCGGTACCCACGACGAGGCCGCCCGCGTTGACCGTCACGCCACCGCTGAACAGGTTCGCGCCGCCGAGCGTCTGCACGCCGGCTCCCACTTTCACCAGACCGCCGTTGCCGGTGATGACGCCGTCGAACGTCCGATCGCTCGCATCGCCGAACGTGAGCGAGTTGCCACCCAGCACGAGGCCGCTACCGGCGACGCCCGAAAGGGCGCCGATGGTCTGGCTCGCGCCGGCACCGGAGATGTCGAAGAGGGCCGGACCGGCAAGGTTCACCGCACCCGTGCCGGAGAGCGAGCCGCCAGCGCCGAGCGCCAGCGTGCCGCCGTTGATCGTGGTGCCACCGGTGTATGTGTTCGCGTTGGTCAGCGTGAGCGTCGACGGTCCGTTCTTGACGATGCCGCCGGCACCCGACACCACACCCCCGACGGTGACCGCGTTGCTGCCGAGCACGCTCAGATTCGCACCTGCGGCGAGGCCGATGTTGTTGCCGAGGGCGACCGCCGTGGACGCATCGAGCGTGGCGTTCGCACCGACGTTGAGCGCACCCGTGCCGAGCGCGCCGCTGTTGCCGAGCAGCAGGCCACCGGCATTCAGCGTCGTGCCACCGCTGTATGCGTTCGCGCCGTTGAGGGCGAGCACGCCCGCGCCGTTCTTGATCAGCGAGCCCGTCCCCGACACCGTGCCACCGAGCGCGATGTCCTGGCTGCCAAGCACGTTGACCGAACTGCCCGCCCCCAGATTCACGTTGTTGGCGAGGTTCAACGCCGCGCTGCCATCGAGCGTGATGGCACCGCCGACATTCAGCGCGCCGGTTCCCAGCGCACCGCCGTTACCGAGCAGCAGGCCGCCGGCGTTCACCGTCGTTCCGCCCGAGTACGTATTCGCGCCGTTGAGCGTGAGCAGCGTGTTGCCGTTCTTGGTGAGCGATCCGGCACCGGCGATCGTCCCGCCCAGCGTCACGTTCTGCGAACCGGTCAGGGACAACGCACCGCCAAGACCGATGTCGTTCGCGAGAACGAGCGGCGTCGCGCCATCGAGCGCCACGGCACCGCCGATCGTCAGGTTGCCCGTACCGAGCGCGCCGCTGTTGCCGAGGAACAGGCTGCCCGCGTTGGCGGTGAGCCCTCCGCTGAAAGAGTTGTTGCCGTTGAGCGTGAGCGTCGACGCGCCGTTCTTCACCAGACTGCCCGTGCCCGTGATGTCTCCGCCGAGCGTCACGTTGTTGCTGCCCAGCAGCGTCAGCGTGCCCGCTCCGCCCAGGCTCAGCGCGTTCGCGAGATTCAAGGGCACGCTGCCGTCGAGCGTCCCCGCGCCATTGACCGTGAGCGCACCCGTTCCGAGCGCTCCGTTGTTGCCGAGGTACAGGCCGCCCGCGTTGAGCGTGACGCCGCCCGTGAACGTGTTGGCTCCGGACAGCGTCTGCACGCCAAGACCGTTTTTCACGAGACTGCCGCCGGCGCCCGAGATCGTGCCGGCGAACGTCTGATTCGTGTTGTCGCCGAACGTCAGGGCGTTCGCGCCGAGGGACACCGTGCTACCCAGGACGCCCGACAGCGTACCGATGGTCTGGTTGCCACCCAGGGAAATGTCGAGCCCTGCTCCCGCGGATGCGAGCGTGAGCGCGTTGCTTCCCGAAAGGCTGCCGCCCGCGCCGATCGCGAGCGTACCCGCGTTGACGTCGATGGCACCGGTGAAGGTGTTCGCACCGGTCAGCGTCAGCGTGGACGAGCCGTTCTTCGTGAGATTGCCTGCGCCGGACAGGACGCCGCCGAATGTCAGCGGCTGACCGCCCAGCACGGTGAGGTTGGAACCGCCCGCGAGGCTCACGGCGTTGCCGAGGGTCAACGGGTTGGCGCCACCGATGCTGACGTTGCCATTGACGCCCAGTGTGCCCGTACCGAGCGCATTGTTGTTGCCGAGCAGCAGACCGCCCGCATTGAGCGCGACGCCGCCGGAAAACGTGTTGTTGCCGTTGAGCGTCAGTGTCGTCGCGCCGTTCTTCTGCAAGCCACCCGCCCCGGCGATCACGCCATCAAGGGTCAGCGCCTGCGCGCCCGGCAGATTGAGCGTCGCGCCCGCGCCGAGGTTGATCGCATTGGCCAGCGCAAGCGCCGCGGTGGTGCCGTCCAGCGACGCATTGCCGCCTACGGTGACCGCGCCGCTGCCGAGCGCCGCCTGGTTCGCCACGAGGAGCGTGCCGGCGTTCAGCGCGACGCCGCCCGTCGATGCGTTCGTACCGGTGAGCGTCTGCGTGCCCGCGCCGTTCTTCACCAGCCCACCGCTGCCGGCAGCGATGTTGCCGGCATAGGTCGCGTTGCCGATACCGCCCAGCGTCAACGTCCGGGTGCCGAGCACGACGGACGCACCCGTCGCGCCCGACAGCGATCCGATCGACTGGTTCGCGCCCGCCGAAATATCGAGCGTCGATCCGCCCGCGAGCGTGACGCCCGAGTTCGGCGAGAGGCTGCCCGCGCCGGACACGGCGACCGTGCCGGCATTGATGAGGAAGGGCCCGGTCAGCGAGTTGACGCCGGTCAGCGTCAGGGTGCTCGCGCCATTCTTGGCGATGCCGCCGGCTCCCGAGATCGCGCCACCCAGCGTCAGCGGCTGCCCGCCGAGGAGATTCAGCGTCGCGCCGCCGTTCACCGCGATGGCATTGCCGATCGTGAGCCCGGGCACACTCGTGTCCAGGCTCGCATTGGCACCCACTGTCAGCGGTCCCGTGCCGAGCGCCTGCGCATTCGTCAGCAGCAGTCCGCCGGCATTGAGGTTGACGCCCCCCGTGAAGAGATTGGTGCCGCCGAGTGTCACGATGCCCGTGTCGACGATGTCGAGGCCACCCGGACCGCTCAACACGCCACCCGACAGCCCGAACGCGTTGGTGCCCGCCAGCGTCAGGCGACCGGCGAGGTTCATGTTGTTCGTGACCGTCAGGCCGGCCGTCGACGCGGCGATGGCACCGCCGTTCGCCGTGAGCGTGCCCGTTCCGAAGCTGCCGGCGTTGTTGAAGTTGACGAGACCGTCGTTGATCGTCGTGCTGAGCGCACCCGAGCCGCTGTTGACGACTCCGAGCAGGTTCCAGGTACCGCTGTTGACGACGAGGTTCTGGAAGTTGATGTAGTTGGCGCCATCGAGCGTGGTGACCACGCCGCCCGTGCCCGATCCGGTACCCGTCGCGGCGTTCTGCAGGATGAGCTGGTTCGTCAGGCTACCCGTGCCGCCGTTGGCGTAGCCCGAGCCGGCAAGGTTGATGCTGACGTCGAGCAGCAGCGTATCGAGCGACAGGCCGCTGCGTACCACGCTGGACCCCGAGACCGCGGTGTACCTGTTGGAACCCGCCGAGTTGCCCATGTAAAGGCTGCCGTCGAGGATGCCGGCGTTGACGAACGTGTTGCCCTGCGCCGAGCCCTGGAAGCCGATACGGCCGAGGATCTTGCCGGTCTGGTTCAGCGGATCGGTCGTGTCGCCGGTGCGCAGGTTCACCATGTTGGTCTGCGCGCCGCCGTAGCTGAGCACCGCGATCGAATCCGAGGTCTGCAGTGCGCCCAGACCGAGCACCCGCATGCTGATGCTGCCTTCGTTGCGGATGGTCGTCACGCCGGCCGCACCGTTCTGCACCAGCAACGCCTCGCCGCCGATGCCGACCAGCGAACCGAGGTTGTAGATGCCGTTCAACTGGCCGCCGACCTGGTTGGTGACGTTGATCGTGTTTCCGGCCGAGTTGCCGAGCACGGCGCCGGCCCCGGCGAGACTCAGCCCGGCCGAAAAGAACGGGTCGATGATGCCGGCATTGTTGAGCGTGATGCCGTTACCCGTGAGGTTCACGGCCGAGCCTCCGAGCACGGCCGGGACGCTGAGAACGCCGCCACTCGCGACGTTCAACGTGACGTTGTTCGCCGCACTGAACAGGTTCAGCGTGGTCGACCCGTTCGCGCAGGTGATGATCGCCCCTGCCGTCGAGCAGGCGGCCTGCGCGGGGGAACTGAGCATCGGTGTCGCCAGCACCGAAGCCAGCGTCATGTAGATCCCCCGGGTAAGGAGGTTACGGCGAAGCGAATCCGGCCGGCGCTTGCTCATATTGTTTTCATCCCCGAAACAGGCTGCCGTTCTGTCGCCCCGGATACCCCGACATGCACGCGCACGGCCGAACGGCAGGCCGCACGCTATCCGCCCGGCAGGTGCCAGGCTGGAAAATCGGGAACGGGGTTCTTTTGAGTTGGCCCGAGACTAAGGGAGCGCGAGAACGCGACGATGCATCAATTCGGCAAGAACAGGGTATGGCCGCTATTGGTGCGTGAAATCGTCTGCACGCCTGTGAGACCCGGAGGCGGATTTCCCGATGCTTTCCTTTCGCACGGCGGATTCAGCGTGAACGCCGCACCGCGCCACCGATCATCCGGAGCGCACCGACGAGACGCCTCGTCCCGCCTCCTGCCACCCAATGCTCGGCGGAACGGTCGTCAAAGTGCCGAATTGGCACATCGTGGTGCCATCCGCGAACGGTGCGCCGCGCCCTGAGCGATCTCGTCCGGCCTGCCCGCCGAAAGGGTCGAAATCGACATGGACGGCGCGAGCGATCAGAGTCCGCACGGTATTTTCAGGCGCTGGATCCGACGTTGCACGCCCTCGTCGTCGAAGCTGCCCCAAGCGAGACGGTCCGGTTTGACGGCATAGGACAGTCGATCGCGCGACAACGATTGCACGGGCATGAGCTTACCGACGGCGATCGGTATCGCTTGATTCCATGTCGTAATCCCATCCACGATCCACGGCAGGGGAACGTTGGCCTTGGCCCGGGAAGTCGCGGTGACCTTGCGACCGTCGCGGAATGTGACGGTAACGGCGAAGCTCGGGTAATCGTCGGTCCAGTTGCCTTCGTAGTACCGGCGCATGGCGATGAGGATGTCCGAGCGCCGCAAGCGCTTGTGGCAATCACCCATCATGAAGGCATCGGTCGCGCGCTCCATCGCGTCGGCTTCCGAAACGGCAGGTGCCAACAGAGCATCGGCCAGCGCGGTGACGTCCTCCAGCTTACGGGAGCCCTTCAGACTGGCTTCCATGATGTCGGTAGGAGGCAGCGGACCCTCCACCTCTTTCGCGGTACCGGTGAGCTCGTAGCGATCGAGCGACGGCGTCAGGGTCACGTGCTCTTCCTTGGTTCCGAACACCGATGCCCAACCGTACGTGACCTCGACCTGGGTCACCGACGCGGCGTTGAACGCGTCGCCTTTTTTCAGGCCATCGGGGCCCTCGCCCCGGGCGTCGCCAAGGACAGGGATGGCATCGTCGACCGCCCGATAGCCGGCGTCGGGTATGTCGTCGCGCCTGACGACCGCGCTTGCGGGCGCGGTCAGGATCGCGAACAGGCACAGGGCCACTCCCGCTATGAGTCGTTCCGTCATCCCTGCCCTCCCCTGAAGTCGCAGGCGATCATCGCCCCGCCGGTGGCCGCTTGCAAACGGCCGCCTTTTTTCCTCCCGTGATCTGTGCCGGAGGCCGCGGCGAACTGTCACGTGCGGCTTTTTTTACCTAGCCACGGTCGGATTCGCCATGCGATGTTGGCGGCCATATCCGAGGTATAGGCGGAACGCGGTGACCACGACGACCGAAGCGCTTCTCCTTGCGCGGTGGCAATTCGCCTTCACCGTGTCGTTCCACATTATCTTTCCGGCGATCAGCATCGGCCTGGCGAGCTACCTCGCGGTGCTCGAAGGTCTCTGGCTGAAGACGCAGAAGGTCGTCTACAAGGAACTGTACTTCTTCTGGTCGAAGATCTTCGCCGTGGGCTTCGGCATGGGCGTGGTTTCCGGCGTGGTGATGAGCTACGAGTTCGGCACGAACTGGTCGGGGTTCTCGACCGTTGCCGGCGCCGTGACGGGGCCCTTGCTTGCTTTCGAGGTGATGACCGCCTTCTTCCTCGAAGCCGGTTTCCTTGGCGTGATGCTCTTCGGCTGGAACAAGGTCGGCCCCCGCGCGCACTACTTCGCCACCTGCATGGTCGCGGTCGGCACGCTGATCTCCACGTTCTGGATTCTTTCGTCGAACAGCTGGATGCAGACGCCGCAGGGTTTCGACATCGTCGACGGTCGCGTGGTTCCGGTCGACTGGCTGAAGATCATCTTCAACCCGTCGTTTCCCTATCGACTGGTGCACATGGCGCTGGCCACCTTCGTGCTCACGGCGTTGCTCGTGAGCGCGTGTTCGGCGTGGCACCTGTTGCGCGGACGCCGCGACGACGCGGTACGCAAGTCGTTCTCGATGGCGCTGTGGATGCTGCTCGTGGTGGTGCCGATCCAGATCGAGGCTGGCGACATGCACGGCCTGAACACGCGCGAGCACCAGCCGGCGAAGATCGCCGCCATCGAAGGCCTCTGGGAAACCGAGAAGGGCGGCACCTCGCTCAACCTCATCGGCTGGCCGGACATGGAAGCGGAGACCACGCGCTACGCGGTGAAGGTGCCGCATCTCGGCAGCCTCATCCTCACGCATTCGTGGGACGGCGAGATCCTCGGCCTCAAGTCGTTCAAACCCGAAGACCGGCCCAACTCCACGATCGTCTTCTGGAGCTTCCGCATCATGGTGGGCATGGGCCTGCTGATGCTGCTGCTCGCCATCACCGGCCTCGTCCTGCGACGTGGCGGACGCATCTACGAGACGCGGTGGTTCCAGCGGTTCGCCTTGTGGATGGGCCCCACGGGCATCGTGGCGCTGCTCGCCGGCTGGGTCACCACCGAAGCGGGCCGGCAGCCGTGGGTCGTCTACGGCGTGCTACGAACGAAGGATGCGGTATCGCCGGTGACCGCCGACCAGGTCGGCACGTCGCTGATGATCTTCGTGATCGTGTACTTCCTCGTGTTCGGCACCGGCATCTATTACATGCTGAAACTGATGGCGAAGGGCCCCAACCTGCCGCGCGACGCCGCGGAAGGCACGGCGGCCGACACCGGCATCGGCCACGATCGCTTCGATCATCGCCCCCTTTCCCGTCCCACCGACGCCATCGACGAGTAACGACCATGGTCATCGATCTGCCGGTCATCTGGGCGGCCCTCATCGGCTTCGTCGTCTTTCTCTACGTGGCCCTCGATGGCTTCGACCTCGGCATCGGACTCGTCTTTCCCTTGCTGAACGAGCCCGGCGACCGCGAGGTGATGCTCAACACCGTGGCACCGGTCTGGGACGGCAACGAGACGTGGATGGTGCTCGGCGGCGCGTCGCTCTTCGCGGCGTTTCCGGTGGCGTACTCCATCCTGTTGCCCGCGACCTACCTGCCGATCATCGCGATGCTCTGCGGGCTCATCTTCCGCGGCGTGGCGTTCGAGATCCGCGCCAAGGCGCGGCGCACCCAGCACCTCTGGGATCTCGCGTTCATGGGCGGCTCGGCCGTCGCGACATTCGCGCAGGGCGTGATCCTCGGCACGCTCCTTCAGGGCATCCCGGTGCAGGATCACGCCTATGCGGGTGGCCCGTTCGACTGGTTCAATCCGTTCAACCTCTTCACGGGGCTCGGCCTGCTGGTGACCTACGCCGCCCTCGGCTGCGGCTGGCTGCTGTTCAAGACCGACGGCGACCTGCGCCGCCGCGTGCGCATGCTGATGTGGCCACTGACCGTGCTGCTGGGTCTCACCATCGGCGTGGTGAGCATCTGGACCACCCTCGGCCAGCCCGCGGTCGCGGACCGGTGGTTCGCCCTGCCCGACCTGTTCTTCTTCCTGCCGGTACCGGTGCTGGTGATCGCCGCGCTGGTCGGCATCTTCCTCACGCTGCGCCGCGAACACGAGCGCGACCATGTGCCCTTCATGCTGACGCTGGCGATCCTGTTCCTCGGCTATACCGGCTTCATCATCAGCATCTTCCCGCACATCATTCCGCCGTCGCTGGACATCTGGGAAGCCTCGTCGCCGCACTCCAGCCAGATGTTCACGCTCGTCGGCGCGTTCATCATCATCCCCATCATCCTCACCTACAACTCGATGGCGTACTGGGTCTTCCGTGGCAAGGTGCGCCAGGGCGACGAGGGGTATCACTGATGGCAGCGCGCCCGGGCATGCGCAAGACGCTGTGGTTCGTGTGCCTGTACATCGCGGGCGTCGCGGCGGTGACGGTGGTGGCCGGGTTGTTTCGGTTGCTGATTCCGCGTTGAGACCACCTGCGCCGACGGTCATCGCTCCGCCCGCACTGCGACAGACAACGAACCCGATCAGGCGGTAGGATCGGCGATGGACCGGGAACCCCGGCCTCCTCGCCAACCGATCAGGGAAGTACCAGGGATGATGCGTCGATTCGCGCCTGCCGTTTTTATGCTCGCGTCGCTGAGCGCCGCCTCCGAGACACGTGTCGACACCCTCGTGTATCCAGCGGGCACGCGCTATGCCGACGAATACAAGGTGCCCGTCGTTTCCGGCATCGACGAGCGGGCCGCCGACAAGATCAACCTTGCGATTCAGCATGAGATTCTCGGCATCGTGCCCGGTCATTTCGCCACGCCCATCTTTCCCGAAGACGAGCGGAACAGCGGAACCACATCCGCCGACTTCACGGTCGTGCGGGCCGATGCCCAGATCGTCTCCCTCGACATCGGACGCGAGTTCATGGGGGCATACCCGTCGTATGGAC
This sequence comes from Luteibacter sp. UNCMF331Sha3.1, assembly GCF_900109915.1. Classification (GTDB taxonomy): domain Bacteria; phylum Pseudomonadota; class Gammaproteobacteria; order Xanthomonadales; family Rhodanobacteraceae; genus Luteibacter. The sequence continues at coordinate 1,052,712 of NZ_FOBU01000001.1, forward strand.
GCACGGCCATGTCGTTCGATGTGCACGACGGCAACCCGATCGCCGCCTCCGATATCTTCACGCCGGCCGGCCTGAAGAAGGCACAGAGCACGATCGACAAGCGCCTCGTCGCGGCGATCCGGAAGATCATCGCGCACCCGGATCCCGGCCGGATCGACCCGAAGAACGGCGACGCCGCGGACGACCTCGCCACACAGCGCGACGCGTATAACGACTGCATCGAGAACATCCGTGAGCACGACTGGAATACGACGTTCCAGCTCGGCGACGAGCTCAGCGTGAAGGAAGGATGCGGGTTTCCCCACGTGATCCAGGCTCTCGACGATGTGGGCGAGGTCGAGTGGAAGGTGTCCTATGCGTCGCTCGCGCCCGATCTGACGGATTACGGACGCTGCCTGCTGGTAGACCGTCGCAGCGACTGCAAGCGCGACCATCCCACGCCGGCCGTCGGCGTCTGGCGCGGCACTCTCGGCAAAACGGCGATCTCACTGATCGGCAATCAGGATGGCCTCGTCTACCTCTACGATAGGTACGGCGAGGCGATCGTTCTGAAGGCCAGCACCGTGACGCCAGGGCATTGGGTGATCGTGAGGACGAACGGCGAGGGCCCCGTCATCGAGACGTTCGACCTCAAGGCAGACCCGGAAGGCGGTTTCATCGGCACGTGGACGCAGCCGGGCAAACCCGCGCTACCCGTCCGATTGCATTGACGTACCGCGACGCGATCGCGACCCGGGCGTCGCGCCCCGCTCATCACTGAGGCCACCATGACGCCATTAGATAAACCACTGAAGCGCGAGCTCACCGTCGACGACACCGCCTATACCCTGACCATCGATCCCGACGGCCTCAAGCTCGTGGAAAAGGGAAAGCGCAACGGCGTGACGCTGAGCTGGGCCGATCTGCTCTCGGGCGACGCCGGACTCGCCGCCGCGCTGCAGGCCTCGGTGCGGTGACGGGGACCCGGGGCTAGCGCGCCGCGCCGACCCATCGTTCGAGGTCGGCCACGGCGAGCGTGCCGCCCGGGCCCTTCACCGCATCGGACGCCACCGCGCTGACCACGACGCCCATTGCGTCGACGTGCATCAGCACCGGATACACCTTGACGCCGGCTTCGGTGGCTAGCGTGGCCTGATCGGCGACCACCGGCCAGTTGAACCGGCGTGTCCGTACGAATTCGCTCGCAGTCGCCGCGTCGTCGAAGGTGAACGCGACGACCGGTATCTCGGGATGCTGGCGATGGAACGCCGAAAGGACGGGAGTTTCAGCGATGCAGGGAGCGCACAACGCGAAGAAGAAGTTGGCCACGAAGGGCTTGCCGCGAAGCGACGCGAGCGACACCGGCTTGCCGTCGAGCGTCTTCGCCTGGAATGCGGGGAAGGGATGACCGGTAATGGGAAGCCGTCTGGCTGCCGCATTCCCCGTCGCCGCGGCAACCATGGCCGCCTCGCCCTGCACCTTGAGCACCGCCCGGTGATGGACCGTGTCCTTGTCGATATCGAACGGTCGTGTGGCGATCGCGGCCTGGAAGCGGTCGAACGGTATCGCGTTACCGGATGCGTCCTGGAAGATCACCGTGTAGTCGCGCGGGATCGCCAGCTGGTCGAGCATTCCCTTCTGCGCGGCGGAAGCCTCCGGCAAGGCGTGGGACGCGGTCGCGAGCATGAAGAGCATCGCGGCTAGAACGAATTTTCCGGGCACGACCTATCCTCTGCGCTACTTGTGAAGCCGATACGCTACACCTGTAGCGTCATGGCTTCAAGCGCGGCGTCAGCGCCGTCCGGCGGGGGTCATCGTCATCCGCCACGTACCGTTCGCCTCCTGCGCGAACTCCACGCGATACGGCGCGCCGTGCGGCACGGTATCCGCCGTCGCTGGCATGGGGCCGCCGACGGTGGTCACGCGATAGTTGCCCGGTGCATGCCCCGCCTCCGCCACGAATCGCATCGAGAGGCCATATTCCCCGGCGATGGCTTCGACGGCGGTCCCGGCGTGGACGATGCCACCGGTCGCCGCCGTGGCGGCCACGACGATGACGATCGCCGCGCACGCGCGCGTGCGCGATGGCGTCGGCGAAACGACGTCGGGATCGAGGATCGCCGCCAGTCGACGCTGCAGCGCAGGCAGATGGCCTGCCATCCCGGACGCGCCGACGGGTGCTGCGGCCGTGTTGCGGAGGACATCCACCAAGACGCGCGCGTAGGCTTCGCGCGTCGCGTCGTCGGCATGCGCGAGCGCGTCGGCATCGCAGAGTTCCTCGCGGGCCGAGAGCATCGCATCGTGAATCCACGACAGTGGGCGAAGCCATGGCAGTATCGCCATCGCCACATGCTCGGCGAGAAGGCGCCAGTTATCGTGACGCCGCGCATGCGCCAGCTCGTGGCGCACGAGCGCGTCGACGACGGGAGTCGGACTGACCATGAGCGCGGCCGGAAGCACGACGACGGGACAGCGATAGCCCACCAGCATGGGGCCCGGAACATCGGCGGCCACCACGCCGCGTCGCTCGGGAACCGCCGTGCGCAGCGCCGTCGCCGCGATCGCGACGCGATGGAGACGCGTGCCAAGACGCACCAGTTTCAGCAAGCCGGCGGCGCCGAGCATCGCGGCGCCGACATGCGCGAGGTCGACGATCCATGGCTGCGCCGGCAGCGCGTCGGGAAGGAACGGCGCGGCCATCGTCCACCACGTCGTCCGGATCCCGGGACCGGCGATCGACGCAACGCACGGCAAGCCCAGCGGAAAACCCGCCGTGGTCCAGAAAGCGAGACCGGCCAGGCGATGCAGCGTCTTCGCGGACATGCCGTCCCGAACCAGCGACAGCGCGACCCGCCATCCGGCACCGACCAGCAGCGCCGCCAGGCATCCCGCGAGAAACCCAGTCGCGGTCATGGGCGTCGTTTGCGGCGGTTGAGCATGCGCTCGAGTTCCGAAAGCTCTTTCTCGTCGAGCAGCGCGCTGCCCGTCAGCGCGGACAGCGGAACGTTTCCGGACACCTCGAGGACGTGACGGAAGAGATGATCCAGCGATTCGCCGAGCACCTCGATCTTCGACCGCGCCGGGGAGAACACGGCCAGCCCGTGCGACTCGTCGCGAACGACGAGCTCTTTCTGACGCATGCGCTCGAGCACCGTGCGCGTGGTCGATACCGCCCAGCCGGTGCGCTCGGCGAGCACGTCGTGCAGCTCGCGCGCGCTTTGCGGGCTGTGCTCCCACAAGGCCTTGAGGACATCCATCTCGGTGTCGGAGAGGATCATGCACGTTTTCCGGGTGGACGAGCCCGGATGGTACTACACCTGTAGCGCGATCACGGCGCCTTCAGTACCGCCCCCGCGACGACGTTGAAAAGCCGTGCCGCGCGCTGTGCGTGCGCCGGCTGCTCGCGCAGCCACGCAAGGGCCGCGATGAGATCGAAGAGTTCCGCGCCGTCGAGGTCGGGGCGTGCGGTGCCGTCCGCCTGCGCCCGACGGAGCAGCGAAGCGCCGGCGGTCTTCAGGCGCACGCACGACTCGTGCAGCGCGGAGGCAGGGTCCTCGATCGCACTCATCATGGGCTCGAGAATGCCGCGGTGCGCATGCGTGAACGCGATGACCTCCTCCAGCCAAACGAGCAGCGCCTTATCGGTTTCGGCGGCGCCGTTCAGCTCGTTCGCCTTACCTGCGAGGTCGTCGAAGCTGGAACGGAGCAGTGCGTCCAGCAGAGCTTCCCTGGTCGGAAAGTGGCGATACAGCGTGCCCACGCCCACGTCCGCCTGCCGCGCGATATCGCGCATCGACACGTCGGCACCCTGCTCGAGCAGGGCTTTCTGGGCAATCGACAGGAGATGGTCGTAATTCTTTTTCGCGTCGGCGCGCATGGGGAGCCTTGATATACGGAACACCGTTCCGTATATTTGGAGCGGTGTTCCGGTAAAGATACCCCAACGACTTCCGAGGAGAAAGTCATGCCCGTTTCCATGATGAAAGCCGTCGTCCAGCACGGCTTCGGCGGTCCCGACGTGCTGTGTTATGACGACGTGCCAGTACCCCGGCTCAGCCCGGGCGAAGTGCTCGTCCGGGTCCGCGCCGTCGGCATAAACCCGCCCGACTGGTACCTGCGCGAGGGCTACAAGACCCTTCCCCCGGAATGGCGCCCCGCTGCGACGTTCCCGCTCATCCTCGGTACCGACATCTCCGGCGTCGTCACTGCGGTGGCCGACGATGTCGAGGGCTTCGCGCTCGGCGACGAGGTGTACGCCATGGTGCGCTTTCCCGAGGGCATGGCCGGCGGTAGCCGGGCCTACGCCGAGTACGTGACCGTTCCCGCGCGCGAACTCGCCCTCAAGCCCGCCGGAGTGGATCACGCCCATGCGGCCGCGGCACCCATGTCCCTGCTGACCGCATGGCAGTTCCTCGTCGATCTCGGTCACGACGAACCGAATGCCGTGCAGCCCGGCCCGCATCGTCCCGTCGACCTCAAGGGCAAGACAGTGGTCATCAATGGCGCCGCCGGCGGCGTCGGCCATTTCCTGGTGCAGGTCGCGAAGCTGAAAGGCGCGCGTGTGATCGCCATCGCCTCCGGGCGCCACGTGACGATGCTTAAGGACCTGGGCGCGGACGAAGTGCTCGACTACACGAACGCGACACCGGAAGACGAGCTGCGCGACGTCGATCTCGTTGTCGATGCCGTCGGCGGCCCCACCAGCAGCCGCTTCCTGAAAACCATCAAGCGCGGCGGTGCTCTCTTCCCCGTCTTCCCGCTGGGCTTCGCCGGTGCGGCCGAAGCCGAACAACGCGGCCTCACCGTCTCGGCCACGCAGGTGCGGTCGAATGGCGCGCAGTTGCGGGAGCTCGCCAGCCTGCTCGACAGCGGCGCGATCCGCGTCGTCATCGACGGTAGCTGGCCACTCGCCGACGCGGCGAAGGCACACGAGCGCGCGGCGCAGGGCCACATTCAAGGCAAGCTCGTTCTGATCGTGGAATGAGGCATACGCCCGAGGTCGTCCACGCGCACCCGCGCTGTCGCGCCAGAACGAATAAGGAGCCACACCATGCCCAGTATCCGTGATGCCATCCACGACCTTTTCAATCGTCCCGAGCTGACGACAGCCGACGCGGTCGATCGACATTTCGATACTGCGTTCCGGCAACGCGTCAATGGCGCGTGGATCGATCGTCAGGCATTTGCCGACGGCATCGCCGAGCTCAGATCGCGCGTGGTGCACGTACGTGTCGATGTGCTCGATGAATTCGTCGACGGCACACGGTATGCGGAGCGACACGTCATCGAGATCGCCACGCGCGACGGCGAGCTGATTCGTCAGGAGGTGTTTCTTTTCGGAGCGGCGGCGCAGGACGGGCGATTCCTGAGGATCGAAGAAGTGACGTTACGGATTCTTCCAACCAGAATCCCAAGCGACCACAGGTCTTGATCGCCTAGAGTCTTTTCCGGAGACGGAAAAAAAGTTACCTCCACGTCCACGGGCCCTTCAAACGACACGACGTAACGGGACCCGCACGGCCAAGAAAGAATGAGACCGGAAACCAAGCCGATCACGAAGCCAGAACATAGCTGATCTGCGAGCGCACTCTGGTCGAAAGCCCCCCTCCTCACAATAGCGGCTCCTGGGACAATCAGAGCCATGCCAGACACGCCTGCACAGCCTGTACCAGCGCATACATAGACGACGGCCAACCTTATCCATCGCACAGATGCCGCGAGCCACTACCGCCCGAGGACGATCATCTGTCAACTCGGCCGAACTGGCACACGCGCAGCCAGCGAGAAGATCAGGCCGGAAAGAAGACCGGTAATGAACCCTAAACCGACCTGTTCTACAAAAGCACTTGGCGAACCGGGCCAGTCGCCATTGAGCATCGCTACTGCAAGAATGAACATGAATGCGCCGATTGCCGCCGCACCAGCGCAAACATACCCAATTGCCAACTTATTCCAGCGCACTAGTGCCCTTAGCCATGGCCACGCCAAGCAGACCATTGCTGTAAACGTGATTGGCAAGCCAAAAAGATAAACGAACCCTAACGAAAGCGCCCAAGCTTGCCATGGTCGGCTATAGCCGACGGCGACATAGTAGAGAACATGACCAAGGAAAAAGGCGAGCGGAGTGATAAGGGAGGTGGCCACCATCCCCTGCCATATACGACGTCGAGCCAGATTTACGGATGACATGCCGGAGCCTGGCACCAACCAACTGCGGCGTTGCTCAGGGGAAGATCCCCTCCGAAGACCGGTACTCCCAAAGAGGACACAGAGCCACCTGCAATAGACCTGAAGATGTCATTATGGAAGTCGGCAATCGACTTACCACTTATGACCACGTGGTTAACAGCCGACGCATTTCCAGCATCCAGTTGAGCGGCTCGTGCAGCGACTAGCGCTCTGCGAATCGCCTCCATCTTTTCATTCGTGATCGCTCTCGTCGACGCGCACGTCTGCCCTGGAGGAATGTGATCCGAAATCAACATTGCAAGCCGGTAATTGGTTATCCCCGAAAGAAGACCAACATTGTTCGCCACCTTACTCCCTGCACACGCATATGTATCTCCCCCAGCACACGCCGTAGCATAGTAACTCTTACAATCACCCGCCTCTGCGTAGCCCCTCTCTTCACCCGTGTTCCAGCGACCTTGACCATTGCAGGCAAGCCCGCTAGCGTCCGTTCTCTGCAACGGCCCCGATCCTACGTACGAATAAGTACTTAGCCCGTCCTCTAGACCGATTGGATCGCTCTGGAGATAACGTCCAGCTGAAGGATCGTAGTAGCTAGCGTTGTTCGCCAATCCGGACATGCAGGCTGTGATTCCTTCTACTTTCTGCGGCGCACTAGTTTTCCGACCCGTTCAACGAAACCGCCTTCCCGCATCGGATCAGCACATCCGAATGCACGCATGTTCTGATCGCGCGCACGCTCCAGAAGATTCAGAGCATCAGGGGACCGCTGCCTCAACGACGTGAGGAGCAGCTCATAGTTCCCTTTTTGACTGGCATGGATGCGCTTGGGATCGATAGCTTCCATAACTTGCAGCGCGTCGTCCTCTTGCCTGAGCAAAATCAATGCGGCGGCATGCATTAGCCGCGCGTACTCGTTCTGAAGGCGTGGCAAGTAGTCGATGAACTGGATCAGACTCATGGGTGGGCCAATCACCAATGACTGCTGCAACGCTGGAACAGACAAAACATGGTCGACCAGCTCCTCCTCCGATAACTCGTCCTTCCCAACGAACCCACTACCTGGTGTCCGGTTGCTGTACGACAGGTGCGGCCCTGCTGGGTCGAACAGTGGAAAACGGAAGTTCGTGACGTATAGACCTCTCGGTACGTACTCGAGAAGCACGCCTTGAAGGATGTGCTCGAAGTCAGCTCGGAAAAAGTGCCCCTCGTGGCTCCTGACCCCGACCACGCGCTCCTGCATGAGTCGAGCAATCAACTTTTTCTTCATGCGCTCGGTCCTATAGCTCGCCGGGTAATTTCGCTCACAAAGTTAGCATGGGCCTGACTATCGCCGAGGCGGCCGGTCGACATTTCGATCCCACGTTCCGACATCGCGTCAACGGCAACTGGATCGATCGACAAGCACACGCAAGGTGACACTCACGGCGTATTGCATGAGAAAAACAAGGGCGCTGCCGTTGGCGCGCTCCAGACCGACCTCGCCGCCTTGGGCTTTACCGCACGGGACGGCAGCACGATTCATCCTGACCGGCACTTCGGCGCAAAGACCAAGGAAGCCGTCGAGGCGTTCCAGACCGCGCACGGGCTCAAGCCGGATGGCGCGGCAGGACCGGCAACGCAAGCCGCCATCACTGAGGCCAAGACCCATGTCCAGGCGGCACTATCCATGCCGACCCTGCTCGATGCCCGCCATTCCGCCAACGGGATGTATGAGCGGGCGCACGCATGCCTTGCCCGCATTGACGAGAGCCAGGGTCGCGCTCCTGGTGCGCACACGCAGAACGTCGCCTGCACCCTCACAACCTTCGCTTTAGCGTCGGGCATGCAGCGCATCGACCATGTGGTCCTGAGCGACGACGCAAGCAGGGCATGGGCTGTCCAGCGGCAGCTCAACTCACCCTACAAGCAGCTGGCCGAGATGAACGTGATGCAGGCCATCCAGACCCCGCTGTCACAGAGCAGTCAGGAAGCACCCATGCATGTGCAAAACAACGTCCAACAGCGGGCGCAGGCCGAGCAACAGCAGCAAACCCAACAGCGAGACCAGGCGCAACAGGCGGCCGGTCCTTCAATGGCCAGATGACGGCATCGTAAGGGAAGCTGGAGCGGGTGAAGGGAATCGAACCCTCGTCAGTAGCTTGGGAAGCTACAGCTCTACCATTGAGCTACACCCGCGTCGGGCTGGGATGGTAATACGACAGCGGCGGCGGGGGAAAGGTGGCGGCTGGCTGAACGTGTCCGGGAGGCCCAATGCCTCGTGCGGGGGCTGGGCGCATAATCGGGGCGGGAATCCCCAGGAGGGTCGTGTCATGCGTCGTTCGGTGTCGCTTTCGGTCGCGGTCGCGCTGGTGCTTGGCTCCGGTGCCGTTCTGGCGCAGTCGCGCAGTGTCTCTACCGCCGATATGCCGAAGCCGGGGGTGAGCTACATCGCCGGGCCTTCCGCGCCCGTGCGCAAGGAAACCGTCGGTACCGGATCGCTGCCTCAGCCCACGCGGCTCTATGTCGGTGGGCAGGTGTCGGTCGGGGGCGGGGGTTATCAGACGCAGGATGGGTACGGAAACTCGGTCTCCGAGAGTGGCTATGGCTACGGCTACGGTGGGGGCTACCCGCCGGGTTACGGGTATGACAACGGTGGCTATGGCCATGGCGGGTATGGCGACCACGGTGGTGGCCATGGGTATTCGGGGCATGGCGGGCATGACGACGACGGTCCGGGGCATGGGCATGGTGGCGGGCATGATCATGATGGCCGGCCTGGGCGTGGTGGGTCGTTGACGCTGGCCGCGCCGCCGGGGAATGTCCCGGGTCGTGGGACGACGGCCGGGGCTGGTGTGAACCTTGCGCCTGACCGACCGTCGCGGCCGGATCGGGGTTACCGCGATGATCGTGGGTGGAATAACGGTGGGTATGCACCGCCGATTCAGCCCGGCACCGGGGTGACGAATAGTCGTTTTCCGCAGCCGGGGACCGGGATGGGGAATGGGAATCAGCCGGGGACGGGGGTTCCTATGCGGGGTGGATGGCGGGGGAATGGGCGGTGAGGTGCAGTGGCCCGCTGCGCGGGTTCGCCAGCGGGCTGGCTCCCACCCCTTCGGTAGGCGGGCCGGGTCTCGCGGTAGAATTGGCGGATGGTAGACGACGAACTTCCGGGCGACGCCCCTTTTCACCGACGTATTCGTAGCTTCGTGCTGCGCGAAGGGCGTATGACGCCGGCGCAGCAGCGTGCGTTCGACGACCACTGGGCGCGTTTCGGGCTCGACTACACGGGCAACGGGCGCGATCTGGCTGCCACGTTCGGGCGCGACGCGCCGCGCGTGCTCGAGATCGGTTTCGGCAATGGCGAAGCGCTGGCCTGGGCGAGCGAGCACGATCTGGCGCGCGACTACGTCGGCGTCGAAGTGCACGGTCCCGGTGTCGGCCGGCTGATGAACGCGCTCGCCGCGCGCGACGCGTCGAACGTGCGCCTCTACAAGCACGACGCCGTGGAAGTGCTCGAGAACGAGATCCCGCCCGGCAGCCTTTCCGAAGTGCGCATCTGGTTTCCGGATCCGTGGCACAAGAAGCGTCACAACAAGCGTCGTCTCGTGCAGCCCGCGTTCGTCGAACTGCTGGCCTCGCGCATGGCGCCCGGTGGCCTGCTGCATCTGGCCACCGACTGGGAAGCGTATGCGGAGCACATGCGCGAGACCATGGAAGCCGCGTCGGGCTGGCGCAACCGCGTCGGGCCCGGTGCCGTCGCCGAGCGTCCCGCGTGGCGTATCGAAACGCACTTCGAGCGGCGTGGCACGCGTCTGGGCCACGGCGTGTGGGATTACCTATACGAATGGATAGGGCCCAACGACAGGTTGTTGACTGATTAGGGCGCATAACATGGGGTTCACCGTCCCAGACCGGAGCCCCATCCGATGTCCATCTCCAACCTCGCCGACCTCATTGCGGAAACCCTCGAAGAAGCGGGTGTTCGCCGCATCTATGGCCTCGTAGGCGACAGCCTCAACGCCATCACCGATTCGCTGCGCGAACGCGATGCGATCGAGTGGGTACACGTGCGGCATGAAGAGTCGGCGGCGTTCGCCGCGGGCGGCGAAGCGCAACTCACCGGCGAGCTCGCCGTCTGCGCGGGCAGCTGCGGTCCGGGCAACCTGCATCTGATCAACGGCCTGTTCGATTGCCATCGCACGCGCACGCCGGTGCTCGCGATCGCGGCGCACATCCCCAGCTCGGAAATCGGCAGCGGGTATTTCCAGGAGACGCATCCGACGGAACTCTTCCGCGAGTGCAGCGTGTATTGCGAAATGGTGTCGGACGCGTCGCAGATGCCGCGCGTGCTCGAATCCGCCATTCGTGCCGCGGTGGGGCAACGTGGCGTGGCGGTGGTGGTGATTCCCGGCGACGTCGCGATGCGCAAGTCGCCGGTGAAGAAGGTCACGCCTGTCGCGGGCCTGCTGCCGCCGGCACCCAAGGTGATCCCCGCCGAACGCGAACTCGACGCACTGGCCGCTCTGCTGAACGCGGGCAAGCGCGTGACGTTGCTCTGCGGTCGCGGCACCGCCGGCGCGCATGACGACCTCATCGCGCTTGCGGAAGCGCTGAAGTCCCCGATCGTGCATGCGCTCGGCGGCAAGGAATTCGTCGAATACGACAACCCGTTCGACGTCGGCATGACGGGCCTGATCGGTTTCAGTTCGGGCTATCACGCGATGGAGGATTGCGACACGCTGCTGATGCTCGGCACCGATTTCCCGTATCGCCAGTTCTATCCGGAAGAGGCGACGATCGCGCAGGTGGACATCCGTCCGGGCAACATCGGTCGCCGCTGTCGCGTCGATCTCGGCGTCGTCGGCGATGTGGGCGAGACGATCCGCGCGCTGCTCCCGCGCATCGAACCGAAGCGCCTGCGCGGACATCTCGATCGCTGCCTCGCCCACTACGCCCGTGCGCGCGAAGGCCTCGACGAACTCGCACGCATCGATGGCGGCCACGACCTCATCCACCCGCAGCAAGTGACGCGACTCGTCAGCGATCTCGCCGAAGAGGATGCCGTGTTCACCTGCGACGTCGGTACGCCCACCATCTGGGCGGCACGCTACCTGCGCATGAACGGCAAACGTCGGTTGCTCGGCTCGTTCGTGCATGGCTCGATGGCCAACGCGATGCCGCAGGCCATCGGTGCGCAGGCGGCGTTCCCGGACCGGCAGGTGATCTCGCTCTCCGGCGACGGCGGCTTCTCCATGCTCATGGGCGACTTCATCACGTTGGCCCAGCAGGGGCTCCCGGTGAAGGTGATCGTGCTGAACAACGGCACGCTCGGGTTCGTCGAGCTGGAGATGAAGGCCTCGGGCTACGTCGAGACCGGCGTCGAACTGAACAATCCGGATTTCGCGGCGATGGCGAACGCCATGGGCATCCATGGGCGCCGCGTTACCCGCGCCAGCGACCTGCAGTCGGCGATCGCCGAGGTGCTCTCGCACGAGGGTCCGGCGTTGCTGGATGTCGTCAGCAACCGCCTCGAGCTGGCGATGCCGCCGAAGATCACCGCCGAGCAGGCCAAGGGTTTCAGCCTGTATGCGCTGAAGGCCGTGATGAGTGGACGGGGCGACAGCATCGTGGATCTGGCGGTGAGCAACCTGAGTCGATGACGGCTCGGGTGGGAGCCAGCCCGCTGGCTCCCACCCGCTTCAGCCGCGAGCCAACCTCTGCGCGTATACTCCTGCGGCAATAACAGCAGCTGGCCGCGCCATGCCACCGCACGCTTCCATCGACCGGATCCGGACAGCCGGCAAGTGGCACTGACCCTTACTCCCGAAATGATCCTCGTGCTGGGCCTGGTGGGCTTCACCATGCTCATGCTCGTTCTGGAGTGGATCCGGGCCGACATGGTCGCGCTGCTGGTCGTGGTCACCATCGGCCTCACGGGGCTGATTCCCGGCGACCAGGTGTTCAACGGCTTCGCCGGTAACGCCGTCATCGCCATCATCGCCATCATGATCATGGGCGCCGGCCTCGACCGCGCCGGCGTGCTCAACCTCACCGCCGCCTTCGTCATGCGCATGGCCCGGGGCGTCGAGTCCCGCCTCGGCGTGGTGGTGAACAGCGTCACCAGCCTCTTCAGCGCCGTCATTCCGAGCCAGGCCCTCGCCGCGCTGATGATCCCGGTCACCAGCCGCCTCTCCGCCCGCACGGGCGTGCCGATGTCGCGGCTGCTGCTGCCCATGGCGTTCTGCATCCTGACGGCCACCAACACCACGCTGATCGCGAACTCGCCGCTGATCGTCCTCAACGACCTGATCGCCAGCGCCAACAGCAACCTGCCCCCGGGCGCGCACACGATGCCGAAATTCGGCCTCTTCAGCGTGACGCCGGTCGGTCTCGTGCTGGCGGTGGTGGGCGTGCTGTTCTTCTATTTCTTCACCCCGAAGCTGCTGCCCGAGCGCGAGGACGACCGCCTCAAGGTGACGCCCGGCCGTACGGAAAGCTACTTCGCCGACACCTACGGCATCGCTGGCGAGACCGCCGAGCTCACGGTCACGGCCGAGAGCCCGCTGGTGGGCATGAGCATCGGCGAGGTGGAACAACTCCACGGCGCCCCCCTGATCCTGGCGATCAAGAACGGCAACGAGAGCCGCGTCGCCCCGCCTTCGGATCAGATGATCTGGGTGGGCACGGTGCTCGGCGTGCTGGCGCCGCGCGACGCGATCAACGCCTTCGCCAACAACCAGCTCTGCCGCGTGTCGTGGCGCATGCGCCAGCTCGGCGAGCAGTTCAACACCACGCGCGCGGGTATTTCCGAGGCCGTGGTGCCGCCGAGTTCGCGGTTCATCAAGCAGTCCGTGGGCGACCTTCGCCTGCGCAAGCGCTTCGGCATTTCGGTGCTGGCCGTGAACCGCGGCGACGAAGTCTTCCGCGAAGACGTGCGCGCCGTGACGCTGCGGGCCGGCGACACCCTGGTGCTGCACAGCAAGTGGCGCGACCTGATGCTGGCGGAGGAAGACCGCGACATCGTGGTCGTCACCGACATTCCGAAGGAGGAACAGCGCCCCGGCAAGATCTGGCAGGCCGTGGGCTTCTTCGTGCTGGCCAAGTGCCTCGCGCTGTTCACCCACCTCGATCTGTCCGTGGCGATGATGACCGGCGCCGTGGGCATGCTGCTCACGGGCGTGCTGAACATGGACGAGGCCTACAAGGCCATCAACTGGAAGACGATCTTCGTCACCGCCTGCCTCATTCCACTGGGCTGGTCGATGGACTCCACCGGCACCGCCTCGTGGATCGCCCAGGAAGTGCTCGCCACCCTCGGCCATGCGCCGCAGTGGACGCTGCAGCTGTCGATCGCCGTGCTGACGCTGCTGTTCTCGCAGGTGATGTCGAACGTCGGCGCCACGGTGATGATGGTGCCGATCGCGATCAGCGTGGCCGTGAGTACGGGCGGCAACCCCTCGGCCTATGCGCTGATCGTGGCGGTCTCGTCGTCCAACACGTTCCTGCTGTCGTCCGGCCACCCTGCCCTGATGATGGTCGCGGGCCCCGGCGGCTACCGCGGCAAGGACTTCCTCCGGGTCGGCATCCCGCTCACCATCCTGGTGCTGGCGATCACCCTCGTCACCATCAACCTGATGTACCGCTGAGCGATTTCTCAGACGAGGTGAACGGCGCCGTCGGTCACGCCCACCGCGAGCGACCGCAGGCTTTCTCCCTTGCACGGCCCCTGCGTGCACTCACCCGAGTCGGCCGTGAAGCTCGCGCCGTGGGCGGCGCAGACGATCGTGCCGTGGCGCACCAGAAACTTGCCGGGCGCGTAGTCGAGGCGCCGGCCCGCATGAGGACACACGTTGAAGTACGCGCGCGCTTCGTCGCCGTGCCGGTAGACCAGCAACGACTCCATCTCGCCCTCCACGAGCGCACCGACTTCGACGGCGCCCCCGTCGGGAATGTCGGTCAGCAGGCAGAGGGGAGCGGTGGGAGTAGTAGTCGTCATGGCACTTGTCTGTGAGGTTCGGATGCCCCAAGGTAAAGAGGCTGATACGCATGTCATTGTGCCATACGGATTTTTAACCAATGCGCTTCGTTTTTCCGCCCATCCGCCGCTCGCGTCATCCTCTCGTCCGCGCCCTGTCGCTGGTGCTGGGCCTCGCTGCCGTGGGCGTGTTGCTCGTGTTCGGCGTCGTGGTGATCGGCGTGCTCTTCGCGGGCGGCCTCGCCTTCTTCGCCGTGCGTCAGTGGAAGATGGCGCGTGGCCGCCCCACCGTGGCCCAGCCCGCCGCGCCGAAACAGCCGGACGTGCTCGAGGGCGAGTTCGTGGTCATTTCGCAGGGTCAGCCCGTCCACCACTGAGTCCGCAAGAAGCGGATGGTGGCGGTGCGTTGCCCCGCCTACGCTGGCTTCCCATGAAGGAGGCCCCCATGAATCAGGCTCATGCCATGCGTCCCGCCGCCGACGATGCCCTCGAACGCGTCCGCGCCACCCTCGAGCGCGACGACGGCGCCAGCGACCTCGCCAGCCTCGCCGTCGTCGCGGGACTCAGCCCCACGCACCTGCAGCGGGCCTTTCGCCGTCGCTACGGCGTCAGCCCGGCCGAGTACGCGCGTGCGCGTCGCTTCGATCAGCTGCGCGAAGCGCTGCGCGAGGGCACCGCAGTCACGGACGCCGTTTACGAGGCCGGTTTCGGTTCCGGCAGCCGTGTCTACGAAGAAAGCGACCGCCACCTGGGCATGACCCCGGCGAGTTATCGGGCAGGCGGTGCCGGCGCGTCCATCCGTTTCACCACCACGACGACGCCGCTCGGCCAGCTGCTGGTCGCGACGACGGCGAAGGGTATCTGTTCCGTCACGCTGGGCGAGGACGATCGCGCTCTCGAAGAACGGCTGGCGGCTGAGTTTCCTCATGCGGAGCGCGAGCGTGTCGACGCCGGCCGCCAGGAATGGCTCGACGCGATCATCGCCCGCGTCGCCCACGACCTGGGCTGGAGCGATGCGGATGTCCCCGCCATGCCGCCGCTCGACGTCGCCGCCACGGCGTTCCAGTGGCGGGTCTGGGACGCCCTCACCCGCATCCCGCGCGGCGAAACCCTGAGCTACGGCGAGCTCGCCGCCGCCCTGGGCGTGCCGAAGGCGGCGCGCGCCATCGGCCGCGCGTGCGGCAGCAACAAGCTGGCGCTCCTGGTGCCGTGCCACCGCATCATTCGCGAGGACGGCAGTCTCGGCGGCTGGCGTTGGGGGCTGGGCATCAAGGAACAGCTGCTGGCCACCGAGCGCGCCATGAAAGCCGCTCAAGCCTGACCGTCGAACGTTTCGCTACCCTCCGGCCGTCGGCGGCGATATCTTGGCAAGCTCTGATTCGCACCGGCCCCGCGGTGCGTCCCTGCCCCGGACCACCGTATGTCTGACGCCACCGCGACGCCCATGCCGGGCCCTGTTTCCGTCGTGAACGAGCCCCGCTGGATGGTGCCGCTGGCGCTGTTCGCGCTGTACGTGATCTGGGGATCGACCTACCTCGGTATCCGCTACGCGCTGGTCAGCTACCCGCCGTTCCTCCTCGCGGCGATCCGTTTCGCGGTCGCCGGCGTGTTGCTGTTCGCCGTGCTGCGGATACGGGGTGCCGCGTTGCCCACGGCGCGCCAGTGGCGGAACGCGGCTTTCGTCGGCACGCTGCTGCTGGCCGGCGGCAATGGGCTCGTGTGCTTCGCGGAGCAGTCGGTGAGTTCCGGCATCGCGGCCGTCGCGGTGGCGAGCATGCCGCTGTTCGCCGCCGTCTTCGGCGGCATCTACCGCGAGTGGCCCACGCGTGGCGAAACGATCGGGCTCCTGCTCGGCTTCGCCGGCGTCATCGTGCTCAATCTCGGTGCCGGATTGTCCGGCGCGCCGCTTGGCGCCATCGCGCTGATCGTCGCCGCGATGTCGTGGGCGTTCGGCTCGGTGTGGTCGAAGCGCCAGGACATGCCGTCCGGCCCGATGAACACGGCCGCGCAGATGCTCTGCGCCAGCGTTTCGCTCGCGATCATCGCGCTGCTGCGTGGCGAGCGCTTTCCGCCGCATCCGGAGCCGAGCGCCACGTTCGCGCTGGCCTACCTCATCGTGTTCGGATCGATCGTCGCGTTCAGTGCGTATCTGTACGTGCTGAAGACCGTGCGGCCTGCGCTTGCCACCAGCTACGCGTATGTGAATCCGCCGGTGGCCGTGCTGTTCGGCGTGTTGCTCGCCGGCGAGCATGTGGGCGTGTATGAGCTGGCCGGCATGGCGATCATCCTCGTCGGCGTGGGCATCATCACGATGATGCGGGTGCGGAAGGCCTGAAGCCTTCGCGACCTGGTGTGTGGGAGCGCGCTTGCGCGCGATGGGTCTTGCGGCGAGCACCCATTCGCGCGCAAGCGCGCTCCCACAGTGAGGATTGCCACGGTGAGGACTCCCGCAGTGAGGACCCCAGAGTCAGGGCTCCCGATTGGACCGCCGAATGTGACGGGCTTCGCATTCCGCACGCGCCCACGCGTTTTTGAGAAAACTTCCATATCGCCGCGCCCATCGCGTCCCTAGCCTCGTCGCCTCTCTCGAAACGCGGAGCGATGGGTGCGGAAGATCGGACCGTGTTGCTTTCGATGTCCGCGATGCCGCCGGTGGTGGCTGGCGCGCGCGGCGACGCTTTTCGGCGTCGCCGTCGGTGCGCTCGCGTCGTGCCAGCGCTTCGACGAGGGCCTTACAGCTCGCGCAACGCCGTCGTCACCGGAAGACGCGCGGCGCGCAGTGCTGGAAACAGCCCTCCGATGAAGCCGATGGCCAGCGCCCACTTGATGCCGGTCCAGAGCAGGTCCGCGCTGACGTGGAAGCGGAAGACCACCTGGCTGAAGTTCGCCCCGAGCGTGGATGCAGTGTAGCCGTTGAAGATCACCCAGACGATGCCTGCGCCGATCAGTCCACCCAGCAACGCGAGCAGCATCGTCTCCAGCATGATCGACACCACCACGGGCAAGCCGCGAAAGCCGATCGCGCGCAGCGTGGCGATTTCGCGCGCACGTGCCTGAATCGCGGCGAACATGGTGTTCAGCGCGCCGAACACGGCACCGATCGCCATGATGATGCCGACGGTGATGCCCACCGCGCGCAGCACCTTCGTGAGCCCTTCCGACTGCTTGCCGAAGTATTCGCGCGTGGTGCTGACATCGACCTTGAGGCGCGGATCTGCGGCGAGTGACGCCTTGAACGTGTCGAAAGCCTTCGGCGAGTCGAGCAGCACCGTCACCGATTGCACGCTGCTGCCGCGCCGGTATGCGGAGGCCACGCTCTGCGTGTCGCCCCAGAGTTCGGATTCCAGCGCATCGCCGGAGTCGAAGATACCGACCACCGTCCATGTCTGTCCCGCGAGCCGGATGCTCTTGCCGACGTCGAGGCCTTCGAACTGCGCGCTCGCCCCCTTGCCGACGATCAGCTCGCGCAGTCCCGGCGTGAACTTGCGCCCCGCCACGATCTTCACCTGACCGCGCAGGTTCCACACGTCTTCGCTCACGCCGCGAATCGGCACGTTCGAATCGCTGTTCGGATCGCCCTTGCGCGGCAGGTTGGCGACGACCACGAGTTCGCCCGACGCGATCGGCTTGCCCTGCGCGTCCTTCTTCACGCCTGGCGCCTGGATCACGACGTTGGCACTGTCGCGGTCGAGGATGGAGTTGAGTTCCGCCTGAGAACCGCCGCGCAGCACGATCGCCGTCTGGTCGTTGCCCGTGGAGCGCAGCGTCTCCGCGAAGCCTTCGCTCATGGCGAGCATGGCCACCAGCACGCCGACGACGCCCGCGATGCCGACGACCACGACGGACGACGAACCCAGACGCTGGGTGACGGTGGCGAGGCCGACCCGGGTCACCTCCCACGTCTGTCTGCCGCGACGCGTGAACGCCATCCACAGCGCGAGCAACACGGCCGCCGCGACGATGACGGGCCATGGCAGAACGATCCACAGCGCGAGGAACACCGCCACGATCAGCAGCGTGAGCAGGCCGGAGCCGAACTTCTTGAGGAATGTCATCGGGGTGTCCTTCTCAGCGTCCGGCGAGCGCGTCGACGATGTTCAGTCGCATGGCACGAATGGCGGGTAGCAGACCGACGAGCGCGCCGATGACCAGCATCAGCACGATGCCCAGCACCCAGGTCTGCGAGCCCAGTGGCGGCAGGTTGAGCATGCCGCCACTGCCCTTCGCGACGATCGGCACGACGACGCCCGCCAGCGCCAGCCCGAGGATCCCCCCGAGCAGGAGCAGCAGCACGCCTTCGGCGAGCACCATGCAGAGCACGCTGCGGCTGGAGAAACCGATCGTCTTCAGCACCGCGAGCTCGTTCGTCCGTTCGCGCACCGCCTGCGCCATCGTGTTGCCGGTGAGCAGGATGAGCGTGAAGAACACCGCGCCCATGATCGCGGAGACGATCAGGCCGATGTCGCCGAGCTGCTTCGCGAACGAGGCGTTGAACGCCTGCTCGGTCTGCGTCTTCGTCTCGTGATCCGAGTTGGCCGATAGCGCGTCGATGGCCTTCGCCACCGCGTCGGCCCTGTCGGGCGACGTGAGTTTCACGATGTACCAGCCCACCGTGGTGCCGATGCCCTGGAAGGCGTTCGCCTCCTGGAAATACTTGTGGTGGAAGAAGAACTGCTGGTCGGTGCCGTTGGCGGCACCGGGCGCGGCCTTGTAGATGCCGACGATGTCGAACGGCCACGTCTTGTCGCCGTTGCGCTGCGGGAAGATCGTCGACTGTAGCGGGATCTTGTCGCCCACCTTCCAGCCGAACCGCTTCGCCAGCGGCTCGCCCACGACCGCGCCGGTGCGCGTGGCGTCGAATACCTTGCGCTGTTCCACCGGCAATTCGATCTCACGATAGATGTCGAGAAAGTTGTCGCTCACCGCGAAACTGAGCACGAAGTTCTTCGGATCCTGGTAGATGCCACCGAACCAGTTCGCCGAACCGACCGTGGCGACGCCCGGCACGGCCGCGATACGTGCGCCCAGGCTCGACGGCAGCGACTGGATGATGGAGTAACGCGAGGTGGTCACCAGCCGGTCGACGCCGATCACGCTGTCGCCCGACGAGAACGCCGCGCGCGTCGCGTCGAGCATGCCGAACAGCAGGAACGCGGCGAGGATCGAGATCAGGGTGAAGAACGTGCGCGCCTTCCGCCGGAACAGCGCCGCCCATATGAGGTGCAGGTATTTCATGCCGGCCCCTCCGTGATCACGCCGTGGCCTGCTCGACAAGGGTGCCCTTGTCGAGGTGCAGGGTGTGGTTGGCGTACTCGGCGGCCTTGGGATCGTGCGTCACCATCACGATCGTCTTGCCGTGCTCGCGGTTGAGTTCGCGCAGCAGGCCGAGGATGTCTTCGGCCGACTGGCGATCGAGGTCGCCCGTGGGTTCGTCGCAGACCAGCAGCGTGGGATCGGAAACGATCGCGCGGGCGATGGCGACGCGCTGCTGCTGGCCGCCGGAAAGCTCCGACGGTTTGTGCGTGGCGCGATCCGCCAGGCCGACGAGCTGCAGCGCGATCGACGCGTTCTGCTTGCGCTGCGAGCCGGACAACTTCGTCAGCAGCAGCGGCAGCTCCACGTTGCGCTGCGCGGTGAGCATCGGCATCAGGTTGTAGAACTGGAACACGAAGCCGACATGCGCCGCACGCCATTTCGCCAGCGCACCCGCGCCCAGCTGGTCGATACGGTCGCCACCCACCGTGATGCTGCCGCCCGTGGGCGTGTCCAGGCCGCCGATCAGGTTCAGCAGCGTGGTCTTGCCGGAACCGGACGGCCCCATCAGCGCGAGGAAATCGCCCTGCTCGATCTTCAGGTTCACGCCGTGCAGCACTTCCACTTTCTGCCGTCCGCGTTCGTAGATCTTGGAAAGATCCTGGATGTCGATCAGCGTGGTCATCGGTGCGTCTCCGCGAGGGTCAGGGCGTGGTCGGCTTGACGACGGCGACGGCGGCACCGTCGGCGAGGTCGGCTGGGGGTGAAACGATCACGGTGTCGCCGACGGCGACGCCGCTCGTGACGAGTCGCAGGTCGCCGCTCGGTTGCGCGGCGGCCGTGACGACGCGTCGCGCGGCCTTGCCGTCCGCGACGGCGTAGACGACGGACTGGCTGTCGCGCTGGACGACGGCCGTGGCGGGCACGAGCACGCCCTTCGCGGCACTCGCCTGCGCCGGCGCACGACGTTCGAGGAACGACACGCGCACGCCCATGTCCGGCACGATGCGCCCGTCCTTGTTCTCCAGTGCCACGCGCACCTTCACGGTGGCCTTGCCGCGATCGGCGGCGGGCACGATGGCGATGACGTGCGCGGGGATGCGCCAGTCGGGATACGCGTCGAGCACCGCCTCCGCGGGCATGTCGGGCTGCACGCGGCCGATATAGGCCTCGTTGACGTCGACGTCGATCTCCAGCGAATCCATGTCCACGATCGTGCCAACGCCGGTACGCGTGAAGCCGCCACCGGCCGAGAGCGGCGAGACGATCTCGCCCACCTGCGCGGCCTTGTCCGTGATCACGCCATCGAACGGCGCGCGCACCACGGTGTAGTCGAGATTGACCTGGCCGACACCCACCTGCGCGTCCGCGGCCTCGGCCTGGCGGCGCACGGCGTTGAGCTGGGCACGGTACGTGTTGGCCTGCGTGCGCGTCTGCTCCGCGAGCTGCCGGGAGACGAGCCCGCGACCGACCAGCGATTCCTGGCGGGTCGCGTCGCGCATCGACTGATCGAGCTGGGCCTGGGCCTGCACCACGCTGGCGTGCGCGGCCGCGGCGTTCGCGCGCGCGGAGGCGAGGCTGGCGCGCAATGCGTTGTCCTCGAGACGTGCCAGCACCTGGCCCTTGCTGACGCGATCGCCTTCTTCGATCAGCACCTCGACGAGCGCGCCCGTGATCTGGGCGGAAACCGTCGCCTGGCGGCGGGCCGTGACGTAGCCGGTCGCCTGGAGGACCGCGCCCGCATCGCCAGAAGACGTTGCCGCCACGGCGGTCGCCGTCTGCACCTCGACAGGGCGCCGTGCGAAGAACATCCAGGCACCGCCAGCGAGGGCGACTAGGACAAGCAAGGCGAGCCCTGCGATCAGCAGCGTCCGCGTCGGCCTCCCCTCGCCCGGCGCTTCCTTCTGCGACTTGTCGATCTTCAGCTGCCGCAGCAGATCGGCGTTCGAATTCATCGTCCCTCAGCCCCTTTCCCCGGATGGCACCACGATCATGCGACGCGCAAGGAACGTGCACCACTTTCCGGCATCAGTCATCTGTCGTGACAGGTGTCACCTGCTACCCTTGGCGCCATGCCTACCGTCATCCCCTCGCCGGCCCAGCCGAGCATCCCCGTCGTCGGCCGCACCGAGCGGTTCCCTGTCCGTCGCGTGTTCTGCATCGGCCGCAACTACGCCGATCATGCGAAGGAAATGGGCGCCACGGTCGACACCTCGAACCCCATGTTCTTCACCAAGCCGGCCGACGCGATCGTCACCGACGGGGCCGACGTGCCCTACCCGTCCGTCACCAACGACCTGCACCACGAGGTGGAAATGGTGGTGGCCCTCGGCGGCGGCGGCAGCGACCTCACGCCGGAGCAGGCCTCGCGCATCGTCTGGGGCTACGGCGTCGGGCTGGACCTCACCCGCCGCGACCTGCAGGCCGAGGCGAAGAAGAAAGGCTCACCCTGGGACGTCGCCAAGGCCTTCGACCATTCGGCGCCGGTCTCGGCCCTCGTCCCGGCCACCGATTTCGTGCCGGACGCCGCCACGCGCATCGAGCTCCGGATCAACGACGAGATCCGGCAATCCGCCACGCTGTCCGACATGCTGCTCGACGTGCCGGCCATCCTCAGCGCGCTCTCGAAGCTGTTCGAACTGAAGGCGGGTGATATCGTCTACACCGGCACGCCGGCCGGCGTCGCCGCGTTGCATCGCGGCGATCGCTTCGTCGCCACGCTGGGGGATACCGTCACGCTCGAGGGACGGGTGAGCTGACTTCGCGATCTGCTTACATACGGATCGTTAGGTTTGACGATCGACGTCATTGCCACGAGGAGTAAGAGCCAATGAGTTTCGTTGCGGAATTCAAGAAGTTCGCATTGCGCGGTAACGTAATCGACCTGGCGGTTGGTGTGGTGATCGGTGCCGCCTTCGGCAAGATCGTCACGTCGCTCGTCGACAACATCATCATGCCGCCCATCGGCTGGGTGATCGGCGGCATCGATTTCTCCGACTGGAAGTGGGTGCTGAGACCCGCCAGCGAGGGCGTGAAGGAAGTGGCCATCCAGTACGGCATCTTCATCAACGTGCTCATCCAGTTCACCATCATCGCGCTCGCGATCTTCATGGTGGTCAAGGCGATCAACCGTCTGACGCGCCGTGCGGAAGAGGCGCCGGCTGCGCCGCCCGCCGACGTGGCGCTGCTCGCCGAGATCCGCGATCTGCTGAAGCAGCAGAACCGCCAGATCTGATGGTCGGTGGGAGCCCGCCTGCTGGCGACGGGTGCTTGCCGCGAGCATCCATCGCCAGCAGGTTGGCTTCCACCGGACGCCCGGCTCCATGACTTCCGGCCTACCTGCCCCGCTGCCCCCGGCGCAATAATCGACGTTTCCGTCCCCGGGGGTCATTCGATGCGTCATACGTTCCGCCTGCACGCGCTGGCCGCGTGCCTTGCGTTCGCCTTCTCCGCCCACGCCGCCGACAAGGCGACGACCATTCCCGAGAAGGCCGTTGCCGCCGCGACCGCGCTGCGCGATCGCGCCATGACCGACAACACGGGTTACGACTTCGTCGCCGGCCTCACCACCGAAGTGGGTGCGCGCGTGGCGGGCAGCGAAGCCGATGCGCGCGCCGTCGCCTGGACGGTCGCGAAGTTCAAGGCGATGGGCTTCGACAAGGTCTACACCGAGAAGGTCAGCTACCCGCTGTGGCAGCGCCGCAGCGAGCATGCCGCCATCGTCTCGCCGTTCCCGCAGCCTCTGCTGCTGACCGCACTCGGTTATTCGGCCGGCACGCCCGCCGGCGGCCTCACCGCCGAAGTGATCGGTTTCGACGACCTCGAAGCATTCAAGAAGGCCGATCCGGCCTCCGTGAAGGGCAAGATCGTGTACGTCAGCACGCACATGCAGCAGCAGAAGGACGGCCACGATTACGGCAAGGGCTCCGCCACACGCGTCGGCGGCCCCGTGCTCGCCGCGAAGATGGGTGCTGCCGCGTTCCTGCTGCGCTCCGCCGGCACCGATCCGCATAGCCGCACGCCGCACACGGGCGTCACGGGTTTCTCGGATCCGAAGGACGCCATCCCCGCCGCTGCCCTGTCGCTGCCCGATGCCGACCAGCTCGAGCGCGTGCTGAAGGAAGGCAAGCCCGTGACGCTGAAACTCGACCTCGATGTCGGGTTCAACGGCACTTACGAAGGTGCCAACGTGATCGCGGAAGTCACGGGCCGCAAGCACCCCGAGCAGATCGTCGCCATCGGCGGCCACCTCGATTCGTGGGACCTGGGCACCGGCGCCATCGACGACGGCGCGGGCGTGGCCATCGCCGCCGCGGCCGCGAAGCTGATCAAGGACATGCCGCAGCGTCCGGACCGCACCATCCGCGTCATCGCGTTCGCGAACGAGGAGATGGGCCTGTGGGGCGGTCGTGCGTATGCGGAAGCGCATGCGAAGGACGTCTCGGCGTTCCAGCTCGGCACGGAGTCCGATTTCGGTGCGGGTCGCATCTGGCGCATGACGGCCAGCGTGAAGCCCGAAGCGCGTGGCGCCATCGAGCAGATCGCGAAGGTGATCGAGCCGATCGGCGTCGCGTACGAGCCGAACAAGCCGGGCGGCGGCGGCTCCGACCTCTCGCAGATGCATGCGAAGGGCATGGCCGCGCTGTCGCTCACGCAGGACGGCACCGACTACTTCGACTACCACCACAACGCCAACGACACGCTCGACAAGATCGACCCGAAGGCGCTCGCACAGGACGTCGCCGTGTACGCCGCGTTCGCCTACATGGCGGCGCAGGCCGATGGCAACTTCGGTTCGGCGCCGGGTGCGTTCGCGAAGGATGGCGCGCACGACTGATCGTTATCGCCATGTAGGGGCCTGATGGTGGGAGCCAGCCCGCTGGCGAAGGGTGCTTGCCGCGAGCACCCTTCGCCAGCGGGCTGGCTCCCACCAGAGCATTGCCGCGAGCACCCTTCGCCAGCGGCTGGCTCCCACCGGAGCATTGCCGCGAGCACCCTTGGCCAGCGGGCTGGCTCCCACCAGAGCATTGCCGCCGGCAGGCTGCCCCTGTCAGGCCGTGTGCGTTGCCAGTTTGCGCTTCGGCGCCAGCCGGTCCTGCAAGCGGTTCATGTAGAGATAGATCACCGGCGTGAGGTACAGCGTCAGGATCTGCGACACCACCAGACCGCCGACCACGGCAAGACCCAGCGGTCGCCGCGTCTCCGCACCGGCACCGATACCCAGGGCGATCGGCAACGTACCGGCGAACGCCGCCATGGTGGTCATCATGATCGGGCGGAATCGCACGCGGCAGGCTTCGAAGATGGCATCGGCCGGTGCCAGCCCCGCCTCGCGCTGACGCTCCAGCGCGAAGTCGATCATCATGATCGCGTTCTTCTTCACGATGCCGACCAGCATGATGATGCCGACGAACGCGAACAGATCGAGCGACGCGTTGAAGATCACCAGCGTCAGCAACGCGCCCACCGCCGCGGCCGGCAGGCCGGACAGGATCGTGAGCGGGTGGATGAAACTCTCGTACAGGATGCCGAGCACGAGATAGATCACGAACACGGCCAGCAACAACAGCAGGCCCATGCCCTTGACCGAATCCTGGAACGCCTGCGCCGTGCCCTGCACGCTGCCGCTCAACGTCGGGGGCAGTTTCATGTCGGCGGTCGCGCGATCGATGCTCGCCACGGCATCGCTGAGCGATACGCCCGGCGCGAGGTTGAACGACACCGTGACCGCAGGCAGCTGGCCCTGATGGTTCACCGTCAGCACCTGCGGCTTGCGCACGAAGCTGGCGACGGTGTTGAGCGGTACGAGCTTTCCACTGTCGGACGTGACGTAGAGCTTCGACAGCACGGCCGGGTCGTCCTGCATCTGTCGTTCGACCTGCAGGATGACCCAGTACTGCGTCGCCGCACCGTAGATGGTCGAGATCTGGTTTTCGCCGAAGGCCGTGCCGAGCGCGGTCTGCACCTGATCCATCGTGAGCCCGAGCGGCGCGAGCTTGTCGCGATTGACCGTCACGACCATCGACGGGCTGTTGAGATCGAGATCGGTGGTGACGTCCTGGAAACCGGGCAGCTTCTGGAAGGCGGTGACGAGCTTGCCGGACCAGTCGTACAACGCGTGCAGGTCGGTCGACTGCACGGTGTACTGGTACTGCGCCTTCGACTGGCGACCGCCCACCTGGATCGCCGGCGGGTTCTGGATGTAGGTGCGGATACCCGGCACCTCGGCGAACTTCCTGCGAAGGTCCTGGATGATGTCGTCGGGCGTCGCGCCGTCGCGTTCCGAGCGTTCCTTGAGCCGCAGCAGCAGCGAACCGGAATTCACGGTGGAACGCGCGCCACCCGCGCCGACGCTCGACATCACCGCCTCGATACTCGGGTCCTTGACGGCGATATCCGCGAGCGACTGTTGCCGGGCGGACATCGCGGCGAACGAAATGTCGGTCGGACCTTCGGTTGTGACGCGCAACTGACCGCTGTCGCCGGCCGGGATGAAGTCCTTCGGCGTGATCGCGAACAGCACGCCCGTGGCGGCGAGGCTGAGCGCGAAGCCGAGCAGCACCGTGCGCGGATGGCGCATGCACCACGCGAGGGTGCGGGTATAGCCGTCGGTCACCGCCGCGAACCCGCGATCGAACCACACGACGACGACACTGCGCTTCTCGTGATCGTGCGCCTTGACGAAGCGGCTGCACAGCATGGGCGTGAGCGTGATCGACACGAAACCCGAGATCAGGATCGACACGCTGATGACCACGGCGAATTCGTGGAACAGTCGTCCGACGATGCCGCCCATGAACATCACCGGGATGAACACCGCCACCAGCGACAGGGTCATCGAGAAGATGGTGAAGCCGATTTCGTTGGCGCCCTTCACGGCGGCATCGAACGGGGCCTCGCCCATCTCGATGTGTCGCATGATGTTCTCGAGCATCACGATCGCGTCGTCGACGACGAAGCCCACCGCCAGCGTCAGCGCCAGCAGCGAGAGGTTGTCGAGGCTGTAACCGAGCGCGAACATGGCGCCGAAGGTACCGAGCACCGAAATCGGCAAGGCCACCGCGGGAATCAGGGTCGCCGACGCGTTGCCGAGGAACAGGTAGATCACCAGCACCACGAGGATGCCGGCCAGCACGAGGGTGAACTGCACGTCGTGCACGGAATCGCGGATCGACACCGAGCGGTCGTACATCACGTTGAGCTTCACCGACGGCGGCAGCGTCTCCCTGAACGCCGGCAGCAGCGCGAAGATCTTGTCGACCGTCTCCACGGTGTTGGCGCCGGGCTGGCGCTGGATCGCGAGCGTGATCGAGCGATTGCCGTTGAACCAGCTGGCCTTCTGGTCGTCCTGCACGCTGTCGCGCGGCACGGCGATGTCGGCGAGGCGCACCGGGGCCCCGTTGCGGTAGGCGACGACCACCTGGCGGTAATCGGCCGCGCGCATCAGCTGGCCGTCCGAACGGATCGACAGCAGCTGGCGTTTGCCGTTGAGCGATCCCGTGGCCTTGTTGACGTTGGCGGCCGCGATGGCCTCGCGCATCTGGTCGATGCCGATGCCCGTCGCCGCGAGGCGATCCGGATCGACGGCGATGCGTACGGCGTACTTCTGCGACCCGTAGACGTTCACCTGCGCGACACCGTCCACCATCGACAGCCGCTGCGCGAGTTCGGTCTCGGCGTAGTCGTCGACCGTGGACAGCGGCAACGTCGACGACTGCATGGTGAGGAACAGGATCGGCGCGTCCGCCGGGTTCACCTTGCGATACGTGGGCGGTGTCGGCATGTCCTGCGGCAGCTGGCGCTGCGCGGCCGAGATGGCGGCCTGCACGTCCTGCGCGGCGCCGTCGATGCTGCGGTCGAGCGCGAACGTGACGGTGATCGTCGTCGAGCCCAGCGAGCTGGACGACGTCATCGAGTCGATACCGGCCACGGTCGACAGCTGCGCTTCGAGGGGAGTCGCCACCGACGAAGCCATCGTCTCGGGCGACGCGCCGGGAAGACTCGCGCTGATGTTGATCGTGGGAAAGTCGACGTTCGGCAGCTCGTTGACCGGCAGCCTCGGGTAGGCGGCGATGCCGAAGATCACCAGCGCCGCCATCAGCAGCGTGGTCATCACCGGTCGGCGGATGCAGAGTTCCGGGAGGTTCACGCGGGCGCCCTCAGCCGTTGTCGATGCGCACGCGGGCGCCATCGACCAGCAGCATCTGCCCTTCCGTGACCACGCGCTCGCCGGCTTGCAGGCCCTTGTCGACGACTACCCGATCGGCGGTGGTGGCGCCCGTGGTGATCGTGCGCTGCTCCACCGACTGATCCGGCTTGACCACGAAGACGAACGTGCCCGCGGTCGAACTCTGCAAGGCCACGACGGGGATACTCACCGCGTCGGCGAGGCGCGTCGTCGGCAGCGTCACTTCCGCGAACTGCCCGGGCGTGAGGCGCCCGTCGGCATTCGCGAAGCGGCCCTTGAGCACGATGGTGCCGGTGGTGGCGTCGACGGCGTTGTCGATGAATTCGAGTTCGCCCTGCAGCGGCGCGCCATCGTCGCCGGGAATCTTCGCGTGCACGGGCAGCGCGCCGCGCCGCACGCTGTTGCGCACGGCGGAGAGGCTGTCTTCGGGGATGGAAAACGCCACGCGGATCGGGTCGACTTCGTTCAGGACGACGATGTCGGTGGTGTCGGCGGAGAGCGTGGCGCCGGGGTACGCGAGCGGTGCGCCGGTCACGCCATCGAAGGGCGCGACGATCGTGGTGAATTCCAGCTGCGTCTGCGCGGCGCGCGCGGCGGCGCGGTCGCTTTCGAGCGCGGCGCGCGCCACGCCGAGGTTGGCCTTGTAGAGATCGTAGTCGGCGCGGCTGACGAAGCCCTTGCCCAGCATGTTCTGGTATCGCTCGAGGTCCGCCTCGGCCTTCACGAGCTGCGCCTGGTCGCGCGCCACGTTGCCCTGGGCTTCGTCGTACGCCGCCTTGAGCGGTCGCTGGTCGACGCGGGCGAGCAGATCGCCCTTCTTCACGTGCGCGCCGGGCGTGAAGGCCAGGCTTTCGAGCTGGCCGTTCACGCGGGATCGCACGTTCACGGTCGAATAGGCCTCCGCGCGGCCGATCACCTTCAGCGAAAGATCGATGTCGCCGCGGGTCGCCACCGCGGTACTGACGGGAACCCCCGCGGCGGCCTTGCCGGCCGGCCTGTCCGCGCCCTTCGCGCCCGGATCGTGCCGCCATACGCCGACGCCGATGGCGACGATCGCCACGAGGCCGGCGATGACGATGAGTTTCTTCCCTGGGGATCGTTGCATGTGGTCTCCGGCCGGATCCGCCTTCGATCCGGTCGCCGCGCTGGGGATGCGCGGACTGGGTGGCTGGTTCGGGTAAGCGTAACTACTAACGCACCACCCCGGGCATCGGTTGACCCGCCGTCAGCCTTCGTCGACCGGTCCGTCGAGGCCCTGGAGGTTTTCCTTCATGCGATCCAGCACGGCCAGCATGGTCTGCAGGTCGTCCGTGGAAATACCCTGGGTGGCGTCGCGGCGCAGGCCGCGCGCGATATCTTCCATGTCGTCTATGACACCCCGTGCCTGGTCGGTGTCGTGAAGACGCCAGGCGCGACGATCCTTGGGATCCGCGCGGCGCTCGACGAAACCGGCGGCCTGCAGGCGGTCGATGACACGACCCACCGCGATCGGCTCCATGTCGAGCTGCTCGGCGAGCTCGTTCTGGCGCATGCCCGGACGTCGGTGCAGCGCCTTGAGCGCACGCCACTGCGCACGGGTCAGCCCGAAGCGAACGGCCCGCCGGTCGAAGTGCTTGCGAAAGAGCAAGGTCACGTCGTTGATCAGGTAGGCGAACGAGATGTCTTCAACTTTCAGCTGGTCGGCCATAACCTTGGGCTGCAATGAATGAACTGTCACGTACATCCTAGCCAAATGCCGGCGCGCCGTCACAGGGAGCATCAGCCATGCCACCGGAAGTGTTCGAAGGCGACATCACCACGCTGGCCGTCGACGCCATCGTCAACGCCGCCAACGAGTCCCTGCTGGGCGGGGGCGGGGTCGACGGGGCCATCCACCGGGCGGCCGGCCCCGCGCTGCTGGCCGCCTGCCGCGCCCTTCCCATGGTGCGCCCGGGCGTGCGCTGCCCGACGGGCGAGGCCAGGATCACTGGCGGATTCGCGTTGCCGGCCCGCTTCGTGATCCACACCGTCGGGCCGGTCTGGCGCGGCGGCCAGGAAGGCGAACCGGCACTTCTCGAGGCCTGCTACCGCGAATGCCTCCGTCTCGCCCGGGAGCACAACGTCGCCTCGATCGCGTTCCCCGCGATCAGCGCGGGCATCTATGGATACCCCGCCGAAGCGGCTGCGGGCCTCGCGGTGCGGGCGGTGAGGGATGCGCCGTGGCGGCCCGAAACGGTGGTCTTCTGTACGTTCGGCCCCTCGATGACGAAGACGTACAACGCTGCCCTGTAGCGCCTGCACAGACCGGGTTCGCCGCGGGCACCCGGTCGTAGCAGGAGGCTAGATCAACGGGGATAGAGCGGCGGCAGGGCGTCGTCGCTTCCGCCTTGCGTGGGCGGCAGCCAGTCGAATCCTTTCGCGAACGCGTCGCGCAGCCGCGGTCCCGGTGCGTCGCCGTCCGCGTAGCGGGCACGTTGCAGCGCGGCGATCGCGTCGCGTTGCGGGCCCTCGCGCAAGGCGGCGGAGAGCGCCCCGAGCGACGTCACCGACGGACGGACGATGCGTGCCCACCGCAGCAATGCCTGCTCGGCCGCGGCGAGATCGCTGCGCACCGCCAGCTTGAGGAAATGCTCATGCGCGGGTCGCTCGCGCGTCACGGGGGCCGGTGCCGGCGGCACGTCGGCGGCACGCGAACCGCGTCGGCGCGCAAGCAGGAACCATGCGACCACCGTGGCGATCCAGAGCGACAGCACGGCGATGAAGAGCAGCCGCCATGGCGAACCCGTCGGCGTCGCGGCCGCGGCATCGGCGACGGTCGCCACCGGTGCCGGTGCGGACGCGGGTGCGGCGCTCGCACCGGTGGAGGGAGGCGCGATGGCCGGCGCCGCGGCACCGTTCGACGGCGCGACTTCGATATCGCGTGCGGGGACCGTCGCCACCTCGGGCTTGTCGGTGACGACGTTCCACCAGTGCAGCGTCGTTTCCGGAATGTGCAGCGTGCCGGCGCGCGTCGGCACGACGGCGAAGCCCTGCTGGCGCCGGCCGGTGACCCACGAGCCACTGCTGCCGCCACCCGTGACGGCCTTGTCGGGATACACGTCCGCACCGTCGAGCTTCGGCAGCGACAGCGCGGGCAACGCTTCGAACGGCATGCCGGTGGCATCGAGGCGCATGGTCAGCGTGATCGGCTGGCCGACACGCGCCTTGCCGTCGGGCGGCACGCCGTCGAGCACGAGTTTCAGCTCGCGCGCGGGGATCCACGCACCGTTCGCCGCGGCATCGGGACGCGCGCGCACGTCGATGCGCACGCGCTCGGCGACGGCGTTCACCGGTTCGCCCGCTCCGAAGAACGACGTCGCGTCGGTGGGATCGACCGCCGTGCCCTGGAACGTGGGCGGCTGGATCTCGAGCGGGCCCGCGCGCTGAGGGAAGATCGCGTAGTGGCGCTCGACCACGTTGAAGCGGCGGCCCTCGCGCATCGTCTGGTAATTCGCGTCCTGGCCGACGCGCCGGATCTCCGCGCCCTCGACCGTGGGATCGCCGAGTTGCCCATCGGCGAGGTTCACCGCGAAATACAGGCGCAGCGTGTAATCGATCTGCTGTCCCACATACGCGGTGACGGGATCGGCCTTGCCTTCGAGCGACACGGGCCGCATGGCCGCGCCACCCCCCGCGTCCGACGTCGCGGCGACGTCCACGGACACCGGCTGCGTCTTCTGCCCGCCGATGGTCAGCGCGGGAATGACGAGGTGACCCTCGCGCCGCGGACGCAACGCGACACCGAGGATGGTGCGCGCCTCGCGCGTGCCGTTGACGATGCTCAAGGTATGGTTCGTGGACGTGCCGAGCACGACGAAGTCCGCCATCAGCGGCGAGAAATCCGGCGATTCCGACGTCTGGTCGGAGAGCTCGATGTTGAGCGTCACCGTTTCGCCGATGCCGACCTTGCTCCGGTCGAGCGACGCCACGGGTGCCGACTGCGCGAACGCGAGCATTGGCAGGCAGCCCAGCGCGATGGCAAGCAACAGACCGCGCATGTTCATTCTTCCGGCTCCGCGCCGTGCCGGCGTTGGTATTCGAGCATGAACTTTCTCCTTAGCAGCCCACCCGGATCGTCGGGCACGCGCATCAACGCACGCTGTACGTCGGGCGGCAATTTCGACGCCGCTTCCTTTGCCGACACCATGCCGAGGTCGTGTCCTTGCTGCCCGTCCTTGCCGTCGGCCTGACCGGCGAGCTTCGCGTCCATCTGCTGTTTCAGGGCATCCTGCGCCTGCTTCGCCCGGGCCTGCTCGGCCTGGGACTTGGCGGTGGCGTCGCCTTGCGGCGCCTGTCCCTTGCCGGCGTCCTTGCCGCGATCGCCGCCCTCGCCTTCGCCGGCCTTGTCCTTCGCGCCCTGCGCGTTGGCATCGTCGTTGCCGTCGGCGCCCGACTGCTGGCCGCCCTGCCCGCTGCTGCCATCCTTGCCATCCTCCTGGCCCTGCTTTTCGTCGTTGCCCTGCTGGCCGGGGGATGGCTGATTCTTGTCCTGCTGCCCCTTGCCGCCCTGCTTGTCCTGTTTGTCCTTCTCGTCCTTCTGCTGCTGCTTCTGCTGCTTCAGGAAATCGTCGACCGCCTTGCGGTTGGCGGCTGCGTCGGCATTGTTCGGATCGGCTTTCAGCGCACGGTCGTATGCGGCGATCGCGTCTTCGTACCGCTGCTGTTTCGCGAGCGCGTTGCCCAGGTTGTACTGCGCGTCGGTGCCGGTGCCGTGCGCGAGCGCCGCTTCCGCGCCCGCGTAATCGCCGGCCTTGTATGCCGCCGCTCCACGCAGCGCATCGCTCTTCGCGAGCGACTGCGCCGCTTTCGCGTCGCCGGCGGCGAGCGCCCGCGCCGCCTGCTGATCCCGCGTGCGAAAGACGTCGGCGAGCCCGTCCGCACGGGCGGGCGTCAGGGGCACGAACGCGAGCGCGAGCACGAGCAGCCAGCCGCGACGGAACGCGAGTGCGACCAGAGGCAGCAACGGCAGCAGCAGCCACGGGCCGCGGTCCTGCCATTGGCCCGACGCCGCGCCTTCCACCGCCTTGCCCTCGCCGTCGTTCTGCAAGGCGCCTGCGAGCGTTGTCACTTCGGAAGCGCCATCCGCGACGGGAACGAACCGACCGCCACCCGCATTCGCGACGGCCTGGAGCGACGCGTCGTCGCGCGGCGCCATCACCATGTCGCCGCGCTCGTCCTTGAGGAATCCGCCATCCTCCGCCGCGATCGGGCCGCCACGCGCGGTGCCGATCGCGAGTACGGAAACGCGGTCGCCGGCGGCACGCGCGCGCCGGGCAGCCGCCACGGCGGCTGCGTCGGCACGATCGGTGACGAGCACGATGGAGCCACCCCGCACGTCGGCGCGCCGGATCAGATCGGCGGCGAGATCGATCGCCTTGCCCGGATCATCGCCTTCGACCGGCATCGTGTCGGGCGCGAGCGCCGTGAGCAGGTCGTCCACGCTATGCGCGTCGGTCGTCAGCGGTGCCACCGTGAACGCGTCGCCGGTGTAAGCGATGAGCGCGTTCATGCCGTCGCGATTCGCGGCGTAGAGCTCGCGCACCTTGTAGCGTGCGCGACTGAGGCGATCGGGCACCACGTCGTGCGAGAGCATGTGCTGCGACATCGATACCACCACGACCTGGGCGGCGCGCTCGGCGAACAGCGGCTGCGTCTGCCGGTCCCACGAGGGCCCCGCCAGCGCGAGCACCGCGAGCACGGCCGCCGCGACGAACGCCATCACGGGCACGCGCGACGTCGCGGCCTGGCCGTCGAGCAGGTACGGCAGCAGTTCGGGATCGGCGAGGCGCGCGAGCACGCGCTGGCCCGACGAACGTCGTCCGGTCAGCCAGGCGATGGGTGGCACGAGCACGAGCAGCCACAACCAGCGTGGCTCGATGAAATGGAAGGCGCCGAACCATGCGCTCATGCGTGCGACCTCTTTCCGACGAAACGCGGCAGCGCCGCGAGCGCGAACAGGACGAGCGCGGCGAGCAGCGGCCAGCGGAACAACTCGAAACGCGGACGCAACGCGGCGCCCTCCTGCGGCACGGGTTCGAGCGCGTCGATCGCGCGATAGGCCTGCGCGAGCTGGTCGGTGTCGGTGGCGCGGAAGAAGCGGCCCCCGGTCTGGTTCGCGATGTCCGTGAGCATGCCGACGTCGAGATCCGCCGACGGGTTGACCACGCGACTGCCGAAGAAGTCGGGCACGCGCATCGCGTTCGCGCCGATGCCGATCGTGTAGACGCGAACGCCCGCGGCTTTCGCGGCGCGGGCGGCTTCGCGCGGTGCGATGGCGCCCGCGTTGTTCACGCCGTCGGTCAGGAGCACCACGACGCGCGCCTGCTCCGGCATGTCCGCGAGGCGCTTCACGGCCACCGCGAGGGCGTCGCCGATCGCGGTTTCGCGACCCGGCAGGCCGACCACGGCCCCATGCAGCTGCGCACGCACGGCATCCAGGTCGTAGGTCAGCGGCGTCACGAGATACGCCTGCGAACCAAACAGAATGAGGCCCAGTTCGTCGCCCGCGCGGCGGTCGATGAAGTCGCCGGCGATGGCTTCGACGGCGGCGAAGCGCGTGACCGAGCGCCCCGCCAGCTGCATGTCGTCGAGCGACATGCTGCCCGACAGGTCGACGGCGAGCATCGTGGCGCGGCCGCTGCGACGCTGCGGTTCGGGTGGCCCGAGATGCTGCGGACGCGCCGCGGCCACGACGAGGCACAGCCAGGCGAGCGCGAGCAGCGCCGTGGCGGCGAACGGTGCGCGCGCCAGCGACGCCTGCACCAGCGAGATACCGGGCTGCGGCAGGTTGAGGGCCTGCGCCGGTTTCACCGGGCGCAACACGTGGCGAAGCAGCCACGGCAGCGGCAGCGCGAGGAAAAGCCAGGGCCAGGCGAATTCAGGAAGCGACATGCGTGCGCCTCCCGACGGTCGGACGGCGCAGGGCGACGCGTACCCACGTCTCGACGTCGCGCGCCGTGCCGGGCACGTCGATGTCGATGTCGCGCCGGTACTTCATGGCGTCGATCGCCGCGATGGCGTCGACGTCGTGCTTCGGCGACATCGCGGCCAGCGCGTCGCGCCATGCTTCGCCGGAGAGCGCGACGCTGTGCGGATCGCGCGTGCGCGCGACGCGGCGCACGAGGTCGCTGGCGGTGGCCGCGAAGGCGCGCGCGTCGCCGTCGCTGGCGTGACGCGCGGTGGCGTCACGCAGGCCTCGCAGCGACGCGTCCAGGTAGCGATGCCACGCGCGTCGGCGACGCACGACGATGACGACGACGATCGCCACGAGTGCGAGGAGGCCAAGCAGCAGCCACCAGCCCGGCGCGAGCGGCCACCACGGCGACACGTACGGCACGTGGATGTCGCGGAGTTCGGGACCGTTCGGCGGCATCAGCGCGCCCTCGCGCCAAGAAGCGCCACGACCGCGTCGAGCGGATCGGCACTCGTGTCGAGCGTTCGATGGTGCAATCCCAGCCCGGTGCAGAGATCGGTCAGGCGGCGGTGGCCTTCGCCGAGGCCGCGCGCGAAGTCCTCGCGCTGGCGATCGGCCTGCAGCACGACGTCGTAATGCACGCCGCGGTGCGCGAAGGGATAACGACCGGCGGGTGGGGCCGTCAGCTCCAGCGGATCGGCGACGTTCACCACCGACACCTCCGCTTTCGCCACGAGGCCGAGCATGCGGCCACGCGCCGCGTCGTCGACGGCGAAGCCGTCGCTGACGATGAGCACGCGCGACGCGCCGTGCATCAGGCGGCCTGCGCGCTGCAGGGCGGCCGACAGGGTTTCGTCGTCGCCGGGCACCGACGCGTCCCATGCGGCGACGGCACCGGCGACCGCGAGCGCGCCACGCGCCCCGCCCAGCGGACGGAGCAGCTGACGCTGCCCGCCGAAGGCGAGCACGCCGACGCGATCCGCGCCTCGCACCGCGTACCACGCGGCCATGGCCGCGACGCGCGCGGCCTGCACGGACTTGAAGCGCGTGCGTGTACCGAATCGCATGCTCGCGTTGGTGTCGAGCAGGATGAGCAGGCGACCTTCGCGCTCCTCCTGGAACAGCTTGGTATGGGCCACGCCACTGCGCGCGGTCAGGCGCCAGTCCATCCGGCGGACGTCGTCGCCCGCCTGGTACACGCGCGACTCGGCGTAATCCATGCCGCGGCCATGCAGCCGTCCGGGCCGCTGGCCGCTGCGCTGCACGCGCGAGACGACCGGCGGCGAGGGCGCGCGCATCACGCGCGACCGCAATGCGATGAGTTCGGGCAGCGACACACGGACGCGCCCATCGGCGACGGGAGCGGCGACGGTCACGGCAGCGGCACGAGGTCCAGCAGGCGCGCGATCACGGCGTCGATGCGCACGCCCTCCGCTTCGGCCTCGTAGCTCGGCAGCACGCGATGGCGAAGCACTTCGTGGGCGATGGCGTGGATGTCGTCCGGCAGCACGTAATCGCGACGCGCGAGCCATGCGTGCGCGCGGGCGCAACGGTCGAGCGCGATGGTCGCGCGCGGGCTCGCGCCCCAGGCGATCCAGCGCGCCAGCTCGGGGCCATACTTGCCGGCCTCGCGCGTGGCGACCACCAGCTGCGTGATGTAACGCTCCAGCGGTTCGGCCATGTGCACCGCGAGCACCGCGTCGCGTGCCGCGAACACGTCCTGCGGGGTCAGCAGATGCTTCGGCGGCGCCGCCGGATGCAGCGCCTCGCGCGCCTGGTCGCGCGCGAGGCGAAGGATCGCCAGCTCGGCCTCGGCATCCGGGTACCCGATGGTCACGTGCATCAGGAAGCGATCGAGCTGCGCTTCGGGCAGCGCGAA
Source organism: Luteibacter sp. UNCMF331Sha3.1 (assembly GCF_900109915.1). Taxonomy (GTDB): domain Bacteria; phylum Pseudomonadota; class Gammaproteobacteria; order Xanthomonadales; family Rhodanobacteraceae; genus Luteibacter. The sequence goes on from NZ_FOBU01000001.1 coordinate 1,089,088, forward strand.
CGTGCCCTCCTGCTCGATCGGGTTCTGCGTCGCCATCACCATGAAGAGATCCGGCAACGGCCACGTACGGCGTCCGATCGTGATCTGGCGCTCGGCCATGGCTTCGAGCAACGCCGACTGCACCTTCGCCGGGGCGCGGTTGATCTCGTCGGCCAGCACGATGTTGTGGAACAGGGGCCCCCGCTCGAATTCGAAATTGCCCGTCTGCGGGCGAAAGATATCGGTACCCGTGAGGTCGGCGGGGAGCAGGTCCGGAGTGAACTGGATGCGGTGGAAGTCCGCCTCGACCCGGGTGGCCAGCGCCTTGATCGCCGTGGTCTTGGCGAGGCCCGGCGCGCCCTCCACGAGCAGGTGACCGTCCGCGAGCAAGGCGATCAGCAGGCATTCGACCAGGTGAGGCTGCCCGATGATCCCGCGCGTGAGGTCCTCACGCAGCCGGACGAAGGCCTCCTGGAGGGGTGCGGTGACGGTGGGCAGATCGGACATCGGGGGCGGTTCCGCGAAGGCGTGGGGTTCGATGAGACCACAGGAATCGTCGGAAGTTTAGGGCCGGAGGTACGGGGCCGCCTGCCAGGACGCCGCAGGCGATCCTCCGGCGTCGCCGCGCTGTCGCCCGACATTCGAAACGAGGCCCCTTCCCTAGCGTGTCGACTCCACCCGAAGGAGACACCCATGCGACAGCTCATCCTCGTCGGCGTCATCGGCCTGCTGGCGGCGACGCCATCGTTCGCCCAACCCCCGACACCCGTCACGACCCTCCCCGACCCCGTCGCAGGCTGCGATCCCATGGAGATCGGCCCGGTCTACGACGCATCGCTCGACGCCGGCGCGACACTCGCCTGCTTCCAGCTCGTCACGCCGGACGTGGCGTCCCTCACCAAGCTCGATCTCAACCTCGCCGGCTTCCGTCAGGGCGACATGCACGACGTCAGCCTCGTTCGCGTCGACGCCGACGGCAGCACGCACGCCATGGCATCCGACGCCTCCGGCGATACGTACCGCATCGTCCAGGCGCTGACCGGCCCGTCCACACGCTGGCTGGTGCTGATCGGCCGGACGGGCGCGGGGGCGGCCTCCTCGTTCCAGATGCAGGCGACCGTCGCCGAAGGCAGCGACCGGTACGAACCGAACGATGCGATCGCGAGGTCAACGCCGATTCACGGCAATCGGGTATTCGACGGCAATCTCGATAACGATGCCGACGTCGACAACTACCTCGTCTCTTTCAGGCCGGACCAGAAGGAGGCCGTCATCAAGCTAGATGCACCCGAAGGCGTAATCGCAGAGGTTATCGACGGCAGCAACCGTGCGGGATTGCTGCACGCAGGCAAGGAAATGCGGGTGGACACCTCACATCCGGTTTTCCTCGCAGTCAAAGGCGAATCGACAACGACCGCGCCGAAGTACACCGTGCGCGTCCGCGATCCGAAGGCTATCGCGGTGCTATCCAGGTATTTCAGCAAGGAGAACATCAGCCATCTCGCGCCAGGCGAGAACTCGGACACTCCCGGCGCGGCGAATGTCGCTCGCGAAATGGAGATCGAGGTGACCGCTTACGAAGGCGACCATGCGACACCGCTCGGTGCGGGCCATCCCGTGAGAGTCACTGCGCGAGACATCGGCGCGGATGGACACTGGGTCGTAGGCTCGGTCGACCTGATCACCGACGAGAACGGCAAGGCTCGTGCGACGTTGCCGATATCGGACTGCAAGGGCGGAGAAATGGGGCCGATCCGCGTCATTCCCCGTGTGGAACATCCCTCCGTCTGGTACATCACGTACAACCCGAGTTCTGTGGTGCATGCCTTCGTGCACGGGTCCGATCCCGAAGCTCAAGTACAGCCGCTCATCGAGCGCCCACAGAAATTCCAGCACATTTGTAAGGAAACCGTCGAGCCGATCCGGAGGCCATCATGAAGCTGCCGCCGGTGGGAGTCGTCGTATGGGAAAAGTTCGCCAGGCTCGACCCCGAGCATCCGGAAGCGACGCTGAAAACAATGGGTATCGACGAATTCAACACGGAGTGGATGAAGGAATACGACAGCCGGGAATTCGAGGTCACGACCATGCTGAAAGATCGCACCCGGATGGCCAACGTGTTCACCCAGTTCGCGGAGACACTCGTACCGACATTGGCGAGGCTCGCGGTGGCGAGGCCGGATGTCATCTCGCGAACATTCGATCTGCGAAAGGACGGCGACCTTCTGAAAGTCGTGGATGCCGACATGGAGGCTGATGACGTCGCATGGCTCGAGGCACGCCTCAACGAAGTGCCGGAACTCCGTAGTTGGGCCACGATGTTCAACGATGCGGTCGTCGACGCCTACGGAGACCGGGAGCACGACGTATACCTCACGGAAACGACGACGACATTCATCGGACACCGCGCAGTCGCCGGGCTGGAAAAAACCGTCGATCGCGACGTCAGGTTCATGTCGCTCATCCGGGCGCTCCGCGATACGGATCTCGACGCCGAGCCGTTCATCATGTTCAAGCAACCCTTTCAGGAAAACATCTACCGCTACGCAGCCATCAAGGTGCGCGACATGGTCGTACCGATCGAGACGTACCAGCCGGAACCTGGCGGAGGCATATCGGTAACGAGAGAGGACCCATTGCCTGCCTTCTGCGCAACGGTATAGAGCCGAAAAAAAAGGGGCGGCCCGCAGGCCGCCCCTTTTTTTTTGCATGAGCGCGTCGCTTACTGCAGCGTGTCGCTGAGGATGCGCGGCGTGACGAAGATGAGCAGCTCGGCCTTGTTGTTGCCGCGGTTGGTGCGACGGAACAGGACGCCGAGGCCCGGGATATCGCCAAGACCTGGCACCTTGTCGGTGGTGTTGGTCTTGGTGATCTCGTAGATGCCGCCGAGGACGACCGTCTGACCGTTGTCGACGAGCACCGACGTGTTGATCTCGCGGGTATCGATCGACGGGACGAAGCCACCGCCCGGCGACGGCGTGTTGCCGGCGAGAGCGTCCTTCTTCACGTTGATCTTCAGATAGACGCGGCTGTCGGCCGTGATCGTCGGGGTCACGCGCAGCTCGAGCACGGCGTCCTTGAACTGGACGGTCGCGTTCTGCGCACCACCGCCGGAACCGGAGGCCTGGTAGGTGACGTAGCCGATCTGCGTACCCTGCTTGATTACCGCTTCCTGCTGGTTCGCGGTGATGACGCGCGGGCTGGAGATCACTTCGCTGCGGCCTTCGGTCTGCGCGGCCGAGAGTTCGAGGTCGACGAGGTAGTTCGCGCCGAGAATCGCGAGACCGATGCTACCGGCCGGGTTCGAGACCGGCAGGTTGACGTTGTAGCCGCCCGGCAGGGTGTACGGATCGCGTACCGGAAGGTCGCCCGTGCTGCCGTTCTGGCGGAACTGATTCACGGCGTTCGCGTAACCGACGTCGCTGTTATGGACGCTGGTGACCAGGTCGGCGGTGCCGGTACCGTTGTCGCCGGAGTTCAGGTCGGGCGTGGTGCCGACGATCTGGTTGGCGTTGTTGTGGTTGAACGCCTGCGCGCCCCAGCGCACACCCAGCTGGCGGGTGAACTGGTCGGTGGCGACCACGATACGCGACTCGATCAGCACCTGCTGCACCGGGCGGTCGAGCGTGCCGATGAGTTCGCGCAGGTCACGGATCTTGTCCGGGGTGTCGTTGATCAGCAGCGTGTTGGTGCGATCGTCGAACGAGACGCTGCCGCGCGCCGAGAGGAAACCACGCGTCGTGGAGCCGCCGCTCGTGCTGCCACCACCCTGCATGCTGCCCGAGGTCAGCAGCTTGGCGATGTCTTCGGCCTTGCCGTAGCTGATGGGGATGTAGTCGGAGACGAGTTCCGCGGAATCCTCGGCCTTCTGGCGCGCATCCGCGAGGCTCTGCTCATAGGCGGCCAGTTCGTTCTGCGGGGCGATCCACACCACGTTGCCGCTACGGCGCTTGTCGAGACCCTTGGCACGCAGGATGACGTCGAGCGCCTGGTCCCACGGGGTGTTGACGAGGCGAAGCGTGACGCTGCCCCCGACGCTGTCGGACGCGACGAGGTTCAGCTTGGCCTCGTCGGCGATCAGCTGGAGTGCCGAGCGGACCGGGATGTCCTGGAAATTGAAGGTCAGACGCGAACCCGAATACGTCGGTTCCTGACCCTTCGCGGCCTTGCCGACCGGCGCGGCGGCCTTCTTGGGAGCGACTTCGACGGCGTACTCGGTACCGTTCTGATACGCCGACACTTCGACGTCGCCGCGGGTGCGGATGTCGAGGCGCGCGCCGCCCGGGCGGGACGTCGGCTCGATGGACTGCACCGGCGTGGCGAAGTCGAGCACGTCGAGGCGCTTGGACAGGTTGGGCGGCAGGCTCGTGCCCGGCAGGCTGACCACGACGCGGTCGCCTTCGCGGTGCATTTCGGGCGTCGCGCTGGCCGAACCGAGCGTGACGAGGACACGGCCTTCGCCGTTCTGGCCACGGCGGAAGTCGATGTTCGACAGCGGCGTGCCGGCACTGGAAGGCAGCGCCTTCGTCGGATCGGACACGATCGCGGTCGTCGTCGTGGCGGACGTCGCGCCGTTGTTGACGGTGACGATGAGGTTCTTGCCTTCGACGCGCGTCTTGTACGCGGAGTCGCGGAAGAGCTCGATGGTGACGCGCGTGCGGCCTCCCGCCGAGACGATGGACACGCCCGACGTGGCGCCCTTGCCGATGTCGACATGGCGCGTGGAATAGGCGTTGGTCGTATCGGCCAGGTCGATCGCGATCCGCGGTGGATTGCTGGTCGTGAAGACCTTCGGGTCCGGTGCGCGCTCGGAGAACGCGAGCGTCAGCTGCACGCGGCCACCCGGCTGCGTGTCGTAGCTGACGTTCTGCAGCGCGTTGGCCGCGGCGGCGGTGCCGGCGAAACCACCGGCGAAGGCCAGGGCGGCACCGAGGATCCACCGGCGCGCCCTGTGGCGCGCGCTTCCCGGCAGATGAGTGAGTTTGGTCGTCATGTGCGTCGTCCCCGAGTTCTTATTTTTCACCGACCGCGATGCTTGCCGGACGCTCCATCCAGCCGCCGCTGCCATTCGGCACCAGCTCGACCAGATCGACGCGGTCCTCCCCGACGGCAGTGATACGGCCGTAGGCCTGCCCCATGTATTCGTTACGGTGGACGCGATGGATGACTCCACCGGGGTCCTTCACGAGTGCCTGCAACGACGCACCAGCACCAACCGTGCCAACCATCTTCAGGCTGTCGAGCGTGAACATCTCGAGCGGCTCCTTCGGGCGGTTTTCATCCGGGCGGGGACCGTTCGACGCCGTCGTATCCATCTCCGCCGTGCTCGGGCTGAACGGATCGCGCGCGCCCTGGTCCTGGTAGGCGAACGTTTCGAACGTGCGGATCACCGGCAATGCGGGAATCGGCTCGCCCTTCTTGTGCTTCTCGGCATCGACCCATTCCCGCAGGTCCGAGGTGCCCTTCGTGCAGCCGCCGAGCGCCAGGACGCCGAACACCGCCACGACGAGGGGCCGGAGGATGGCATGGTTCCGCGTCATCACTTCGTCCCCTTTGCCGGTGTGGCTGGCTTCGTCTCGTCGTCCTCGAGGTAGCGATACGTCTTCACCGTGCCCTGCAGCACGAGCTGGCCCGCACCGACCGGATTGCCCTTGGCGTCCTTGTCCTTCGGGCTCAGCGAGACGTCGTGCAGCGTCAGGATCACGACGCGGGGCAGCGATGCCACGCCGCTGATGAACGTGCCGAACTGGTGGTACGTGCCGACCATGCGCAGCGTGATCGGCTTCTCGGCGTAGAAGTCCTTCGGCGTCTCGGGGCCGGGCTGGAACAGCTCGGTCTCGATGCCGGACGCGAGAGCCGTCTGCGAGATGTCGATGAGCAGCTCGGGCATCTCGGTGCGGCTGGGCAGCTGACGAAGCAGCGTGCGGAGCATGTCCTGCATGTCGGCCAGCTGCTGTTCGAGCGCCTCGAGGTTGGCGGACTTCGCCTGCTTCTGCGAGAACTGCGTCTTGAGCTGTTCTTCCTGGCTTTCCTGCTGCTCAAGGTCGTCCTGCTGGCTGCTGATCTGGAAGTACCAGCCGCCGAGCAGCACGATCACGAAGACCAGGCCCGTGAAGAAGGTCTTTACCGATTTCGGCCAGCCACCGATGTTGTGGCGATCGAGATTGCGCAGATCGTCGAAGAACTTCATGGCTTGGCTCCCGTCGGAGCGGGCGCGGCCGGCGGTGCGGCGGCCCTCGTCGCGCTCGCGGCCGTGCCGGACGAGGCCGGCTTCGCGGTCATCGCCTGCGCGGCCTGGGCCAGCGGAGCCGGCACCGCGGCGGCCGGCGTGGCCGGCGGCGCGGCGGTGGACGAACCCGCGGGCGCGTCGGTCTCCGCCGGGCTGTTGAGGCGCACGTCGAGGCCGAAGCTATAAGGCATGCGGGACGCGTCGTGCGTGTTCTCGGTCTTGCGAAGGTCCGCGTGACCCATCCACGGCGACGCCTCGATGTTGCGCATGTACTCGGCCACGCTCGAATTGGACTGGGCGACGCCGTCCAGCGACATCGATTCGCCCGACTGCTTCATGCCGGCGAGGCGGGCACTGGCGGGAATCGTCTTCACCATTTCGTCGAAGAGATGGACCATCTGCGAGCGGTTGGCCTGCAGCTGCTCGATGATCTGCTTGCGCTGGAGCAGGTCGGCCCGGACCTTCTCGAGGTCCTTGATCTTCGCGATGCGATCGTCGAGCTGCTTGATCTCGGCCTGGAGGTAGGTGTTGCGCTCGCCCTGGTTCTCGATGCGCGCGTCCATCCACAGCGACCAGCCGATCAGCGCCACGAGCGCCGCGCCGAACGCGACGCCGAGCTGGATGAAGAATTCCCTTTCCCGTTGCTTGCGGCGCTCCGCGCGCCAGGGAAGCAGGTTTATGCGTGCCATCAGTCGAAGCTCCTCATGGCCAGGCCGACGGCGATCATCAGGGCGGGGGCATCCTGGGCGAGCGTCTGGGCCTGCACGCGGCTGGAGAGCGCCATGCGCGCCAGCGGGTTGGCGACGACACAGGGAACGCCCAGCTGCTGCTCGAGCAGTTCGGTGATGCCCTCGATGGCGGCGCAGCCGCCGGCCAGGACCACCTGGTCGACGCGGCTGTATTCGCTGCCGGCGAAGAAGAACTGGAGCAGGCGGCTGACCTGCTGCACCAGCGACTCCTTGAACGGCTCGAGCGCCTCGGTCTCGTACGATTCGGGCAGTCCGCCCTTGCGCTTGGCCCGGCCGGCTTCCTCGTAGGACAGGCCGTAGCGGCGCATGATCTCGTCGGTCAGCTGCTTGCCGCCGAAGACCTGCTCGCGCGAGTAGATGGTGCGCTGGTTCTTCAGGACCGCCAGCGTGGTCATGGTCGCGCCGATGTCCACCACGGCGACCAGCGCGTCGCGCGAGACCGCCAGCTGGTCGGCGACCATGCCGAAGGCGTTCTCCATCGCGAAGGCCTCGACGTCGACGACCCGGGCGGTCAGGCCACCCAGGTCGAGCGCGGCGATGCGCATGTCCACGTTCTCCGTCCGCGAGGCGGCCAGGAGCACGTTGTTCATTTCGGGATTGTCGCGAACGGGTCCCAGCACCTCGAAATCGAGGCTGACTTCTTCGATCGGGTAGGGGATGTACTGGTTGGCTTCGACCTGGATCTGCCCTTCGAGGTCGTCCTCGGAGAGATCCGCCGACATGGGGATGACCCGGGTGATCACGGCGGAGCCGGCCACGGCGGCCGCGGCGTGCCTGACCTTGGCCCCGGATCGGGCCAGGGCCCGCCGAATGGCTTCGCCCACCGCCTCGACCTCGACGATGTTCTTTTCCACCACCGCATTGGGCGGCAATGGCTCGACCGCGTAGTGCTCGACGCGGTATCGGCCGCCGGCCTGGCTCAGCTGAAGCAGCTTTACCGCGGTCGAGCTGATGTCGACACCGATCAACGGCGCCGCTTTCGGTGTAAAGAGCCCCACGTTGTCCCCCTTCCCCGCGCCTTGTCGGAATTGGTCTTCGGCGCGAAGGCATTAAATCTAAAACTTAACGGATTGGCAACGGGCGGCCTGAGCCCGTACCGGCACTAATTCACAAATCCAGTCACCGGGTTAGCGAAACCCCTTCACAAAGGGTCGCACGTTTGGCACCCCCGGCCCCGGCCCACGTGGCTCTATACTCCGGCTCGACCACACGGCGGTGACCCCTACCCCAACATGCGAATCCTCAAGCGTCTGCTGCGCTATGCGCTGTACCTGGCACTGGCCGGCATCCTGTTCGTGGCGGGCGCCCTCGGCGTCGCCTACTGGCTCCTGGCTCCCCGCCTGCCTTCGGTGGCGGTGCTACGCGACTATCACATGCAGGTTCCCCTGCGTGTCCTGAGCTCGGACGGCCGCCTGATCGCCTCGTTCGGCGAAACCCGACGCATCCCGGTGCGCATCGCCGACGTGCCGGCGCGGCTGAAGAACGCGGTGCTTTCTGCCGAAGATGCGGACTTCTACAGCCACCCCGGCGTCGACTGGCACGGCATCGCCCGCGCCGGCATCCATGTGGTGCTCTCGGGCGGCGACAAGGGTCCGGGCGGCTCGACGATCACCCAGCAGGTGGCGCGCAACTTCTTCCTCAGCCCCGAAAAGCTCTATTCGCGAAAACTGACGGAAGTGTTCATCGCGCTGCGCATGGAGAACGAGCTCACGAAGGACCAGATCCTGGAGCTCTACATCAACAAGATGTTCCTGGGCCATCGGTCCTACGGGCTCGCGGCCGCCGCCGCGTACTACTACGGCAAGACGCTGGACCAGCTCACCGTCGCCGAAAGCGCGTCGCTCGCCTCGACGTTCCAGCTGCCTTCCGTGGTCAACCCGCTCAACAACCCGAAGCGTCTCGTGGCACGGCGCAACTGGGTGCTCGGGCAGATGCTGGCGAACCGCTTCATCACCAAGGCCGAATACGACCAGGCGATCGACGAACCGAACGACGCCTTCCCGCACGAGCAGCAGATCGAGGTGGATGCGCCGTACCTGGCCGAGATGGTGCGCCAGCAGGTGCTCGAAAAGCTGGGCAACGACGCCCTCACCGAGGGCTACATCGTCCATACCACCGTGCCGAGCGACGGCCAGGCGGCGGCCAACGACGCCCTGCGCAACCGGCTGTCGGCGTACGACCGTCGCCACGGCTACCGCGGCCCCGAAGGCCATGAGGAACTTCCGGCGCAGGCGGGTGCCGAAGACTATGACCGCGTTCTCGCCGGCTACACGAGCGTCGCGGGCATGATCCCCGGCATCGTCACGGAAACCGGCGCAAAGGAGGCCAAGGTGTACCTCTCGCCCAAGGAGACGGTCACGCTGAGCCTGGCATCGATGGCCTGGGCTCGCCCTTACGTCAACGAGGGCCGCTCCGGCGCCGCGCCGACCCGCGTCGACGCCGTGCTGAAGCGCGGCGACGTGGTGCGCCTGTTCCGGGCCGCGAAGGACGACGTCAACGAGGACGTCGCCAGCGAGGAAGGCAAGCCGGCACCGGAGCCCGCGCAGCTCGAATGGCGCCTCACGCAGATTCCCGCCGTGCAGGCGGCGCTGGTGTCGCTCGATCCCGAAGACGGCGCCGTGCGCGCGCTCGTGGGCGGTTTCAGCTTCACGCGCTCCAAGTTCAACCGCGCGGTGATGGCGGCACGTCAGCCGGGCTCCAGCTTCAAGCCCTATCTCTATTCCGCCGCCTTCGAGCGCGGCTTCACGCCGTCGTCGATCGTCAACGACGCACCGGTGGCGTTCCCCGACCCGTCGCGTCCGGACGGCATGTGGACGCCGGCCAACGACGACAACAAGTTCAGCGGCCCGATGCGCCTGCGCGAAGCGCTGGTGCAGTCGAAGAACCTCGTCTCGGTACGCCTGCTCGACGCGATCGGCCTGCGTTTCGCCCGCGAATACATGACGCGCTTCGGCTTCACGCCCGACGCCCTGCCGCAGAACCTCTCGCTGGCCCTGGGCACCGCTTCGGTTTCGCCGATGAGCATGGCGCGTGGTTACGCGGTGTTCGCCAATGGCGGCTACCTGGTCACGCCGTACTTCATCTCGCGCATCGACGATCGCGACGGCAACCCCGTCTACGTCGCCAACCCCGAACGCGCGTGCGCCGAGTGCCAGGAACGCCTGCTCAACCCGACGCCGCCCGGTCCGCCCACCCAGCCGTCGACCGCGCTGATCCCCGCCCGCCCCGCGGTGGCCGGCACCGCGGGCAACGGCACGGGCGACGCCGTGCTTCCGGCCGACGCGCACGCGAGCGCGTCAGAGGCCCCGAAGCTCGCGCCGCACGTGATCGACGTGCGTAACGATTATCTCGTCACGTCGCTGATGCAGGATGTCATCAAGCGCGGCACCGGCTCCGCCGCGAAGGCGCTCGGACGCGACGACCTCGCCGGCAAGACGGGCTCCACCAACGACCATCGCGACGCCTGGTTCGTCGGCTTCAACGGCGACGTGTCCTCGGCCGTGTGGGTCGGCTTCGACGACTTCAGTTCGCTGGGCCGCGGCGAGTTCGGTGCCAAGGCGGCCCTGCCGATCTGGATGGACTACATGGGTGCGGTGCTCAAGGACAAACCGTCGCATGCGCTCGCGATGCCGCCCGGCATCGCCACGGTACAGGTCGATCCCGGCTCGGGCCTGCCCTCGCCGGGCGGCATGAACGAAATCATGAAGGTCGAGGACGTCGATCGTCTTCGCGAACAGGCGACCCAGAAACAGCAGGAGGAACAGCAGGAACACGCCTACGACATCTTCTGACGCGCGCCGCGCGAGCGAGCGCGCGCCTGGCACACGAACACACCATACGGGGGTGAGTCATGGCACGAGGCGAGCACCACAGGATCCATGCGCAGGACCGGACGCAGAAGAATCGCGTCCTCGTCGCCCAGGAGGCGGCGCGCCTGATGAGCGAGCATGGCATTCGTGACTTCCACCACGCGAAACTGAAAGCGGCCGAGCGGCTCGGCATCGTCGATACGCAGGCCCTGCCCCGCAACAACGAGATCGAAGACGCGCTACGCGAACATCAGCGCATCTTCCACGCCGACACGCAGCCGCAGGCCCTGCGCGCGCGCCGGGAAGCGGCCGTCGAGGCGATGCGATTCATGCGCGGCTTCGATGCCCGTCTGGTAGGCGCCGTGCTCGAAGGCACGGCCGACGAACATTCCGCCGTCTGCCTGCACGTCTTCAGCGACGATCCCGATGCGCCGGCGCTGTTCCTGCGCGACCAGGGCATCCCGCTGGAAACCCAGAGTCGTCGCCTGCGCTGGTCGAACGGCGACGCCGACCAGGACGAATTCCCCGTGCTGCTGTTCGGCGCCGACGGCATTCCGTTCGACATCACGGTGCTGCCCCTGGACGCGCTGCGCCAGGCGCCGCTGGATCGCGTGGACGAGCGGCCGATGCGGCGCGCGACGGCGTCGATGGTGCAGCAGCTGCTGGCGGAAGAGGATATCGAGGCGTTCAACGCGTCGAGTTAGCGCGCTGGCTCTCTCCGAATCCCCAAAAAAAACCCCGCTTTCGCGGGGTTTTTTTATTAGCGCTTGTCGCTCGGGGTGTAATCGCGAACGTCGGCGCCGGTGTAGATCTGGCGCGGGCGGCCGATGCGCGATCCCGGGGTCTCGTGCTGCTCGATCCAGTGGGAGATCCAGCCCGAGGTACGCGCGATGGCGAACATTACGGTGAACATCTCGGTCGGGATGCCGAGGGCCTTGTAGATGATGCCCGAGTAGAAGTCGACGTTCGGGTAGAGCTTGCGCTCCACGAAGTAGTCGTCCTTCAGCGCGGCTTCTTCCAGCTTCATCGCCACTTCGAGAAGCGGGTCGTTGACACCGAGCTCGTTGAGCACGTTGTGGCACGCCTCGCGAATGATCTTGGCGCGCGGGTCGAAGTTCTTGTACACGCGGTGGCCGAAGCCCATGAGACGGAACGAATCGTTCTTGTCCTTGGCGCGCTTGACCGCGGTCTCGACCTTGTCGGCGGTGCCGATCTCCTCGAGCTGCAGCAGCACGGCTTCGTTCGCGCCGCCGTGCGCCGGGCCCCAGAGCGCGGTAATGCCGGCGGCGACCGACGCGTACGGATTGGCACCGGTGGAACCGACGAGGCGCACGGTGGACGTCGACGCGTTCTGCTCGTGGTCGGCGTGCAGGATGAACAGCAGGTCGAGCGCACGGGCGACGACCGGGTTCACGTGGTACGTCTCGCTCGGCACCTCGAACATCGTGTGCAGGAAGCGGGTGACGTACTCGAGGTTGTTACGCGGATAGCGGTTCGGCCAGCCGATCGAATGACGATAGATGGCGGACGCGATGGTCGGCATCTTCGCGATCAGGCGAATGGCGGCGAGCTTGCGGTCTTCCGGACTCTCGACGTCGAGGTCGTCGTGGTAGAAGGCCGAGAGCGATGCGACCGAGGCGGCCAGCATGGCCATCGGGTGCGCATTGTGGTGGAAGCCCTTCAGGAAGTCCTTCAGGTTCTCGTGCATCATCGAGTGATGCGTGATGTCGTTCGAGAACTTCTCGAACTCCGGCTTCGTCGGCAGCTCGCCGTTCAGAAGCAGGTACGACGTCTCGAGGAAGGTCGACTTCTCGGCCAGCTGCTCGATCGGGTAGCCGCGATAGAGCAGCACGCCCTTGTCGCCGTCGATGTACGTGATGGCGCTCTTGGTGCTGGCGGTGCTGCCGTAACCCGGGTCGTACGTGAAGTAACCGGTGTCCTTGTACAGCGTGCCGATGTCGACGCACTCGGCGCCGAGCGTGCCGCCGATGACCGGCAGTTCGCTTACGGGCTTGTTGGATTCATCGACCAATTTGACGGTTTTGGCGTCGGACACGGCGAGCTCCTCTGACTTTAGCGAGGCCGCCGCCCTCTTGGACCGACGGCATACCTATGGGGTGGAAAACAGCGCCGTCGGGGAGGCGCCGTACCGGCCGCGACGTGCGACCGAAGTTCCCCATTATCGCACAGAGGCCATTCAAACGTCCGTTAGCCGGGCGTGTAAATAGCGCACGCAAAAAGACACGGGGCAAGCCTTGGGCTCGCCCCGTGTCTTCGATCCTCGCGAAACGCCACCCCGCGAGCGGCGCGCGGAATTCGCGGTATTACTTCTTGCCGTAGCGCTGGCGGAACTTGTCGACGCGACCGCCGACGTCCAGCGTCTTCTGCTTGCCGGTGTAGAACGGGTGCGAGTGGCTGGTGATATCGAGCTTGATCACCGGGTACTCGTTGCCGTCTTCCCACTTGACGGTTTCCTTGCTGGACATCGTCGAGCGCGTCAGGAACGCGAAATCGGACGACAGGTCCTGGAAGACCACCTGCTGGTAATTCGGATGAATGTTCTCTTTCATGGCTTGAACCTGAGAAATAGCGGGGTGAAAAGAGCGGCATTGTAACGAGCCGCCGCCCCCCGTGCAACCGGCGCAGGCGCGGTCAGGCCGCTCCCAGCGCCCCCGCGATCAGGGCGGCGAACCGGTCCTGGTCCACTTCCAGCACGATCCGCGCGTTGGCCTGCCCGCCAAGGCGCCGGTGCCAGTCGACCACCGTGGCCCCACGGGTCAGTCGCCCGTCGAGTTCGATGGCCACGTGGCGGGTCTCGGCGCGCACGACCATGTCCGGATCGAGCGCGACGGCCATGGCCAGGGCGTCGGCCGCGATGAAGCCCGTGCGCTCGTGTTCCGCGTTGAACCGGCGCGCGGTGCCGAAGATCTTCTCGAAGAACGTGGCGCGCGCGTCGCCCGAGGCGACCCAGCCTTCGTACACGTCGTCGGGAAACGCGTGGCGTACCGTCGCCTCCCAGTCCACCAGATCGAACATGGGGAACGCCTCGAACACGACGTGCGCCGCCTCGGGGTCGAAGCCGATGTTGAACTCGGCCGGCACCTTGCCCGTGTTGCCATGGCCGGTCACCGCGCCACCCATGACGACGAGACGCTTCACGCGCGCCGGCAGCGAGGGGTCGAGGCGGACCGCCAGTGCCAGGTTGGTCAACGGCCCGAGCGCGACCAGGGTCAGTTCGCCCGGACGTTCCGTGGTGAGGCGGATGAGCGCCAGCGCGGCGTGCTCCGCCTGCGCCGGGTGCGCGGGCTCGGGGAAGCCCACGTCGCCGAAGCCGTCGGCCCCGTGGACGAAGGCGGCGTCTTCGTCGGGCGCGCGTACGAGCGGCGACGGACAACCGGCGAATACCGGGGTCGTCGCCCCGATGAGTTCGACCAGGGTCCGCGCGTTACGCACCGTGTGCCCGAGCCCGACGTTGCCGGCGGCCACCGTGAGCGCCGCGACGTCGGCATGCTGGTGCGCCATGAGGATGGCCAGGGCGTCGTCCACGCCGGGGTCGGTGTCGATCAGCAACGGAGTTCGGGTCATCGGTATCGCGTCCATGAGCGGCCGGACAGCATACCGCCGGCCGGGCCGTCAGGCATCCTGCGCCGCCGTCGCGTCGCGTTTCTCGAAGTCGAAACCCAGCGCTTCCGTCACCTGGCGCACGCCGGCGCACAGCGCGTCGAGCTCCGGCGTACGCGTCGCGATGCGCGAGCGCAGGTCGAGCGTGCAGGCCAGTCCCATCTGCAGGAGATCGGCATGGGCCACGTGCAGCGTGTCGGCCTGCGCCTGCGTCAGCAGGCCGGCCTCGCGCAACACGTCGATCAGCGTGCTGCTGGCCGGCGTGTCGAGGATGGAGGGGTGCTCGCTCGCGTGGGCGAGCACCATGCCCTGCAGCACGAACTCGATGTCGATGAGCGCGCCGGTGCCCTGCTTAAGATCGATGCGCGTCGCGTCGGAGCGGTCGCGCTCGGCGCGCCAGCGCGCGCGCATCGCGCCGACTTCCGTGTACACGCGACCCGCGTCGCGCGACGCCCCGAGGATCTCGCGCCGGATCGCCATCAGCGCATCGCCGAGCCGGACGTCGCCGGCCACCGGGCGCGCCCGCAGCAGCGCCTGATGTTCCCATGTCCAGGCGCGTTCGCGCTGGTAGGTCTCGAAGGCATCGACGCTGGCGACAAGCAGACCCTTGGATCCGTCCGGCCGCAGGCGCGTGTCGACGTCGTAAAGCTTGCCCGCATGGGTCTGCACGCTGAGCCAGTGCATCACGCGCTGCGCGAGGCGCTGGTACCAGCGTGTGCCGTCGACCGGGCGCGGACCGTCGCTCATCGTGTTGGCCCGCCGGCCGTCGTAGACGAAGACCAGATCGAGGTCCGACGCGAAGCCCAGCTCTTCGCCGCCCAGGCTGCCGTAGCCGAGCACGGCGAAACCGCTGCCGTCGCCGGGCAGGCGTCCGTGCTGCGCGGTGAGTTCGCGCGTCGCCAGCGCGAGGATCGCGCCGACCACCGCCTCGGCCAGGCCACCGAGACGACGCGCGGTGGCGGTGGCGTCGGCGCGGCCGTCATTGAACGCCAGCCCGAGGCGGAACGCGATGCTCGACCGGAATTCGTTGATGCGCTCCAGCTCGCGTTCGGCGTCGCGCTCGTCCAGCGCGCCCAGCGTGCGCGCGATCTCGGCGGCGATGTCCGCGCGCTTGAGCGGGAGCTTGTCGATGCGTGGATCGAGCACGTCGTCGAGCAGCAGCGGCTGCGCGATCACGCGCTCGGCGAGGAACGCGCTGTCGGCGAACACGCTGGCCACGCGACGGCGCGCGTTCGGTTGCTCGTCGAGCAGCGCGAGGTACGACGATCGTCGTGCCACGGCCTGCACGAGGCGCAGCATGCGCAGCAGGCTCGCGGTCGGCGCCACGCTGCCGCGCGCCGCCCCGACGAGCTGCGGCATCAGGCGGTCCAGGCGCTCGGCCGAGCGCGCGGACATCGATCGCACCGCCGACGCGCGGGGCAGCTTGACCAGCTCCCCGGCCACTTCGCTACCGGGCACGAAGCCGGACGCCTCCATCGCCGCGGCGGTCAGCGTCTCGTCACGGGCCGCGTTCCAGAGGGCGACGTCGGCGACGGGCGCGGTCGCGGTGCCCCCCGCCTCGGGCACCAGCACCGCCGCGAACTCGGCGGAAACCGCGTCCCGATGACGCGCGAGCTCCAGGGCGAGTTCGTCCCAGCTCGCATACCCGCTGCCGAGCGCGAGGCGTTCGCGCGATAGCGCGTCGTCGGGGATGTCGTGCGTCTGCGCGTCGCGCAGCATCTGCACGCGATTTTCGAGACGGCGCAGGAATACGTAAGCGGCGCGCAGCAGCTTCGCGCGCGCCGCCGGGATGTAACCGCGCGCCTCGCAGGCTTTCAGCGCCGGGAGCAGCCCACGCACGCGAAGCGATGGATCGCGGCCGCCGCGGATCATCTGCGTGAGCTGCACGATGAATTCGATCTCGCGAATGCCGCCCGGGCCGAGCTTGAGATTTCCCGCAAGGTCCTTGCGCGCGACCTCGGCGTCGATCAGCGACTTCATCTCGCGCAACCCGGCGAACGCCGTGTAGTCGAGATAGCGACGGTAGACGAAGGGCCGCAGCATGTCCTGCAGCTCGCGCCCCGTGGTGCGATCCCCGGCGACGGGCCGTGCCTTGATCCACGCGTAACGCTCCCAGTCGCGGCCCTCGCGCTGGTAGTACTGCTCCATCGCGCTGAACGGCAGTGCGAGGCGCCCTGCCTGCCCGAACGGCCGCAACCGCAGGTCGACCCGCGCGCAGATACCGTCGACGGTCGGCTCGGCGAGCAGGCGCACGAGCTGCCGCGCCTCACGGACGAAGTATTCCCCGTTGTCGAGCGGCCGAGGGCCGTCGGTCTCGCCGCCGTGCGCATACGCGAGCACGAGATCGATGTCCGACGAGAAGTTCAGCTCGTTGCCACCGAGCTTGCCGAAGCCGAGCACCACCATCCGCTGCGCGACGCCCGCGGCGTCGCGCGGCTGTCCGTAACGCGCGTGCAGCGCGGTTCCGGACCAGCGCAACGCCACTTCGAGCAATGTCTCGTACAGCGCGCTCGTCGACGAGAGCGTCTCGTCGATGTCGTCCAGGCCGTTGACGTCCCGGAACACGATGCGCAGCGCCTCGGCGTGCCGGAACCGACGGAGGATCCCCATGCAGGCCTCCTCGTCGGCCGGCAGGTCGAGTGTCGCGCCGCGGGTGCCGGCGTCGCCGTTCGCCCTCAACCGCTCCAGACCGGCTGGCCCCAGCAGCTCCGGCTGGCGGCGCAGCACGTCGAACGCGAAGTCCGACGCAAGGAGCGTCCGGCGGATGCGCTCGGCGACGCCGGCGTCGTCATGCAGCGGAATGCGGGCGGCACGGCATGCCGCCATCACGTCGGCATAACGGGCATCGATGAGTGCGCGCAGTTCGGGGCTTTCGCGCGGAGCCGGGGCGGAGGCGTTCATGAGGCGGTCATTGTGCCTCACCCGCGCCATGTCGCGCCCGCGGCGCCCGACATCCGCGCGCCCGGCAGTCGGCATGCGCATCTCGTGACGGTGTGAATGACCGCCTGACAACCGGTTCATGTCCGCTGCGTTACAGTTCCATGACCTCGTGAAAGGGGGTCAGTCAGAGGACGTTATGACTTTCGATTCAAAGCGTTGGCGCGACGTGACGAGCCGGGTGGCATTGCCGCTCTGTCTTGCCGTGGCGTTCGTTCTCTACACCGGCTTTCTCGATGGCAATCCCGGCGTGGCGTCGACCGAATGGGCCAGCCGTCCCTGGCACATGATCGTCAACGCGGTGCCCGGTCTTCTCCTCGCGACGTTGCTGCTCGTCCTCACGCGTCGCGCGTGGCTGTCGTTCGGCATCGCTTTCATGGCCCAGGGCGCCGTGCTCGTCGTCAGCGCGATCAAGATGAAGAATCTCGGCGCGCCGCTCTTGCCTGCGGATTTCCGCATGGTCGGCCAGCTCAAGAATGGCGGGCTCCACCTTCTTGGTGGTTACCTGCCGTCCAATCCCCTGCCTTACATCGCCATCCTGGCCGTCATCGCGCTCATCGTCGCGCTGGCGCGCTACGAACCACCCCTCTTCGCCCGCCGCACGCAGGGTCGCCGTCTCGTCACGGGCCTCGCGCTCGCCGGCCTGATCGGTACCCTTCTCGCCGGTGTCCCGGGCTGGGCCACCGTCTACGACAAGGACCGGCTGAGCATGCAGCCGTGGTCGGCAGCCGACAACGCGACGTGGAACGGCACGATCACGACGATCATGCAGTTCCGGCTGGTGAACGAAGGCAAGGGCCAGAAGATCGATCGTGCCGAGGCCACCCGCTTCATCGCGGACAGCGATGACGACCTGCGCCGGCACATGGCGGCCGCGGCGACGAACAACCGACAGACCCCGGATATCGTCGTCGTGCAGAGCGAGTCGTTCTTCGATCCTGCCATCGTCAAGGGTATGGAAGACCGGAACTTCGCGCCGAACCTGCGTCGCCTCGCCGAACACGCGAGCACCGGCCGCCTGCACGTGCCCACGTATGGCGGCGGCACGATCCGGACGGAGTTCGAAGTGCTCACCGGCCTGTCGCTGCGTTACTTCCCCACGATGCAGTTCCCTTATCTGCAGATGCACGCCAATGTCGTGCCTGGGATGGTGCGCACGCTCCGGTCGCATGGGTACGAGACGATCGCGGTGCATGGCAACGATGCGTCGTTCTGGAACCGCAACACCGCGTTCCGCTCACTGGGCTTCGATCGCTTTGTCTCGCAGGCCGACTTTCCGAAGGGCGCCCGCCGCGATGGCGAGTACATGGCGGACAGCGCCATGACCGACGAGATCATGAACCAGCTGAAAGACTCGGGGCCTCCCCGCTTCGTTTTCGCGATCAGCATGGAAGCGCACGGGCCGTACGACAAGTCCGTCAACGTCGACGCGAAGGCGCGCGATGCGATCGACGTGCCCGACGGTCTGACGCCCGATGTCGCGCTCGAGCTGCGCAACTACATCTACCACATGCGCCACGCGGACGAAGAACTCGGCCGACTTGCCGAACTCCTCAAGCACCGCGAGAGGCCCACGCTGCTGCTGTTCTACGGTGACCATCTCCCGGCGCTGACCGCGGCGTACGACAAGCTCGGCTTCGTCAACGGGGAGAGCATGTTCGCGCAGACGGTACCCTACATCCTCATCGACGCGCACCAGGACGGCCCCGCTCCGGAACGCGCCGATCTCGCGTCGTGGATGCTGCCGGGCAAACTGCTAGAGCAGGCCGGCGTGCACGACGACGCCTACTTCGCGCTCACGCAGGTCGTGGCACCGAAGCTCGCCCCCCTGACGCGCGCCCCCGGCACGGAGGCCACGATCGACGATCCGATGCAGAAATACGCCGACGTCTCGATGGGCAACGTGGCGATGCTGCGCATGAAGCGGAAACTCGATCCGCTGGTGGCGCAGTACATGGCCGTGGACGGCAACGCGGTCGCGCGCCAGCCCGGCGCGACGGACGAGGCCGCGGCGTCGGGCGCCGAGCAGTAAGAGTCGTCCGATACGAATCCTGCACGATCCGCGGTGGCGACTCATGGATGCTTACCAGCGGTACGCCACGCGGGTGTAGAGGTAACGACCGCTGTAGCCGAACGGCGAGTAATCCGGGTACGGCCATGTGCCGCCCACCGCACCGTCGCTGCCCGCCTTGTACTTCTGCGGATAAACGTTGGTGAGGTTGTCCACGCCAGCGGTCAACGTCCAGCCGTCGACCGCGTAGCTCGTCGACAGATCCAGCAGCCAGCGCGAGGGAAACGTCTGGTCGTAGCCCGGATTGCTCACCGGATCCTGGTTCTGGCGGAACTGCCCGTAGCGGGTGAGGAAGCCATGGAATCCCCATCGCCCCAGCGTGTAGTCGCCACCGAGGGCGATCTTGTCGCGCGGTGCGCCGTCGGTGATGTAACCCTGCGCGATGTGGCCGACGCGCACGAGTTCGAGACCGTTCTGCGCGAGTTGCGGTGGATTCGGGGCGATCGACAGGATCGACGTATGGTTGCGGTTGTACGCGGCGGTGAACTGGAGCACCCCGGCATCGCCGAGGTCGAGCCGGTAACCGCTGCTGAAATCGACGCCGCGCGTACGGGTCTTCAGCGCGTTCGTGAAATAGCTGCCGCCCTGGATGTTCGTGTAGCCCTGACTCGTCAGATACGCGCGCACGTCGTCGCCGACGAGGTTCTCCGACGGCACGATGCGGTTACCGATCGTGATCTGGTACACGTCGAGCGAGAAGGTCCAGTTGCCCGGGAGGTACGTCGCGCCGAGCGTGTAGTTGTGCGACTTTTCGGCTTTCAGCGGCTCCGCGCCGAGGGCACGCGCCACGGGATCGCTCACCGCGAAATTGCGGATCTGCGTCGGCACGCCGCCGATCACGTTCGTCGATGTGGTCGTATAGAACTGCTGCGCGAGCGACGGCGCGCGGAACCCGGTGCCGGCGGTACCGCGTAGCGCGAACGTGTCGGTGAAGTCGTAGCGCGCCGACACCGTGCCCGAGGTCGTGTTGCCGAAGTCGGTGTAGTCCTCATGGCGCACGGCGACCGAGCCGCTCAGCTTGTCGGTGATCTGGTTTTCGAGGCTGATGTACTCCGCCACGTCGTGCCGCGCGTGATAACCCGCGTCCGCGGGCTGAAAACCGGGAAATCCCTGCGACCCCGTGCCGAAGTACGACGCCGGATCGCCTGCTTCGATGCCGTAGCGCTGGTACAGATACTCCACGCCGAACGCGAGCGTCACCGGGTTCCGCAGCCAGCCGACGGCGATATCCTTCGCGATGTCGACATCGAACGCCTTCTGCGTCGAGATCAGGCGACCGGCGTTGAATCGCGTCGGACTGGTCGCGCCGAGATCGACGTTGAGGGTGTGGATCGGGTCGATGCCGACGTGGTCGCGGCCGTAGTTGCCGCTGACGTCCCAGCGCCAGCCGCTCTCCGTCGTACCCCGCACGCCTGCGACGAGCGCGCTGTCGATCGAACGCACGTCGTTTAGCGGAAGGAATCCTTGCGGATAGATCGACGGGACGTTGCGTGCACTGTTATAGGCGCGGAACAGTGCGGGAGACGTGCCCTCGCGGCTGCTCGTGCTGGCGAACGCATAGAAATCCGCGTGCGGCGCCAGGCTGTACTGGACGTTGAGCAGGGCCTGATGCGTGCGGATGTCCGGCTCGCCGATGCGCTGGGTGCGCTGGCCGTAGACCGGCGACGTCGGATCGCGGAAGTCGCGTCCGCCCCGGTTGGTCGAATCGGCATGGCCCTGCACCACGCTCAATCTCGCCCACCCCTTGTCGCCACCGAGCGGTACGCCGAGGCTCGCCTCCCCCTGCCATTGCTTGCCGTCGCCGGCGCTGTAGCGGCCCGCGGTGACGCTGGCTTCGTTGCTGCCCGCTTTCGCGGCGCCCTTCAGCACGATGTTGATCACGCCCGCGATCGCGTCGGAGCCGTACTGCGCCGATGCACCGTCGCGCAGTACCTCGATGTGGTCCACCGCCGAAATCGGAATCGAGTTGAGGTCGGCCGGCGCGGAACCGCGCCCGAGGGCGCCCTGCAGGTTCAGGAGCGCACTCGTGTGCCAGCGCTTGCCGTTCACCAGCACGAGCGTCTCGTCGGGCGAGAGGCCGCGAAGCGCGGCAGGTCGCACGATGCCCGAGCCGTCGTTACCCGGCGCACGCGGAAAGTTAAGCGACGGCACGAGACGGGAGAGTACCGCGCCGAGCTGCGTGTCGCCGACGGACTGGAGATCCTTCGCCGTCACGATGTCGATCGGCGAGAGCGAGCTTTCCTGGCTGCGATTCACCGATCGCGTGCCGGTGACCACCACGGTGTCGAGCTGCGCGGGTGGCGCTTCCTGCGCGGCGGCGGACGTGCCGAGGCCGGCGGCGACGAGAACGGAAAGAAGACGACGGGCGGGGAGGGGTTGCATGGGGTGCGATCCTTGGAGGTATAGCGATGGATGAACGACGCCGTTCGCGGTACGCACGCGAACGACGCTAGCTCGCCGCGGGGGCGAAGGCTTGGAGAAATGGAGGGTGTCGGCCCCGCTATGGCGGGACGGTGCGCGCGAAGGGCGCTAGCGAATTACGACCGGCAGCCGCAACAACACGCCGCGACCCACAGGGTGGTCGTCGAAGGCGTGCTGGCGATGTGCTGCGGGTTCGAAGTCACGGATGCCTCGTGGCGGTGGTCCGATGAGCCGTCTGGATGGCCAGACGTCGCTCGATGCTGTGCCATGGACGTCGCCGTGTCAACCCAAAAAAAAGCCCCGCTTTCGCGGGGCTTTTCGTGACGCATCGGGAAAGCGGGACTTAGAAGTCCATGCCGCCCATGCCACCCATGCCGCCCGGGGCGCCATGGCCGTGGCCTTCGTCCTTCTTCGGCAGCTCGCTCACGGCCGCTTCGGTCGTGATGATCGAGCCGGCCACCGAGGCGGCGAACTGCAGTGCCGAACGGGTGACCTTGGTCGGATCGAGGATGCCGAACTCGATCATGTCGCCGAACTCGCCGTTGGCGGCGTTGTAACCGAAGTTACCCGAGCCGTCCTTCACCTTGTTCACGATGACCGACGCTTCGTCGCCCGCGTTGGTGACGATGGCGCGCAGCGGGGCTTCCAGCGTGCGACGCGTGATCGCGATGCCGAGGTCCTGGTCCGTGTTCTTGCCCTTCAGGCCTTCGAGCGCCTTCAGTGCGCGGATCAGGGCGACGCCGCCGCCCGGGACCACGCCTTCTTCGACGGCCGCACGCGTGGCGTGCAGGGCGTCTTCGACGCGGGCCTTCTTTTCCTTCATCTCGACTTCCGTCGCGGCGCCGACCTTGATGACGGCAACGCCACCGGCAAGCTTGGCGACACGCTCCTGCAGCTTCTCGCGGTCGTAGTCCGACGAGGTCTCTTCGATCTGCGCCTTGATCTGGCCGATGCGCGACTGGATGCGCTCGGCTTCGCCGGCGCCGTCGATGATCGTGGTGTTTTCCTTGGTGATCACGACGCGCTTGGCACGGCCCAGATCGTTGATCGTGGCCTTGTCGAGCTGCAGGCCGACTTCCTCGGAGATGACGACGCCATTGGTGAGGATGGCGATGTCTTCGAGGATGGCCTTGCGACGATCGCCGAAGCCCGGCGCCTTGACGGCGGCGACCTTGACGATGCCACGGATCGTGTTGACGACGAGCGTCGCCAGGGCTTCGCCCTCGACTTC
This sequence comes from Luteibacter sp. UNCMF331Sha3.1, assembly GCF_900109915.1. Classification (GTDB taxonomy): domain Bacteria; phylum Pseudomonadota; class Gammaproteobacteria; order Xanthomonadales; family Rhodanobacteraceae; genus Luteibacter. Next base: position 1,112,135 of record NZ_FOBU01000001.1, read on the forward strand.
CTCGGCGACGATCAGCAGCGGCTTGGCGGCCTTCGCGACAGCCTCGAGCACCGGCAGGAGCTCACGGACGTTCGAGATCTTCTTGTCGTGGATGAGGATGAACGGGTCGTCCAGCTCAACCTGCTGCGACTGCTGGTTGTTGATGAAGTACGGCGAGAGGTAGCCGCGATCGAACTGCATGCCCTCGACGACGTCGAGCTCGTTCTCGAGGCCCGAGCCCTCTTCGACCGTGATCACGCCTTCCTTGCCGACCTTGCCCATCGCGGTGGCGATGATGTCGCCGATGTTGGCGTCGGAGTTGGCGGAGATCGTGCCGACCTGCGCGATGGCCTTGTCGTCGGCCGTCGGCTTCGACAGGCTCTTCAGCTCGGCGACGGCGGCGGTGACGGCCTGGTCGATACCGCGCTTGAGGTCCATCGGGTTGATGCCGGCGGCCACGGCCTTGAGGCCTTCCTGGATGAACGCCTGCGCGAGGACGGTTGCGGTCGTGGTGCCGTCACCGGCGACGTCGGACGTCTTCGAGGCGGCTTCCTTCACGATCTGTGCGCCGATGTTCTCGTACTTGTCGGCGAGTTCGATTTCCTTCGCGACCGAGACGCCGTCCTTGGTGACGGTCGGGGCGCCGAAGCTCTTCTCGAGCACGACGTTGCGGCCCTTCGGGCCCAGGGTGACCTTGACGGCGTTCGCGAGGGTGTTGACACCCTTCAGCATGCGAGCGCGCACGTCTTCGCCGAAGCGGACTTCTTTTGCTGCCATGATCGTTGAATCCTTGAATGATTAGGTGGGAGAAAGCGCGGCGGACGGGGCGAGCGGAGCTCAGCCCTCGAGGATCGCCACGATGTCGTCTTCCTTCAGGAAGACCAGCTCTTCGCCGTCGACCTTGATTTCCTGGCCGGCATACTTGCCGAACAGCACAACGTCGCCTTCCTTCACGCCCATCGGGCGGAGCTGGCCGCTGGCGAGCAGCAGACCGGTGCCGGCGGCGATGACCTTGCCGCGGGTGGGCTTTTCGGTCGCGCTATCGGGGATGACGATGCCACCAGCCGAAACACGCTCTTCTTCGAGGCGCTTGACGATGACGCGGTCGTGCAGCGGGCGCAGTTTGCTCATGACTTCTCCAAACATGTGTTTGACGGGTAAGGAATTTGGTCCACCCTGTTAGCACTTGGCCAGGGTGAGTGCCAGAATTTTAGCCAGAAGACTCCCTGGATCGGAAGGCCCCCGGTCTGCTGGACAGATGGCGCCATCGGCGAACCGTTCAAGTGGCCGGGTTCAAAAAAAGGCGTCGGGGCGGCCACAATGCGACCCATGTCCGAACCCATCGCCATCCTCGTCGCCTGCCCGCCGGGCGAACCCGCCGCCTCCCTCGCCCGCGCCCTGGTCGAAGCCGGGCTCGCCGCCTGCGTGAACCACCTGCCGGGCATGCGGTCCACCTACCGCTGGAAGGGCGAGATCGTCACCGACGCCGAAGACCTCCTGGTGGTGAAAACGCTGCGCGAGGCTTTCGCCGCCGTGGAAGCCTTCGTGGTGGCGCACCATCCTTACGACGTGCCCGAGGTCGTCGCGCTTCCGCTCGTCGACGGCCATGCGCCCTACCTGGCCTGGCTCGAAGCAAGCGTGCGTGCAAGCGAATCCGGGGTACCCCGGTCATAATGTCCGACGCCCTTCGCGGTTCGTCGCCGCCCAAGATCCACGGAGTCGCCATGACGTCGTTTGCCCGCCTCGCGCGGAACCTGGTCGCTTTCCTCGGCCTGATCGCCACCCTTCCGGCGTTCGCGCAGGACGACGACCTGCTGCCGGTCACGCAGGCCTTCCACCTGACCAGCGACGCCAGCCAGCCCGGCACGGTGAAGCTGCACTGGACGATCGCGCCCGACTATTACCTCTACCGCGGCCGCATCCGGATCAAGGCGGCGGACCCGGCGGTGAAACTCGGCGAGCCGACGCTGCCGGACGGCCTCAAGAAGCACGACGAGTACCTTGGCGATGTCGAGATCTACCACGGCGACATCCTGGCGACGGTGCCCTACACCCTGACCGACCCCGCGACGAAGACGCTCGCGCTGGACGTCCAGTATCAGGGCTGCCACGAGGTCGAGCCGAAGATCTGCTATCCGCCGAACACCGAGCATCTGAAGCTCGCCATCGGCGGCCCCTCGACGATCCCGGCCGGCACGCCCGCCGCGCCGGCGGCCAGTGCTGCGTCGCTGCTCGGCGCTCCCGCGGCCGTGCCCGGCACGGACGCCGAGCCCCTGCCGGCGGAGCAGGCGTTCCGCTTCGAGGCGCTGGTGAAGGACCACACGAGCCTGCTGCTGCGCTGGTCGATGCCGAAGAATTACTACCTGTATCGCGACAAGACGCAGATCGCGGTGACGTCGCCGTCCGGTGTTTCCGTCGGCGAGCCGGACTGGCCGAGCGGTACCGCCCACCACGACGACAACTTCGGCGACAGCATCGTCTACTACGACCAGGTCGAGGTGCCGGTCGCCCTTGCGGGCGCGGGCAAGACGGGCACGGTCGTCCTCGCCGTCGCCTATCAGGGCTGCCTCGAAAACGGCGTCTGCTACCCCGTCATGAAGCGTCAGGTCACCGTCGACCTCGGCGCGGGCACCGCGTCGATCGGCGGCAACGCGGCGACACCCGCCGCGCCGGCCGAGGTGGCGCCGACGCCGCCACCGCCGGGCCTGAGCCCGGGCGGCGACGCACCGGTCGGTATCTTCGCCGCCATCGGCCTCGCGCTGCTCGGCGGTCTCGTCCTCAACCTCATGCCCTGCGTGCTTCCCGTGCTGTCGCTCAAGGCGATCACCGTGCTGGAAAGCGGCGAGAGCCATGCCGCGGCACGCCGCCACGCGCTCTGGTACACCGCGGGCGTGCTCGTCGCGTTCGCCGCGCTCGGCCTCGTCATCGTCGGCGTGCGCGCCGCGGGGCATGGCCTGCAGTGGGGCGCGCAGTTCCAGCAGCCGCTGGCGATCGGCCTGCTCGTCTACGTGATGCTGGCCGTGGGCCTGTCCATGTCGGGCGTGTTCGAGATCGGCGGATCGCTCGGCAACATCGGCAGCGGACTCGCCTCGCGCTCCGGCCCGTCGGGCGATTTCTTCACGGGCGTGCTCGCGGTCGTCGTCGCCAGCCCGTGCACCGCGCCGTTCATGGGCTCGGCCATCGCGTTCGCCTTCGCCGCCTCGCTGCCCGTGGCGTTCCTCGTCTTCCTCGCACTGGGCCTCGGTCTCGCGCTGCCGTTCCTGCTGATCGGCTTCGTGCCCGCGATCGCGCGGCTGTTGCCGCGGCCGGGTCGCTGGATGGAGACGCTGAAGCAGGCGCTCGCCTTCCCGATGTACCTCACGGCCGTGTGGCTGCTATGGGTGCTGACGAAGCAGCGCGGCGCCGATGCGGCGGCGCTGGTGCTGGGCGGCGGCGTGCTGCTCGCGATGGCGCTGTGGTGGTACGGCCGCCACCGCGGCGGGCGTCCGCTCGCCTGGGTGCTGACGGGTGTGCTCGCCATCGGCGCCGCGGCGGCGCTGTGGACCGTTCATGGCCTTCCGCCCGCCTCGCCGACGGCGACCGCCGCCCGGGACGGCTCGGTGCCCTACTCGCCCGAGAAGCTCGCGGAACTGCGTGCCGCGGGCACGCCGGTGCTGGTCGACATGACCGCCGACTGGTGCATCACCTGCAAGGCCAACGAAAAGGCCGTGCTCGACACCGACGCGTTCAAGGCGCTGCTCGAGCGCACGGGCACCGTCTACATGAAGGGCGACTGGACCGACGTCAACGCGACGATCGCCGCGTTCCTCGAGCAGTACCACTCCGTCGGCGTTCCGCTCTACGTCGTCTATCCGAAGAACGGCGGCGACGGCCGCAAGCTGTCGACGGTGCTGACGTACGACACCGTCGCGCAGGCGCTCGAGGCCGCCGCGCGCCCATGATGCGCGGACCGACGTCCTGGATCGTCGCCCTCGCCCTCGTGGCGGCGGCGACGGGCCTTTACCTGGAACATCGGCGGATGAACCCGCCACCGCCCGCCGGCGTCACGGTGGCCGATGTCGGCGATCTTCCGCCGGAGGCCACGTTCGTCAGCGTGGAAGGCAAGCCGCACCAGCTCTCCGACTGGCGCGGCAAGCGCCTGCTCATCAACTTCTGGGCCACCTGGTGCGCGCCCTGCCAGCGCGAGATGCCGCTGCTCAGCGACAACGCGGCCCGCTATCGCGACCGCAACGTCGCCATCCTCGGCGTCGCCGAGGACACGGCGAACGCGGTGCGCACGTATCTCGCCAACCGGCCGGTGAATTATCCCGTGGTGCTGGCCGACAACGACGCGCCCGGTGGCTCGCTGTCGTTCGGCAACATGCGGCGCGTGCTGCCGTACAGCGTCCTGATCGGGGAAGACGGGCGTATCCTGCGCCGCAAGCTCGGCAGTTTCAGCCAGGCCGAACTCGACGAATGGCTGGCTCCCGCACGATGACCGACATGGATTCCATCCCACCCTCGCCCGACGACGCGATCGACGCCACGCGCGAGTGGCTGGAGCGCGCCGTGATCGGCCTGAACCTCTGCCCGTTCGCCAAGGCCGTGCAGCGCAAGGGGCAGGTGCGCTACGTGGTGAGCCAGGCCACCCAGCCGCTGCAGCTGCACGAGGACCTCGTGCGCGAGCTGGAGCACCTGCGCGACACGGATCCGGAAACGACCGATACCACGCTGCTGATCCACCCCTACGTGCTCGGCGACTTCCTGGACTTCAACGAGTTCCTCGAAGTGGCCGACGATACGGTCGCCGATCTGGCACTGGACGGCGAGATCCAGGTCGCCAGCTTCCACCCGGCCTTTCAGTTCGAAGGCACGGCGAGCGACGACATCACCAACTACACCAACCGCTCGCCCTTCCCCACCCTGCACCTGCTCCGCGAGGCGAGCATCGACCGGGCGGTGGCCGCCTTTCCCGACGCGGCGGCGATCTTCGAGTCGAACATGGAAACGCTGGACAGGCTGGGGCACGAAGGGTGGAAGGCGTTGTTCGACGGTCCTGCGAACCCCTGAGGCGGGAGCCAGCCCGAAGGAGGCGCGACCATACGGTGGCGTGTGGAAAGTCGCGATCTCCAGCGAACTGCGTCGAACTTCACCGAACTGGACAAGCCTTGGGGTTAGGCGCACACTTCGCGGCGTTCCGGAGCTCCGGACCCCACGGTACAGGTGAACAGTGGCCAGGATCCTTGTCCTGCACGGACCCAACCTCAATCTTCTCGGTGTTCGCGAGCCCTCGGTCTACGGCCATGAGACCCTCGCCGACATCAATACCTCGCTCCAGTCCCGGGCGGTGGCCGCGGGCCACGACCTCGGCTGGTTCCAGTCGAACGCCGAGCACGAGCTGATCGGCCGGATTCATCAGGCGCGCGACGAAGGCACCGCCTGGATCCTGATCAACCCCGCCGCGTTCACGCATACCTCGATCGCGCTGCGCGACGCGCTGGCCGGTGTGGCGATTCCCTTCATCGAGATCCACCTGTCGAACCCGCACGCACGCGAGCCGTTCCGCCATCACTCGTACGTGTCCGACATCGCAAGCGGCGTGATCTGCGGCTTTGGCGGCGACAGCTACCGTCTGGCGCTGGAAGCCGCCCTGCTTCGCCTGGCCGTGCCGGCCGCCTGATTCCCCTTCGCGGGTGCGCGATGCGCGCCTGCTCCACCACCAAGAAGGTTTGTCCCATGGACCTGCGCAAGATCAAGAAGCTCATCGACCTGCTCGAGGAATCGAACCTCGCCGAGCTGGAAATCAAGGAAGGCGAAGAGGTGGTCCGTCTGTCGCGCGTGCCGAAGGGCACCGTGGCGCCGCAGATGATCGCCGCTCCCGCACCTGCCGCCGTGGCCCCCGCCGCTGCCGCACCCGCCGCCGCGCCGGCCGCGCCGGTCGTGGAGACCGGCCTTCCGGCGGGTCACGTGGTCAAGGCGCCGATGGTCGGCACCTTCTACGCGGCATCGACCCCGGGCGCTCCGGCGTTCGCCGCGGTCGGCCAGCAGGTGAAGGCCGGCGAGACGCTGGGCATCATCGAAGCGATGAAGATGTTCAACCAGATCGAGGCCGACGTGGCCGGTACCGTCGTCGCCGTGCTCGTCGAAAACGGCCAGCCGGTGGAATTCGACGAACCGATGTTCGTCATCGCCTGAGGCCAGCCGCATGCTCGAGAAGGTCGTCATTGCCAACCGCGGCGAAATCGCGCTGCGGGTGCTGCGCGCGTGCCACGCGCTCGGCATCAAGACGGTCGCGGTGCATTCCACCGTCGATCGCAACCTGAAGCACGTCGGCCTCGCCGACGAATCGGTATGCATCGGCCCGGGTCCCTCGGCCGACAGCTACCTCAACATTCCGGCCATCATCGCCGCGGCGGAAATCACCGACGCCGGCGCGATCCATCCGGGATACGGCTTCCTCTCGGAGAACGCCAACTTCGCCGAGCAGGTCGAGAAGTCCGGCTTCGTCTTCATCGGCCCCACGGCCGACGTCATCCGGCTGATGGGTGACAAGGTCGAAGCGATCCGCGCGATGAAGGCGGCCGGCGTGCCCTGCGTGCCGGGCTCCGGCGGTCCGCTCGGCGACGACGTCGACGAGAACATCCGCATCGCCCGCGAGATCGGCTACCCCGTGATCATCAAGGCGGCGGGAGGCGGCGGCGGTCGCGGCATGCGCGTCGTGCGCACCGAAGCCCACCTCGCCAATTCCATCGTCATGACGAAGCAGGAAGCCAAGGCGGCTTTCAGCAACGATCAGGTCTACATGGAGAAGTTCCTGGAAAATCCGCGTCACGTGGAGATCCAGGTGCTCGCCGACGGCCAGGGCAACGCCATCCACCTCGGCGAACGCGACTGCTCCATGCAGCGTCGCCACCAAAAGGTGGTGGAAGAAGCGCCGGCACCGGGCATCACGCCCGAACTGCGCGCCGAGATCGGCAAGGTGTGCGTCGACGCCTGCATCCGCATCGGCTACCGCGGCGCGGGCACGTTCGAGTTCCTTTTCGAGAACGGCCGCTTCTACTTCATCGAGATGAACACCCGCATCCAGGTGGAGCATCCGGTGACGGAGCTGGTGACGGGCGTCGATCTCGTGCGCGAACAGCTGCTGATCGCCTGCGGGCAGAAGCTGTCGATCCGTCAGGAAGACATCGTGCTGACGGGCCATGCCATCGAGTGCCGCGTGAACGCCGAAGACCCCGACACCTTCATGCCGAGCCCCGGCACGGTGAAGCGTTTCGAGGCACCGGGTGGCCCGGGCGTGCGCGTGGACACGCACCTGTACGACGGCTACCGCATTCCGCCGAACTACGACTCGATGATCGGCAAGATCATCGTGCACGGCCCCGACCGTGCCACGGCCATCGCGCGCATGCGCATGGCACTCGCCGAGACGGTGATCGAAGGCGTGAAGTGCAACATTCCGCTACAGCAGCGGATCATGGCCGACGTGGGCTTCCAGCAGGGTGGACAGAACATCCACTACCTGGAAAAACGCATGGCTGAGCAGAAAGAAACACCGCCGTCGGTGTAAAAAAAATCCCGCCGAAAGGCGGGATTTTTTTATGCCGCATCCTGGTCGCTCTGGTGGGAGCCAGCCTGCTGGCGATGGGAGCTCGCGGCAAGCATCCTTCGCCAGCAGGCTGGCTCCCACCAAATGAAGTCAGAGAAACGAATCGACACCCGACACGCGCGCGAGCGCGTGCATGCCGGCGGGCAGGTTCGTCACCGACAGCGACCGGCCCTGCGTGCGGCTGTGCGCCAGCAGCGCGATCACCGTGGCGAGGCCAGCGCTGTCCGCCTGCGTCAGGCCGGCAAGATCCAGGCGTGCCTGACGGCCGCGATCGAGTTCGGCACGGGCTGCCGACAGGACGTCGGCAGCCGTGGCGAACGTCAGCGCGCCGGACACCGCGAGGGTGTCCGGGCCGGCGCTGGCGAGCTGGAACGGCGAGGTCACTGCTTCGCGCCGCCGCCGGCCTGCTTCAGCTCGTCGATCGCCGCGGAGCCCTTCTGCTCGAGGTCGGCCGTGAGCTTGTCGAGACCTTCCTTCTTGATCTCGGCATCGACCTGGTTGCGGTAATTGGTGATGTACGAAATGCCTTCGATGATCACGTCGTACGCCTTCCAGTCGCCGCTCGCCGACTGGCGGAACGCGTAATCGACCGACACCGACTTGCCGTCGTCGAGCATGACCTGCGTGCGCACGACCGTGCGCTTCTTGTTGAGGTCGCCGGTGAACGGCAGCACCTTGACGCGGCCGCGGGTGTAGTTGAGAAGCCCTTCGGCGTAACGATGGGTAATCGAGTTGTAGAAGGCTTTCGCGAACCGCTCGCGCTGCTGCGGCGTCGCCTTCGCGGCGTTCTGACCGAGCACGAGGATCGACGCGTAGTCGATGTCGAAGTGCGGCAGGAACGTGTCGTCGATGACGGCGATCAGTTTTTCCTTGTCGCTCTTCAGTTCGGCCTGATGACCTTCGATGGCCCTGGCGAGGTCGTCCGAGATCTGCTGCACGACCTGCTGGGGCTGCTGCCCCTGCGTGGCGGCCGGAGCCGAGGCCTGTGCGAAAACGGGAGCGGCCGCGACCGTGGTCATGGCGAGGGCGATAGCGAGTGAAAGCTGGCGCAACATGCGGGTGTCTCCTGACCGGGCTTACTTCTTGCCGGCGTTGTCGGGTTGGGCAGCGCCCTGGGCGCCGGACTTGTTATCGCTCGGCGATCCATTCACGAGGAATTTGCCGATCAGGTCTTCCAGCTGGAGCGCGGACTGCGTGAGCACGAAGCTGTCGCCTTCCGCCAGGAACTCCGGGGACCCGCCGGGCTGGATCGCAACATACTGACTGCCGATCAAACCGCTTGTGAACACGGCCGCCGACGAGTCATCCGGAATCTGGGAGTAGCGCTTGTCGATCGCAAGGGTCACCGTGGCCTGAACCGCGCCGGGCTTGACCACGACGGACTCGACGCTGCCGATCGGAACGCCCGCCATCTTCACCGCCGCACCCGGCTGCAGGCCGCCGATGTTCGTGAAGTCGCCGCTGACGTGGTAAGTGCCGCCCAGGCGGTCGGGGGCACTGCCGCCGCCGAAGAACTTGCCGATCATTTCCTCGAGCTGCTGCGCCGGACGGGTCAGGCCGATCTCGCCGCCTTCCTTCACCGGCGTCTTCGACTGGCCGAACTGGATGCCCACGTACTGGTCGCCCAGCAGGCCGCTGGTGTAGATCGTGGCCACCGAGTCCTCGGGGATGTCCTTGTGGCCGTCGTCGATGGCGAGGGTGACCTTCGCCTCCTCCTTGCCCGGGACGAGGTCGATGGCCTGCACCGAACCGACGCGGACGCCGGCGATCTTCACCGGCGCGCGGACCTTCAGCTGGCCGACGTTGGCGAAGCGGGTGTCCACGCTGTACGTGGAGCCGCTGTGCGAGTTGGCCACGGACGTGGTCTGCGTGGCGAGGTAGGCCAGCGCGGCGAAACCGAGCACGATGAACAGGCCGGTGCCGACGGCATAGGAACGTCTCTGGGTCACGGCACGATCCTCGGAAGCGTGATGGGGAAAAGGATGGTCATGGCGGGTCTCCGGCGCCTCAGATCAGGAACGAGGTGAGGACGAAGTCCAGCGCCAGGATGGCGATGGACGAGGCAACCACCGTGCGCGTCGTCGCGTACGCGACGCCTTCGCTGGTGGGCGGGGTGGTATAGCCCTGGAACACGGCGATCAGCGACACCACGATGCCGAAGGCGATGGACTTGAGCAGAACGCCATCGATGATGTCCTTGTGGACGTCGACCGACGCGGTCATGTTGGACCAGAACGTGCCGTTGTCGATGCCGAGCCACGTCACGCCGACGAGGTGTCCGCCGAACACGCCCATGGCACAGAACACGATGCCGAGCAGCGGCAGCGCGATCACGCCCGCGAGGAAGCGCGGCGCGACGACGTAGGCGATGGGATCGACCGCCATCATCTCCATGGCGTCGAGCTGGTCGGTGGCGCGCATCAGGCCGATCTCGGCCGTGATCGACGTGCCCGCGCGGCCCGCGAAGAGCAGCGCGGTGACGACCGGGCCGAGCTCGCGGTAGATGGCGATGGCCACGACCGTACCCGTGGCGGACGTGCCGCCGAAGATCGAGAGCACGTCGTAAAGCTGCAGGCCGAGCACCATGCCCACGAACAGGCCGCAGGTCATCACGATGGTCAGGCTCATCGCGCCGACGAACCAGATCTGGCGGACGGTCTCGCGGCCGTGCCGGAAGCTGCGCGGAATGGCCGCGAGGATCGTCAGCAGGAACAGCCCGCTCGCGCCGATCTGCGCGAGGCTGCGAACGACGACGTTGTCGTCCCTGGTGGTCATGCCTTGCCTCCCGGAAAACCGAGCTCGCTGGCGTAGTCGCCGGCGGGATACTGGAACGGCACCGGGCCATCGGCCTCGCCGCCGAAGAACTGCGCCGTCCACGCCGAGCCGTCGGTCGCCAGCGTGGCGGGCGCGCCCTGCGCCACGACCTTGCCGTTGGCGATGAGGTACACGTGGTCGGCCACCTTCTGCACCGCGGCCAGTTCGTGCGCCACCAGCACGCTGGTGATCCCGAGCGTCTCGTTGAGCGTGCGGATGAGCAGCAGCACCTGGTTGAGCGCGATCGGATCGAGGCCGACGAAGGGTTCGTCGTAGAGGATCAGCGCAGGATCGAACACGATCGCTCGCGCCAGCGCCACGCGACGCGCCATGCCACCGGAAAGCTCGGTGGGCATCAGGCGAGCCGCGCCGCGCAGGCCCACGGCCTGCAGCTTGGTGAGCACGATGTTGCGGATCAGTTCTTCGGGCAGCCGGGTGTGCTGGCGCAGCGGGAAGGCGACGTTCTCGAAGACGTCGAAGTCCGTCAGCAGCGCCGAATTCTGGAACAGGTAACCGATACGCTCGCGCAGTTCGAACAGCCGCTCGCGCGACAGCGTCGGCACGTTCTCGCCGTCGAGCTCGACCGTGCCCGCATCCCCGCGCATCTGCCCGGTGATGTGCTTCAGCAGCGTCGTCTTGCCCGTGCCGCTGGGGCCCATGATGGCCGTGACCTTGCCACGCGGGATATCGAGGTCGAGGTTGTCGAAAATGGTCTTGCCGTTGAGGACCGTGGTCAGTCCGCGCACGCGGACGATGGCGTCGTCGGTCATGGTGCGAGAAGCTCCTCGATCAGCGATTCGTGGCGGTGGACCGACCACGGCGTGCGCAGGCGCACGGCCCGGACGATCGCCTGGAGGTCGCCCAGGGCGTCCTCGAAGCGGTCGTTGACGATGATGTAGTCGAACTCGTGCGCGTGGGCGATCTCTTCGCGCGAGTTGAACAGGCGGCGCTCGATGACGTCGGGGGCGTCCGAGCCGCGGCCACGAAGGCGGCGCTCCAGCTCGACACGGGACGGCGGCAGGATGAACACGCTGACGCAGTCCGGCTTGCCCTTGCGCACCTGACGGGCGCCCTGCCAGTCGATCTCGAGGAGGACGTCGTGACCCTGGGCCAGTTTTTCTTCGACGACCGTGCGCGACGTGCCGTAGAAGTTGCCGTGGACCTCGGCGTGCTCGAGGAAGATGCCGTCGGCGATCTCGCGCTCGAAATCGGGGCGCTCGACAAAGAAATAGTGGCGCCCGTACTGCTCGCCCACCCGCGGCGGACGCGTGGTGTGGGAGATCGACAGGGAGATGGCCGGTTCGCATTCGAGCAGCGCGTTGACCAACGTGGATTTGCCCGCACCGGAGGGCGCGGCCACCACGAACAGGGTGCCTTCGGTCATCCGCGGGGTTCTCGTTGGGGGTTCATGGCTCGCTCCCGGTGGCACCGGCGCACCGAACGGGTCGGTATCGGCACGCATCCTGTTTGTGCAAATCGGGATTGTACCGGGTTTCGGTTATCGGCCACCTTTCGTTCCTACGAGGCGAGGTCCGCGTCGAGCGGTGCGGCTTCCCCGGGATGCTCGTAGCGGCGGGGCGAGACCCCGACGATGCGCTTGAACGCGTGGCTGAACGCGCTCTCCGACGCATAGCCCAGTTCGTCGGCGAGGGTCGCCACCGCGACGTCGCCCCGGCGCAGCGCGTGCATCGCCAGGCGCATCCGCCACTGGCCGAGATAGGTCAGCGGAGCGACCCCCGCGGCCTCGCGGAAGCGCGATGCGAACACGGTTCGCGACATGGCCGCCGCATGGGCGAGCTGCTCCAGCCGCCACGGCGTGCCGGGCGCGTCGTGCATCAGGCGAAGCGCCGGCGCCAGTCGCGGATCGGCCGCGAGCCGCAGCCAGCCGGACCGGATCGGCGCGCCCGAGGCGAGGTGGGCGCGCAGGACATGGATGAAGAGCAGGTGCGCCAGCTGCGACGAGGCCAGCCCGGCACCGGGCAGGCCATCGGTGCTCTCCTCGACCATGCGGTCGATGATCCAGCCCATTCGCCGTGCCTCGGCCGTCCCACCGCGAACATGGATCAGCGGCGGCAGGGCATCCGCGAGCATCGGCGCATGGGCGCGGTCGAAGCGCACGTGACCGCCGATCGAGAGCACGTCGTCGCCCTGCCCGGCCGCGACGATGGGCGTGGTGCGACCCGCGAAGATCGCGTGGGCGTCGACCGACGTCAGCGCGAGGTCGCTGGCCATGGTGAAGGCTTCGGGCACGGTCAACAGCAGGACGTCGCCCGGCCCGACCCGGATCGCGTCGCCGGCGTCGCCCAGCCGGAGCCAGAAGGCGCCGCGCACGCACGCGAAGAACTTCAGCTTGTCCGGCGCCGGAAACCGGATCGCCCAGTCGCCGCCGGCGGTGAATCCGCCGGAGACGACCGATTCGATACTGGCGAGCCGGAGAATCCCGGAAATGGAGTCGTTGGTCATATCCGGACGATTGGGCATGCAAGACGAACTTTCAAGCATTCATCGTTCGGAAAACCGCGACTACGCTGATCTGCCCCGCCCCCGAGGATGTTCCCCATGCGCACCCCGCAGACACCGATCCATTCCGGCTTCACCGAAGCATCCACCGCCGCCGACGTGCTGGCCGGCATCGACCTTTCAGGCAAGACCGCCATCGTCACCGGCGGCTATTCCGGCATCGGCGTCGAGACCACCCGGGCGCTCCGCGCCGCGGGCGCGCGCGTCGTGGTCCCGGCGCGCGACCTCGCGAAGGCCGCCCGCACGCTTGCGGGCATCGATGCGGACATCCGCCCGATGGATCTCGCCGATCCCGGCACCATCGACGCGTTCGCGGAAGGCTTCCTGGCCGACGACACCGCGCTGCACATCCTGATCGACAGTGCCGGCATCATGGCCTGCCCCCTGACGCGCGACGCCCGCGGCTACGAGATGCAGTTCGCCACGAATCATCTCGGCCATTTCCAGCTGGCCGCCCGGCTGTGGCCCGCCCTGCGTCGCGCGAACGGCGCGCGCGTGGTTTCCGTGTCGTCCCGCGGACACCGTTTCGCGGGCGTCGATTTCGACGACCCGCATTTCGACCGACGCGACTACGATCCCTGGGTCGCCTACGGCCAGTCGAAGACCGCCAATGCCCTGTTCGCCATCGGCCTCGACCGGCGCGGCAGCGAGCACGGCGTCCGCGCATTCGCCGTGCACCCGGGCGCGATCGTGACCGATCTCGCTCGCCACATGAGTCAGGACGACCTGCGCGCCCGCGGCGCCATCGACGACGAGGGACGCCCGGTGGTGGATCTGTCGAAGGGCCTGAAGAGCGTGGCGCAGGGCGCATCGACGAGCGTGTGGACGGCGACCAGTCCGCGACTCGATGGCATGGGCGGCGTCTACTGCGAAGACAACGACATCTCTCCGCTGCTTGTCGACGCCGACGCGACGATCGGAAGCCTCAGCGAGGACGTCGGCGTGCGCCCATGGGCCGTCGACACGGACGCCGCCGAGCGGCTGTGGACGCTCAGCGAAGCACAGACCGGCGCGACGTTCGCATAGATTCAGGTGAAAGCATCATCACCCGGAAACGACGGCTTAATATCGATGGGAGCAACGTTGTCATCGCTTCGTTACGCAGGATGCGGCGAAGCGAGGCCCGGCCCATCGATATACGCTCGCGCCGGTTTTCCCCGGTCGACGCGAGGACGCGAGCACCGGCTCGCCCCACCAGCTCCTGCGCACACCTTCGTGCGATCGAGGCATGGTCATGTACGTCGCCAACACTCTCAAATCGCTGAGCTACTACCCACACCAGGTGCACTTCGAAACGGTGCGCGATGTGGACAACATCCGGCGCCATAACTGGTCGCCGGGCTACTACGAAGACGACGACGGTTCGCTGGATCATCATCTCGCGAGCCCCGACGACGGCACGTCGGTCGACGATCCGATGTCGCCGGCCACCATCGAGGGCAATCGCGACGCCGTTTCCGCGTAGGCTGGCGTCACCGTCATCCGCGAGGCTCACGGCGAGGTCTGACGCCCCAGATCCGTGTTGTAGACAACCCCACCCTTCATGACGAACGCGACCCGTGCCAGCGACCCGATATCCTTCGTCGGGTCGCCGGACACGGCGACACGGCCTCGTCAGCGAGCGATCGTGTAGTCAGGCAGCAAACCTATGTTCACCGCACGCGCTTCGACGGCTTCATGGCAGCCAGAAGATCGGATGCGGAGTCGTCACCCCATCCCGAAAACGAATGAGCCAGCGTACCGCTCTTGAAGACATGAATCGTCGGCATCCGTGTGAAGTCGACGCCCGACCATGTCCGGTTGTCGTACGCGATCGTCGCCGGGAACATCGGAAACTGCCTGTTCCAGTCCAGAAGTACTTCCTTGTCCAACTCCGCCCCACTCATCAGCCATACCGTGCGCATGCCCGATAGAGCTTTGAGCACCGCGCCGTTACCAGCAATGCTGCGTGCGGCGTCCTCCGCGAAATGGCACCCAATCACTATCACGACGTAATCGCCGCTCGCGGGCAGCGCCACGTTGGAAAGGCGCAGTTCGCCCGACTCGGACAATGAGTATCCTGCGGGAGACGATGTATCGATGTCCGGCGTCGCGTCGAACCCCGTGAGATCGGCGAAGTCGTGACCCTTGTATCGCTTCCTCAAGATATCCGCGGCCGCGAACCGCCGCATGACAACAAGTCCTTCGTGATAGGCATCGATCTCGCTGTCGGCGATCGACCCACGCCGGCTCATCTCGTCCAGCGCACGCCCCATCGCCCCGAGATAGAGGGGGCGACCCTCGTAATCTCCGGTCTGCGCGAAGAAATTCATGATGCCTAGCACCTTGAACGTTCTTCGCAATTCGTCGTCGCCGACCTCGATGAGGTTCTCTAAACGTGGCGCGAAGGATTCCGCAAAAACACGACGAAAGGCCGCGCTTTTGTCCGCCACAGGCGTATGCGCCATCCTTATGCTCGACACCCTCGACCACAGGTCCGGAGAGCTCTCGCCCGCCATCGCCGTGAATGGCAAGAGAATCGCGATGCAGAAGATTCGTGCAAGCGCGGCCTTTCCCATCCCGATCAGCGCCTGACCTTGCAGAGGTACGAGCAACGAGAGCCTTCGAGCGGCTCACAGTAGCCACTTCCGTGGCCAGGTCCAACGAGGCAGGCCTGGCTTAGTCGAGTCACTGGCTGCGCCCTGCCAAGACGGCCTTCGACATAGTGGTCGGCTTCCGACGCGACCGAACGGTGGGCGATCGACGACGCGTCGGATTGCAGACCAAAGAGTGCAAGAATGGCGTAGATATCCGAGGAGGCCATTCCCTCGAGCTCTACGACCGAGTAGGAACCAAGGCCCGCCGGCGAAAAAACCAGCGAATCAAGAAAAGATTTCATCTTCGATTCGCCCATCGTGTGAATCGGCGAGTCCGGGGTGACGGCGAGATACGCGTCGAGCTGAGACTTCGAATGGATGGGTGCCAGCCTGGCATCCATCGCCGCTTCGACCGACGGATAGCCATCGAGCGAGACTTCTTTCGCCGCCACGCTAAAGCTGCAGATGGATAGGAGCGCCGCGAGCGCAATGTTGTATTTCATACGTCCTCACAAAGGCAGATTGCCGTATCACGATCGGAACGCCGACCGCCTCTGATAAGGATGAATGGCCCGTTGTCGAGGTCCTATAGGCAACGGCGGATGCTGAAGCGGACTCGGCCATGTCGTCGCGTGCGCAATTCCCTACTCAAAGCGCGCCGTGCGACGTCGTGGGCCGCTTGCCGACTCCCGATAGATCACCACCCCTTGCCTGCTGCCGCCCTCGACGCGACGGGTAGATCCGAATACATCGACCGGATCAGGCCACAACGCGGGGCCAGCATGGACAACCGGCCGCTCGCGTCGAGGCAGGCAGCCGGGTCAAGGTGGCCGCGCAGCGGCCTTCGTCTTCAGCCGTTCGGATGCGCCAGCGCGAAATCGATCGCCGCGCGGATCGCCGCCACCTGCGCATCGTTGCACTGCTGCGGCGTGGCGCGCGGACTGTCGGGATAGACCTCGGTCGTGGTCACGTATCGCGCGTTCGTGATGCCGGCACAGAGACCCAGCGACTTCAGCGGATATTCGATCACCCCCGGTGCGACGACCGGCGAGCCGATGATCTCGCCATGGGCGTCGGCCGGCGCGATATGCGTCACCTTCGCCACGGCCTCGATGATCGCCTGCTGGAACGCCGGCTGCGGGTTCTCACTGTCGTCGACGAGGTAGAACCCATCCGGGATTTCGCCCGGCTCGTAGGCCTTGCCATCGCGCGCGGCAAGCGCCGGACGAAACTCCGACTCGTCGGAATCCGTGGTCTCGTGCAGGTCGATGTGCATGACCGTGCTGTCGCGCAGCGGCGCCAGCAGCGCGACCAGCGCGGCGGATTCGCCGGACGGGCTACCCTCGCGGAAGTTCCGGTTCGGATCGATCGCATCCGGATTCCAGCGATGGATGCGCTCGTAGGCCCAGGGGCTCACGCACGGCACCACCAGCACATTGGCACGGCCGGCATAGTCGTCGCCGTGATCCCGCAGGAACTGCAACGCACCGTGCACGCCGCTCGTCTCGTAACCGTGCACGCCTCCCGTCACCACCATCGTGGGCAACGCGTCGTTCCAGCCGCGGCTACGCACGGCGAGAAACGGATAGCGGGTGCCCTCGTAAGTCACCGATCCGTACTCGACGACGTCGAAACCGTCCCGCATCGCGTCGATCGCGACGACGACATCGTCGGCGTGGCTGCGCTGCTTATGCTGCCGCGAGCGCCAGGCTGCGATTTCCGCGGAGCCCCAGGGCTTTCCGGGCGTGCCGATGGGGTACGAGGCGTGCTGGCTCATGGCGACTCACTGGGATGGGCAACGGCAGGCACTCTAGCATCCGCGCCGCTCCCGCCCCAGCGGGTCAGAACGTGTAACTGATCATCAACCGGTTGTTCGTCCAGGAGCGGCCGCCCGGGTTGAGATTGTTGGTACCGCCCACCGTGTGTTCCCAGCGGTCGCGCAGCTGGAGCCCCTTCAGCACCTTGTCGAGTTTCCAGATGACGTCCATGTACAGGTTGTGGCTCACGCCGCGCAGCACGGTGTCGTAACGCGCGTAGGCCGCGGCGACGACGAGGTCGTCGTGAAACAGCGCGTATTGGGCGCGCGCCTTCCATGCGGTACCGGGGCCCAGTTCCACGAGGCCGCGCAGCATCGACGTGGTGTAGAGGGGATCCGTCGCGTAGCTGTTCGTATAGGGCGAGATGATCGCCCCCGCACCCGTCGCGTTCCGGTCGCTGTCGAGCTTGTTGTACGCGACGTCGAATTTCGCCTTGCCGATGCCGACGCCGGCATCGACGCCCCACGCCGATGCGTCGACGCGTTGGCCCGCCACCCCGGTGATGGGCGTGTGCGTGCCGACGAGGACGTTGCCCGAGCCGCTGGTCTCGCGCACGACCTGGGCACCGAGGAACGGTTTGAACGCGCCCACGTCCGCGAACGTGTACATCCCGTCCACGTAACCCATCCGGCCGAAATGCTCGAAATCGTAGTACCAGGCCTGGGCCTTGAACGACTTCGAGGCGTACGTGCCGCCTATGGCCGTGGTGCCGTCCTGCGAGCGTGCCGACGGCGGAAGCGCGCCGTTGTTCCCGTACATGTTGTCGCCGTGGTACGTCGAGGGGTAATAGACGTTATCGTCGTTGTAGCCGTCCGACGTGCGGCTCTTCCAGCGCAGGGTGCGAATCGCATAAATGTCCCAGCCTTTCGCCGGCCGGAAATCCACCATCGCACCCTGGTAGGACGCCGGGACGACGCGCGAATCGGACTGTCCCATCCAGGGCGTGTTGAGGTACTGGTCGCCCGCGCGCACCGTCACCCAGGGATTCGCGTATTCGACGAACGCCTGCGTGAACCCGTCGATGGTGTTGCCCGGACCCATGAGCGACGTATCGATCCGACCCACGTCGTGCGACTGGGTGCCGAACGAATGCGCCGAGAACCCGGTCGCCACGGCGCTGAATCCGCTCACGCTGCCGCTGCGCACGGTAAGCAGGCCCGTCAGCGAATTGGCGAACTGGTCCTTGCTGGACGGGTTGTCGTAGTCGCGGTCGAACCGGTAGAGCCTGACCTCACCGTTGACCTTCGCGTCGGCGAAGAAATCGTCGGCATGCACGCCGGCGACCACGCCCGCGAACAGCAGCGCGCCGACGAGGCCCCGGCGCATGGAGGCGCGATGGCGTGGCAGCGTGTGACCGCCGTGGTGGCGCGAAGCGCGCAGAGGGATGAAAGTCATGAGGTAGCGAGTCCGGTCCGAAAGGAAGCCCGTGCGGCGCCGGGCGAATCGTCACCGGCATTGTCTACGTCATGCCCCCGCCGCGATTGATCGTTCTTGCCCGAAACGCGTCACTCGATGTTCTGCACCTGCTCGCGCATCTGCTCGATCAGCACCTTCAGCTCGACGGCCGCGTTGGTCGTGCGCGCATCGACGGACTTGGAGCCGAGCGTGTTCGCTTCGCGGTTGAATTCCTGCATGAGGAAGTCGAGGCGACGGCCCACCGGCTCCTTCAGCGCGAGCACGCGACGTGCCTCGCTGATATGGGTGGCCAGGCGGTCGAGTTCTTCGTCGACGTCGATGCGCGTGATCTGCAACACCAGCTCCTGCTCCAGGCGGCCGGGATCGACCGGCTGGCGGACATCGGCGAGACGGCTTTCGAGGCGGGCACGGAGCGCCGTGCGGATCTCCGGGAGCCAGGTGCGCACGTCGCCGACGATCTTTTCGATGCCATCGAGGCGATCCCGCAGGATCTCGCCGAGCTTGGCGCCTTCGCGGCCGCGGGTGTCGCCGAGCACGCCCAGCGCACGATCGAGCACGTCGAGCAGAGCCACCTGCAGGGCGTCGGCGTCGGTTTCCGGCTGCTGCATCACGCCGGGGAAGCGGAGCAGCTCGGTGAATTCGATGGTCATGCGCGGAAAGCGCTGCTCGAGGTCGAGCGCCAGTTCGGACAGCCGGGACAGCGCCGTCCCGTTGATGCGCAGGCCTTCGCCGGCGCCAGCCTCGGAGCGCAGGCGCACCGTGACGTCCACCTTGCCGCGCGAGAGCCGCTGGGCGATCCGTTCGCGCAGCGCGCTTTCGAAGCTGCGCAGGTCGTCGGGCAGCCGGGGGCTGATCTCGAGGTAACGGTGGTTGACCGTGCGGAGTTCGCAGGTCAGCGTGCCGGACGGGCCCGTACTCTCGGCGGAGGCGTAGGCGGTCATGCTGCGGATCATCGGTTGCCTCGCTCGCGCGTGGAGGAAAGGCCGCAATGGTAAACTGACCCACCGCCCGCGCCCAAATCAGGCCCCCACATGACCCTTTCCCGCCCGAGCGGCCGCGCTGCCGACCAGCTGCGCGCCGTCAGCATCGAACGCCACTACACGCGCCACGCCGAGGGCTCCGTCCTCGTGTCCTTCGGTGACACCCGGGTGCTGTGCACCGCCTCCGTCGAGGAGCGCGTACCGCCGTGGCTGCGCGGCAAGGGCGAGGGCTGGGTCACCGCCGAGTACGGCATGCTCCCCCGCGCCACCACCGACCGCACGCAGCGCGAAGCCGCGCGCGGCGGCCAGGGCGGCCGCACGATGGAGATCCAGCGCCTGATCGGCCGCTCGCTGCGCGCCTGCGTCGACCGCGCCGCCCTCGGCGAGCGTGTCATCACGCTCGACTGCGACGTCATCCAGGCCGACGGCGGCACGCGCACGGCGGCGATCACTGGTGCCTACGTCGCACTGGTCGACGCGGTGGCCACGCTGACCAGGCGCAACGCCATCAAGCGCAACCCGATCCTCGGCGCCATCGCCGCGGTGTCGGTGGGCGTCTACAACGGCGTGCCGGTGCTCGACCTCGACTACGCCGAAGACTCCAACTGCGATACCGACATGAACGTCGTGATGAACGATGGCGGCGGTTTCATCGAAGTGCAGGGCACGGCCGAGGGCCACGCCTTCCGCCGCGACGAGATGAACGCCATGCTCGACCTGGCCGCCAAGGGCATCGGCGAACTGGTCGCCGCGCAGCGCGCGGCGCTCGAGTCCGCGCCGTGACGTCCGTCCGCGCCGCCGCGGCCGCCGATCTCGACGCGATCCTGGCCGTGCATCGGGCGGCCTTCGGTCGCGACACCGAGGCCGACCTGGTGCGCGATCTCGTGGCGGCGGGTCGCGACACGATCAGCCTCGTCGCCACCGACGAAACCGATGCCGTCATCGGCCATGTCCTGTTCTCGCCCGTCACGATCAAGGAAGGCGACGACGGAAAGGCGCTCGGCCTCGCGCCGGTGGCGGTGCTTCCCGAGCACCAGCGCCTCGGCGTCGGCCACGCGCTGATCGAGGAAGGCATCGGCGCGTGCTTCGTACGCGACGCGCGTGCCATCTTCGTGCTCGGCTCGCCGGCCTATTACGCGCAGTTCGGCTTCAGCAAGGCGTCGGCGCACGACCTGTTCGACGTCTACGACGGCGGCAACGCCTTCCAGGTGCTGGCGCTCACCGTGGACGGCCTGGCCGGCTACAGGGGCTGCGTGCGCTACGCACCCGAATTCCCGGCGGGCAGCTGAGCGATGCGTATCGTCCTGGCCTCCGGCAACGCCGGCAAAGTCGTGGAACTCGAGCAACTGCTCGAGGGTTCGGGCGTGCAGCTCGTGGCGCAGACGTCGCTGGGCGTCAGCGACGCCGAGGAGACCGGCCTCACCTTCGTCGAGAACGCGCTGATCAAGGCGCGCCACGCGGCGCGCGCCACGGGCATGCCCGCGCTCGCCGACGACTCCGGCATCTGCGTCGACGCACTCGACGGCGCACCCGGACTCTACGCGGCGCGTTACGCGGGTACGCATGGCGACACGGCCGCCAACAACGCGAGGCTCCTGCGCGAGCTCGACGGCGTGCCCGCCGGGCGTCGCACGGCCTATTTCATCGCGGTGCTGGTGCTGCTCCGCCACGCGGACGATCCGGCGCCGCTGATCGCCGAGGGCCGCTGGCATGGCCGCATCCTCGACGCGCCGCGCGGCGCCGGTGGATTCGGGTACGACCCGCTGTTCCTTCCCGACGGGTTCGACGTATCCGCCGCGGAACTGGACTTCGCCCTGAAGAACCGCCTGAGCCATCGTGGTCAGGCACTCGACCTGCTCAAGGCACGTCTCGCCGGATTCGCATGACCCTCGTTCCGCCGCCGCTTTCCCTTTACGTGCATATGCCGTGGTGCGTGCGCAAATGCCCGTACTGCGACTTCAACTCGCACGGCCTGCGCGGCACGCCGGACTATCCGGCGTACGTCGACGCGCTGCTCGCCGATCTCGACGCCGACCTGCGCGATTTCGGTGACGCGGCGCATGGACGCCCCATCGAGACGGTCTTCTTCGGCGGCGGCACGCCCAGTCTTTTCTCGCCCGAGCTGGTCGGCCGCTTCCTCGACGGGGCACGCGAGCGCCTGCCGTTCGTCGACGCCGCCGAGATCACGCTGGAGACCAATCCGGGCACGGTGGAGCATGGCCGTTTCGACGGCTACCTCGCCGCGGGCGTGAACCGCATCTCGTTCGGCGTGCAGAGTTTCGACGACGACAAGCTGCGCCGCCTCGGCCGCATCCATTCGTCCACCGAGGCTACCGATGCGGTACGTCAGGCGCAGGACGCCGGCATCGGCAACATCAACGTCGACCTCATGTACGCCTTGCCCGAGCAGTCGCTCGAGGGCGCGCTGGACGACGTGGAACGCGCCATCGCGCTGCGACCGACGCATGTCTCGCACTATCAGCTGACGCTCGAACCGAACACGGCGTTCGCCGCCAACCCGCCGCCGCTGCCCGACGACGACGCGGCATGGGCGATCCAGGAAGCCTGTGAGGCGCGCCTGGCCTCGGCGGGCTTCGGTCAGTACGAGGTCTCGGCGTACGCCCGTCCCGGCCGGCGCTGCGCGCATAACCTCAACTACTGGCGCTTCGGCGACTACCTCGGCATCGGTGCCGGCGCCCACGGCAAGATAAGCGACGCCGCGGGCGTCCGCCGCCGCTGGAAAACGCGCCTTCCGGCCGCCTATCTGGCCGCCGCCGGTCGGCCCGCCCGGATCGGCGGCGACAACCGCGTGGCCGCCGACGACCTCCCCTTCGAGTACATGCTCAACGCGCTGCGTCTGATCGACGGCGTGCCGGCGACGGACTTCGCGGAGCGTACCGGCCTTCCCGCCGCGTCGATCGCGGGGGCGCGGGAAAGCTGCATCGCCCGGGGCTGGCTGGTCGACGATCCCGACCAGCTGAAGACCACGCCACTGGGCCAACGCTTCCTCAACGACGTGATCGAAGCCTTCATGGCCTGACGCGGGCCGTTCGCGCGCGTCGCCTAGTCCAATCGCACTAAGCCATAAGCGGGTCGTGTCGACGCTGGCGTCGCCGTGGCCCGCCCACCTAAACTTACGATCGAGGTCGGGGAGGACCTGAACGAATGAGCGCAGGC
The DNA here is from genome assembly GCF_900109915.1 of Luteibacter sp. UNCMF331Sha3.1. GTDB lineage: Bacteria > Pseudomonadota > Gammaproteobacteria > Xanthomonadales > Rhodanobacteraceae > Luteibacter. The sequence continues at coordinate 1,135,002 of NZ_FOBU01000001.1, forward strand.
ACGCAGCCGCCGTACGGCCGGACGGGACCGCATCCCGTCGCCCTGTCGCCGCGTGCGGAACGCGAAGCGCAGCAGGGTCTGTCGCTGTGCCTGACGTGGCTCGACATGCCGCTGCGCGAAGCGCTGCGCGACTTCGATCACCGCCTCTTCTCGGCCGCCGAGAGCAGCCGCAACCATCTCGAACAGCAGGCCTGTTTCGAAAGCCGGACGATCGTCGAGCGCGATGGGCCGGGTTTCCGCAACCGCTTCGCCGCGCACCTGTCGGAGCGATTCCGTAGATTGGGCGAGATCGGCGAGACGAAGCCCGTCGCATCCGCCGAGCACCTGACCCTGTCGCTCGTGGATCCGGAAGAGCAGGAGCAGACCGACGCGCTCGCCAGCATGGCGGCCCGCGGCGAGGCGCGCAGCGCCAGCAGCCTGTTCGAACTCGGCTACCGCCTGGCCGTGCTGGCGGGCACCCCGCCGCTGGAAGGCGAGGCGCTGCCTGCCGGCCCGCGCGCCCTGACGGCGGCGTTGCAGGCGGCGGTGCTTCCCATGCCGTTGTCCATCGCTCACCGGCTCGTGCTGTTCCAGTCCATCGACGCGCACGTGCTCGTGCATGGCGAGGCGTTCTACGGCGCACTCAACGAGCACTACCGCACACGCGGCATCCTTCCCGGCTTCCGCGTCTATCCCAACGTGCGCATCGCGACGCCCCCTGCCGGCGACCGCCGCGCGAAGGGTGCCGAGGGTGGCGAGTCCGCCGGGGGCGTTGGTGGCGTCGCGGGTGGCGGGTCCGGCACCGGTGCGGCAGGTAGCGGCGTCGGCGGCGCGGCGATCGACGGCCACATCGGCGTGCTCGAAGGCCTGCGCGCCCTCCTCGCCTCTCGCGTGGAAACCGGCCGCGGCGCGGGTTTCGCACCGGGTCGCCTCGCTTCGGAAGACGAACTGCAGACCGCCCTGTTCGCGCTGCAGGGACACGTCACCGACGTCACCGACGCGGCGCAACGCGAAATCCGCAGCGCGCAGGCGCTGCGCGACGAACTGCTCAACCAGCTCAATCAGGGCCGGCCGGCCGGCTCGCCGCCCGCCGAACTGACCATCGAACAGGGCGACACCGTCGAACTGACCGCGCGCCTGTTCGAAAGCCTCGGTCACCAGCTCGCCGTGAGCAGCCCCGGCCGCGCGGTGCTCGGCGGCCTGCAGTGGCCGATGCTGCGCGCCGCGGTGAACGACCGCGGTTTCTTCGACCAGGCCGAACATCCGGCGCGGCAGCTGTTGGACACGGTGAGCGAAGCCGCCCAGCACTGGCTGGATCCCAACGAAGGCGAGCCCGACGCGGCGCTGGTGGATCGCCTCGAGCGCCTCGTCGTCGAAGCCAGCCACGCGCAGGTCATCGATCCGACCTGGCGCGCCGACATCGAACAACAGATCGCGCTGCTCTCGCGCAAGGCGCACGTCGCCGAGCGACGCCAGATCGAAGCGATGGAAGGACGCGATCGCCTGGAGCGTGCGCGCCAGCGCGCCACCGAGATCATGGGTGAGCGCATGGTCAAGGGCACGACGCCGCGCGGTGTGCTGCGCATCTTACTGGAGCGCACCTGGGCCGACGTGCTCGCGCTGCACATCCTTCGTGGCGGCGAGAATGGCGAGGCGTTCCTGTATTGCCTCGGCATCACCGACCAGTTGCTCGGCCGGCGCCCCATCGTCGACGGCAACAAGCTCCGCCAGGACGTGGAGCGCGGCCTCGAACACCTCGGCATGCATCCGTCGGAAGCCGCGCAAGTGGCGGCGGGCGTGTTCGAGCCGACGGATCGGCAGACCGACGAGGGCCTCACGTCCACCGACGTCGCGGTGCGCCTGAAGCAGCGGCCGCGCCTCGGCGAAGGCACCGCGCACGGCGAACCCGTGGTGCCCGTCGTGCCGACGCCGCTCGACGCTTCCGCGCAGGCGATCCACGATGGATTCGCCAGTCTGCGCTTCGGCACGTGGTTCGAGTTCGTCCAGCCCGACGGAAGCATCGCGCTACGCAAGCTCGCCTGGTTCTCGCCGACCACGGGCCGCTGCCTGTTCGTGAACCAGCGCGGCGCGCGCACGGAAGACATCGATCTCACCCGCCTCGCCCGTCTCATCGCGACCGGCGAAGCGCGCGAATGGAAGGAACAGCGCATGTCGATCGTCGATCGCGCATGGAAGGCCGTGGCGCGCAACCTGCGCCGCGAGGGTATCCGCGAACGCATGGCGGGCCACGCATGATCCGCGACGCCGAACAACGCCGCGCACCGCGCAAGCGCGCCACCGCGCCCATCGCGGTGAAGAACTGGTTCACCGAACAGGAGATCGGCCAGCTCGGCAACCTGTCGGCCACCGGCGTGATGCTGCTGCTCAAATCGCAGCCTCGCGACGGCGCCGTCTACCAGGTGGTCTTCACATTGCACGACGCCCACCACAGGCAGCATCGGGTCGAAATCGGCATCCAGGAACAATGGCACGAACCGGCGGCGTCCAACGGACAGTTCTGGGCCGGTTATCGCATCGTCGCCGCCAGCGAAGACGACGTGCGGGCCATCGACGAATGGATCGGACCACCCGCGGACTGACTGAACGGAAGGCGCGCAGCATGCTTTACGATGAACCCCACGGAGGGTCACCATCGCTCATCATGAGCGATGCCACCACCATCCTGGTCGACACCGATCTCGAGCGCGACGACGCCGCCGCGGCCGCGATGGATCTGTACCTGCACCTCGTCGGCGACGGCATCATCGCCGCGCATCCGAGCGGCGACGAAGAAGCCCGCTTCCGGGTGCTCGACGAGCGCTTCGTCGCCGACACCGGCATCGTGGCCATCGGCCTCCATGCGAGCGGCCATCGCTGGCGCGAAGACGGACGTGGTGGCGCGGAACTCGTCGACGGCGGCCGTGAAAACGGGATCTTCTGTCGCTACGACGGCAGCTTCTCCATCCGCTGCCCCGAATGCGGCGACCGCCTCTCGCCCGGCGACGACGGCAGCGAGGCGCTGGAGGAAGCGCTCGCGGTCTGGTGCGACGCGCCCGATTCCGCCTACGTGGCCTGCCCGTCCTGCGCGACCTGGACCCCGCTCCATCTCTGGCGGTCCCCGGAGCACGACTTCGCTGTGGGCCATTACGCCATCACCCTGTACGGCGCCCACCTGAAGGGCCTACTGGGCCAGGCCAACGCACACGCCGCGACCGCCCTGCGCCATCGCCTCGGCGATCTCGCCGGCGATTACACGGTGGTTTTCGCCAAAGCCTGACCGGCACGAGGCCGCCGCACTGGCGGTGCCGCTGCAGCCGGGCCGCCCGCCGCGACGTCCGGGGTTGGCTCCGGACGCCCACAGGCGCACCATTGGCGTTTGCCCCACGTCCCCCGGAGTCTCCCCATGAACGACGCGCTGGCCGCGCTCTATCCCCAGCACCTCGCCACCCTGCGAGAGCGCACCGACACCGCCCTTGCACGTGGCGGTTTCGATCACCTCGTGGTGCCGGCCGGACGCCCGATCACGAAGTTCCTCGACGACCAGGATTACCCGTTCGTCACCAACCCGCATTTCAGGCACTGGCTGCCCCTGACCGACGCGCCGGGCAGCTGGCTCGTGTACACGCCCGGCGAGAAGCCGAAGCTGGTGTTCCTGCAGCCGCGCGACTACTGGCACGTGGTGCCGGAAGCGCCGACCGGCTACTGGGTCGATCAGTTCGACATCGTCGTCGTCCGCAAGCCGGCCGATGCGATCGCCGAACTGCCGGCCACGCTGTCACGCTGCGCCATCATCGGCGACCAGTACTGCAACCTGCAGGACGTCTGCGCGAACAATCCGCCGGCCGTGGTCGATCACCTGCACTACCACCGCGCGTACAAGACGCCGTACGAACTGGAGCTGATGCGCGAAGCCAGTCGTCGCGGCACGCGCGGCCACCGCGCCGCCGAACGCGCGTTCCGTGACGGGGAAAGCGAACTCGGCATCCATCTCGCCTACCTCACCGCCGTCGGCCAGATCGACGCCGAGCTTCCGTACGCGAGCATCGTGGGTCTCAACGAACACGGCGCGGTGCTGCACTACACCAACTTCGATCGCAGCGCGCCGGCGGAAAGCCGCTCGTTCCTGATCGACGCCGGCGCCAGCGCATCGGGCTACGCGAGCGACATCACGCGTACGTACGCCGGCAGCAAGGCCGGCGAATTCCAGGCGCTGATCGATTCCGTCGACGCGGCCGAGCGCTCGTTCGTCGCGAAGGTCCGTGCTGGCCAGAGTTACCCCGACCTGCACGTGCATGCGCACCACGCGCTCGCGGGCGTCCTGCGCGAGCATGGCTTCATCCGCATGAGCCCGGAAAGCGCGGTCGAATCGGGGGTGTCCTCGGCATTCTTCCCGCACGGCCTCGGCCACGGCATCGGCCTGCAGGTGCACGACGTTGGCGGTTTCCAGGCATCGGAAACGGGCGGCACCATCGCGCGACCGGAAGGCCACCCATACCTTCGCCTCACCCGACAGCTCGAAGCCGGCATGGTGGTCACGATCGAGCCAGGCATCTACTTCATCGACATGCTGCTCGCCGAGCTCAGGAACAAGCCGTTCTCGAACGACATCGACTGGGTGAAGGTCGACGCATTCCGCAAGTACGGAGGCATCCGCATCGAAGACGACGTGGTCTGCACCACGGGCGAGCCGGAAAACCTGACGCGCGATGCGTTCGCGCTGCTCTGACACGACGCGATCTGATTCGTTGCTCATCATGTGGGAGCGCGCTAGCGCGCGCAAGCGCGCTCCCACACGATCCTGTCCCTACACCTTCAGATAGATACCGCGGCGATCCATCCACCGCACCACCAGCCACCACACCGCGACGAACGCGACACCCCAGGCCGCCGACGGCACGTACGGCCCGAACAGCGGCGTCATCCACGACGCGAACGCCACGCGATAGAGCCACGGCGCGATGCCGAGCGCGATCAACACGTAGACCATCAACCCGGATCCCGCATACGCCGCGATGGCGTTGACGCCGAACGCACGCCCCGGCAGACGCCAGCCGCGGCGATCGGCGAGCAGATGAACGACGAGCAGCAACGCGAACGACCAGCCGCCGGTCCACAACACGTAACTCGGCGTCCAGAGGTTCTTGTTGAACGGCCAGATCCACTGCGTCACGGCACCGGCCACCAGGCATCCGATGGCGGCGACCAACAACGCGCGCACATTACCCGCGCGCAACCATGCGCCCGCGCGCATGCCCAGCAACGTCGTCGCCAGCGCGGGAAACGTGGCGAGCAAACCTTCCGGATCGTGGCCACGCCCCGTCGCCGGATCGATCGCATAGACGAACGGCCCGAAGACCACCGAGTCGACGCGGCTCACCCCGTTCGTCCACGGCTCCATGCCAGCCAACGAGAGCACCAGGCCGTACCCGACGAGCAGCGCCACGAACAGCACGTCGCGCATGCGCGGCCGCGCATACACCGCGAGCAGCGCCGCCGCCGCGAAACACACACCGATACGCTGAAGTACGCCCGGCAAGCGAAGATGCGCATCGGGAATGGCCAGCCACGCCACGACGTTGAGCAGCAGGCCCAGACCGACGATGCGCGCCGCCCGACCAAGCGCGGCCCGACGAAGAGGCGCCTTCGCCGCACCGGCTTCGACACGAGGCACGATCGCCAGCGCGATCGAGACGCCCACGATGAAGAGAAACAAGGGAAACACGAGATCCGTCGGCGTACAGCCGTTCCACGCCGCATGTTCCAGCGGCCACCACACATGGCCCCAGTCGCCAGGATCGTTCACGAGCAACATGGCCGCGACCGTGACGCCACGAAGGACGTCGACCGATGCGTAGCGTCGGGAGGGTTCAGTCATCGAAGTCCTGGGAGCGGTGCCGGATCAGACCCGATCATACGTTGCTGGCTGGCAAGTGATCGCCCATACGATCGGCGCTTCGCCGTGCCGGCTGCGTGTCACCACTCGAGCGCGTCGGGCGCTTTCGGTACCGCGGCCGTCATGACCTCGGGGGCGTTCTTCGTCACCGCCACGTCGTCTTCGATGCGGATGCCGATGCCGCGCCAGCGTTCGTCGACGCGCTTGTCGTTCGGGGGGACGTAGATGCCGGGCTCGACCGTGACCACCATGCCCTCTTCGAGCACGCGTGGCTCGCCGTCGATGCGGTAGTCGCCGACGTCGTGCACGTCGAGACCGAGCCAGTGGCCGGTCTTGCTGGGGAAGTAGGTCTTGTAGCTCCCCTCGGCGATCACGCGGTCGGCGCCGCCGCGCAGGATGCCGACGGCGCAGAGGCCTTCGGCGATGACGCGTACCGCGGCGTCGTGCGCGTCGCCGAACGAGCGGCCCGGACGAACGGCGTCGATGGCGGCGAGCTGGGCCTCGTGCACGATCTCGTAGAGGGCCCGCTGTTCTTGCGTGAAACGGCCGCCCACCGGGAACGTGCGGGTGATGTCGGACGCGTAACAGTCGACTTCGGCGCCGGCGTCGACGAGGAGCAGGTCACCCTCTTTCAGCGTGGCGCGGTTGGCCTGGTAATGCATGACGCAGGCATTGGCGCCTCCGGCGACGGTCGGCGGGAACGCGGGGACGGCACCGCGACCGCGGATCGTGCGGAGGATTTCGCCTTCGACCTCGTACTCGGCGACGCCGGGACGCGCGACGGCCATGGCGGCGAGGTGCGCTGCGCCGGCGACCTCGGCCGAACGTCGCATCAGTGCGAGCTCGTCCTTCGATTTGAAGAGACGCAGGTCGTGCAGCAGGTGGCCCAGCGCCACGAGATCCTTCGGTACCACGCCGCCGCCCCGCGCGGTGCGCAGGCGGCGCATCCAGGCGAGCAGGCGGGCATCGAAGTCGGGCTCCTGCCCGAAATGGCAGTACACCCGCGCCCTGCCCTCGATCATCCCGGGCAGGATGTCGTCGATATCGTCGATGGGAAACGCGTCGTCGAGGCGCAGCTCGCGCGCGGCGCGGTCGGTGCCCATGCGCTCGCCATCCCAGCGCTCGCGATCGGCGTCGCGTTCCCGGCAGAACAGCACGGTTTCGCCGTGCGCCCGGCCGGGAAGCAGGGCGAGCACCGCCTCTGGCTCTCCGAAGCCCGTGAGGTAGTGGAAATCGGAATCCTGCCGGTACGGCCACGGGGCGTCGGCATTGCGCATGCGTTCGGGCGCGGCGGCGAGGATCAGCGCCGCGTCGTCGCCGGCCATGCGCATCAGTTCCCGGCGACGCCGGGCGAACTCCGCCGCGGCGATCAATGCAGGGTGTCGGTGGCCGGCCTCGTCGCGCGGCTGAGCTCGGCATGCAGCATCATGGCCCCGGCGCGCACGAATTCTTCGAGCTCGGTCAGGCTCTCGTCGTTCACGTCGTCGTCGGCGTCGAACTCGAACTCGGTGCCGGCGATGGAGGCCATGTCGCGCAGGACCTCCTTCGCGTCGTCGCTCATGCCCTGGTTGCGTTCGACCGAACCGCCCAGCCCGAGACCGCCCAGGAAACCGTGGATCCACTCCACGAGGCCCTCGGCCCGCTCGGGAATCGGCGCCTCGTCGTCGGGCAGCCACGGCGAGAAGGTCATCTCGGGATCGGCCAGCCACTCGTCGGTCTGGTGACGAAGACGGGCGAGCATGCCCTGCTCGTCGGCGGTGGGTGCCGGATCCGGCTCGAGCGCCAGGGCGTCGAGTACCGAGCCGCCGTGGGGGAAACGGCCGCCGGCGGCGAGGTAACCCACGAGCGAGCCATGGAATTCGCTCACCGTCACGGAAAGCTTGCAGCGCCCGATCAGCTCGGCGATGTCTTCGGGGTCGACGGTCTGGTTGGCCGACATGGCGCGTACTCCTCAAGGCTCGATGCACGAGTTTAATGCAGCCGCCTTCACGCCGCAGGTGCCATCGCTTCACGGGATGCCGACAGGGCCGGACGTCCTGTTATAGTCCCGCCCATGACGAACCCGGATGCCTTCAAGACCGAACTGGAAGCCCTGAGCGCCACGCTCGACCGGCTCGTCGATACCGTGCGCCGGCTGACCGAGGAGAACCGGAGCCTGCGCCACAGCCAGGAACAGCTGGCCAACGAACGCGCGGGACTCATGGCACGCAACGAACAGGCGCGTAGCCGCGTCGAAGCGATGATCCAGCGCCTGAAAGCGCTCGAGAACACGGGCTGATCCGTCCTATGAATGCCACCGCCAGCGAACCGGTATCCCTGCGACTGCTCGACCGCGAGTTCCACATCGCGTGCGCGCCCGAGGAACGCCCCGGCCTGATCGCCGCCGCCCAGTTCCTGGACGGCAAGATGCGCGAACTGAAATCCAACGCGAAGGTGCCCGGGTTCGACCGGATCGCCGTCCTGGCGGCCGTCAGCATCGCGCACGAGCTGCTTTCCCTGCGGAAGGAGCACGACTCGCAGGAACAGGTGCTGACCGACGGACTGGCCTCCCTGCGCAGAAAGCTTGATGGTCTGCTCGACGCATCGGTAAAATAGTCGTCAGGCGTTCCCTGCGGTGTTCGCCAGCGCACTTTACATTTGCCTTGTTCCTACATACGACCCCGGGTCGGCTTTTCGTGACTGTTGTGCATGTCCGCCTCGTACGGAAAGCCTTGATGTCGCGTAGCCCTCCCACCTGATCCTTTGGATCAAGGTCGTTTGGTGCGCAGCGGCATCGCGGAGAACGCCTCCCATTCCAGCCGACCGGCCCCGCGGGCCGGTCAGCGTCCCATCCGCGGCACCGGATGTGGCGGCTCGACGGCGACCTTGCCTGTGCCGTTCCGTTGAACGACCCATGTCAAAGCTTCCCGAGAGACGTGAACTGCGAGCCGACCTCGTGCAGCGACGGCGCCAGCTGAAGCCGGCCGAGCGCGTCGCGGCCGCCCAGGGCCTCCGGCAATCGCTGGAGCAGCTCCCCGAATTCCTCACCGACACGCACATCGCCGGCTATTGGGCCACGGGCGGCGAGCTGCCGCTGAACATGGCCATCGCGCCCCTCGCCGCGCGCGGCCAGACCTTCTACCTGCCCATCGTCACGAAATCGGGCGGCAAGCGTCGGCTCACCTTCGCGCCGTGGACCACGGGCGAGGACGTCGACACGAACGATCTCGGCATTCCGGAGCCGAAGGCCTCCGAGCGCATCGTCGAGGCCGACCGCCTCGATCTCGTGCTGGTGCCGCTGCTCGGCTTCGATCGCCGTGGCAACCGCCTCGGCTTCGGCGGAGGCTACTACGACCGCAGCTTCGAATTCCTTCGTGGCAAGGACCGCCCGACGCAGCCGCTGCTGGTCGGCGTCGGCTACGCCTTCCAGGAGCTGGATGCGATCGAGACGGCCGAATGGGACATCTCGCTCGATTACGTCGCCACGGACAAGGAACTGATCGACTGCACGGGTGGCGCCGCATGAAGTACTGGCTGATGAAATCCGAGCCGGACGCCTTCTCGATCGACGACCTGAAGCGCAAGGGCGTGGAAGCCTGGGACGGCGTGCGCAATTACCAGGCGCGCAACTTCATGCGCGACGGCATGAAGGTCGGCGACAGGATCTTCTTCTACCACTCGAACACCGACGTTCCCGGCATCGTCGGGATCGCGTCGGTCGCGTCTCCCGCGTACCCGGACGAAAGCCAGTTCAACCCGAAATCGAAATACTTCGACCCGAAGAGCAAGCGCGAGGAACCGCGCTGGATGCTCGTCGACGTCAAGTTCGAACGCAAACTCGCGCGCACCATCTCGCTCGAAGAGCTGAAGGGCCGCGACGAGCTCGCCGACATGCCCCTGGTGCAGAAAGGCAGCCGCCTTTCCGTGATGCCCGTGGCCAAGAGCGACTGGGATTTCATCCTCAAGCTGGAAAAAGCATGAGCCAGGACAACGAGAAGCGCCTCGCCGCCGAAACCGCCGCGTTCCGGTACGTGTCGGACATCAAGGACGGCATCATCGGCGTGGGTACCGGTTCGACGGTGAATTTCTTCATCGACGAGCTCTCGCAGTACCGCGACCGGATCAAGGCGGCCGTGTCCAGCTCCGAAGCCTCCAGCGCGCGCCTGCGCAAGCTGGGCATCGACGTCGTCGACCTCAACGCGGTTGGCCAGCTCGACCTCTACGTCGATGGCGCCGACGAATGCGATCCGCACAAGCGCCTGATCAAGGGCGGCGGCGCGGCACTCACGCGCGAAAAGATCGTCGCGGCGGCATCCCGGAAATTCGTCTGCATCATCGATGCGAGCAAGCAGGTCGACGTGCTGGGCAAGTTCCCGCTGCCGATCGAAGTGATCCCGATGGCGCGCAGCCTCGTCGCCCGCGAGATCGTCGCGCTCGGCGGCCAGCCCGTCTGGCGCGACGGCGTGGTCACCGACAACGGCAACTGGATCATCGACGTCCACAACTGGCGCATCACCGACCCGGTGGAACTGGAAGCCCGGCTCGACCAGATCGTCGGCGTGGTCACCGTCGGCCTGTTCGCGAAGCGCCCGGCCGACGTCGTGATCGTCGGCAATCGCGAGATCTGAGAGCAGGGACCTCAGGGGCTGTATCCTCTGACCCCATGACGCTCGAAACCCTCCTCCTCGTCGCGCTGCTGATCGTCGGCATCGCGTGTCTCCTGTTGCTCTTCGTCCTCCTCGCCCGGGGGCGCAGCGGCGACGACAGCGCCCGATTCGACGCCCTGCGCGACGACAGCCGCCGGCTCGAAACCCTGATCCGCGAAGAGCAGCGCGCCGGCCGTGGCGAACTCGGCGAAAGTTTCGGCCAGTTCCGGGGCCACGTGCAGGAGCAGCTCACGGCCGCCGCCGAGCGCCAGCACGAACGCATCGAAGGCTTCGGCAAGCGTCTCGACCAGCTCACCGAGCGCACGGACATCGGCCTGCAATCGCTGCGCCACGGCCTGGCCGACGATTCCCGCAAGACGCGCGAAGAATCGGCCCTCACGCTGAAGCATTTCGGCGAAGGCATCGACCAGCGTTTCGCCGCGCTCACCGCCGAGAACGAGAAACGCCTCGGCGAAGTCCGCGCCACGCTGGAGACGCGCCTCGGCGCCATCCAGCAGGACAACGCGGCGAAGCTGGAGCAGATGCGCGCCACCGTCGACGAAAAGCTGCAGGCCACGCTGGAGACCCGCCTCGGCCAGTCGTTCCAGCTGGTGTCCGAGCGCCTCGAGGCGGTTCAGCGCGGCCTCGGCGAAATGCAGGCGCTGGCCGCCGGCGTGGGCGACCTGAAGCGCGTTCTGACCAACGTGAAGACGCGCGGCACCTTCGGCGAGGTGCAACTGGGCGCGCTGCTGGAACAGATCCTCGTGGCCGAGCAGTACGCCGCCAACGTCGCCACCATCCCGGCGTCGAGCGAGCGCGTGGAGTTCGCGATCCGCCTGCCGGGCGCCGACGACGGCACGCCGGTCTGGCTGCCGATCGACGCGAAGTACCCCGTGGAGGACTACCAGCGCCTGCTCGACGCCCAGGATGCCGCCGACGTCGATGCGGCCCATGCCGCCGGCAAGGCGCTGGAACTGCGCGTTCGCGAGGAAGCCAAGCGCATCCGCACCAAGTACGTCGCGCCGCCGCACACCACCGATTTCGCGATCCTCTTCCTGCCCACCGAAGGCCTCTACGCCGAGGTGATCCGCCGCCCGGGGCTCTCCGAGCAGCTCCAGCGCGAGCATCGCGTGACCGTGGCCGGCCCGACCACCCTCACCGCCCTGCTGAACAGCCTGCAGATGGGCTTCCGCACGCTCGCCATCGAAAAGCGCTCGTCCGAGGTCTGGCACGTGCTGGCCGCGGTGAAGAATGAATTCGGCAAGTTCGCCACGGTGCTGGAAAAGACCCGCAAGCAGCTCGACACTGTCCGCAACAGCATCGACACCGCGGGGGTCCGCACGCGCGCCATCGAACGCAAGCTGCGCGGCGTGGAATCGCTCGGGTCGGACGAGAGCCAGACCCTGCTCGACATCGTGCCGGGGCTGGACGATACGGATCCGGCGGTCGACCAGGCCGAGGACTGAGCCGGTCGTCCGGTGGGAGCCAGCCTGCTGGCGATGGGTGCTCGCCGCAAGCACCCATCGCCAGCAGGCTGGCTCCCACCGGAGCGCTCGGCGCAATACAATCACCGTTTGCATTGCCCCAGGAAACCACTTCGATGAGCGACGACGCCAAGTCCCGCCCGGTCAGCCGCGAACAGGCCGAAGAGGCCGTGCGCACGCTGCTGCTCTGGTCCGGTGAAGACCCGAAGCGCGAAGGCCTCCTCGACACCCCCAAGCGTGTCGTCAAGGCGTATTCGGACTGGTTCAGGGGTTACGACGAAGATCCGGCCGAATACCTGCGCCGCACGTTCGAGGAAGTCGCCGGCTACGACGAGATGATCGTGCTCCGCGACATCGAGTTCGAAAGCCATTGCGAACACCACATGGCGCCGATCATCGGCCGCGCGCACGTGGGCTACGTGCCGAAGGACCGCGTCGTCGGCATCAGCAAGCTCGCCCGCGTGGTCGACGGCTTCGCCCGTCGCTTCCAGGTGCAGGAAAAGCTCACCGCGCAGATCGCGCACTGCATCGAGGACACGCTGCGCCCCCGTGGTGTCGGCGTGGTGATCGACGCTAGCCACGAATGCATGACCACACGCGGCGTGCACAAGCGCGGCGTGTCGATGGTCACGAGCCAGATGCTCGGCAGTTTCCGCGAAGATCCGCGCACACGGAGCGAGTTCCTCCGCTTCGTCGGCGTCGACCGTCGCTGACCTTGTCCGGCCCGACCGACACCACCGTCCACGACGAACGCCTGCAGGATCTCTTCCGCGACGGCATCGTCGCCGAGGACATCCCCTCCGTCTTCCCGCTGCTGCGTGGACGCGGACTGCTACGCGCGTTCTCCGCGCTGTTCCACGGCAGCGAGGCGCAGGTTCTGCTGCGCCTGCTCGTGCTGCGCACGCTGGGCGGCCGCCCGCATGCCACCGAGTGGACCCCGCAGGAAATCCGCGATCACCTCGCCTTCGTCGACGCGGTGAAACTCGAAACCGTGGTCCAGCGCCTCAGGGATCACGACATCCTGGTCTACGACGGCGAGACCATGCGCTATCGCGTCGGCCCGCCCGGGCGCAAGGCGCTCGCCGCGCTCGCGACGATGCTCGAGTTCGAGAACGACGACGATGACGGCCTCGGCTATCTCACCGCGCAGCTCGCCGCGGGCCAGGCCGTCGGCCGCGTGTCCGTGGACGAACTCGGCCACCTCCTCTCGCGCCTGACGGAGCTGAAGGAAGACTTCGACCGCGCCGTGCTCTCGGGCTCCGAGCATCGCATCCGCCGGGCCGCCGAGCGGCTCGACGCGGTGTGGACCTGGGTCGAGAAAGGGACCGATGTCGTCGCCGGCATCACCGAGAAGGACGACCTCGATCCCACCGCGCATCGACTCGCGCAGGCCGTGGGCCGTGCGCAGAGCGCGCTGCTTCGCCAGGCCGGTATCTTCCAGCGCGAACTCAACAAGATCGATCAGCATCGCGTGCACCTCGGGCGCACGGGCCTGTCGTCGTCGGACCTCGTCGGCTGGCTGCGTGCGCAGGACATCGACGCGCTGGCGGCCTTTGAAGACGGTCAGCTCCTGCTGCCGCTGCCCGCGCCTTTCATCCACGACCAGATCGCGCTGGACGTCGCTGAGTTCGAACTGCTCGAACGCGAGCGCCTCGCGGCCGAGAGCACCGCACTTCCCGGCGCGGAAGAACCGCCGGACACCGCCGACCTGCCGATGGACGACGAAGACCTGCGCTTCCTCGAAGACTGGCACGCGGAACTGGCCGCGATCGGCGAACCACGCGAACTCGAGGCGACGCTGGTCGGCGACGACTACGCGCTTTCCGCCTACCGGCTGTCGCTGCTCGGATTGCTCGGCGATCCCGAGTCCGCGGCCCTCGAAGGCGGCACCGCCGATCTTGCGCGACTTCCCCTCGCGCTGGAGATCGAGCCCCGCCTGATCGACACCGATCTGCCCCAGATCGCCATGGTGAGCGCCGGCCGACTACGGCCGCGCGACGCCGCGAAGGACCCTTCCGATGCATGACGACACCGCCACCCTCGTCACCCGCCTGCTCGCGCAGCGCTGGCTGCCGCGCACCGACACGCAGGCGCGCAAGGCGTTGCTGGACGAAACCTTCCGCGAAGACCTCGACCGCCGGCTCGAGGCCGTCGGTCTCGAGCTGCGCGAACATCCCTACGCCGCGTACATCGGCCTCGCCGTGGCGCGCAAGAGCGAGCGCGCCGTCTTCGGCGGCAGCGACAGCTGGATATCCAACACGCTGCAGCTGGATCGCGATGGCGTCGCGCTTCTCGTCGTCATCTGGGCGCTGATCGTGCTGCCCAAGCGGCAGCGACAGGTCGAGCGCCAGGACGCCGCGAGCGCCGCGTCGCAGGGCCAGATGTTCGCCGAAGAGAAACCCATTCCGCACGACCCGACGGTGTCGCCGGTGATCGCCGAGCGCACCCTGCTCGCCGACTTCGGCGACAAGCTCGGCGGCAAGACGCGCGTGGGCTTCAACCTCGGCACGCTGAACCGCCTCGGTTTCATCGTCCGCCGCAAGGGTGAAGTCGCCGAAGGTCCGCTGCTCGACCTCGCGTTCGACTACGAGCGCACCGCGCGCCGCATCCTCGACGGCGCGCTCGGCGACCTGCTCGCCGAAGCCGCCGCGCGACCCGCGCAACCCCTGCCCGACGAACCGGACGACGAGCCGACCGACGAGATCGAGGAACCGACCGATGTTTGATTTCCGCAGCCTCGAAGTCGTGCACTGGGACTACTGGCAGCGTTTCAGCCTTCCGCTCGACACCAACATCGTCACCGTCGTGGGGCCCAACGGCTCCGGCAAGACCACGCTGCTCGACGCGCTGCGCACGTTGCTCACGATCGACTGCGCCGGCAACCGTGACTACAAGAGCTACCTGCGCCACAACGGCAAGCCGTTCGCATGGCTGCGCGCCCGCGTCGGCAACGTACCGGGACCCAGCGGCGAGCGTCCGTTCTTTCCGCTGATGGACCGCGAGGTCACTCTGGCGTGCCGCATCCAGAAGAAGGGCGGCGAGTGGACGCGGCAGTACGCCGTGGTGGGCGGCGACGTCAGCGTCGAGGACATCGAAGCACGAGGCGACTTCCTCGGCCTGCGCGAATACCGCGTGCGGCTCGAAGGCGCCGGCCTTTCGCAGGCGATCCGTCGCGTGCTCACGCTCGAACAGGGCGCCACGGACAAACTCTGCCAGATGCCGCCCAAGGCGCTGCTCGATCTGGTGTTCGACGTCTTCGGCGACAAGGCCGTGCTCGACGATTACCAACGGGCACGCAACGATCAGATGGAGGCCGACCGCGAACAGCACGGCCTCGAACACCAGCTCTCGCTCATCGGCGTGAGCCTGCAGGAAGCCGAAGCCCGTGCGCGCTCGTACCAGGAATGGAACGCGCTGAAGACCGAGCGCGTCGACCTCGTCGCCGACGTGCTGCCGCGCACCGAACTCGCCGATCTGGGTGCCGCCATTCGCGGCACGCGCCCGCAACTCACGGGCCTGAAGCGCCGCGTCGTCGAACTCGAACGCCGCGACGCCGAGATCGCCCGCCAGCTGGGGGATCTCGATGCCGGCGGTGAGAGCCTGCGTGCCGAGCAGCACGAAGCCGATCTGGCGCGACAGCAGACGCAGAAGAGCCTGGACGCCGCGCGCGCCGAGCTCGCGCAGAACGATCTGCTGATCAAGCAGGAGACGCGCCTGCGCGAGATGGTCGCGGCGCAGGGTGGCGCGGATCACGAACGCCTTGCCGACGTCGCGCGCGACGCCCGCGCGCGTGCCAACCAGCTGCAGGCCGAAGAAACCCGTCTTCGCCAGGATCTCGCGACGCTGACGAACCAGCTGTCCGCCTGGCGCAGCGGCCGGCGTTACACGCCGGATTTCGAAGCGTCGTTCCGTCGCGCGCTCGACGAGGCCGGCATCCGGCACAGCATGCTCAGCGAGATCGTCGAGATCGACGAACCGCGCTGGCAGCCGGCCGTCGAAGCCATCCTCGCCGGGTATCGCCACGTCGTGCTCCTCGACGATCCGCGCGACCGCGAGAAAGCGTGGAGCCTCGGCGAAGCGCTCCGCTACAAGCACTTCGTCGTCGCGGACCGCGCGCCGGCGGAGAAGGCCACACGTGGCTCGCTGCTCGAGGTCGTGTCGTTCTCGGCGGCGCCGCCCGACTGGCTGTTGCGCAACCTCGACCGGATCCGCCGTGTCGAGGATGTCGCCGATGGCGCGAAGGTCGGACGCGACCAGGACTGGATCACGCCGCAGGGCTATTTCCGCGAACGTCGCGGCGGCCGCCACCTCGGTGTCGACGACATGTACTTCGGCGCGGGCGCGCGCGAGCGCCAGCTGCGCGACGGCGAGTCGAAGCTACGTGACATCGAAGCCCGCCTTCGCGACATCGCCACCGAACGGAAGGACATCCTCGCGAAGGCGGGCGATGCCGAAGCCGTGCTGCGCGGCGCGAGCGCCAGCAGCCAGCTCGCCGATCGCGCCGACGAATTCGCCGAGGCACGCGAGCAGCAGGTTCGCCTGCGTGAAGACGTGCAACGCACGGCCGACAGCCATGTCGCGGCCGAAGCGCATTACGAAGCGGTGCGCGAGAAGCGCCTGCGCACCTCGAACCTGCGCGACAACGCGGCGCGCGAGCAGCGCGACGTGCAGCGGCAGCTCGCCGACGCGGTCCGCCAGCATCACCAGCTGCGCGGCGAGCAGGCCGACCGCCTGCGTGCCTTCCGCGCCAAGCGGGTGCACGTGCCGCTCGCCCTGCGCAGTCGCGCGGCGATGACGGCGCTGCGCGAGCGCTACGAGTCGCCCGCCGCCGTGCGTCGCGAAATCGATCGCGTGGAACGACGGCTCGACGAAGGCCATTGGGAGCAGGACACCAGCGTGCTCGCGCTGCGTGAAAAGCTCTGGTCCGACCATGAGGGCCTGAAGCAGGATCTCGACAAGCGCCGCGTGCATCTGGAACGCGCATCGCGCATCACTCACGAAGCGCGCGGCGCCTATATCCAGGTGCTGCGCAACACCGTGCGTCGTTATGCCAAGAACCTGAAGGTACTTGCCGAACTCGCCGGCATCGGTGTCGACGTCGACCTGCCCGAACTCAGCAACGACGACCTGGCGCTCGCGTCGGCCGCGTTGCACGTGCGCTTCGAGTTCGACAAGAAGGGCTGGATCGGCATGGACGATGGCGAGGCGTCCGGTGGCCAGCAGGTGATGAAGTCCCTGCTCCTCCTGGTCGCGCTGATGCGCGACGAGGATCGACCCGGCGGCTTCGTCTTCATCGACGAGCCGTTCGCGCATCTCGACATCTTCAACATCGACAAGGTCGGCGCGTTCCTGAAGAGCACGCGCGCCCAGTACATCCTGACCACGCCGGCAACGCACAACGTCAACGTGTTCCAGCCGTCGGAACTGACGCTGGTGACGAGCAAGCGTCGCCCCGGCGCCGTGTGGGCACAGCCGCTGGCGGTCCTGCGACGCAGGGCGACGGCGGCTTAGGCGTCAGCGGCGAACTTCGCGCCTCGATGGAAGCCTGAGACTGGTCTGGGAGCCTTGAGGCCTATGTGGGTAGTCCGGATACCTGTCTGGGCCCGATAGTTCTGTGGGAGCGCGCTTGCGCGCGATGGGGTGCTTGCCGCGAGTACCCCATCGCGCGCAAGCGCGCTCCCACAGGTGCTTTCACAGGCGTTCCTGTAGCTGCTTCGTGTCTACGCACGTCCGCCTTGGCCGCTTCGATCAGTACAGCCCCGTCTCGCCCGGCACCGGGTTGTCCTCACCGGATCCATCCAGCGCGTCGCCGCTGCTGTTGGTCGGCCGCTGGCGCGTCGGATCGTGTTCGTCGTGCTCGTCGATGGCCTGCGCGCGACGGCGCGCGAGCAGCACGGCGGTGACGGCGGCACCGATGCCGATACCGACGGCGAGGCTCAACACCGGATGGCGACGGACACCCCGCCCGGCGCCCACGAATGCGTCCGATGCCATCAGGCCGGCCCGGCCGGCGTACTCGCGCGCGGCACCGAAGGCCTCGCGCGGATGATGACCGGTGGCGGCGCCCGCGATGCGGTGCGCGCGACCCAGCAGCTCTTCGCTCACGCTCTTGCTACGGAAGAATGTCATGGCAGTTGGTCTCCTGATGTTCGAGAAGACCAACGTGCCGCTTGTGGCGTGACGAAAGCGCAGCGCGTATGTGGGGCGCGCATGATGGCGACGTTCCATAAGGGCCGCGACCGCCCTTCGCGAAAGCCATCGGGGCCAATCGTTTCCGGCGAAACGCTTTCCCGGTCAGATGCGCTCCGGCAAAGGCCGTGCGGCGCATGGCGTCATGGCAGCGTATCGAGCCATGCCTCGTCCGTCCCCTCTTCCACGCCCTCGAAAAGGAACGTCGACAGGTAACGTTCGCCGGTATCCGGCAACATCGCCAGGATCACGCTGTCCTTCACCGCATCTTTCGCGAACGCCAGCGCGGCCGCCACGGTGGCGCCAGCCGATACGCCGACGAAGAGGCCCTCTTCCTGGGCGAGTCGACGCGCGGTGTCGCGCGCCAGCACCTCGTCGATGGCGATGTTTTCGTCGAAGATCTCGCGATTGAGGACATCGGGCACGAAGTCCGGCGTCCAGCCCTGGATCTTGTGCGGCGACCACGGCTTTCCCGACAGCAACGGCGCGGCCGCCGGCTCCGACACGACGATCTTCACGTCGGGACGCGCGAGCTTCAGCATCTCGCCCACACCCGTCAGCGTGCCACCGGTGCCCCAGCCGGTCACGAAGGCGTCGAGGCGACGTCCCGCGAAGTCCTGCATGATCTCGGCGGCCGTCGTGTTGCGGTGGTAGGCGGGATTGGCCGCGTTCTGGAACTGCCGGGGAAGGAACCAGCCGTGCTTCGCGGCCAGCGCTTCGGCCTTTCTCACCATGCCGCTACCGCGCTCGGCGGCTGGCGTGAGGATCACCTTCGCGCCATACGCGCGCATCAGCTTGCGGCGCTCGACGGAAAAGCTGTCCGCCATGGTGGCGACGAATTTGTACCCCTTCGCGGCGCACACCATCGCCAGCGCCACGCCGGTATTGCCGGAGGTGGCCTCGACGACGGTGTCGCCGGGCTTCAGCAGCCCCTTCTGCTCGGCGTCAAGGATCACCGCGATGGCGAGGCGGTCCTTGACCGATCCGCCCGGATTGAACGACTCGACCTTCGCATAGAGCGTGACATGCGCGGGGGCGATACGGTGCAGGCGCACGATGGGCGTGCGGCCGATCGTGTCGAGGATGCTGTCGAAGATCATGGCGAGGGTCCCGTCGCGGAGGGTAAGGACCTCAAATCTACTCCCGCCGCGGGCGGGGCGACAAACCCCCTCCGGATGACGCAGACTGCCGGCCCATGACCCGCCTGCCGCTCGCCCTCGCCACCGTGCTCCTCTCGTCCGTCGTCGCGGCCCAGGACTATCCCCGGACCCCGGCGGAATACCTGCGCTGGATGGACACGAACGGCGACGGCCGCATCGACGAGACCGAATACGTGCGCTACATGAGCCAGGGCTTCCTGCGCATGGACGTCAATGGCGACGGCGTGCTCGATGCCGACGATGGCCCGATGCGTCCCGGTACGAGGCCGACGCGCCTCGACCAGTTCCAGCGGAACCTCATCCAGCAGTTCCACAAGCTGGACCGCAACCACGATGGCGTGCTGAACGCGAAAGAGCTGGCACAGCCCCCTATGTAACCTCGTGAATTCGGGTAACCTCTGCCGACCCTGGGGAGGCATGGATGAATACGACCGAATTGTTCCTGATCGCGATGACGATCATTCTGGGTGTGCCGTACCTCATCTGGCGCCTCTTCCGAACCGATTACTGGGCGCCGCTCGTCGTGGTGCAGATCATCACCGGTATCGTGCTCGGACCGGGCGTACTGGGAAGGATATTTCCCGACTACTACGCCACGGTCTTCGCCCCGCCGGTGATCGGTGCGCTCAACGGTATCGCCTGGTGGGCGGTGATGGTCTTCGTCTGGATCGCCGGCATCGAACTCGATCTTCGCGAAGTGTGGCGCCAGCGTCGCGAGTGCGGCACGACCGCCGCCCTCGCGCTCGGCGCGCCGCTGGCGACCGGGTGCCTCGCGGCCCTCGCCATGCTGGCGTGGCGTGACGGCTGGATCGGCGAGACGGCGACGACCTGGCAATTCGTGCTCGGCATCGGCATGGCGTGCGCGGTGACCGCGCTGCCGATCCTCATCCTGCTTATGGAGAAGCTCGGCATCCTGCGCGAGCCGCTCGGGCAGCGCGTGCTGCGCTACGCCAGCCTGGACGATCTCGCGATCTGGGCCGTGCTTGCCGTCATCCTGCTCGACTGGCAACGCGTGGGACATCAGGTCGCCTTCCTCGCGGCATTCGCGGTCGCCGCGTCCGCCATCCGCTGGCTGATGGCGAAGATTCCCGAGCGCGATCGCTACCCCGTCGGCCTGATCTGGCTGGCCGCCTGCGGCTATGGCGCCGACTGGTGCGGCCTGCACTTCATGGTCGGCGCGTTCCTCGCCGGCGCCGTGATGGAGCGCGACTGGTTCACGCTCGACAGGCTCGACGAACTCCGCCACAACGTGCTGCTGGTGATCATGCCGATCTATTTCCTGTCGACCGGCCTGCGCACGAACTGGCAGGTCGGCGGCACCGCCGTGTTCATCGCGGCGGCGCTCCTGCTCGTCGCCTCGATCGCGGGCAAGCTGGCCGGCGTCGGCATCGCCGGCAAGCTGCTCGGCTGGGCGCGCGGCGACGCGCTGACGATCGGCTGGCTCCTCCAGACCAAGGCGCTGATCATGATCATCTTCGTCAACGTGCTGCTCGACCGTCACATCATCACGAGCGAAACGTTCACCGCGCTGCTGCTGATGGCCGTGGTCAGCACCATGCTGACGGTGCCGATCGTGAAGCCGAGGCTGAAGCGGCTCGCATAGGCCATCGACCGGAACACCATGGAACACGCCACGCATACGCCCGTCCGTCGCGCCGCCGTCGTCTTCGTCTTCGTCACGGTGCTGATCGACATCCTGGCGTTCGGCATCATCATTCCGGTGCTGCCGCACCTCATCGAGCAGATGACCGGCGGTACCGTGTCGAACGCCGCCTGGTGGGTCGGGGTGTTCGGCACCGTGTTCGCCACCATCCAGTTCGTGTTCTCCCCGATCCAGGGCGCGCTGTCCGATCGCTTCGGTCGCCGCCCGGTCATCCTGCTGTCGAACCTCGGCCTCGGGCTCGACTTCGTGTTCATGGCGCTCGCGCCTTCGCTGACGCTGCTGTTCGTGGGCCGGATCATCTCGGGCATGACGGCGGCCAGCTTCACCACCGCCAATGCGTACATCGCCGACGTCACGCCGCCGGAGAAACGCTCGGCTGCCTTCGGCCTGCTCGGGGGCGCCTTCGGTATCGGTTTCATCATCGGTCCGGCGCTCGGTGGATTCCTCGGGGGCATCGACCTGCGCCTGCCGTTCTGGGTAGCCGCCGGACTCGCGTTGACGAACTTCCTCTATGGCTTCTTCATCCTGCCCGAGTCGCTCCCGGCGGAACATCGCGCGGCCCGGTTCGAACTGCGTTCGGCCAATCCGCTGGGCGCGTTGAAGCTCCTTCGCCGGAACCGCACGGTGTTCGGCCTCTCGGTCGTGATGTTCCTCTTCTACCTCGCGCATTACGTGCTGCAGACGGTATTCGTCCTCTATGCGGACTATCGCTACGGATGGGGACCGCAGGCCGTGGGCTACGTGCTCGCGCTGGTCGGGGCCTGCGACGGCTCGGTGCAGGCGTTCCTGACCGGCCGCCTCACCGCCCGGTTCGGCGAACGCCGCATCCTGCTCGCGGGGCTGGTCTTCGGCACCGCCGCGTTCGCGACGATGGGCTTCGCGTCGGTCGGCTGGGTCTTCCTGATCGGCATCCCGCTGATGTCGCTCTGGGGCCTGGCCGGTCCGCCGATCCAGTCGATCATGACCCGGCACGTCGCGCCCGACGAACAGGGGCGCCTGCAGGGTGGCGTGACCAGCCTCGGCAGTTTCGCGGGCATCTTCGGCCCTTACCTGTTCGCGCAGATCTTCGCGTTCTGGATTTCGCCGGACCGCGTGTGGCACGTGGCGGGCATGCCATTCCTGCTCGCGGCGGTGCTCGTGGGCATCGGGATCGTGGTCGCGGCCCGGGCCACCCGGCCCGGACCGAAACCCGCGCTCGCGGGGGAAACCTGAGCTAAATCGCAAGCTTCATCGTATGATGTGACGGAATCGACACTTACGCGACGGTCGGGACGTGCGTTTGGACAACCAGCTCTGGGAAAGCAAGTATCACGAAGCCGTGGAGCGGTTGACCCGTGAGGAAGCGCAATGGCGCACCGCGGAGTCCCTGCTGCGTCAGCTCGTGGGTTGCCTCGGTCGGGTCGCGCATGGCGCGCACGACCAGGTCGACCCGCACATCGAGCGTCTGTCCGACGCATTGATCGCGCCCGTCGAGCCGATCGCCCTCGAACCCCTCGTCAACGAACTCGCACTGGCCATCAACGGCCTCGGCGAACGTCCGCGCGGCGTGCGGGAAGAACGCTCGGTCTCGATCACCCGGCCCCAGCGCACCGAGCACGGTTCGTCCGTACAGTCCGCGCTGAGCCGCCTCGTTGACCGCATCGTGGTGATGCCGCGCCTCACGGACCGCGCCAACAGCCTGCGCCACGACGTCGCCGACGCCGGCGACCTCGTCGCCCTGGCCGCGTGCGGCGACCGCCTCGCCGACCTCGTCAACGAACAGCGCCTCGGCCTGCAGCGCGAGATCGACGCGCTGCAGGGCGTGCTCCGCCACGTCACGGGCCGTCTCGACGAGATGAGCCAGTACATGTCGCGCGAACTCGCCGACCAGTCCACGGGCGAAGCGAATGGTCAGGCGCTGGATGCGTCGGTCACGCACGAGATGCGCCTGCTCGGCGAAGCCGCGCTGGAAATCGACGACGTGCACGAACTGCGCGAGCGCGTGAACCTCAGCCTCGAAACGATCGCGCATTGCTTCCGTGACTTCCGCGATCGCGAAGGCTCGCGCCTCACCGCGTACCGCGACCGCGCCGAGAAGATGCGCCAACGCATCGAGCAGCTCGAAACCGAGCGCAGCACGCTGCAACGCTCGCTCGAGCGCGAGCACGAACTGGCGCAGACCGACACCATGATCGGCATGCCCAATCGCCTTGCGTACGAGAAACGCATCGAAGCCGCCTTCGAAAGCTGGCAGACCACGGCACGCCCGCTGAGCGTCGCCGCGATCGACATCGATCACTTCAAGAGCATCAACGACACCTACGGCCATACCGCCGGCGATGCCGTGTTGCGCATCATCGGGCAGGCGCTGCTCAAGCACGTGCGCCCCTGCGATTTCGTCGCGCGTTACGGCGGCGAGGAATTCATCGTGGTGTTCGACGGAGCCGACGAGAACGAATCGCTGCAGGTGTGCGAGCGCCTTCGCGGCAAGATCCAGCACCTCGCGTTCCATGCGAGCCGTCAGCCGGTGCGCGTCACCGCCTCCATCGGTCTCGCGCAATTCCAGCCCGGCGACACGCCGCAATCCGTCTTCGACCGCGCCGACCTCGCGCTTTACACGGCGAAGAACGGCGGCCGCAATCGCTGCGTGGTGGGCTGATACCCGAGCCGGTGGTGGGAGCCAGCCTGCTGGCGAAGGCTCCTTTCCGCGAGCACCCTTCGCCAGCAGGCTGGCTCCCACCAGAATCGCTCAGGCGGCGATGTTGAACACGTGACCCACGGCCGACGTCAGCGCCATCGCCAGCGCGCCCCAGAAGAGCACGCGAGCGATGCCGCGCAGGATGTTGCCGCCGCCCATGCCGACCGACACGGCGCCCAACAGGGCGAGCGCGAGCAACGACACGCCAATGGTGATCGGTACGACCCGATCCCGCGACGAGAACGACGCGGCAAGGATCGGCAGGATCGCGCCGCACGCGAAACTCAACGCCGACGCGGCGGCCGCCTGAAGGGGGCGTGCCGAGGTGGTGACCGACAGCCCGAGTTCGTCGCGCGCATGGGCTTCGAGCGCATCGTGCGCCATCAGCTGTTCGGCGACGGTGTGAGCGAGGTCGCGATCGAGGCCGCGATGCACGTAGATTTCGGTCAGTTCCTTCAGCTCGCCTGCCGGATCGTCGCGCAGCTCCCGCGACTCCATCGCGAGCTCCGCCGCCTCGCTGTCGGCCTGCGAGCTGACGGAGACGTATTCGCCCGTCGCCATCGACATCGCGCCGGCCACCAGTCCCGCGACGCCCGCGATCAGGATGTCGCCGCGGCCGGCCTGCGCGGCAGAGGCGACGCCGACCATCAGGCTGGCCGTGGAGAGAATGCCGTCGTTGGCACCGAGCACGGCTGCGCGCAGCCAGCCGATGCGGTCGAGGCGATGCCGTTCGCGATGACGGACACGCGCGATCATGTGGCGCCCTCCTCATCCTTGCGCTCCACGCGCTCCTCCATCCGCGACACCAGCCAGCCGACCACCAGCGCGCACAGCGTGCCGAGCACGACCTCGCCCAGCCGGTAGAGCGGGATCTCCCAGCTTGGCCCCACGGCCGGCACGAGCAGCACGATGGCGGTGGTGATGCCGGCGATGCGCGCCGCCTGCCCCACGTTCGCCGCCCAGCAGACGATCGTGACCCCGGCGAGTGCGATGGCGAACGTGAGCACGTCGGCGCTCCGGCCGAGCCAGAGCCCGAGGAACCCGGCGATACCGCCGAGCACGGTGCCGATACAGCGGTCGCGACCGGCACCGCGCGAGTCGAGGTAATGGGGCTGGGTGACGGCGAGTGCACTGATGGCCGCCCAGAACGCCTGCTCGGTATGCAGCGCATGACCGATGGCGAAGGCCAGGCTCGCGCCGAGCGCGCCCTTGAACGCGAGAAAGGCGCCGGTGCGCAGACGCTTGCCCATCGGCAGTTCGCGGAACAACCGGTCCAGCGCCTGCTGCGCCCGATGCAGACGCACGGCGTGAAGCGCGGCCCGGGTTCGGGAATGGGGTGCGTCGGGTGGGCTCATGCCGCCATCCTAACCGCTGCCGTCGACGCCCTGCCAATCACCCCGCACAATACGCCGCCACGGCCAGTCCGGCCGTCTTTCCCAAAGAAGAGCTTTGCCCCATGTCGATTTCCATGTACCAGACCTGCGTGCCCGTTCTCGTCCGCGCGCTGACCAACATGTCGGCCGTCCTCGCGAAGGGCGCCGCACACGCCGCGGATCGCAAGATCGCGCCCGAGGTCCTGCTCAACACGCGCATCACCCCCGACATGTTCCCGCTGATCCGTCAGGTGCAGATCGCCACCGACATGGCCAAGGGCGCCGCGTTCCGTCTCGCCGGCCAGGAGCCGCCGAAGATGGGCGACAACGAGACCACCTTCGAGGAACTGCAGGCACGCATCGCCAGCGTCGTCGACATGCTGAAGTCGTTCAAGCCCGAGCAGATCGACGGCAGCGAGGATCGCGAGATCGTGCTCAAGCTGCGCAGCGGCGACATGCACTTCCGCGGTCAGGACTACCTGCTCGCGTTCGTGCTGCCGAACGTCTACTTCCACGCGTCGACGGCGTACGCGATTCTGCGTGGCGTGGGTGTGGTGCTGGGCAAGGCCGATTTTCTCGGCAAGCCGTAAGCGGCGTCGACGCGGCGGGGCGACGACCGATCGTTCCGCCGTGGATACCGGCGTGCGCCGGTATGACGGTGAGGGGGCGATGTCACCCCGTCGCACGCGCATGACGGTGAGACACGGTTGTCGCGTCAGGCCTTCAGCTTCCACCCGGTGCGGAAGATCCACGACACCACCGCGAGGCAGAGCACGAGGAAGCCCACCGTCGCGCCCACACTCACCACGATGTTCACGTCGGCCTTGCCGTAGAAGCTCCAGCGGAAGCCGTTGACCAGGTACACCACCGGATTGAACAGCGTGATCTTCTGCCATACCGGCGGCAGCATCGAGATCGAATAGAAGCTGCCACCCAGGAAGGTCAGCGGCGTGATCACCATCAGCGGCACGACCTGCAGTTTCTGGAAGTCGTCGGCCCACAGGCCGATGATGAAACCGAACAGGCTGAAGGTGACGGCGGTAAGCACGAGGAAGCCGAACATCCAGAACGGATGCAGGATCTCGTAGGACACGAACAGCCGCGACGTGGCGAGGATCAGCAGGCCGAGGATCACCGACTTGGTGGCCGCCGCGCCGACGTAGCCCAGCACTACTTCCACGTACGACACCGGTGCCGACAGCAGCTCGTAGATCGTGCCGGCCCACTTCGGCATGTAGATGCCGAACGAGGCGTTGGAGATGCTCTCGTTGAGCAGCGAGAGCATGATCAGGCCGGGGATGATGAACGCGCCGTAGCTCACGCCGCCGACCTCGCCCATGCGCGAGCCGATGGCCGCGCCGAAGACCACGAAGTACAGCGACGTCGACAGCACCGGCGATGCGATGCTCTGCATCAGCGTGCGGAAGGTGCGAGCCATTTCGAAGCGGTAGATGGCACGAACGCCATGGATGTTCATGCGCGTGCCCTCACGAGACTGACGAAAATGTCTTCCAGCGAGCTCTCGCTGGAATGCAGGTCCTTGAAGTCGATGCCCAGGCCGTTGAGCTTGCGCAGCAGCTCCGCGATGCCGGTGTCTTCGGACTGCGCGTCGAACGTGTACGTCAGGCAGCCGCCATCGGACGACAGTTCGAGCGGCCAGTGTTCGAGCCCCGCAGGCACGGCCTGCAGCGGTGTCTGCAACTGCAGCGACAGCTGCTTCTTGCCGAGCTTACGCATCAGCGTGTGCTTGTCTTCTACCAGCACGAGTTCGCCCTTCGTGATCACACCGATGCGATCGGCCATTTCCTCGGCCTCTTCGATGTAGTGCGTGGTGAGGATGATCGTGACGCCCGATTCGCGCAGGCGATGCACCATCTGCCACATGTCGTGGCGAAGTTCCACATCGACGCCGGCGGTGGGTTCGTCGAGGAAGAGCACACGCGGCTCGTGCGCCAGCGCCTTGGCGATGAGCACGCGGCGCTTCATGCCGCCCGAGAGCGTCATGATCTTCGCGTCGCGCTTTTCCCACAGCGATAGCTCGCGGAGGATCTTCTCGAGGTATGCCGGGTTCGGCGCCTTGCCGAACAGACCGCGGCTGAACTTCACGGTGGCCCAGACGCTTTCGAACGCGTCGGTCGACAGTTCCTGCGGCACGAGGCCGATCAGGCTGCGTGCCGCGCGGTAGTCCCGCGCGATGTCGTGGCCGTCGACGGTGACGCTGCCCTCGCTGCCGTTGACGATGCCGCAGACGATGCTGATCAGCGTCGTCTTGCCCGCACCGTTCGGGCCCAGCAGGGCGAAGATCTCGCCGCGACGGATGTCGAGGTCGACGCGCTTGAGCGCCTGGAAACCGGATTTATAGGTCTTGGACAATCCGCGCACGGCGACGATGGCGTCGGGGGCGGATACGGCTGCGTCGAGTGGCGGCATGGGAACCCGCGGGATCGGTAGGTAAGGCCATCGATGGTAGACCTGTCGACGACGGCCTGCACGTACCCGTTGTTTTTACCGCGCCGTGGCACCATGGTCCGCTCATCACCTCCCAGGGAAACGTTCATGTCGATCTCCACCTACGAGGCCTCCGCGCCCGTCTTCGTCCGCGGCTTCCGCGTCCTGGCCAACCTGCTCGACAAGGCGGAAGCCCACGGTGGCGCCGG
The DNA here is from genome assembly GCF_900109915.1 of Luteibacter sp. UNCMF331Sha3.1. GTDB lineage: Bacteria > Pseudomonadota > Gammaproteobacteria > Xanthomonadales > Rhodanobacteraceae > Luteibacter. Next base: position 1,162,702 of record NZ_FOBU01000001.1, read on the forward strand.
ACTGATCGAGGCGCGCCTCGCACCAGACATGCTGACCCTCGCCGGACAGATCCAGCGCGCGAGCGACACGGCGAAGTTCGCCATCGCGCGCGTGGCCGACGCCGAAGCGCCGTCGTTCGAGGACAACGAGACCACCTTCGAGGCGCTGCGCAGCCGCATCGAACGCACCGTCACCTGGATCGAATCCGTGGACCGCGCGGCGCTGGAAGCCGGTTCGACCCGCGAGTTCTCGCGTAAGGTCCGCGATACCGATTACACGTTCACCGGCGCCAGCTACCTGCTGACTTTCGCTATTCCCAACTTCTTCTTCCACGTGACCACCGCGTACGACATCCTCCGCCATGAGGGCGTCCCCATCGGCAAACTCGATTACCTCGGTCTGGCGACATGACCGATCCGCGGGTGCGCTGCCCCTGGGGCGAGGGCGATGCCCTGCTCGGGGCTTACCACGATACCGAGTGGGGCGTGCCCGAACGCGACAGCCGCAGGCTCTGGGAGAAGCTGATCCTCGACGGCTTCCAGGCAGGGCTGTCGTGGCGGACGATCCTCGCGCGTCGCGACGGCTTCCGTCGCGCGTTCGAGGGCTTCGTGCCCGAGATCGTCGCCGCGTATGGCGACGACGAGATGGCGCGCCTCATGGCGGACGAAGGCATCATCCGCTCGCGGGCGAAGATCGAGGCCACCGTGCGCAACGCCCGGGCCTTCCTCGCCATGCGGGAGGCTGGCGAGGACTTCGCGACGTTCGCCTGGTCGTTCGTGGAGGGTCGACCCCTGCTCTGGGACGGCCCGGTTCCGCCCAACAGCCCCCTGTCGGCCGAGCTATCCAAAGCGCTGAAGAAACGCGGATTCACCTTCGTCGGTCCAACCATCGTCTTTGCATGGATGGAGGCGACCGGCCTCATCAACAGCCACGTACCCGCCTGCTATCGGCGGGCGGAAATCGCCGGAAAAACCTTGCGGCACAACGATTAACGGGTTTTTTAGCCGAATCGGGGTAGGGTCGTACGACGGGCCGCGGTGGCGGCCCGCACCGTCGGCAGACCTTTCCAAGCGAGGGTTCCATGGCTTCCAGCTCCGCCCAACTGTTCATTCCGTACAGCGAATCGACACAGGGACCGTGGATCGTTCGCCGTGCGTCCATCCCTCTCGGCCGCTACGGCTCCCAGCACGACGCGATCGCCGCGGCCGAGGCCATGGCGCCGGGCCTCTCGGATAGTCTCGGCCGTCCTGTCGAGATCCATCTGCAGCAAGCCGATGGCACGTGGGAAGAACACACCTACGTCGTTGCAGGCCTTGTCGCCCGCGGCGACGCGCCCTCAAACGGGTTCAACCGCCACGCCTGAGCGTCATGGGGTGAGACCGCGATAGGGTAACCTTGCAGGGTTATCCCGCTGCTTCCTGCCCCCGACGATGCTCACCGACGACACCAAAGCCGCGATCCGCGCCGCCTATGCGCGGCTGAAGGACGGCCTTGCGGGGTTCCGCGGGCGCGCGGCGCAGCTGAAGATGATCGCCGAGGTCGCGAAGGCGCTGGCCGAGCCGGCCGGTGCGGCAGTGATCGAGGCGCCGACCGGCACCGGCAAGTCGATGGCATACCTGATCGCCGGCCTCGAGGTGGCTCGCGCCCAGAAGAAGAAGCTGGTGATCGCCACGGCCACCGTGGCGCTGCAGGAGCAGCTGGTTCAGCGCGACATTCCCCAGTACCTCGCACTGTGCGGCGTGGAAGCGAAGGTCGCCCTCGCCAAGGGCCGCGCGCGCTACCTCTGCGTGCGTAACCTGCGCATGGCGGGGTCGGAACCGGCGGCGCAGACGGGCTTCGATTTCGACGCGGACCTGGCGCTGTGGTCGCGTCCGCCGGCAGAGCGAGACACCAAGGCCGTGGAGAAGGTGGGCAAGGCCTTCGAGGCACGCGAGTGGAACGGCGACATGGACACCAGTCCCGAACCGCTGTCCGACCTCGTGCGCGGCATGCTCACCACAAGCGCGGGCGGCTGCACGGGTCGCAAATGCGGTTCGTTCGCCGTGTGCCCGTTCTTCGTGGCCCGCCGCGCGATCGGCGAAGCCGACATCGTGGTCGCGAACCAGGATCTCGTGCTCGCCGACCTCACGATGCCGCGCGACGAAGACACGTTCGGCGGCGTGATCCTGCCGAAGCCGGAAGACACGCTATACATCTTCGACGAAGCGCACCATGTGCCCGGCAAGGCGATCGATCGCGGCGCGGCCGACGTACACCTCGCCACGGCCGTGCGACGCATCGGCCGCCTGCAGAACCAGATCCACGGCGCCTATTCGCTCACCGACAAGGAAAGCATCGGCAACCTCACCCTCGAGATGGGCGACGAGAAACTGCTGTTGATGTCGAACGCGCTGGAAGAGATCGAACGCGAGATCCGTCTGTCGTGGACCCCGTCGTCCAGCGAAACGGAGCCCGTGTTCCGCGCGTCGCTGGGGCAGCTTCCGGAGAACTGGAAGATGCACGCCGAGCACCTTCACCTCGTCACGAAGGACATCCAGCGCTGGCTGCGCACGGTGCGCCGTACCGTCGTGGAAATGGAGGCTGGTGGTCCCACGCAGGAGGCCCTGTCGCGCGAGCTGGGCGTGGCACTGGAGCGCCTCGATCGGCAGGTGCGCACGTGGTACGCGTGGTCGACCGACGATCGCGAGAACGCGCCGCCGCTCGCGCGTTGGGTGAGCATGACGCCCGAGCAGCAGCTCGTGTGCCATGCCTCGGCCGTGTCCGCCGGCGGCCTGCTGCGCAGCGTGCTCTGGGACAACGCGTCGGCCGTCGTCATGACCTCGGCCACGCTGAGCGCGGGCGGCAACTTCCGTGGTTTCGCCGATTCGGTCGGCCTGCCGAACGACGCAGTCACCGTCAGCCTGCCCTCGCCTTTCGATCTCGAGAAGCAGGCGACGCTCACCGTGCCCGCGCTGAAGACGCTGCCCGACGACCGCGAAGGCCACGCGCGCGAAGTCTCCGAATGGCTGGCGAAACACCTCGACTGGGACAGCGGCAACCTCGTGCTGTTCACGTCGCGCGCCAAGCTCGACCGCGTGCTGCAGATCCTGCCGATCGAATTCGTGCGCAAGGTGCGTGCGCAGGGCTCGCTGTCGAAAGCGCAGCTGATCGCCGAACATCGCGACGACATCGAGGCCGGCAAGGGCAGCACGCTGTTCGGCCTGGCATCGTTCGGCGAAGGCCTCGACCTTCCCGGCAAGCTCTGCGAAACGGTCGTGGTCACGCAGCTGCCGTTCGCCGTGCCGACGGATCCCGTCGGTGCGACGTATGCCGAATGGCTGGAATCGCGCGGCCGCAATCCCTTCATCGAGGTGAGCGTGCCCGACGCGACGCGCATCCTCACGCAGTACTGCGGCCGCCTTATCCGCACGGAGACAGACACCGGCCGCATCGTGCTGCTCGACCGCCGCGTGGTCACCAAGCGCTACGGCACGGGCATGCTCCGCGCGCTACCGCCCTTCGCGCGCGACATCGAGCGCGTCGCATGACGATCGTCCGGTTCGACGAACTGAAGGCGGTGCCCTGGAAGAACGGGCTTGGCATCACGCGTGAGATCGCGGTGGAACCGTCGGGCGCGACGATGAACGATTTCCTCTGGCGCGTGAGCATCGCGGATGTCGACACCGCCTCGCCGTTCTCGCGTTTTCCCGGCATCGACCGCACGATCGCATTGCTCGATGGCGACGGATTCACGATGACGCTGGATGGCGATCGCTCACACGCGTTGACGACACCTTGCGAGCCGTTCGCTTTCGACGGCGAGGCGCAGGTCGACGTGTCGCTCGCGGGTGGCGCGACGCGGGATTTCAATCTGATGGTGAGGCGCGGGGTGGCGAAAGGGCACATCGATGTCGTGCGCGGCCCGGCCAGCTTCACTTTCGACGACGTCGCGATGCTCCATGTCGCACGTGGTTCGGCCGTCGTCGACGGTGAATCCTGCACGATCGGCGATTCGTCGATCGCTCCTCACGCTGCCACGCTGGACGAGCACGCCACGATGCTGGTCGTTCGAGTCGTCCACAGCCGCTGACTCGCCTCACCGTCATACCGGCGTACGCCGGTATGACGGTGAGGCGCACGAAAGAACGACGCCATACCATCGGCTCTTGCTCTACCGCGCGACGTTGACGCCAGGCTGTGGGCTGATGACGCCTAACGATCGGATGCGGGCCACAGGTCCACCGACGTCAGCTGGAACGCGACGGGCGGCACCGCGCGTTGCCAGGTCTCGATCCCCGGGAACCGCATCTGCAGGTCGGCGACGAGGCGGGCGAACCCGGGCTCGAGTTCCGACACGACGAGAGTGTCGCCGCCTGCCAGGTGGAAGAAGAGGAACACGCGCTCGTGTTCGACGTTGTCGCGGTTACCCGCCTCGATACGCACGATCCGGTCGAGCGGTACGTCGCGGCACTGGAAGCGCGCGGTACACCGCAGGATCGCATCGCTCTCGCGGTCGAAGCGCACGCCCACGGGCGTGGTGAGACGCTCGCGCAGGCGCCTGAGCAGGGGCCTGCGAGCAGGCGGTACAGGATTTCCCATGATGATCGGCCCGCCCCCAGCGGTTCGATTCGCACGACGTTCACTCCGGATAGGCATCGTAGGAGTTCGTCTTGCGGGAATCCAGTTTATGCGCCAGCTCTTCACATTCCTGACAGCCGCGATGGTCGCGGGCGCCAGCCTTGCCAGTACGCCCGTCACCGCCGTCGCACGGCTCGACATCGATCGCTATGCCGGCACGTGGCACGAGATCGCTCGCCTGCCGATGTATTTCCAGCGGAAGTGCACGGGGGCCGTAACGGCGACCTATCGCCCGCTGCCCGACGGCACCGTTGCAGTGCACAACGCGTGCATCACGGCGGATGGCAGCTCCATCGCCAGCGATGGCGTCGCGCGGCGTCCGGAGCCCTTCGCGCAGGGCAAGCTCGAAGTGCGCTTCGCGCCGAAGTGGCTCGCGTGGCTGCCCTTCGTATGGGCCGACTACTGGGTCGTCGCGCTCGACGACGACTACCGTTGGGCCATGGTCGGCCAGCCCGGCCGGAAATACCTGTGGATACTGTCGCGCAGTCCGTCCATGGACAAGGCGACGTTCGAGGCGCTGAAGTCGCGTGCCACCGCGATGGGCTACGACCTGTCCAGTCTTGTCGTCTCCGGAAGCGTGATCTAGTGGCGACGTCACGGAGCGCGTGACAGACTTGCCGCCCTTCCCTCCTCGTGATGTGTCATGGCCGATGCCTGCCCCTGTGATAGTGGCCTCGCGTACGACCGCTGCTGCGGTCCCGCACACGGTGGCACGCCGGCTTCCACGGCGAAGGCGTTGATGCGCTCGCGTTACAGCGCCTACGTGCTGGGCCTGGAGACGTACCTGCTCGACACGTGGCACGCGAGCACACGACCGGATGCGCTCGGGCTGGCGACGCAGTCGCCCAAGCCGACATGGCTGGGGCTTTCCGTCAAGCGCGACGAGAATCCCACGGCGGAAACGGCGATCGTCGAATTCGTGGCGCGCATGCGGATCGGCGGCGGTCGTGCGGAACGCATACACGAGGTCAGCCGCTTCGTGCGCGAAGACGGTCGCTGGTTCTACGTGGACGGCGACCTGTCGTGAATCGTGCCGACACGATCGTCTGCGAGGCCATCGCATCGATGCGCCTGTTGATCGTGGTGTATGGCGGGGCGACGCGGCTGGTGCAGCCGCATGTGTACGGCGACGACCATAGCGGCGCGCGGATGCTGAGTGCCTACCAGCTGTCCGGTGGTAGCACCTCAGGTGCATCGACGGGCTGGAAGTCCTTCAGGATGGATCGCGTGGCATCGGTGGCCTTGAGCGAAGAGCGCTTCCATGCGCCACGTCCGGAGTTTCAGCATGACGACGGAGCATTCGCCCGGATTCTCTGTCAGCTGGGCTGATCGCGAGGGTGTCGCACGCCCATCGCGGCCAAGGCCGCTCCCACATACCCCCTGTGGGAGCGCGCTCGCGCGCGACGGGTGCTCGCGGCAAGCACCCATCGCGGCCGAGGCCGCTCCCACACGAACCCGGTGGGAGGGCACTCGCGGTCCCGCCGAGGTCAGATGATCGAGCGCGTCACGCCGCCGTCGACGCGGATCGCCGCGCCCGTCGTGCCGGAGGCCTGTTCGGAAGCGAGGTACACCGAGACGTTGGCGACTTCTTCCACGCTGAGCAGGCGCTTGATGAGCGACGTCGGGCGGTGTGTCTGGATGAAATCGCGCTCGACGTCTTCCTGCGACTTGCCCTGGTCCTTCGCGATCTTCGCGAAGAAATCGCTGACGCCTTCGGAAAGCGTCGGGCCCGGGAGCACCGCGTTGACGGTGACGCCGGTGCCGCTGAGCACTTCGGCCAGGCCGCGCGACACGCCGAGCTGCGCCGTCTTGGTGACACCGTAGTGCACCATCTCGCCGGGAATCTGCACGGCCGATTCGCTGGAGATGAACTGCACGCGTCCCCAGCCGCGATCCTTCATGCCCTTCGCGTAATGACGCGACAGGCGAACGCCCGAGTTCACGTTCACTTCGAAGAAGCGCGACCACTCGGCGTCGTCGATGTCGAAGAAATCCTTCGGCTCGAAGATGCCGAGGTTGTTGATGAGGATGTCGGTATCGGGCACGGACGCGATAAGGGTAGCGGCGCCTTCGGCGGTGCCGAGGTCCGCGGCGACGCCCGTGACCGTCGCGTTCGGCGCGGCTTTCTTCACCGCGGCGATGGCTTCGTCGACGCGGGCCTGCGTGCGACCAGTGACGACCACGGCGGCGCCGGACTGTGCGAGGCCGGTGGCGATGGCGAGTCCGATGCCGGCGGTGGAGCCGGTGACGATGGCATGACGGGTCGACAGATCGATGTTCATGGGTGCTCCGGGAGAGAAGAAAGTGACTCCTTCATGCTCGGGGTGCCGGCACCGGGAATCAATCGCCGGGAAAGCAAAAGTCTCTGGCGCCAGGACCAAGAACGGCGCGGCCCAGGCCGCAGCGGTACGTCCACGGGAAGCGCGCTGGCGCGCTTTCCACAAGGGACCCGTGGCGAGCACTCTTCGCCAGCAGGCTGGCTCCCACCTGTGGGGTCGGGACGACTCAGGCGTCGAGGCGGGTTTCGCCGTCGGGGACGCCGTTGGGCCCGAACCGCCGCTCGAGGATCGTGGTCCGGTCCTCGTGGTCGACCAGGATCACGGTCGATGCCCGCGTCCCGTACGTCTCGCCGACAATGAACGCGCTGGAGAGGAAACGCTCGCGCTCGATGCCGATACCCGTATCGGGCAACACGTCGTCCGGCCAGCGCCCCTGGTCCGAGAGCATGGCGAACAGCGCATCCGTATCGTCGTGCCTGCCCGACGCGAGCCAGTCGGTCAGGCGGTGGACCAGTGCGCGCGTCTTCGGCCACGGTGCGTTGAAGTCCGCATTGCTCAGCCCGTGGACACCCGCATCGACGGGCTGTGCGCGGGCCGACGGGTGGTTGCCGAGGTAACGGGCATCCTCGCGATCGAAGGTGAGGAGGTTGAACGGGCGATAGTCCGCAGCCGATGCCATCAGTTCGGCGGCATGCTCGCGCACCGGAATGGTCGAGCCGAGGAAGTCGGCGACCAGCAGACCACGGGACAGTCCGCTGTGGTCGGCCGCGAGGTCGCGCACGTTGGTGATGACGCTGACGCGTCCGGGCGAGGCGACGCCCGCCCATGTGCCGCCGGCTTCGAGATCCCGGCCCGCGATGATCTGCGGAGCTTCGTCCCAGGGCGCGAGGGGCGCGGTGGGGCGGGCATGGAATTCGTCGCGATTGGCGACGAGCACGAGGCGCCAGCGCGGGTGCGCGCGCCAGGCGAAGGCGATCAGGCACATGGGGCGGCGGCCTCGGGGAGCATGGCGCCATTCTGCCAAGGCGGCGAGGTGGGCGACAGCCCGGTGGGAGCCAGCCTGCTGGCGAAGGGTGCTCGCGGCAAGCACCCTTCGCCAGCAGGCTGGCTCCCACCCGAGCCCGGGTGCGGCCCGATCAGGCCGCGACGGGTGCCTTCGTGCTCTTGCCTGCCAGCATGCGTGCGATCGATCCGGCGGCTTCGCGACCGTCGTAGACCGCGCGGACGACGAGGTCGGCACCACGCACGTTGTCGCCGCCCGCGAAGATGCGCGGGTTGCTCGTCTGCAACGGCAGGCGGCCTTCGCCGCCGACGGCGATCCGGCCGCTGCGATCGCGCTCGATGCCGAAGGCGTCGCACCAATCGGGCGGGCTCGGCTGAAAACCGAAGGCCTGGATCACGACGTCGGCGCGCAGGTCGGATTCGCTGCCTTCGACGTTCTGCGGTCGCGGGCGACCCTCGGCATCCTCGACGAGCTGCGTCTCGACCACGCGCACCGCGGTGACGCGCTCGCCGTCGCCGACCAGCGCGATCGGCTGGCGCTGGAACAGGAAGCGGACGCCCTCTTCGCGGCTGTAGCCCACCTCGCGGCGCGAGCCGGGCATGCTGGGTTCGTCGCGTCGGTACACGCAGGTGACCGAGGCGGCACCGAGGCGGATCGCGGTGCGGTTGCAATCCATGCCGGTATCGCCACCGCCCAGCACTACCACGTGCTTGCCGGCGAGATCGTATTCGGATGCCGGGGCCTCGTCGCGAAGCAGCCGCTCGGTATTGGCGATAAGGAACGGCAACGCGTCGTGCACACCGCGAAGCTCACGCCCTTCGAGCTGTCCATCCACGTACGTGTAGGCTCCGGTGCCGACGAACACGGCGTCGCAATCCGCGAGCAGCTCGTCGAATTCGATGTCGCGACCGATCTCCACGCCGAGGTGGAAGCGCACACCCATGCCCTCGAGCACCATGCGGCGCGTGCGCACCACGGTCTTGTCGAGCTTGAACGGCGGGATGCCGAAGGTGAGCAGGCCGCCGATCTCGTGCTGGCGGTCGAACACGTGCGCCTCGATGCCCGCACGACGCAAGCGGTCCGCGCAGGCGAGGCCGGCAGGACCGGCGCCGACGATCGCCACGCGGCTACCCGTTTCGCGCACGCGCGAAAGGTCGGGACGCCAGCCCTGTCGGATCGCTTCGTCGGTGACCCAGCGTTCCACGCTGCCGATCGTCACCGCGCCGAAATCGCCCTGTTCCAGGGTGCACGCGCCCTCGCAGAGACGATCCTGCGGACACACGCGGCCGCAGATTTCCGGCAGCGGGTTGGTCTCGTGCATCAGCGTGGCGGCTTCGAAAAGGCGACCGTCCTGCACCAGCTTCAGCCAGTTCGGGATGTAGTTGTGCACGGGGCACGCGTGCTCGCAGTACGGGTTGCCGCAGTCGATGCAGCGTCCCGACTGCGACGCCGCCTCCGACGACGCGAAGTCGCCCGAGATCTCGCCATAGCCGAGCACGCGGACCGCGACGGGCACCGTGCGCGGCGTCTGCCGCGGGAGGTCGAGGAAACGGAAGTCCTTGGCGCTCATGCGGCACTCCGCAGTTCTTCGGCCAGCGCGTCGAGGCTCGCGGCCTTCGGTTTCACCAGCCAGAAACGCTGCAGCAGGCCACGGAAATCGCCGAGCACGCGACGGCCCCAGGCGCTGTCGGTGAGTTCGGCATGGCGCGCGATGAGCTGGCGCAGGTGCTGCATGTAGTGCTCCATGCCTTCGTGGGAAATGCGTACGATGTCGACGAGTTCGTGGTTGTAGCAATCGACGAAGTTACGCTCGATGTCGAGCACGTATGCGAAGCCGCCCGTCATGCCCGCGCCGAAGTTCAGGCCCGTCCGTCCGAGCACGGCGACGACGCCGCCGGTCATGTATTCGCAGCAGTGATCGCCCGCACCTTCGACGACGGCGAGCGCACCGGAGTTGCGCACGGCGAAGCGTTCGCCCGCCTGCCCCGCGGCGAACAGTTCGCCGCCGGTCGCGCCGTAGAGGCACGTGTTGCCGATGATCGACGCGTCCTGGCTGGCGAACGGCGAGTCCGCCGGCGGACGCACGACGAGACGTCCGCCCGCCATGCCCTTGCCCACGCCGTCGTTGGCTTCGCCCACGAGGTCGATGTGCACGCCGCCGGCGTTCCACGCACCGAGGCTCTGGCCCGCCGATCCCGTGAGATGCAGCGTGATGGGCTTGTCGGCCATGCCGGCGTCGCCCCAGCGCCGCGCGACGTCGCCCGAGAGACGCGCACCGATCGCGCGATCGGTGTTGGCGATCGGATAGCGGAACGCGCCACCGAGGCCGTCCGCGATGGCCACGCGCGTGTCGGTGGCGATACGGCTGGCGAGCGCCGCCGGATCGCGCATCGGGTTCCGCGCGAACGTGCAGGCGAAGTCCACCTTTTCACCGAGGCCGTCTTCGGCGATGAGCGGCGAGAGGTCGAGGCGATCCTGGACCGGCGTCACGCCGTCGCGCTGTTCGAGGCGATCGCTCTGGCCGATGAGCTCGGCGAGCGAGCGCACGCCCAGCCGCGCGAGATGGCGGCGCACGTCTTCCGCCACGAAGCGGAAGTAGTTCATCACCATGTCGGGCAGGCCGAGGAAATGCTTCTGCCGCAGCACCGGATGCTGCGTGGCGACGCCCGTGGCGCAGTTGTTGAGGTGGCAGATGCGCAGGTACTTGCAGCCGAGCGCGACCATCGGGCCCGTGCCGAAACCGAAACTCTCCGCGCCGAGCATCGCGGCCTTGATGACGTCGAGACCCGTCTTCAGGCCGCCGTCGGTCTGCAGGCGGACACGTCCGCGCAGGTCGTTCAGGCGCAGCGTCTGCTGCGTCTCGGCGAGGCCGAGCTCCCACGGCGTGCCGGCGTACTTGATCGACGTGAGCGGGCTGGCGCCCGTGCCGCCATCGTGGCCGGACACCGTGATCAGATCCGCGCCCGCCTTGACCACGCCGGCCGCCACGGTACCGACGCCCGCGTGCGCGACGAGCTTCACCGAGACCAGCGCCTGCGGGTTCACTTCCTTCAGGTCGTGGATGAGCTGGGCGAGATCTTCGATCGAGTAGATGTCGTGATGCGGCGGCGGGGAGATCAGGCCGATACCGGGTTTGGCGTAGCGCAGACGCGCGATGGTCGCATCGACCTTGTGCCCCGGCAGCTGCCCGCCTTCGCCGGGCTTCGCGCCCTGTGCGATCTTGATCTGCAGCACCTCGGCGTTCACGAGGTAAGCCGGCGTGACACCGAAGCGACCCGAGGCGACCTGCTTGATCTTCGAGGCGCGATCGGTGCCATAGCGCGACGGGTCTTCGCCGCCCTCACCCGAGTTGCTGCGCGCGCCCAGACGGTTCATGGCGATCGCGAGTGCTTCGTGCGCTTCCGGCGACAGGGCACCGAGCGACATGCCGGCCGAATCGAACCGGCGCAGGATGTCCTCGACCGGCTCGACCTCGTCGAGCGGCACGGCGGTGCCTTCGCGGGGCACGAGCAGGTCGCGCAGCGCCGATGGAGGCCGCGTGTCGACGTGGCGCGCGTACGTTTCGTAATCCTTCCAGTCGCCGGTGCGCACCGCCACCTGCAGGCTCGCGATCACGTCGGGGCCATACATGTGGAACTCGCCGCCGTGCACGTACTTGAACAGACCGCCCGCGCGCAACGCCTGGGCTTCGTCCCAGGCTTCCGCGGCGAGAAGACGCTGCTCGTGCTCGAGATCGGCGAACGTCGAGCCGCCGATGCGCGACGGCGTGCCGGGGAAGCAGAGATCGACCACCTCGGGCGCCAGTCCCACGATCTCGAAGAGCTGAGCGCCGCGATACCCGGCCACCGTCGAGATACCCATCTTCGACAGGATCTTCAGCAGGCCCTTGCGGATACCCCGCCGGTAGTTGCGACCGATCTCGCGAGGCGCGCCCTCGCCGTTACGGATATACCCGCTGCGCCCCATGTCGAAGAGGCTCTGGTACGCCAGCCAGGGGTAGATCGCGGTGGCACCGAAGCCGAGCAGGCAGGCGAAGTGGTGCGGATCGCGCGGCGTGGCGGTCTCCACCATGATGTTGCACTGACAGCGCAGGCCGGTATCGACGAGGCGAGCGTGCACCGCCGCCGTCGCCAGCAGCGAATGGATCGGCAGCAGGTCGCGGCGCGGATAGCGATCGCTCAGGAACACGATGGTCACGCCGTCGCGCACGGCGGCTTCCACGTCGTCGCAGAGACGGCGCAACGCCTGCTCCAGCGTTTCGTCGTCGCCGTACATGAGGTCGAAGCGCGGCGTGTCGGCGTAATCGGGATTCGCGAGGATCTGCCGCAGCTTGCGCTGCGAGAGGATCGGCGAGTTCAGCAGGATCTGCTTCGCGTTCTCCGGACCGAGGTCGAAGATGTTCCGCTCCTGGCCGATCTGCGTCACGAGCGACATCACCAGCCGCTCGCGCAGCGGATCGATCGGCGGGTTGGTGACCTGCGCGAAACCCTGGCGGAAACGGTCGAACAGCGGACGAATCTGCCGCGACAGCACCGCCATGGGCGTGTCGTCGCCCATCGATCCGGTCGCCTCGGCTTCCGTCTCCGCCAGCACTTTCAGCACGGATTCGCTTTCTTCGCGCGACAGGCCGTAGAGCTTCTGGTAACGACGCAGTTCGTCGGCCGGCAGCGGCTCGGCGGCGAGGCTGGGATCGATCAGGTCGGACTCGAGGTAGGTGACGCCGTCGCGCAGCCATTCCCGGAACGGCGCGCGTGCACGATTGATCGCGTCGATGTCGGCGTCGCGCAGCAGGCGGTGTTCGCGGAAGTCGACCGCGATCATCTCGCCGGGCGCGAGGCGGCCCTTGGCGACGATGCGCGACGAGGGAACATCCCAGAGACCGGCTTCGGAGGCGACGATGAGGTGGTTGTCGTCGGACAGCGCCCAGCGCGCCGGCCGCAGGCCGTTGCGGTCGAGCGTGCACGCGGCGTAGCGACCGTCGCACATGACAAGGCCCGCCGGGCCGTCCCACGGCTCGCTGTGCAGCGCGTAGTACTCGTAGAACGCGGAGAGATCCTCGTCGATGTCTTCGCGCGCGGCATAGGCCGGCGGCACGAGCACGCGCATGGCGGTGAGCAGGTCCATGCCGCCCATCAGCAGCACTTCGAGCGCGTTGTCGAGGCTTTCGGAATCCGAACCCTTCTGCCGCACGAGCGGGCCGATGTCGGAAAGATCGACGAGTCCGGAGCGCATGACCGACGTGCGCGCCTGCATCCAGCGCCGGTTCGCGCGAATGGTGTTGATCTCGCCGTTGTGCGCGAGGAGGCGGAACGGCTGCGCGAGGCGCCATTGCGGCGACGTGTTCGTGGAGAAACGCTGGTGGAAGACGACGGCGTCGGCCACCAGCGCGGGATGCCTGAGATCGGGATACACGTCGCGCAGGTGGCCCGGTGCCGCCATCGCCTTGTAACCGATGACCTCGCCCGAGAGCGACACCACGTAGAAGTGGTTGTCGTCCGCCAGCGCGAGCTCGGCGCGGCGGCGCGCGCGGAACAGCGCGGCCTCGAAGGCGGCGGGCGCGAGGCCATTGGGCGCGTCGACGAACACCTGTCGGACGCGCGGCATCGACGCGGCGGCGAGCGGGCCGCACGCGGACGCGTCGACAGCGACGTCGCGCCAGCCCGCGATCGTGAGATTCACTTTCGCCAGCTCGTCTTCCAGCACGCGGGCCGCGGAGTCGTCGCCCGCCGGATCGAGGAACACGAGGCCGCTGGCGAAATGCGTGGCGAGCGGAATGCCCGAGTCGCTCGCGAGCGCGCGCAGCCATTCGACCGGGCGGCGCACGAGAACGCCGCAACCGTCGCCGCTGACGCCATCGGCGTTGACGCCGCCACGATGCGAGAGTTTCGCGAGCGCGGCGAACGCGGTGTCGACCAGCGCGGCGCTGGCGTGGCCATCGATCTGCGCGACGATGCCGAAGCCGCAGCTGTCGTGTTCGAACGCCTCGTCGTAGAGGCGCGGAGTGCCTTGCTTCACCGTCCGCCTCCTGGGGCATGGGTCGTGCTGGGTAAACGCGTGCACACGTGGCCCCGCGACCTGGAACGGTCGACACTCACGTGCACGGTAAGGACATGCGCCCCACTTTAGACATATTTGCCGCGCTGCGTCAAAGCCTTCTGGACGTCCAAACGAAATGCAAACGAAAATCCGATGGCCGGCGCCGCGACCATGCGGTCGCGCATGCGCGGCGGAAAAATCGTTTCATCCGAAACCGTGTCGGTATCGTGCTGGCGCCGTCGGGGCCGGCGCGCGTCGCAGGCCGCGCCACGCCTGCGTCTGGCGAATCAGTGATAATCGGACCATGCGCCTAAACGTCCCGCTCGCCGCCACCCTCGCCGCCCTCCTGTCGCTCGCCCCCCTCCCGCCGGCCCATGCCGCGCAGGACGGCAAGACCCGGGTGGAACAGGACGATGCCCGCCGGAAGCTCGAGGGGGTGCGCAAGGACATCGACGCCCTCACCCGGGAGCAGCGGGAGACCGCCAACAGCCGCGACAGCGCCAATGCCGCACTGGCGAAGCAGGCGGAACAGGTCGCGTCGGCCGCCCGCTCGGTCAGGGAGGCCGAAGGCGAGCTCGCACAGCGTCGCCACGACCTGGAGCAGCTGAACGCGCAGCGCGCCAGCATCCAGGCGGGGCTGGACACCCAGAAGGGGGCCCTCGGCGACCTGCTGCGCGCCACCTACACCCTCGGACGCGGGTCGGACCTCCAGCTGCTGCTGGGGGACGAGGACGTGAACCGCATTTCCCGTGCCCTCGCCTACTCCCGCTACTTCCAGGAGAACCGGGTCGAGCGCATCCGCGCGCTGCTTGCGGATCTTTCGCGGCTGCAGGAGGTCGAAACCGCGATCACGGCCGAACAGCAGAAGCTCGAGGCCACCCGGACCGAACGCGAGCAACGCGCGGCCGAGCTGGAGAAGCAGCGCCTCGCGCAGCAGAAGCTCGCCGCCGAGGCCGACTCGAAATACAAGGACCAGGCCCAGCGCATGGCCGCCCTGAAACAGAACGAGCAGGACATGAACGCCCTCGTCGCGCGCCTGCAGAAGGTGATCGACGAGGCGGCGAAAGCCGCCGAAGCGCCCCCGCCGGCCAAGGGCGCGCCGAGCGCGCCGGTGGGCAACCTGCGCGGCAACCTGCCCTGGCCGGCCAACGGCCCCGTGCACGCCTACGGCAACGGCGTGATCATCGTCGCCCCGCGCGGCAGCGAGGTGAAGGCCGTGGCGCGCGGGCGCGTGGTGTTCGCCAGCTTCCTGCGCGGTTACGGCATGATGATCATCGTCAACCACGGCAATGGTTTCATGAGCATGTACGGCAACAACGAAACGCTGCTGCACGGCGTGGGCGACACGGTGGAGGCCGGCGAATCCGTCGGTACCGCGGCGGCGCCCGCCGGCGACAACGGCGCTTACTTCGAGCTGCGTCAGGGTGGCAAGCCCATCGACGCGCGCGCATGGCTCGGCAAACGGCATTGATCATGGAGAACGGCATGCGCCAGCACCCCCTTCGCCTCGCCCTCGCGATCGCCCTCGGCGCGTTGGCCATTCCCGCCAGCGAGGCCCAGGAGGCGAAGCCGGTGCGCCAGCCCGACGCGCCCGCCGCCTCGTCGACCACGGCCGCCGCGGTCGTGCAGAAGGCCGACGACGCGGTGAGCCTCGACGACGTCCGCAATTTCACGCGGGTCTACCACATCGTCCAGCAGGCGTACGTCGAGAAGCTCGACAACAAGAAGATCATGAACGCCGCGATCGGCGGCATGCTGCAGAACCTCGATCCGCACAGCGAGTACCTCGACAAGGAGGGCCTCGACGAGCTCGACGAGGACACCACCGGCCAGTACGGCGGCCTCGGCATCGAGGTGCTCCAGGTCGACGGCATACTGAAGATCGTCGCGCCCATCGACGACACCCCCGCCTCCCGCGCCGGCATCAAACCGGGCGACACGATCCTCAAGGTCGACGGCATGGTGGTCGACAGCCAGAACATCGACGACGCCTTCAAGAAGCTGCGCGGCGAGCCGGGCAGCAAGATCACGCTCACCATCCTCCACGAGAAGTCGGACAAGCCTATCGACATGCCGCTGGTGCGCGAGCGCATCGCGGTGACGAGCGTGAAGGTCCGCGCCCTCGATCCGGGCTATGTCTACATCCGCCTCAGCCAGTTCCAGGAAGACACCTCGACGGACCTCGACAAGAAGCTCGCCGACTACATCAAGAAAAACGGCGCACCCAAGGGTGCCGTGCTCGACCTCCGCTCCAACCCCGGCGGTCTGCTGACCACGGCGGTCGGCGTGGCCGACACCTTCCTCGACGGCGGCACGATCGTCACGACGAAGGGCCGCCTGCCCGACGCCAATCTGCATTTCGACGCGCATCCGGGCGATCTGCTCAAGGGTGCTCCCATCGTGATCCTGGCGGACAACGGTACCGCGTCCGCCGCGGAGATCGTCTCGGGCGCCCTGAAGGACAATCACCGCGCGCTGATCATGGGGCGGCGCACGTTCGGCAAGGGCGTCGTGCAGACCGTGATTCCGCTCGACGACACGCACGCCGTGAAGATCACGACGGCGCGCTACTACACGCCGAACGGCACCTCGATCCAGGCCGAGGGCATCAAGCCGGACATCGCGCTCGCCGAGCTGTCGGTCAACAAGCCCGATTCGGCGCCGCAGTTGATCGGCTCCGAAGCCGACCTGCCGAATCATCTGGTCAACGAGAAGGCCTCGGCGGACGACAAGGCGACCGACGACGACGGCAAGCTGGCGCTCGAAGACTACGCGCTGTCGCAGGCGCTCAACGTGCTCAAGGGCCTGGCGCTGAACCGGCAGGCCAATCCGGCGCGCTGATCGCTACCAGATCTTCCACCACGGCCGCGTCGCCTTCTCCACGGCGGCGCGGGCTTTTCGCGGCAGATCGGGGTCGACGGGCGGCGTGGCGGTCGCTTCCACGAGCGACCACCCATCGCACGTGCCGACGCCGTAGGCCGACGCGGGAAGCCCGGCATGGAACGTGGTGACGCTCTGCGCCAGCTCGATCGGTATCGAGTAGTAATGATCGATGTCGTCGTCTTCGGCGTCCGCCGCGTCCTGCATGGATTCGATCCGCGCATAGATGGCGTCGAACGCCGGCGGAAGGCTGCCGATGGCCGCGAGCTGGCGGGTGTCCTCGCCACCGTCGTGCTCGGCGCGCCAGTTGCGCAGGCCGTTCATGTAGCACGCGGCCGAACTGACCATCACGTGGTCGTCGTACTCGCAGGTCACCACCGTGCAACCTCGCGACAGCCGGCGCACGGCGTCCTCGGCGATCAGCGGCGTGGCGAAACGCGACACCACGACGAACCATCCGCTGGGCAGCGCGAGGGAAAAACCGCGACGCGGATGCATCGCCACCTGGCCGTTGCGCACGAGCTCGAGTTCGGCCAGCACGACGTCCGCGCTCTTTCCGTTGACCGCGAGCCAGCCGATGGACGTGCCCACGACGCTACTCCGCGGGCGCCGGCTTGAGCAGGAACCGCACGGCGAGCAGTCCCACCTCGTAGAGGAGACACATGGGGACCGCGAGCATCACCATCGACAGCAGGTCGGGCGGCGTGATGAACGCCGCGATGGCGAACGCGCCGACGATCGCATAGCCACGCGCCTTGCTCAGCTTCTCGGCATCCACGACCCCGATGGCCGCCAGGATCACCACGGCCACGGGTACCTCGAAGCAAAGGCCGAAGGCGAAGAACATCAGCATCACGAAATCGAGGTAATGCGTGATGTCCGTCATCATCGCCACGCCTTCCGGCGTCACGGCGTTGAGGAACTTGAACGCCGCGGGCAGCACGATGAAGTACGCGAACGCGCAGCCCGAATAGAAGAGCACCAGCGACGCCACCAGCAGCGGCCGCGCCAGCCGCTTCTCGTGGCGGTAAAGCCCCGGGCTGACGAACGACCAGAGCTGGTACAGGATCATCGGCATGCTGATGAACAACGCGACGAAGAAGGCGAGCTTCAGCGGCGTGACGAACGGACTCGCCACCTCGGTCGCGATCAGGTGCGCGCCCTGCGGCATCCGCTCGACCAGGGGTTTGGCGAGTTCCGCGTAGAGGGTGTTCGCGATGGGCACGAGGGCCAGCAACACGAGCAGCAGCACCACGATGGCTCGCATCAGCCGCGAGCGGAGTTCCATCAGGTGGGAGAACAGACCCTCTTCGACCACGTCCTCCGGCGACGGGTCGGGTTCACGTGCGGTCATGCGATTCCGTTCCCGACGGCGTCTGGCCGTCGCGGTTCAAGGGCAGCATGTCGACCGCGGGATCCGGCTGGCGGGCGTCGGCATGGGCCGTCTGGGTCTGGGTGAGGGTCTCGCGGACGCTGTCGCCCGCGGAGCGCAGCTGCGACTCGGCGTCGCGCATGCCGGCACCGACGTTGCGGAAATCCTCGCGGACGGTGTCGTGCGCTGCACGGGCGTTGTCGGCGGTCTCGCGCAGCGTGCGCTTGATCTCTTCGGCGTGGATCTCACGCTCGACCTCGGCCTTCACGCTGTCCCAGCCGTTGCGCACGCGGCGCAGGAGGGCGCCCGCCGTGCGGGCGGCGTGCGGCAGGCGCTCGGGCCCGAGGACGATGAGCGCCACCACCGCCAGGAGCAGCAGTTTGCCGATGCTGATGTCGATCATGACGCGGGCCGATCAGGGGGTGCGGTCGCGCGGCTCGCTGGACTCGCTGTGCACCGGCGGCACCTGGCTCGCCGGCGGCGGGTCGGCGCGCAGCTTTTCGTCGCCCTGACGGGCCTGGCGCGTTTCTTCGTCGCCGTCCATGCCCTTCTTGAAGTCGCGCATGGCGCCGCCCAGATCCGAGCCGATGTTACGCAGCTTCTTCGTGCCGAAGATAAGGACGACGACGAGGAGCAGCAGGACGATGTGGGTAATGCTCATGGAAACCTCGGGGGCCCGGATCGGGCGCCATTGGGACAGGGACTACTTCTGAGTGTACTCCTCCAGTTTATCCCTGAACTCGACCACTTCGCTTGGAACATTCGTGACACCGCCCTCGAAAATGCGACGGGCCGTGATTCCGGGGCCGTAGATCTCCTCATTGGAGTCGTCGTCGATGCTTATGCGCGATCCGTCGAGGGAAATGCCCGCGAACAGTCCCTTGGCCCGAGAATAGGTGTAGATCTCGGCGTTCATCTTGCCGTTGGTCGCGGCCATGGCGGAGCGGCCGACCGGGCCGGCGGCCGCGGAGGCGCTGGCGCCCATCGTGAACTGGCCGTCGATGATCTGGTCGACGCCCTTGTGGGTGCGGAAGACGAGGATCACGTCGACCGACTGGATGCCGGCCTGGAAACCGACGCCGGCTGCCGCGGTGGAGATGAAGTTCGGGTTCGACCATTCACCGGAGCAGTCGCGCTTCTGGGCGATGAGACCCTCACCCTTGGCGCCCGAGAAGACAAAACCGCCCTTGACCATTCCCGGGATGATCGCGACGGCGCAGGCGTTTTTCAGCAGATCCGACGGGATCGACTTGTCCGGGGCGTCGTTCATCATCTCTTTGAGCACGCGGATGGCCTCGGTCGCCTGCTTTCTCGGCGGATCGGCCGCCTGCACGGCCATGGTGGGCACGAGGGCGAGAAGGCCGAAGGCGGTCAGCGAAAACAGGCGTGGGGACATCGGAGGCTCCTTTCGTACGCGGGAGGGCACCGGCTGCGGCAATCCATGCGAGCCCCGCATCCGTCGCCGTATGGCAGACTGCTGCGATCCCCGCGAGCGCCGTACGCCGATGCCAGGTTCAACGAACTATACCGGCCTTGCCGGTTATTCCCACGACATCCCGCCCAGGATCGGGGTACTGCTGGTTAACCTCGGTACACCTGAGGCACCCACGGCCGCGGCCGTCCGGCCGTACCTCGCGCAGTTCCTCGGCGATCCGCGTGTCATCGAATACCCGCGCCTGCTCTGGCTGGCGATCCTGCACGGCGTGATCCTGCGCGTGCGACCCAAGCGATCCGCGCATGCCTATGCCCGGATCTGGACGGCCGAAGGCTCGCCGTTGCGCACCGGCAGCGAAGCGCTCGCCGCCGCGCTGCAGGCCGAGCTGTCCGCCCGCGCGCCCGGTCCGGTCCGCGTGGCGCTGGCCATGCGCTACGGCAAGCCCGACGTCGCCGGCAGGATCGCCGAACTGCAACGGGACGGCGTCCGCCGCCTGATCGTGTTGCCGCTCTATCCGCAGTACTCCGGGACCTCCACCGGCAGCGTCTTCGACGCCGTCGCGGACACGGTCAAAGGCCTGCGCTGGCCGCCGGAGCTGCGCCAGATCAACGATTACCACGCCGAGCCAGGCTACATCGCGGCGCTGGCGGCGAGCGTGCGGGCGCATTGGGCCACGCATGGGCGCGGCGAAAAGCTGCTCATGAGCTTCCACGGCATCCCGGAGCGCTATCTTCGCGCCGGCGATCCCTATTTTTGCCAGTGCCACGCCACCGCGCGACTGCTGCGCGAGGCCCTCGGCGTCACCGAGGACGAGGCTCCGATCAGTTTCCAGTCGCGCGTGGGCCGTGAACGCTGGCTGCACCCGTACACCGACGAGACGGTGAAGGCCTTCGGCAAGCAAGGCCTCAAGCGCATCGACGTGATCAGCCCCGGATTCGCCGTGGACTGCCTCGAAACGCTCGAGGAAATCGCGATGCAGAACGCGGAGTTCTTCCGCGAGGCCGGCGGCGAGACGCTGAGCTACGTCCCATGCCTCAACGCCGCGCCCGCGCACGTGGCCGCCCTCGCGGACCTGGTGTGGCGGCACGGCCAGGGCTGGCCCGAATTCTCGGCGGACTTCGACCCCGCGGCCGCGGCCGTGCGCCAGGCCGCGGCCCGCGAGCGGGCCCGCGCGGTGCGCAGCGATGCGTGAGCTGAAGATCGCCATCCCGGGCCTCGAACTCGCCGGGCTCAGCTGGGGCGAGCCCGACGCCCAGCCCCTGATCCTGCTGCACGGCTGGCTCGACAACGCCGCGAGTTTCGCCCTGCTGGCACCGCGACTGGCCGATCGCTTCCACGTGATCGCGCTCGACCTGCCCGGTCACGGGCATGCCGGCCACCTGCCCGAAGGCACGATCTACCAGCATGTGGATTATGCGCGCGCGGTACTCGCCGCCGCGGATGCGCTCGCCTTGCCGCGTTTTCATCTCCTGGGCCATTCGCTCGGTGCCGGCGTCGCGACGATGGTCGCGGTGGCCGCACCGGAACGCATCCGCGCCCTGGCGCTCATTGAAGGTCTGGGTCCGCTCGGCGACGACGGCTCGCGCACGCTCGACCGCTTTCGCGAGGCCCTGGCGTCACGCGCCGAAGGCAACCGGCCCCTGCGTGTGTTTCCCACCATCGACGATGCGGCGCGTGCGCGCGCACTGGCCAGCGGCCTCGATGCCACCCTCGCGCGGCATATCGTCGAACGAGGGCTGCGCGAGGTCGAGGGCGGCTACAGCTGGCGCAGCGACCCGCGCCTCTCGCGCCCGACGGCCATCCGTCTCGCCGAGACGCAGATCATGTCGCTGCTGCTGGGGCTCGCCGCCCCCACGTCGCTGCTGCTGGCGCGCCCCCACCCGCCCTACCTGGAGCCCGAGGCCCTGCAGATCCGCATCGATTGCGTCGACGACATCCGTGTCACGCACATGGACGGCGGCCACCACCTTCACCTCGAACATCCGGAAGCGGTAGCGAACTGGCTTCACGCCGCCTTGTAGCGACGGCCCCGGCCGCGATCGGTCAGGCGAATGGCTTCGCGCCCAGGTGCCCTGGGCTCAGGCTACCGGGTCGAAGCGGAAACCGGTCTGGATGACCGGGTCGACAAGCCAGTGGTCGGCGAGAAGAAACGCGAACAACACCATCAGGTACACGATGGAGTAGTTGAACGTCTTCATCGCGAAGAGCTCGTCCGGCGGATTGAGCAGGCGGATCGCGTACCAGAGGAAGCCCGCGCCCAGGACGACCGCGCCGAAGAGGTAGATCAGGCCGCTCATGCCCGTGAAGAACGGCAGGAGGGTCACGACGAAGAGCAGAATCGTATAGAACAGGATGTGCCAGCGGGTGTACGTGACGCCATGGGTCACCGGCAGCATCGGTACCTGCGCGCGCAAGTAATCGTCGACGCGGAAGATCGCCAGCGCCCAGAAGTGCGGCGGTGTCCAGACGAAGATGATCAGCAGCAGTTGCAGCGCGTAGGGGTGCAGCGAGTCGGTGACCGCGGTCCAGCCGAGCATCGGCGGCGCGGCGCCGGCGATGCCGCCGATCACGATGTTCTGCGGCGTGGCGCGCTTGAGGTAGGCGGTGTAGATCACCGCGTAGCCGATCAGGGAACAGAACGTCAGCACGGCGGTGAGCATGTTCACCAGGAACACGAGCACGAGCATCGACACGATGCCGAGGCTCATTGCGAAGACGAACACCTGCATCGACGTGAGCTGCCCCGTCGCCAGCGGACGGTGCGACGTGCGTGCCATCACCTTGTCGATGCGCTGGTCGATGAGGTGGTTGAACGCCGCGGCCGATGCCGACGCGAGCCAGATGCCCAGCGTGCCGAAGACCGCCGCGTGCCAGGTGGGCAGGATGCGCTGGCCGTCCTGGTCCACGGCGAGGAACATGCCGATGACCGCGCAGAAGACCAGCAGCGCGACGACGCGCGGCTTGGTCAGTTCGAGATATTGACCGACGGTACTCACGGTGACTCCGGGGCGGGCAGGCGCTGCGTGCTTGCCAGGGCCGCCAGCAGTGTGAAGAGCAGGAGGGCGGCGACGCCATTGTGCGCCGTGGCGACGGGCAGCGGCAGGCCGAGATGCACGTTGCCGACGCCGAGCAGCACCTGCGCGACGAGAACGACCGCGACGGCGACGCCCACCTTTCGCAGGCCGGCGCGGGCCAGCCGGTGCGAGAGCCAGCCGAGATAGCAGAACGTGACCAGCGCGCCGATGCGATGGGCGATCTGGATCGCGCTGCGCGCCGCCATGTCGAGCACGCCGCCTTCGTAGTTCACGCCGATGCCCCGCCACAGCACGAACGCCTGCGGAAAGTCGGTCTGCGGCCACCACTGGCCGAGGCATTTCGGGAAGTCCGTGCCGCAGGCGAGCGCGGCGTAGTTCGAGCTGGTCCATCCGCCGAGCGCGATCTGGCAGACGAGCACGGCGATGCCGACGGCGACGGGCGTGCGCAGCGCGGCGAACCGATCGTCGACGGACCCGACGCGCCACCAGCGCAGCGCGGCCCACGCGAGCAGACCGAACGTCGCGAGCCCGCCCAGCAGGTGCCCCATCACCACGATGGGCTTGAGCAGCAACGTGACGGTCCACATGCCCAGCATCGCCTGGAAGATGATGACCGCCAGCGCGACGACACCGATCTTCCACGCACCGGGACGATCGAGCGTCGCCGCGGCGACCAGCGGCAACGCGATGGCGAGCGCGGACAGGAACGAAGAGAAAAGATGCTCGCCGCGCATGTACATCACGACCCCGACGGCGGCGAATACCGCCGCGGCGATCACCGCGACCGTCGCGAAGCGGCGGCGCCATGCGGCGATCAGGGCGATGGCGAGCACCATCACGCCGAGGCTGCCGGCGAGGAAACGATGGACCTGCTCGCGCCACGCCTTGTGCGTCTCGTAGGGGCGATCGGGGAAGGCCTCGTTCGCACGGGCGATGTCCTGCGCATGGCCCGGCCAGGTGGCCTTGCCGTAGCAGGTGGGCCAGTCGGGGCACGAGAGTCCCGCGTTGGACAGGCGCACGAACGCGCCGAACATCACGACGCAGAACGCGAACAGCGCGGCGAGCAGCGCGAGGGTGCGAAGCGTCTTCACGGCACGCGGCGACATCAGCGAATCACCTTCTGCAGGTCCTTGCGGAGGCCGTTCGGGTCGAACCCCGCCGGGTACCACGCGAGCGCGGTGGCGTTGGATTCGACGAGCACGGCGGCGACGCTGTCCGGCCCGGTCGGACGGAACGCGTCGAAGGCGTTGGCGGGATCGGTGCCGACCTTGTAATCGCGCATGACCGTCGCGGCATCGGTCGCCGTCGGTTCCGGACCGATGTAGAGCAGCCGCAGACGGTCGGCGTTGCGGTTGAGCACGATGCGCGCGTTGCGCATGAGGGCGAGCGTCTTCACGCATTCGGCCGCGCAGCCGGGACCCGGCAGCGCCACCAGCGTGAGGCGCGGCTCGCTGTCTCGCCATGCCCAGGGCTTTCCGTCGACATCCACGCGCACGTCGGCGAGGCTGCGCTGCGGCACGATCGGCTGGCCGTTACCCTTGCCCTGCGGCTGCCATCCCGACAACGTCAGCAGCCCGGCCGCGACGATGGGCGCGAGGAACACCAGCATGATCAGCACCAGCTTCAGCCGGCCGGTGCGCGAGGGAGTGGATCGGACGTTCGGATCGGTCATGGTTTCTCGGGCCGCTTCTTAGCGTCGCTTGCGATGCAGGAGAACGAAGATCACCAATGCGGCGAACGCGAAGGTGAACCACTGGAAGGCGTACGCGCGATGACGGGCCGGCGGCATGAAGCCGGGTGTCCAGTCGCGAGCGTAGAGGGTCGCCGGGTCGGGATCGAGCAGCAGCACGCGAGGATACAGCGAGCGGGCGAGGTCGACGCCGATCTCGCCCAGATCGACGTACACCATCGACTTTTCCGCACCCTGCTGCGCGGGCAGCGGATTGCCGCCCATGCGGATGCCCACGCCGGGCGGCGGCACGTACAGGCCCCGCACGCGCGTCTCGCCCGTGGGCAGGGGCGGCAGGCGCGGGTTCGCGCCGCGTTCCTTCGGGAGGAAACCGAGGTCGACAAGCAGCCAGCGGCTCTTGCCGTCCGGCGCGAACGGCGCGTACGCGTGCACCCCGACCTGGCCGGCGTGCGTCTGGTCGTCCAGCAGGTACACATGACCGGGCACGAAGGTGCCGCGGAGGTCCAGCCGCGGGTAGCGGTCCACCGGCGGCGTCTCCGCGATCATGCCGAAGTCCTCGACCCCCGCCGCGGCGGATGCGGCGAAGCGCCGCAGGAGCTCGTCCTTCTCGCCGGCGCGATCGAGCTGCCATACGCCGAGGCGCACGAAAACCAGCACGCCCACCACCGTGAGTGCGACAGCGAACCACGTCGGACGACGCAGAAA
This sequence comes from Luteibacter sp. UNCMF331Sha3.1, assembly GCF_900109915.1. Lineage (GTDB taxonomy): Bacteria > Pseudomonadota > Gammaproteobacteria > Xanthomonadales > Rhodanobacteraceae > Luteibacter. The sequence continues at coordinate 1,187,734 of NZ_FOBU01000001.1, forward strand.
GGTCATGCAAGACCCCGCGTGGCCACCGCTATACTCGGATTGTCGCAATCGGGCGGAAGGGTCACGTGGAAACCATCTACAAATACGCGCTGGTGATCCTGCTGCTGGTGGTGCTGTTCAACCTCGGGCAGGCGCTGTTCTTCATGATGACCGACAAGGGCCAGAGCAAGCGCACCGTCTGGGCGCTCACCCGCCGAATCGGACTGTCGCTGCTGCTCATCGCCATGGTCGCCCTGGGGATCTTCATGGGCTGGCTGCACCCCCACGGGGTCGGGCAATTCTAACGCGCACAGCCGGGGGGCCAAGGCGCGGTGCGGCATTTGGTGCATTCAAGCCGTGAGTCCTGAATGCCGGAGGCGCGTCGCCGCCTTGTGGGAGCGCGCTCGCGCGCGAATGGGTGCTCGCGATAGCCCGGCCCGCTGCCGCGGGTTCGCCGGCAAGCCAGCTCCCACAGGGTCATCGCAAGCCTGGAGTGTCGCTACGCCGCAAAAAAAAGCCGCCTTTCGGCGGCTTTTTCGTGTCAAAGCACGTAGACGAAGAGGAACAGCGCCAGCCAGACCACGTCGACGAAGTGCCAGTACCACGCCACGGCTTCGAAGCCGAAATGATCGTCCTTCGAGAAGTGACCCTTCGCGCAGCGGACCCAGATGATCGCCAGCATGATCGTGCCGAGCGTCACGTGCATGCCGTGGAAGCCGGTGAGCATGAAGAACGTGGCGCCATACACGCCGCTGCCCAGCGTGAGGTTGAAGTGCTCGTACGCCTCGGCGTACTCGTGCGCCTGGAACCACAGGAACAGGCAACCCAGCAGCACCGTGGCGCCGAGACCGATCAGCAGCGTCCTGCGATGGCCCGCCTTCAGCGCATGGTGCGCGATGGTGATCGTGACGCCCGACGACAGCAGGATCAGCGTGTTCAGCAGCGGCAGGCCCCACGCGGGGATCGTCTGGAACGCGCCGCCGATCTTCTGGGGACCACCGCCGCCCGATGCGCCCCAAGAGGCGTTGTAGCCTTCCCAGAGGAACTGGTGGGTGAGCACGCCGTGGCCTTCGCCACCGAGCCAGGGCACCGCGAACAGGCGCGCGTAGAACAGCGCGCCGAAGAACGCCCCGAAGAACATCACCTCGGAGAAGATGAACCACATCATTCCCATGCGGAACGAGCGGTCGACCTGGCCGTTGTAGCTACCGGACAGCGATTCGTTGATCACCGAACGGAACCAGCCGAAGAACATGCCCAGGATCATGGCGATGCCGACCCAGAACAGGGGTTCGCCAAAGCTGGCCTGGCCCGGCTGCGCGTTCAGCCAGTGCGCGGCACCGAAGACGGTGACGAACATCGAGACCGCGGCCACGATGGGCCAGTAGCTCTTGCTCGGTACGAAATAGACGTCGTGTTGCTGGTGACCCATGGTGGTTTCCCGTGGATGTCGCTTGGTTTAGCCGGTCAGACCTTCAGCATCTGCACGATCGAGAGCAGGAACACCGCCAACGCGAAGCCGCCCGCGATCAGCGCGGTGCGGCGGGCGCGCCGGCGGCGCGCCTCGATGTCGGCGTCCGTCGTGCCCTGCATCGGTCAGTGTTCCGTGTTGCCGTGGGCGAGCTCGTCGTCGTGGATGACGGGCGGCACGTCGAACGTATGGAAGGGCGCCGGCGACGGCACCGTCCACTCGAGACCCTTGGCACCTTCCCACGAGCGATCGGCGGCCTTCTTCTTCGAGAAGAACACGCAGTGGATCACCACGCCCAGGAAGATCAGCTGCGAGGCGCCGAACCAGAAGCCGCCGATCGAGCTGATCATGTTGAAGTTGGCGAAGGCCACGTTGTAGTCGGGGATGCGTCGCGGCATGCCGGCCAGGCCGAGGAAGTGCTGCGGGAAGAACAGCACGTTGACCGAGATGACGCTCGACCAGAAGTGGATCTTGCCCCACGTCTCGCTGTACATGTTGCCCGACCACTTCGGCAGCCAGTAGTACGCGGCGGCCATGATCGAGAACGCGGCGCCGGTCACCAGCACGTAGTGGAAGTGGGCGACCACGAAGTACGTGTCGTGGTACTGGAAGTCCGCCGGCGCGAGCGCGAGCATCAGGCCCGAGAAGCCGCCGATGGTGAAGAGGATCACGAACGCGATCGAGAACAGCATCGGCGTCTCGAAGGTCATCGAGCCGCCCCACATCGTGGACACCCAGTTGAACACCTTCACGCCCGTGGGCACGGCGATCAGCATCGTGGCGTACATGAAGAAGATCTCGGCGCCCATCGGCAGGCCCACGGCGAACATGTGGTGCGCCCAGACGATGAACGAGAGGAACGCGATCGAGGCGATCGCGAACACCATCGCGCGGTAGCCGAAGATCGGCTTGCGGGCGAAGGTGGGGATGATCTCCGAGATGATCCCGAACGCGGGCAGGATCATGATGTAGACCTCGGGATGCCCGAAGAACCAGAAGATGTGCTGGAACAGCACCGGATCGCCGCCGCCGGCGGCGTTGAAGAAGTTGGTGTGGAAGTACTTGTCGGTCAGCAGCATCGTGACCGCGCCGGCGAGCACCGGCATCACCGCGATCAGCAGGAACGCCGTGATCAGCCAGCTCCACACGAACACCGGCATCTTCAGCAGGTCCATGCCCGGGGCGCGCATGTTGAGGATGGTGGCGATGATGTTGATGGCGCCCATGATGGAGCTGATACCCATCAGGTGGACCGCGAAGATCGTGTACGCGATCGATTCGCCCTGCAGCGACAGCGGCGGGTACATCGTCCAGCCGCCGGCGGGGCCGCCGCCCGGCATGAACAGCGTCGAGAGCAGCAGGATGAACGCGAACGGCATGATCCAGAACGACAGGTTGTTCATGCGCGGCAGCGCCATGTCGGGCGCGCCGACCATGAGCGGGATCATCCAGTTCGCCAGGCCGACGAACGACGGCATGATGGCGCCGAAGATCATCACCAGCGCGTGCATCGTCGTCATTTCATTGAAGAAATACGGCTGCACGAGCTGCATGCCCGGCTTGAACAACTCCGCGCGGATGACCATCGCGAAGGCGCCGCCGATGAAGAACATCGTCAGCGAGAAGATCAGGTACAGCGTGCCGATGTCCTTGTGATTCGTGGACATCACCCATCGCTGGAAGAACCCCTTGGGAGCTCCGTGGTGATCGTGGTCGTGGGTGGCTGCGTGCGCCATGGCCTTGCACCTCTACCTTAACTTGGATTAGCCCTGGGGGGCCTGGGCGGGGACGGTCTGGGCGGTCTGCGCGGCCTTCTGGATCTTGGCCTCGTCTTCCTGCGTCGCCAGCCACTGTTCGAATTCGGCCTTCGGGACGGCCTTGACCACGATCGGCATGAAGCCGTGGTCCTGGCCGCAGAGCTCGGCGCACTGGCCACGGTAGACACCGGGCTCCTTGATGTTCGTCCAGGCCGAATTGACGATGCCCGGGATCGCATCCATCTTCCAGCCCAGCGCCGGCACCCACCACGAGTGGATGACGTCGCCGCCGACGATGACGAAGCGGATCTTGGTGCCCACGGGCACCACCAGCGGCTTGTCGACGTCGAGCAGGTAGGTGTTGTAGCCGTCGACCTTGATCTTGTCCGGGTCGAGGTTGGACTTCAGCTGGCGCGTGCGATCGGAGGTTTCTTCCAGCTTCGACATGAAGCCGACCTGGTCGACGCTCTTGCCCTTGTAGTCGACGTAGTCGTAGCGCCATTTCCACTGGAAGCCGGTGACCTTGATGGTCATCTCGGATTTGGTGGTATCGGCGAACGACGTGAGGCCACCCGTGGCGAGGTGGGCCAGGAAAATGAGGATGATGACGGGGAGGACCGTCCACACCACTTCGAGCTTGGTGCTGTGCGACCACTTTTCGGCGACGGCGCCGCGCGACTTGCGGAAGCGGAACATGGCGATGAACATCGCGCCGAACACGACGATGCCGATGACCACGCAGACCCACAACGCCACCATGTGCATGGCGTAAGGGGACCATTCGGCGGCGCCCTTGGTCATGTTCAGCTGGTTCGGTTCCGGGTTGGCCCAGGCCGTCCCTCCGAACAGCGCGAAGGCGAGTGCCGCCCACGCAGATACCGATCGTCCGATGCCGCCAGATGTCATGTGTCTTGCACCTTAGTTGAACCTACCTGCGCGGCCGTCTTCAGAGACTTCGGACAGCAGCACCATGAGTTTCCTTGACACCTCGGCCCGCTCCTCTTCCCCAAGGAAGGCGCCGATTTCGAGCTCGTTGCCATGCGACGCGAGCAACAGGCGCTGGCGCCCATTCCCCTGTTTCAGCCCGACCCGTACCCAGTACGTCTGGAAACGGACCGTCCGGCGACCCGGCATGGCACGAACCTCCAGCGTATCCGGACCGATCGCGATGCGCTCACCCCTGCCGCCGGCCCGCCAGGCCGCGCCAAGCGCGAACCCCACGGCGAAGGCTTCGATCAGGGCGAACAGGGGAGCGAACACGTTTCCCTGCCACGCACCGAGCGACGCCGTCGCCAGGGCTATCGCCGCGAGGCCGATGATCGTCCGACGCAGACCGCGCTTGTCCAGCGCACGGTTGGGCCGGAGCCACAACACGCGCGGGTGACCCGCGACGGTCGGTCGAAGCACGAACATGGGAGCCTACGCGTGCCTGGAACCTTCGGGATGATAGGGCGCTATTTAAGATGCAGCAAGGTTGGAAGGCGGCGCTTTGTCGCACCCGGGAAACGCTGACCCGCCGGGCCGGCGGGACGACGACACACGAAACCCCGCCAGACCTTACAATGGGCGGTCTCCCCCGGCCCTACACGTCCCCAGTGAACCCGACCATTCTTCGTCCCGAACTTCCGACCGGCGTCGAGCCGGCGCGTGCGCGCATCACGGCCGCCTGGCTGCGCGACGAAACCGAGGCCGTGAACGACCTGCTGGCGCAGGCCACCCTGCCCCCGACCGAGCGCGAGCACGTCATCGACGTCGCCGCCGGCCTGGTGACGCGCGTTCGCGCGCGGGCGAAGGACCAGAGCGCCGTCGAGTCGTTCATGCGCCAGTACGACCTCTCGTCCGAGGAAGGCGTGCTGCTGATGTGCGTGGCGGAAGCCCTGCTGCGCATCCCCGACAAATCCACCGCCGACAAGCTGATCCGCGACAAGCTCGGCGACGCCAACTGGAAGAAACACCTGGGGCAGAGCGAGTCGCTGTTCGTCAACGCCTCCACCTGGGGCCTGATGCTCACCGGCCACCTGGTGAACCTCGCCGAGGAAACCCGCCACGACTTCACCTCCGGCCTGCGCCGCCTGGTGGGTCGCGCCGGCGAGCCGGTGGTGCGCCTCGCCGTGCGCCAGGCCATGCGCATCATGGGCCACCAGTTCGTGATGGGCCGCACGATCAAGGAAGCCCTCGATCGTTCCGCCGAGAAGGAACACGCGGTCTACCGCTACTCTTACGACATGCTCGGCGAGTCGGCGCTCACGCAGGCCACCGCGGAGCGCTACCAGCAGGACTATCGCGACGCGATCAACGCGCTCGGCGCCCGCGGCCCGTTCCCGAACAACCTCGAGGCCCCGTCGATCTCGGTCAAGCTCTCGGCGCTGCATCCGCGCTACGAGGTCGCCAACCGCGCCCGCGCACGCGCGGAACTCGGCGCGAAGCTGCTCGAACTGTCGCAGCTGGCGTTCCGGAACGGCATCGCCCTCTCGGTCGACGCCGAGGAGACGGATCGCCTCGAGCTGTCACTCGACATCATCGGCGACGTCTTCGAGCACCCGTCGCTCGAAGGCTGGAACGGCCTCGGCATCGTGATCCAGGCGTACCAGAAGCGCGCGCCGTTCGTCATCGACTGGGTGACCGAGAAGGCCCGCGCCACCGGTCGCCGCTGGTTCGTGCGCCTGGTGAAGGGCGCCTACTGGGACGCCGAGATCAAGCGTTCGCAGGAAGGCGGCCTGGCCGGCTACCCCGTTTATACGCGCAAGCCGAACACCGACGTGTCTTACCTCGCTTGCGCCCGCCGTCTGTTCGCCGCCGGCGCCGACGCGGTGTACCCGCAGTTCGCCACGCACAACGCGCATACCATCGCCGCGATCCATCACATCGCGCAGGGCCGTGCGTACGAGAACCAGCGCCTGCACGGCATGGGCGCCGACCTCTACGCGGAGGTCATCGGCAAGGACAAGCTCAACGTGCCCTGCCGCGTCTACGCGCCGGTGGGCAGCCACGAAGACCTGCTGCCGTACCTCGTCCGCCGCCTGCTCGAGAACGGTGCCAACACGAGCTTCGTCAACCGCGTCGTCGACGAGACGGTGCCGGTGCGCGACCTCGTCGCCGATCCCTGCGAGATCGTGCGCGCCTTCGCCTCCATTCCCCACCCCCGTATCCCCCTGCCGGTCAATCTCTACGGCGAACTCCGGAAGAACTCCATGGGCATGAACTTCGCTAACGACAACGAGCTCAACGAGCTCGCCGACGCCGTGAACCGTCACAGCGGTCCGTGGAACGCCACGCCGCTCGTCGCCGGCACCAGCACCGGCGGCACGAAGTCCGAGGTCACCGACCCGTCGGACCGCCGTCGCATCATCGGCACGGTCGAGAACGCCGATCCGGCGCTCGTCGACACCGCGCTCGCCGCCGCCACGAAGGCGCAGCCGGGCTGGGACCGCCTGCCGGCCGCCAGCCGCGCCGCGATCCTGGAGCACGCCGCCGAGCAGCTCGAGCACAACCGCGCGGAATTCATCGCGCTGTGCGTGCGCGAGGCTGGCAAGAGCCTGCCGGATGCCATCGCCGAGATCCGCGAAGCGGCCGACTTCCTCCGTTACTACGCCACCATGGCGCGCCGCCTCTTCGGGCAGCCCGAGCAGCTTCCGGGTCCCACCGGCGAGAGCAACCAGCTCTTCCTCAACGGCCGTGGCGTGTTCGTCTGCATCAGCCCGTGGAACTTCCCGCTCGCGATCTTCCTGGGCCAGGTCGCCGCGGCGCTCGCCGCCGGCAACGCGGTGATCGCGAAGCCTGCGGAGCAGACCTCGCTCGTCGGGTTCGTCGCGGTGAAGCTGCTGCACGCCGCCGGCGTGCCGACCGACGTGCTGCAGTTCCTGCCGGGCGACGGCGCGACCGTCGGCGCCGCGCTCACGCGCGATCCGCGCGTGGCCGGCGTGGCCTTTACGGGCTCCACCGAGACGGCCTGGGCGATCAACCGCGCCCTCGCCGCGCGCAACGCCCCGATCGCCGCGCTCGTCGCCGAAACGGGCGGCCAGAACGCGATGATCGCCGACTCGTCGGCGCTGCCCGAGCAGATCGTGAAGGACGTCATCGCCTCGGCGTTCCAGTCGGCCGGCCAGCGTTGCTCCGCCGCGCGCGTGCTGTTCGTGCAGGAAGACATCGCCGACAAGGTGATCTCGATGCTCGCCGGCGCGATGGCCGAGCTCAAGGTCGGCGACCCCGGCCTGCTGTCGACCGACGTCGGCCCGGTGATCGACGAAGACGCCCGCAAGATCCTCGTCGACCACGTCGCCCGCATGGATCGCGAAGCGACGAAGATCGCGGAAGTTCCGGTGCCCGACACGGTCGCCCACGGCACGTTCTTCGCGCCGCGCGCTTACGAGATCCCTTCGCTGGCCGCGCTCACGCGCGAGATCTTCGGCCCCGTGCTGCACGTCATCCGCTGGAAGGGCTCGGAGCTCGAGAAGGTGGTCGACCAGATCAACGCCACCGGTTTCGGCCTGACGCTGGGCATCCACAGCCGCATCGACGACACGATCGAGTTCATCCAGACGCGTGCGCGCGTCGGTAACTGCTACGTCAACCGCAACCAGATCGGCGCGGTGGTCGGCGTGCAGCCGTTCGGCGGCGAAGGTCTCTCGGGTACCGGTCCGAAGGCCGGTGGCCCGCACTACCTGCTCCGCTTCGCCGGCGAGCGCACGCTCACCATCAATACGACGGCCGCGGGCGGCAACGCGTCGCTGCTGACGATCGGCGAATAACGCCCGTCGCGATGGAAATGAAAGCCGCCTTCCGCGAGGAAGGCGGCTTTTTTTGTCAACGGCTCCTGCACGGCGCGTGCCGCATCTGTGCCTTCGTCGCGTCGCGCGCCGGGCAGACTGGGCGGCTCCATAGCCACCCCCAGGGAGCAGCACGACATGCACCGTCACGCCTTCATCGCCATCGTCGGCGCGTTCGCCCCGACCGCGCCCATCGCACAGACCGCCGTCGAATGCTTCGACCACCTTCCTCCGGTAACGATCGGCATCGGACAACCGCTGGAGCTCGACCGATTCCGCATCGAGGTGCCTTTCGGCGGTCGTAGCGCGGCGATACGCGCCGCTCCCATTGTCGACGACATCGCCTCGGGCATGGTGCTCGGCATGCCCCACGGCGAACCGTCGTCCACGGTCGTCCTGACGTTCGCGTCGCCGTGGCAGCGTGTAGACATCGACGTCGTCCTTCCGCCGACGATCGCCACGCCCTCACCGGAAACGGTCGTGCTGACCTATGCCGAGGGCGACGAGCACGCGTCGGCGCTCGGCCTGAGGCACAGTGCGACGGGGCTCCGCCAGCACATCGCTCTGGGCACACCGCAAGGCAGACCGATCCGCCAGATCACGGTCTTGCTGCGCGACGGCGCCTACCTCGACAACGTCGGGATGCGGTAGCGGACGAGGCGCGCCTACAACTTAAGGCCTATTGCGTGGCCGTCCGCGCGTTGTTCTGCTGTGACGGCGCCGACGGACATGGCGCCCATCGCCACGGAGGGACTACCTAGTGAGGACGCCACTACCGGTGACGCGTGTACCAGCGAAGGTGCCGCGCGCCCTGCCACGCAAGACGGTCGCCGCGTCGCGCGGCCGGAATCGCGGATGGGAACATCCGCAGGTCCGCGAACTGCTCCACGGCCGGCGCGATCTCGGTCCCGAAGCCGTCGAGCAGACCTTCGCCGACGATCAGCTCGGCCTGATCCGCGCCGGGGATATCCAGGCGCTCGAGCACCTCATCGTCGTGACCGGCGATCGCGACGCGATCATCGAGCAGTCCGACGACGGCAACGTGCTCACGGGGTGCTATCGCAGCGAGAACGATTGCAGGCTGATCTTCCGCTACGCGTACGGGCGCGTCCGCTGCAAGGTGCGGACCCTCTGCGACACGGGCGACGTGCATCTCGGGTTTCTCAACTGCCTCTTCCAGGAAGTGCAGACGGTGAACATCCAGCGACCGCGAAGCAACCGCAACGACGCGTCGGGAAGCCTCTGGACGACGCTCGAATTCCATGCGGAGCCGCTGTACGAACTGCAGGGCATCGCATGGCGCGGGGGCATGCTGCAGATATCGAGCATCGAGCTCATGCCCTGATGGATGACGCACGCCTTTCATCCGTCGTCTCCGGATGCATCGCAGGCCATCGCGCACACGGCGACTCACGGTTGCCGTGTCGCGTCATTGAGAAAACTCCCATATATCGCGTAGGAACACGCTGATAGGATGCGCGCGGCCAATTCGGCATCACCGCATTCCAGGGAGGAATGATTCATGCAGCACACCCGCGCATTCCCGCTCTTGTCAGTCCTCGCAGCCGCTCTTTTCCCGGTCCATGCCTTCGCGACCGAAACGCTCCAGACCTTCGACCAGGCGGCACCGGGGCTCATCCAGCCCGGCGAGCGCCTTCGGGTCGACGGCATCACCGTCTCCACGCAGGACGGAACCACCGCTGCGATCAAGGCGGTGAAGGATCCTGACGAACTCGCCTCGGGCATCGCCGTGGGCGCCGTCGACGATGGCTCGACGGCGTCCCTCAAGCTGTTCTTCACCAGGCCCCAGCCGTCGGTTGCGTTCACGCTGGTGCTTCCGGCTTCCGCCGCGCCGTACACGGCGCTGGCAAGCGTGCTGAACGGACGCGAGGAGCGCCGCCAGATCGTCGCCATCGACCATCGCGCGATGGAGCAGCGCGTGCGCGTCCGCCTGCATGGCGACGACGGTGCGCGAATCGAGAACGTCGCACTCACGCTTGGCCACGGCGCGTACGTCGACAACGTCACGATCGATACCACGGAAGCCGGCGACGGCTACGTGATCGATCCCGCGCTGCTTCCGCAGGGCGCGATGTCCGGCCATGGCGAGACCGACGATGCGATCGTCACGCCGACGGCGAACCTCTTCGTGGGCCGCGAGCCGACGAGCGGCACGCCGATGCTCGGCAGCCGGCTCGCGACGGGCAACGACGTATCGTTCGTCTTCAAGGGCCGTCGCGACGCCATCGAGGTGACGCTCGCCGCGCCAGCGACATCGGATGCCGATCTGGAATTCTCCGCGTCGGACGTCGCAGGCGGCGGTCACATCTACCCCATCCACACCACGCATGTCCGTCGCGGCGACACGCGTGCCTGCTTCAAGGCGCCGCTCGGAACCGAGCTGCAGGCGCTGCGCTGGACGGGCGGGAACCTGGCGATCCGCAAGATCGAATTGCGCTCGACGCCGGCGGGCTCCTGCGAGGGGCAGTGATCGACGAACGGCGTGGAGGAGCGATCCTCCACACCGTTTCGATGGCTCACTTCAGGCCGCGATCCTTCAGCATCGGCTCGATGCTCGGATCCTTGCCGCGGAAATCGCGGTAGAGCTTGCCGAGGTCTTCCGTGTTGCCACGCGAAAGAATCTTGTCGCGGAAGATCTGGCCATTCTCGCGGGTCAGGCCGCCGTGCTCCCGGAACCACTCGAACGCGTCGGAATCCAGCATCTGCGTCCACAGGTAGGCGTAGTAGCCCGCGGCGTACTCGCTACCCCAGATGTGCTGGAAGTAGCTGGAGCGGTAACGCGGCGGCACCTGCGCCAGCGTGAAGCCGGCGTCCTTCAGTGCCTTCGTCTCGAACGCATCGACATCCTGCTTCGCGTCCGCCGGCGCGAGCATGTGCCAGCGCATGTCGAGCAGTGCCGCCGAAATCAGTTCGCTCATCGCGTAACCCTGATTGAAGCTGCCCGCCTTCTTGATCTTCGCCACCAGCTCCGCCGGCATGGCTTCTTTCGTCTGGTAATGCTTCGCGTAGTTGGCGAACACCTTCGGATCGGTCGCCCACTGCTCGTTGAACTGCGACGGGAACTCCACGAAGTCGCGCGCGGTGTTCGCGCCGGACAACGACGGGTACTGCGAATCGGCGAACATGCCGTGCAGCGCATGGCCGAACTCGTGGAACATCGTGGTGACGTCGTCGAACGTCAGCAGCGCCGGCTGGCCCGCGGCGGGCCTGGTGAAGTTGGTGACGTTATAGACCACCGGCTTGTCACCGAACAGCTTCGACTGGTCGACGATGTTGCTCATCCACGCGCCGCCGTTCTTGTTGTCGCGCTTGAAGAAGTCGGCGTAGAACAGCGCCATCGAGCTGCCGTCCTTGTCGAACACCTCGAACACGCGGACATCCGGCTGCCACACCGGGATGTCCTTGCGCTCCTTGAACGTGAGGCCGTACAACTGGTTCGCGGCGTAGAACACGCCGTTCTGCAAGACGTTGTCGAGCTCGAAGTACGGACGCACCTGCGCTTCGTCGAGATCGTATTTCGCCTTGCGCACCTTCTCCGCGTAGTGGTCCCAGTCCCAGGCCTGTACCTGGAAGCCGCCGTTCTCCTGATCGATCACCTTCTGGATATCGGCCGATTCGTTCTTCGCGCGCGCGACCGCGGCCGGCGCGAGGCGCTCCATGAACTTCTCGGCGGCTTCGGGCGTCTTCGCCATCTGATCGTCGAGCTTCCATGCGGCATAGTTGGGGAAGCCCAGGATCTTCGCGCGATCGGCGCGCACCTGGACGATCCTGACGATGAGTGCGCGCGTGTCGTTCGCGTCGCCGTGCTCGGCGCGATCCCAGGACGCCTTGAACAGCTTCTCGCGCGTGGCGCGGTCGTTCATCGACTGCAGCGCCGGCTGCTGCGTGGTGTTCTGCAGCGGAATGGCGAACTTGCCTTCGGCGCCCCGATCCTTCGCGGCGACGGCGGCCGCGGCCACGTCGCTTTCCGACATGCCGTCGAGCGCCTTGCGGTCGTCGACCACGAGCGCGGCGGCGGTGGTGGCGGCCAGCAGCTGCTGGGTGAACTTCTTGGTGAGCGTCGATTCTTCCTTGTTCAGCTCTTTCAGCTTCGTCTTGTCGGCGTCGGAAAGCTTCGCGCCCTGGTGCACGAACCTGTCGTATTTCACTTCGAGCAGGCGCGCCGATTCCGGATCGAGATGGAGGGACGCGCGCTTTTCGTAGAGCGCCTCGACACGCTTGAACAGCTTGTCGTTGAGATAGATCGCATCGTCGTGCGCGGCGAGTTCCGGCGCCAGCGCTTCGTCCGCCTTCTGCAGCGCATCGTTCGTGTACGCGCCGGTCAGTGTGTCGAAGACCGCCCGGGAGCGCTTCAGGAGCACGCCCGACTTCTCCATCGCGACGATGGTGTTCTCGAAGGTGGGTTCCTCGGGTGCGTTCGCGATCGCCTCGATTTCGGCGATCTGCTGCTTCATGCCTTCTTCGATCGCGGGCTGGTAGTCGGCATCGGTGATCTTGTCGAAGGCGGGCGCGTGGAACGGCAACGTGCTCGCGGTGAGAAGCGGGTTCTCGCGCGCGGCCGGCGCCGCGCTGGACGGCGCGGCCGGTGCGCTGGCGCCGGCTGCCGGCACCGTCTTGTCCGCGTCGTTGGATGAGGAGCAGGCGGCGGTGAGGGCGATCGAGGTGGCGATCACGAGCGTACGTACCTTCGGCATGGAGGGGCTGTCCGTGGGGTGAAAGGCCCCGACTCTAGCCGTGGCGGCACGCCCCGGACAACCGCCAAGGAAGGATTGGCCGCCTCAGCGGGTGTCGCGCAGCTCCCAGCTGTTGCCGATCAGGAGATTGAGCCGGTGCTTGACGATGCGCATGGGCAGCGACGTGGTGAGCCTGATGTCGGTGCGGTCGTTCGAGAGCTCGCCCGTCGCGCTCGCGGAGCCATCCGTCACGCCGAGCGACGGATCGACCTCGTCGGGCTCGGGTTGCTTGGCGCGCCAGCGCTGGAAGAGCGCGTCGCCGGACATCGCGGCCGCGATGTCCGATGCCAGCTTGTCGGGGCCGATGCCTTCGAACGAGAGCTCCGGATCCGGGCCCTTCGCCTTGCTCATGTCTTTGACGGAAAGAAAGTAGGTGGTCATGGTGATCTAGTTAATCGCGCGTCCGTGAAGGGGCCGTCAGTCGAGCGCGCCGACGTCGAGGACGCCCGCCGCGTCGGCGGGCGTCACGCCATGGGGCAGCACGCCGAGGCAGGGCGCGGAAAGGCACGCGCGCAGCGTCGCGATGTTTTCGTCGAGCAGCGGCATCGAGGGATCCACCACGTTGGCGATCCAGCCGGCGAAACGGCAGCCATCGGCCTCGATGGCTCGGGCGGTCAGCCGCGCGTGGCTGATACAGCCCAGTCGCATTCCGACGACCAGCACGACGTCGAGCCCCCAGCGCGCCGGTATCTGCTCGGCGGACAGGTTCCCGCCCAGGGGCACGAGCCAGCCGCCGACACCCTCGACGACCACGCGGTCGTAATCCTGGCGAAGCCGGTCGAACGCCGCGTCGAGGGGTGGCCAGTCGATCGCGACGCCGGCGCGCGCGGCGGCCAGGTGAGGCGCCACGGCTTCCGCCAGCGCGATGGGATTGACCCGATCGTATGGCGGGCGCGGCGCACTGGCGGCCTGCAACGCCAGGGCGTCCTCGTTGCGCAGGCCGTCCGCCGTCGCCTCCGATCCACTGGCGACGGGTTTCATGCCGGCGACGCGCCCGCCGTTCCGGCGCAGCGCGTGGATCAGGGCCTGGGCGCCGTGGGTCTTGCCGATGCCGGTATCGGTACCGGCCACGAAAAGGTGTCGCGACATCGTGGGAACCTTGCCTCCGCGGGGACGTGGCACCATACACGGCCCAACGCCCCGACACACCGGAACCGACATGTACGAAGCCAAGGCCATCGCCACCGACGACAAGGCTGCCCTCTACGCCGAACTCGTGCAGCAGGCCGAGGGCCTGATGCATGGCGAATCCAACCCTGTCGCCAACGCCGCGAACTTCGCCGCGCTCGTCTACGACGTGGTGCCGGACCTGAACTGGGCGGGGTTCTATCTCTTCGACGGCACGGAGCTGGTCGTGGGACCGTTCCAGGGCAAGCCGGCGTGCATCCGCATCGCCATCGGCCGCGGCGTATGCGGCACGGCCGCCGCCACGCGCGAAACGCAGGTGGTGCGGGACGTCAACGCGTTCGCCGGGCACATCGCCTGCGACGCCGCATCCAACGCCGAGATCGTGGTACCGCTGGTGAAGGCCGATGGCAGCCTCTACGGCGTGTGGGACGTCGACAGCCCGAGCGTGGGCCGTTTCGACGACGAGGACCGCAAGGGCATGGAGGCGCTCTGCGCGGTTTTCATGAAGACGCTGGTCTGACGGCGGAAGCCAGCCTGCTGGCGATGGGTGCTCGCGGCAAGCACCCTTCGCCAGCAGGCTGGCTCCCACCGTAGTGCGCGATCAGAGCTCGTGCGATCGCGGGGTCTGCAGCAGTTCCATCACGCGCGCCCGCGCATCTTCCACGCCCGTCTTCGCCAGCGACGAGAAGATCTGCGCGGTACCCGGCACGTTGTTCGCACGGAAATCCTTGCGCAGGGCTTCCAGCGCCGCCGAGGCCTGACCCCGCGAAATCTTGTCCGCCTTGGTCATCAGCACGTGGCACGGCAGGTCCGTGGCGGCGCAGAACTCCAGCATCGTGCGGTCGAAGTCCTTCAGCTCATGGCGGATGTCGACGATCAGCACGATGCCGCGCAGGCTGCGGCGCATTTTCAGGTACGCGTCGATCTCGCCGCGCCAGTGCTTGCGCATCGCCTCGGGCACTTTCGCGTAGCCGTAGCCCGGCAGATCGACGAGGCGCGTGTCGAGCGGCGCCGCGCCTTCCACCTTCAGCGGCGGCAGGTCGAACACCACCATCAACTGCGTGCGTCCCGGCGTCTTCGACGTGCGGGCGAGCGCGTTGTGCCCCGTGAGCGCATTGAGCGCGCTCGACTTGCCCGCGTTCGACCGGCCGGCGAAGGCGACTTCCGCACCCTGGTCGTACGGCAGCTGGGTGATCTCGTTCGCGGCCAGCACGAAGCGGGCGCCGTTGAGCGGATTGGAGGACATGGAGAAAGCCGTCGGGCGATGGGAATCGAAGGCCCGGCAGTGTATGCGATTCCACGGCCGGGCCGCGTGCGGGATGGTTTGACCGGGCTCTCCAACGCCCCCCATAATCGATTGATTGAGGCGCGGCAGGGAGCGCGCCCGGTCCTGGACGATTCCCCTTTTGGAGAGACTCATGAAGTTTCGGCACGCCGTCGCTGCCATCACCGCGTTGCTCGTCATGCACGTAGCTACAGCCCAGACCGCTTCTCCCGCCAAGCCGGCCACCGCGCCGGCACCGGCGTCCACCGCCGCGAAGGCCGGCGCCAATCCGGCGACCGACCCGGCCACCCCGGGCATGCCCAAGGCGGAGGCCGCCACCACGCCCGCGCCCGCCGGCGCGACCGCCGCACTGAAACCGGGCGATGCCACCGCCGGGCAGGGCAAGGCCGCCGTCTGCGGCGCCTGCCACGGCATGGACGGCAATTCCACCGACCCGGCCAATCCTCGCCTCGCCGGCCAGAGCGAGCAATACATCGCCGCGCAGCTCGCCGACTTCAAGTCGGGTAAGCGCAACAACCCGATCATGATGGGCTTCGCCTCGCCGCTGTCCGAGCAGGACATGCACGACATCGGCGCCTACTTCGCCAGCAAGGCGTCGCTCCCGGGCGTGGCCGATCAGGCGCTGGTCAAGGACGGCGAGACGCTCTACCGCCAGGGCGACGTCGCTCGCGGCGTGCCGGCCTGCATGGCGTGCCACGGCCCGGACGGACGCGGCAACCCCGGTGCGCGTTACCCGCAGCTCGGCGGCCAGCACGCGAAGTACGTCGAGGCCCGCCTGAAGGCGTGGCACGAGGACGGCGCGACCAGCGACGCCTCCCATACGAAGATCATGATCACGATCGCGCAGAAGCTGAACGACAAGGACATCGCCGCCGTCGCCAGCTATCTGGAAGGCCTGCACACGAACGAACCGACCCAGGCCGCCGCACCCGCGACGCCCTGATGGCGTTAAAGTGTGAAGATCGAACGGGCCTTCGGGCCCGTTCTTGTTTAAGAAGGTTAGAAAAGGACCCCCGATGCGTATGCGCCTTCCCCTCCTCTGCGCCGCCCTGATCGGCCTCGCCGCCTGCGGCTCCGGCAACAACGACACCGCGTCGACCACGCCGCCCGCGGCGTCGACCGCGGCGCCGGCCGCCACATCTGCGGCGCCGGCGACCGCGACCACCGCACCCGCCGCCCCCACCAGCGCGCCTGCGCCGACCGACGCCACGGCCGCGGCCCCTGCCGCGGCACCGTCCGCCGACGCCGACGACGCGGGTCGCCCGGACCCGAAACCGTTCGTGGACGACGGCAAGTGGGTCGAGGGCAAGAACTATTTCCGCATCGACCCGGCGCAGCCGACCAGCTCGCCCGGCAGGATCGAAGTGACCGAGGTGTTCTCGTACGGCTGCCCGGCGTGCTTCCAGTACCACGGCGTGGTCGACGAGCTCGCGAAGAGCCTGCCGAAGGGCGCGGTGATGACCTACACGCCCGCCTCGTTCCGTCCGGACGAGAACTGGCCGCTCCTGCAGCGCGCGTACCTGACGGCGCAGGCCCTCGGCGTGGACCGCAAGACCCACGACGCGATGTTCGACGCCGTCTTCAAGAGCGGCGAGCTCGGCATCATGGACCAGGCGGCCGGCAAGCCGAAGGCGCAGTCCGCCTGGCCGACGATCGACGACGTGGCGAAGTTCTACGCGAAGGCCGGCATCAAGCCGGAGGAATTCGTCGCCACCGCGAACTCGTTCACGATCAACACGAAGATGAAGCGCGCCGATGAACTGATCCGGGCCTACGAGGTCGATAGCACGCCGACGATCGTCGTGAATGGCAAGTATCGCCTCACGCCGGGCAGCGCCGGCGGCTACCCGCAGTCCGTCGAGCTGGTGCAGTGGCTCGTCAGCAAGGAAGCCGCGGGCAAGTGACCGCGCTTCGACCCCCAACGGAGATTTCCATGTTCAAGCGTCTTTCCATCCTGTTCGTCGGCCTGGCCCTGACCGCCGCCTGCAGCGCCCGCCCTGCCGACGACGCCTCTGCCGCCACCTACACGGATGGCCAGCAGTACGTCGCCACCACCACCCCGGCCCGCCTCGATTCGAAGGACGGCAAGGTGGAAGTGGTCGAAGTCTTCTCCTACGGCTGCGTGCATTGCGCGCACTACGAGGAGTACGCCGAGAAGCTGCAGAAGGAGCTTCCGAAGGGCGTCGTGTTCCACGCCGTCCCGGCCGCCTTCAACGATGCATGGCTGCCGTACGCGCAGGCCTACTATGCCGCCAGGGCGCTGAAGGTCGCTCCTGCATCGCACGCGGCGCTGTTCAAGGCGATCCACATCGATCACTACCCGCTGCGCACGATCGAAGAACTCGCCGACTGGTACAAGGCGAACTACGCGGTCGATCCCGCGAAGTTCATCGCCGCGGCGAAGAGCGATGCGGTGAAGAAACGCATCCTCGAAGACACGAAGCTGATCCAGGGCTGGGGCATCGACGGCACGCCCACGATCGTCGTCAACGGCAAGTACCGCAGCAACCAGATCAAGAACTTCGACGAGCTCAACGGCGTCGCGAAGTACCTGACCGACAAGGAACTGAAGGGCAACAAATAAGCCCTTCCCCACCGATGCCCTCCGTTCACATCGCGGAGGGCATCCTCTGGCCCTCACGGCCAGTCGAGTAAAGACGCGACACCCATGAGTCCCGCCTCGCCGAATCCTTCGTCCGCCGCCGCGCAGTGCACCTTGCGCCTGCTGAGCTGCAACATCCTCGCGGGCGCCAGCGTGCAGCGCTACAGCGACTACTTCACCCGCAGCGTCAACGCGGTGTTGCCCGGTCGCGCGAAGCTGGCCAACCTCGATTCGCTGGCCGAGCTCCTGCATGAATTCGACGTGGTCGGTCTGCAGGAGGCCGATGCCGGCAGCCTGCGTTCCGGTTTCCTCAACCAGACGCGTTACATCGCCGAGGCGGCGGGCATGCCGTACTGGAGCCATCAGCCGAACCGGCCGATGGCGCGCGTGGCGCACTCCGCCAATGGCCTGCTGAGCCGCATCGAGCCCACCGAAGTCATCGACTACCCGTTGCCGGGCCGCATCAAGGGGCGCGGCGCGCTGTTCGTCCGCTTCGGCCACGGCAGCGACGCGCTCGTGGTGGTCATCGCCCATCTGTCGCTGGGCGCGGCCGCACGCATGGGGCAGCTCGGCTTCATCGCCGAACTCCTCGCGCCCTATCCGCACGCGGTGCTGATGGGTGACCTGAACACCGAGCCGGTCAGCGCGGAAATGCGCCATCTGTTCGCGAAGACCGCGCTGCAGCCGCCGAGGACATCCACGCCGACGTTCCCCAGCTGGAAACCACGGCGTGCGCTCGATCACATCCTCACCTCCGCCGATATCTCGCTCGAGCGGACGTGGACATTGCCCCGCGCGTTCTCCGATCATCTGCCCATCGCCGCCCAGATCCGCCTGCCCATCGCCTTGGCGCAGGCAGCCGGCGCGCCCCTATCGGACTGACGCACGCATGCCTTCCCGCCTCCGCCCCGCCCTGCCCTGGGTCATCGTCATCGTGGTCGCCGTCGTGGCGACGTGGGTGCGTTACGGTTTCATCGAACCGCCGCAGCTCGCCTACGCATGCGAAGGGGCGAACGCGCCATGGTGGTGCGGCGTGCGAACGCTCGTCGTGCAGGGCTTCCTGAGCTATGGCTACGGCTACGCCGCCGTGCTGGCCGCGTTCGTCGCGCTGTTCTGGCGCAGCACGTTCGCGGCCGTGGTGGCGACGTCGCTCGGCGTCGTCGCCCTTCAGTTGTACTGCTACGAAGGCGGCGCCTTCGCGCTCCTGCTCGGCGCGTTGCGACTGGTGCGCGTGCAGTACGACCGCATCCGGCCCGCGACCGCCCGACTGACGGGGCTGTAGCCGGTCACCGTTCCGGCGATGTCTTCCACCACGCTCCCAGCACCGGCAGCGCCAGTGCGAGGTTCAGCAGCAGCCAGCCCCACGACACCGCGTTGACGCCGGTCTCCTGCACCACCACCGCGGCGGCGAGCACCACCAGCGACAGCGAGAGCAGGCGCTCCTCGACGATCGGTTTCGCCAGACCCTCGCGCGAACGCAGCAGCGCGAGCACGAAGAAACCGATGCAGGGCATGGCGAACAGCCCGATGGGGAAGTCGCGATAGCGGCCGTTGAAGACCATCAGCAGGCCGTACAACGTGAGCACGAACATCCAGAAGAAGCGCTGCGGCGTGAACGCGTCCGTCCAGGCGATGCCCCACAGACGACGTTCGACGGGGCGCGGCGCGACGGCCGCGGGATTCACCGGCGCCGCCAGCCGGGCGGCGATGGCACGGGCGAGCACGAACGCGGTCACCAGCGCGCACGCGCCGATCGCGATGCCGATGGTCCATTCCGTGAGGTTACGGCAGGAAAAAGTCAGCAGGCGCGCATGCGCGGCCAGTGCGGTGCCGCTGGCGAAACCCGCGAGCGCCAGCGCGCCCCAGCCCGTCGCGCCCCGCCAGCGCCGACGGATCGCGCCGCCGACGAGGAACACGAGTGCGCCGACGCCGCCGGCGACGAGCCCTTCCGTCCAGCGAGGCTCCTCGACCACCGGCCCCGTCATCGCGAACTTCGGCTCGGCGTTCACGTCGAAGATGCCCCAGTAGCCGCCGACCGTGCCTTCGAGGTCGCGTTTCCACGGCTGGTCGAAGGCTTCGATCACGTTATAGGGCATGTCGACGGTGGCGGCGTAGTTGAGGAACTCGCGAAGATAGCGGGCCTCGTTGACCAGGCTTGCGCTCGCGTCCCGCCGCGTGCGCCCTTCGCTGGGCCAGCCGGTCTCGCCGATCATCACCTGCTTGCCGGGAAACTCCGCCTTCATGCGGCGATACACGTCGGCCACGTGCTGCACCGCCTTTTCCGGCGCGACGGGTTCGTCTTCCCAGTACGGCAGGATGTGAATCGTCACGTAGTCGACGGCATGGACCAGCTGCGGGTGCCGCTGCCAGAACTCCCAGACGTCCGCATAAGTCACGGGCACATCGGTGGCCGCGTTGACTCGCTGGATGGCATCGGCGAGCGCCTTCTCGGACAGCTCGCCACGCAGGAGCACTTCGTTGCCGACGACGATGCCGCGGATGCTGGCACGGTCGCGACGCGCGGCGTCGAGGCCCAGCGCGATCTCGCGCTCGTTCGCCACGGTGTCGCGGCCGAGCCAGATGCCCATCAGCACCTTCATGCCGTAGCGGCCCGCGATGTCCGGCACCGCGCCGAGGCCCTGTCCCATCGAGTACGTGCGCACGCAGTCGAAGCGCGTGGACAGCGCCTTCAGGTCGGCGTCGATCCGTTCCGGCGAGATGACCGCATGCGGATCGAACGGCGTCTCGCCCTTGAGCCGATACGGCGCGTACGACACGCAGGCGATTTTCGCCGTGGGCGAATCCGGCAGATCGACGGGCCGCCCCAGCATGGCCCAGTAGCCCGCGCCGAAGACGGCGGCGAGCACGAGGGAAATCCATGCGAGCGGTCGCGCGAACCGCGCGTAGGAGGTTTGGGGCGACATGCCGTTCCAGTCGAATACAGAGGCGAGCGGGCACAAGCTTAACGGGCCGCGTGCGAGAGAGCGATTCCCGTGGACGCGGCCGTTCATCGGGCCTGCGCGCGCAGTTCCCTTACAATCCGGCAGGTATGCCCCCGCGAAGGAACTTCCGATGACCCCATTCCCGGCCCTGCGCCGTGCCGCTCGTCCCATGCGCATGCTCGCGGCCCTCGCGCTCGTCGCTTTCGGCCTCGGCATGGCGACCACGGCGGTAGCGGGCGGCACGGACGCGGAGCGCCTTCGGTTCCGCCAGGCCTACGCGAGCGCGCAGCAGGGCGGCGACGCATGGCGGGCGCAGGCGACGGGGCTCGAAGGCTATGTTCTTTTCCCTTACCTCGAAGCGGCGTCGCTCGAGCACGACCTGCGAACCCTCGACCGCGCCCGCGTGGACGCCTATCTCGCGCGCTATCCCGGCCTGATCCCGGCGGCCGATCTGCGCCGCGACTTCCTCGGCGAACTGGCCCGCCGCAAGGACTGGACCACGTTCGCGGCCATGTACCAGCCGGGACTCGGCGATTCGTTGAGTTGTTTCGCCTTGCAGGGCCGCCTGTCGCGCAACGAGCCGCTCGTGTTCGAGCGCGATCTCGCGGACCTGTGGAAGAAGGCGAGCCTGCCGAACGCGTGCGATCCCGTGATCGCGGCCGCGCACGACCAGGGCCTGCTGACGCCGGACCGTTTGTGGTCGCGGATCCAGATCGCCGCGGACGCGGGCAAGGGCGGCACGGTGTCGTCGCTCGCACCGTGGCTGCCGCCCGAGGATGCGATCGCCGCGCAGCGGATCGGGCAGGCGCTGAACGATCCGGGTGCCGCGCTCGCGGGTGCGGCGTCCTGGCCGGACACGCCGCGCCACCGGCAGGCGGTGACGCTCGCGTTGCAGCGCATGGCGCGCAAGCAGTCGACCGCCGCCGATACAGCATGGCGCAACCTCGAACCGCGCTTCCGCCTTACCGAGCAGCAGAAAGGCGCCATCGAAAACGCGCTCGCCCTGTTCCATGCCACCGATTTCGACGATTCGGCGCTCCAGCGCCTCGCCACCCTTCCGCCGGGCGCGCAGACGGACGCGACGCGCGAATGGCGCGTGCGCGTGGCCCTCGCACGGCAGGACTGGGCCGCCGCCATGACGGCGCTCGACGCCCTCGCGCCGTCGCAGAAGGACGATGGCGAGTGGCGTTACTTCCGTGCGCTGGTTCTCGCGAAGCTCGGCAAGCAGACCGAGGCGACGGCGATGTACCGGTCCGTCGCGCAGGAAGCGACCTATTTCGGCTTCCTCGCGGCCGACCGCGTCGACACCTCGTACGCCATCTGTCCCGTCGGCATGGCGACCGACGAGACCCGCGAAGCCGCGCTGCTTTCCGATCCGGGCCTCGACCGTGCGTTCGAGCTGTACGCCGTGGGCCTGCAGAAGCTAGCGCGGCGCGAGTGGAGCGCGGCGCTCGCGGGACGCGACGCCGATACGCAGCGCCTCGCCGCCGACCTGGCCTTCCGCAAGGGCTGGTACGACCGGGCCGTCTTCGGCCTGTCGTCGGGCGAAGCCCTGCGCCTCTACGAACAGCGCTTCCCGCTCGCCCGCCAGGACGGCGTGGTGGAGCAGGCGAGCCAGGCCGGCATCGAGGCGCCCTGGGCCTACGCGATCATCCGCGCGGAAAGCGCATGGATGAGCGACGCGCGCTCGGGCGCGGACGCGCGTGGCCTCATGCAGCTGCTGCCGTCGACCGCGGCCCTCGTCGCGCAACGCAACGGCCTCGCGTGGGCCGGCGGCGAGAGCCTCTACGAGCCGACCACCAACATCGTGCTCGGCACGCGTTACCTCGCGCAGATGGCCGCCCGCTACAACGGCGCGCCGTGGCTCGCGAGCGCCGCCTACAACGCCGGGCCGAACAAGGTCGACCAGTGGGTCGGCGCACGTGGGACGCTCGAACCGGACCTGTTCGTCGCCAGCATTCCCTACAAGGAGACGCGCGAGTACGTCGCGCGCGTGATGGCGTTCGCCGTGATCTACGACTGGCGCCTCAACGGCAATGCCCTGCCCATCGCATCCCGCATGACCTCCTTCGGCAGCGCCTATGCCCTCCCGGCGCCGGGCGCGGTGCGCAAGCCGGTCTCCTGCCCCGCGCCCGCCGTGGCGACGCCGGCGCCGCCGTCGGCACCGGCCGTTCTCGAGCCCGCGCCGGCGGAAGCGACCTCGGCCCCCGCCGCCCAGGAACCCCAGCGTTGATCCGCGTGGCTTTCGACAGACAAGCGGCCTACGCTGGCCGGGTCGAACGCCCCGCGGGAATTCGCTCATGAACGTCCAACGCATCGTCATCCTCGGCGGTACCGGCTTCGTCGGAAGCCGCCTGGTGCCTCGGCTCACCGCCGACGGCCACCACGTGCTGCTCCTCTCGCGCAACCGCGAAGCCCACCGCCAGCGCGGCGTGGGGCGCAACGTCGCGATCGCCAGCGCCGATGTCTACGATCCCGCCACGCTCCATCGCCATATCGCCGGCGCGGACGCGGTCATCCAGATGGTCGGCATCCTCAACGAGAGCGGTCGCAATACGTTCGAGCGCGTCCACGTGGGACTGACCCGCCTCGTGATCGACGCGTGCCGCGCCGCGGGCGTGCACCGGCTGCACATGATGAGCTCGCTGAATGCCGGCAAGGGCACCTCGGGCTACCTGCGCTCGCGCGGGGAGGCCGAAGCGCTCGTGCGGTCCTCCACGCTCGACTGGACGATCTACGAACCGAGCACGATCTTCGGCCCCGGCGACGGACTGGTCACGCGCTTCGACAGCCTGCTGCGCATCGCGCCGGTCATGCCGCTGCCGCGGCCGCAGGCGAAGATGGCGCCCGTCTACGTGGGCGACGTCGTCGAAGCGATCGCACGCGGGGTGAACGATGCGTCGACGGTACTGCGCACCTATGAGCTGTACGGCCCCGAGACGTGGACGCTGATCGACCTCGTGCGCGCGATTCGCGATGCGCGCGGCCGGCACCGCGTGATACTGCCGATGCCCGACGCGCTCGGCCGCCTGCAGGCGTCCGTTGCGCAGTTCGTTCCGGGCAAGCCGTTCTCGCCGGACAATTTCCGCTCCCTGCTCGTCGATGCGGTCGGCCAGTCCGATGGTCTCGCGCAGCTGGGCATCCATCCGCAACGGCTGAGCGACTGGCTTCCGCGCCTGCTCGGCCAGCCCGTCCGCCACCGGCGCCTCGACGAAGCGCGTAGCCGCCGACGACACTGACCCCGATCATGGACATCTATCTCGTCGGCGGCGCCGTCCGCGACCAACTGCTCGGCCGCCCCGTCGTCGATCGCGACTGGGTCGTCGTGGGCGCCACGCCCGAGGACATGCTGGCGCAGGGTTACCGCGCCGTCGGCAAGGATTTTCCCGTCTTCCTCCATGGCGACACCAAAGAGGAGTACGCGCTCGCGCGCACGGAACGCAAGACCGGTCGCGGCTATCACGGCTTCGCGTTCCACGCCGATCCGTCGGTGACCGTCGAACAGGACCTCGAGCGCCGCGACCTCACCATCAACGCCATCGCGCAGCGCGAGGACGGCACGCTCGTCGATCCATTCGGCGGCGTGGGCGACATCGAGGCGCGCGTGCTCCGGCATGTCTCCGACGCGTTCGCGGAAGACCCCGTGCGCCTCCTGCGCGTGGCGCGGTTCGCCGCGCGCTATGCCCCGCTGGGCTTTCGCGTCGCCGACGAAACGATGGCGCTGATGCGGCGGATGGTCGACGACGGCGAGGTGGATCATCTCGTGCCTGAGCGTGTCTGGACGGAGACGCGCAAGGCGCTGGCCGAACCGATGCCGTCGGCCTTCCTGCGCGTGCTGCGCGACAGCGGCGCCCTGCGCGTGCTGTTTCCCGAGGTCGACGCGCTCTACGGCGTGCCGCAACGCCCGGAGTACCATCCCGAGGTGGATACCGGCATCCACGAGGAACTCGTGCTCGACGCCGCCGCGGCGCTCGCGCCCGGCGACTCGCTGGTGGGCTGGTGCGCGTTCACGCACGACCTCGGCAAGGCACTGACACCGGCCGACGTGCTGCCGCGGCACATCATGCACGAACAACGCGGCATCGAACCCGTGCGGGCGATCTCCGCACGCCTGAAGGTGCCGGTCGAGTATGCGTTCATGGCGGAGATGGTCTGCAAGCACCATCTCAACGCGCACATGGCGCTGGAGCTCAGACCGACGACGATCCTGCGGCTGCTCGACGCGCTCGGCGCACTGCGTCGACCCGAGCGTCTGGAAACGTTCCTGCTCGCGTGCATGGCCGACAAGCGCGGACGCCTCGGCAGCGCGCAGGCGGACTATCCGCAGGCCGATTTCCTCCGCGCCTGCCGCACCGCCGCCGCGTCGATCACCTCGCAGCCGTTCGTCGCGCAGGGACTGCAGGGTCCGGCGATCGGCGAGGCCATGAAGAAGGCCCAGGCGACGGCGATCGCCGGCGTACCGAAGCCCGCGCCTTAGAGGCGCGAGCCCTGGTCGGCCGCCATCACGCCTTCCGGCAGCGCCGCGGCGTCGATGCCCTTGGCGAAGAGCATCACCTGGAAACGCTCGCCCATCTGGTCGGGCATGGTGAGCTTCTTCACTTCCTGCGACAGACGATAGCGCGCCGCTTCGTCGGTGAGCGCAAGGTAGTCGTCTTCGAAGCATGCCTGCAGACCGGCGGCGATCAGGAACTGCGCCTGCGGCATGTATGCCGCCACGCCGAAGCCCGCGCTGTTGCCGGCCTCCGCGAGCGCCGTGAAGTCCACGGACGCCGTGAGGTCCTGCAGCCCCGGCAGGTAATACGCATCGCCATGCGCGCGGTGGCGATAGAACGCCCTCAGCGTGCCGTCGTTGCGTTCGGGGAGGTAGAACTCGGAACGCGTATACCCGTAGTCGGCGAACA
Organism: Luteibacter sp. UNCMF331Sha3.1; assembly: GCF_900109915.1. Taxonomy (GTDB): domain Bacteria; phylum Pseudomonadota; class Gammaproteobacteria; order Xanthomonadales; family Rhodanobacteraceae; genus Luteibacter. The sequence continues at coordinate 1,213,319 of NZ_FOBU01000001.1, forward strand.
GCATCGCGCCACGGCGCAGGCTGCCGGCCACCGCCTGGATCCAGTACGGCAGTTGCGGAAGGATGTCGCTGCGGTAGCCGCCTTCGAAGTCCCGGCCCAGATCGCGTTCGACGTGGCGTACCGCGCCGCCTACCAACGCATCCGCGGGGCGATCGCTGCGCACGAAGCGTCGGTCGCCGTCGAGCACGACGTGTTCTTCGTAGACCTCGCCGTCGCGCATGCTGAAACGGGTGGTCGGCAAGGCGTCGATGACTTCGTTGGCGAACAGCACGCCGTCCCAGTCATCCTCCGGCGGACCGTCGAGCCACACGGCGCGCGCGAACACGCCGGCCGGCAGGGTCGCGTGCAGGCGCTCGCGCTGACGCTCGCGCAGGTCCGCGCTGGGCTCGAGGATCATGTAACGCCGCGGCAGCTGCCCTGCGGCGTCCAGCGCCAGCAGCGCCGCTTCCGCGAAGGCACCGCTGCCGCCGCCGATCTCCATGAAATCGGCCTCGGGACCCAACGACTCGAGCACCGGCTCGAGCGCGCGAACGACGCAGCGGGCGAACAACGTGCCGAGCTCCGGCGCGGTGATGAAATCGCCCTCCTCGCCGAACTTGGCCTTGCCGGCGCTGTAGTAGCCGAGGCCTGGCGTATACAGGCAGCGCTCCATGAAGCGGGAGAACGGCATGGGACCGTGGGAGGCGATCTCCTCGCGGATCAGGTCCGCGAGGTGGTCGGAGTGGGCGCGTTCGTCGGCGCCGGGTTCGGGCAGTCTGGCATTCATGCGTCGGCAATTCGTGGTGCGAACCGACAGGATAACGGAAGGGGCGCCCCGGATCAGAAATCCTGCTGGAGCGAGAGGAAGATCCCCCGCCGCGGACCGAACTGGGGGGCGCCCACGCCGATGCCGGAGCCGTCGCGGATTTCGTACGTGCGATCCAGCGCGTTCACCAGCGCCAGCTGCGCGTGGGTGGCGCCGACGGACGTCAGGTTGAAATCGTGCGACACGCTGAGATTGAGCTGAAAGTACGAGGGCATCGTCGCGCCGTTGGGCACGATGCCGTCGCGACGCAGGCCGGAGCCGAACAGGTAGTCGGCGCCGATCCGCGTGGTCTCCGCGAAGGCATAGCTGACGCCACCCGACGAGGTGTACTTCTGATCGTGGTCGAGGTGGATGAAGTGGTCGTCGATGTAGGCGAGGTCGTCGGGCGAGAAGTTGTATTGGCCGGTAATGATGCGCTTGCCGACGGCGCGGTTGTACGCGACGTTGAAGTACGCGGTGAGCGCGCCGCCGTCGTAGTTGACGGTCAGTTCGTCGCCCTTGACCTTGCCCTGGTCGTAATTGAACGTGGAATAGACGAGCGCCGTACCGAACTGTCCCTCGTCCTGCAGGCGCGACACGCGACGGTAGTAGCTGTCGAGACCCACGGTCCAGGCATCGCCGAGCTTCTGCGACACGCCGACGTCGTAGTAACTGGAACGCTCCGCGAGCGGTGTGTCATTGCCGTTGTCCGGCAGCGCATTGGTCGTGCCTGCGAATTTCGCGATCGATGTCGGGCTGATCGACTCCGACGCCGGCGGCGTGAAGTAACGTGAGTATCCCGCGTGGATCGTGGTGCTGTCCGTCGGCTGGTAGACGAGGCCCACGCGCGGGCTCAGCTGGCTTTCGGGACGGAAGGCATCGTAGCGATCGGCACGCACGCCATAGTTCACGGTCCACTTCTCGCCGATGGACCATTCGTCCTGCAGGTACAAGGCATACGTGCGCGCGATGACGCGACTGGCGTCGACGATGTTGAGTGGCGTCGTGGAGGTCTGGTTGCCGGCACCATCGGCGGGAAACACGAGCGCGTCGTTGGTCGCCGTGGCGCGCTCGAACGAGGCATAGGCGCCGTAGCGCAGCGTGTGGTTGTCGCCCAGCGGCGTGGAGAAGTCGGCCTGCAGCGTGCTGGCCCTGTTGGCCCTGTGCACGTCCGACGCGACGCCATTGAACATCAGGTCGCCGATATCGTCGGGCGTGAAGTCGAGGCCGCTGTAGCGCTGGCCGGCCGAGACCTGGTACGCGGTGTTGCCGACCTTGCCCTGCAGACTGAGCACGCCGAAGCGCGTGGTTTCGCGCTGGCGTTCGTCGAGTTGCGCGGAGTCGAAGTTCGTCACGTCGAGATAGCCGAACTGCGGTGTCTGCCCGGGATTGTTGGGGATGTCGAAACGGTTGTTGGTCGCACCGAACAGGAAGCTGAGTCGCGTGTCGTTGTCGATCAGGTACGACACGTCGCCGAAGGCCTTCACCTGGTTCGTGTGGTCGTGGATCGGCTTGCGGCTGGCGGTGGGGTTCTCGATGCCGACGTCGTTCTCGAGATAGTTGGCGGTGAGGAACCAGCTCCACTGGCCGCTTCGACCGAACAGCGTCGCGTTCGGGTTGATCGTGCCGAACTGGCCACCGGTCACGCCGACGCTGCCCCCGATGCCGTCCGTCGTCGCCGTGCGCGTCTTGATGTCCACCACCGCGGCGGTCCGGTCGCCGTACTGCGCCGGAAGCGCGCCGGTGAGCAGTTTCACGCTCTGAATGGTGCGCGCATCCAGCGTCTGGCCGAAGCCGCCGATGCTCTCCGGAATGATCACGCCGTCCACGCGGTACTGCAGGTTCGCATGGTCGCCGCGCACGTGCAGCTGGCCGTAAGAGTCCTGCACGACGCCCGGTGCCTGCAGCAGCACCTGGTTCAGCGGCGTCGAATCACCGAGCGGCAACGCCTCGATGGTCTTCCGGTCGATGACGTACTGGCTGCTGCCCGTGTCGGGCGAAAGGCTGTTTCGCGCGTCGTCGAGCCGCGCGCTGACGTCCACCTCGCCGAGGTTGGTGGCCTTCTGGGGCGTGACGTCGTCGGCGAGGATCGGGGCGGAGGACAGGGCGAGGGCGATGCAGAAGGCGAGGCGTGCGGGGGTCATGGGGGCTCGGGTCCGGGGAACGTTATATTGTTTCAACCGAGTCTGTACTCCCGACCTTTCGGACCTCTTTCGTCGTACGACGACGCTTCATCGACGCACGCGACGCGACGATGGGCCCATTCCAACCGTGGAGAAGACGATGGCGAGCCGTGAACCCGCGTCGACATCGAAAGAAATCGTGCCCACCTCGGGCGTCGACCGCGGCGACAGCCCGGTCGCCCGCGCGATCCTGGAATTCGTCAGTCGCATTCCCGAGAGCGAGGTGCCTCGCGCCACCAAAGGCACGGCGGAGGAGGAGTGCCGCCGCCTGGCCAGCAGCGCGGCCAACAAGGCGGCACTGACCGCTGGTTCGCTCGCGCTCCCGCCCGGCCCGCTGGGCTGGCTCACCGTGCTTCCCGAGCTCGTCGCCATCTGGCGCATTCAGGGACAACTGGTCAGCGACATCGCGTCGGCCTATGGCAAGACCGCCAAACTCGGGCGCGAACAGATGCTCTGGTGCCTGTTCCGGCATACCGCGGCTCAGGCGTTTCGCGACGTCGCGATCCGCGTGGGCGACCGTCTCGTGTTCCGGACGGCCGCGACCAGCGTCCTGCAGCGCGTCGCGGGCCGCATCGGCGTGAGCGTGTCGAAACGCGCCGTCGGCAAGGGCATCTCGCGCTGGCTGCCGATCGTCGGCGCCCTCGGCGTGGGCGCCTACGCGTATTACGACACGGGCCAGGTGGCGAAGACGGCCATCGACCTGTTCAGCGGCGAGGTCCACGTGGACGACGAGCCGCCGCGTGAGACGACGAAGACGCGTAAGGCGCGAAGCGACGTGGCAGAGTCGAGGGCGGTCACCGGCGAGGCCTCGTCGACGAGCGCCGGGCCATCCGCGCGCAAGCGTGTCGCGCGTGCACCGAAGAAGAAAACGGCCGCGGCGAAACCGAAGGTCGCAGCGAAGAAAATCGCCGCACGGAAAAAGCCCGCCTCGACGAAGGCAAAAGCCAGGACCGCGCCACGCGGCAAGACCGCCGCCCGCTGATCGGTGTGGGAGCGGCCCTGGCCGCGATGGGCTCGCGGCAAGCACCCACCGCGGCCAAGGCCGCTCCCACACGACGCATTCGCCGGTAGTGTGCGCGTGGCAAGCACCCATCGCGGCCGAGGCCGCTCCCACACGACGATCTCGCCGGTAGTGTGTGCGTGGCGAGCGCCCGTCGCGGCCGGCCGCTCCCACGGGATGAACTTGCCGGCGGCGCGCGGCGTGACTTGGCAAGACGATTGCGGCACGCTACCGGCCGACCTCGGAACCTCTGCCAGGGAACTGCGATGAACAAGCCACCGGTCGTCCTCGTCACCGGCGCCGCGCGGCGGGTCGGCGCCGTCATCGTCCGGACGCTGCACGCCGCGGGCTGCGACGTGGCGATCCACTACCATCGCTCGGCCGACGAAGCGCGAGCCCTCGCCGCCGAGCTGGACGCCACGCGCCCCGGCAGCGCGGCCACCTTCGCCGGCGCGCTCGGCGACGCGGACGTTCCCTCGCGCCTGGTCGACGACGTCGTGGCCCGTTTCGGCCGCCTCGACGGACTGGTCAACAACGCATCGTCGTTCTACCCCACCCCGATCGGCACCGCGACGGCGCAACAATGGGACGACCTCTTCGCCGCCAACGCACGTGCGCCGTTCTTCCTGGCGCAGGCCGCCGCGCCCGCGTTGCGGACGAATGGGGGAAGCATCGTCAACATCGTGGACATCTACGCCGAGCGACCGCTAGCGCAGCATCCGATCTATTCGATGGCGAAAGCGGCCCTGTGGATGCTGACGCAGTCGCTCGCGAAGGATCTCGCGCCCGATGTACGCGTCAACGCGGTCGCGCCGGGCGCCATTCTCTGGCCCGCCTCGGGCAAGCCGGAAGAAGCCGCCGAAGCGCTCATCGCGAAAACGCCGCTGGCTCGCAAGGGCGAACCAGCGGACGTCGCGGAAGCCGTGCGGTGGTTGCTGCTCGATGCGAGCTACACCACCGGGCAGCTCGTCCGCGTGGACGGCGGACGAGCCCTTTCAATCTGATCAGTTCTTCGGGCGGAACGCCGATTCGATCAGTGCGACGTCGAAACCGCGACCCGGATCGCCTTCTTCCGTGTAGCGGTAGAGCGCGGCGGAATACACGCCGTGCATCGCCGTCTGGAACAGGCTGAGCGCGATCAGCGCGACGACCGCCACGACGCCGACCGCGACCATCAGTGCGAACGACTGCGTGCTCGCGGCGAGGAAGAACAGCACCGCGCTGACGAAGATCAGGCAGAACGTCAGGACGCCGCCGGCGAGACCGATGCCCGCGTTGCCGATCAGGTTCTCGCCCCAGGTCTTTTTCAGCAGCGACGCGCTGCGCTTCACCGCGTCGACCGGGCCGACGTCCTGCGCGGCGAGCACTGGCACGACGAGGAAGGTCGCGACCGTCCAGCCGAAACCGAGCAGGCCGACGACGATGCGGCCGATCAGGCCGAAGCGCTCCTGCAACGCACGCAGGATCATGCCGACGGTCGCCGCGATCAGCGCATAACCGACGATGTTCGGCAGTTTCGACCACGCGGCGCGCATGCCGTCGCCGAGCGTGGGATCGCCACCGTCCAGGCGGATCAGCGCCGCCGACGCGAGGGCGACGTTGAAGAAGATCACCACGCCGTACTGCACGACGTAGAACAGGAAGCTCACCAGCATGAACATCGGCGACGCGTGGTGCCGCTGGCCTTCGAAGTCGGCCTGGTGCGTGGCGATGAGCGTCCAGACCGGCCAGGCGAACGTGGCGACGACGATCAGCGATGCCAGGCCTGCCAGCAGCGGAAAGAGCATCAGCTCCTTGTCCTGGCGGAGAATGTTGGCGCTGGCTTTCATCAACGCCCAGCTGCGTCCGAACTTGCCCATTTCCGTGTGCCCCTGTTGGTCCGATGTGGCAGGCGTTTTAGCATCTTGCCGGATGGGGTGCTACTGGAAGAAGTCCGGCACGATCGAGCGGGTGCAGGCCTCGTCGACGGCGAGCGGTTCCGACGCCGCCGGGAAGGCCGCCCAGAGTTCGGCCATCGTGCGGCCGTCCACGGGATGCCGCAGCCCGGGCGCGATGTCCGCCATCGGCTTCAACACGAAGGCATGGCGCAGTTCGCCGCGCGGCAGTTCGAGGTGGCCTTCGCCACTCAGCACCAGGTCGTCGTAGAGCACGATGTCGACATCGAGCGTGCGGCTGGCGTAGCGCTCACCGCCGCGCACGCGGCCGTGACGATCTTCCAGCGCATGGAGCCAGTCGTTGAGCGCCTGGGGGTCCAGATCGCTGTCGAGCCCCACGGCGAGGTTGAGGAAGTCCGGGCCGTCGAAACCGACGGCCGCGCTGCGGTAGACCGGCGAGATCGCAAGCGGGCCGAAGCGGGCCCGCAGCTCGGCCACGGCGACCGCCAGCCAGTGTTCCGCATCGACGTTCGAGCCGAGACTCAGCCAGGCGCGTCCCATGTCAGACCACCGCCACGTCGGGCCGGCGCAGCGCCGCGACGCCTTCGCGCACGTCGCCGCCCGATGGCTGCTGGAACGGCCGCAGGCCGAACGCCGGAAGAATGGCGATGAGGTGATCGAAGATGTCGCCCTGGATGCGCTCGTAGTCGAGCCAGACCACCGTGTTGGTAAAACAGTAGACCTCGAGCGGAATCCCCTGCGGCCCCGGATCGCGCATGCGCACCATGCGGGTCATCGTGTCGTGCACGTCGGGGTGCGCTTTCAGATAGGCCTCGGCATACGCGCGGAACGCACCGATGTTGGTCTGCCGCCGGCGGTTCACCGGCAGCTTGCCCGGCTCGCCCAGCGCCTCGTTCCAGCGGCGGATATCCTCGCGCTTGCGCTCCAGGTAGGCCTTGAGCAGCACCATCTCGCCGAAACGCTCGATCTCGGCGTCTTCGAGGAAGCGCACGCATGCCGCGTCGACGAAGAGCTCTCGCTTGATGCGCCTGCCGCCGGATTCGGCCATGCCTCGCCAGTTCTGGAACGACTCCGAGATCAGCTTCCAGGTAGGCACCGTGACGATCGTCCGATCGAAGTTGCGCACCTTGACCGTGTGCAGCGTGATGTCGATGACGTCGCCATCCACGCCTGCCGACGTCATGGTGATCCAGTCGCCCACCCGGAGCATGTCGTTGGTGCTCAGCTGGATCCCGGCGACGAATCCGAGGATCGTGTCCTTGAAGACGAGCAGCAGCACGGCGGACATCGCACCGATGCCCGACAGCAGCAGGCCGATGCTCTGGTGCGTGAGCTTGGTGATGACCAGCACGAACGCGACGATCCACAGCGCCATCTGCAGCAGCTGCACCACGCCCTTGATCGAGCGCTTGCCTGCGGGCGTGGCGCTGTAGAGCGATTCGAACGCAAGCAACGCGCGCCCCATCGCCGCGATCGCACAGACGATGATCCAGCACACGGCGAGATTGCGCACGAGCGTGACCATCGCATCGTCGACGGGCAGCAGCAACGCGATGCCGTAATACACGACGATGGCCGGGAGCATCCGCGCCATCCAGCGGAACGCGCCGAATTCGTAGAGGGCGTCGTCCCAGCGCCAGCTCGTGTGGCGGGTCGCCGCGCGCACCACGCGATGCAGGAAGAGACGGCCCAGCAGGCCGACGAGCCATGCGATGACGAGCAGTCCCGCCACCAGCACGAGCCGGCGGAGTTCCGGCGACGAAATGGTGTCCTCGAACAGTGCCACCATGGTTTTCGCGTCGATCATTCCGGCCGCGTACCGCGCTCGATCCGCACGCCCACGGCACGGGCGCCGCGCACCGCGCCGGGTTTGGACAGCTTCAGGCGCACCCACGCGACGCCGAACTCGTCGCGCACGATCTCCGCGCAGCGCTCCGCCAGCGTTTCGACCAGGCCGAAGCTGGACGATTCCACATAGGCCTGCAGGCGCTTCGAGATCGACTTGTAGTTGAGGGTGTCGGCGATATCGTCGCTGGCGGCGGGTCGCCGGTTGTCGAACGCCATCTCGAGGTCGAAGGACAGCGTCTGCCGGATGCGGCGTTCCCAGTCGTAGATGCCGATGACCGCGTCGATGCGCAGGTCTTCGATGAAGACGATGTCCATGGAGGCGAGGCGATGAAGAGGGTCGTACAGGGTCCGTGACCGGGGGCGATTTCGCAAGCGCCCGGGCCCGGTGGGAGCCAGCCTGCTGGCGAAGAGTGCTTGCGGCAAGCACCCTCCGCCAGCGGGCGGGCTCCCACCATCAGGCCGCCGGCAGGGTTTCCAGGTTCCAGCGCGGATAAACCTGGATCGTCTCGTCCTGATGCTGGCCCGAGGCAAGCCGGATGGCGCCGGCGAGGGCGATCATGGCCCCGTTGTCCGTGCAGAACGCCAGGCGCGGGAAATAAACGCGGAACCCGTCGGCCTGCCCCGCCTGCGCGAGTTGCTCGCGCAGGCGCTTGTTCGCGCCCACGCCGCCGGCGATCACCAGTCGCCTGGCGCCGGCGGCCCCCAGCGCGCGGCGGCACTTGATCGCCAGGGTGTCGACGATGGCTTCCTCGAAACCGCGGGCGATATCGGCACGGGTCTGGTCGGTCTTGTCCGATGCCTGCCAGGCCAGCAGGACCTGCGTCTTCAGGCCCGAAAAGCTGAAATCCAGACCGGGGCGATCGACCATCGGTCGCGAGAAGCGGAAGCGCCCGGGCGTGCCCTGCTCCGCCAGCTTCGCCAGTGCCGGGCCACCGGGATAGGGCAATCCCATGAGCTTGGCCGTCTTGTCGAAGGCCTCGCCCGCCGCGTCGTCGAGCGTGTCGCCGAGGATGCGGTATTGCCCGATGGCCTTGACCTCCACGAGCATCGAATGGCCACCGGACACGAGCAGCGCCACGAACGGGGGCTCCGGCGGATCGTCCTCCAGCAGGGGCGCCAGCAGATGCCCTTCCATGTGGTGCACGCCGATGGCCGGCACGCCGAGCGCCCAGGCCATGGCCCGGGCGGCCGAGGCCCCGACCAGCAGCGCGCCGACCAGACCCGGACCCGCCGTATAGGCCACGCCCCCGAGGTCGGCGGGTGTCATGCCGGCATCCTTCAGGGCTTCCCGGACGAGCGGCAACAGCTTTCGGACGTGATCGCGGCTGGCCAGCTCGGGCACCACGCCGCCGTACTCCGCGTGCAGGGCGATCTGGCTGAACAAGGCATGGGAAAGCAGCCCGCGACCCGGCTTCTCGGGGTCCCAGCGGAGCAGCGCCACGCCCGTTTCGTCACAGGACGTTTCCACGCCTAACACGGGCTTTGAATTTTTCATTTCGATCACGTTATAATCCACGGCTCACCCGGTTTCACGGGTCAGTTTAAACAAGTGGAGTTTCCATGCCGAGCGTTAAAGTCCGCGAGAACGAGCCGTTTGAGCTTGCCCTTCGCCGCTTCAAGCGTACGTGCGAGAAGGCTGGCGTGCTGGCCGAAACGCGCAAGCGCGAATTTTACGAAAAGCCGACCCAGGAGCGTAAGCGCAAGCGCGCTGCTGCTGTGAAGCGCCACCTGCGCCGTCTGTCCCGCGACACGACGCGCCGGACCCGCATGTACTGATGCACCCGCCGGCCTTCGGGTCGGCATGGTGTCGCGGCTGGCGTGCCAACGCCGCTGCCGCGTTCAGGCGGAAATCCCGAGCCGGCTTTGCCGAAAGGCGAAGCCGGCTTTTCGTCGTCCCGGAGAAAATAGCATGAGCCTCAAGGCAAAGATCACCGAAGACATGAAGGCCGCCATGAAGGGCGGCGAAAAGGACCGCCTGGCCGTCATCCGCCTGGTCCAGGCCCAGATCAAGCAGCGCGAGGTCGACGAACGCATCGAACTGGACGACGCCCAGGTGCTGGCCGTCATGGAGAAGATGCAGAAGCAGCGCCGCGACTCCATCGAGCAGTACGACAAGGCCGGTCGCGACGACCTGGCCGCCATCGAGCGTTACGAGATGGGGATCATCGACGGCTACCTGCCGGCCAAGCTGTCCGAGTCCGAACTGGATGCCGTGATCGCCGACGCCATCGCCGAGACCGGCGCCACTTCGGCCCGCGACATGGGCAAGGTCGTGGCGCTGATCAAGGAAAAGGCCGCCGGCCGCGCCGACATGGCGGCGGTGGCGGGCAAGGTGAAGGCGAAGCTGGGTTAACCACGGGCTCCTGAAGCCTTCCGGCGGGAGACAACCTGCTGGCGATGGGTGCTCGCGGCAAGCACCCATCGCCAGCAGGCTGGCTCCCACCCGCGCATTCACGACTTTCCCACGTTCGCGTCAGCATCCTCCACCACGCGACTGGCGGGCGTTCCACCGGCGCCGACGGAGGAATCCCATGCTCAAGTACGCCATCATCTTCGGCCTGATCGCTCTGGTCACCGGCGCCCTCGGCTTCAGCCGCGTCTCGGGCATCGCCGCGACGATCGCCAAGGTCTGCTTCGCCATCTTCCTGATCCTCTTCGTGATCGCGATCCTCGCCGTCATCGGCGTCTTCCACATGGCGTTCTGACGGACTCCATACGGAAGCGGATGCGTGGCATCCTAGGGGGCTCATGCGTGGCCGTATCCCCGACAATTTCATCGATGAGCTGCTGACCCGCGTCGACATCGTCGACGTGATCGAGCGACGCGTCCCGCTGAAAAAGGCGGGACGCGAATGGACGGCCTGCTGCCCGTTCCACAACGAGCGGTCGCCGTCGTTCTACGTCAGCCCGCAAAAGCAGTTCTTCCACTGTTTCGGCTGCGGCGCGCACGGCAGCGCGATCAAGTTCATCATGGACTACGATCGCCTCGAATTTCCCGACGCCATCGAGGAACTGGCCCAGTCCGCCGGGCTCAAGGTGCCGTACGAAGGCGGGCGCGACGACAAGCCGCGCGAAGACCGCAGCGATCTCTACACCCTGCTCGACGAGGCCGCCAGCTTCTATCAGCGCGAGCTCGGCAATAGCCCCGAGGCCACCGCGTACGTCGACCGCCGGGGGCTGGACGACGAGATCGTCAAACGCTTCCGTATCGGCTGGGCGCCCGCGGGTTTCGACGGCGTCCTGAAGGCGCTCGGTACCACCGATCGCCGGCGGCAGCTGCTCAACGACGCCGGCATGGTCGCCAGCAACGAGCGCGGCAACCGCTACGACCGGTTTCGCGAGCGCGTCATGTTCCCGATCCTCGACCGGCGAGGCCGGGTGATCGCCTTCGGCGGTCGCGTCCTGTCGTCGGAGCAGAGTCCGAAATACCTCAACTCCCCGGAGACCCCCCTGTTCCACAAGGGCCGGGAGCTCTTCGCCCTGTGGCAGGTGAAGCAGGCGCACCAGACCCTGACCCGGATCATGGTGGTCGAGGGCTACATGGACGTCATCGCCCTCCATCAGGCCGGCCTGCCGATCGCCGTGGCCACGCTCGGCACGGCGACGACACCGGAGCACGCCGAGGTCCTCTTCCGCGCGGCCCCCGACGTCTATTTCTGCTTCGATGGCGACCGCGCGGGCCGACAGGCCGCGTGGCGGGCGCTGGAGTCGATCCTGCCGCGCATGCGCGACGGTCGCCAGGCCCATTTCCTCTTCCTGCCCGACGGCGAGGACCCGGATACGCTGGTACGCAAGGAAGGCAAGGAGGGCTTCGAGAAGCGCATGAAGGAATCGATGCCGATGTCCGAGTACTTCTTCGAAGAACTCGCGCGCGACGTCGACATCACCCGCATCGATGGCCGTGCGCGCCTCGCCGAGCGGGCCCGGCCGCTGATCGCGCGCCTTCCCGACGGCGCATTCCGCGATCTGATGGGCCAGGAGCTGCAGCGCCGCACCGGCGCCCGCGCGCTGGACGCCGAACCGGACGCCCCGGCCCAGCGACAGGCGCAGGGGCGGCCGGCCAACGTGCAGCGCAGCCTGGTGCGCAGCGCCATCACGCTGCTGCTCGCGCAGCCCGCGCTGGCGGACGAGGTCGAGCCGCCGTATGCCTTCCTTCGTCTCGACCGCCCCGGTGTCGGCCTGCTGGCGGAGCTCGTGGACGTGGCACGCGCCCGGCCGGGCATCAATCCCGCCGTGCTCGTCGAGCACTTCCTCGACCGGCCGGAGTACGCCTCGCTGCAGAAGCTGATGGCGGCGGAGGTGATCGGCGAGGCCGACATGCAGCGGGTGGAGTTCCTCGACGCCCTGGCCCAGATGCAGCGGCAGGCCATCACGCAGCGGCGCGAATATCTCATCGCCCGCAGCCGCGAAGGCGTGCTCGACGATACCGAGAAGGCCGAGCTGCGCGTCCTGCTGGCCGCACGCGCGGCACCGGCCCCGGCGGACGGCGAATGATGCGCCGCACCGCTCGCGTAACGCGATCCATGGGATCATCCCGCCTTCGTACCTCCAAGGGACCGGCCCCAGCCGGCTTCGCGCGCCACTGATGGATCTGCTCAACGACCTCGTCGATTTTTTCGGAAGAAACGGCTACCTCGCCGTCTTCTTCGCGCTGATGCTCTGCGGCGCGGGCATTCCCCTGCCCGAAGACATCACGCTCGTGGCCGGCGGCATCATCACGGGCCTTGGCTACGGCGACGTCCACACGATGGTCGGCGTCGGCATGGCGGGCGTCCTGGTGGGCGATTCGACCATGTTCCTCCTCGGGCGGCACTTCGGCGGACGCATCATGAGCTGGCGCTTCGTCGCCCGCCTGCTGACGCCCGAACGCTACGCGAAGGTGCAGGAGAAATTCGAGCGGTACGGCAACCGCATGATGTTCGTGGCGCGCTTCCTCCCCGGCATGCGTACCGCCGTCTTCATCACCGCGGGCGCCACGCACCGCGTCGGTTTCTTCCGTTTCCTGCTGCTCGATGGCCTCGCCGCCGCGATCAGCGTGCCGCTATGGGTGTACCTGGGCTATTTCGGCGCCCACAACCACGAGTGGCTGGCCATGTGGATCCACCGCGGCCAGACGGGCATGTGGCTCGCCATCGGCGGCGCGGTGCTCGGCATCGCGGTGTTGTGGTGGCGACGCAAGCGCGCGGCTCGGGATTGCGGCTGAACAGCTTTGGCTCCCACCCGAGCTATTTGGGCGCTGCCAGCTCCGACATCAGCCAGTCGCGGAAGATCGACGTCTCGTCGCGATCCGCCGCGTCGCGCGAGATCGCCAGGTAATAGGTGTGCTGAAGCGACGTCGGCAGGCTGAACGGCTCGACCAGCCGCCCTGCCGCGAGGTCGTAGGCCACCAGCAGGTCCTGCGCCAGCGCCACGCCCTGCCCTTCGATGGCCGCCTGCAACATCATCGTGCCGTCGCCGAACCCCATTTCGCGCGAGACCGCGCCCGGCTCGACGCCCGCGCGTTCGAACCATTGGTCCCAGCTCACGGCGGCGGCGGCCCGCCGGCCCGGGCGTTCGTGCAGCAGCATCTGGGCGGCGAGGTCGGAAGGCCCGTGCAGCTGGCCCGACAGCGCGGGTGCGCACACCGGGCTATAGCCGCTGATCGCGAGGATCGACTGCTCCACCCCCTCGACGACCCGATCGTCGATCGACAGGTCCCAGCCCGCGTCGTCGTTGCCGTCGGTCACCACCTCGACGGCGATGGACGGGTGGCGCGCGAAGAAGCGGAAGAGTCGGGGGACCAGCCACTTCGTGCCGAACGTCGGCGGCACCGAGACCCGCAGCGACGCGTCGCGCTGCCCCATCACCTGGTCGGTCGCTTGCTGCAGTGCACGAAAAGCGTCGCGAATGCGGGGAAAATAATTCTCGCCGGCGGCCGTCAGCGACAGGCGATTGTTGCTACGCACAAACAGCGGCGTGCCGAGATACGCCTCCAGCGATTTGACCTGAGCACTGACCGCGGCGGCCGTCAGCGAGAGTTCTTCGCCGGCCTTGGTGAAGCTCCTGTGCTGCGCTGCAAGCTCGAACACGCGCACGGCGTTGAGGGGTAACGAGCGCTTCATTGCGGACTCATTCAAAAAAACTTGGGGAAACCCCGAAGAATTTCTAGTTTGCCTGCCTTGTCGGGTCACGCCAAGAATCCGGAGCGCTTTCGAACGGACCATCGATGAACATCCTCACCATCGACACCGGCACCACCAATTCGCGCGTCACCGTCTGGAAGGACGGCGACGTCGTCGGGCAGGCCGCGCGCCAGGTCGGCGTGCGGGACACCGCGATCACTGGCAGCAAGGCGAAGCTGGAGGAAGGCGTCCGCGAGACGATCGCCGACGCGCTGGCCGACGCCGGGCTCGAGAGGGGCGACATCGGCCGCGTCCTCGCTTCCGGCATGATCACGTCGAACGTCGGGCTCTGTGAAATTCCGCACGTGCCCGCCGCCGCCGGCCTGGCCGACCTCGCCGGCGCGATGCGCGAAAGCCTCACCAACGTCTGGCACGAGCCCATCTGGTTCGTGCCCGGCGTGCGCAACGCCGTCGACCACATCGGCCTGCACAACTGCGAGGCGATGGACATGATGCGCGGCGAAGAGGTCGAGTCGTTCGCCCTCGTCGAGCGCCTCGGCATCGCCGAGCCCACGGTCATCGTGCTGCCGGGCTCGCATTCCAAATTCGTCAGCATCGACGGGAAACAGCGCATCGAAGGCTGCGTGACGACGCTCGCCGGCGAACTGCTGCACGTGATTTCGCACGACACGATCCTCGCAGGCTCCCTGAAAGAGGGCTTCGCGAAGGAGATCGATACCGACATGCTCCTGGCAGGCGCGAACTCGTCGAAGCGGATCGGACTCGGCCGCGCGTGCTTCAGCGTGCGCATCCTCGACCAGTTCGCGGTGTACGACGCGAACGCACGTGCCAATTTCCTGCTCGGCGCCGTGCTCGGCTCCGACCTGCTGACGCTGAAGAACTCCAGCGCCATCCGCATGAGTCCCGGCACCCGCTTCGTCATCAGCGGCAAGCGCATCCTTCGCGAAGCCATCGCGCGACTGGTGCAGGGCGACGACTTTTTCTCCGGCACCGTCACGGTGCTGGACGACGACGACCAGCGCGACCTCGCGGGTTACGGCGCCATCGCCGTCGCCCGCCAGCGCGGCCTGATCGACTGACCCGACCTCTCGAGGAGTGACCGCATGAAGAACAAGATCGCCCTTGGCCTGAAAGTGCTCGCACTGGCCCTGACGCTCTCCGCCTGCTCGTCGGGTGGCAACGATCAGGTGAAGATCGGCTTCGTCGTGAAGCAGCCCGAAGAACCCTGGTTCCAGGACGAATGGAAGTACGCCGAACAGGCGGCGAAGGAGAAGGGCTTCACGCTGGTGAAGATCGGTGCGCCCGACGGCGGCCAGGTCCTCACCGCCATCGACAACCTGAAGTCGCAGCATGCGCAGGGTTTCGTGATCTGCACGCCCGACGTGAAGCTCGGGCCGTCCATCGTCGCCAAGGCGAAGGCCGACGGCCTGAAACTGATGACGGTCGACGACCGTCTCGTCGACGGTTCCGGCAACCCCATCGAATCCGTACCGCACATGGGCATCTCGGCGACGAAGATCGGCGAGCAGGTCGGCCAGGCGATCGCCGACGAAATGAAGAAGCGCGGCTGGAACCCGGAAGAGACCGGCGCGCTGCGCATCTCCTACGACCAGCTGCCGACGGCGAAGGACCGCACGGACGGCGCCATCGCGGCGCTGACCGCCGCGGGCTTCCCCACCGCGAACATCATCAACGCGCCGGAAGCCAAGACGGATACCGAGAACGCGTTCAACGCCGCGAACATCGCGATCACCCAGAATCCGAAGTACAAGCACTGGGTCGCCTTCGGCCTCAACGACGAAGCGGTGCTCGGCGCGGTGCGCGCCGCCGAAGGTCGTGGCTTCCGCGCGGCCGACATGATCGGCGTCGGTATCGGCGGCAGCAAGTCGGCGCTCAACGAATTCGCCAAGGGCGAAGCGACGGGTTTCTTCGGCAGCGTGCTGATCAGCCCGAAGCGTCACGGCTACGAGACGTCGGTCAACATGTACGAGTGGATCAAGAACGGCAAGGCACCGCCGCCGCTCACCCTGACCACGGGTCAGCTGATCACGAAGGAAAACTCGGCCGACGTGCGTAAGGAAATGGGGCTCTGACGATGATCGACGTTCCGCGCCTCGAGTTCCGCCACATCGGGAAGACCTTTCCCGGCGTGCGCGCGCTCGCCGACGTCGGCTTCCAGGTGCGGGCCGGCAGCGTGCACGGCCTGCTCGGCGAGAACGGCGCGGGCAAGTCGACGATGATGAAGATCCTCGGCGGGGAGTACATCCCCGACGAAGGCGAGGTCGCCATCGACGGCCAGCCGATGAACTTCCGCAAGGCCGCCGACGCGATCGACGCCGGCGTGGCGGTGATCCACCAGGAGCTCCAGTACGTCCCCGAACTCTCGGTGATGGAAAACCTCCTGCTCGGTCGCCTGCCCACCCGTTTCGGCCTCGTCGACCGCCGCAAGGCCCTCGCCTGGACGCGCCAGCGCCTCGACGCGCTCGGTGTCGACCTCGATCCGCGCGCGAAGCTGAAGCAGCTCTCGATCGGCCAGCGTCAGATGGTCGAGATCGTCAAGGCCATCCTGCGCGATGCGACGATCCTCGCACTGGACGAACCCACGAGCTCGTTGTCGCATCGCGAGACCGACGTGCTGTTCCGCCTCGTGCGCGACCTGCGTGCGCAGGGCAAGGCGATGATCTACATCTCGCATCGCCTCGACGAGATCTTCGAACTCTGCGATGCCGCGACCATCTTCCGCGACGGCCGCAAGGTGGCGGATTTCGAGACGCTGGAAGGCGTCACGCGCGACACGCTCGTGGAGCGCATGGTCGGCCGCGACATCGGCGACATCTGGGGCTACAAGCCGCGCGAGCACGGCGACATCCGGCTCTCGGTGAAGGGTGTCTCGGGCCGGGCCGTGCCGCAGCCCGTCAGCTTCGACGTGAAGGCCGGCGAAATCGTCGGTTTCTTCGGCCTCGTGGGCGCGGGACGCTCGGAGATCATGCGCGTGATCTATGGCGCCGACCGTCGCCTCACCGGCGACGTCGCCGTCGACGGCAAGCCGGTGAAGGCCTCGCACATCCGCGACGCGATCCGGCATGGCCTGGTGCTATGCCCGGAAGACCGAAAGGAAGACGGCATCATCGGCGTGCGCTCGGTCGCCGAGAACATCAACATCAGCGCGCGCCGGAATCACCTCACCGCGGGGCTGTTCGTCAACGACGCCGTCGAAGCGAAGACCGCCGACGGCTTCATCGAGCGCCTGCGCATCCGCACGCCGCACCGGCGCCAGGAGATCCGTCTGCTCTCGGGCGGCAACCAGCAGAAGGCCGTGCTCTCGCGCTGGCTCGCGGAGAAAGACCTCCGCGTGCTGATCGTCGACGAGCCCACGCGCGGCATCGACGTCGGCGCCAAGAACGAGATCTACAACGTGCTTTACGAGCTTGCCGGCCGCGGCGTCGCCGTGGTGATGATCTCGAGCGAACTGCCGGAAGTCCTCGGCGTGTCCGATCGCGTCATCGCCATGTGCCGCGGCCGCATCGTCGCCCAGTTCGCCCGTGGCGAAGCGAACGAGACCAACGTGCTCGCCGCCGCCCTTCCCGAAGGCGCCAGCGCCACCCCCACGCCTGCCGAGTAAGACATCCCATGACCGAGTCCAACGCCGCCGCCATCGGCGCCACCCGCGACACCCCGGCCACACGACGCCGCGCCCTGCTGTGGCATGTCGTCGACGACTACAGCCTGATCCTCATCTTCGTGGCGCTGTTCGCCGTGCTGAGCGCATCGGTGCAGTACTTCTTCTCGTGGGACAACATGGTCGGCCTGCTGCTGTCCGTGTCGCAGATCGGCATGGTCTCGTGCACCATGATGTTCTGCCTCGCCTCGCGCGACTTCGATCTCTCGGTCGGGTCCATCGTCGCGTTCGCCGGCGTTTTCTGCGCGATCGTGGCCAATGCCACCGGCAGCGTGACGATCGGCATCGCCGCCAGCCTGGCGGCCGGTGCCTTCGTCGGCTTCGTCAACGGCGCGGTCATCGCCAAGCTCAAGATCAACGCGCTGATCACCACGCTGGCCACGATGGAGATCGTGCGCGGCCTCGCGTTCATCAGCTCGCACGGCCAGGCGGTCGGCGTCACCAACGAGGCCTTCTTCGCGCTTGGCAGCGCATCGGTGCTCGGTCTGCCCGTGCCGGTCTGGGTCACGCTCGCCTGTTTCGCCGTGTTCGGCGTGCTGCTGAACAAGACGATCTACGGGCGCAATACCCTCGCCATCGGCGGAAACCCGGACGCCTCGCGCCTGGCCGGCGTCGCCGTGGACCGCGTGCGCATCGCCATCTTCCTCATCCAGGGCGTGGTCGCCGCGCTGGCAGGCATCATCCTCGCCTCGCGCATGACCAGCGGCCAGCCGAACGCCGGCGAAGGTTTCGAGCTCAACGTGATCTCGGCGTGCGTGCTGGGCGGCGTGTCGCTGATGGGCGGCCGCGCGAGCATCAGCGGCGTGATCGTCGGCGTCCTCATCATGGGCACCGTGCAGAACGCGATGAGCCTGATGAACATCGACGCCTTCTACCAGTACCTCGTCCGTGGCACGATCCTGCTGATCGCCGTGCTGGTCGACCAGCTCAAGAACCGCAGGCAGGCCCGCTGATGACCGAATCGTTCAAACCCCTCTCCGACCAGCGCCAGGCCCACGCCGAGGGCGTGATCTGGGACGATCTGAAAGGCGTGGTCCGCTGGACCGACATCGCCACGTCGATGCTCTACGCCTACGACCCGAACACGGGCCACGTGACGGGGCAGAAGCTGGGTGCGCGCGTCTGCTGTTTCGCGCTCACGCACGAAGCCGGCGTGCTGTTGCTGGCGATGGAGAAACAGGTTGCCCGGTTCGACACGGCGACGGAGGAACTGAAGGTGCTCGCGGATATCGAGCCCGACCTTCCCGGCACCCGCGCCAACGACGGCCGATGCGACCGCCACGGCAACCTCGTGTTCGGCACACTGAACGAGCGGGGCCCCGAGAAGATCGCGTCGTTCTGGCGTTACACGCACGACGGCCGCCTCGAGCGCCTCGCCTTGCCCAAGGCCGCCATCACGAACAGCATCTGCTTCAGCCCCGATGGCGGCACGATGTATTTCACCGATTCGCCGACGGCGCAGATCATGGCCTGCGATTACGACGGCGTGACCGGCGCGATCGACAGGATCCGGCTCTTCGCGCAACTCGACGCGGGTAACGAGCCGGACGGCTCGACCATCGACGCCGAGGGCTTCCTGTGGAACGCCGAATGGGGCGCGTCGCGCGTCGTGCGCTACGCGCCCGACGGCAGCGTCGACGCCATCGTCAACCTGCCCGCGCGGCAACCCAGCTGCGTGAGCTTCGCCGGACCGGAACTCGATCGGATGGTCATCACCTCTGCCAACAAGTACATCGACGAAGCGGCGATGACGCCGGACGACGGTGCCATCTTCATCGGTACGCCGCCGCGCGGACGCGGACTTCCGGAAGCCCGTTACGGCCACGGGGCACGCCGATGAGCGCCGCGACGAAGGGCGACCCGCGCACCACGCCCCTGCCCCGCCTCGCGGGCAAGGTGGCCGTCGTCACCGGCGCGACGCAGGGCATCGGCGCGGCGTGCGCGAAGCTGTTCGCGGCCCATGGCGCGTCCGTGGTGCTCAACGTCCTCGAAGACAACGCGCAGGCGCGCCAGACGCTGGCCGATCTGAACACCGACAAGGCGATGCTCTTCCAGGCGGACGTCACCGACCCGCAGGCGATCCAGCGCATGGTCGACGCCGCGACCGAGCGGTTCGGCGCGCCCGACGTCCTGGTGAACAACGCGGGCATCAACGTGTTCAACGATCCGCTGTCGCTGAGCGACGACGAGTGGACCCGCTGTTTCGAGGTCGACCTCAAGGGCGCGTGGAACTGCGCCAAAGCCGTGCTGCCGGGCATGCTCGGCCTCGGTCGCGGCAGCATCGTCAACATCGCGTCCGTGCACGGGCACAAGATCATCCCGCACTGCTTTCCGTACCCGGTGGCCAAGCACGGACTGATCGGCCTGACGAAGGCCCTGGGCATCGAATACGCCGCCCGCGGCGTGCGCGTGAATTCGATCTCGCCGGGGCTGGTGCTCACCGCGATCGCGGAGGCCGGCTTCGCGTCGGCGCCGGATCCCGAAGCCGAGCGCCGCAAGCAGACCGAGATCCTGCCGAACAAGCGCATCGGCGAGCCGGAGGAGATCGCGTACACCGCGCTGTTCCTCGCCTCCGACGAAGCCCGCTACATCAACGCCGCCGACATCCGCATCGACGGCGGCCGCTCCCAGCTCTACCACGAGTGACGCCCATGGCCTGGCCGACCGCCCTTCCCCTCGTCGCGATCCTGCGCGGCATCACGCCCGACGATGCCGTCGCCCATGTCGAGGCGCTGATCGCCGAGGGCTTCGACGCGATCGAGATCCCGCTGAACTCGCCGGACTGGCGCAAGAGCATTCCGCTCGCCGTGCAGGCGGCGGGCGATCGCGCGCTGGTCGGCGCGGGCACGGTGCTCACGCCCGAGCTCGTCGACGAGGTGGCCGACCTGGGCGGGCACCTGCTGGTGACGCCGAACACCGACCCGGCCGTCGTCCGTCAGGGCATCAAGCGCGGCATGTACGCGTCCATCGGCTTCGCCACGCCCAGCGAGGCCTTCGTGGCGCTCGCGGCCGGGGCGCAGTCGCTGAAGCTGTTTCCGGCGGCCAACCTCGGCCCCGGCTACATCCGGTCGATCCGCGCGGTGTTGCCCCCCGACGTGCCCCTGCTGGCGGTC
The DNA here is from genome assembly GCF_900109915.1 of Luteibacter sp. UNCMF331Sha3.1. Classification (GTDB taxonomy): domain Bacteria; phylum Pseudomonadota; class Gammaproteobacteria; order Xanthomonadales; family Rhodanobacteraceae; genus Luteibacter. Next base: position 1,233,943 of record NZ_FOBU01000001.1, read on the forward strand.
GGCGGCGTGACCCCCGACAATCTGGGTCAGTACCTCGACGCCGGCTGCATCGGCGCGGGACTCGGCAGCGATCTCTACAAACCCGGTCAATCGGTCGCGCGCACGCGCGAGCGCGCCGCCGCCTTCGTCAAAGCCTATCGCTCGGTCTGAACATGAAAGTCACCCGGATCACCACGTACCGTGTCCCTCCCCGCTGGATGTTCCTCAAGATGGAGACCGACGAAGGCATCGTCGGCTGGGGCGAACCGGTCGTCGAAGGCCGCGCGCGCACCGTCGAGGCTGCCGTGCACGAGCTCTCGGAGTTCGTGATCGGCACGGATCCGGCGCGCATCAACGACATCTGGCAGACGATGTACCGCGGCGGCTTCTACCGCGGCGGCGCGGTGTTCATGAGCGCGATGGCCGGCATCGACCAGGCGCTCTGGGACATCAAGGGCAAGACGCTCGGCGCGCCGGTCTACGAACTGCTCGGTGGCCGCGTCCGCGACCGCATGAAGACCTACTGCTGGGTGGGTGGCGATCGTCCCGCCGACGTCATCGCGCAGATCCGCGACCGCCTCGCGCACGGCTTCGACACGTTCAAGATGAACGGGTGCGAGGAGATGGGCATCATCGGTTCGAGCAAGGCCGTCGATGCCGCGGTGGCACGTGTCGCGGAGATCCGCGAAGCGTTCGGCAACACCATCGAATTCGGCCTCGACTTCCACGGCCGCGTGTCCGCGCCGATGGCCAAGGTGCTGGTGAAGGAGCTCGAGCCGTACCGCCCGCTGTTCATCGAGGAACCCGTGCTCGCCGAACAGGCGGAGTACTACCCGCGCATCGCCGCGCAGACGTCGATTCCGATCGCGGCGGGCGAGCGCATGTATTCCCGTTACGAGTTCAAGCACGTGCTCGAACGCGGCGGCATCTCGATCATCCAGCCCGACCTCTCGCACGCCGGCGGCATCACGGAGTGCGTGAAGCTCGCCGCGATGGCGGAAGCGTACGACGTCGCCTTCGCGCCGCATTGCCCGCTGGGCCCCATCGCGCTGGCGTCGTGCCTGCACGTCGACTTCGTCGCGTGGAACGCGACGCTGCAGGAACAGAGCATGGGCATCCACTACAACCGTGGCGGCGAAGTGCTGGATTACGTCGTGAACAAGGAAGCGCTGAAGCTCGACGACGGCGGCTACGCGCATCCATTCACCGGTCCGGGCCTCGGTATCGAGGTGAACGAGGAGCTCGTGATCGAACGCAGCCGCGAGGTCGCCGACTGGCGCAACCCGCTATGGCGGCACCCGGACGGGTCGGTCGCGGAGTGGTAAGCGTCACCCGCCGTCGATGACTCGCACGTCGCCGGGTGCGAGCCCGGCGATCGTGTAAGGGCCTATCGATTCGCGGATCAATCGCAACGTCGGCAGCCCTACCGCGGCGGTCATGCGGCGCACCTGCCGGTTGCGGCCTTCCCTGAGCACGATACGCAGCCACGCGTCCGGCACCGTCTTGCGGAAGCGCACGGGCGGATCGCGGGGCCACAGCCAGCCCGGTTCGGCGATCGCTTCGACCTGCGCGGGCAACGTGGGTCCGTCCTTCAGCATGACGCCGCGACGGAGCCGGTCGAGGGCCACCTCCGTGGGCGTGCCCTCGACCTGCACCACATAGGTCTTCGGCTGTTTGTGCTTCGGATCCGCCAGCCGGTGCTGCAACCGGCCGTCGTCGGTGAGCAGCAGCAGGCCCTCGCTGTCGTGATCCAGCCGCCCTGCCGCGTAGACGCCTTTCTGCGCGACGAAGTCGGCCAGCGTGGGCCGGCCGGCTTCGTCGGTGAACTGGCAGAGCACCCCGAAGGGTTTGTTCAACGCGAGGAGCACTTACTTGGTTGCAGCGGGCTTCACGAAACGCAGCGTCATGCGGTCGGATTCGCCGATCGCCATGTACTTCGCCTTGTCCTGATCCTTGAGTTCGAGCACCGGCGGCAGCGTCCACACGCCCTTCGGGTGGTCGTGGTTGTCCTTCGGATTGGCATTGACCTCGCTCTGGCCGTCGAGTCTGAAGCCCGCGTCGGTAGCCAGCTTGATCACGTAGTCGGTCGGCAGGTAGCCCGTGTTCACCACGTCGTCCACCTTCTTGCCCTTGTCGGCACGATGGTCTTCGACGCCCAGCACGCCGCCCGGCTTGAGCACCTTGAAGAACGCCTTGAACATCGCATCGGCGGTGCCGTCGGCGGCCCAGTTGTGCACGTTGCGGAACGTCAGCACCATGTCCGCCGAATTGGCGGGACCGAGGTTCGGCACCTTGTGATCGAACTCGCGGATCTCGGCGAGCTTGTACTGGGCCGGCTTGTCCGCGAACTTGTTGCGCATCGCCGTCACGCCCTTCGAGCCCTTCTCGATGGCCGCGACGTAGTGACCGTTCGGGTTGAGGTACGGCGCGAGAATCTCGGTGTACCAGCCGCCCGAGGGATAGATCTCGATCACGGTCATGTCGGGACGGATGCCGAAGAACTTCAGCGTCTCCGCCGGGTGACGGTACGTGTCGCGCGCGGTGAACGCGGGCGTGCGCCACGGGCCGGCCACGGCCTTGTCGATCAGGGCGGCGCTGGCGGTGCTCGCGCTGGCCGGCGCGGGCGGAGCGGCAGGCTGGTCGGCCTGGAAGGCCTCCGCGCCACACGACACGGCGAGACCGATCACACTGGCGATGATGAATTTCTTCATGGCGCTACCGAAGGGTTAGGGTGGTGGGCCGGAAGGCTAGCACGACCCGTTACGACGGACCCATCCACGGCAACCTTCTTCGGGCATCATCGACGCGTCCCCCGAAAGGCATCCCCATGCATTCGTTTCCCCTCCGCCCCGTGGCCGCGGCCGTCCTCGCGTTGCTCTCCACAGCGGTCGCCGCCCAGCAGACGCCGCTCGCCCCCGTCGTGGTCACCGCGACCCGCAGCGCGCAGTCGCCGTACGACATCCCCGCCGCCATCGATGTCGCGACCGTGCCGGCGGATGGCTCGCTCGACGTGAACCTGTCGGAACGCGTGCAGGCGATCCCCGGCATCGTCGTGCGGGACAGGCAGAACTACGCGCAGGACGCGCAGGTGTCGATCCGCGGTTTCGGGGCGCGATCGACGTTCGGCATCCGCGGCATCCGTCTGTACACCGACGGGATCCCCGCCACCATGCCCGACGGACAGGGCCAGGTGTCGCACTTCAACCTGGATGCCGCGGATCGCGTGGAGGTGCTGCGTGGGCCGTTCTCCGCGCTCTACGGCAACGCGTCCGGCGGCGTGGTGCAGATCTTCACCGCCGACGGCACCGAACCGCCCGAAGTGCGCTTCGGCGTGGCGGGCGGCAGCAACGGCAACCTGCGTGCCTCGGTCAACGCCCGCGGTGTCGACGGTCCGGTCGACTACAACCTCGACGCGACGCATTTCCGCACCAGCGGTTACCGCGACCACAGCGCGGCGCGGCGCGAGTCGGGCAACGCGAAGCTTGGCTGGAAGATCGACGACGACGCGAAGCTCACGCTCGTGCTCAACGCGCTCGACGTCCCCGACGCCCAGGACCCGCTCGGTCTCACGCGCGCGCAGTACAGGGCCGATCCACGCCAGGTCGCCGCCGTGGCGGATACGTTCGATACGCGCAAGTCCGTCGACCAGCGCCAGGCCGGCCTCGTCTACGACCAGCGCGTCGACGAGGCGAACAGCCTGCGCGTCATGGGATACTACGGCAGGCGCGACGTGCTGCAGTACCTGTCGATCCCCGTGGCGACGCAGGCGTCGCAGCCCGGCAATTCGGGCGGCGTGGTCGACCTGGGCAGCGAATACGGCGGTGGCGACGCGCGCTGGACGTGGCGCGACACCGTGGCCGGTCGTCCTTTCGAGGTCGCCGTCGGCATCGCGTACGACAACCAGTCGCAGCACCGCCAGGGGTTCAACAACTTCGCCGGAGCGACCCTCGGCGTGCGCGGCGACAAGCGGCGCGACGAGATCGATCGTGTGTTCGACGTCGATCAGTACGCGCAGGCCACGTGGCGCGTCGCCGACGACTGGACCCTGATGGGCGGCGCGCGACATAGCGACGTCCGCTTCCGCTCGTCGGACCGCTATGTCCGCGCAGGCAATCCCGACGACAGCGGCTCCGTCGCGTATGTCGCCACCACGCCCGTCTTCGGCGTGCTGTGGCGGGCGGCGCCGTGGCTGCATGCCTATGCGAACTGGGGACGCGGCTTCGAGACACCCACGTTCTCCGAGCTCGGTTACCGTGCCGACCGCGGCGCCGGACTCGCGTTCGACCTGAAGCCATCGCACTCGCGCAACGCGGAGATCGGCCTCAAGCTGCATCCCTCCGGGCGCATGCAGGCCGGTATCGCGCTCTACCGCGCGGACAGCGACGACGAACTCGCCGTGGCTACCAACCTGGGTGGCCGCACGACGTACCAGAACATCGCGAGCTCGCGGCGCCAGGGCGTCGAGCTATCGTTCGAGGGCGAGGTCGCGCCAAACCTGCGTCTCGTCGCGGCGTACACGCGCATGCAGGCGAGCTTCCGGTCGCCGTTCCTGACCTGCGTGTCCGCGGGGTGCGCGGCACCGGATACGCCCGTCGCCGCCGGAACGCGCATCCCCGGCGTGCCCCGATCGACCGGCTACGCGGCACTGAAGTACGGCGGCGATCGCGCATGGCAGGCCGGCGTCGACGTGAGTGCGTCGGGCTCGACCTCCGTCAACGACCTCGGCACGGCGTCCGCGCCGGGCTATGCGCTGTTCGGTGTGTCCGGCGGCTACGTGTTCGACGAAGGCCCGTGGCGCGTGAACACCTTCGCCCGTGTCGACAATCTCGCCGACCGGCACGTGATCGGGTCGGTGATCGTCAACGACGGGAATGCGCGGTACTACGAGCCGGCACCGGGGCGGACCTATCTGGTGGGCATGGATATCCGCTGGAAGTAGACGGCTTTTTCCTGTGAAAGCGGGCGGCGCCACCCTTCGCCCGCGAGTTGGGGATCCGCTATCCGGAAATGGCCAGGCGCTCCGAGCGGTACATCAGCGCCGTGCCCCACACCGCGAGGACCGCGGCGACCAGGCCGCCGCCAAGGCAGAGCGCGATCTGCCAGCCGGCCATGCCGTCGCCGCGCAGCAGCTGCACGATGCCGAGGTTCTGGCCCAGCAGCGGTACCGCGTACATCCATGGCTCGGCGCGAATGGCGACGACCGAAAGCAGCGCGCTCGGCAGCACGGGCACGATCATCAGGATCGACAGGTAGGTCTGCGCTTCGCGGTAACTCTTGGCGAATGCCGACACAAGCGACTGCAGCGCGGCCAGCAACACGATGAGCGGCAGCATCAGCAACACCACCTGCGATGCGAAGCGCCAGCCCAGATCGAGTGCGATGCCGATCTTCTCCGTGGGGATGAACCACGGTGCCGTGGCGAACGCCGCCATGCTCAGCAGCAGGCTGACCAGCGAGAACGTGCAGATGGCGCCGAGCTTTCCGGCGAGGATCTGCCAGCGGGGCACGGGGTTGACGAACAAGGGCTCCAGCGACTGGCGCTCACGCTCGCCGGCGGTCAGGTCGATGGCGAGGTACATGCCGCCGAGGAACACCGTCAGCACGAAGAAGTACGGCAGGAACGAGAACATCAGCGCGGAGCGCGACTGCGACGTCGCCTGATCGCGGTAAGCCACCTGCACCGGCCATGCCGTGGTCGGCGAAAGGCCGCGCGCGATGAGCCGCATCGCGCCCTCGCGCCGGCCGTAGCCTTCCACGAGACTGCGAACGCGGGAGACTGGAGCGGCCGCGTCGCGCCGCGACGAATCGAAGATCAGCTCGACCTGCACCGCCTGCCCTTTCTCCCAGGCTTTCGCATAGTCCGGCGAGATGCGCACGACGACGTCGGTTCGCTGTTCGCGCACCGCGATCTCGGGGTCGTCGATCCCCGGCGCGGCGTCGATGCTCGCGCTCTTCATCGCAGCCACGAGGTTGGGCGCCAGCGCCGCGCCGATCACCGGCACGGACAACGGCTGGTCGGTCTTCGCGAGCTCCCTGTTCACGATGACGTTCATCAGCGTGATGAACATCACGGGGCCCAGCAGCGGCCCCGTGATCAGCGCGTTGATCAACGTGCGGCGGTCGCGGAGGTTCTCGCGCACTTCCTTCCAGTAGACGGCGGAAAAGGCGTTCATGCGGCCAGTCCCTCGTCCGTCCCGATGATCTTCACGAAGGCGTCCTCGAGCGTGGTCTCTCCGGTCTGCGCGAGCAGGGCGGCGGGTGGCGCGTCGGCCACCACGCGACCGTGCGCGATCACGACGATGCGATCGCAGAGCGCGGCGACCTCCTGCATGATGTGGCTGGAAAAGAGCACGCACCGGCCCTCGTCGCGCAGCTGACCCATGAATCGGCGCATGGCGCGCGTGGCCATGACGTCGAGGCCATTCGTCGGCTCGTCGAGCAACACGTTGCGCGGATCGTGGACCAGCGCCCGCGCGATCCCCGTCTTCACGCGCTGGCCCTGCGAGAATCCTTCCGTGCGTCGCGTGGCGATGTCGCGCATGTCCAACGCGTCGATCAGCGCTTCACGGCGTTCGCGCAGCAGCGCTTCCGGCATGCCGTGCAGGCGGCCGAAGTAATCGATGTTCTCGCTGGCGGTGAGCCGTTTGTAGAGGCCGCGCGCGTCGGGCAGCACGCCGAGCCGGCGTCGCACGGCGGACGGGTCCGCGCTCGCGTCGAGGCCATCGACCAGCACCTGGCCGGTGTCCGGCGTCATCAGCGTGTAGAGCATGCGCAGCGTCGTGGTCTTGCCGGCGCCGTTCGGTCCGAGCAGGCCGGTGATCTCGCCGTCGCGCGCGGTGAAGCTCACGCCGTTGACGGCGCGCACGTCGCCGAACGATTTATGCAGATCCTTCACCTCGATCATGGCGTGGCTCCGTTGAATCCGGTGAAGACAGGCAAGGGACCGAGCCGGTCGAGGCAACTCGCGTCGAGGCCCTTCGCGTCGGCGTCGTCGATGAAGCGTTCGAGCAGGCGCGGCATGCAGCCGCGCGCCACCACGCTGTGGCCCTGCCCCTTCAGCACCAGGTGCCGACCGTTCGGCAGACCCCTGACCACGTCGTCGCCGTAGCGCGGCGGCGTCACCGGGTCGAATTCGCCGGACATCAGCAGCGCCGGCACGTCGCTCTTCAACGGCTGGCGGAAGTCCGCGGGCCGCGCACCGCGGGGCCACACGGAGCACGCGGCCTTGATGACCCCGGTCATCGTGTCGCCGAGGATGGTGTCCTTGTCCTGCGGACGCGGCTGCATGAGATCGGCGTCCTCGGAACAGATCACCGAATACTGCATGCCGCCGTCCAGCGTGTCGCCCAGATCCCCGGTCAACTGCTTTGCCTGGCCCAGCAGCGGCCCGACATCGCCGTGCGCCGCGGCGTCGATCGACAGCGGAAGCAATGCGGCGGTCTCCGGCGAATACGCGAACATGCGCACCACGGTAGCCAGCGAGAACTCGCTGAGCACGCGCTGCACCGACGAGTAATCCAGCGGATCGCGGAACGTGACCTTGTGCGGGTTGGCGCGCAGCGCGTCGCGCAGCTGGTAGAGCGTCTGGTACGGATCGTTGAAGCGCTCGCGACACGCGGCGTTCTCGTGGCAACGCGCAAACTGCGCCTTGAGGGCGGCATCGAGGTTCACCGCGAAGTCGTCGCCCAGCACGAGTCCGTTCGGCACGATGCCGTCGAGGATCAGGGTGCGCACACCTTCCGGGTGCCGCATCGCGTATTGCTGCGCGACGCGCGTGCCGTACGAGACGCCGAACAGGTCGAACCCCGGCGATCCGAGCGCGCGCCGGACATCTTCCAGGTCGGCGACCGCGTCGGTCGTCGTGTAGAACCGGACGTCCGCCTCGCGGGAAAGCTGATCGAGGCACGTGCGCGTTTCGCGACGTATGGCTTCGGTATCGAAGGCGTGTGTCTCATCCGCGCCGCCCGCTTCGTCGTCGCGACAGCTGAGCGGATGCGATCCACCCGTGCCGCGCTGATCGAGCAACAGCACGTTGCGGTGCGCGAGCAACGGCGCCATCGCTCCGGCGATCGCGGGGTAGCTCTCGCCGGCGGACTGCCCCGGGCCACCCGCGATGAAGGCGACCATGTCGGTGGCCGGCACCTGCGCACTGCTGCGCACGACGGCGACGCGCAGGGTGATGTGGCGGCCCTTCGGGTGGGCACGATCCTCCGGCACGTCGAACGGCGCACACCAGGCCGGCGTCGACAGACCGGAGTGCGGCTGTGGCAGCTCGCAGGGCTTCAGTTCGAGCGTTCCAATGCGCCAGACGCGCGGCGGCGCGGGCTGGGTGGCGGCGAGCGGCGTCGATGCCTTCGTCGCCTTGCTCGCGTGGCCGTGCATCCACGGTCGCGCCGCGAAAACGGCGGTGACGATGGCGACGGCGATGGCGATCCGTGCTGCTCGTTTCATGCCTTCATTCCCCCGGCGTGAAGATGGATTCGATGGGCAGATCGAACAGCGCCGCGATCCGGAACGCGAGCGGCAGGCTGGGATCGTACTTGCCCGTCTCGATCGCGTTCACCGTCTGGCGCGAGACGTCGAGCTGCTCGCCGAGATCGGCCTGCGACCAGCCCGAGGCCGTGCGAAGTTCGCGGACACGGTTGATCATCGGGTGCGGTAGTACCAGTTGATGCCGCACTTGGTCACGCCGAACGTGAAGAGCAGCACCGGCAGTACCCAGATCGCGATCGCCTCGGCAGGTGGCGCAGGCAGGACTTTCGCGTTCAGCAGCATCCCGTAGGTGAAGAAGCCGAAACCGCCGACTGCGCCACCGATCGCGATGGATTCGAGATCGATGCGCCGTTCGAACTCGTCCTGTCCGCGGATCGCACGCACCATGGCGCGGATCATGAAACCGACGGGAAGCACGGGCAGCAGCGTGACGACCGTCCGCGCCGCGGTGCCCTCCAGTGTCTTCAGCCAGGCCACCGAAACCATGATCAGCACGACATAGCCCAGCAGTGCCGGCGCCATTTCCCACAGATATCGCTTGTGTACGGGTCGCATCGTCCGCTCCTCGATGTAAAGCGTGCTTGACACAGATCCTGAGGCACGCCACCCGGCCTGTCAAGTGACCTTGACACCGCCATGAGCGCATTCGGCAACGTCAGGTCATTCCGGCAATGCATCCGAAATTTCACACACGGCCGCCTGCGAATCGACCGATTCTTGCATCCGACGGAAACACATCCTGCGTCGCGCCGTTTTCCCGACGCGCCGTCACTCCTGGAGATCCGCCATGCGCCACCTCGTTCGCTCGTCCATGCTCGTCGCCCTCGCAGGCGTCGTCGCGTCACTCGCCCCGCCCGCGCAGGCGGCCACCGCGACCGCCACGTTCAACGTCCGCATCACCATCACCGCGGCCTGCGATATCGCGACGACCGCCCCGACGGACGTGAACTTCGGCTCGCAGCCGTCGACCGCGACCAATGTCGACAACCAGGGCGCGCTCAACGTGAACTGCACGCCCAGCGCGCCGTACACCATCTCGCTCGACAACGGCCAGAACGGTACCGATGCGAACTCGCGCAAGATGAGCAACGGCACCGCACTGGTCCCCTACCAGCTCTACCGGGCCGCGTCGCGCGGCGCGGCGGACGTCTGGGGAAGTACGACGGGAGCGGGCGGCAACGTCTTCGCCGGGACCGGCACGGGAACGGTGCAGAACCTGCCGGTCTACGGACGCGTGCCCAGCGCCAACTTTCCCGCAGGGAGCTACAGCGACGTCATCACCGCGACGATCACGTACTGACGGTGCACCCATGGGCGCCCCGCATGGCGATGGCGGCCGCGACGATCGTCGCGGCGTTCGCTGCGCCGCTGGCGACGGGCAGCGGCCTGCAGGTCTCGCCCATCGGCCTCAGCGTCGCGGCGAAAGCGCAGGCCGAGGCGCTGTGGCTGACCAATACGGGGACGGAGCCGATCCACGCCCAGGTACGCGTCTTCCGCTGGACGCAGGCGGATGGCAAGGATTTCCTGGAGCCTTCGCGCGATCTCGTCGTCAGCCCGCCCATGGTGACCATCGCGCCCGGCGACCGTCAGATGGTCCGGGTGATCCGACAGGTCGCGCCACCGGAGGGTACGGAAGCGGCGTACCGGGTGCTCGTCGACGAACTGCCGGTGGATGGCGCCAAGAAGGAAGGTCTGCAATTCGTGCTGCGGTATTCGATACCCGTGTTCCTGGCGCCGCGCGGCGACCCGACGGTCAGCGCGACATTGCAGGCGACATGGGAAGCATCGCCCACGGGCGGCGCGCTACGCGTGAGCAACGTGGGGAGCGGGCATGCGCAGATCGCCGACATCGTGCGGCAGGACGCACACGGCGAGCGAACGGTGCTGCGGAACGGGCTGGTGGGCTACGCGCTGCCGGGCGCCACCATGCGATGGGTGCTGCCGTCCGCGCCGGACGGCGGCAGCGTACGTGCAAGGGTCAATGGTGACCCGACCGAGTCGACGCTGGTCGTGGACCCGGGCAGCCGCTAGCGTCCTGATGCTCGACGCCGGCAGCACGCATGCGACGACGACCGAGGCGCTGGCGGTTCCGCCGCCGTCCACGATCACGGCACGCACCAGGACGGTCGGCGAGGATCTCTATCTCGAGGTCGTACTCAACGGCGCGAAGACGGAGGCGCTCGTGCATTTCGTGCGCCGCGACGACACCCTCTGCGCGACGACCGCCGACCTCGGTCGCCTCGGCTTCCACGTGCCGGCCGTCGATGGCGAGCGCTGCCTCCGCGATCTGCCGGGCGTGCGCATGACTTACGACGTGGCGGCGCAACGCGTGGTCATCGACGCGCCGAACGACATGCTCGCGCTCCCGACCACGGTCCTCAACCGCCCGGAGCGAAGCACGCTGGCCGCGACCAGCGGTAACGGCGTGCTGCTCAACTACGACGTCTACGCTTCCCACGGCGGCGGTCTGGGCAACCTTTCCGGTTTCGCCGAGCTGCGCGCCTTCAGCGACGGACTCGGCGTGCTCAGCAGCACGTCGCTGACCCGGCGATACCAGACGCGCGAGGATGGCTGGCAAGGGGACTCCGTGCGACTCGACACCCAGTGGCGGCTGTCGATGCCCGATCGCGCACAGGCCCTGACGATCGGCGACACGTTCACCGGGTATCTCTCGTGGACGCGCGCGACGCGCATCGGCGGCATCGCGTACGGGACCGACTTCGCGCTGCAACCGTACCGTGTCACCACGCCGCTCCCGCAGTTCTTCGGTCAGGCGACCGCGCCATCGGCGGTGGAGCTCTACGTCGACGGTGTCCGTCAGTACAGCGGACGCGTACCCGCCGGGCCGTTCCAGCTCACCGCCGTGCCCGGTGTCGATCAGGCAGGACAGGCGCAGGTCGTGCTCACCGACGCGCTCGGCCGGAGCAGCACGGTCACGTTTCCGTTCTACGCCGCGCGTCGCCTGCTCAGCGCGGGACTCGACGACTGGTCGGTGGAACTGGGGACCGTGCGCGAGGCGTATGGCATCGACTCGTTCGCTTACGGCAGCGCGCCGATCGGCAGTGCGACGTGGCGCCACGGCGCCAGCGATCGACTCACGCTCGAATCGCACGCCGAGGCCGGGGACGGGCGCGGCACCGCCGGGGTGGGCGCGGTGTGGAATCCGGGCGGCGCGCATGTCCTGAACGGCTCGCTGTCGCTGTCTCGCGGCGGTGGATCCCAGTACGGTGCCGGCTACGCGTGGAACGGTCGCATCGTGAACGTGTCGTTCGATACCGTCCGCGGCAACGCACGGTACCGCGATGTGGCGGCGGGCTACGGCTCGCCACCCCCGCGCGTCAGCGACCGTGCGCTGATCGGCTTCAACGTGCGCCAGTCGAGCTTCGGCGCGAACCTCGTTCGCCTGCGCTATGCGGGACAGCCGACATCGCGCTATGCGGGCCTTTTCGTGCTGCGCAACGTCGGTGGCGGCATCTCGCTCAATGCCAGCTACAACCAGAACCTCGACGATGCCGGCGATCGCAGCGTGTTCATCGGTATCACCGTGGCGATGGACGAGCGGACGACGTGGAGCGCGTCCGTGCAGCGCGACCGCGGCCACACCTTCGGGATCGTGGACGCGAGCCGGCCCATCGACGGCGACGGCGGCTTCGGTTGGCACGTGCAGGGTCGCGGCGGCGCGTACGGCGGTGGGCTCGGCGAGGTGGGCTGGCTCGGCAACCGTGGGCAGCTCACCGTGGGCGGCAGCACGATGGGTCACTCCTCGTACGGTTACGCGGACGCGAACGGAGCGCTCGTGCTGATGGGCGGTCATGCGTTCGCGGCGCGCCGCATCGACGACGCGTTCGCACTGGTGACCACCGAAGGTGCGCCGGACATCCCCGTGCTGCTCGAAAACCGGCGCACTGGCGTCACCGATCGCCGCGGCCTGTTGCTGGTGTCGCGACTCAATGCTTACCAGGAAAACCGGCTCGCCATCGATCCGCTGGACCTGCCGGCCGACGATCGCGTGCAGCGCGTGGAGGCGGTCGTCGCGCCGGCGGATCGTTCGGGTGTGGTCGTCCGTTTCCCGATCAGGCACGTCCGGGCGGCATCGGTCATCCTCGTGGACGACCGTGGCGAACCGATCCCTCTCGGCTCACGCGTCGGCGTGGGCCCGGGCGAGGACGCGATCGTCGGCTACGACGGCATCGTCTACCTCGATGGCCTGCCGGGAAGCGCGACGCTGGGCGTCGTGCGACCCGACGGCACGCGCTGCTCCGCCACGCTCGTGTATCCCGCCGGCGCGCGCGACCTGCCGCAACTCGGCCCGTTGACCTGCAGGGACGATGCGCCATGAAGTGGTTCGCGCTGACGCTGATCGCGTTAGCCGCCCTGCTCGGCAGCGGACGCGCGCACGCCCTGACCAATTGCAGCATCACCGGCATCACCACCGTCGCGTTCGGACCCGTGAACCCTACCGACGGTCTCGTCGACGGTTCCGCCACCATCGACTACAGCTGCACCTATACCGGCGGCCTGCTGGGCGGCCTCTATGGCGTATACCTTACCGGCTGCATCGGCCTCGCACCCGACGACCAGGGCAGCGTCTCGCCGCGCACCCTGCTCAACGCCAACAACGACCGCCTGCGCTACGACCTGTACAAGGACTCGCAGCGGACCAGCGTGTGGGGGCCGATCGGCAACGCGACGTACACGCCGTTCACCTTCCAGCTGTCGTTCACCATCCTTTCCAGTCCACAGACACGGACGGGCTCGGCGACGATCTACGGACGCGTGCCCGCCGGACAGACGACGCTTTCCGCCGGCGCCTACAGCGGCACGCTCACGGGGGGCACCAGCGCGAACGGGATCGCTTACCGCTACACCGAGGCGCTGCTCGCGCTCGGCACGTTTCCGGCCTCGTGCCAGACCGGCGGCGGTGGCGGCGGTGCGCTCGCCGGACCGGCCTCGACCGTGACCGCCACGGTGTCGAAGCTCTGCACGATCGCGACGGCGACGGAGCTGAACTTCGGCAGCGTGTCGGGATTGCTGCGCACCAACAGCGACCAGACGTCGCTGCTACGACTGACCTGCACCCATCGCACGGCCTACCAGGTGGGCCTCGACAATGGGCAGAACGCGTCCGGCGGGGTGAGACGCATGACCTCGGGCACCGGATTCGTCGCGTACGAGCTGTACCGCGACAGCCAGCGGACACAGCGCTGGGGCAACACGCTCGACACCGACACGGCGGCGGGCTCCGGCTCGGGCAGCGAGCAGACACTGACGGTGTACGGCCGCGTTCCCATGCAGTCCGCGGCGCGCGCCGGGGATTACAGCGATGTGGTCACGGTCACTGTCACGTATTGATTCCGGCGTATCAGAACGTGATCGCGACACCGGCCTGCGCGGTCAGCCCTTCCTCGCCGCCCCGCCCCGTGCGCAGTCGCCGCGATACGACGACGTGCGCCGAGGTATGCGACCACAGTTCGGCCCGTGTACCGGCTTCCGCCGTCCACGCGCCCGCTGCCGTACCGGTCGGGAAGCGTTCGCCGCCCACCGTCGCGCGCGCACCCGCATCGCGGGCGGCGTCGTAGCGCGCTTCCAGGAACGGCGTCCACGTGGAGAGCACCCGGCCCTCGGGCCGATAGGGCAGCGAGAGTCGCGCTCCCACACGGCCACCCAGACGCTCCGCGCGCGTGGCGCCGATGCGGATCGTGTCGCGATCGACCGCACCGTTGAGGCGAAGCCGCTGCCACGTCGCGCCGACACGCGGCTCCAGGATCAGGCGAGTGCCGGGCTGCCACGGATACGCCGCCGACAGCGTGGCCAGTGTCCCGTTGGCCCGATGGCGTGACAGCGTTTCGCCGCGTGCCGGGGACGCCACCGACGCACGGTAATGCGTCATGCCGTAGCTCGCCGAGGCACGCCAGCCACCGTCGGTGACGACGCCCGCCAGCAGCGCGACGCCGCGTGCGTCGAGTCGCATGCTCGCCGGACCGTCGACATCCTTCGGCACGACATGCGAGGTACCGAGGGTCACGACGGCACCGACACGCAGCCAGGCACGGCCGGACCGCTTCGCGATCGCGTCGCCACCGAACTGGAGTCCGCGATCGCGACGCCGGTAAGCGATGCCGAATTCGTCGAAGGACAGCGTGCTTCGATACGCCACGTCGGCACCGAACGCCTGCACGCGCAACGACGGCTCGCGCGGCGCGTCGTACGCGGCACGCTCCAGCGCGTCGGCGCTCGTCTGCGCATAACCGAGCACGGCGTGCGCCATCGCGAGATACGCAGGCACCTGCGGCGCAAGAGCGTTGCGTGTGCGTCGCCCGACGCTCCGGGTCGCGGGATGCGCACGCAGCCCACGTTCGTCGACGCGAGCGCTCTGCAGCCGGAAATCCCAGAAGCCACCTTCACCATCGACCAGGCGTTGTGCCGGATCCGATACGTCGGGCGCGAAGCCGTTCAGTTCGTAACGCCACGGACCGACCACGACATGATCGCCGGCGAGCACGAACGTGTCCGGTGCCGCGTTGCCGCCGACCTGCACGATGCTGATGCCATCGGCGGCGCCGTTGGCCGCCCGGCGCCCCGCGGTGGACGCACCGGCGCCGCCGGCGTTCTCGACGTGCACCACGGTGCGACCCGATGCGTCGCCGCTCACCAGCAGGCGATCGGTCGCCTGCTTGCGCAGGGGACCGCCACCGTCGAGGCGCGTATGCAGCAGCACCGTCGACTCCCCCTCGCCCGACCACGTGCGGGCACGCAGCGTCGCGAACGCGTTGTCGCGACGTGCGAATACGACACGGCTGGCGTCACGCAGCGCGATCGCGTCCACCTGGCTGTTCCCTTCCACGACCCAGTCCGAGCGCTCCAGACGGACGGATGAAAGTCGCTGCGCGGCACCCTGCCAATGACTGCGCACCAGCGTGACGTCGAGCACGCCGGCCGCGTCGCGCGCCATGTCGCCGACGAGCCGGCTGTCGCTGGCGTCGAGGCGCAAACCGGATTCACCCGATACGACACGACCGCTGAGCGAACTCGACGCCACGGCGACGGTGGCGGCGCCGCCACCGCGGACACGCGTGTCGATCGCGTACCCGTCGTGCGGCGCCCGTACCGCGGAGTCGCTCAGCGTCGCGCGGCTCGTGCCGTCGAGCGTCAGGCCCGCACCGAGCGAGGCCACCGTGACGTCGGTGCGTTCGAGCGCGATGGACGCGCCATGCTGCGCGTGGAGACCGACGCCCGAAGGAGCCCGCGCGGCCACGCGACTGTCGATCAGCGAGATATCGCCACCATCCAGGACGGCCACGCCGTACGCCCTTCGATTCGGGGTGCTTTCGCCATCGTTGACGATCGTGACGTGGTCGGCGTCGACCGTCGCCCGGGCACCCACGCGTAGCGCGACGGCCGAGGCGGCCGACGTGCCGACGACGTCGCCGGGATCGAGCTGCACGGCCTCGCGGGCGTCGACCACCAGCCCGCGGTCGAACCGCGTCGCCTGCGCGGACGCGGCGCAGGCACCCAACACGGCGCACGCGAGTGCGCGGCGCCCGAACGAACGTGTTCCCATGCTGCCTTCCCAGTGTCGCGACAAGGCGAAGCACGTTAGTCGCGGCAGGAAACGCCGTATGTCGGTGCGAGACGCAAGCCGCGTGGGCGGCTGCCCTGAAGGAATTCAGTCGGGGTCGCGGGACCAGTCGCCGCGCCGTGGCTTCGCCGCGTGCTTCGGGCCCGCCTTGCGCTTGAGGCGTGCCTCCAGCGTCGCGGCCTGTTCTTCGCGCTCGTCGTGCAGCTTGAGGAAGTTGCGCCAGCGCTGCGGCGACAGTTCGCCCGACGCGAGCGCGGCCTGGATCGCGCAGCCCGGCTCGTTGCCGTGGCTGCAATCCGCGAAGCGGCATTGCGCGGCGAGCGCTTCGATGTCCGCGAACAGATCGAGGTTCTCTTCCCCGGTGAGCTTCAGCTCGCGCATGCCCGGCGTGTCGATCAGACAGCCGCCGGTGGGCAGGCTGAGCAGGGCACGATGCGTGGTGGTGTGACGGCCACGGCTGTCGTTCGTGCGCACCGCGCCTGTCGCCATGCGCTCCTCGCCCAGCAGCGTGTTGGTGAGCGTGGACTTGCCCGCGCCCGACGACCCGACGAGTACGGCGCTCATGCCCGGACCCAGGTACGGCGCGAGCAACGACACCGTGGCGGGATCCTTCGCGTTGATCGCATGCACCGCCGCGTCCGCGGGCAGGCGCGCGACCAGCGCGTCGAGCGCCGCCGGCACGTCGACACCGGTGTCGGCCTTGCTCAGGAGCACGACCGGGCGGGCGCCGGAGCCTTCCACCAGCGTGAGGTAGCGCTCGATGCGGGACGGATTGAAGTCGCCGTCGAGCCCCGTCAGCACGATCACGAAATCGATGTTCGTCGCGATGATCTGACGCTCGTAGCGCTCGCCTGCCGCCGCCCGCGTGAGCACGGATCGCCGCGTCAGCACCTCTTCGATCACCGGATGGCTGGCGTGGTCGAGCAGGACGAAGTCGCCGACGGCGGGCCGCAGCGAGGGATCGAGCCCGCGTTTGAGGAAGGCGCCAGCGGGCTGCGCGTTGAACGCGACCGACCCGTCATGGACCTCGTAGCCCGCACGATGCTGCGCCACCACGCGTGCCAGTCGGCGTGGATCGTCCGGCAGGGAGGGCTCTCGCCAGCCGATGCGGCGCAGTCGCGCCAGGTCCGGTGTGTCGGTCATGGCCGCGATTATGCCCGCTCCAGGGCCGTTTGCCGCCTCGCGGCGTTCCGGAGACGCTGTTAGGATCGGATCGCGACCGCCGGGAAAGGGCCTGGCGGCGTGTGCCGGAAGTCCCGACGTGTCCTCGATCAAGCCCAGCGCGCACCTGGCGGAAGTGCGCTACGAAATCCGCGGCGCCCTGACCCGGCGCGCACGCGACATGGAAGCCGCCGGCCAGGCGATCATCAAACTGAACATCGGTAACCCGGGTCGCTACGGGTTCACGACGCCGCCGCATCTTCGCGAGGCCATCGGCGCGCACCTCGTGGACAGCGAGGCCTATGGGCACGAACAGGGTCTTGAAGAGGCCCGCGAAGCGATCGTCGGTCAGCAGCGCGCCCGTGGCGCGACGGGCGTCGACGTCGAGCGCGTGTTCATCGGCAACGGCGTCAGCGAGCTGATCGACATCTCGTTGCGCGCGCTGCTGCAGCCGGGCGACGAGGTGCTGCTGCCCAGCCCCGACTACCCGCTGTGGAGTGCCGCGACGATCCTCAACGACGGCAGCCCCCGGTACTACCGCTGCCTCGCCGAGAACGGTCACCTCCCCGACCCCGACGAGATCGACGCGCTGGTAGGCCCGCGCACGCGCGCGCTCGTGCTGATCAATCCGAACAATCCCACGGGCGCGGTCTATCCGAGGGCCCTGCTCGAACGCATCGTCGACGTGGCGCGCAAGCACGGCCTGCTGCTGCTCTGCGACGAGATCTACGACGAGATCCTCTACGACGGCACGCCGTTCCAGCCGCTCGCCGCCATCGCCGGCGACCATCCGTGCATGAGCTTCGGTGGTCTCTCGAAGGTGCATCGCGCGTGCGGTTACCGCGTCGGCTGGATGAGCCTCTCCGGCGATACGGCACGCACCGCCGAGTACCGCGACGCGTTGCAGCTGCTCGCCGCCCTGCGCCTGTGCGCTAACGTCACCGCGCAGTGGGCCGTGCGACCCGCGCTGCTCGACAAACCCACCATCGGCAGCCTCACCGCCCCCGGTGGCCGCCTGCACGAAGCCCGCCGGGTCGTGCTCGAACACGTCGCGGCCAGCCCGTTCCTCGATGTCGTCGCACCCGGCGGCGCGATCTATGCCTTCCCGCACGTGCGGGCCGATGCCATCCCGCACTTCGACGACACCGCGTTCGCGCTCCGCCTGCTGGAAGAGGAAAACGTGCTCGTCGTGCCGGGCACCAGCTTCAACCTGTCCGCTAGCCGGCACCTGCGCCTCACGTTGCTGCCCGAGCCGTCGCAGCTCGCGGAAGTATTCGTGCGCATCGACCGCGTGCTCACGCGCATGGCCGCCGAATCCGCGCCGACCGCGAGCGCGGTCGCCTGATGGGTCGGGCGGCGTTCCTCGCGCTCGGCGACTCGTACACCATCGGCGAAGGCGTTCCCGAGGAGGGCCGCTGGCCGGTCCAGCTCGCGGCCCGGTTGCGCGAGCGCGGCATCGATGTCGACGCGCCGCGTATCGTGGCGACCACGGGTTGGACGACGGACGAGCTCTCGGCGGCGATCGACGGCGCCGGCCTCCACGGTCGATGGGGTCTCGTCACGCTGCTGATCGGCGTGAACAACCAGTACCGCGGCCGACCGGCGAGCGAATACCGCACGCAGTTCCTCGCACTGCTGGAACGCGCGACCGCCTTCGCCGGCGACGCGCGACGTGTGGTCGTCGTATCGATTCCCGACTGGGGCGTCACCGCGTTCGCGGAAGGTCGCGACCGGGCGACCATCGCGAGCGAGATCGACACCTTCAACGCGATCGCCCGCGACGAAACGCTGCGCATGCATGCGCGTTGGGTGGACGTCACGCCGGCATCGCGCCGCGCGGGCGCGGCGCCCGGCATGCTGGTCGACGACGGCCTGCACCCGTCGGCCGCGCAGTACGCGACCTGGGTCGAGGCGATCCTGCCCGAGGCCCAGGCGGCGCTGCGCGAACTGCGCGCCTAAGGGGGAGCCCGCCTGCTGTCGATGGAAGCTTGCGGCGAGCACCCATCGCGGCCGAGGCCGCTCCCACATGAGCTCTCCTGGCAAGGCGGCCCGCTGCCACACGGCTGCAACCTTGCCGCCACCGCACGGTTACCTGTCGCCCCGAGACTGGGCACCCGGGACAACCCCGGGAACCGATGCCATGGCGAAGCTCACCTGCCGCAGCGCCTTCATCTCCGACGTGCACCTCGGCACGCCCGACTGCAAGGCGGCCTACCTGCTCGACTTCCTCCGCCAGGTGGACTGCGAGCGTCTCTATCTCGTCGGCGACATCGTCGACCTCGAGGCCCTGGCCAGGCGCCACTGGTGGCACCCCGACCATAGCGCGGTGATCGCCGAGCTGTTCGCGATCGCGGCGCGCGGCGTCGAGGTCATCTACATCCCGGGCAACCACGATTTCTCCATGCGCGGCCTCGCCGGGACGACACTGGCCGGCATCCGCGTGGAACTCGACGCCATCCACGAAGGCGCCGACGGCCGCCGCTACCGGGTAAGCCACGGCGACGAATTCGACCCCGAACACGTCGGCCGACGCTGGATCGCGTGGCTGGGCGACACGCTGCACCGCTTCATCTGCTGGGCCAACCGCCGCGTCCACGCGGTGCGCCTGCGGCTGGAACTGCCCTACCTGCCCCTGTCGATCATCCTGAAGTCGCATGTGGGCGCGGCGCTGGAATACATCCGTGGCTACGAAAAGCGCGTGGCGGACGACGCGCGCGAACGCGGGCTCGACGGGCACATCTGCGGCCACATCCACTTCGGCCATATCCGTCCGATGGACGGCATCCTCTACCTGAACGACGGCGACTGGGTCGAGCACTGCACGGCGCTCGTGGAAGACTTCACGGGCGCCATGGAGCTGATCCACTGGACCGAGCGGGTCACGCCGCTGGGTCGCGCCAGCCGCGAGACGGTGCTGCCGTCGCCCGAAGCGGTCCTCGGCTTCGCCCCTCTCGCCGACTGCCGGGCCGATCTGTCCGCCCTGCGGGGCGCCGGAGTGTCGATAGCGGGTTGAAAGTGACGGCCGGGGGGCCCATGTGCGATGGATGCCGGTAAAATGGCCCCTCTCTCTCCCGCGGTGACCCCATGGCCCTCGATACACCCACGCGCGAGCGCATCGAAACCCTGCTCGGCCAGCACGACGTCGTGCTGTTCATGAAGGGAACGCGCCAGCAGCCGATGTGCGGTTTCTCCGCCGCGGCGATCAACACCCTGAACGACGTGATCCCGGCTTACCACACGGTCAACGTGCTGGAAGATCCGGAGATCCGCGAGGGCATCAAGGAATTCGGCCAGTGGCCCACCATTCCGCAGCTCTACGTGAAGGGCGAACTGGTCGGCGGCTCGGACATCATCCGCCAGCTGTACACCAGCGGCGAGCTCTACACGATGTTCGGCCAGGCCGCGCCCGACCGCACGCCGCCGGAAATCACGATCACCGAGAAGGCCGCCGAGGCCATCCGCGGCGGCATGGCGAATGCGCAGGGCATGGCGCTGCACCTCGAGATCGGCCCCGACCATAGCGCCGGCTTCCAGCTCGCGCCCGCCGGCGATCACGACATCGTCGTCGTGGCCAACGGCATCGAGGTGCATTTCGACCCGGGCAGCGCGGCACGCGCGAAGGGCATCGTGATCGACTGGGTGTCCACGGTGCAGGGCGAAGGCCTCAGCCTGAAGTTCCCGGGATCGATTGGCACGATGAACGTGCAGGACCTGAAGGCACGCATCGACGCCGGCGACATCGTGGTGGTCGACAACCGCCCGGCGGCCAGCCGTGCGGAGCTCGCGCCGATCGCCGGCGCGCGCATCCTCGAGAACGAAGGCTTCGAAGCACTCGGACAGCTGCCGAAGGACACGCCGATCGCGTTCATCTGCAACTCCGGCGTTTCCAGCGTCGCCGACGCCAAACGTCTCGCGGCGCATGGCTTCACGGAGGTCTACAGCGTCGACGGCGGCATGCAGGCCTGGGCTCGCAAGATCGGCGAGTAAGCGACGCGACATGCTTCATAGCGAAACGGCGCCCTCGGGCGCCGTTTTTTTCGACCGTCCGAACGCCTTCGCATGTGGCCGGCACCGATCAGCACTCCGGACGTCGATGCTCTCGTCTTCTCACTGTGACTCGTGCGCCGGTCCTGAGGGAACCAGAAGTACATGTCTTTTCCGCCATACAGCCATCGCACCCCCTGAAATCGCTGGATGTCGTTGAGAAGGACACGGATCGCTTCGTGGATATCCATCTCCATGTCCTCGAGCGCACCCGTGCCGGAAAGCGGGCCGAGGCGTTCATCCGCATCCATGATCAGCGTCTCCGCCGCGACGTCGAAGCGCGCGCGGATGTGGATGGGCAGAGGATCCTCCTCGATGTAGGACCGACGGTTCGCGGCCTCGTTGGCCAGCGCCTCGATCCTTCGCTCGAGCGCTGTTCGCTCGGCCACGTCGATCACGCCCAGCGGCCGATCGTGTCCCGTCGCCACAGCAGTCCACGCCATGGCGCCCGTCAGCGCGAGAGCGGCGGCGATCACGCGCAGCCGCGCGGCCGCACACGTCTTCCTTCTTTGCATCGTTGGTTCTCCCGGTGATCCGACCGGCGCTCCACGCGGCGCGATGCACGCGCGATGTCGACGGACGGTACGAAGCATCGTGCGATCTCGTGGCGAGGCAGCCTGCCGGGGAACATCGGAAGATTGGGCGCCGGTGCCCGTGACGAAACGTGGGTGACGCCCAGAGGTCAGGCGACGGTTAGCGCCAACAACGTCGCGGCTTCCACCAGTTCGATCAAGGCACCCGCCGTGTCGCCGGTGAAACCGCCCAGGCGACGCATCACCGCCCGGCGCCATAGCCATGCCGTCGCGGCCGCGACGAGCAAAGAGACGATGCCGTGCACGCCGGCCATCAGGCAGATCGCGACGACGCACCCCATGGCCACATGGCATCCCGTCGCCGGTGCGCCACGCAGCGGATCGCCGAGTCCCGCCGCGCGCACGTAAGGCGTCGACAGGAACCACGCGACGATCGCGCCGCGCCCCAGCAGCGGGGGGAGCAGCAGCCACCACGCGTTCGCCAGCGTCGCCAGCGCCGCGAATTTCAGCAGCAGTACCAGTACCAGTGCGACGACACCCGCCGGCCCGCTGCGCGGGTCCTTCATGATCGCCAGCGTGCGTTCTCGATCGCCCATGCCGCCGATCCACGCGTCCGCGCTGTCGGCCAGGCCGTCCAGATGAAGCGCGCCGGTGATCGCCACCCAGCCCACGAGCAGCACCGCGGCAGCCGGCAGGGCAGGCATGCCATGCAGGAGCATCGCGGCGCCCGTCAGCAGCAACCCGATCGTCGCGCCCACCAGCGGATACCACTTCAACGAGGCCGCCTGCGACCGTCGATCGACATCGGACACGCGAACGGGAATGCGCGTGAGGAAGCCGAAGGCGACGACGAGCCCGCGCATCAGCGCGACCACGCCAGGGGATGCAACGACGCGTGCGGCACGTCGATGCCCGCCATGTCGCCGAAGTCCCGCCGCTCCGCCACACAGTGCAGCAAACGGATCGCGCCGCCGTGCGTCACGACCAGGACGCGCGACGACGACGCTTCGGTCGCCACGTCGTCGAGTGCGGCGGTCAACCGCGCGTGGAACGCGTCGAACGTTTCACCGCCCGGTGGCGGATGCGCGACGGGATCCGCCCAGAAGCGTCCGAGCGCATCGCCATCCGTTTCCGCGATGGTTTCGATCGGTACGCCCTGCCAGTCGCCGAAATGATATTCGACGAGGCGCGGATCGAGGCGCAGCGGCAAGCCGCTGCGCTCCGCCAGCTCTTCGGCGAAACGCGCGCAGCGCGCCATCGACGACGATACGATGCGGTCCCACGTGCCGCCCTGCACGGCGTCGCGCAACTGTCGCCAGCCGAGCTCGCTCAGCGGATCGTCCAGTTGCCCGCGATAGCTGCGCTGTCCCGTATCGCCGTGGCGAAGGAGATCGATGCTCATGCTTCCGACACTCCCGCTTCCGCGAACGTCGCCATCGACGCATGCAGCGCACAGGCCATGCGCAGCAGCGGCACGGCGATGGCCGCACCGCTCGCTTCGCCCAGCCGGAGGCGCAGATCGAGCAGCGGCTCGGCGTCGAGTGCCGCGAGAATGCGCGCGTGACCACGCTCGCGCGATTTGTGCGCGAACACGAGCCACGGCCGGACCTCCGGACGGAGCGCCACGGCGGCCAGCGCGGCGACGCTCGCGATGTAACCGTCGACCAGCACGGGTAACCCACGCTGCGCCGCGGCGACGAACGCACCCGTCAGGGCGGCTATCTCGAAGCCACCGAGGCGGCGCAGGCGTTCTCGCGCCGTCTTCGCGGAAGCATGGTGATGCAACGCGCGCGCGATCACGCCCGTTTTGCGTGCGATGCCGGCGGCGTCCAGCCCCGTGCCCGCACCCGCGAGCGTGCCGGGGGCGGCGCCGAGCAGGGCGCATCCGAGCGCGCTCGCCGCGGTGGTGTTGCCGATACCCATGTCGCCACCGATGTAGATGTCGGTGCCGTCCTCGATGGCGCGTTCCACGCTGGCGAGGCCTTGGGCCAACGCGGCGTCGAGCTGCGCGTCGGTCATGGCGTCGTGCGTGACGAAGTTCGCCGTGGAGGGCGCGATGACGTGCCGGCGCACGCCGGGGACGTCGCCCGGATCGTTCACGGTGCCGAGGTTCACCACTTCCAGCGTCGCACCCAGTTCGCGCGCGAGCACCGCGATGGCGGCGCCACCGCCGGCGAAGTTGCGCACCATCTCTCCGGTGACCGCCTGCGGAAATGCCGACACGCCCTCGGCGGCGATGCCATGGTCGGCCGCGAACACGGCGATACGCACTCGCGACGCGGATGGCATCGTGCGACGTTGCAGTCCGGCGAGCTGGATCGCCACCGTCTCCATCCGGCCGAGCGAGCCCGCCGGTTTGGTGAGCACCTTCTGCCGCGCCCTGGCCGCGTCGGCGAAGGCGTGATCGGGAACGCGGCACGGCGCCGCGAGCCAGTCGTTCATGGAGGAGTTCCTTTGAGGGTCAGAGGCAGGCCGGCGGCGACGAAGATCGCGCGATCGCAGCGTTGCGCCAGCGCCTGATGAAGACGCCCCGCTTCATCGACGAAGCGACGCGTCAGCTCGCCCATCGGCGTGATGCCGAGGCCGACTTCGTTACTCACGAACACGATGTCGCCGGGGAGGTCGGACACCGCGTCGAGGAGCGCCGCGCGCTCGATGTCGAATCGCGATGGCGCGGCACCCAGCAGGTTGGAGAGCCAGAGCGTGAGGCAGTCGACGAGAACGAGCCGATCGCCGCGCGCGCACTCGCGCAACGTGGCCGCGAGGGCGAGCGGCTCTTCCACGAGCGACCACGACGACGGGCGTCGCGCCCTGTGGTGTGCGATGCGCGATGCCATCTC
This sequence comes from Luteibacter sp. UNCMF331Sha3.1, assembly GCF_900109915.1. Lineage (GTDB taxonomy): Bacteria > Pseudomonadota > Gammaproteobacteria > Xanthomonadales > Rhodanobacteraceae > Luteibacter. Next base: position 1,258,572 of record NZ_FOBU01000001.1, read on the forward strand.
GCCGTCCAGCGCCTGCGCCGTGGCGATATAGACGATATCGAGCCCACTCTCGTTCGCAAGGCGCTCCGCGAGTGCGCTCTTGCCGGAGCGTGCACCGCCAAGGATGAGCGTCAGCATGGGGCACATTCCAGAAGTCGGGCGAGCACCGCGGTGTCCATCCACGTATCGACCGCATCGGCGAGACGGTCCAGCGTCGCTTCGCGCTGCGCGTCGATGTCGAAAACCGGGGTGGCCGATCCGTCGCCCAGCCACGCCGCCAGCGCTTCCGGGTGATCGAAGAGACCGTGCAGGTAGGTCCCGGTCACGCGGCTATCGGCCGAGCGCGCGCCATCGGAGCGGCCGTCGTCGAGGTGCACGGCAGGATGGGCCAACGCGTCGCCCTCACTCACCCCGCAGTGGATTTCGTAACCCCTGACGCGGGCACCGCCGTCCGCGAGGCGCCCCGTGACGTTCGCCAGTCGCTTCACCGGCAGGAGCCGCGTTTCGAGATCCAGCAGGCCGAGGCCTTCCGTCGATCCCGCCGGCCCTTCGATACCGTCGGGGTCGTGCACCGCGCGGCCGAGCATCTGCATGCCGCCGCAGATCCCGACGACGCGCCCGCCGTAGCGCACGTGTCGCAGGATCGCGGCGTCCCAGCCCTGCGCGCGCAGCCAGGCGAGATCCGCGCGCGTGGACTTCGAACCGGGAAGCACGATCAGGTCGCACGACGGAAACGGTTCACCCGGTCCGACGAAGATGCAGTCGACGTCCGGATGCAGGCGCAAGGCGTCGAGATCGGTGTGATTGCTGATGCGCGGCAACGCGGGTACGGCGACGCGCAGCCGCGCGTCCGGCCGCGCGACGTGGGCACGCGGCAACGCGTCTTCCGCCTCGAGCACGAGGCCGTGCAGCCACGGAAGGACGCCGAGCACCGGCTTGCCCGTCTCGCGTTCGAGCCAGTCGAGGCCCGGTTGCAGCAGCGCGATGTCGCCGCGAAAGCGATTGATGACGAACCCGACCACCCGCTCGCGCTCGCTCACGGACAGCAGCGCCAGCGTGCCCACCAGATGCGCGAACACGCCGCCACGATCGATGTCGGCGACGAGCAGCACCGGGCAGTCGACGGCTTCGGCATACCCCATGTTCGCGATGTCGCGATCGCGCAGGTTGATTTCCGCCGGGCTCCCCGCGCCTTCAACGACCACCGCGTCGTAAGCCGCCACGAGCCGGTCGTGCGAGACGAGCACCGCTTCCATCGCGACGCGTTTGTAAGCGTGGTAGCCCACCGCATCCATGTTGCCGATGGGATGCCCGTGCACGATCACCTGCGCCCCCGTGTCGCTGTTCGGCTTCAGGAGCACGGGATTGAAATCGGTATGCGGTGCGACGCCGGCGGCCTGCGCCTGCACGGCCTGCGCGCGGCCGATCTCGCCGCCGTCGACGGTGACCGCCGAGTTGAGCGCCATGTTCTGCGGTTTGAATGGCGCCACAGCGACACCACGTCGGCGCAGCCAGCGACACAGGGCCGCGACGACCGTGCTCTTGCCGGCATCCGACGTGCAGCCCTGCACCATGAGCACGCGGGCGGTCATGCCAGCACCTCCGCCAGCGCGCGGTCCAGTCGCGCGACGTTCGCCTCGTCGCCGGGAAGCCCGAAGCGCAGCGCGGAGGGATCGTCGAAGACGCGCACGAGCACCGCATGCCGGCACAGCGCCTCGGCGATCGCCGCCGCCTCGGCGTGCCGCACGTACTGGAAGAACTCGCAGCCGCCGTCGGGCGCGAGGCCATGCGCCGCGAGCAACGCGGCGAGCCGCGCGCTCCCCCGGCGCAACGATTCACGCACGGACACCTGCCAGACAATGTCGCGCAACGCGCGGGTCACGGCGTCTCGTGTCGGTCCGCTCAGTGTCCACGGACCGAGTTCCTCGCCGAGCGCATCGAGGATCGTCGGCGACGCCGCGACGAAACCCGCGCGCGCGCCGGCGAGGCCGAAGAACTTGCCGACGGAGCGCAGCACGATCAGTCCCTCGCGGGCCTCGGATACGAGGCTTTCTTCCGGACGGACATCGATGAACGCTTCGTCGACAATGAGCCAGCGTGCCTCGCCCATGGACTCATGCAGCATGAGCGTATCGGCACGCGACAGGAAATCGCCCGTCGGATTGTTCGGCCGGATCAGCACCACCACGTCGAACGCCGCGGGCCGCTCGCGCACGTCGGCAAGCGACACCGTCACGACGTCGTGCCCCGCGCGTCGCCAGGCGTGCGCATGTTCCGCGTACGCCGGTGCGATCACCGCGACGCGCGAGGGGCCACGCAGCCGTGGAAGCGCGGCGATCGCGGCCTGCGATCCGGCGACGGGAAGCAGATGCCCGGCGCCGTAGTACTCGCGTGCCGCCGACAGCAACCCGTCGTCGTCCTCCGGCAAGCGATGCCATGCCGCGTCGGGCGCCGGCGGTACGGGCCATGCGTACGGGCTCACGCCCGTCGACAGATCGAGCCACCGCTCGCGCGCGATGCCGTGGCGTGCCGCGGCGCGACCGAGGCGCCCACCGTGTTCAAGCATGACGAATCGCTCCGATGCATAGCGCGACGACGAGCCAGGCGACGACGCCGCGGTCCACGAGTCGCAGGGCACGCCGGATCGTTCCGGCGTCGGGTGCCAAACCTTCCCCCAGCGTCGGGCGCGCTTCCCATTGCCCGTGGTAGGGCGCCGCACCGCCGAGGCTCACGCGCAACGCACCCGCCCCCGCAGCCATGACCGGGCCGGCGTTCGGGCTGTCCCACGTCGGCGCCTGTCGACGCCAGCAGCGCATCGCGGTCGCCGCATCGCCCAGCGCGGCATACGTCAGCGCGGTGAGCCGCGCGGGCACGAAGCCGAGCGCGTCGTCGGCTCGCGCGGCGCACCAGCCGAAACGTTCGTATCGCGGCGTGCGATATCCCCACATCGCATCGAGCGTGTTCGCAAGGCGGAACAGCAACGCGCCGGGTGCGCCGAGCACGACGAACCAGAACAGGGCGCCGAACACGGCATCGTGGCCGTTTTCGAGCACCGATTCCGTCGCTGCCGCGGCGACACCGCGCGCGTCCAGCACGTCGGTATCGCGACTTACCATGCGCCCGACGGCGTCGCGAGCCGACGCGAGATCGCCAGCCGACAACGCGTCGGCCACCGGACGTGCATGCTCGCCGAGGCTGCGCCGGCCCAGCGCGCCGTAAAGCACGAGCACGTCGATGCCGAACGCCGCGATGCCGCCGCTCAAAACGTGTAACGCACCGAGCAGCGTCACCGGAACAAGCACCGCCACGCACCAGGCGACCACGCCCGCGCCGCGGCGGTCGGCGTGGATGCGCCGCTCGATGGCGCTCGCGACACGACCGAAGCCCACGAGAGGATGGAACCGACGTGGCTCGCCCACCAGCGCGTCGACGAGCACGGCCATCATCGCCGCCAGCGCGGCGGTCACGGCAGGAACAGCCTCATCGCCGCATCCGGATGCGAGGGAAAGTAGAAGTGCACGAAGCTCGCCGTCATCCGCGCGCGCCGGTACACCCGTTCGGTCGTCGGGCCGCCGTTCGGATTCGTCGCGCTCGCCAGCGGTTCGGCGTCGACCGACGCCTGCGCGTAGTGGAAGGAGTGCCCGCGCAACGCACCTTCGGGCAGGTCGACCGACTGCATGCCCAGGGCGGCCATACGCGGCTGCATCGTGGCGTGTCCGGCGATGAGGCCGGCCATGGATGCACTGCGCCCATCGCGATCGGTGAGACGGTCCAGCGCGTAGAGCAGGCCGCCGCATTCGGCGAGCAACGGCCGGCCCGCGTCGACGTGCGCGTGCAGGTCGTCACGCAGTCCGGTCGCCGCGCCGAGGGCGTCGAGATGGAGTTCCGGATAACCGCCGGGCAGCCAGACGGCATCGCACGCGGGTAACCGCTCGCCGGATACCGGCGAGAAGAAGCGCAGGGACGCACCGGCCGCTTCGAGCAGCGCGAGGTTCGCCGGATAGAGGAACGCGAACGCGGCGTCACGGGCGACGGCGATCCGCACGCCGTCGAGACGCAGCGTGGACACGACGGCATCCGGCACGGCGAACGTCACGGGTGGCGGGAGCGCCGTCGCCTCCTGCGCGAGCCACGCATCCGCCAGCGCGTCGAGGCGCGCGTCGAGGTCGGCCAGCTCGTCTGCCGGCACGAGCCCTAGGTGACGTTCCGGCAGGCTCATGGCGACGTCGCGCGGCAGGGTGCCGCACCATGCGGTGCCCGGGTCCAGGCTCTCGCGCAACAGCGTCGCGTGATACGCACTGCCGACGCGGTTCGCAAGGACGCCATGGAACGGCAGCCCGTAGCGGTAGGTGGCCAGACCGTGCGCCAGCGCGCCGAACGTCTGCGCCATCGCGCTTCCGTCGATGACGGCCAGCACCGGCAGGCCGAACGCGATGGCGAGGTCCGCGCTGGACGGGGAGCCATCGAAGAGTCCCATGACGCCCTCGACGAGGATGAGATCCGCGTCGCCCGCGGCGTCGTACAGACGTGCGCGCACGTCCTCCGGGCCGCCCATCCACGGGTCGAGCTGAAACACCGGGCCGCCGCTCGCACGTTCGAGGATCATCGGGTCGAGGAAGTCCGGCCCCGTCTTGAACACGCGCACGCATAGGCCTTTGCGCGTTTGCGCCCGTGCGATGGCAGCGGTGACGCTGGTCTTGCCCTGCCCCGATGCGGGCGCGGATACCAGCAAGGCCGGACAGGAGCGGGTCACAGCTCCACGCCCTTCTGCGCGCGGATGCCGGCCTGGTACGCGTGCTTCACCACGCGCATTTCCGTCACCGTATCGGCCACCGCGACGAGCGCGTCCGGCGCGCCGCGACCGGTCACGACCACGTGCTGTCGCCCGGGACGCGAGGTCAGCGCGTTCAGAACGCGGTCGAGCGGGATGTACTGCTTCACCAGCGCGATGTTGAGTTCGTCGAGCAGCACGAAGTCGTACGCCGGGTCGCGCAGCATCCGTTCGGCGACATCCCACGCTGCCAAGGCCGCGGCGATGTCGCGCGTCCGATCCTGCGTTTCCCACGTGTAGCCTTCGCCCATCACGTGGTAATCGAGCGGGCCATCCTCGAACATGCGGAAGAACGCCTCCTCGCCGGTGGAAAAGCTGCCCTTGATGAACTGCACCACGCCGCAGCGGAAGCCATGGCCGAGCGACCGCGCCAGCATACCGAAGCCGGACGAACTCTTGCCCTTGCCGTTGCCCGTGTTCACTACGAGCACGCCGCGATCGATGGTGGCGCGCGCGATGCGCCGGTCGATCAGCGCTTTTTTCCGGCGCATGCGGTCGCGATGACGCGCGTCGTCGTCCATCTCGTGCCAGGGCGTCGGCTCCGTCATGCGCGTGCGGTCTTGCCGTCGCCCGTGCGCGGCGCGAAGCGGAACACGAGCGCCTGCGCCACCTGCGCCACGGCGACATAAGCCGCGGCCGCGCGTACGAAGAGTGGCGCCCACTGCATGAAGCGGTCGAGGTACTGGGCCATGTTCGGCTCGGAATACCGCCCGCCCAGCCAGTAGAACGCGCCGTTCGACACGGCGTAGGACAGCGTGGCGGCGACCAGCAGCGTGCCGAACACGATCGCGTGGGATGCGAAGGATCCGTCGTAGCGCGGCGCGACCAGACGACCGGCATACCAGAGCACGGCATAAGCCAGCGGCAGGAACGAGTACGCCACCGTGATGCAGAAGTCGCTGACGCCGGCATAGCTCACCGAGTACCAGTCGATGAGCACCGACAGCACGACGAAGGCGACGAAGGCCAGATGCCTGCGCAGGTAGATGCCCCCGAGGAAGAACAACGCCATCGAGGCGTCCGGCAGGTGCAGCACGTCGCCGAAGTGATGGAATCGCGTGGCGATCATCACCAGTGCGAACAGCGCGGCGACGGCGGCGAACAAGGGGCGTGACAACGGTTTCATCGGATGTCCTTCGGTGGGGGCGTCGATCAGGAACGCGGCTGGTAGCGCAGCGTCAGCATCCAGTTGCGACCGGGCTGGTTGAAATAGCGCGCGGTCTCGTAGTGGCGGTCGAACACGTTCTTCGCGGCGAGTTCCACCTTCCACGCGGCATCGAAGGCGTAGGCCATGCGCAGGTCGGTCAGCGCGTAGCCGCCCAGCCGGTTGAGGTTCGCGGTGTCGTCGTAGCGGTAGCCGGAGGCGAACACGCTGGCACCGACGCTCACGGCGCCGAACGTGCGGTCGACGTCGACGTTGGCGGTGCGACGCGCGCGACGCGGCAGCAGGTTGCCACGCGTGCCGTCGTCGCTGCGGTCCTCCGGCTGCAGCCACGTCGCGTTCCCGCCCAGGCGCCAGTCGCCGAGCGTGGTGTCGGCGGCGAGCTCCACGCCGCGGATGCGCGATCGATCGATGTTGTTCGCGCCGCCGAACGGGAACAGCGGGCCGCTCAGGCTCGAGTCGAACACGATCAGGTGGTCGATTTCGTTCTGGAACGCGTTGAGCGACCAGTTGCCCCAGACCGGCGTGCCGCGGATACCCAGTTCCCAGTTGCGGGACGTTTCGGGTGCGAGGTCCGGATTGCCGTAATCCGGGTAGTACAGATCGTTGAACGTCGGCGCCTTGAAGGCGGTACCGTAGCTACCCGTGACGCGCAGCGACTTCGTCAGCGCGTAACCGTACTGCAGGCTGCCGGTCGTCTTGCCGCCGAACTGGCTGTTCTCGTCGTGGCGGAGGCTGCCCTGCACCGAGCTGTCGCCGAACTCCTGCTGCCACTGCGCGAACAGCGCGTGGTTACGACGTGCATCGACGAAGTAGTCGGTGCTGCCGACGACGCGGTCGCGCTGCCAGTCGAAGCCGACCGTCGTCAGGCCCGCGCTGCCGCCGATGCGGCCAAGATCGGCCTGCAGCGAGGCGAGGTCGCGGTGCGTGTTGAACGTGTCGGCGTAATCGCCGTTTTCGTAATCGGTCGAGAGGTCTTCGCTCCGACCGACGTTGGCCGTTATCTGCACGTCCTTCGCCGGCTTGTAGCGCACGCGGCCACCGAGCACCTGCGTCGCCGACTCGGCGAAATTGCTGCTGGTGCCGTCGTAGTGGTTGCGGCCTTCCGACCGCGTGGCCGTGGCATCGGCGTCCCACTGCTCGTCGAAGCGCCAGCCGCCCTTCAGCGACAGCGCGTTGTTGCGGTAGCCGTCGCGATCCGGCTCGTACGTATAGCAGCCGCCACCGCGCGGGCTCGGTTTGCCCCGGCAGGCATTGATGCCGTCGGTCTGGTCGTGGCTCGCCTCCACCGAGTACCAGCCCTGCGTGCCACGGCCGGCGAAGCCGACCGAGCCGCGCAGGGTATCGTAGCTGCCGATGCCGACCGAGGCGTTCGGCACGAACGCACCCTGCGGACGACGGGTGAAGATCTGGATGACGCCGCCCAGCGCGTCGGAGCCGTACAGGCTCGAATAAGGACCACGCACGATTTCGATGCGTTCGATCTGGTCGACCGGGATGTCCTGGAATGCCGCCGTGCCCGAGGTCGCCGAGCCGATCTTCACGCCATCGACGAGCACGAGCACGTGATCGGATTCCGTACCGCGCAGGAAAACGGACGTGGACTTGCCCGGACCGCCGTTGTTGGCGATGGACACGCCGGGCGTGGCACGCAGGAGGTCGGCGAGCGAACGCGGCTGCAGGCGCTCGATCTCGGCGCGATCGATGACCGTGGAGGCGGCGAGTACCTGGCTCTGGGTCAGTTCGGTACGGCTGGCCGTGACGACGACACTGTCGAGGTCCGTCGACGCGTCGGCGGCGTTGACCGGAAGAGGTGCGAAAAGAGCCGTCGCGATGGCGACCGCGAGGGTGGAAGAACGAAACGACACGTGGTGACTCCCTGCGAACCGCGCCAACCCGCGCGGCATGAATGGCGAGGGACGGGCACAGGGTGACGCGGGATTGCCGACGTGGCGACGGCCACCCACGACATGGCCCTCCGCCTGTCCGGTGAATCCCAGTGGCCGGTCTCCGGGCTCGCGAGCGCAGGTTGCCCTGCGGGACGGCGCCTTCCCATGCCATGAAGGCACAGTGGCTTCGATGCCGACCTCGTTGCTCGCCTACCGTTGCGGGGGCAGCTCCGGAATGGCACGAGGCTTCATGGGCCGCGCGCGTCACCGGATTCCCGTTTCAATCCGTGGCGCTGACGCCGCGGATCACCTTGGGGACCGGCATTGTAGCCGAAGCGTGACGACGGCGGTCGCGCCAGCGCAGGACGGGACGTTCCACCGCGTAATGCAGCGCCGCACCACCGGCGAGGGTGGCGACCGCGTAGACGGCGAAGCGAATGAAGCGATGGCCGTCCAGATGGCCGTCCAGCCCCGTATCCACCAGGTGGAACACGCCCTTGTGACTCAGGTACAGGCTGTACGAGGCACGTGCCAGCCACCCGGCGCCCGGCAGATCACAGCGAGCCAGCCACGAGCCGCCGCTGGCGGTCGCCACGAACAGCGCCATGGCGAGCGCGATGAGCGGATAGCCGATGACGCAGGGCCAGAGTTCGGTGCGCGCGCCGTCGAACAGGATCAGCGCGGCGCCGAGGCAGGTCGCGCCAGCGAACAGCAGCGAACCGCTTCGCTCGCGCATCCGGGCCATCGTCGACGGCCGGTAGACGGCGCACGCGGCCAGCGCGACCCCGGCGACCAGGCCGTCGAGACGCGACCACGTGGGGTAGTAGAGATTGCCCAGGTAGGCCAGGCCGACGTCGCTGCCGGTGGCGCGCAGCGGCGCGATCGCGTGTTGCCAGAGCCAGGCGCGAAGCCCGATGCCACCGAGCACCACGGCGACACCGAGCGCGACGGACCGTGCGGTCGACGGTTGGCGCGTCATCGCGATCGCAAGGAAAGGGAAGACGAGGTAGAAATGCTCTTCCACGCACAGCGACCACACGTGCGAGAACGCGAAGCGGGCGTCGCTGCCGACGAGGAGATTGAAGGTGAACGTGAGGAACTGCCAGAGCGGCTGCATCTCCGGCACCTCGCGCCACGCCGGCCAGCAGGCGTAGAGAGCGAGCACGACGAGGAACGCGGGAAGGATGCGCGTCGCGCGGCGGACATAGAAGGCGCGCAGATCGAGCCTGCCGGTGTCCCGCAGCGACGTGAGCACCTGCGTGCCGATGAGGTAGCCGCTGAGCACGAAGAACAGGTCGACGCCCATCCACCCCGATCGTTCCAGCACGCCGAAGCCGTCGCCCAGCCCGCCCACGAGGTAACTGTGGAACAGCATGACCCAGACGATGGCGACGGCGCGCAACGTGTCGAGTCCCGGTGTGCGTTGCATGGTGGCATCCCCTGTCGATCCCGCGATGGTGCGGGTGCACGCGGTCATGGCCCGGCGCAAGGCGTGGCATTTCGGTGGCAGACGAGCATCGCGCTACCATCGGCGTGGCTATCGCTTTGGGATCCGCACATGACGCAGACACGACAGGGGACGCTCGCCTGCGTCGGGCTCGGCATCACGCTGGGCTCGCACCTGACGCCGCTCGCACGCAGCCACATCGCGTCGGCCGACGTGGTGTTCGCCGGCGTGTCCGATGGCGTGGTGGAGGCGTGGGTGCGCCGCATGCATCACGACGTGCGCAGCCTTCAGGGCTTCTATGCCGAGGGCAAACCCCGCGGCGAGACGTATCGGGAGATGGCGGACGCGATGCTCGCCGAGGTCCGCCTCGGGCAGAAGGTCTGCGGCGTGTTCTACGGGCACCCCGGCGTCTTCGCGCAGGCACCGCACGACGCGATCGCGCGAGCAAGGGCGGAAGGCTTCACCGCCATCATGGAACCGGGCGTCTCGTCCGAGGATTGCCTCTACGCGGATCTCGGGCTGGACCCGGGCCGGGTGGGCTGCATGCACCTCGGCGCGACCCAGTTCATGCTCTTCCGCCGGACGATCGATACGTCCGCCTGGCTCGTGCTGTGGCAGGTCGGCCTCGCCGGCGACCTCGGCGAAGGGCGCTTCGACACCGACCCGGAGCGGCTGGCGATCCTGACGGATGTCCTCCGTCGGGACTATCCGGCGGACCATGGCGTGATCGTCTACCAGGCGCCGACCCTTCCCTTCGAAGCGGCGCGGATGGAGCACATCCTCCTCTCCGCCCTGCCCGGTGCGGCGATCGGCATGGCGGACACCCTCGTCGTGCCGCCGTGCCGACGCCTGGCGCCCGACCCGGCGATCCGGGCCCGTCTGGCCGCCCTCGGCATGCCGTCCCCGACTTAACAGCAGGGTGCTTTTCCCGCGCTATCATCGGCGGGCGCGCGACGCCCGAAGCGGTGGCCGGCGCATCAACAGGGGAAGCAAACCACATGTCGAACGTGATCGATTTTCTTGAGCGCATGGGCGCCAGCGCTGGCCTGCGCACGGCCGGTGCGGACGGCCTCGCACGCGAACTGACGGCGGCTGCCGTCGACGACGGCCTCGCGCAGGCGATTCTCGCGGGTGACGCGCTGGCGCTGCGCGAGCAGATCGCGCCGGGCGTGTTCTACGCCATCCAGATGGACGACACGCCGCCCGACGAGCATGAAGAACAGGACGACGAGGAAACCTCCGTGCACATGCGCCTTCACCGCGCCTGAGCCCGCATCGTGGCGAACCGCGGAGCCGGTTTGACCCGTTACGCCCTGCTGGCGATCGTATCGCTGGCAGCGGCACTGAGTTCGTTCGACGCCGCGGCGCAGCTCGCGCCCGGTGAGGACGCGTCGGCGACGCTCGCCGCCGCCGATGCCGGCAAGACGTCGAAGCACGACGAATTCCTCGCGACACTGGAGCGTGTCGGGCGTGCGACGACGCAACTGACGCGGGCACAGCTCGACCATCTTCGGTATCTCGAGGCATGGCAGGTCGCGTATGCGGGGCGCTACGACGAAGCCGTGCCCCTCCTGGAGGCCGTCGTCGGCGGATCGTCCGACAAGACGCTGAGGTTTCGCGCCACGGCGACGCTGATCAACATCCTCGGCATCGGTCATCGTTACCAGGATGCGTTCTCGCGGCTCGCGGACCTGCTCGATACGCTGCCCGACGTGCAGGATCCGCAGGCGCGTTACGTCGGCCTCGCCGAAGCGGCGCAGATGCTCACCGCGGCAGGACAGCACGACCTCGCCGCCGAGTACGCCGAACGCACCATCCGCGAGAAACCCGCCGACGAAAGCCTGTGCAAGGCGACGTACATCCAGCTGCACGCGCTCTACCGCGGCAAGAAGATCGACGGGGACGATCCGCGCTTCGCGCAAGGCATCGCCACGTGCGAGACGGCCGGCGAGAACCTGGTCGCCAATTCGATGCGCGCCGACGTCGCCGATAGCGACATCGCCCGCGGGAAGCCTGCTGCCGCCATCGCGGTGCTGGAACCGCACTATGCCGACGTGCTGAGCTACCGGTATCCGAACCTGACGTCTCAGGTCGAATCGTCACTGGCGCAGGCGCATCGCGAAGTCGGCGACGCCGACGACGCCCAGAAGTACGCGCTGGCCGCCGTCGCGAGTTCGGTGCCGGGCGAATTCTCGGAACCGCTCGGCAACGCGCTCCGCACGCTCTACCTCGTGGCGAAGCAGCGTGGCGATTTCCAGGCCGCGACGCAGTGGCTCGAGCGTTACATGCAGGCCGACAAGGGCTATCTCAACGACATCTCCGCACGCGCCCTGGCTTATGAGGCGGTCAAGCAGCAGGTCGCCTCCAGTCGCATGGAAGCCGACGCGCTCGACCGACAGAACCAGATCCTCCATCTGCAGCGCGAGGTCGATCGCCGCTCGATGGAGTCGAGCCGTCTCTACATCGTGCTGTTGCTGACGATCGTGGCGGGTATCGCGCTGTGGCTTCTTCGCACGAAGCGCTCGCAGCTTCGTTTCATGCGCATGGCGCGACGCGACAGCCTCACCGGCATCTGCAACCGCCAGCATTTCGTCGAGCGCTCGACACAGCTCCTGCAGGCCGCGCGTCGCGCGAACAGACCCTGCTGCCTGATCCTGTTCGATCTCGATCATTTCAAGATGGTGAACGATACGTTCGGCCATGCCGAAGGCGACTGGGTGCTGCTGCGCGTGGTCGCGGAGTGCCGCGATCACCTGCTGGAAGGCGATGTGTTCGGCCGCCTCGGTGGCGAGGAGTTCGCGATCCTCCTGCCGGATGCCGACGAAGCCACCGGCATGCGTCGCGCCGAGATGATCCGCGCGGCCTTCGCCGCCGGACCCGTCGGCTCGCCGTCGAGCGCCCGTGTCACCGCCAGCTTCGGCGTGGCCTGCACCACACGCCACGGCGACGACCTCGATCGTCTGCTGGGCACGGCCGACCAGGCGCTCTACCGCGGCAAGGGCGCCGGGCGCGATCGCGTGATCCTCGCCATGCCCATCGACGAGAACGAGCCGGCATACGAGCAGGCGCCGGTCGCATCCGCGCCGCGCGTGCAGCTCGCCCGCCAGTAGCTTCCTCCGCGCAAGTGAAAACGCCCCGCCGCAAGGGAAATGCGGCGAGGCGGTCGATCCCGGCGATACATCGTTCGTGCCGGCGATGGGCGGCTCCGGGGAGCCGCCCCTTCCGTCAGAGACAGCCGATGAGGCCGTCGTATACCGAACGATTCGTCATCGGCAGCTTGGCGTGCAGGGCATCTTCGCCCTCGATGACTCCGTAGAACGCGTCGACCGGCGTGTCCTTCGCCAGAAGAAGCTTGCACTTGAACAGCTTCGCGGTGCTCTGCACTGCGCCCGACTTGCCATTCACGGTGGCGGTGCTGCCGGAGAAGAGCCACAGGCACTGCTTGAGCGTGCCCTTGGTCGAGTCGACCGAACAGCTGAGCTGCATCGGGCGGACGTTCGGGTACTCGCCTTCGCAGAAGGTGTCGCCGCAGATCTTGTCGAACGCGGCGTTGAGGCGGACTTCGGCATTGGCGAAGCGCTCCATGCCGGCTTCCGACGCCGGCCAATCCATGGCATCGACATAACGCGGCGCGGTGGGAGCGGCTTGCGCGAACGCGGCGGCCGGGACGACGAACAGCATGGCAGTAAGGGTCTTTCGGAACATCGGGGTGTCTCCCTGGTTGAGGAGCACCTATGAGACGTTTTCCGCTTCGACGCGTATGTCCCACCGCGCCCATGGCGCGATGTAGCGGACTTTCCCGGCCCGAGGTAAGAGGGCCGCCACTGGGCGGCCGCTCCCACAGGAAGAGCTCGCAAGTCAGGATGTCAGAGCCACGTTCCGTAGCGCCGGATGTAGATCGTCTTCACCACCTGCGTCAGCACGCAGTAGCTCGCGAGCGTCAGCGCCAGCCACGCGAAGTAGATCCCCGGCAACGGCTGCATGCCGATGCGCGCGCCGAGACCGGTATAGGGAATGAGCATGCCCACCACCATGATCGCACCCGTCAGGGCGAGCACCGGAGCGGACGCCATGCTGCGCAAGAACGGCACCCGCCGCGTGCGGATCATGTGCACCACGAGCGTCTGCGACAGCAGTCCTTCGATGAACCAGCCCGACTGGAACAGCGACTGGTGCGCCACGTCGTGCGCGCCGAAGTAGTGCCACATCAGCCAGAACGTGGTGATGTCGAACACGGAGCTGACCGGACCGATCCACACCATGAAGCGGCCGATGTCGCCGGCATCCCACTTGCGCGGCTGACGCAGGTATTCCTCGTCCATGCGGTCGAACGGGATCGACAGCTGCGACAGGTCGTAGAGCAGGTTCTGCACCAGGATCTGCAACGGAAGCATCGGCAGGAACGGCAGGAACGCGCTCGCGACCAGCACGCTGAACACGTTGCCGAAGTTCGAGCTCGCCGTCATCTTGATGTACTTCATGATGTTGCCGAACGTGATGCGTCCCTCGATCACGCCTTCTTCCAGCACCATCAGATTCTTTTCGAGCAGGATGATATCGGCCGATTCCTTGGCGATGTCCGTCGCCGTGTCCACCGAGATGCCGACGTCCGCGTCGCGCAGGGCCGGCGCGTCGTTGATGCCATCGCCGAGAAAGCCCACCGTGTGCCCGCGCCGCTGCAACGCTTTCACCACGCGCGCCTTCTGCACCGGCGACATCTTCGCGAAGACCGTGGTCTCTTCGACCATCGCATCGAGCGCCTCGTCGTCGAGCTGCTCGATGTCGCGCCCCTGCACCGAGCCCGCGACGTCGAGGCCGACCTCGGCACAGATCTTCCGCGTCACGGCCTCGTTGTCGCCCGTGATCACCTTCACCGCGACGCCGTGATGGTGCAGCGCCCGGATGGCGGTGGCCGCCGAGTCCTTCGGGGGATCGAGGAACGCGAGGCAGCCGACGGCCGTGAGGCCGGCTTCATCCTTCACGCCATACGCGCGGTCGGCCGACGGGTCCACGCGAATGGCGACGACGAGCACGCGAAGGCCGTCGTCGTTGAGACGACGCGTCATCGCGCGGATCTCGGCACGTTTCGCGTCGGTCATCGGTTCCGTCACGTCGCCGGTGCGGGCCTGCGTGCAGATCGCGAGCATCTCCTCCACCGCACCCTTGCAGACGAGCAGCTGCTGACCGTCGCCGTCGCTCACCACGACCGACATGCGCCGGCGCTGGAAGTCGAACGGGATCTCGTCGACGATGCGGAAGCCGCGCGCCATGGGCTCGAGATCGCGATGGGCAAGCACGGCCTTGTCCATCAGGTTGCGCAGACCCGTCTGGAACCTGCTGTTGAGATAGCCGAATTCCAGCGCCTCGTCCGAATCGCCGCCCGCGAGATCGACGTGGCGCTCGAGCACGATCCTGTCCAGCGTGAGCGTGCCGGTCTTGTCGGTGCAGAGCACGTCCATGGCGCCGAAGTTCTGGATGGCGTTGAGGCGCTTCACGACGACCTTGCGCTTCGACATGGCGATGGCGCCCTTGCCGAGGTTCGCGGTGACGATCAGCGGCAGCATCTCCGGCGTCAGGCCGACCGCGACCGACAGGCCGAACATGAACGCCTGCAGCCAGTCGTGCTTGTCGAAGCCGTTGATGACGAAAACGATCGGCACCATCACCGCCATGAAGCGGATCAGCAGCCAGCTCACCGACGAAATGCCGCGATCGAAGCTCGTCTGCACCCGTTCGCCCGACAGCGTGTGCGCGAGGGATCCGAGGTACGTGCGCGCGCCCGTCGCCAGCACCACGGCCGTGGCGCTGCCCGACACGACGTTGGTGCCCATGTAGCAGACTGTCGGCAGATCGAGCGGACCCGACGCGGCGTCGCCGGTCGTGGTGCCATTCGGCGCGATCTTCTCGACCGGAATCGATTCGCCGGTGAGGATCGCCTGGCTGATGAAGAGATCCTTCGCCGCCAGCAGGCGCAGGTCGGCGGGCACCATGTCGCCGGCACCGAGGTGGACGATGTCGCCCACGACCAGCTCCTCGACCGGCACCTCGATACGCTCCGCATGGCCGTCGTCCGCGCGACGGGTGACCGTCGCGGTGTTGCGCACCATCGCCTTCAGTTTTTCCGCCGCGCGCGACGAGCGGAATTCCTGGGTGAACGACAGCACCACGCTGATGCCCACCATCACCGCGATGATCAGGGGTCCGGTGTAGTCGTCCGGCTCGGTGACGAGCTGCACCACGGCCAGCACCAGCAGCACGATGATGAACGGGTTGCGGAAAGCGTGCAGCAGCTGGATCGACCAGTGGGGCGGCTTCTCGTGCCCGACTTCGTTGATGCCGTCGCGGTCCATCCGCTCGGCGATCGCCGGTTCGTCGAGGCCGTCGGGGCGCGCATCGAGCGCGCGCAGCAGTTCATCCGCAGGACGCCACGCGTCCGCGCTTGCGATGGCATAGGTACGGGCGGCGACGGCCGCCTGCGAGAGGTGCTTATTCATGGCTCGCTTCCTGCCGGACCCCGGTCCGGACAGGCGCGAGCGCCTCTCGGCTAGCTGCCGAAGGCGAGCGCGCCGGCGGGGAGCCGACGTTCGTCATCGCTGGAAAGGTTCGCGGCGGACGGCGTGAGCCGCGCCGTACTGTCTATGTCGCAGTTCATGGCTGCTGGAGTTTGCCATCCGCCGGTTTCGCCTGGCTTTCGGCGACATCCAGCGAGCGCGGCACGGTGATCGTGCGCTTCTGCTGCACGGGACCGGTGGCGCGGCGACGGGCGAGTGCGAAGGCGAGACGGCGGCCGAACATGCGCGGGCCGGTCTTTTCGATGGAGAGATTCATGGCTCGATCCTCGGATAACGGAAGCTCACGGCTTCCGACGAGGTGAGCCGGACTTTCCCTAGCGGAGGAAAGCGCCGGCCGACCGGGTACGGTCGCCGCGGGCGATGAGTTTTGCCAGCGCCGGGACCCGATGCGTGCGGGAGCCGGCGCGTCGACTAGGGTAGACGTCCATATGCCTGAATAAGGTAAGGAGGGTGCCACCGGGCGAAATGCCGCCGGGTAGCCGGGGAATTGTCGCGCCGCGGCGCAAGGCGGTCAAGCGCTGTCGTATCCGCCGACGACCGGGCGCTACGGTCACGCCGTGACCGGCATCGTCGCGGCGAGGCCCGCTTCGTAGTCCTTCGCCTCCCCCAGCAACCAGTCGCGCACGCGGGCCACGCCGCTGTGCGCTTCCGAGCGCTTCGGATAGACGAGGTAATACGCTTCCGCGACGCGCAGGCGTTCCTGGCACAGTACCGTGAGCGCGCCGCACTCGATCAGCGAACGGGCCATCACCAGGCGACCGAGGGCGACGCCCATGCCTTCGAGCACCGCGCGTTGCAGGTGCTCGGTGTTGTCGAACCGCGCGACGTAGCGCGACGGCAGTGGCATGCCGAACGCCTCGGCCCAGTCGTTCCAGCGTCCCGACGGATCGCCGAGCAGCGGCCAGCCCGCGAGCGAGGTCGTGGGCAGCCCGCCCATCCGGCGCACGAGGGACGGACTGGCGATCGGCACGATGTATTCGTCGAAGAGACGCTCCGCCTTCGTGCGTGGCCATGCGCCCAGGCCGTAGCGGAACGCCACGTCGACGTTGGGCTCGCGGTCGAAGTCGACGATCGACACCGACGAGTGGAGACTGAGTTCGATTTCCGGATGCTTGCCGACCAGACGCGGCAGCCGCGGAACGAGCCAGCTCGACGCGACCGACGGCAGGACGCTCAGGGTCACCGCGTCCTGGTGGCGCGCCTCGAACCGCCCGAGCGCATGCTCGATACCTTCGAAATGATGGCCGATGGCCTCGAGGAGGCTGGCGCCGTCCGCGGTGAGCGACACGCCGCGCGGACCCCGGTCGAAGAGGGTACGACCGAGCCGTTCTTCGAGGTTGCGGATCTGGTGGCTGAGCGCGCTGACGGTGAGGTTCAGCTGCTCGGCCGCGCGCGACAGCTTGCCCGTGCGGGCGACCAGAACGAACCCCTGGAGCAGACCGAGCGGGAGGCGGGACATGTGAAAAATCCTCAATGCCGGGTTGCAAACATATCGCTTTTTGCGATCCGGCGGAAAGTGCACCCTTTAGCCCACATTGAGTCGCAAGCCCTTGCGACCGGACGGGAACGGAGGTTGTCATGGCATCGATCTACACCGGCCTTGCCTTCATGCACGGCCATATCGTCGACACGCAGCTCGTGCTTCGTCTCGGTCGCGACGACGATGCCCGAACACCTGCGGTGGGCTCCCCCAAGGCCGAGCCATCGCGTGCGCCGACGCACGATGGCGTGCTGTCCGCGCCGCTTCCTCTGCGGCCAGACTGCGCGGCCTGCTGACGGACACGCCGCCTCAACCTGGCATGCGTCATGATGGCATTTTCCAGGCTATCGGAGATTCCGCATGACGCTTCGCCAGATCGGCCAGTCGCCGCTCAGGGTCGCCCCGCTCGCCTTTGGCGGCAACGTGTTCGGATGGAGTGTCGACGAGTCGCGCTCGTTCGACCTGCTCGACGCGTTCGTCGACCACGGCTTCAACCTCATCGATACCGCTGACGTCTACGAGGCGTGGGTGCCGGGTAACGAGGGCGGCGAATCGGAGACCATCATCGGTAAATGGCTGAAGCGGAGCGGCAAGCGGGACAAGGTCGTGATCGCGACGAAGGTCGGCAAATGGGCTCGCTATCCGGGCCTCTCTCCGGTGAACATCCGCGAGGCCGTCGAGGATTCGTTGCGCCGTTTGCAGGTGGACCATATCGACCTCTACCAGTCGCACGAGGACGATCCGAAGGTACCGCTCGAAGAAACGCTGCGCGCGTTCGACGATCTGGTGAACGCCGGCAAGGTGCGCGTGATCGGTGCATCCAACTACGAGAGCACGCGCCTCGCCGACGCGCTGACTACCAGCCGCGACAAGGGACTCGCACGCTACGAGAGCATGCAGCCCGAGTACAACCTCATGGATCGAAAGGGCTTCGAGGAGGGCCTTCAGCCGCTCTGCGTGAGGGAGAACGTCGGCGTCATCAGCTACTACTCGCTGGCGAGCGGCTTCCTCAGCGGCAAGTATCGCAGCGAGGCCGATCTGACCAAGAGCAGTGCGCGCGCGGGCAAGGTAAAGAACTATCTGAACGAGCGCGGCTTCCGCGTACTTGACGCGCTCGACACGGTCGCGGAGGCGCACGACGCGAAGCCGGCGCAGGTCGCGCTGGCATGGGTCATGGCGCAGCCGTCCATCGCGGCCGCCATCGCGAGCGCGACCTCGGTCGAACAGCTCGGCGAGATCGCCAGGGCCGCCGAGCTGAGGCTGTCCCCGGATGCGGTCCGCACGCTGACGGAAGCCAGCGCGAGCTGAAACCGCCTACAGCGACGTAAGTAAACCGCCTGCATCAGACGGCGGGCGCTTCCACGATGATCGATCGACCGGCTCCCCACCGGTCCATCGATCATCACGGAAGACACCATGTACCCACATCCCTCCCCTGTCCGCGCCGGACGGCGCCGTTCCTTGCGCCACGCACTCGCGGTCGTCGCGCTCGCCTGCATACCGCTCGCCGCATCGGCCGCCGACACGTCCGGCCTTCGCTGCCACTACAGGCTGCCGGCGAATCCCGACCCCTCCGCGACCGGCTTCAGTCAGGCGCCGACGCGCGTCGAAGGCTACTGGCACAACGCCAGTATTCTTCCCTCACGAAGCATGTTCTTCACGGACCAATCGCCGACCGAACTCGAGGCCGCCTGCCGGCGCCATCTGGCAGGCGTGCCGACGGCGGGCCAATTCATCGGCATGACCGCCGCGACGTCGGACCTTAGCTACAACTACGAGTTCTGGTTCAACGGCGACCTGAAACCCGGCGCGCCGATCGAACGCGTCGTGGCGTTCGGCGACAGCCTTTCCGATACCGGCAACATGTACAACGAATCGCAGTGGAAACTGCCGAGCGCGGCGTGGTTCGCCGGTCGCTTCAGCAACGGCCCGACGTGGGTCGAAAACCTCGCGGCGAATAACGGCCTCGTCCTGAACAACTGGGCCATCGGTGGCGCGCAGACGAAAGACGCGCACTTCGGCCTGATCCATGGCATCGCAAGCCAGATCGATAGCTTCCGGTCGTACGTGAAGCACGCGCGCGGCTACGATCCGTCGCGCACGCTGTTCACGTTCCTCGTGGCGGGCAACGACTTCGTCAACGACGACAAGCCGGCGCCGGCGATCGTCGCGCAGCAGGAAGAAGCGCTGTACAAGCTCGCCCACGCGGGCGCACGGAAGATCCTGATCGTGAACCTGCCCGACCTTTCGCGGGCGCCGGTCTTCCGTATGGGCAGAAAGGACGCGCACACGGTGCTCGGCAAGGTCGAGTATTACAACGCGCGGATCGGCGACGTGGCCGCACGCGTCGCGGCCGCGACGGGCGCGACGATCCGCGTGGTCGACGCCCGCAGCTCGTTCGACGAACTGATGGCCTCGCCGGACCGGTTCGGGTTCCGTAACGCGTCGGAATCGTGCCTGGCGATCGACGACACCAGCTCGCTCAACTACATCCGCAAGCCCGCCCTGCGACCCGGCTGCCGGCCCGACGATTACGTGTTCTGGGACACGCTGCACCCGACGGCTCGTGTGCATCGCCTGATGGCCGAGTGGGCGGTGCAGTACGCGCCCGCGGCGTGGGGACTGAGCCCATAGCACGTCTCGCCGTGCGGGAAGAGGTGGCTGTGAGCCGCCCCTTCCCGCGCGGGGACGTTATCCGCGATCCCGCGACACTCAGCGCGCCGCGTCGAGCAAGGCGACTGCGTCGTTGAGCGTCCGGCTGGGACGCATCGCGGCGCTGACCAGCGTCATGTCCGGGTGGTAATACCCCATGATCTCGACCGGCTTGCCCTGCGCGGCGATCAGCTCGGCGTTGATCGTCGCCTCGTTCTCCGACAGCGCCTTCGCCACAGCGGTGAACTTCGCCTTGAGATCGGCATCGTCGTTCTGCGCAGCGAGCGCTTCCGCCCAGTACATCGCAAGGTAGAAGTGGCTGCCGCGATTGTCGATCTCGCCGACCTTGCGCGCGGGCGACTTGTTGCTGTCGAGGAAGCGGCCGTTGGCCTGATCGAGCGTCTTGGCCAGCACGCGCGCGTGGGCGTTGTCGTAACGCTCG
Organism: Luteibacter sp. UNCMF331Sha3.1; assembly: GCF_900109915.1. Classification (GTDB taxonomy): domain Bacteria; phylum Pseudomonadota; class Gammaproteobacteria; order Xanthomonadales; family Rhodanobacteraceae; genus Luteibacter. The sequence goes on from NZ_FOBU01000001.1 coordinate 1,279,026, forward strand.
CCCAGGTGTTCGAGCGACGCGGCGAGCGCGAGGAATTCGCCCAGCGAATCCCAGCGCAGGTAGCCCTCTTCGACGAACTGCTGCACGTGCTTCGGCGCGGAACCACCGGCACCGGTTTCGAACAGGCCGCCGCCGGCCATCAGCGGCACGATCGAGAGCATCTTCGCCGAGGTGCCGAGTTCCATGATCGGGAACAAGTCGGTGAGGTAGTCGCGCAGGACGTTACCCGTGACCGAGATCGTGTCCTGGCCCTTGCGGATGCGCCCGAGCGAGAACGTCGTAGCGTCGACCGGCGCCAGCACGCGGATGTCGAGACCCGCGGTGTCGTGATCCTTCAGGTAACGCTCGACCTTCGCGATCACCTGCGCGTCGTGCGCGCGGGCCTTGTCGAGCCAGAACACGGCCGGCGTATCGGACAACCGCGCGCGCTGCACGGCGAGCTTCACCCAATCCTGGATCGGCGCGTCCTTGGTCTGGCACATGCGCCAGATATCGCCCTGCTCCACCGCGTGCTCGAACACCACCGAGCCGTCGTCGGCGACGACACGCACGGTGCCATCCGCGGCGATCTGGAAGGTCTTGTCGTGCGAGCCGTATTCTTCCGCCTTCTGCGCCATCAGGCCGACGTTGGGCACGCTGCCCATGGTGGCGGGATCGAACGCGCCGTGCGCGATGCAGTCGTCGATCACCGCCTGGTACACGCCGGCGTACGAACGGTCGGGAATGATCGCCTTGGCGTCCTGCAGCTTGCCGTCGGCATTCCACATGCCGCCGGAGTCACGGATCATCGCCGGCATCGACGCGTCGACGATGACGTCGCTCGGCACGTGCAGGTTGGTGATGCCCTTGTCCGAATTGACCATCGCCAGCGCGGGGCGCTGTGCGTATTCGGCCTTGAGATCGGCTTCGATCTCGGCGCGCTTCGCTGCATCCAGCCGGTCGAGGCGGGAATACAGGTCGCCGATACCGTTGTTGGCGTCGAAGCCCAGCGCCTTGAGCGTGTCGGCGTGCTTCGCGAGCACGTCCTTGTAGAACTCGCGCACCACGATGCCGAACATGATGGGGTCGGAGACCTTCATCATGGTCGCCTTCAGGTGCAGCGAGAACAGCACGCCCTTCGCCTTCGCGTCGGCGATCTGCGCGTCGATGAAGGTGGCGAGCGCCTTGCGGCTCATGACCGCCGCGTCGACGATTTCACCGGCCTTGACCGCGACCTTTTCCTTCAGCACCTTCGTGGCGCCGTCCTTGCCCACGAACTCGATGCGCAGGTTGCCCGCGTTCGCGATCGTGGCCGACCTTTCGCTGCCGTAGAAATCGCCGCCGTCCATGTGGGATACGTGCGACTTCGACTCGGGCGACCACTTGCCCATGCGATGCGGGTGCTTGCGGGCGTAGTTCTTCACCGAGAGCGGCGCGCGGCGATCGGAATTGCCTTCGCGCAGTACCGGATTGACGGCGCTGCCCATCGCCTTGCCGTAACGGGCGTTCGTGTCCTTATCGGCATCGGTCGACGGGGCGTCGACGTAATCCGGCAGGTCGTAACCCTGCGACTGGAGCTCGCGGATCGCGGCCTTCATCTGCGGCACGGAGGCGCTGATGTTCGGCAGCTTGATGATATTGGCGTCCGGCGTGGTAGCCAGCGCACCGAGTTCGCTCAGATGGTCGCCGATCTTCTGCGCATCGGTCAGTCGCTCCGGGAACTGCGCGAGGATGCGGCCGGCCAGCGAGATGTCGCGCGTTTCGACCGCGATGCCGGCGGTGCCTGCGAAGGCCTCGACGATGGGAAGGAAGGAGGCGGTCGCCAGGAACGGCGCTTCGTCGGTGAGCGTGTAGATGATCTTGGGCGAGCTGGACATGATTGAAGCGAGCCTCATGCTTGAGTGGGCCAGGTCATGGAGCCGGCCGGCGCAGGCCTTGCGGGGCGCACCGGCGAGCGGAAACCCGCCCATTGTGGCGCGGAACGCGCCGGAGGGGGAAGCGAACGACCGGAATGGATGATTTGCCCGTGCGGCAAGAAACCTCATCGTGCCGGCCATGGGTGGGAGCCAGCCTGCTGGCGAAGGGTGCGCGCGACAAGCCCCCATCGCCAGCAGGCTGGCTCCCACCAGAGCGGGTTACGCCGAGGCCTTCGCCAGCGCCCGGCGTTCCTTGCGACGCGCCTTGCGCGCCTTCCAGCGCTCCGACAGGCACGCGAAGATCACGTACAGCGCCGGCGTCGAGAGCAGCGTGAGGCTCTGCGAGATCACGAGGCCGCCGATCATCGCGATACCCAACGGGCGGCGCAGCTCGGAGCCGTCGCCCAGCCCGATCGCCAGCGGCGCGGCGGCCAGGATCGCCACCATGGTGGTCATCATGATCGGACGGAAGCGGACGAGGCATGCCTCGCGGATCGCTTCCTTGTAGGTCAACCCGTGTTCGCGCTGCGCCACGAGCGCGAAGTCGATCATCATGATCGCGTTCTTCTTCACGATGCCGATCAGCAGTACCAGCGCGATCATCGCGATCACCGACAGTTCGGTATCGGTGATGACCAGCGCGGCCAGCGCGCCGACGCCCGCGGCGGGCAGCGTGGACAGGATCGTGACCGGGTGGATCAGGCTTTCGTACAGCATGCCCATCAGCAGATAGACCGTGACGATGGCGGCGAGGATCAGCAGCGGCATGTCGCTCTGCGACTGCTGGAAACGACCGAAGTCGCTGCCGGCATCCAGCCGGATGTCGCCGGGCATGCGCATGCCGTTGATCGTCTTCTGGATGATCTCCATCGCCTCGCCCATGCTGACGTTCGGCGCGAGGTTGAAGCTGACGCCCATGCTCGTGTACTGGTCCTCGTGCACGATCTGACTGGGCGCGAGCCCGGGCTCCTGCCGCGTCACCGCGGACATCGGCACCATCGCACCGGAACTCGCCCGCACGTAGATCTGGTTGAGCGCCTCGGGCGTGGCGGCCATCTGCGGCAGCGCGTTCACGATGACGCGGTACTGGTTGATGTCGGAATAGATGGTCGACACCGCACGCTGGCCGAACGCGTTGTAGAGCGCACCGTCGATGTCGCCGATCGACACGCCCAGCCGCGACGCCGTATCGCGGTCGATGACCATGTTCTGGCGCAGGCCCTGCGCATCGATGTCGCTGCCCACGTCCCGCAGCATCGGATTCTTCTTCAGCGCGTCGACGAGCTTCGGGATCCACTCCTGCAGCTCCCTGATGTCGTCGCCCTTGAGCGACACGGAATACTGTCCGCCCTGTGTGTTGCCACCACCGCCGCCGGTCGGCAGATCCTGGATCGGACGCAGGCGGAGATTGAGGTCCGGGTACTTGTTCGCCTTGGCCGACAGGCGGTCCAGCACCTGGAACGTCGTTTCGTCGCGGCCTTCCGCGCGCGTCTTCAGCTCGATGTTGAAGAAGCCGCTGGATCCGCTGCGGCTGGTGCCCAGACGCGAGCCCACCGACTCCACCGCGGGATCCGCGAGCAGCATTTCCGTGAGCCGCGCCTGGCGCGTCTTCATCTCGCCGAACGATACCGTGGAGCTCGACGTCGCACGCGCGCCGATCAGGCCGGTGTCCTGCGGCGGGAAGAAGCCACCCTTCACCATGCCGAACAGGAACAGCGTGACGCCGACGAGGATCAGCGGCGTCAGCGCCATCAGCAGCGCGTGGCGAAGCGTCCAGTCGAGCGCGGTGCGGTAAACGGCGAGAAGGCGGTCGTGCATGCGCTCGAGCGCACGACCCAGCTTCGACTCCGGCTTCGCGTCCTTGTGCGCCGTGAGGAAGTGCGCGCACAACGACGGCGTGAGTGTCAGCGACACGATCGCCGATACCACGATCGCCGCGACCAGCGTGACCGTGAACTCCTTGAAGAACATGCCGAAGATGCCCGGCGCCAGCAGCAGGGGCACGAACACCGCGATCAGCGAGCCGGTGATCGAAACGATGGTGAAGCCGATCTCGCGGGCACCGAGCAACGCCGCCTCGAAGCGGGGAATGCCCTCGTCCATGTGACGAATGACGTTCTCGATCACGACGATGGCGTCGTCGACCACGAAGCCGATCGCGATGACGAGCGCGAGCAGCGTCAGGTTGTTCAGCGTGTACCCGAACGCGTACATCACCATGAAGGCGCCGGCGAGCGACATCGGCACCGCCAGGCCGGCGATCACCGTCGGCGCGAGGCGGCGCAGGAACAGCGCCATCGTCATGATGACCATGCACAGGCTGATCAGCAGCGTCGCCTGCACCTCGTGCAGCGAGGCACGGATGGTGGGCGTGCCGTCGAAGAACGAATGCAACTTCACGCCACCGGGCAGCCACGTCTGCATCACCGGGATCAGCGCCTTGACGCGATCGGTGGTCTCGATGACGTTCGCGTCGGCCTTCTTGTAGACGTACATCAGGATGCCGGGGCGACCGTTGAACCATGCCGCCTGGTAGGCGTCCTGCTGGCCGTCGTACACCTTGGCGATGTCGGACAGCCGGATGGGCACGCCATCCTTCACGCCGATGATGAGGTCCGCGAACTCGGATGCCTTGTGCAGCGAGTCGGTCGCGGTGACGGCCATGGTCGTCTGGCCGTCGGTGAGGAACCCCTGCGGCGATGTGACGTTGGCGGCCGTGAGCGCGTTGCGCAGCTGATCGGGCGACAGGCCCATCGAGTTCAGCGCGCGCAGGTTCACGTCGACGCGGATCGCCGGGGTCGCGCTGCCGGCGATGTCGACGGTCGCGATGCCCTCCTGCTGGCGGAGGCGCTGCGCGAGGATGGAGTCGGCGATGTTGTAGAGGTCGGTCGGCGCCACGGTGTCCGACGTGAGCGCCAGCACGATGACGGGGTCGTCGTTGGGGTTGGCCTTGGTGTATGACGGCGCATTGTTGAGGCCCGGCGGGAGATCGGGCTGCGCGGCGTTGATGGCCGTCTGCACGTCGCGCGCGGCCGCGTCGATGTTCACGCCGTTCTGGAAGAACATCAGCACGAAGGTGCTTCCTTCCGAGCTGTTGGAGCGCATCGACTCGATACCGGGCACCTGGCCCAGGTGGCGCTCCAGCGGCGCGGCGACCGTGGACGCCATGGTGCTCGCGTCGGCACCGGATTGCTGGGCCTGCACGAAGATCGCCGGGAACTGGATGTTCGGCAGTGCCGACACGCCGAGCAGCGAGTAACAGATGACGCCGACCACGAAGATGCCGATCGCCAGCAGCGACGTACCGATGGGGCGACGGATGAACGGGCCGGAGATATTCATCGAATGCGGGAGCTTTTCGGAGCGCGGCGACGCGGGGACGTATGGGGTCCTAACGCGCGAGCCGGAAAAAGGTTTCGCCGGGCGGTGTCCCGCCCGGCGAACAAGGGTGTCGCAAGCGTTGTGGAGCGGGGGTCCATCAGGTCGTCTGGACGTCGCCGCCGTGCGCCAGGGCGCGTCGTCGCTTGCGCTCGGCCAGCCAGTCGGAGAACCGCTCCATGTACAGGTAGATCACCGGCGTGGTGTACAGCGTGACCAGCTGCGAGAGCAGCAGGCCGCCGACGATCGACACGCCGAGCGGCTTGCGCAGCTCCGAGCCGATGCCGTTGCCGAGCGCCAGCGGGAGGGCGCCGAGCAGCGCGGCGGCGGTGGTCATCATGATCGGGCGGAAGCGCAGCAGGCAGGCGCGGCGGATGGCGTCCGTGGCGTTCAGGCCGGTGCGCTTCGCCTCGATCGCGAAGTCGATCATCATGATCGCGTTTTTCTTCACGATACCGATCAGCAGCACGATACCCACGATGCCGTCGACCGAAAGGCTCATGCCGCACATCAGCAGCGCGAGCAGCGCGCCGACGCCAGCGGGCGGCAGCGTGGAGATGATCGTCAGCGGATGGATGTAGCTCTCGTAGAGCACGCCCAGCACGATGTAGATGACGATGATCGATGCGAGCAGCAGGAGCACCTCGTCGCCGACCGACGACGAGAACTCCGCGGCCTTGCCGATGAACTGCCCGCGCACCTGCGGCGGGAAGTTCATTTCCTTCTCCACCTCGTGGATCGCGTCCACCGCCGTCGACAGCGAGTAGCCCGGCGCGAGGTTGAACGAAATCGTCACCGCCGGCAGCTGCTGCAGATGGCTGACGACCAGCGGCGCGCTCGTGACCTCCGCGCTGGCGAGCGCGGCCAGCGGGATCGTGCCGCCACCGCCGACCTGGAAGCCGACGTTACCGGTGTTGCCGATACCGGACGGCGTGGCCGAATTGCTGGAGGTGAGCTGGCCGAAGCTGGTGGCGTTGGAGCCCGTGAGCGCGCCGTTGCCGTTGCCGCGCACCGTGAGCTTGTTCAGCAGATCGGTGCTCGTGCGGTATTCGGGCGACACCTCGAGCACGACGCGATACTGATTCAGCTGCGTGAAGATCGTGGAGATCTGGCGCTGGCCGTAGGCGTCGTAGAGCGTGTCGTCGATCGTCTGCACGGGCACGCCGAGACGGCTCGCGCTGTCGCGATCGATCGTCAGCTTCAGCGCGTTGCCCTTGTCGGCGAGGTTGCTGTCGACGTCGGCGAGCTCGGGCCGCTTGCGCAGCGCCGAGGTCATCTGCTGCGCGTAGCCCGCGAGTTCCGTCGCGTTCACGTCCGACATCGAGTACTGGTATTCGGTGGCCGAGACCTGGCTGTCGAGCGTCACGTCCTGCACGGGCTTCAGATAGAGCGCGACACCCGCGATGCCGGAGACGGCTCTCTGCAGGCGTGGCACGACGTCATCCAGGCCGTCGCGGTCCTTGCGCTCTTTCAGCACCAGCGAAATCTGGCCCTGGTTGAGCGTGGGGTTGACCGAACCCGCACCGATGAAGGCCGCGACACCGGCCACGGCGGGATCCTTCGCCAGCGCGTCGGCGACGGCCTTGGTCCGCAGCTCCATCTGCGGGAAGGCCACGTTCTGGTCGGCCTGCACCACCGCGGTGATGAGGCCCGTGTCCTGCTCGGGCAGCAGGCCTTTCGGAATCACGATGTACAGCACCACGGTCAGCGCGACGCTGAGCGCGGCGACGAGCATGGTCAGGGGGCGATGGTCCAGCACCCAGTCGAGGCTGCGACCGTAGCCCTCGACGATGCGCGACCAGGTGGTGTGCTTGCCCGCGGCCGCCGCGTGCTCGTGCGCGTCTTCCGCGTCCGGCAGCTGGTCGGCCTTCAGCAGGTACGCGCACATCATCGGCGTGAGCGTCAGCGAGACGAGCATCGAGATCGCCACGGCGATCGTCAGCACCCAGGCGAACTCGTGGAACAGGCGGCCGGTGACGCCGGGCATCAGCAGCAGCGGAAGGAACACGGCGATCAGCGAGACGGTCAGCGACAGCACCGTGAAGCCGATTTCCTTCGCGCCGACCTCGGCCGCCGTCTTGGCGTCCTGGCCTTGCTCGATGTAACGGACGATGTTTTCGATCATCACGATCGCGTCGTCCACCACGAAGCCGGTCGCCACGGCCAACGCCATCAGCGACAGGTTGTCGAGCGACATGCCCGCGAAGGCCATCACGCCGAAGGTGCCCATGAGCGACAGCGGCACCGCCACCGAAGGAATCACGGTGGCCCACAGGCGGCGCAGGAAGACGAAGATCACAGCGACGACGAGGCAGATCGTGAGAATCAGGGTGAACTGCACGTCCTCGACCGACGCGCGGATGGTGATCGTGCGATCCGAGAACACCTGAAGGTGCACGTCGGCCGGCAGCACCTTCTGCAGGTCCGGGATCGTCTGGCGGATCTGCTGCACCGTCTGCACGATGTTCGCGCCGGGCTGGCGGCGGATGTCGAGCAGCACGGCCGGCTTGCCGTTGGCCCATGCGGCCAGCTGGTCGTTCTCGACGCCGTCGATCACGTTGGCCACGTCGGAAAGGCGCACGGGTGCGCCGTTCTTGTAGCTGATGATCGTGCCCTTGTACTCGGCGGCGTCGGCCAGCTGGTCGTTCGTGCCGATGCTGTAGGACTGGGTCTTGCCGTTGAGGGTGCCCTTCGGCGCGTTGACGTTGGCCTGCGTGAGCGAGCTGCGCACGTCTTCCATCGTCAGGCCGAGGTTGGCCAGCTGCGCCGGGTTCACCTGGATGCGCACGGCGGGGCGCACGTTGCCGGCGATGGACACCAGGCCCACGCCCTGCACCTGCGAGAGCTTCTGCGAAAGGATCGAGTCGGCGTAGTTGTTGACGTCGCGCAGCGAGCGGCTGTCCGACGTGAGCATCAGCGTCATGATCGGCGCGTCGGCCGGATTCACGCGGTTGTACACCGGCGGATACGGCAGGTTGTTCGGCAAGGTGCCGCGCGCCTGGTTGATCGCCGCCTGCACGTCCTGGGCCGCGATGTCGATGTCGCGGTCCATGTTGAACTGGAGAATGATCGTCGACAGGCCCGCCGACGAGTCGGAACTCATCGAGGCCAGGCCCGAGATCTGCCCGAAGTTACGCTCGAGCGGCGTGGTGATCAGCGCGGCCATCGTGGTCGCGCTGGCACCCGGATACTGCGTGGTGACCACCAGGCTCGGCGCATCGATCTCCGGCAGCGCCGACACGGGCAGCTGGCGGTAGCCGAGAATGCCGAGCAGCAGCACCGCCACCATCAGCAGCGAGGTGGCGATCGGCCGGCGAATGAAGAGAGTCGAAAAACCCACTGTCTAGTCCTGGTGTCTGGACCTTGCGGTCCGTGGGCGGCGCGTCCGTCGTGGGCGCGCCGCGCGCTGTCAGCCGCGGCGTCCGCCCTGGCGACCCTGGCCCTTCTTGGCCTTCTGCAGTTCTTCCGCCGTCGGCGCGGCAGGTACCTGCCCCGGCGCCAGCGGCTGCACCTTCGAACCCGGCTTCAGGCGGAACTGGCCCTCCGTGACCACCTTCTCGCCCAGCTTCAGGCCCTTGCCGATCATGACGTGGCTGTCGCCGACTTCACTGGCCGTCTCGACCGGCTGCATCTTGACCGTGTTGTCGCCCTGCACGAGGTAGACGTAGTCGCCGTCGGGACCGCGCTGCACGGCCTGCGCCGGCACGACGAGGCCGCCCTTCACCGTGCGCACCTGCAGGCGCGCGTTCACGAACTGACCCGGCCAGAGCTCGGTATTCGCGTTCTCGAACACCGCGCGCAGGCGGAAGGTGCCCGTGGTGGTATCGATGGTGTTGTCGATGACTTCCAGCTTGCCGGTGGCCACCACGTGCGAATCGATGCGGTCGAGCGCGGCTACGGTCAGCGGCGCGCCGGCATCTTCGCGAATGGACGTCCGCACCAGATCGAGGTTCTTCTCGGGCAGGTTGAACGACACGTAGATCGGGTGGACCTCGGTGAGCGTCACGATCGAATCCGTCGTCGAGACGATGTTGCCGACGTCGACCGCGCGGATGCCCGCGAGGCCATCGATCGGCGCGATGACCTTGGTGAAGCCCAGCTGCACCTGCGAGGCCCGGATCGAGGCCTGATCGGCGACGACCGTCGCGGCCGCCTGGTCGAGCGTGTTCTTCAGGTTGTCGAGGTCCTGCTTGGACACGTACTGCTGGCCGCCCTTGCTGACGAGGTTCTGCGAACGCTCGAGGTTGTTCCGGGCGGTGGCGGCGGCCGCCTGGTCCTGGCGAAGCTTCGCCTGGGCCTGGTCGTACTGCGACTGGATGGTGCGCGGATCGATCTCGGCGATCACCTCGCCGGCCTTCACTTCCTCGCCTTCCTGGAAGTTCAGCTTCATCAGCTGGCCGCCGACCTGCGGACGGACGACGACCGAATTGCGGGCCTGGGCGGTGCCCGTCGCGGTGAGGTACACCGGAACGTCCTGCGCGCTGACGGGCACGACGGTCACCGGCACCGGCGGCTGATCGGCCCCCTGGCCTTCACCGTTCCCCTTGCCTCCCTGCGCGTTCGCGTCGCCGTGGGAAGTCAGGCGAGGAACGACGAAAATGCCCGCGATCACCAGAACCACGATGACGGCCAGCGCGATCTTCCAAAAACGCGACATGTAAAGCTCCCAGATGAATAACCGGACGGGGTACCCGTTCCGACCGCAGCGGCCTGCGCCACCGGGGGTTATACCCCCAATCGATGAAGATTCGACGGCGCCAATATAGGTTTAGGGGAACGGCATTGAACAATGCCGGTTGACAGGGGTACAGCATGACTGACGACATGTACTCCCGCCGTGCCGGGCGAACCGCATCGTACCCCTGACTCGGGCGGCGCTTCCGCTATACTCGGGAAGTTCGACGCCGCGAAGCGGCCTGAAGGCACGCTGGATCCCCGGGGAGGGGGGCCGGCACACCCAAAATCAGTGGAGTCAATGCGTGAGCGGTTCTCCGAGCAAGTCCGACCAGAACTTCATGCGTCAGTTCTCGTGGCTGACCGCCGGCCTCAGTGTCCTGGCTATCTTCCTGATGGTCATCGCCTACGCCATCTACAGCAACATCCCGAAGGAAGAAGACCCGGCGGTCGCCAGGCGCACCGAGGCGCGGATCGCTCCCGTCGGCGCCGTATACGCGGGCGACACCGGCCGTGCGGCCATGCTCGCCGCGCAGGAAGCGGCCGCCAAGGCCGCCGCCGCGCAGGTCGCCTACGGCGGCAGCACGGATGGCAAGACCATCTACGACAACCTCTGCCACAGCTGCCACACGGCCGGCGTGGCCGGGGCGCCGAAGCTGGGCGACAAGGGCGCCTGGACGTCCCGCATCGCCGCCGGCCTCGCGACGCTGACCAAGCACGCCATCGAGGGCTACACCGGCCCGGACGGCAATCACATGCCGGCGAAGGGCGGCAACCCGTCGCTCACCGACGAGCAGGTGACCAACACGGTCAAGTGGATGGTCGAGCAGGCGAAGTAAGCGTAGGCCTCGTCGCGATCCAGTCCGCGGCGAAGGCGCGCAGCTCGGGAAAGAATGCCGCGAACGTCCCACGCAGCGCGTCGGCGTCCGCGATGAGCACCGCCAACCCCTCGGCCACGGGGTTGGCGCGCGACAGGCGGCGCGATATGCCCGCGAAGGCCCCTTCGATCCGGTCGAGGTGCGCGTAACGCGCCGGCAGGTCGTGCATGTCCATGTAGGCGAGGAAGCGCTTCAGCCCGTCGGGCAGGATGGCGTCGGCCGCATGGAGTTCGGCACGGACGTTATCGGAGAACGACGCCAGCGGTTCGTCGCTCCAGGTCGCGAAGTCGTTGGCCAGCAGATGGTCGAACCAGACGTCGAGCAGGATCCCCGCGTAGCGGCGGAACGGTGGCTGCATGCGTTCCCGGGCCGCGCGCACCGCGGGGTGGCTGTCCGTGAACCCGTCGATCGCCCGGTGCAGGTAGATGCCCTCGCGTACCCGCGCCGGCAGCGCGAGGTCGGGCGTGCCGTGGACGAAGTCGCCCATGACCCCGCCGAGCCGAAGGGCCGGGTCGTCGCCCGCCAGCAGGGCGTGCGCCAGCACGTTCACGGGGTGGCCTGGCCGCGAGGACGGCGGTCAGCGGTTATCATGGCGGGCATGAGCGATCTTCTACCGACAGCGCCGGATCGTTTTCCGGCCGAAACCATGAGCTTCGCGCTCGCGGGGCCCGCAGGCAAGCTGGAATGCGAGGCGAAGGCCGCGGCCGCCGATGTCGCGCGCGACGTGGTGGCCGTCATCTGCCATCCGCTGTCCACGGACGGCGGCAGCATGCATAACAAGGTGGTGACGATGGTCGAGCGCTCGTTGCGCGAGTCCGGCGTCGATACCGTCGTCTTCAATTTCCGCAGCGTGGGTCGCTCGGAAGGCGCCTTCGACCACGGCCACGGCGAAAGCGACGATCTCGCCGCCGTCGTGGCCTGGGCACGAAAGGTGCGTCCGGGCGCCGAACTGTGGCTGGCCGGATTCTCGTTCGGCAGTTACGTCACGATCCGCAACGCCGTCCGCCTCGATGCGCGTGCCCTGATCAGCATCGCGCCGCCGGCCGCCGGGCGTGGCTGGGATTTCGCACCGCTCGAGCTGCCCGCCATTCCCTGGCTGGTCGTGATGGGCGACGCCGACGAGATCGTCGATCCGCAGGCCGTGTACGACTGGGTCGAGAGCATTCCGGAAGACCGTCGGCCGCAGCTCGTGACGATGGAAGACACCAGTCACTTCTTCCACCGTCGCCTCATGGACCTGCGTGGCGCCATCAAGCACGCGGTGAAGGACTGGCTCCCGGAGCCGCGCCAGGCATGAACTGCACGGCATCGACGCCCGGCGAGCGCTACCGGGACGGGATCGCGGGCCACCGCTGGGAATCCGATCCCGCGCAGCTGCCCGTGATCGCCGAGTTCGACCGGCTGCACGCGGCGCTCTGCGCGCCGGATCCCGCCGCCGGCGCGGGCCTGTTCGGTCGCCTGCGCAGCATGCTGGGCAACGAACCGCGCAAGGCCGTGCCCGGACTCTACCTCTGGGGTAGCGTGGGCCGCGGCAAGACGTTCCTGATGGACCTCTTCGTCTCCAGCCTCGCGCCGGGACTCGCACTGCGCCGCCATTTCCATCGCTTCATGCTCGAAGTGCACGGCATGCTGCGCGAACTGGGCGAGCGCCAGAATCCGCTCGACGAAGTCGCCGAGCGCCTCGCCGCGAAGCACCGCGTGTTGTGCCTCGACGAATTCCTCGTCTCCGACATCGGCGACGCGATGATCCTCGCCGGCCTGCTCGACGGCCTGTTCGCGCGCGGGGTCACGCTCGTAACCACGTCGAACACCCCGCCGAAGGGTCTGTACAAGGATGGCCTGCAACGCGCGCGCTTCCTGCCCGCCATCGCCGCCATCGAGACGCACTGCGTCGTTCACGAGATGGTATCGCCGCACGACTGGCGCCTCCGGGCGCTGAGTCAGGCGTCCGTGTACCTCGTGCCGCCGGGCGCCGAGGCGGAGCGTTCGCTCGCGCGCATCTTCGCCGGCCAGGCCGAGGGCGACATCGAGAACGGCGGCGACATCACGCTGAACGGCCGTCCGGTGCCCGTGCGCAAACGCGCCGATCGCATCCTCTGGTTCGATTTCGGAGCGTTGTGCGAGGGCCCGCGCGCCGTCGCCGACTACATCGAACTCGCCAGGACCTACCCCGCGGTGATCGTGTCCAACGTCCCGCAGTTCACCGTCTACACCGAGAACGAGGCGAAGCGCTTCGTCCTCATGGTCGACGAGTTCTACGACCGTCACGTCAAACTGATCCTGTCCGCCGCCGCGCCGATCACGGAGTTGTACGATGGTGCGAAGCTGCGCGCCGAGTTCGGACGCACCGAATCGCGCCTGATCGAAATGCAGAGCGAGGACTACCTTGGCCGTGACCATAAACCCTGACACGGCACGGACGGAACCGGCTGGCCGGCTCCGTCCGCGGTCGTCCATGCTTGACGGGCGGGTCACCCGCGCCATCTGACGAGGTACGCCATGGAACATTGCGAGCTGGTTCCCGGTCGCGGCATTCGCCGCGGCGACACCGACATCTTCTTCGGCATGCCGCGGAAGAAGATCCGCGACGCGCTGGGCTGGAAGGCCCCGGGCGAGAACATCTGGGACGACGAAGACGAATACACCGACGAGGCCGGCAACGAGTGGCTGCGTCTGCGCTTCCTCGACGACAAGCTCTGCGACGTCGAAGTGCTGCACGCACGTCTCAGCCACGAAGGCATCGAGCTGCGCGACACCACCATGCCCGCGCTGCGCGCCGCGCTGAAGCAGGGCGGCATGGCGCTGGAAAAAACCGAGTGGCTGTCCGAAGGACACGACTGCGTCGACCTGCAGATCGTCGTCGCGTCGAAGGACGACACCGGCGACGTCGGCGAGGAAATCGAGTGGGTCATCACCAGCTGCGACTTCCACGTCGAATGAGACCGCATGTCGCCTTCGCCGCGCGTCGCGCCGCCTTCGTGGCGCTCGCGATGGCGACGGCGACACTCGCGGGTTGCGCCAGCGCGCCACGCGTGGCGCCGCAGCGCAGCCCGCTCGCCCACTGGACGCCCTCGCCGAACTTCAACGCGCGCAAGGCGCAGATCATCGTCCTCCACCACACGTCGATCGGTAACGCCGCCCAATCCCTGCGCGTGCTGAGCACGCGCAACAGCGAAGGCCAGGTCAGCGCCCATTACCTCGTCGAAGCCGACGGTCGCATCGATCAGCTCGTCGACGACGGCGCGCGTGCATGGCACGCCGGCGCGTCGCGCTGGGGCGACATGACGGACCTGAACTCGTCATCGATCGGCATCGAAATCGACAACGATGGCGAGTCGCCCTTCGCCGAGCCGCAGATCCAGGCCCTGATCCGCCTGTTGGCGGATCTCACCTCGCGGCTTGGCATTCCGCGCGAAGCCGTCGTCGGCCACGGCGACATCGCCCCCGGTCGCAAGAACGATCCCAGCCGCCTCTTCCCCTGGGCGACGCTCGCCCGTTATGGCTTCGGCCTGTGGCCCGACGCGACGCTCGTGCCCGCGCCACCCGGTTTCGACAGCCTCGCGGCGCTCCGCCTCGTGGGCTACGACGTGTCGAATCCGCGTAGCGCCATCGTCGCCTTCCACCGCCACTACCGCGCGATGGAAAGCGACGCGCTGGACGGCACCGACGCGGCCATCCTGTATTCGCTGCAACGCAAGCTGATGGCGCCGCGTCAGTAGGCGAACGCGCGAAACGCGTCGATCGTGCGCTTCACGGCGGTGTCGTCCACGTCCAGGTGCGTCACGAGCCGGATGGATGGCAGGTAACCGATGCTCAGGCGGATTCCGTGCGACGCCATGTGCGCGGCGAGGTCCTTCAGGCGTGTCGCTGGCACATCGACGAACACCATGTTGGTGTGACAGCCCTTAAGCTGAAGGCCGTCGATGCCGCCCAGGCCGTCGGCCAGCCGTGCCGCGCGCCGATGATCGTCCGCGAGCCGTTCGACATGATGGTCGAGCGCATGCATGGCCGCCGCGGCGAGCATGCCGGCCTGGCGCCAGCCGCCCCCGGCGACCTTGCGCCACCGACGCGCCTTCGCGATCAACGCCGCGCTGCCAAGCAGCACGGATCCGACCGGCGCACCGAGCCCCTTGGAGAGACACACCGACACGCTGTCGAATCCAGCGGCGACATCGCGCGGCGCGCGACCGTAAGCGATCGCGGCGTTGTACAGGCGCGCCCCGTCGAGGTGAAAGCCCAGGCCGCGGCGCGTGGCGAGCTCGCGCGCCTGCGCCAGGTAACCGAATGGAAGAGGCCTTCCGTGCCAGGTATTTTCCAGCGCGAGAAGGCGTGTGCGCGCGAAATGCGGGTCGTCGGGTTTGATCGCCGCCTCCACCCGGTCCAGCGGTAGCGTGCCGTCGGCCTCCTGGGGGATCGGTTGCGGCTGGATGGAACCGAGTACCGCCGCGCCGCCGCCCTCGAAGCGATAGGTATGCGCATCCGCGCCCACGATGTATTCGTCGCCGCGCTCGCAGTGGCTCATCAGTGCCAGCAGATTGCTCTGCGTGCCGGTGGGTACGAAGAGCGCCGCCTCGAAACCCAGCTCCGAAGCGAGGCGCTCCTGCAACGCATTGACCGTCGGGTCCTCGCCGTAGACGTCGTCGCCGACCGGCGCGTGGAGTATCGCCTCGCGCATGGCCTCGGTCGGCTGGGTGACGGTGTCGCTACGCAGGTCGATGGTTCGCATGGGTCGGGCTCTCGGGAGGATGCCTTCGATGTTACGCGATGCCGTTCACGATTCCGTGGCCTGCGCGGCCGCATGCTTCGGCCATGATCACGATCCTCATGGGCGTCTCAGGCAGCGGCAAGAGCACGATCGGCGAGGCCCTGGCGACGCGGCTCGGGCAGGACTTCGTCGACGGCGACCATCTGCACCCCGCCGCCAATCGGGAAAAGATGGCGCATGGCGTGCCTCTCGACGACGCCGACCGCCAGCCCTGGCTCGAGGCGATCGTCGCCACGATGGACGAGTACCGCGCACGCGGCGAGTCGCTCGTACTGGCCTGTTCGGCGCTGAAGCGACGCTATCGCGATTTCCTGCGCTCGGGACACGACGACGTCGGATTCGTCTATCTGCACGGCACCCGCGACCTGCTCGCGGAGCGCCTCGGTGCCAGGTCGGGGCATTTCTTCGATCCCGCCCTGCTCGACAGCCAGCTCGCGACCCTCGAGGAACCGGACGACGACGAAGCACTGCGCGTCGCCATCGGCCCGGGACCCGGCGAGATCGTCGAGTGCATCATCCGCTCGGGCTGCCACGGCGCCACGGCCTGACGACCGGGCGCGTGCGCACTCGCGCCGCGCGCGGTCCCGTGTTCTCATATTCGTTCCCCGAGATCCCCCGAGAACGCCCATGCAAGCCCCCGCCGATACGGCGCTGGATGGCCGTCGCCCGGACACGACCGTTTACGGCGTGATCTTCGCGATCAGTTTCTGCCATCTCCTCAACGACATGATGCAATCGCTGCTTCCGGCGATCTATCCCGGCCTGAAGAGCGAGTTCCAGCTCGACTTCGGCCAGATCGGCCTGATCACGCTCGTCTACCAGATCACCGCGTCGATCCTGCAGCCGCTCGTCGGCCTCTATGCCGACAAGCGGCCCACGCCACTCGCGCTACCCGGCGGCACGCTGTTCTCGCTGGCCGGACTCGTCGTCCTCTCGCAGGCCCATGCGTACCCACTGCTGCTCGCGGGTGCGGCGCTGCTCGGCGTCGGATCGTCCGTGTTCCATCCCGAGTCCTCGCGTGTCGCACGCATGGCTTCCGGTGGAAGGCATGGTCTCGCGCAGTCGCTGTTTCAGGTGGGCGGCAATGCAGGCCAAGCGCTCGGGCCGCTCGCCGCGGCGCTGGTCGTCGTGCGCTGGGGTCAATCGAGCCTCGCGTTCTTCGCCCTGCTCGCCCTGCTGTCCGGCGCCATCCTTTGGAATGTGGGCCAGTGGTATCGACACCAGGGTCTGGCCCGACTGATCGCCGGCGCATCGACACATGGCGTCGCCACGCCGGCAAGTCGCGAAGCGCGTCGCGGCATCGCCGTGCTGCTCGCGCTGATCTTCTCGAAGTATGTGTACCTCGCGAGTCTCACGAGCTATTTCACGTTCTATCTCATCCACCGCTTCGGCGTGTCGGTGGAAAACGCGCAGTACCACCTGTTCGCATTCCTTGGCGCGGTGGCCGTGGGCACGGTGCTCGGCGGCCCGGTCGGCGATCGCATCGGACGCAAGCGCGTCATCTGGTTCTCGATCCTCGGCGCCCTGCCCTTCACGCTGCTGCTGCCGCACGCGAGCCTGTTCTGGACCGCGCCGCTCACCATCGCCATCGGCCTGATCCTCGCCTCGGCCTTCCCCGCCATCGTGGTGTTCGCGCAGGAACTCGTGCCGGGCAAAGTCGGCATGATCTCGGGGCTGTTCTTCGGTTTCTCGTTCGGCATGGGCGGCATCGGTGCCGCGGTGCTCGGCGAACTCGCCGATCACATCGGCATCGAAGCGGTCTATGGCATCTGCGCTTTCCTGCCATTGATCGGTCTGCTTGCGGCGCTGCTGCCCGATACCGCGAAGCGAACCGCCTCGCGCTGAAACGCTCAGGTCGCTGCTCCGTATATCGGACTGTAGAACGGCTGAGCATGAACCCTCGCGTGTTCTCCGTCCCCGTACCAGTCGTTGAAGCCATTCCACATGTTCGTCTCGACCATCGCGATGAAATGACGCGCGGTGGCGCCGGTCTCGAAAGACATCGTCTCCACGAAGCACGACTCGTCGACGGCGTTGAGGTTGACCCTCAGATGCGCGCTGCTCGTGGAATCGAACACCCAGTAGTACGCCTCCGTATCGCTCTCCTCATCGAACCCGATCTTCCGGGCCAGCCCGGGTAGCAACGAGCGATGCTGCCGCCACAGCGCCCGCAAGTGCTGGAGTTGCGCCATCACCCCTGGCGTGAACCAGATGGACCCCAGTGCCTCGCCAGCAACGTACAGGGTCTGGCGATAATCCTCGCCGACATGTGCCGGCGTCCGCACAGGCATCACTACGGTAACGCCGGTCACGGTTACCGTGCACGTGGCTACCATTCCCGCGGCGTCGATGGCGCGAATCGAAGCCACGCCGTTCCCGGTGGCCACGACCGTGCCCTGCGCGTCGACCGCCGCCACTCTGGGATTGCTCGTTTCGTAGCGATACGGCGGCGTGCCGCCCTCGGCGACCCGGGTCAGCGTGACGTGGGCTGGAGGGTTTGGTGCGACGGCAGGCTCAGGCGATGCCATCGCCACGACGTAGGGTTCGGCATCGATCCGCGCGTCGCCGCCAAGCACGAGCGGCGAAGGCGGCGGCGGCGGTGGAATGCCGGCGACGGGGATCGAGAGGACGTTCGAAACCGCAGTGGCATCCTTGCGCGTCATGGTGCACCACGCGCGAAGCATGCCACCCGCGCTCGCTCGAGGATCGAACCCCTTGGCATGTGTGAAAACCACCGTCCTGGTGGCTGCGCCGATGGGGAGGACCACGCTCGTAAAGCAAGTCCATTCCGTTCCGAGGAGATAGAGGGCCATCGTTCCGCCGTACCATGCCGCAGAGACATTCGTACGAAGCGTGATGTTGGTGTCCGTCGGCTGCACGCCTTCTGCTTTCGGCATGACGACGAAGGGTGCGGCCAGACGATCCTGCGCATAGCCCGACTGGATCGATACCCGGAGTGCCGGCGACGTCGTGAGCACGTCGTGTCGCCAGACCTGGCAATGCACGTCGATCTGGTCCGCCTCGAGCGCCAGGCCGAAGAGTGTGATCGCGCGCAGGTAAGGTCGCGGTCGCAGGTCGTCTTCCACTTGCTCCCACGCACCGAGGATGGGTTGCCCGAGCCCTCCGACCGGAACGGACACCATTCGCACGAGATCGCCGGCGGCCATCCCCGGATAAGGGTCGATGCCCATCATGATGCCCGCTTCAGGCACTCTGGAGGCGATCAGCGTTTCGCCATCGAAGAGACTGGCGGCGTCCTCGAGCCAGCGAGGAGGAGGAACGGTCGAATCGGTCGCGAAGCCGTAGGTGCTCGCCATGGTCGCCTCCTTGCGCTCATTCGAATGGCAGGCTGGTGTAGTCCGCCGTATACCACGGCTGCCCGAAGGTTCTGGCTCGCTCGCCATCGCGGTACCAGCCATTGAAGCCGCACCATAGGTTGGTCTCCACCATGGCGATGAAATAGCGCGACGTGCCGCCCTTCGAGAAATCGACCCGCTCGACCACCTCACTCTCCGTGGTCGCATTGAGGTTCACCCGGAAGTACGAGCTGTCATCCGAATCGAATGCCCAGTAGAGAGATTCCTGCGGACTGTCCTCGTCGAAGCCGATGCGACGTGCCAGTGACGGTTCCCCATCGACGTATTGCTTCCATAACCCCCGTAAGTGCGCCAGTTGAGCCATCACCCCAGGGGTGTACCAGATGGTGGACAGTCCAGGTGCCGCCTCGAGCAGGGTCTGTCGGTAATCCGCAGCCACATGCAAGGGTGATCGGACAGGCATGAGCACCGTCGCCCCGGTGACCGTCACGTTGAATGAGGCAGAGCTACCTGCTGCATCCGTGACCGTGATGACGGACATGCCGTTGCCTGTCGGAACGATTCGGCCGGTTGCTTCGACCACGGCGGCTAGTGTGTTGCTCGACGTGAAGGTATACGGCGGCCACCCACCTCGCGGGGTTTGCATGGCGAAGGCGTGTGACGGCACGTTGGCAGGCTTCTTGCCAATGGACACCACGCATGGTTCCGCGTGTATCTGCATGTCGTCGCCCACCATGAGTGGACTCTGCACTGGCTCCGGCATGGTGCCAGGCATCTTTATCGTCAGAATGTCCGACACCCACGTGTCGCTCTCGATCGTCAGTTCGTACCAGATTCGCAGCGTATCGCCGGGATAGTTCCCCGCGCGGAACTTCGCCCTGGCTCCCACCCTGCGATTGACGACTTTGTACGGCGGCCCCACGTCCGGCTCGACGGTGAATATCGCGCCACCCTCGATTTTGATGGGATCGTTGAATGCGAGGCCAGTACAAAGCATGTGAACCACGACATACTCGTCCACCACGTCCCTGTCGGCAGGCAGCGCCATATCGATATTGATCGCCCTGGCGTCTTCCTTCAGCGCATCGTCGACGAGCTCCGTTCTCAGTTCTGGCGCGCGAAGCATCGCCGTTCGACGGACGGGAAGAAGATTCATCAGCAGCGGCTGGGACAACGTACGAACTCCCTGTCGCTCGACTTCGTAGTGGATCCGGACGGCCCGCGACTGGACCGCGAACGTATAGAGCGTCAGGTAGCGCACCCTGGGTTCGACGGGGGTTTCGCCTTCCACCGTCCTCGAGGCGCCGTAGACCGCCTGCTGATGCCCATCGACCGGCTGCGTGCAGACCCTGACCGTGTCGCCGGGCGCTCTGCCCGGATAGTCCGGTATGCGTATCGGCAACCCATCGTCGGGCACGCTCTCGGTATCGATGGTTCCGTCCTTGCCGTAATACGCTTCGTCCAGCGCGATCCATACAGGCGGTGGAAAGCGGATATCGGGCTGCAATTCAAACGGTTCGCTCACGGCCATCTCCCTATGCATCGCTGCGCGACCATCTTCATCTTATCGGCGCGGCGCTGCGACACCATCCGACGAGCGACGTAGGGCATGACAGGATGTCCCAAGCTCGTCGCGGATTTATAAGTGCCGTGCCGGATCGGCGGAGAGTCGCTCCGTCAGGGCGATGTCACGTGGTGCGTCCCGGGCCCCAGTGAACGAGGTCCGCCCCGTGGGAGCGTAACGACGGCCTCGCTGCCGACGGGTACCGTGACGTCGGCTTCGACGGTACCGGCGACGCGACGCCATGCGACGGACGCACGACCGTAGGGCGTCGCTACCGACGCCGATGCGCGATCGAGGAACGCCGTCAACGCCGGCCGCACTTCGAAGCGTCGCCAGCCGGGTTCGAGTGGACGCAGGCCGGCCACGTCCTCGAAGAGCCAGTCGTCGATCGTGCCGAGGAAATAATGCCCGCGCGATCGCGATGCGAGTTTCCAGTGCTCCCACAGGCTCGTCGCGCCGTTGGCGCGCCAGTAGCCCCAGCTGGGGAACGTGATCTGCGTGGCGATAGCCCAGGCTTCGTCGCCATGACCCGTCGCCGTGAGCACGGGAAGGATCGCCTTCGTCGCCAGCGCGCCCGTGGTGAGATGATCGCCGCGCGATTTCGCATCCGCCGCCACGCCGGCGGCCACGCGCGCGCGCAGGTCGTCGGGAACGAGGCCGAAGGCGAGCGCGAGCAGGTTGTGCGCCTGACGGTAGCCGGCGTCGCCGTCACCACGATAGCGTGCCGTCGGGCGATCGAGGAAGCGATCGTTGAACGCGTCTCGCACACGCTTCGCGCGCGCATCGAATCGCGCGGCGCCGGCATCGTCGCCCGTCAGCCGGAGCATCGTGGCCGTCGCGATTTCCATACCGTAAAGGTAGGCCGTCGCGGCGATGCGCTTGTCCTCGGGCGCGTTGCCGCCGCCCGGATCGGTCTCGGGGCTGACCCAGTCGCCGAGGTCCGTGTCCGCGATGCCACCGGGCGAGCGCGCGTCTTCCATCGCCACGTAACGCGCGATGCCGTCGATGTGCTCGTCGATCGGGCGGCGGTCGCCGGCGAACATCCACAACGACCAGGGCACGAACACGTACGCCGAGTGCCAAGTCGGGGCGCGGCCGGTGCCCCAGCAGGGGTTCGGCGCGATCAGCAACGGTGCCCCGTCGGCGGTGCGCGTGTCGGCGATATCGCGCACCCATTTCGCGAGGAGACGATCGGCATCGACGTTGCGCAGGAACATGTCCGCGCCCAGCATGCCGTCGCCCGTCCAGCCGTTCTTTTCGTACATCGGCGTGTCGGTCGGGATGCCGTGCAGGTTGTTCAGCATCGTGTCGACCGCCGCGCGATGGATCCAGTTAAGCAACGCGTCCGCACTGTCGAAGCGGCCCGTGACCGCGACGTCCGTATGAACCACCTGCGCCGTCACCGCCTCGGACCCCGGCTTGCCACCGGGCCAGCCTTCCACCTGCACGTAGCGAAAGCCCTTGTAGGAGAACCTCGGATGCCAGCGGAGCCTGTCGTTGGCAAGCGTGATCCGGTCGGTCTGAAAATCGCCCTTGACGTAGTGATGTTCGTCGCGCCACTGCACGGTGCCATCGGGCGCAAGCGTCTCGCCGTAGTGCGCGGTGACCGTCGTGCCCGCCTGGCCCGCGACGTCGAACGTCGCCCAGCCGGCGATCACGCGGGGAAACGCGAAGACGTACGTTCCCGGCACCGGCTCGGAGACGCTCGTCGCGGCGAGCGTCTCCACGACGCGAATGGGCTGCTCGGTCTGTGCCACCAGCGCGCCCTTCGGCGCAGTGACGATCTCAGCGTGCTTCCACGACGTCGGCACGGCGAGCCTCGCGTCGTACTGTTCGCCACCGTAGAGATCGTCGAGACGCGTCGGTCCATCGGCCATGTCCCAGCTGTCGTCGCTGACGACATCCTGGGTGTGGCCGTCCTTGTAGCGGATGCGCAGCAACGCGCGCACGCGCGGGTTGCCGTGCCACGGCGCCTTCTCCCAGTGCCACACGTTCACGTTGGTCATTCCGTAGAAGCCGCGCCCGAGTTCCGCACCGAGCGTGTGGTCGCCGGGTGTCACGGCGATGTCGGTCGCGACGACTTCGACGCGGCGGGCATAGTCCGTAAACCCTGGCGAGAGAACGGCGTCGCTCACCGGCCTTCCATCGATGGAGATATCCGCATAGCCGCCAGCGGCGACGTACAACGTGGCGCGCTCGATCCCATCGTCGGCATGAAACGCCTTGCGCAGGAGCGGCGCCGGCAACGTGTCGTCGCTCTTGCCGATCCATCGCGCATCGTTCCAGCCGGCCTCGTCGAGAGCGGTGTCGAAATGCGATGCCGCGTCGGCCGCGCCATGATTGGTACGCACGTGCACGCGCCACGCGTAGCGTTCGCCCGGTGCGAGCGCCGGGCCAGCGTAGTCGATATCGAAGGAGCGCGTCGTGTCGACGTCGCCGCTGTCCCACACGGTGCGGCCCTTCGCCGTGACGACGAGGCGATAGCCGAGCTGCTCGGTGCCGTTGGCGTCGTCGTGCACGATCCAAGAGAACCGCGGTTTCGGCGTGTCGACGAAGGTGGGCGTATCGCTGCGTTCGACGCGCGGTGTCGAGAGCGCGACGCCGGCGGACACGGCGGTCGAGGCGAGCAGCGAGAGTGCGACGACGAGCGCGACCTGACGAATGGGCAAGGGGACGACCTTTACGTTCGGGATCCCGCGAGCATAACGTGCGAACGCAGCCGTCCATACATCCATCTAACGCCAGGGAGCGTATCCCTTCACCGACCTTGCCCCAGGGAGACATGCCATGAAGACCGTTCTCGCCGCGCTCGTCCTCGTCGCCGCGTCCGCGCCGGCCCCGGCGCCGGCCGCTCAGCTCGACAGCCTGAAAGGACTGATGGGAGGCGGTGGCGGCTCGCTCACGTCGGGGAGCATGAGCAACGCTGCCGGCATCCTGCAGTACTGCGTGACCAACAACTATCTCGGCGGCGACAGTGGCGCATCCGGCGTGAAGGACCAGCTCCTCGGCAAGCTCGGCGGCGGCGACACCCAGGCGGCGTCGAACGATGCGACGGGATCGTCCGCCAGCGACATGCTCGGCCGGTTCACCGGCAAGGCGAAGAAGGGCGGCACGGCGGCGGCGCCCACGCAGGACAAGGGCTACATTGACGGCGCCAGGGGCCTGCTGAAGTCGGGCGACGGAAAGACGCTCGATCTCGGTGCCACCGGCGGATCGATGGGCGGTGGCGCGGGCGACCTGAAGGCCCAGCTCACCCGCAAGGTGTGCGATGCCGTGCTCAAGCAGGGCAAGGGCATGCTGGGCATGGGCAAGTGAGATGACGCGACGTGGACGGGACATGGACGTCCCGCCACGTAAACCGGAGGACCACTCCCCACCCGGTCCTGCCCATGTCGACGACTGCGAACAGCCACGATCCGTACGCGATGCGCGACCCGCGCACGCAATACCCGCAACCCCACTTCGCCAAGCAGCCCCAACCCGCACCGGGCCTGGCGAAGGACATGGTGCCCAGGCCCGACCATGGTGAAACGAGCTATCGCGGCAATGGGCGCCTCAAGGGCCGCAAGGCGCTCGTCACCGGCGGCGACAGCGGCATCGGCCGCGCCGCCGCCATCGCCTTCGCGCGCGAAGGCGCAGACGTGGTCATCAACTACCTTCCATCCGAGCAGAAGGATGCAGATGACGTCATCGCGCTGCTCACGGGCGAAGGCCACAAGATCGTCGGCGTGCCGGGCGATCTCGCCGACGAGGCGTTCTGCAAGAAGCTGGTGAGCGCGGCCGTGAAAGAACTCGGCGGCCTCGACATCCTCGCCAACGTGGCGGGCCGGCAGCAGTTCGCCAAATCGATCGACGAGCTCGACAGCGAAGCGTTCCAGGCCACGTTCCGGACGAACGTGTTCGCGCTGTTCTGGCTGACCAAGGCGGCGATGCCGCACATGCCACCGGGCGCCGCCATCGTGAACACGGCGTCTATCCAGGCCTACGAGCCATCGGACATCCTGCTCGACTACGCGCCGACGAAGGCGGCCATCGTCGCCTTCACGAAGTCGCTGGCCAAGCAGGCGGCGGAGAAAGGCATCCGCGTCAACGCCGTGGCGCCCGGTCCCGTCTGGACTCCGCTCCAGCCGAGCGGCGGCCAGCCTCAGGACAAGGTCGTGACATTCGGAAAGAACGTGCCGCTGGAGCGGCCCGGGCAGCCCGTCGAGTGCGCGCCGGTGTATGTGCTCCTGGCGAGCCAGGAAGCGAGCTTCATCACCGGCGAGACGTACGGCGTCACGGGCGGACACATGCTCCCGTAGCTCCCTAGGGTCGCGGTGCGAGGCGCCCGATCGCGTCCATCAGGTCCGCCACGCCGTACGGCTTCACGATGATAGCCGTGCGGTCGTCGCGCACGACGCCGTTGGCGAGATGGTCGCCCGTGGCATACAAGACCGGAAGCGCCGGCTGCTTCTCGCGCAGCCGTGCCGCGAGTTGCACGCCGTCGATGCCGGGAAGTCCGACGTCGGCCAACAGGACGTCGATCGCCTCGGCACCATGGATGCGAATCGCTTCGTTACCGTCGCCGGCTTCGAACACGGTGTGGCCGCGGCTCTCGAGCATCTCGCCGATCGACATGCGGATGAGCGCATCGTCTTCGACCACGAGCACGCGCAACGGCGCGGCCTTCGCGCGATCGGCCGGGGCCGAGGTGACGGCCGCCGCTTCGGCCAGGCGCTGGCGCGCGGCGAGGACGTGGCGCACGCGCCGTGCGAGCTGGTCGCGCGTATAGGGCTTGCTCAGCAGTTCCACGCCTTCGTCGAGGCGGCCGCCGTGCACGATCGCGTTCTCGGTATAGCCCGACGTGAACAGCACGCCGATGCCGGGTTGCCGTTCGGCAGCCTTGCGCGCGAGCTCGGGGCTGCGCAGCGGGCCCGGCATCACCACGTCGGTGAAGAGCAGATCGACGGCGATGCCGCTTTCGACGATCGACAACGCGCTCTGCGCATCGCGCGCCTTCAGCACGCGGTAACCGAGGTCGCTCAGCATGCTGACGACGGTCTCGCGCACCGCGTCGTCGTCCTCGACCACCAGCACGGTCTCGTCGCCGCCGCGCACGCCTTCTTCTTCGATCGCGACGATGCGGTCCTCGCTCTGCGTCGAGCGAGGGAGATAGATCTTCACGGTGGTGCCGTGGCCCTGCTCGCTGTAGATCTTCACGTGTCCGCCGGACTGCTTCACGAAGCCATAGACCATCGAAAGGCCCAGACCCGTGCCGCGGCCTTCCGGCTTGGTGGTGAAGAACGGTTCGAAGACCTGGTCGATGATTTCGCCGGGAATGCCCGTGCCGGTATCGGTGACCGCGATCATCACGTACTGACCCGGCCGCAGGTCGCCGTGCGCGTCAGCGTAGGTCGCATCCAGCAGCGCGTTGCCGGCCTCGATGGTGAGCTTGCCCTGGCCGTCCATCGCGTCGCGGGCATTGAGCGCGAGGTTGAGCAGCGCGTTCTCGACGTTGCTCGGATCGATCAGCGTGTTCCACAGACCGCCGGCCACCACCGTCTCGACCTCGATCGCCTCGCCGAGGGCGCGGCGGAGCAGATCGTCCATGTCGCGAACGAACCGCCCGATGTTGACGACCTTCGGCGCCAGCGGCTGGCGACGTCCGAACGCGAGCAGCTGGGCCGCGAGCTTCGTGCCTCGCGTGACGCCGGCCATGGCGTTGGCGACGCGTCGTTCGGCGCGCGCATTGCCCACGATGTCGGCGGCGAGCAGCTGGAGGTTGCCGCTGATCACCTGAAGCAGGTTGTTGAAGTCGTGCGCGACGCCGCCGGTCAGCTTGCCGATCGCGTCCATCTTCTGCGCCTGGCGCAGCTGGCCGTGCGTGAGACCCACCGCCAGTTCGCCGTCGCGATCGGCCGGCCAGGCGTCGCTGGAGGGACCGGCGGGCTGCACGGAAGCGATGACGACGCGGCTTCCCGACGCGGGGTCGGTCCACGGCTCCATCGCGATGCGCCAGGCGCCGCCCGCCGTGGTCGACGCCACGAAGCCAGCCAGGTCGTCGGCCGACGGCGTGGCGAGCGCCGCGACGATGCGTTCCCTGCCCGCGGTGTCCCACAGCGCCAGGAAGTCGTCGGCGGGCAACCGGGCCGCGGCCCAGGCATTGGCGTACAGAAGCTCGCCAGCGGGCGAGAGCGCGACGAGGCCGAACGGAACGGCATCGAACGACCGGGCGATCAGGGCGTGATCCTGCAGCGCGAAGGACGGTGGCATCGGGCCTCGATGGGTCCGGAAAAGGAGCGCGAAGTTTATCCGTGGAGGCGGGGAGACTTTGTGTAGACGCCTTCACGTACGTGTATCCCAGCGAATCAGGCACATAGCCCACACCCCACATCTTGTGTTGACCGGCACCCATACCGCCTATATCGTGTGTCGCGTTGGTGTCCGGCCGAGGCGCGACTGCCCGACGGACTTAAAAGGGAATCCGGTTCGAATCCGGAACTGCCCCGCAGCGGTAAGTGGAAACGAACCCGTCATCAGCACTGGCCCCACGGGAGGCCGGGAAGCGACGGGCTAGGTCGGCCTGAAGGCCCTTGTCCACGAGTCCGAAGACCTGCCAACAGTCGACGCCGAGCGTGGCGTCGATTGTGGTGACGGCTTCCGCGGGGAGGCACGTCGCGGACCGGAGGCGCCCGAAGGCGCGCTCCGTCGCGACCCTTTCCGCCCCGCCCGACCCGCATGGAGCCCCGTTCGAGGGAACGGGAATCTGGACCTGGCCCTGGGGCATGCCAATGACGACCACGATGGATTCCGCCGCGCGCGAGCGCACCGAGACGGCCGACGCCGCTCCCACTCCCACCGCCACGGCCGCCGACAAGGCGCCTGCGGCCGGCTATCGCAACGACCCGCCGCCGGCATTCGCCCTCACCCCGCCGCACAACCCCGGCCAGATGCGCGTGACCAAGCGCAACGGTGGCCAGGAAGTCGTCGACGTGAACAAGATCGTGCGCGCGGTGACGCGCAGCGCCGATGGCCTTTTCGCCGTGGATCCGATGCGCGTGGCGCTGAAGACCATCGGTGGCCTCTACGACGGCGCCACCACGCAGGAGCTCGACCAGCTCTCGATCCGGACCTCCGCCGCGCTCACCGCCGAAGAGCCGGAGTACGGCCAGCTCGCGGCCCGCCTGCTCGCCGCCTTCGTGGACAAGGAAGTGTCCGGCCAGGACATCCAGTCGTTCTCGCAGTCGATCGCCACCGGTTTCGACCTCGGCATCCTCAACGAGCGCCTGCGCGACTTCGTGCAGGTGAACGCGCGCAAGCTCAACGACGCCATCGATACGACCGCCTCGCGCCGCTTCGAATACTTCGGCCTGCGCACCGTGTACGACCGTTACCTGCTGCGCCACCCGACGAAGCGCTTCGTCATCGAGACGCCGCAATATTTCTTCATGCGCATCGCATGCGCGCTCGGCGGCAACGACGTCGCCGAGACGCTCGAGCTGTATCGCATGCTCTCGTCGCTCGAATACCTCGCCAGCTCGCCGACGCTGTTCAACGCCGGCACGGCACACGAGCAGCTGTCGTCGTGCTTCCTGCTCGACTCGCCGCAGGACGCGCTGGAATCCATCTACGCGAAGTACGGCGACGTGGCGCAGCTGTCGAAGTTCGCGGGCGGCATCGGCCTCGCCTATTCGCGCATCCGTTCGCGCGGATCGCTGATCAAGGGCACCAACGGGCACTCGAACGGCCTCGTGCCGTGGCTGAAGACGCTCGACGCTTCCGTCGCCGCCGTGAACCAGGGTGGCAAGCGCAAGGGCGCCGCCTGCGTCTACCTCGAATCGTGGCACGCGGACATCGAGGAGTTCCTCGAGCTGCGCGAGAACACGGGTGACGATGCGCGCCGCACGCACAACCTCAACCTCGCCAACTGGGTGCCGGACCTCTTCATGCGTCGCGTGGAGACCGATGGCGACTGGTCGCTGTTCGATCCGAAGATCGTGCCGCACTTCGTCGACACGTGGGGCCCGGCGTTCGACGCCGCCTACGAGAAGGCCGAGGCCGACGGCCTCGCCGCCAAGTCGATCAAGGCGCGCGAGCTCTACGCGCGCATGCTCCGTTCGCTGGCGCAGACCGGCAACGGCTGGATGACGTTCAAGGATCGCTCGAACGCCACCAGCAACCAGACGGCGCTGGCGAAGAACGTCATCCACCTGTCGAACCTCTGCACCGAGATCCTCGAGGTCACCAACGAGAACGAGACCGCCGTGTGCAACCTCGGCTCGGTCAACCTCGCGCGTCACGTCGTGGACGGCGCGTTCGACTTCGACAAGCTCGCGACGACCGTGCGCACCGCGGTGCGCCAGCTCAATCGCGTCATCGATCTCAACTTCTATCCGATCGCCACGGCGAAGACGGCGAACATGAAGTGGCGCCCGGTGGGCCTCGGCGTGATGGGCCTGCAGGACGTCTTCTTCAAGCTGCGCATGCCGTTCGATTCGGACGAGGCGCGCGCGCTGTCCACGCGGATCCAGGAAGAGATCTACTTCCACGCGTTGTCGATGTCGAACGAGATCGCGGAGCGCGACGGCGCGCACCCGGGCTTCGACGAAAGCCGCGCCGTCAACGGCGAGCTCCAGTTCGACTACTGGCCGGCGGCGACGCCGACCGGCAAGGACGATCGCTGGGCGACGCTGCGCGAGAAGATCAAGGCGAAGGGCCTGCGCAACTCGCTGCTGATCGCCATCGCGCCCACCGCGACGATCGCCTCCATCGCCGGCTGCTACGAGTGCATCGAGCCGCAGGTGTCGAACCTCTTCAAGCGCGAGACGCTCTCGGGCGACTTCCTCGTCGTCAACCGCTATCTCGTCGAAGAACTGAAGACGCTGGGCCTCTGGACCGCCGACGTGCGCGATCAGATCAAGCTGGCCGAAGGCTCCGTGCAGGGCATCGCCGCGATCCCGGCCGAGCTGCGCGCCGTGTACCGCACCACCTGGGAACTGCCGCAGAAGGCGCTGATCGATCTCGCCGCCGCGCGCGGCGCGTACATCGACCAGAGCCAGTCGCTGAACCTGTTCATGGAAAACCCGAACATCGGCCAGCTCTCGTCCATGTACATGTACGCGTGGAAGTCCGGCATCAAGACCACGTACTACCTGCGCTCGCGCCCCGCCACCCGCATCGCGAAGACCACGGTCACCGCGTCGGCGTCCGTTCCGGCGGCCCCGGTGGCCGATGCGCAGGAGCAGGCGGAAGCGGCGGTGTTCTGCTCGCTCGAGAATCCCGAGTACTGCGAAGCCTGCCAGTAAGACCGCTCACCGTGCAGGAGCCGCCATGGCGGCTCCTGCGGATACGGCATTCATCTTTTTCGAGGTACCCCGATGTCCGCGTCTCCCGTCACCCGCGATACCCACATTCTCGATCCCGGCTTCGAGCTCACGCTGCGGCCGATGAAGTACCCGCAGTTCTACGAGATGTATCGCGCCGCCATCCGCAACACGTGGACGGTGGAAGAGGTGGATTTCTCGCTCGACGTGACCGACCTCAAGTCGAAGATGTCGGATGCGGATCGCCATCTGATCCATCGTCTCGTGGCGTTCTTCGCCACGGGCGACACGATCGTGTCGAACAACCTCGTGCTCAACCTCTATCAGCACGTGAACTCCCCCGAAGCGCGCATGTTCCTGTCGCGCCAGCTCTATGAAGAAGCGCTGCACGTGCAGTTCTACCTCACGCTGCTCGACACCTACATCCCCGAGCCGTCGGAGCGGAACAAGGCCTTCGCGGCGATCGAGAGCATTCCGTCGATCCGCCAGAAGGGCGAGTTCTGCTTCCGGTGGATCGACTCGATCCAGGACCTCAACCGGCTCGAAACGCGCGAGCACCGCCGGCAGTTCCTGCTCAATCTGATCTGCTTCGCCGCGTGCATCGAAGGCCTGTTCTTCTTCGCCGCGTTCGCCTACGTGTACTACCTGCGTTCGCGCGGCCTGCTGCACGGTCTCGCGTCGGGCACCAACTGGGTGTTCCGCGACGAGTCGGGCCACATGGCCTTCGCCTTCGAGGTGGTGCGCACAGTGCGCGAGCAGGAGCCGGACCTCTTCGACGACGAGATGCGCGCGCAGGTCGAGGCCATGCTGGAGGACGCCATCGCCTGCGAGACGCAGTTCGCCGCCGACGTGCTCTCGGGCGGCGTCGCCGGCCTGTCGGTGGCCGACATGCGCCAGTACCTCGAATACTGCGCCGACCAGCGCCTGGTGCAGCTCGACATGCCGAAGAAGTACGGCGCGAAGAACCCGTTCGACTTCATGGACCTACAGGACGTCCAGGAGCTGACCAACTTCTTCGAACGCCGCGTCTCGTCCTACCAGGTGGGCGTGCAGGGCGAAGTCGCCTTCGACCAGTCGTTCTGACGGGCCGCTGTAGGAGCCGCCAGGGCGGCGAGCTCTCCTCCATGCATGGGGCAGAGCTCGCCGCGAGAGTGGATCCTGCCAGATCCGGCGCAATGCGGCGGTGCAACATAGGCGCTACAATAGCCCCACCATGAGCGAACCCGTCCCCAACCTCCCCGTTGCGCGCCCTACCGAGGCGCGCGTCCTCGAGATCGTCTTCCCCGATCACACCAACCACCTCGGCACCCTTTTCGGCGGCCAGGCGCTGGCGTGGATGGACAAGGCCGCGTTCCTCGCCGCCTCGCGCTACTCGCGCAAAGTGGTGGTCACGGCGCGTTCCGAGCAGGTCGACTTCCACGTCCCGGTCCGCAAGGGCCAGATGGTGGAGCTGATCGCCACCGTGGTCTCCGTGGGCCGCACGTCGATGAAGATCGACGTGGCCATGTACACCGAAGACCTGATCACCGGCGAGCGGGAGCTCTGCACGCGCGGCACGTTCGTGATGATCGCGCTGGACGCCGACCACAAGCCCACGCCGGTCCAGTAAATCCCGCGCCCCGGACGACCGTCCGGATCTTGACCTCGAGTGCACTCGAAGGCGTACGCTCTTCGCATGCCTACCTCGATGACCATCGCCGAGGCCGCTCTCGCGACCGGCCTCACGGCTTACACCCTCCGTTATTACGAGCAGATCGGCCTGATCGACCCGGTTCCCCGGCGCGGCGGCCAGCGTGTCTACGGCGAGACCGAGATGCGCTTCATCCATTTCGTGCTGAAGCTTCGCGGCACGGGGATGTCCATGCGCGACATCCAGGAATACGTGCGCCTGCGTCGTCTCGGCGAAACGCCCGAAAGCATCCGCTTGCGCGGCGACCTTCTCGCCCGCCACGCCGCCTACCTGCGCGAACAGCTCGTCGATCTCACCGACACCATCGTGCGGCTGGACGAAAAGATCGCCCTGTACCGTTCGATCTATCCCGACGAATCCATTCCCGACCCCGTGGCGCCGGCCAGCCCGGCGCCAGCGGCGGACACCCCCTCGCATCGGAGGAAACACGCATGAAAACCCGCCAACTGGGCAAGAACGGCCCGCAGGTCTCCATCCAGGGCCTCGGCTGCATGGGCATGAGCGAGTTCTACGGCCCCGGCGACGAGAAGGAATCGGTCGCGACGCTCGAGCGCGCGCTGGACCTCGGCATCACTTTCTGGGACACCTCCGACGCCTACGGCCCGCACACCAACGAGGAACTGCTGGGTCGCACGCTGAAAGGCCGTCGCGACGCGGTGTTCCTCGCGACCAAGTTCGGCATCGTGCGCGATCCCGGCGACCCCCTGAAGCGCGGCGTGAGTGGCCGGCCGGAGTACGTGCGCGCGTCGGTCGAAGCGAGCCTGCGCCGCCTGCAGACCGACCACATCGACCTCTATTACCAGCACCGCGTCGACCGCACGGTACCGATCGAAGAGACGGTCGGCGCGATGGCGCGTCTCGTCGACGAGGGCAAGGTGCGCTACCTCGGCTTGTCCGAGGCCTCGGCCGAGTCGATCCGGCGTGCGGCCGCGACCCATCCGATCGCCGCCCTGCAGAGCGAATACTCGTTGTGGACGCGCGACCCGGAAACGACGGGAACGCTGGCGGCCTGCCGCGAACACGGCATCGCCTTCGTCGCTTACAGCCCGCTGGGCCGGGGTTTCCTCACCGGCGCGATCACGAAACCCGAGGACTTCGCCGAAGACGACTACCGCCGTATCAATCCGCGGTTCACGGGCGAGAATTTCACGAAGAACCTCGCCATCGTGGAGAAGGTCCGCCGCTTCGCCGCGGACAAGGGCTGCACGCCGGGCCAGCTCGCCCTCGCCTGGGTCATCGCCAGGGGCGACGACGTGATCCCCATCCCCGGCACCAAGCGCGTGAAGTACCTGGAAGAGAACGCCGGGGCGGCCGAGGTCGAGCTCAGCGCCGCCGAGGTCGCGGAGATCGACGCGGTGTTCCCGCCCGACGCCGCCGTGGGCGACCGCTACGCCTCCAACATGATGGGGTCGGTCAACGCCTGACCTGGGGGGCCCGGGGCCTCTATAATGGCGGTTTGTTCGCAGCAGCAAGCCGCCATGTCGTCCCCCGAACACTCGCCACTGGGCAAGAGCACGACCTACGCAGACCGCTACGATCCGGGGCTGCTCTTTCCCATTCCGCGCCAAGGCAAGCGCGACGAGATCGGCGTCGCCGAAGGCGACCTCCCCTTCCATGGCGTCGACGTCTGGAACGGCTACGAACTGTCGTGGCTCGACCTTCGCGGCAAGCCCGTCGTGGCGGTGGCCGAGTTCCGCTTTCCCGCCACCACACCGAACATCGTCGAGTCCAAGTCGTTCAAGCTGTACCTCAACAGCTTCGCGCAGGAGCGCATGGCAGGCACGGCCGCCGTGCACGACACGCTGCGCCGCGACCTGTCCGCCGCGTCGGGTGGCACCGTCGACATCGTCCTGCGCGCACCGAACGAACTCGACGGTACCCCGCTGGGCGAACCCGAAGGCCTCCTGCTCGACACGCAGGATCTCGACTTCGACAGCTACGGACCGCCGCGCGCCGATTTCCTCGGCACGCACGACGGCGTGGTGACGGAAACGCTGGTGTCGCACCTGCTGCGTTCGAACTGCCCCGTCACGGGCCAGCCGGACTGGGGCAGCGTGCAGGTGGCCTATACCGGCAACGCCATCGATCGCGCCGGGCTGCTCCGCTATCTGGTTTCGTTCCGCAGCCACACCGAATTCCACGAGCAGTGCGTCGAACGCATCTTCATGGACATCCGTGCGCGCTGCGCGCCTCGCGAGCTGTCGGTCTATGCGCGCTACACGCGTCGCGGTGGCCTCGACATCAACCCGTTCCGCAGCACCGATGTGGCCGCCGTTCCCGGCAATCCGCGCGGTGCGCGCCAATGAGCATGAATGGCGCATTCATGCGTTCTTCATTGGTCTTGCCTTTAGTTGTATAGCCTGTAACCTGCCGCGGCGAAGGGGAAAGGCCCCGCGCCTCCCCGCCTTCTGACTCAAGCACATCTTCCGGAATCCAGACATGAAGCTTTCCATGCGTTCGTCCGCCCTCGCCACGGCCACCATCGCCGGCCTGCTGGTCCTCACCGCCTGCGGCAAGAAGGACGAGCAGCAGAACGCGCCCGCGCCTGCCGCCACCGCGCCCGCCGCACCGGCACCGGCTCCGGCCGCCACCGCGCCGGTCGCCGCGAGCACGGCCGCTGCCGCTCCGGCTGCCCAGCCGGCCGCACCGGCCCCGGCTCCGGCCGCCGCCAGCGAGTCGCTGAAGGTCGGTTCGGTCACCCTCGGCAGCGCCGTCGGCGCCGACAAGAAGGTCGCCAAGGCCAAGACCGCCTTCGCGCCGAACGAGAAGACGATCTACGCCTCGGTCGCCACCGAGGGCACCACGGCCGGCGCCACGCTCAATGCGAAGTGGACCTTCCAGGACGGCGAAACCGTCACCACGGTCAGCGACATCAGCCAGTCGATCAGCACGGACGGTCCGGCCGTCACCACGTTCAAGATCCAGAATCCGAACGAGTGGCCGGAAGGCAAGTACAAGGTCACCGTCTCGCTCAACGGTCAGGCCGTGGGTAACGAAGCGTTCGAGATCAAGAAGAAGTAAGCGGAATTCCTCTTGCTGGATCGGGGCGCGGCGAGAGCCGCGCCCTTTTTTGTGTCCTGGCTCGGCTTCGCCATCGCGACGGAGCCGGGGCTCGAGGCAGGGGAGTCGGCGCGTGCCGTCTCTGTCGCTAAGTCCTCGTCCGGCCTTCGCCTTCCTGCGGAATCGCTCCAGAGACGGCACACCCCGACTCCCCGCCGGACGGCGACGCAGGTCGTGCGAGGGCCCATGGAATCCAGCGGGAGCTTGTGGGAGCCGATCGTATCGGCGATCCCGCGGCAGCGGGCATGCCCGCCGCGTCGTTACCGGTCCAGCATCGCGTTGAAACCGCCGTACGTCACCGACTTCGCCTCCACGCCCATGAACTCCGCCGCCATGCGTCCGGCGGTCGCATACGCTTCCAGCGATAGCGCGATGCCCGCGCTGAGGCGCCGTGCACCGGCGGCGAACAGCGCTTCGCGCGATGGCAGATTCGGTACGAGCATCACGTTCAGCGGCATGTCGCCGATACCCGCCACGACACGACCGATGTCGTCCGTCGATGCGATACCGGGAACGAACATGCCATCGCCGCCTGCATCGCGATAGGCCTTCGCGCGAGCCACGACTTCGTCGACGGCCGCGTCGCCCGACGTCATGCCGCGCAGGATCACGTCGGTGCGCGTGTTGATGAAGAGATCGCGAGTCCCGAGTGCCGCGCGGATGGCATTGAGTTTCGCGACGAGCAGCGAAGGCTGCTTCGTGCCGTCTTCGATGTTGATGCCAGCGACGCCTGCCTCTGCCAGCGATGCCACGAACTCACCCACCTCGTCCGGATGGTCGGAGCAACCTTCTTCGATGTCGACGGTGAGCGGGACATCGAGCACGCGGACGATGCGGATCGCGGCGGCCAGCATCTCGCTCGCTGGCAGGCGGTCGCCATCGGGCCAGCCGCACGACCACGCGACGCCCGCGCTGGTCGTCGCGACAGCGGGCGCGCCAGCCTGCTGGATAACGGCGGCGCTCCCGGCATCCCAGGCGTTGGGCAGGACGAGGAGCGACGGACCGGCGTGGAGTTCGCGTAAGCGCTGGGCTTTCATGGGGGTATCCCTCGGGCGACGTCCGCCGACTTTCCCGCAAGCCTCGTGCCGTCGCAAGCCTGCCGGAGGCCATGGGCTTCTGCCGGATATGTGTAGAGCGTGCAAAGACGCGGTGAGACATGGGCTCACCGCTCCGAGACATCTCGTTCAACCCGGCGATGCTCGAATGTCGTCCGACCCGGCACGGCGTGTTGCTGCGCGGGCATTACACCGATCGAGGAAGGCACCATGAACGAAGACACCCTCAAGGGCAAGTGGAAACAGCTGGAGGGCAAGATGAAGGAACAGTGGGGCAAGCTGACCGACGACGACTTCAAGGTCGCCGAAGGCAACAGCGAATACCTCGCAGGCAAGGTCCAGGAACGTTATGGCGTCGCCAAGGATGAAGCGGAACGGCAGGTCAAGGATTTCCGCGACAACATCGATCGCCACTACTGAGCATTCCGCTCCCCACGACTCGCCGCCAGGAGAACACCATGCTTCATTGGGCCGTCATTTTCTTCGTGATCGCACTGATCGCCGCGATCTTCGGCTTCACCGGCATTGCCGCCGGCGCCGCCAGCATCGCCAAGATTCTCTTCGTCGTCTTCCTCATCCTTTTCATCCTTTCGCTGCTGTTTGGCGGGTTCCGTCGCGGACCCAGGGTGTAGGAAGCGACACCGTCGCGTAACGGAAAAGCCCCGGCCCCAGACCGGGGCTTTTTTTGGGTGGGAGTTAGAAAATCAGCTGGTGACCGGGACGACGGCGGCCTATGCTCTCCGTGATGTCACGGAGATTTTCATGAGCCTCATTCCTTCGCTCGACGCCCTTCCGCACGTCGACCTGCTCGATGGCCCTACGCTCATCCAGCGCCTTACGCGTATCGAGGAGCACCTTGGTCTCGCGGCGCGCGGCATCCGGCTCTTCGCCAAACGCGATGACACGATGTCGCTCGGCGGCGGCGGCAACAAGCTGCGCAAGCTGGAATACCACCTGGGACACGCGCGCCGCATCGGTGCCGACACGCTCATCAGCACCGGTGGCCTGCAATCGAACCACGCGCGACTGACCGCGGCCGCCGCCGCGAAGCACGGGTTCGCGTGCGAGCTGTTCCTCTCGCGCATGGTGCCGAAGGATGGCATCGACTACGAAGCCAACGGCAACGTGCTGCTGGATGATCTCTTCGGCGCGAAACCCTTGCTGCTCGCCCGCGGCGAGAACGGCATGGCGGTGGCGGAGGCCCGTACCGCGGCGCTGGCACGCGAGGGCCGCAAGGCGCTGGTGATTCCTCTGGGCGGATCGACGCCCACCGGCGCGCTCGGTTACACCCGCTGCGCGCGCGAGATCGCGCAGCAGGAGACAACGATGGACCTGCGCTTCGATCGCGTCGTCGTGCCGAACGGAAGCAGCGGCACGCAGGCGGGACTCGTGGCGGGATACGTCGCGATGGGGCGCGATCCGTCCGTCGTCCGCGGTTACTCCGTGCTGGCTGACGCGGCGAAGGCGCGGCAATCGACCGTGACGTTCGCCAACGAGACGCTCGGCCTGCTCTCGCTACCGCCGACCGTCGCAGGCGACGACGTCCACATCGACGCGACACAGCTGGGCGACGGTTACGGTGTGGCGACGGACGCCATGAAAGCCGCCGTAAGGCTCGCCGCGAGCCGCGAGGGCCTCCTCCTCGACCCGGTGTACTCGGGCAAGGCGTTCGCCGGGCTGCTCGGCGCGCTACGCGATGGCTCGGTACGCGATGGGGAGACGGTGCTCTTCGTGGTGACGGGCGGAGCGCCAGGGCTGTTCGCGTATCGGGAAGACATGGCGAGCTGACGATCGCTGACCGCTGGTGTGGGAGCGCGCTTGCGCGCGATGGGTGCTCGCGGCAAGCACCCAATCGCGCGCAAGCGCGCTCCCGCATCGGCTCTCTCGCGTTACGTTGTCAAGGCAGCACGACCGTCGCTACCAGACCGCCGCCTTCGCGGTTGGCCAGCGTGAGGTTGCCACCGATCGAGCGCATCAGTTGCAGGGCGATCGCGAGACCCAGGCCCGCACCGCCGGTGTCGCGATTGCGCGACGCCTCCAACCGGTAGAACGGCTCCATCACGTCGTCGAGTTCGGCTTCCGGAATGCCGGGACCGCGATCCGAGACGGTGATGCACAGGCTGTTGCCTTCGTCGCGACACACGCCGACTTCGGCCGAGCCGCCATACTTGATCGCGTTATCGATCAGATTGACGAGCACGCGTCGCAAGGCGCGCGGGCGCACCATCGCCACGCCGTGGATGCTGCCGGTAAGCGTCACCGGTTGACCCGTGTCCTGGTAATCGAAGACCAGACTTTCGAGGAACGCGGCGGGATCGGTGCGCACCGGCATCTCGTCGCCGCCGTGCGCACTGCGCGCGTACGCCACGCCTTCGCGCACGAGATGCTCCATCTCGGCGAGGTCGGCGAGGATCCGGTCGCGCTCCACGCCGTTGTCCAGCGATTCCGCGCGCAACCGCATGCGTGTGATCGGCGTCTGCAGGTCGTGCGAGATGGACGCGAGGATGTGCAGACGCTCCTTCAGATACCGGCTGATGCGATCCTGCATCGCGTTGAACGCGACGGCGGCGTGCGCGACCTCGGTCGGGCCATCCTGCGCCATGCGCGGTCCGTCCACGGATGGCGTGATGCCCTCCGCGGCGAGCGCCAGACGCTTGAGCGGCCGCGTCGCCTGACGCACCGCGATCCAGCCCACCGCGAGCAGCAGCGCGACCTGAAGCACCAGCACCACGGGCAGCCAGTCGGCCACCGGCATGACGCCGCGCGGCGTCACTTCGAGCGTGAGCGGCGATCCGTCGTGCAGCGTGAAATGCACCTGGTAACGCTCGGGAACGCGCGACACGGTTTCGCCGTGCACGCGGTAGCCCGCACCGACTTCCTTCGCGATCATCGCCGTCACGTCGCGCGAGCGCTGCGTGCGCAGCGGCTCGCCCGCGTCGCCGGGACCGACGATGAAGCGGTAGTTGTCGCGACGCAGGCGCGGGAGCCACTTCTCGCGATCCTGCGGTGCTTCCCTGTCCAGCACGGCGACGGACGTGCCGACGTCGTTCTCCAGCGTGTTGAGCATCACCGACGTGGCGGACTCGTAGCGTTCGAACATCACGAGCGCGACGGATAGCGCGTACGCGAGCAACAAGCCGGTGAAGATGATGAGGTAGAGCCGCGAAGCCATGCTTCGCGGCCAGATACGCCACTGGAAAACGCGGCGGACCGCCTCGATCACGAGACGTCCCCGTGCACGGTCACCGGCATGGAGAACACGTAACCTTCGCTGCGCACCGTCTTGATGTACGCCTGTTCCTTCGCATCGTCGCGCAGGCGCTGGCGCAGCCGGCTGACCATGAGGTCGATCGAGCGGTCGAAGA
Source organism: Luteibacter sp. UNCMF331Sha3.1 (assembly GCF_900109915.1). Taxonomy (GTDB): domain Bacteria; phylum Pseudomonadota; class Gammaproteobacteria; order Xanthomonadales; family Rhodanobacteraceae; genus Luteibacter. Next base: position 1,317,969 of record NZ_FOBU01000001.1, read on the forward strand.
GTTCCGCGTCGCGTCCCTGGGTGAGGTTGAGCAGCTGGTCGCGCGACAGCACGCGTTGCGGATGGTCGAGGAACACACGCAACAGGCGGAACTCCGCACCGCTCAGCGATACCACGGTGCCATCGCCGTCGAGCAGATGGCGGGCCGTGGTATCGAGGCGCCAGTGACCGAACGAAATGGTGTCGCTGGTCTCGGTGATGCGCAGGTTGGGCGGAAGCATGCGCGTGCGCCGGATCACCGCCTTGATGCGCGCCAGCAGCTCGCGTGGCGAGAAGGGCTTCGTCACGTAGTCGTCGGCGCCCATCTCGAGACCGACGATGCGATCGGTCTCGTCGTCGCGCGCGGTCAGCAGTAGCACGGGCACGGCGCGGTGCTTGCCGGCGCGCAGGTTGCGACAGAGCGCGAGCCCGTCGTCGCCCGGCATCATGATGTCGAGCACGATCAGGTCGAACGTCGACGTCTCGAGCTGCGCCATCATCTCGCGCCCGTCCGCCGCCGCGGTGGCGCGCAGGCCGTTCTTGCGCAGGTAGTCCACCACGCCCGTGCGGATGCCGTGGTCGTCGTCGACGACGAGGATGTGATCGGTGTGCTCCACGCCTTCGTTCTCCCTTATGCTTTCGGTGAGGTCGGTGTCTTCGTCGGTAAGCATCACGCCTTCTCCTGCAGGAGCTGGCGCACGCGTTCCTCGGTCTGCTCGTAGTTTCCCTCACCGAAGTGGCGATACACCACCTTTCCGTTCTTGTCGACCAGATACAGCGCGGGCCAGTACTGGTTGCCCCATGCGTTCCAGGTCGCCAGTTCGTTGTCCTGCGCCACCGGCCAGGTGATGCCGAACTGCCGGATGGCCGCCTGCACGGTGGCCGGATCGCGCTCTTCGTCGTATTCCGGCGTGTGCACGCCGACGACGACGAGCCCCTTGTCCTTGTATTTCTCGTACAGCGCCTTGGTATGCGGCAGCACGTGGATGCAGTTGATGCATTCGTTGGTCCAGAACTCCACGAGCGTGACCTTGCCATGCAGGCCCGCGATGGTCAGCGGCGGCGAGTTGAACCAGCGGTCGATACCGGTGAATTCCGGCGCCGGCGTGGCGGCGGTCGATTCCCCGGCGCGCGCGGTGGCCCAGTTACCGGGCCAGGCGGCGACCAGGGCGGCCGCGACGACCAGCGAAATGGCGAGCAGACGGAAAGATTTCATGGGGCGCACCTCGAATCGTCGGTAGGGGGCGCATGGGTTCTGCGCATGGTGCCCATTGGACGCCCGGCCCTTGTCCCGGGCGTGTCCGGCGACACGGCTTTTTGTATCGATACGTACAAGACAGCGATCGCGTCGCGCCGGGCCCGGTGGGCGGGCGCTTTGTACCCGAATGTATCCCTGTGCCGCCGCTACACATTTCGATGCGCTTCGGCGGCGGACGCGACACAGGCGGGATACGCCGCCACGGTTTCCTGTGTCCACCGGCTGATCCGCAGCCGAAGCGCCGCACGGCGCACCCCCTTCCCACCGGAGACTCGCACCATGGCCCAGATCACGAACGTCCTCTATACCGGCAAGACCCACACGACCGGCGGCCGCGACGGCCAGTCGCGCAGCGACGACGGCCGCCTCGACGTGAAGCTGACCCCGCCGGGCGGCCACGGCACGGGCACCAACCCGGAGCAGCTGCTGGGTGCGGGCTGGTCGGCCTGTTTCATCGGCGCCCTGGGCATCGCGGCCGCCGAGCGCAAGATCGCGCTGCCGAAAGGCACGGCCGTCGACACCGAGATCGACCTCGGGACCGGCGATGGCGGTTACTACCTTCAGGCCCGCCTCAACGTGACGCTTCCGGGCCTCGCCATCGACGTCGCCAACGTGCTGGTGCAGGCCGCACATCGCACGTGCCCCTACTCCAAGGCGACGCGCGGAAACATCGACGTCGAAATCCACGTCGTCGACAGCGGCATCGCCGCCTGACACCCGTCGCTCCCACGTACCCAGAGGAATCCTCCCATGATCCGTAAGCATGCCGCGTTCGCCGCATCCCTCGCCCTTGGCCTCGCCTCCCTCGCTTCGGGTGCGCACGCCGACGACGCGAAGAAGCCCATGGAGAAATGCTATGGCGTCGCCAGAGCGGGCCAGAACGATTGCGCCGCCGGTCCGGGCACCAGCTGCGCGGCCACGTCGAAAAAGGATTACCAGGGCAACGCCTGGGTCCTCGTTGACAAGGGCACGTGCACGTCGATCAAGACCCCGAACGGCCACGGCAGCCTGGAGCCGCAGGCGTGATCCCCGCCGCGGAGCGCAGCGTGCTCGATGCGCGGCGTCCGCGGCGGCAGGGCGCGGCACGCGCGGCCATGGGGTCGCGCGTGGTACCGGACAGCCTGCTGTTGCTGGTCGCGCGCCTCGGCATCGCCTCGGTGTTCTTCCTCTCCGGTCGCACCAAGGTATCCGGGTTCCTCACGATCAAGCCGTCGACCTACGACCTGTTCGCCTCCGAATACGCCCTGCCCCTCGTGTCGCCGGGCATCGCGGCACACCTCGCCACGTATGCGGAGCACCTGTTCCCCGTGTTGCTGGTGCTCGGCCTCTGCACGCGCGTTTCCGCGCTCGCGCTGCTCGGCATGACCACGGTGATCGAGGTGTTCGTCTATCCCGACGCCTGGCCGACGCATCTCACGTGGGCCGGCCTCCTGCTTCCGCTCGTCGCGCGCGGTGCCGGTCACTGGTCGCTCGACCACGTGATCGAGCGCATGCGCCACGGTCGCTGATCACCTCCTATTCCCCTCACACACAAGCAAAGGACTTCCATGCGTATCCTGTTGACCGCCGCCATCGCGGCGATGGCCCTGGGCGGTGCGACGGCGACGTACGCCGCCGATGCCACGACACCTCCCGGCGTCCGGAACATCGTCATCGTACCCGGCGCGTTCGTCGACGGCTCGGGCTGGCGCGTCGTGCACGACATCCTGATCCACAAGGGCTACACCGTGAACGTGGTGCAGCCGAAGATCGAGACGCTGGCCGACGACATCGAGCAGACCCGCGAGCAGATCCGCAAACAGGATGGCCCGGTGCTCCTCGTCGGCCACAGCTACGGCGGCGTCGTGATCACGCAGGCCGGCAACCGCGACAAGGTCAAGGGCCTCGTGTACGTCGCCGCGCTGGTACCGGACGTCGGCGAGAGCCTCTCGCAGCTCGTCGGTTCGATGCCGTCGCCGAGCAACGATGTTTCCGCGACGCGCGATGGCCACCTGTATTTCGACGAGAAGAAGTTCGGCGCCGACTTCGCGGGCGACCTGACCACCAACCGCACCGACTTCATGGCGGTGTCGCAGGTGTCGGCGACCACGGCCGCCTTCGGCGCGACGATGCAGGTCGCCGCGTGGCACGACAAGCCCGTCTGGGGCGTCGTCGCCACCGACGATCGCGCCCTGAGCCCCGACCTCGAGCGATGGATGTACAAGCGCGCCAACGCGAAGGTCACCGAGATCAAGGCCAGCCATGTCGTCTACATCTCGCAGCCCGAACAGGTGGCGAAGGTGATCGAAGACGCCGCGCGCAGCCTGAAGTAAAGCCACGAACCCACGTCCCCACCCGGTCCGTGCCGGACCCCATCCGCAGGAGAGCACCACCATGAACACCGCCACCACGTCCCGTCGCGGCTTCGCCGCCGCTGCCGCGCTCGTCGCCCTCGCCGTCGCATCGATCGCCACCCCGGCGGCCGCCAGCGGCGCGGCAGGCGCCAAGGAAGAGCCGACGCGCTGCTACGGCGTCAATACCTGTAAGGGCACCAGTCTCTGCGCCACCGCCAAGAACGATTGCAAGGGCCTCAACACGTGCAAGGGCCAGGGTGTCGTCGTGAAGACCCCGACCGAGTGCAAGGCCGCCGGCGGCACGCTGACCGAACCGAAGTAAGCAACGGCGCGGAGCCGGCCACGGGCCGGCTCCGCCTTCCTTCCGCGCCAGGACTGCCTGCATGCATACGCCTCCCCCCACGTTCTCCGGTTTCGGCCTCGGCCTCCGCAAGGAGCACTACCGCGACTTCCTCGACACCGACGTGCCCGTCGACTTCGTCGAAGTGATCTCCGAGAACTTCATGGTCGATGGCGGGCAGCCACGCGATATCCTGCGCCGCGTTCGCGAGAAGCACCCCGTCGCGCTCCACGGCGTGTCGATGTCCATCGGTTCGTCGGACGGGCTCGACCTGCACTATCTCGCCCGGTTGCGATCGCTCGTCGACGACGTGCAACCACTGTTCGTCTCCGATCATCTGAGCTGGTCGCGCGTCGCCGGTTTCAACTCGCACGACCTGCTCCCCGTCCCCTACACAGACGAAGCCCTCGACCTGGTCTGTCGCAACATCGACATGGCGCAGGATGCACTCGGTCGCGCCATGCTCTTCGAAAACCCGTCGAGCTACGTCGCCTTCGACGACGCGTCGATGTCCGAATGGGCATTCCTCGCCGAGATGTCGCGTCGTACCGGATGCGGCCTGCTGCTCGACGTGAATAACGTCTACGTGAGCGCCTGCAACCACGGCTTCGACCCCCATGCCTTCCTGCGCGGCATTCCCGCCGACCGCGTTCGCCAGGTGCACCTCGCCGGTCACAGCGTCGGCCCGGGCATCCTGATCGACACGCACGATCAGCCCGTGTGCGACGATGTCTGGTCGCTCTACGGCACCGCGATGTCGCTGCTCGGCCCGGTCGCCACGATGATAGAACGCGACGACGACATGCCGCCCCTCGCGGAGCTGATGGCGGAAGTGGACATGGCACGCGACATCGCGACGGTGAGCGCACGCCGGGAGGTCGCGTGAACCTCGCCGAGTTGCAGCGAAACTTCCGCTCCTGGCTCGTCGCGCCGGACGATGCGATCGCCGGCGTCTTCGGCGCGCACGCCGCGCAGGGGCTTCTCGTCTATCAGAACAACTACCGGGCGCAGCTCATCGGATGCCTCGAGGTCAGCTACCCGCAGGTGCGCCGCTGGCTGGGCGACGACGCGTTTCGCGAAGCGGCGATCAGCCACATCGTCGGTCATCCTCCCCATGCCTGGACGCTCGATCACTACGGAAGCGATTTCGCCGACACGTTGCTCTCGCTCTATCCGCGCAACCCCGATCTGCGCGAGCTCGCGTGGATCGAATGGTCGTTATCGGAGGCGTTCGTCGCGGCCGACACACGGGCACTGTCGAGGGACGTCCTGGCAGGCGTGGACTGGGATCGCGCCTGCCTTCGCCTCACGCCCAGCCTGCGCCTCCTGCCCGCCACCACGAATGCCGACCAGATCTGGTTCGCGCTCGACAACGACATGACGGTGCCTCAGGGTGCCATGCTCGACGCGCCCGGCGGATTCGCCGTATGGCGGAAAGGATTCCACTCGCAACTGGATCGCGTGGATGCGACGACGTTCGACGCGCTGTGCTCGCTGCGCGACGACGCGACATTCGCATCGCTCTGCGATCGCCTCGTCGACCGCCTGGGTGAAGACGAAGGCGTGCGGCGCGCCGGCATGCTGCTCGCGCAATGGATGGATGCGGGTATCGTAGCGGACATCGACGACGGCAGCGACGAAACGTCCATGGATTAGTGGATTCGACAAGATTCGACGGTACACGACGGTGAATCCTGATCGTGGTACCGAGCCCTCCCTCAACCGATCATCGAGTACACGGCCATGCCCTATCGTCTCCTTTTCGTCGCCGCCATGGCACTCATCGTAGGCGGTGTGATCACGCTCGGCGCTTTTGCCAGCGAACCCGCCACCCGGGAGGCATCGGCATCCCGATCGCCCGTGTTCGGCGTGACGTTGCCCGAGGGCTACCGTAACTGGCAGACGATCAGCGTCGCCCACGAGGCGGGCAACAACAACGACATCCGCGTCATTCTCGGCAACGACGTCGCGATGAAAGCCTTCCGCGCCGGCCAGGTGCCGTATCCGGACGGCACGATCATCGCCCGCCTGGCGTGGAAGTACGAATCGTCGGCGCGCAACAACGCGATCTTCGGTCGCGACCAGTCGTTCGTCGCGGGAGAACCGACCAACGTCCAGATCAGCGTGAAGGACTCGAAGCGCTTCCCGGATACCGACGGCTGGGGCTACGCGCAGTTCGAGAACGACGGCACCGCGAACCAGAGCGTCGCGCTGGTGAACGCGTGCTATGCCTGCCACAAGAAGCTGCCGGCCGGTAGCGATCTCGTCTTCAGCTCCTACTCGAAGTAACGCACGGAAGACGTTCGATCCACGAGCGGCCCACCGCGCTGGATGCCGCGTACGAAGGCATTGTCACACCACCGTGCTGACTGGTCTGGTTTGGACAGAAGTGCATCCGAAGGTGCCGTCAGCACCGCGCCGTCAATGGATTCAGACGCCAGTTCCACGTTCGCAGTGATCGGTATGAACAACGACGCGGCCTGTACCGTCAACTGCTTCGCGAAGGAAAAGCGTGCCGAGAGATGGGGCCCACATGCCGAGGCGCGAGTCGACTCACGATGCTCCCCTGCTGCAGTCGCTCCACGCATGGCGTCCGCTTTCAGTCGTGCGGATTGATCGGCTCGCCGGGTCCGTACACCCCTTGAATGGAGACGACGGTATCGAAGTCGACAACTTCCTTGCCAAACACCAACTTTCTTTGCGCCGGACCCAAGAATGGCGCGGTGCTATCGAACTCACTCATGGTCCGGTCCCCGACAAGCTGGATCGCATACGTGTACGTTTTTCCGGGCTCGAGCGCCGCAAGTACCCGCGCGTAATAGTCTGTGTTCATCTGGTTTCCTTCTTAAGCGGTGCGAGTCGCTGACTCCGACTCATCGACAGCCGGGACGCCACGCGCGACTGACGCATCCTACCCACTACGATCATCTGCACTGCGGTACACGAAGAGCCGGAGACCGAAGTTTCTCGCAGCGCGATTGCGGTCTCTACCAAGGTCATCCGCACCTTAACTGATCGCCACCCGCGACCATATATTCCATGGGTCGTAGGATTGACTGACGCGTCGCTACCCGCCTCCTGATGGTGCTGGAAGAAGGTAGGCGTGTCGCTCTGGA
>NZ_FOBU01000001.1:1325003-1906706 GCF_900109915.1 Luteibacter sp. UNCMF331Sha3.1
GGGGGGGGGGGGGGGGGGGGGGACGACGTCGAGCGTCTCGTTGTCCCGAGGCGCTGGCATGTCTCCGAAACCGGCTCGCGTGGAAGTACGAGTCGTCCGCGCGCAACAACGCGATCTTCGGTCGCGACCAGTCGTTCGTCGCGGGCGAACCGACCAACGTCCAGATCAGCGTGAAGGACTCGAAACGCTTCCCCGATACCGACGGCTGGGGCTACGCGCAGTTTGAGAACGACGGTACCGCGAACCAGAGCGTCGCGCTCGTGAATGCGTGCTACGCATGCCACAAGAAGTTGCCGGCCGGGAGCGATCTCGTCTTCAGCTCGTATTCGAAGTGAGCGGCGATGGTCGAGCGGACGGGCCGTCCTTTCGTGGACGCTCGGAAGCCCCGCAGTCGCGTGGCGTCCTCGGACCGTTCGGGCACGGGGCACAGCACGCGCTCTGTCGCCAGCCTGCGCCAGAGCGCCTTAGCTCGAGGGACGGCGGCTCCGGAGGAAGGAGTGCGGGGAAGAATGGCGCGCCTGGAGGGATTCGAACCCCCGACCAATGGCTTCGGAAGCCACTACTCTATCCGGCTGAGCTACAGGCGCGTAACAGCGGACCGGCATTGTAGCGGGTATGTCCCCGGCGGCCTAGTCTTGGGGCCGGGGCCCTCGCACGGGCCGGCTCCGCACCCGCCGCCACGGCGCGCACCGTCTCACGGTAGCGACGCCGCGTCTCCGCGTGCAGCGGCCAGCAATCGCACGCGCGCAGCAGGAACGGCAGCATCGCGAGCGACACGGCCATGCTGGTGAACTCGTTGGTGGCGATCTCCGACACCGACGCTGCGATGCCATGGCGATCCGCATCGATGCGCCATGTCAGCGTGTTTCCGATCGCGGCGCTGCCGAAGGCGAGGAGCCAGAAGGCGAGCATGAAATGCCGCCTCCGCGTGTGCGCGCGGTCGAGTTCGAGGCCGGGAGGCGCAGGGGAACGGGTCATGACTCGATAGCAACGTCGCGAAGGCCAGACATGAGAAGAGCGCCTTCCGGCGCCCTTCGGGTGGTGCTTCCTTCGATTTGTAGAACTCGCCCAGTGAGTCGGACCTGCCCTTATTCCGCTCCGGGTGAGGTAGTTGAGCAATCGTGGCGATCGGTGCGAGTGGTATTGCAACCTGTCGGCACGATCGAGTCGAATCGTCATCCCGCCAATTCGGCAAGCCCGTCGGCGATAAAGTCGAGCGCCACGTCGCCCCAGTCGATGCCTGCCTGCCCCCTCGGTATCGCCCGCCACTGGAACATGAAGAATCCCTGCCCGCTCACGACACCGTACGTATCGAGCGTTCTCGACGTGTCGCTCTTCGCACGCGGAAGCCGACGCGCGCGAGGGAATGCCCCGGCCGCCTCATCGTAGATGGGCTGCACGGCTTTCATGTACTCGTCGGATCCGACATCGTACGTCGCGATGGCCTCGGCATACTCGGGACGCTCGACGATCGCCCGACAGATATCCCTCTGCCGCTGGGTCTCCCGCGCCACGGCAGCCTCCGGGATTTCCGTCTTCAGAACGTCGAGGGGCGGTACGCCGTTGCGCTCCTCCGTACTGAAAATGTCCGTGGTCTTTTCGTGCGTCTTGTGCAGTACCTTGTATAAGGCTGCGATGTTTCCGTAGTCGCGGCCCTTGCAATGCGCGTCCACTTCTTCCGAGCGACGACACGTCGAATACCCTATTACATCGATATCGTTGTAGATGAGTCCTTCATTCGCGTTGTAGCGCGTCAGATCGACCTTCCCGGTAGAACCCGTTTCCGTAGCACGCAAGATCAGACAGTACAGATCCCCAAGCGTCCGGGTCTTCGGATCCAGGACCAACGTCCTGAGGCCGTAGTTGCGATCGTCCAGGAACCCGAGCACACGAAATTCATACGGGCCTTCGCCATCCATGACGTTTCTCCTCGTTGGCGGAATGTTTGGCCGGTCTTAATTGCCCGCCGCACTCGACGGAAGCGCCGGCTTGCCGAAATAATGGAAGGCGACGCAGGCATCGAGTCCGGGGTAGGCGCCGAAGTTGATTTCAGACAACCTCAAGGCCACCGCCGACGCACGGCTGTATGGCGGACAACTTCCATCCGGGTCGCAGTACGTGACATTGAGCATGGCCCCTGCGTTCATGCCGAGAGGAGGCCGCCCCGTCACCGCATCCGCCTCGCTATCCGCCCACCCTATCGAGACGGCGTAGTAAAAGCATCGATTGCTACCGGCGCCCCCAAGGAAATCTCCGAAGCCGCAAGCTGCACCAACGATGTCTTTCGAATAGGGCGAATTGAGTCCAGGCATGATCGTTCCCTCCATGGGTTCGCGATGTTGCGAGAGCGGCATCCGCTTGCTACCGCTCGTACGACATTTGACGATCAACGCACGCCCTCGTAAATAGCGCGAACGGTGTAGGAACCGCGCTGCGGACTCATCCCGTCGTTTCGCGGCACGAACGCAAGAAGGGCGCCTTCCGGCGCCCTTCTGTCGTGCTTACTTCGCCTTGTAGAGCTCGCCCAGCCAGTCGGGCTTGCTCTTGTCCCGCTCGAGGTGCGGGTACTTCAGGCCATCGTGGTAGTCGATGCGGATCGTCTTGTACTGGTCGAAGTTCTTCACCAGCAGTTCGATCGGCGCCTTGTCCGTCTTCGCGGCGGTCACGGCGTCCTTCAGCGCGTCGCCGTCGAACTCCTTGTTGTTCACCGCGACGATGTGCATGCCCGGCGACAGTCCGGCGTTGAAGGCGGGACCGTCCCAGAGCACGTCCGCGATGTCGCCCTTCGACGACACCGAGAAGCCTGCCGAGTAGGTCAGGTCGGTGTAGTGACGACGGGCCTCGATCGCCTTGGCGGCCTCGGACGGCTTGTCGTTGTAGACGAGCTTCCAGCCACCGCGTTCGATACCTTCGAGGTCGCCCTTGTGACCGTCGACGCGGTCGCGCAGGTAGGTCGCCCAGTCGAACGGCGTGATGCCATTGAGCGTGGAGACCACCTCCTCGAACGTGTACGGATTGACCTTCCAGTCACCGTCCTTCATGCCGAAGAACGCCTTGGCGAAATCGTCGAGCGACCGCTTGTTCTTCGTCAGTTCGCGCAGCTTCGTATCCACGTCGAGCCAGATCATCTGACCACCCGAATAGTAGTCTTCGCTCATCTGGTAGTTGCGATACGAGAGCGGACGACGCTGGGCGATGGTCGGATCGTTCGTGGTGTCCTGGATGTTGCGCCACGACAGGCCGGGGCGGCCCTTGTCGTACGTGGCGGCCACGAAGGCGAGCATGTCGCGCGCCTGATCCTGCGACAGCAGGCCCGAGCGTGCCGCGACGACGTTACCCCAGAACTGCGTCTGGCCTTCGTACACCCACAGCAGGCTGTCGCCCATCGGCACGTTGAAGCTGGGCGTGGCGAGGTCGGCGCCGCGGCGATACTTGCCGTCCCACGAATGGTTGTATTCGTGCGCGAGCAGGTCGCGGCCGGCCCAGCTCTTGTCCCACTCGGTGAAGTAGTTCGTTCCCGCGCTGTTCTCGGACGAACGATGGTGCTCGAGACCGATGCCGCCGAGCTTGTCGGTCAGCGCCAGCAGGAAGTCGTAGTGGTTGTAGTGACGCGCCCCGTAGAGCTTGTCCATCTGCTGGACGAGCTTGCGATGGGCCTCCAGGCCTTCCGGCTTGATCTCGAGCGCTTTCGCGTTGTCGGCGACGATGTTCAGGTGCACCGGCGAGCGACCGTTGGGATCGAGATCCACGCGCTTGAAGTAGCGACCCGCGAAGATCGGCGAATCGACGAGGTTGTCGAAATCGATCGCCTTGAACGTGACGGTGTCGCCGTTCTTGCTCGCCTGCTCCAGCGCGGTGCCGAACTGGAACCCGGCCGGGAACTTCACGGTCGGTTCGACCTGCACGCGATCGGCGCGGTAACCCGCCGGATACAGCGCGACCTGGTTCCACTGCACGTTGACGATGTCGGGCGTCATCACGATACGGCCCTGGCGCGCGTCCTGCGGCGTCAGTGTCTGGAATTCGAGATCGACGGACGACGCACCGGCGGGCACGTCGACGTGGAACGCGTAGACGTTGTATTCGTCGCGCTTCCACTCGAGGCGCTTGCCGCCGGCGGTGACGACGAGGCCTGCGAACTGGTCGATCGGACCGGTCGGCGAATGGTGGCCCGGGATCCACTCGGGGAACAGCAGCGTCAGCGGGCCCGGCTTCGCGGGCACGGTCTCACGCACGCGCATGATGCGCCGGTCGAGGTCGGTCGCGTCGACCGTGATCTTCAGCGTGCCGTCGTAAGCCACGTCCTGCGGGGCGGGAACGGTCGGCACGTCGTCCGCACGGACAGCGGTGGCGCCGACGCCCGCGAGGGCAGCCAGCAGCGCGGAAGCAAGCAAGGTGGATTTCAAAGCATTCTCCCCTGGGGAAACATGGTGGTCGCCCTTTCTTCCATGCGAGCGGATCGGCGCCGCCCAAGGCGGTTCGCGCAAGCCTTCGATCCTAAACGGCAGGGAGGGGGGTGCCCCATGCCAGAGGTCACGGTCGGGCCGTGTGCCGGTGGACGGCGGGCCGCAGGAAATCGCGGCGCCGGGCCCGGCGCCGCGACGGCACTTACTCGAGATCGCCGAGTTTGTCGTCCATCTTCGGTTTCGCCAGCCACTGGGCGATATCTTCGCCGATGGCCTTCGCGGTGCGCACGAGCACGGCGCAGTTGCCTTTGAAGCCACCGAAGGCACCGCCCATCGAGACGCGACGGTCCTTGAAGCTGCCGACGACGTTGCCGCCCTCGTACAGCTTGCCCTTCACGGTCATGGCCTTGTGGTGCCCCATGAAGGCATTGCCATCGGCGCTCACGTCGGTGATTTCCATCCACAGCACCCGGCCCGGTTCCGCGCCGGACACCTTCTCGGCGAACGTCACGGCCGTGCCGGTCTCCTTGGCCTTGTCCGCGATGGCGTCGGGCAGCTCGCTTTCGAGCTTGCACTCGTTGAGCACCGCCTTCGGCACGTCCGCATCTTCGTTGATACCCACGGGCTTCTGCACCGTCACGGCGTCGGCACCATAAACCGTCGGCGTCGCGGCCGCGATCAGAAACGCGGCGATCGTCCACTTCCTCACTGGTGTTTCTCCTTTTTACCCTGTTGCGTCATCCGGAGCGCGACCCGGCGTACGCCGTGGCTCCGCTCCCAACCGTAGCACGAGGGTCGGGACCGGCGCCTGCGCTCATCCCCGCGACGGTATCCTCAGTCCACGCTGAACCGCCGGACGCGACATGCCGCGTTCCAGCCATGCGGCGACGTTGGCGAAATCGTCGAAGCCGACCAGCTCGCGCGCGCCGTAGAACGTGATGAGGTTGTTGACCCAGCCGAGCGTCGCGATATCGGCGATGGTGTACTCGGCGCCGACGATCCAGTCGTGGCCCTTCAGCTGCGCGTCGAGCACGCCGAGAAGCCGCTTCGATTCGTTGACGTAGCGCTCCAGCGGTCGCTTGTCCTCGTACTCGCGACCGGCGAACTTATGGAAGAAGCCCACCTGTCCGAACATCGGACCGATGCCCGCCATCTGGAAGAACAGCCACTGGATCGTCTCCCAGCGTTTCGTCGCGTCCTGCGGAATGAACCGTCCGGTCTTCTCCGCCAGGTAGAGCAGGATGGCGCCGGATTCGAACAGGCCGATGGGTGCGCCGCCCGGGCCGTCCGGGTCGACGATCGCCGGGATCTTGCCGTTCGGATTGAGCGACGCGAACTCGGGCAGCTTGCTCTCGTTCTTGCCGATGTCGACCAGGTGCGGCTCGTACGGGATGCCGAGCTCTTCCAGCATGATCGACACCTTGACGCCGTTCGGCGTGTTCAGCGAATACAGCTGGATGCGTTCGGGATGCTGCGCGGGCCATCGCTGCGCGATGGGAAACGCCGATAGGTCGGTCATCGGATCGGTCCTGTGATGGGAAGGCCCTCCGAAGGTAGGCGCTCGATCGTGGGGATTCAATGAGGACGCGCCCGCGCTCCGGTTCGGCGCGAATCGAAGTAGGTGTCCGGCTCCCCGTGCGCCCCACGCCGCCCATGGGCTCGCGACGCGCGTATCGTGCCGCCTCCCGCGCTCCCGACCGGCGCATCCACGAAAAGGAAATCGTCCATGACATCGACGTCGTTGGCAGCATGCTGCCTGCTCGCCCTGCTCGCCACAGCGCCCACGGTACGGGCGTCCAACGCACTCGACCGCTTCGACGCGGCCGTCGCGGACGGCCTGCCGCGCACCATCGTGCTCGGCGACACGCACGGCGCCCGCGGCCGGGATGCCCCGGGCGACGTCTTGACGATCGCGGCGGCGCTGGACGTGGATGTGCGGTTCACCGATGGCGTGCCCGCGCGGCTGTACACCGGCACGTGGCGCGGCGAACCGGCCGTGATGACACGCTCGGACCACCACATGGACATCACCGTGACCGGCCGTGACGGTGTCACCATCACCGGCTTCACCGACGATTCGTCCGGGAGCCATCAGGTGGCGCCGCCGGCGAACCCCGGGCCCGCACAGGCACCCCGTGCGTCCGATGCCGCAAGCCGCCGACACGCCGGAGCACGGCCAGCCATGCTCGCGGCACGGTCCGCGCGCGCGTCGGGCACCACCAACGACCTGTCGTACCTCGCACCGGCCGTCGTGCCGCCGACGGTGACCTTCTGGATTTTCCTGCACGACGATACGAAAGGGACATCCCGACAGCACATCAACGCGGGCTATGTCGCGTGGTGGATAGCCGACATGAAGCGCATCCTGCCGTCGTACCGGCTGCGAGTGTTCTACATCGACAACCGGCCCGGCATGACCGACCTCTCCTACGGCAACAAGGAGACCGACATGTGGCGCTGGACCCTTGCCGCGGATGCATACGCCGCGCAAGCGAAGCTCGTGTACCAGCCCGGCAAATCGGAATACAAGTTCATGCTGATCACGAAGGACCTCGTCGCGCCTTCGACGGTCGGCCTGGCATGGCTCGGCGGCGATCAGGCCATGGTGTCGCTGAAGGGCTCGTACAACACGGTCGCCCACGAGTTCGGCCATACGTTCGGCGGTGTGCACGAGGACTCGGCGGTGTGGTGGTCTTACGTCTGGCCGTGCGAGACGAACCTGTACCCGACCGACTATGCGCTGCTCTCGAACTGCTACCGGTACACCGCGGCGAACGAGGCCCGCATCCGCACCTACCTGACCCGCGGCGGCGACGGCCCGCAGCCGCTGGATCCGGCGAGCAGCGCCATGACGCTCGTCGACTGACCCGACACGGAAAAGGATCGCCATGTACCGACACTCTTCCCGGCATGCGCGCCACGTGCGCGCATGCGTCGGCTCCCTCGTGTTTTCCGTCTGCGCCACATCCGCATCCGGCGTCCGCGTCGATCCGATCGACGTCTTCGATCGGGCCGTCGCGCATGGCCTGCCGCGTACCGTCACCTTCGCAGATCGTGGTATCCGTGCTCGCGACGCGGCGGGTGGTGGTCAGCTGACGATCATCGAAGTACTCGACGTCGACGTCCGCTTTTCCGACGATTCCGTGGCGACCATGTATGCCGCGACGTGGGACGGCGCGCCCGCTTTCGTCACCCGCTCGGCCGACCATCTCGACATCACCGTGACCGCGCCACACGGTGTACGCGTGACCGGCTTCGCGCGTGACCACGCGGGCAGCCACGCCATGGAGCTGCCGGGGTCGCCTCCGGACGACGCAGCGGCTCGTCGATCGCGCCGGAGCGTGGCGATCGCCTCGCCCGAGGGCGGCGAGACGTCGTCGCCCTCGACGCAGAATCCGCACGAAGGCGTGTCGACGGCCGGCTTCTACATGTACCTCCACGACGACCTGCGCGGGGTGTCGGAAAAACACGTGCATGCCGGCTACGTGGCCTGGTGGGTGGCCGGCATGCGCCGCACGCTGGCGGTATCGAAGATCCAGGCCGTCTATCGCCGCGACATCAAGGGGTTGACCGATCTGCCGTACGGTTACGAAACGGCGCTCGACGACTGGACCGTGGCCGCGGAAGCGCAGGCGGAACGCGACGGCCTCCTTTCCATCGACGGTCGCGCGTGGTTCAAGCACATGCTGATCACGTCCGGCATGCCCATCCCCGGCGCCCACGGACAGGCATGGGTGCGCGGCGACCAGGCGATCGCATCGATCCGTGGCCCGTATTCGGTGATCGCCCATGAATTCGGCCACACGCTCTCGGCGTCGCACGAGGCCGCGGAGATCGACTGGTCGAACGTCTGGCCGTGCGAGACCAACCTCTACCCGTACGCGAACGCGCTGCGCTCGAACTGCTATCGATTCACGCCGGCCAACGAGCGGCGCATGCGCGACTACATGGCTGGCGCATGGCACGCCGACCCGGTGGGCGGGAAGTTCGAGAAGGTGAAGTAGAACGGCTCGATCCTTCGCCTTCTCTCACGAAGGCGAAGGCGCCGACACCGCCGCATCAGGCGTCGCGGTTGAGCTTGCTGTGGCGCACGCCGTAGGTGAAGTACACGATGAGGCCGATCGCCATCCAGATGGCGAAGCGCTCGAAGGTGATCCAGGGCAGGCCCCAGATGAGCGCCAGCGAGAAGAGGATGCCCAGGGGCGCCACGAACCACACCGCCGGCGTGCGGAACTTGCGATCGAGGTCGGGCTTGCGCACGCGGAGTACGAGCACCGACGCGCAGATCAGGATGAAGGCGCTGAGCGTGCCGATGTTGACCAGCTCGGCCACTTCGCCGATGGGCAGCAGGCCCGCGACGACGGCGGTGAAGAGGCCGAGGATCATCGTCGGGCGGGCGGGCGTGCCGAAACGCGGATGCACGCGGGCGAACCATGCAGGCAGCAGGCCATCGCGCGACAGCGCGAACCAGATGCGGGCCGCGCCGAGCATGAACGCGAACAGCACGCTGATGACGCCGATCACGGCGGCGACCGCGATGACGTTGCTGATCCACGGCAGGCCGATCGCGTTGAACGCGTCGGACACCGAGGCTTCGCCGCTCAGGGTCGCGTACGGCACGATGCCCGTGAGCACGAGCGAGACCGCGATGTAGAGCACCATGGCCACCGCCAGCGAGAGCAGGACGGCGCGCGGCAGGTCGCGCTGCGGATCGCGGGCCTCTTCGGCGGCGGTGGTGAGCGTGTCGTAACCGAACACGGCGAAGAACACCACGCTCGCGCCGGTGAGGACGCCGTGCCAGCCGAAATGGCCCACGCCCTTGTCGTCGAAGATGCGTTCCGGGATGAACGGGTGCCAGTTGGCCGTGTTGATGAAGAACGCGCCGACGCCGATCACCAGCGCCACGCCGAGTACCTTGATCGCGACGATGCCGGTGTTGAGGCGCGCGCCCCACTCGGTGCGGATCGACAACAGCACGGCGACGAACAGCGAAATGCCCGCCGCGATGACGTTGAAACGGTGTCCATCGGTCGGCGCCGCTACCGGATGTCCGAACGAGATACCGAGCGGGCCGACGGCGTGCTGCCAGTAATACGTCATGGTCTCGGCGCTCATGCTCTTCTGCGCCCACTCCGGCAGGTGCACGCCAGCCGTCGCGAGCAACACCTGCACGTAACCGGACCAGCCGATGGCGACGACCGCGACCACGAGCGCATATTCGAGCAGGAGATCCCAGCCGATGATCCAGGCGGCGCCCTCGCCGAGCACCGCGTAGCCATAGGTGTACGCGCTGCCGGTGACCGGGATCAGCCCGGCGAATTCGGCGTAGCACAGCGCGGCGCAGGCGCTGCCGAAGCCCGCGATGATGAAGCTGAGCGCGACCGCCGGGCCAGCGTTCATCGCGGCCTGCTGGCCTGCGAGCACGAAGATGCCGACGCCGATGATGCCGCCGATGCCGATCGCCGTGAGCTGCCACAGGCCCAATACGCGCCGGAAGTCCTTGCGCTGGCCGACCTCGGCCTGCAACTGCTCGACGGACTTGTGGCGAAGGAACCTGGCTAACGACATGTGGGACACCCTGGGCTGGCTGACCCGGGATCATAGCGGGCGGGGCTTCCCCTGTCGTCGGGACACGGCGGGGCGGTGTGTAGCCGTACGCCGCCCTGGTGGGAGCCAGCCTGCTGGCGAAGGGTGCTCGCGGCAAGCACCTTTCGCCAGCAGGCTGGCTCCCACCAGGGTAACGGTCACCGCCCGTCGACGGCTCTGCGCCCCAGCGCCGGATCGTCCGTGAAGAACGCATCGATGCCCGTCGCCAGATAGGCGCGGATCTCCGCCACCGAACCGGCCTCGTTGCGGGCCGCGTCGCCCGCGCCGTCGCGGAAGTCGGCGGCCAGGAAATGGTTCTCGGGCCGGAACGTGTACGGATGCACCTCGAGACCGGCCGCGTGCGCATCGCGCACCAGCGTCGTCGCCGCAGCGAGGCGGCCGTCCTTATCGAGCGGAACGATGCTGCGGATGGAGGGCCCGATCGCGTCTGCATACGCTGCGATCGCTTTCAGCCCTTCCGGGGTCATCATCGCGGCATACGACGTGGCCGGCGCGTCGGCCGGATGCTCGTCGCCGGCCTCCATCAACTGGAGAAGGCGGATGTTCGGATGTGCTTTACCGAGCTTTCCCCGCAGGTACTTCAGGTTGCCGACCTCGAACGACTGGATCTCGACCGGTGCGGACCGCGTGTACGCGTGGGCCGCGATGGTCGCCAGCACCTTGTCTTCCATCGGCAGGCCGATGCCGCGGAAGTACGTCGAGTGCTTGATCTCGGGAATGATGCCGATGACACGCCCGCGCGCCGATGCCTCGGCCGCCACGAATTCGATCATCTCGTCGAACGTCGGCACCGCGAACTGGCCGTCGTACGCGGTATTGCCCTTGCGGATATCCGCGAGGCGCTCACGCGCGCGCAGCGTCTTCAGCTCCGCGAGCGTGAAGTCTTCCGTGAACCAGCCGGCGATGGCGACGCCGTCGACGGTCTTCGTCGTGCGACGCGCGGCGAATTCCGGATGGCTGGCGACGTCGGTCGTCCCGCCGATCTCGTTCTCGTGGCGGACCACCAGCACCCCGTCCCTGGTCGACACGAGGTCCGGCTCGACGACGTCGGCACCGTCCTCGATCGCCACGGCGTACGACGCCAGCGTGTGCTCGGGTCGCAGCGCGCTCGCGCCGCGATGCCCGATGACGAGGACCTTCGCCGCGATGGGCGTGGTCGTGGCGGTCGTGGACATCGGCAGCGCTCCGAGCAACAAGGCGAATGCGGCCGAGGATAGACCAATCCGACCCATCAGAAGTCCGCCGTGAGGGTGACGAAGCTCTGCCGGGGAGCGCTCGCGTGGAAGGCGAGCGCACGCCCCTGCGGATCGGTGGCCGCGAAGGCGGTCAGGTTCGTCGCGTAGCGATGGTCGGTGAGGTTGGTGACGTTAAGGGCGAGGGTCAAGGCCTTCAGACTCGCGATGGGACCGAAGTCGTAGCTTGCACCCAAATCGAACGACGTGGCACCGGCGACTTCCTGGTCGTTGGTGTAGGTGTAGTAACGACGACCCGTGTACTTGCCGCGCAGGCTTGCGGACCAGGGACCGTCGTGCCAGCTGATCTCGCTGGCGAACATGCGCTTCGGCGTGTCCACGGTCGTCTTGTCCTTCACCGGCACGATCTGGCCGTTCGCCACGTAGTTATCGTCGTAGGTCGAGCGGTTGAACGATGCCGAGTTGTACCACTCGAGTCCGCGCACCGGCTTCCAGATGAAGGTGAATTCGGCACCCCGGCTGCTGACCGAGCCGACGTTCACGAACGCGGTGTTGCACTCGGGACGCGTGCCCACCTCGATGCTGGGGCACGGATTGAGCGACAGCAGACGGTTGTCGAACCTCACGTCGTACAACGCCACCGAGGCTTCGTACGCGTCGCCGACGCTGCGGAAGCCGCCGTCGATCGAACGCGATTCCTCGGGCTTCAGGCCCGACTTCGTGCCATCGAACGCCGCCTGCGAGACGGAAAGCGGACCGCCCGCGCCGCCGCCCTGGAAGGCGGCGATGTTCTTCGCGTACGAGAGGAACAGCTCCTGGCCCGGTGCGAGCTGAAACGCGAGACCGGCCTGGGGAAGCAGCGACTTGCCTGCCTTCAGCGTGCCATTGGCATAGGGACTCTCCACGCCAGGCAATTCGACCGCCTTCATCGTGGTGTGCGGGCTCTTCACGCCGATGTCGACGGTGAGCCGGTCGTCCACGGCCTTGAAGCTGTCCTGCAGGTAGGCCTGCTTCGTGGTGATCGTGTAGTTCTGCGCGAACAGGCGGCGGTCCGGATCGGAGAGATAACGGTCGTCGCTGACCGGGCCGTCGATGTAGTAGAAGTTGCGCTCGACGTGATGGTGGTTCTGCTCGTACCACACGCCGCCTTCGATGTGATGGCTGCCGAGATCCCATGCGAGCGATGCGATCGCGCCGTCGCGGTTGATCGTGTAGTTCGTGCTGCGGATGGAGATCGGCAACTCGCGCGCCGTGCCCGGATTCGACTTCTGCCCCGGCGACCACCAGTGGCCCTGGCCCGCGTTTTCGTGGTGGTAGACCTGCGTGTGCAGCGTGGCCGACTCGGTCACGGTGAAGTCGCCGGCGATGTAATAGAGGTCGTCGCGGCGCAGGGCGCGGCTCTGGTAGTAGGCGTCGTCGATATTGTCCACGCCGCCCGAGAAGCCGCAGCGCGGATCCTTGACGCCGCCCTTCGTATAGGCAGGCGCGCAGTACGCCGCGGCGAGAGCGCGATTCCAGTCCGGTGCGTAGAGGTTCCAGTCCCAGCCGAGACCACGGCGCATCCCGCTCTTCGACAGATACGCGTAGTCGGCCTGGCTGGTGCGCGACGTATCGACGAAACCGCTGATGCGATTGCCTTCGCCGAACTCGTAGACGCCCTTGCCGTTGAACTGCTTGGTGTTGGTCGGCGAGTGGGGTCGCGCCCACATGTCCGCGTCCGCATGCACGCCGGACAGGTACATCGAAAAGCCCTTGTAGTCGCCGGTATCGATGCGCGCGTACGTGCGGCGGTTATGGTCGCTGCCGAACGTCTGTGCCACCTTGCCGCCGAACGTCTTCGCCGGATCGGCGGAAAAGTACTGGATGGCTCCGCCGAGGTTGCTCGTGGATGCCGTGCCGAGGGCGCCGATGCCTTCCGAGAGTTCGACCGTCGCCATGTTCTCGGCGATCAGCGCACGCGAGATGTTCAGGCCGTTGTAGTTGCCGTAGGCGTTGTCGCCGAGCGGCAGGCCGTCGAGCGTGTAGCCCAGGCGCGTGGTGTTGAAGCCGCGCAGGGTGATGGACTGCGATTCCTCGTTCGCACCGAACGCGTCGTTCGACTGCACCGATACACCCGGGAGACGGTTGAGGATCTTCTGCGGGCTGGTGCCGGGCGGCAACACCTTCTGGTCGTCCGGGACGATGCGCTGCACCTGGCGGGTCTCGCCCTGTCCGATCACGGAGACCGCTTCGAGGTCCTGGGTTTTCGGAGGCGTCGCCTCGTCGGCATGGGCCTGCACGGCGATCGCGGAGGCAAGGGCAAGAAACAGGGCGCGGCGGGTGACGATCATTCGGGGGAGCACGTGCATGGGGAAGCCGGCGAGCGTGCCCGTCGCATGTGTAGTTTTGTTTACGGCCCCCGCCGGTGCACCGAAAAGGTGGGGCGCGTCACACATTTCTGCTAGTTTTCGCCCCGGAAACCCCAACGGATCCCCGCATGATCAAGCCTCTCGCCCTGGCGGCGCTGTCCGCCGCCCTGCTCGCCGCCTGCGCCGGTACGCCGCCCGGCAGGACTTCCGCGCCCGCGGGCGTCAAGGACGGCGCGACGCTCGACCTCGCGATCCTCGAGACCACGGATGTGCATTCGAACATCCTCTCGTACGACTACTACAAGCAGAAGGACGATCCGACCTTCGGCTACGAGCGTGTCGCCACGCTCATCCGCGACGCGCGCAAGGAATTCCCGAACACGGTGCTCTTCGACAGCGGCGACACCATCCAGGGCAGCGTGTTCGCCGACTACCAGGCGCTGGTGAAGCCCATCGGCTGCGATACCGAGCTCGGCATCTACAAGGCGATGGACGCCGTCGGTTACGACGGCGGCACCGCGGGAAATCACGAATTCAACTACGGCCTGCCGTTCCTCGCGCAAGTCACGAACACGGCGATGAACGTCGATGGCGTGAATACGCGCCAGTGCGCGGGTCCGAAGTTCCCCATCGTGCTGTCCAACGTCTACAGCGCGCGCGACGGCAAACCCCTCTTCAAGCCGTGGACCGTGGTGGAGAAGACGGTGACCGCGACCGGCAGCGACGGCAAGCCCGTCAGCACCACGCTGAAGATCGGCATCATCGGCTTCACGCCGCCACCCATCCTCGACTGGGACAAGCGCAACCTCGCCGGCAAGGTCACGGTCGACGGCGTCGTCGAAGCCGCGAACAGATACCTGCCCGAGCTGCGGGCGCAGCACCCCGACCTCGTCGTGGCGATCCTGCATGGTGGCCTGAACACGTCGCCGTACACGCCGCAGATGGAGAACGGCGGCTGGTACCTCGCGGGCGTGCCGGGTATCGACGCACTGCTGCTGGGCCATTCGCACACCGAATTCCCGGGGCCGCGCTATGCGGGCATGAAGGACGTCGACGCGAAGCGCGGCATCGTTCGCGGCGTGCCGGCCGTGATGGGCGGCTTCTTCGGCAAGGATCTCGGCGTGATCAACATGACGCTGAAGCGCGAAGGCGATCGCTGGGTGGTCGACAAGGACAAGAGCCGCAGCCAGGTGCGTCCGATCTGCCCGAAGAAGAACGACTGCGTCGCGCCCGATCCCACCATCGCGCCGCTCGTGCAGGATGCGCACGACGCGGCGATCGCGTACGTGAACACGCCGATCGGCGCGACGGATCACGCGCTCACGAGCTATTTCGCCGACGAGGGCAACATGTCCGCGCTCGCCGTGGTGAACGCGGCGCAGATCGATTACGCGCGCGACGAACTCGGTCGCACGCGCCCCGACCTGAAGGACGTGCCGGTGATCTCGGCCGCTTCCGCGTTCCGCACCGGCTTCGGCGGACCGGACGACTTCACGGACGTGGCGAAGGGTCCGATGACGATCCGCAACGCGTCCGATCTCTATTTCTATCCGAACACGCTCGCCGCGGTGAAGATCGACGGTACCGGCGTCAAGGCATGGCTGGAAAAATCCGCATCGCGCTTCAATCGCATCGATCCGTCGAAGGAGGGCGAGCAGCCGCTGATCGGCAAGATGGCGGGCTATAACTTCGACCAGATGCAGGGCGGCGTCACTTACGCCATCGACGTCACGAAGCCGGAAGGCGAGCGCATCGTCGACCTTCGCTACAAGGGCAAGCCGATCAAGCCGTCGCAGCCGTTCGTCGTGGTCACGAACAGCTATCGCGCCAATGGCGGCGGCGAGTTCCCGGGCATGAACGGCGACAGCGTCGTGCTCAACGCACCGGACGGCAACCGCGAGGTCGTGATCCACTGGGTGGAAAAGATGAAGACGCTCACCCGCAAGAACGTCGAAAAAGCCTCGTGGCATTTCGCGCCGGTACGCACCAAGGGCGACGTGACCTTCACCTCCGCCAGCGGCAAGGTCGACGTGGCGACCTCGCTCGGCCTGCCCATCCGCCAGCTGCGCGACAACGGCGACGGCACGGCGGTCTACGCGATCGACCTGTCGAAGCGCTGACCACCTTTACCGTAGGAGCCGCTATAGCGGCGAGCTCTCGGCACCTGCTCGCCAAGAGCTCGCCGCTATAGCGGCTCCTACATCGCCCCTAGGCCATCCGGCTGCTTGACAGCCCCCGAGAGCCGGGCATAACGTCGACCCATGCACCCCAACGCGCCAGCGCTGCGTTCCACCCCGGCCCTCCCGGCCGGTGCGCCCGCGTCCGTTTCCACCGCGACTACAACGACCACGACCACCCTGGTCGGAGGATCGGAGTTCGCGCGCGCCTAGTTCCCAGTCGCTGCCGGCCCCGACCTCCCGCAGGACGGGACGGGCGCCGGATCGAAACGCCGCACATCCCACCTGACGCGAACGAAGGGCCTCTCACCGGAGGCTTGTCCCGTGTCCATCGCCATCGCTCCCTACCGCTCGCCGCTTCGCGCCGCGCCCCTGCGCGACGTCGCGGCGCCGCTCGTCGTCAACGTCGGCATCGTCGGTCCCGGCAAGGTCGGTACCGCGCTGCTCGCCCAGTTGCGCGCCGCCACGCCGCGGCTGCTGCGCGACTGTCGTCTCGAGCTGCGCCTGCGCGCGGTCTGCGACAGCCGCCACATGTGGCTCGACTGCGACGACGAGGCACTCAACGGACGCCTGCACGGCGCCCAGACCTGGCGCCCGACCGAGCTGGACGAGTTCGCCGCGTACGTGGCCGGCGAACACGGTGAAGCCGCGGTTCTCGCCGACTGCAGCGCGAGCGACCTCGTCGCGGATCGCTATGCCGGCTGGCTCGGGGCGGGCATCCATGTGGTCACGCCCAACAAGCGCGCGGCGAGCGGTCCCGTCGATCGCTGGCGGCACATTCGCGCGGCCGCGGACGCGAGCGGTGCGCGGCTGCACTACGAGGGCACGGTCGGTGCGGGCCTGCCGGTGGTACAGACGCTGCGCGACCTCCTGGACACGGGCGACGAACTCATGGCGGTGGAAGGCATGCTCTCCGGCACGCTCGCCTGGTTGCTGAACCGCTTCGATGGATCGGTGCCCTTCTCCGTTCTGGTGCGCGAAGCCCACGACATGGGTTACACGGAACCGGATGCCCGCGACGATCTCTCGGGCATGGACGTGGCGCGCAAGCTCGTGATCCTCGCGCGCGAGGCCGGCGTGGCCCTGTCGCTCGACGACGTCGCGGTGCGCAGCCTGGTACCGGAAGCGCTGGCGCACGGCTCGCGCGACGCGTTCATGGCCGGCCTCGCCGCGCTCGACGAACCCATGGCCGCGATGCTGGCCGAAGCGCGCGAGGCCGGTGGCGTGCTTCGCCACGTCGCGCGGTTCGACGGGCGACAGGGCTCGGTCGGGGTGCGGGTGGTCGATCGCGACCATGCCTTCGCCCATGCGCACCTCACGGATAACGTGGTGCGTTTCGCGACGCGCCGTTACTGCGACAATGCGCTGGTCGTCCAGGGCCCGGGTGCCGGCCCCGAGGTCACGGCGGCGGCGGTCTTTACCGACCTGCTGCGCGTGGCGGGCGCGATGGGAGTAAAACGGTGCGCATGCTGAAAGAAGAATCCTCGCCCCTGGCCGGCACGAACGTCGCCGTCGCGGAGGCCTATGCCAGTGTCGGCAACGTCGGCATCGGCTTCGATATCCTCGGACATACCGTCGAAGGTGCGGGCGACCGCGCCGAGGTGCGCCGGATCCCCGAGCGCGACGTGCGCATCGCGGCGATCGATGGCGTCGTCACCGACCTGCCCATCGTGGCCGCCGAGAACACCGCCGGCGCGGCCCTGCTGTCGATGATGCGCGGCCTCGACCTCCCGTTCGGTTTCGAACTCATCCTGCACAAGGGCATCGCCCTCGGGTCCGGCATGGGCGGCTCGGCCGCGTCGTGCGTGGCGGCGGTGGTCGCCGCGAACGCACTTCTCGACCATCCCTTGCCGCAACAGGACCTCTACCCCTTCGCGCTCGACGGTGAAGTGGTCGCCAGTGGCAGCCGTCATGGCGACAACCTCGGGCCGATGCTGCTCGGCGGACTCGTCCTGGCGACGGAGCGGCGGCTGGTGCGCATCCCCGTGCCGGCGCAGTGGCACTGCGCACTCGTTCACCCGCATGTGGTGCTCGAAACGCGCAAGGCGCGCGCGGCGCTCGCGGGCCACTACGCGCTGGGCGAATTCGTGGCGCAGAGCGCGAACCTCGCGCTCGTACTCGCCGGGTGCTACCGCGGCGACGCCACGCTGGTACGCGAAGGGCTGGCGGATGTCCTGATCGAGCCCCGCCGCGCGCCGCTGATTCCCGGCTTCGCGCACGTGAAGCAGGCCGCGCTCGATCACGGCGCCATGGGCGCCAGCATTTCCGGGGCGGGGCCGAGTGTCTTCGGCTGGTTCGAAGACCGCGCCACGGCGACCGCCGCCGCGCACGACATGCACGCCGCCTTCCTCGCCGCCGGCCACGAAAGCGACGTGCTCGTCGCGCCCGTCGACGGACCCGCCGCCCGCGTGCTGTGACGATGCGCTACGTCAGCACGCGCGGTGGCGCCGCGCCGGTCGGATTGTCCGCCGCGATCGCCGCGGGGCTCGCGCCCGATGGCGGGCTCTACGTTCCCGAGGCCATGCCCCGCGTGTCGCGCCCCGCCCGCGACGGCTATCTCGCCGGCACGGCGATGCACATGCTGGAGCCCTTCTTTGCCGGGGATGCCCTGGCGGAGGAGCTCGGCGCGATCTGTGCCGAAGCTTTCGCGCATCCCGCGCCGCGTCGCGAACTGCGCATCGACGGCGCCCACCTGCTCGAGCTCTTCCACGGCCCGACCGCGGCCTTCAAGGACTTCGGCGCCCGCTTCCTGGCCGCCTGCATCGTCCGCACGCGGCGCCACGACGCCCCTCCCCTGACCATCCTCGTCGCCACCTCCGGCGACACCGGCGCGGCCGTGGGCGCGGCGTTCCACGGGCTGCCGGGGGTGCGCGTGGCGATCCTCTACCCCGACAACCGGGTGTCGCCGAGGCAGGCGCACCAGCTCGGAAGCTTTGGCGACAACGTCCGGGCGCTCCGGGTGGAGGGCACGTTCGACGACTGCCAGCGGCTGGTGAAAGGCGCGCTGAGCGACCCTGCGTTGCAGGCCGACGTGCCCTTATCGTCGGCGAACAGCATCAGTCTGGGCCGCCTTCTCCCGCAAATGGCGTATTTCGGCCACGCGGCGCTGCAGGCCGGCGAGCCGATGAACGTCATCGTGCCCACCGGCAACCTCGGCAACGCGGTCGCCTGCCTCTGGGCGCGGGAGATCGGACTGCCCATCGGCGAAGTGGTATTCGCCTGCAACGCGAACGGGACGCTTCCGGAATTCTATGGCGGTATGCCTTATCGGCCACGCGACGCGGTGCCCACGCTCGCCAACGCGATGGACGTGGGCAGCCCCAGCAACTTCGAACGCCTGCGCCACCTGTTCGGAGACGAGACCACTTTGCGCGCCAGCGGCCGCGCGGAAAGCGTCGACGACGCCGCGATCCGCGACGTCAT
The DNA here is from genome assembly GCF_900109915.1 of Luteibacter sp. UNCMF331Sha3.1. Classification (GTDB taxonomy): domain Bacteria; phylum Pseudomonadota; class Gammaproteobacteria; order Xanthomonadales; family Rhodanobacteraceae; genus Luteibacter. The sequence continues at coordinate 1,344,158 of NZ_FOBU01000001.1, forward strand.
CCGACGGCACGCCGCGAGCGATGGCGAGGTCTTCTGTCCGCACACGGCGACCGGCATCCGGGTATTCGAGAAGCTGCGCCTCGCGGGCGACCGCCGGCCCTGGACCATCGCCGCGACGGCCCATCCGGCCAAGTTCGAAGCCGTGGTCGAGCCGTTGACGGGGCGCACCGTCGATGTCCCGGAGGCGTTGCAGGCCATGCTTTCCCGGGAGCCTTACGCCGAACCGATGACCGTGGATACGCGCGCGTTTGGTGCATGGTTGCGCGCGTGGTGACACGCCGCGTGTCGTGGGTCACATTAATTGGACGTCCAGACGTCTTCCGAGAAAGTTTCGTTCGAAAGTGTTGACACGCGTCGACGAGGTGACTTACGGTCGACCACATGACGCAGCGCAACACCCATGACCGTTTAGCCATCGACCGACTTACGCCGGTCAACGGCACGCTGCGTTCCGGCAGCGGTCTCCTTCTTCTTAGCCTTGTACTTATTACCTGCGGAGGTGCGGGCTGAGGGCAAGTGTCCAGGTGAAAACGAAATAACCTGAAGACTCCCGAAGAACCCCGCACCCGGAAACGGATGCGGGGTTTTTTATTGCCCGGCCCGCCTCATCAACGAGCGGAGCCAGATCATGAACCCAGCGAACCAGGGCAGCACCGACGCCGTCGACAGCGACGTAGGCGGGCGCGTGCGCATCTTCGACACCACCTTGCGCGACGGCGAGCAAGCCCCCGGCTTCTCGATGGACCGTCGCGCGAAGATGCGCATGGCGCATGCCCTGGAAGAACTGGGCGTCGACATCATCGAGGCCGGCTTTCCGCAGGCCTCACCCGACGACTTCGCCGCGGTCGCGGAGATCGCGAGGTCACTGAAGACCCCCACGATCGCCGCATTGGCCCGATGTCAGAGCACCGACATCGACAGTGCGGGAAGAGCGTTACAAGACGCGCACCGATCACGCATCCACCTGTTCCTCTCCACCTCTCCCCTGCACCGCGAACACAAGCTCGGCAAGAGCAGGCAGGAAGTCATCGACATCGCCGCCGAGGCGATCCAGCGGGCCCGGGGCCTCGCACACGAAGTCGAATTCTCCGCCGAAGACGCGCTGCGCACCGAGCCGGAATTCCTCGCCGAGATCTTCTCGGTCGCCGTCGAAGCCGGCGCCTGCGTACTCAACGCTCCCGACACCGTCGGTTACGTCACCCCCAACGAGATCACGCGCATGTTCACGTACCTGCGTGAGCACGTGCGCGGCGCCGACCGCGTCGTCTTCTCCGCGCACTGCCATGACGATCTCGGCATGGCGGTGGCGAACAGCCTCGCCGCGATCGCCGCGGGCGCGCGCCAGGTGGAATGCACGATCAACGGTATCGGCGAGCGCGCAGGCAACGCGGCGCTGGAGGAAGTGGTCATGGCGCTGCACACGCGTCGCCCGCTCTTCGAAGTCGATACCGGCATCGTCACCCGCCACCTGTTTCCGACGTCGCGACTGCTGGCCGAGGTCACCGGGCAGCCGGTGCCCCGTAACAAGGCCATCGTCGGCGACAACGCGTTCGCCCACGAGTCCGGCATCCACCAGCACGGCATGCTGAAGCATCGCGGCACCTACGAAATCATGCGCCCGCAGGACGTCGGCGCGAAGACGTCGCTGGTGCTGGGCAAGCATTCCGGCCGGCACGCGCTGCGTCAGCGCCTCGCCGAACTGGAATTCGAACTCGACGACGCGACGCTCGACACCGTTTTCGACCGTTTCAAGGTGCTGGCCGACAGCCAGCGCTCGGTCACCAACGACGATCTCGTCGCACTGATGCGCGACTTCGAAGAAACCCAATCCGCCGCGCGCGTCGCGGTCGAGTCCTGAAGGAGGATCCATGGAAGCCCCGACCCATCTCTGGCACAACGGTCGCATCAAGACCTGGGCCGACGCCACCGTGCATGTGGGCGCGCATGCGCTGCATTACGGATCCTCCGTGTTCGAAGGCATTCGCGTCTACGATACGCCCGACGGCCCGCGCTATTTCCGCCTGGACGAACACACCGAGCGGCTGTTCCATTCGGCGCGCATCTACGATCTGTCGATCGCCTACGATGCCGCGACGATCAACCGCGCATGCCGCGAGGTGATCACCGCGAACGGGCTGAAGTCCGCGTACGTCCGCCCGATCGTGTTCCGTAGCGGCTTCACCTTCAGCCTGGCGCCGTCGCTCGATACCGCGGTCGACGTCGCGATCATCGCCCTTCCCTGGGGCGCGTACCACGGCGCCGATGCGATCGAGAAAGGGGTCGACGTCTGCGTGTCGTCGTGGAACCGCGCCGCACCCAATACCTATCCGAGCGGCGCGAAGGCCGGCGGCAATTACCTCAACAGCCAGCTGATCGCGCGCGAAGCGATCAACGGCGGTTTCGCGGAAGGCATCGCGCTGGGAACGGACGGCCTGCTCAGCGAAGGCGCCGGCGAGAACCTGTTCATCGTGCGCAAGGGCACGATCTACACGCCGCCGGCGGCGTCGTCGATCCTCTGCGGCATCACGCGCGACGCCGTGCTGACGCTGGCGCGCGATCGCGGTTTCGACGTCGTCGAACAGCCGCTGCCGCGCGAGATGCTCTATTTCGCCGACGAAGTGTTCATGACCGGTACGGCCGCCGAAGTGACCGCGGTGCGCTCGGTCGATCGCAAGCCGGTCGGCAGCGGACGCCCGGGTCCGGTGACGCGCCAGTTGCAGGACGCCTTCTTCGGCCTGTTCGACGGCCGCACGGAGGACCGCTGGGGCTGGCTCACGCCGGTGGAAGAAGCGACCAGCGGGAGGGCCGCGGCATGAGCGCGCGCACGTTGTTCGACAAGCTGTGGGACGCACACCAGGTGAAGGCCGAGACCGACAGCACGCCCGGCGTGCTGTACATCGATCTGCACCTCGTGCACGAAGTCACCTCGCCGCAGGCGTTCGACGAGCTGCGCGGACGCGGGCTGAAGGTGCGTCGTCCCGATCGCACGCTGGCGACGCTGGACCATTCCACGCCGACGCTGCCGCCCGATGCCGACGGCAAGCGCCCCTACTTCACGAAGGAAGCGGAAGCGCAGGTCGCGAAGCTCGAAGCCAACGTCCGCGAGTTCGGTGTCGACCTGATGGGCTGGGACAGTCCGCAGCGCGGCATCGTGCATGTCGCAGGACCCGAGGTCGGCGCGACGCAGCCGGGCATGACCATCGTCTGCGGCGACAGCCACACCGCGACGCACGGCGCGTTCGGCGCACTGGCCTTCGGTATCGGCACGACCGAGGTCGGCCACGTGCTGGCGACGCAGTGCCTGCTCCAGCGCAAGCCGAAGTCGTTCGCCATCCATGTCGACGGCGCGCTGCAGGACGGCGTGACGGCGAAGGACCTGATCCTGCACATCATCGGGCAGATCGGCATCGGCGGTGGTACGGGTCACGTGCTGGAGTACACCGGCGAAGCGATCCGCGCGCTGTCGATGGAAGAGCGCATGACGGTGTGCAACATGTCGATCGAAGCCGGCGCACGGGCCGGCCTGATCGCGCCGGACGAGACCACGTTCGCGTGGCTCGAGGCCCGCGAACGCGTGCCGAAGGGCGAGGCCTGGGATCGCGCGGTGGCACAGTGGCGCACCCTGCCCAGCGACGAGGGCGCTCGTTACGACCGCGAGGTCCGGATCGACGCGTCGTCGATCCAGCCATCGGTCACGTACGGCACGCATCCGGGCATGGTCGTGTCGATCCACGCACCGGTGCCGGCCGCGGCCGACGCCATCGAACAGCGTGCGCTCGACTACATGAAGGTGACCGCGGGCAAACCGATCGCCGGCGAAGCCGTCGACGTCGTCTTCATCGGCAGCTGCACGAACGGTCGCCTGTCCGATCTGCGCGCCGCCGCGGGCATCCTGCGTGGGCGCCGCGTCGCCAGCGGCGTGCGCATGCTCGTCGTTCCGGGCTCGGAGCAGGTGCGCCGCGATGCGGAGCAGGAAGGCCTGCACGAAGTGTTCCGCGCCGCCGGTGCGGAGTGGCGCCAGCCCGGCTGCTCCATGTGCATCGCGATGAACGGCGATCTCGCCCAACCCGGGCAGCTCGTCGTCGCCACGAGCAACCGCAATTTCGAAGGCCGGCAAGGCAAGGGCGCACGTACCGTCCTCGCCAGCCCGCTCGTCGCCGCCGCATCCGCCGTGGCGGGCCACGTCGCCGATCCGCGCGACTACATGAACCAGGAAGTCGCCGCATGAGCCAGACCAGCCGCCCGCTCGCCTACGTGCACTCGCGCACCGCGGTGCTGCGCGACGAAAACATCGACACCGACCGGATCATCCCCGCGCGCTTCCTCACCACGACGGAACGCACGGGCCTCGGCAAGCACTGCTTCGAGGACTGGCGCTATGCCGCCGACGGCAGCGACGACCCCGCGTTTCCGCTCAACCAGCCGCAGGCACGCGGTTGCTCGATCCTCGTCGCCGGACGCAACTTCGGCTGCGGCTCGTCGCGCGAACACGCGCCGTGGGCCCTCCTCGACTACGGCATCCACGCGGTGATCTCCAGCGAGATCGCGGACATCTTCCGCGGCAACGCGCTGAAGAACGGCCTGCTCGCCATCGTCGTCAGCGACGCGGAGCACCGGTGGCTGCTCGACAACCCGGGCGCGGAACTGCGCATCGACATCGCCGACGGCACGATCCGCGTGCCCGATGGCGGAACGATCCGCTTCGACCTCGACGCGTTCTCGCGCCACTGCCTCCTCAACGGCGTGGACCAGCTGGGCTTCCTGCTGCAGCAGGAGGACGACATCACCGCCTTCGAACAGCAACAGGAGAAAGCCGCATGAAGGCTTCCATCGTCGTACTCCCCGGCGACGGCATCGGCCCGGAAGTGGCCGCCGCCGGCGTGGCCGTCCTGCGCCAGGTAGCCGAGCGCTTCGGTCACGATTTCACCTTCACCGAACATGCGATCGGCGGCGACGCCATCGATCGCTTCGGCGACCCGCTGCCGCCCGCCACGCGCGAGGCGCTGCTGGCCGCCGACGCCATCCTGCTCGGCGCGGTCGGCGGTCCGAAATGGTCGGATCCCCACGCGTCGGTCCGCCCCGAGCAGGGCCTGCTCGCGATGCGCAAGCTGCTCGGCGTCTTCGCCAACGTGCGTCCGCTGAAGCTGCACCCGCGCACCGCGGCGCTGTCGCCGCTGAAGCCGGAACGCACGAAGGGTGTCGACCTGGTGTTCATCCGCGAGCTCACGGGCGGCATCTATTTCGGCGCGAAGACACGCAGCGACGACGATGCGACGGACGAGTGCCGCTACAGCGTCGCCGAGGTCGAGCGTGTCGTGCGCCACGCGTTCGAACTGGCGCGCACGCGCCGTAAGAAGGTCACCTCGGTCGACAAGGCGAACGTGCTCGAGACCTCGCGGCTATGGCGTTCGGTCGCCACGCGCATCGGCGCGGAATACCCGGATGTCGAACTCGAACACCAGCTCGTCGATTCGATGGCGATGCACCTGCTGACGCGCCCCGCGGACTACGACGTGATCGTGACCGAGAACATGTTCGGCGACATCCTGACCGACGAGGCCTCGGTGCTCGCCGGGTCGCTGGGTCTGTCGCCGTCCGCGTCCGTCGGGGGGCCGGGCGCTGGCGTCTACGAACCCATCCACGGCTCGGCGCCCGACATCGCCGGCCAGGCGCTCGCGAATCCCCTGGGCACGATCCTTTCGGCGGCGATGCTCCTGCGTCATTCGCTGGGTCTGCCGGACGAAGCCGCGGCGGTCGAGGCCGCGGTCGACCATGTGCTCGAACACGGCAACCTGACGCGCGACCTCGGCGGCACGGCAACCACGCATGCCGTCACCCGCGCCGTGCTGGATGCCTGCCAGGCCAACGCGGAGGCCGCATGAACACGAAGAAGATTCCCATCCGCACGCTGCGCAGCGACGCGATCAAGACCGGCCCCGATCGTGCCCCGGCGCGCGCGATGCTGCGCGCCACCGGCCTGGACGACGACGCCATCGCGAGGCCGATGGTGGCGATCGTCCACAGCTGGTCGAACGTGTCGCCCTGCAACCTCAACCTGCGCGATCTCGCCGAGGCGGCTGCCGAAGGCGTGCGCGCGGCCGGCGGCACGCCCGTCGAATTCAACACCATCGCCGTCACCGACGGCATCGCCATGGGTACGTCGGGCATGCGCTCGTCGCTGGTCAGCCGCGAGATCATCGCGGATTCCATCGAACTCGCCGTCGACGGTCACTGCCTCGACGCGATGGTGGTGCTGTGCGGCTGCGACAAGACGATCCCCGCCGCCGCCATGGCGCTGGCGCGCCTGAACATCCCCGGTGTCGCACTCTACGGCGGCAGCATCGATCACGGCAGCCGCAACGGCTGCCCGATCACGGTGCAGGAAGTGTTCGAAGCCGTCGGCGCGCACGGCGCCGGAAAGATCGACGACGCCGAGCTGGACGACGTGGAACGCCACGCCTGTCCCGGCGCCGGTGCCTGCGGCGGGCAGTTCACCGCCAACACGATGGCGATGGTACTGACCACGCTGGGTCTCTCGCCGGTGGGCCTCAACGACATCCCCGCGACGCATGCGGGCAAGCGCGACGCCGCGTTCCGTTGCGGTGAGCTCGCCATGCAATGCCTCGACGCGAACCGTCGCCCTCGCGACGTGATGACGCGTGCCGCCTTCGACAACGCGGCACGCATGGTCGCCGCGACGGCGGGTTCGACGAACGCCGTGCTGCACCTGCTCGCCATGGCCAACGAAGCACGCGTGCCGTTGTCGATCGAGGATTTCGAGCCCGCCTCGGCGCACACGCCGGTCATCGCCGATCTCAAACCGGGCGGACGTTACAGCGCCGTGGAACTGACGGCCGCCGGCGGCACCGCCGTGGTCGCACGGGCGCTGCGCGACGCCGGCATGCTTGTCGACACGCCCACCGTGACGGGTCGCACGCTGTTCGCGGAACTCGACGCGGCGCCCGCCGCGACCGACGGGCAGCAGGTGGTCCGCAGCGTCGACGCGCCGTTCAAGCCGCGCGGCGGCTACAGCATCCTGTACGGCAACCTGTCGCCCGAGGGTTGCATCCTCAAGCTCGCCGGCCACGGTCGCACCAGCCACGCCGGTCCCGCGCGCGTGTTCGAAAGCGAAGAAGAGGCCTTCGCCGCCGTGCAGGCCGGACGCATCCGCGCCGGCGACGTCATGGTCATCCGCAACGAAGGTCCCGCGGGCGGGCCGGGCATGCGCGAGATGCTCGCCGTCACCGCGGCGTTGGTCGGACGTGGCCTCGGCAACGACGTGGCCCTGATCACCGACGGACGCTTCAGCGGCGCGACGCACGGTTTCATGGTGGGACACATCGCCCCCGAAGCCGCACGCGGCGGACCGATCGGCCTGCTGCGCGAAGGCGACGCGATCTTCATCGACGCGTCGACGCGCGAGCTGCGCACCGATGCGGACCTCGCGTCGCGCCGTGCGGCGTGGCGTCCGATGGCACCGAAAGTCACGCGCGGCGTGCTCGCGAAGTACGCACGTCTGGTCGGCTCCGCCGCCGAAGGCGCGGTGACCCAGGCCTTCGACGACGCGCCGGCCCCGAGTGCGCGGGTACGCCGCGAGATCGAGGACGAAGACATGACGCAGGAATTGATCGGCAACTGACGAACCCCGAAGGGTGGAGGCCAGCCTGCTGGCTCCCACCAAAGCATCGCCTACACGAAGCCCGATTTCCGAGGAGACACCCATGACCGACAAGCAAGCCACCACCGCCCCCTTGCAGAACGCCCGTATCGCCGTGCTCGGCTACGGCAGCCAGGGCCGCGCGCACGCGCTCAATCTGAAGGATTCCGGCCTCGATGTCGTCGTCGGGCTGCGTCCCGGCGGTCCGTCGTGGAACCGTGCCTACGTCGATGGGTTCGCCGTCGCCGAGCCCGCCGAGGCGGTGCGCGAGGCCGACCTCGTCGCCGTGCTCACACCGGACATGACGCAACCGGGCATCTACAAGGACGCCATCGAAGCGAACATGAAGCCGGGCGCGACGCTGCTGTTCGCCCATGGTTTCAACGTGCACTTCGGACAGATCCAGCCGCGTGCCGACATCGACGTCGTGCTCGTCGCGCCGAAGGGCCCGGGCGCGCTCGTCCGTCGCGAATACGAGATCGGTCGTGGCGTGCCCTGCCTCTACGCCGTGCACCAGGATGCCACGGGCCACGCCACCGAGCGCGCGACCGCGTACGCGGCCGGCATCGGCGGTGCGCGCGCGATGCTCATCGAGACCGACTTCAAGGAAGAAACCGAAACGGATCTCTTCGGCGAGCAGGCCGTGCTGTGCGGCGGCGCGACGGAGTTGGTACTGAAGGGTTTCGAGACGCTCGTCGAGGCGGGCTACCGTCCGGAGATCGCGTACTACGAGGTGATGCACGAGCTGAAGCTGATCGTCGACCTGTTCTACGAAGGCGGCATCGCGCGCATGCTCGAGTTCATCTCCGAAACCGCGCAGTACGGCGATTACACGCGCGGCCCGCGCGTCGTCGACGAGAGCACCAAGGAACGCATGAAAGCCGTGCTCACGGAAATCCAGGACGGTACGTTCGCCCGTGAGTGGACCGCCGAGTACAAGGCCGGCCTACCGAACTACAAAGCGCTCAAGCAGAAGGATCTCGATCACCCGATCGAGAAGGTCGGCGCACAGCTTCGTGCACGCATGCCGTGGCTCGCCGCCAACCAGCCGAAGGCGACCGAGCCCGCCAAGGCCGGTTGACGACCCTGTCCTCGGGCGGGAGCGCGCTCCCGCCCGAAGGCTCCCGATGCTTGCCGAGATCCAGAGGAACCGAACACCGTGAACGCCCAACCGGACACCGTCGGCGACATTCGCCGGCCCACCTCGACCCATCCCCTGGCCGGCCGCACCCTGACCGGCGCGGACATCGTCGTGCAGGTACTCGCCGACGAAGGTCTCGATGTCCTCTTTGGCTATTCCGGCGGCGCCATCCTTCCCGTGTACGACGCGGTATTCCGTTTCAACGCGGCGCACCCGCGCGACGACGGCTCGGATCCGATGCCGTTGATCGTGCCCGCCAACGAACAGGGCGCATGTTTCATGGCGGCCGGGTACGCCCGCGCGTCCGGACGCGTCGGCGTGGCGCTGGTCACGTCGGGTCCCGGTGCGACGAACGCCGTGACGCCGGTGCGCGACTCGATGGCGGACTCCATACCGCTGGTGGTGATCAGCGGACAGGTGCCGACGGGTTCCATCGGCACCGATGCGTTTCAGGAAGCACCGATCAGCACCATCATGGGATCGTGCGCCAAGCACGTCTTCCTGGTGACCGACGCGGCATCGCTCGAAGCCACGCTGCGCACCGCCTTCCACATCGCTCGCAGCGGCCGTCCCGGCCCCGTGGTGGTCGACATCCCCAAGGACGTGCAGAACGCGCCGCTCGTTTTCGACGGCGGCCGGGAACTGCCGGTGCGCGGTTACCGCTCGCGCCTGCGCGCGGTGGAAGCCGCGACCATCGCCGATGCGGAATGCGCACGCTTCTTCGCGGCGCTCGGCCGTGCCTCGCGGCCGTTGATCTACGCGGGCGGCGGTGTGGTTTCCGCAGGCGCCTCGGAAGCACTGCACGACTTCGCGCATGCGTTCGGCATCCCGGTCGTGACGACATTGATGGGCATCGGCGGCTTCGACACCACCGATCCGCTGGCGCTCGACATGCTGGGCATGCATGGCGCCGCGTATGCGAATTACGCGATGGACGACTGCGATTTCGTGCTGGCCCTGGGTGCGCGCTTCGACGATCGTGTCGTCGGCGTGCCGGCGAAGTTCGCACCGAAGGCACGCACCATCGCGCAGATCGACATCGACCCGGCGGAGATCGGCAAGGTGAAGGGTGCCGACTGGCATCACGTCGGCACGCTCGACGTCGCACTTTCGCGCCTCACCGCCTACGGCAGGCAGCACGGATTCGGGCCCGACTACAGTGAGTGGCTCGACCATGTGGCCGCGCTCAAGACACGTCACTCCATGAACTTCTGCCGCGACAGCGAAACGATCCAGCCCTGCGCGGTGATCGAGGCGATCAATCGCATCACGGATGGACGCGCGATCATCAGCACCGGTGTCGGCCAGCATCAGATGTGGGCCGCGCAATACTTCGACTTCCGCGAGCCACGCCACTGGCTCACGTCGGGCTCGATGGGCACGATGGGCTTCGGCCTGCCCGCCGCGATCGGCGCGCAGTTCGCGCGGCGCGATCGCGTGGTCATCGATATCGACGGCGACGCGAGCATTCGCATGAACATCGGCGAGCTGGAGACGGTCACCACCTATGGCCTGCCGGTGAAGGTCGTCGTGCTGAACAACAGCGGCGACGGCATGGTGCGCCAGTGGCAGAAACTGTTCTTCAAGGGGCGCTTCTCCGCGTCCGACAAGAGCCTGCACAAGAAGGACTTCGTGCGCGCCGCGCAGGCCGATGGCTTCGAGTGGGCGCAGCGTCTCGTCGATCCCGCCGCGATCGAGAGCACCGTCGCCGATTTCCTCGCCTTCGACGGACCCGCGTTCCTCGAGGTCGTCATCGACCCGGATGCCGGCGTGTATCCGATGGTGGGCCCTGGCGCGACATACGCCGAGATGATCACGGGCGACTGGATCGCCAGTCGCAGCACGCCCGTCGCGAGCGCGACCGAACCGACAGGGATGTTCTGACATGCGCCACCTGATCTCCATGCTGCTGCAGAACGAAGCGGGAGCGCTCGCGCGGGTCGCCGGCCTGTTCGCCTCGCGTGGCTACAACATCGAATCCCTCACCGTCGCGGCCACGCTGCACGAGGACGCTTCCCGACTCACGCTGGTGGTCTTCGGCGACGATGCCGTCGTGGAACAGATCGTCAAGCAATCGTCCAAGCTCGTGGACGTGATCGAGATCGCCGAACTCACCGGCCGCGAGCACGTGGAGCGTGAACTGCTCGTGGCGCGCATCGACGGTGACGTGAGCGCCGTGGATGCCCTTCTCGCCCGCTTCGGTGCGCGTCTCCTCCAGCGACAGGGCTCGCATTCCGTGGTGGAGTACACCGGACGCGCGGACGAGATCGACCTGATCCTCGACGCGATGCATCGCGTCGGCGAGCTGGTGGACCATGCACGCAGCGGCATCGCGGCCATCGAACAGCCGCTGGTGGCTGCCTGACGGCTCGTGCAGGGGCGGCCTCGGCCGCGGTGGGTGCTTATGCCGGCAGGCCGGCAACGGGCGCCCGGTTACCAGACCTTGTACATCTGCCCCGTTTGGCGGCCTTCGACCGAGCGCGAGACGGCCATGGCCGCGCGGCCGGCCGATACGGACTCGAAGCCGCGGAAGAACGGGCCGTAGCTTTCCATGGATTCGGTCAGCACCGACGGGCTCACCGAGTTGATGCGGATGCCCCGCGGCAGCTCGATGGCGGCAGCGCGCACGAACGCGTCGATCGCGCCGTTCACCATGCTCGCGCACGCTCCCGCCACGATGGGCTGCTCGCTCAGGATGCCGCTGATCAACGTGAACGACCCGCCGTCGCGCACGTGTCGGGTGCCGGATTCCACCAGCCGGACCTGACCGAGCAGTTTGTCCTGCAGACCTTCGATATAGCGGGTCTCGGTCAGTTCGGCGAGGGGAAGGAAAGGAACGTTGCCGGCGGCGCAGACCACCGCGTCGACGTCGCCGACCTTGCGAAACATCGCCACCACGCTGGATGCCTCGCGCATGTCGACGGTGACGTCGCCGCTCGTGCGTCCGCAGCGCACGATGTCGTGACGCGCGCCCAATTCGTCGATGACGGCCTGGCCGAGGGTGCCACTGGCGCCGATGAGCAGGATTTTCATGGTGTCTGTCCTTTGCTGGGTCTGCCGGGACCATACGCCGGGCCGACCGGCCCGTCTTGCTGGCACGTCCTGCGTCTCCACCGGAGCTTTACGGGTCGTACCCGGGAGATTCACCGGCGCGTGCGCAGTCTGGCGCTTTCCCCCAGCGGAGTGGATCCCATGCCGTACACCCCCACCAATCCCCAGCCGCCCTTCGCCGAGCCCGGCAAGAACCGCCCCGAGGACGAGATCCGCCAGCCGGGAAGCTACAAGCCGGAGCGCGACGCGGATCCGGAGCCGCTGGACGACAACGATCCGATCGAGCCGCTGGAGCGCTGAGCGGAGCGAGTGGCTTGCAGACGTTTGGTGGGAGCCAGCCTGCTGGCGAAGGGTGCTTGCCGCAAGCACCCTTCGCCAGCAGGCTGGCTCCCACCAGCGGAAAAAAAACCCCGCCGAGGCGGGGTTTTTCTCAGTGCTTGAGCGTCTTTCGCATGCGTTCCAGTGCCTGGAGCTGGGCGAGGGCCTCGGCCAGTTTGGCCTGCGCCTCGGCGACGTCCAGCTGCTCGCCACGGTTGGCCAGGGCAGCTTCGGCTTCTTCCTTCGCCTTCAGGGCCGCGGCCTCGTCGAGATCGGACGCGCGCGCGGCCGTGTCGGCGAGGATGGTCACGACCTGCGGCTGCACCTCGAGGATGCCACCGGACACGTAGAACTGCTGGCGCTCGCCGTTGGCGGCGACGACGTCCACGTGGCCCGGCTTGAGGCGGGTGATCAGCGGAGCGTGACGCGGCGCGATACCCAGCTCGCCGAGCTCACCAGTGGCGACCACGAGCGTGGCTTCGCCGGAGTAGATCTCGGCTTCGGCGCTGACGATGTCGACGCGGATGGTGTGGGTCATGGGCTTGTCTTCCGTTGGAAAGGGAGTGGGGGAAAAAGGCGCTTACGCGGCCTTCTTCGCACCCATCTCCTCGCCCTTCTTGATGGCTTCGTCGATGCCGCCGACCATGTAGAACGCCTGCTCCGGCAGGTAGTCCAGCTCGCCGTCGAGAATCATGCGGAAGCCGCGGATCGTTTCCTTCAGCGGGACGTACTTGCCCGGCGAGCCGGTGAAGACTTCGGCCACGTGGAACGGCTGCGAGAAGAAACGCTCGATCTTGCGGGCGCGGGACACGGAGGCCTTGTCCTCCGGCGAGAGCTCGTCCATGCCGAGGATCGCGATGATGTCCTTCAGCTCCTTGTAGCGCTGCAGCGTGCCCTGCACCTTGCGCGCGGTGTCGTAGTGCTCCTGACCGATGACCGACGCGTCGAGCTGACGGCTGCTGGAGGCCAGCGGATCCACGGCCGGGTAGATACCCAGCGAGGCGATGTCGCGGCTCAGCGTGACCGTGGCATCGAGATGCGCGAAGGTCGTCGCCGGCGACGGATCGGTAAGGTCGTCCGCGGGAACGTAGACGGCCTGGATCGACGTGATCGAACCGGTCTTGGTCGAGGTGATGCGCTCCTGCAGGACGCCCATTTCCTCGGCCAGCGTGGGCTGGTAACCCACGGCCGACGGCATGCGGCCCAGTAGTGCCGACACTTCGGTACCGGCCAGCGTGTAGCGGTAGATGTTGTCGACGAAGAGCAGGACGTCCTTACCCTTGCCCGAAGCGTCCTTCTCGTCGCGGAAGTACTCGGCCATCGTCAGGCCGGTCAGCGCGACGCGCAGGCGGTTGCCCGGCGGCTCGTTCATCTGGCCGTAGACCATCGCGACCTTGTCGAGAACGTTGGAGTCCTTCATCTCGTGATAGAAGTCGTTACCTTCACGAGTACGCTCACCCACGCCGGCGAACACGGACAGACCCGAGTGCGCCTTGGCGATGTTGTTGATGAGCTCCATCATGTTGACCGTCTTGCCGACGCCGGCGCCGCCGAACAGGCCGACCTTGCCGCCCTTGGCGAACGGGCACATCAGGTCGATGACCTTGATGCCGGTTTCCAGCAGCTCGCTCGCCGCGGCCTGCTCGTCGTACGACGGGGCTTCGCGGTGGATGACCCACTGTTCCTTCTCGCCGATCGGGCCGGCTTCGTCGATCGGGTTGCCGAGCACGTCCATGATGCGGCCGAGCGTGGCGGTACCGACCGGCACCTTGATGCCTTCGCCGGTGTTGCGGGCGATCAGGTTGCGGCGCAGGCCATCGGTGGAACCGAGCGCGATCGTGCGCACGATGCCGTCACCGAGCTGCTGCTGCACTTCGAGGGTGATCTCGGTGCCGTCGATCTTCAGTGCGTCGTAGACCTGCGGTACCTGGTCGCGCGGGAATTCGACGTCGACGACCGCGCCGATGATCTGAACAACTTTACCCTGGCTCATGGATGTGCTCCGGATGAATCTTCTTTAGGTTCTGTAGCGGCGCCGCTTTCGCGTCGCCATGGCGTGTTCGGTTAAACAGCGGCGGCGCCGCCGACGATTTCCGAGATTTCCTGGGTAATCGCGGCCTGGCGGGCCTTGTTGTAGACCAGCGTGAGTTCGCCGATGACCTTGTTGGCGTTGTCCGACGCGGCCTTCATGGCGACCATGCGCGCGGCGTGTTCGCTGGCGAGGTTTTCCAGCGCCGCCTGGTACACCACCGACTCGATGTAGCGCGTCATCAGGTGCACGAGCACCGTCTGCGCATCGGGTTCGTAGATGTAGTCCCAGTCGTGCGTCTGCTCGACCTTCACACCCTCGGACGCGTTGCCTTCGGCGTTCTCGAGCTCCGTCGCGACGAGCGACAGCGGCAGCAGCGCCTCGATGGTCGGCTTCTGCACGATCGTGTTCACGAAGTCGTTGTAGACCAGGAAGACACGGTCGAGCTTGTTGTCCGAATAGGCATCGAGGACCACCTTGATCACACCGATGAGGTCTTCGAGCTTCGGCTTTTCGCCGAGGTGCGTGGCCGAACCGATGAGGTTCACGCCCTTGATCCGGCGGAAGAACTGCACGGCCTTCTGACCGACGGCGACGATGTCGATCTGCGCGCCCTTGTCCTGCCATTCGCGGATCGACGTCAGCGTGCGGCGGAACAGGTTGGAGTTGAGGCCGCCGGCGAGGCCGCGGTCCGTCGACACCACGATGAAGCCCACGCGCGCGACGTTCTCGCGTTCGGTGAGGAACGGATGGGTGAAGTCCGTGCTGGCCTGCGCGACGTGCGCGATGACCTTGCGCATCAGGCGTGCGTAGGGACGCGAGGCCTTCATCAGGTCCTGCGCCTTGCGGATCTTCGACGCAGAGACCATTTCGAGCGCGCGCGTCACCTTGCGCATGTTCTGCGTGCTCTTGATCTTGGTTTTGATTTCGCGGCCGCTTGCCATGGCTTACTCGTCTGTAAAGGGTGACGCAGCGGGGCGGGCGAACCGCCCCGCGTGGTTGTCGCTTACCAGCTACCGGTCTTCTTGAACTCGTCGGCGGCGGCCTTGAAGGTCGCCTCGATGTCCTTGTCCCAGTCGCCCGAGTGGTCGATCTTCGTCATCAGTTCGCCGTGGTTCTGGCGCATGAAGGCGTGCAGACCCTTTTCGAACGGCAGCACCTTGTTGACCGGCAGGTCGTCGAGGTAGCCCTTCTCGGCCGCATAGACCGACACGCCGAGTTCGGCGATCGACAGCGGCGAGTACTGCGCCTGCTTCATCAGTTCCGTGACGCGCTGACCGCGGTCCAGCTGCGCGCGCGTGGCGGCATCGAGATCCGAGGCGAACTGCGCGAACGCGGCGAGCTCACGGTACTGCGCGAGCGCGAGCTTCACGCCGCCGGAGAGCTTCTTGATGATCTTGGTCTGGGCGGCACCACCGACGCGCGACACCGAGATACCGGCGTTGACGGGCGGACGGATACCGGCGTTGAACAGATCGGTCTCGAGGAAGATCTGGCCGTCGGTGATCGAGATCACGTTGGTCGGAACGAACGCCGACACGTCGCCCGCCTGGGTCTCGATGATCGGCAGCGCGGTCAGCGAACCGGTCTTGCCCTTCACTTCGCCGTTGGTCATCTTCTCGACGTACTCGGCGCTGACGCGCGACGCGCGCTCGAGCAGACGCGAGTGGAGATAGAACACGTCGCCCGGATAGGCTTCGCGACCCGGCGGACGCTTCAGCAGCAGCGAGATCTGGCGGTACGCGACGGCCTGCTTGGAGAGGTCGTCGTACACGATCAGGGCGTCTTCACCACGGTCGCGGAAGTACTCGCCCATGGCGCAGCCGGAATACGGCGCGACGTACTGCAGGGCGGCGGCTTCCGACGCCGAGGCGACGACGACGATCGTGTTGGCGAGGGCGCCGTTCTCTTCCAGCTTGCGCACGACGTTGGCGATCGAGCTGCGCTTCTGGCCGATGGCGACGTAGATGCACTTAATGCCGGAGTCTTTCTGGTTGATGATCGCGTCGATCGCGACGGCGGTCTTGCCCGTCTGGCGGTCGCCGATGATCAGCTCGCGCTGGCCGCGGCCGATCGGGATCATCGAGTCGATGGACTTGTAGCCCGTCTGCATCGGCTGATCGACCGACTGACGCCAGATGACGCCCGGCGCGACCTTCTCGACCGGGCTGGTGCCCACGGCGTCGATCGGACCCTTGCCGTCGATCGGGTTGCCGAGCGCATCGACGACGCGGCCGAGCAGGCCCGGGCCGACCGGCACTTCGAGGATGCGGCCGGTGGTCTTGGCGGCATCGCCTTCGCGCAGGTGCTGGTACTCACCGAGCACCACGGCGCCGACCGAGTCGCGCTCGAGGTTCAGCGCCAGCGCGTAGGTGTCGTTCGGCAGTTCGATCATTTCGCCCTGCATCACGTCGGCCAGGCCGTGGATGCGCACGATGCCGTCGGACACGCTGATGATCGTGCCTTCGTTGCGTGCCTCGGCGCCGAGCTTGAACTGCTCGATGCGGGTCTTGATCAGCTCGCTGATCTCGGACGGATTCAGAGTGGTGCTGGACATGGTCGGTTCCTTGGGTTGCGCCGCTCTCGCGGCACCCGGTGGTATGAGAAGCTCGTAATCAGTGCGTCAGCGCGCTGGCCAGCCGCTGCAGGCGGCCGCGCGCGGAACCGTCGATCACCTGCTCGCCCGTGTCGATGACGACACCGCCGAGCAACGCCGGATCGACGTGCGTATCCAGTTCGATCTCGCGCTTGAAGCGACGCTTCAGCGAGGCGCGCAGCGTTTCCGCCTGCGTCGTGTCGAGATCCAGTGCGCTCGTGACCTTGACCTTCAGGGTCGACTCGGACTCCAGCTTGTACTGGTCGAAGAGCGCGGCGATTTCGGGCAGCAGGTGCATGCGACCGTTCTCCGCCAGTTCCTCGAGGAAACGGGCGAACGGAGCATCGGCGGCCATGCCCTGCGGAAGATGGATCGCGACGAGCTGCGTGGGCAGCACGCGCGGATCGTTGCCGAGGCCGGCGACCTGGGGGTCGACCGCGACCGCGGCGGCGAAGTTGAGCGCTGCCGACCAGTCGGCGAGCGCACCGGACGCGTGTGCCACTTCGAAAGCGGCACGCGCGTACGGACGGGCGAGGGTGAGCGCCTGGGCCATGATCAGATCTCGGCAGCGAGCTGGTCGAGCAGCGCCTTGTGGGCCGCCGGATCGATTTCACGCTGGACGATCTTCTCCGCACCCTTCACGGCGAGCGCACCGACCTGCTCACGCAGCTGTTCGCGTGCGCGCTGGGCCATCGAGGCGATCTCGTCCTGGGCCGAGGCCTTCAGGCGGTTGATCTCGTCGATCGCCTCGGCGCGGGCCTTCTCGATGATCTGGTTGGCCTGCGCCTGCGCGCGATCGATGATCTCGGTCGACTGCTGGCGGGCCTGCTTGATCTCGATGGCGACCTTGGCGTCGGCGTCCTTGAGCTCGGCACGCGCGCGCTCGGCGGCGGCCAGACCCTCGGCCACCTTTTTCTGGCGCTCTTCGATGGCACCGTTGAGCTGGGGCCAGATGAACTTGGTGGTGAACCAGACCAGGATCGCAAAAGAGATCATCTGGCCCAGGAAGGTCATGTTGATTTCCATGATCTCTCCGAAGACTCCGAACGCTTGGGTACTGAAAATCGCCGTGACCGGAAGCGGTCACGGCGACAAGACGAACGGCTGCTTAGCCGCCGACGGCGGCGCGCACGACACCGACCAGCGGGTTCGAGAACGCGAACAGCAGGGCGACGGCGAGACCGATGATGAACGCCGCGTCGATCAGGCCGGCGAGCAGGAACATGCGGCCCTGGAGCAGCGGGACCAGCTCCGGCTGGCGAGCAGCCGACTCGAGGAACTTCGAGCCCATGACGGCGATACCGAGACAGGCGCCGAGCGCGCCGAGACCGATGATCACGCCGATGGCGATGGCGGTCATGCCCTGGACGTGGGCGAGAAGCGAGGCGAGTTCCATGGTGTTCTCCTGGGATAAACGAATAGCGAAAGGATGGAAAAGAAAAGGGTGGCGCTGAAATCTTTAACGTCGGTGCGGTGAGTTAGTGATGTTCCCGCGCCGTGGCGATGTAGACGATCGTCAGCATCATGAAGATGAACGCCTGGAGGGCGATGATCAGGATGTGGAAGATCGCCCACGCCGTGTTGAACACGACGCCAGGCACGAAGCTGATCCAGCTCACCATCAGACCGGCAATCAGCATGAACACCAGTTCGCCGCCGTACATGTTGCCGAACAGTCGCATCGCGAGCGACACGGGCTTCGACAGGGTTTCGACGACGTTGAGAAGGAAGTTCGGGATCACCAGCACGAGCTTGGCGATCGGGTTGGACGCGTGGAACGGGGCGGTGAGCAGTTCCTTGCCGAAGCCGAAACCACCCTTCGCCTTGATACCGTGGCCGATCACGATGAACAGCACGGCGACCGAGAGGCCCACGGTGGTGTTGATGTCGGCGGTGGGCACCATGCGGAAGTAGGTGTGGTGGGCGACTTCGTCACCCGCGAACACGTGCACGAGCCAGCCGGCGAGATCCACCGGGAGCAGATCCATCGCGTTCATGAGGAACACCCACATGAAGATCGACAGCGCCAGCGGCGTGACCGTGCGACGGTCGCCGTGGAACGTGTCCTTCACCTGCGTGTCGACGAACTCGATCGCGAGCTCGACGAGGGCCTGGCCCTTCGACGGCACGCCGGACGTCGCCTTGCGGGCGTAGAGCCAGAACCACAGGCAGAACGCCGCGCCGAGAACGAACGAGATGATGATCGAGTCCGCGCGGAGGTTCCAGAACCAGAAATGATCGGCGCTGAAATTCACCGTCATGTGGTTCAGGTGGTGCTGGATGTATTCGGTCAGACCGCCCTGCGGTTCGCTCGCCATGCTCAACCCTTGAATCTGAATGCAAATACGTTGACCGCGTAGCCGGCCACCAGTCCCACGAGAGCGGGCAAGGGTGGCAGCTTCCACAGAACCAGAATGAGCGCCAGTCCACCGATGAGCACGATCCAGCGAAGGATCATGCCCGCCAGGAACCTCATGAACGTCGCTCCCGCCCCGCCCAGCGCGCTGAACGCTCGCGCGGCTAGCAGCGCGGTGGCGATGGCGACGATCAGGGCACCCCCGAAGGCGGCCAGCGCGGCTGGTCGACCCTGCAGGGAAAAAGCGAGTCCCGCTATGACGGCCACCACCAGCTGCGCGATGACGATGCGCAAAGCCAGGTGACGACCGGCGGCAAGACTGTTAAGCAACGCGAGGCTCCCGTGGTTTCGCTCGAAGGCGGCACCTGCTGGTTCAACGGGCCACGGTTTAATCTGGAAAAGTATACCAGCCGCGTAAACGACGGGACAAGCTGCGAAAGGCCAAAACCACCCGCCGGCGCGACGATGCGTCGCGTCGTTCACGGGGGGACGCGGTCGATCAGGCCCGGGCGGGCGGACCGACCAGTGCGCCGAGCGACGTCGCCGTCGTCACCGCCACGTCCAGGATGTCGCCGGCGGCCGAAGCCGCCCGTTCGACACCTTCACGCTGGAGCTCGCCGCCGCGCGCCAGTACGGCATGCAGCGCGGCCGCGTCCGGCGCGACCATCGCATCGGCCATCAGGCCGGTGGCGGCGCGCGCGTGCCCTTCCATCGCCTGCAGGTGCAGGTCGGCGACACGCTCCATGCCGCGCCAGGCGAGGGCCTGCGCGGCCGCGGCCTGTTCGACGAAGCGGGCAAAATCGGCGTAACCGTTTACATGCGACATCGATGCGACCACGGCGATCGGGGAGGTGCCGGAGTGTAGACCCGTCTGCGGCGACGCAGCAACCGCGAAACCTTGCGCTCCGATGGAAGCCCGTCAGCGCGCGGAGAACTCCGCGCCCGAGGTGCAGGTCTCGTGGACCACGACCTTCGCCAGCCCGGGTACGTCGGGCCGCAGCTTCTCGAAGATCCACCGTGCGAGGTTCTCGCTCGTTGGATTCTCCAGGCCCTCGATGTCGTTGAGGTAATGGTGATCGAGGCGATCGTAGAGCGGCTGGAAGCGCGCCTTAAGGTCGCCGAAATCCATCACCCAGCCCAGCACGGGGTCGATGTCGCCCTCGACGTGCAGCTCGACGCGAAAGGAATGACCGTGCAGGCGCGAGCACTTGTGGCCCTCGGGCACGTTGGGCAGCCGGTGGGCCGCTTCGATGTTGAAGGTCTTGAAGATGCGCATGGGGAGGACGTTCCACGGGTGACTGCATAGTGTAGCCGAGCGCGCGTAAGCGTTTTCGGGAAAGTGGTATTCACGACGAGGTTCGCATTTCGAGGCATCCGACCTCGTGAATCATGGACTTTTCATCGCCGAGCGGTTGCAGTGGTAACCAACCGGCGATGAGGAGGGGTATCGCCCGCCATACGTCCTTGAGCCTCCAGGAGGCCTCGATGTGTCTTGGTCGTGGTTCGCTCGACAGCCCGCACGTGTGCGGCCTGGCCGAGGAAGTGTTCGCCGCGCTGCCGTGGCCCTGCGTCGTCTGGCGCCAGGACGGACGGCAACCGGTGATGATCAACGCGGCGTTCCAGCGCGAATTCGGCACGACCCGCGGCCGCGCCGGGCCCGCATGGCTCGAAGCGCACCTCGAACCCACCGCCGAGCCCGGCGAGTTCCTCTTCAGGGACCGGCACGCGGCGCCCCGCCTCTACCGGGTGAGCCGGCAGGTGATCGACGTGCCGCCGACCGCGTTCGACGCCGTATTCCTGATGCCGCTGCCTGGGGCGACACGCATGCCTGACGAGGCCCCGGCCGCGCCGGTCGCCTGCCTGCCGCCCGGCGTCACGCTCACGCGGCGCGAATCGCAGGTGCTGGATGGGATCATGTGCGGCAAGCTCAACAAGACGATCGCGGGCGAACTGCACATCAGCCCGAAGACCGTGGAACTGCATCGCGCCAACCTCATGGCCAAGCTGCGCGTGCACAACGCGGTGGAACTGGCGAGGGCGGTGCTGGACATGGCGCCGCGTGCGGAAGAAGCAGCGACCCTTTAGGCTCTTCCTGTGGGAGCGGCCTTGGCCGCGATGGGTGCTTGCCGCGAGGACCCATCGCGAGCGAGAGAGCCAAAAAAGAAAGGCCGCCCGGAGGCGGCCTTTCTTTTTTTCCTGGTGGCTAGAGGCGGGCTCGAACCGCCGACCTCAGCATTATGAGTGCCGCGCTCTGACCAGCTGAGCTACCTAGCCGTGAAACCTGGTCGTTCGCAGGCGGACCCGCGAAGGCCGGGCAGTTTAATCGGCCTGAGGCTCCCGTTCAAGTAGCGCCTTGTGCGTGCTTCTCGCGCTGTGGTTGAATCGACCGTAACAGCGGTCTCCGGCAAATCCGCCGGACCCGCCGGAGACGGTTCGCGGAGGGCGAATGATCGACGCTGATGGCTACCGACCGAACGTGGGGATCGTGCTCCTGAATGGAGACGGGCGCCTGTTCTGGGCGCGCCGCGTCAATCGCGACGGTTGGCAGTTCCCGCAGGGCGGCATGCGCAGCGACGAAACCCCGCTGGAGGCCATGTACCGCGAGCTCGAGGAAGAAACCGGCCTGCTCGAACAGCACGTGGAAGTGCTGGCCGAGACCCGCGGCTGGCTCCGCTACCGCCTGCCCAGCCGCTTCGTACGCCACCACCAACGCCCGACCTGCATCGGTCAGAAGCAGGTCTGGTTCCTGTTGCGCCTCAAGTGCAGCGAAGACGCTTTCCGTCTCGACGCCTGCGAGAAGCCCGAATTCGACCTCTGGCGCTGGGTGGACTTCTGGTACCCCGCCAATCACGTGGTCAACTTCAAGCGCCAGGTCTACGAGCGGGCTCTGCGCCAGTTCGCGCCCACGGTCGAGACGGTATGCAGCGTCGAGGTGGGCCGCTGCCCCCAGCAGGCCGAACTGGAGCGCCAGGCCCGCGAAGCCGGGCTCTGAGGTGCGTTCACATTTCGGTAGTTGACAATCGTTCGCATTCGCGTTCGAATCTGCATCCATGTACATCTGCATGTGCAACGCCGTCACCGACCACGCCATCCGCCGCGCCGCGGCCGAGGGCGTCGAAACCTTTGCCGAGCTCCAGGCCCGCACGGGCTGTTCGGACTGCTGCGGTGCATGCGAGCCGGAAGCCCGCCAGTGCCTCCGCGACGCCGTCTCCGACGTGCGGTCGACCCTGACGTTCCTGCCCTCCCCGGCCTGATCCGCGCCGCTCTTTGCGGACGCGAAACGTCTTCATTCTCGTTACGTCATCGGGCCTTCCGGCGCCGTATAGTCGTGCCCTGCATTCCAGGGAGACACCCTCATGAAGGGCGACGCGAAGGTCATCGAATTCCTCAACAAGGTCCTCTACAACGAGCTGGCCGCCATCAACCAGTACTTCCTGCATTACAGGATGTTCAAGGACTGGGGCTACAACGAGCTGGCCAAGCACGAGTACGAAGAGTCCATCGAGGAGATGAAGCATGCGGACAAGCTCATCGAGCGGATCCTGTTCCTCGACGGCCTGCCGAACCTCCAGCATCTCGGCAAGCTGCGGATCGGCGAGAACGTGGTCGAAGCCCTGCAGGGCGACCTCGACCTCGAGATGATCGCCACGAAGGACCTGCGCGAAGCCATCGCATACAGCGAAGGCATCCACGACTTCGTCAGCCGCGACCTCTTCAAGTTCATCCTGGGCCAGGAAGAAGAGCACATCGACTGGCTGGAGACGCAGTTCAGCCTGATCGCCGACATCGGCCCCGAGCGGTACATGCTCAGCAAGGTCGGATCGCTCGACAAGTCGTAAAGAGAGGCCGCCGCAAGGCGGCCTCTTTCGTTGTGGGGTGCCGTTCCTTGACCATCCGGGACCGCGGGGGCTATACCATCGCCGCCTTCACGTCTTCACCACGGAATCGTCCATGGCTCCACGCCACCCGCCACGGTTCGTCGTGCGCACGCTCGACGACGCGGCCAGCGAGCGCCGAAAGCGGCTCGTCCTGATCGGCGGCTGGCTGCTCAGCCTGCTGCTGGTCGGCGTTGGCACGTGGCTGGCGACGTCGCGGGTCCCTTCCGCCTCGGGCGCCCGGGTCCCGGCGAAGCAGCTCGTGGCCGAGAACGAGGCGCTGCGCCAGCAGGCGACGAATCTCCAGCGCTCCGCGCAGGTGACGGACGTCGCCACGAAAGAACTCAAGCGAAACCTCGCCGAGCGCGACGAGGAAATCAGCGGCCTTCGCACCGATCTCGCTTTCTATTCGAGACTGGTCGGCGGCGGCGCGCAGCGCGACGGCCTGAAGATCCAGGGCGCCCGGACCACGGCCGTCAGCGGCGCGGCCAACGCGTGGAACGTGGTGATCACCCTCACCCAGAACGCCCGCCGCGGCGAACTCGTGAAAGGCGAGCTCAAGGTGGCCATCGAAGGGATCCAGGGCGACAAGGTCACCACGCTCGAAGGCCCCGCGCTGGGCCAGGGCGATTCATCGAAGGGCCTGCCCTTCTCTTTCAAGTATTTCCAGCAGGTCCAGGGCAGCTTCACGCTCCCGGCAGGGTTTCGCCCGACCCGGATGCGGCTGACCGCCGATGTCACCGGCGACCAGCCGGTGGTCGGCACGCTGTCCTGGAGCGACACCCTCCGCAACGACGAGGTCAACGATGTTCAGCAATAACCGGAAGAACGCACCGCCCGCCGTCGGCACCGCCGCCACGAGCCTGATCGCCCGCGGCGTGACCCTGCGCGGCGACATTCTGTTCAGCGGCGCGCTCCACCTCGACGGGGTCGTCGAGGGCTCCATCCACGCCGACCCGGGTAGCGACGGCGTGCTCACGATCAGTGAGACCGGCCGCGTCATCGGCCGCGTCGAGGTGCCGCAGGCCGTGATCAACGGCGGGGTGACCGGAAATATCGAGGTGTCCGAGCGTCTGGAGCTCGCCCCGCTGGCCCGGATCGACGGCGACGTCCACTACCAGGTGCTGGAGATGGCGGCTGGCGCGCAGGTGAACGGAAAGATGGTGCACCGCGCGCCGCAGACGGTGCGCCAGCTGGCCCAGGCGGCGATCGAGGTCGCTCCGGCGCTGACCGAGGCTTGACCTGCCGGGGATCGGCGCCATTATGGGCGGCATGAACAACCCATTTCCCATGGCTCCGACCCAGGCGCCGGACTACCGGTCCGGCGTGGCGCCGCTCGTTTTCACCGAGGCCGCGGCCCGCAAGGTCCACGAGCTGATCGAGGAAGAGGGCAACCCCGGCCTCAAGCTGCGCGTGTACATCAGCGGCGGCGGCTGCTCCGGTTTCCAGTACGGTTTCACCTTCGACGAAGACCAGGCCGAGGACGACCTCGCCATCTCGCGCGAAGGGGTGACGCTGGTCGTCGATCCGTTGTCGCTGCAGTACCTCACCGGCGCCGAGATCGACTACGCGGAATCGTTCAGCGGTTCCCAGTTCGTCATTCGCAATCCCAACGCGAAGACCACCTGCGGGTGCGGCTCGTCGTTCAGCGCATGACCGGCGTCACGGCGTGAGCGTCGAACAGGAACGCGACAAGGCGGTCGCCACACGGGCACGCGAAAACGTGTTCGCCGGCATCGACATCGATCGCATGGCCGAGCGTCGCGACGATCGGGTCTGGATCGACGAACTCGAAACGAAGGACGACACGCGCTTCCTCGTGCTGGACAGCGAAGGCAACGCCTTCGTGCTCGCCGACACCGATCTGCCGCACTGGATGCCCGCCGCCATGCGCGGCGAGCGCTTCGGCGACATCCCGTCCACGTTCCTCGGCATCGCGAACGCATCCGCCTGGTTCACGCTGGTCGTCGACGAAGCGCAGGCATCGCTCTTCGTCACGCTGACCGGCGCGCGACGCATGTCGCTGCGTGAGGCGGGGCTGATCTTCCCCGCGTTCGAGGCCGGCCTGTTCGCCTATGCCAAGGGCATCACCCACTGGCAGCGACAGACGCGATTCTGTAGCCAGTGCGGCGCGCCGACGCTCGTCGTCGCCTCCGGACACCGCGTGCAATGCACGAATCCGGACGGATCGCACATGCATTTCCCCCGCACCGACGCCGCGATCATCGTGATCGTGGAGCACGGCGACGCGTGCCTGCTCGGCCGCCAGCGTGGATGGCCCAAAGGGCGTTACTCCACGCTCGCGGGCTTCATCGAGCCGGGCGAGTCGCTGGAAGACGCCGTTCGTCGCGAAGTGCGCGAGGAATCGGGCGTCGAGGTGCTGCATGCCACCTACCATTCGTCGCAGCCCTGGCCGCTGCCGGCGTCGCTGATGGTGGGCTTCACCGCCACGGCGTCGTCGCGCGAGATCCACCTGCGCGACGACGAACTGGAAGATGCGCGCTGGTTCAGCGTCGACGACATCGTGCAGGGCATGGCGTCGGGCGCGCTGGCCGTGCCGCCGCCGTTGTCGGTGTCCTATCGCCTGATCGAGCACTGGCTCGCGCTGCGCGGCGTGTCGCTCGAATCGCTCGTCACATCGTCGGCCTGACCGCGAGATCGACGGGATCGCTTTCGGTGGGAGCCTGCCTGCTGGCGACGGGTGCTTGCCGCGAGCACCCTTCGCCAGTGGGCTCGCTCCCACCGACGAGCCCCCGGGCCGTTCGCTTGCGAGCGCGCTTCCCACATACAATCGGGCCAACGACCTGCGGATAGTTCCCACGCCATGGCCCTACGCCTTCTTGCCGTCCTGATCGCCCTCGTCATCGCGTGGAGCGTGCCGCAGCTAGCGCGCTGGCGCGACGACCGCTGGTTTCGTGGCTGGGTGAACCGGCTGGGCGACACGTCCGGCGCGGGCCGCGTCGCGATCGCGCTGCTGGTGCCCGTCCTCGCGTGCGCGATCCTCGGCGGCATCCTGCACTCCCTGCCCTTCTTCGATCTCGGCTGGCTCGCGTTCTCCGTGCTGGTGCTGGTCTATGCACTCGGGCCGCGCGAGATCGAGAACGACATCGACGCCATCCTCCGTGCCCCCGACACCCTTCGTCGCGACGAGGCCGTGGCCGCGTTGCGCCACGACGACGCGCCGCTGGGCTGGTTCGCGCCCGTGCTGGTCGAGGCAGCTTTCTACGGTGCGCTGCGCCGCCGCTTCGGCGTGCTGTTCTGGTTCTTCATCCTCGGTCCGGCGGGTGCGCTGGGGTATCGCCTCGCGCAGACCCTCGCCCGCGACGCCGCCCTCGCGCTCGACACGGCCTCGCGTGCCGCCGCCCGTCGCGTGGCCGATGCGCTCGACTGGGTGCCCGCGCACCTGATGGTTTTCGCGATGGCGCTGGTGTCCGACTTCGACGCGGTCATGGGCGCGTGGAAGACCTGGCACCGCACCTCGGGCAGCCCGCGTACCCGGCTCGAACCCGACTTCCTCGGTGCGGTCGCGCGTGCCGGCGTCGATGCCGACGTGGAAGCCGGCGACGGCTACGTGCAGGACGTCAGCGACCCGATCGCCGAACTCGAGGATGCGCGCCGCGTGATCCGACGCGTGCTCGTCGTGTGGCTGGCCGTCGTGGCCGTCATCGTGCTGGCGGCCTGGTTCGCCTGAGGTCGCCTATCGACCAGCACATGTGAGAGCGAGCTCCCACACGAGCTTTTTCACGTGACTGGCTGTTACGCCGCGTCGCCACGTAGTTCCGTCACGCGCGCTTCCAGCGACACCGCGCTCGCATCGGCCGCCGGCACCGGGGTGCCGCCGACCAGCTCGATCCGCGACCAGAACCGGCGTGGCAGGCGCGCACGGCGCAACGCGCTGTCGCGACGGCTGAAGATGCTGCCCCACATGCCGCGCAGCGCCAGCGGCACCACCGGCACAGGACGGCGCGCCAGGATGCGATCGACACCCGGGCGGAAGTTCTGGATGCTGCCGTCGCGCGTGATGCCACCCTCGGGGAAGATGCACACCACCTCCCCGTTCGCGAGCGCCTCGTCCACGAGTTCGAACGCGCGCTCCATCAGCGCGGGATCTTCGCCGCGGCCGGCGATGGGGATCGCCTTCGCGGTGCGGAAGACGAAGCGAAGCAACGGCAGGTCGTAGATCTTGTAGTACATGACGAAGCGCATCGGACGGCGCACGCTCGCCATCAGGATCAGCGGGTCCATGAAGCTCACGTGGTTGCACACGACCAGCGCGGCGCCTTCGTCGGGCACGTTCCGCAGGCCGTCGACGCGCACGCGATAGAGCGTGTTCACCAGTACCCAGGTGATGAAGCGCATCATGAATTCGGGCACCAGCGTGAAGATGTAGATCGCCACGGCGATGTTCACGATGCCCGTGATGAGGAAGATCGTCGGCACGTCGAGACCGAGCGCCGTCAGACCGATACCGAAGCCGGACGCGATGCAGATGAGCAACGCGTTGACGATGTTGTTGCCCGCGATGATGCGGGACAGGCGGTCGCGCGGCGCGCGACTCTGCACGAAGGCGAAGAGCGGAACGACGTAGAAGCCCGCGAACGCGCCGATCATCGTCAGGTCGAGCATCACGCGCCACGCGCCCGGCGCGGCCACGAACGCCGTCCATCCCAGACCCGCACCGGCGACCACGCCAGGCCGGGCGAAGAAGAGATCGACGGCGAACACGGTGAGCCCGAACGCGCCCATCGGCACGAGGCCGATCTCGACGCGCTTACCCGACAGCTTTTCGCACAGGAGCGAACCGATGCCCGTGCCCAGCGAGAACAGCGTGAGCACCAGCGTGTTGACCGACCCATCACCGCCCAGCGTGTGCCGCGTGTAGTTCGGCAGCTGCGCGATCATCACCGTGCCGAAGAACCAGAACCACGAGATGCCGAGCACCGCGTTGAACACGGCGCGATCCTCGTGCGTGATCTTCAGCACGCGCCAGGTTTCGCTCAGCGGATTCCAGTTGAAACGCAGATCCGGCGCCGTGGCCGGCGCCACGGGGATAGCGCGGCAGACGAGATAGCCCGCGCACGCGATCGCGATGGTCGTCAGCGAGGCCGCAAGGGTGCCATACCCCGCGATCAGCATCAGGGAGTTGCCGACGATCATGCCGATCAGCATCGCAAGCTGCGTGCCCGTCTCGACCAGCGCGTTACCGCCGACGAGTTCGCTGCGCTCGAGGGCCTGCGGCAGGATCGAGTACTTGATGGGGCCGAACACCGTGGAGTGCACGCCCATCAGGAACAGCACCACCAGCAACAGCGACACGTGATGCGTGAAGAAGCCGATGGCGGCGATCACCATCGCGGCGATCTCGAAGAGCTTCACGTAGCGGATGATCCGCGTCTTCTCGAACTTCTCGGCCAGCTGACCCGCCGTGGCCGAGAACAGGAAATACGGAAGGATGAACAGCGCCGGCGCGAGGTTGGTGTAGAGCGACACCTGCGCATCCGGGAGCGCCATCTGGAACGCCACGAGCATGACCATCGCGTTGCGGAACGCGTTGTCGTTGAACGCGCCGAGCGCCTGCGTCCAGAAGAACGGTGCGAAACGCCGCTTGGTCAGCAGGGAGAACTGGGACATGGGCCGTTCCGTCGGTGGAGTCGACGGAAGTGTAATCGAGCCTGCGCCGTGGTGGGTCAAGCACGAATCGCCGGGGCGTGTATGGGCGACGCCCCGCAGAAACACAACGTTCGGATAGCACTGACAACAACTTCAGAGCTTACTTACAGCCAGCTGTGGGCGAGCCCAACCAAGATCATCACTCCCCCCTAGCCAAGGTCATGGCACCCATGAAACGACACCCGCTTGCCCACGCCCTCGCGTCCTGCCTCTTCGCAGCGATCGCCATCCCCTCGATGGCATCCACCGTCGCCCCTTCCTCACGGCTTCCGCTCCTTCCCGTCGCGGACATTCCTGCCACGCTGTCGGCAACGAACGCCGATGTCGCGAACATGCGACCCGACATCCTCGGTGACGCAAGGGCCCGTTCGTCGCGTCTGCGCGATACACCAACGCCGATCGCCACCTGGGTCACGAGCGCATCCCTTGCCGATGCCGGGCGTCGTACCGAGGTGCTGGCACTGCTCGCAAGCGGCGCCGCGGTGCTCGTGACAAGCCGTGAGGGCGAGGCTCGCCACGAGCTGGAGACCTTCGGCATCGAACCCGCGGCGCGCACGGTGATGTATGTCGAATCGCCGGACGGCCTGAAGGCCACATCGGTGGAGGGCGATCCACTGAGTCCGGCCTCCGCCGCGGCGTTGCAAGGTGCCACGGAGGCCGTGCTCGCAGCGATGCAACCCGCGGCGCCCTCGCGCACCGCCCGATCGGTCGCGCGGGATGCCGCGCCGCAGTCGATCGATCCGGAGACGCTGGAAGGCCGCCCCTTCCTCCGTATCGACGATCAGGTCTTCGGCGCGCATGGCCGGTCCGCCTCGCAGACCATCCGTATCGTCCGCGACAGCACCGCGACACGTGACAGGAAGATCGTCACGGTGAAAACGGAAGTCGGCGTCATCCCCGCCGAGAACGGTATCCAGAACGGCAAGTCGTTTATCCAGCATGGAAGCGGCATGTCCCTCTACGTGGCCGATGCCTACGAGGCGACGACGGCCTTTTACGCCCTGGATCCCGCGGCGGAGGTGCGGCTGCTCCAGACCATTCCAAAGTCGAGCGGCCCGACGAAACGTAAGATCACGGAGGAGTTCTCGAGCAGGAGCGCGTTCGGCCTCTCGACGTCGCCGGACGTCCAACAGGGACTCAACAAGGACGGCATCAATACGGTCGGAAAGATCCCGTTGTCGCTTTCGCTCTCGACCGAAACGACCGAGCGGTCCGTGGTTGAGATGGAACTCGACGACTACGCGGTGAGCCAGATGACGCGTCCCGCCGATCGCGGCTTCATCGCCGTGTGGAAATTGCCTCTCGCCAACGATGTCGCCGGCAATTCGCGCCACTTCCTCGAGGGCTCGTTGAACTCGACGGCGAGGATGACTCCGATGATGCGTCGCGCATCGCTGGAAACGGCGAGTGAGTGGAGCGTCGACGGCGCCTACGAGGGCAAGGTCGTCATCGGATCGCGAGGTACCGTGACGAATCGTCTTTATCGCGCCCTGTCCGTCGTCAATCTCCCTTCGGAGGAACGTCCCGACCCAGCCTCGGCGTACTACGACCCGATGACGCAGCCCCACCTCTCAGGCCAGTTGCAGCCCTGGGTCGTATCGACCCTGGATCTGTCCTCGCCCTACCTCACGCGCAGCCCAACGACGCTCATCCAGTCGCTGTCGGGAACCGGCCAGTGCCTGGAAGCAGGCGACGTCGAGGTAACGTTGGCCGCATGCGCGAAGACGAAGCGCGCCCAGCAATGGTTACTGGAAGCAGACATGACCTATCGAAACCGCGCGAAAGGGCTCTGTCTGACCACCGATCAGGGCGATGGCCGAATGACCGTCGCAGAGTGCGTGAACAACGCGCTCAACCAACAATGGGCGTGGTCGGCGGATCGGATCCATTCGCGGGTCGAGGGCGGCGAGCGCTGGCGCCTGCATGTGAACAACGGCGTGATCAACGCGAAGTTCGACGTCCAGCGGCACTTCCCGATATCGGCGAACCCCAATCACTTCCTGCTGCGGCCATGGCAGTCCTATCCGTCGAAGCCGCAGGCGGACGACACGGTGCCCGTGCTCGCCGGTGTTTCGCCGAAATTCCCACTGAATCCGGACGTTCAGTACCGGGATATCGACACCGGGCAGCGCTGGCAGACGCTGCCGTTGCGCCACGGGCTCTGAAACCGCGGGGTCAGTGTCGATCGAGCGCCCGATGCGCGATGTCGCGGCGATAGAACGACCCTTCGAGGCCTATGCGGTCGATGGCCGCATAGGCCTTCGTGCGCGCGTCCGCGAGATCGGTGCCGAGCGCGCACACGGTCAGCACGCGGCCACCCGCACTCACCGGCTCGCCGGCTGGGCCGACAGCCGTGCCGGCGTGGAATACCTTCACATCCGCGCCGAAGTCGCCATCGGCGCCACGGATCGCGTCGCCTCCGCGCACCTTGCCCGGATAGCCACCCGCGGCGAGCACCACGCCCAGCGACGGACGCGGATCCCATACGGCTTCGACACGACCGACGTCGCCGTCGAGCGCCGCCTCGATCAACTCCACGAGGTCGGACCGCAGGCGGAGCATGATCGGCTGCGTTTCGGGATCGCCGAAGCGCACATTGAATTCGATGACCTTCGGCGCGCCGGTCTTGTCGATCATCAGTCCGGCGTAGAGGAAGCCGGTGAACGGCGCACCGTCGGCGATCATGCCGGCGAGCGTCGGCGCGATCACCTCGCGCATCACGCGCGTGGAGACCTCGTCGGTGACGACCGGCGCGGGAGAATACGCACCCATGCCCCCCGTGTTCGGCCCCTTGTCGCCGTCGTCGCGACGCTTGTGGTCCTGGCTCGTGGCCATCGGCAACGCCTGCCTGCCGTCGGCGATGACGATGAAGCTCGCCTCCTCGCCGTCGAGGAATTCCTCGATCACCACGCGCGACGACGCGTCGCCGAACGCCTGCTGGCCGAGCATGTCGTCGAGAGCGGCTTCCGCCTCGGCAAGCGTCATGGCCACGACCACGCCCTTGCCCGCCGCGAGGCCATCGGCCTTGATGACGATGGGCGCACCTTTCTCATGGACGTAGGCGAGCGCGGGCGCGAGTTCGGTGAACACGGCGTAGTGCGCCGTGGGAATGCCGTGGCGTGCGAGAAAGTCCTTCGCGAACGCCTTGCTGCCCTCCAGTTGGGCCGCCGCGGCGGTCGGCCCGAAACAGCGCAGACCTTCCGCGACGAAGCGGTCGACCACGCCGGCGACGAGAGGCACTTCGGGACCGACCACGGTCAGGCCGATGCCTTCCTGCTTCGCCAGCGCGACGAGGCCGTCGAGATCGGTGACCGCGACGGGCACGTTGCGCAACCGCGGCTCGTGCGCGGTACCCGCGTTGCCGGGAGCAACCAGTACCTCGTCCACGCGCTTCGATTGCGCGAGTTTCCAGGCCAGCGCGTGTTCGCGACCGCCGCTGCCGATGACGAGGACTTTCATGGGACTCTCCTGACGTTGAACCGCCTATTCTACCCGGCGGCCCGCCCTCGCTGCCCGCGAACGGCCAGATCGGCGCCACGGCGCGTTCCCGTCGAAGGCGGGAAGCTCGGCAGCCACCACCCAAGGAGATCGTCCCTCATGGTCAGATGGCCCACGCTACTCGCCGCCCTGCTCGCCCTCTTCGTTTCGGTCGGCTCGCATGCCGCCGCATGGCAGGAGCACCCCGAATGGGGCAAGGTCTTCGCCGATGCCCACGTCCGGGGCACGATCCTCGTCTACGACGAGCATGGCGATGCGATGCACGTGTTCGATGCCGCGCGCGCGCGTCATCCGTACCTGCCCGCGTCCACGTTCAAGGTCTTCAACGCGCTCGTCGCGATCGATACGGGCGCGGTGGCGGACGAGTTCCAGACCCTCCCGTGGGACGGCAAGGTGCGGATGATGGGCGGCAAGCCCATGACCGAGTGGAACCGGCCGAACAGCCTCGCGAGCGGCATGCGTTACTCGACGGTGTGGCTCTACCAGGAAGTGGCCCGCCGCGCGGGCCAGGCGCGGATGCAGTCGTGGATCGACAAGGCCGGGTACGGCAATCGGGATATCGGTGGCGGCATCGATCAGTTCTGGCTGTCCGGCAAGCTGCGCATCTCCGCGGAGCAGCAGATCGCCTTCCTGCGCCGCCTGGCCGACGGCACGCTGCCGTTCTCGGCGCGCGCGCAGGAGATCGTTCGCCGCATCACGATCTACGACGCCGCGCCGCACTACGTGCTGCATGCGAAGACCGGCTGGGGACCGCAGCTCGACGCGCGTCTCGATGGCACGGATCAGGGTGCCGACATCGGCTGGTACGTCGGCTGGGTCGAGCACGACGGACGCCGGTGGTTCTTCGCGCTCAATATGGATATGGGCGGGGCCGCCGACGCGGGCAAACGCGTTGCGTTGGCGCGCGAGATGCTGGATACCCTCGGCGCGTTCGGCGACTGACCGCGACGCCGGTACGGCGCGGCGTCAACCGCCGCGCAGTGCCACGAGCAACGCCTGCCGGGGGAGCTTGCCCGTGTCGTTGCGCGGCAGCGCATCCACGATGCGCAGCGGCCGCGGCAGGAACACCGGGTCCATCGCGTGCCGCAGTGCGGACATCACGGCCTGCTCCGTCATGCCCGGGGCGACCACCAGCGCGGCGATGCGACGGACACCCGACGCGTCGGCCTCGTCCAGCTGGAACACCACACCGTCGCGCACGCCGTCGATCGCCAGCAGGCGACGATTGAGATCGCCGAGCGACGCGCGCTTGCCGGCGATTTCGAGGAGATCCGTGTTGCGGCCGCGCAGGCGGAATCGGCGGCCTTCGTCGTGCAGCGTGACGATGTCGGCGAGCGCGATCGGCTCCTCGAGCTGCGGCGCCTGCACGAGCGTGCCGTCCGGCTGAGGATGCAGCGAGACGTCCGCATACAGTGTCCAGTCGTCGTCCGTCGCGGTGCGTCGGCTGGCGAACACGCAGGTTTCCGTCGAGCCGAATACTTCATACAGCGGCGCACCGAAGCGCTGTTCCGCGGCGGCCGCGAGTTCGACCGGCATGGGCGCGGTAGCGGACACGAACGCCGCGAGGGTCGGCAGCGCGACACCGGATTCCACGAGCGCGCGCAGGTGCACCGGCGTGGTCACGAGCACGCGCGGCTCCGGCATGCTGCCCAGTGCGGTGGCGACGTCGGCGGGAAAGAAAGGTCGGCCGGCATGCACGCTGACCGCGGAGAGCAGCGGCATCAGCACCGACATTTCCATGCCGTACATGTGCTGCGGAGGCACCGTGGCGACGACGTCGAACGAGCCGCCGATCGCACGGTCGAGCATGTCCGCATTGCCTGCGTTGCTCGCGACGAAGCTGCCCCAGGTCTTCACGTTGGGCTTCGGCCGCCCCGTGGAGCCCGAGGTGTAGCCGATGGCGGCGATCGCGTCGGCGGCGATCGTCGGAACGCTCTGTTCGGGCACTTCGTCGTCCGCCAGCGACGGCATGCGCACGTAGCCGGCCGGCGCGGGCGTCAGGTCCAGTTCGCCGATCGCATAGGAGCCGGGGTGACCGGACATCGCCTCGTCCACCGCGTGAGGGGCGCGCGACGGCGGCAGGAGGTTCGTCTGGCCTCGCACGAGCAGCGCGGCGAACGCCACGAGAAACGCGTAGCGGTCCTCGCAGAGGTTGACCGCGCTCTCGGCGTCGGGGAGCAGCGCCGCCACGCGGCGTACGTGCGCCAGGAACACACCGGCACGGATGGCCTTGCCGTCGCGCCAGGCGACCGGCCGCGACAGCGCGCCGACCAGCAGGGGCAAGCGCGTACCGGGCGCGCGACCCGTCATTTCATGTGCGTTCGTAACCAACGGACGTCCCCCCGGGATCAGGCGCGGATGATAGCGCCGCTGAGGGCGTCTCGGATGATCGTCGGCCGGTCGAGACCACCGAGCGGCGCATCGAGCGCACCGTCGAGGCGGTCGCCGAAATAGCGTTCGAGTGTCGCCACGTCCCGCGCGGGGGCCTCGCCATGGGGATTCGCGCTGGTCGACACGAGCGGAGCGCCGAAGGCGCGGCACAATGCGGCGGCGGGCTCATGCGCGGTCACGCGCAGCGCGATGCCGGCATGCGCGCCGGCGACCCAATCGGGCACGGCGGCGCTGCGCGGGAAGATCCAGGTGTTGGGGCCGGGCCACGACGCCTCGACCTGCGCCAGCACCTCGGTCGGCACTCGCGCCATGTCGATGTAGGGCGCGATCTGCTCGAACGACGCCGCGATCAGCAGAACCCCCTGCGTGGCAGGGCGTCCCTTGAGCGCGAAAAGCGCCTCGAACGCGTCACGGTCGTGGGGATCGCAACCGAGGCCGAACACGGCTTCGGTCGGGTAAGCGAGCACGCGGCCCTCGCGCATGAGCGCGGCGGCCGCGTCGACACTGGCCAGGTCGAAACGACGCATCACTCGGCCGCGGGCGATGCCGTCTTGGCCGCGACCTTTTTCGCCGCCGCTTTCTTCGTCGCCGCCGGCGCCTTCGCGGCCGCCTTCGTCGTCGCGGTCTTCTTCGTCGCGGTCTTCTTCGCGGCAGCCTTCTTGGTCGCCGTCTTCTTCGTCGCCTTCTTCGCGGCGACCTTCCTGGCCGGCGCCTTCGTGGCGGCCGTCTTCGTCGTCGCGGTCTTCTTGCTGGCCGCCTTCTTCGTCGCGGTCTTCTTGGCCGCACGACCGCCACGCGGCTTCTTCACCGGCGCGGCGGCGAGCAGCTCGGCGCACTCGGCTTCGGTCAGCGACTTCGGCTCGCGATCCTTCGGGATGCGCGCATTCTTCTCGCCGTCGGTGATGTACGGGCCGTAACGGCCGTTGAGCACCTGCACGCCGTTGCCGAAATCGAGGATCGTGCGGTTGGCGATCGCCTCGAGCTTTTCCTGCACCAGCTGCAGCGCGCGCGGCAGTTCGATCGTGTACGGATCGTCTTCCGGCTTCAGCGACGCGTAGGTGCTGCCCTGCTTCACGAAGGGACCGAAGCGACCGATGCCGACCGTCACGTCTTCGCCGGCTTCCGACTGGCCGAGCGTGCGCGGCAGCTTGAACAGCTCCATCGCTTCCTCGAGCGTGATCGTGTGCATGCTCTGGCCGGGACGCAGGCTGGCGTACGTCGGCTTCGCCTCGTCGTCCTTGCTGCCGATCTGCGCGTAGGCGCCGTAGCGACCGAGACGCACCGACACCGGCTTGCCGGTTTTCGGATCGGGGCCGAGTTCGCGCGCGCCGGTCGCCTCGTTGCGGTCGACGGTTTCGGTCTTGTCGTCCACCAGCGTCTTGAACGGCTGCCAGAAACGCTCGAGCAGCGGCACCCAGGCTTCCTCGCCACGGCTGACGGCGTCGAGTTCGTCTTCGAGGCGCGCCGTGAAGTCGTAATCGACGTACTGCGCGAAGTGCCCCGAGAGGAACTGGCTGACCGCGCGGCCGACATCGGTGGGCCTGAAGCGTCGACTGTCGAGAAGCACGTACTCGCGGCTGAGGAGCACCTGGATGATGCTGGCGTACGTCGACGGGCGGCCGATGCCGTATTCCTCGAGCGCCTTCACGAGGCTGGCTTCGGAAAAGCGGGGCGGCGGCTCGGTGAAATGCTGGTCGGCGGCGATCTGCGACACCGGAACGACGTCGCCCTGCGTCAGGCGCGGGAGGCGGCGCTGATCGTCATCGTCGTCCGCCTTCTGGTCGCGGCCTTCTTCGTAGACGGCGAGAAAGCCCGGATCGATCACGGTGGTGCCGGTCGCGCGGAATGCCGAATCGCCGACGGGGAATTCCACGGACACCGTGTTCATGGTGGCGTGGATCATCTGGCAGGCGACGGTACGCTTCCAGATCAGCTCGTAGAGCTTGCGCTGGTCGTCGTTGAGGTACGACGCGACGCTGCGCGGGGTGAGCATGGCCGAGGTCGGGCGCACGGCTTCGTGCGCTTCCTGTGCGTTCTTCGACTTGGACTTGTAGACCTGCACGGCGTCGGGCAATGCGCCCTTGCCGTATTCGCGCCCGATCAGGTCGCGGAGCTCGGCGACGGCGTCGTCCGAAAGCGCCACCGAATCGGTACGCATATAGGTGATGAGACCGACGTTACCCTCGGAGCCGAGGGCGACGCCTTCGTAGAGGCCCTGCGCCACGCGCATCGTGCGGCTGGTCGAGAACCCGAGCTTGCGCGCGGCTTCCTGCTGCAGGGTGGACGTGGTGAACGGCGGCGCGGGGCGACGCTTGCGCTCGCGGCTCGTCACTTCGCCGACGGTGAACTTGCCGGCGGCGGCCTTTTCGAGCGCCGAGCGCGCCGCCATGGCGTCGTTCTCGTTCGTCAGGTCGAACTGCTCGAACTTCTTGCCGTTGAGTTTGACCAGGCGTGCATCGAACGCACCCTCGGGGTGCGCCAGACCCGCCTGGATCGTCCAGTACTCACGCGCCTTGAAGGCTTCGATCTCGAGCTCGCGCTCGACGATCATGCGCAGTGCCGGCGACTGCACACGGCCGGCCGACAGGCCGCGCTGCACCTTGCGCCAGAGCACCGGCGACAGGTTGAAACCCACCAGGTAGTCGAGTGCGCGCCGGGCCTGCTGCGCGTCGACGAGGTCGTGCGACAGCTTGCGCGGATTGGCGACGGCCTCCTTGATGGCCTTCGGCGTGATC
This sequence comes from Luteibacter sp. UNCMF331Sha3.1, assembly GCF_900109915.1. GTDB lineage: Bacteria > Pseudomonadota > Gammaproteobacteria > Xanthomonadales > Rhodanobacteraceae > Luteibacter. The sequence continues at coordinate 1,381,475 of NZ_FOBU01000001.1, forward strand.
TCGCTGAACACCACGCGCTGGACGTCCTTGCCCTCGAGCAGGCCGCGTTCCCGCAGGATCTCGCTGATGTGCCAGGAGATCGCCTCGCCTTCGCGATCCAAGTCGGTCGCGAGATAGATGCTGGTCGCGGCGCGGGCCGCCTTGGCGATGGCGTCGACGTGTTTCTCGTTGCGGTCGATGACCTCGTAGGCCATGGCGAAGCCATGCTCCGGGTCGACGGCGCCCTCCTTCGGCCGCAGATCGCGGACGTGGCCATACGACGCCAGCACCTGGAAGTCGGCTCCCAGATACTTGTTGATCGTCTTGGCCTTGGCCGGCGATTCGACGATGAGGAGGTTCTTTGCCATTCGTTACCGATTCCGAGGTCGCGGGGCGAGTGAACCCCAGCACATGTATATATTTAGTTGGAAACACATCGCCGTGATGGCTGTCAAGCCGACGATGATCAGACCACGCGCTGGTACCGGTTCCCGGGGAGCGGGGCGATCTCGCCTTCGAGCTCGAGAATCAGCAGCATCGACGACAGCGCGCCCGGAGAGAACCCTGTCGAGTCCACCAGGGCGTCGAGGGAGGCGGGATCGTACCCCATGACGTCGAGCAGGCGGCGATATTCCTCATCCTGTCGCCAGTCGAACGGGCCGGTCTTGCGCCGGGATGCCCCGGATGCGCCGCCAGCGCCCTCCAGGCGCGCCTTCAGCTCGGCGCCCAGTTCGCGAGCGGCAGGCGCCAACGCGGCAAGCACCTCGTCGGACCGCTGAACCAGCCGTGCGCCCTCGGCGATGAGCGAGTGGCAGCCCTCGGCGAGGGGATTGTGGATGGACCCGGGGAGGGCGAAGACTTCGCGCCCCTGCTCGCCCGCTACCCGCGCCGTGATCAGGGATCCGGACCGCAGGCCGGCTTCGATGACCACGACGCCGAGGCTCAACCCGGCGATGATCCGGTTACGCTGAGGAAACCGGTAGGGCAATGCGCCCGTACCTGGGGGATATTCGCTGACGATCGCACCCTGTTCGGCGATTCTGCGGGCCAATGCGTGGTGTTTGCGAGGGTAGACGCGGTCGGGGCCAGTACCGATCACGGCGATCGTCGGCTCGCCCGCGGCCAGTGCGGCTTCGTGCGCCGCTCCGTCGATCCCGTCGGCCATGCCGCTGGTGACCAGCAGCCCGGCCGCGGCCAGTTCGCCGGCGAACCGGCGGGCGTTGGCGAGACCGGGCTCCTGGGCCCGACGAGCCCCCACGATGGCGACCTGGGGCCGCAGCAACAAGGCGGCGTCGCCCTTGACGAAGAGCGCGGCCGGCGGGTCGGGGATGGCTTCGAGCTGCGGCGGAAAATCCTCTTCCGTGCAGCGGAGCAGACGCTGGTCGTCGCCGTCGAGCCAGGCGAGATCGTGGGCCAGCGTCGCCTCGTCCGGTTGCTCGATCCACCCGCGGGCCTCCGGCGTCAGCACGTCGGGGTGCCTGGCGAGCCACCTCAGCAGGGCGGCGGCACTGCCCCGGGCCACGAGGCCCTCGCGCAGGCGTCGCGCGCCGAAGTCCGGCGTACGCAGGAGGATCAGCCAGTCGCGGAGCTCGTCGGCATCGGTCATCCGACCAGTTTAGGGGGTCGGGGGACGGATCATGTCGGCGCTTGCCGGGATGGGGCGTCGGCAGGGGCAGAAAGCGAGTGTGGGATCAGCAGGGGTGGAAATCTTCTGTGGGAGCGCGCTTGCGCGCGATCGGGTGCTTGCCGCGAGCACCCGATCGCGCGCAAGCGCGCTCCCACGACGAGCAAGAGCCTGCCCTAGCCCGAACGTCCGGGCGACCGGAATTACTCCGGCAACACCAGCTTGTCGCCGGGCTTCAGCGGACGCAGGGCGTCCATCACCAGCGCGTAGCTGACGTGGTCGAACGTGCGGAAGACCATGATGTGGCCGCCGAACTCGTCGGGCAGCTTCACGTGTCGCGAGGTGCCGCGGCGGTTGTAGTTGCCGCTGACCTCGTCGGCGATGGTCTCGCCCTGGGTCATCACCGTGAACGTGGTGCCGTTGTCCACCCCATCGGCCGAGCCGGCGGAAATCGAAATGACCTGGCGGCTGCCCACGCCGTAGTTGGCGTCCGCGAAGCCGAGCACGCGCGGGTCGGCCGGCATGGCTTTCGGTGCATGCGGATAGAAGTACGGGTCGTACGGGCTGTCGTCGATCTGCATCAGACGGTCGCCCTTGCGCACTTCCAGCGTGGAATCGACCAGCACGAGGCTGGCGACGTCGCCGTTGGTGGCGATGACTTCCGCGGTGCCGATGACCGACACCTCGACGCCCTCGTCCTTGCCCTTGCCGACGTGCGTGTCGTGGCGGCTGTCTTCACGCCAGGGGCTCGGTGCCATGGAAACGTCGCTGTCGAGCGGATCGGCCACGAACGAGCCGTGCGACGGGTTGTTGAGCATGTCGGTGCTGCCGTCCGAGCCGCCGTGGTCGCGGAAGCGGTGCGTCGGACGGACGATGGCCCAGCGCTGGCCGGGCTGCGCGGCGTCCAGGTCGCGGGCGTAGATCTTGTTGCCCGGGGTGGCGCGCAGGCGCGCTTCCTCGAAACCGACCAGGTAGGGCGCCTGCTCGACGTCGTCGGCGTTCATCACGCGCATTTCCTTGAGGAACATGCGCAGTTCGCTCAGCGGGATCGCGGTCACGGCGTCGCCGCCTTCGCGGACGCGAGGCTGCAGGCCGATGCGCGGGCCACCGCCCATCATCGACAGATTGAGGACGTCGCCCGGATAGATCAGGTGGGGATTGCGCACCTGCGGGTTCGCCTGCCAGATCTCCGGCCACAGCCACGGCTTGCTGAGGAAGCGCGCCGAGATATCCCACAACGTGTCGCCCTTGCGGACCGTGTAGGTATCCGGGTGATCCGGCCGAATCTGCGACGCCGCGGCATAGACGGCCACGGTAAAAAACATGCCGCCAAGCAGCATGGCGAACTTCTTGATCATGGCGGGTTTTCCCCCTTCCCCGGTGCTGTCGCGAGTGTAACCGAATCGTTAATGGGCACAATACGTGCCCCGCGCTCGCCCGGCCCCTGGCACGCGCGTAGAATACGGGGCCATCCTACCGTCGCCGTTGCTTGGATTTCGCCGATTTGCCCGCAAATCCGCGGGGTAAGGCGCCGCTCCGGCCCGTGAACGTTCAAGGTGACACCGTGTCCACCCTCACCATTCTCGAATTTCCCGATCCGCGCCTGCGCACCGTCGCCGCGCCCGTCACCGAGTTCGACGCCGGACTGAAGCAGTTCGTCGCCGACATGTACGAGACCATGTACGCCGCCAATGGCGTCGGCCTCGCCGCGACCCAGGTCAACGTGCACAAGCGCGTGCTGGTGGCGGACATGAGCGACGACCGCAACGAGCCCATGGTGCTGATCAACCCGGAAATCCTCGAAAAGGACGGCCAGCAGGTCTACCAGGAAGGCTGCCTGTCGTTCCCCGGCATCTATGCCGATGTCACCCGCGCGCTCCATGTGAAGGTGAAGGCCCACGACGTCGATGGCAACGAGATCGTGGTCGAGGCGGAAGGCCCGCTGGCCGTCTGCATCCAGCACGAGATGGATCACCTCGCCGGCAAGGTGTTCGTCGACTACCTCTCGCCGCTGAAGCGCACCATGCTGCTGAAGCGGATGGAAAAGCAGCGCAAGGCCAGCGCCTGATCCATGACGGCCCGACCCTTGCGCGTGGTGTTCGCGGGAACGCCTGACTTCGCCGTTCCCTGTCTCGACGCCTGCCGCGCATCCGGTGCGGAGGTCGTCGCCGTTTACACGCAGCCCGACCGCCCGGCGGGTCGCGGGCGCAAGCTGGCGGCCAGCCCGGTCAAGGAAGCGGCCCTCGCCGCCGGTATTGCGGTGGAGCAGCCGGAATCGTTCAAGGCCGACGCCGATCGGGATCGCCTCGCCGCCTACGCGCCCGACCTCATGGTGGTGGTGGCGTACGGACTGATCCTTCCGCGCAAAGTGCTCGCCATCCCCACGCTCGGCTGCTGGAACGTCCACGCGTCGCTGCTGCCCCGCTGGCGCGGCGCCGCGCCGATCCAGCGCGCGATCCTCGCGGGCGACACCGAATCCGGCGTCGACCTGATGCAGATGGAAGCCGGCCTCGATACCGGCCCCGTGCTCGTCGAGCGGCGCACGCCGATCGCGGCCGACGACACCGGTGGCAGCCTGCACGACCGACTCTCGGCGCTCGGCGCCGACGCGCTGGGCGAAGGCCTGCGCCGCACGATGGCCGGCGAGACGCTGGTGCCGCGCGCCCAGCCGGACGACGGGGTCATGTATGCGCACAAGCTGGACAAGGCCGAGGCGAAACTCGACTTCGCCGAGCCCGCGATCGCGCTCGAGCGCAAGGTGCGCGCGTTCAATCCATGGCCCGTGGCCGAAGCCGATGTGGCCGGCGAGCGACTGCGCATCTGGTCCGCCCGCGCGGTCGAAGGCGTGACCGGTGTCGAGCCGGGGCGGGTCATCGCCGCGTCGCGGGACGGCATCGACATCGCGTGCGCGGAAGGCGCGATCCGGCTGCTCGTCGTGCAGCGTGCCGGCGGCCGCCAGATCGGCGTCGCCGATTTCCTCAACGCCCGCCCGGAGCTGAAGCAGGCCGCATCGTGAGTCGCGCGATATCCGTGCGCGCACTGGCCGCGGAGGCTCTCGCCGAGATCGCGCTCGCCGGGCATTCGCTCCGCGAGGTGGCCGATCGCGCGCTGCCGCGACTACCGGATTCGCGCGACCGCGCCCTGCTGACCGCGCTGCTCAACGAAGGGGCCCGCTGGTGGCCTCGCTTCGACGCGGCGCTCGATCGTCTGCTCGACAAACCGATCCGTCGCAACGAGCCCGTCATCCACGCCCTGTTGGTCACGGCCCTCGTGCAGCTCGAGGTGCTGGAGCTCCCCGCGTACGCATCGGTCGCCGCCACCGTCGAAGCGGTGCGCGAACTGCGTCGCCCACGGCTCGCCGGCCTCGCCAACGCGGTGCTGCGCCGCTGGCAGCGCGAACGCGACACCCACCTGGCCGCGCTCGACGCGACGCCGGCCACCCGCCACGCGCATCCCGCATGGCTCGCCGACGCGATCGCGGTCGACTGGCCCGACCGTGCCGACGCCGTGCTGGCCTCGGCGAACGTCGAGCCGCCGCTGATGCTCCGCGTCAACCGACGCCGTGCGCGCCGCGACGACGTCGCCACCGCGCTGCGCGAGGTCGGCCAGACAGTCACCCTGCACCCGTGGCTGGTCGATGGCCTGGTGTTGCCCCACAGCACCGACGTCACGCGGTTGCCGGGTTTTGCCGAAGGCTTTTTCGCCGTGCAGGACGGCGCCGCCCAGATACCTGCCGATCTTCTGGATCCGGCTGAGGGTCAACAGGTGCTCGATGCGTGCGCCGCGCCGGGCGGCAAGGCGTGCCACGTGCTGGAGCGCGCCGACGTCGCGCTGCTCGCGGTGGAGTCCGAAAGCCGGCGCGCACCGCGCATCCGGCAGAACATGGATCGGCTCGGCCTGGAGGCGCGGATCGTGGTGGGCGACGCCGGCGATCCCTCGGCATGGTGGGACGGTCGCCCCTTCGATCGCGTGATGATCGACGCACCCTGTTCCGCCACCGGCGTCATCCGCCGCCGGCCCGACGTTCGCCTGCATCGCCGCGCGGCGGATATCGACGCGCTCGTGGGGATGCAATCGCGCATCCTCGCGGCCTGCTGGTCGACGCTCGCGCCCGGTGGCCGGTTGCTCTACGTCACGTGCTCGTTGTTGCGCCGGGAGAACGAGGGCGTCGTCGGCGCCTTCCTCGAAAGTCGGCCCGATGCCACGGCCGTGCCGTTCACCCTGCCGGTCGGCCAGCCCGCCACGGTGGGCTGGCAGATCCTCCCCGGCGACGGCGACCTCGACGGCATGTATTACGCCTTGCTGGAGAAGTCGCGCAGCAGCGACGCGTAGACGGCGTCGGTCGCGTCCACGAAGCGCGCCATTCCGAAGTCGGCGACCGCATGGCGCCGGGCCGCTTCGCCCATGTCGGCCAACGCGCTCCGCTGCGCGAGAAGCCCTCGCAGCGCATCGGCGATGGCGTCACGGTCGCGCGCCTTCACCACCCAGCCGTCCTGGCCCGCCACGATGTTTTCCGGAAGCCCGGCGTAGTCGGTGACCAGCACCGGCTTGCCCATGGCCATCATTTCGCGGCAGGCGAACGAGATCGTCTCGACGTCCCACGACATCACGAAGCCGGCGTCCAGCGCGGCAACCATCGGCCGCACGTCGCCGAGGCGACCGGTGAAATGCACCTGCGACGCGATGCCGAGCGCCTCGACGCGGGCGAGATCGTCCTTCGCGGGCATGCCACCGGCAAGCACCACACGGAACCGCTCCCGGTCGGCGCCATCCAGCGTCGCGAGCGCTTCCAGCAGATCCATCCATCCCTTGTAGCGAGCGGTTCCGGCGTTGCTGCCGATCAGCAGCGGCTTCGTCGCGGCGTCCGGCGCGAGCCAGGCGGCGCGGGACGCCGGATCCGCCGACCGCGGCGCGAAATGGTCGATGTCGACGCCATTGAAGACGGTAGCCACACGACAACGGGCGTACGGCGACGCCATCACCTGCCGCCTGACGTACTCGCACACGGCGATCACCGCGTCGGTGCCGAAACGCGAACGCCACCAGTGGCCGGGGCCGGTCATCGGCTTGGAGTTGTGCTTGGTCAGGACGATCGGTGGCCGGGTCCCCGACGCCCGCCGGGCCGACATCGACAGCCGGTGGTCGGCCGAGCCGTTGACGTGCACGACGTCGAAGCGCTCACGGCGCATCGCATCGATCAGGTGGCGCCTGGCGCGCCGCCGCGCGGCCAGCCGCCGGAAGCCGTTGGGAAAGGGCTGGTCGATCACGGTGACACCGGCGATCGTGCCCGCCTCGCGGTGCAGCCGGCTGCCGGGGGGCGCGGCCACGAACACGGCGTGCCGGGGCGCCAGGCCGCGCGCCAGCCCGAGGATATACGTGGTATGACCGCCGCCATCGCCAGCGTGGAAATTGGTGAAGAGGAGCTTCATCGCGCGGAGCCGGTTCGGTGGAGAGGCGAAGCTGAATTTCCGCCCGCCCGACGCGGGGCTTAGGCGCGGCAGCGGCGGTCCGGTAAAGTACCATGCCCTCGCGCGCATACCCGCGACGCGGAATGAGTCGTGGGCCGCGACCGTCGTGCCCGTTCCGATCCAATCAAGGTGCCGAGTGCTCGACAAAACCAACCCGTGGCGGATGTGGATCGTTTCGCTGCTGATCGCGATCATGCCGCTGACGTTCGCCGTACCGGTCAAGGCCAAGTCGGTGCCGGCCGCCATCCTGCTCCTGATGGGCATCTGGATGCTGCTCAGCGATCCGGAGGCCCGACGCGCCTGGCGGCGCGCCCTCTGGGTCACCGGCCCCGCCGCGCTCGCCTTCCTCTTCTGGCTCGCCAACACGGCGTTGCACGGCATCGACTGGCGCGATTTCGACGTCATGTCGCACGTGCTCGCGTTCCTGCTGATCGCCGGCTCCTTCGCCGCCCCCCTGCGCACCGACGTGTTGCGACTCGGCTTCAGCGGATCGGCCGGCGTCCTCGGCGCCGTCTGCCTCGAGCAGCACTACGTCGAAGGCATCGACCGCGTCTACGGCATCAACAACGGGCAATGGGGTGCGATCGAGTTCGGCATGTTCATGCTGGTGCTGTCGCTGATCGCCATCGCCCAGGCATTGCGTACCGGCCTGCCTCGCTGGGAACGCATCGTCCACGTGATCTTCGCCCTGCTGGGGCTCTACGGCGCCATGCTCACGCAGAGCCGGGGCCCCTTGCTGGCCTTCGTGCCGGTGTTCGCGGCGGTCGTGCTGATCCAGTCGCGACGCAGCGGCCACTGGCGCCAGGGCCTGCTGATCCTCCTGCTCGGCGTCGGTGCGGCCATCGCCGCGGCCACGGCGTTGCATGGCGAGATGATCGAGCGCTTCGCCGCGGTCAAGGAAGAAGTGGCCACCTACAGCGACCAGGAAACGCAGGGTGCGGTGCGCGAACGGCTGGAAATGTGGCGCACGGCCGCCATGGCCATCGAGGCGCACCCGCTTACCGGCGTCGGCCTGAACCAGTTCGGCGACTATGCCCGGGCGCGTATCGCGGAGGGCGAGGTCAGCGCCACGGTCGAGCGCTACGATCATCCTCACAGCGAATACCTCGAATGGGCCGTGACCGGCGGCATCCCGGGCCTGTTGATCCTGCTGCTGCTCTTCGGCGGCGCCCTGGCCTTCTTTGGCCGGCACGCGCTCGACCCGGACAACGCCATCGCCATGCCCGCCTGCGCCGGTTTCAGCACCGTCTGCATGTACGCCCTCTGCGGCATGACGGACAACGTGTTCTACCGCGCCATGCCGCATTCGCTCTATTTCTTCCTGACCCTGGGCCTCGCCGTCTTTGTCGCGCGTATGCTTGCCACGCGCCCATCGCCGCCGGAGCCCTCCTGATCCATGGCATCGATCCATCTCATCGCGTGGGATAACGGCAGGGGCCTCACGCACGACAGCCGCCTGTTCGAAACGGCGCTGCGCGAGCTGGGCCACGAAGTCACCGTGAGTCGCACGCCCCGACGCGCGCACGGTCTGCCGTGGCGTGCATGGTGGGCGATACTCGCCATGCGCCTTCGCTGGCTGACGGGTCGCGGGCCCCGGCGCTACGACCTCGGCCTCACGATCGAGCACGTGCATCCCGCCTACCTGCGCATGTCGCGTCGCAACGCGTTCGTGCCGAACCCGGAATGGCTCAGCCGGCGCGACCGCCGCCACCTGCACCGGTTCGACGGCATCCTCTGCAAGACGGAAAGCGCGCGCGCGGCGTTCGACGCCGAAGGCCTGTCCACGGCGAAGATCGGCTTCGTCAGCACGGACTGCCGCCGCGAAGGCGTACCCCGCGACCGCGAGTTCCTGCACCTGGCCGGCGGCAGCCGGATGAAGGGCACCGAGCGCCTGCTCGCCGTATGGCGCCGGCATCCGGAGTGGCCCACGCTGCACCTCTACCAGTCGCCCCATGTCGCGGCAGACGACCGGCCGACGACGGCGCCGAACATCGACCATCGCATCACGTTCGTCGCCGACATCGAAGACGTCCGGCGCCTGCAGAACACGCACCGCTTCCACTTGTGCCTCTCGGAAGCCGAGGGCTGGGGCCACTACATCGTCGAGGCGATGAGCTGCGGCGCGGTGGTGCTCGCGACCGACGGCGCACCGATGAACGAGCTGGTGACGGACGAGCGCGGCATCCGCGTGGCGGCGCGCGAAAACGGCACGATGAACGCCGCGACGCTGTGGCAGTTCGACGAGGAAGCCCTCGAGGCCTGCGTCGAGCACGCGATGCGGATGTCCGACAGCGACGTGGAGGCGCTCGGGGGAGCGGCCCGTCGCTGGTACGAAACGAACCAGGACGGTTTCCCGGCGCGTCTGGGCCGGGCGATCGACGATCTGCTGCGCCCGCGCTGAACCGCCCGGTCACGGTCTCGACACGGCCGCGACGACACAGCCTGTACGACTGACGTCAGCCTTTCCCGGAATGCTGCGTTTAGAATTCATGAACCTTTAACGGTGACGCCGCCCTTGTCCAACAGCGCCTATACCCGATCGGAACACCTCCGCGCCCTCTGGCCGTGGCTGCCGTTGTGGGCGGCGATGGCCCTGCTCGCGATCTTCGCGCATGGCCCGATGCCCATGTTCTCGACCCGCACGCTCGCCGTGGCGTGGGAGATGTGGGCGCACGGTCACTGGCTGGTGCCGCACATCAACGGCGAGCCCTACAGCGAGAAGGTGCCGCTGCTTTTCTGGATGATCCACGCGGGTTGGGCGGTGTTCGGAGTCAGCGACATCTGGCCGCGGATCCTCGAGGTCATCGTCGGTGGCGTGCAGCTCGTGCTCGCCTCGGTGCTTGCCAGCCGACTGTTCCCGTCGCGTCCGTGGGTGGCCAAGGCGACGCCGTGGCTCTTCATGGCGCTGGCGTACTCGTTCCTGTTCGGCCTGCAGATCATGTACGAGGTGCTCCTCGGCGTCTGGGTGCTGGCCGCGCTGCTCTGCCTCACGCCCACCGCCACGCGTGCCTCGCCTCGCTGGTGGCTCTTCGGCCTGATGGTCGGTGCCGGCCTGCTCACGAAGGGTCCGGTGATGGCGGTACACGTGCTGTTCCCGCTCCTGCTCGGCCCGCTCTGGAACGACTGGGCGCGACAGAACAAGGCCCGCTGGTACGGCTTCGGCGTACTCGGCCTGCTGATCGGTTTCGCGCTCCTGATCGCGTGGGCCATCCCCGCCGGCGAGGCCGGCGGCGAGGCCTATCGCCAGCGACTCTTCTTCACCCAGACCGCCGGCCGCGTCGTCGACACGCACGCGCAGGACCTGCAGAACCATGCACGCCCGGCCTGGTACTACCTCGTCTTCCTGCCTGTGCTGCTCTTTCCGCTGAGCGGCTGGTTGCGCGGCATCGTGGCCGTGCCCACCACCCTGTTCCGCCGGCCCTGGCCGACGGGCACCGGCGTGTCGCTGATCGTCGCCGGCGTGGCGTTGCTGCTGTCGCTGGTGTCCGCGGCGGGTGGCGGATTCCCGGGCTGGCTCGACAAGGTGCTGGTGATCCTCGTCATCGTCCCCGTCTTCGTCGTGCTCATGCGGCAGCCGCTCGAACCGGGGCTGCGCTTCCTCGTCGCCTGGCTGCTGCCCACGCTGCTGACGTTCTCGCTGATCACCGGCAAACAGCTTTACTACGTGATGCCGGAACTCGCCGGTGCCACGATGCTGGTCGCCGCGTCGGTCGCCGATCTGCGCGAACGCCACAAGGGTCTCGCCACGCATTACGCGCTGGGCACGTGGCCGCTGTCGATCGGCGCGTTCCTGCTCGCGATCCTCCTGTTCGTGATGCCGTGGATCGTGCCCACCCGATTCCCCGACAACATCTGGCTGACGGGCGTCGCACCTTACGCGCGCTTCTTCGGCGTGATCTTCGTGGTGCTCGGCGCGCTGCTCCTCCTGCGCGGGCGTGGCGAGATGCGCCGACTGGCGTTCGCCGGCCTGATCGGCACGGTGGCGCTCAATGCGCTGTTCACCCTGGGGCTCTGGTATCGCTACGACCTGGTGCCGGCCTCGCTGTTCCTCGCGCAGGCCGACGCCGCGGGCCGGCCGATCGGCAACCTCGGCACCTCGTACAACGGCCAGTACCACTTCGCCGGACGGCTGATGCAGCCGATCGCCCGCATCAACGTCCTGCCCGGCATGGGCGCGCCGGCGGACGACGACGACGACGTGGTGCGCGACGGCGACAGCCTCAACGACTTCGCCCGCCACCATCCGGATGGAGTGATCGTCTCGTACGCGAAGCATCCGCCGGCCGACGCCTTCCGTTATGCACGGCTGATCCAGCCCTCGCGCACCGGCTGGCTGATGATTTGGGACGCGGCCACGCTCGACGCGCTGCAGGACGGCCGCGTGCCGCCCGAGCCGCGCCAGCCCACCCTGCTCTATCCGCAGGATTACTGGCGCACGCGGACGGCGGCTCGATGAGCGACTCGCTCGTCGAGCGCCTGCGTGCGCAGGTCGGCGGACCGCGCGACGGTGCGCTGTTGCGTTTTTCGCTCGGCAACGCCCTGCTCGGCGAAGGCACCTATGCCGAAGCGGCCCAGTGCTTCCGCGACGCGCTGGGCTTCGATGCCAGCTACTCCGCCGCGTGGAAGCTGCTGGGCAAGAGCCTGCTCGCCGTCGACGACGAAGCCGGCGCGGCCGCGGCGTGGACGTCGGGCATCGAGGCGGCCACCCGTCGCGGCGACGTGCAGGCCGCGAAGGAAATGACCGTCTTCCTCAACAGGCTTTCGCGCCCGCGTTAGGGTCCTTCACCTTGTAAGGATCCGGCCGGTCGTGCGCCGTGTAGCGCTTGTAGTGCCACTGGTACTGCGGGAACGCGCGCTCCACGCACTGCTCCACGCCCCGGTTGAGCGCGGTGCAGGCCACCTTGAGGTCGGCGCTGTCCACGCCCTCGGGCGCGGGAAGCACGTGGATACGGAACCCCGCGCCGTCCGGGAGGCGTTCCGCGAAGCTGAAGAGCACCGTCGCACCGGTGCGCGCCGCGAGCCGCGGCAACAACACCATCGTGAGCGCGTCCACGCCGAAGAACGGCGCAAATTCGCCCTCGCCCTCGCGCGGTTTCTGATCCGGAAGGATGCCCACCGTACCGCCCGCGCCCAGCCGCTTGAACAACGTGCGGACCCCGGCACCCTCGGCGCGTACCTGCTCGGGCGCCAGCTTGCCGCGCACCTTGCGCAGCAGGGCCTCGATGGCGTGGATGCGTGGCGGACGATAGAGGATCGCCATGGGCGTCTGGCTGCACAGCCAGTAGTTGAGGAGCTCCCAGCAGCCGAGGTGCGGCGCCGCGACGATCACGCCCTTGTCGGAGGCCAGCGCCTCGGTGAAGAGTTCGCCGCCGACGACCTCGCGCACCAGGCCCAGCGATTTCTCGGCCCCGCCGCCCCAGATCGCGGCGACCTCGGTGACCGACTTGCCCGACTCTTCCATGGTCTGCCGAAGCAGCGCGTTGCGCGACGCGTCGTCGAGCCCGGGCCGGGTAAGCCGCAGGTTCACCGCGCTGAACCGCGCGCTGCGCGAGTTCGAGCGAAGCGACCGGCGGCCGATCCAGGCGCCGACGGCGTGCACGGTCCGCAGGGGAAGCAGGCTGACCAGCCTGAGCAGCAGGTAGAGGAGGTAGATGTCCGGGCGCATTCGGCGAAGTGTAACGCTCCGTCGCCCCGGCGCATTAAGCTTGGCCGCCAGCCGCCGCTAAGGCTTCCATGATTGCTCTGATCCAGCGGGTCGAATCCGCGCGTGTCGAGGTCGACGAAGAAACGGTGGGTGCCATCGGCGCCGGCCTGCTCGCGCTCGTGGCCGTCGAGCCCGGCGATGGCGAGGCCCAGTGCCGGCGCATGGTCGAGCGCCTCCGCGGCTACCGCGTCTTCTCCGATGCCGACGGCAAGATGAACCTCGCCCTGTCCGACATGGGCGGCGGCCTCCTGCTGGTGAGCCAGTTCACGCTGGCCGCCGACACCCGCAAGGGCATGCGCCCCAGTTTCACCACCGCCGCGCCGCCCGACGAGGGCCGGCGCTGGTTCGACCGTCTGGTCGAGCTGGCACGGCAGGCGCAGCCGGGGGTGGAAACCGGCCGCTTCGGGGCCCATATGAAGGTTCATCTGATCAACGATGGCCCGGTCACCTTCCGTCTGGAGGTGCGCTGAGGCGTCCCTGCGGGGGCGATCCGCCCCTACCCTTCCCTCACCGGGCCTGCCCCGGAATCCGCCCGGACACGTCGTCTGGCGCGATTCTTGCGTCGCCCCGATGAGCCCGATCCACTTGAAAACTGGTCAAAAAATCATCAAATGACTATACTGATCGGTTCCTGTAACCCGCGGCGGTCGGCATGACTAATAAAGCTCACGAGCAACAGTCTGAAATCAAACAGCTCATCTCCAAGGGTCTGGAGCAGGGCTACCTGACCTACGCCGAAATCAACGACCACCTGCCCGACGACATCGTCGATCCGGAGCAGATCGAAGACATCATGGCGGTGCTCAAGGGCGTCGGCATCGAAGTCCACGATTCCGCACCCGACACCGACACGATCTCCGACGGCGCCGCGCCGGGTACCAGCAACGACGACGAGTCCGCGGCCGAAGAAGCCGTGGCGCTGCTGTCGGCCGTCGACGCCGAGGTGGGCCGCACCACCGATCCCGTCCGCATGTACATGCGTGAGATGGGTACCGTCGAGCTGCTCACCCGCGAAGGCGAAATCGCCATCGCCAAGCGCATCGAAGAAGGCCTGGGCCAGGTCCAGACCGCGCTCGCCAGCTTCCCGCTGACCATCCAGCTGCTGCTCGAGGAATACGACCAGCACGTGGAGGGCAAGCGCCGCCTGTCCGAAATTCTCGCCGGGTTCGCCGACCTCGAGGAAGCCGCGGACGCCGCGCAGGCCGAAGCCGATAACGCCGCCGTCGACACCGATGCCGTGGACGACGACGACGAGACCGAGGCCGCCGCCGAGGAAGAGGAAGCCGGCCCGACCGGTCCCGATCCGGAAGAAGTGAAGCGTCGCATGGAAGAACTGCGCTCGCTCCACCAGAAGTTCCAGAAGGCGGCGCCGAAGGCCGAGATCAACGACAAGAAGGTCGCCAAGATCCGCGAGCAGATGTCGGAAGCCTTCCTCAACCTGAAGCTTCCGTCGGCGCTGATCGACAGCTTCGTGCGCAAGCTGCGCGAAGTGGTGAACGACATCCGTCACCACGAGCGCGTGCTCATGGACATCTTCGTCAAGCACGTGAAGATGCCGCGCGCCGAGTTCCTGAAGAGCTTCCCGTCGAACGAAGGCAACCTCGAGTGGGCCGCCGAACTGTCGCGCAAGCGCCAGAAGTGGTCGCCGAACATCAAGAACTTCCGCGAGCAGATCGACGGCGAGCAGGAGAAGCTCGCGCAGATCGAGCGCACGCTCTACCTGCCGCTGACCGACATCAAGGAAATCAACCGCGCGATGTCCGTCGGCGAGGCCAAGGCCCGCCGCGCGAAGAAGGAAATGGTCGAGGCCAACCTGCGTCTCGTCATCTCCATCGCCAAGAAGTACACCAACCGCGGCCTGCAGTTCCTCGATCTCATCCAGGAAGGCAACATCGGCCTGATGAAGGCCGTGGACAAGTTCGAGTACCGCCGCGGCTACAAGTTCTCCACGTACGCGACGTGGTGGATCCGTCAGGCCATCACCCGCTCGATCGCCGATCAGGCCCGCACCATCCGTATTCCGGTGCACATGATCGAAACGATCAACAAGCTCAACCGCATCTCCCGCCAGATGCTCCAGCAGTTCGGCCGCGAGCCGACGCCGGAAGAACTGGCGAAGGAAATGGAGATGCCGGAAGACAAAATCCGCAAGGTCCTGAAGATCGCGAAGGAACCGATCTCCATGGAAACCCCGATCGGCGACGACGAAGATTCGCATCTTGGCGACTTCATCGAAGACACCAACGCCAGCTCGCCCATCGAGTCGGCGACCGAAACGGGTCTCATGGAAACCGTGCGCGACGTCCTCGCCGGCCTCACTCCGCGTGAAGCCAAGGTGCTGCGCATGCGCTTCGGCATCGACATGAACACGGATCACACGCTGGAGGAAGTCGGCAAGCAGTTCGACGTCACCCGCGAGCGCATCCGTCAGATCGAAGCCAAGGCCCTGCGCAAGCTGCGTCACCCGAGCCGCTCGGAAACGCTGCGCTCGTTCCTCGATATCGACTGATATCGGTGGGTAGGTGGTGATCTGAAAAACGCCCGCGCAAGCGGGCGTTTTTTTATGTTCGGGCTCGACGTTGCCATCACTGGCGCGGTGGTGCGAGCGAGCCGGGGTACGTCCCCACGGTGACCGAGGCGTCCTTGCAGATGTGCGCGTGTGCAACCATCGCGCAACCACCAACACCCCTCACCGTCATACCGGCGAACGCCGGTATCCACGGCGATGCAATCGGTTATCGCGACACGCTCCCGCCCCGACGGGAGCCAGCCCGCCGGCGACATCCGCAACACCACGCGAGACAAACGTTACTTTTTCTCTTCGATCCGCTCGATGGCCTGCCGAGTGAATACGCCGGCACGAAGGCCCATAGGGCGAAGCAACTTCGCGACCGTGTCGAGCGTCGGGCTCCGGACACCACGTTCGATGTCCTGCAATCCGCGTGCGGAGACGCCACAGAGTTTCGCGTACTCGGGAATCGTCAGACGCAGCGCGGTTCGAACGAGCCGGATGACCTCGGGGATGGTGCGACTGGGATGCGCGTCGATGTCGTCGAGCAAGGCACGCCTGGCCTCGATCTCTTCGCGCTTCGTCTGTGCGGCAAAACGCTTGTCCATCTCAGAGCACCCTCAGCTGCGCGATGACATCATCGATGGCGGCTCGCTGCATATCCATGACGGCGGCGTCGACACCGATCTCCAATGCACGTTTGCGCAGGGTCTGAAGTGGCTCGACCATCTTTCGCAAGGCATCGACCAGTAAGCCCTGATCGATGCCGCTCGCCGATGCCGCCTGAGCGGCGACGCTGGCCCAGCGCGGATACCCGCCGTCGTCGTCGTTCTCCCAGCGGGTAAGTCGCGGAATGCCGTCGGGGTGCAGCATCATGGGCACGAAGTCGAACAAGGGCGTGAGGCCGATGAATCCATCCTCGCGGCGCTGGATCGCGGTATTTCTCGCGTGGTTGTCCTTGTTGCCCAACACGACGTTGGCGACATCGCGGCGAAGGTATTCAGCGACGTCGCGCGAAGGATGCGTGCATACGGCGGCCAATCGTTCGCACACCGTGTTGTGCGTGAGCCGCAGGCCGAAGCCTGCAAGGCCGCAAAGGGAGGCGACGCTTTCCTGCGCATAACGGCGCACGTCATGACCGACGACCTCACGATCGAACCGGGGAATGAAGAGGGTACGTGCGGTGCCTCGCATCTCACCTTGCACGTGCAGGCCGAGATGTCGCGCGAGCGCCATGTACGGCGCCTCGAGCCGAAGGATCGTCGCCAGCGCCTCGTTGGAGCCGCGTGCGAACTTCACCAGCCAATGGCCCGCGGTGTCTTCGTCCGGCAACGCATGGTCGAGGTAGAAAAGCCCATCGCGCCCCTCGGCAAGCAGAATCTTCGGCCACTCGCCTTGCACACCCGAAGAACCGGCGACGAACAAGCCATGCGTCGCGAGGTATTCCGAGAAGACCTCGCCGCGATCGATCACCTCGCCTTCGGTGAATCCCCGCCGATCGGTCAGCGCGTGACCCCGCAGCCGCTCGGCGGCCTGACGCACGCGAATGTTGCCGATGGGGTTGCCCGCGCCGGCCATCAGGAGCTGCCAGTCCGCCGTGGCGGTGGCCGTCTCCGGCAGGCCAAGCTGACGCAGCAGCTCCTGCCGACCGTAGCCCTGAGGGAGCAGGTCCATGAGGAAGGGAGGCCAGGTGGCCGCCCGAAGTCCTTCAAAGGAAACGGGCACGTTGACACTCAACGCCGCCGCATCGACGCGCCCATCGTGCTCTACCACATAGAGGGTGCCGTACTGTGTCTCGGTCGCCGCAGACCACCCAAGCTCGACGGCGGACCGCAGTTCCACGGACGCCGCATCGACCCATTGGCCGGCGATGAAGACTTCGAGGTCGACTGGCGTGTCCATATGCACGCATTTGTATCACATATAGGCCGGCCGTCCAGCTTAGTTATGATAGTTGTGCGTGCATTCGTAGCATTCGGCCCCAACCTTGGATCGTCCGGGCACGAACGCGGTGCCCGACAGACACCCGCCGCCCCATTCGCTACACTTCCCGCCCGCACGCGGGCCTATAGCTCAACGGTTAGAGCAGGGGACTCATAATCCCTTGGTTCCAGGTTCGAATCCTGGTGGGCCCACCAATCGACTCAAGCCGCTTCCACGCATATGCGGGAAACCATAAAGTGGCCGCATTGGGCACATTAAAGTGGATGTACAAGCATATTCTGTCCGGACGTCAGAGTATGGCGCTTAACCGACCATAGTTATGTTGAGTTGACCAAATGTCGGCGCTGCGCGATCCAACATAAGTTGGGCCTAAGCAGACAAACTATCGCGGACGTCCGATAAGTTGGGGCGCGCGATGACCGACCCGGCTGCTGATCGGACGTTTCGCATCGATGGTAGAGGCAGAAGTTCGGCGCGGCGTTCCCCGATCATATGTTTCTCACAGCGACGACCTGGCCGCTCTGCGAGGTCGACTGAATGAAACAAGGCAGTTCTCCACGCTCGCCGCTAGGTCGCATGCCCTAGCCTGTAGCTATGCCGAATTTTCGATCGATATACCGCTGAACCAGGCGCTGAGGACTGCCTTGGGTTGGCTCTTCAAAATTGGTCGGTCTCTCCGCAACAAAAGGCGCCTCAGAGATTTGTCTCTGGTGTGTCCCACCGTCGCAACTCGCTGCCCAGCGCCGCGCAAAATCGAAGACCAGCGCTGTAACCTTAACCACTATTTTAACGATGAGCATCCGCGCCTATGCACGAGGCACCAACCTCAATATTCGTGCTTGCCATGGTGATGAACGTGTTCTTATGGGCGCATTTAGTTCTGGCCTTGGTAGTTCGCTTCGCTGTTCGCCATGACAAACGCGCGGTAGACGCCTTCTTTGCTTCTGAATCGCCCCGGGGACTTATCCTGCATCGGTCGTATTTTATGCAGGTGAAGCTGTTCTTCCCTTGGATATCAGTCCATGGCACGGACCGACATTCGATGACCCTCAGGACGTTGATCTGGGCAGCCAGGGTTGCCGGTTTGGGCCTGATCATCGCGTTCGTTCTTCTGATAGCCAACTTTATCTATCTCGCGTCTAGCGGGGCGTAAGCAATGCCAGGCGGTGACGATGTGCTGACCTGCCCTGCCCTCAGCAGCCGCACCAGTGATCGTTCTGAAAGTCCGTGGGTCAAGGTTCGAATGCATACGTTCGGAGCTTGTCCGGCGCATACCGAGCCCACCCGAAAACCGAACCAGGGAATGGAGAGGCCGGGCACCAAGGTGCTCGCGGGCACCTCACTATCCGTGCGAACAGGCGTCATCGCAAAACATGGCCATGGAGAACCTTGGCCTGGAGGAACAGATCACGAAAGCGCAGCACCTGACGTGGTTTCGTCTTGCGGACGCAATGACTTCTGGCACAGATAAACGCGACCCACATCCCCTTTCGCGCAACTCGCCACATCAACCCTAGCGAATTCTCCCAGATTGACTACTATCCCAAGATGCCGGAGTGGGCGGCGGGGGACAGCGTGTCCTTTCGAATAGCAGTCTAGACGTATCTTCGCCCGTCCGAGTCCTTACGCTTTCTGATACCCAGACGGAGATCGCAGCGCGCATGACCGACGAATCGAAGATCGATACCAAGCAAGCCACGCCCAATGCTGAGGCGAAGCCCGCCGCCCCGCAGGCTAGCGTCAGCCTGTCGCGCCGCAACTTCATCGCGGGCTCGGCGCTTGCCGCCACCGGCCTGCTGATCGTGCCCCGCCACGTCCTCGGCGGCGTAGGCCACGTGTCCCCCAGTGATCGCCTCAACATCGCCGGCATCGGCGTGGGTGGCATGGGCAAGAGCAACATGCGCGCGCTGGCGGGCGAAAACATCGTCGCGCTTTGCGACGTCGATTGGGGCTATACCGATCGCTCCTTCCAGAAGGCGTTCGCTGATATCGGCCCGTCGCAGGCGCGGCTCGACAAGATGCCGCCGGGCGCGAAGCGCCTCAAATTGCAGCAGGAAATCGAGCTGACCAAGCAGCTCTCCGTGCAGTACGCCAAGGCCAAGCGCTACACCGACTTCCGCCGGATGCTCGAAGAGCAGAAGGACATCGACGCGGTCGTCATCGCCACGCCCGATCACCTCCACGCCACGATCGCCAGCGCGGCGATGAGCCATGGCAAGCACGTGTACCTGCAGAAGCCGCTGACGTGGTCGATCCACGAGGCGCGCTTCCTGTCGAAGAAGGCCCTCGACAATCCCAAGCTCGTCACGCAGATGGGCAATCAGGGCCATTCCTCCGACGATGCCCGACTGGTGAACGATTACATCGCGGCCGGCGCCATCGGCGAAGTGCGCGAAGTGCATGCGTGGACGAATCGTCCGCTCGCGTATTGGCCGCAGGGCATTCCTCGCCCGGTCAAGGTACCTGCGCCGGGTCCGGCGGATTGGGACATGAATGCCGTGACGGCTCGCCTCGCGAACGCCATGGCGGGCAACTATCCGCTGCCGAAGGGTCTGGAGTGGGACCTGTTCCTGGGCCCCGGCCCGGTCGTCGATTACCACCCGGTCTATCACCCGTTCAACTGGCGTGGCTGGACGGATTGGGGCGTCGGTGCCATCGGCGACATGGGCGCGCATCTGCTCGATTCGCCGTTCTGGTCGTTGAACCTTGGTCTTCCGACGTCCATCGAGACCGTTTCGACGCCGTTCGATAAGGTGTCGTACCCCATGGCCACCGAAACGCATTTCGACTTCGCCGCGCGCGGCGACATGCCGCCGGTCAAGCTCACGTGGTACGACGGTGGACTCGTGCCGCCCGGGCTCGAAGCGCTCGGCGCAGGTCAGATGCCGGACGGCGGCACGCTCTACGTCGGTTCGAAGGGCAAGCTCGTGCATGAAACCTATGGCGAGAATCCGCGCCTGTTGCCGAAGTCGTTGCACGACTCGGTGGGAAAGCCGCCGCAGACGGTCGCACGCATCAAGACATCGCATGAAATGAACTGGGTGGATGCCTGCAAGGGCAAGGCCGAAGCGTCGTCGCCGTTCCCGTATGCCGCGAAGCTCACGGAAATCATGCTGCTGGGCGTCGTCGCCCTGCGGGCTGGCGGCCGGATCGAGTACGACGCGGCGAACATGCGCATCACCAACAAGCCCGACGCCAATCAGTTCCTGCAGCGCGACTACCGCAAGGGCTGGACGCTCTAAACGCTGTCGACACCTCGTGTCGCGGGTCCGGTGGACCCGCGCACGACCAGCTCGGCCGACAGCACGCGCTTGCGCGGCGGCACGTCCGGCTCGTTGAGTATCTCGATCAGCATCGTCATGGCTTCGCGACCCAGCGCGTTCTTCGGCTGGGACACGGTCGTCAGCGGTGGCGAGGTGTAGCGCG
Organism: Luteibacter sp. UNCMF331Sha3.1; assembly: GCF_900109915.1. Taxonomy (GTDB): domain Bacteria; phylum Pseudomonadota; class Gammaproteobacteria; order Xanthomonadales; family Rhodanobacteraceae; genus Luteibacter. The sequence goes on from NZ_FOBU01000001.1 coordinate 1,402,129, forward strand.
AGTAACGGATGTCGTCGAAGCCGACCACCGAGACGTCTTCGGGAATGCGCAACCCGCGCGAGATCAGCGCGCGCATCGCACCGATGGCCATTTCGTCGTTGGAACAGAAGAGCGCGCTGAAGGACCGTCCCTGCGACAGGAACAGCTCCACCGCGCGCTCGCCCGCTTCGATGGAGAAGTCCCCGACCGCGGTCAGCGCGGGGTCGGCGGCGATGCCGGCGCGCTGCAACGCGAGGTGGTAGCCCTGCTCGCGATCGACGCAGATGGGGCTCGACGCGGGTCCGGCGACGAAGGCGATGTCGCGGTGGCCCAGCGTCACGAGATAATCCACGGCGGCCGCGGCCGCCGCGACGTTGTCGACGTAGACACTGGAGATGGCGCTGTCCTTGACGTACTCGCAGGCGTTGACCAGCGGCAGACGTCCATCGATCGGGATAGGCGGCACGCGGTGGAACATCGTGATGATGCCGTCCGCCTGGCGCGCCGCGACCATGTCGGCATACGCCTGTTCGCGCACGAGATTGCTCTGCGTCTCACCCAGGAGCACGGAATAGCCATTCTCGTAGGCGACGTGCTCGATGCCGCGGATCACTTCCGAGAAGAACGGGTTGGTGATGTCGGGAAGCAATGCCACGATCAGCCGCGTGCGCGCGGTGCGCAGATTGCGCGCCATCGCATTGGGCGTGTAGCCAAGACGCTTCACGACCGCGTGGATGCGCTCGCGCGTTTCCTCGCTCACGAGCTCGGGCCGCTGCAAGGCGCGCGACACGGTGGCAACGGAGACGTTGGCGATCGCGGCGATTTCCTTCACCGTACGCACGCGTGTGGGCTGCGGCGCAACATCGGTATGTTGCACCTTCTCTCCCTGCCCGTTTCGCTTCGAATCCCCAGCACTCACGCCCGTTCCATCCCTCTCTGATTCCGCCGCGCCCTGATCGATACCTGCCGAGGACACCTTCAATGCTGCACTGCAATGTAATGGATTACATAAAACCGTTGCAGGCCTCTTCACCCATCTGATACATATCTTGGCATGTCTAGGGCGCGTTACCCGCAAGTCGCCTGGGGAAAACAACGAACGCCACGCAGGAGACGGACCTCCGGTCCCGACCCCACGCGGATGTAATCGAATACATTTTCGGCGGCATCGAGTCCGTCGGGGGAAAACATGGCAAGCCAGTCGATCTCGACAAGCGCCAGGAAGAAAGTCCGATGACGCTCGGCATGGGACTCGTCGGCCCCGGCTTCATCGCCGCGCATCATCTCGATGCCGTGCGTCGTCTGGGCAACGTCGAGGTAATCGGCATCGCCGGCTCCAGCCTCGAATCCACGAAGAAACGGGCGCGCGAGCTGAACGCCGGCCGGGCCTATGCGGGATACCGCGAACTGCTGGCCGACCCCGCCGTGCACGTGGTGCACAACACCACGCCCAATCATCTGCACCGCGAAGTCTCCCTGGCGGCGCTGCGCGCCGGCAAGCACGTGATTTCCGACAAGCCCCTCGCGGCGACGATGGAGGAATCGCGCGAGCTCTACGAAGCCGCGCGCGACGCGAACCTCGCGCACGTCGTCACGTTCAACTACCGTGGCTATCCGCTCGTGCAGCAGGCGCGCGCGATGATCGCCAAGGGAAAGATCGGCAAGAGCGTGTTCGTGCATGGCTGCTACCTGCAGGACTGGCTCACCGACGAGCGCGCGTACACCTGGCGCCTGGATCCCAAGCTGGGCGGTGCGAGCTCGGCGCTCGGCGACATCGGCTCGCACTGGTGCGACCTGGCCGAGCACGTGACGGGCGCACGCATCGTCGAAGTCCTCGCCGACCTGCATACCGTCGTCGCCGAACGCGAGGTTCCCGATACCGCGGCTAAGGCCTTCGCGGGCAAGGCGAAGGCGCCCGGCAAGAAACGCAGGATCACCAGCGAAGACGTGGCCAGCGTGCTGCTTCGTTTCGACAACGGGGCGCGTGGCTGCGTCACGGTCGGTCAGGTGCTTCCGGGCCACAAGAACGATCTGCGCCTCGAGGTCAACGGACGCGAAGGGTCGATCGCGTGGCGCCAGGAACAGCCCAACGAACTGTGGCTCGGCCATCACGCCAAAGCGAACACGGTCCTCACGCGCGATCCCGCGCTCATGGATCCGACCGCACGAGGCTACGCCCACCTGCCCGCGGGTCACCCCGAAGCCTGGGCGGATGCGTTCCGCAACATCATCGCCGACGCCTATGCGTGGATCCGTCGCGATGCCCGCGCGGACGCGAAGCCGATCGCGCTGCCCACGTTCGCCGACGGCTACCGCAACAGCCTTCTGGTCGACGCGATGCTCAGGAGCCATGCCGCCGGTGGCGTGTGGCAACCGGTCACAGACCCTCTCGAAACCAAACGCACAACGAGGAAACGCGGATGAAATGGCGCCTTAGAGTCATGATGCTGTTCGAGTTCGCGATCTGGGGCGCGTGGTACGTCACGGTCGGCACCTGGCTCGGCAAGACGCTGCATTTCACCGGCACGGAAATCGGTGCCGTCGCGGGTACCACCGCCGTCGGCGCGATCATCTCGCCGCTGTTCGTGGGCCTGCTCGCCGATCGCCTGTTCGACACGCGCAAGGTGCTCGCCGCGTTGCACGTCCTCGGCGCCGTGCTGCTCGTGGTCGCCGCGCAGCAGACCTCTTTCGCGCTGGTCTACGCCGCCCTGCTCGCCTACAGCCTCTGTTACATGCCGACGCTGGCGCTGACCGCCGCGCTGGCCATGCGCCACATCTCGAATCCCGAGCAGGAATTCGGTGCCATCCGCGTCTTCGGCACCATCGGCTGGATCGTGATGGGCCTGATCGTGGGCGCCTGGGGCGTGGAAGCCACAGCGTCGCCGCTGCTGCTGGCCGCGGGCCTGTCGGTCGTGATGGCGGGTTATTGCTTCACGCTCCCCGCCACGCCGCCCCTCGCGCGCAACACGCGCTTCGAGTTGAAGCACGCACTGCCGCTCGAGTCGATCCACCTGCTCCGCGATCGTTCGATGGCCGTGTTTGCGCTGGCATCGTTCCTGATCTGCATCCCGCTCCAGTTCTACTACGCCTTCACCAACCTCTTCCTCAACGAGGTCGGCGTGGTCAACGCCGCCGGCAAGATGACCGGCGGGCAGATGTCCGAACTGTTCTGCATGCTGCTCATCCCCTGGTTCTTCCGCCGCCTCGGCGTGAAGTGGATGCTTGCCGTCGGCATGCTGGCATGGGTGATCCGTTACACGATGTTCGCCTACGGCGACGCCGGCAGCATGATGTGGATGCTCTGGCTCGGCATCATCCTCCACGGCATCTGCTTCGACTTCTTCTTCGTCGTGGGCCAGATCTACATCGACCGCGAGGCGCCGCCGGCGCTGCGCGCGGCGACCCAGGGCCTCATCACCTTCCTGACGTACGGCCTCGGCATGTTCGTCGGCTCGTGGTTGTCCGGCGCCGTGGTGCAGGCCTATACGAAGGGCGAGTCGGCACACGACTGGACATCGATCTGGCTGATCGCCGGCGGATTCGCCGCGTTCGTCTTCGTACTGTTCGTCGTGATGTTCAAGGACCGCAAGTCGGTGGCCACCGCGCCCGCCGCTCGCGCCAACTGATTCCAGGGAGAACGATTCATGCTGTCTCGCAGGCAATTCCTCGCGCGCTCCGCCATGGCGGGCGCCGTCCTCGGCCTTGGCATCGGCACACCCGCGAAGCTCCTCGCCGCCGCGTCGAAGAACAAGACCATGGGCATCCAGCTCTACATGGTGCTCGACGCCTACCAGAAAGACCCCGTCGGCACGCTCAAGACGCTGAAGTCGATCGGTTACGCGGAGATCGAGGCCATCGTCACCACCACGGCCGAAACGCTGCGCGACCAGCTGAAGGAGGCCGGTCTCGCCTGCCCCAGCATGCACTTCGACAGCCTCGGCTTCGACAAGGGTATCGGCGCCGCGCACACGCTTGGCGCGACGTTCATCGTCAGCAGCATGCTGCCGGCGATCATGCACAAGGAAAAGGGCGCGACGGGCGACATCACCTATACGCTCGACGACGCCAAGCGGACGGCCGAATACGCCAACCGGCTCGCGGAAAGGGCGAAAAAGGCGGGATTACAATACGCCTATCATAACCACCATGCGGAATTCACCGATGTCGGCGGCGGCAAGACCTATTTCGACGTCCTGCTCGCGGAAACCGATCCGAAACTCGTGCAGTTCGAACTCGACTGCGGCTGGGTGCACGCGGGTGGCAAGAATCCTGCCGATTACTTCACGGCGAACAAGGGCCGTATTCCGCTGATGCACGCGAAGGATTTCCTGCCGGGTAACGCCAAGGACTATCCGGGAGCCGAACTCGGCCGCGGCACGCTGGACTACAAACCGATCATGGCGGCCGCCGATGCCTCCGGCCTGAAGCATTGCTTCGTCGAACAGGAAGGCCCGTTCGCCCGTATGAGCTCCCTCGACGCCGCCCGCGTCGACTACGACTACCTGCGCCCGCTGCGCTGAGGAACACGCATGGAAAAGAACACATACGACGCCATCGTCGTCGGTACCGGCATCAGTGGTGGCTGGGCCGCCAAGGAGCTGACGGAGAAGGGCCTGAAGACGCTCGTGCTCGATCGTGGCCCGATGGTGAAGCATGGCGACTACCCGACCGCGATGAAGAATCCGTGGGAGCTGCCCTACGGCGACGAACCGACGCAGGCGGACATCGCGCGCTGGCCGAAGCACACGCGTCCTTCGTTCTACGGCATCACCCAGTCCACCAAGCACTGGTTCGCCGACGACATCGACAATCCGTACGAAGAAACCAAGCCGTTCGACTGGTTCCGTGGCTATCACGTCGGCGGTCGCTCGCTGATGTGGGGACGCCAGAGCTATCGCCTCAGCCCGATGGATTTCGAAGCCAACGGCAAGGAGGGCGTGGGCGTCGACTGGCCGATCCGCTATGAAGATCTCGCCCCGTGGTACGACAAGGTCGAACACTTCATCGGCGTCAGCGGTAACGCCGATCACCTGGCGCAGCTGCCGGACGGCGACTTCCTGCCGCCCATGGACCTGAACTGCGTCGAGAAGGATTTCCAGAGCAAGCTCGACGGCAAGTTCAACCGCAAGCTGATCATCGGCCGCACCGCCAACCTGTCCGCCCCCCTCAAGCACGACCAGAGCCCGCAGCGCGGTACGTGCCAGTACCGCAACCTGTGCATGCGCGGCTGTCCGTACGGCGGCTACTTCAGCAGCAACTCGTCGACGCTGCCGTCGGCCGAGCGCACGGGCAACATGACGATGGTGACCAACGCCATCGTGTACGAACTGATCTACGACAACGACAAGGGCAAGGCCACCGGTGTGCGCGTGCTCGACGCCGAGACCGGCCACCAGACCGAGTACTTCGCCAAGGTCATCTTCATGTGCGCGTCGACCTTCGGCACCGCGCAGATCCTGCTCAACTCGACCTCGACCCGCTTCCCGAACGGCTTCGGCAACGACAGTGGCGAACTCGGCCACAACATCATGGACCACCTGTTCGGCACCGGCGCGCGCGCCATGGTCGACGGCCATGAGGACCGCTACTACTCCGGTCGCCGCCCGAACGGCTTCTACATCCCGCGCTACCGCAACGTCGGCACCGACAAGCAGAAGTACCTGCGTGGCTTCGGCTTCCAGGGCGGCGCGGGTCGCCAGGACTGGACGCGCCTCGTGCAGGAACAGCTGCTGGGTGCCGATCTGAAGCAGGCCGCGGAGGCGCCGGGTCCCTGGTACGTGTCGATGATGGGCTTCGGCGAGATGCTGCCGTCGCACAAGAACTTCGTGACGCTCGATCGCAACCACAAGGACAAGTACGGTCTGCCCATCCTCAACTTCGACGCGGCGCATCAGGAAAACGAACTGATGATGAGCAAGGCGATCATCGAGGACGCCGTGGAGATGCTCACCGCTGCCGGCTACCGCGACGTCGGCTCGTTCAGCATGAAGGCCAACGTCGGCGCCGGCATCCATGAAATGGGCACGGCGCGCATGGGTCGCGATCCGAAGACCTCGGTGCTCAACGGCTGGAACCAGATGCACGCCTGCAAGAACGTCTACGTGACCGACGGCTCGGCGATGGCGTCGTCCGGCTGCCAGAATCCGTCCCTCACCTACATGGCGCTGACCGCTCGCGCGGCCAACCACGCCGTGGAAGAACTCAAGCGCGGCAACGTCTGAGGATCACGCCCATGAATCGTCGCGAATGGTTGAAAAACATGTCCGTGCTGGCCGTCGGTGCCATCGCGGGCCCGTCGTTGCTGGCCGTGTTCGACGCGCATGCCGCGTCGCAGAAGCCCGGTACGAAGCCTCAGTTCCTCAATCCGGCGCAGTACACGCTCGTCGGCGCCGTGGCGGACATCATGATTCCGCGTACCGACACCCCGGGTGCCGTCGACGCGGGCGTGCCGCTCTTCATCGACCAGATGTTCTTCGCTGCGTACACCAAGGAAGAGCAGACGCGTTACGTCACCGCGATGGCGGCGTTCGACAAGGCGGGGGGCAAGCCCTTCCTCCAGCTCGACGAAGCCCAGCGCAAGGCGCTGGTCACGAAGCTGCACACCGAAGCGCTCGCCGCGCCGAAGGGCACCACGCCGGCACCCGCCGCCGACTTCGTGATGATGAGCAAGAAGCTCACGATGATGGGCTTCTTCCTTTCCCAGCCGGGCTGCACGCAGGTGCTTCAGTACGCCCCGGTTCCTGGCGCATGGCACGGCGACATCCCGCTGAAGGACGCCGGTAACGGCAAGGCCTGGGCCGTCGAGACGTCGCTGAAGATCTGACATGAAGACTCTCAAGGGCCCCGGCATCTTCCTCGCCCAGTACGCGTCGGACGAGGCGCCGTTCAACACGTTGCCCGACATCGCGCGCTGGGCGTCGTCGCTCGGTTTCGTGGGCGTGCAGATCCCATCTAACGACCGTCGCCTGTTCGATCTCGAGCAGGCCGCGGCGAGCAAGACGTATTGCGACGACATCGCCGGCACGCTCGCCGAGCACGGCCTGGTGGTGACCGAGCTGTCCACCCATCTGCAGGGCCAGCTGGTCGCGTCGCATCCCGCCTACGATCGGCTCTTCGACGGCTTCGCGCCGCCGGCGCTGCGTGGTCATACGCAGCAGCGGCAGGAGTGGGCGGTACAGCAGCTGAAGCTGGCGGCCGTCGCGAGCAGGAACCTCGGCCTCACCGCGCACGCCACGTTCTCGGGTGCGCTGGCGTGGCACCTGTTCTACCCGTGGCCGCAACGCCCGGCGGGCCTGGTCGAAGAAGCCTTCGCGGAACTCGGCAGGCGCTGGAAGCCGATCCTCGACGCGTTCGACGAGGCCGGCGTCGACGTCTGCTACGAACTGCACCCGGGTGAAGACCTGCACGACGGCGCCACGTTCGAGCGGTTCCTCGACGCGGTCGACCATCATCCGCGCGCCAACATCCTGTTCGATCCGAGCCACATGGTGCTGCAGCAGATGGACTACCTGCAGTTCATCGACAACTACCACGAGCGCATCCGCGCCTTCCACGTGAAGGACGCCGAGTTCCGCCCCAACGGACGCTCGGGCGTGTATGGCGGCTATCAGGGGTGGGTCGACCGCCCGGGACGTTTCCGTTCGCTCGGCGACGGCCAGATCGATTTCACCGCGATCTTCAGCAAGCTCGCGCAGTACGGCTACCCCGGCTGGGCGGTCCTCGAGTGGGAGTGCTGCATCAAGGATTCGCAGCAGGGCGCGATGGAAGGCGCACCCTTCATTCGCGACCACATCATCAAGGTGACCGAACGCGCCTTCGACGATTTCGCATCGAGCGGCAGCGACCGCGCCTTCAACCGCACGATTCTGGGACTCGAATGACCGCATCGGATAATTCTCTCGACACCGGCCGCCGCAGCGCGCTCGGTCATCTCGCGACCGCCGCCGCCGTCATCGCCGCCGCGCCGCTGATCGCCTCGGCGGGCACGTTGCCGGGCAAGGCCCCCGCGGGCCCCGCAGGTCCCGGACGCCTCAAGCAGTCGCTGAGCCGGTGGACGTCCAAGGCGCCGCTCCCCGAGCTGTGCAAGCGTCTCAAGGCCATCGGCTTCGTCGGCGTCGATCTGCTCTATGCCGACGAATGGTCGGTGGTCACGGACCACGGCATGGCGGTGTCGATGGGGTATCCCGCCAAGCGCGACAACCTCATCGAGTTCGGTTTCAACGATCCGGCGAACCACGCCCAGCTGATCAAGGAAATCGAGACGACGATCCCGCTCGCGAAGCGTGCCGGCGTGACCAACATCATCACGATGTTCGGCAACCGCAAAGCGGGCATCGACGATCAGCGCGCCATCGACAACTGCATCGCCGGCCTGTCGAAGATCGCGCCCTACGCGGCGGAGAACGGCATCACGCTCTGCCTCGAGCTGCTCAACAGCAAGGTGGATCACCACGGTTACCAGGGCGACCACACCGCGTTCGGCGTGGCCGTGACCAAGGGGCTCAATTCGCCCAACGTCAAGCTGCTCTACGACATCTATCACATGCAGATCATGGAAGGCGACGTGATCCGTACCATCCGCGACAACATCCAGTGGATCGGTCACTTCCATACCGGCGGCGTACCCGGTCGTCACGAGATCGACGGCACGCAGGAACTCAATTATCGCGCCGTCGCGACGGCCATCGCCGACCTGAAGTACCAGGGCTTCATCGCGCACGAGTTCATGCCGACGCACGCCGACCCCTTCGAATCGTTCGCCGAAGCATTCAAGATCTGCTCGGTCTGACCCTTAGACAGGAATGCCCATGACGCGCTCCATCCCGAAAGTCCTCGCTCTATCCGCTCTTGCGATCGCCGCTACGTCGACTGCGTCCGCGCAGGACGATCCGAAGGCCACGGAAAAATGGGAACCGGTGCCCAAGGTGGTGACACCGGGATCGAAGGACAGCGCACCGCCGTCCGACGCGGTGGTGCTCTTCGACGGTCGCGATCTCGCCGGCTGGGAGATGTCGAAGGATCATTCGCCGGCGCGGTGGAAGGTGCACGACGGCATCGTCACCGTCGACAAGACCACCGGCAACATTCAGACGAAACAGCGTTTCCGCGACTACCAGCTGCATCTCGAGTGGCAGATCCCGAAGAACATCACGGGTGAAGGCCAGGGCCGTGGCAATAGCGGTGTGTTCCTCGCGTCCACCGGCCCGGGCGATGAAGGTTACGAACTCCAGATCATGGATTCGTTCGAGAACAAGACCTACGTCAACGGCCAGGCCGCGAGCGTCTACAAGCAGACGGCACCGCTCGTGAACGCCGCGCGTCGCCCGGGCGACTGGCAGACCTACGACATCGTCTGGACCGCACCGGTGTTCGCCGCCGACGGGTCGGTGAAGTCGCCCGCGTACGTCACGGTGTTCCACAACGGCGTGCTCGTGCAGAACCACACCGAACTCACCGGCGAAACCTTCTACATCGGCAAGCCCAAGTACAAGGCGTACACCGACGCCCCGATCAAGCTGCAGGCACACGGCGATCACTCCGAGCCCCTCAGCTTCCGTAACATCTGGGTGCGTCCGCTGAACTGAGCGGGCAGGCGCACGTAGGAAACAAGAGCATGGCGGCGAGGCGGACCATGACCGCCGCCATGAACCCGTCCAGTACACGCATTGCGGTGAGACTGCGGAGCAGACGGGGCACGTGCAAGGCGCAACCCTAAAGCGACCGCATGACCGCGGCCGGTGAGATGCGAGAGGCGCGTAACGCCGGATAGAAGGCGCACGCAAGCGAAACCAGCAGCACCCCGACAGATGACGCCAGCACTATCGACGGCGAGATGAGGCCGAGGTCGAGTCTCGCCATTCCGATGCGATTGATGCCCACGGCAGCAACCGCCCCGAGACCGACACCGATAGAGGCCAGCGAAGCATTCTCGATCAGGAAGTAGGCAAGTATGTCCGACGACCTGGCACCCAAGGCCCGTCGGATGCCAATCGATACACGACGCTGGCGCACCCAGTGCGCAGTCAGCGCGCCGATGCCGATGGCGGTGATGACGCAGAGAACCATGACGACACAGGCCAGTGCATAGGCCAGCGCGTTGGCCTTGCTCGCCTGTTTCGCCCGCAATTCCTCAAACGATCTCGAGAATGGCTGCACATGACCCGAGTTAAGCTCGCGCAGCTTTGCGAGCGCGCTCGTCAATGCACGACCCACCTGTCCCGGCGACGTTCGTACAAGGTAGTACCCACCGATGTCCGCGTCGGCGGCGCGTTTGGCGATCAGCATCGTCATTCGGTCCTTCGCTTGCGCAGGCAGTGCGGAAACGACGTCACGCATGACGCCGACGACGCGATACCGCTGCGTTCCCGCACGCATGAGCCGTCCCACGGCGCGCCCGTCCGCAAAGAGCGCTTGCCGAAGGCTTCGGCTGATGACGGCTGGCCATTCGGGGTTATCCGACGTAGCGTCCGGAAGCATGCCCTCGTCGATACCCTTACCTTCCACGAGCTCGACCCCGAGCACGCCCTGGTAATCACCGGCGCCGCGGTAAACCGCTACCCGCACCGTGCCAACCGCCGCATCATCGCTACTAAGGCTGACGTAGTTCCCTGCGTGAAGCGGCACCGCACCAAAGGCAGCGTGCGTGACGCCGGGGAGCGCTGCCAGCGCGACCAGATTGTTCGCTTGTGTTCCGGTGCCTCCGCTTCCGATCACGCCGATACTCTGAATGACACCGATTCCTCGTTCGTCGATACCGATCGCCTCCACCGCCGACGAGATCGTGGAGGCGATGACGAAGATGCAATTCGTTATGACAGCGACGACAGTCGCGATCTGCAGAACCAGAATCGAAGCGATGCCGAAGTGACGAGGTAGCGCTTTGAATACGTGCATGTGACCTCAACCGGCTTCCTGCATTTGACGGTACGGCGAATGCCCCGACGCGACAATCGCGGGCACGAGCGAGCTGACGAGCATCGCGGCAATGCCAAGCATGATGGACGCTGCGACAACGCCCCCATCGAGGCTCAGATGGCTGGCGTACGTTTCTGGGGAGAGCCGGAGAAGCCCGACCCCGATGAAACCGAGGGCGATACCGAACAGACCGCCCAGGAAGCCGAGTAGCCCAGCCTCGATGACAAGTTGAAGGATGATGGCCCGACGGGACGCGCCGAGCGCTCGACGCAGGCCCAGTTCAGGGAAGCGGCCACGGAACGACACGACCTGCAGTCCCGCTACCGTGAAGAGACATGCGAGCAACACACCTAGCGACACGAAAAACTGCGCCCTCACACCGGGAGGAACGACGTTCTTGTATCGAAGCCACTCGGGCACGTTGCGCAGGCGAGTGTTCGGCGGTCTTCCATAACGGCCGGATCGTTGCTGCTCCAGGGAATAGGCAATCAGCTTTTCGCGAAACAGCGACGCTTTAGCTGGGTTCATTGCCACCCATACCTGCACCCACGTACAGTGATCGTCCATCGGACCATAGGCATCTTCGCTCAATGGACCGATGCAGCGAACGGGTCCGAATCCGTAATCCTGAGGAAGGTCGACCCAGGTACTGAACGGAATGAAGAGCTCCTCGGAATCGCTATACGGCCCATCGTTGAGGTCATAGATCTTCGGCACAATGTCCCATGGCTTCAGGACACCGACCACCCGCATGGTCTTCGTCGCTATCGTCAGTTCCCGGCCCACGCTATCGGTGCCGCCGAAGATGGCGTCGTTGGCCTTGGACGAGAGCACGACCACGCGATCCCGAAGCGAGTCCTGCGCGTCCGTCCATGGCGCCCCGTACTGCATACGAGCGCCGAACATGGAGAAGAAATCGCGTGTGGTAGCTCGGGTGATCGCCATCCTCGCCAGCGCGCCAACATCTCCCTTACCTGTGAGTGGCAGCCAGTTCTGAGACGTCATCACACGGGGCGATCCCTCAGCCAGCCTGAAGACGGACTGCGCGTCGAGAAAGTTGAGGTCATCGGGAGGTTCGGTCATAGAGGCATCGACCGTGCTGCTAGTGGAATCGAGCTGCGGGTGATAGATGCCGGCTCCGCGTCCGCCCAGTGGATCGGCCCCAAGGACGGCAATGCCGCTTCCCGTCGCACAGAATCCGCCAACACCGATCGCGATCGTGGCCACGATGAGCGCAGCACTAGCCAGCCTGCGCCGCAACGAGTGCTTCGCGATGCTTAGCGAGTGGAGTGCCACGAAAAGCACTCTCCCGAAAAGGACGTTGTTCACGATATTGAACAGAACCCGATATTGACTGCATCAGGCAACGGGCGGTCATCAAAGCATTGGACGTTGGATGATCCGCACGAGACGTTCCCACAAGCCCAATTGACCCCACGTTCGGGAATTCGTCCGCCGGACAGCACCGGGCGCAGATCCTCTCCTTTGTAGAGGATCGCACCGTTCGGAGTCACAACGATATCTTCCGGGTTTATAGACATAAGAACTCCAACTTCGACGCTCTGCCGATCATGAAACATGTCCACGGAAATGCACCAGCAGTCCCAATGCCCGGAAGACCTGGCAGGTATCGGTGGCCACGGTCGCCTCGCCAACGACAGATTGATCGCTATCGACTACTCTGAGCTTGAAGAGCCCGTCGCGGAATCCGATCGGCTCAACGAACAGCCTTACACCGGCCCCGTCGGATAGGCTGAAGATATCGGTGAATTCGCGACCATACGAGGTCCGGAATATGGGCTTTTCGCGAAGGTCGGACAGAATCACGAAACTATGGCTTCGCATGTCGTTTAGGCTCCACACCGCCACGCAACCGCACTGAACCGTCGCTGGTGAGGACAACGATCAATGGCATCCGCCATTTGCACACCCATCGTTGGATCCCGTGCACCCTTTGTTATCGCAGCCCGTCTGAATGTGCCGATTTGGAGCACCACTCTCCTGAAGAGATGCGAATTTGCGCAGTTCGTCGGTACGCAGTGTCAGTTCACCGCGATCACTAATTGAAACGAGAGAGGGGTCAATAATCACTTGAACTCCTGCCTTAGATGTCTTCAGTCATGACGGCCTTATGTCGGCTAATTAGTCGCCAATGTAACTATTTCGATGCCCTTCACTGGGACCGCCGCCGGAAGTGCCCCAAGCGGACAAGAAAGGGTCGGCTTCGATGTATCGAGGAAGCCAACCATCCACTGACGAAGCTTCACGTTGTCAATGTCAAGAGTGCCGTCGGGCAGTATCCGTCCTAGCGTATTGCGCGGATCGTCAAGAATGACGGTACATTTCCCGATTGCACCATTTGCCCGAATGAGCAGCGAGTTCGGTTTCGCGGCGTAGCAAATGTAGTCATCGAGATCCAGCTCAGACCTGACAGAATCGCCTTCATCCGCTCCGTTTCGGATATGGGAAAGAGCAGCCTCGTACGCCGACCTATTTAGAAGCCTCGGCCCAGCATCGAGTGCCTGTCCTAAAGCGCCAATTCTGTGAAAGCTGGCCGAGAATCGTTTGTCCGTCAGAAAGCTAGGCTTGAGGCGGTCGTACAGGCGCCTCATCGATTCGATATTGTCTTCATGCAAGTGCAGACGCAGGCTCACATGGAAATCTCTATCGGATCGCGCACATGCCTCCAGATTGTTCCATATCGTTTGGAATGTAGGACGACGATTGGCTTGTGTTCGGGTCTTGTCGTGCCATTCCTCATCACCATCCAGAGTGATCTGATAGTGCGTCTGATCCAGCCGGATAAGTTGATCGAATGTCTCTGAGTCGAGAAGGTACCCGTTAGTCGTCAGACCGCCAGAGAAATGAACTCCATGTTCATCGCATAGCTCTTTCGCGTAGGCGCTGATCGACATCACGACTTCCTTTGCCAGCAACGGCTCACCGCCGAACCAGGACAACGTGAGCATCTTGAGATGAGGCACTCTATTGCGAATCAGCGACTTCACCCCATCGATGACGGGTTGCTTCATCCTTCCCACGGTGAAATCTTCGTAGCAGTAAGTGCATCGAAAATTACATTTTTCAGTTGGGAGAAGGATAAGCTCGAGACGATCGGGAGATATGGCGGCTGCGAGACTTCCATTTGTATACATTCATTCATCCCTTTAAGCAGATCGTCAGCAACCGATGTTGTTGCATCCGGAGTTGGCGGTGCCGCCGGTGCAACCTCCATTGACGCACCAAGTGTTCCTTAGGCGCCATGTCACGTCGGTGCCAGATGCCTGAGCGGCGGCCACGAATCTATGAGTAGGACCGTGTAACGCGATCGCCGCATCAGATTTGATCGAGATATCCTCCGGATCGATCTGAATAGGTAAGTCCATTGCGTGATCTCCCTTAGATGTGTTGTTTATTGTGGCTGTAACCCGGCTACGCAGACTGCCCGTCCACCTTGCTGCACGGGGCGTTGATAAGCCCCATGAGGCGTTTCCGACCCTCAAGTGCAGCCGGCATTGGAGCAAGCCCTGTTGTCCCCGCCGCATCCATCGTTTGTGCAGGCACGGTTCGGTTCCTGGAGACGACGTGTCGATGCCTCCGATCGATTCCGCTCTACGAAGATTGAGTGCTGACGCGACTCAAGCTGGATCGCACCCGTGGACGTTATCGAGATCAGACCCGGATCGATGATCAATATCCTTCTCCCTGGCGTTGGCACGGCCTTCGCCGCAGCATCGACCCGTCCTGGACGAGCCGTCATTTCTTTCGCGTGTCGAACCCGGATTGGTTATCCCAGGTGGGGGCGCAAGGCAGCTTTATATCCGCAGGAATTTGGAATGCAAGGGTGCGCATGGCTCCCTTTGGTGCAACTGGTGTGTCCTTTTTTCTCACTTCTCTGCGCAGAAATCGTCCGGCTCTGGTCTCGATGCAATCACAAAGTCAACGTCCAGTGCTGCACGAACTGGCGCTTGACCAACTCCGGTCGTGCGCACGTCACGATTCGAGTCGGCGAAGGCATCGATAGTCGTGACGATGCGTTATAGGAGAATTCCTAGAGTCGACGGCGGCGAGTTCGCGGCGGCGGAAACACCCATCGATGCCTTTGTCACAAATCGTCGCCTCAACGGCTGAGGCAATTCTCACAGCATCGTTAGCACGCGGCGGTCCGCCGCTCCGTTAACGTTATTCTTTGCGCGTGATCCAATCGGAGAATGCCGCCGGATCGTCCAGCTACACCCACGATGCGAGCAGCTCCACCACGTTATGTCGGAAGACGTAGTGCATGCCGATCCATTCCTGAAGCGCGACGACGCGGCCGGCGATGTGTGCGCGCAGGGATAACGGGTCGGGTTGTCACGGAAGAATTCTTCGGAATCTACCTGGCCCGGTAGTTGCGGGGAGGTAGTCCGACAGTACGCCGAGCGCTTCCGACGTGGGATCGCCGATGAGTGACGCGGCAGGGCATGTCGGTCCAAGTGCACGATGTCCCGAAACAGATCGCCGTCGAAGTCGTCGCGGACGCCGCGCTCGTTGCCAGGTGTCCCAAGGCCGCCGCGTAGTCGCATTTGCTTCGCGCAGCGTTGACCCCTCGCGCGGCAACATGCGCCATGCCTACCCTCTGGTGGTTCGTCCTCATCGGTGCACTCCTGCTGGGGACGTCCTTCCTGTCGGGGTGGATCCGTCGTGGACCGGTGACGGCGTTCGCGATCTTTCTGGTCGTGGGAGCCTTGCTGGGGCCGGGCGTGCTGGGTCTCGTCACCTTGTCCGCATCGGGGGCCAACGTGCATTGGCTGCATGTCGCCGCGGAAGCGGCGCTGGTGGTCTCCCTGTTCGTCACCGGGCTGAAGCTGCGGCTGCCGATTCGCGATCCGGGCTGGCGGATGGCCGTTCGGCTGGCCCTGCCCGCCATGGTGCTCACCGTCGCGGGCATCGTCGCGATCGCGCAGGTCGGCCTCGGCTGGCCCTTTGCCGCGGCGCTTGCCCTGGCGGCGATGGTGAGCCCTACGGATCCCGTTCTGGCGTCGCTGGTGTCGGTGGACGACGCGCGCGACGACGATGCGCTGCGCGTGGCGCTCTCGGGTGAGGCGGGTCTGAACGACGGCACGGCTCTGCCGCTGCTGATCCTCGCCCTGGCGTTGATGCAACATCAGGGCGACCCCGGTGCCGTCGTCGGCCATTGGTTCGCCGTCGACGTGATATGGGGCCTCGCTGGCGGCCTGCTGATCGGGTTCGTCGGTGGATGGGGTCTCGGTTACGTCGGTACCCATCTTCGCCACGCCACGCGCGAGGTCGCGCCCAGCGATTTCCTCGCGATCGGCATCGTGCTGGTCGTCTACGCGCTCACGAAACTGGTGGATGCGTCCGGGTTCCTGGCCGCGTTCGCCGCGGGCGTGGGTCTGCGTCGGGTAGAAGTCCTGCTGACGAAGCGCGCCGATGCCGCCGAACCGCACGACACCGGCGACGAGCCGGCGGAAACGCGCGTCAAACCCAACGAGCGCTCCCGATCGACACCGGACCAGCCCGGCGAATCCGTCGGTTGGGTCGTTTCCGATGCGCTTTCGTTCGGCGAGACCTTCGAGCGACTGATCGCGTTCGCCCTCGTACTCGCGGTCGGCATCGCCGTCGTACCCGTGGCGAGCGTGAGCGGCGCGTGGATCGCGGCCGCGCTCATGCTCGTCGTGCGCCCCGTGTCCGTATGGATCGCCACGATCGGCAGCGGCGTGCCATGGCAGCGGCGCGTGCTCATCGGCTGGTTCGGCATACGCGGTCTCGGCAGCCTCAACTACCTCGCCTTCGCACTGGTCAGCGGATTCACAGGGGTCGATGACGGCGTGCTCGTTGGCATCGTGCTCACCGTCGTCGCGACGAGCATCATCGCGCACGGCGTCACCGTCACGCCCCTGATGAACTGGCGGCAGCGCGCGCTCGACGCGAAACGTCAGTCGCGGTAACCAGCGTCGCTCAGGACCGTCACCGGGACGGCCCGCTCCTGCTCATTTGCTGCTGCATCTGCTGGGCCAGATACTCGGACCGTATCTGCGCCTGCTGGTGGTCGTACTGCGCGATCTGCGCGACGGCCTGCTCGGGCTGCGGCGGTGGCTTGGTCAGGTCGACGGTGACGGGCGTGGCGAGTGGGCCGCTTCCGAGGAAGCCCATCGTCATGTTCTGCTCGTTGAGGTGGCAGCTGCTCAGGTTGTCTCCAGTGATCCGGTTGGTGTGGCAGGCAGCCGTGAACTGCAGAAGTCGCTCCTCGGATGCCTCCGGAACCCGGCGACCCAGTTCGCTGTACAAGCCGTGATGCACACTCACGGGATGGCGGGGGTCCGATAGGTTTGGGGCAGACTGAGCTTGCGTAGTGAGTTCGCCCAACGGAGAGGGCGCATTGACACGGGTCGTCCCCTGCGGATCGGCGTAGGGCGGCCGAACAGTTGGCTGCCGGTCAACCGAGCGCGTATCGCTGTCCATTTCCTCGGCGACGTTCTGCGCCGGCGGCGCCCACGAACGCTGTGCCTCCTGAGCCATCCGTAGATCGGCAATAAATGCGCGGCCTCGGATTGCTCTACGCGTCGCCTCGTCGGCCACACCATTGACCTCGAAACCCTCCTGTTGCTGGAAGCGCGCGACGGCCGCCTTTGTGTACGAGTCGTAGAACCCGTGAACAGCCAGAGGCTCGTTCCGATAATCCGTCACGCCAAGCTTTTTCAAGTCTTCCTGCAGGCGCGTTGTCGCCTCCATGTCGAGGCCATGCGGTGCGGGAGTCCGTAGGTCGACGCCGTTGTAGCCAAGATCTTCGTGACTTCGCTCCTGAGATAGGGCCACATCGAGCGATGGAATGCGATGCGACGGCGCCACGTTATACGTCTCAACAGCGGCCCGATGCTGGTGCTCCTGAAGAAAGGAAAGATGCGCCTTTCCGATCATTCGCCCTTCCCTGCGTAATGCGATGTCGTGACCGTGGGCCGCTTCAGACTGGGACTTCAAGGCGGCCAAGGTGCGCGCGCCCACCTCCCCGTCGGCGACAAGCGAGAGGGACCGTTGGAATGTAAGGACGGCATCGCGCGTGTTTCGCCCAAAATGGCCGTCAGGCTCCAGACGTTGCCCGTTCGAGCCGAGATATCCCATTTCCCGAAGATTTGCCTGGAGGTCTTTGACATGCTGACCTTGGTCCCCGAGCTTCATCACCGGTGTGCGGCTCCCGGCGATTCGGTCCGTATCGAATGGCACGGGTATGCCAGTGCGAGCGAACTCCATAAGCTCTGCTTTCTCGTCTCGGATCCTGTTCCGTAGACCGGGCCAATTTTTCTTTGAGCTGGCAAATTGCTCTTCTAAGTGGCTTGCCTTGTAGTCTTGCACGGCCTCAACCAACTGTTCATCGCTAATCGACGACAGGTTGAAATCTCGACCAAACTTCTCAACAAGTCCATTTTTGAAGATTGACTGCGTCAGGCCCCCATACTGGACCGCGGTGCTCCATACCGCATCGTGTACGGCGCCGCCCCGCGATGAAACATCTAACCCGCTTCTGATCAGAGCTCTCAGCTGAGGTCGATAGTGGTGGGTCCGGATGAACTCATGCTGGTCATCGCCGAACCCAGACTCAGATGCAGCGAGGTCTCTCCATTTCTGTTTGAAAGCCGGGCTATTTATCTCGAGTCCGACAAAATGCTTCCCATAGACGGACCAAGCGAGATACTCGTCAACGGTCTTAGCTGAACTCGACAGCTGGTACTGCCCATAGGACACCCCACCGTGATCTCCCTTACCCGTGGATATGGTGCCCGGCCCACGGCCGCCTGCCTCATAACGCCGAGACGTGTGACCTACGGTCCAACCTTTCTTGTCTTCCATCTAGATTTGCTCCCTGCGTAACTACCGCTTCAACATCGTCTCGAGTTCAAATGCGCGCTCTGTCGTGGCTTGAACGTCACACCCGTACGCATCGAGTTCACCGCCCTGTCCCGAGTCGGGTCGTATGGCGCATCGAGAGTCCCGCTTGCGAATCCATGCCCGCTCCTCCCCTCGGAGTCGGTTCCTCGCAATGGGATCAAGGTTCGCCATCAAGCTTTTGTAAGCACGGTTGAGCCGGTCATCTTGGTGACCCATTTCCTCACTCATGCAGTCTCTCATTACCGGCGTTACACCACCGGACGCGTCGAGGCATTGCGTATAACTGGGCCGAACCCCAATCTTCGTATCCTCAGGCGACAGTTCGCCTGGAGAAGCCAGAGCGGACATGCAGAAGCTCAGGGACACGATGATGAATATAGAGATTCGCTCTGTCACGCCAGTAGGCGGTGCGTACCAGTGGTGCTTTCGAGAAAACGCTTCCTTGTGCAACATCATTCCTCCCATGCGTTGTGCAGAGTCAGCCGGCAACATGCGCGGTAGTCGACTCGGACGGTGATGTGGAGCCAGCGTACACGGCGGTCTTCAGCAACGTACGCGACGCCCGCTTCATTCCTCGCATCATGACAGTGTCCCTACTCGATTATTCGTTCCGACTTCGACATGATGTGCTAGATAGCGTCAGGCTCGAAGTCCTCCATGGCGATGAATCCGAAGTCCTGGATATAGGAGATCGATTCTTCTTTGTGATCAACTCCACCTTCGCGGCGACACGACGAGTGAATGAACACGGCCGGTTGGCTGGCGCCGGCGACCAAGAATCTCGACCACGTTCATAGTTTCTCCCTGGGAAGCCTCGCGCCCGATACGCGGCGGCGCGAAAAGAGCAGTACCGTACGCCAACCTTGAGGTGCGACATATGGAAATTTTCGGAAAGTTAGTCTGAAACGACGGCGTGCGCCGCACCAACCGTTCGGAGCAATGCAACGGCACGACCTCAGTCATTCGATGCCCAAATGGGTAGGTGCTTACTTGATATCGCAGCTCCCAGCCAAAGTACTGAGCTAATCGTCCTGCGCCTTCTCCCACGTCATCCGCGCATGCGCCTGCGCGGTGCATTGCGCTCCTAGCTGCACGAGCGAGGCGATGGCTTCAAGCGACAGCGCCACACGCCTGCACTCCACGCCATCGGACTCGTGAATGAGGTCGGCAAGGAACTCGCTGAGGGTTCGCGCGTAACCGAGCCACTCGACCGCACCGTTCAGCAGATCGTGCGTGGTGGCTTCGGGATCGAGTGGATAGACGGCGCGGAGCGTGGACGATCGGCCGGGCAATGACATGGGAAACCTCCCTGGAAGAAAACACCCGCGTCCTGACGCGGCACGCCCACAGAGCGACGTGCCGCGGACCATCGGACTCGCGGTTTCACCGGCTGCCCGTGGCCGGGCGCCGGACAGCTTGATTGACGACGTGGACTGGCGTCAGCTCGTGGAAGCGGCACGCGAGAGCACGCGCCGGGTCACACGGCCGAGAAAAACCTCAGAAAAAGGCGCTGACGCCCGGTCGATCAACCGTGTCTGCGACGGATGCAGACAGCCCGGTAACCGGGTGGGTTGTCGCCGGGGGGATTCGGCGGGCGAGCGGGTGCCGTATGATCGTGGGTAGCCACTATCGACTCCTGAACAGTTGGTTGTGGTCAGCGAGACGGGGGTGCTCGAACACCTCCGTCTCGCGCTTCAGCCACGCGTATCGCATCCGCAAGACGACGAAACGACAATGTCAGCGTGGCCGTGGCAACGTAGCAAATTGCGATGGTGTTGTCTGTAGGCGTCGAGGATGCTTACCGACACGACACGGTCTCGAATGTCGTGGCGATGCGACAGTGAGCGCCCGCACGTCAGTCGCGGTAAGCGGGCCTCGCCATCTCGCCGATCCAGTAGGCCGCGCGGCGCACCCATTCCTCGGCGAGGTTGCGGTTCCAGACGAACGTCGCGACGCTTTCCGGTGGCATGGTGTAGGTGAAGCGGTTCTCGCCGTCCACGACGGACACCGCGCGCGGTTTCGTCGCGATGTTGACCATCACCAACACCATCGATCCGTCGTCGTTCTGGAAGGCGACGTTCGCGAGGTCTTTCGTGGCATCGGTGTCGTTGGATTTCACGCGGAACGCGCCGGGGAGCACGAACCGGCTGAAGTGACCGAGGGCGTAATACTCGTCGTTGCGCGTGATGGCGCCGGTGGTCGAGTCGATGGTCACCACGCCCTTGCACGCGGCGCAGCCGCCGAAATGCGGGCCGTGGTCCTCGTCGAGCGCGAGGTTCCAGTAGATGACGCCACGGGCCCACTGACGGGTTCCCGTTACCAGCAGATTTCGCGAGAACCAGAGCAGTTCGCCGTTCATGTTCAACGGCCAGTCGCCGCCGGAGCATTCGGTGATGTAGGTGTCCTTGTCGGGATGCTCGCGGTGCACCCTTCCCTGCTCGTGCTGACTGCCTTCGTAGCAATGCCACGCGACCCCGTCGACGAACGGCGCGGCCTTCGGATCGCCGAGCACGCGCAACGGTTCTTCCGGATGGCTCCAGTTGTGGTCCCAGTCGAGGATGGCGACCTTCGGCACGCGCGTGGCGAGCTTCGGCCCGAGGTGCTCGCCGATGATGCGCGCCCGCTGTTCCGCGCTGAGCTGCATGCCGGGATAGCTCAGGGGCGAGTAGCGGGGCTCGTTCTGCAGCGTGAGCGCGGCGATGGGAATGCCGTGTCGCGCATAGGCATCGACGTATTTCACGAGATAGTCGGCGTACACGCCTTCGTAGGGTTCGAGCAGCGTGCCACCGATGAGATTGCCACCGTCCTTCATCCACGGCGGCGCGCTCCACGACGACGCGACGACGAGCATCCCGGGGTGGATCGCCATGATCTGGCGCATGGTCGGGATCAGGTAGGCGAGGTTCGGCGCCACGCTGAAGTGCTTCAGCTCCGGGTCCGTCTGGCCGAACGGTACGTCATCGAGCGTGTAGAGGTTGAGCGAGAAGTCGGAGGCGCCGATGGTCAGACGCGTCATGTTGAAGTTGAGGTTCGGCGGCGGCCCATAGAGCTCGCGCAGCAACGCGTCACGCTGCCGGGCGGATAGCTTGTTGCGCAGGAGCCATGCCGACGAGTCCGTCAGGGCGGCGCCGAAGCCCGTCATCGACTGGTAGCGCGTATCGCGCTCGATGGTGATGTCCGCTGGCGACGCATCCGCCGCCGCCAGCGCGAGATCCGGTTGCGGTGTCAGTTGCAGACGGTGATCCGCCGTACTCACCCAGACCTCGACGACGGATGCGACGGGGCGCGCGGCGGCGCGCGGCGCCACGGCGGCGGCCGGCTGCCACAGACGCGGCGCATAGATCGCCGCCAGCGTGAACAGGGAGATCAGGGCGATGAAGACCGCAGCCACCCGGCTGGATTCGCGACCCTCCTCAGCCATGCCGGCCGATGTTCCCATCACTCGTGTACACGACGTTCGTTACCCACTCCGTATTGCCGTTGCGCGACAGTCTACCGGACGGGAAACGATGACGCCGGTCGTGGCGGCCTGTGATTGTCTAACGCCGGAGTGACCGCCTATGCTTGCGATCCATGTCCGCGTCGTCCGCCAACCTCTTCCATCGCATGCGCGTCAGCCGACGCGCGTGGCTGCTCGTGGCGTTGGCGCTGCTGGTCAAGCTCGCCACCGCCACGGCGTGCCTGCTCGACGGACCGTCGTTCGCCAGCGCGCCCGCCGACCGTGGCGATGCGACGCAACTCGTGCTGGCGACGCCTGGCGATATGCCGGGCGACGACGCCTGCGCCCTCGGCGAGGGCGGTGGCTGCCATTGCGCGTGCGCCCACGCCATGGCCCTGCCGGCCGCCGCATTTGCGGTCGGCAGCTTCACGCTCCTTCCCTCCTACGTCTCCCAGCCGCCCGTCACGCCCTCGCCGCGCGACGCGATAGCGCCTCTGCGTCCACCCATCGCCTGAGCACGTGCCCTGGCGCACCGCCGCGGTAGCGGCGGTGCGGATCGCTCGTGTCTTGAGGAGATGTTCCGATGTATCTACGACGTGCAGCGCCTGCGGGCGCTCTGTGCGTGTTGCTGGCTGTCGCGACGATGGGCCGCGCGACGCCGTTCGACGAAACGCCGCTCGTCGCGGCACCGCCCGACCTGCGCACGGCGGTGCGCGATGTCTGGCAGGCCAGTCCGCAACGCGACGCGGCCGAGGCGCGCGTTCGTGCGGCGCGCGAACGCGCGAAGGCGGCGGCGCAACCGGTCTACAACCCTGCCGTGCAGCTCGACGGCGAGAACGCCGATGTCGATCGGCGTACCGCCGGCGCCAGCCTGACGCTCGACGTGACCGGCAAGCGCAAGGCGCGCGTGTCCGAGTCCGATGCCGATGTCCGCGCCGCCGAGGCCGCGCTGGCGATGGAGCGACGGGACGTCGCGCGCGACTGGCTGAAGAGCTGGGCGTCCCTTGCCCTGGCACGCGAACAGACCGCGCTCGGGCGACGCCGCGTGCAGCTGATGCACCGCTTCGACGAACTCGCTGCCCAGCGGCTCGCCGTGGGTGACGTGAGTGCGCCGGAGCGGGACCTCGCGGGCCTGGCGCTCGGGGAGGCGCAGGTGCAGCAGGCATCGCTCGAGGCCGCCGAGGCGGCGGCGCTCGCCGCGCTGAACACGCTCGCCGGCGAGACGAAGGCCGGGTTGCCCGCGCTGCCCCGCGGCCTGCCCCCCGATGTCGGACCGATCGACGCCGCGACGCTCGCCGATCGCCCGGAGCTCGTCCGGGCACGCGCGGAACAGGATCGCGCGTTTGCCTCGATCGCGGTGGCGGATCGTCAGCGCCGGCCCGATCCGACCATCAGCCTGACGGGTGGACGGGTACGCAGCGGTACGCGTACCGATCGCGTCGTCGGCATCAGCGTCTCGCTTCCGCTGCCGGTGTTGAACAGCGGCCGCTACGACGTGGACGCCGCACGCGCGGAAGCCGATGCGGCACAGGCGTCCCGTCAGGCGGCGGCATGGCGTGCCGACGAGCAGCTGGTGCAGGCGACGGCGACATACAACGCGATGCGCATGGCCGGCGAGAGCTTCCGCGCCGGCCGCGCGGGTGCGTTCGACGATCGCGTCGCGCTGCTCGACCGGCTCTGGCAGGCGGGCGAGATCGACACGTCCGACTACCTCGTGCAGCTCAGGCAGAGCACCGACACCGCTCTCTCGGGCCTCGCGCTCGAGAGCCAGACATGGCAGGCGTGGTTCGACTATCTCGCCGCCGCCGGCCGTCTGACCGAATGGGTCGATGGCCATCCGAAGGAATCACCATGAATCGCATCGCTCTCCGCGCCATCGTCGTCGCGATGGCCGCACTCACCTTTGCCGCCCACGCCGCGGCAACCGACGCGGACGGCGACGATCCGCTCGTCCTCGACGCGACCGCCATTAAGGAGGCGGGTATCGTCGTGGACGTCGCCGCGCTGCGCACGTCGGTCGACCGGATCAGCGCTCCCGGCGAAGTGAAGGCCGATGCGTACGCCACGGCGATCGTATCGCCACGCGTCGCGTCGCAGGTCGTGGCGCGCCGGGTCAGACTGGGCGATGACGTCAAGGCGGGCCAGCCGCTGGTGGCGCTGTCGAGTGTCGAGGTCGCCGAAACGCAGGGGCAGTTGATCGTCGCCAGTCAGGACTGGGCTCGCGTCGCCGCGCTCGGCCCGCAGGCCGTCTCGGCGCGGCGTTACAACGAAGCGCTGGTCCAGCGCGATCAGGCGAAAGCGAAGCTGCGCGCCTATGGTCTTTCCGACGGGCAGATCGCCCGTTTGATCCAGCGCGGCTCGTCCGCGGCCGACGGCAGCTTCGAACTGCTCGCTCCCCAGTCCGGCCGCGTGACGACGGACGAGTTCGTCGTCGGCGAGCGGGTCGAGCCGGGCCGCGTGTTGCTCACGCTGGCCGCCGAGGCGTCGGTGTGGGTGGAAGCACGGCTCGCTCCTGGGGTTGCTGCGCAGGTGCGTCCGGATGCCGACGTGTCCATCGTCTCGAACGGGAGGACGTTCGCGGGCCGGATCGTGCAGCGCTCGCACCGTACCGACGAAAAGACGCGAACCGTCGCGCTGCGCATTCGCGTGCCGAACGAGGACGACATGCTCCACCCTGGCGAACTCGTGGAAGCGCGCATCGCGATCGCGTCGCGCACCCGGGAGCTCGCCGTGCCGGCCGCCGCTATCGTCCTGCTCGGAAACCAGCCCACGGTCTTCGTGCGCGGCAAGCGCGCAGGGCAGTTCGAACCGCTCCCGGTCGAAACCGGCGACACGCACGACGGATGGACGGCGGTCACGCAGGGCCTGAAGGCGGGCACGCCGTACGTCAGCCAGGGAGCGTTCTCGCTCAAGGCGCGCATGCTGCGGTCGCAGCTGGGAGACGACTGATGCTGCAACGTCTCGTCGCACTCTCCTTGCGTTACAAGGCGCTCGTGCTGGTCGCGTTCGCGGTGGTGGCCGCGCTCGGCATCCACGCCGCGCGCACGCTGCCCATCGATGCGTTTCCCGACGTCACCCCGGTACAGGTCAACGTCTACACGGAAGCGGCGGGACTCGCCGCGGAAGACGTCGAGCAGCTGCTCACCACGCCCGTGGAGTCCTCGCTGGCCGGCCTGCCGGGCGTGCACGACATCCGCTCGGTGAGCCTGTTCGGCCTGTCGTATGTATCGGTCTACTTCGACGACGACACGGACATCTACTTCGCGCGCCAGCTCGTGAACGAACGCCTGCAACAGGTGGGCGACCGTCTCCCCGCCGGCTACGGCAAGCCGGAGATGGGCCCGAACACCTCCGGACTCGGGCAGGTCTTCTGGTACACGGTCGAACGGGCGAACGGTGCCGGAGGGGACGCCTCCTCCGACATGGACCTGCGCACGCTGCAGGACTGGTCCGTGCGCCTCATCCTGCGCACCGCTCCCGGCGTCGACGACGTCACCTCGTGGGGCGGCCAGCAGAAGCAGTTCCAGGTGCGCGTGGATCCGCTGCGCCTGATCGCGCACGACCTCGGCTTCCGCGATCTGATCCAGGCGCTGGAGGCGAACAACGCGCAGGTCGGCGGCAACGTGATCGACGTGGGCCGCGAGCAGTACCTCGTGCGCGGCCTTGGTCTCGTCAGGAATGCCGACGACATCGGCGACATCGTGCTGAAGACGGAGGATGGCACGCCCGTGCTCGTGCGCGACGTCGCGGTCGTGACCGAAGCCGGCGCACCGCGTACCGGTGCCGTCACCCGCGATGGCAAGGAGGTGGTGATGGGCCAGGCGCTCGCCCGCATCGGCGAGAACGCGAAGAGCGTCGTCGATGCAGTGAAGGCGAGGCTCGACACGGTGAGACGCGTGCTACCCGAAGGCGTGGCGATCAGACCGGTCTACGAGCGGACGGATCTGGTCGACGCGGCGACGGGAACCGCCGTACGCGCGCTGGTCGAAGGGGCCATCCTGGTCGCGCTGGTGTTGTTCGTGTTCCTCGGCGAACTGCGCAGCGCGCTCATCGTCATCGTCACCCTGCCCCTCGCCATGCTGATCGCCTTCATCGGCATGCGACAGGCGGGCCTCTCCGCCAACCTGATGTCGCTGGCCGGTCTCGCGATCGGCATCGGCATGATGGTGGACGGCGCCGTGGTGATGGTCGAGAACGCCTTCCGCCTCATGGCGGAACGAAAGGCGCGCGGCGAACCGGTCGATCGTGCCGCGTCCGTGTTGCAGGCCGCGCGCGAGGTGGCCGGCCCGATCGCGTTCGCCATCCTGATCATCGTCGTCGTCTTCCTGCCGCTGTTCAGCCTGCGGGGGCTCGAAGGCAAGATGTTCAAGCCGATGGCCTTCAACATCGCCTTCGCCATGGCCGGCTCGCTGCTGCTCTCGCTGACGTTGGTACCCGTGCTGGCGGCGATGTTCCTGACGCCGAAGGAAGATCGCGACACGCGCCTCGTCGCCGTGCTCAAGCGCGGCTACGCGCGCGTGCTCGCGTGGTCGCTGGCACGGCGGGGCGTCGTCGTCGGGATCGCGGTCGCGTCGCTCGCCGCCACGGTCGCGATGTTTCCGCTGCTCGGCAAGGAGTTCATGCCCGATCTGCGCGAAGGCGCGATCATGTGGCGCATCACGTCCATCCCCTCCGCGTCGCTCGACGAATCGATCGCCATCTCCAACCGGGTCTCGGCGCGGATCAAGGCGGCGTTTCCGGAAGTGGAGACCACGCTGGCCATGATCGGGCGCGCGGAAAAAGGCGAGACCGCCGACGTGAACTACATGGAGGTGTACACGCCGCTGAAGCCGAAGGATCAGTGGCGCGACGGCAAGACGCTCGACGCTATCGAAGACGACATGCAGCGCGAGCTCGCCGCGCTCCTGCCGACGGCGGTCGTGAGTTACACGCAGCCGATCCAGATGCGTGTCGAGGAGCTCATCTCCGGCGTGCGGGCGACGCTGGCGCTCAAGCTCTACGGCGACGATCTCGCCGAGCTCGATCGTGTGAGCGCGAAGCTCAAGAACGTGCTCGCCACCGTGCCGGGTGTGGCCGACCTCTCGCTGGAAGCGAACGTCGGCAAGCCGCAGATCCGCATCGCCGTGGATCGCGCCGCGCTCGCGCGTTACGGCCTCAACGCGGAGGATGTGCTCACCGTCGTGCGCAACGGCGTCGGCGGCGAACCCGTCGGCACGCTGATCGCCGGCGTGAAGCGCTTCGACATCGCGGTGCGGCTCGACGATGCCAGCAAGCGTTCGATCCAGGCCGTCGAGCGCATTCCCCTCCGCACGGCGTCGGGGGCGCTGGTCCGGCTCGATCAGGTGGCGACGATCGATACCGTGGAAGGCTACTCGTTCATCCGTCGCGAACAGCTCCAGCGTTACGCGGTGATCCAGATGGACGTGCGCGGGCGGGACGTGGACGGGTTCGTGAAGGACGCCGATAGCGCCATCGCCGCGGCCGTGACGCTTCCGCCGGGTTACTACACGGCCTGGGGTGGCGCGTTCGAGAACCAGCAGCGTGCACTGACGCGGCTGGCGATCATCGTCCCGGTGACGATCTTCGTCATCTTCATGCTGCTCTACACCGCGTTCGGTTCGCTGCGCCACGCGGCGCTGATCCTCGCCAACGTGCCGTTCGCGACCATCGGCGGCGTCGCGGCGCTCTTCCTGACGGGACAGTACCTTTCGGTACCGTCGGCGATCGGCTTCATCGCCGTCTTCGGCGTGGCGATGCTCAACGGTATCGTGCTGGTCAGCTTCCTCAACGGACTTCGTGCGACGGGCGGCCTCGACGTGCGCGACGCGGTCGTCCGGGGCACGGCGCTACGCCTTCGTCCCGTGCTGATGACGGCGAGCGTCGCGATCCTGGGCCTGTTGCCCATGCTGGTCTCCAGCGGCGTCGGTGCGGAAACGCAGCGACCGCTGGCGACGGTGGTGGTCGGTGGGCTGATCACGTCCACCCTGCTGACCCTGGTGCTGCTGCCGGTGATCTACGATTGGATGGAACAACGGCGCGCCGCGCGGAGCCGTTGAACGGCGTTCACCGCGTGGCCGCGTGCACTGTCATGGCGAGCGCCTTCAGGGCGCTCTCCGTGCCCGGGCACGTGTCGTTGGCCAGAAGCACGAAGCCCTGCCCCGTCGCCGGATAGAGCACCACCTGGCTCGACATGCCGAACGATCCACCACCGTGCCAGAGGACGCGCTCGCCGCGGTCGAGCGATGCGTTCCAGATCATGCCGCGGCCGTCCACGGCGTCGCCGCGAAGGATCGCGTGCGCCTGCGCGATCACCGGATCGGCTTCGTCGAGGTGTCGCGCGACATAGCGGGCCATGTCGCGCGTGTCCGAGTACAGGCCCCAGCTGGGGCCGGCGTTGAGCGTGTGATACGGCGCGGGGACGCCGTTCCGGTCGTAACCCGTCGCCAGGCGGGCACGCTGGCTTTCCGCGACGGCGAACCCGGTGTCGGACATCTTGAGAGGCTGGAGGATCGCGGTGCGCAGCCATGTCTCGAAGGGCGCACCGTAGACCTGCGCGACCCCCATGGCGATGACCTTCATGGCGGCGTTGGAGTAAGCCTCCGTCGCGCCCGGAACGGTGCGAAGGCTCGCCTCGTGCAGCGCGGCCGGGAAGTCGGCGGGCGTGAAGTCGCGTTCCACCGCCAGCAGACGGGCGGGTCGGCTGGCGACGTCCGGAGCGCTCATGGCCGCGTCGGTGTCGGGGATGTCCCGGGGCATGCCGGAGGTATGGGTGGCGAGCGTTCGCAGGGTGATGGGGCGCCCGTTCTTCTGGAGATTCGGCCATGCACCGGGAAGGTAGGTGCGGAAATCCGCATCCAGCGCCATGCGCCCTTCGTGCACGGCCTTCGCGGCCAGCATGCCGGTGAAGGTCTTCGTGACGGAGGCGAGTTCGTAGAGCGTATCCGGCGTCGCCAGCTGCCGACGCCCCCTGAGCGTGCTGCCGTAATCGTAGAAGTGGGGCGATGTCGCCGCGCCATCCACCACGGCGAGGGAAAGGCCCACCCGGCAGGTGTCGGCGAAGAAGGCGGTCGCCGCGGAGCCGACCGCGTTGTCGAGTGCCGTGCGCCGCGGATTGTCCGTCGGCACCGTGGCGGCCTGGACGCTGGCCGTCGCGAGAACGAGGAGGACGAGTGCCTTGGACGCGAATCGGGCGGGAGCCATGCGAAGTCCGGTGAGAGCGGGAGCCTCGCCATGGTACCGGCTTCAGAAATTGGTAAATCTGCCGAAATCATCAGAACAGCCACATTCTGTGGTCTCGCAGGTCCGGCAGGTTCCCATGCTCGCAAGCAGCTACAGCGGCATTCTCGTCGTGTTCTCGCTCATCGTGGCGGTGCTGGCGTCGTACACGGCGCTGAACATGGCCGGACGCGTGGCGAGCACCCGTGGCCGGGCCTCGGCGCTCTGGCTGATCGGCGGCTCCGTCGCCATGGGCTTCGGCATCTGGTCGATGCATTTCGTCGGCATGCTGGCGTTCCGCCTGCCTATCGCGGTCGGCTACGACCTGGGCCTGACCACGCTTTCGCTCGTGATCGCGGTGGTGTCCTCCGCGTTCGCCCTGTGGCTGGTGTGCCTGGCCGAGCTGCCCCGGCGACGCCTCGTCGGCGGGGCGGTGCTCATGGGCGCCGGGATCGCGGCGATGCATTACACCGGCATGGCCGCGATGAAGATGCAGCCGGGCGTGATCTACGATCCCTGGCTGTTCGCCGCCTCGGTCGCCATCGCCGTGGTGGCCTCGGGCGCCGCGCTCTGGATCGCCTTCCGCCTGCGGCACGACGGCGAGCGCGTGGTGCTGGCGCGCCTCGGCGCGTCGCTCGTGATGGGCTGCGCCATCGTCGGCATGCATTACACCGGCATGGCGGCGTCCCGGTTTCCGCTGGGCAGCTGGTGCGGGGCGGCCAACTCCGGACTGGACGCCAAATGGCTGGCCGTCGTCGTGATTCTCGTCAGCCTCGCGGTGTTCGCCATCGCGCTGGTGATCGCGATGCTCGACGTGCGCGCCGACGCGCTGGCCATCTCGCTCGACCGCGCCAACAGCGAACTCGTGCAGCTGGCCCTGCACGACAACCTCACCCGCCTGCCCAACCGCGTGCTGCTCGGCGACCGCATGGACCAGGCCATCCACAAGGCATCGCGCGAGAAGAGCCGGTTCGCCGTGCTGTTCATCGACCTGGACGGCTTCAAGGCGGTCAACGACGTCTATGGCCACCACACCGGCGACCTGTTGCTGAAGCGCGTCTCCGACCGCATCCTCGCGACCACGCGCAGCGAAGACACGGTGGCGCGCCTCGGCGGCGACGAGTTCGTGGCGGTCTTCGACGTCGCGCGCCCGGAAGACGCGGCGTTGCACGCGCAGCGCCTGGTCGACACGCTGGGCGCGGCGTACGAGATCGAAGGGAACACCGTGCATGTCGCGGCGAGCATCGGCATCGCGATCTACCCCGGCAACGGGCAGACGACGCATGAGCTAATGATCAACGCGGACGCCGCGATGTACCACGCCAAGGAGCAGGGCCGTAACGGCTACTGCTTCTTCGAGAGCGCGATGAACGCCAACGTGCACCAGCAGCTACAGCTGCAGCAGGACCTCCGCCGCGCGGTCGACCGCGGCGAGTTCGTGCTGCACTACCAGCCCAAGTTCGTGTCCCCCAGCGGCCCGGTGGTCGGCGTGGAAGCGCTGCTGCGCTGGCAGAAGCCCGGTGCCGGGCTCGTGGCACCGGACGAATTCCTCGCGGTGGCGGAGCGTACCGGCCTCATCGTGCCGATCGGCAACTGGGTGATCGACGAAGCCTGCCGGCAGATGCGCGAATGGCAGCGCGAAGGTCACACGGACTGGACCGTCGCGGTCAATCTTTCCACCGTGCAGCTCACGCACGCGGGCCTCGTCGACGTGCTGGGCGAAACCCTCGCGCGCCATGCGCTGGCACCGCGTCATCTGGTGCTCGAAGTGACCGAATCCACGGCGATGCGCGATGCCGAGGCCAGCCTCGCCATCCTCAACCAGCTCGCGGCGCTGGGCGTCGGCATCTCCATCGACGATTTCGGTACCGGTTATTCGAGCCTTCTCTACCTGAAACAGTTGCCCGCGGACGAGCTGAAGATCGATCGTGGATTCGTCACCGAACTCAGTCATGGCAACGACGACGAAGCGATCGTTTCGGCGATCATCGCGCTGGGCAAGACGCTGGGCCTGAAGATCGTGGCCGAGGGCGTCGAGACGACGGAACAGCAGGAGCTGCTGACGCGGCTCGGCTGCAACGCGCTCCAGGGCTACCTGCTCGGCAGCCCCGTGCCTGCGGACCAGCTGGTCGGCAGCACGCCCGCGGTCGTCTGAATCACTTTCGCGCGCGGGGTTTCGCGCGCGCGCGTTTGCCGATCGTCGCCGGCTGCATCGGATCCTTCGGGCCGCCGCGGGACCCCGTTTCCAGGCGCTCCATCCACGAGAGCGCGTCGACGTACGTCAGAAAATGCTGGAGATAGGCCGGCGAGGCGTCGCGCATCAGCGCGATCGAGCGGTGCACCAGCGCACTGGAATTGAGAGGACCCGCGTCCTCGGCCGTGTACGCGAGTGTTTCGCGCATCTGGCTTTCGGTGCGGACGCGCGACCAGAGGGCGCGAAACGGATCGAGGAGGCCCAGCTCGGGATACGGCACGGCCGCGGCGGCATCGCGCGTCGCCGCGCGTGCGGCGAGCTCGTCGGCCAGCAGGCCGAGCGGCCCGCGCCCGGTCGCCTGCGCGGCCGGCGGCGCGTCGGCCTCGGGCGCGCGATGCTTACGGGCCATTCGCGGCCTTACCGGTGGTCGACTGCCGGGGCACGGGCGCCAGCTCGACGCGACGATTCTTCGCACGGCCGTCCTCGTCGGAATTCGCGCCCACCGGCTGCTCGGCACCGAACGCGGCGGCGAACACCGACGAGGCCGGCACGCCATCGGCGATCAGCGCGCGCGTCACCGTCAGGGCGCGCTGCGCCGAGAGTTCCCAGTTGTCGGCGAACCGCCGATTGCCGTCGTGCACCTGCTGGTCGTCGGTGAAGCCACTGACCATCAGCAGTTCGCCGCGCGATGCCAGGTACGTCGACAACGGGCCGGAAAGCGTCTTCAGCAGCTCCCGGCCCTCCGGCTGCAGCTGATCGGAATTGAGCGCGAAGAGCACGCTGCCGCGAATGCCGATGCGACCGTTGACCAGCGTGACGCGCCCCGCCGCGAGCGGCACGGCGAGCGCTTCCTCGAGCGTGGTGCGACGCTGCTCTTCGGCCTGGCGGTGCTTCACCTCTTCGTCGAGCCGCTGCGACAGCGCCAGCTGCATGCCGATCACACCGACCAGGATGAGCACGAACGCGCCCAGCAGCACGGACATCAGGTCGCCGAAGGCGGCCCAGATCGACGTGCCGGACTCGGACTCGAGTTCGAGTTCGTCGCTCATGCCGCGCCGGCTCCCGCGCGCTCGCGCTGGCTGGCGAGCCGCTGCAGGTCTTCGACGATCTGTTTCTGCGACAGCATGCTGAGGTCCACGACCTCGCGCGCCTGCGCCACGTAATACGCCAGCTGTTCGTCGCTGCGCGCCATGGACCTGTCCAGCGCGGACGACACTTCCTGGAGATGCGTCATCAGCGCGGCGTTGGACTCGCCGAACGCCGCGACCGCGCCGCCGAACGCTTCGCCGAGGCCCACGATGCCGGTCGCGCTCTCGCCGACCTGCGCCGCGACGGTTTCCAGCTTGCCCGTTTCCGCTTCGATGTGATCGGTGAAGCGCGTGCCGACGCGCTCCAGCAGACCGGCGGACTGGGCCACGAGGTCATCCACCGCCGTGCGCTGTTCCGTCGACGCGTGGTTGACGGCATCGAGCAGTGTTTCGAGCGTGGCGAGCAGGCGCGTGCGCTCTTCGAGCATCGCGGTGTCGCGCACCATGCTGTCGGACAGTTTCTGGCGAAGTTCCGCGACGACGTCGGCCGCGATCTTCGGTGCTTCAGAAGCCGCGTCGACGAGGCGCGCGATCTCGGCGATCGTTTCGCCCGCGCTGGCCCGCGTCTGTGCCGCGACGTCGTCGGCGGTGCGGGCCAGCGTGTCGCAGATCGCCTGCTGGCGCTCCGCCGTGGCGTCGGAGGTCCGCGCCCACTGCTCGCCCAGCGTCTCGCCCATACCCGCGAGCGTGTCCGACCATGCCTTCAGGCGCGCTTCGTCACCCGACGCCAGCGCCGTCTGCAGCACGCCCTGCGCGTCGCCGACCTGGCGGACGAGTGCCTCCGCGTGTTCCGCGAACGTCGATGTCGCCTGCGCCATCGCCTGCTGGTTGCGATCGGCGAGTTCGCGATTGACGGCCTGCTGCTGCGCGAGCGCCGCGCCCCAGCCCTCGGCGATGGCGGCGCCGGTGGCGTCCAGACGGCTGGCGACGCCGTCGACCAGCGTGGCGGAGCGCTGGCCGAAGGTCGCGCTGAAGCCGTCCAGCGCCAGCGAAAGCTCGCGTGCGAGCGCTTCGTTGGTGGCACGCTGCTCGGCGAGCGCGTCGGTCCAGATCGACGAGACGCGCGTCGCGGCCTGTTCGAATCCGCTGGCGAGGCCATCGAGCTGCTGGCGCACCGAGGCGTTGATGGATGCGTGCAGCGACGCGGTTTCGCGCGCCAGCGCCGCCATCGTCGTGTCGACCACGGGCTGGAACGCCGCGCCGGCCGCGCGGGCGCTCTCGACCACGCTGTCCTTGAGCGACTGCTCGACCGCGGAGGCGAGACGCTGGTGGATGGCTTCGGTTTTCGCGTGGAACGATTCCTGGCTCGCGAGCTGGCGTTCGCCGGTGGCGGCGCCCTGCCGCTCGATGGCCTCGACCATCGCCTGCAGGCGGTCGACGAGCAACGGCATCGACGCGCTCTGTTGCTGGAGCAGGCGGAAGGATTCGTCGCGCTGGTGCGAGCGCGAATGCACGCGCAGCGTGGTCGCGATGCCGGCATCCAGCTGCTGCACGACGGCGATGCGCTCGCGACGGCACAGGGCGGAAAGCAGGCCCAGCATCGCCGAACTCGCCACGCCGGCGATCGACGTGCCGAAGGCGAACCCGAGGCCCTTCACC
Organism: Luteibacter sp. UNCMF331Sha3.1; assembly: GCF_900109915.1. Lineage (GTDB taxonomy): Bacteria > Pseudomonadota > Gammaproteobacteria > Xanthomonadales > Rhodanobacteraceae > Luteibacter. Next base: position 1,436,444 of record NZ_FOBU01000001.1, read on the forward strand.
GGCGCGGCGAGCGAACTGCGGATCGCCTGCAGGTCGGTGGCGCTCTCGAGTGCGAGGCCCGTGCCATGCAGGGTCGCCATCATGCCCAGCAGCGTGCCCAGCATGCCGAGCAGCACGAGCAGGCCGACGAGGTAAGGGGTGAGCGTCGGCAGCGGCAGCGCCACGCGCTCGCCCTCGACGCGCAGCCGCACCGCATGGCGAAGGCCGGGATGCAGTTCGCCGAGCCAGGCGGGCAGGTTCGCCGGCGCGCTCGACAGGCCGTTCACCGCGGTGCGCAGCGACGCCGTGGCCTGTCGGTAACGATGCAGTTCGACCGCGCCGGCCACGTAGCAGAGACCGATGATCGCGGCGACGGCGGCACCGAGCGGGTTGGCGCCCACGTAGCCCACGCCGACCCAGCACACGGCGAGGAGGCCGACGGCGAACACGATGAAGTAAAGGGAATTCCTGAGCATGATTTCTCGTTTAGCTGGCGGAAAGCGCCGCAAGCAGGCCTTCGACCGGTTGGAAACGCACGTCCAGTTCGGCGAGCAGGACGCTCTGCATGTCCTTGCGGAACACATCGAGCCACGCATCGTGCGTGGCCCCGGCCGGATCGTCCGGCGCACCCTCCGCCGCATGCGCGCGGCGAAGGCTTTCGAAACGGGTTTCCAGCAGCCCCGGCACGGTGGCGAGCAGACGCTGCTCGCGCGGGCTCAGGGCGAGCTCCATCGCGGCGTCCAGCTCCGCGAGGCGCCCCATCTCCGGGGACGACCGACCGAGCAGATCGCGCAGCTCGCCCCGGAGGCGACCCGTGGAGCCCTGCATCGCACGCTGCAGCGTGAGATAGCGCTGGCGGAACGGGGCGAAATCCGGCGGCGGGAGCACCCAGCCCTCGACGGGCGGCGCCACGACGGGCTCGCGTTCGGCGGAGGGCACGAGCTCGCGCGCGCTGGCGATCGTCTCCGCCAGTGCGGCCCGCACCCGGGCGCATTCGCCGGCCGGCCCCTCGTCGAAGGTCGCGACCTCGTCCACGGGCTCGGGCAGGCGCCCGTCCAGCGCCGTCGCCAGCGCGATCGCCTGCGTCCAGTTGAGCCACCCGCTCAGGCGATCCGGCAACGACTGGCTGGATTGTGAGGCATCGACGTCCGCCAGGCGCCCCAGGAGGCGGATGAACGTCGGGCCACGGACCGTGGTCCGGCGGGCTGATTCCACGAGGTGACTGGCTGAAAAACGGGCATTTTACACGGTCTGCGTGTCGGGACGGGTCTCATGGTCCCGTGCGCCGGATCGTCCGGGGCCGGAAGCGTACCGTTCGATTTGAGAACGCCGCGTGCCATGCGGAAAGCGGACGGCGCTCAGATAGTGAACCCTGTCCGTTCCCGATCCGATCGCGGGCATCCACCGAGGTCTTCTCTCGTGCCGTCCCCAACGCCCTACCGTCGCTATCTGCACCTCGGCATGACCGCCTTCGCCGCGGCCCTGTGCGTTCCGGCGTTCGCCGTGTCGCTCAGCGTGCCGCAGGTACAGGTCGGTCCGCCCGTCGACGCGATGTATCGCTGCCCTGGCGGCAAGTCGTTCCGCGTGACCTACTTCAACGGAAAGAACGGCCAGAGCTTCGCGTTGCTTCCGGTCGACGGCGTGCCGCAGCTGCTGGTGGCCACGATGTCGGCCGACGGCGTGCGCTATCAGTCCGGTTTCGTCACGTGGTGGACCAAGGGCCGCGGCGGCGATTTCTACGATGCACGCAAGGATCCGGACCGGCCCCTGCTGCGTGGATGCGTGTCGAACTGATCGCGGGGCCGGGTCGATTCGATACCGAACGGCCGGCTTGGCGCCAGCGCGCGTCGCCCGACACACGTTTCGGCAATCCCCGCGTGGCGCCGGGGTCTAGCATGGCGTGGTTCGACCCGCTCCCGCGGCAGCCGACGACACTTCCGTGCCGGTCGCCCCCCTCTATCGCGTTTCAACGAGGTGCGAACCATGAAGATCCTGATGGTCATCACATCCCACGACCAGCTCGGCGACACGGGCAAGAAGACCGGTTTCTGGCTCGAGGAATTCGCGGCGCCTTACTACGTGTTTCAGGAGGCCGGCATCGATCTGGTGCTGTCTTCGCCCAAGGGCGGCCTGCCGCCCTTCGATCCCAAGAGCGACGATCCGGAATTCCAGACGGAGCTCACCGCGCGTTACAAGAAGGACAAGGAAGCGCAGGACCGCCTTTCGAAGACGGTGAAGCTTTCGGAGGTATCGCACGATGGCTTCGACGCGGTTTTCTATCCGGGCGGTCATGGTCCGATGTGGGATCTCGCGGAAGATCCCGATTCGATCAAGCTGATCGAGTCGTTCTACGCGGCCGGCAAGCACATCGCCTTCGTCTGCCACGCACCGGGCGTGCTGCGCCACGTGAAGGCACCCGATGGCGGCTGGCTCGTCAAAGGAAAGAAGGTGACCGGCTTCACCAACACCGAAGAGGAAGCCGTGCAACTGACGCATGTCGTGCCCTTTCTTGTCGAGGATTCGCTCAAGCAGAACGGCGGCATCTTCTCGAAGACGGACGACTGGAAGATCTACGTGCTCATGGATGGCCTGCTCCTGACGGGGCAGAACCCGGCGTCGTCCGGGCCGGCCGCGACGGTGTTGCTCGCGCAACTCCGGTCCCGGTGACTCGCCATGGCCGACGAACGGAAAGTCGCCATCGTCACGGGTGCGTCGCAGGGTATCGGCGCGGGCATCGTCGAAGCGTTTCGCGACCTCGGTTACGCCGTGGTCGCCAACTCGCGGAACATCCGCCCATCGCAGGATGAGGGCATCGCGACCGTGGCGGGAAGCATCGCCGACCGCAACGTCGCCGCGAGCATCGCGACCACGGCGGTCGAGCGCTTCGGACGCATCGACACGCTGGTGAACAACGCCGGCATCTTCATCGCGAAGCCGTTCGTGGAGTTCACCGAAGAGGACTTCCGCAACGCGATCGATACCAACGTGGCCGGTTTTTTTCACATCACGCAGTTCGTGGCGACGCAGATGCTTCGACAGGGCTTCGGCCATATCGTGCAGATGACCACCACGCTCGTCGACCAGCCGCAGGCGGGCGTGCCCGGCAGCCTCGCCGCACTCACGAAGGGTGGGCTCGATGCGATCACGCGCTCGCTGGCGATCGAGTACGCGACGGCGGGCATACGCGTGAACGCCGTGGCGCCGGGCATCATCCGCACGCCGATGCACGCGGGCGATCCCCTCGACGAACTCGCGAAACTGCATCCGGTCGGGCGACTCGGCGAAGTCGAGGACATCGTCGACGCGGTGCTTTACCTCGAACGATCCACGTTCGTCACCGGCGAAACATTGCATGTCGACGGCGGCCAGCACGCCGGTCGATGGTAAGGAGCCCACCATGCCGATCGTTACGATCCAGGTCACGCGCGAAGGCACCTCGCCCGGCGCCACGTCGACCACACCCGAGCAGAAAGCCGCGCTGATCGCAGGCGTCAGCCAGCTGTTGCTCGAGGTGATGGGCAAGCCGCTGGACAGCACCTTCGTCGTCATCGAGGAAGTCGATCTCGACAGCTGGGGCTGGAAGGGGGTGCCGGTGGCGGAGCTGAGACGACGGTCGTCTCAGGAATAGAGGCGAGCGCCTTGGTGGGAGCCAGCCTGCTGGCGAAGGGTGCTCGCGGCAAGCACCCTTCGCCAGCAGCCTGGCCCCCACCGAAACGATAGCCCGTTGAATCTCAGAGCTTCGCCGATTCGCGCCAGAGATCGGTGCCGCCGTCGGTCGCGTAGCGATCGATCTCGGCGAGTTCTTCCGGGCTGAAGTGCAGGCCACGCAACGCGCCGAGCGAATCGTCGAGCTGCGCGACGGTGCGCGCACCGATCAGTGCCGACGTCACGCGCGGATCGCGCAGAACCCAGGCGATCGCCATCTGCGCGAGCGTCTGACCGCGACGCTGCGCGATGGCGTCGAGCGCACGGATGCGTTCGAGATTCGCCTCGTTGAGCTGACCCTTGCCGAGGGAACCGTCGCGCGTCGCGCGCGCATCGTCGGGCACGCCGTTGAGATACTTCGACGTCAGGAGGCCCTGCGCCAGCGGGGAGAACGCGATGCAACCGGTCCCGAGACCGCCGAGCGTGTCGAGCAGGCCATCCTCGATCCAGCGGTTGAACATCGAGTAGTTCGGCTGATGGATGAACAGCGGCACGCGTTCCTCCGCCAGGATCGCCGCGGCCTTGCGCGTCAGTTCCGGCGAGTAGCTCGAAATGCCGACGTACAACGCCTTGCCCTGGCGATGGAGGTGCGCGAGGGCGCCCATCGTTTCTTCCAGCGGCGTGTCGGGGTCCACACGGTGCGAATAGAAGATGTCGACATAGTCGAGACCCATGCGCTTCAGCGACTGGTCGAGGCTGGCGATGAGGTACTTCCGGCTGCCGCCGATGCCGCCATAGGGGCCGGGCCACATGTCCCAGCCCGCTTTCGTGGAGACGATCAGTTCGTCGCGGTAGGGCGCGAAGTCGCTCGCCATCACGCGGCCGAAGTTTTCTTCGGCCGAACCGTACGGCGGCCCGTAGTTGTTGGCGAGGTCGAAGTGGGTGATGCCGCGATCGAAGGCACGGCGCAGGATCGCGCGCCCGGTCTCGAACACGTCGGCCCCACCGAAGTTCTGCCAGAGTCCCAGCGAGATCGCCGGCAGGTCGATGCCGCTGCGGCCGCAGCGGCGATAAGGCATGAGGTTGTCGTAGCGATCCGGGGCAGCTTGATAGGACACGAAGGACTCCAGGGGACGGGGGGAGGGTCGGTCTTCCATGGTACGTGAGCCGGATACGAGGGTATATTCGGCTCACAGCATGAGCCGAATAGATGGGATAATCGGCGAACACCGCGACAAGGCGAGGCATGAGCGACCCTATCTGGACCCGGGAACAGCCCGCCTCGCTTCGCCCGACCACGTTCGCCTCGGCGCTGCGCCTGTGGATCGGCATGCTGCTGTGCGGGTTGGCTGTGCTGCTGGCCTCCGTGCTGATCGGCGGCGCCGATTCGTCGGTGCACGACTCCTGGCGCGCGCTCGTGTCGTCGACGGGGACGCCGATGGATACCATCGTGTGGCAATTGCGCGTGCCGCGCGCCGTCGCGGCCTACGGCGTGGGCGGACTGCTCGCCGTCTCCGGCTGCCTGATGCAGATCCTCGTGCGCAATCCGCTGGCCGATCCCTACACGCTCGGACTATCGGGCGGTGCCGCCGTGGGCGCGCTGGGCATGATGCTCGCAGGCGCCGGCGCGCTGGCTACCGCACTGGGCGCGGCCACGGGTGCGCTGTTCGCGTGCGTGGCCGTGTTCGTGCTCGCCCATCGCGACCTGCTCGCACGCACCCGCGCGGCGCAGCGCGAGGATTCCACCGATCTGATCCTGATCGGCGTCATGCTGGCGGCCGGCCTCGGCGCGATCGTCAGCATGATGCTGGTGCTCGCGCCGGACAGGAACCTCCGCGGCATGCTGTTCTGGATGATGGGCGACCTCAGCGGTGTGGCGAACTGGTCGTTGCCGGCGATCACCCTGCTCGCCTGCGTGCTGCTGGTGGTGCCGATGGGACGCCAGCTCAACCTCCTGATGCGCGGCGAGGAGTCCGCGAGCGCGCTCGGCGTGCGACCGAACGTCGTCAAGTCCACGATCTTCGCCATCGCGTCCATCGCGACCGCCGTGGCCGTGACGAGCGCGGGGACCGTCGGCTTCGTCGGCCTCGTGGTACCCCATGCGCTGCGACGTGTCGTCGGCAACGATCAGCGCGTGCTGCTTCCCGCGTGCGCGATCGGCGGCGGCATCGTGGTGACCATCGCCGACACGATCTCGCGCGTCGTCGCGGATCCGATCCAGCTTCCCGTCGGTGCCGTGATGGCGGTCATCGGCGTGCCGACCTTCATGTTCCTCCTGGTGCGGCGTCGATGAGCGCCGGCCTGGTCACCGAGGCGCTCAGTCTGTCGGTGCGCGGCCGTCTGCTCGTGCGCTCGCTCGGCCTGCGCGTCATGCCCGGCGATGTCTGGTGCGTGCTGGGGCCGAATGGCGCGGGCAAATCCACGTTGCTGCGGACATTGGCGGGGCTGCGCGATCCCGATGGCGGCCGCGTGCTTCTCGACGGACGGGACGTCGGCGACTACCGTCCGATCGAACTGGCGCGTCGCCGTGGGTTCCTGCCGCAGAGCATCGTGGATGCCTTCAGCCTCACGGTGATGGACGCGGTCATGTCCGCACGTCATCCCAGCCTGCCGTTCTGGGCGTGGGGCGAGACCGATACGAGCCACGCGCAAACCGCGTTGCAGACGTTCGAGCTGGACGAACTGGCGGGGCGCGACGTCACCACGCTGTCCGGCGGCGAGCGCCAGCGCGTGAACATCGCCACCCTGTTCACGCAGGACGTGGACGTGCTGCTGCTGGACGAACCACTATCGTCGCTCGATCTGCACCACCAGATGAAGACGCTGCATGAACTCATGCGCGTGGCGATGGATGCCGGCAAGTCGGTCGTCTACACCGTGCACGACATCAACCTCGCCTTCCAGCACGCGACGCATGCCGTGCTGCTCGACGGCAAGGGCGGCGCGCTCGCCGGCCCGAAGGACGATGTCGTCACCAGCGAACACCTGAGCGCCGCTTTCCACCATCCGATCCACGGCGTGATGCTGGACGACGAACTGTTCTTCCGCGCCGGCCGCCTCAACGGGACATCTCCATGATCCGCTCGCTCGCCCTGCTCGCGCTGTTCGTCGCGGCGCCCGTCGTCGCATCGGTGTCCGTGGTCGACGACGCGGGGCGAACCGTGACGCTACCCGCACCGGCGCACCGCATCGTCAGCCTCGCGCCCAACGTCACCGATGCCCTGTTCGCCGCCGGCGCCGGCGCCTATGTCGTCGGCACGTCGCGCTTCACCGAGTATCCGGAGGCCGCGCGAAAGGTGCCGGTCGTCGGCGACGCCACGATGATCGACCTCGAACGCATCGTCGCGCTGAAACCGGACATCGTGATCGTATGGAAAAGCGGCAACGCCGCCTCGCAGGTCGAGAAGATCGTGCGCCTCGGCATCCCGGTGTTCTACGCGGAGACCACGCGCCTCGCCGACGTCGCGGCAGCGACGCGCCGCTTCGGCGTCCTCGCCGGCACGTCCGACGCGGCCATGAAGTCCGCGCAGGCGTTCGACCAGTCGCTCGCCGACCTGCGCACGACATACGCCGGAAAGAAGCGGCTCAAGGTGTTCTACCAGATCTGGGACCGCCCCCTCATGACCATCGGCCGCGCGCAGATCATCGACGACGCGATCGCCCTGTGCGGCGGCACCAACGTCTTCGCCGATCTCACGCAGGCGGCCCCGACGGTGAGCCGCGAGGCCGTACTGGCGCGCGACCCGGACGTGATCCTCAGCGGCGGCGCGACCGGCGAGGCACTGGACGGCTGGAAGACGTCCGGTTTCCTCACCGCCGTGAAGCACGGCAACGTTTTTTCCATCGATGCGCCGACGCTGGCCCTGCCCTCGCCGTCGATACTGCCGGGGGTGGCGACGCTGTGCCACGCGCTCGACGACGCGCGGCGTCGCAGCGCGGGATGACCCCGGCCAACATGGGCCCGCTTCTTGCGTTCTTCGTCACATAGCGGCCGCTTACACTGGGCCCGATACCTCCCGGACCTTCGATGGCATGACGACCGTCCCCACGCCCCCCGCCGCCGGTACCGATCCGCTTGCCTGGCTCGATGGCACTGGCGAGACCGGGCGGCTGATCCGCTCGATGGACTGGACGCCGAGCGGCCTCGGCCCCGTGGAGACGTGGCCGCCGAGCCTGCGCGCGGTGACGGGCATGCTGCTGCTGTCGCCAGTGCCGATCGTGCTGCTCTGGGGCGAGCCCGGCATCATGATCTACAACGATGCCTATTCGGTATTTGCCGGCAACCGGCATCCGGCGCTGCTGGGTTCGGAGGTGCGCAAGGGTTGGGCGGAGGTCGCCGATTTCAACGACAACGTGATGCGCGTCGGACTTGCGGGCGGCACGCTCGCCTACAAGGATCAGGAGCTCTCGCTCATCCGGCACGGCAAACCGGAGCCTGTGTGGATGGACCTCGATTACTCGCCCGTGCCGGGTGAGGATGGCAAGCCAGGCGGGGTGATCGCGATCGTCGTCGAAACGACCGAGCGCGTCCTCGCCGAACGACGCGCGCGGGAAACCGAGCGACGATTCCGCGAGGAACTGGAAGCGCAGGTGCGCGACCGCACCGACGCGCTGGCGCGGAGCGAAGCCAACAGCCGCAAGGCCGAGCAGGCGCTGATGCAGATGCAGAAGATGGAGGCGCTCGGCAACCTCACGGGCGGCATCGCGCACGACTTCAACAACCTGCTGATGGCCGTGCACGGCAGCCTCGAACTGCTGCGCGAGCGACTGCCGGACGATCCGTTGCTGCGGCGCCTCGTCGACAACGCGCTTGCCGGCGCGCAGCGCGGCAGCACGCTGACTCGGCGGATGCTCGCGTTCGCGCGACGCCAGGACCTGAAGACGGAGCGCATCGACCTGCACGCCCTGATCGACGGCATGCGTGAGCTGATGCAGCGATCGCTCGGCGGGACGATCGTGGTGGAGACACGTTTCGCCGCGGATCTTCCGCCCATCGAAGCCGATGCGAACCAGCTCGAGTCGGCGCTGCTCAACCTGGCCGTGAACGCGCGCGATGCGATGGACGGCGTGGGCACCATCGTCATCGCGACGAGCGAAACATGGGTGAAGGATTCGGATGGCCCCGTCCTGCCAGGACACTACGTCCGCCTCTCGCTCTCGGATACCGGATCGGGCATGGACGATGCGACACTCAAGCGCGCCACCGAGCCCTTCTTCACGACCAAGGGCGTGGGCAAGGGAACCGGCCTTGGCCTGTCGATGGTGCACGGCCTGGCGGAGCAGCTCGGTGGCGCCCTGCGGATGACCAGTCGCGAGGATGTCGGCACCACCGCCGAAATCTGGCTTCCCGCCGCGCAGGCCTCCTTGGCCGCACCGCCGCCGGCACCCGTCGCGGCGACGAGCGTCCGTCGCTGCGTTCCCGCACAGACCGCCACCATCCTCACGGTGGACGACGACGACCTCGTCCGCATGACGACCGTCGAGATGCTCGAGGACCTCGGTTACTCGGTCACCGCGGCACGCTCGGGCGCCGAAGCCCTGAAGCTGCTGGAGGAAGGGTGCGTCGACCTCGTGATCACCGACCACGCGATGCCCCAGATGACCGGCGCACAGCTCGCGGCCACGCTGCACGAGCGGTATCCCACGTTACCCGTGATCATGGCGACCGGTTACGCGGACCTGCCCGCGGGCCAGCCACTCGGCCTGCCCCGACTGGCCAAGCCGTACTCGCAACAGTCGCTGGCGGACATCGTGGCGCGCACCATGCCCCGGCCGGAACAGCCAGGCACCTGATTCCGGCGTGATGATATGATGCCCGTCCGATCCCTTCCGCACGAGGTATTCGTCCGATGCGCAAGTAATGCCCTCACCCCTTTTGGGTGACTCGACTCTCCCGCCCGCGGGAGCCGATGGCATTGCCTGGATTCGCATATGACGACGACGTACCTGACGCTCGATGGCGTCTCTTTCGTTCTGCCGGACGGCAGGACCCTCTTCTCCGACATCACCGCCTCGTTCGACGAGCGCCGCACCGGCCTCGTTGGTCGCAACGGCGTGGGCAAGAGCGTGCTCGCGCGCATCCTCGCCGGCGGTCTCGCGCCCGGCGGCGGACGCTGCGCGCGGTTCGGCCGCGTGTACTACATCGCCCAGCGCGTAGCCGACGACGCGCGCGAGTCCGTGGCCGCGCTGGCGGGCGTGGGCGACGCGATGGCCGCTCTGGCGCGCATCGAGGCCGGCAGCAGCGATCCGGCCGATTTCGACGCGGTGGGCGATCGCTGGGACGTCCGCGAACGTCTTCGCGATGCGCTCGATCGCGCGGGACTCGCCCATGTCGGGACCGACGACTCGGCAGGCACGCTCAGCGGCGGCGAGGCGATGGCGGTCGCCCTGCTGGGCGCGCGACTCGACGCTGCGGATTACCTCATTCTCGACGAACCGAGCAATCACCTCGATGGCGCGGCCCGCGACGCGCTGCTCGCATGGATCCGCGCATGGAAGGGCGGCATGCTCGTCGTCAGCCATGATCGACGCCTGCTCGGCGCGATGGAGCGCATCGTGGAACTCACGCCGTCGGGTCTGCGCCACTACGGTGGCGACTACGATTTCTACGTGCAGGCGCGCCGCGAGGAGCGCGAGGCGTCGTTGCGCGCGCTCGACGCAAGAAGGGCGGAACGCCGGCGCGGCGAAGCGGCGTTGCGCGAACAACAGGAGAAGCTGGCCCGACGCCAGTCGCGTGGGCAGCGCGATGCCCGCGGCGCGAATCAGGCACCGATCCTGCTCGGCGGACAAAAGAGCCGCAGCGAAGCCGCCGCGGGCAAGCTGCGACGTCAGCAGGACGCGCTGCGCGACGATCTCTCGCAGCGTGTCGCGGAGGCCGCGCGCCGTGTCGACGACGACGCGTCCGTGGCGGTGCTCGCTCCGGCCGTCGCGCAGGCTTCGCGTCGACGCGTCGCCCTGCTCGAAGACGTCGTGCTTCCCTTCGTCGGCGATGCCATGGCACCGATCGCGATGACCCTGATGGGCGGGCAGCGGGTCGGCGTGACCGGTCCGAACGGAAGCGGCAAGTCGACGCTCCTGCGCGTGCTCGCGGGTCGGCTCGCGCCGGTGGCCGGGCGTTGCGACGTGTCCGTGCAAACGGCGTGGCTCGACCAGCGCCTGTCGACGCTCGACCCGTCACGACCGTTGATCGAGCAGATGCGCGAAGCGAATCCGGCGACGGGCGACGACCTGCTGCGCCTGCGCCTGGCGCTGCTCGGTATCGACGCCGATCGGGTCTCGGTCGCCGTCGGGCACCTGAGTGGCGGCGAACGCCTGAAAGCGGCACTCGCGCACGCACTGGTCGCCGAGCCACCACCGCAACTCCTGCTCCTCGACGAACCGGGCAACCATCTCGACCTGGCCTCGCTGGAAGCGCTCGAAGCGATGCTGCTCGACTACGACGGCGCGCTCGTCGTGGTGTCGCACGACGAGACGTTCCTCGATCGCCTGGGGCTCACGCATCGTCTCGCGGCCGGCCAGGGCCGCTGGACGATGCAACCGGTCTGACGCCGTTATTTCGTCTCCGCCTTGGGCGGAAGGCGGTAGCGCTGGTGGCCGTAGGCCCAGCTCGGCCACAGCGCATGCGCCAGCGCGGTCTTTTCCAGCGTCGCATCCACGGCTTCCGGATCCAGCTTCTCGCCCTGCACGCCGTAGTGGTACTGCGTGGCGGGCTGGTTCGGGCGCAGCACCACCAGCGTATCGTTCTTCAGATACCCGTAGTTGTCGCCGTACTGCATGATCGCGCGGTCGGGATAGCGTTGCGTGAGGTCGGCGCCGAGCATGGGATGCTCGCTGCTGATGCCGATCAACGACAGCAACGTCGGTGCGAGATCGATCTGGCTGACGATGTGGTCGTCCTTCTTCACCGGCACGCCGGCACCGATGATCAGCGCCGGAATGTGGAAATGGCGCACCGGCACGAGGCTCGCGCCGAACACGCGGGCGTCGTGGTCGGCCACCACCAGGAACACCGTGTGGTTCCAGTACGGTGCCTGTTTCGCCTTCTCGAAGAAACGACCGATCGACCAGTCCGCGTAGCGCACCGCGTTGGCGTTGCTCGCCGCCTCGCCTTCCGGCTGGATGCGCCCTGCCGGGTATTCCCACGGCGTGTGGTTGGACACGGAGAAGGCCACGGTGAGCGCGGGCTTGTCGCCATCGTCGAGCAGGCGCTGATGCAGCTCGTTGAACATGTCCTCGTCCGACGCGCCCCACGAACCGACGAACGACGGCCGGGTCTTGAACGTCGCGCGGTCGACCACTTCGTTGAAGCCGTTACCGAAGAAGAACGAACGCATGTTGTCGAAGTGCGCTTCGCCGCCGTACAGGAAGCGCGTGTGATACCCGAAGGTGTCGAGCAGCGCGCCGAGCGTGAAGAAGTCGCGCTGGCTGCGCGGCAGTTTCAGCACCGCCTCGGCAGGCGTCGGCAGGAAGCCCGTGGTGACCGCTTCGAGCCCGCGCGCGCTGCGCGTGCCCGTGGCGTAGGTGCGCTCGAGCCACCAGCCCTCGTTCGCGAGCTTGTCGAGCTCCGGCGTGTAGCCGGCGCCGCCCAGGCTGCCGACGAACTGCGCGCCGAGGCTTTCCTCGAGGATGATGACGAGGTTGAGCGGCTTGCCGTCCTGTCGCGTCGCCTGCTGGCGATGCAGGCTGGGGTAGGTCGGATCGATCGGCGCGCCTTCGAAACCGGCGGTGGCGCGGACGATCGACTGCATTTCCTCCTCGGGCATCTTGCCGTACACGGCGGACGCGGAGCGTTCGTTGCCCAGCGCGATGGCCGCGTTGAGCACGTTGTAGAGCGAGTTCAACGGCAGCGTGTTGACCATGGCATCGCTGGTGAAGGCGACCTGCGACGCGTTCAGCGGCCGATGCTGCAGCGTGCCGCGTCCGGCGAGGAAGGCCACGGCGAAGATGACGACGGTAGCGATCGGGCGCAGCCATCCGCGCATCGGTACCGGATCGGGACGACGGGTGGGCAACAGCCGGAAGCCGATCCATCCGAGCAACAGGAACACGACGAGGCCGGCACCGACGGACAGCTTATAGCCGTGCCACAGCATCGCCGCGACTTCGTTCGGGCTGGTGAGGTATTCGAACCACAGGCGGTTGGGGCGCGTGTCGTACTCTACGATGAACTGCGGCGTGGACACCTCGAGCAGCACGAACGCGAGCCACCAGAAGCGCAGCCACCAGGCCGTGATCCGCGTGGGCCATTCGCGATGGCCGAGCCAGGGCGAAAGCAGCGCGGGCCAGGCCACGATCATCGCCACGAGCGAGAGGTCAATGCGCCAGCCACCCAGGAGGATCGGCCAGATGCCGCCGGCATCGTGGACACGGGTCCCTTGCCATAGCGACAGGCCGACGCGCGAGAGCGTCAGGAAGACGAGGGCGGCGACGATGAAACGCCAGGAAAGCTTGCGCACGAGAGGGGTCCTGGTGGAGCGCGGCACGCCGCCGCGCATGGAAAACGCATGTTACCGGGCAGTGACTTTACACTGTGCGCCTTGTCGCCAACTTACGGCCGCCTTTCGGGCGCCCCTGCGAGGATCCACGATGTTCAGACTGGCCGATGCCACGCCGATCGCCACGGGCCACGTGCGCGAGGTGTACCAGCACCCCGACGACAACGACCTGTTGATCAAGGTGATCTCCAGCGCGTCGATCGAGGAACGCTGGAACAAGGCGCCCTGGTACCGGCGCCGCGCGCGCAGCGGTCCCTACAAGGACTTCGTGCGTGAGTTCCGCGAGTACGTCACCGGGGTCTATACCGGTGGCTACGACACCTCGCCCATCGCACGCGTGGTGGGTCTGGAAATGACCGACATCGGCCTCGGCCAGATCGTGGAGAAGGTGCGCACGCCGGATGGGCGGCTCGCGCCGACGCTGCACGACTGGGTGGCGCGCGAGGGCTTCAGCGCCAGGGTGCAGTCGGAGCTGGAGCAGTTCTATGCCCGGCTGCTGTCGCACAACACGATCGCGGCGGACCTCCACGCATGGAACGTGGTGTACGGCGAAGACTCCCGCGGCGGCCCCCGCCTCGTGATGATCGACGGGTTCGGCGAGAAGAACATCATCCCGCACTGCTCCATGAATCGCGCGCACAACGCGTCGCGCACGAAGAAGAAATACGAGCGGATGCTGCGCCGGACGAAGGCCGAAGCGCCGTCGCGCGCCTGAGCCATCCGGTGGGAGCCAGCATTCCCGGACTACGGTGTCGGAGTGCAGCCCGGTTTCGACGCCGCCGCCGGTAGCAGCGAGAAGCTGACGCGGTTGGCCTGGCCCAGTGCCACGATCTTGTCCTTCACCACGCACTCGTCGAGCGCGTGGTCGTTGACGAGGATCCAACGGTGGGTGGGGTCGGCGGCCTGCCATGCGCGCGCGTCGCGTAGCTGGCTGGCGGCGTCGCGTGCGAAGCCGAACTCGGCGACCGGACGGCGCGCCTGGTACATCAGCTCCTCGCGCCACAGCACCAGCGCCAGCTGGCCATCGGGGCCGATGGCCGTATCGGCCTCTTGCATCAGCTGACGCGTCGACTGATTCGCATCGAGAAGCGGATACGTGCCCAGCGGCCAGATGATCCACGCGAGCGCCATGCCGCCGAGCAGCGCCGCCACGCCCCGCCGGGGCCGGCCGATGACGGCGGCCAGCAGAAAGCCCGCGCCGACCAGGATCACGCACACCCATAGCGCCTGCCCGTGGCCGCCCAGCTCGTAACCCTGCGCGATGCGACGCGCGGCCGCCGGGGCCTTGACCAGCGCCCACGTGCCCACCGCGGCGAAGATCGCGGCGCAGGCGATGGTTACCCAGAACGCCAGGCGCTGGAGCCAGCGGGCCTTCAGGAGGTCGAGGACGTACGGCGCCATGGCGAGCGCCAGCATCGGCAGGGCGGGAAGGATGTAGATCTCGCGCTTGCCGCTGGGGATGGAGAAGAACACCAGCACGAGCAGCACCCAGGTCAGCGGCATCCACACGCGCGGCTCGCGCAGGCGCAGCGCCTCGCGCCAGGGACGCAGCACGAACGGCACGAGCAGCCAGGTGGGAATCCAGTGCGTGAGGATCACGATGCCGAAGTACCAGGGCGCCTCCTCGTGCTGCCAGGAGTTGGCGTAACGCTCCGCGGTCTGCCGGAACAGGATGTCCTGCACGTACGCGAGGTATTCGGGCGTGCGGAAGCCGTACGCCCCGATCAGCATCGGCGCCAGCCAGAGCGCGATCGCCAGCAGGAACGCCAGCGCGCCGCCTGCCCAGCGCCAGCCGTCGCCGCGCGTGGACACGACGCCCGGCCAGCCGCGCAGGCGCATCGCGACGTAGGGCACGAGCATCAGAAGCGCGATGACGCCGACACCCTTGGTGATGACGCCGAGCCCGGCCGCGAAACAGCCCATCCAGTAGAGCCGCCAGTTCGGGCCGCGCAGGCAGTGCAGCAGGATCCCGGTGTTGCCCAGCGTGATCCAGAACAGATTGAGCGGGTCGATCTGCGCGTGGCGGATGACGTCGACGAACTGCATGGTGGCGAGCAGGAGCCCCGCGGCGACGAGGCCCACGCGCGGGCTCCACAGGCGGCGGCCCAGGTGCCAGACGAGCGCGAGCGTGCCTAAGCCGGAGAACAGCGACGTGAGGAGGAAGGCGCCGCGCCAGCCACCGGTGAGCCACATCCAGAACGCCTCCGTCCACATCAGCATGGGCGGCTTGTCGGAATAGAGCTCCATGCCCCGGTGGGGAAACAGCCACTGGCCGGATTCGAGCATCTGGCGCGCGACCAGCGCGAAGCGGGGCTCGTCGGGTGGCCATGGGTCCCGCATGCCGATGCCGGCCGCGAGGACGATCAGCGCGATCGCCATGAACCAGCCGAACTCGCGGCGAAAGGTGCGTTCGTCGTTGCTAGGCATCGAAAACCGGGGTCCTTGGCAGGCTGGAGGATCCTAAGGGATGGAACGAGTTTCTACCTGATCAACGGCTTATGACCAGTGAAGAGATTTTGTCCGCCTTCCATTTCAATTTTTCGGAGCTGGCACGTCTTAAGGGTTCGCCGGTGCGGAAATCGGCGTTCGTCCCTGCCCGTACGGGCGTCGATTTCCCACCGTGCGACCATAAGCATCCACCCAGCCCCCATGAACGCGGTCAGGCACACCATGGATCCATCCGAGGCTGCCGCTTCACCGGGCGGCAAGCGGGCCCGACAGGTCGTCGACCTCTTCCGGGAGCACAACGCGGCCCTCGTCGCCTTTCTGCGTACCCGGCTCAATTCGCTGGCCGACGCGCAGGAAGTCGCCCAGGAGGTCTATCTCAAGCTGCTCTCGCTGGGCGAGGACACCGTGATCGACTCGCCGCGCGCCTTTCTGTTCCGGGCAGCATCGAACCTGGCCGTGGATCGCATCCGGATGCGCAACGTGCGTGCCCTCGCGCCCGTCGATCCGGACGCCGACGACTGGCACGTCACGCCCGTTCCCGAGCAGCATGCCTCGGCCCACGAGCAGTGGCGAGACCTGCGCCGCGCGCTGGACGAACTGCCGCCGAAAACAAGCCGTGCTTTCGTGATGCACGTGATCGACGGGCGCGACTTCGCGGCCATCGCACGTGAGATGAACCTCAGCGAGCGCATGGTGCGCTACCACGTCGGCAATGCCCTGGCGCATTGCCGCGAACGCCGCGATCGTGCGGAGACACCCCGATGAAACCGACTCACTTCCCGTTCGACCGGCAACTGGAGCACACCGCCGCCGACTGGTGGGCCCGCCTGCGCGATCCGTCGCTTCCCGACGACGAGCTCGTCGCCTGGAGCGAATGGCTCGACGCGGACGCGGCGAACGCCGCCGCGTATGAACGCGTCTCGGCCCTCGCCGAGCTCATGGGTGGCATGGACGAGGTCAACCGCAGGGCGTTCGTGGCGCGCTTCGCGCCGGTACCGGCGCGTACCGCCCCGGTCGCACGTCGCCCGCGCGCGCGGCTCGCCATGGCCCTGGCCGCGGGTGTGACGCTCGCGCTGCTCGGCGCGGGCGCGTTCCTCGCCCTGCGCCCGGCCGCCACGGACACCGAAGCCCGCTTCGCCAGCGCTCATGCCGGTCATCGCGACATCGCCCTGCCGGACGGTTCCAGCATCGAGCTGGGCGGCGCCAGCTCGGTCACCACGCGGTTCGGCCGCGACGAGCGCCTCGTCGATCTGGACGCGGGCGAAGCCTTCTTCCGCGTGGCGCACGCCGAACGCCCTTTCATCGTCCATGCCGGTCCGCTGCGCATCCGCGACCTGGGCACGGCCTTTAACGTCCGCCGAAGCGGCGAACGCGTGACGGTGACCGTGACGGAAGGCCGCGTCCGCGTCTCGCCGCTCGCCGCCCCGAACGACGCGGGCACTGTCGAACTCGGCGCGGGTCGCGAAGTCTCATTCGACGCCGAGACCCAGGCCATGCGCATTCTCGATGTCGATCCGGCCAGCGCCACGGCCTGGCGCAGCCACCGGCTGGAGTTCGTGAACGAGCCGCTGGCCTCGGTGGTCGAGAACGTGAACCGCTACGCGGCCCGCCCGATCCGCCTTCAGGATCCTTCGCTGGGCAAGATGACGTTTACCGGTACCGTCGAGGTCGATACCATCGACAGCTGGGTCGCCGCCCTGCCGAGGGTTTTCCCGGTGCGCGTCGTCACCTACCCCGATCGACTGGAGCTCGCCCGTCAGACGACGATGGCGCGGAGTGCCCAGCCGCGCTGACGAATCACTTGGGGCCGCAGGTCTTGCCGTATACGTATCGCGGGCGCCGGCGCGCACTCACCGGCGCGTTCGCGCTGGTCGTGGCGATCCGTGCCGCCTGCGCGGCCGACGCGGCCGCCGACGGCACCCTTTCCCCCAAGGCCTTTTCGATCGCACCCCAACCGCTCGCCACCGCGCTACTCGCGTGGGGCCAGCAGGCCAACGTGCAGGTGCTCACCGCCTCCGGTTCCATCGCCAACTGGCGCAGCGGTGGCGCCAGGGGGGTTCTCACGCCCGATCAGGCGCTCGACGAACTGCTCGAAGGCACGGATCTGGAGCGCGAGTCGTACGACACGCGAACGGTCGTGGTGCGCCAGCGGCAGAAGCGGGACAACGCGACGCCCGGCCCCATCGACCCGGGAGTGACCCTCGACCCGTCGACGGTGGTGCCGCTGGCCACCGTGGACGTACGCGGGCTGGTCTCCGAGAACGGCTACAAGGCGGATTCCACGCGTACCGCGACACGCAACGAGACCCGGCTCACCGACGTACCGCAGTCGGTGTCCGTGGTGACGCGCGAGGTGATCGAATCCCAGCAGGCCGTCGACATCGGCGACGTGGCGCGCTACGTCGCGGGCGTGCAGTACGTGGACGGTTACGGCGGCTCGCCGCTGTTCCTCATCCGCGGCTTCGACGCCGGCCATGGCATGACGGACGGCATGCCGAACGGCATCGCACGCACGGAGGATCTCCCTCCGCTGATCGGCATCGAGCGGGTCGAGGTGCTTCGCGGTCCGGAAGCGATCCTCGGCGACGCGTCGCAGAACAACAACTTCGGCGGCTCGATCAACGTGGTGATGAAGCGGCCGCAGGCCGGGACCGTGCGCAACCTCACCTGGTCGCTCGGCGAATACGACGGCGCGCGCGTCGGGCTGGACCTGGCCGGCACGGCATCGAAGGACGGTGCGGTGACGTACCGCTTCGTGGCCGCGGGACAGCGCGGCGAAAAGACCCCCCAGGGCTTCGGTGGCGGCCGCGGCGCGTACCTCGCGCCCTCGCTGGCGTGGCAGGGCGATGCCACGCGCGTGATGGTCGGTGCCGAACTCGTGGACAACCGCGTGCCGGGACCGGATCACACGGTGCTGCTTGGCCCTACCCTTTCCACGGCCACGCTGACGAGGTCCCCGTCCCGCGATCCGTCCGACATCTCCACGTTCCGCACCAGCCGTGGCGTGTTCGAACTGGACCACGAGTTCGGCGACGACTGGACCTTCCACAGTCAGGGTCAGTACGTGCGCCAGCACAGCGACGGCCGCAGTCAGTCGTACCTGATCAGCGGCATCGTCGGCGCGCTCGACGCGGTGGACCGGCGCTTTCGTTACTCGGGCACGTACTGGACCTGGCAGAACGATCTCACCACGCGCTTCCAGCATGGCGACGTCACGCACACGGTGTTGATGGGCGTCGATCTCGCGCGCACGCACGCCGGCGACGATGGCAGCGGCAGCGTGGAGGTGGGCGACGCCACGGCCAGCGCGCGCGACCGCGACGCGGTGATCGTCACCCGGCCGCTCGCCTACGACCTGCGCACGACGAGCGACTTCTCGGCGAAATACAACGCCATGATCGCGCCGGTCAGCACCACGGTGCAGAACCTCGGCGGTTCGTGGCAGACCAACGCGGGCCTGTTCCTGCAGGACCAGATCGCGATCGGCGACGACTGGAACGTGCTGGCCGCGTTACGCCGCACGAGCTATCGGCTCGAGACGCGCTGGGAAGACGGATCGCCCCGCCGGGTGGACCAGTCCCGGTGGATCCCGAAGTTCGGCGTCGTCTACAAGGTGTCGCCGGACGTGGCGATCTACGCCGACACGTCGACCGGTTTCCAGCCCGATCCGCTGCTCGGCAAGGATGGCCAGCCGCTGCCCGTGGCGACCTCGCGACAGATCGAGGTCGGCGGCAAGTTCGACCTCTTCGAGCAGCGAGCGCGCCTCACGGCGGCGCTCTATCGCATCCATGTCGACCACAGCGTGGACCTGGTGTCGCCCGAGCCGCCGTTCTTCGCGACCCCGGGGCCAGGGCAGACGAATCGCGGCGTCGAGGTCGAATTCGCCGGCCAGGTCGCGCCGGGGTTCGACATGCTCGCGAGCCTCACCGAGGCACGCATCCAGAACAACGACGACACGCGACCGACCGGGGCGCCGAAACATCAGGCCGCCGTCTGGGCGAGTTACCGTTTCGGCGGGGGCGTGGTGAAACCGTGGGGCGTGGCCGCCGGCGTGCTCGCACGCAGCCGCAGCCTGGGCCGCACCAGCGCCGACGGCACGTACTTCGGCATCCCGGGGCAAGCGAGCGTCGAGACCAACGTGTCGCGCTACGGCGAGCGCTGGCGTGTCACCCTCGGGGTGAAGAACCTCTTCTCGCGCACGTTGTACGCGGTGAACTTCGACGAGACGTTCGTGCCGATCCGGCAGGGGCGCACCGTGCTGCTCACGGGCTGCTACGATTTTTGATGGTGGGAGCCAGCCTGCTGGCTCCCACCTACATAGCAAGCTGAGGGCGTGCGAACGACTTGAGCGCCACGTCGCAGGCTTCGCGGCGAAAGGCATCGCGTTCCGCGCTGCCAGTCGCCATGTCGATGCGCGATAGTTCGAAGCACCCGTCCGCACCCGGCACGCCACCATGGCGTTTCCAGAATCGATCGTAGGCTGCCGTGGTCACGCCGTGCCGACGGTCCAGCGGATGGGCGGCGCGCGATACCGCGCGCACGCGCTCGATGCCGTAATGCGTCGCCAGCGCACGGACCACGGCGAGCAGCAGGTCGCGCGGACGCAGGCCGCCGGTCGCGCGGGTGAAGCGGGCGATGGCGTTCCGGCCCAGGTAGGCCCAGGAGCCACGCATCGCGCCCACAAGCACGCCATCCGCACCCGCGAAAGTCACCGTGCACGACGACACCACTTCCTTGTCCGCGTTCAGCAGGTACAGACCGAGCTCCCCGGTACATTCGTGCTCGGGTGCCCGGGCGTGCAGGTAGGCGATCTCGCCATTGCCGAGCGGCAGCGTCGCCAGCCGCACGTCGTGACCCTTCAGCATGCGGCTGCTCAGCCGCGCCGGGAACTCGCGGGCCACGAACCGGTAGTGGGCTTCGATCATGCGGGCGCGCGCATCGAGGCTGAAGGCGCGCGAGATGTAGTGCGACTGCCAGCGCTCGTAGACGCGCGGGTTGGACTCGGCGGCCGCGCGCATCACGCGTGACGTTCCCACAAGACGCAGCCACTCCGCCTTGCGACGGAAGGCGGCCAGCGTCTTCAGGAGGTACGCCAGGCGCCGCTCGGGCAGGGGCCGCGAGCGGCTAAGGGCGGCGCGGCGCCGGGCATGGCCGATGATCAGGGCCAGCGGGCCGCGCTCCGGCGCCTGGCGGGGCGACGACCAGCCCCGGGGCAGGTCGTCGAACGGCGCGGTGTGTGGGTAGCGGGACTGCATGCCTCTAAGACGTGCGAGCCCGTGAAAATTGAAATCAGCTCCGGCGCTTACGCCGTTCGTCCCGCCATACCACCCACGCGCCGACCAGTGTGAGCAGGGCGAGGCCATACCAGGTCAGCGCGTAGCTCAGGTGGTTGTCGGGAAAGGCGATCACGGTCAGGCCGCCCACGGGGCCGTCGTTGCCCTCGCCCCGGCCGGGCGACGAGGCCGCGTCGGCATCGACGAAATAGGGAGCAACGTCGGTCAGGCCCTTCGCCTTCGCGATCGCCGCGACGTCGCGGGAGTACCAGCGATCGTTCGCCGGGTCGTTCGGCTGGAAGAGCGCGCCCTTCGGCTCGCTGATGCGCAGGAGGCCCGAGATCGTGGTCTCGCCCGACGGCCCGGGCGTGCACGAGGCCTTGCCACCGCACCAGGTGGGCGACACGAAGCCACGGTTCACGACGACCACCGCGCCATCGCGCTGCAGGAACGGCGTCAGCAGCCACGACCCCATGCCCAGCGCCGTGCTGGCCCGCACGCGAACGCTTCTGTCGTCGAGGAAACGCCCGGTCAGCCGGACGCGACGGTACTCGTCGTTGGCCGCGCTGACGAGCGGCCACTGACCCCGACGCGGCGCGTCGACCGGCGGCGAGTGCACGCGCGCGTCGACGCGCGCCACGAGGTCGTGCTTCCACGCGCTCCGGTGTACCTGCCACGTGCCGAGGGCGACGAAGCCGGCGAACAGCAGCGCGCCCAGCACGACGAGCAGGCCCAGAACGAAAACGCCGCGCGGTCGGCGCGGCGTTTTCGGCTCGTTGGCGGACGTCGCGCTCAAGGCAGGTTCTTCACCTGTTGCTCGGTCATCTGGTGCGACATGCCCGGCATCATGTTCGAGTTGAGGTGGAACATGACCCAGATGGAACCGGCCAGCGTGATCACCACGATGATCAGCGTGAACATCAGTGCCAGCATGTTCCAGCCGCCTTCCGACCGCGGGTTCATGTGCAGGAAGTAGATCATGTGAACCACGATCTGGATGGCGGCGAAGGTCAGCAGCACCACCGCCAGCGTCTGCGCGTTGGGGATGACTTTTTCCATCACGAGCCAGAACGGAATGGCCGTCAGCACCACGGCGAGGAAGAACCCCGTCATGTAACCCTTCAGGGTGCTGTGGCTGGCGCCATCGTCGTCGTGGTGATCGTGGCCGCCATGGGCGTCATGCGATTCGGTATGCGCACTCACGAGAGGGACCCCATCAGGTAAACGAAGGTGAAGACGCCGATCCAGACCACGTCGAGGAAGTGCCAGAACATCGACAGGCACATGATGCGACGCTTGTTCGCCGGCGTGAGGCCGAGGCGGCCCACCTGGAACAGCAGCGTGATCAGCCACACGATGCCGAACGTGACGTGCAGTCCGTGCGTGCCGACCAGCGTGAAGAACGACGACAGGAACGCGCTGCGCTGCGGACCCGCGCCCTCATGGATGAGGTGCGAGAACTCCCACAGTTCGATGCCGAGGAACGCCGCGCCGAAGAGGCCGGTGATGATGAGCCAGGCCATCATCGAACCCTTGCGGTTCTTCTGCATCTCGAGCACGGCGAAGCCGTAGGTGATCGAGGACAGGAGCAGCATGGTCGTGTTGACGGCCACCAGCGGCAGGTCGAACAGGTCGGCACCCGAAGGGCCGCCCGCGTAGCTGCGGCCGAGCACGCCGTAGGTGGCGAACAGGCAGGCGAAGATGAGGCAGTCGCTCATCAGGTAGACCCAGAACCCGAGCAACGTACCGTTGGCCGGGTGGTGGTCTTCCTTCATCCAGAACTCGACGTCCTGGGTCGCGACGGCCGCGGAAGGGGTGGCGTGCATATCAGACATGGGCGGCGAGCTCTTCCGTGCGGGCAGCCTCGGTCCGGGCCACTTCGTCGGCGGGAATGTAGTAATCACGCTTGTAGTTGAACGTGTGGCCGATCGCGGTGGCGATGAGCGCCACGAACGCGATGCCCGCGATCAGGAACATGTGCCAGATCATCGCGAAGCCGAACACGAACGAGATACCGGCGAGGATGATGCCCGCGCCCGTGTTCTTCGGCATGTGGATCGGCAGGTAGCCTTCGAGACGACGGCCCGCGTTGCGCTCCTTCATGTCCCACCAGGCGTCGGAATCGTGGATCACCGGGGTGAACGCGAAGTTGTAGTCGGGCGGCGGCGACGACGTCGACCACTCGAGGGTACGGCCGTGCCACGGATCGCCCGTGACGTCGCGCAGTTCGTCGCGACGCTTGTAGCTGACCCACAGCTGCACCAGGAACGAGCCGATGCCGAGCGCGATGAGGAAGGCGCCGAACGCGGCGATCTGGAACCAGATCTGCAGCGACGGATCGTCGAAGTGGTTCATGCGACGGGTGACGCCCATGAAACCGAGGACGTACAGCGGCATGAACGCGACCCAGAAACCGACCAGCCAGAACCAGAACGAGCACTTGCCCCAGAACGGATCGAGCCGGTAACCGAAGGCCTTCGGGAACCAGTAGTTGATACCCGCGAACAGGCCGAAGATCACGCCGCCGATGATGACGTTATGGAAATGCGCGATCAGGAAGAGGCTGTTGTGCAGGAGGAAGTCGGCCGGCGGCACCGCGAGCATCACGCCGGTCATGCCGCCGATGACGAAGGTGACCATGAAGCCGACGGTCCACAGCATGGGCACGTCGAACTTGATGCGCCCGCGGTACATGGTGAACAGCCAGTTGAAGATCTTCGCGCCCGTGGGGATCGAGATGATCATCGTGGTGATGCCGAAGAACGAGTTGACGCTCGCGCCGGATCCCATGGTGAAGAAGTGGTGCAGCCACACGAGGTACGACAGCACCGCGATGACGACGGTGGCGTAGACCATCGACGCGTAACCGAACAGGCGCTTGCGGCTGAAGGTGGCGACGACTTCCGAGAACACGCCGAACACCGGCAGCACCAGGATGTAGACCTCGGGATGGCCCCAGATCCAGATCAGGTTCACGTACATCATGGCGTTGCCGCCGAAGTCGTTCGTGAAGAAGTTGGTGCCCGCGTAACGGTCGAGCGCCAGGAGCACCAGCACGGCCGTCAGCACCGGGAAGGCGGCGATGATCAGCACGTTGGTCAGCAGCGAGGTCCAGGTGAAGATGGGCATCTTCATCATGCTCATGCCCGGCGCGCGCATCTTGACGATGGTGGCGAGCAGGTTGATGCCGGAGAGGGTCGTTCCCACGCCGGCCACCTGTAGTGACCATATGTAGTAGTCGACACCGACATCCGGACTCTGCGCGAGGCCGGAGAGCGGCGGATACGCCAGCCAGCCGGTGCGGGCGAACTCACCGACGAACAGCGACGCCATCACCAGCATCGCGCCGGCCACGGTCATCCAGAAGCTGAAGTTGTTGAGGAACGGAAACGCCACGTCGCGCGCGCCGATCTGCAGCGGCACCACGTAGTTCATGAGGCCCGTGACCAGCGGCATCGCCACGAAGAAGATCATGATCACGCCGTGGGCGGTGAAGACCTGGTCGTAGTGATGCGGCGGCAGGAAGCCGGGGTTGCCGTTGAAGGCCATGGCCTGCTGGGCACGCATCATGATGGCGTCGGAGAAGCCACGCAGCAGCATCACGATGCCGAGCACCATGTACATGATGCCGATCTTCTTGTGATCGATGCTGGTGAACCACTCGCTCCACAGGTAACCCCAGAGCTTGTGCTTGGTAATCAGCGCCAGCAACGCGATGCCGCCGATGGCGACCGCGATGAAGGTGCCGATGAGAATCGGCTCGTGATACGGGATCGCCTCGATGGTGAGGCGTCCGAAGATCAGTTTGGCTAGATCGGGCATGTTCATTACCGGACTCGGCAAAGGCTTGAATACGTGGGAGGCGTCGCGCTCAGAGCGGACGTCCGGCAGGGGTCATCGGCTTGCCGTCGGTGGCGGCGACGCACAGCGCCCCGACGTAGCGACGATCGTCGTCCTTCAGGCCCACGCGCGCACGGGTCGCGGCATCGAGCGAAGTGACGTTGTAGGCACCGACCACGCCTTGGCCGCCGCGGGCGTCGAGCGCCATCATGTCGTTGGCGCACATGCGGTTGGATTCGACGCAGCGATTGAGGATGGCGTTGTACAGGCCCGGGGCGACGCTGCCGTAGTAGCGGACCGGCTCCTTCTCGCTGGGCTGCTCGAGCTTGAGGTAATCCTCGCGGCTCAGCTCGCCGCCACCGCCCTTGGCCTTCGCGACCCAGGCGTCGAACTCGCCCTGCGACAGGCTATGGAAGCGGAAGCGCATGTCGGAGAACCCGGCACCGCTGTAATTGGCGGAAATGCCTTCGAAATCGCCGGTTTTGTTCATCACGGCGTTCAGCTGGGTTTCCATGCCCGGCATCGCGTAGATCATGCCCGCGAGCGACGGCACGAAGAACGCGTTCATCACCGTGGAGGCGGTGATGTGGAACTCGATCGGGCGGTCGACCGGCGCGGCCATCTCGTTGACCGTGGCGATGCCCTGTTCCGGATAGAGGAACAGCCACTTCCAGTCGAGCGCGACGACGTCGACGCGGAGGGGTTTGACCCCCGGGACGAGCGGACGGCCCTGGGCGACCTGATCGAGCGGCCGGTACGGATCCAGCTTGTGCGTGCTCGTCCAGGTGATGGCGCCCAGCGCGATGATGATCAGCAGCGGGGCCGACCAGATCAGGAGCTCGAGGACGGTGGAGTGGTTCCAGTCCGGCGCGTATTCGGGCTCGGCGGCCTTGTTCGACTCGCGGTACTTCCACGCGAAGTGCAGGATCATCACGATCACGGGCACCACGATGAGAAGCATCAGGACCGTGGAAATGATGATCAGGTCGCGCTGCTGCCGGGCGATGTCGCCGGACGGCGAGAAAAGCACGGCATCGCAGCCCGAAAGGAGCAGGGCGAGGGCGGGGATCAGCAATCCGCGCAACATCTTCATGGACATTCGCATGATGGAGGCAACCGTGGGGACACGAAAAAATACGCCGATCCGCCTGCGCTCACCATAGGACACTTTGTCCCATGGCCCTACAAGCCGAGTAGTGCGATCCTTCGCTATCCTGCCATCTACCTCCCCGAGCCGGCCGAATCCGATGTCGAGCATTTCACACGCCCATCACAATGCCGCGGAAGGCGCCGAACAGGACGTCCGCCGCCAGCACCAGACCAGCCACGCGCCCGTCGCCCCCGGTGAGATCGCCGTCGGCGTCGTCATCGGCCGCGCTTCGGAGTACTTCGACTTCTTCACGTACGGCATCGCGTCCGTCCTCGTGTTCCCGTCGGTGTTCTTTCCGTTCCTGAGCCAGCTGGACGGCATCCTGCTGGCCTTCGCTATCTTCTCGTTCGCGTTCATCGCGCGCCCGATCGGCACCACGCTGTTCATGGCGATCCAGCGCGAATGGAGCCGTGGTACCAAGCTCACGGCCGCCCTGTTCCTGCTGGGCACCTCCACGGTCTGCATCGCCTTCCTGCCGGCGAACACGTCCCACGGCTACACCGTCATTGTGATTCTCTCGGTACTGCGGTTCTTGCAGGGCATTGCGCTGGGCGGCTCGTGGGACGGCCTGCCGTCGCTGCTGTCCCTCAACGCCCCCAAGGAGCGCCGCGGCTGGTACGCGATGCTCGGCCAGCTGGGCGCCCCCACCGGCTTCCTGATCGCGGCCTCGCTGTTCCTGTTCCTCAACACCCAGCTGTCCCGCGAGGACTTCCTGGGCTGGGGCTGGCGCTACCCGTTCTTCGTGGCGTTCGCCATCAACGTCGTGGCGCTGTTCGCGCGCCTGCGCCTCGTGGTTACCGAGGAGTACACCCAGCTGCTCGAAGAGGGCCAGCTGGAGCCGATCGGCATCGTCGACATGTTCCGCGCGCAGGGCTACAACCTGTTCATCGGCGCCTTCGCGGCTCTGGCTAGCTATGCCCTGTTCCACATCGTCACGATCTTCCCGCTCTCGTGGATCACGGTCCACCAGACCCAGGAAGTGGACAGCGTCCTGATCGTCCAGATCGTCGGCGCCTTCGTCGCCATCCTGGCCACCGTGGCCTCGGGCGTCATCGCCGACAAGGTCGGCCGCCGCAACACGCTGGGCACCATGGCCGTGCTGATCGGCCTCTTCGCCATCGCTTCGCCCTGGCTGCTCGGCGGCGGCAAGATCGCGCAGGACGCCTTCCTGATCATCGGGTTCGCGCTCCTGGGCCTCTCCTACGGCCAGGCCGCCGGCACCGTCACGGCCAACTTCTCGAAGCGCTTCCGTTACACCGGCGCGGCCCTGACGTCCGACTTCGCCTGGCTCATCGGCGCGGCCTTCGCCCCGCTCGTGGCCCTCGGCCTGTCCATGCGGTTCGGCCTCGGCGCGGTCAGCGTCTACCTGCTGTCCGGCGTCGCCTGCACCCTGCTCGCCCTGCGCATCAACAAGGCGTTCGAGACGGACCGCAACAAGGCCTGATCGGCGGGTGGGAGCCAGCCTGCTGGCTCCCACCGATATAGCCGCCCGATTTCCGGCGGCACCGTGCGCCGTCCCGGCGTAACCTCCCGCCCATGCTCTTCGACCTCCCCGACCACGAGACCCTCTACCGGGCCCTGCTCGAGCGCGACCCGTCGTACGACGGCCACGTGTTCGTCGGGGTGACCAGCACCGGGGTCTTCTGCCGGCTGACCTGCCCCGCCCGCAAGCCGCTGATGGAGAACACCCGTTTCTTCGATTCGGTGGCTGCCTGCTTCGAGGCCGGGTTCCGTCCGTGCCTGCGCTGCCGCCCGCTGGACCCGGTCGGCGAGCGCGAGCCGATGGTCTCCGCCCTGCTTCGCCACCTCGAGAACGAGCCGGAGCGCGTCTGGTCCGAAGAGGACCTCGTCCGGCTCGGATACGACCCGTCCACGGTCCGGCGCGGCTTCAAGCGCCACCTCGGCCTGACCTTCCTCGACATGGCGCGCCTGCGCCGGGCGGGGCGTGGCATGGACAGGCTCGTCGCGGGCGCCAGCGTGGTGGATTCGCAGCAGGCGGCCGGCTACGCATCGGGCAGCGGTTTCCGCGACGCCATCGTGCGCCTGCTCGGCGACTGCCCCGCCGACCTGCGTGGCCGCGAACTGCTGAAAGCCGACTGGATCGAGACGCCCATCGGCAGCATGCTCGCCGTCGCCGACGCGCATGCGCTCCACCTGCTGGAATTCTTCGATCGCACGGCGCTGCCGAGGGAGCTGAAACGTCTCCGGCTAGCGACGCGCTCGACCATTACCTTCGGGCGCACGTCGGTGATCGATCGCATCGAGGCGGAACTGCGGGATTACTTTGCCGGAACGCGGCACGTGTTCGAGACGCCGCTCGGGCTGCATGGGTCGGTCTTCACCCGCAGGGTCTGGGACGAACTCATGGCCATCGCGCCGGGAACGACGCGCAGCTACGCGCAGATCGCCGCCTCGGCCGGGCGGCACACGGCGGTCCGCGCCGTGGCCCGAGCCAATGGCGCGAACCAGCTGGCCATCGTCATTCCATGCCACCGCGTGATCGGCGCCGATGGGTCGCTCACGGGGTACGGCGGTGGGCTATGGCGCAAGGATTGGCTGCTGAGGCACGAACGCAAGTTCGCCTGACTCCACAGAACACCGGCAGCTTTTTTGGTGGGAGCCAGGTCAAACCACCGGGTACGGGCCGTGCTCGAACGTTGTGTCGTGGTAACCCTTTTTGCCGATCGCCAGGGCCATCGGGCTGCGGAACTCCTCGCCGCGGCGCAGGCAGTCGAGCACGAAGGCGAAGTCGCGCTTCGGACGCCAGCCGAGATCGCGCACAGCGCGTGAGCTGTCGTAGACACGGTCGAGCGTCGGCAGCAGTTTCCAGCCGCGCTGCGCGTAGAGCGCATCGACCTCGGGGTAGAGACGCCGCACGACGGCGCCCGCGTCGGCACGCAGCGCCGCCAGGTCGTCGCGTGAGAACGGCGGCGGCGCCGAGACGATGTAGCGTCCGAAGCCGAGCGCCGGTGCGCGCTCGAGCGCCCGTAGATGCGCCTCGACGATGTCTTCGATGTCGGCGCGGCGGTAGAGCAGCTCGTTGGCCTGCATGTTCGCGGTGTCGTAGTCGGCGCGCACGCCCGCGTTGTCGTCGTCTTCCGGAAAGAACCGCGAGGTGCGCAACACGAGCACAGGCAAACCGTCGTTGCGCGCGACGAGTTCGCACAGGCCCTCCGCCGCGATCTTGGTGGCGCCATAGATGTTCTTCGGGATCGGCATTACGCCTTCGTCGATCCAGGCGGCCGGCTCACCGGCCGCGGGCGACAACGCGGCGCCGAACGCGCTCGTCGTGCTCGTGAACACGAACGACTGCACACCCTGCGTGGCTGCCGCTTCGAGCAACGCCATCGTGCCGGCGACATTCGTCTCGACGAAATCGCGTTTCGAATGCGTGGCGACATGCGGTTTGTGCAGCGTCGCGGCGTGGATGACGCCGGACACACCCGCCGTCGCGTCGCGCACGAAGCCTTCGTTGGCGATCGAGCCCACCAGGTCGGTGAAGGGCGAGGGCTTGATATCGAGACCGATGACATGACGGCCATCGTCCCTCAGCCGCCGGACGAGCGCTTCGCCGAGGTGGCCGGCACTGCCCGTGACGAGTATCGACATCGGGTGGCCTCTTACCAGATCAGGTCGTCGGGCACGACGAACTGCTTGTAGTAGTCGTCGACCTCTTCGTCGGACGGCGCGGCGTCGCCTTCCTTGCGCCCGTGGTCCAGCACGATGGTGTCGGTGGAGCGCGCGTGGATCTTGTCGGCCGGACCACGCGGGATCAGCTCGTAGCCGTCGCCGAGGCGCGCGATCGCGAGCGCGCCGGAGGCGAGTTGCGCGCGCAGGCTCTCGTTGACCAGCACCGTGGCGATCTTCCCGCCATCGGTGAAGCGGTAGGCGACGTCGCCATCGCGCTTGACGCGTGTCGTCTCGACGATCTGGCGCACCTGGGCGCGGATCTCTTTCGCGCGCGCCTCGGCGTTCCGTTCGGCCGCCAGCGCACGATCGCGCTCGGCACGTTCGGCCTGCAGCCGGCGGGCATCGACCTGGTCGTCGACGGCCGGCGCGGGCGCCTTGCCCTGGCGCTGCTTCGCCTGGTCGCGCACGATCTTCGCCGCCTTGTCCTTCTTGACCAGGCCGGCCTTGAGGAGCTGTTCCTGCAACGGATTGCGCATGGGTAGACGTTTCTGGCGATCGGGAGCACGAATTCTAACGCCGAAGGCTTGGTTACATCCCGTTACGTGCCTAGGCTTGAGGACCTCTCCGGAGGATATCCCCATGCAAGCCCGTCCTTTCCCTCGTTCGACGCGCCTCGCGCTGGTTCTCGCGTCGCTGCTCGCGTCGCCCGTCTTCGCCGCCGACGGCCTGCCGCCCCGCGACGGCTGGCAAGCCAGCAGTTCGTCCCAGCAGGTGCCCGCCCTCGCGCCGGCCAAGGGTATCGATGGCGACGAGACCACGCGCTGGGGCGGCGCCTTCAGCCCCGGGCACTGGTTCCAGGCGGACCTGGGCAAGGTCTCGAACGTCGGTGGCGTGCGCATCCACTGGGACAGCGGGTTCGCCGCGGCGTATTCGATCCAGACCTCGATCGACGGCAAGGATTTCCATCCGGTCTACACCGTGACGGACTCCCCCGGCGGTACCGAATATCTCGTCTTCCCCGCCACGAAAGCCCGTTACGTGCGTCTGGCCGCGCCCGCCCGCACGGCCGACTGGGGCGTATCGGTCTTCGAATTCGAGCCGTTCTCCGCCGATCAGGCGGCGCGCATCGCCGGCCTCGACGGCAAGGACGATGGCGCGACGCTCTGGGCCGACGGCACGTCGCGCGGCATCGCGGGCAAGGGCCCGAAGGGGGCCCGTCAGCTCGACATCGCCCTGCCCCATCCCATCGACATCGCGGGTCTGGAGGTGTCGTGGGACGGCCCGCGCGACGGCGCGACGCTGGAAGGCCGCGATGCGCAGGGCCACTGGTCGACGCTCGACAGCGATCCGGGCAGCGTCGGCGACACGTCGTACCTCGCCGCGCGCGCGTCGCGGCCCCTCACGGCCCTGCGCCTCGTCGTGGGCGCGAAGGGCAACGCCACGCCACGGGTGAAGCGCTTGCGCTTCCTCGGCCCGCTGCGCGTCATGACGGCCATGAAGCGCTACCAGATCGCCGCGTCGCGCGAGAACGCCGCGCTGTTCCCTTCGTCGCTGCACATGCAGCAGGTGTACTGGACCGCGGTCGGCGTGCCGGCGGGTCTGCAGAAGTCGATCTTCGACGAGTACGGCAACCTGGAGCCATTCAAGGGCGGTCCGCAGATCCAGGCGATCTGGCGCGACGCCTCCGGCCGTACGGCCGTATCCGATGGCGCCGAACGACGGCACGCGCTGCGGGACCGATGGAAGCCCATGCCGTCCGTCGCCTGGACGGTGCAGCCGGGACTCACGATGACGAGCGAAGCCATCGCCGTCGAGGGCAACGGGCAGCCCGTGGTGCTCCTGCGCCATCGCCTGCGCAACGAAGGCGCCACGACGATCGACGGCACGCTCTCGCTGGTCGTGCGCCCGATCCAGATCAATCCGCCCTGGCAGAACGGCGGCCCTTCGCCCATCCACGACATCGCGATCCAGGGCGATGGCGCGCACACCGACGTGCGCGTCGACGGCCGCTCGTTGCTCGCCTCACTCACACCGGTCGACGCCGCGGGCGCCGCGCCGTTCGGCGACCACGGCGAAACGGAGATCACGGCGCAGGTCGCCGCGGGGACCGTGCCCGACGCGCGCGAGGCGCACGACGCCGACGGTCTTGCCGCTGGCCTGCTCGACTATCGCGTGCACCTGGCACCGGGCGAGCAGCGCGATGTGGTCGTCGCGGTTCCGCTCGGCAACGCGCCCGCCGACGCAAAGGGGCATCTGCCCGAACCGCCGCCGGTGGATCGCACGGCGCTGACCGCCGACGGTTTCGATCGCGCGGCGGATCGGGTATCCGCCGCATGGCAGAAACGGCTCGGCGGCGTGGGCCTGTCGCTGCCCGACGAGTCGCTGGTCGACATCCTGCGTTCGCAGGCGGCGTACATGCTCGTGAACCAGACCGGCCACGCGATGCAGGCCGGACCACGCAACTACAATCGCTCGTTCATCCGCGACGGCGCGGCGACCGCGTCGATTCTTCTACGCATGGGCGAGGTCAAGACCGCGCGCGACTACCTCGACTGGTACGCGGCGCACGCCGTGCACGAGAACGGACTGGTGTCGCCGATCCTCAACGCCGACGGCACCGTGAACACCGGCTTCGGATCGGACATCGAGTACGACAGCCAGGGCGAATTCATCAACCTCGTCGCGGACGTCGCGCGTTTCGGCGGTGGCCCGGCCAGCGTTAAGAACTACCTTCCCAAGGTCAGCGCGGCGATGCACTTCATGCAGGCGCTCCGCGAACGCACGATGGTGCCCGGCTATCTGGCTGACCTGCCGAGACCCGAGCGCTTCCACGGCATCATCGCGCCGTCCATCAGCCACGAAGGCTATTCGAGCCCGACGCACAGCTACTGGGACGACTACTGGGCCCTGAAGGGCTGGCACGACGGCGCGTGGCTCGCCGAGCAGTGGGGCGACAAGGCGCTCGCCTCGTACGCGCGGGAACAGTACGCGGCGCTGCGCGAATCGCTGAGGAAATCGATCGAGGCGACGATGGCATGGAAGGGCGTCGACACCATCCCCGCGGCGGCCGATCTCGGCGATGGCGACCCGACCAGCGTCTCCATCGCGCTCGATCCGGCGGGCCAGATGGATGTGCTGCCGCACAAGGCGCTGGTGACGACGTTCGATCGGTATCTCGCCGACGTGCGCAAGCGCAAGGCACCCGGCGAGCTCTATGCGTACACACCGTACGAACTGCGCAACGTGCTGACGTACGTGTACCTCAACCGGCCCGCCGATGCGCAGGAACTGCTTACCGATGTCGTCGGCGACCGGCGCCCACCCGAGTGGAACATGTGGGCGGAAGTGGTGCACTCGCGCCTTCGCCATCCGGGTTACCTCGGAGACATGCCGCATACGTGGATCGGCTCGGAGTACGCGCGCACGATCTTCGGCATGCTGATGCGCGAGGCCGACGACGGCCTCTACCTTCTGCCGGGCACGCCGCCTTCGTGGGTGGCCGGCAAGGGCCTCGCCATTTCGCGCCTGCCGGTCGCCTACGGCACACTGACCATGACGGCGCGCCGCGATGGAAAGACGTTCACGGTGACGCTCGACAAGGGCATCGCGGCGGGCACGGCGATGCGCGTGTTCTGGCCGGATCGGGTGAAGCCGGTAACGGTCACGGTGGATGGAACGGCGGTGACTGATTGGGACGCCGATGGCGTGCGCCTGGTCAAGCCGTTCCATCGCCTTGTTGCCGAATACTGAGATGGACGCGGGCCGGCCTCGCCGGCCCGCGCGGTCGATCAGTTGAAATCGACCTGCACGCGCACGGGCCGGACGAACGCGCCCCCGCCCTCGACCGACGGGCGTGTTTCCCGGAGGCGGGCCGCGAACACGAAGTCCTTGCCCGTGCCGAGCGCATTCAACTGTATGGGCTCGCCCGGCTCCATCGTACGGTGATCCTCGTCGCCGAGTTCGAGGCCCACGTTCTTCGATCCCGATCCGGCCATCGAGAAGACCTCCGGAAGGTCGGCATCCGCATCCGAAGGCATCCCGAAAGTGAACTTCGCGATCATGCCGACGGGCTCCAGGCACTCTTCGACGCGGAGCCTGAAATCCACCCACGGCGTAGCGCGATCCGCGGTCGCGAAGTTGCTCGGGTTGTAATCTCCCAGCTTCACCGTCTGATTCAGCGTCTCCGCGGAGATGCTGCACGCGGGCCGGCGAAAGATCAGCTTGAAGATCTCCATCGAACGGAACACGACGAGCGCGCCGTTCGGCTGGTCGACGCTCGATTGTGCGATCGGCCCCGGATCAACATCGCCGAATTCCACGGGTCCACCCAGGCGAACGATCTCGTAGCCCACGCGATCGTCGCTGCTGGTGACGGTCTCGCCCTGACGGAAGGTTCGCGTGAAATCGTGCGGAAAGGGGCGGGTCGGACCGCCGACGCCTTCCTGTAGCGTGAGCCGGATCCCGAATCCGGAAGGCCTCCCACGGACGGTGAGCGGCACGGGGTCCGTCGTAGTCTGGCCGCCCTCCCAGCGACCGCGAAAATGGGCATCGCCCGCCTCGCAGACGAGCAGGACCTTGCCCTCGCCGACGGCGCTTCCGGTGCGGATCACGTCGCCCTGAGCCATGCCGTTGTGCACGTCGACGTACGTCGTCTGGCCGATCTGGTAGGTGGCGAGATTCTCCTTGCGACAACCCGCATGGGCGATAGAGCTCGCGAGGGCACCGGCGATCAGAAGGCATCCTGTCGCGAGTGGCCGCATGGCATGGGGTCGACCCCTATTCATCATTAAGTACCTCTCTCCGTAAGGTCGGCGCCCACGACGGCGTCGTGGGTGGGGAAGTGGCGATCGAGCCACGTGGTCCAGCGCACCGCCCGGCGGATGAGATCCGCCCGGTAGCGCGCATTGAATGTCGGCGTGCGCGAGTGGTAGTTGGCGGCGCGCGTCCACACGTCGCCGGCGTCCTTGCGCAGATGCCCCCGTATTCGCCAGGCGGCGAGCAGGTAGGGATAGATGTATCGCGTTCCATTCATGACGACACTCGCGTTCGCGGAGCCGAACAGACCCAGTGCGATCGCCGCGAATGCGTGACGGATATTTCCTTGTCTCATGCTGCCGTTCCTTCTCGACGTACATCGATCGCCGGCGACGCCGGCGATCGACTCCATGCTTAGCTTTCGTAGCGGACCGTGTAGATGACGGAGCTGTTGGCCGCACCGGCCGCTACCGCACCGACGGCCTCGTAACCCGCCGCGTAGACCAGGATCGCCTGGTTGTCGGCCACGGTTTCCTTGACGCCATCGTTCTGGCTGTTGCCCAGGATGTCGATCGGCGCGTTCAGCTTGTCGAACAGGCGGATCTGCACGCCGGTGGCGCTGCCGGCACCCGGGGTGACGACGAGCGCGCCCGTCGCCGGGTCGACGGTCGAGCCGTTCTCGAAGGTCGCCCACACCTTGGTGCCGTTGGCGCACGCGGCTTCACCGGTCTTGCCGATATAGATGCGGAAGCCGATCACGCCGGCGACGTCACCGACGTTGTCGAGATCCTTCGCGCTCACCGGACCGATGTCGACGGTGAAGTTCGGATCGTCCGTGCCCGGCGTGCCGCCGCTGACGGAGCAGGTGACGTTCGAGATCGAACCGGTGAACTGGATTTCACCGGTCGACGCGAAAGCGGAGGGAGCAGCCATGCCGGCGAGCAGCAGGGCGGAAGTCATAATTTTG
The DNA here is from genome assembly GCF_900109915.1 of Luteibacter sp. UNCMF331Sha3.1. Lineage (GTDB taxonomy): Bacteria > Pseudomonadota > Gammaproteobacteria > Xanthomonadales > Rhodanobacteraceae > Luteibacter. The sequence continues at coordinate 1,471,625 of NZ_FOBU01000001.1, forward strand.
AGGTTCATCCGATTAACCTTGATAGCGTTCATGTTTGAACAACGTTTCCTTCGGGAAACGTCGGCCTTGAGAGACACGGGTCTCCCCGCGCATCGCGTAGCCGAGCTCGACACCGCGAGCGCCAGAGAAGTTTGTCGGATTACCCCTACTCGCAATATAGAAATTTCCTCAAAAATCGGAATTTTTCCTGGGCGGCCGGAAACCTCCCCTCGGGCTGCGAGGCTTCATGGCGACGGTGGGGGGGGCGACCCGTCAGCGCATCACTGACCGATACGACGCAGCGGCTTGCCACTCATGAAGTCGCGTCCCTCGACTGGCTGCACCTCGGAACACCGCGTCCAGATGAGCGGGCCAGCCGACATCGCGAATTCAGGCGAATCGACCACAAGGGGATGCGCGTTTTCGGCAAATGACACCATGCCTGTCGCCGGTACAGGGCATCGTGGCGGAGGCCGGGCGGGCAGGCGCGCGTCGTGCCAGGCGTCTCGTGTGAGGCCCTGTGATAGCGTCGGTGCGTTTACCCGACGGATGCTGCGCGCCTTGTCCACCATCACGCCCTCTCCTGCCGACGAGCACGACCCTGCCCTGACCACCCGGGAGGCGGCCGCTTTGCTCGGGATTTCGGTCAGCACGGCACAGAAGTGGATCGAAGGCGGGGCCGTCGAATCCTGGAAGACGCCGGGGGGCCACCGCCGGATGCGGCGGAAGGCCGTGCTCCGGCTCCTGGAAGAGCGCACGGCGATGGCCAGTGCGGCACCGGACACCGCCACGCACGAGCTGCGTCCGCTTTCCTCGCCCACCTACGCCGTGGCGCCCAGCGAGGCCGCCCGCCTGCGCGCCGTTGGCCGCACGGGCCTTCTCGATACGGATGCCGAGCCGACCTTCGATCGCATTACCCGGCTGGCCGCCATCATGGCGGGCACGCCTTTCTCGGCGATCTCGCTCCTGACGGCGACGCGGCAGTGGTTCAAGTCGCGACAGGGGATCGAGGCCTGCGAAACGTCGCGCGATGTCGCCTTCTGCAATCAGGTCGTCGTGACGGAGCAGCTCGTCGTCGTGGAAGACGCCCGCGACGATCCCCGGTTCCGCGACAACCCGGCCGTGACCGGAGAGCCCTACGTACGGTTCTACGCCGGCTGCCCCCTGCACGCGCCCGATGGCCTGGTCGTCGGCACCCTGTGCGTGTTCGATCGCACGCCGCGGCGGCTCGACAGCACGCAGCTGGAATGCCTGCGCGCGCTCGCGGAAATCGCCGAAGACGAGATCCGACTCTATATGGTGGAACGCGGCCGGCGCTGAGGCCTAGGGCGACGCCCAGGGATCGTAGCTGCCGAAGTACCAGAGGTGACCCTCCGGGTCGCGTGCGGAGTAACCCGCGCCGCCGTATTCCTTTTCGTCGTAGTCGTCGACGATGACGGCGCCTGCGGCCTTCGCGGCGTCGTAATGGGCGCGCACGTCCATCACGGTGATGCACGCGCACTGCGTTTCGCGCCCGCCGATCTCGTCGGGCTGGACCATGTGGCGGCTGAAAGGCGTGTCGTCGCGCACGGAGCCCAGCATCACCATGCCGCTACCGAACGTCAGCTGGGCATGATCGACGAGCGTCGGATCGCTGGCGTTCGCGTACACGGCCTGCGCCGTGAAACCGAAGGCACGGCATAGAAAATCGATGGCGGCCGGCGCGTCGCGGTAACGCAGGCAGGGAATGATCGTGCTGCTCATGGGGGCCTCCGGTCTGGAAGCCCGACCGTACCCCGAAACCCGACGCGACGTAACTGCCGTCAGGCGAGTTCGGCCACCGCCCGGCGCACGGTATCGATGCCACCGGCCTGGCGGTCGGTCGCCTGTGCCACGTCGGACACGCGCTCGAGCAGCGTGCCCACCGAGGCGAGGATGTCGCGCATCGCCACGCCGGCTTCGCCGCTGCGTTCGCTCCCTTCGCGTACGCGTTCGAGCGTGCCCTCGATCAGGGCGCGGATCTCGCGGGCGGACTCGGCACTGCGTTGCGACAGCGTGCGGACCTCCTGCGCCACCACCGCGAAGCCCTTGCCATGCACGCCGGAACGCGCGGCCTCGATGGCCGCGTTCAGCGCCAGGATGTTCGTCTGGAACGCGATGGAGTCGATCATCGAAACGATCTCGGCGATGTCGCGTGCACCGTCCTGGATCGCGGACATGGTGGAGATGACCGCCTCGACCATCGCGCCGCCGTCCGCGGCCGAGCGACTGGCTTCGTTCGCCAGAGCGTTGGTGGCGCGTGCCTGCGCCGCGATGGCGGGCACGGTGTCCGCGAGTTCGGCCAGCGACGAGTGCAACGTACGGGAGGCGCGGGTCTGCGTCGTGACGTCGGTGGCGTACTTCACCACCTTGAACGGGCGACCCGCCATGTCGAGGATCGGGTTGTAGCTGCCCTGGATCCATACCTCGCGCCCACGGCGGTCCATGCGCCGGTAGAGGCCTGCGTCGTATTCGCCGCGACCGAGCTTTTCCCAGAAATCGAGGTACGCGGCGCTGGCGCGGTCGGCCGCCGCGACGAACATGCGATGGTGCTGACCCAGCACCTCGTCGCGCTCGTAACCCATGGTGGCGAGAAAGTTGTCGTTGGCCTCGAGGATGATGCCGTCGAGCGTGAAACTGATGACCGCCTGCGCCTTGTCGATCGCCGCGAGGCGTCCTTCCATGTCGGCGGCACGCAGGCGCTGCTCGGTGACGTCGGTCGCGAACTTCACCACGCGTACCGGGCGGCCCGCACGGTCGAGCACCGGGTTGTAGCTGGCCTGGATCCATACTTCGCGACCGCCCGCGCCGATCCGCCGATAGAGGCCGACGTCCGGTTCGCCGGAGCCCAGGCGCTGCCAGAACGGGGCGTAGTCGGGCGAGTCGACTTCTTCCGGCGCGACGAACATGCGGTGATGGCGCCCGACGATGTCCGCGCGCTCGTAGCCCATGGCCGAGAGAAAGTTCGCGTTCGCATCGAGGATCGTGCCGTCGAGCGCGAATTCGATGACCGCCTGGGTGCGGTTGAGTGCGTCCATCTTTCCGCGCACGCCCAGGGAGCGCCGTGCCGCGTGGCGGAGTCGTGCGAACGGATCGAATGCCATGGGTCGTAATACTCCGCGGAAGGTGCCCGGACCCGGTTATCGTCCGTGCGGATGGCGAACTTGACGGCCGCACTGGCTCCCTGCCGATTCGGCGCATAGTTAGGGAGCCCGCCTGCACAGGCGTAAGGGAAAACTCAGTCAGCCTGCCCGATGACGAGCGGGCGCGCATCGGAGCGGCCCGCGTCGTCCACCACGCGCACGAGGAAACGTCCGGTGCGGTCGGGCGCCCACATCAACCCCTGTCCGCTCGGCACGCTGCCCAGAAAGGCATCGTCCACGAACCAGTAGAGGCGATGCGCGGACGCGTCGACGGTGGCCGTGAAGGCGATCCGCTCGCTTCCCAGGCGCGACGCGCGGATCTGGTAGCTGCTGCCGCGCGTCGGCGACGTGATCCGTGGTGGCTCGCCCGCCAGCTGGCCCCCACCCTGACAATCCGGCAGGGGCGGCGGGGCACGTCGCGGCATCCCGGCCTGCGCGAACACCCGCGCGAGATCGGACGGCCAGTACTCGTACACCTCCGTCCGTGTGCGATCGGGGTCGTACGGCGGGCACGCGGGCCTGCCGGTCGCGGTATCGACGATCACCGGACGATGCACGTTGCTGACGCGTATGGGCGACTTGCCGGGAATGAACCAGGTGGAGCCCACTTGTGGGCACCATGCGTTGGGAAGGTCGCCGCTCGCGATACACACGGGCACGCGACGCAGGTTCGCCGGATTGCGGCGAATCGGCTCGGCGAGTCCGGGACGCTCGGCACGCAACGCATCGGCGATCCGGAAGAACAGCGGCGCAGCGGCGTCGACACCCACGAACGCCGGGTTGCCCGCGCCGTCGAAGTTGCCGATCCATACCACGAGCACATAGGGCCCGAAGCTGCCGGCCGTCCACGCGTCGCGGAAGCTCCACGACGTTCCGGTCTTCCAGTACACCGGCAGACGCGCCGGCTGCGCCGCGACGACGTCGTCCGGTCGCGGGTTCTGGCGCAGCATGTCCATCGTCATGAAGCTCGCCTCCTCGCTGAGCATGCGCGTGCCCTTCGTCTTCGGCGTGCCCGCGAGCAGGCGCAGCGGACGCAGCTCGCCGCGATCGGCCAGCATCGCGTACAAGCCCGCGAGCTCCTGCATCGTGACTTCGCCGCCGCCGAGCACCAGCGCAAGACCATAATGTTGTTCGCTCGCCATGCGCGAGATGCCCGCGTCGCGCAGGAACTGGTACAGCGAGGGGTGGGCGAGCTTCGCGGCGATCTGCACGGCCGGGATGTTCCGGCTGCGCACGAGCGCCTGCGTCGCGGTCACCGGACCGAGGAAGTGCCCATCGAAGTTCTCCGGCGTGTACGGCCCGAAGGCACTGGGTACGTCGCGCAGCACGGTTTCGGGATGCAGGATGCCCTGGTCGAAGCCGAGCGCGTAGATGAAGGGCTTCAGCGTGGAACCCGGCGAGCGCTTGGCGAGCGTGCCGTTTACCTGCCCCTGGATGTCGCCGTCGAAGTAATCCGCGGACCCCACCATCGCCTTGACGCCCATGTCGCGCGTGTCGACGAGGATGGCCGCGGCGTTGCGGATGCCCCGATCGCCGGCGCGCGCCACGTACTGGCGCACCTGACGCTCGAGACTGTGCTGGAGCCCGAGATCCAGGGTGGTCGTCACGCGCATCTCGTCGTCGCCGTCGAGTCGCCGCGCGGCGAGTACCTGCTCGACGAAATGCGGCGCTTCGAAGGGCAGCCGCGACAGCGGGCGCAGGCGAAGCGGCAGGGCGAACAGGGGGCGGGCCTGCGCATCGTCGGGATGCCGCGCGACCCAGCGTGCGAAGAGACGGTCGCGCGCCGCCTTGAGCGCCTTGTCGATCACCGCGCTGCCGTTCGCCTCGCCCGGCAGACCGCGGGCGGGCTCCTGGGGAATGACGGCCAGCGTCAGGGCTTCGGGCAGGCTGAGGCGAGCCGGCGATTTACCGAAGTACGCGAGGCTCGCCGCGCCGACGCCTTCCACGTTACGGCCATAAGGCGCGGCGTTGAGATAGGCCTCGAGGATGTCGTGCTTGGAATACAGCAGTTCGAGCTGCACCGCGCGCAGCGCCTGGACGACCTTGCCCGTCGGGCTGCGCGTGTCGAGACGCCACATCAGTCGCGCGAGCTGCATGGTGATCGTCGAACCGCCCTGCGGACTCGCGCGGCGCGCGTACGTCATCCACGCGCCACGCACCAGGCCCCACACGCTGACGCCCGGGTGCCAGCGGAACCAGCGATCCTCGTGCAGCAGCACGGCATCCACCATGGCCGGCGCGACGTCCTCCAGCGGCACCCACAGCCGGTAGCGCTGGTCGCTGGCCAGCGTCAGTCGCAGCAGGTGGCCGTTCGCGTCGTAGACGGCGGTCGACGAGGGAAACGACAGGCGCAGCGCATCGTGCGGCCATAGCCGTACCGCGATGGGTACGGCGATGACCAGCAGCGCGGCGACGAGCGCGTTGTGCCATGTGATGGCGCGAAGGCGGGCGACGAAGGTCACGACACGGTCGCTTAGGGCTTCCGCTCCACCGAGATCGCACCGCCGCCCGGTGCGCGCGCCTGCACGCCACGGTCGTAGAGCGACTCCGCGAAGACCGGCGGGATCGTGAACCTGCCTGCGTTCGTCGCCTTGATCCGGTACACGAATTCCTGCACGTCGCGGCTTGCGTAACCGTAGACCACGACGCGATCCTCGCGAACGTCGGCGTACTGCGGCGTCCAGGTCGACGCCGCCGTGCCGACCGGCGAGTGCCATGTCGGCGTCTCGTCGGTCGCTTCCCCGGCTTCATCGCCCTCGTCGCCCTCGTCGCCTTCCCCGGTCGTGCCCGATACGTCGTCCTCGCTCGTGACGGCGACCTCGGCCGGCGCCGGCGGCGCGGTATCGAGCACCGGTTCGAATCCACCCGGCAACAGGTCGACGATGGCCACGTCGGGTACCCCCTCGTCGCGCGTGGAGCGAATGCGCAGGTGCACGTCGATCTCGTCGCCGGTGTTGACGGTGTCGACCGCCTTGCCCTTCGCGTCGGTGTACGCACGCGTGATCTCGAGCCCGTCCTTGCGCGTCTCGATCGCGGGTTTCCGGTCGAAGCCCGTCTGCGAGACCGCGTACCACGCGGTGGCATCGGCATCGTCGACCATGCGCAGGCGCTGCGTGCCGGCCGCCCAACGACCGTCGACAAGCGCGCCGCGTGGCGCGCCGATCGGCGTGACCTTGCCGTCCGCCGCCACCGCGCCGATCGACAGCCGGGCAACGTCGCCGCCCGCGTCCTTCGCCCACGCGTCGAGCGCCAGAATGATCATGCCCGACGACAAGGTGTTGTAGTGCCCCTTCCCCAACGGACGCACGAGGTTCTCGATCGTCTCCGGCGGCAGGGCCTTCGCCTGCTCGGGGAAATGCTTCGAGAGCAGGTACAGCACCGTGGCGTCGCGGATCGGCGCGTCGTAATACTCCGCATACGCGTACGTTTCGTCGGCGGGCTTCCTGCCGAGCAGCTTGCGCGGCGCCGCCATCAGGTCGGCCGCGAGACGGTCCTGGTGCAGCATCTGGTACGAGGCCGCGAGCCATGCCGCGGCGAGGTCGCCCTTCCATTCCTTCGGATGCACTTCCTGCAGGCGACGCTGCACCGATGCGAGATCGTTGGTGGTGACGTTGCCCTGGCGCGTCAACAGGTAGATCGCATACGCGCGCTGGCGCATCGCGGCCAGCGAATCGTCCGTGTCGTCGGACGCGATCTGGCGCAGCGCGTTGTCCGCGGAGGCGAGCAGGTCGCCGGGCACGGCGACGCCACGGTCGGCCGCCTCCACCAGATAGTGCACGGCGTAGTCGGTCGCGAACGCGTGCGTATCGGGCGTGGCGGTCCAGAGGCCGAAACCACCCTGCCCGTTCTGTCGCGCGCGCAGCGTGTCGAGCAACGCGGCCACCGGATCGGCCGGCGCGACATCTCCATCCAGCATCCGCGCGGGCTTTACGTCGCCGAACTCCGGCCGCTTGCCGAGCACGAGGGCGGGCATCGCCGCACTGATCACCTGCTCCGTGCAGTAGTGCGGGAAGTCCACGAGGTAGGCCGCCAATCCGCGCGCCAGCACCAGCGGCACCGTGGACAGGGCCGCGTCGCGGCGCGCGTATTCGTCGTGCATGTCGCGCAGGCCCGTCACGTCGTCCCGTCCGTGCGCGTCCACGCGCCCGAAGACGAGGTCGGTCCGCAGCGGCGAGGCGGGACGCACGGAGAGATCGACGGCCTGCTTCGCCGACTTGCCGTTATAGCCGGCGGTGAAGGTCATGTTGCCGGAGCCGAGACGGTCCGTCGCCCGAACGCGGAAGATGGCGACGCCTTCGCGCATCTCGCCGAGCGTCAGCGTGCGCGACGCGTCGCCCACGACCTGCAGCTGCGGGCCGACCCGGAGCGCGACGGCGACGGGGACATCCTTGCCGCCGAGCCCGGTCAGGTTGTTGGCCACGCCAACGCTGATCTCGGCCTCGTCCCCAGGCGCGAGCGTGGTCGGCACGTTCGGCGACAGTACGAAGTCGCCGCGCACCGTGGTGGCGCCTTCGAAGATGCCGATCTTCTCCGGCGACACGCTGACGGCCATGACGCGCAGCTTGCCGTTGAAGTAATCCGGCACGGTATAGGTGAGGTCGCGCGATCCGTCGACGTCGACGATTCCCGACCAGTACGCCACGGGCTTGTCGCGTTTGCGGCGGAATGGGTTGAGCTGACGCCCTACCGCGCCGTCCGCGTCGCCGCCCGGTGCGGCCATCGCCATGAGCTTGCCGAAGTCGGGGATGATCAGGTCGAGGATCTGCGACGTCGAGACCTCCAGCATGCGCTTGCGGAAGAAGTACTGGAGCGGATCGCCCAGCTTGTAGCGGGCGACTTGCAGGATGCCCTCGTCGACCGCGAACACCACGGCGCGCGTGGGTACCGGCGATGTCACATGGAAGGTCACGGTGTCGCCGGGCTTGACCAGGGCAGGCGATGCCACGGCGATGCCGTTGCGACGCGCATCCATGTTCACCGAGAACGGCACCACGCCGAACGACAGCGGGCTCATGAAGATCTCGTCCGACGACGGGTCGCGCACGTACTGCACGTTGACGTAACCGTTGCCTTCGAAATCCGCCGGCACCGTGATGTGCTGCACCGAACTGGTCGAGTCGGCGTGGAACCACGCGTGCGCGTACACGCGGTCGCGCTCGATGGTGATGAGGCCGCTGCCCGCATAGGGTGCGCGGATGGCGATGTCCACCGCCTCGCCCTGCACGTAGTCCTTCTTCGACAGCGTGAGCTGAAGTTCGGCGTTGCGTTCGAGCGAGCGCGACACGTTACCCTCGCCCGCCACGGACCAGGCGACCCGGTTCACTTCCTTGCCATCGGCGTTCTTCACGACCAGCGCGAAGTTGCCCGGCTTGTCCGTCGGCAGCGTCACGTCGATGCCGGCGGCGGGAATCGACAACGGCGTTTCCGAGACCGTCGTCTCGCGCGCTTTCGACTCGTACTTGAACACGCCCGAGTCCTGCTTCGTCAGCACGGACACGTAGCGCGTCTCGACGATGGCCTGCTTCAGGCCGCCGAGCGGGATGCGCTTCGCTGCCGGATCGATGGCGACGAGGTTGACCGAGCGCTTCGCGTCGCGGCTCACGTAGTCGAGATTGTCGACGGACTTGTAGCCCACGAGCCAGTCGTTCGACGAGACCATCCCCTGCGTGGCCGCCGCGACGCTCCGGCCGCCTTCGGCCTCGTACGCCTTGGCGAGGAAGTAGAGCTGGTAGGTGGCATCGGCGTAGCGCGACAGGTCGAGCGCGAACTCCGCGTGGCCCTTGTCGTCGGTCTTCGCATCCGCGAGCTTTTCTTCGAAGCCTTCCTTCGCGCGGCGGATGTCGTAGAAGTGATAGTCCTTGTAGCTCGGAAACGACGGGAACGCGGGCCGCAACACGAGCGAGCCTTCCACGCGGCGATCCGCCGCGGGTGTGCCGAACAGGTTCTGGACGTCGACCAGCGCCTTCAGCTGCGCTGGCTTCACCCAGCCTTCCGCCACGGCCGACGAGAGCTTCGCGGAGACCTTCATGCGGTCCGGCTGGAACTCCTTGACCTGCACGGTCGTGCTGCCGATCTGCGAATACGGCTTGCCGTCCTTCGCGATGTACAGGTTCACCGTCCAGTTACCCGTCGGCGACGTCTCGGCCGTCGTGTGTTCGAGCTCGGCAAAACCCGCGGGGTCCATCGACACGGCCTGCTGCCGCACCGTCGTGCCACGCGGGTCGACGACCTCGGCGATCAGCGGCATGCCGGCCACGCTGCGCGTCCAGCTGTTGGCGCGCACGATCATGCCGATATGGAAGAGATCGCCGGGGCGATAGATCCCGCGGTCGGAGAACAGGTAGCCCGACAGCTGGCCCTGGCTATGCGCGTTCGGCTCGCCACCGATGTCGAACCGCGAAAAATCGAGCGAGCGGTCGTACGAGGTGACCGGCAGGAACGAGAGATCCTCGCCCTGTCGCACCACGTACATCGCCGGCGCTTTTTCCTGTGTGAAACCCTTGAGGTTCGCGAAGTGCGCGAGGCCGTCGGCGCCGGTGGTCTGCGTGAGCAGCGTGCTGCCGTTCTTCGCGATCACCGCCACGGAGGCGCCGCCGACCGGCGAACCGCTGCGAATGGACTGCACGAAGATGTCCTGGCTGCCGTCGAGCGATTTCTTCGCGATCACGCCGAGATCGGTGATCACGACGAGGCGCTCGTCGCGCGGCCAGTCGTATGGCGCGCTGTCGTTGTCGTCGTCCCGCGCGGCGTCGGCCGCGGCGGCGTCGGGGTCGCTTCCGGCCTCGCGGGCGGCCGCTTCGCGAGCGGCCTTCTCACGGCGTTCGCGAGCGTCCTGTTCCGCCTTGGCGTCGTATCCGGAAAGCTTGAGCAGGAATACGCCGCGCTTGCCGGCCGCCAGGTACTGGCCGAGGTCGAATCCTTCGTAATGCGCCTTCCCCGGGCCCTCGTCGGGGAACGAGACCTTCTTCACGAAGCGGTCCACGATGTGGTCCTGGGTGAACCCGTACATTTCCGGTTTCGAGTAGCTGCCCGAATTGAGCGAGACGAGGTGCTGCAGCTGGTCGGGCAACACGCGGCCGATCTCCATGCGCATGCCGGGCATGTTGCGCGAGACCACGGACAGGCGCCGGTCACCGGTGAGCGACAGCAGCGAACCGTCGGCCATGAAGCGGAGGAGGCGCGGGTAGTCGGGCACGGTGAGCAGGTCGGTGCGCGGCCTGGGCATCACGTAGCCACCGAAAGAGGTCATCCCCTTGTCGATCCGCACGTAGATCCGCTGACCCGGCTGCGCGTGGTAGCGGAAGCTCTGCGATTCGGACCAGTCGTTCTCCGTCGGCACGACCTCGGGCTTCAGCGGCGTGAATCCGCGCAGGTCGGCCTCGCCGATGCTGCTCATCGCGTAGTGCTTGTCGTCGTCCAGCGGCAGCGCCCACACGTGCAGCTTCTTCGCCAGCTCGGCATCGCTGACCGGGCCGCCGAACTGCATCACCACGACCTGCTCGGGCTCGAACCGTTCGTTGTCCACCAGCGTGGCCGTGACGTCGTCGACCTTCAGGCTGTAGAGCCCCGGTACCCGCACCGACGTCTCCACCGGCTTTTCGGTGCCGTCGCCGCCGCGACTGCTGCGCACGCCGTCGTCGAGACGCAGGCCGACCGAGCCGTCGTCCCGCGGCAACTGCAGCGGCTGGGAATGTATGAACGCGTTCAGGCGGTGCTCGTCGTACGTCACCGTGTATTTCAGCGCGTCGCCGCGCTTCTCGTTGCCGTTGCGTAGTTCGAGCGCGATGCGCTTCTCCAGCTGGGCCGCGTCGACCGGGTAGTTGAAGCCGAGCTGGACGATGGTCTTCTTGCGCGTCGGGTCCTGCGGATCCTGATAGAACTCGCCATTGACCACGCGTGCCGTGAACGGCGCGGTGGCGAAGGTGAGGTGGTCGTCCGCCAGAAGCGCCTGCGGCGCGAACACCTTCGCCTTGTCGAACCGCACGTCGACCTTGCGGCCGACCGGCCAGTCGCCGGCGGGCGTGAAGCGGAGCACGCGGTCGTTTTCCCATGCCCACTGGCCCGGCAGCTTCGGGTCCATCGCGATACCGTCGGTGACCGGTTTACCCAGCGACTCCAGCTTCGCCGCGGAGCCGGAGAACGTCACCGTCAACGGGCGGATCACCGCCGGGACGTGGTCGTAGTCCGTCACGGCGGGCGCGGCCACCTCGAAGGTGATCCGGTTCGGTTCGGCCGGCCGCGGACGGTTCTGCCACCAGTGCCATCCGAACCACCCAGCCGCGACGAGGGCGATCGCGGCGGCGAACGTGCCGGCGAACTTCAGTGGGTGGGCACGGGCGACGCGACCGGTCGCCGGCATCCATGCCGGCGCGGACCACGCCATGTTCCCGAACAGGGGCCGCAGCACCCGGCCAAGCACATGGAAAAGGCCGCGCACGAGGCGCAGGGGCAGCAGTGCGAGGAAGCGAAGCAGATCCATATGTCCGGAGTCCATTGCGTGAAAGACGGCGCCAGCGCCATGCCACGGATACGTGAACGCCAACCCACCGCGTGAGCGGCGAGCCGAACGTCATTGCGTATCCCCATGCCCATCGTGCGCGTGGTTCGGGCCACGGCGACGACCGGATTCTGGCATATCGCGGCAAGGCTCCGGTCCGTTTTCTGCCCAATGCGCAATGGAACAAATCTCAAATTCGCGTCGGATCGTCCGCCGCGTGATCTGGCTCACGGCGGTTGCGTAACGTCGTGTAACGCGCGGGCTTATTCCTTTATCTTCGCCCGACGATGAGAAACGACGCGACCCGATCCCCGGACGATGTGGCGGTACTGCGCGACACGGCGCGCGCGCAGCGCGTGGTGATCGACGACCTCAACCACCGGATGAAGAACCTGCTGATGGTGGTGCAGGCCATGGCGATCCAGAGCTTCCGCGACGACCGCCCGCTGGCCTGTTCGCTGGCGGCGTTCGGCACGCGCCTTCGCGCCCTCGCGCGCGCCCACGACCTGCTGCTCTGCCGGCCCTCCGGCCACATGGCGCTGGAGGCGGTCGTCGCCGGTGCCGTGGCGCCGCACGATCCGGACCATGAGCGGGTCAGCTTCGGCGGCCCAGGCCTCGTGGTCGACCCCGAGACGGCCGTTTCGGTCACGATGGCGGTGCACGAGCTGCTGACCAACGCCACCAAGTACGGCGCCCTCTCCGTACCGGACGGCACCATCGCCATCGAGTGGTCGTTCGACCCCGCGCGCGTGCGGGGCGAAGCGCGTATCGAATGGAAGGAGCGCGGGGGCCCGCTCGTGTCCATGCCCGCCCGTCGTGGCTTTGGCACGTGCTTCATCGAGAAGGTCGCCGGGCGTCCCGCCGGCATGCCGGCGATCCGCTTCGAGCCCGACGGCGTGCGGGCGATCTTCGATGCGCCGGCGAGCGCGGTCTGAGCCCGACACGGCCCGCTGGCCGGGTTGAAAAAATGTCGGTCGCCCTTGTCGATCCGGGCGGGGCACAATCGACGTCTCCTTGAAACGCCGGGATTCGCTCCGGCCAGCCGAGGAGTGCGTGCGATGCGATTCATGGCGATTCTCCGGGCGACGAGCGCGTCCGAGGCAGGCGAGATGCCGAGCGAGGCGACGATCACGGCCATGGGCAATTACAACGAATCACTGGTCCGCGCCGGCGTGCTGCTGGCGGCGGAAGGCCTCCACCCTAGCCGGGAGGGCGCCCGCATCCGGTTTTCCGGCGACACCCGCGAGGTGATCGACGGACCCTTCGCCGACCCGCGCGACCTCGTCGCCGGCTTCTGGCTGATCCAGGTCCGCTCGCTCGACGAAGCCATCGAATGGGTCAAGCGCGCCCCGAACCCTTTCGAGGATGGCACCTCCGAAATCGAGATCCGCCGTATCTTCGACGCCGAGGACTTCGGCTCCGAATTCACGGCCGAGGCCCGCGCGCAGGAAGAACGCCTGCGCCGCGAGGTCGCGGCCCGCCCCCTTTGACCACCGACACAAGGAAATCGTCATGACCGTACAGCCGTACCTGTTCTTCGCCGGCACCTGCGAAGAAGCCTTTCACTTCTACGCGAAGGCACTCGGCGGCAGCATCGTCGAAATGCATCGCTTCAAGGACATGCCGCCCTCCCCGCCGGGCGACGACGCCGGATGCGGCGGCCCGAGCCCGGAACAGCTCGCCGCCATGGGCGAGAAGATCATGCACGTGAGCCTGTCGGTCGATGGACAGATCATCATGGGCTCCGACAATCCCAAGGATGCCGGCGAGGGCTTCAAGGGCTTCTCGATCTCCCTGGGGTTCCCCAGCGTCAAGCGCGGGCACCAGGTGTTCGACGCGCTGTCGGAAGGCGCGACCGTGACCATGCCCTTCGGCGAGACGTTCTGGGCGAAGGGTTTCGGGATGCTGACCGACCGGTTCGGGATTCCGTGGATGGTCAATGCCGGCGACAAGCCGTCTCCCCCGTCGAAATGAGGAGTGCCGCATGCGATTCCTGATCGTGCGCAAGGCCGACCACGACACCGAAGCCGGAACGCTGCCGACACGCGAACTCCTGGAAGCCATGGGCGACTACGTCGACACGCTGGCGGCCGAGGGACGGTTCCTGGCGGGCGAAGGCCTGAAGCCGAGCCGCCAGGGCGTGCGTGTCACGTTCGGCGCGGACCGCAAGGCCATCGTCGTCGACGGGCCCTTCGCCGAAACGAAAGAACTGGTGGCCGGCTTCAGCATCATCGACGCCGAATCGATGGACGACGCCGTGCGATGGGTGAAGGACTGGCCTGCCGAAGATGCGGGTGGCGACGTGCGGATCGACATCCGGCCCATCGGTTGTCCGGGCGGTCTTTCCGGTTTCGGCGATCCCAGCGAGAACGATTCGCCACGTCCGCGCTACATGGTGATGCTGAAGGCGAACGAGCGCAGCGAGACCGATTGGAATCCCGGTCCGGAGCTGCTCGGCCGCATGGCCGAAGCCAACCGCGCGGGCGCCGAGGCGGGCGTGCTGATCGCCGGGCATGGGCTCTCGTCGAGCAGGCATGCGAAGCGGGTCGCCTTCGCGAAGGGCAAGGCCACGGTGATCGACGGTCCGTTCGCCGAGATCAAGGAAATGGTCGCGGGCTTCTGGGTCCTGCGCGTCGACACCATCGAAGACGCGATCGCCTGGACGGAATCGTTTCCGTTTCCCGACGGCGACCAGGCCCGCCTCGAGATCCGCGAGCTCTACCGCATGGAAGAACTGATGCCCGTGGCATCCTGATTGCCGCGACGCGGCTTGCCACGCATGGCGGCGGATGCTGTCATGCGTGGCCATGACGGTTCACGATACCCATCGCGCCATCGACGCGATCTGGAAGATCGAGTCGCCCCGGCTCATTGCCACCATCGCGCGCATGGTGCGCGACGTCGGGCTCGCCGAAGAGCTCGCCCAGGACGCGCTCGTCGTGGCGCTCGAGCGTTGGCCCACCGAAGGCGTTCCGAAGAATCCCGGCGCGTGGCTGACGCAGACGGCGAAACATCGCGCCGTCGATCGCATTCGCCGGGAACGCATGGCGGGACGCAAGCTCGAAGCCCTCGGCCAGGACATGGAAGGGCTGCTCGAATCCGACGAAGACCGCCTGATCGACCGGCTCGACGACGATATCGGCGACGACATGCTGCGGTTGATCTTCACCGCCTGCCACCCTGTGCTGTCGGTCGAAGCGCAGGTGGCGCTGACCCTGCGGCTGCTCGGCGGCCTGTCGACCGACGAGATCGCACGCGCCTTTCTCGTGCCGGAGGCGACCATCGCGCAACGCATCGTACGTGCCAAGCGCAGCCTCGCCGACCCGGCGGTGGTCTACGAGGTACCGCGCGGCGAGGCTCTCGGCGAACGGCTCGCCGCCGTCCTGCACGTGATCTATCTCGTCTTCAACGAGGGCTACGGGGCGACGGCCGGCGACGATCTGTTGCGCCCGGCCCTCTGCGAAGAGGCGCAGCGCCTCGGGCGCGTGCTGGCCGAACTCGTGCCCGGCGAAGCCGAGGTGCACGGTCTCGTGGCGCTGATGGAAATCCAGGCGTCGCGGCTACGGTCGCGCGTCGATGCGCATGGCGAGCCGGTGCTGCTGCCGGATCAGGATCGCCGCCTTTGGGATCGCCTGCTGATTCACCGCGGCGAAGAGGCGCTGGCACGCGCCGGGCGACTCGGCGGCGCCCGCGGCCCCTACGCGCTGCAGGCCGCCATCGCCGTCTGCCATGCGCGCGCCGCGCGCGCCGAAGACACCGACTGGGCGCGCATCGCGGCGATATACGGTGAACTGGTCGCCGTGGTGCCGTCGCCCGTCGTCGAGCTCAATCGCGCCATGGCGGTGTCGATGGCCGAGGGACCGGCCGCCGGGTTGTCGATCGCGGAGGCCCTCGTCGACGAACCGACGCTGCGCGGCTACCACCTGCTGCCCAGCGTGCTGGGCGACCTCCTGTTCCGGCTGGATCGTCGGGACGAGGCGCGCGATGCGTTTCGCCGCGCCGCCGCACTCACGCGGAACGATCGCGAGCGCCGTCTGCTCGAAGCACGGGCCGCCGGCTGCTGACGATGTGCGTGCGGCGCGCGGGCAACGTGCCGGGTCACAAGGCCCACGTCACGATCGTCGCCCCCCGCCATCAGCGCGAGGACGACTGGTTCGCCTGAGCCTCAGTGCGTGATGTCGATGTTGACGTTCGTACCGTCCGGCACGTCCTGCAGCTGCTGCAACACGGAGCCCGTCAGCTCGAAGTGCTCTTTCGCCGATACCGGGTTCAGGTTCTCGACGCTGTACTCGCCTTCGGCGAACACCGGCAACGTGACGTACGTGTAGCACTCGCCTTCCGCACGCGTCTTGCCAGCTTCGATCAGGGCCTCGATCAGCGGTGGCAGCAGCCAGTCGTCGGCGATCTCCTCGCGCAGGAGCTGGTTGAAGCCCGGGACGCTTTCCGCCACGCGTTCGAGCTCCGCCGTGCCGGTGTTGAGCCAGAAGATGCCGCCCTCGTCGGCCTCGTAGAACATGTCGCCCAGCGCCGTGAAGAGCAGCGGAGTGAACGCGTCGCCGATACGCCAGCTCCACGACGCGGCAAGCGCTTCGATGGCGTCGCTATCGGGAGTGCAGATGAGGTCGTTCCAGTCGAGGGCCATACGGGGACACGTCCAGCGGGGAGCCGCCAGTTTAATCCGATCGACCGTCGACCGCGCGATTGACCGCCTGCACGAATGCCGCCCTGGCCTTCGCCTGCGCGTCGTCGGTGGCGACCGGCCACGCGGCGAATTGCACGATCACGAGATGACGGCGCGGGTCCACGTGCAGTAGCTGGCCGAAGATGCCAATACCTTCGTACGTGCCGTCGGCGTAGGTCCACCATTGGTAGCCGTAACCCCGGCCCGGCACGTGCATGTCGGCCTGCGATCGCGTGGCCGCGTCGAGCCAGCCGTCGGCAAGCACCGGCTTGCCACCGGCGATGCCGCCATCGAGCAGGAACTGCCCCAGCCGCGCGTAGTCGCCGAGCGTGGCCGATACACCGGAGCCACCGGCTTCCGTCCCGTCGACATCGTCCTTCAGCCAGATGGCGTCCGCGGCCATGCCGTAGGGAATCCAGATCTTTTCCGCGAGATAGGCGGCCAGCGTCTTGCCGGTCGCGCGCGTGACGAGGATGCCGATCAGATCCGTCTCGCCCGTCTTGTAGGACCAGCGGGCGCCAGGCGCGAACTCGCGCGGCAGGTGCGACATGTACGACACGAGCAGGGGCACCCCGGGCTCGCGCTTGCCTTCGTACATCATCGCCACGTCGGAGTGCGGGTCCGCGTAGTCCTCGTTCCACTTCACGCCCGACGTCATCGACAGCAGCTGGCGCACCGTCACGTCGCGATAGGCGCCGGCGGAGAGTTCGGGAATGTAGCGGGTCACCTTGTCGTCGAGGCTGTGGATCGCGCCGTCGCGCAGTGCCGCGCCCACGAGCGTGGACGTGAACGACTTGGCGACGGAGAACGATGTCCAGCGCGTCGCCGGATCGGCGCCGAGACCGTAACGCTCGAGACGGATCCTGCCGTCCTGGAGCACCATCACGCCGGCGACATGATGGTCCGCCATGTACGCGTCCAGCGTACCGCCGCCATCGAACACCGGTTGCAGCGCCGCGCCGGGCGGCAACGCATGCGCCTCGCCGTGGTGCACGACGTTGCTGGCGTACAGGGTCTCCATGGCGCGGAAGTTCGCTTCGCGCTGTGGCTCGTTCCAGAAAAGGACATCGGTGCGACGCGCATGCGGCGGCGCGCATGCGGCCAACCACACCAGCGCCGCGACGACGAGTACACGTCTCCCCACGATGTTCATGCGCGCCTCCGTAAGCGTCGATGCACTTCGAAGGCACCGAACCCGACCGATGCGAGGATCAGCGGCCCGAAGCCGTAGATGACGCGGTACGCCAGCAGCGCCGCGAGCACCTGCGCACGCTGCTCCTGGGGGAACGCCGCCAGGGTGAGGGCCTCGAACGCGCCGATGCCGCCCGGCGTATTGCTGATGATGCCCGCCAGGATCGCGCCGACGTAGATCGGCGCGAAGTCCAGGAAGCTGCCGGCGATGTCGGCGGGCAGCAGAAAATACATGGTCGCGATGGCAGCGATCATCTCGACCACGCCGATCGCGATCTGAGCCGTCGCCGAGCGTGCCGACGGCACGGGCGTGCTGAACTTCCAGATTTTCAGCTCGTCGTGCTTGCCGGCGAGCCAGCGCAGCAGCAGCGCGAACAGCACGACCAGCACGACACCGGGCCAGCGGCCCCAGCCATGCGCGATCGAAGGCTCGAGCAGCAGTGCGAGACACGTGACGCCCGCGAAACCCAGCGCCACTGCGAAACCCACCAGACCGACCACGCGGGCCACGTCGGGCGCGCTCACGCCCTGTGTGGAAAGCAGCCGATAGCGCAACGCCGTGCCGGTGATCGCGTGGAAGCCCAGCGCGTTGCAGATCGCGTGCGTCGTGAAGCCCGAAAAGATCTTCATGCGCATGGGAACCTTGCCGGGCACGACGGTCTCGACCGCGAACACATCGTACGCGGTGAGGCAGCTCCAGCTGACGAGCATGGCGAGGATGGAGCAGGCCACGTGCCAGCGGGGAATGCGGTCGATCGCGTCCCGCACGTCTTGCCATGCCATGCGGCCGATGTATCGATGGAGCAGGAACGCCGCGCCGCCGACGATCGCGAACGTCAGGAGGTATTTCATCGCCCGCAGCGCGATGGCCTTCGCGCCGTTCGTCTCTTGCTTGTCCGCCACCACAGCACTCGGTCCGGGCGGGCATGGGCCCGCGAATCCGGCATGATCCCACGAGAGCACCCTGTCGCGGACAGGGCCTGGCCACAGGCCCTAAACTCCGCGGAGTTCTTCCGGCTCGCGGTGACACGATGCTCCACTACGAAGGCTCGCTCTGGCTGACCGACGGCGCCCGTCGCTGGGGCGGCGTGGACCGCGTCGAGCTGCTCGCGCAGATCGGTGCCACGGGGTCGATCACCGCGGCTGCGAAGGCGGTGGGCATGAGCTACAAGGGCGCCTGGGATGCGGTGGAAGCCATGAACAACCTCGCCGGCGAGGCGCTCGTGCTGCGCTCCACCGGCGGGCGTGGCGGCGGCGGCGCCACCCTCACGCCACGTGCGGAGCGCCTGATCGCGTCGTTCCGCGCGATCGAGGCCGAACACCGCCGGTTCGTCGACCGGCTCGCGACGCTGGGCGAAGACGCGAGCGACGACCTCCACCTGCTGAGGCGATTCACCATGAGAACGAGCGCGCGTAACCAGCTGGCCGGCACGATCCGGCACGTCGCCGGAGGCGCCGTGAACGATACCGTCCAGATCGAGCTCAACGGTGGCGCGACCGTCGTGGCCACGGTCACCCGCGACAGCACCGCCAGCCTCGGGCTCGCGGCCGGTCGTCCGGTGATCGTGCTCGTGAAGGCGAGCTGGGTGATCCTCGCCCTGCCCGACGATCGGCTGCGGGTGTCCGCGGCGAATCGCCTGCCGGGGACGGTCCGGCGGATCGTGCCCGGCGCGGTGAACAGCGAGGTCTCGGTCGGGCTCGACGGCGGCGGCAGCATGACTGCGATCGTCACCCGCGAGGCCGTGAACGGCCTGGCACTCGCGGAAGGAGCGGCCGTGCTGACCGTCTTCGACGCGTCGGCCGTGATCCTCGGCGTCACCGACTAAGCGACGCGTCCGTCCCGCAGCTCGATCGTGTGTCCGTCGAGCACGTCGACGTCGGCCGGATCGTGAGTGATCACCAGCAACTGGAGGTCCAGCCGGGCCTGCAGCGCCAGCAGTTCCGCGCGCATGCGTCCGCGTAACGCCGGATCCAGCGCAGCGAACGGTTCGTCCAGCAGCACGAGCCGCGGCTCCGCGACCAGCGCGCGGGCCAGCGCGACGCGCTGGCGCTGGCCGCCGGAAATGCGCGACGCGTAACTCCCGGCGACGCCCGCCAGTTCGAACGCGTCGATCCAGTGCCGCACGCGCGCGTCGTGGATGCCGCGACGCGGATTGAGCCAGCCGCGATGCAGGCCGAAGCCGATGTTCTGCGCCACCGTCAGGTGTGGGAACAACGCGTAATCCTGGAACACGTAGGCCACGCCCCGTTCGCTCGCGCGCAGATCGACACCGGCGTCGCGGTCGAAGAGCGCGCGGCCGTCGACGCGCACATGGCCCTCGTCGGGCGACAGCAGGCCCGCCATCGCACGCAGCGTCAGGCTCTTGCCCGCGCCCGACGGCCCGAAGAGCACGATACGCCGGTGCTCGGACCGGAACGCGACGTCCAGCCGGAACGACCGGTCGTCGGCGCGGAGCTCCTTGCGGATCGCGACGTCGACGCTCATGAGCGCACCCGCCGCGCGCGTCCCGGCGCGAGCCATCCCGCCAGCAGGAGCGCCACCACGCACGTCGCCGACACCACGGCCACCATGAGGCCCGCCGTCCGATCGTCGCCTGCCTGTACGGCGGCGTAGATCGCCACGGAAAGCGTCTGCGTGCGTCCCGGCAGGTTGCCGGCGATCATCAGGGTCGCGCCGAATTCGCCGAGCGCACGGGCGAAGGCGAGCAGCGCGCCCGCGGTGATGCCCCGCGCTGCCAGCGGCAGCGAGACACGGAAGAACACGGCCATCTCACGCAGTCCGAGCACCCGGGCGGCATCCTCCAGCTGCGGGTCCACGGCCTCGAACGCGGCGCGGGCCGCTTTCTGCACGAGCGGAAACGCGACGAGCGTCGAGGCGATCACGGCGCCCTGCCACGTGAAGACGAGTTCGATACCGAGCCGGTCGAGCCATGCGCCGAACACGCCCCGCCGGCCCAGCAGCACCAGCAGGTAATAACCCAGCACGGTCGGCGGAAGCACCAGCGGCAGTGTGAGTACGGAATCCACCACCTCGCGCGCGGGCGAGCGCCAGCGCGCCAGCCCGAAGGCCACGGCGACGCCGAGCACGAGGTTGATCGCGGTCGCCCACAGGGCGACCTTGAGCGTCAACGCCAGCGGGACCCAGATGCCGTCCACGGCCGGTCAGGGCGCCTGGAAGCCGAAGCCGGCGAGAATCCGACGACCTTCGGGCGACTGGACGAAGGCCTCGAACGCCGCCGCGTCCTTCGGCTGCTTCGAACTCGCCACGACGGCGATGGGGTAACGGATCGGGGTGGGTGTCGGCACGACGGCCGCGACGACGACGCGATCGTGCGCCACCGTCGCGTCGGTCGCGAAGACGAATCCGGCCTCCACCTCGCCTCGCGCCACATAGTCGAGCGCCTGGCGCACGTTCTGCGCGAGCACGCCCTTGGCCGCGACGGCCGGCCACAGGTTCTGCTGCTCCAGCGCGGCCCTGGTGTAGCGGCCTGCCGGGACCGAAGCGGGGTCGCCGTAGGCCACGCGCTTCACGCCGGGCCCCGCGAGGTCGCCGATTCCCGACACCTTCGCGGGGTTGCCGCGCGGGACGATCAGCACGAGCCGGTTCAGCGCGAAATCCTGGCGGGTGGCCGGGTCGATCGCCTTCGCCGCGGCGGCCTTGTCCATCGCCGTCTGGTCGGCCGAGGCGAACACGTCGGCCGGGGCGCCGCTGGCGATCTGGCGCAGCAGCACGTCCGAGGCCGCGAAATTCAGCACCACGTGCGTTTCGGGATGCTTCGCCTCGTAGGCCGCGCCGACGGCACGGAAGGCGTCGGTCAGGCTCGCGGCGGCCGAAACGACGAGGTCGGCGGCGCCGGCGGATCCGGAAGCGACGAGCAGGAACAGCGCGGCGGGGAGGCGAAGGCGCACGGGGAGAGTCCTGGGCGGGGGGCGACCGCAATATAGGAACGTAAATAGCGGATGGTCAATGACGAGGGCGCCGCGGCGAAATCTCAGGATTCGCCAAGCCCATTCGCCACGGTGATGGCAGCGTGGCGCCTGACAGACAGGGAAGGGGCCCATGAAACACGCGCTTCGCATCATCGGTGGACTGCTCGTCCTCGGCACCCTCGCGGTCCTGCTTTTCTTCTGGCTGGACCGGACGGAGACGACCACCGACGCCTATGTCACGGGGCGCATCCATCCGGTGGCGCCGCGCGTCACCGGTACGGTGCAGGTGCTGCGCGTGAACGACAACCAGCACGTGAAGGCCGGGGACGTGCTGCTCGAACTCGACACACGGGACTTCGACGTCGCCGTGGAGCAGGCGCGCGCCGAGATCGAGCGCGCACGGGGACAGGTCGCCAGTGCCGAAGCGCAGATCGCCGAGGCCTCCGCCGCGATCGTCGCGGCCGCCGCCTCCACCCGCAAGACCGCGCTCGACCTGCGCCGCGCCGACGAACTGGTGAACGAGACGCCACGTGGCATCTCGCGCCAGGAATTCGATGCCGCGCGCGCGGCGGCGGATGCCGCGGTGGCCAACGCCAGCAGCGCCAATGCCCGCAAGGTGGCCGCCACCGCGGCCCGCGCGTCGGCGGTGGCGCAGGTCGCGACCGCCGAGGCGGCGCTGCACAATGCCCAGCTCGCTTATGGGTATACGAAGGTGATCGCCCCGGTCGGCGGCTACGTCGGCAAGCGCACCGTCGAAGTGGGCGCCCGCGTGAACGCGGGACAGACCCTGCTCGCGATCGTATCGGACGACGTGTGGGTCGTCGCCAACTTCAAGGAGACCCAGCTGCGCGGCATCCGGCCCGGCACCGTCGCGCATATGACGATCGACGCCATCCCCGACGCGGACTTCACCGGAAAGGTCGACAGCTTCGCACCGGCCTCGGGCTCGCAGTTCGCGCTGCTGCCGCCGGACAACGCGACGGGCAACTTCACCAAGGTGGTGCAGCGCGTGCCGGTGAAGATCCTCTTCTCGGCGGAGGACCTGCAGCGCGACCGGCCGCGCATCGTTCCGGGCCTCTCCACCATCGTCAAGATCAGAGAACACGACAGGCAGCCGCAGTGACACGTCGCATCGTCATCCTCGTCGCGGGCGTCGCCTGTCTCGCGGGCTGCGTCGTCGGCCCCGACTATCGCCGACCGGCGCCTTCCGCGCCCGCCGCGTGGCGCGACGCGGCGTCGACGGCGTCTGCCGTTCCGGACGACTGGTGGACGTTGTTCGGCGACGATGAACTCGGCCGCCACGTGGACGCCACGCTCGCCGCGAATCTCGACCTCGCAGGTGCCCTCGCGCGCTACGACCAGAGTCGCGCCCTGCTCGGGGTCGCTCGCGCCGACGAATTTCCGAACGTCACGTTCGATCCCGCCTATGCGCGTGCGCGCACGTCGGGCAACGTGTCGAACCGTCTGCCGGAACTCGAGACCACGCTATGGCGCGCGCCGGTCGACGTGGCCTACGAAGTGGACCTGTGGGGACGCGTGCGCCGCAGCGTGGAGGCCGCGGGTGCCGACGTCGAGGGCAGCGCCGATACGATCGCCGCGCTGCGCCTCAGCCTCGCGGCGAATACCGCATCCACGTACCTCACGCTGCGCAGCACCGATCGCGACATCGCCGTGCTGGCGCGCACGGTGACGTTGCGCGAGGAGGCGTTGCAGCTCGCGGATCGCCGCGCGCATGCCGGTGTCGTGGGCGATCTGGACGTGCTCCGTGCGCGCGCCGACCTGACCCAGACGCGCGCGGACCTGGCGGATGCGCACCGTCGCCGCGACAATCTCGTCCATGCTCTCGCCGTGCTCGAAGCGCGTAACGCGCCCGACTTCGTCGTCGAGGTGCGACCATGGACTCCGGTCGTGCCCGATGTTCCCGCGGGCCTGCCGTCGTCGTTGCTCGAGCGGCGCCCGGACGTCGCCGCGAACGAGCGCGCCCTCGCGTCCGCCAGCGCGCGAATCGGCATCGCCAGGGCCGCGTTTTTCCCGCAGGTGCGCCTCACGGGATCGGCCGGCATCGCGAGCAACAGCCTCGGCGACATCACGGACCGCGACAGCCGCCTCTGGTCGATCGGTCCGTCCGTGACCCTGCCGATCTTCGAAGGCGGCCGCAACAAGGCGCGACTGCAGGGCGCCGAAGCCGCATACCGGCTGGCGCTGGCGCAGTGGCGGCAGAGCGGCGTGGTCGCGTTCCGCGAAGTGCAGGATTCGCTCGACGACACGCGCTGGCTGCGCGAGCGCGGCGACGCGCTGAACGCGACGGTGGATGCCGCGACGGCCGCGGCGAAGGTATCGCGCTCGCGCTACGACCGTGGCCTGGCGGGCTACTTCGAAGTCGTCGATTCCGAACGACAGGCGCTCGCCAGCCAGCGCGCGGCCATCCAGAACGACCAGCAGCGGCTGCTCGCGGCGGTCTCGCTGATCAAGGCGCTCGGCGGTGGCTGGAGCGAAGGCGAACCCGTGCCGCGGCAACCGGTGGCCGACGCGGCGACGTCGCCATGAACGCGACGGCCGCGGCCGCCGCCACGCCTGCTCCCACGCCGACGGCGCAACTTCCGTGGCTGGGTATCGTCGCCGTGCTCGTCGGCGCGGTGGCGACGACGCTCACGTCGCGACTGACCTCGATCGGCCTCGCCGACGTGCGTGGCGCGGTGGGCGCCGGCTTCGACGAAGGCGCCTGGATCCCGACGGCGTTTTCGGGTGCCCAGATGTTCATCGGCCCTATCTCGATCTTCCTCGGCCGCGCGTTCTCGCCGCGACGCGTGCTGCTCGTCGGCTGCGTGCTGTATGGCCTCGCGGAGTTCCTGATCCCGTTCGCGCCCGACCTGCGCTCACTGATCGCGTTGCAGGTCGTCGCCGGTCTTGGCTCCGGCACGTTCATCCCGCTGACCGCGGCCTTCATCCTCACCTCGTTGCCGAAGCGCCTTTGGCCGTGGGGGCTCGCGGCATACGCGATGAACATCATCCTCGGCCTCAACGTCGCCTCCACGCTGGAAGGCTGGTACGTCGAACACGTGACGTGGCACTGGATCTTCTGGCAGAACACCGTGCTCGCCGCACCCCTGTTCGGCCTGTACTGGTTCGGGCTGCTGCGCCTTCCCATCGACCACGCCTTCCTGCGCGCGGGCGACTTCCGCGGCATGGTCGTCGGTGCGTCGGGTTTCACGCTGATCTTCGTCGCGCTCGACCAGGGCGACCGGCTCGACTGGTTCTCGTCGACGCTGATCGTCAGTCTGCTCGCGCTCGGCGTCATCGCCGTCGGACTCTTCTTTCTGCACGAGTCGACGCTGAAGACACCGAGCATCGATTTCACCCTGCTCGTTCGACGCAACGTCATGATCTGCATCCTGCTGGTGCTGGCGACGCGCTTCCTCGTGACGTCCAGCAACACGCTGGTCGCGAACTATCTCATCACGGTGCAGGGTCTTCGTCCGCTGGAGGTCGGCAGCGCGCTGCTCTGGGTGGCGTTGCCCCAGGTGGTGATCGCGCCATCGGTCGCCTGGCTGCTCAACCGCATCGACGCGCGCTTCGCCATCGGGACGGGACTGACGATCGCGACGGCGGGGTTCCTTCTCGCCACGGGCATCACATCGCAGTGGGCGGAGACGGACTTCCGCATGGCGCTGCTCCTGCAGGCCGTCGGCGAGACACTCGAACTCACGGCGGTCATCTACTTCTTCGGTCACCACGTCGGCCCGGCCGACGGCATCACGTTCGGCGCCCTCATCCAGACCGCGCGACTGTTCGGCGGCCAGCTCGGTACTTCGCTGCTGATCATGTTCACGCGCAAGGCCGAGCAGGTGCACTCGAACCTGATCGGCCAGCATGTCGCGAGCGGCGATCCCGCTACGCTCGAACGCATCGCCGCCTATGCGCAGGCGGTCGGCGCGTCCACCCAGGGCGTCGGCGACGCGCAGGCGCGCGGCGTAGGGCTGCTGGCGGGCGCCGTGCGCGCGCAGGCGTTCACGCTCTCCACCCTCGACGGGTTCCTGCTGGCGTCGTGTGTCGGGACGCTCGGCGTCGGCCTCGTGCTCCTGCTGCGGGAACCGCCCGTGATCGTCACCGCGCCGGCCGTACCGCCCATTCCAGCGCGCACGTGAGCGCGCCAGCGACACCGTGTCGCAGGGCCGTCACGCTATGCCGTGCGATCATCCCCGGACCCGGATCCAGGGTTGAGCGAAGGGGTGGTTCCGTGCGCCGGACCGCGGCACGAAAGCGATGGCTGGGATGGATGGCGCTCGTCGCCGTCTGGCTCACCGCGCTCGTGCCGACCGTATCGCGCACCGTCGACTGGCTCGCCTTCCCCGACCTGGGGGCATGGTGCGAAGCCATGCCCGCGTCGCACCATGGCATGTCGCACGGCGACATGGACGACATGGACCACGACACCATGCCGCACGCGGCCATGGGCCACGCCACCGGCGGACACGACGCGTGCGACCCCGATGCCGCGTGCGGCTATTGCACGCTCTTCGCCCAACTTCCGGCCGTCGCGGGCGCCGTGTTCGTCGGTCATCCGTTGCTGGCGGTGCTGCACGTGCCGGCACCACTGCCTTCGATCCGCGCCGGGCCCACCGTCGCGCTCGTCCATGCCCCGCCTCGAGGTCCGCCCGCCG
Source organism: Luteibacter sp. UNCMF331Sha3.1 (assembly GCF_900109915.1). Classification (GTDB taxonomy): domain Bacteria; phylum Pseudomonadota; class Gammaproteobacteria; order Xanthomonadales; family Rhodanobacteraceae; genus Luteibacter. Next base: position 1,497,725 of record NZ_FOBU01000001.1, read on the forward strand.
TCGCGCACGCCTGATCGCACCGATCCCGTACGCCAACGACAACGGACTTTCCCGACATGCCCCTGCATCCTTTCCATGGGCGCGCACTCGCGCGTGCCATCGCCTGCGCCATCGCGAGCGCTTCGCTCGGCGCGCACGCGGAAGACGACCCCCAGCGCGCGACGACATTGCGCGAAGTACGTGTCTCGGCCGCCAGCCACGACACGAGCGTGGACCCGGACCTGCCGTCGGTGGTGGAAACCGTCAGCGCCGCCCGGCTCGACCGGCTCAACGTGGTCAACGTCGAGGACGCGCTGAAATACCTGCCGTCCTTCGGCATTCGCAAGCGGTTCATCGGTGACGAGAACGCGACGTTCTCCGTGCGCGGCACGAGCAACCAGCAGAGCGCGCGTGGGCTCGTCTACCTCGACGGGCTGCTGCTTTCCAACCTGCTCGGCAACAACTGGGCGAATCCGCCGCGCTGGTCGATGGCGTTTCCGGAGAACCTGGCCCGCGTCGACGTGATCTACGGCGCCTACTCCGCGCTGTATCCGGGTAACGCGATCGGCGCGACGGTGCTGATGACGACCCGCATGCCGGATCGTCTCGAAGTGACGGGCGAGGTGCAGGCTTTCACACAACACGTGCACGACTACGGCGTCGACCGCGACTACGGTGGCAGCCGGCAGAGCGCGACGATCGGCGATCGCTCCGGACGCTTCGCCTTCCTGATCGGCGTCTCGCATCTGCGATCCAACGGGCAGCCGCTCGTCTACGCCACGCAGGCGCTGTCGTCGGCGACCGGCGGGCCGCGCCCGGTGACCGGCGCCATCGCCGACACCGGCGCCAACGGCCTGCCGCGCCAGGTGGTGGGCATCAACGCCGAGGGACAGGAAGCGACGGATCAGGACGAAGCGCACGCACGACTCACCTACGACATCACGCCCGACGTGACCGCCGGCCTGACCGTGGGCTACTGGAGTCAGGACATGTCGCACCGCACGGAAACCTTCCTGCGCGACGCGAACGGGCAGCCGGTGTATGCCGGACCGGTCACCATCGATGGCAGGCGCTACACGCTGCCTGCGAACTACTTCGCGCCGAGCACGCGACAGAGCCGCAATTATCTATACGGTGCCTCCCTCGGAACGCACCGCGACACCGGGTGGAACGTCGAAGGCAACGTGTCGTACTTCGACATGGACCGCAACCGCGATCGCGTGGCATCGTCGGTCAGCTACAACGGCGCGGGACTGCTCACCGCAGGCGACGGCAGTCGCTGGCGCACGCTCGACCTTCGCGCGAGCCACACGCCGGACAGCATCGCACCCGACACCCACACGGTGAGTTTCGGTTACCACTACGACGGCTACCGGCTCGCCAACGCCAGCTACAACCTCGACGCGTGGCGCCGTGGCGGTGCCGGCATGCTGACCGCGGCCAACGGCGGCAGCACGCAGACTCAGGCGCTGTACCTCCAGGACGCCTGGCAGCTCGTGGATGGGTGGCGGCTCACGGTGGGTGCGCGCTACGAGCAGTGGCGCGCATTCGACGGCTCGCGAGCGACCGCGACGGCAGGTGTGCGATATGCGGAAAGGAAGGAGACGCATACGTCGCCGAAGGCGTCGCTCGCCTGGACGGTCAGCGACACCGTGCTGCTCCGGCTCTCGGCGGCGCGCGCCTATCGCTTCCCGACCGTGAACGAGCTTTTCCAGGGGTCGTTCAACGGTATCGCGCTGGTGAACAACGACCCGCGGCTGAAACCGGAGAACGACCTGTCACGCGAGCTTTCCGCCGAGTGGTACCGCCCCAACGGCGTCGCGCGCTTCACGGTCTATCGCAGCGACACCCGCGACACCCTCTTCAGCCAGACGGACACCACGGTATTTCCCAATGTGACGAACGTGCAGAACGTGGGTCTCGTGCGGACGCGGGGGGCCGAGGCCAGTTACGACGCGCGCGACGTGATCTGGCCCGGTTTCGATCTCACCGCGAACGCCGCGTACACGCAGGCGACAACGGTACGGAACCGCAGGAATCCCGCCTCCGAAGGCAAGCAGTTCTATCGCATCCCACGGTGGCGGGCGAATCTGGTCGCGACATGGCGGGCGACCGGACGCATGGCGCTGACACTGGCGGGCCGCTATTCGGGACGGCAGTACAACACGCTGGACCACAGCGACATCCATCCGGACACGTTTGGCGGCGCGAGCGACTTCCTCACGTTCGACGCCAGGGTGACGTGGAAGGCGAGCGACCACGTCGACCTCGGTGCCGGCGTCGACAACCTCACCGACCGTCGCTACTACGTGTACTACCCGTACCCCTCGCGCACCTATCTCGTCGAAGCGAAATTTCATCTCTGACGTTTCGTGGCCTCTGGCTCCCACCGCTGCCCGTATGCGGTGGGAGCCACGTCGTCGACGGCGTCAGGGAGCGCCATCGTGCATCATGCGGCCGCATCGACGTGGCGATGCACGTGCGTCAGCGGCAGGTGCTCGTCGAGCATGAAGGATGCGGTGGCACCGCGACGGAGCCGGTCGAAGAAGGCGCCGACGCCGGCATTGCCCGTCGCGAGATCGCAGCTGAGCCGGAGCAGTTCCGTACCCGGGATGGCGAGGCCGCCAGCGCGACGGACGAAGAACGGCTCGATGCCTCCGGCCACGCGATGGGCAGCCGCGATGCAGGTCCCGGCGTTTTCGGGGAAGAAGGTCGCAAGATCGAGCAGCACTTCTCCGATGCCTGCGAGCCCTTCGAACATGCCGGGGGCGATCGCGTGCCGCCGCATCAGATCCCGCTGCATCTCCATGGCCATGTCGCGATACCGCGTTTCGCCGGTCGCGGCGTGGAATCGCGCGACCACGGCAAGGATGCCGGCGGTACCGTGGCGCAGGTAGGGGTACAGCGTCGGGGCGTCGACCTGCTTCGGCCAGCTCGGATCGCCGTCCGGATTGGCGCGACGCTGGGCGAGATCGAAGGCCAGTGCTTCGCGCGCCGCCCGCAGAAAACGCGCGTTGCCGTCGGCCGCGACGTGGAGGTGCAGGAGAAAGAGCGCGACGCCGGCGGCGCCGTGGCCGAGGCCGATCGCCTGGGGTGCGGCCGTGGACCAGTGCAGGGTGCCGTCGCCTCCCCGGTCGTATCCCGCATCGTGCAGGAGCGTCTCGCCGGCGTCGATGGCGGCATCGAGGAACATCGGGTCGCCGCTTGCGTACCACGCCTTGAGTCGCGCCATGCCCCAGCCCGCCATGCCATCGTAGTAACCCGGCCGGGCGCGTACGGCCGCGTCGAGCGGCGCGCGGAGCAACGCGAGCGCGGCGTCCTTCTCACCGGCGTCCATCAGCACCCAACCGATGCCCGAATCGCCATACATGAGGCTCGATCCGCGCTCTCGCGTCGATCGGACGCCGTCGATCACGTAATCGAGTAGCCCGGCTGGCGGCCTGCGACCACCGCGCAGGTAAGCATGGAGTATCCCCGCCGCCCCATGCGCGACACCCCAGGGGTGGGTTTCGAACACCTCGGGGCCCGCCGGCACGTAGCGGTCGGCGCGTGCCGTCGGCGCCATCGTGTCGATGTAGCCGAACAGGTCGCCCGCGGCGTCGATGGACGGCCGGGGTGCGAGCACCTGAAACGCCAGGGGACCATCGTCGACCGTCATGGCCTTGACCGCGTCGCGCAGTGTCGCCATCGCCTGCACCGGCGACGGACGATGTCGTGCATCGGTGGCGAGGAGTGCGTCGATGACCGTCAGGAACGCGAGCGGATAACCGAGATCCGTGCACATCGTGCGCGTGAACCGGAGTGCCGCGTCGCGATCCAGCGGCAGCATCGCGTTCATGGGCATCATCGCGGCGAGCAGGTTCGAGCCGAACGCGTAGATGTCTTCCGCGCGCGCGCCTTCCGGCTCCTCGCGACGGGGACGAGGCGAGGCGAAGCCGGGCGTGCGGAGGTCGATGGGAGCGTCGAGGCCATCTTCCACCGCCGCTTCCATGTCGATCAGACGGACGTCGCCGGCGGACGTGACGATGCAGTTGTGGAACGAGAAGTCGCCGAGCGAAACCCCTTCGTCGTGCACACGCTCGAGCATCGCGGCCATCCGACCGAACACCGCGACGACCTCGTCGAGATACGCGCGCACGTCGCGCTGGGTGGCGCGCGTCCTGAGCCAGGGATACCGACGGGCGAGCCAGCTTCGCAGCGTGTCGCCATCGATGTATTCCTCGACGAGGTAGCTGTGCTCCCAGTCCTGGAAATGTGCGACGGGTGCCGGAGCGACATGCAGCGGCGCGAGCCGGCGGAGCAGGCGGAACTCCTTGCGCAGGCTCGCCGTCGCCATCTCGCCGCCACCGATGTACGGACGCGCTTCCTTGATGATGACGGGCCGGCCTTCGTCGAGATCGTCGCCGAGATAGACACCCCCGGCTGCCGAGAAGGCGAGGGCGCGCCTGATCCGGTAGCGCCCGCCCGCCAGGTGCGCGACGCGTCCCGGGTTTCCCGCGTCGTCACGAGGAAACGGATCGCGAAGCCAGTCCGGAAGATGAAAGTGGGGCTTGCGCTCGTCGGGATCGAGGCCGCCGTCCGGTCGGCGAAGCAGCCACTCGCGACGTCCGTCGGACAACGTGCGATGTTCGCCGGCAATACCGCCGTACCGGTAGTAGAGGACGCGGGAATCGCGATACCGGCGATCGCTCAGGACGTACGGGCCGGCATAACCGGACAGCGCCTCGTAGAGATCGTCCAGAATCCGGCGGAAATCGTCGACGCCGCGCGGGTAGATCGTGATGAATTTGCCGGAGCCGCCACGCGGCCAACGCTTGCCGTTCACCGCCAGGTGGATCCGGGCGTCGGCGGCGAATTTGAATGCGGTGCCCGACGCGACGAGCACGGCGCCGGCGATCGAGAGCACGATGCGCGCCGTCGACGCGATGCTCGACACATGGATCTTCCAGCCCTGGGCGGGAAGGACCACGTTGGGGGGCGTGCAATGCATCCAGATGCCCGACCGGCGCATCGTCCAGGTGTCCGGGACGATGCGGCGCAGGGGCTCGACGAAATCCGTCGTGTCGATGGCGCGTCGCCCGTAGGGCTCGAAGAACTCGCGGTCCACCGCGGTGTAGTGCAACAACTCGCTACGTCGATCCATGGCGCTCGCTGATCCTTTGTTTCTCAGGGTGAACCCGGCGAGGGATGCGTACAGGGTCACATCCCTCGCCTTCGCTTCCCGTGTCCCGTCGACGCCTTGCGGCGCTGCCCGTGCCGGTGGCGTCCCGCTTCCCGCGCGTCGTCGCGCGTCCCCTACTCTTCGAATCCGTCCGCGTTGGCGACCAAGCACCCGCGATGACTCGCGCTGCTGTAGTTCGTATCCGTTACGTCCGCCTGTCCCATATCCGCCTCAAGGCGTTGCAAATCGAGTATCCGGTCCATCGTGCCTCCTTCGCTGGTTTGGAAACGTGCGCTCGCGGGAAGTGCGGGCGCGGAACGAATCTATGCCCGCCCGCGAACGGGCTTCAATCGGATGCGAGGGCCTTCGGCACGATTGAAACGCCTGTTCGTGATGTTCTTGTCGATCCCGTATCGAAATCGGTCGGCCGTGTGTCCGGAAACGGACGCCGCCGTCCGTTTGTGGACGTCTACCGGCACGACTCGCGCGGAAGCCGGACGACCGCACGTGCGCCTCGCGCCTCGCGTCGGGACGAAAGGTCGACGGCGCCCGCGTGGGACTCCACGATGAGCCGGACCAGGCTCAGGCCGATACCCGATCCCCCGGGTTTCGTCGTGAAGAACGGGACGAAGAGCGTGTCGCTATCGGGAAGCCCCACCCCGTCATCCTCGATCGTCACATGGACGAACCGTTCGTCCGCCGTCCAGCCGAGGCGAACGCCGCCGCCCACCGGCAACGATGCTTCCACGGCATTGCGGAGCAGGTTGATGAAGGCCTGGGTCAGCTGATCCTCGTCGCCATGCACGATGACCTCGGAGGTGCCGGTCACCACGACGCGCATGCGCGTTTCGAGCATGGCCAGCCGTCCGAGGCACAGGTCCAGGCGGAAGGCCGCGACCCGCAACGGCGGCAGGCGTGCGAGCTTTCCGTATCCCGCGAGAAAGCGGGCGAGCGAATCCGCGCGGCGCCCGATGACTTCCAGCCCGAGGCGCATTTCGTCGTTGCCGCCACCCACCGTCGGACCGATCAGCGTCGATAGCGACCCCGCGAGCGAGGCGATGGGGGCCAGCGAATTGTTGAGTTCGTGGCTGAGCACCCGGATGAGCCTCTGCCATGCGCGCCGCTCTTCGTCGGCGAGCGCGACGCTCAGGTCGCGAAGCATGATCAGGCGGTGTTCGCGGCCTTCGCTGTACCAGATGGTGCGGCGCACGGCCCATTTGCCGCGTCCCCCGGAAAACCTCCCGGCGATGACGGCGTTGTCGGGTGCGTTGAGCGCATCGCCGAGGTCCAGCGTGGCGAGGTCGCGGCCGACGACCGACGTGCGCTCCGCACCGATGAGGCGACGTCCCGCCGGATTCACCAGGCGCAGCCGATTCGCGTCGTCGACGACGAACACGGGATCCTGCAAGGCGATGAGCGTCTTGCCCAGGGACCGCGACGTCTCCGTCCGTTTCCGCCGTCCCTCGCGAAGATCCTCGCCGAGCAGGTTCACGTTGGTGATCAGGCCATGCAGCGGGTCGATGGCGCGCCGGGCGCTGGCGCGGAAAGCGAAATCGCCTTCGCGCAGCGCGCCGAGCAGGTCGGACACCGTGTCGAGCGTGACCAGCAGCCGGCGGGTGGCCAGCCAGCCGATGAGCAGTGTCGCGCCCGCGCCGACGATGAGGCAGGTGGCCCTGACCCGCTGCGACGGGATGTCCAGCGTGGCCAGCGTGGCGCATGCGACGGCAACCGGTGCGACGATGGCGCCGAGCCACGCGACGATGCCCCGGTGCATGCGACGCGCCGAGATGCCCTGCTGGCCGAATGCCGCCGCGCTCATTCGGTCACCCGAGCCCCGTCGCTTCGCATTCGTGGCGGGCGCGCTGTTTCTCGAGGCGGCGATAGAGCGCCTGACGCGAGATCCCGAGATCGTCGGCGGCGCGTTGCAGGTTGCGGCCATGTCGCTCGAGGGCCTGGCGTATGAGCAGGTCTTCCGCGTCCGGCAGCGTGAGCGTGTCCAGCAGGAGCGGCGGCGCCGCCGGGCGGTCGAGTGCCAGCACGTCGGCGTCGATGGTATCGCGCGTCGCGAGCAGGACCGACCGCTCGATGGCGTGTTCGAGCTCCCGCACGTTGCCCGGCCAGTCGTAGCCGCGCAGCGCACGTTCGGCGGACGGCGCCAGCGTCATGGCGTTGCGACCGCGCCGTTTGCATTCGTGGACGAGGAAGTGCCGCGCCAGGGGCACGATGTCCTCCACGCGCTCGCGCAGGGCCGGCAGTCTCACCTGCACCGCGTTGAGGCGGTACAGCAGGTCGCGGCGGAACCGCTCGCCGCGGACCGCGCTGTCCAGGTCCATGTTCGTCGTGGAGATCACGCGGACGTCGACGCGGCGGGTCCGCATGGTGCCCCCGCGTTCCAGCTCGCCTTCTGCGATCACCCGGAGCAGCTTCGCCTGCTGGCTGGGGTGGATGCTTCCGATCTCGTCGAGGATCAGGCTGCCGCCATCCGCCAGTTCGAACCGGCCCGGACGCGACACAGGCCGATACTCGCCGAACATTTCGTCCTCGAAGCGGGACTCGGGAAGACTGCTCATGTCGACACGTATGACGGGCCGCTCCGCGCGTGTCGACCGGGCGTGGATCTCGCGCGCGAGGAGCGACTTGCCCGTGCCGTTCTCGCCGATGATCAGAACGTGCGAATCTCCGACCGCCACGCGTTCGATCAGCTCGACGACGCGTTTCATGCTGGACGACTCGGACGTCCTCAACATGTTGATGCCCGTGCGGCCCAGCGCGGTCTCGGCCCGGAGCCGGCGGTTCTCTTCGCTCATGGCGTGAAGCGCCGCCTGACCCCGGATCGCCTGGATCAGCCGGGTGTTGTTCCACGGCTTCTCGACGAAGTCGGCCGCACCGAGCTGCATGGCCCTTACTGCCACGTCGATGCTCCCCCAGCCGGTCATCGCGATGAGAGGCAGATCGGGCGCCTCCTGACGAAGGCGCGTCACGAGCTCCAGTCCTTCGTGCCCCGACGTCGTGTCGACCGCGTAGTTGAGATCGACGAGCGCGCAGGCGAATTCGCGGTGCGCGACCGCCTCGAGCGCCGCCGCGGGCGAATCGACATCCTCGGTCGCCATCCCCTCGGATCGCAGGAGGATGCGCAGCGCCAGGCGGACGTCGGGCTGATCGTCGACGACGAGCACGGGAAGGGTGACCAGACTCTCTTCGTACAGCATGACGACCTCCGGTCATTCGCTACGGGAAATTCGCCAGGGCTCCACGGACGCCGCGCGGATGGCGGGGCGTATCACGGCCAGTGCGGTAAAGAAGACCATCGACAGGGCAGCAACGACGATGCCGTCGATGCCGGCGTGCCGGGTCCCTGGCAGGAGCGGCGCAAGCCATGGACGCGACGCGACGATGGCGATGACGCCGAGCACGATGCCCATACCCGCGTTAAGCAATGCACCGCGCATGACGAGCATGGCAAGACGCATCGGCGTCGCCCCGAGTGCGCTGCGCACGGCCAGTGCACGGCGCCGGGCGACCACCTCGAAGGCCTGGGTCGAGAAATGACCCACGCAGGCGAGCGATACCACGATGCCGGCCAGTGTCGCGAAGAGCACCGCATCCCTGCGCGGCGCCGCGGTCGCGGCGCTCGCGACCTGATCGAGCGATCGCGGCTGGCCGAGCGCGAGCGACGGCGCCATGCGCCGCATGATTGTCGTGAACGCATCACGTGCGGCGTCGCCGGCCCCTGTACCGCGAAAAATCGCGTAGGTCGGCATCAGTTCGCGCATCGCGGCATACGTGCCGGCCGCCTGTGCGAAGGGCAGCATGACGACGGGCTCGCCTTCCGTCGCGTCGCCGTCGCGCAGGGTGTTCGCGAGCACGCCCACGATTCTCGCCGGTGGATCACCCGGTCTCACGGGCTGGAGTTTCGTGTTGAGGCCGCGTCCGTCGATCTGATCCAGGTAGGCCTGGTTGACGAGCGCGACCGGTTCGCTGTCACGTCGGTCGCCGTCGTCGAGCCAGCGGCCCGACAGTTTGCGATAGCCGAGTGCGCGAGCGGCGCCTGGCGTGATCAGCGCGTATCGTACGTAGACCGTGCCGCCATCGCCCCGCGTGTAGGGCATGACGAAGCGCGTGCCTACCGGCAGATCCGTGGACCAGCCGAACAGGTCGATGCCGGGAAGCAGACGCGCTTCGTCGCGGCTCGCCTCCAGCACGCCTGCGACGTCTTCCGGCGCGGGGAACCGTTGGCCGTCGAGATGGACCTCGACCACGAACGTATCCGCGCGATCGAAGCCGAGCGGTACGCGGTCGGCGCGCAGGTAATGCTGTAACGCCGTGGCACCGAGGACGAGGAGCATCGTCGCGAGCGCCGATTGTGCCAGGGTGAGAAGCGACCGGGCGCGTTGCATGCCCGCGCCGCCATGAGCCGTTCCGTTCATCGAAAGCTGGGTGCGCATCAGCATGTCGGACGAGCGTCGGGTCGACAGGCCGAGCGCCATCGCCGACGCCAGACAGATGGCGACGACCGACGTGGCGGCGATGGTTCGCGAACAGGGAAAGGGCGGCAATGCCGACGCGAGCCATTGCGGCGGCACATAGGGCCGGAAGACGAGTGCCAGCAGCATGCCGATGGGAACGGCGATCACGATGGCCAGGGCGGTGACGACCATCGCATCGGTGAACGGCGCCAGCCGCGAGCGCCATGCCGACGCGCCCAGCGCCACCTGCAGCGCCGTCTCGTGGGCTCTCCGCAGGCGCCGTGCGAGCATCAGGTTGGCGAGGTTGGCCCCGGCGAGCATCAGCACCAGCCACGCACACGCGAGAAACAGCCAGGAGGGTCCGACGCCGCCGCGTGCCACCAGGTCGCCGATGGGCGTCGCGCCATACCAGCGCAGATCGTCCGGGCCGAGGCGCAGGACGCCCGCCTCCCGTCGTGCGATCGCCGCGACGCGGGCGGAAAAGGGACCGGCATCGCTCCTGTCGGCGAGGAGTGCGATGCCCGTCATGTTCTCGGCGGTCGCACTCCCTTCCGGCGGGACCCGAGGCAGGAGGAGAAGATCGACGTCGCTGAAAAAGCGATAATCCTCGGGTAGCACGCCCGCGATGCGTACGGCTTCGCCATCGATCCATATCGTGCGCCCCTCGACGCGAACGTCGCCGTCGTACCAGCGCTTCCACATGGCATAGGACAGCATCGCTTCGGCGATGCCGTGCGTCGCGGAGAGATTGCTCCCGACATGCGCCACCACGCCGAGGACGCCGAGAAACTCCGCGTCGACCCGTTGCGACCGCAGCAGTTCGCGATGACCCGCGTCGACCGCGTTGACGGTGGTCGGGGCGTACGCGAGGCCGCGGGGTGTATCCGGATCCGATGCACCCACCGCCTCGTACAGATAGGGGGACACCGCCCGCATCGCGTCATCCTCTGTTCGGCCTCCGAAGATCACGACGCGATCGTGGTTCGGCCAGGGTGGCGACCTCAGCGCCAGCGCGTCGATCAGGCTGAAGGCGGCGAGCAGCGCGCCCAGGCCGAGCGAAAACGTACCGCTCGCCAGCAGCGCGAACCCAGGCTGTCGTACGAGCGCGCCCAGCGTTCGCGCCGCCTCCGACAGGTAGCTCACCAAAGCACCTCTCCCGCACGGAATGTGCCGAGGCCGGACTCGGACTCGTCGCGCATCTGCCGGAAGGTGCATTCATCGACGATACGCCCGTCCAGAAGGCGTATCGTGCGCTCGGCCATCGACGCGAAACGGTCGTCATGGGTGACCATGCACACGGTCCTGCCCGCGGCGTGTTGCTCGGCGAGGAGACCCATCACGATCTCGCCATTGCGAAGGTCCAGATTTCCCGTGGGTTCGTCGGCGAGGAGGATCGGCGGGTTCCCGACCAGCGCCCTGGCGACGGCCACGCGTTGCTGCTGTCCCCCGGAGAGTTGCGGCGGAAAATGGCGCGTGCGATGCGCCATGCCGACGCTGGCGAGGGCCGTGGCGACGAGCCGGGTTCGTTCGCGCCACGCGATGTCCTTGCGGAACGACAGCGGCAGGGCGACGTTATCGGCGACGCTCAGATCGTCGATGAGGTTGAACGCCTGGAAGACGAAGCCGATGTGCCGGTTGCGTACACGTGCGCGCGCCGCGCGCCCCAGCCCATCGAGCGCCTCGCCGAGCAACCGGAAGGACCCGCGGGTGGGAATGTCGAGCAGACCCATGAGCGACAACAGGGTCGTCTTGCCGCAGCCCGATGGCCCCCCGATCGCGATGAACTCGCCCGCGCCGACGGCAAGGTGAATGTCGGTGAGGACGTGCGACTCGATGGCTCCCGTGCGGAAGACCTTCCCGATGCCCTCCATCTCGATGATCGCGGATCTCGTCGGCGCGTGCATGCGCTCGCATCCTGGGATGTGGGATGGGCAGCGTAGCGCTGCGTCTTCACATTGTCCCGGCGCTTAACGCGCCGCGCGGGAGGAATCTGTCAACGGTGCCGAATCGACATAGCGATTGCACGCTCCTGCGCTTCCTGTCGCAGAAGCAAACAACAAATTAACGATACGGCGACGTCGCGCCTCGGTCGCCTGGGAAGTTCACCGTGTCGCGGGGCGATCGCCACAAGTGAAGACATTGCGGCGCAACGCCGTAATCGTTTACGTGTAACGTGATTTACGTGCCCACTTCGCCTGCCGATGCCGGTATCCTTGCCCGCCTGACGTGCCTCTTCGCCGTCATTTCGTCCCCAAGGCCATACCCATGAATCGTGACCCGCGCATCGAAGACCTCATCGCCCGCATGACCGTCGAGGAAAAAGTCGGCCAGCTGGGCGTGTTCGCCGATGCCGTGCGGCCGTTCGCGCCCGACATCAATCCCGAGGTGAACGCGAAGGGCGCGGCCGAAGTGCTCGATCAGGTGCGGGCCGGTCGCGTCGGTGCCTTGTTCAACGGCGTCGGGGCGGCGGAGGGCCGGGAGGCTCAGCGCGTCGCCGTGGAAGAGAGCCGCCTCGGCATCCCGCTGCTCTTCGGCGCGGACGTGATCCACGGCATGCGCACCGTGTTTCCCATTCCGTTGGGCGAAGCCGCCTCGTTCGAACCGGACCTGGCCGAGCGCACCGCGCGCGTGACCGCCGTCGAAGCGACTGCGGCGGGCGTGCACTGGACGTTCGCCCCGGCGGTCGACATCGCGCGCGACCAGCGCTGGGGCCGCGTCGCCGAAGCCGCCGGTGAAGACGTGGTGCTCGGCTCGGCGTTCGCCGCCGCGCGCGTCCGCGGCTTCCAGGGCGACGATCTCACCGCGGACGATGCGCTGCTCGCCACACCGAAACACTTCGCCGCTTACGGCGCGGTCGCGGGCGGCATGGAGTACAACACCGTGGACATTTCGCCGCAGACGCTGCGCGACGTCCATCTGCCGCCGTTCAAGGCGGCCCTCGATGCCGGCGCGCTGACGTTCATGAGCGCGTTCAACGACATCAACGGCGTTCCGGCATCGGGCAATCGCGAACTGATGACCGACATCCTTCGCGGCGAATGGGGCTTCCGCGGCCTCGTCGTATCCGACTACACCGCCGACATGGAACTGATCGCGCACGGCTTCGCCGCCGACGAGCGCGATGCCACCCGTCTCGCGTTTCTCGCGGGCGTCGACATGAGCATGCAGAGCGGTTTCTATGCCGATCACCTGGGCGAACTCGTCGCCTCGGGCGAGGTGCCCATGGCCGTGCTCGACGAAGGCGTGCGCCGCGTGCTCACCGTGAAGAACGCCATCGGCCTGTTCGACAACCCGTATCGGTCGCTCGACGCCGCCGTCGAGGCGGATACGTCGAAGGATGCGGAGCACGCGGTTCTCGCGCGCGACGGCGCACGCCGTTCGATCGTGATGCTGAAGAACGACGGCGTGCTTCCGCTGCGCAAGGCCGGCCAGAAGATCGCCCTCGTCGGTCCCTTCGGTGCCGACGTCGACAATCTCGAAGGCTGCTGGACGCTCTTCGGTGATGCGCGTCGCCACGTCAACATCGAGACCGGCCTCCGCGACGCGCTGGACGACGCCTCCGCGCTCGAGGTCGTCGCGGGTTCCGGCATCGAAGAAGCGATCGACGGTGGCATCGAGGCCGCCGTCGCCGCGGCGCGACGTGCCGATGTCGTGCTCCTCGCGATCGGCGAACCGCAGAATTACTCGGGCGAAGCGCAGTCGCGGACCCAGATCGTCGTGCCACCCGCGCAGCAGGCGCTCGCGGAGGCCGTCGTCGCCTCGGGCACGCCGGTCGTGGTGTTGCTCAAGAATGGCCGCGCGCTCGCGCTCACCGGCGCCGTGCGTGCCGCGAACGCGATCCTCGTCACGTGGTTCCTCGGCAGCCAGACGGGCCCGGCGATCGCCGACGTCGTCTTCGGCGATTACAACCCGGCCGCGCGCCTGCCCGTCAGTTTCCCGCAGGATGCCGGCCAGCAGCCGTACTTCTACAACCATCCGCGCACCGGCCGCCCGGAGCTGGCGGACCAGCCGCCGGCATTCAAGTCGCGCTACCGCGACATCACGTTCGACGCGCTGTATCCGTTCGGTCACGGTCTCAGCTACACCACTTTCGCTTACACCGCGCCACGCGTGAAGGCGAACGTGGCGTGGAACGAGACGATCGTCGTAAGCGCGACGGTGACGAATACCGGCGCCGTCCCGGGCGAGGAAGTGGTGCAGCTTTACGTTCACGATCGCGTCGCGAGTCGCGTGCGGCCGGTGCGCGAACTCAAGGCGTTCCGCAAGATCATGCTCGCGCCCGGTGCCTCCGAAGAGGTGGCATTCGAACTCACCCGACGCGACCTCGCCTTCACTCATCGCGACGGAACGACCTTCGACGCCGAGGCCGGTACGTTCGACGTCTGGATCGCAGGTTCATCGGCCGCCGGCGAGGCCGCGATGTTCGAGCTTCTGGCGAGCTGAAGTCCGGGGCCGCGACGCGCGCGCCGGGTCGACTTACCTCGACCGTCTGTAACGACCGATCCTGTCCGCCGTCGCGCCGTCCTACGGTAGCGCTCCCCCTCAAGGAGCACTGCCCATGCGCATACGTCCGCGCGTCCTTCCCCTTGCCATCGCCTTGTCCGCGCTCGCCCTCACGGTCCTGAGGGCGCACGCGCAGGACACCGCGGGCGACATCCGCTGGTCCACCTGCACGACGGATCTCGTCGAGGCCGAGTGGATCGACGCGCTGGGCGAACGCCTGCAATGTGGCCGCATGCGCGCAGCACGCGACGACGACGATCCGGCCATGGGGACGATCGACGTGGGGCTCGTTCGCGTGAAGGCCGCGGACAGCCCGGCGCGAAAAGGCTCGCTCTTCTTCAATTTCGGCGGCCCGGGCGGCAACCCGCTCGACTTCCTGCCGCTGTACGACTACGCATGGTCCCTGGCGGATGCGAGCGAACCGGTCGCCGGTCACCGTCGGCGCATCGCCGATCGCTTCGATTTCGTCGCGGTGATCCCGCGTGGCCTGAAAGGCGGCACCACGTATGCATGCACGCCGAGTCCCGCCTTCGCAGCGGCGCACGATCCCACCGTCGACACCGATGACGACGCATGGCGCGGACTCGTCGAGGCGAGCGACGCGTTCGCGAAAGGCTGCGCTGACGATATTCAGCCCTACGTCCGCACGCTGCAGCACGTGCGCGACATGGAGCGGGCACGCGTCGCGCTCGGCGAGCCGGCGATGAACTTTCTCGGGATCTCCTACGGCACATGGGTCGGTGCCTACTACGCCGCAGTCTTTCCCGAGCACACGGGGCGCATGGTCCTCGACTCGTCGATGAACTTCGCGGGCACCTTCGAAGACCAGCTCGACGACACCCCGGCCGAGCGCCACGCGTTGTTCGTAGGCAGGGCGCTCGGCCCCGCCATGAGGGAACCCGGGTACGGGCTGGGCAGCGATGGCGACGCGATCATGCGGCGACTGCGCACCATGCCGCATCGGGCCCGCGAAGCATGGGCGTCCCGCATCGACGACGCCGCGCAGCTGGCCGCGGCATTGACGCTCGCGGACTGGTTACGCGAGCAGGGCACGCCGGACACGGCACCGCTGATCGAACGCATCGAACGTCACCGATTCAGCGACGTGCCGGCGCTGGACGACGACATTCGCGCCGCCGCGATGGCCTTCGTTGACCGGCCCCATCCATCGCCCGCGGACATGGCCGTGTACTACGGCGTGGTATGTGGCGATACGCCCTGGCGGAAGACCGATGACGACCTCCGCGTCGTCGCACGCCAGATCGCCGGGACGACACCGGAAGCCAATGGCGATGGCGTCGTCGCGGGCCTCGTATGCCGCCGCTGGTCCAGCGCGCCGCTTGCCCGTCCGCCACACGACGCACTCGCCCGGGCAACGCCACTCCTGATGGTGCAGGCGGAATTCGACCCCGCGACGCCGCTCGCGATCGCACGGAAAGCCTTCGCCGCGACGCCGGGCGCTTACATGGTGGTCGCTGAAGGCATGTATGGTCACGGTGTCTTCGGCATGACCGACACACCGTGCATCGAAAACGCCGTGGGCAACTACCTGCTCGACGGCGTATTGCCTGCCGCCCACGAAACGCGCTGCGACGTCGCCACGTCACGATCATCCTCCCACGCAAAGACCTCCCTGCGCGGTCCGGATGAGGCGGCGGTACGCGCCGAACTCGCACGTCGGTTGAGGCTGCTCTGAGTTGCCGACATCGCCTACGGCTCACTAAGGTTCGCCCGCTCCCGCGTTGAGCTGGCATCTCCTACGGTGGCGCTCCCCGAATGGAGCGCCACCCATGACACGACACGGCCGTCTTTTCCCGCTCGCGCTGCTCGCCGCATGCCTGCCCTTCTCCGTCCACGCGAATAGCGCACCCCCTGCCAGCGATCCGCACGTCGCGTGGACCCGTTGCGGACCGGATCTCGTCGACCCCGGGTGGATTCGCACCTGGGGCGATCGACTGCAGTGCGGCACCATGCGTGCACCGCTCGACTACGACGATCCATCGTCCGGCGACATCGACATCGGCCTGGTGCGCGTCGCGGCCGCCCTGCCCGCTGAGCGACAGGGCGCGATCTTCATGCACTTCGGCGGCCCTGGCGTGAGTCCGCAGAACCTGCTGGCCGAAATGGCGGCGATCTTCCAGGTGGCGTCGCCTGCGCATCCGATCGATGGGCCGAAGCGGCGCATCGCCGAGCAATTCGATCTGATCGCCGTGATCCCGCGCGGGTTGAAGGGAAGCACGCCGTTTACCTGCCCCACGCCCCTCGGCATCCCTGCGTGGCGCGATACGACGGTTTACCTGGCCGACTGGAACTGGGCGGGCTTCGTCCGCGACACCCGAGATTTCGCGGATACCTGCCGTGCCAGTCCCCTGAGAGACCACCTTGGTGCGTATGCGCACGTGCGCGACATGGAACGTGTGCGCCTCGCGCTCGGCGAACCGGTGCTCAACTACCTGGGCGTGTCGTACGGCACATTCATCGGCGCCTACTACGCCGCCACGTTCCCGAGTCACGTGGGCCGCTTCGTCCTCGACTCGGTGATGAATTACGCGGGTACGTTCGAGCAACAACTCGCCGCGCACGCGCCGGCGAAGCACGGCCTGTTCCGGCGTACGGTCCTGCAGCCCGCGCTAGCCAACGCCGCCTATGGTCTCGGTTCGGACGCGGATGCCGTCATGCAACGCCTGAGCTCCATGCCCGCCCGCGTGCGGGGCCCGTGGCAGGCACGTATCGAATCGCCGGCGGAACTCGCGGCGACCCTCGTCCTCGCCGACTGGGTACGCGACGACATGGCATCCTGGACGACGGACGAGGCATGGGACTCGCTCGGTGTCCGGTTGCTCGCGCGGATCGGAACCCATCGGTTCAGCACCGACGATGCGATCGATGCCGCGATACGCGCTTCCGCGACGTCGCTGGCATCGCCTCTGCGCCCGCACACGGCAGCGCCCCGCGATCTGTCCATGTACTACGCGGTCGTATGTGGCGATACCGCGTGGCGCAAGTCGCCCGCCGACCTTCGCACCATGGCCAACACCATCGCCGCCCGGTTTCCGACGGGCAGCGGCGCCCCCGTGACCGTGGGTCTGATATGCCATCACTGGCGAGCCACTCCGCGTCCCTCCCCGCCGCTTTCCGCGCTCGCTCAGGCGCGCCCGATGCTTCTCGTGCAGGCGGAGTTCGATCCGGCAACGCCCCTGGAGGGCGCCTTGAACGCGTTCGACGCCTCACCGGGAAGCCGTATCGTCGTCGCCCGTGGCATGCGGGCCCATGGCGTCTTCGGTCTGTCCGCCACGCCCTGCGTGGAACGTGCCGCAGGCATCTTCCTGCTCACCGGCGAGCTTCCCGTCGAACGCTTCAATCATTGCGCCTACGTGCCCGAAGACCCGCTTGCGCGTCCCGTGCGCGAAACGCACGACCTGCCTCCGGCACATGACATGCGCGCGGACCTGCGCGACGCGCTACGCCATAGCTGACACCGACGCCCGATCAGGAATTCACCCCCATGAGCCATCGTATCTCCGGCCCGGCGTTGCCGGTCGTCGTCGCCCTCATCGCGGCCCAGTGTTTCCAGGCCAACGCGCTCGCCGCGGCGAGCCTTCCTCCGCCGGCGACCATCCACTGGTCGGCATGTTCCGCGGACCTCGTCAGCGAGGAGTGGACCGCCGCGTGGAGCGGCCGCCTCGAATGTGGTTCGATGCGGGCACCGCTCTCTTACGCTCGCCCGGAATCCGGGTACGTCGATGTCACCGTTCTCCGCGTGAAGGCAGGCGTGCCCGCCGAACGGCAAGGCGCGATCTTCTTCAACTTCGGAGGCCCCGGCGCGCACCCTGCCGATTACCTTCCCCTCACCGCGGCCACATGGAACCTGGCCTCGGCGAACAGCGTCATCGATGGCGACAAACGGCGTCTTGCCGACCGGTACGACCTCGTTGCCGTCGTCCCCAGAGGCCTGAAAGGACCATCGTTCGATCCCTGTGGAAACGCACCCGGCCTGGGCAGCGGTCCCGACCCGATCATCGACCTGGCCGACTGGAACTGGGCCGGCTTCGTGCGTGACGCGCGCGAGTTCGCGCGGCGCTGCGGTTCGCAGGCGATGGCGCGGTACGCGGGCACACGCGCGCACGTGCTCGACATGGAGCATGCGCGACGCTCCCTCGGCGAACCGGTGCTCAACTATATCGGCGTGTCGTATGGCAGCTGGGTCGGGTATCGCTATGCCGTCCTCTTCCCGGAGCACATGGGCCGATTCGTTCTCGATTCGTCCATGGATGTCACGGCGACCGTAGAGCAGATCCACGAGACGCTGCCGGCCGTCGCGCAGGATCTGTTCGAGCGTCACGTCATCCGGCAGGTATTGACCATGCCTGCCTACGGCGTGACCGAGCCGGACACGAAGGCCGTCATGACGCGACTGAACGGCATCGCCGCCCATGCCCGACGCGCCTGGATGACGAGGATGCAGACCCCGGAAGACCTCGCCGCCGTCCTCACGCTCGGCCGATGGATCGACGACGAGCGGCAGATGTGGCTCGACGGGGAGCACTGGGACACGGTGGGCGCGCGGCTGCGGACGCGCGCGGAGGCACATCGCTTCAGTACGGTATCCGGCGTCGACACGGCCATTCGCACGGCCGCGGAGAGCTTCATCGACATGCTTCGTCCGTCGGACGAAACCGACGACGGCAGACGCATCGGCACGTATCTCGCCGCGACCTGCGGCGACACGCCGTGGACGAAGTCGATCCGGCAATGGCGGGCCACGGCGCAGTGGACCGCTGCGCGATATCCGGTCAAGGGCGGGGGCGGCGTGATGACGGGGCTCATCTGCCACCACTGGCCCGTCGACGCCGTCGACGCGTTCCCCGTGCCGGGTCTGATCGCCGCACCGCCCATGCTCCTCGTACATGCCGAGCACGATGCCGCCACGCCACTCGCAGGTGCACGCCGGACCCTCGAAGCACTACCCTCGGCTCGCATGATCGTTTCGCGCGGCATGCTCGGCCACGGCGTCTTCGGTATGTCGGGCACGCCATGCGTCGAGAAAGGGGTCGGCCGGTATCTGCTGACCGGCGTACTGCCTCCGGCGCGATCGACCGTGTGCGACTTCCGGCCGTCCCCACCCTCGCGACGCATCCGCGAACCGGGTGCCTGGCCCACGACGGGCGATCTTCACGAGGCACTGCGGTTACGCCTGCAACGTAGCTGACGCGAGGCTCGATGCACCTTCGTACGATGTCCTCGCGACATGGCCGGCCGCATAATGGCGCGTGCGAACAGGAGACCGAGGCATGAACGAACTGCAGGGTAAAGTGGCGCTCGTGACCGGTGCGGCCAGCGGGATCGGTCGCGCCATCGCGAGCGCGTATGCGCAGGCGGGAGCGCGCGTCGTCGTCGCCGACATCGCCGCGGAAGGCGCCGCGGAGGCCGCCGCCGCGATCGGCCATGGTGCGCTGGGGATCGCGATGGACGTCACCGACGAGGCGCAGGTCGACGACGGCTTCGCGCGCACGCGCCGCGAGCTCGGGCCTGTCGACATCCTCGTCAGCAATGCCGGTGTGCAGATCATCTCCCCGCTGGTCGACCTGCCGTTCGCGGACTGGAAGCGAATGCTCGCCATCCACATGGACGGCGCCTTCCTGACCAGCCGGGCCGCCATGCGGCAGATGGTCGAATCCGGCCGGGGTGGCTCCGTCATCCTGATGGGCTCCGCGCATTCGCACGTGGCGTCGAAGTTCAAGGCGCCATACGTCGCGGCGAAGCATGGACTGCTGGGCCTTGCCCGCGTGATCGCGAAGGAGGGCGCGCCCGACGGGATTCGCTCGAACGTGATCTGCCCCGGCTTCGTGCGCACGCCGCTCGTCGAAAAGCAGATCCCCGAGCAGGCGCGCGAGCTTGGTATTTCCGAAGACGACGTCATACGCAACGTCATGCTGCGCGACACCGTCGATGGCGAGTTCACCACGCTGGAGGACATCGCCGACGCGGCGCTCTTCCTCGCCGGCTTTCGCTCGAACGCGCTGACGGGCCAGTCACTCGTCGTCACGCACGGCTGGCACATGCAGTAGGCGAAGGCCGGACCGTCGTGCGGCCTGGCGTCACGGGCGCGCGGATCAGAACATGATCTGCGCGCGTATCTCCATGATGCGCGGATCCACGCGCACGTCGCGCCGGTCGCTGATCGCGCGCACGTAGTTGGCCTGAAGCTTCAGGTACTTCGTGAGGTACCAGTTGGCGCCGAGCGTCCAGTCGTGCTCGGTGCCGCCGAGTACCGGGCCATCGTCGAGGTCAAGGGTGCTGTAACGAATCAGCACTTCCACGGCGCCCCACGGACCCTTGGGTACGACGTCGGCGACGTTGCCGGCGCTGTAGCCGCGCGACTCGCCCGTGAGCACCCAGCTGCCGAACGTATACCAGCCATGCGCCTTGTACGCCGGCTTCTTGTCCAGTTTCACGCGGGCATCGAGGTATTCGCCCTGCACCGACCACGGTCCCTGTATCCACAACAGCTCCGCGCTGCGACGGTCCACGTGGTCCGCCACGCTGAGGACGCCGGAATCGACGAGGCGCTGCGTCGCGAGTCCCGCTTCGGGCGTCGCGCGCAGGCGCACGCCGGGCGGGGTGTAACGGCCACGGCCGTCGGTGCTGCCATAGGGCGATTCGCGCGACACCGATACGCCGAGGTGGAGCACGTCGCCCGGCGCGTTGTGAGGCGTCCAGGCGGCACGTCCCGCGACCATGCGCCCGTCGAGGTCGCCCTGCAGGTTGCCGCCGTTGTAATACCCGAGCTGGACGAGGTAAGCCTTCTGGATCGAGGCCCATTCGACACCGATACGGCGGTTCGCGTAAATCGCCTGCATGGGCAACGATGCCTCGAGGAACGACGTGCTTCCCGTACCGGTATTGCCCTCGAAGCCGACCGGCGTTTTCATGAAACCCACGCGCACGGCGCCGAGGTCGCTGCCGAAGAGTGCCTTCGTCTGCAGCCGGAAGAACACATCGAGCCAGGCCTTCGCCTGGAAGTCGTAGACCGCCGTGGCGTCGTAGACGCCCTTCTTGCGCACGAAGAAACCGAACTCCTTGCGCCGGTTCGTCTGCGCGTTCTCGAAGACACCGCCATCTTCCGAGAAACGGTCGATGTCGTACTGGTACTTCACCGTGAGACCGAGATCCGTACCGTCCGCGAAGACGTGATGCGTGGGCCAGTTCGTGCGCCAGTCGTACGCGGTGTCACCCGCACTGGCGGCCCATGGCATGAACAGCGCCAACGCGCCGAGGATGATTCGCTTCAAAGGATGCCCCTACAAGGCGCGGCGCATGGCGCCCGCGCGGTCGTGCATGGAATGGTCGACGGCGGCTGAGCGGCCTCGACACGAATGGGCAGTATACGACGCCCTTGGTACACGGCGATTCACGATTTTTGGTGCTTCTTCCGAGCCCATCGTCCGCGCAAGCTGATGCCATCCACCGGAGCCCACGTCATGCACGCCAGAACGATCCTTGCTTCGCTCGCCCTACTCGCCACGACCACAATGGTCCAGGCTGCGGCACCTTCCGAGACGGTCAAGCCGAACTTCTCGGAGGCGATCCCGAATCTGCCCGGGAAGTCCCTGACCGCCGTCGAGGTGCTGTTCCCGCCGGGCGCGGCCTCGCATCCGCACAAGCACGCCCACTCCGCGTTCATCTACGCGTACGTGGTCTCGGGCCGCATTGTGAGCCAGGTGGAAGGGCAACCCGCGCGCACCTACACCGCCGGCGAAAGCTTTCACGAGGATCCCGGCGCGCACCACCTCGCTGCCCGCAACCCGAGCAGCACGGAGCCAGCGAAGCTGCTGGCGGTGTTCGTGGTCGACAGCGACGAGAAGGCCCTGACGACACCGGACCCGTGAGCCCACGTCAGCGCGGTGGGATCACCTTGATCTCGAACAGCTTCGGCCAGTGTTTCCCGGTTACGAAGAGGCGATCCTTCGCCGCGTCGTAAGCGATGCCGTTGAGCACGTCGTCGATGGGGTTGCCCAGCCGCGACGTATCGAGCAGGCCGGTCAGGTCGATCCACCCGACGACATGGCCGGTCTTCGGATCGATGCGGGCGATGCGGTTCGTCTGCCAGACGTTCGCGTAGATCTCGCCCTTCACCCACTCCAGTTCGTTGATGTTCCGCAACGGCGCGCCATCGGCGCTGACCTCGATGCTGCCCGTGCGCTGGAAGGTCTCGGGATCGAGCACGCGAATCGTCGGCGTGCCGTCGCTCATGTAGACGTGCGTCGCGTCGCGCGTGAAGGCCCAGCCTTCGCCGGGATAGCGAAAGCCGCCGACCAGCTTCATCGTGGCCTTGTCGTACACGAACGCCACGCCGTCCTGCCACGTGAGCTGTACCAGCTTCGTGCCGGACGCGACGATCCCTTCGCCGAAGTAGCCCGGCGGCGTGTCGACCTTCTGTACCACGATGCCATCGTCGAGACGCACCTTGCGTACCGTCGACGCGCCCGGCTCGCCGGTGCTTTCGTAGAGAAACCCGCCGTCGTAGAAAAGGCCCTCGGTGAACGCGCCGGGGTCGTGCGGATACGCGCGTACTACCTTGTAGCGATAGACGGGAATCGACGCGGCGGCCGCGGGCAGCGCGCCAGCGAGGGCGGCAAGCGCGACGACGAGACGGATGGCGGGCGGTTTCAATCGGGCGACTCCACGGCAGACGCCGCATCATAAAGAAAAGGGGCGCCGAAGCGCCCCTTTTCTGCCGCATGCGACGATGATCCGAAGCGATCAGATCGCGTAGTACATCTGGAACTCGAGCGGATGCGTGCTGGCACGGTAGCGCGTCACTTCCTGCATCTTCAGCGCGATGTAACCGTCGATGAAGTCGTCGGTGAACACGCCGCCCGCCTTCAGGAACTCGCGATCCTTGTCGAGCGCGGCGAGCGCTTCGTCGAGGCTGGCGCAGACCTGCGGGATGTTCTTCTCTTCTTCCGGCGGCAGGTCGTAGAGATCCTTGTCGGCCGGCGCACCCGGGTCGATCTTGTTCAGGATGCCGTCGAGGCCCGCCATCATGAGCACGGTGAACGTCAGGTAGCCCGACTGCATCGGATCCGGGAAGCGGATCTCGATACGACGACCCTTCGGGCTCGACACGTACGGGATGCGGCACGACGCCGAACGGTTGCGCGCCGAGTAGGCGAGCATCACCGGCGCTTCGTAACCCGGCACGAGGCGCTTGTAGCTGTTCGTCGTGGAGTTGGCGAAGGCGTTGATGGCCTTGGCGTGCTTGAAGATGCCGCCGATGTACCACAGCGCCGTCTGCGACAGGCCGCCGTACAGGTCGCCCGCGAACAGGTTCTCGCCGTTCTTAGACAGCGACTGGTGCACGTGCATGCCCGAGCCGTTGTCGCCGACGATCGGCTTCGGCATGAACGTCACCGTCTTGCCGGCCTGGTGGGCGACATTCTTGATGACGTACTTCATCGTCATCAGTTCGTCGGCCTTCTTCACCAGCGTGTTGAAGCGCGTGCCGATCTCGCACTGGCCCGCGTTCGCGACTTCATGGTGGTGCACCTCGACCACCTGGCCGAGCGACTCCAGCACCTTGCACATGTCGGCGCGCAGGTCGCCCAGGCTGTCGACCGGCGCAACGGGGAAATAGCCACCTTTCACGCCCGGGCGATGGCCCGTGTTGGTGCCGTCGTACTTGTAACGCGAGGCCCACGCGGCTTCTTCGGAGTTGATCTCGTAGAACACGCGGCCCATGTCGTTCTGCCAGCGGATCGAGTCGAAAATGAAGAACTCGGGCTCCGGACCGAAGAACGCCGTGTCGGCGATGCCGGTCGACTTCAGGAAAGCTTCGGCGCGCTTCGCGATGGAGCGCGGATCGCGGCCATAGGCCTGCATGGTGCTCGGCTCGAGCACGTCGCAATGCATGATCAGCTGCTTGTGGGCGCTGAACGGATCGAGATGGGCCGTTTCCGGGTCCGGCATGAGGACCATGTCGGATTCGTTGATGCCCTTCCAGCCCGCGATGGACGAACCGTCGAACATCTTGCCGTCTTCGAACGTGCTCTCGTCGATGGCATGGTGCGGGAACGTCACGTGGTGGTGCTTGCCGAGGATGTCGGCGAAGCGCAGGTCGACGAACTCGATTTCCTCGTCCTTGATCAGGTTCAGCACTTTGGAGACGGCGGACATACAAACCTCGAAATGGGTGTTGGGCTTCGGGGAAGGAGCAAGCGTCGTGCCAGAGCGCCCTGTCGAACGGATCGGCTCTGACCAGCCTCCGCATCATAGACCGCTCCCTCAGGGCGGCGGTAGTTGCACCAGAATGGTGCGATCGTTGGTCGGTATGCACGGGGCTAGTGCGCCCTCGACGCGCTCGGCCAGTCCAACCGTCAGCGCGCCTCGCTCAGGCGTCGAGCGAGCTCATCGGGTCGGCAGTGTGTCCTCCCCCCATGGTCCCCGAGCCTATCCACGGATGAATCGATCCGGCGCAACGATCGTTACGCTGGCAGGATGACGACGCCATCCCGTGGGTAATGACCATGCGAGCCATCCGCGTCGCCATCGCGCTCTCGTTCTGTACCACCGCCGCCCATGCGGCGCAGCGTACGTACGCCAATCCCGTCGACATCGATTACCGCTACAACTTCGAGCAGATGAACGAGGGCATCTCGTACCGCACCGGCGCCGATCCGGCGATCGTGCGCTTCGGCTATGCGTACTTCATGTTCCAGACGCTCGCCGACGGGTACTGGATGTCGAGGGATCTGGTCGACTGGCGCTTCGTGAAACCCGATCACTGGCCCTTCGACAGCGAAGTGGCGCCGGCGACGCTCGTCGCCGGTGGCAGGCTGTTCCTCATGCAGTCGGCGTTTTCGCCGCGGCCACTGATGGTCTCGACGGATCCGGCGAGCGGGCGCTGGCAGTTCTGGACGCGGCTCCTTCCACCGGTACCGGGCGCGACGCAGTACGACGAAACCGGAGCGCGCGTGGCGAGCGGCGCGTTGGCGCCGGGGCCGTGGGATCCGGGCCTGTTCCAGGATGTCGACGGCAAGGTGTACCTGTACTGGGGTTCGTCGGATACGCATCCGCTGTACGGCGCGCAATTCGATCTGCGGCTCGGCGCGACGGAGGGCGAAGGCAAGCGCCTCGCTTTCGCCACTGCGCCGAAGGCCTTCATCCATTTGGACCCGGCGAACCATGGATGGGAACGCTTCGGCCCCGATCACACCATGGGCGACAGGCCGGCCTACATGGAGGGCTCGTGGATGAACGAACACGGCGGCCGTTACTACTTCCAGTACGGTGCGCCCGGCACCGAGTACAACGTGTATGCCACAGGCGTCTACGTCGGCAAGGGGCCACTCGGTCCCTTCGAGTACGCGCCGTACAATCCCGTCGGTTACAAGCCGGGCGGGTTCGTGACGGGTGCGGGCCACGGTTCGACGTTCGAAGACGCGTACGGCAACGCGTGGAACGCGGGCACGGCGTGGCTCGGCGTGAACTGGACGTTCGAACGTCGCATCGACCTGTTTCCCGCGGGCTGGCACGACGACGGACAGATGTGGATCGACACGCGCTTCGGCGACTTCCCGCAAAGGATGCCGGACCACAGGCTGCGCGCCGGCGAGAGCACGTTCGCCGGCTGGATGCTGTTGTCGTATCGCAAGCCCGCGGTCGCGTCGTCGTCGCTGCCGGACCATGCGGCGTCGACCGTGACCGACGAGGATCCGCGTTCGTTCTGGGTCGCGCGCGACAACACGGCCGGCCAGACGTTGACGGTCGACCTGGGCGGCACGCCCACCGTGCGCGCCGTGCAGGTGAACTACGCCGATTACCGGTCGGAGCGGTTCGGTGACGCGCCCGATATCGTGACGCGGTTCGTGCTTCAGGGTTCCCTCGACGGCAGGCACTGGCAGGTGCTCGCCGATCTCTCGAACGAGTCACGCGATCGACCCAACGCGTACATCGAACTGAAACGGCCGGCGTCGTTGCGCTACGTGCGTTACGTCCACGGGCATGCCGGCGCGAAGCATCTTGCGATCTCCGATATGCGGATCTTCGGAAACGCGGAGGGCCCCGCGGCCGCCGCACCGGTCGGCGTCACGGCGCAACGGGGCGCCGATACTCGCGAAGCGACGATCTCGTGGACGCCCGTCGAGGGCGCGGTAGGCTACAACGTGCGCTGGGGATTGGCTGCCGATCGCCTGCACGCCACCTACCAGCGTTTTGCGGACCAGCCGACATCGATTACGCTTCGCTCCTTGAACAAGGGCGTTCGCTACGTCGTGGCCGTGGAAGCTTTCAACGAGCATGGCGTATCGCCGCTGTCGCAGACCGTTGTCATCGCTCCGTAGCAAACCGGGCGGGGCCACGCACCACCCGATGGAATTTCGCATGACCAGCAGACACGACGACGATACGCCCGACGAAGGGCGCCGCCGCCTCCTTGGCGGCATGGCCACCACCGGCGCGCTCCTCGCGCTGGGTGGCGTGGACGCCGCCGCTGCGGCGGACGGAAAACGGACGGCAGCGCCGGCGCCGACCGACAAGGCCCTCGATGCGCTGCTCGCGAAGCACATCCATAACGTCGTGGTGATCTACGCCGAGAATCGCAGTTTCAACAACCTCTTCGGTGATTTCCCCGGCCTGCAGCAGCCGTTGAGCGCCGTGCCGGCCGAGCGCCTCGTGCAGCGCGATCGCGACGGCACACCGCTGAAGACGCTGCCGCCGATCTGGGGCGGGATGGTGCCGCACGAGCAGGTCGTCGATCACAAGACCTACAAGATCGGCGAGAAAGACATCGTCGACCTGCCGAACGCGCCATGGGCGCTTCATACCGGCGACGGTACACCGCTGCCGCATGGCGTGGTGACGCGCGATCTCGTGCACGCGTTCTACAACAACCAGCTACAGATCAACGGCGGCAGGAACGATGGCTTCGTCGCCTGGGGCGACAACGGTGCGCTGACGATGGGCCACTATGCCAGCACGCCGGTCCACCTGCGCCTCTGGCGGCTGGCCGAGCAGTTCACGCTGTGCGACAACTTCTTCATGGGCGCGTTCGGTGGTTCGTTTCTCAATCACCAGTACCTCGTGGCGGCGCGCCCGCCGCTCTATCCGGATGCGGACAAGAGCCCGGCGCAGTTCAACATCGCGGTGACGGAGAGTGGCGAAGCGACGGATTTCCGCCTGAAGATGGCGGACGATTCGCCGAAGAGCGCGATGGACGGCAAGCCGAAGTTCGCGCACCACAATACGCTCACGCCCGACTTCTACGCCGTCAACACGATCGGCCCGCCGTACTCGCCCGGCTTCAACGTCGACCGGAAAAACCCGCTGCTCGCCGATGCGACGAGCCCGAACACGCTGGTGGCGCAGACGCACAAGCACATCGGCGACATGCTTTCGGCGAAGCACGTCGACTGGGCGTGGTACGGCGGTGCGTTCCAGGCGGCGCTCGACGGCAAGGGCGATGGCGACGACGGCAGTTTCCCGCAGACGCCGAATTTCCAGCCGCATCACCAGCCGCTGAATTACTTCGCATCGCTCGCGCCCGGGACCGACGCTCGCAAGGCTCATCTGCGCGATGGTGGCCTCGGCGAAACGCCGAAGACGAACCGATTCCTCGCCGACGTCGCGGCCGGGAAGCTGCCGGCCGTCACGTTCTACAAGCCTCAGGGCGACCTGAACATGCATGCCGGCTACTCGGATGTCGAAGCCGGCGATCGCCACATCGCCAACGTCGTGCATGCGCTGCAGAAGAGCCCGCAGTGGAAGAACATGCTGGTGGTCGTCACGTTCGACGAGAACGGCGGCTGGTGGGACCACGTCGCACCTCCGAAGGGCGACCGTTGGGGTCCGGGCACGCGCATTCCCGCGCTGGTGATCTCGCCGTTCGCGAAGAAGGGTCACGTGGAGCATACGATCTACGACACCGGCTCCATCGCGCGCTTCGTGACGCGACGCTTCGGGCTTGAAAAGCTGCCGGGCCTCACGATGCGTGAAGAGGCGATGGTGGCGGCCGGTGGTCCGGCACCGGGCGACCTGACCGAGACGCTGGTGTTTCCCACTCACGCCTGATCCGGCCTTGGCTGCGATGGGGCTCGCCGCGAGCGCGCTCCCACAGGGCGGGTTCGTGCTCGTGTGGGAGCGGCCTTGGCCGCGATGGGGCTTGCCGCGAGCGCGCCCGCACTGGGCTAGTGCCCGCCGGTGCCGCCCGGCGCGAACGGCGGTTTCGCGAACCATACGGCGATCATCGCGATACCGAACATCAGGCTGAATACCCAGAACACGTCGTTGACCGCGAGCGTGGCGGCCTGCATGTCGACGATGCGGTTGAGTGCCGCGTTCGCCGTCGGCCCCTGCGCGCCAAAGGTCTGCAGGCGATCGAGGTACTCGGTGGTCGCGCGGCCGCCCTCGGTCACGTTTTCGGAGAGCACGGCGTGGTGATACGTCGTGCGGTGCGAATACATGGTGGTGCTGACCGCGGTGGCGATGCTCCCCGCCAGCGTGCGGAAGAAGTTCGACAGGCCCGAGGCGCTGGCAACCTGGTCGTCGCGCAGACCCGCCAGGATGATCTGGTTCACCGGCACGAAGAACAACGCCACACCCGCGCCCATGCATAGTCGTGGCAGCGCCAGCTCGCCGTACGGTGCGTTCGTGCTCAACGTCGACATGTAGAACGACGCGGCCGCGAAGATCGCGAAGCCGATGGTGTTCAGCAGTCGCAGGTCGAACCTGTTCTGGAACGCGCCGACGAGCGGCGACATCACGATCGCGAGGAGGCCGATGGGTGCCACGACGAATCCCGCCCACGTGGCCGTGTAGCCAAGCACCTCCTGCACCCACATGGGCATCACCACGGTGCCGCCGAAGAAGGCGAACATGCCCAGCGACAGGCAGAGCACGCCAACGAAGAAGTTTCGCTTGGTGAGCAGGCGCAGCTCCACCACCGGATGCTTGTGCATCAGCTCCCACGCCACGAGGAACGTGAGGCACACGACGGCGACGATCGCCAGGACGACGATGTTGGTCGACGTGAACCAGTCGTCGTCGTTGCCGTTGTCGAGCATGAACTGCAGACATCCGACACCCACCGCGAGCAGGAACAGGCCCACCGCGTCGATGGGCAGCTTCGCGGTCTTCGATTCGCGGTCGCGCAGGAGTGCGTAGGTAATGACCAGCGCGAAGATGCCGACCGGGATGTTGATGAAGAAGATCCACGACCAGTGGTAGTTGTCCGTGATCCAGCCGCCGAGAATCGGGCCGAACACGGGAGCCACGACCACCGTCATCGCCCATAGCGCGAGTGCGATGGGCCGTTTCGCGACCGGGTAGTTGTTGAGCAGGAGCGTCTGCGACAACGGCACCATCGGACCCGAGACCGCGCCCTGCAGGAGGCGGAACACGATCAGCATCGGCATGCTCTGCGCCAGGCCGCACATCGCCGAGAAGACCACGAAGAGCAGCACGGAGATACCGAAGGTGCGCACCTCGCCGAAGCGCCTGGCGATCCAGCCGGTCAGTGGCTGCATCACCGCGCTCGCCATCGAGTACGCGCTGATCGCCATCGTGCCTTCGTTACTGCTGACGCCGAGATTGCCCGCGATGGTGCGCACCGACACGTTGACGATGGAGATGTCGAGCACCTCCATGAACGTCGCGAGTGCGACACCCGCCGTGAGCAGCGCCAGCGCGCCACCCTTCAGCGGGGGCCTGGCCTGCATCTGCGCCGCGCCGGCCATCGGTCAGCTACCGCGCCGTGCCGGCACAGGGGCCGGCGTGTCGTCGACCGTGTTGGCGCGGATGATTTCCAGGGCGCGTTCGTCCGCGCGGGCCATTTCCTTCTCGTAGACGTTGGTGACCGACAGCGGCTTCGTCCTCGGCGTCTCGGCGAGCACCTTTCCGTCGCGGTCGTGCGTGTCGATGTTCACGTCGGTCGACAGCCCCACGCGGAGCGGATGGCGTCGCAGGTCTTCCGCGTCGATCGCGATGCGCACCGGCAGGCGCTGCACCACCTTGATCCAGTTGCCGGTGGCGTTTTCCGCCGGCAGCAGCGAGAACGCGCTGCCGGTACCCGCGTTGAGGCCGGCGACCTTGCCGTGGTACTCGACGTCGGAATACATGTCGGTGCTGATCGTCACCGGCTGGCCGATGCGGATGTGTTCCAGCTGCGTCTCCTTGAAGTTCGCGTCGACCCACAGATCCGACAACGGTACGACCGTGAGGAGATCCTGGCCCGGCTGCACCCGCTGGCCGACCTGCACCTGCCGCCGCGCCGCGTAGCCCTCGATCGGCGACACGATCGCATTGCGACCGCTGTTGACCCATGCGTTGCGGAACTGCGCGCGTGCCTGCACCACCGCCGGATAATCTTCCACCGTCGTGCCGTCCACCTGCGCGTGCGCCGCGGCGGCTTCGCGCTGGGCCGCCTGCAGCGCCGCCAGCGCCTGCTGCATCTGGCGCCTGCCGGTATCCACTTCCTCGGCGGACACGGCGCGACGCTCGAGCAGCGGGTGGCGTCGATTGTACTCATCGCGCGCCTGTTCGTACTGCGCGCGACGCTGCGGAATCGCCGCGTCGGCCTGATTCGCCTGCTGCATACGCGCCTGCGCCTCGCGTACCGCCTGCGCGAGCTGGCCTTCCGCGTTCATCAGGGTCACACCGGCGTCCACCGGATCCAGCTTGATGAGCACCTGGCCGGCATGCACGCGATCGGTTTCTTCCACGGCGACTTCCACCACCGTGCCGGCGACACGCGAGGAGATCGTCACCATGTCGCCCTTGACGTAGGCATCGTCGGTGGTTTCCCGCTGCGAGAAGACGAAGAGGTAGAGCAGCAGCCAGGCGAGACCGGCGAGCAGGAACACCGCGGCGATGACGGAGAGCACGATGACCTTCCGGCGCTTCGCCTTCGGATCGTCTTTCTCGTCCTTGTCGTCCTGCTTTTCCTCTGTTTCCTTGTTCTTTTCCTTCGCGTCGTCGCGCGGGTCATCGTGCTTTCCGTCGTCGCCGTCGTCGTCGCGCGCACTTCCAGCGGGTGCGTCGCCGTACTTGTGCAGATACTTGTAGCGATACTTGTACGGCTGCGGCGTCTCGGCGCCTTCGCGGGGTTCGCGCGTCTCGTCGTCGTTCGGGGTCATCGCGTGGATTCCTTGCCGTCGTTCGCGGCCGGGAGGTCGGGCAGCCCGTCGGCGCGGTAGCCGCCGCCGAGCGCATGGATGAGGGAGAGATGGGCGGAAAGCGTGCGGCTGGCGAGTTGCAGTCGCGCGTCGCGTTGCTGGTCGAGCTGCATGTCGGCGTCGAGCCAGGTGCGGTCGTCGATCAGACCTTTCGAGCGCCGGTCCGCCGCCTTGGCCTTCTGCGCCGCGCTGGCGTCGAATTGCGCATCCACCTGCGAGCGCTGTCGCGCCAGCGTCTCCAGCGTGGCGACGCCTTGTGCCACCTGGCCGGCCGCCTGCACCACGGCCGCGTCGTATTGCGCGATGGCCGAGTCGAGCTGCGCCTGCGCCCCTTCGTACTGCGCGCGCAGCCGACCGCCACTGAAGATCGGCAACTGCACCGACGCACCGATGTTGCCGAGTGCCAGGTCGGTGCGCGTGCCGGAGCCGAGGTCGGGATACGTGCGGAGGAACGCGCCGAGGCCCGTGAGACTCACGTCGGGGTAGTAAGCCTTGCGCGCCTGGTCGATGTTCTTGGCCGACGCCTCGATCTGCCAGCGGGCGGCGGCGATATCGGGACGACGGGCGAGCAGGCCCAGCTTCGCGTCCGCCGGCAGGCTGGTGTCGGCCGCCGGTAGCGGCAACGGCCGCAGCTCGCCGAGCCCGTCCGGCGACACGCCGGCCAGCGCGGCGAGTTGCACCACGTCGAGTTGCGCGCTGCCGTCGAGCTGCGCGACGGCCAGCCGCGCCTGCGCGAGACGACCATCGGCCTGATCGAGCGTGGAGGGATCGTCCAGACCGCCGCGCACGCGCAGCGCCACGAGTTCGCGGAACTGCGCGGCACTCGCGGCCGCGTGATGGGCGATCGCCAGCCGCGCCTGCTGCGCCTGCCAGTCGTAATAGGTGTTCACGACGTTGTACTGCAGCGACGTGGCCGCCGCCGCGCGTTCCGCCTCCGCCGCGCGCGCCTGTCCGACGGCGGCCGCCACCGCGTCTTTCTGCTTGCCCCAGAGATCGAGGTCCCAGGTGGCGAGCGCGCCGGCCGCGCCGCTGTTGCTCCAGCGGTTACCCGGATCGAGCTGGAAGCCTTGCGCGTTGCCGGCAGCGCCTGGCACCTCGCCGCGCACCGTGACGTCGCTATAGCCGTGACTGCCGCTCAGGAGGCCGCGGACCTGGGGATTCAGCTCTGCCTTCGCGCTGTCCACTGCCCGCAACGCGGCCCGGTAGCGCGCCTCGGCCTGCTCCATGTCGGGCGAACCGCGCATGGCGAGGCCGACGATGCGGTCGAGCTGCGGATCGGCCCAGGTCCGCCACCATTCGCTCGCGGGCCAACCGGACTTCCCTCCGGGCAGACCGGCGAGCGGCGCCTCGTCACGCGGCACGAAGGCGGGTGGACGAACCGGCGGCGCGCATGCGCCGAGCAACAGCGCCGTGGCGACGACGATGCCTCGCAGGCCACGGCATCGGCGGCACGGCGTTGGAAAGGAATACGCCATGGCGAAACACTCTGGAAGTTCTTGCGAATCGGGCGGTCGCATGCGCGCTCCGTCACGTCTTCGGGACCTTATCAGCGCCCGCCGTGGGCATCGCGTGACGGCGCGGGGGGCTCAGCGGCTAAGCTATGCCGTCGTCCCCCACTGGAATCCCCGCCACGTGAACGATCTGCTCAGCGCCATCCTCCTCGGCATCGTCGAAGGGATCACCGAGTTCCTGCCCATCTCCAGCACCGGGCACCTGCTCATCGCCGAACGCTGGCTCGGTGCGCGGTCCGACCTCTTCAACGTCGCCATCCAGGCCGGCGCGATCCTCGCGGTCACGTTCATCTACTGGCGCACGCTGTGGAGTTTCGCGATCAACTGGCGGCGTCCCGAGACGCGCGACTACCTCGCCAAGCTCAGCGTGGCATTCCTCATCACGGCCGTGCTCGGCCTGGTCGTCGCCAAACTCGGCTTCAAGCTGCCCGAGACCGTCACTCCCATCGCGTGGGCGCTCATCGCCGGCGGCATCTGGATGATGGTGGCCGAGAAGGTCGCGGAGAAGCGCCCCGAGCGCGCGGCGATCACCTGGAAGGTCGCGATCCTCGTCGGTCTGGCGCAGATCGTCGCCGGCATCTTCCCCGGCACGTCGCGCTCGGCGGCCACGATCTTCATCGCGATGCTGGCGGGTACCAACAACCGCGCCGCCGCCACGGAGTTCGCGTTCCTCGTGGGCATCCCCACCATGTACGCCGCGACGGGCTACGAGCTGCTCAAGACGTTCACGCACGGCGGTGCCGCCGGCGAAGACTGGAGTGGGCTGGGCATCGCGTTCGTGGTTTCCACGGTCGTCGCGTTCGTGGCGGTGAAGTGGCTGCTCGGCTACATCCGCTCGCATCGCTTCACGGCCTTCGCCGTCTATCGCATCGTGCTGGGCATCGCGCTCCTGCTGCTCCTGCCCGCCGGCGGCTGATCCGCCATGGAAACGACCCGCTATCGCTTGCTCGACCTCACGATCGACACGGCGCGCCAGCGGGTCGAGCGGAACGGTCAGCCGCTCGACGTCTCCGGACTCAGCTTCCGGCTGCTCGCCTGCCTGATGGAGCGCGCGGATCGTGTGGTCGGTTTCGACGAACTGATGGAGGCGGTCTGGGCGCCCGCGGTGGTCAACGAAGAAACCGTGACCCAGCGCGTCCGGCTGCTACGACAGGCGCTGGGTGACGACGCGCGGCAGCCGCGCTACGTGCGCACCGTCCGCGCCCGCGGCTATCAGCTCGGCGCGCCGCCAGTGCCTCTCGCCGTCGACGAGCCCCGGCTACGGCACCTGTGGCCGGCCGTAGCCGCCGTGTGCGTGCTCGCGGCGGCGGCGATCGGCGTCGGTTTCCTCGCCCAGGACCAGCGACCCGCGCCAACGGTGCAGCGCGAGTTGATCGAGCGCGCCCATTGGTACGCGTCCATGGGCCAGCGCGACAACAACGAACGCGCGTTGGCGCTGTTCGACCGCGCGCTTCGCGATGCGCCCGACGATGTCGACGCGCTCACCGGCGCGAGCCGTGCGCGCTCGGCGCGTACCTGTCTCTACAACACCGGCCCGCACGACGCGCGGGACGCCCTGAAGCTCGCCACGCGCGCGGTTTCCGCGCACCCCGACAGCGCGAAGGCGTGGTCGACGCTCGCCTACGCGCGCGACTGCCTCGGCGATATCGCCGGCGCGATCAACGGCTACGAACGCGCCGTGCGGCTCGAGCCGGGCGACGACGCGAGCCGCGCTTCCGCCGCCTATCTGTATCAGGAGCAGGGCCGGCTCGCCGATGCGCTGCACGCGAACGTCGACATGCGCGGCGATCCAGCGCGCGTCCGGTTTCGCGAGGTGCAGGTCGCTCGCGAATACGAGCTTCTCGGATTCCCCGCGCAGGCCGAGGCACGCTATCGCCACGTGTTCGACCTCTCGCCCGACAACGTGTTCGGCAACATCGGATGGCCCGCGTTCCTGTTTTCGCAAGGTCGGCTGGACGAGGCCCGCCGTGCGATCGACGACGCGCGTTCCCGCGGCACCGCGCGGGCGGAGCTCGCGCAACTCGACGGCGAAATCGCGCTGCTGCGGGGCGACCGTGCGGCGGCCTTGCGAGCATTCGCGGAAGCGAAGCGGCTGCGACCGGACGCCTCGCTACCGGTCACGCTCGAGACGTTGTATGGCGAGCATCCGGTGGACCCGCGTTGGTTGCGCGAGCGGATCGCGACGACGCGGGCGGCCCTTCGTGACGATCCGTGGGCGTCGAGCCGGCTCGAACTGGCGCTCCTGCTGCTTGCCGATGCCGACAGACCGGGAGCCGTCGGGGCGCTGTCGGACGCCGTGGACAAGGGGTGGCGAGACGCGGCCTATCTGCGCGTCTCGCCTCTGTTTGCATCGCTGCACGACGATCCGGGCTTCGCCGATGTGCTGGATGCGATCGCGCGACGCGTCGCCGCCGACCGGCAACGGGTGCTGGAAGCGCCGTGGTGCCCGGAAGAGCTCAGGACCGTGCTGCCTCGTTGAACCGCTTCGGTGGGAGCCAGCCTGCTGGCTCCCACCGAAACGCTCAACGCGGCAACGCCCCAAGCACGATATCGCGGAAGATCCCCTGCGATTGAGGGTGGGCGAAGCTCTGGTTGTACCCCTGGCTCGTGACCACCGCGACGAGGCCGCGCTCCGGCAGCACGAAGACGTAGTTGCCACCGTTGCCGCTCATCGCCCAGACCCCCGTTTCCACGCCATGCACGGGGAAGCGGAACTGCCACCACTGGTACCCGTAGTCCGCGTCGTCGCGCGCTTCCGCGTGCACCGTGAGCATCGCGCGCACCCAGCCGGCCGGAAGCACCTGCGTGCCCTTCCACCGACCCTCGTCCACGGCGAGCTGTCCCAGTTTCGCGAGATCGCGCGAGCGGTAGCGCGTGCCGCCGCCGCCCATGCCGATGCCTTCACTGGAGGTATTCCACTGCACCCGGCGGATGCCGAGCGGCGACTCCAGTGCGTCGTGCGCGAACGTCGCGAGGGGCAGCTTCGTGGCGCGCTCCACCACGGCGCCCGCGACGAAGCTGCCGACCGTGCAATACGCGAAGGCGCGTCCGTGCGGCGAGTCGGCGGGGCGTTTCACCCACGGGGCATAGCCACGTATCGGCAGGCTCAGTGCGAAGTCGAGCCAGCGCTCGGTGACGTACATACGCTCCTCGTTGCCCGAGGAGAACGGATTCTCGTCGTCGCATTCCCAGATCGAGCTCATCGTGAGAAGGTCTTCCAGCGTGATGCCCGCCAGGCGCGGATCGGGACGGGCGATACGGACCTCGGGGAAGAACGCGTAGACCGGCGCCTTCACGTCGCGGATGGCGCCGCGCTGGATCGCGGCGCCCACCAGCATCGCCGTGACGCTCTTCGTCGCCGAGCGGACGTCGTTGAGCAGGTCCACCGAACCGCCATTGAAGTAGCGCTCGTAAACCAGGCGTCCGTGATCGGCCACGACCACGCTGGTGATCTTCTTGTAAGTGCCGTCGGCGACTTTGCGGTCGAGGGTATCGAGGAGGGTCGTGTTCCAGCCGGCCTTACCGGCATCGGCAACCGCCCAGCCATCGTCGCCGGCCTTCGGCGGTTCGTAACGGGCGGCGGCGGGAAGCGCGGCGAGGGACAGCGCGAGGATCAGGATGCGACGGTGCATGGCGGGTCTCCGTAGTGGGAGATCCGAGTCGGCCATAGGGCCGCGTGAAGCGCCTGAAATCGGGATGAAGAATGATGAAGGGCGGCATGTCGGGCAGGAGCCAGCAGGCTGGCTCCTGCCGCGAAGCGCTCAGGCCACGGCCGCGATCGGCTGTTCTTCCGCCTTCGCCATGCGCAGACGGGCGAGTTCGGCCTGCTGCTTCTCCACGATCTTGCACTGGGGATCGCTGGTCCGCGTGAACAGCTCGCTGGTCCACTCGATGAAGGCCTGCACGCGGGCCGACAGGTGGCGCTTCTGCGGGTAGACGATCCACAGGTTGGAGCCCGTGGAGATCGTGTCGGTCATGATGATCTGCAGCAGCCCCTTGTCCAGCGCCGTTGCCGCGAGGCAATGGGGCGCCTGGATCACGCCCAGTCCCGCGATGGCGGCCTGGATCACCGACTCGCCGTCGTTGATCAGCATGTGCGCGTCGACGTCCACCGACACCCGGCCGCCCGGTGAATCGAACTGCCACTGGTACGGCTTGCCCGTGCTCGGGTGAACGAAGTTCACCGTCCTGTGCGATTTCAGGTCCTCGATCGACACGGGCATGCCGTGGCGGGCGAGATAGGAAGGCGCTGCGCAGAGGACATTGCTGAAGTGGCCGATCTTCCGGGCGATCAGGCTGGAATCGGCTAGCTCGCCCATGCGGATGGCGCAATCGAAACCCTCCTCGTTCAGATCGAAGGGGAAGTCGCACATCGTCAGTTCCAGGCGGATATCGGGGTAGCGGCGTTCGAATTCGGCCAGATTGGGGATGATCGCGGCACGCCCGACCGCGGACGACGCCGCGACGCGCAACTTGCCCGCCGGCTTCGTCTTCGCGTACCCGAGCGCCTCCGTCGCTTCAGTCAGGTCCGCCAGGATCTCCTTGCAACGCGCATAGAACGCGGAGCCATCGTCCGTCAAACGCAGCGAACGTGTGGACCGGAAGAACAGGCGGGCGCCCAGGCTTTCCTCCAGCCGCGAGATCGCGCGGCTGACGCCCGAGGGGGTCATCTGCAGGTGCTGCGCGGCCGATGAAAAGCTCTTGGCCTCGACCACGCGAACGAAAACGCTGATAGCGGAAAAGTCTTCCATCGCCGACTCCGGAGGGTTGGATTGATGACTGCACGGCAAAAGCGGAGTGATTGTAGACCCATTTTTCGCTTGACGGGCAAGACCTAGATTTCGCCACCTGCGACGGACCGTCTTGACCTCGAGTGCACTTGAGGTCGTAGGCTCCGCCCCCGCTGTCCGTCTACCCCTATTCCATCCCAGCTCCAGGACCTCCCCATGAAGAAGAAACTCCTGTTCGGCTCGTCCGCCCTGGCGGTCGCCGTCGCCTCGGCGCTCTGGCTGAGCGCGGCCGGCAGTTCCGCCAGCCACGCCGCCGAGCCCGCCGCCGCCCCGCCGGCACCGGAAGTCACCGTGGCGCAGGTCCTCCTTCGCCCGGTTTCCGACGCCAACGCCTTCACGGGCCGGATCCAGGCCGTGGACACCATCCAGATCCGCCCGCGCGTCAGCGGCTACGTGGACTCGGTGCATTTCCGCGAAGGCTCGGCGGTGAAGAAGGGCGACCTGCTCTTTACCATCGACCCGCGTCCGTACCGGGCGGAGGCCGATCGCCTCGCCGCCAATCTCGCCCAGGCGAAGGCCGAAGCGAAGAACGCCGACGCCAATGCCGCCCGCGGCGCCAAACTGATCGAACAGCATGCCGTGTCGCGCGAAGAGGCCGATCGTCTCGACACCGCCGCCGCCAGAGCGAAGGCGCAGGTCGCCTCGGTACAGGCCGCGCTCGACAACGCCCGTCTCAACCTCTCGTTCACCGAGGTGCGCGCGCCGGTCGACGGCAAGGTCAGCAATGCGCAGATCACCGCGGGCAACCTCGTCACGCCGTCCGACACGCTGACCAGCGTGGTCACCGTCGACCCGATGTACGTCTACTTCGACGTCGACGAGCAGACGTTCCTCAAGCTCGATCGCCTGCGTCGCCAGAACGGTCGTGCACCCGATGTCGAAATGGGCCTGGCCGACGAAGAGGGCTATCCGCACACCGGCAAGATCGACTTCGTCGACAACCAGGTGCGCGCAGGCGCCGGCACGATCCGTCTCCGCGCCGTGTTCCCGAACGCCGATGGCGCGTACACGCCCGGCCTCTTCGCCCGCGTCGAGCTGCGCAGCGGCAACAGCCAGCCGCGCGCGCTGATCGACGACAAGGCCGTCGGGACCGATCTGGGCAACAAGTTCGTCTACGTGCTCGGCAAGGACAAGAAGATCGAATACCGCCGCGTGTCCACGGGCGCGCTGGTCGATGGCCTGCGCGTGGTCGATACCGGCCTCAATGCCGACGACGTCGTCGTGGTGAACGGCCTGCAGCGCGTGCGCCCGGGCGTGGAAGTGAATGCGAAGCGTGTCGCCATGGCGTCGCTGGTGCCCGACAACGCGCGCAATGTCGCGTCGCGTCCGGCCGGCATCGACAGCGTGGCGCAGAACCAGGACTGATCCACCCATGAAAATCGCCCAATTCTTCGTCGAACGCCCGATCCTCGCGGGCGTGCTGTCGGTGCTGTTCCTGATCGCGGGCGGTATCGCCGTGTTCAAGCTGCCGATCAGCGAATACCCCGAGGTCGTGCCCCCGACCGTCGTGGTCAAGGCGTCCTACCCGGGCGCCAATCCCAAGGTCATCGCCGAAACCGTCGCCACGCCGCTCGAAGAGCAGATCAACGGCGTGGAAGGCATGCTCTACACCTCCTCGCAGGCGACCAGCGACGGCACGATGACCCTCACGGTCACCTTCGCGCTCGGCACGAACCTCGACAATGCCCAGGTGCAGACGCAGAACCGCGTCGCACAGGCGCTGCCGCGCCTGCCGGAAGAAGTGCAACGCCTCGGCGTGACGACGACCAAGAGCTCGCCCGACCTCACGATGGTCGTGCATCTCACGTCGCCGGACAGCCGTTACGACATGCTCTACCTGTCGAACTACGCCCGCACGCGCATCAAGGACCAGCTCGCCCGCCTCGATGGCGTCGGCGACGTGCAGCTGTTCGGCGCCGGCGAATACAGCATGCGCATCTGGATGAATCCGGAAAAGCTGGCGATCCGCAACCTCACCACGGGTGACGTGATCAAAGCGGTGCGCGAGCAGAACATCGAGGTGGCCGCCGGTTCGCTGAATGCGCCGCCCGGCCCGAACAGCAACGCGTTCCAGGTGAACATCAACACGCGCGGCCGACTGGTGACTGAGGACGACTTCCTCAACATCATCGTGCGCAGCGACGCGTCCGGCTCCGTGACCCACCTGCGCGACGTCGCACGCGTCGAGCTGGGTTCCAACAACTATGCGCTTCGCAGCCTGCTGAACAACAAGGAAGCGGTCGCGATTCCCATCTTCCAGCGCCCGGGTTCGAACGCGATCGCGATCTCCGACGAAGTGCGCAAGGAGATGGCCGAGCTGAAGAAGGATTTCCCGCAGGGCGTCGATTACTCCATCGTCTACGATCCGACCGTCTTCGTGCGCGGATCCATCGAGGCCGTGGTGCACACGCTGTTCGAAGCGATCGTGCTCGTCGTGCTGGTGGTGATCCTGTTCCTGCAGACCTGGCGCGCGTCGATCATCCCGCTGGTCGCCGTGCCCGTGTCGCTCATCGGCACGTTCGCGGTGATGTACCTCGCCGGCTTCTCGCTCAACGCGTTGTCGTTGTTCGGTCTGGTGCTGGCGATCGGCATCGTGGTCGACGATGCCATCGTGGTGGTCGAGAACGTGGAGCGACACATCGAGCACGGCCTCGATCCTAAGATGGCCACGCGACAGGCGATGACCGAAGTGACCGGCCCGATCGTCGCGACGGCCCTCGTGCTGTGCGCGGTGTTCGTGCCCGCCGCCTTCATCAGCGGCCTCACCGGCCAGTTCTATCGCCAGTTCGCGCTGACGATCGCCATCTCCACCGTGATCTCGGCCTTCAACTCGCTGACGTTGAGCCCGGCGCTCGCGGCGATCCTGCTGAAGGGTCGCGACGAGCCGAAGGACAAGCTCACCGTGTGGATGGATCGCGGCCTCGGCTGGCTGTTCCGTCCGTTCAACCGCACGTTCGAACGCGCGGCGCACGGCTACGTCGGCGGCGTGAAGAAGATCCTGCGTTTCTCGGCCGTGGTGCTGATGCTTTACGCGGGCCTCGTCGCGCTCGGCGTGTTCGGCTTCATGAAGACGCCCACCGGCTTCGTGCCGCCGCAGGACAAGCAGTACCTCGTGGCCTTCGCGCAGCTGCCCGATGCCGCGTCGCTCGATCGTACCGAGGCGGTGATCCGCCGCATGGGCGAGATCGCGATGAAGGACCCGGGCGCCGAGAGTGCGGTGCAG
Source organism: Luteibacter sp. UNCMF331Sha3.1 (assembly GCF_900109915.1). Taxonomy (GTDB): domain Bacteria; phylum Pseudomonadota; class Gammaproteobacteria; order Xanthomonadales; family Rhodanobacteraceae; genus Luteibacter. Next base: position 1,538,526 of record NZ_FOBU01000001.1, read on the forward strand.
TTCCCCGGCCTGTCGATCAACGGCTTCACGAACAGCACGAACTCCGGCATCGCGTTCGTGACGCTCAAGCCCTTCGACCAGCGCCGCTCGCCCGAGCTGTCCGCGGACGCGATCGCGGCACGCCTCAATGCGCAGTTCGCCGGCATCCAGGATGCGTACATCGCGATCTTCCCGCCACCGCCGGTCAACGGCCTCGGCACGATCGGCGGTTTCCGCATGCAGATCGAGGATCACGGCGACCTGGGCTTCGAGGAGCTCTTCAAGCAGACGCAAGGCCTCATCGCGGCAAGCCAGAAGACACCCGAACTCGCGCACCTGTTCACCAGCTACCAGGTGAGCGTGCCGCAGTTCGATGCCGACGTGGATCGCGAGAAAGCGAAGTCCGAGGGCATCGACCTGGGCGACGTGTTCCAGACGATGCAGGCGTACCTCGGCTCGCTCTACGTGAACGACTTCAATCGTTTCGGCCGTACCTATCAGGTGAACGTGTCGGCGGAACCGTCGTTCCGTCACGAGCCGTCCGACATCGTCGGCCTGAAGACGCGTAATGCCGCGGGCGATCTCGTGCCGCTCGGCTCGTTCCTCACCGTACGCCAGACCAACGGCCCGGACCGCGTGCAGCACTACAACGGCTTCCCCACCGCCGAGATCAACGGCGGCGCGGCGCCGGGGTACAGCACCGGCCAGGCGCAGGCGGCGATGGAGAAGCTCGCCAAGGAAAACCTGCCGAACGGCATGACGTTCGAATGGACGGAGCTGACCTACCAGCAGATCCTCGCCGGCAATACCGCGGTGCTGGTCTTCCCGCTGTCGGTGCTGCTCGTGTTCCTGGTGCTGGCCTCGCTGTACGAAAGCCTGAGCCTGCCGCTGGCGGTGATCCTGATCGTGCCGATGGTGCTGCTGTCCGCGATCGCCGGTGTGATCGTCACGGGTGGCGACAACAACATCTTCACCCAGATCGGTCTGATCGTGCTCGTGGGCCTCGCGTGCAAGAACGCGATCCTGATCGTGGAGTTCGCTCGCGAAGCCGAGATCGAAGGCATGAATCGCGTCGATGCGGTGCTGGAAGCCGCACGCCTGCGACTGCGCCCGATCCTCATGACGTCGTTCGCGTTCATCATGGGCGTCGTGCCGCTGGTGACCTCGCACGGCGCCGGTGCGGAAATGCGCCACGCCATGGGCGTGACCGTCTTCGCTGGCATGCTGGGCGTGACGTTCTTCGGCCTCATCTTCACCCCGCTCTTCTACGTACTGATCCGCAGCTGGAACGAGCGTTCGGAGGCCCGCCGTCTGGCGCGCCGCGAGCGTCGCCTCCTCGAACACGCGGCCCGGGAGTCCTGATCCATGAAAACCGTGTTCCGTAGTACCGCGTTGTTCGCCGCACTCGTGCTCGCCGGTTGTGCGAGCGTGGGTCCGGATTACCACGCGCCGAAGGAAGCGCCGGTCGTGCTGCAGGGGGTCGACGCGTCCGCGCAGACCACCGGCGACGTGCAGGCGCAATGGTGGAAGCAGTTCGGCGACCCGACGCTCGACGCGCTGGTGGCCCGTGCGGCGAAGAACGCGCCCGACCTCAAGATCGCGCTGGCGCGCCTGAACCAGGCGCGTGCCGCGCTGGGTACGGCGAAGTCGCAGCAGATCCCGGATATCGAGACGGGCGTGTCGTATTCGCGCAGCCGCCAGCAGCAGCCGGGCTTCACCGACCAGCGCACTACCATCACCTCGTACCAGGCCGGGTTCGACGCCTCGTGGGAGCTCGATCTGTTCGGCGGCATCCGTCGCTCTGTGGAAGCCGCGCGTGCCGATGCCGGCGCGGGCGAAGCGTCGCTGCAGGACGCCCAGGTGACGCTGTTCGCCGAAGTCGCGCGGAATTACTTCGATCTGCGCGGCACGCAGCTACGCATCGACGTGGCGAAGCGCGACATCGACAACCAGCGCGACTCGCTGAAGGTGATCTCGGCGCGCGTGGAACTGGGTACTGGCGCCGAACAGGACCTGGCGAGCGCGAAGGCGCGTCTCGCGTCCGTCGAGGCACAGCTTCCGGTTCTCGAAACGCAGGCGAGTGCGGACCAGTTCCGCCTCGCCGTGCTGCTCGGCGAGCGGCCGGGTGAACTCGACATCGACCTGTCGCCCGCCACGTTCAAGACCATCGACACCGCGCTCGCCATCGGCGGTGCGGACGAGGTCTTGCAGCGACGTCCGGACATCCGCATCGCCGAACGCGAGCTCGCCGCCGCGAACGCACGCATCGGCGTGGCGAAGGCCGAGTACTTCCCGCACATCTCGCTCGGTGGCTTCATCGGCTTCCTCGCCGGTCGCAGCAACGACTTCGGCGGCGCGGACTCGCGCGCCTGGTCGGTGGCACCGAGCATCTCGTGGTCGGGGCTCAATGTGCAGCGCGTGCGTTCGGGCGTGAAGGGTGCCGAGGCCCGCGCGGACGAAGCGCTGGCCAACTATCAGCGCACCGTGCTGACCGCGCTGGAGGACGTCGACAACTCGCTCGTCGGCTACAACCGCCAGCGCGAGCGCGTCGAAAAGCTGATCGTGCAGGCGACGGAGAGCCGTCGCGCCGCGGAGCTCGCGAAGCTTCGTTACGACGCCGGCCGCACCGACTACCTCGAGCTGCTCGACGCGCAGCGCACGCAGCTTTCGGCCGAAGACCAGCTCGCCGAAGCCGAAGCGGGCATCAACGTCCGCGCCGTGCAGCTTTACAAGGCCCTGGGCGGCGGCTGGCAGGCCTGCGGCGACATTGCGTGCAGCGAGGTCGCGAAGGTGCCATGAGCACGAATGTCCGTCGCCTGCCGGTGCAGGCGAAGCGCAAACACACGATGGCGCTCGAACCGCCGCTCGGCCAGCGCGTCGCGCTGGTCAGCGGCGCCAGCCGGGGCATCGGCCTCGAGGTGTCGCGCCAGCTGGCGTCGCTCGGCGTGACGGTGTTCATGGGCATGCGGGAGCCGGGTAAGGGCGAGAAGGTCGTCCGCTCGGTGCGCGAAATGGGTGGCGACGCGTTCGCCATCCGGCTCGACGTCACGAAGCCGAAGGACATAGCGGCGGCGATCGCACACATCGACGAGCGCTTCGGTCGCCTCGACATTCTGGTGAACAATGCCGGCGGCTTCTTCGATCCCGCCGGCCGGGCGTCGGCCGCGGACATCGAAACGCTGCGCGGCGCGCTCGACGTCAATCTGATCGGCGCGTGGAGCTTGGCGGGCGCCGCCATTCCGCTGATGAAGCGTCACGGTTACGGGCGCATCGTCAACGTGTCGAGCGAGTGCGCCGTGCGTACGAAGTGCGGCGACAACAGTCCGGCCTATCGGGTGTCCAAGGCGGCGCTGAACGCGTTCACCCAGGTACTGGCGCAGGAGATGACCGGCAGCGGCATCGTCGTCAACGCCGTATGCCCCGGCTGGACGGCGACGCAGCTCGGCGGCAGCGGCGGCCGACCGGTCGCGGAAAGCGCGGAGGGCATCGTCTGGGCCGCTCTGCTATCGGACCGCGAGAGCACCACGGGCGAATTCTTCCGCGACCGGACGAAGCTCGCGTGGTAGGCACCCCGGTGGGAGCCAGCAGGCTGGCTCCCACCCGATCAGCGCGAGATGATGTGCGCGAACCACTGCCAGCCGCGTAGCCTCGCGGTGATCAGCTTCACGCAGGTCAGCATCGGCACGGCGAGCAGGGCGCCGGGTATGCCCCATAGCCAACCCCAGATCAGCAGCCACAGCAGGATGGCGACGGGACTCAGGCGCGAACGCCTGCCCTGCAACATAGGGGTGATGAGGTTGCCCTCGATCGCGGTGATGCCGGCGAACGTCGCCGCAGGCAACAGCGCGGGGCCGAGTTCCTGGAAATGCAGTGCACCGACCACGGCGAGCACCGTGGTGGTGGTGATCGCACCGACATAAGGAATGAAGTTGGCGACGGTGGCGACGGTACCCCACAGCAGCGGGTCCGGTACGTCGTAGAGGTACAGCATGCCCGCGGTCACGAGGCCGAGCGTCACGTTGATGGCGGCGGTGAGCAGCAGGTAGCTGGACACCTCCGTCTGTATGCTTCGCACGATGCTGACCGTGTGTCGCTTGTACGAGAACGTGGGCGATATCTCGACGGCACGCCGGAGGATCTCGTCGCCATACACCAGAAAGAAGAACACGAGCAGCGCAACGGTCAGCACGCTCGCAATCACTTTCGGCGCCCCCGCGACGATGTCCCAGGCGGTGAACGCGAAGCCGTTCGGACTCTGCGGCGCGTTGCGCGCGACGGCGCCGCCGACCAGCGTCTGCGTGGCGCGACTTGCCGCCTCGATCTGCTGCGTCATCGGTTTGATTTTCGGCGCGAACGAACGCATCGCGGTCGGCGCCTGGTGGAACCAGTTCAATGCAGGCTCGGAAAGCGTGGTGATCGCCGACACCAGGCCGACGCCGAGCAGGATCATCACGGTGCACGCGGCGAGCCAGCGCGGAATCCGGAAGCGCGCCGACGCGGCGACGATGGGATTCAGCGCGAGGCCGATGAATGCCGCGAGCACGAGCGGCACGAGGATCGATTTACCGATCGCGACCGTATAGAGGATCGCGAGGAGGATCATGCCCGTGAGCGAGATACGTATCGCGCGCAGGTGGCGCGAGATGCGCCGCGTACTGCGGCTGCTGCCGGGCTTGCGCCGCGGACGCACCGCCAGCGTGGAGACGGCGACGCCTGGCGCCGCCGTCGAAGGAAGAGGCGTGGGGATCGGACTGGGGAAATCGCTCACGGTGCGGGTTCGGCGCCGTCGGCCGCTCCCACCGCGAGGTCGCCCAGCACGCTGCCGGCCGCCATCGAGATCACGCGGGTGACCAGATCGGCTGCGCCGCCCGCGACGATGCCGCTAACGCCAGGCACCGAGAGCGGATTCACCTTGATCTTGCTGAGCAGGAAGCCGGAACCGGCGGCGACGCCGAGTACCGTGAGCGGATGCTCGTAACCGCGGGCGATGAGGGCCGCGGCGGGACGCACGGTTTCCTCGCGCGCGATGGCGACGCGCGCCCGGGCCTCGGAGACCTTTGCGATGCTGCTGAAGATGCCCATACCCTTATTCCCCTGCTCTCTCGCCTTCGGCCTTGCCTTGCCGGGCGGCTTCCTTCGCCAGGGTCGCCAGCTCGGCACGTGTCGCCGGGAGGGTAAGCCAGTGCATGCCGCGGCGGAAGACGAGGATGGATCCGACCAGCAGCACCAGCTGCAGACCGGCCAACGCCGTCAACGCCCAGGCCCACGAGCCGAACCATTGCGCGAGACCCCAGCCGGCCAGTGCCAGCAACGTGAAACCCAGCGCTACCGCGAACACGATCGCGGCCAGCCCCATGAACAGCATCATCACGAAACCGCTGCGCGCGAGCCCGATCTCCGCCGAGGCCAGCTTGAGCTGCGCCGCGAAAAGATCCTTGAGGCCCGCGCCCAGGCGGCGGACGTCGTCGAGCCAGCCAGGCGCCGCCGGCGGCGGGAGGCCGGCCGGCGCACCGTCGACCGGCGGCTCTCCGCGTTCTACCCGCTGCCCCGAGGGACCGTCGTCAAGCATGCTTCGAGCCCCTTGGGAACCGTGGATCAGTTACGCAGGATGCGGCCGGCCAACCAGCCTGCGGCGAGTGCCAGCGCGATGGACTGTACCGGCTTTTCGCGCACGTATTCGCGAGCGGTATCGAGCCAGTCGTTAGCCGTGTCGACGGCATCGCCATAGGCTTCCTTCCCGCGGAGCTTGGCTTCTTCGGCCTTTTCGGCGGCGATCGTCGCCCCATGGGCGGCCTTGTCGGTCGCGTTGTGGAGGGTGGTCTCGACGCGGTCCGCGGCGCGGTCCACCGCGTCCTTCGTGCGATCGACGGCCTCGGATGTGGCGGTCTTCACTCGCTCGGCGCGTGCGTCGATGCGCTCGGCGGCCGAAACGGTGTTCGCAGCGGCTGTCGCGGCGTTGGCGACATGGTCGGCGGGCTTGTTCATGGACTTTTCTCCGAGGTGCTGGGGTCGATCACGATAGGCGATGGAAAGTGACGTCGGGGTCACGGACAGGAGCACTGACGAATACGCCGCAGGGAACCCGGACGACGCGAGCCGCCCGGGCTCCTGTGCGCTTTCGGCAACGGCTTGGCTAGACGCTTCGGCCGCGGAAGAACGAGATGATCGCCAGGATCAGGAAGATCACGAACAGGATCTTCGCGATGCCGGCCGCCGTACCTGCGATACCACCGAAACCGAAGACGGCCGCGATGATCGCGATGACGAGAAAGACAAGGGCGTAGTGCAGCATGGTCGGGATCTCCTTGGTTGGCGCGGGACCATTTAGTCCCGCGATCCGCGCATGCCGCGTGAAGCCCGGCGGCCTCGCTCAATGGGCGTTCAGCCAGCCGGCCCCGTCAGGCCCGGACTCTCGGGTTGAGCGAGTACGTGCCGGTGATGACCGCCTCGTCGACCACGTGACCCTTGATGACGTCGCGGAACTCCTCCAGCGAGAAGCCGTTCTCCAGCGCCACCCGGTCGATGTCGAGCGCATAGACCCGGTAGTGGTAGTGGTGCGGAATGCTGTCGTTCCAGGGCGGGCACGGGCCGTCGTAGCCGTGGTAGTGGCCTTCCATCGCGGCGTCGCCCTTGAACCAGGCGGTATAGTCATTGAGGCCCTGCACCGAACCGGGAGGCCCGACAAGGTGACCTTTGATCTTGCCGTTGCCCTTGCCTCTGGGCACCACGCCTTCGCCACAGGCACCCTCACCCAGCTCGCGGCACTCCAGCGGAATGTTCGCCATCAGCCAGTGCACGAACTCGACGCGAGGCAGGTCGTGGCGCACTTCGCGGCCTTCGACGTTCACGTCGTCCGGCTTCGACGGGACGTCGGTATCGATCACGGCGATGGCGAACGACTTCGTGGTCGCCGGCACTTCGGTCCAGGCGAGGTGAGGTGTCACATTGCCTGCGGGCTTGACCGGCTCGCCGCGTTCCATGAAGGCGAACGTCGGCGGAATCGGTTTGCCGTGCTCGATGCTGTCGCTCTTGAGTCGCATGGAAGATCTCCTGGCTTGGTTCTCGAAGGTCACGCGTGACCGGTCGCACCGGCACGCGGACATCCACTTCAGCACGGCCCATGTGTAGCCCGCGCCACCATGCCGGCGCTTCCTCAGCGCGCGATGGCGTCGAACCGGGCGGCGATGTAATCGTCGGTGAAGCTGGTCATCCCGTAATCGCGGATGAAACCACAGTGGCCGCCGTAGGGCGCGATATCCAGCTCCACGTTCGGCGGCAGGCGCAGCTGGTGGAACGCCGCCACCGGGATCACGGGGTCGTCCTGCGACGTGAAGATCGTGGCCGGCACGTGCAGGCCCATCAGGCGATCGCCCGCGACGGAATAACCGTCGAGATAGGCCTCGAGCGAACCGAAGTCGGTATGGCGCAGCACCAGCGAGCGCGTGAGGTCGCGCATGTTCTGCCGCAACTCGTCGAGCTCGAAGTATGTCTGCTGCGGGAATGCCTGCTGTTTCATGCGCAGCGAGCGGCGCCACTTCTTCATGAAGTACGCGTGGTAGAACCACGGCGCTTCGCTCTCGAGCGAGAACAGGCCTTCGCTCGGATCGATGATCGGGCATACGGCCAGCACGTAGTCGATGCGCACGCCTTTCGATGGCGCCATCATCGCGGCGCGCAGGGCGAAGTTGCCACCCAGTGAGAAGCCGGCCACGCCGATGGCCTGCGCGGGGAACATCGCGGCGATTTCGCCGAGTGCCACCACGACCTCGTCGATGCGACACGAATGGAACAGCGCTTCGTTGAGGCCGTGGCTATCGCCGTGGTCGCGGAAGTTGAGCCGGAAGATGTCCCAGCCGTCCTCGAGCAAACGGCTGCCGGTCTGCAGCACGTAGGTGGAGTCGACGCTGCCTTCCCATCCATGGAACAGGATGGCCAGCCCGCGCGACGGACGGCCGGTCCGCTGCGCGGTGTACCGACCGCTCAGCCGATCGCCGTGACCCACGTCGACCAGTACCTCCTGCGCGTCTTCCTGCACGCGGTGCGCGCGGCGCGGAAGCAGCTGGCGGCGGATGCCGCTGGACGAAAGCATGGTCTGGATATGGCCGCTGCGCAGCGGCCAGGGTGGATGGAAGTCGGCGCCTCTGGGCAGGCTCATGCCGGCGTATCGGTATCCAGGGCCTGCGCGATGCGCTCGCGCGAGGCCTCCGCCATGCGGCGGCGACCGTCCGGCGACACCGGCACCGGCTCGAGGAAATGCACCTCGACGTCGAGCGGCGGCTCGCCCAGCAGGCGGACGAAGTTGCCCATGAAGCTCTCGCCTTCGCGGAAACCGGCGTCGACGACGCGACGGCCATGTCGCGCGAAACGCAAGGCGACCGGCTGCACCGGTACCTCGGCGTCCAGCGCGGCCTGGAAGATGCGTGCGTGGAAGACGCGGAGCACGCCGTTGTGCCCGGTCCCGCCTTCGGGGAAGACGGCGACGGAACGGCCCTCGCGCAGGCGCTCGACCATCGCGGCCATGACGGACGCCAGCGAATGGTTGTTGCCTCGACGATGGAAGATCGTGCCGCCGCGCGCGGCCATCCAGCCGACCAGCGGCCAGCGCGCGATCTCCGCCTTGGCGACGAAGCACGCGGCGCGCTGCGAGTGCAGCAGTTCGATGTCGAGCCACGACGTGTGGTTGGCGACGAAGAGCACCGGATCCTGCAGCGGGCGACCGAAACGCCGGCTGCGGAAACCGAACACGCGAAGCAGCAGGGTCGACCACATGCGGATCGTGCGATGGGCCAGTGGCTCGCGCCCGTTCTTCATCACGCCGCCGGCCCAGCTCAGGATGAGCGCGCAGACGAGGATACCGAACAGGATATGGAGCAAAAGCAGGGGTACCCGCCAGACGTAGCGAAGCGGACGCAGGCGGTCGCGAGGTGTCAGGTTGGCGGTAGCGGCTTCCATCGAGCGCACAAGATTAACGAGGGCCGTCGCCTGCCGCTAGGGGAATGTTTCTTTATCGTTAGAAGACACAGGCTTGCAAATTCCTACGGACGCCGCTCCCCAAGGGGCAGCGCCGTCGAGGCCTTGACGGTGCGCAGGACGAAGCTGGTGTTGACGTCCGCGACGCCGGCCGCGTTGAGCAGCCGGTCGAGGAGGAATCGGGAAAAGCCGTCGAGATCCGCCACGTAGACCTGCAGCAGATAGTCCATGTCGCCCGTGAGCGCGTAGCAGGACACGACCTCGTCCCACTCGGCCACCCGGTCGGTGAACGAGTCGATGGCGTCCGACTCGTGCCGGGACAGCTGCACGCGCACGAACGCCTGTAGACCGAGCCCGAGGGCGCGGGGGTCGAGGCGTGCGCCGTACCCCGCGATGACTCCGTCGGCTTCGAGTTTCTGGACGCGCCGGAGGCAGGCCGACGCGGACAGGTTCACCTCGGCCGCGAGTTCCGCGTTGGTCATGCGCCCCTGCGTCTGAAGGATCGCGAGGATGCGGAGGTCGGTGCGGTCGAGGTTCGCTTGCATGATCATGTCGCCGTTGACGGTCTACACCACCGATTATTGCTCTGGACACGCCCAAACGCGCAAGATCGCAAGCCTATTGCGTCGCCGCGCCGCTAACCTGTTGTTTCGATAAGCCCATCGTCACCAGGAGATCGTCATGGACACCCCCCGTCGCGTCGAACACCAGCAGACCGACCGCGGATACGTGCCCGTGTATGCCACCGGCACGGTCGAGCAGCCGTGGGCGAGCTATTCGAAGACCGACCACGAGGTGTGGGACACCCTGTACCGCCGCCAGCGCGAACTCCTGCCGGCGTATGCCTGCCAGGAGTTCCTCGATGGCGTCGAACGCTTCGGGCTGGGCGATGGCGGTATCCCGCGCTTCGCCGATCTGAACAAGGTGCTCGGCGAAGCCACGGGCTGGGAGCTCGTGGCCGTGGAGGGCCTGCTGCCGGACGAGGTCTTCTTCGATCATCTCGCCAATCGCCGTTTCCCCGTCAGCTGGTGGATCCGCAAGCCGGATCAGCTCGACTACCTGTCGGAGCCGGACCTCTTCCACGACCTGTTCGGCCATGTGCCGCTGCTGCTCAACCCCGTGTTCGCCGACTACATGCAGGCGTACGGCAAGGGGGGCATGAAGGCCCACGCCATCGGGCCCGAGGCGCTGATGAACCTGACGCGCCTCTACTGGTACACGGTGGAGTTCGGCCTCATCCGCACGGACAAGGGCCTGCGCATCTACGGCGCCGGCATCGTCAGTTCGAAGGGAGAATCCATCTACTCCATCGACTCCCTGGCGCCGAACCGCATCGGGTTTGGCCTGGAGCGGGTGATGAACACTAAGTACCGTATCGATACCTTCCAGCAGACCTATTTCGTCATCGACGACTTCCGTCAGCTGTTCGACGCCACGGCCCCGGACTTCACTCCGATCTACGAGCGCCTCGCGCAGGGATCGGCCGTGGCGGCCGGCGACGTGCTTCCCACGGACATCGTGTACCAGCGCGGTACGCGCGAAGGCTTCGTTTCCGGCGGAGACAACTGAAACTCAACGGCGGCCTAACGAATGGCCCCCTACGATGGAGCCATTCCAGCAACAAACAGGGTGGGTACATCGTGGTCGTCTTCGATATTCCGTTCGAGTCCGTCGGTCCGGGCCTCTGGGCCCTCCAGAAAAACGAATGCGAGATCGGCGAGTTCTGCTCGCGGGACGACGCGCTCGAATGTGCCCTTGCCGAGGCTAAGCGTATCGAGGCGCTGAACGCGGCCTCCGACATCGTGTTGAACATCGAAGGCAACGACGGCGTCTGGCGCGCGTTCGACACGTCGATCCGGCCGTACGCCGCGCGCACGCACCACGTCTGATCCCACAGGTTTCGTTTCTCCCCGCGGGTGGGTTGGCCGAAGGCCGACCTGCCCGTTTTCATGTCCGGCGGGCGCAGCCCCCCCGGAATCCGGGCAAAATAAAACCCCGGTAGCCAGGGGAGGAGCTACCGGGGTCGCGTCGGGTCCAGGCTATCAGGGGAAATAGCGGGACCCGGGACAATCGTTCGATCCGAAGATCGTCGCTTGCCAACAGGTCGCCTCTCGGCGATCGAATACTTAGATAAGGGCGGACCCGTGAAGTTCCCGCATTACGGGGAGGGCGCGTTTGGTTGCCGTTTATCTTCGGACGCGGCGACGTGATCCGCGAGCCACGGCCGCACCTGTGCGACCCACAGCGCGTAGCCTGCGGGCGTCATGTGCAGCCCGTCTTCCCGGAACAGTTCCGGCTTCGGCTGGCCCTGCGCGTCGAGCATCGCGGGGGCCACGTCGAGGAAGGCGACGTTCTTCTGCGCCATCGACCAGGTGCGGATCAGCGCGTTGGCGCGCTCGATGTTCGGCAGCAGCGCGAGGCGGGCGATGCTCGGCTTGATCGAGATGAAGGCGATCGGCACGCCTGGCTGCTCCTGGCGCGCCTTGGCGACGAACGCGGCGAAATCGTCGCGGACCTGCTCCGGCGTGTCGCCGTTCTGCAGGTCGTTGTCGCCGGCATACATGACGATGGCCGCCGGATGGTACGGGGCGAGGATGCGGTCGGCGAAGGCCGTGGCGTCGTCGAGGTCCGAGCCGCCGAAGCCGCGGTTGATCGTGCGGTAGCCCGGGAAGTCGGTGGCCAGGGTGCTCCACATGCGGATCGACGAGCTGCCGATGAAGAGGACGCCGTTGGGCGCCACGGGGCTGGCCTTGTCGGACGCTTCGAAGGCCTGGATGTCGTTTTCCCACTGGCTGTGATCGGGCCCCTTCGCGTGCGCACCGAAGGAAAATACGAGCAGGGTGAGGAGGATCGTCAGGGTCTTCATCCGTCCGACCGTAACCCCTCAGGCCCGTGGGGGCAAACCCTGCCGTTCCACCGGCGTGACCTTCAGCACCGCTTCGATCCGCGTGCCGTTCCAGCGGTAGATGAAGTGTTCGGCCTGGACGCACGGGGCCACGACGTCGGGGTAGAACGCCGCGATGCACTCGCCGCCCGCATGCCGCGCGCTGTCGTAGACGATGCCGTTGGAGCCCTGCTCCCGCAGCGTCCGGGCGAGCTTCACGCTGGCGCCGTAGGAGTCGGGATCGTGCTCCGCGCCCCAGCCGCCGCGGATGTCGTGGAAGCGGCCCGCGATGGCGGTGCGATAGCAGCGCACCTGCACGTCCATGGGAGGCTCGTGCGTCGCCGCCAGGAAGGCCTCGCGGTGGAAGACGGTTTCCTCGATCGCGGTCGGAATGCTGTGCGCCGCGTAGAACACACCCCAGTGCCCGTCGCTGAAACGGCTGCCGTCGGGCGGGATATGCGTGAAGGCGGCCATGATCGGCGTCGTGCCCTGCCCCGACACGCGTCGCTCCGGCGGCACCAGCCGCAACGCGCCCATCTCCTCGCGCAGGCGCGGGTTGGTCAGCGACTCGATCGCCATGACGGCGTCGATGTCCTTCGGATCCGCGATGCGGTCGAACAGGCCGACGGGCGGAAACCGGCTCGGCACGATCCGGTAGGCCTGGCTCCAGCGGATGCGGCGAAGCGGCGGTTCGGCGCTCATCCGTTCCAGCCGCGCTGGGCGTCCAGATACTGGCGGACGACGTAGAGGTCGGCGACGTTGCCGGAGAGCATGCGGTCGAGCGCGGAGCGGCCGGCGAAGAGCGGCGCGTCGTTCGGTTTGCGTATCCACGCGTCGGCCTGGGTGGCGTCGGGGAAGAGGATCTGCAGGTCTTTCCAGATGCCGAGCAGGTAGCTGATGCGCTCGATCACATCGCGCGACGGCGTGCCGTCCTGCTGTTTCTTCCACTTGAAGTAGGTCGATTCGGGCGGCTCCCCGAGCAGCGTGCGCTGTTCGGCGGTCCGGAGTTTCCAGCGCTCGGCCAGGGCGAAGAAGGCACGGAGCGCCGGGCCGCCGAGGTCGGCGGCCTGGGTCGGTTCGGCATGGATGGCGGGCTGCATCATCGTGGCTTCACCTATGGAGTTGAGAACCAGTCTACTCTATTTGTGGAGTCGACGGTGTAGGGGCGGGAGCGCGCCTGCTCACTTCCGCGATTCGATCCACTCGTCGACGTGCTGCTCCAGCACGGGCAACGGCACCGAACCCAGGGCGAGTACCGTATCGTGGAACGCGCGCAGGTCGAACGTCTCGCCCAGCCGCTTCTCTGCCCGCTCGCGCAGCTCACGGATCTTCAGATAGCCCAGCTCGTACGACAGCGCCTGACCCGGCCAGCTGATGTAGCGGTCGACTTCGTTGGCGATCTCGCGATCGCTCAGCGCGGTGTTCCGTGTCAGGAAATCGATCGCCTGCTGGCGCGTCCAGTTCAGGTGGTGGATGCCCGTGTCGACGACGAGCCGGCAGGCGCGCCACATCTGGTACGTCAGATAGCCGAAGTGTTCGTACGGCGTGCGGTAGATGCCCATCTCCTCGCCGAGGTACTCGGCGTACAACGCCCAGCCCTCGCCATAGGCCGAGATGTAGCCCTCGCGGCGAAACGCGGGAAGGCCTTTCTGCTCGGCCGACAACGCCAGCTGCAGCGAGTGGCCCGGCATCGACTCGTGCAGCGTCAGCGCGGGCATGTTGAACAAGGGGCGCGACGGCAGGTCGTACGTGTTGACGAGATAGACGTCGGCACCGCCGCGCCCGGACGTGTAATACGGCGCGATGTCGGCCGGCACGGGCTCGATGGCGAACCGCTGGCGCGGGAGCAGGCCGAAGTACCTGTCGAGCTTGCCGTCGACCTGCTTGGCCACCCACGCGGTGCGCATGAGCAGTTCGTCCGGCGTCTTGGCGTAGAACTGCGGGTCCTTGCGCAGGAACGTCAGGAACGCGGGGAAATCGCCCTTGAACCCGGTCTGCTTCATCGTCTCCACCATCGCCTCGTGCAGGCGCTCGACTTCGCGCATGCCGATGGCGTGGATCTCGTCGGGCGACAGATCCAGCGTGGTGTATTCGTGGATCTGCTGGCGATAGAAGGCCTTGCCGTCGGGCAACGACTCGGCGGCGAGCGTCTTGCGCGCCTTCGGCACGTATTCGCCCCGGAAGAAGGCAAGCAGCTTGCCGTATGCCGGGATCACGCCATCGGCGATGGCCTGTCGGGCCTCCTTGCGCAGCGCGTCGGCCTCCGCCGCCGGCAGCGTCCTAGGGATCGCCTTGAACGGCGCGTAGAGTGCGCTCTGCTCGGGATCCTTCAGCTCCGCCACCGCGGCGATGGACACGTCGCGACCGTCCAGCACGGCGCGCGGCACGGTGAACCCCCGTGCGAGGCCGAGCCGCATGTTCGCGATTTCCTGATCCATGTAGCGCGGAATCTGCTTCAGCCGGTCGACGTAGTGCCTGTAGTCGTCGCGCGTGCGCAGGTCGTCGCCGTGCATCACGTAACCGATGTCCGACCAGAAGGCGGAATCGCTGTTGAACGGCATCTGCCACTGCGCGAAACGCTGCGCGGCCGCGAGGTTGCCGATCTGCTCGCGGTAGACCGCGTAATCCACCCGCACCGTGCCGCTCAAGGTCTTCGGATCGATGCGGTCCAGCTGTGCCAGCACGTCGGTCCAGTAGGCGAGGCGTGCCGCCTGGCTGGTCGCGTCCACCGTATCCAGCCTGCCGTCGCCCGGCTGCGCCTCGCCCGAGGTGAGGATGCCCGCCTGGCCGTTACGCCATGTCCATTCCTTCGTGTAGATGGATCGGAAGGTCTCGTCGGAGGTGGTGGCGGCGTGCGCGGCGCCGGCGAACAGACCGGCGAAGGCGATGGCGCGGATCCAGGGGGACATGCGGGCTCCGGGGGATGGGCAAACCCCGATCATCGCATGCGTCGCGCGCTACAGGCCCGCGTAGTGGCCACGCATGGTCTGCAGGTAGGCTTCGAGATCGCGGCCGGCCACGTCCTCGAAGGTCTCGCCGGATTCGCGACAATCGGCGATGCGGTCGGGCCGGAAATTGCGGAAGTCCTGGCGGTGCCGGCACCAGGCGCCGAGGGTCCAGGCGCCACCCCAGAACGCCAGGCAGAGCGGCTCCACTTCGCGCGTGCTGGAGCGGCCTTCGGCGTCGCGGTAGTCGAGGCAGAGCACGCGATGGCCAAGCACGGCCTCGTGCAGGCAGTCGAGCATCGTCGCGATGTGATTCTGGAACGGATCGCGCCAGATCGGCGCGAAGATCCTCGACTTCGCCGCGCGTTCGCGCAGGTCGGGTGGCAGCACGGCTTCGATCTTGATCAGGGCGGCCTGCGCCTCGCGCGCCAGCCGCTCGCCGGCGAACGACCGCACGAACCGCGTGCCGGCAACGAGGGCTTCGAGTTCGTCGGCGGAGAACATCAGCGGCGGGATGTCCGAGCCCTTGCGCAGGAGGTATCCCACGCCGGCCTCGCCCTCGATGGGCACGCCCGAGAGCTGGAGGTCCGCCACGTCGCGATAGACCGTGCGCAGCGACACCTCGAGTGTGCTCGCCAGCTGGCGCGCGGGCAGCGCGGTACGCCGCCCGCGCAGGGCGTTGATGATGAGAAAGAGACGGTCGGCGCGGCGCATGCGCGGATCATCGCTTCCCGCGAGCCACACGGGAAGCGGCGATGGTCATGGCCGGCCATCGCCCGATGCTCAGGCGGCCGCCAGCGCGTGCGACCGGGCGAGCGCCGCGTCCTGCGCCACCGCCCGCACGATGGCCGGCCGCACCATGAAACGGGCCACGTAGGCTTCGAACGCATCGCGACGCGGCACGATGCCGAACTTCATCGTCCAGTCGAGCGAGCTCGCCCACAGGATGTCCGCCGCGGTGAAGCGCTCGCCGAAGAGCCACGGACCCGTCGCGAGCTGTGCCTCCACCTGGTCGATCACCATGTCGAAGCTGCCGTACGGGCACGTGGAAACCGGCGCGGCCGGATGCTTCATGAAGCGGTCCATCACCGCCGGCTCGAAGCAGGAGCCGTAGAACGACAGCCAGCGGAGGTACGGTCCGCGCAGCGGCTCGCCGATCACCGGCGCGAGCTGCGCTTCGGGGTAGAGGTCGGCCAGATAGGTGAAGATGGCCGGGCGTTCGGTCACGAGACCGCCCAGGTGCTCGATCGCCGGCACCTTGCCCATCGGGTTCACACGCAGGTACTTCGCCTCGCGCTGTTCGCCACGGGTCAGGTCCATCACGTGCAAGTCGTACTGCGCCCCGAGCTCCTCGAGCAGCATCAGCGTGCTTCCCGACCGGCTGTTGGGGGCGTGGTGGAAGGTGATCCGGCTGGTGTTCATGCGAGTGATTCCCTTGTCGTGGGTGGCGATCTGGTAAAGCCCGTCCATCAGCAGCCCGCGAAGGCGGACCGGTGTGTAGAGGTCGGTGATCCGTTCGAGCAGGCGATGCATGTCGTTGCCCCTTCCCGTGTCGGTAGGGAAAGTCTGCACGGGGGCTGCTGACACCGTTCTGTCAGCAGTCCCTCTGGCGCCGTTCACCCACCACGCGGACAATGCGTGTTCCCGTCCCAGAGCCCGGCCGATGACGAAACCGATTTCACTGATCCAGTTCCTGATCGAAGAGAAGCGCGCCGGGCACATCAATGCCCAGCTCAGCCTGCTGATCGAGGTCGTGGCCCGCGCGTGCAAGCGCATCTCCGTCGCGACCGGCAAGGGCGCCCTCGGCGGCGTGCTGGGCAACGCCGGTTCCGACAACGTGCAGGGCGAGGCACAGAAGAAGCTCGACGTCATCTCGAACGAGATCCTCCTCGAGGCCAACGCCTGGGGCGGCCATCTGGCCGCCTGCGCGTCCGAGGAAATGGAAGACCCCCAGCCGATCCCCGACGCCTACCCGAAAGGCAACCACCTGCTCCTGTTCGATCCGCTCGACGGCTCGTCGAACATCGACGTCAACGTATCGGTCGGCACTATTTTCTCGGTGCTGCGTTGCCCGGACGGCGTCACGGAACCGAAGGTCGCCGACTTCCTGCAGCCTGGTACCGAGCAGGTCGCCGCGGGTTACGTGGTCTACGGCCCGAGCACGCTGCTGGTGCTGACCTTCGGCCACGGCGTGCACGAATTCACGCTCGACCGCGAGCATGGCAGTTTCGTGCTCACCCGCCGCGACATCGCCATCCCGGCCGACACCGGCGAATTCGCCATCAACATGTCGAACCAGCGCCATTGGGAAGCCCCGATGCAGCGTTACATCGGCGAACTGCTGGCCGGTACCGACGGACCGCGCGGCCGCGACTTCAATATGCGCTGGGTCGCTTCGATGGTGGCCGACGTGCATCGCATCATCACGCGCGGCGGCGTCTTCATCTATCCGCTCGACGCGAAGATCACCGCCAAGGGCGGCACCGGCAAGCTGCGTCTGATGTACGAGGCCAATCCCATGGCCTTCATCGTCGAACAGGCGGGCGGCGCGGCCACCACGGGTCGCGAGCGGATCATGGACCTGCTCCCCACGGCGCTCCACCAGCGCGTGCCGGTCTTCCTCGGATCGAAGAACGAGATCGAGATCGCCACCCGTTACCACACGGAAGCCGACCAGACCCGCGGTTGATGCCTCCCCGGCCGGGCGGCGCCGCCGCCCGGCTTCCGCCATGAACCGGACACGTGGCCGCCGCGGCCGTGCCCGATGATCCGTCAGCCTCCGACACGGTAGTCCCCATGCGTTCTCGTTCTTTCCGCTTCTGGCTCCCCCTGGTGCTGGCCGCGTGCCTCGCCGGCTGTTTCGGTGGAACCCGACCGGACACCCGTCCCGATACCGCCCTGCCCGTGCTCGCCGCGAAGCCGCGGATCGGTCTGGCCCTGGGCGGCGGCGCAGCCAAGGGTTTCGCGCATATCGGCGTCATCAAGATGCTGGAGGCCAGCGGCATCCATCCGGATGTCGTCTCGGGCACCAGCGCGGGCAGCGTCGTGGGCGCGCTCTATGCGAGCGGCATGGACGCGTTCCGCCTGCAGGAGCAGGCGTTCTCGCTCGACGAAGCCAGCATCCGCGACATGCGCCTTTTTTCAGGCGGCCTCGTGCAGGGCCAGAAGCTGCAGGATTACGTGAACCAGCTCGTCGGCAACCGCCCGATCGAAAAGCTGCGCATTCCCTTCGCGGCCGTGGCCACGCAGCTGGAGAACGGCGAGCGGGCCACCTTCGTGCGCGGCAATACCGGCCAGGCCGTGCGCGCGTCGAGCAGCATCCCTGGCGTATTCGAACCCGTCGACATCTCGGGCCGGCATTTCGTCGACGGCGGCGTCGTCAGCCCCGTGCCCGTCGATGCGGCGCGCCAGCTCGGCGCCGACATCGTCATCGCGGTGGATATCTCCGCGCGGCCCGATGGCAAGAACCCGGACAGCATGGTCGGCATCGTCGGTCAGTCGATCACCATCATGGGTCGCAAGCTCGCCGAGCAGGAGCTCGCGCGTGCCGACATCGTGATCCGTCCGAAGGTCGGCCAGATCGGCCCGACGGACTTCGATCAGAAGAACGTCGCGATCCTGGAAGGCGAGCGCGCGGCGCTCGCCGCGATGCCCGCCATCCGGGCGAAGATCGCCGAGAAGACGGCCGCCATGGGCAAACCGCCCGTCCCGGCACACTGACTACCCCGCTTGCACGAGCTCCAGGGCCGATTGCCGGCCCAGCGAGAGGATTTCGTCCGACAGACCGTCATCGACCACGGCGCGCGACAGCGACAACGAGCCCACCAACGACGCGAAGACTGCCATCGCGAGCGTGCGACGGCGCTTGCCACGCACGCTGGCGGGTAACGTCGATGCGATCAGCTCGACCATCTCCCCGTAGCCGTCGGTGAACGCTTCGCGCGTCTCCACCGGGCGGCGCGCCATTTCCGCCGACAATGCCGCGGCCACGCAGCCGCTTTCCGGCGTGTCGCGATGGTCGGCCGAGAGATAGGCGTTGATCAGCGCCCTGTAACGTTCGCCGCGCGACGCCGTGACTTTCGCGGCCATGCGCTCCATGGCGCACGTGGCGGCCACGGTCACGCTCTCGCGCACCAGATCTTCCTTCGACTCGAAGTGGTTGTAGAACCCGCCCTGGGTGAGACCCACATCGCCCATCAGGCTGACCACGCCGACGGCGTCGATGCCGTCCGCGCGAAAACGCTGTGCCGCTGCCTCGACGATCCGTTGCCGGGTCTGTTCTTTATGACCTTTCTCGTAACGCATGCTGCTTTCGCTCCCACGGGGAGTTCCCCCTGCCCGGGATCGATTGTAGCGAATCCTTGCGTATTGAAATGTCGGTATTTCGGCTATTGTCACGAGGGTTCGTCATGTGCATCGGTTGCGAATTGCCTCATGCCACCACCGCGCGAACGGTCGTCGATGCATTGATGTAAATCCCGCGTTTCCCGGCATTTCCCGATCGGAACGACGATTCGCGAAACGCGCCGTGCCACCATCCGCGCCCGGATGGTAGTCAAGGAAAAGGCATGAAGCCTTGGTGGTGGCGCCGCTTCGCGGTGCTGATGGGCGTGGGCGCCCTTGTCGTTTCGCCGTGGCTGGCAGGAGTGGGTATCCTCCTTTCGATCGGCGTGTCGCTCGATGAACTGCGCTACGGCATCGCATGGGACTATGCGCAGGTGCTCGAACAGCCCGGTTTCCGGCCAGTTGCCACACGCATGCGTGTAGCAGGGGCGTTCGGTGTGCTGGCTCTTCCTGCCATCTGGGTGGCCTGGCTATGGCGCGAACGCGAGAGCTGGCGCTCGGTGCGTGACCGCCCACGTTCACCGTATTTCCTGCGGCCCGACGAGTTGCCTCGTGACGGTACATGGTCGTATCCCGCGCAGCCGCCGCTCGCCCGCCGTGGTTTCCGGCACCTGCGCCAGCCGGCCGAGACGTCGCTGCTGATCGTCGCCGATCCGGTCGGCATCGCGGTGCCGACGCTGGGCGAGGCCGTGCTGGCGGCGACCGGACCGCTGCTGGTCGTCGACTTCGATGACATCCTCTACCGCCAGACCTCTGCGCGACGCCGACGCGAACACGAAATCGTCCGGCTCGCCCCGTTCGGCGGTGGCCTGCCGTGGAACCCGCTGGCGGCGGTGTGGACGGCGCAAGGCATCGACGACCTCGCCCTGAGAGCGCTGGCCGACTGCTGGTTTCCGGAGCGGCGGCGCATGGAGCGGGCGTTCGCGAGTCAGGTGCACGCCGCGTTCGCCACACTCGTGCACGCGGTGGACGAGACGCTGCGCGCGGACGGCGAACGCGTGCCACCCGCACCGGGCGATCTGTGCCGCCTGCTCGCGCCATGGGCAGGGCTGAATGCGCGAATGCTGGAAGCGCTGGCCGCGTTGCCGGCTCGGCGACCCGCCACGCGCGACGCCTTGCGATCACTCGCCGAGCTCGGCGACGAGCAGCTGAAGCCGATCAGCGATCGGCTGGCGGAATCGCTGCGCGTGTTCGCCTGCGACGATCTCGACGCGGGTACGCGTGGCCACGGCTTTACTTTTGCCGCGCATCGCGACAGCACCATCTACCTGCACGTCCCGCTCGCGCGAAGCGGCGACGCCGTGCCGGTGATCGAGGCGTTCGTCGCGCAATGGCGTGCGGCGGTGCACTATGCGGACGCTGCGGTCGTGATCCATGCACTGGACGTGTTCCCGCCGCTGCCCTGCGCCACCGCGCCCGACGACAAGCTGCGTTACCTCGCCTCGACCAGCTCGCTTGCGGGCCTGTTCATGCACGACGGCGACGCACCCGCGATCAGCCGACGCTTCGCCTGCCTGGCGTGGCACGCCGGAAGCGACCTCAAGCGCGCGCGTGTCGAAGCGAACGCGCTGCAGACGTACACGAGCCATCGAAGCACATCGCGCGAGGCGAAGTGCCCCGAGCCACCCGGTGCCGACGACCTGCGCAAGCTTCGTCGAGGCGAGCAACTGATCTTCGCCCCCGGCCTTTCGCACGCCGTGCGCTGCCCGAGGCCCGTCTTCTATCGCCGCTCGTTACCCGCACCCACACCCGAACAAGGAGCGTCCATGCCCTTTCCCAAGTCACTCGCCACCCTCGTGGCGACGCTGATCACCGCCTGCTCGTCGCCGGCGCAGACCGAAGAGGCGCCGGTGGCCTCGTCCAAGGCCGATGCGTGCCGGATGGTGCCCTTCGCCGAGCGCACGTCGGTATCGGTGCGTGGCGCCAACCTCGGACCGAAGCGATTTTGTTTGCTGGAGCGGTTGTTCAACGGCCCGTGGCGACCGACAGGGAACACGATCGGTTTCATGCTCAATTGGCCGACGCTGGAACCGCCGCCGCTGAACTTCGACTACATGGCAAATCAGGAGGCCTTTCTGTCGACGCTGGGCGTCAGCGTCGACTGGATCGAACGCCTCTCGGACGAGGCATATCGGCAGTATCCAAGGAACTGGATCGAGCCGCTCTTCCCCAATGACCCGAACGATCTGGTGCGTCCCATGGACAACCTGCACCTGCGTAATAAAGGCGCACCGATGCACGGACTAACACCGTACTACGCCGATCTTCCTGCCATCAGGAGTTACTTTGAAGACCGCGATGGCCCCGATACAACGGCGGGCAGGCCCGAACGCCAGCTCGACTGGTTCGTCGACATGGGACCCGAAGACATTCCGCGCACGGTGATCAAATGTTCGGTCAAGGAAGTTCCTGACGGTGTGCGACTCGAACATGGCCGCCTGGTCCATCAGCCGGAGGTGTTCCGCCGAGCGACCTGTGACCATTACTTCCTGCTGCCGGAGTACAAGGCGACCGTCAACCTGATGTATCAGCGGATCATGATGCCGGACTGGAAGCGCATCGAAGACCGGATCCGCACCTTGCTGCGTAACGGAGAACTCAACTGATGCACGGACGCCCCGGATTGACCGCGAAGGATATGTATGTCCTTCGCCATTACGCGGATCACGGCAATCGCGAGCTTTACTGGAATTACCTTGCCCAGCAACCGGGCAACGACGGCTACGGTCAGCTCGCGCTGGGCGTGGTGCGCAACGACAACATGCCCGGCGCCACGGCCAATGTTTATGCGCAGAATTACGCCCGCGATTATCATCAGAAGACCTTCACCGAGCGCGAGTGGGACAACTTCGGCATCGATCTCATTCAGCGCGACCTCGCGTTCCGGCAAAAACATCTGGAAAAGGATGAAAGCGAGAAGGCACTCAACCTTCCCGCCGATGAGGTGCAGAAGGCGCACGAGGGGGCTTTCAACAATCTCGGCATCGACGCTGACGCATGGACCCCGAACAGACTTATGAACGCTGCCCGCCAGAAGGGCGAAGCCGAAGCGACTCATCGCATTGCCATCATCGAGAGCTACGGCGGGCGCATCCCCGATCCGGAGGCGTTCACGAAGCACGTCATCGACGAGCACCTGGAAGCAGTCTGGTCGAACATGCTCGATAACGGATGCGAAGGGATCCCGCGCGCTGTCAGTACAACAAGAACCACCATCGGCGCAGACGCAATGTCCTGGGGTGGTACCGCGTCGTATCTATGGGATATGGGCCAAGCCTACCGAGGCGCCGCGAGCGAACTCCCCAACACCAATCCTCACGACATCGGGCGCGCCAACCGCCATTTCGTGCGCAGTCATGAGCATGGCGATTGGGTCGAGACGCATCCCACACCCGCGCTGGGCATGGAACCGCGTGTGACGATCCCTATCGACGAGCCGACGCGACGATGGCTGGAGGACACCCATCAGCTCCGCCACGAACGCGAAGCCGCACACGACGCCTTCCACCCGGACGACCCCGGCAAGCACATCCCGTCGCCGCACCCGCTCGCGTCGACGGGACCACGTTCAACCTTACCCGTCGCGGGCGACGATCCGATCTACGCCGCGATCCGCCATCAGCTGCCCATCGAGGTCACCGACGACAAGGCCGCCGAAGCCGCGCTGATGGCCCGCCGCGCCGGTATCCACGACGCGGATCACCTGCCACTCGTCGATCTGGATGCCAACGACATGATCGTCTGCGGCACCTGGCAGGGACGCCCCGTCTTCATGCTCGATGCCGCGAGCCCGGCACCGCCGCGCGAAGAGAGCCTCGAACAGGCCGCGCAACTCGATCAGCAGGCGCAGATGCAGCAGGACATGCAGATGCAACAGCAGATGCAGATGGACATGCAGGCCGTCGCGCAAGGGCCTTTGCTGAGTCTGAGCCTTTGAGTCGATGGTTTCTGTCGCGCAGCGACCAGCGTCGAGACCATCGGCGGTCGTGCTCGCTCATGGGTGGGTCGCTGGCGAGCACCCTTCGCGCACGAGTGCGCTCCCACAGGCTGCCTAGTTTTCGCGACGCTTCGCGACGTCGGCGGGCGTTACCTCACCCGTCTTTCCACCGAAGTGCCTGATCACGTAGTTCGCCAGCGCCGCGACCTCGGTATCGCTATAGGCATGGCCGAAGGCCGGCATGTAAACGTCGTTCTCGCCGATACGCATCTTCACGCCTTCGAGGATCGCCTCCGTGACGTTGGCGCCCTTCGGGTCGTTGACGCCGCGCGTGCCGGCGAGGCTCGCGTAGGCGGTCTGTTGTCCCGCGCCGTTGAACTGGTGGCAGCTCGCACAGGCACCCTCGAAAAGACGCAGACCGTCCGCATCGGCCATGGCGTCGTCGGCGCCCGGCGCCACGGCGCTCGATGCCGCCATCGTCTTCGGCGCCGGGTCGACGACGATCGGATCGTCGCCTTCGCGGGCCGGCACGGTCCGCAACCACGTCACCAGTGCCGCAGTGTCTTCCGGTTTCAGATACTGCAGGCTGTATTCGATCGCCTCGCCCATGGGGCCGGCGGCCGACGCGTGCCCCTGGGTGTGACCCGTGCGCAGGTATTGCGTGAGCGCCTCGTCGGACCATTTGCCGATGCCGTGCGTGGGGTCGGACGTGATGTTGTACGCGCGCCAGCCCTGCACGACCTCACCCGCCAGCGCTTCGCCGTGCTTGAGCGCGAAACCGAAGTTGCGCGGCGTGTGGCACTCGGCGCAGTGCCCGAGCGGACCGGCGAGATACGCGCCCGCGTTCCATTCGGGCGATCGCGACGCGTCGGCCTGGAAGCGCTGGCTGCGGAAGAACGCCGCATTCCAGAAGCCCATCGCCCAGCGCTGATTGAAGGGGAAACCAAGCTCATTGGGGCGTTCGGGCTGGCGGACGGGCGGCAGGCTGAAGAGATACGCCTTGATCGCCAGCACGTCGGCACGGCTCAGCTGGGTGTACGCCGTATACGGGAATGCGGGATAGAGGTGCTTGCCGTCCTTGCGGATGCCCTCGCGCACGGCGCGCACGAATTCGTCGTCGCTCCAGTCGCCGATGCCGGTTTCCTTGTCGGCGGTGATGTTCGACGAGTAGATCGTGCCGAACGGCAGCTTGAACGCGAGACCGCCGGCGAATGGCTTACCGCCGTCGTGCGACGTGTGGCAGGCGACGCAGTCGGCCGCGCGCGTCAGGTACTCGCCGCGTGTGACGGGGTCCGCGTTGGCTGGCGCCCCCGCCAGTACCGGTGCCGTACCGTCGTCGTGATCCGTGCGATTGAGGAAGACATACAGACCGGCGCCAACGATCAGCAGGACGACGACGAGGATGAGGAAACGTTTCATGCGATGCCCTCCTCGCCGGAGCGCGTACTCGCCACGCGCTCGAGCGCGTCGGGCGACGCGGCCAGCTGCGCCAGTGCCACCGGGAGTCGCCGCAGGCGAATGCCCGTGGCCGCGAAAATGGCGTTGGTCAGCGCCGGTGCCGCGATCGCGGTACCCACTTCGCCGATGCCGCCAGGGATCTCGTCGTTCTCGATCGAATGGACTTCGACCTCGGGCACCTCGTTGATGCGCAGGCTGCGGTAGTCGTGGAAGTTGCTCTGCTGGACGGCGCCGTTCTTCAGCGTGATGCCGTTATAGAGGGCGGCGCTCAGTCCGAACAGCACGCCTCCCTGCATCTGTGCCTGCACCGAGCTTGGGTTGATGGTGATGCCGTTGTCGATCGCGACGACCACCTTGCGCAGGCGCACCTGGCCTTGCGCGGTCACTTCCGCCTCGACGATCGCGCACACGTGACTGCCGAACGGCGATCCGACGGCGATGCCCCGCCCGACGCGGGCGGGAAGGGCCTGGCCACCCCAGCCGATCTTTTCGGCGGCGAGGTTCATCACGCCCAACGCGCGGGAGCCGGGTTTCATCAGCGATCGCCGGTATTCGAGAGGATCCTTGCCCGCCGCGTGCGCGAGTTCGTCGACGAAGCTCTCGACCACGAACAGGTTGTGCGTGGGTCCGACGCCGCGCCACCAGCCCACGATGAGGCCGGGGGGCATCTGATAACGCACCCACTCCACCAGCACGTTGTCCATCTCGTACGGTAGGTCGGCGGCCGATTCGATGGCGTCGCTGTCCATGCCGTCCTTGCCCATCGCCGCGGGCAGCCAGCGACCCAGCACGGTACCGCTGGTGATCCGGTGCTTCCACGAGGTAGGTTTCCCGTCATCGCCCAGCGTGGCCGAGATGCGATCGAAGTACAGCGGCCGCACGCGGTCGTGCTGGATATCCTCCTCGCGGCTCCAGATCACCTTCAACGGGTAACCGACCTGCCGGGCGAACGCCACGGCCTGTTCGACCTGATCGGTTTCGAGACGACGACCGAATCCGCCGCCGAGGTACGCGCCGTTCACCACGACGGCGTCGGGCGCGATGCCGCAGATACGGGCCGCTTCGGTCACGCAACGCGTGGGCACCTGCGTGCCGGTCCATATTTCGCATCGACCGGGCGTCACGTGCACGGTGGCGTTGAGGGGCTCCATCGGCGCGTGCGCCAGCATCGGCGAAATGTACGACGCTTCCACCAGCTTGCCTCCGGCCGTGGCTTCGCCCTTGGGTTTGCGGCCGACCAGCGCCGGTCCGTTACGGGAGGCTTCCTGCAGGCCGGCGATCAGCGTCTCCGTATCGAGCGTCGCGTTCACCCCGGGCGTCCACGTGATGTCGAGCGCCTCCAGGCCCTTTTGCGCCAGCCAGTAATTGCTCGCGACGACCGCGACGGCGTCGTCGAGCTTGAGCACGTCCACCACGCCCGGAATCGCCCGCGCCTTCGTTTCGTCCACGTGGCCGAGCTTGCCGGCGAGTTCGGGGCTCGTCTTCACCGCGGCGAACTTCATGCCCGGCACCTTCGCGTCGATGCCGAACTGCGTGCCACCGTTGACCTTGTCCGGCGAATCGACGCGACGCATCGGCTTGCCGATCAGCGTGAAGTCCTTGCGCTGCTTCAGCGTGACGGTGGCGGGCTGGGGCAGCTTGCCCGCCGCATCGGCGACCGCGCCGAAACCGAGCGTGCGACCCGACGGCGTATGCGTGATGACGCCGCGTGCCACCGTGCAGCTCGTGGGATCGACGTTCCACTGCGCCGCGGCGGCCGCGACCAGCGTCTCGCGCGCGACGGCGCCGGCCTCGCGCAGCGCCTGCCATTGGCCGCGCGTGCTCGTGGAACCGCCGGTGATCTGACCGCCGCCCAGCAAGGGCTGGCCGTAGAGCGCGTCGCTCGGCGGCGAGTGCTCGACACGGATCTGGTCCAGGCCGACGCCGAGTTCTTCGGCCAGCATCATGGATATGCCCGTATAGATCGCCTGGCCCATTTCGACCGAGGGCATCACGAGACGGACCGCGCCGTCGGCGTCGACGCGGATGAACGCGTTCGGGGCGAAGGCAGGGTTGCCGTCGGCGGCCGCGGCGGCGGCATCCGCCGGCTGGCGGCGCGCGTTCATCTGCGCGACGGCGGGACCCATGCCCGCGGTCCAGAGGAACGCGACGGCCAGGCCGCCGCCCGCGAGGCGCAGCGCGTTGCGCCGGCCTTCGTCGATCGTGTCGTCGCTCGCGCGGGCGTTCATGCGGCGCTCCCGTCGACGATCACCTGCAGGCCGTGCACGTCGCCCGTGGCCGCCTGCTTGATCGCTTCGCGGATGCGCACGTAGGTCGCGCACCGGCAGATGTTTCCCGACATGGCGACGTCGATGTCGCGGTCGGTGGGGTTCGGCACGCGTGCCAGCAACGCGGCCGCGGCCATGATCTGGCCCGACTGGCAGTAACCGCACTGCACGACGTCGACGGCGAGCCACGCCTGCTGCACCTTCGCGCCTTCGGCTGTCTGTCCAATCGCTTCGATGGTGGTGATCGCGCGGTCGCCCACCGCGGAGACGGGCAACTGGCACGACCGTACCGGCTGTCCGTCGAGGTGCACGGTGCATGCGCCGCACTGGGCGATGCCGCAACCGAACTTGGTGCCCGTCAGACCGACGATGTCTCGCAAGACCCAAAGCAGAGGCATGTCGCCGGGCACGTCGGCCTGCCTGTCCTCACCATTGATGCGCAACGTGACCATGTCGGGTTCCCTGGGCTGGGCGGCGCGTCGCAGGCGCCGCTGGCGTGATCGTGGCACGGGCAGCTTACGACGATCGCGCGGCGTCCGGTTTTGCCTAAGCCCGCGAAATTGCAGAAAACGACTGCCTTGTCTTCTCTGGTGGAAAACCGGTCCGGCGTTTTCGGACCAGTCCGATATCGCCCTGTCGAACCGACCGGGTACCTTGCGCGCGTGCCACGTCAGGTACATCCCCAACCTTCTGTAAGGAAACTCCATGCCAAACGTTTCAGGCGGACGCGCGTTCGTTCGCTCCACGCTCGCACTCCTCGCGTTGATCGTAACGACGAGCGCTACCGCGAGCCCTGCCGTGGCCGCCACCACCGGTGCCGAGGTCGCGATGCGGCTGCAGGCGAGATTCGACGAGACGGTCACGTCGTGCGCATCGAACGAGCCGGCCGTCGCCTGTTCGGGACTCCTCATCCACCAGAGTGGCGACGCGATGTCGTCCGTGCGCCGGCCGTGGCAGCTCAATCCGACGACGACCAAGGGCGGTGTGCACTTCGCCTGGCTGCGCACGGATACCGCGTTCTACACGTCGTTCGCCAACGGCTTCGTCGTCTTCCCGGCCCTGGCCAACCCGGGTTACCAGCAGCTGATCGCCCGCTGCGCCTACGTGCTGCCCACCTCGTGGTTCAACACGGATAGCTGTGGCACCCCTTGCCACGTCAAGGGCATCCTGACCGGCATGGACTGGGCCCTGGCTCACGTCCCGCCTGGCGAACGGCGTTGCGCCTTCGGTATCGCGGGTCCCAAGGCCGCGCCGGACCCGGCATTCGCCTGGATGCAGATGATCGAGGCGCGCAAGCTGTGGGGCAGCACCCTCTGGAACACGATCATCGTGACGCCCTGGGCCCCCGGCTCCGAAGGCGATCTTCCGATCGAAGCGTTCTACTACGTCGTCGACGGTCGCCCGGGCACCGGGCTCGAGGACGCCCGCCAGGACCAGCTGGACTTCATGGAGGACACCGGCCGTTGGGTGCCGATCGTCCGCTGGAACGTCACGCCGGAACTCGTGCACCTGTTCACCTATGAGGCAGCCGACCAAGCCATCGCGACGCCCTAAGCGGTCTTGATCGCCTCGTCGACCTCCGTCACCCGTGCGCGCAGGCGCGGACGGTGGCGGAGGTCGACATGCCGTCCCGTCACGCGTCCCGGCCCGGTGGTTCCCCGCTGCGATCGGCTGCAAGGCCGCCCCGCGATCGGGCGCCTTCGACGTTTTGGTATGGCCGGAAGGGGCGCACCCGAAGACATCGATGGCGGGTTCCATCCGCGGAAAGCGACGTATGTGGTGGATTCGTTGCGGTAGGCCTCTGCGCACAGGAATGCGGCGCTTTTTCAGATCAGTCTGATATTCGGTCGCCCACGCGATGGATACCTTTTGCCTTGCCGCGACCGCGGCACAGCACTCACATCCCGCCATGGAGGCCCAATGACTTCGATACCCCTCTCGCGTCGCGCAGGCGTGGCGCTCGCACTCCTCGCCGCGGCGACCGCGCTCTCTGCTCGCGCCTCCGACTACGACCCTGCGGCCACCTACACGGCCCATTGCGTCGTGACCTATAAAGACGAACTTTTCCGGGCCCGCTGGTGGGCGGGTCCCGGCGATTCCCCAGCCGCCGTCGCCAGCGCCGTCCATCCCTGGGACACGCCGTGGGAACGTGCCGCAGCGGGCACGCCCGTGGGCTGCCCGGACACGGGCGGTGGCGAGGGCGGCGGTGGCGAGCCGCCGGTGGCGCCCGGCAAGGTACTACTCAGCATGCTGCTTGCCGACGAAGCGCGGCTGACGTCCGATCCCCTCATGGCCGCGGTGCGGCAATCCATCCGCACGCTCGACAACGCGACGGTCGAGGCCGTCACGCCGGGCCGCTCGCAGAATCCTGCCAACGTGCGACGTGTCGAGGCCATCGTCGACAACGCGCGCTTCGAGCACCTGTTCCCGCTTCGTGCGCCCGAGTACACGTATCGGGGCCTGCTTCAGGCGGTCGCGAAATTTCCGGCCGTATGCGGCGATTACGCCGACGGCCGCGACGCCGAGGCGATCTGCCGGAAGACGCTGGCCACGATGTTCGCGCACTTCGCCCAGGAAACCGGCGCGCACGAATCATGGCGGCCAGAAGAACCGTACCGCCAGGCACTGGCCTACGTACGCGAGATGGGCTGGAACGAGGGCGACCGCAACGGCTACAACGGCGAGTGCGGCGGCGCCGGCTGGATCAGTGAGACCTGGCCGTGCGGCACCTACCCCGACGGCTCGTACAAGAGCTACTTCGGTCGTGGTGCCAAGCAGCTCTCGTACAACTACAACTACGGGCCGTTCTCCGAAGCCATGTATGGCGATGTGGGCGTGCTTCTCGATGCGCCCGAGCGGGTCGCGGATACGTGGCTCAACCTGGCGAGCGCCACGTTCTTCTTCTCGTACCCGCAACCACCGAAGCCCTCGATGCTGCACGTGATCGACGGCACGTGGGTCCCCAACGCGGCCGATCTTGCGGCCGGCCTCGTACCCGGCTTCGGCGTCACCACGCAGATCATCAATGGCGGCGTGGAATGCGGCGGCACCGCCGAGCACGCGCAGTCGGCCAATCGCATCGCGTACTACCGGGCGTTCGCCGCGAACCTCGGTGTGCCCGTGCCCTCCGACGAAGTGCTCGGCTGCAAAGGCATGAAGCAGTTCGCCGAAGGCGGTGCGGGCGCGCTGCCGATCTACTGGGAAAACAACTGGACGGAAACGCCGGGGTGCAAGCTGGTGGGCTACCAGACCGCGTTTTCCGGCTTGAAGCCTGGCGATTACGTGCAGTGCGTCCGGAAGGCGTTCCCGAACGTCGAGATCATCGACGACGTGACCCCGTAAGCCCCGGCACGACACCGTCGTCCAGCAGCCGATCGACCTCCGCCACGAACGCACGCAGACGCGGCACGTGGCGGAGGTCCCTGTGGTAGCCGAGCCACATGTCGCGTTCGGGCGGCGTCCCTCCGAGGTCGATGCGGCGGATGCCCGGCGTGGAATCGCCAAGCGGCGTGGGCAAGACCGCGATGCCGACGCCGAGCGCGCAGGCGCGGGCCTGCGCCTCGCGACTGTTGCTGCGAAAGGCCACGACCGCGCCGGATCGTCGTGCACGCAGCCATGCAACGTCCGGCATCGTGCCAAACGCGGTATCCATCGTGATCAGCGCCGGTACGCCGTCCGGCAGGTCGTCGGCGACATACGCCGCGTAGGGCATGGAAAGCAGTAGCCGCTGAGCGATGTCGGGTTCGTCGAAGGGCGCGATGCGGAACACGAGATCGGCTTCGCGCCGGGCGAGGCTCACTAGGCGCGAATCTGTGACGAGCTCCACCGACACACCGGGGTGTCGCCGGCGCATCGACGCCACCGCGTGCGTCAGCACGTGCGCGCCGAACCAGTCCGACGACGACACACGCAACATGCCGTCCAGCGCGCCACCCTGCCCGCTCGCCTCGCGCGCGATCCCCAGCGCATGCGCCTCCATCTGCTCGGCGTGGGCCAGCACGGCACGGCCTTCGTCGGTGAGCACGAAGCCCTCGCTGGTGCGCTGGAACAGTGCCAGTCCCAACGAGGCCTCCAGTGCGCGAATGCGCCGCCCCATCGTCGGCTGCGTCTGCCCGAGCTCGCGCGCCGCCGCGCCTAGCGTGCCGTTTCGCGCGACTGCCAGGAAAATCCGGAGGTCACTCCATTCCATACGGCACTATGCATTTATGCATGGTCGACGTGCAAGCTAGGGCGTTCTCATGCAATGAAGCATGGCCTATCGTCATAGGCAACTCACGGGAGCTCGCCATGACCACCGACACCACGATGACCGCCCTTCGCTTCGAACAGCCCGGCACCCCGCTCATGCGGGTGCAGGTCCTGCGTCCCGAGCCTGCCCCCGGCGAGGTGCTGGTGAAAATCGTCGCGGCGGGCATCAACCCGCTCGACACCAAGATCCGTGCCGGTCAGGCCACCCACGCGCGCCAGCCTGCGCCGTCGATCCTCGGCCTAGATATGGCGGGCATCGTTGAGGCCGTCGGCGAAGGTGTCGAGGAATTCGCACCTGGCGACGCCGTGTATGGCATGACTGGCGGCGTCGGCGGCCATCCTGGCGCGCTCGCGCAGTACGTCGCCGCGGATGCCGCGCTCCTGGCACATGCGCCGACGACCCTGCCACTCGCCGACACCGCAGCGCTGCCGCTGGGCTTCATTACGGCATGGGAGGGACTCGTGGATCGTGCCCGCCTGGCTACCGGTCAGATCCTGCTGGTGCATGGCGGCGCTGGCGGTGTCGGCAGCATGGCGGTGCAACTGGGTGTCGCGCTCGGTGCACGGGTGGTCGCCACCGGCAGCGCGTCGCAGCGCTCGGTCATCGAATCGCTCGGCGCCGCGTTCGCCGACTACCGGGAGATCCCGATCGACGCGCTCGTCGACGCGCATACCGGCGGCGAAGGCTTCGACGTGGTGTACGACACGTTGGGCGGTGCCACGCTCGACGCCTCGTTCGCCGCCGCGCGTCGTTACGGTGGCCACGTGGTCAGCAGCCTGGGCTGGGGCACCCATGCGCTCGCCCCGCTGTCGTTCCGTGCCGCGACCTACTCCGGCGTCTTCACCCTCATGCCGCTGTTGACCGGCAAGGGGCGCGAGAACCACGGCCGCATCATGGCCGAAGCCACGCGCCTCGCCGACGCGGGCAAGCTTCGTCCCGTGCTTTCGACGCGGCGCTTCCCGCTCGAAGACGGCAACGCCGCTCTCGATCTGGTCGAGAGCGGCCGTCCGGCCGGCAAGGTGATCGTCGATATCGACTGATCAGCGCAACGGGTGCGCTTCGACGCCATCGGTGGTCATGACGACGGGGAGAATCTTCCCGTCGTTGTCGAACACCATCTTTTCGATCGCCACCTGGCGGTGATTACCGACTTTGTCGCCCAGCGGGTGCCGGTGATACACGATGTACCACGCGTCGTCCTTCGCGACATGGAACACCGAGTTGTGGCCCGCACCGGTCGCCACCGTGGTGTCCTGCTGGAGGATCTTGCCGATGCGCTTGAACGGCCCCATCGGCGAGTCGCCGATCGCGTATGCCACGGAATAATCCGGACCGGTCCAGCCACCTTCCGACCACATGAAGTAGTACTTGCCGTTGCGCTTGAACATCAGCGGGCCTTCGACGTATTCCTTCGCCGGCGTGATTTCCTTGAACACCGTGCCGTCGGCCATCGGCTCGACACCGGTGAAGTCCGGCTTGAGCTTGACGATGTTGGCATGCTTCCAGCCACCGTAGATCATGTAATAGGTGCCGTCGTCGTCGCGGAACACGAACTGGTCGATCGGCTGCGCACGGTTATGGAACGCGTCGATCAGCGGCTTGCCGATGAGATCGCGATACGGGCCATCCGGCTTGTCGGCAACGGCGACGCCGATGCCGCCGACTTCCTTGTCGCTCTGGATGTCGTTGGCTGCGAAGAAGAAATAGTACTTCCCGTCCTTCTCGATGACGGCAGGTGCCCAGAGGGCTTTCTTCGCCCACGCGATGTCCTTCATCGCCAGCACGTTGGCGTGCTTCGTCCAGTGGACGAGGTCGGGCGACGAGAACGCGTCGAAACCGACCTGCTCGGAGTACCGCAGCGACGTGGTCGGGTAGATCCAGTAGGTGTTGTCGAAAATGGCGGCCTCGGGGTCCGCGTACCAGCCCGGGAACACCGGATTGCCCGCGTGACCCGGCGGCGGCGCCGCCAACGCGGCCGTGGACACGATCGCGGCCAGCACCGCACCCCCGAGCAACTTGCGAATCCCCATCGACATCGACCCCATCGCCTTCGAATGAAGGGTCGATCCTACCGGTTTTGGACGTCCAGAAGCCAATGGTGGGAGCCCGCCTGCTGGCGACGAGTGCCTGCCACGGGCACGCGTCGCCAGGATTCGTGCGCTTTTAGAACCGATAGCGAGCCGACCCGACGATGCTGCGGCGCGGGCCGTAGAAACAGTCGCCGCGTGCGAGGCAGCTCGCGTTGTAGCGCTGATCGGTGACGTTGGCCGCGTTCACCGCGAACCGCCATGGGCCCTGCGTGTACGCCACCATCGCATCGAACAACGTCTTCTGCGGCACTTTCAGCACGCCGGTTTCGTCGTAGTTGGTGCCGATGTAACGCGCACCGGCACCGAAGCTGAAACCGTCGCCGTCCGCGTCGTTCACATGATAGACGCCCCAGACCGATCCCTGGTTCTTCGGCAGGCCCGCGACGATCGTGCCATCGTCCGGCCGCGCCTTCGTCCACGTGTAGGTGCCGATGAGGTCGACGTGGCTGGCGATGCGCGTCGACGCTTCGAGTTCGACGCCGCGCGTCTTCGCCTTGCCGGCCTGGATCTGGTTGAGTGGATTCTCGGGGTCGGGCGCGAGACGGTTCTCTTCGCGCAGGTCGTAATACGTGGCCGTGAGCAGCGTGGCGGTGCCAACCGGCTGGTATTTCACACCCGCTTCGTACTGCTTGCCGCGCAGCGGCTCGTACGGGCGGTTGTAGACGTCGAGGCTGTCCAGCGGCTGAAACGACTCCGTATAACTCACGTACGGGACGAGACCGCTGTCGAAGCGATACATGAGCCCGAAGCGCGACGTGGTGGCGTTGTCCACGGAACGGTCGTCGCCGGTGGTCAACGTGGCGCGATCGTGACGCACGCCGACCGTACCGATCCAGTGCTCGCCGATGGTGATCTGGTCCTGCGCGTACAGACCCGTCTGACGCGTGTGACTCGATGCGATTGGCGTCACGTCCGGCGGCAGGAAGCCGTTCCGGTAGACCGGGTCGAAGAGATCGAACGGCACGGCGTCGAAGCCGTTGCCTTGGCGGCTGTCGGTGTGCGAATAGCCGATGTCGAGGCCGATCAGCAGGCGATGGTGTGTCGACGCGACGTCGAAATCGGCTTGGGCGTGCGTGTCGGTCACGAAGCGCTTGTGCCGGTCGATCGACACGTAGCTGTAACGCGCGACGGTGCGCTGGGCGTCGTCGAGGAACGGGTACGCCGGATTCGAGTACACATCCGGATACAGCGTGCGATAGTCCACGTTGTCATGCGAGTAGCGCATGCTCTGGGTGAACGTCCAGGTATCGTCGAAGCGATGCTCGAACAGCGAAGTGACGGAGCGCTGCTGCGTGTCGTAGCGATCGAAGCCCGGTTCGCTGACGAAACGCTGCGTGGGAATGTGCCCGTTCGGGTTCGGCAGCAGCGTACCCGCGTGCGGCAGGAAATTGAGCGACGTGCCGTTGTGGTCGAACTGCAAGTTCGCCAGCAGCGTCCAGCGCGTGTCCTGGTCGGGCATCCAGGTGATGGATGGCGCGATCGCCTTGCGATCGTCGGCCACGTGGTCGATCTGCGAATCCGAATCGCGATAGACGCCGATCAGGCGGTACGCCCAGTGCCCCGCGGTGTCGAGCGGGCCAGTGAAATCGAACGCCAGCTGCTTGCGTGCGTTGTTGCCCACCTGGGCTTCGATCTCGTGCGACGCCGTGAACTGCGGGCGCTTGGAGGTGAGGGCGATCAGGCCACCGGTGGTGCCCTGCCCGTACAGGACGGACGACGGGCCGCGCACGATTTCGATGCGGTCGAGGAAATAGGGCTCGGTGCGGGCGTACGCGTAACCGAAGTTCTGGCGCAGGCCGTCGAGGTATTGGGTGAACGAAGTCCCACGCACGAAGGCATCGTCGCCGCGACTATCCACGCCATAGGCGTCGGCACGCACGCCCGCGGAGTAGCGCAGCGCATCCTGCACGGTCAGCACGCCCTGATCGCGCATCTGGGCATTCGAGATGACCGAGATCGCCTGCGGCGTCTCGATGATCGGCGTGTCCGTCTTGGTCGCGCCGCTGGCGTCCGATCGCGTATAGCCGGCATCGACGCTGACACCACGCACCGCCACGGGCGCGAGTTGAACGGCCTTGTCACCTCCCCCCTGCTGCGCGGACCCCGCGTCCTGTGCGGGGGCGGCGAACGGGAGCGACGCGCTGGCGAGCAGCAACGGCAGTGTCTTCCTGCGGAGGATCATGGCGTATTCCTGGGGCTGGGCGGCGCGTCGCCCTTACGACGCGCCGTTATTGCGAATGACTCTCATTACATGATGCCCAGAAAGTCCGTCCCGCGCAATATTGCGAATGGCTCGCATTTGCGGTTGCATGGATGCAGGAATTCGCCGTCGTCCTGGCGCGTCGCTGCGGCGGCGTGGAGGCGATTGTCGCGAATCGCCCTGGTCAGGCGATGAGGAGGTCTTCGAAGAACGCGCCGATGGGCCGGTCAGGATGCGCGATCTGAATTTCCAGTATCCAGAGGCCCGGCACCGGGGTCGCGTCGAGATCGCCGAGGTTACCGGCCTTGTGCACGGCGTGCGGATAGTCGCCCACGCGGTGCCCCTTGGTCGCGTGATTGAGCCGCCAGCCCATCGCCCGCGCCTGTTCGTCGGCGAACGCGTAGAGCGCGGTTCCCGTCACGCCCTCGCGCCAGCGAGCCGCCGTGAGATCGAAGAGCTCGCGCGCCGCCGTAGCGCATGCCGTCATCTGCGCATCGCCACCCGTCACGAAGGTATCGCCCACGTCACCCTCGTGACCGTCGAACACGGGGCCAAGGTCGACGAAGAAGATGTCGTGGTCGCCCAGCCGCGTGTCGGGCGCCGAACGCTGGCGAAAGGTCTTCAGCGTGTTCGGCCCGAACCGGATGATGCTCGGATGCCAGATGCGCTGCATACCGGCGGCCGCGAGACATTCGCTGGCGACCGCCGCGGCGTCCGTTTCCGTCATGCCCGGTACGATGCGCGCCGCGATGGCACCCAGCGCGGCCCACGAGCGCTCGCGCGCGGCGAGCATGGCCTGCCGGGAAAACCTGGCACCCACGTTCTGTGCGGTTTCGGCGGTCATGACCTGTCTCCTGCGAGCGTCGCCATATCGTACATCGGCACATGTCCCATGATTCCGGACTCCGTGCTCAGCGCAGATCGAGGAGTTGCCCGATATCCCGCAGCGCCTTGAAGCGTCGCACCAGATTCAGCGGCTTGCGTTTGAGCGTGCCGATATCGCCGCGCTGGAACGCGGCGACCGCGTCGAGCACGCGTTCGCTGGACCGGCCGTCGCGATACGGATGGATGTCGTCGCCGTGCGCACGGATCGCCGCCATCAGCTCGGGCGGATGCGTGAGGGCGAGATCGATCGCCGCGTCGACGTAGTCGGGTGTCGGTACGTCGAGCATGAAGGGCTGCGGTACGCGGTTGGCGATCGTGACCACGGGCTTTCCCATCACCGCGAACTCGTGCACCACGGACGACGTGTCGCAGACGAGGACGTCCGCCGCGCGTTCCATCTCGATGAGCCGTTCGGACGTGAAGAAGCGGGCGTTCGGCGCTTCGAGTCCGCGATAGGCCGCGAACAGCTCGTCGGAGCACTTCGGATGCAGCGTGAGCAGCCACTGGCGGTCGCCGCGCGCGATCATCCGGCGCAGGGGCTCGACCATCGCGGGTGCGCTGCTCAACCGGTGACTGAACGTGGACGCGTACATCACGACCGGGCGGCCGTCGCGTGCGGGCATGTCACCGTCCACCGCCGGGCCGAACAGCGGATCGAGCTTGGGCCAGCCCGTTTCGCGAACGGCGAAGTAGCCGTGTTCGCGCGCGAGTGCCGCGAAGGGCCCCGTCGTGGACGGTCCCTGCGTGGCATAGAGATCGAAGAAGCCACGGATGGCGAAATGGCCACGATCCGGCTCGCGCTTCTGCGCGTTGAACCCGTGGAACACCTGCACCTTGATGCCGGGCAGCGCGGGCGATACCCAGTTGGCGGCGCAATACACGGCATCGGGCTTCATGGCCCGTGCGTCGCGCAGGCTGCGCACGCGGCGCTCGTCGGCGGCCAGATGCGATGCCATCGCCGCGGGCACGATCCAGCCGACGTCGATGCCTCGCGCGCGCGCCGCGGCCGCGAGCGGGCGCAGGATGGGCAGGGCATAGGTTTCGGTGGCGAACATCAGGCACGCGGCCAAGGGCGGCACTCCGCGGTGGGCGACGTGGCATTATGACGGCTCGGTACCCCTTATCCGCATACCCATGACCCGACGGCCCATTTCCCTGTGCGTGATCACCCAGAACGAGGCGGATCGCATCCGGGATTGCCTGGCATCGGCGGCGCCGTTCTGCGACGACCTCGTCGTGGTCGACGGCGGCTCGACCGATGCGACGGTCACGATCGCGGAAGAGGCCGGCGCACGTGTCGTGCATCGCCCGTTCGACGGCTTCCGCAGCCAGAAGGCCTTCGCCGTGGCGCAGGCGAAGAACGACTGGGTGCTATGCCTCGACGCCGACGAGCGCGTGGGGCCCGAACTTCGCGCGGCCATCGAGCAGGCGTTCGATGCGGGCTTCGCGGCGCCGGGCTACCGGTTCCATCGCCGCAACGATTTCTTCGGACGATTCATGCGCCACGGTAACGCGGGCGCGGACAAGGTACTGCGCCTGTTCGACAGGCGCCGTGGCGGATGGCGCGGGCCACGCGAAATCCACGAGTCGGTCACGGTCGACGGCGACGTCCGCATGCTGCAGGGCTTCCTCGACCACTACCCCTATCGCTCGCTGTCCGAACTGATGGGCAAGCAGGAGCGCTACGCGCACATGATGGCGACGGAGGAATTCGCCGCCGGCAAGCGCGCCACGCTGGGCCAGATCATCGTCAGTCCGATGTGGCGTTTCTTCCGCGGCTACGTACTCCGTGCCGGCTTCCTCGACGGTTGGCGTGGCATCGTCTACGCCCTGCTGCGCGTGGAATACGTGCGCCGCAAGTACGTGAAACTCTGGCTGCTTCAACACGGCCAGAAGGCCTGAGCCTTCTCAGAGACGAAGCACGCGCGCCGCCCCGTCGACGATGTCGCGCGCGATGTCGAAGGCCGACACCTCACGTGCCATCGATGCCGATTGTCCCGCCCATAGCGGCTGGAAGTCGCCGCGTCCCTGCGCCTCGGTGACCTTGCGCAAGGGCGCCAGCGGACCGCCAGCCAGAGGAAAGGGCAGCGCATCGGGCGACATCGGCCCGAGCTCGCGCATCACCCGGTTGACGATGCCCCTCGCCGGCCGGCCGGTCAGCACGTTGGTGATCGCCGTGTTGTCGTCGCGTGCCGTGCGCAGGGCCTGGCGATGCACGTCGACACTGGTGGATTCGGTGGAGAGCAGGAAGGCGCTGCCCACCTGCACCGCGGACGCGCCGAGGCACAACGCGGCCGCCATGCCGCGCCCATCGCCGATGCCGCCCGCTGCGATCACCGGCACGTGGAGCGCGTCGACGAGCTGGGGGACCAGCGCGATCGTGCCCGGTTGCTCGGACATTTCGTCGGTCAGGAAATTGCCGCGATGGCCGCCGGCCTCGTAGCCCTGTGCGATCACGGCGTCGCAACCGCGCTCCTCCAGCCAGCGCCCTTCGGCCACGGTCGTCGCCGTGGAGAGGACGACGGCCCCGGTGGCCTTCACGCGGGCGAGGAGCGGCTCCGGCGGCAAGCCGAAATGGAAGCTCACGACCTCGGGGCGTACCGCCTCGACCATGGCGCACATGGTCTCGTCGAAAGGCGCGCGGCCGCCGGCG
The DNA here is from genome assembly GCF_900109915.1 of Luteibacter sp. UNCMF331Sha3.1. Classification (GTDB taxonomy): domain Bacteria; phylum Pseudomonadota; class Gammaproteobacteria; order Xanthomonadales; family Rhodanobacteraceae; genus Luteibacter. Next base: position 1,577,387 of record NZ_FOBU01000001.1, read on the forward strand.
GGCGGAAGGTCGTCGCCGTCCAGACCGAACTCCGCGTAGTACGGCGCGAGGCGTGCCTGCCAGCGTGCCATTTCCACGGCATCCGGCGTGCGCGGCCGGTGGGCGAAGAAGTTGAGGTTGATCCGCGCCGTCACCGCCGCCCGGAACGTCGCGACTTCCTCGGTCGCCTTGTCGACGCTGATCGACGAGCAGGCGATGGACCCGAGGCCCCCGGCACGCGCCACGGCGATCGCCATCGCGGAAAGCGCGGAACCCGCCATCGGGGCGAGGAGCAAGGGCTGCTCGATGGCGAGCAGGTCGAGAAGGCGGCGGTCGGTCCAGGCGTGCACGATGGTCTCGGGATGAACAGCGGCGGGGAGCCACCAGCATAATCCGACCGCCGGCGCGCTGCGTGCGGATTTCGCCCGGGAGCCGTCGATGATCGTGTGCCGGGTCCCTTGCCACGAGACAGGGGGCCATTCGTTGGCGCAGGATCGGCCCACCCTCCGAAGCGAACGCATCCCATGGACCGACGCACGCTGCTCAAGAACGCCCTCGCCCTGCCCCTGCTGCCCTATGCGCTGACGACGGATGCGTTCGCCGCGGTGCCCTTCGTGCGTGCGCGGCCCGGCATGAAGGGCTGGCCCTCCGACGACGACTGGGCCGCGCTCGGTCGTAAAGTGGGCGGCCGCCTTTCCGTGCCGCGATCGCCGTTCCTCGGCGACAACGCGACGCGCGCCGAAGCCATCGCCGAGGCCGGCAATCCGTTCTATATCGGCGATCAGCCGGCGCTGACCCAGACTAGCGGCTGGTTCGGTGCGTGGGACTCGCGACCCAGCGCCTGGGCACTGACCGCCGAGAACGCGCAGGACATCGCCGCGGCGGTCGAATTCGCCGGGCGCCACCGCGTTCGTCTGGTGGTCAAGGGCGGCGGCCACAGCTATCAGGGCACGTCGTGCGGCGCCGACACCCTGCTGGTCTGGACCCGCCGCATGAACGGGATCGCGTTGCACGACGCGTTCGTGCCGGCGGGGGCCCGTCCGGGTACGGTGCCGGAACACGCGGTGAGCGTCGGCGCGGGTGCGATGTGGATCGATGCCTACGATGCGGTGACCACCCGCGGGGGCCGATACGTGCAGGGCGGCGGATGCACCACCGTGGGGGTGGCGGGACTCGTCACGGGCGGTGGCTTCGGCAGCTTTTCGAAGGCGTTCGGCAGCGCCGCGTCGCAGCTGCTCGAGGCGGAGGTCGTCACCGCCGACGGGCGCATCCGCGTGGTGAACGCCTTTCGCGATCCGGACATCTTCTGGGCACTCAAGGGCGGTGGCGGTGGCAACGTAGGTATCGTCACGCGCCTGACGCTGCGTACGCACGATCTGCCCGGGCGTTTCGGCGGCGTGTCCGCCGCTATCGAAGCGGACTCCGACGAGGCGTATCGCGCGCTGGCGACCGAAGCGCTGCGCTTCTATCGGGACGCGTTGTGCAACCCCACGTGGGGCGAACAGATGCGCTTCGGCCACGATCGGACGCTGACGATCTCGATGGTCTTCCAGGGCATCGACAAGGCGACCGCGGAACGAACGTGGGCACCGTTCCTGGCATGGGTCGCCGCGCGCCCGGCCTATGCGCTGCGGCGTCCACTGCGGACCCTCGATGTCGAGGCGCGACACTTCTGGGATGCGGCGTTCTTTCGCAAGTACGCGCCGCAGCTCATCGTCCAGGATGACCGCGCCGGCGCCTCCGAGCGGCATTTCGTCTGGAAAGGCGATCGGGATCAGGTTGGCTGGTACATCCACGCATACGCGTCGGCGTGGCTGCCGGGCCGCCTCCTTGCCGACGCGACGCTCGACGCGCTCGCACGGGCCCTCGTCGAGGCGGCGGCGCAATCGAGCGTCGAGCTGCATTTCAACAAAGGCCTGTATGGCGCTCCTCAGGAAGCACTCGCCGCCACGCGCGATACGGCGACGCATCCCGCGGTGCTCGATGCGTTCGCGCTCGCCATCGTGGGGCATAGCGGCGCGCCCCACTACGAAGGTCTGCCCGGCGCGACAGTCGACACCGCGCAGGCGAAGCGCGGGGCCGCGTCCGTGAGAGCCGCCTACCAGCGGCTGCGACGCGTCGCGCCCGGTGCGGGATCGTACGTTTCGGAAAGCGATTACTTCCAGGCCGACTGGCAGGACGCGTTCTGGGGCGACAACTACCGGCGGCTGCTCGCCACGAAGCGCAGGCACGATCCCGAACGGGTGTTCGTGGTGCATCACGGGGTGGGGAGCGAGGACACGAACACCTGAAGCCACCATGTCAGTCCGTCTGTGGGAGCGCGCTTGCGCGCGATGGGTGCTTGCCGCGAGCACCCATCGCGCGCAAGCGCGCTCCCACACAAGACCCCTGCCAGCGGCTTAACCGATCGGCGGAAGCTTGCCGATGATCTTGTCGAGCGTGACAGGATAATCGCGCACGCGTACGCCCGTCGCGTTGTAGACCGCGTTCGCCACCGCCGCACCGACGCCGCAGATCCCGAGTTCGCCGACACCCTTGGCCTTCATCGGCGAGGTCGTCGGATCGGTTTCCTCGAGGAAGACGACCTCCTGATGCGGAATGTCCGCATGGACGGGCACCTCGTAGCCTGCAAGATCGTGGTTCACGAAGAAGCCGAGGCGCTTGTCGACCACCAGTTCCTCCATCAACGCCGCACCGACGCCCATCGTCATGGCCCCGATCACCTGGCTGCGCGCCGCCTTCGGGTTGATGATGCGCCCGGCCGCGCACACGGCGAGCATGCGCTCGACGCGGATCTCCGCGGTGGCGGCGTCGACACGCACCTCGACGAAGTGCGCGCCGAACGTCGACTGCTGGAACCGTTTTTCCAGATCGCCGTATTCCATCGTGTCCTCGCCGACGAGCTCGCCGTCCGCCGCGACCCTGGACAACGCCACCGTCTTCCCGCCGGCAACGACGTTCCCGCCCTCGAACGTCGCTTTCGACGGATCGACGCCGAGCTTGCGCGCCACCGCCTCGCGCAACTTCATGCCGGCGGCGTAGACGCCGGCGGTCGAGCTGTTGCCGCCCCATTGGCCGCCGGAACCGGCCGAGATCGGGAAGCTGGAGTCGCCCAGCTTCACGTCCACGCGATCGAGCGGCACGCCCATCATTTCGGCGGCGGTCTGGGCGATGATGGTGTAACTGCCCGTACCGATGTCGGTCATGTCGGTTTCGACGGTGACCCGGCCGTTGCGCTCGAGGCGCATGCGGGCAGCCGACTTCATGTTCATGTTGTTGCGGAACGCGGCGGCGACGCCCATGCCGACGAGCCATCGGCCATCGCGCGTCGAGCCCGGCTTCGCGACGCGCTTGTCCCAGCCGAAGCGCGAGGCGCCGGTGCGCAGGCATTGCACGAGCTGACGCTGTGAAAACGGCCGCTCCGGTTTTTCCGGGTCCACCTGCGTGTCGTTACGGATGCGGAACTCGACGGGGTCCATCCCGAGCTTCTCGGCCATTTCGTCCATCGCGATCTCCAGCGCCAGCATGCCGGCGGCTTCGCCCGGTGCGCGCATGGCGTTGCCCTCCGGCAGGTCGAGCACGGCGAGCCGAGTCGCGGTCATGCGGTTCGCGCCCGCGTAAAGCAGGCGCGTCTGCTGCACCGCCGTCTCGGGGCCGCCGCCCGGGAGGTCGCCCGACCAGCTCTCATGCCCGATCGCCTGGATGGTTCCGTCCTTCGACGCGCCGATGCGGATGCGCTGGATGGTGGCGGGGCGGTGTGTCGTGTTGTTCATGATTAGCGGTCGTTGCAGCGCGACCGCGACGGCACGGCCCGCGGCGCGCGCGCCGAGGGCGGCCATCACGGCATCCGCGCGCACGAAGAGCTTCCCGCCGAAGCCGCCGCCGATGTACGGCGACACGAGCCGGACGTTCTCTTTCGGGATGCCGAGGGTCTTCGCCATGTCGCCCTTGCTCCAGGCGATCATCTGGTTGGCCGTCCACACCGTGAGCTTGTCGCCTTCCCACGACGCGATCGTCGCGTGCGGCTCCATCATCGCGTGCGACTGGTCGGGTGTGGTGTACGTCGCGTCCAGCGTGACCGCCGAGGCGGCGAACGCACCCGCGAAGTCGCCCTTCGCGCTGTCCGGATCGCCGTCCTTCGGCTTCGCCGCCTTGTCCTTCGCCGTCTTCAGGTCGAACGCGCCCGGCGTGCGCTCGTAGTCGACTTTCACGAGCTGAGCGGCGGCGCGTGCCTGCTCGAACGTTGCGGCGACGACGATGGCGACGGCCTGGTGGTAGTGCTGGATCTCGGGCCCGCCGAGCAAGGCGGCCGTGTTGAACTGACCCTTGCCGAGCTTGCCTGCGTTTTCCGCCGTGACGACGGCGAGCACGCCCGGTGCGCTCTTCGCGCGCGCGGTGTCGATGCTACGGATGCGGCCCTTGGCGATACCCGCGCCGACGATGACACCGTAGGCATGGTCGGGCGCCACGTCGTGGCGTTCGTACGCATAGCGTGCGGTACCCGTGGTTTTCAACGGACCCTCGACGCGATCGACAGGCTTGCCGACGACCTTGAGCTGGTCGATGGGGTTGGTGGTGGCTGGCGTATCGAACTTCATGCCGACGTCTCCTTCGCTTCGGCGAGCGTCGCCGCGAGCGCGCGCTCCACCAGCGTCACCTTGAACGCGTTGTCGTGCGTGGTCTCCGCACCGGCGAGCAGCGCGTCCGATGCCGCTTTCGCTCCCTTCGGCAGCGCCGCATCCGCGTCCGACTTGCGCCATGGCTTGTGCGCCACGCCGCCCAGCGCCACGCGGCCGCCGCCATCGGGCTGCAGGATCAACGCGACGGACACCAGCGCGAACGCGTAGGACGCGCGGTCGCGCACCTTGTGATAAAGCTGCACGCCACCGACGGGCCTGGGCAGCGTCACCGCGGTGATCAACTCGCCATGGGCAAGCACGGTCTCGACGTTCGGCGTGGTGCCGGGCAGCGTGTGGAAGTCGGCGATCGCGATGCGACGGGTGCTGCCATCCGGACGCACGGTTTCGACCGTGGCGTCGAGCGCGCGCATCGCCACCGCCATGTCGCTCGGGTGGGTCGCGATGCAGGACTTGCTGACGCCGACGATCGCGTGCTGCCGACTGAATCCGCCGATCGCCGCGCAACCGCTGCCCGGAAGTCGCTTGTTGCACGGCTGGTTCGTATCGTAGAAATACGGGCACCGCGTGCGCTGGAGAAGGTTGCCGGCGGTCGTCGCCTTGTTGCGTAACTGACCCGATGCGCCGGCGAGGAGGGCACGCGAGAGCAGCGGATAGTCGCGTCGGATGCGTGTGTCCGCGGCGAGTTCCGTGTTGCGGACAAGGGCGCCGATCCGGACGCCGCCATCGTCGGTCGCCTCGATCGTATCGAGTTTCAGGCCGTTGACGTCGATGAGGTGCACCGGCTCCTCGACACCGATCTTCATCAGGTCGAGCAGATTGGTGCCGCCGGCGATGAACTTCGCACCGGGCGTCTTCGCGGCCTTTGCGGCGGCATCCTTGGGCGACGAGGCGCGCTCGTAGGCAAAGGGTTTCATGCCGTGCCTCCGGCGACTTCTTCGATCGCATCGTGGATGTTGGAGTACGCGCCGCAGCGGCAGATGTTGCCGCTCATCCGCTCGCGAACCTCCATGCGCGTCACCGCGGCCTTCGCCTTCAGGTCGCCCGTGACGTGGCTCGGGATGTCGCGCTCCATTTCATCGAGCACCGCTACCGCCGAACAGATCTGTCCGGGTGTGCAGTAACCGCACTGATAGCCATCGTGTTTGACGAAGGCGGCCTGCATCGGATGCATCTTGTCCGGTGTGCCGAGGCCTTCGATCGTCGTGACCTTCGCGCCTTCGTGCATCACGGCCAGCGTCAGGCAGCTGTTGATCCGTCGACCGTCCACGATCACGGTGCACGCGCCACACTGGCCGTGATCGCAACCTTTCTTCGTGCCGGTCAGATGCATGTGCTCACGCAGCGCGTCGAGCAACGTCGTCCTCGTATCCAGATCGAGCGCCTGCGGCTTGCCATTCACCTCCATCGCGACCTTCGCCATGACGGGAGGGCTCACGGGCCCGGTCGCGGCCGGTGCAGCCATCACGCGCGGGATGGCCAGCGCGCTCATCGATACGGCGCCGAGCTTCAGTACGTCTCGGCGCGTGAATTTCCATTCGCTCGTGGCAACCATGAGGAATCCTCAGCGCTGTTGGGTTTGGCCTGGACAGGCGGGGCCCGATGATTAAGCCATCCCGTATGTCGACGAACCGACATGGCGTCATGGAAAGATGCGCTATGTATGTAGACTCATAACGGCAAGCCTGACTGCTACCCATCGGCCGGCCGCGGCAGAGTCCATGTGCCACGCGAACGCATATCGGCATTGGCCCGATAGGAGCCGTTCTACCGAGCAGGCAAGCTTCGTTCGCCGGCCAGAATCGAGGTCGGCTCAACGACATGGAGGTGCAACATGCTGGACGATCTTTCAAGGCTATTCGGTGGGACGCCTACAGCTGAGACGGCGCACGCGGGTCGCACGTTGCAGGAAGCGGCGAATCAGCAGACGTCGAGTGCTGCGGAGGCGAACGGTTACATGGCAGCCGTGCAGCAAGCCGGCAATCAGTACGAGAACGATATCAACAGCTATTTCGCCAAGAACTATGGCTCGAACAAAGGTCCTGTACAAAGCGCGAGGCAGTACATATCGGAATGCCTCAAGGGCGCCGTGATCGAGCGTTACAAGCTGAATGACCCGAGGGTCATCAAGGGCATCGCGGAGCTCGCGCTGGCATTCGCCACATCGGGCTGGGAGGGTAAGGACACCACGGGAACGACGATGGGGAACTTCAAGGGTAGCTGGCCGGGCGGTGGTTTCGCCTGAGCCCGCGATCATCTGAACGCGAATAACGCCTGTCTCATGGCGAACCGGGGCGCCGCCACGGCGCCCCGGCTTTCTTCCTGACCGCACAAATTCGCGCTATGCATCCACCTCGTTCTCGAAGAACGTCGTTATCGCGTGAGCGATTTCGACCGCATGCGTTTCGAGAGCGAAGTGACCCGTCTCCAGCAGGTGCACTTCCGCGCTCGGGATATCGCGCTTGTACGCTTCGGCACCCGCGGGGAGGAAGAACGGATCGTGCATGCCCCAGATCGCCAGCAGCGGCGGCTGGTGGTCGCGGAAGTATTTCTGGAACGTGGGATACAGCGCGACGTTTGACTTGTAGTCGCCGATGAGGTCGAGCTGCACCTCGTCCATGCCTGGGCGCGCCAAATAGTAATTGTCCAGCGCGATACCGTCGGGCGATACCATCGACTCGTCGGGCACACCGTGCACGTACTGCCAGCGCGTCGTTTCAGGCGTCTGCATCGCGCGCAGCGCGTCGCGATTTTCCTGCGTCGGATCGTTCCAGTATGTCTGTACCGGGGTCCACGCGTCGCTCAGCCCTTCCTCGTAGGCGTTGCCGTTCTGCGAAATGATTGCCGTGATGCGTTCCGGGTGCGCGGTTGCGATGCGGAAGCCGGTAGGCGCGCCGTAATCGAAGACGTAAACGGCGAATCGGTCGAAGTTCACTACCTCGGTGAAGCGACCGATCACCTTCGCCATGCTGTCGAACGTGTACGCGAAGGTGTCGCGCGGCGGCATATCCGATTGGCCGAAGCCCGGCAGATCCGGCGCGATGATGTGGAAGCGATTGGCCAGCAGCGGGATAAGGTCGCGGAACATGTGGCCGGAGGTCGGGTAGCCGTGCAGGAGCAGAAGCTTCGGCGCACCCGGCTGGCCGGCCTCGCGATAGAACACATTGAATCCGTCGACGTCGGCGGTGCGGTACTGGATGGCCGTCATGGCAATTCCTGGTGGGAGGATTGATATAACCGTCTAGTGGTTGATTGAGAGGTTACGAATCGCCATGTAACTTGTCAATAGGCCTCTTGCCGGTTATTTTCGAGCTTCGCCTCCCGGACACCCACCATGACCCGCCCCTCCCCCGCCATCTTCGTGGCCGATGCCCCTGGTCTCGACTTCCTCAACTCCATCGCCACGCCGGTGGACGAGCCCGTGGACGCCATCCACGACGGCGAAGGCCTGCTGGACTGGCTTGCGCAGTCCGGCATGGTGCCGGCCGATGTGCTCGTAGCCATGCGCGACGCCGCGATGCCGGGCGAGCTGGACCGCCTTGCAGCGCAGGCCCGGAGCCTGCGCGAGTGGTTCGCCGGATTTGTCCGGAAGCACATGGGCGAGTCGCTCCCTGCTGCGGCGCTCGATCACCTCGAGACGCTGAACCGGTTACTTGCGCGCGACGAGGCCTTCGAGCGGATCGTCGCTGACGGGGATGCGCTGCGCGTCGAGCGGACGCGCCGCTGGGGCTCGCCTGAGTCGCTGCTGATGCCGATCGCCGAAGCCATGGCGGCGCTGGTGACCACGGAAGACTTCTCCCATGTGAAGGCCTGCGAAGGACCGACGTGCACGCTGCTGTTCGCCGACCACACGCGGGGCCATGCCCGCCGCTGGTGCAGCATGGCGTCGTGCGGCAACCGCGCGAAGCAGGCGGCGCATCGCGAGCGACTGAAGTCGCGTACGTGATCCCGCGAACCGGGTTCGTCCAAGTCGGCGAACCTGGCGTTCGGTCAGAATGATGCCCTTTCCGGAGACCCGATCATGGCCGCAGAACCCATCGTCTTCGCCTGCCCGCACTGCGGTGCGATGAACCGCGTGGCGCAGGATCGGCTCGCCGAGGGTCCGAACTGCGGCCGCTGCCACCAGGCACTTTTCACCGGCAAGCCCTTCGCGCTGAAGACGGACGCGTTCGATGCGTATGCACTTCGTAGCGGCGTGCCTCTGGTCGTCGATTTCTGGGCGACCTGGTGCGGACCGTGTCTCGCCATGGCGCCCCAGTTCGAAGCCGCGGCGAAGCAGCTCGAACCGCGCGTGCGGCTGGCGAAAGTCGATTCCGATGCCGAGCCGGCCCTGTCGTCGCGCTTCGGCATCCGCAGCATTCCTACGATGATTCTCTTCGCCGGTGGCCGCGAGGTCGCGCGGCAGTCTGGCGCGGTGAGCACATCGCAGATCGTCGGCTGGGTGCGCGCCCATCTGCCATGAGGTCAGCCGGCGCGATTGAACACCGGCAGTTCCACGACGAACCGCGCGCCCCATCCCTCGTTACGCGGGGCCAGGCGGATCATCCCGCCGTGCCCGTGCACGATGGACTGCGAAATCGGCAGCCCCAGGCCCATGCCGTCGGCCTTCGTCGTGTGGAAACTCTGGAACAGGGTGTGCGCGTCGGCGGCGTCGATGCCGGGACCGGTATCTTCCACGCATAGCGCGACCCAGCCGTCCACCGATGCGCGGGTGGTGACGCGAAGGCGGCGAACGTCGCTCGTCGCCCCGGTCATGGCCTGGACGGCGTTGAGGGCGAGGTTCACCAGCACCTGCTGCAACTGCACGCCGTCGCCGAACACGACCGGCTCCGTCGGATCGAGGCACGCCTCGACGTCGATGTCCCGCAGCAGGAACTCGTGGCGCAGGAAGCGAAAACTGTCCTGCACGACGGTATTGATGGCGACGGGCTGCATCGAGGTCTCCGCGCGCGATGCCATCGTGCGGATGCGACCGAGCACGTCGGCGGCACGCGTCGCCTGCTCCGCCGTGCTCTTCGCCAGTTCGCGCAGTTCGTCGAGGTTGGGAACGTCCCGTGCGAGCCAGCTGAGCATGCTCGCACTGGTCAGGGCGATGGTCGACAGGGGCTGGCTGACCTCGTGGGCGATCGACGCGGTGAGTTGCCCCAGCACCGCCACGCGTGCGGCGTGCGTACCGTCGAGATGGCCCGCCTGGTCGGTCACGAATTCGACGATGCGCGCGCCTTCGCCGTCGCTGCCACGCATCTTTCGGCGGATCACATGCACGAACCGTGGCGAGCCGTCCCGCGCCTCGCGACGCAGCCACCCGGACCAGTCGTCGAGCAGGTCGTCGCGACGGAACCCGGGGGCACGCTCGCCCGTGAGGCGACAGGACAGCCGCTCTCCGAGGTGTTCGCCCACCATGTCGTGCCTGTCCCAGCCATACAGCTGCTCGGACGCTTTGTTCCAGCCAAGTACGTGACCGCTCGAATCGAGCAGGACCACGCTATGCGGCGCGTGGTCCAGCAAGTCGTTGTCGAACGATTCCGCGCAACCGCTGCCCGTCGGGCGCGCTTTCATCGTCATCAGTGCCTATCCCATCAGAATCCAGCATGCGGGTTCGTAAACCCTCCGTGGAAGCGGTGGTTTACAGCGCGTCACTGGCGCGCCCGCAACGTCTATCGTGACGGGTGCGGACCATGACGTTCTTGCACGCTGCGGACAAATTGGCATTTTCGCGCATGGGATTCAGCGCGGCAGCGGCAGCGACAATGCCCTTGCGCGCATGCCTGCATCGAGCGCCGGAAACGGCGCGACGCCCGTGGCACGCGTCAGTTGATCGATGGACACCACCGCGCAATCGGGATTGTCCACATTCGTGCAACGCCACGCGGCGGCGCCGCGACGCGACGGCACGTAGACGGCCTTCCACGTGAAGTCGGGTACCGCGACGTCGTGGGGGCCGATACGGCGAGGCGCCCCCGAATCGAAGCCGGGGCCGGTGATCACGAAGACTTCGCCTTCGCGCATCGCCAGTTCGCGCAGCCCCGACTCGATGCGCTCCCACTTGCGACCGTTCAGCGTGCGATTCTGGGGAACCACATTGGCGAGCGAGAAACTCTGCTGTTGCGCCGTATACGTGGGCTGGTCGCCCGAAGGCGCCATGTGGCCGCGATCGTAACCACTACGCTTGTAGTCGACGAGCTGCGACCGGTCTTCGTCGGGGATGCGCGGCTCGGGGTGAAAGTTGCCTTTGCGCGGCGTGTCTTCCGCCTGGCGCACCTGCGCCGCCGTCAGTCGCTCGGCGGACCACAGCGGGCCTTTCGTCACGCCGGACGCCGCAAGGGCATACGCGTCGAAGCACAGACGCGTGGTGCGTCGCGCGAGCGTCGCATCCACGAAGTCGGGCGCCTTGCCGCCGACGAAGAACTGCGGACATGCCGTGCCGGACGCGTGCGCCGCGCCGGTGATGAACAGCAACGCAAGGACGCACCAACGGCGTCCGGGAAGAAACATCATGGAGCTTACCGACGGAAAACGGGATCGTGCATTGTTCCGATGCCCGTCCGATCGTCAAGCCCCGACGCGTTTCACCGTACGTGCCCGGTCCGTACGCCCGTTCCGCGATATGTTGCGTTTCGTGCACTGGTTCTCTCGCTCATCCGGTCAGTGCGCATCGGCGGTCGCCACCCGCCGCTCAAACGCGCCACCCGCGTTGCCGCCAAGCGCAACGGCGAGCTCCGTCGTATCGAGGTACTGCGCCGTGCGCGCGCGAATCTGGCCGATCAGGGCCCGCTGGTAGGCGCGCTCCGCGTCCAGTACCTGGAGCACGCTGGTCTCGCCCGCTCCGTATCCCGCACGACTCAGGCGGGCGCCCGTGTCGGCGGCGTCGAGGGCACGGGTCTGGGCAGCATACTCGTCGCCGTCGTGATCGATCGCCTGCAGCACGTCGGCGACCTGCCCCAGCGACACGATCACCGTTTGCCGGTAGTCGGCGAATGCCGCCTTGTAGCCATCGACGGCGCCGCGACGGTTCGCCTGCAGCTCGCCCCCGTGGAAGATCGGCCCCGTGAGCGCCGCGGCGATGCCCCAGAGCGATGCCGGTCCCGGTCCCGTCTGCGTCAACGCGGCGGAGAGTTGCAGGCGCGGGTAGAGATCGGCCGTCGCGACGCCGATCGCGGCGCTCGCGGCGTGCAGCCGCGCCTCGGCTTCGAGGATGTCCGGACGCGTGCGCGCCAGCTCCGACGGCAGGCTGACGGGCAGCTTCGCAGGCAACGTGAAATCGGCCAGTTCGAAATCCGGCGGTATCCAGTCCGCAGGACCTCTGCCAGCGAGGATCGACAGTGCATGGCGCGCCGCGTCACGCTGCTGCGCGAGCGGTGGAAGGAGCGTCTCGTCCTGCGCGAGCTGGTTCGTCGCGAGTGTGATGTCGACCTGCGTGGCGCTGCCGTAACGATGCGCCGTGCGGACGAGCTCCAGGTTGCGCCGGTCGTTCGCGATCAGCGCCTGCACCGCGTCGATCTGCGCGCGCGCCGACGCAAGGAGAATGGCCTGCGTGGCCACGTCACCGGTGACCGTGAGCCACGCGGCGTCGTAACGGTGTCGCTGCAGGGTCGCCAGGGCCTCGCGCTCCTCGACCTGTCGTTTCGTCCCACCGAACAGGTCGAAGTCGAAAGCGACCCGAGGACCGACAGAGTAGACGTTACTCGTGTGCGCGCCGAGTGAGCCGCCGCGTTGCCGACCGGCCTGCGCATCGAAGTCCACCCGTGGTTTCAGCGCGCCGCCTGCCGCGACCGCGGCTTCGTCGGCTTGAGCGATGGACGCGTCGGCGGCGTCGAGATCCAGATTGCCTGCGATGGCGCGACGCATGACGTCGTCCAGCGTTTTCGATCCGAAGACGGACCACCAGTGGCCGTCGATCGCCCGGTTCAGATCGACGTGCGGCTTGCCGCTCGCGCTGGCGTCGCCAGCGAGGTCATGCTCCGCCTGGACGTCGTAGTGCGTCGACGCGGGCGGCGAGGGACGCGCGAAGTCGGGGCCGACCATGCACGCGGCCAACAACGTGGGGGCGAGTGCGGCGAGCGCGGCCGTGCGGACGGCGTGTCCGATGAACGATGGACGCCAGGATGTCATGGGGAGGACCTGCGGGTGTCGACGGCTGCCCTGGGGTGATGCAGGAACAGCGCGAGAGGAGTGACGAGGAGGAGAGCCAGCATCAGGAGCTTGAACTGACCGATGACGGCGATGAGCGCGGCCTGTCCCGTGACCAGTTCATTGAGGGAGGCAAGGGCCGCACCCGATGACGATCGGGCCGCGCCGTAGGGATGAAGATGCTGCGCCAGGGCGAGGTGCATGCTCTGGGTGTTGCCGAAGAAGAAGATCTGCACGATCGCGATGCCGATGGTGCTGCCGTACAAGCGAGACAGGTTGAAGAGCAGCGTGCCCTCCGGCCGCAACGACGGCTCCAGCGTGCTGAACGCCGCGCGCGTGAGGCCGGGCATCGTGAGCCCCAACCCGGCGCCCTGCAGCACGCCCGCGAGCACCACGACGTTCCAGTGCATCTGCGGCGAGTAGTCGAGCATGCGCCACGTGCCGTACACCGCCAGCCCCGCGCCCGTGAGGAACAGAACCCGCGGGTCGAGCCTCGCCGGCGCGTGCCACGCGAGCAGCAACGCGCCGATCAGCGCGACGCCGCGCGGAATCATCAGAAATCCCGTGGTGTCGGCCGGATAGCGGAAAATCTCCATCAGCATCGGCGACGTCAGTGCCAGAGTCGGCAGGAGAACGAAGCCGACGGCGAAGAAGATGATCGTGGAGAGGCCAAAGTTCCTGTCCCTGAACAACGCCTTGTCGAGAAAATGCTTCTCGCGCGTCGCGATGTGCACGACGAAGAGGTACATGCCGAGCAGCGCGGCGAGGCCTTCGATCCAGATTTCCGGCGACGCGCTCCATTCCAGGCGTTCGCCGCGGTCGAGCATCATCTGCAGGCCCGCCACGCCCATCGAGAACGTCGCGAGGCCGAAGAAATCGAAGGTGGGTCGCTGTGCCGCCTTCTTCTCGGGAAGAAACAGCGCGAGCGCCAGCATGATCACCGCGGTGAGCGGCAGGCTCACCCGGAAGATCGACGGCCAGCCGTGGTACTCGGACAGCCAGCCGCCGATACCGGGGCCGCTCAACATGCCGGCCAGCGACGTCACCGTCCACACCATGCCCGTGCGCGCGTGGCGACGCGGCGGCAGGATATCGAGGAGGATCGCGAGCGACAGCGGACCGAGTGTCCCGCTCGCGGCGCCCTGCAGGATCCGGGCGTAGACGAAACCCAGCGGCGTCGTGGCACGGGTGACGAGGATCAGCGCCACCGCGAACACGCCCAGCGAGACGAGCAGCACGCGCTTCCGGCCGAAGCGCGCGCCGAGCCACTGCGCGACCGGCATCACCAGCGCGCCGGCGGTGAGGTACGACGAGAAGATCCAGCCGACCTGATCGTCCGACATCGACAGCGTGCCCTGCATGTGCAGCAGCGCGGCGTTGGGGATCGAGATGTTCACGGCCTGCATGAATGTCGCAAGCAGCGTGGCCACGACGAGCATGCCCGTCTGCGAGCGATCCGGATCGCGATGGTTGTCTGCCGCGCCGGTCACGGCCGCGATCCCCCCGTGTCGCCGCCGTCGATGTCCACGCGAGCGACGACACTGATGCCCGAGTAGAGGGCATGGCTGCCTTCGGCGGCGTCGAGCTCGAGTCGTACAGGCAGACGCTGCACGACCTTGACCCAGTTACCCGTCGCGTTCTCCGGCGGCAGGATCGAAAACTGCGATCCCGTGCCGGGGCTCATGCTGACGACGTGGGCCCGAAAAGGGTGCCCCGGGTAGGCGTCGACCTCGATCGTCGCGGGCTGGCCTGGGCGCATGTGGGTGAGATCGGTTTCCCGGAAATTGGCGTCGATCCAGATGTCACGATGGGACACGAGGGAGAACACGGTCGAGCCGTTCGACACGAAGTCGCCGACCTGCAACTCGTCGACCTGCGTGACCACGCCGTCGTCGGGCGCGACGATGTCGGCGTAGGAGAGGTCGAGCTTCGCCCGATCCAGTTCGGCGCGTGCCTCGCGCACCGCCGGGTGCTGGTCGACATCGATATCGGGATCCCCGTTCAGGGCGGCCAGGGTGTTCGCCGCTTCGTGCTGGGCGGACACCACATGCTGCCGCGCCACCTTCATGTCGGTTTCGGCACGCTCGAACGTGGACCGCGAGGCGAAGTCGGAGGCCAGCAACGCCTTCTTGCGCGCGAACTCGCGCTGATCGAAATCCCCGGCGTCCCGCGCCGACTGCAGCGCGGCCTGCTGCTGGCGGTAGGTGGCTTTCAGCGCTTCGATCTGCAAGCGCGCCGTGTCGAGGCGTGCCTGGGCACGGTCCACGGCGATCCGGTACGGCGCCGGGTCCATGCGGAACAAGAGCTGGCCCTTCCTCACCGGCTGGTTGTCCCTCACGGCGATCTCGACCACCTGACCGGACACCCTGGCGTTGATCGAGTCCTTCGCCGCATGGACGAAGGCGTCGTCCGTGGACACATAGCGCCGGTTCTTCACGTAGTGACAGGCGCCGCCAAGCGCGAGCAGGGCCGGGAGAGCGAGCATCAGGAACCAGCGGAGCCGGTTCCGGCCACGGGCGTCGATAGCGGAAATGTCTCGATTAGTCATGAGCTTGGCGTCGGTTGAAGGGATACGGATCCGTCCTGGGGACGTTCGCCCCCGGGCCTTGATATTTTTGTTCGGGCTCGCATAATATTCGGGCGCACTTCATGGGTTCAAGTTTTTTATGCAAGGTCGAACAAAATTGGATCCGCCGGGTAAAAAGGCCCGTGGACGGCCACGGGCTTACGACCCGAAGGAGGCGATGGCGCGTGCCGCGGAGGTGTTCTGGCGGCTTGGCTACGCGGCTACCTCGCTCGACGACATCGCGGCCGCCACGGGTATGAACCGCCCGAGCCTTCGCGCGGCGTTTGGCGACAAGCACGCGATCTACGTGCGTGCGCTGACCGACTACTGGACGGCGAAATTCGCGGCCATGCGCGACGCGCTCGATGAGAACGTGCCCTTGTCCGAGGCTTTGATGCGCGCGTATGACGCGGCGCTGTCGATGTATTTCTCGCCAGAAGGCGAGGCGCGCGGCTGCTTCGTGGTCGGCACCGCGGTCACCGAGGCCTACGACGATCCGGACATCCGGCGCATCGTGGCCGAAGGCTTCCTGCGGCTCGATGCCGCGTTCGAAGCCCGCCTTTCCTCCTCGCGGCATGCTGGCGAGGTGCGTTCGGGCATGGATACGAAGGGCCTCGCCGTTCTCGCATCCGCCGTCATGCACACCATCGCCCTGCGTGCGCGTTCGGGCACGTCGCGGGAGGATCTGCGCAAGCTCGCTGTGAGCGCCGTCGAGGTGATCTGCCAATGAACGCCGACGGGCATGGGCAGCTGCGGGACATCGTCGCGCCCCGGCTCGACGTGCTCTTTTGCGGTATCAACCCCGGCCTTCTCGCGATCCGTAGCGGTCATCACTTCGACGGCCGCGGCAATCGTTTCTGGCGCGTGCTGCACCTTGCGGGATTCACGCCCGAGACCTTGACGCCCGATCGGGACGCGTCGCTCGTGCGCTTCGGCTACGGCATCACCGCCGTCGTCGGACACGCCACCGCCGGTGCCGACGAACTCCGCACGGCGGATTTCATCGCGGCACGCCCCGCCTTCGAAGCGAAAATCGCGCGTCTCGCGCCCCGTGTCGTGGCGTTCCTCGGCAAGGCCGCTTACGTGGGGCTGTCCGGTCGGCACGACATCGCGTGGGGCCGACAGGCGGCGACCATCGGATCCTCACGCGTCTGGATACTGCCGAATCCCAGTGGCAGGAACCGCTCCTTTTCCCTCGAGCAACTCGTCGCTGCGTATGGCGAGTTGCATCGGGCCGTTCGCCAGGACCTCGACACCGTGGCCTGACACCCGACCCTTTCGTTATCGCGACTTCTCAACGCAGCAACGCTGCAGGACATGTCCCGTGAACGCCGTACCCCGCGCCACCCCTCTCCGCCATTTCTTCTCGCAGACCTCGTACCTCGACGCTGGCAACGCGACCTATATCGAAGATCTCGCGCAGCGCTATGAACGCGATCCCGCATCCCTTCCCCCGGAGTGGCGGAACGCGCTCGGAAACATCCCGCCCGGGCCCGCGCCGACGACGCCGCAACGAGCGCCGGTGGCATCGCCCGACGGCACGGGCGCCGTCAAGGATGCCGTCCGCGCGCAAGCGATGATCCAGGCATTCCGCACACGCGGACATTTCGGCGCGCAACTCGATCCGCTCGGGCTGAAAGCCCCCCTGCCGCACGCCGGCCTCGATCCTGCGGAACATGGTTTCGCCAACGCCGACCTCGATCGCAGTGTGTTCGTGGACGGCGCGTTCGGTCGCGAATCGATGACGCTTCGCGAACTGGAGGGCGCGCTGCGGCAGCGCTATACCGGCAGCATCGGGTACGAGTACATGCACATCGTCGATCCGGCTCGCCGCGAGTGGCTTCGCCAGCGCATCGAGCACGCGGAACCGCCAGGCGCGCTCGCACGCGACGAAAAGCTCGCCCTCTTGAAGAAGCTCGTGGAGGTGAAGGGCTTCGAACGGTACCTCGACAAGAAATTCGTCGGTACCACGCGCTTCGGTGCCGATGGCGCGGAAGCCACGATCCCCGCGCTCGAAGCCATCGTGCAGATGGCCGCGCGGCACGGCGTGACTGACATCGTGATCGGCATGGCGCACCGTACCCGCCTCAACGTGATGAGCCAGGTACTGAATAAACCGCATCGGGCGATCTTCAGCGAGTTCAGGGGCGGATCGTTCATCCCCGAGGGCATCGAGGGATCGGGTGACGTGAAATACCACGCCGGTGTGTCCGCCGACCGCGAAATCGACGGTCGCACGATGCACCTCTCGATGGCCGCCAATCCCTCGCATCTGGAAGTCGTCGATCCGGTGGTGCTGGGCAACGTACGCGCGAAACAGGATCGCAACGGGGACAGCGTGGCACGCTCCACCGTGCTGCCCTTGCTGATTCATGGCGACGCGGCCTTCGCGGGGCAGGGCGTCGTTGCCGAGATGTTCGGTCTCTCGGGGCTGGAAGGCCATCGCACCGGCGGCTCGGTTCATTTCATCATCAACAACCAGATCGGATTCACCACGAATCCCGTCGACTCGCGGTCGACGGCGCATCCGTCCGATCTCGCACGGATGGTCGACGCGCCGATCTTCCATGTCAACGGCGACGATCCGGAGGCGGTGATCGCCGTGTCGCGTCTCGCCTTCGAATACCGCCAGACGTTCGGCATGCCGGCCGTCGTCGACATGGTGTGCTTCCGTTTCTACGGTCACAACGAAGGCGACGAGCCGGCATTCACGCAACCGGCGATGTACGCGGCCATTCGCGCCCATCCCTCCACGCTCGAGATCTACGTGGAACGCCTGCGCGGCGAAGGCATCGTGACCGACAAGGACGTCGACACGATGAAGGCCGAATGGGTCGCCCACCTCGATGCGGAATTCGAAGCGAGCGACGCGTACCGTCCCGAGCGCGCCGACTGGCTCGAAGGCCGCTGGAAAGGCATCCGTTCCACGCAGGATCCGAAGGCGGACACGATCGGCGACACGGCGGCCCGAAGCGACGCGCTCGTCGATGTCGGCAGCACGCTGACGCGGGTGCCGGATGGGTTCCAGGTGCATCCCACCGTGCGCCGCTTCCTCGACGCGCGTCGCAAGACGCTCGACGAACGCGAGGGCATCGACTGGTCCACGGCGGAAGCGCTCGCGCTCGGTACGCTGCTCGCCGAGGGGACGCGGGTGCGGCTGGTTGGACAGGACAGCGAGCGGGGCACCTTCACGCAACGCCATGCCGCCATCACGGATCAGGCGACCGGCGCCCGGCACGTGTCGCTCGGCGCGGTGGCGGCCGGACAGGCACCGTTCGAAGTGATCAACTCGATGCTGTCCGAGGAGGCCGTGCTTGCCTACGAGTACGGCTACAGCACCGCCGACCCGCACGCGCTGGTGCTGTGGGAGGCTCAGTTCGGCGACTTCGCCAACGGCGCGCAGGTGGTGTTCGACCAGTTCCTCGCCTCCGGCGAACGGAAATGGCTGCGCATGTCGGGGCTAACGTGTCTCCTTCCGCACGGCTTCGACGGTCAGGGACCGGAGCATTCGTCGGCGCGGCTGGAGCGCTTCCTGCAGAACTCGGCCGAGGACAACTGGCAGGTGGCCAATTGCACCACGCCCGCCAACTATTTCCACATCCTGCGCCGGCAAGTGCGCCGCGACATTCGCAAGCCGCTCATCCTGATGACGCCGAAGAGCCTTCTGCGCCACCGCCGTGCGAAATCGATGCTGGACGAGATGGGACCCGGTACGGCCTTCCAGCCGGTGCTCCGCGACGACGCGGATACGACGGGCCGCACGCCGGGCCTGCTTCCGGATGCCGGCATCCGCCGCGTTCTCATCGGTTCCGGCAAGGTCTATTACGACCTGCTTGACCAGCGCGAGAAGCTCGGCCTGCAGGACGTCTACCTTCTTCGCGTCGAGGAACTCTATCCGTTCCCGGCACGGCGCATCGCGGAAGAAATGGCGCGCTTCGCCAACGCCGAGTGGGTATGGTGCCAGGAGGAGCCGGAGAACATGGGCGCCTGGACATACATGGCGCCGCGGCTGCGCGACCTGCAACGCGAGCTCGGCGTCACGGAGGGCGTTCGCTATATCGGCCGCGCGGCCGCCGCTTCACCGGCCGTGGGATCGAGCACGCGACACAAGGAACAGACGCTGGCCCTGCTGACGGAAGCTTTCGCCTGACGCCCGTGGGCCATGAATCCATGCAAGAGGACACGACGATGATCACAGCGGTCTTCATCTACACCGGGAGCGACATCCGGACGGCGCACGTCGAGGAGGCGCCGCTCCTGGTCGAGCGAGACGGGTTGCAGTTCTCGCTACAGGCGCCACCGCGCGTACCCCAACCGAACCCGCTCACGAGCGAGCCGGTGGCGGTGTACGCGCTGGACGATGAAACGGAGGAGGAGTTCCAGGACCTCTTCGAACTCGCCCAGAAGAACGAGCCGTTGCTCCGACTGAAGTACTAGCGGCGCCGCGCGTCGAGGCTCCAGGCACCGCCACCGAACGCGACGACCTGGAGCAGGCCGCCTGCGATGGCAAGGTTCTTCAGGAAGTGGATCAGCTGGTTCTGATCGGCGAAGTGGTTGTGGAAGAACACAGCCGCCGCCAGCGTGAACAGGCAGAGCACCGCCGCGACAGGGCGCGTGCGGTAGCCAACCAGAAGCAGTGCCCCACCCACCACCTCGACGAAGGCCGCTACGCCGTAAGAGACAGACGGCAGCGGAAGCCCTGCGGACGCGATGTACGCGATGGTCGCGGCGGGCGCCGTCAGTTTGCCGATGCCGGATGCAAGGAAGAGCACGCTCAGCAGCAGCCGACCGAGCGCGGGCGCCCACGTCGTCGATGCGTTGTTTCGGTTGTCCATCGTCTGTCCCCCGGTCGTCGTGTGGCCGCACTGTGCCACAGCGCGGACAGGGGCGCTTGTAACGACCGGCGGTCTTAGCCCGCCCGCGTCGCCGCCACCGGCGGCACGTTGGACGCACGCCTCGCAGGCGAAAGCACCGACAGTTGTCCCAGCACCAGCACCGCCACGATGCCGACGCCGATCCAGGGCAACGGCAGGCGCGCCATGTCGAAGTTCCGCATCAGCCAGAAGTTGATGACGATGGCCAGCAGCGTGCCGATGGCTGCCCCGCCTCCCGCGATGGCGAGGTTCTCCATCTGGAAGTACATGAGGATGTCGACCTTGCGGGCGCCGAGCGCACGCCGCACGCCGATCTGCCGATGGCGCTGTCCGACCCAGAAGCTCGTGAGGCCGACGATGCCCGCCGCGGTGACGCCGATCAGGATCACGCAGACCGCGCCCATCAGGATCGCCATGCTGAGGTCCGACTGGTAGGCGTCGCGCCGCACGGCCGCGAACGATTTCACGCTGTACTCGTCGAGCACGCGCATGGGGTTCGTCTTGTAGAGCACGTCCGGCGTCGCCTTCATGGCCGCGTCGAGCCTGCCGGGTTTCGCGCGCACCGCGTAGCGGGAGAAGAACGAGTTCAGCCGCACCGGCATGAGCACCGTGTTCCAGGGCACCTTCGTCACGTTCGCGGGTGCCTGGAGCGTATCGAGAACGCCCACGACGGTGATCGGATCCGTGGTGCCGTCAATATAGAGTGCCTTGCCAAGCGCACTGCCATCAGGGACCAGCTTCCGCGCCAGTGCCTTCGAGATCACCATCACCTTCGCATGGCGCGCATCCGTGCCGCCGACATGGATGACCTCGTCCGCGTGGAAGAACCGTCCCTCGACCAGTTTCGCTCCGAGCACGGCAAGGGCCTGGTCGTCGACGTCGTAATAGGACACGTAAGCGGTGCCGGGCGTGCTGCCGTCGTACTCGCCGTTGCCGGGTTTCAGCGACACCGAACCCGTCCACGAGGCGTTGTAAAGCGGAACGGAATTGGTTGGGGTCACGGCGGCGACGTCGGGCATGTTGCGCAGAGCGGCGAGGTCTTCGCGTTGCAGGGCGTCGAGCTTCGCCACACTCGCATCGTCTTCGGCGTTTTCGACGCCGACCCATTGCTGGCTGACGATGTACACGTCGCTCTCGTCCATGCCGCTCTCCCGCCCGATGGTCTGGACGCGCTGGCCGATGATGAAGATGGCGTTGCAGACGATCGCGAGCGTCAACGCGATCTGTAGTGCGATGAGCACGACGCCGGCCTTGTGCCTGCGAAGGGCCGCGAACATGGGATGCAGTCTCATGCGGTGCGCCTCAGTTCGACTTCAGCTGCCACGCCGGCTGAACCTGCGAGGCGCGCAATGTGGGATAGAGCCCGGCAAGCACGGCGGACACCACCGCCACGACCAGGGTCAGGAGCAACAGGGGCATGTCGATGCGTGCCAGCGAAGCGATGTTTCGCGGCAGCATCGATCCCATCGCCAGCACGCCGACGCCGGTGAGCAGGAGGCCGAGCAGGCCGCCCGCGAGACCGACGATGCTCGCCTCGGTGAGGAACTGCGCGTAGATCGCCGACCGCGGCGCGCCCAGCGCGCGGCGGATGCCTATCTCGCCGCTGCGGCGCAGGAACTTGGCGAGCAGCAGCCCGACGGTGTTCACGAGACAGACGATGAAAAGGCCCAGCGCGACGACGGCGGAGATCTTGGTATCCCGCGGCGCCACCTGCTGCACGGCCAGCCAGGCATTGACGTCGTACAAGCGACCGTTCGGGGCCCAGGCGAATCGCCCCGCCCGTTGCTGGTCACGCGCGTAGCCATCGAGGTATTGCCGGTAAGACGCCACGGCGGCCATGTCGTCCAGCTGCACGAGGTACGACACCCAGACACACGACGACTGCTGCAGGCTGACGAAGCCCGGATCCTTCGGGGATACGTTGCAGCTGGTACTGCCGTCCCTCGTCACGCCCGTCTCGATCGCCCGGTCGAACGGGATGAACAGGTCGTCCTTGTCCGTGGAGAAGCCGCCGCTGTTGAAGACGTCGTAATAGCGGGGCATCGGATTCCAGTCGCCCAGCACGCCGACGATCCGATAGGCCTTGCCTGCGACATTGATGGTCCGGCCGACACTGTCGGCCCCGCCGAAGAGCTTCAGGTTGAGCCGCTGGGTGATCACCGCGACCGCGGCGCGGCGCTTGTCGTCGTCCGCGCTCCAGCCGCCGCCATGCAGGAACGGTGCTTCCACCATCGGGAAGAACTCGTTATAGACCGCGTGCCCCGTCACGTTGAGCGGGTGCTTGCCCGAACCTTCGGGAACGATGGACGGCGCGATCATGTAGATCGCCGATTGCAGCCGCGCGCGGTGGTCACGCATCAGCGCCATCGCGTCGATGTAGGTCAGGGCGTCCGGCGGTTCAGTGTTACCGTCGCGCCGACCGCCCGGTCCCCATGCGTCGATCTGCGGCACGAACAGCCGCGACGACTTCCAGGGGATGGGGTCGCCCGACACCGCGCGCAGCACGGAGTAGGTCGTCATCGACGCCCCCACGCCGAAGCCGATGGCAAGCACCATCAGCACCGTAAGCCCCGGGCTGCGCTTGAGGCTGCGCAACGCCAGTTCGAGGTAATAGCCGAACATGCTTCGTTCCTTCGGTCGAGGATCCACCCTGTCCCCGGGATGCACGCCGGGGCTGGCCGCGTCGTGCGGTCGAAGACTCGCATTGCACGTGGCGTGCCAAGGGTAGCCCACCTCCTCCGCAGCCTGCCGCGCGGGGGATCGGGGACATCGTCGCCGAACAAAGTGTCCGCGGACATCCGGAAATCCGGCGAGCCGGACAGTCCGGCCCTCTACAGCGGGAGGGTCAGCACGTCGTCGGGTGAGGCCCAGGAAAACGCACGGGTAGAACGAGTGCTTACGTTGTTCCTCGGTGAGGCAATGATCCCGGTGGATCGGTGTGCCGCTCGTATACGTCGCGATGCAGGCGCCGCGCCGGCAATCGGACGCCAGCCACGCGCCGTACGCCTCGATCTTGTTTTTTCATCCCCAGGCGGCGATGGTCTTTGACGGGCGCGGCAGGCCGCTCAAACGCATGGTGTTCAGCGCGAGCGTGGACAACGTAAACACGCAAAAACCGTCGCAACGCATTTCGAACAGGTGAGGACCCTCGCCGACCGCGTAGGGGCAAGCGGGCCGAGAAAGAACGACTGACCACGTCGAAAGTCGCTCGATATCCGTCGGGTCTCAAGAGCTGCGCCATGCCCTCTGCCTTCTCAGCGTGAGATCGAATCCTTCCGTTGACGATGAGTTCCCCCGTCGCGCCACGGGCAATCGGCGCTTACACCAGGAAGGTAACGCAGAAGCGCAGCGCACCTTTCAGCTCATGCAGTTCATCAGAATGAGCCGCTTCCTGGAATTTCCTGACGCTGGTTTCATCGAGTTTCCCTTCGATCATGCTCTGCGTGCTCAACGCGTCGCGGTATCACTCCAGATCACCGTTCCGTTAACCCCAAACGTAACGGAACTCACGCTGGGAGGGACATCGATTGCGTAGTCGAAGCTACCCGACAAGCCGGGCCTCGTGGGAACAAGGAGAATTCGGAGATTCAGTACTGCCCCATCTTGGTTCCGCTCCAGACGCTCCACGGCAAGCGCGCTATGGAAGGCCAGTCCGGAAAGTCGAAGGCGCGTGTGCCCGCCAGCGTGAACCACCGTGGTTTCGAATGACTGCACGTGGTTAGCCTCGAGGACCGTCGGCTGATCGGCGAGAACGACGCCACCTACGAAAAGCGCCACGGCCAGCACACCCCAGACGGCGTGTGCTCCCCACCGGCGGGACTTTCGCGGCGCAACCTGCACTTGTGCCGATTCCATGAATACGCGTCCCTGTGGGATTTTGGCTGGATGGTAGCAGCGATCGCGACCAGGGTTGCGTCGCGATGGCCGCCCGCTCGCGGGTCTTGCGACGCTCTCGCCACGGACCGCCTGCTCTGCGTAGAATCTCCCGATCTTGAGGGGGATAAACATGGACGTCAGGATTCCTGGCCGCAGTTCGTCACAAGCCACCCATGTGGTCGCGCGACCACATGTGCCGGCATACTTCTGGTTCGGCAGCTGGGCGCTGATCCTCGCGCTTATGGTCGTTCTCGTGTTGCGCATGGCTCGTTGGGACGGCAGCCCGATGATGCTCATCCCCATCGGCCTTCTACTGGCGTTCGGTGTCCCACTGTATCTGGTGATCCGCAATCTCACCGCGGTCGCCATCGTGGATAGGGATGGCATCGAACTGCGCCGCTTCGCGAGGTACGCCTGGCGTCTTTCCCGACAGGATGTGATCGAGGCTAGGCCGACCCCGGGCATGGTCGAAGGACCTTTGTTGTTATTGAGTTCGACATCGGGCGATCGTGCGATTCCCGGCTTCCTGCTTCGGGGAATGCGCGGCACCTGGGTTGACGATCTTCGCCATGGAAGGCTCCGCCCCCGTCGAGCGAATCCTGTGTCCGCCAGACCTATCGAGACAAGTCAGTCGGCCGGCCGTTTCCCTGTCGGGGATAAAAAAGCGGCCGAGGCGTCGATCGACGGTCATGTGACCATGCTGGCAAGCATGCCATGGCAAACCCGTGTCGCCTCTTGTGTCGGTGCCGCGCTCTTGGTTGCAAATCTTTTTTTTCCGCTCGACCGTGTACTGTGGATGCTGAATGCACTATTCGCTGCTAGCACTCTCGGCATAGCGGTTGTCACTCAGGTCAGACATAACAAGATCGTGCATTCCGACAGGGCCGTCAGCCTGGTGTGTATCGGTCTGCTTCCAGGCGTTTTCTTCATCAACCAGCAGTTTGACTGGCAGACTCTCGGTCCGGGTTTTGCCAGGGTATCGCTCTGTTCAGGAGCTGCGATCCTCTTGTTGACGCTATGTTCGACATGGCGAGGATCGCCCAAGGAAAAGGCAAGAGCTGTGATCATGTCGCTATGCGCAGCTGGCGGGTTCGCCTATTGGATCAACGGGATGCTGTCCTTCGCCAATATGCGTTTCGATGAGGCCGCGCCGCAGAGCATCGAATCCGCCATCGTCCTGAGCTCGGGCCGGGACGCCACCTCGCGGTACAGGCCACCTACACGAACCGCGGAATTGGGAAGCACACCGTCGTTCGACAAGGGGCTGACTGCTCGATTCACAGACGGAACACTGCCTGCAGGAAAGCTCGTAGCGGGTTCACAGTGTGTGTTGCTGATACGCCCTCGTCTGCTTGACGTTCGCTGGGTGCAGGTCGCCGTCTGCCATTAGTTAGGAAGCGCAGCTTGCAGCAACACTCGCCGACGAGAAGGAGCGATTATCGCGCGACAAGCGCTCCGACGACGTCATCGAGTCCTGTCGTGCCTTTCGTCGCGTTGGCGCCGAAGTCGATCCACCCTTCGTTGAAGCCGTCCAGCATCCGCATGCGTGGGGTCGGGTTCTTCATGCCACTGGCGGCGAAGCGTGCAGCCCAGGTGTCGCGGGAGACTTCGCGCGCACGGACGTCGTGTCCCAGCGCCTTCGCGAGCGAGGCGGCGATATCGTCGGGGCTGACTCGTTCGGGGCCTTCAAGCTCCACGACGCGAACACCTTCACCGGTTTGATCCAGCAGGCGCGCGGCGAGTTCTCCGACATCCTTCGTGGCGACCATCGCGATTTTCCGATCGAGCGGCGCGAGGAAGCTATCGATGATGCCGTGCTTATGCGCCGATGCGATGTCCCACTGCGTGTTTTCGAGGAACCAGCCGGCGCGAAGGAAAGTGACGGGCATGGGCAGATCGCCGAGCACAGTTTCCATGCGGCCGAGCCGCGAAAGGAGATTCGGTTGCATGGCATCGGCACCGATCGTCGACAACGCGACGACGCGTGCCGGGCGGGCCGCCAGCAATGCCTCGTGGATGGATGCGATGACCGGATCGGGCGCGGTCAGGAAATCCGACGCGGGGTCGAAGTCGGGTGGCAGGAGGATGAAGACCGCCTCGGCACCTTCGAACGCACGGGTAAGCGCGGGCGTGTCGTCGATGGCAGCCACGGCGACTTCCGCACCGCGCGCCGCGAACGCCTCGCCTTTGGCGGCGTCGCGTACGACGGCGCGAAAAGGCCGGCCGGCGTCGACGAGTGCTTCGGCGAGCGCGGTGCCGACCTGACCGGTGATACCTGTGATGGCGTACATGGGTGTTTCCTGGTGATGGGTGACCGACGAGGACGATAGGCGCGTGGAAGTCGTGACTGAAGCGACCATTAGTCAGCACTTTAATGACACCGGATCATGAGTCAGACTGATACCGTGCGCTCATCGTCTTAGGGTACCCAGCCATGTCCGCCGACGGCCGCCTTCTCGGAAACCTGTCCGTCCTTGTGGCGGTCGTGGATACCGGCAACTTCGCCCGCGCCGCGGAAGCACTGAACCTGTCGCCCTCCGGCGTCAGCCGCGCGATCTCCCGGCTGGAAGCGCGGCTCAACGTGCGCCTGCTACACCGTACGACACGCTCCGTCACTCTGACCGACGAAGGCCAGCGGCTGTACGCTGAAGTGAACCCGTTGCTTTCGAGCCTGGAGGAAGCCGCACTCTCCGCCGCCGGCGATGCCCACGCGGTGCGCGGACGCCTTCGCGTCAGCCTCGACCCGATGTTCTCGTGGCAGGTGATCGCGCCGCGCCTCGGCGACTTCCTCTCGCGCTACCCGGACCTCGACGTGGAGATCGTCGCGCGAGACGACCTCGGCGATCTCATCGCCGACGGCATCGACGTCGCCGTTCGCTTCTGCGAGCCGCCGTCATCGTCGCTCGTCGCGCGCAAGCTGCTCGACACGCGCGTGCTCACCGTCGCGACGCCGTCGTACCTCGCCGCACATGGCACCCCAAAGACGCCGCGGGAGCTGACGCACCATCGATGTCTGCAATTTCGCGACCCCATCACACGTCGCCCGTTCGCATGGGAATTCCATCGACGCGGCAACGTCGTCACCGTGGACACTAAGGGCCCACTACTGGTGAACGACTCGGGCACGATGAGCGCCGTCTGCCTCGCAGGCGTCGGCATCGCGCAGGTACTCGCCGTGAGCGTGCGCGACGCGATCGCCGATGGACGTCTGGTCGAACTGTTCCCCGACTGGTCGGGCGAGACGTTTCCGCTTTATGCGTTCTACCCGTCCCGGCGGCATGCGCCACCGAAGGTGCGGGCATTCGTGGACTTCTGTGTCGAGGTGGCGGTTTGATTCTTATCTGTCAGCCGCCGCCATTACTCGCCACCACGTGACTTTCTAACATGTAGCTGACTCAAACCGGCCGAATCGAAAGGCGACGTTATCCGAAGAACGAGAGAAGAACTGCAAGCGAAGCCAGATGCGATATTCCAAAGGTGATGAGTCTGCGGACGCGCTCTGCCCACGCATGTGCTTGCCGATGCTGACGTCGTCGTCCTGATGATGTGCGCAGCGCGGTAGGGTTGGCCGACGACCACCGCGGTATGGCACATCACTTCTTCGGGTGGATGACACACGCCGAGTTCGGGCAAGCAAATGAGCCGGACGCATCGATTGATCGTTTTGTCTGGAATGGATCGAAGGTACGTGGCGTTCCAAAGTTGCACGGATGCGCAAAAAGACGTCGATTCGACAAGACCTTCGTATGAGGCCGCTGAACCAAATCGCCACCATCGAGCATACGATGAGATATCTGGCGGCGCGGCGGCGCCGAACCGATAGTTTCGACACACTCCTCTCGACGATCAGACCGAGCCCGGAGTGCGCCAAAACGAAGCCCGTTCGGGCACGCATCGGTTCCAGCCAAGAGGATTTTCCATGTCAGACGTCATCATCACCGACAAGCAGCTTTCGTCGTCGGCCTATTCCGCTGTCATCAACGCGCCCATCGAGAAGGTCGATATCGCCGAGTGGCTTTTCAGCCTCCCCGAGGCCGAGTATCAGCGTTGCTGCGCCCCCGATCACATCTCGGCCGGCAGCACGACCACGGACGACGGTAAGCGGATGTCGATCAACGTCGAAATGATCGGCCAGACCCTGATGGTGCAGCACTACGTTGCCGAGGTCGCCACGCCCAGTCTGTGCAAGATGGTATCGACCTCCGACGCCTTCACGCCGAACGGTCGCACGCGCGTCCAGGTCATCTGGACCCTGAGCGTCAGGAAGATCGACGACAAGACCTGTGAATACACCAACAGCGTCGTGGCCCATCCGACCGAGGAGTTCCTCGACTTCATCGCCAGGCACGGTACACCGTTCGAAGTGGCCGCCGACGCGCGTCAGCGCGATGGTGGCGATCACAACAGCCGCGAGACGCCGATGTTCGCCGCGAGCATCGAACGTCGCGCGCTCGCGCGAAACGCCTCCAGGGCGGCCTGAAGCCTTCACGGTACGGCGCATAGAGCTTCTCCCCAGAAGATGCTCCTTGCGTTCTTCAGCGAGGCGCCTCGGCGATGACCGCCGGGGCCAACCTCGTTGCACGACTCCGAACGGCATCGCAGGCGGTGAGCGAGCCAGGTCTTGAACTGCACGGTGCGACGCGAGTAACGTTTTCATCTACGTCGTTGGTACCGCAGTTCGAAGGCCGTCACATGTCCGCACAATTGAACCGGTCGATGCGCTACCTGCGTGTCGCAGATACGCAGCCGCTGAAAGCGACGGCCATGAACCGGAGCGGCGTGAGCGTGACCCGGCTGACGTGTCCAGGCGGCGGCCTTGGCCCTACCGATCCGCACGCGTTGGAAAGCGCGGTCATGATCTCGCTGCAACTCCAGGAGTATCAGGGCGAGCTCTGGCGCAATGGCCGCTGGATCCCCATGAGCACATGGCACGCGGGTGAGTTTTCGGCGTATGACTACAGGGATCGCTGGAAGGCGAATCTCCTGAGCGCGTTCGACTGCATCAATTTCCATATTCCGATGGGCGCCTTCGATGCGACCTCGCTCGGCCTTCGCCACTCTGTGGAACATCTGAACGTGGCGCCCGGACAGAGCATCGGCGATCCGATCGTCGACGGGCTCGCCAGAGCGCTCGCTCAAGCCGCGACGAGCCCTCAGACGACGAGTCGTCTATTTACCGATCACGTCGAGTTGGCTCTACTGACGCATCTCGCCACACGCTACGGAAGTTCGTCGATCGATGCCCGTCGCGCCAGCGGAGGCCTCGACCCCGTCACCCTGAACCGCGCGAAGGAGCTGCTCTCCGCCGATCTGTCGGGTCAGCTACCGATCGCCGAGCTTGCAGCGGCGTGCGGCGTGTCGAGTGGGTATCTCATTCGGGCGTTCAGGACATCGACCGGCCTGCCCCCGTACAAATGGTTGCAGCGCCGTCGCGTCGAAGTCGCCATGGAGCAACTGTCAGGCACGGCCCAGCCAATGAGCAGAATCGCGTGCCTGTGCGGCTTCGCCGATCAGAGTCATTTCACACGAGTGTTTCAGAGCATCGTCGGCATGACGCCAGGAGCCTATCGTCGGTTGCATGGGCCGGGCTCAGCTGCCAGGGGTTGATGCGGGTTCGGTGCATTGCCTGTCGCGCGTTCAGAGACACGTCAGAAGAGTTCCCCTTGCGGCGAATGCACCCGCGGCGCTACGAACTTCGACGTATTCAGTACCGTATCTCATCCCGATGCAGGGCTGCTCGTCGCACTCCACGCGCACACGCTTGCAGATGGTGTCCGCGAAGACACCCTGCCCACACATGCGTGTGGCGAGGTTCGAATCGCAGTCCTTGCCGCCGTTTATCTCCTGGATAAGGCTGAAGATGTGCGATGCACGGTCCGGCTAACGTCGGCAACCAATTGGCGTCCGACAGTCTCGATAGTGCAAGATCGCGTCGTTCAACGTGCTTTGCCAGCCCACAAGTCCACTGGACCGAGGCGATCCGCACCCTGCGTTTCCAGCATCCAGCCCGGATATTCTCGGGGAAGCTCGCTTGCTTCGGACAGCGATACAAGTTCGTCCTCCGTTAGCTCGATGTCGACGGCGGAGAGGTTGTCCTCGAGCTGGCTGAGCCGCTTCGCGCCAACGATCACCGAAGTCACAACATTCCGCGAAAGCAGCCAGGCCAAGGCGATCCGCGCGATGCTGCAGTGTCTGGAGCGGGCGATAGGCTCCATGGCGTCGATCACGTCCCACGCCCGGTCCTTGTCCACGATAGGGAAGTCGAAGGCCGATCGACGGGATCCCTCGGGGTTCTGATTCACGCGACTGAACTTTCCAGACAACAATCCACCGGCCAGCGGACTCCAGACCAGTAAACCGAGCTTCTGATATTCCATCAGGGGGACGAGTTCCCGTTCGAGGTCGCGCCCCGCAATGGAGTAATAAGCCTGCACTGTTTCGAATCGCGCATAGTCTTTGGCGGTCGCGATGCCGTTGGCCACCGCGATACGCCAAGCAGCCCAGTTGGACACCCCGATGTAGCGCACCTTGCCCTGTGTGACCATGTCATCGAGCGCACGCATCGTTTCCTCAATCGGCGTCAGGACGTCAGTCGCGTGGATCTGATAAAGATCGATGTGATCGGTCTGTAGCCGTTTCAGACTGGCATCGACGGCATCCATGAGATGACCCCGGGACGCACCTACGTCATTTCGACCGTTGCCCATGCGGCTGTAGCCCTTGCTTGAAAGCACAACCTCGTTGCGGGGTACGCGTAAATTTTTCAATGCCTGACCAAGGGTTTTCTCACTCTCGCCGGCGGAATACACGTCAGCCGTATCGAAAAAGTTGATCCCTCCATCGAGACAGGCTTTCACGAGCTCGTCGGCGCCTGGCTGATCGACATTGCCGATATGCTTGTAAACACCACCCGCGCCGCCGAACGTCATGGTGCCGAAGCACAGTCGCGAGACCAAAAGTCCGGTGTTTCCTAGCTGCTTATATTTCATGATTTTCACCCGTTATCAGTCAATGGATTGCGCTCGGCCGTAGCGGCTCTGGTTTTCGCGCGCACCGAGCTTCTCTGCCATGCGGACAAGATCGGCGAGTGAGTCCGCCTTCATCTTTCTCATGGCGTTACCACGATGAATCTTCACGGTAATCTCGCTGATGGCGAGTTGCCCCGCGATCTGCTTGTTCATCAGTCCTGCGGCGACCAGGCCAAGAACGTCGCGCTCGCGTGGCGTCAGCGTGACAAAGCGATTGCGAAGTTCGGCATGAGCGCCTTCATCCCTTCGTCGAAGTTCCCCGATGCCAATCGCTTCTCGGACCGCCGCAAGGAGTTCCTCTTCGCGAAACGGCTTGGGAAGAAACGTGATCGCACCGGCACGCATCCCACGTACCGTCATGGGCACATCGCCATGGCCGCTCATCAGCACAATGGGAATTGAATGCTGGCTCTGCAGGAGTTCTTCCTGAAAATCGAGGCCGTTAGCGCCCTTGAGCCTGACGTCCAGGATCAGGCACGCTACGGCCCGGCAGCCATTGCGGCCTTTGAACTCCGCGGGGCCACTGAATGTTTCGACCACGTGGCCACACGAACGCAGCAAGTTTGCGATGGACGATCGCACGTCCTCGTCATCATCGATGATGCATACCGGCACGTCGATTTCGTCGTTCTCGGAATCCGTCATGCTGTCCGCCCTTTCGCTATTGGTTTGCCGTGTCACCGACCAAGGCGGTGCGTATGAGAACCAGAAGGTTTTCCGGGTCGACCGGCTTGCACAGGAATGCATGAACGCCGAGCTGTGTCGCCTGCGCGCGAGCTTCCGCCGTGCCGAACGCGGTCATAATCACCACCGGAAGATCCGGCCGCCGTGCCCGCACCTCCTGTAGGAGGCCCACACCGCTCATGCCCGGCATGTGGAGGTCGCTGACAACGAAATCCGCTATGGGCAACCGCTCCGACGACAGCAAGTCCTCGGCGGCGCGGAAGGTCGCCACCGACATGCCGACGGAAGCGAAGAAAGAGGCAATGCTCTCCCGGACCCCGTCGTCGTCGTCCACAATGCACACGCGTGCCTGTGTAATCACAACCTTATGCCTCTCACACCTTCCGCAACGTGGTCTCCATCATGGCGATTTCGGCTGTGAGGCCAATAACATCTAGATATGAGTAGCAGCGACGCCACGCAGGACAGTGCAGGCCGGCAAGCTGAACGCCACCGTGGCCCCGGCGCCTTCATTATTCTGGGCCCAGATGGTCCCGCCACCGGCCTCGATAATGGTTCGGCAGATGGACAGTCCCATCCCCATCCCGTCCGACTTCGTGGTGAAAAACGGTTCGAAGATCATCGTTCCCTGGCCATCCGGAAAGCCGGTTCCGCAGTCGCGCACGTGAACCGCCACATCGCCGGCCGGAAGTACCTTCACGTAGACGCAAAGCTCTCGCGCAGATCGAGTCGAACTCGCCATCGCTTGGATGCCGTTGATGATGAGGTTCACGAGCACCTGCTGAATCTGCACCCGGTCCGCGCGGACTTTCGGCACCGGGGCGACAGGGCGCTCCCAGACGACCTGGACGGCCTGAGCTGCCGCCTCACGCCGGGTGATTGAAAGTGCACCGTCGATCAGGTCAAGAAGGTCCACGTCTTCGGCTTGCGGCTCGGCCTTTCGAGCCAGAGACCGGACCCGGCCGATGACTTCCGCGGCGCGCGTTCCGTTTGAGACGATGCTCGAGAGGCACTTTTCTACCTCGTCCAGGCGTGGCTCCTCCCGATCGACCCACCGGGTGGCCGACTTGGCGTAGTTAATGATTGCGGTCAGTGGCTGGTTGACCTCATGCGCAATCGACGCAGCGAGTTGTCCAAGCATGGACACGCGCCCAGCATGGGCGAGTTCCGCGGAGGCCTGTTCAAAGCGCGCCCGGGCTTCGTTTCGCTCAGTAACGTCGAACGCCATCACCAGAACATGCGACCAGTTCCGACCCTCGGGAAGGAGCGTTACCCTGAGGACGATGTCGACAGTCCTTCCATGGAATGTTTTCAGGCGAGTCTCCGCTTCGACCGAGGTCTCCCCATCTGCCAGGGCAGCCAGGATGGTCGAAAACGCTCCCGCACCAGACTCCAGATACCGCCCGCAAAGATTCGCCCCGGCCAGCTCTTCACGGTGTCGCACCCCGAAGAGATCTGCGGCTGCCTGATTCGCATGGCGAATCACCCCCGACTGTATGGCGGGGCCAACAATCTCAGGGTGCGACATTAGCCAAGGGCGTAGATCGCCCGGCGGGGCCGCATGAAGCACCGTCCCAACGGTTTGCGACCAGTCGGACTCCCACATAGCAAAGCCGGCGGAATCGAAAATCGCTCTGTACCTTCGCTCGGACGCAAGACGTTCGGTGTCCGAGCGAAGACGCGCAGTGAGGTCGGAACTCGATTCAATGACGCCGACGGGACGGCCCTCGGGGTCACGACGGAGAAGCCAGCGACTCGCCAGTACGAGACGGGTACCATCGCGGCGGGTGCGGACCACCTCGCCCGACCAGTGACCGTCCGTGCGTAGACATTCGTCTACATCGAGATCATCGTATTTGCAACGCAGGAGCTCGCTACTTTTCTTCCCCAACGCTTCGTGACGTGCCCAGCCGTAGAGCAGCTCGGCGCCCACGTTCCAATAAAGGATAACGTCCTCGTTGCTCCGGATGATGACCGTATCATGCGAAAGCTCGAGGATACGCGCCTGCTCACCCAGGGTCGTTCGCGAGGACCGGTCACGAAGCGACAGTAGCGTGGTGATTCCGATCGCTACCAGGCTGACCACAAAGCGCGAGTAGGCGCCGTTGGTCGGGTGCGAAAGATGCCCGATCAGGAACGCGGCGGTCGTCAATAGTCCGGTTGCGATGCCGCTGGCGATGACATAACGGCCGCCGAGCGGCGCGACCACGAGCACGACGGCAATGTAGAGAACGGCTACCGCGCCGTCGAGCGACTGCCGCAAGTCCAGTGCAAGGATACAAACGGTAAGCGTGGTCGCCGTGAGCAAGAGCACAGGTCGGCGCACAGCCGGAAGATCGTTTCTGACGAGTGCAACTGTATTGTCCGCCGACATCGACCTGGCCATCAGCAAGCGTCGATGCATTTTCGGCAAACGGGGTTGCGGTGTCGCTCGTGAAATTGCGCCCCACTGTCGCCGAATTGCGGATCAGCGAGACTTTCGCGAACGAAATGCCTGCGGCGAGACACCGTACGCCCGACGGAAGGCCACTGCGAAATGGCCCGGATTACCATACCCGCAATCCAGGGCGACGTCGGTGACGCTGCGCGCGTGGTCATCCAACAGAACCCGCGCCCGTTCCATGCGGAGCCGCGTCAGCCGCTGAAACGGGGTTTCGCCGAAGGTGTCCTTGAAGACCCTCAGGAAGTGGAACTTGCTTAGTCCGACTTCGGCTGCCAATGCATCAAGACTGAGATCGAACGACAGCGAGGAGCGCATCAACGCGTCAACTATCGCCATGCGCCCTAGATCCCGGCCAAGCGATCCCATGGGCCGAATCCGGGCGTGAAACTGAAGCAGATGGTTCGCCAGAAAATGTACGGCGGAGTCAGCGTAAAGACTGGGCATTTTCAACTCGACCGCGCGGCGCAGGCTCAGTAGTACCGACTCCACAACGGGGTCGGGGAAGGTCAACTGATGGGGGAGACGAATCTCTTCCGTCCACGAGGGGTCGAGCTTCGCGACGTCTGCAAGCGTCGACGCAGGAATGTGCAACTGCAGTGTCTCCTGCTCTCGCGCACCCCACCACCGAAGACTGACCTCCTCGCCGGGCGCAGTCATCCCGATGTCGCCTTTGGCATAGCGAGCCCGCTGCCACTTGCCGGCGTACAGACCCTCGATCTCACAGCCTCCGCGTGTAACCAGCACGATGAGGTGGTCGTTGGTCGGCGCGGTAACAAGGCTCTCTACTTCGCTGGGCTCGTCATAGCTGCGAAGCAGCAGGTCCCTCCATCCGAGCTCCCAGCTGCACAACGACATGCGTCCGTGCAGTGCCTGACTGGCGGCCACGCTCTGCGGTGAAATTGCCATCTCGATGTCTCCGTGCCAACGCGCGGGGAGCGATCCCCTACCTAAATATTAGATCGAGTGTCGGGCCGGCGGATCTTGTTCGTTTCACGCCTGAATTCAGGCATCTACGGGCGTCCCGTCAGCATCGCGCCCGGTTGTAACACCTAGGCATGAATTGTCGGCATGCGATCGCCTGAGCCTCAATGTTTACGCCGACATTGGCACCAGCGGCCCTTGGCCCATGCGAACAATTCCCAGGAAAACCGCCATGAATCGCCTCACGAAGATCGCGTCCCTTCTCATTGGAGCAACTGTCATGACCCAGCCCGTTCTTGCCCAGGACATCGCCAATGACTCCCACCTCGACCCGCAGGTGAAGCAGTTCCTGGAGAAGATCAACAAAGACCCGAGCCCGTTCTGGGAGCTGCCTCAGCCGAAGCCGCAGGACATCCTGACCGGCATTCAGGAGCAGACCAAGGTCGACATGTCCGGTGTGACGACGACCGAGCGCACCATCACCCAGAACGGGCAGACGGTGAAGATCTACATCATGAAGCCGAACCACGCCGTCGCAAAGCCGGGCGTCCTGCTTTTCATCCACGGCGGTGTCTGGATCGTCGGTAACTTCGAGAACCACCAGCGCATCCTTCGCGACCTCGTCGTCGGGTCCGGTCAGGTCGGCGTGTTCGTCGAATACACCCCGCTGCCCCAGGCGAAGTTTCCGACCCAGCTCGAGCAGTCTTACGCCGTGCTGGAATGGATTGCCGCAAACGGCAAGGAACTCGGCGCCGACGGTAGTCGCATCACTGTTGCAGGCAACTCGGTGGGCGGCAACATGACTGCCGCGCTGACACTCATGACCAAGGATCGCAAAGGCCCGAAGATCGACTACCAGGTCCTTCTCATCCCCGCCACCGACGCCAGCGTCGATACCGACTCGTATCACCAGTTCGCCACCGGCCACTTCCTCGCCCGTGACTTCATGAAGTACGGCTGGGACCTGTACGCACCGGACGCTAAGACCCGCGATAACCCGTACGTCTCGCCCCTGCGCGCATCGAAGGAAGAGCTTACCGGCCTGCCTCCGGCACTGGTCATCACCGCGGAGAACGACCCTCTTCGTGACGAGGGTGAAGCCTATGCCCGCAAGCTGAAGGAAGCGGGCAACACGGTCACGGCCGTTCGCTATAACGGCACCATCCACGACTTCGTCTTCCTGAACGCACTGCGCGAAGTTCCGTCGACGAAGGCAGCCCTTCAGCAGATCAGCGAAGGCATTCGTGAGCATAACGCGAAGTGATATCCGAGGCGCGCGCTCTCGAGCGTGCGCCTCTCCTCTCGCGAAGTTGATTCGAGGGTTATCCGCGTAGCCAGGGATTCCTCAGGGTACACGCGGATCACCCGTCCACCATCCTCTGACGGAGTTAGAAACATGAGCAGCACTACGGGTAAGGTTGCCATCGTCACCGGTTCGTCGCGCGGCATCGGCGCGGAACTGGTTGTCCGACTTGCGCGCGACGGGTTCAAGGTCGTACTGAACTACTCGGGCAACGCCGAGGCGGCCAACAATATCCTGGCGGCGATCAAGGCAGCCGGTGGCGATGGCATCGCGGCACAGGCCGATGTCTCCGATCCGACGGCAGTCAAAGCAATGTTCGATGCCGCGGAATCCGCTTTCGGTGGTATCGACGTGGTCATCAACTGCGCGGGCATCCTTACCCTCGCAAAAATCGAAGACTTCGATGACGCCACCTTCGACAAGGCCATGGCCGTCAACGTGAAGGGCACGTTCAATGCCTGCCGCGAAGCCGCCAAACGAGTCCGTAAGGGTGGCCGTATCATCAACTTCTCCACGAGCGTGATCGGCGTGCGCCTTCCTACGTACGGCGTCTATGCCGCGACAAAGGGCGCAGTCGAGGCTCTGACGTCGGTGCTGGCCCAGGAAATGCGTGGTCGCGAAGTCAGCGTCAACGCGGTCGCGCCGGGCCCGGTCGCCACCGAACTGTTCCTGCACGGCAAGAGTCCCGAACTCATTGACCATATGGCCAAGCTGAATCCCCTGGAGCGTCTCGGGCAGACGAATGACATCGCAAATGTGGTCTCGTTCCTGTCAGGTCCGGAAGGCGCCTGGATTAACGGTCAGACCATCCGCGCAAATGGCGGCATGTGCTGATGGCGCGATCGATTACTACCCCACTAGGGAGCCATAGCATGAGCAAGAAAGTTATTCTGATCACCGGTGCGTCCAGCGGCTTCGGTCGCCTCGCCGCTGAGGCTCTGGCCAAGGCTGGACACACCGTCTATGCGTCCATGCGCGACGTCGCCGGACGCAACGCCACGAGCGCCGAGGAACTGGCGGAAACGTCTCGCCGGGATGGCATAGATATCCGGGCTATCGAGCTTGACGTCCAGTCGGAGTCGTCCATCGACTCCGCGGTGAGCAAGATCATCGCCGACAGCGGCAAGATCGACGTGATGGTTCACAACGCCGGCCACATGGTCTTTGGTCCCGCTGAAGCGTTCACACCCGAACAGTTCGCCGAACAATATGACGTGAACGTCCTGGGCACGCAGCGCGTCAACCGGGCGGTGCTGCCGCACATGCGTGCCGCAAAACAAGGGCTCTTGCTCTGGATTTCGAGCAGCAGTTGCGCAGGCGGGACGCCCCCGTATCTGGCGCCCTACTTCGCCGCTAAGGCGGCCATGGATTCGTTGGCCGTGATCTACGCCCGTGAGCTCGTCCGTTGGGGCATCGAGACAACCATCGTTGTGCCCGGCGCCTTCACCAAAGGCACGAACCACTTTGCCCATTCCGGTCGCCCGGACGACAAGGCGCGTCTCGCCGAATACGAAGCCGGCCCGTACAAGGATTTCGGCGAGCAGGTGATGACGGCGTTCGCGGAGATCGTGCCCGAGGACGCCGACCCCGCAGGTGTTGCAGCCGAGATGGTGCGGGTCGTCGATCTACCCTTCGGCAGCCGCCCGTTTCGCGTCCACTACGATCCCACCGAAGATGGCGCGAGCATAAGCTTTCCGGTAATCGATCGACTGCGTGCAGAGATGCTGCATCGGGTTGGATTTCCCGATCTGCTCAAGCCGGCCGATCTAGCCTGAGCGTGTCAATCGGCGACGCCGTCGAGGCGTCGCTCCCGGCGTCCTCACTTACATAACACAACCCCCCTCATTGAAATACGCGGATTGCATTCGTCGCGGCGATAGGGGGGAGGGCGCTGCGAGCCTTGCGTACGTCCGGGTGATATTTGAGACAGAGATCTTTCACGATAAGGGGCACGACTATGGGCTGGACAATTAGCATATTTCACGTAGATTGCACAAAACGGTGAGTCGAGACTTTTGCCACTCCTTCATTGAGAGAAGTCAGGCTAACCACTCCGTACATGCATGATGGAAGCGTAGCGTCGCTGGACGATGCGGTGGATCGCGAGGTCTATTATCGTGGCCTTGATACGGGGTATCCCATTGGTCTGACCGCACAAGAGCGGTCCGATCTTCGGGCGTTCCTGGAAACGCTATAAGTTGTTCGTAACGCGTGTCTAGAACAACTCCCCCTGCGGCGAATGCACCCGCGGCGCCACGAACTTCGACGTATCCAGCACCGTATCCCAGGCCCTATGCAAGCCTGCCTTGCGTACGGCCACCTGCACACGCTTGCGGATGATGTCCGCGAAGACGCCCTGCCCGCGCATGCGCGTGGCGAAGTTGCTGTCGTAGTCCTTGCCACCATTCATCTGCTGGATGAGGCTGATGATGTGCGCGGCGCGGTCGGCGTAGTGCAGGTCCAGCCACTCGCGGAAGAGTTGTTTCAGCTCGCGCGGCAGACGAATGCAGGTGTAGCCGATGGAGTTCGCGCCGTTTGCGCCTGCCTGTCCGATGATGGCTTCGAGGTCTTTCTCGTTCAGCGCGGGAATGATCGGGGCGACGAGGACGCCGACGGGGACGCCGGCGTTCGCCAGCGTCTCGACGGCTTTCATGCGGCGGTGGGGTGCACTCGCGCGCGGTTCGAGTTTCGCGGCGAGTTTGTTGTCCAGCGAGTTGATCGAGACGAAGACCTGCACGAGGTTTCGCTCGGCCATCGGTACGAGGATGTCGAGGTCGCGTTCGACCAGCGCGTTCTTGGTGACGATGGTGCAGGGGTGGTTGCACTCGTTGAGCAAGGCGAGCGCGGCCCGGGTGAGGCGCCAGCGTTTCTCGATCGGCTGGTAGGGGTCGGTGTTGCTGCCGATGTTGATCGGCTTGCAGACGTAATTACGTCGCGAGAGCTCGTCGCGCAGGATCGACTCGAGGTTGGTCTTGGCGAAGAGCTTCGTTTCGAAGTCGAGGCCGGGCGAAAGGTTGAGGTAGGCGTGCGATGGCCTGGCGTAGCAGTAGATGCAGCAGCATTTTATGACGATCTAGAAAGTGTTCACTTTTGAACGGAGGGCTCGAGCATTCGTTGGATTTCTATCCGGATGCATAGTCCCGGCCCCTTCGGTAGACTGGCCCGTCGGTGCCTGACCGCCCGCTGGTGCTGATGTAAGCATGCTTAGCCGTTAGATACCTATGCCGTAGCGCCTAGCGCTTGTCGCGCGACATGTTAGGAATGAATCGCGAAGTATCAATCCACCGTTTTCGTTTAGAGAACCGAGGCGCGTGGACTAAGGCCTGCGGCGGCGGGTCAAATTGCTGATCATCCAACTCAATTCCGCGCGAAGCGGCTGCCATCCGAACATATCCTCTAACCATCGATTCCTGGAATCGATGAAGTTTTCGCTCGGGGGTCTGTTCTAGGATGCACGCATGAGACGGCTCTCTAAGTTTTCTGAGTTGGCCGGTGAACTTGGCACGATCGAGGGCAGGGACCTCCAATGTCTCGCAAATCTGCGAATAAGACAGCCAGATGGCGTCTGTCGTTCGCTCCAGGTCGAAAGCGTCGGCGGCAGCCCAGAGAACGAATGCCGCTTGATCTCGGCCTTTCGTTGCTTTGTCATACGGTTGCCTTAGACCAGCATGGACGGCACCAGTGGCTCCCGCAAAAGCCTTGTGTAAGTGCGGCAGAGAAATATCATGAGATTGCTTGTCCCCATACCAGGCCCATAGCAAGTGCTCTGTAAGAAGATGGACGTAGTAAGGAAAGCCGTTGCTTACGCTAGCGATACGATAGGTCACGCTTTCGTCAGCAAAGACAAAGAAGTAATTCAATGCTGCCTTAACGACATCTATGCGTGCTTGATAAGGCAATCGTTCTAGCTCAATAGTTTCGAACTGACGCTGTGCGGAACCGTGCGACTCTAATAGTTCATCAAGTACTGCCGCAACACCGGTAAAGATCAACTTGACAGACGATTTCCGATCTCCGAGCGCTTTAACGAGTTCCGCGAACCGATTGCGTTCATTCGCATCCACGATTAGATCGAACTCGTCGATGACTGCAATAGTCTTGCTCGAGTAAGCAGAAAAAGCTGCGTCAAGGCGGTAAGCAGCACCTTCAATGTCGGCCGGATCCCGAGCTTGGGGCTTGGTAATCTCTATCTGGCCGCCGACGTCCAGCAGCTTAGCGCTCACCTTGGCTTCCTTCCTCGTCGTGATGGTTCCATCGATCTCGGTTTGTGTTGCGCGAATCAGGGATCCTACGACGCTTGAAAACGTGTCTGAACGTCCGCACGACACCTGTAACGGCGGCTTGTCACTAGACTGCCACGCAGCAGCTGCTGCATTTGCGAGCGATGACTTCCCAACACCACGCTCACCATAAATGAACACTTGGCGACCTGGAGCCATAAGGCAACGACGTATACGTTCGAGCTGTTCATCGCGCCCAAACAAGAACTCCTCCGACTGGATCGGCGAGGCAGGCGACAGGACTGCATGAATTCGTGCACCAAATGCGGATTCGTCATCATGGCGAGGATCGGTATGTTCCATCGGTATCAGCACCAAGAGAGGGGATAAACTAGTCTTACGTAGTCAGATGAAGACTATTTGCGAATGGGACCGAACCACGGGTGTCGTGAAGGTGCAAGCTGTCGCGGGATTCGGACTCATGAACATGACCGACTCGAGAGCTTCAGCGGCTCATCTTGTCCTGCTCGGCTCTTATATCTTCGCCCGCTGCCTGGCTCTCCCAGTCCTTTGCCACTGATGAGAGAAGCTGTGACGTACGTGGATAGCTCTTTGCCAAGGACGCGAACTGCTTGTAGCGCGCAGCCAGAGCACGCTCCTGCTTTCCGCCTTCGTAGGGGCTCTTCGAGTACACACCTCTCTTGTTGAAGCATTCCATACGGAACCCATCTAGTAGCGACTCTGTGGATAGCTCTTCAAGCACTTCACACACTGGCGCAGACGGCCATAATTCGCCTTCGGCCACGGACGGCGAATATGCCAAGAGCTTTCCAATATAGGTGTCAGCAATCTTCGCGCGCCCCAACTCCTTGGCTAACTCTTGAGTACGCGCCACCCAATGATAAAGCGTGCCCGCGGACTCAACATGCTCGATTTGACCAGGCACCTTGGTAAATGCGCTAAGAATTCTGAATGAATTCGTCGCTTGTCGCGCCTCCGCTTCGGTCCCCTCTCGTGCAGGCTCGTTTTCCGCCCTAAATACGTGGCTCAACAGGCCAACGAAGAACTCCGGATCGGTTGCTAATTTGTCATAGATCGCCAACGGCATCTTCTCGTACTCAAGCAAAGGGAAATACGCATACTCGAAGCCGACCAATTGCTGAACGTCGACGTCAACACGCTTCTTCAGCTCAAGGAAGGCTGCCTTGAGGTAATAGCTGAGCATCGTACCCCCACCCTCAACCGCATCGTCTGATCCACTCGCAAGACCGGATCGCATAACGTCGACCAATGTCTTCGTCGGAAGTCGGTTCAGACTTCGATGAGCGGCCGCTAGTACATACATCGGCCGGCCGACTCGCATTAGTTCGGCCACTCCACGCAAGAGAAGAGCTTCGTCGTCCTCTGGGAGAAATCTCATGTTGATCCAATATTGCTGTCGAATAGCGTCGCCAAGCTGCTCAACAAAATCCCACGTCTCATGGTTCAATGACCAGCCTGCCACCAATGCAGCAGCACTGTGAGGGTCATCCGACCACCCTGTCGCCATGCTTACAACCCGTGATCGCCATTCGGGGTCCACCTGCAGGCCTGCTAGTGATGCGAATGCCATTACGTTGCCCGGATTGCCATTCGCACGAGCAGAAATAATGATGTTTTCTAGATCATCGCCGGACAGAGGCAAATCAAGCAGAACTGGTCCAACTAGCTCCGGAATCTTCGCGGTAGAGAGAACGCTAAGTACGCCACACGCACCTTCTTCATAGAATACGGAGCGCAATGCAGCCACCCGGAGTTCTCTCAAGCGCTTTTGGCTCGTATCTTCCGAAGCCCTGCTGATTGGAAGCCATTCATCGAAGAGGCGACGCGCTTCAACGAAATGGCTCGCGGGACCGTGTTCTTCTAGTAGTTCGCGCAGACGTTCAATCGCGTGCAGAGGCACCGAATCGTCATTAGAGTCAGTGGAGAGATAGTCTGCGCGACTGACCAACTCGCGTATCTCACCAAGAACATTTTCTGGAGCATCGGCATCCAATTGCTGAAGAAGGATTTCGGTAGCGTCGATAACTTTAGAGCTATCTTTTTCGCTCATGAATGGAATGTGAGAGAGCAGCTCCGCCACTCGCACTGAATCGCCTTGAGCCAGAGTTACGGCTCTATCGACGACCGCCGAATGCCCATCCCACACAAGGCCGTAGGTGAGGACTTCTTGGTCCATTGGGCGCGGATCGCGCAGCCGCGGACGGTGAGTATCGACGGACGAATCGTGCGGGTTCGGCATAAGCCTTAGCAAGAGTGCCCAAGAAACGACGGGGTATTTTGCTATCAGCTGATCCAAACAACCGATTCGCTGTGCAAGGTCTCCATAGGTACTCGGAGACCACGGCAAGAGAATCTCGCGCAGCGAATTGATCGGGCGATTGCCATACTTTGCAGTTTCGCTCACATCGATGGCGGCTAAGCCACCTAGAATGAGAACTGCGCGATCAAGATACTCAGAATGCCATGCGAGCCCTTCTATCGCCCAGATAAGTTCTACATGAGGGCTGTGCTGGGCAAACAAGTCTTGGCCTGAGTCGACGAAGATAGAGGATAGCGACTCATTCTGGCCCTCGAGCATAGACTCGAGGGCCGACATAAAAGGACTGGGAGCAGCCTCCGCAACCAGGGCAGCCTGTTGTCCAAGGGCGATAATCCATTCATGGCTACGCCCGAGGTTCGGGAGCGACCGAACCACATTGTCAACATATGTCTGAGGAGAACCCTCATCCAATTGGAGATCCACGACGCTATGTAGGCACGCGATCAGGAGCAGCGTCATAGCAAGCCCATCTCTGAGCGACTTGCTGTAGTCAGCGGGCCATTCGCGCCCAGGCCGGAAGATTTCATCGCGGGAAGGAACTGGCGCTGCGTGTCCGAGAACTGTGACTGCAACCTCTCTCAGCCGCTCTAGATCACGCTGCGTGAGGAGAGGGGCATAGAAAGTAAATGCGTCTACCGGTGCACGCACTTGCCACTGACTGCTCACCCTGTCCAATGGCGGATCATCGTGCAAAGCGAACGCACGAAACGTCTCCTCGAGGGAGTGGTAGTCGCTAAGGCCCGAAAGTTGGGCTACAGCCTGGCAGTCCAACGGCACGCTGGAGACCCATCCACCTGCGAGCAGTGCCGGTTTGAGTGATTGCGCCTGAGCAACCCAGGCAGGATTCTCAACTGGCTGGTCAGAGAATATGCGGGAAAGCACGGTCAGGCTACGTCCGCAGCGATATGCCAGTTCGTACCCTTCTTCGCGGGACATACCCATTGCAAGGAATCCTTCAGCCATTGCTGCTGCTGAAGATCGTTTCATCAGGCCCAGACGGCGAGCCTGAACCCCGGTCACGGCATACGCGGTTGGCATGCGTGACGATAGCCAACCAACAGACTCTCCTGCCCCCTGATGAGCAATTAGATTCAAGCTTTTGTCGCTGAGCTCTCTGGCAGCATCAGCCGTTTCCACGATCAAAGTGCGGAGTTCGATAGCCTCTCTAACTTCGCTTGGTGCGCTTCGGATGGCAGCGACTGCGAAGGCTATTCCATCGACCGCCGTTTCGACGCAAATGGGAATGGCTTGAGCGGCTGTGTTCTGCAGCTTCTGAACGAGCTCCTCGGCATCGTCAGTACGATCTCCGATCACAACCTTTTCGTTAAGGGGTATCTTGAACCTTCGGCTGTACATCTCCCAGAACTCGTCAGTACTGAGTGCACCTACTCGTGGCGCGCTGCCGAGCACATTCCGCGCATATCTCGCAGCGACTGCGGGGAACTCATCCAGCCACTGCACCAGCTCAATGGCA
The DNA here is from genome assembly GCF_900109915.1 of Luteibacter sp. UNCMF331Sha3.1. Lineage (GTDB taxonomy): Bacteria > Pseudomonadota > Gammaproteobacteria > Xanthomonadales > Rhodanobacteraceae > Luteibacter. The sequence goes on from NZ_FOBU01000001.1 coordinate 1,621,884, forward strand.
TCGATATACTTGACTTCCTTCCAAACACCTTCCGCCGTACGGCTTGTCTCCCACGCAACCAGAGTAGTTCTCGGCGTGTCCCAAGGCTCGAGATTTACGAGAACAAAAGTTGTCTCATGCTGTTCTTCCGGCGACAAGCCCGATGCTTTTGTTCGCTTGTTGTAGTCGTCGGTAGCCTTGCGTTCGCCCGCACCTGTACCGAATTCCCACTTAGATTTTCCCTGTGGAACGGCTTTGGCGGCCTCGGCCGTTTCCAAAACGCCGTCCCAGCCGCGCACCTGCCCTTGGTCACCACCGGGAAACCGGAGACGCCTCCAGTCCGGAATGCTCGCCTTGATGAGGTGCCGAACCAAATTTGGAAGCTCGGCCCTTGCATCAACACGCTCAGCCCATGTGGCGAGGTCCGATACATTGATCCATTTCATGCAAGTGCTCCTTTCGCTTCTGCAGTTCAAGTTTGTCCGAAAGCTTTTCGGGGTGACCCTTCGAACGACCTCCAAGCAGCCGCTATAGTAAGTGGTATGTCACTGCCCATGCGTCTTGAGTTCATCGCCGGGAGTGACCACCCCGGCGTGGATTGGTCACTCTTGCGATGTACCGAATGTGGCAACGATTTTGAAATAAGTTCGCACGGGCGGCCTGCGCATTATCGAAGACTTAGATCAGCTCCCACCGGGCCGATAGCAGGCGCCGAGGGGAGGTTGACATTCCTTCATGCGACAAAAAAAGGCCCGTTCTTGCTGGCCTTATCATTTTGGATCGCTTGGGCGTTCGCTCAAATCGGTCAGTGGCTCGGTTGCGGGTAGCATAGTCAAGGCGATCGGCAATGTACTCAAATGCGGTAGTCGAGCAAGTCGCGTCGATATGTAGTAACCGATCGGCGTCTAGATCTCAAAATAGCTCACCTTGCGGTGAACAAATCCTCGGCGGCACGAACTTTGACGTATCCAACACCGTGTCCCAAGCCCGGTGCAGGCCCGCCTTCCGCGAAGCCACCTGCACCCGCTTCCGGATAATGTCCGCAAACACACCCTGCCCGCGCATCCGCGAGGCAAAGTTGCTGTCGTAGTCTTTTCCGCCATTCATCTGCTGGATGAGGCTGATGATATGCGGAGCTCTATCTGGGTAATGGATCCCCAGCCACTCCCGAAACAGCTGCTTCAATTCATGCGGCAGACGAACGCACGTATAACCGATGGAGTTAGCTCCGTTAGCAGCGGCCCGCTCGATGATGCTCTCGAGGTCCTTTTCGTTCAACGCCGGGATGATCGGTGCGACCAGCACACCCACTGGCACGCCGGCGTCTCGCAACGACTTTACCGCCTGCAACCGACGATGCGGTGCCGACGCACGTGGCTCCAGCTTCGATGCGAGCTTGTTGTCGAGCGAATTGATGGAGACGAACACTTGCACCAGGTTCCGCTCAGCCATGGACGCGAGGATGTCGATGTCGCGCTCGATCAGCGCGTTCTTGGTGACGATGGTGCAGGGATGGTTGCATTCATTGAGCAGAGCCAAAGCGGCACGCGTTAACCGCCACTTTTTTTCTATGGGCTGATAGGGATCGGTATTGCTTCCTATGTTGATCGGCTTGCAGACGTAGTTCTTCCTCGCCAGTTCCCCGCGCAAGATTTCGGCGAGGTTGGTCTTGGCGAACAGCTTCGTCTCAAAGTCTAGGCCGGCCGAAAGGTTGAGGTAGCCGTGCGAGGGCCTCGCGTAGCAATAAACGCATCCATGCTCGCATCCGCGAAATGGATTGATCGCTTGATCGAAGCCGATGTCGGGTGAGTCATTGCGTGTAATCACCGAGCGGGCCAGCTCTTCGCGTGTCTCGGTCTGCGGCCGGCGCTCGTCCTCTTCCCGGTACCAGCCGTCGTCTTCGGCCACGGCGCGGGTCCTCTCGAACCGACCCTCGGGATTCGAGGCCGCGCCGCGCCCTCTGTGGGCCCTTATCATGGGAATTGGCGTTGACATTGTACAAATGTACAGCAGCAACGTCTCAGATGCAGCGATTTACCGGGGCTCTGAATACCCCAATGCCCTAAGCGGCAGTTTGTTGAGAATCCAAGGGCGTCGGCGTAGGTTTGGGCATGGCAGGGCTCGATAAGGGCTCTACACATGACGAAGCTGTCGCCTCCTCAGAGCCGCGCCTCCCTTATGGACGTCGCGCAGTACCTACGCATGTCGACGGAGAAGCAGATCTACTCGCCGGTCAACCAAGCCGCAGCGATCGCTCAATACGCCCGAGCGAACGGAATGAAGGTCGTTCGCACCTATTCGGATGAAGGGCGCAGCGGCGTCCGCCTAGAGGGTCGACGCGCACTTCAAAGGTTGCTGGAGGATGTGCAGGCAGGCGCTGCAGAATTTGAAGCGGTCCTGGTTTTAGACGTCAGTCGATGGGGCCGGTTTCAGAATGTCGACGAGGCCGCGTTCTATGAATTTCTGTGCCTACGCCATGGGGTCAAGGTGGTCTACGTCGCTGAACCGTTCGCCGCGGACAGCTCACCGCTGTCGGCGATGTTGAAGGGCCTCAAGCGCTCCATGGCGGGTGAGTATTCACGCGAGCTTTCCAGCAAAGTTTTTGCCGGACAGTGCCGGTTGGTCAAGGCGGGATATCGTATGGGCGGGCCCCCTGGCTATGGCCTGCGTCGCCAACTAGTCGATGCCGAGGGCCGACCTAAGGCAGTCCTTCAGCCTGGGGAGCGCAAATCCCTAATGACCGACCGCATCCGAATTGTATTGGGTCCGCCAGACGAGCTACGCGTTGTCCGATGGATCTTCAAGCAATCTGCGGCTGGCGTCTCCTGCAACGCGATCACGCGGAAGCTCAACGCCAAGGGGATCCTCAACCAAGCGGGGCGCAAGTGGAGCTTTAATGGAACGCGAGAGCTGCTGGACGATGAGCGTTACATTGGCACCCTAGTGTTCGGGAAGACAACTAAGGCGATCGGCCGCGTCAATGGCTCACGCTCGCCGGACCGCGAGCTAAGGGTGCCTGATGCGTTTCCCGCACTTGTAACGCGCGAGCTTTTCAACGCCGCCAAGTTGGCGCGTGAGGATAGGAACCGCAAGCCGAGTGCTGAAGCCATGCTCGAAGGAATGGAGCTTGTCAAAGCCCGGCATGGGCGGATTACTAGCCGGCTGCTGGATACGAGTCCCGAGACACCGACGGCGCAGTCGTATCTGCGGCGCTTTGGCAGCCTACGGGAGGCCTACCGGCAGATCGGCTATTCCCCTGTGCGCGACCTCGACTATGGGAACATCAGGGACAAGGTTCGTCCCTGGCGGCGGAGTGTCCTGGCCTGTGTTCGCGAGATGCTCGAAGATGATGGCGCCGAAGTGGCAGAAGACGGGTGGATACTCGAGGTGGATGGTGTCTGGACAATCGGCGTTCGGCTCTTCCAGGCCAGTCATTATCACGGAAAGAGCAGGTGGGAGCTTAGGCCTACACGTCGGTCAGTCGACGTCATCGTGGGCGCACGGATGGCGGTGGATGGATCAGTGCCTCTCGACTATGTGGTGCTACCTCGTGTCATGGCGGACTGCTGGCCGCAATGGGTGAGCGACCCTCCGTCGCCGGCATCCAATTTCTTTATCTTCCCCTCGCTAGGCTTTCTGCAGCATCTCAGCCGGATCTCCCGTCATGTATCAGAGTGAACTCACCCGACAGGCCCGCGACACCGCCAGGCTTGCCGATTACTCAGCGGCAGCAGGCGCGGCATGGGCGCAGTGCGGCGCGCTCGTCCAGGCACTCTGGTCCATACGTGACGCACCCGACTTCGCCTTGGCGCTCGGGCCGTGTGCAGGCCTGATCCATGACCTTCCCGCTCTTCTGGTGCGCTCCAAGGATGGCTCACGCGTCGACGCTGTTCTGCAGCTGGCCGTTGCGCGCGCGAGGCTCAAGCCGGTAGTTGCGCAGGTAGAAGTGCTGGGATGGCTCGCACGGAACTATCCCGACGCCTTGGTAACCATATTACGAGTCGTGTCGACGGACGCGGCGAGCGGTCGTGCTCCCCGATGGGCTCCTACCGGAATGCGGCGCGCCCGACGGCAGTCCGCCTGTGACTTGGGCATGTTCCGACCGCGACGCGGGGGACGCCCGGGTATACCGTGAGGACCGACGTAAGCATCATTTAACCGATCCATCAGTTCGCAACGTGCCTTGCAGCATATCCCGCCGTCTCGTGATTGATTAATGGGCCGGAGACGGAAGCGACCGCCGCAACCCATGTCGACTGCGGCTGACGAGCGCAGGGTACCAAATCCATACCTGATAGCTGCGGACAGATGTCATGGGGAACCAGACTCTCCGATTGGATCGAATCCAACATCGTCCAAGCTGTTCGCCAAGGCAAGCATCGCTTCTCCGTATCCACCGAGAGGAACGCTTCCTGGCGGGCCAAGGCGACAAAGAACACGAGCTGCCATCGCCGCCACTTCGGTGAATCCGGCGTCAGCTGCCTTTCCCGCCACCAGTTGAGCACGGAACCGAGCTTCATCGAAATCAGTGCTCAGAGCGGCCTCATTCATTGCCGCCGCGTCACGGACGATTCCGGCTATGGTCAATACGTTGGCTTCTCGTGCATCCATTAGGGAATGGATAACCGGGTCCACAGGTTGGCGTCTAAAGGTCCCATACTTGGAGCACTCCGTCACATCTCTGAGATTCGCACCTCATAACGTTCGCGCAATGCATAGCATCACGGAGATCGCATGACTCCTACACGGTCGAAGGCGGCAGCGTGGTTTGCGTGCGTGGAGAGCGTAGTCATCTATGTAATGGAGACGGCCTATGTCGATCGACGATGGCGTGCATTGGTGATCCTAGGAGCGAACAGGTAACGGCGTCGCCGTAGCCACCTCTTCAAAGTAGACGACACGGCCGTGATGGCTATAACTTTCTTCCCGGTACGTAGGTTGTGCGTAAAGGCTCCATCTCTTGCCAGCTGCAGGGCGCCAAGCTCGGATCCCGGACTACTCATTGCTGACAGTGTAGACGACAGCCAGCGGCAACAAACCCAAGGGTGTTGAAAAGTTCTTCAGTCGGTGCGTGCTCAATCTCGAATGAACCTAGAAACTCGGGAAGCTCGACCGTCAAGAAGTACGAATGGTTCCAGACCTGCACCTGAGACTCTGTAAGCGGTAAGTTGTGCAGGAAGTTAAGGATCGTCGTAGCTTCCATGTCGTTATGACTATCGTATGCGGCTAGAGCCTCCGGTAGCCAGATCTCTAGGAGCGAACGGGTCATCGGCACCTCGATCATCGGTAGCGCTTCCAGGCTCGCCGCCAGAGCTTCGCGGACATCAGCTGTGTGCTTTCCGGCCGATACGAGATTCCGACACGTGATTAAGTTGGCGCGAATGTCGTCAGGCACATCAATGTTCATGGTGTGAAGTCCAGATCGTCGGCGTTCTTGTACGCGCCGAATGGCAGTTCTTTTTTTATGACGGGGACTTCCTTGACTCCTGCCCTCATCGCCGCAACAAAGCGATTGTTTCCATCGACGATATAAGATGCGCCCTCGTGCTCTGTTACCGTCAGCGGAGATTGCACTCCGCTCTCTTTTATCGAGTTTGTAAGTGCTTTCATGGCTCGGTTACTCATCGTTTGTCCGTGAGTTGGGCGAAGGTCGCCCAACTTGGCCATCGACCTTGCCGTATTCGACGCGGCGATGGGAACCTCGGACCCCGTTTCTAGCGCCGTCATAGCCTCACCACCGCCGGCGACGGCTTCGGTAAGAGCACCGCCCTCAATTATCGTCGCGAGACCCTCTAGAGCGATAGACGCCTCGCCGAGGAACGCCGGGTTTGCAGCGACGTTGGGAAGAATGAGTTCGTCGTTAACGAAGCGTACACCGCTAGCGACGTTGCCAGGAAAGTTCTCGATGCCTTTACCAATCCCGCCACAATGCGACGGACTGCTGACGCAGGCGGCCTCCCGACCGTTAGGATCCACGTTCGTTACTGGATTTCCCGCCGCGTAGGCGTAGCGAGAGAACTGGAGTGGATTTCCTGCCCGGACCTCGTTAGGGTCAGGGCCGAAGAAACGCGCAACGATCGGATCGTAGTAGCGCGACTGCATATACACGAGACCCGATTCGGAATCGTGAACGTGACCGGTATATCCTGGCCCGTCCTCTTGGGTTCCAAGGATCCGCGCGCCGTACGGACGGTAGTCCGCCATTGAGATTACTTCGCCTGAACTGTCTGCCGTAACTAACGGTGTTCCTTGGTGATCAACGTAGTAGTAGACGACAGTCTCGGACTGTGCGGGAGCCGCAAGAGCTCCTAGCACTACAATGAGCACTGCCCCCCAGTGACTACTCAGGCCGTAGCTCATGCAGCGGATCTGATCACGTGCCTTTCCGAGCACACGGCACGCCGCGATGTATAGATGATCAGCGCACATCGCAACTCTCCGATAGTAGGCACCGTGCTCGGGCCGGGCTTCCCCATGCTTTCGAACGATTCGATGGGTCATCCTGCGATTACTCCTGACCAGGCTGAGCATCCCTGGTCATTGCAGGCCCTGAGCTGATAGGTGTACTTCATCTCGTACGGAACTGTACCTGCTTCAACTTGGTTTGAGAGACCGGTGCCGCTGTATACGATTTTATTCAACTTAATGTTGAAGATCTCGTACCTCGTTGCGCCAGGTGATGCGTTCCAATAAATCGTCAAACGCTCGGACCTACCAACTACCGTGTCATCCATGTGTATGCCCACCGGCACAGGAGGCACAAGCGACACCGTAACCGTCGACGTCCCACTGAATGGACCACAGCCGCCCGCATTGCATCCTTGCACGCGGTAGCCGTAACTTCCCGCCCCCTTACCGCATACGTTCAGAGCACCGGATCCGTCGTTTGCCACAGTGTTGAACACTCCACCGTTGACCTGCTCCTGCATCACATAGTAAGTCGCCCCTGGCACCCCGTTCCAATTAACCGTGTAGCACCCGTTATTGCTGGAGGCAGGGGAAGATATACCGGGTGGCTGCGTTGGGGCGATCGTCACTGATGAGGTACCCGTCGGACTGTACGGCCCGCAAAGTGTTCCATCTGTGCTGTTGCAAGCCCTGACGCGGAACCAATAGGTACCGCTTGCGGCAGCCACACTTGAAGTTGACGTTGCCGAGCCATAGTAGACGTCGGAGTAGTTGGCACCGTCGCTGCTACGCTGAAGCGCGTATGTGAGTGCGTAGTTCGAAGTAGACCAGCTAACAGCAATCGGTCCTGTACTTACACCCTGAACGCTCAGCGCGGAAGGAGCGTTCGGAACGTGGCGCAACGTAAGCGAGGTGCCTTGCTGCCACGAACTGCAGCCGGCGGCATTACACGCTTGCACCTGAAAACTGTAGACACCGTCCGCCGCGGATGAAACAGTCGCATTCGTCGACGAGCCGGTATACACGGATATCCACGTGCCGCCCGTCACCATCTCTTGCAGCGTATACGATGAAGCGGCGGGTGAGGCGCTCCAGGTGATCGTGATCGACTGCTGGTTTCCGGACGACGAAGCGCTTAGGTTCGCAGGCGCCGCAGGCGCTGTAGGAGGCGGGATTACGGTTGTCGTGACGGCCGAACTCCAAGCGCCGCAACCGCCTGCGTTGCATGCACGAACCTGGTAATCGAAGTCTCCTGCTGATGAGTGCGAAACGGCTTGGCTCTGCGACGAAGTCGTTGCGATGGTCTGCCAATCAAGCCCGCTGACTCGCTCTTGGAGATCGTAACTAGTAGCTGTCAAAATACTCGTCCAAGACACGGTGTAGGCCACATTTTCACGAGTCGTTTCAGGCGCAGAGAGCACGGGAGACGCAGCTGGGGCCAAGAGCGACTTCCTGCTTGCAACAAGTTTTGTTCCAAGGTGAATGTAACTCGTGCCCTCACCCGATCTTGGGTTGTACTCCCAAACCAATGTTCCTGCGCTATTGTAAGCGTAGTAGGTTGTATCGTCTGTCGTCACCGACTTAACGCGGCGACCCGACGCGTCGTACATAAAGTGCCCGGTAGTCGAGAACGCTAGGAGGCGATTCGCCAGATCGAACGCGAAAGCCTGCCCGTCTCGGTTCACCACATTGCCCCTCTCATCGTACGCAAAGGAGTGGGGAGAGGTACCGACTATTGAATCCAGGCGGTTTCGATCGTCATAGCGGTACGTATTGACTGATGCTCCATTAACGATAGAAGCAAGATTGTTCCGTTCATCGTATGTGTAGCTCTCCGTACCCCACAGATCAGAGCTTGAGCTACTGAGACGATTCAGTCCGTCGTACGTCATGGTGCGCGAACGATGAAGGTCGGTCACATTCTCGATAGCCTCTACGTTGGCATTCCGATCGTACGTCAGTGATTCCTCGAGTGTCGATCCAGCGTCAGTACCGTATGAAAACGCGCCCAAGAGCTGTCGGTCGTTCAGTCTCGCCTTGTAGATTGCGCCGTTAGCCAGACTATATTGCTTCACTTGGCCATTGGGGAAATAGGTGACGCCGCTGAGGTACCGTCCTGCCGACGTCGGCTGTCCTAATGCATTGGGCGAGGAATCGACGACTTCGCCGTCGGGGAATTGGATGAAGCTCGGAGCCGCGTTAGCGTCGTACCCATAGTTGATTGTCCAGCTATACGCGTCCACGGCCAAAACTTCTGTCGTGAGTAGTCCACGATGGTTACGTCCGAAGGTCCACGATACCTGCCCTCGGTTATCTGCAGTCCCCGTTGATGTATCAGAAACGGCATGGGATACGTTTCCAAGCGGATCGTAATCGAAGGTCAGAGCGAGCTGACCGGCCGGATAGAGCTGAGTGGTGATCCGGTTCATGGCGTCGAACGAACGCGTAGTTTTGTCCGACTCCATAACAGAGTCGTACCCACACCCGGAGACATCGCGTGCTTGACCCGACGCGGTCCAGACCGGATTGCCAGCCTCATCGTATGCCGTAATCTCGCTTCCGGTCTCAGGATCTGTCGTCCGACATACTCGATTCTGCTCGTTGTAAACGATCTTCCTTGTTAGGCCGCCTTGCGTGACCTCGACGGGATTTCCATAAATGTCGCGCACCATAGTTTGCGACACTACAGGCGCCCCGAAGGCATCACTTGTGCTGATCGACTCGGGATGCGCGAAATCGGGCTCGTCGAAGCTCTGGAACGAGGTGATCGATTGATTTCCGTTGGCGTCGGTTATTCGTTGCACGCCACCCACAAGATAATCGGTCAAAGTGGTAACGCCGCCGGATGAAGGGGTGAGCTCTGATGATTGGCTAACCGACACCACTCGTCCAATCGGATCGTATGCCGTCGTGGTGCCCTGTGACAGAGCGCTTCTCTCCTGCATACCGTCTGCTGGATATGACTCAAACAGCTTCTGACCTTTCCAGTCGTATTCTGTTCGTGCGGTGACATAAAGGGCGGCAGACCCGGCTTCAGATTTTCCGATGAGGACCGGGCGAAGCATCGCGTCGAAATCAGTACGCTCGCTTCGGTTGCCCTGCGTCTTTGTGCGCACCCAGTGACTACCGCCCATTCCCAAGGCGTCGGGCGAGAAATTGTACGTATATAGCTCAGACGCCCAAGCTTGATTGTCGTCGCTAGGGTAATCAACCCGAGCGATCCTTCCGATGGGATCGTAACTGTACGATGTCGTTCCGCCTGCTTGATCTGTTACCGAAACAACTTGGCCGAACCCGTCGACATTCACGGTCTCTGTCGTCCCGTTAGGATGTTGCGCGCTTCTATCTGGAAAGGTAATCGTGTGTGGTACACCGAGCACGTATTGATCTAGCATCGTCGTGTTCTGGCGGGGATCGGTGAAGCTCGCGAGCTGTCCTTGCCCATTGAATGAATACGACATTACACGCTGTCCGAAGCGATCACGCGAGGCCAGCATGAAGTTTGCGTCGTAGTTGTTCAGCGAGATGACCTTCCCATCGTCGATATTCGTCGTGGCTACGGGGAGTCCGATGATGCTGCGTTCCGCGTTATCCAAGAAGGTGTGACGCTCTCGAAGCTGCTTGTCCGGATGGAGGCTGCTCCAGCGTGTCGTCAATGAAGGCCTGGCATACGCGTCGAATTCCAGTGCCTGCCATACATAGTTGACATCGTCCTGCGTGACCATCTTTTCGGATTGCGGCGCTTCCTGCTCTTGCCGCTCCAAGTTCGCCATGACGTTAAAGCCTCCGCCATACTTGACTGGCCATGGGCCCTGACCAGCGTCGGCGTAGGAGAGCGCCTCAGTGCGCACGGCTGCACCGCTCGTGTCCGCGCCTTTGAAGTAGGCGACCTCTTTGAGTTTGCCCTCTGTCGCGTCGGCGCGATTTGAGAACGTGTAACGAGTGGTGTCGAAGCTTGGACTCACGACTAGCGTGACACTAGTCGAGTCGCAACCAGCTGTCTCACACGTCGCCAGCCAGCTCGCTGTTGCAAGCGGGTACGAATACGTCCATCCCAGAGGGCCGACGGCCGCGCCGGAAAACGTTTTCGATGTAAGAGCAAGATTGTTCGTGAATCTCGGCCGCATCTCGGCCCCCTGGCCGCTGGGCGTGTTGGCCGAGCAAGCCTCAGGAACGCCAGCACGAGCATGTCGTGTTGGGTGCATCTCAAAACGACCCTGTAGGCCGCTAGGCGCAACTACTACGCCAACTTGCGAAACGTCATTAGGCTGCGCGACATCATTGCAGTGGCCCGGAGGCGCGGTTGACTTGACGTCATAGGTCAAGGCTGAGAGGTCATAGTTCCAGGCACTTCCGTCTGGTAACGTTACGCTGGTTAGAACTTGGCCGTCGGCGACGGCTGTGTAGCCGTATGTCCATGTGCGCGTGCCGCTTGAGGCAGTGACGACATTTATTCTCGCGACGTGAACGCCGTCGCCAGCATACTCAAAGGTCACTTGCCTACCATCGCTTGCGACGATGCTGGTTAGCTGAGCACCATTCCAGTTATAGGCAAGCCAATTGCCGAAGCGATCTTCCATCCGCGTTGCGGCCATCACCCCTAAGTTTCGGATAATTCCGAAGTCGCGGGCAGGTCGATAGAGTAACTGATTCAACCAATACTTCTGTCCGTTCGGGCCTACCGCTAAGAAAGCTTCGCCCTCTTCACCATTAGCAGTCGCCGATAGACATCCTAGGTTCCAGTGCTCTTTGGAGACGGCCACGTAACTGGTTCCGTCTACCGTCGGAGCAGGGGGTGATGTAGCAACGCGTTTCAGCATATCCTGATCAGCGCTACCTGGGATCTGAAGCGTATAGCCCTGGTTCCACCATGCAGAGGGTTCTATCGGGTCAGTGCCAGGGCGGCCTACTCGTTGCTCGGGCGGCGTGCCAAAGTTCGTACAACGATCGGTCCGCGCAATGGAGTTGACCAGCCACCCGATTTGGTTTGGCCCCTGGATGATCGTGTTCTGTGCAGAGGTCAAGGTTGTTAGGCGCGGAAGATCTAGATCCCAGTCGCCGAACTCCGCCGACGACCAGCGCACGGAAGCGTCACCGTCTGCGTGGAAACTGCGGCCCACTTCGATCGTTGGGCCGGTTCCTGGCACTGATATGTCGACCACGTGGAAGGATAAGCCACCGTCGAAGAGGTTGACCGCTTCACCGAATGGATTCTCGCCTAGCGGCTGTATATCGGTCTGAACCTTGACGAGCTTCTTGTACTCATCTTCCGGATTGGTCGTCGCCGACTGGGCTTGTCCGAGAGACGAAGCGCAGAGTAGTACGACTGCCAGACACCACCTTCCTGAGCGGAAAGCCATCTACGACGCCTTATCTGAAGTGTGATGTGTCGCAGCGTTGCGCTGCGCCCCTGTTGTCAGCGCCTTCGACGTTCAGATGTCTTAGAGGCCCCAAGCAGTGACGAACGCTATAGAAGCGTAAGCCGGGGTACAACACCGCAAGACCTTGCGAATTGATGCATACGAGGCGTAAGGCAATGAGAGGAAAAGAGTTCCTGTGCTACGACTCAGCCGATGTAGTCCTTCGCCTACACAAGCTGGAGCGATATCCTTACGTAAGGCGCTTTTCCGTTCTGCGGCCTTCGCAGTGTCATGGCGCCCCGCTTCCGCGCCAGAGAAGAACGAGATCTGAGGTGCGTTACGGCCTGTCAATGAATGCAGTTCTGACCTTTCGGGACATATCGCATACTTGCGGCTAGTTTCGGACTCCCGAGCGCATGTCTTGGCGAGCTGATGCACGACCGCCAACGGCATGCCGTGTTCGGCGGTGCCTCGTTAATTGGAGCGACGCACCCATGATGTTGCTTCGCGGTAGCCAGATGGTCGTGGTCATAGGGCGGTCGACGATATGCCGCACCGGCCTCGGTAGTGTGGACGGCGATTGCGTTGCTCGCGGTTCGTGCCGCAACTCGGCGCAGCGTCTACTCTCCGGAGTAGGCAAAGGCTAGGCCCGAACGTTTCCGATTTCGCGTGCAACCCGGTGGGCGATGGACGAGGCCGCCCTCGCGCGCGAAGTGGACGAAGCACGCTTCGCGCCCGCTTGGTGATCAACCAAGGTGGGTAGCAAGCATGTACTGTACCGTTGAAGCGACGCTCCGCGTTCCTGTCCTGCTCAGCCGGCCGAATCCGGGCCGATACTCGGCTACGGCGAGGCTGTGCTCGCGCTGCCAGCACGCTTGACGGCCTAGGCTTCGACCCCATCAAGAATTGCCGCAGCATGCGTCAGGGCATGACGACGTTAAAGCGAAGAACGTTCGAAACTGCTCAATCGAAGAACCACAACCACAATCGTGTCGAGATGCCTCTGCTCAGTTCCGCGCCTGACATTGGTCAGGAAATGACGGCGATCGCAATGCCCATCTTCATACTTCTCAGCGGCAGGTGACCGTCTGCCGCGGAAACGGCGGCTCCTCTTTGGCCACCGGACGCTGCGACTACGACGGTCGAGCGGACAAATCCGTCGCCTCAAGAACGCCGGTGATCGTGTCCATGTTGGTCGAGGCGCGCTTCGATCACCGTTTGCGGAACGGGATGGGACCACATGCATTGGCGCTCAAGGCAAATAACCACACGACGGTCTTGTAATTTTGCGATAACCGCTCTGGGCTTGTTGCCTCCTCGGACTGCGTCCCAGACACGGCTATTCACTGTCGTTGTCGAGCATCAGAACTTGCCTACCCGCGGCGTCCTTTATCACGCGTGGACTTTGAGGCAGCAGGAAACATATATTCTTGGAATCGACACATCCCGAGATCTTCCCCCGGAGGACGAGTGACGCGACATCCACGCTCGTGCGTGAGAACGGCGCAATGTATAGGACTGTCAGAACACCAGTAGCGAGCATACTTGCTATGGCGAAACCACCTATGGCGAATATCGAACGCCTAATAACCTTCGAATAGGCCCTCGCCGCGTGTTTCAGATCGCTAAGCGTCGTCCCCGCATTCTTCGCCGAAGTCAGCGCCTGACGTACGGGTTTGGCGACTTCTTTATCGACCCGCTGTACCTCGGTAGCGATCGCTGATTTCGCAGCATTTAGTGCAGCGTCAACTACGTCATGCTTGGCCGCTTGCAAATCTGTCACGGCGGCCTCAACCATTTTTCGCAACGCGTCTAGATCTTGACGCTCTGCCTCGACGAGGTCGATCAGGTTCATCAGTGCCGCGTAACTGTTCTGGATGTATCTATCTGGAATGTCTGCCATCACCCGAGCTCCGGTCCGTCGTATCGTCTTGCGTGTCGCTGAATGTCCTTTGTGATACGTGCATCTTGCTCAAGCCTAGCGCGGTCGATCGCCTGATTTAGAGAGGCTTGAAAGGTCTCGATTTCGTGTCGGACACGGAAGAAGTCAGAAATGTCGGGCAGGTGCTCGAAGCTGAGGTTCCCACCTCGAAATGAAAGTACGACCGCCCCGCCGCCGCCTCCACCGGTCCGTCTCGTCAGAGGACCAAGGGCCTTATAAACCACCTGCAGGTAGGCGGCACAGTCGGCAGACGTCGGGAGAGCACGTGGGTCTACCATTGATACAGCCAGTTCCTCGCAGAGCTGCTGAAGATTAAGTGCTCGTCCGGGCCCGCCTAGATACGGCGATGCGGTGATCGTCGGTATTGACTGAGGGCGCGGTGACGACTCGACCAACCAATGCACCTTTAGACCTACCGTTTGCAGTCGTGCCACGTCAGGCTCCGCCTTCAAGGCGACCTCGAGCGATCTACGTTTTTTTGCCTCTTTGGGGTCAGCGTTACCCGAACGCTTGAATTCGATTAGCCTGACCATCGACGGAGATTGCAGGAGAACGTCCGCGAGGGACTTATCTAGGGGCGTTTGCTGCAGAAGGCTAACCGCGCTCGCGAGGGGTCCATCGCCCAGCCGTGTTCCTATCTCGACACCCAGTCCATAAAGGAGCGTTCCAATTACGGTGTTCTCGTACAAGTCCATCGCTTGATTCCTTGGCTTCCGATTCCTATTACGAAGGCTATCGGCCGATTAGATTGTGTCTTGAGCTGCTCATCCCTTCAGGCCCCTATCCAAGCGAACCTAGGGAGGAACGCGCGCTCGAAGCCTAAGACAGAAGAGTCGTTCCAAGGCACAACTGTTCTCGCGAGCTCCGCTAGCGGTTTGGTCTCTGGTCGGCATGAATTGTCCTCGCGCATCCAGCCGTCGTCCCCGGCCTGGCGCCCCGTCGTCTCAAAGCGACTTTCGGAATTCGAGGCTAAACCGCGCCACTTTTGGTAGTGGCTCCTGGGGTTGGATCAGGCATCGTGCGGCTGGACGTTAGGCCGATCTATCGCGTTGCGACCCCGACATAGCCGGAACCTACGCCGGATTTTCAACCCATGGGTGGTGGAAGCCCGAGGCTGAGAAGTTCTAGTTTGGGTGTCCATTTCGAGCCTCGCGCGTGCCGCTAACCTAGGCCCCAGATGCACTTGTCAACCAGCCAGAGCTGATGGTCAATTGGTATCGCGTAGGTCGGCGCCAGAGGCGGACTTGCCCCTGTCTACCTCGTTCCATCGAAGGAGGTCGTGTGGCGTTCCTTCGAACCGTACAACGAGGGGACCGTCGGGCCAGGTATTGGTCCAAGCAGCCTCTAGCAGCAGCCGCGCGTCTGTCTCCGACGGCAGCACACGCCCCTCCCCTTGGCGAAGTTCGACCCAAACAGCCTTTCCCTCCCTAGCCCACCCGGAGTGGTCTAGGAGCGTTGTAACCGCCATTGACGTGAATTGATTCCCGCGCCAGAACAGCCACAGAGGGGCGCCATTGGCGTCCAAAGGCGGAAGCGGAATCTGTTCTAAGGCTCCCGTGACCGGGTCGAAGCCAGCGCGGCCCAGGCGAGCGGTAAGCTCCCCCGAAGGCGAACCCAGGGAACTGACAACGCATAGCCCCGGCTCTTCGACGCTTTCAATGACATCGCTCAGCGGTCCGCTACCAATTCGTCCACACCGTGTCCCGCTGCGGACAAACCGATGATAGAAACTAACGAAAATTGAGGGTCCGAAGATCATCGTGCCGGACCTGCGGGGTCTGCCGTCTCCCGACAATGCGGCAGCCGGCTCTCGATGTAGCTCTGCATCGCCCCCCTCGACCGAAGAGCAGGAATGGGTACGGTCTCTTGGCGAAACCTAGCCAACTCGATCGCGTAGGCCATCTGGGCGGCCGTCGGCTCTTTCAAATCCCAGTCGATTAGATCAAGGAGCAGCCGATTAAACTCGTCCGAGATACGCCGCGAAAAGGCTTCCCTGACGTCCTTCGATCCAAGGCGCTCGCACTGAAGCTGTAACGCTACGGCGAGCGGAGGGGCGAGATCCAGCTCCAAACTGAGGTCAAAGCCCTGAGCAATCAGGTAGACGGGCATCGTGCGGACTCCGTTTCTACATATATATAGACTACATCTAAGGGCGTAGTCTTAAAAGTAGCGGAATTCTAGCCTCGTCGACATGGACGAGGTCAAAACACTAGCTAGGCTAAGCAAAGCAATCCTCCAGCTCCGGACAGCGATGGGGGTTAGCCAGGAGAGCTTTGCTGATTCGATTTCGATGCATCGCGCGCAATACAGCAAAATTGAACGCGGCGAGATAAACGTTACGATCCTGACCCTTCGCAGAATTGCAAAGGGCTTGGGAACGACCGCGGCTGATCTTCTAGACCAAGCGAAAATCTAGCTCCTTCCTCGCCGGACATGCCGTCGAGCTAGCGCGCGGCAATCCCAGTTCACAATGCAGTTCGCCACCACGGACCAGAGGTTTCGGGTTCTACCGGCGCCCTGGCATAGGACGCAAACGCGTCGCTTCGAGCTCGGCGCGCAATCGGGTAACTTCTAACTGCAACACAGCATTGATGCTGTGGCACATTGCCAGCTGCTGCTGCAGCGACGTCACCCGCATCACTGCGGCTCGCAGCATGGTACGTGCCTGGGTCGCGGAAGGGCCCCGCTCTATAATCGTGCGTATCTCTTCGCGCACCCTCGGCAGGGCGCACCCCTTGTGGCCGATGAGGGTTCGGCTTCGTCCAGCCTCTAGCGCGACCACCGCGTACGAGATTTTCAGCTTGTTCGTCCCGTGGCGGCGCAACAATTCAGGATGGGTCGGCTCACCTGCAACCAGTCGTTGCAGAGCCGCGCGAAAATCCTCCTCCGCGCTGGTCACTTCGCCTTATTTCCGAGTGATCGCACCATCCGCTTTGCAATAGCCAAGCGCTTGCGCAGGACCGTCGGCGACCGCTCACCAGCAGCTACGTACTCAGCCGCGCTCGTTTGCAGCATGTTCAGACGCTTCTCCCAATAAGGAAGGTGGCGGGTTGAAGCTACGAATAGCGGGCATCCACTGCACGTTGATGGGCTCTGGAACGCCATGTTAGGTGACCGCTTCGCCCATGACTGCGTCTGGGCCATTGTGTTACACCGTGACTTCCTAGGATTCAGTGAGATCCCGCAGTGCCCATACTCTAGGTCGATTAGCCGAATATCCTCGTTAACAACCGCTACTTCGAAGTCTTCTTCGTCACCTTCGGCAATTGGGAATTCGAGGATCTCGCGCACAAGTGGTCCGGCCACGGCAATTTCGCCGTTTGTGACTTCTCGAAAGAAACGAGCCGTGCTTTGGACAGAAGCTGCATCAAGCGATGACACGAGAGAAGCATCGTTTCCTATATAGCGGCGCTCCGTCATTGCCACTTGCATGTGTTTGTAATGGCGCGATATCGCTTCAATCAGACGGTGGTCAATTCGATACACGAATGTAGCGAACGTTGTCCTCCAAAGATGGCCACGAAGCTCATCGTTCTCGTGGAAGCGGGCAATGTCTGCCGAATCTAGCTGATTGACATCACAATGGTCGACGAGGAATTGCTTCTGTAGGTTGCTTAGATAGTCGGCGGTTGCAAAGCCAATCGACTCAGAGACTCGCGGGAAGCCACGCGCACTGCTGAAGGTCAGGATGAGATTCGGGCTTCCCGCTAGGTCGCGCCAACGCGCATATAGCCGATGAAGCACGGCCAACGCGCGCACTGGAGGTGGCAGCTCGGGACCGCCGGCGATACGGCTACCGACAAGCCACTCGGCTTCTCGCTTATGGACCTTCAGTTCTGCGCTACGCACATAGAAGTGCTCCATCATCCCGTCGCGGGACGTACGAATGTGCACGCAGGACGGAAGGTCGGTGTCAGGACCGGCGGTATCCCGCAGTCCATCGAGTTCCGCAGCGCGTAGACCGGCGCAAGATTGCAGGGTGATCACACATGCGGCCTGAAGGCTTGTGACCAATCGACGTACTATCTGGCGGCCCTCGATATTGAAGGTGCGCCCGTCGCGGTACGCGCGCACGTAAGCTGCACCGTCGAACCATGGGCGACCGGTCCGCTCATCGGTGGTGAAAGCAAAATCATCGATCGCCTCGCGGCTTCGCTCATAAAAACGGGAAATCGCGTACTGACTTGCACAGGGATCTGGGGCATCGCCGCATATGGATTCCTGAAGACGGATAATGTCGTCAGCTCGATCAGTGATCCAGGTGAACGCATTGGTCATAAGGAGTAGCGCGACTTCGTCCGACAGCGGCTGAAGTTTCTCGCCGCGATGGAGGTCCAATCGGTGTTTTACGACGCTTTCGATCCCTTCGCCACGAAATGGCGCAGACGCTGGCACAAGAATGCCATACGCCTGCAAGGCGGCACGCTGCCGAAAGACGTACCGGACAAAGGCCAGGCGTCGACACGCCGAAGCGTACGTGATCTGCCGTGGACGCGTGCGCTCACCGAAATGTGTCTCGTGCGTTTCAAGGAAATGAATCAAGAATCGCTCGGACGCCTCATCGTCCATCTGAGTGAAGTCAGTCATTCCCTCAGCAACCATCCATCTGGCACCGCTCTCGATCATACCCATCATCCCGCCCAGTGCAGTGCCAGCGATTGGTTTGCCACCCCGGGGGTCGTAGATCATCGTCCAGATGAGCATTTTCAGGTGGTATAGAAGGGCGGCGTAGAGCGGATCAAGCAGCGATCCATCGGCCGTCACGGCGATATCCCAGTCGAACGTCAACGCTTTGGGATGGCGTGCTGGCGGTCGGTCGGCGATACGCCACTCTGTATCGTCAAAGCGAAACCAACCGGTTGGACTATCAGGCCCTCTGAGGTCTGAGGCTAGATGCGCATGCGCTTCGTAGGTCATTCGATCACCGGAAGAGAAGGAAGCAAGCGTTGTGCACCGGCGGTAAACACAGGTTCCGGGAATGCAGGCAGCCACACCTTTATAAGTGCCTCGTAGGCGTTGCCCCAACGGGCATGGAACGCTGCGTCGCCCATCGTCGGTCGCAGTTGGAGGAAGCGCTCGGCAAGCTGACCGCATCGGGCCGCCGCGCGAGTATCGTTGAGGTCGATCATGGCCATCGGGCAACCAGGACATTCCGCAAAGGCGGTGCACAATCGTCCCTCGCGTTGGCCCGCAATCGGGCTCGCATAGGGGTCGACACATCGAAACCCGTCCGTGGCAGCAGTCGCGTCATACCCCTCAGGCATGTCTCGAGGTTCCACGCGCCCATTGCTTATAGCCCAGCGTTGGTGGCGTTCCATGGCATGACCAAACTGACGTTGCCGCCGCTGCAAGGTTTCGCCCTTCTGGTAGTGAGTACGCGTCGTGTTCAAACTCTTGTGATCCAGAAACGTACCGGTCAGTGCGGTATCGCCAGAGGAATCTTCATCAACCAGATCGGCCACGTCACCGCGTATCTCTCGCAGCCCTGTCCAGCGAAAGCCGCCGTCTTGACAGAAATGCGTCATGTGCCGTTCGAACTCTGTTCTGCCGCCGCGCTTTTTCACCATTGCGTACGTGTCGAGCTCGCTCGGGTCCGCTCGGTTTCGCCCAATGAAACAGAAAAGGTAGCGGGTATATGGATGATCGCTGTTTTCGCGAAGGTAGGAAGTCCACCGAAGAAGGAAAATGAAGACGTTTCCAGGACTCGTCGGATCGTCATCGACGGGGTACCTTTTCTCAATCGGGGATCCGCTCCCAGTCTTAACGACCTTGGCTCGCTGTTTTACCGTGGCGACATGTACCATGTCCCCGCCGACGCGTCTGTAGTGCTGAACTTCACTGGCGTCAAAATCGACAAGCGCCTGGAGATTGATACCTGTGGCGTGGGCTAGGTGGTAGACGAACGCACAAAGGTCTGCTGCGTAAGGACCAAAGTTTCGGATCATTCGGCGGTAGCCGTAGGCCTGAATTCGGCGGAATTCGGTTGGGTGCTTTACCTGGAGATGTTGCCGCTCCGGAAGCGCAGCACCGAACTTCATCTTCGCCTCGCGCACAATCAACCCGGCCACCGCGCGTTCTCGCTGAACGGCGCTAAGTGAGCCATCTTGCAAATACTGTTCGGCGAGTCGCTCGTCTTCCCAAAGACCCTCAACGAACTTCATTGTGGCAGCGACGGATTGCCTGCAGTGGACGTAGAAGTCCAGCGTTTCGTCTCGGGACTTCTCTTCGCGCTGAGGCCTGACCTCGCCACGTGCCGCTCCTGGCCAAGGGTTCTCACGCACCTCGCTATCAGTTGGCAACGGCATGCCTAATTCACGCATCCCGTCCAACAGTTTCTTCAGAATGCTCAATCGATGGAATCGCGTGTTGTATCCGAGAACATAGGTTCCGTCGGGAGCCGTTCTACTTAGGCTTTCGTCGATGTACCGGTTTATCCATTGTGTATTGAGGTCACTCACGGCAAGCGTGCCAGCGCTACTTGTTTCGCGCGCGAAACGCACGATCCCGTGCTTAAGATTGGTCATCCAACCCGTATAGGTGGCGATCCGATAGCCGGTGGCAAGGTGCGAGAGAACCTTAGCTGCGTCCTCCCAAAGTGTCTTAAGTTCGAGAAGAAACGAGCAATCAATCCAGAGTTCGCCTTCACGGTCTGTTGCCGACGCCAGAAACTCGAGACGGCCGTCCTCAGTTCTCAGCGCCGGACGCCCGTTCGTATTTGGCGACACCGAGATGGAGTCGAAGCGCCTCTTCGATTCGCCTAATTTAGCCATGTTTTTTCGCCATGCCAGTATTCATATGTCGCACAATGCGTTATGACTTTCGCTCGTTCGCATGGCAACCTCGTGCTCCAACTTCTGGTATGCACGTCCATAGATCTGAGCCTCGAATAGAGTTACGGCTTTTAGATAGATGGTCTCGGTGGTCTCGCGGCTCGTGTGACCCAGCTGACTTTGAATATATTTGACCGGGTCTCGATCGCCTGCGCGTTTGCGCTCTATCCAAGTCCAGATGGCGTAGGTGTGCCGCAGATCGTGAAATCGGAACGTCCGATCGATGCGGCCTTCCATCTTGAGTTTCGGCTGCGCCTTTCGATACGCCTGCCAGATTGATGCAGGATTGGTCGGGAGGCCTGGGCGTGTGCGCGAGCTAGCCGGATTGACGATCAGTGTTTCGCAGCCAAAAGTTGCGCGGGCATGTCGCGATTCGAGGGCCAGATGACGCTCGCCTTCGATATATTGCTGAATTTCCTTGAGGAGCCAACTGGGAAAGAGAACGCGGCGCCACACGCGCCCCTTCCCGAGCAGACGGACCGGAATCAATACATAGTCGTCCCCGCGCGTGCGTTGCAGTGCGGGTGCGAGTTCGGCCATCAGCAAGCCGGCTACCTCGGCGCGCCTCAGCCCCGTGTTCAGAACAATCTCGGCCGCTAGGCGAAATCTCGAGCTGGCGTTACGCGGACTCGCCGCATGCGCTGACGGAAGCGGCCCAAGCGCCGAAAGAATTGCACGGGCTTCGTCGAAGGTCATGAAATTGATGGTGTCGTCCCGCTCGTGCTGACCGTACGTGCGTCCGGCGACTATAGAGGACACCGTCCGACGCCCTATAACAAGGTCCTCCACCGGGAAGCGGCATGCAAGTCGCCCGTCTTGCTGCAGCCATAACACGAAAGCCCGAATATTCTGCATTCGACGAACAATCGTGTTACGCGAGTAGGGCTTTCCTGTAGCCGGGGAGGCGCGGAACATGCTGCTCGCATACGACTCGATGTGAGCCGGTGTAAGTTCGCCAGGCTTCACACGCACGGCGTCCATGAAATCGTAAAAGTCCTTCAGGTCGCGGACGCAGGCCTCGCGAGTGTTGGAACTGTGCCTAAGCCTCGTTGGCCGACTAGGTAGGCCACGCACGACGTATCTTTGGTCGACGAATGCGAGTGCCGCCTCCACCACATCTTGAGTCTTCATCGAAACGAGGAAAGGCAATCCGTCCGGCAACTGACGTACCGCACGCGCTCGTAGGTCACCCGTCATCGCATCGGTGAACGCAGTCCAGGCAATCCCTGCCTGGACTTCCTGGAATGTCGGTTCCACTGCGAATCCCTATTCGTGAAGGGTCGCAATTCTGGATGTCGAGAGAGCAGAACTTCAAGTGTTCAGTCTCGGTAGGCAGTACGCCTTCAGTGTTCAGTAAATGCAGCGCCTAAGCTAGGTGTGCCAACGCTGCGAGGGTGA
Organism: Luteibacter sp. UNCMF331Sha3.1; assembly: GCF_900109915.1. Taxonomy (GTDB): domain Bacteria; phylum Pseudomonadota; class Gammaproteobacteria; order Xanthomonadales; family Rhodanobacteraceae; genus Luteibacter. The sequence continues at coordinate 1,643,801 of NZ_FOBU01000001.1, forward strand.
ACACTCAAAGGAAGGTCATACCGTGTTCGCACCCGCGATAGGGGTTCGTGGCGTGGTCGAATCCGATATCCGGTGAGTCGTTGCGGGTGATGACGCTGCGGGCGAGTTCCTCGCGCACCTCGGTGACGGGCCGACGGTCGTCGTCTTCGCGGTGCCAGCCATCGTCCTCGGTCTGGTGACGCGTCGGCTCGAACCGGCCTTCGGGATTGGAGGCGGCACCGCGGCCTTTGTGGAGGCGGGTCATGGGGATGGCGTCGGACATCGTACAAATGTACGTCACGACGGTCTCAGATGTCGCGATACGAATAGGGATCGAGCGGAAGACGGGACGGCCATTTGTATCGTGCGGCGCGCGGAGGGACACCCCGGTGCGTCGGCTGCATAGCCGTGCATCCGGGTTCTCTTTTAACCGTCACTCAGCCGGTCGAGCCGAAGGCGCTGACGCTCGTCGGTCAGCCGGCCCAGTACGAGGCGCACCGAGAGGATGGCGGCCAGCCCGCTGCCGCCGGCCAGGAGCAACATCAGCACGATCTGGTAGGTCGCGGCCTGCAGCGGATCCATGCCCGCAAGCACCTGGCCGGTCATGATGCCTGGCATCGTGATGATGCCAGCCGCGCTCATCTGATTGACGAGCGGCACCATCGCACGGCGCACGGCACGTCGTTGAAGCTCGCCGGTCGCCGTGCGAAACGTATGTCCCAGCAGCAGACGAGCCTCGATCGCGGGCGCGTCCTGCGTCACGGATTCGAGCACGCCGGTCATGCCGATGCTTACGGCGTTGAGCACGTTGCCAAGAAGAATGCCCACGACGGGAATGACGAACTGCGGTGGCCAGCCGGCGCCGGCGGGCAGCAGGCAGACGAGCGCGAACAGGCAGGTGAGAAGGGAGGGTGCGGCGACGCTGGTCAGGCTGGCGACGAAATGGCCGCGATGCAGGCGCTGCCTTGGTCGCGCCGCGGCTTCGCGTGCCGCGGCCAGGGTCATGGCGAGCACCAGCGTCGCGGTCAGCCACGCGGCGTCCACGGCGAACACAGTGCGCAGGATGAACCCCAGCGCGACGAGCTGCACGACCATCCGCAACGACGCGATCGCCAGGGCCCGATGCATCTGCAGCCGCATCATGATGGACAGCATGGCGTCCAGCACCACGACGACGGCGGCTATGGCGATATCGCCTGCGTGGAGCGGCAGCGCGTTCATGCCGTTCGGAGGGTTCCGTCTTCGATTCGATGGATCGTGCTGGCGAGCCGCGCGGCCTGCACCGGATCGTGGGTGACGATCAGCATCGCCGTACCTCCGCGCTGGACGTCTTTCAGGCAGCCTTCCACAGCCAGCGCGGCATCGGCGTCCAGGCCGCTGGTCGGCTCGTCGAGGAGGAGGACGTCGGGTTTTGCCACGAGTGCCCGCACCAGGGCCAGGCGTTGACGCTCGCCGGTGGAGAGCCCGACGATGTTCCGCTCGAGGATGTCTTCCGGCAACCGCATGGCGACGCAGAGGCGCGATGCTTCGGCGAGCGCCTCGTCCGGAAAATGCGCGGCGACCGTGGATGCCCACCAACCCGACACGGCGGGAACGAGCATGACGCGGCGGCGCCACTCCGGTGCGGCGTAGGTCTCGCGCGCCTTTCCGTCCAGCACGACATGGCCGCTTCCGGGGTCGAGATCCACCACCTGGCGCAGGAGCAATGTCTTCCCGGCGCCAGAGGGTCCCATCAACGCCACACAACCACCCGGAGCAAGAGCGAACGACACCGGGCCAATCCGCGCGCCACTCAGCTCCTCGACGATCAGTCCCTGTGCCCTCTCGTATCGGCTTCGCGGCGAAGGAGACGACAGAGAGCTGGAGAGCGACATGCATGCGTTTCCAGAGGCGGCTTCTTCCATAGTGAACCGTCTGCCTTAGCTCTTCCTTGCGTCGAGGTGAACGGGCCGTTGGCGCGGCGGAATAGTGCCATGCGCGACATGCTTTCGTGGTTTGCAATCTTGCCCGACTCTGAACGGAGAGCGCGGGCGGTATCTCGTCGACAGCTTACCCTAAGGTTACGGCGGCATCGTACGCGTACTCCCGGGCCATCCGGTCGACCGTTGAAGAGCCATGTCGAAAGCACACGTCACTGCGCGTCCCTCTGTCGCGACCGCCACACGCCAGCCGAACCATCATCGTGTCCAGCAGCTCCGGCGCAGGATCGTGGCGTGGCTGATCGGCAAGGTCTTCCCATCCGCCCCGAACGAGGTGAGCGAGGGTACGCTCCCGCACACGGGAATCCAGCGTGTACTGGTGTGCCGCCCCAATCACCGCCTCGGTAACACCGTCCTGACGACACCGCTCATCGCCGAACTCGAGCGATGGTATCCAGGGGCGGAGGTCGACGTCCTGAGTGCCGGCCCCGCAGCGTCGAGCGTGTATGGCGCCTATGCCGCGATGGGGGAGATCTACGCGCTCGACCGTCGGGCCATTCGTCATCCGTGGGCCACGTGGCGAACCCTTGGCGCGTTGCGCACGAAACGATACGACCTCGTCATCGATGCGGCGTCGGGCTCCTCGTCGGGGCGCCTGGTGACGGCGATGGTCCGTGCGCGCTTTCGCGTCGGCGTCGGGTCGACGGCCCATGGCGCACCCATGCATCTGGCCGCGCGACCGGTGCACGCGTTGCGACGCGCGCTCGGTGTTCCAATGGGGACGACGGTTCCCTCGCTCGACCTGCGCCTGTCGGAGACCGAGCGTGCCAGTGGCCGCGCCACCCTGAATCGCGTTCTGAAGGTGCAGGCGACGAGCGACGCCCGCGTCCTGGCCATCTTTCCGAACGCGACCGGTGCCAAGCGCTACGACCAGACGTGGTGGACGACGTTCCTTGCGGAACTGGATCGCGCCGCCGGGCCGTTTCGTATCGTCGAACTCGTCGCGGCCGATGGAGCGTCCCGCGTCGGCAACCTGTATCCGACGTATTTCACCAGTGACCCGCGCAAACTGGCGTCCTTCATCGACGCGGCCGGCCTTTACGTGAGCGCGGACTGCGGAGTCATGCACCTGGCCGCCGCCACGACGGCGCAGACGATCGGCCTGTTCGCGAAGACCGATCCATCCCGTTACGCCCCCTACGGCCCTGGCAACACCGCGCTCTGGACGGGAGACGACGGTGCCGCGACGGTGGCTCATCGTGCAGCGGGACACATCCTTCGCCGCCGTCACAGCGACTGAGGTCGTGCCCGGATTCTGCGACACGGGTCACGATCGGCGCTGCTTCGTCCCATTTACCACCGAAGCGGACAAGGCAGGACGCGGACCGAATGGTCCAATTCGGGGTGTTCCCAACCCAAACCAAGGAGGTCCACCCATGTCTCGTTCCCTTCTCCGTGCCGCGCTCGTCGCCGCGATGGCCGTGAGCCCGGCCGCGTTCGCCGCCGACAAGCCGACCATCGTCCTGGTCCACGGCGCATTCGCGGACGGTTCCAGCTGGAATGGCGTCGTCCAGCAGCTGCAGAAGGACGGTTACGCCGTCGTCGCGCCCGCCAACCCGCTGCGCAGTGTGAAAACCGACGCCGCCTACGTCGCGGACGTGGTCAAGAGCATCAGCGGCCCGGTCGTCCTGGTCGGTCACTCGTACGGTGGTGCGGTCATCAGCGAGGCCGCCGAAGGCGTGGCGAACATCAAGTCGCTGGTCTACGTTGCGGCGTTCTCGCCGGAGATCGGTGAGTCCTCGGCTTCGCTTTCGGGCAAGTTCCCGGGCAGCACCCTGGGCCCGACGCTCGCGCCGCCGATCCCGCTGTCGGACGGCAACAAGGATCTCCTGGTCGCCCAGGACAAGTTCCCGGAACAGTTTGCGGGCGACGTGCCGCGCAAGGAGGCCGTGATCATGGCCGCCGAACAGCGGCCCATCACGGAGGCGGCGCTCAACGAAAAGGAAACGGCCGCCGCTTGGAAGCACATCCCGTCGTGGCACATCTACGGCTCGAAGGACAAGAACATCCCGCCCGCGTCGATGAAGTTCATGGCGGAACGCGCGAAGTCGAAGCAGACCGTCGTGGTCGACGGCGCATCGCACGTCGTGATGATCTCGCATCCGGACCAGGTGGCGAAGATCATCGAAGCGGCGGCCGAAGCGAAGTAAGCATCGATTCCCCGGGGCGTTCGGTGCGTGCGGAGACCCCTGGTCGCTCGTATGTTCGGGCTGGCGAGGTGATCGCACCCACGTGGACCGAGGCCGTGACGACGAAGGGGGCGGACGATCGTATCGTCCGCCCCCTTTCTTTCAGTCCTGGATCGGGACGTCTTTCGTCTCTTTCAGGAAGAAGAGGCCGACGAGGAACGTCATGACCGCTACGATCACCGGATACCAGAGCCCGTAATAGATGTCGCCCTTCCACGCCACGAGCATGAAGCCGATGGTCGGAACGAAGCCGCCGAACCAGCCATTGCCGATGTGGTACGGAAGGCTCATCGACGTATAGCGGATGCGCGTGGGGAACATCTCCACCAGCCATGCCGCGATCGGGCCATAGACCATGGTGACGTACAGCACGAGGATCGCGAGGAGCAGCACCAGCATCGGATAGTTCGCCTGCGAGGGGTCGGCCTTTTCGGGATAACCCGCCGCCTTCACCTGCGCGGCGACCTTCGCCGTGAATGCCTTGTTCTGAGCCGTGAACGTCGCCTTGTCGAGCTGACCGCCCTCGAACGAGTCGATGATCTCGTCGCCGATCTTCACCGTCGCGAGCGCACCAGCCGGTGCGTCGGCATTGGTGTACGGGATGCCCTTCTTGGCCAGCACGCTCTTGGCGACGTCGCACGAGCTGGTGAAGGTCTTCTTGCCCACCGGATCGAACTGGAACGAGCACGCATTCGGATCCGCGGTGACGACGACCGGGGACGATGCCGCGGCCGCTTCGACGGCGGGATTGCCGAAGTGGGTGAGCCCCTTGAAGATCGGGAACATCGTCAGCGCGGCGATCAGGCAGCCTGCGAGCACGATCGTCTTGCGGCCGATCTTGTCCGACAACCACCCGAAGAACACGAAGAACGGCGTTCCGATGAGCAGCGCGCCGGCGATGAGCAGGTTGGCCGTCGTGCCGTCGATCTTCAGGCTCTGCGTCAGGAAGTACAGCGAGTAGAACTGGCCCGTGTACCAGACCACCGCCTGGCCCGCCGTGGCGCCGAGGAGCGCGAGGATCACGAGTTTCAGGTTCTTCCACTGGCCGAAGGCCTCCGTCAGCGGCGCCTTCGACTGCTTGCCTTCGGCCTTCATCTGCTTGAAGACCGGCGACTCCTGCAACTGCATGCGGATGTAGACCGACACACCGACGAGCACGGCCGAGATCAGGAACGGAATGCGCCAGCCCCATGCTTCGAACGCCTCGGTGCCAAGGCCCAGGCGCGTGCCCAGGATCACCAGCAGCGAGAGGAAGAGGCCGAACGTCGCCGTGATCTGGATGAAGCTGGTGTACAGACCACGCTTGCCCTGCGGTGCATGTTCGGCAACGTAGGTCGCGGCGCCGCCGTATTCACCGCCCAGCGCGAGGCCCTGCAGCAGTCGCAGCAGGATGAGCAACACGGGCGCGAGCACACCCATCGTCGAATACCCGGGCAGCACGCCGACGAGGAACGTCGAGGTACCCATGATCACGATCGTGATGAGGAACGTGTACTTGCGTCCGATGAGATCGCCGACGCGACCGAACACGATCGCGCCGAACGGTCGCACCGCGAAACCGGCGGCGAAGGCGAGCAGCGCGAAGATGAACTGGCTCGTCTCGTTGAGGCCGGTGAAGAACTGCTTGCCGATGATCGCGGCGAGCGAGCCGTAGAGGTAGAAGTCGTACCATTCGAACACCGTGCCCAGGCTGGACGCGAAGATGACGCGCCGGTGGCCCGTGCCGATGTTGCCGTCGGCGCGGAGGCCGTCTGCGGTGGTTGCCATGAAAACTCTCCGTCAGAACTTGTAGAGCGCGTTGAGGGTGTACTCGTTGCCGGAGGTCCTCTGGCGGCCGAGACCGTTGGTGGTCGTCGAATTGAGCTTCGAATGGATCACTTCGCCGCTGAAGTCGAAGGCACCGACGCTGTACTGCAGGCTCAGCGCCTGCTGGCGGTTCTTCAGCAAGCCGGCCGTGTTCGGTGCGCGCCAGCGCAACACGTCGCCTTCGTCGAGCTTGCTGGCGGCGACGAAACCGAACACCGTCCAGTGCTTGTCGAACTTGTAGCCGAGCTGCAGCCAGCCGCCCTTGTCCTTGATGTCGCCGAACTGCGAAAGATCGCCGAAGATCTGGCCGATGGCGTTACCCGTGTAGACGGCGCCCTTCACGATGAAGTTGCCGGGCATCCACATGCCGCCGACCTCCACCGCCGTGCTCTTGATGTCGCTCTTGATCGGCGTGACGGTTTCCCCGTCGACACCATGCAGGTCCACGCGGCTGTAATGGCCCGCGGCGAACACCTGCCAGTTCTTGCCCTTGGCGGTGATGCGCGCCTGGATCTGCGGCTTGAAGCCCGCGTTGCCGGCGGTGAGGTAGTTGGTGGTCAGGCCCGGGCCGCTCCAGCTGCCTTCGTAGGCACCGAGGTCGAAGCGCCATTTCACACCATCGGAGCCGTGGTTGAGCTCCTGCATCCACACGATGCCCGGATAGCGCCAGCCGATCAGGCCGGTGCCGTAACCAAGCGGGAACGCGATGTGCGACAGCGACTGCGGCACGTAGTCGAGCGGGAACAGCAGCTGCCACATCTGACCGATGCGGAACGTGGTGCCCGTGTCGACGTTGGTGATGTCCATGTACGCCTGGCGCAGGCGCTGCGCTGGCTGCTGCTGGCTGTACGCGCCCGTGCCGTTGAATCCGCCGAAGAAGTCCATCTCGATGCGGCCGGAACCAGCCCAGCTCTCGTTGAACTTGCCGCCGGTGAAGTCGAGCCAGAAGCGCGTGTTGCGCACGTCGACGCCGGTGATGGAGTTGGCGCGGCCCGTCGGGCCCGGTAGCGGGTACTCGGCGTTCTGGCCGTTGCCGTACTGGTAATTGGCGTCCTGCTTGAAGCCGCTGACGTTGATGAAGCCATGCAGCGCCACCGAGACGCCCGGCGCCGAGCTGAAGGTCGGCTTGGCGGGCACGGCGGCGACGGTCTTCTCGACCTTGGCCACCTTCTCATCCGTTTGCTGTACCTGCGTCTGCGCGGCCTGCGCCGTGGCCGTGGCCTGCGTCGTGGCGGCCTTCTGCTCCTGGATCATCGCCTTGAGCTCGGCGAGCTGCTGCTCGAGCTGGTTGACCCGGGATTCGAGTTCGGCCTCGCGGCTGGCGGATTTCTTCGACTTCGACTGCGCGTGGGCCACGTCCGGCAATGCGGCCATCGGCAGCATGAGGGCACAGGCGACACTGAGGGCGATGGCCTTGCGGCCACCGGATCGGATCGTCTTCATCATGGTCTCCCCAACCATTGGCGGGTCGAGCATGTGACACGTCCGTTGGTCGTGCCATTCGCCAAAGGTCGAACCTCGACCAAAGTCGTAGCGGTATCGCAGCTTTATGTTGCGTCGCGACGCTAAACTTCGGCCATAGCCCGACGCACCCATTCGGTATCGCCGAAGCAACGTATCGCAGGAGCCAGCATGTCCGATCTACACCCGGTCGATCCGGCCTTCGCCGCCAAGGCACGTGTCCGGAAAGACGACTACCAGTCGATGTACGCGCGTTCCGTCCAGGATCCGGAAGGTTTCTGGAAGGAGATGAGCGAGCGGGTGGACTGGATCGAGCCCCCGACGAAGATCAAGAACGTCTCGTTCGACCCGGACGACCTGCACATCCGCTGGTTCGAGGACGGCAAGCTCAATGTCGCCGCGAACTGCCTGGACCGCCATCTGGCGCAGCGCGGCGACAAGACCGCCATCATCTTCGAAGGCGACGACCCGGGCGAGTCGCGCACGCTGACCTATCGCGAACTGCACACCGAGGTCTGCAAGTTCGCCAATACGCTGAAGAACCTTGGCATCGTCAAGGGCGATCGCGTGGTGATCTACCTGCCGATGATTCCCGAGGCCGCGGTCGCCATGCTGGCCTGCGCGCGGATCGGCGCGATCCATTCCGTGGTGTTCGGTGGCTTCTCGCCGGACTCGCTGGCCAGCCGCATCGGCGATTCGAAGGCCAAGCTCATCGTGACAGCCGACGAAGGCCTCCGCGGTGGCAAGAAGATTCCGCTGAAGGCCAACGTGGACGAGTCGCTGAGCCGGCCGAACACGAACAGCGTCGAGACGGTGATCGTCGTGCGCCGCACGGGCGGCGCCATCCAGTTCCAGTCGCCGCGCGATCGCTGGTACCACTCGCTGATGGAGGGGCAGTCCGCCGACTGCGCGTTCGAGCCGATGGGTGCCGAGGATCCGTTGTTCACGCTCTACACCTCCGGTTCGACGGGCCAGCCCAAGGGCGTGCTACACACGAGCGGCGGCTATCTCGTCTATACCAGCCTCACGCACGAGCTGGCGTTCGACCTGCGCGAGGACGACATCTACTGGTGCACGGCCGACGTGGGCTGGATCACGGGGCACAGCTACGTGGTGTACGGTCCGCTGGCGAACGGCTCGACCGTCGTCATGTTCGATGGCGTGCCCAACTATCCGGATTTCAGCCGTTTCTGGCAGGTGGTGGACAAGCACAAGGTGACGCTGTTCTACACCGCGCCTACGGCCATCCGCGCGCTGATGCGCGAAGGCGACGCGCCGGTGAAGAAGACCTCGCGCAAGTCGCTGCGCGTGCTCGGCACCGTCGGCGAGCCGATCAATCCGGAAGCCTGGAACTGGTACTACCGCGTGGTGGGCGAAGAGCGCTGCCCCGTCGTCGATACCTGGTGGCAGACCGAAACGGGTGGCTTCATGATCACGCCGCTCCCGGGCGCCATCGACCTGAAGCCGGGTTCGGCGACGCTGCCGTTCTTCGGCATCAAGCCCGCCATCGTGGATACGGATGGGAAGCCGCAGGAAGGCGCGTGCAGCGGCAACCTCGTCATCACGGATTCGTGGCCGGGCCAGATGCGCACGGTGTACGGCGACCACCAGCGTTTCGTCGAGACCTACTTCAAGACCTATCCGGGCAATTACTTCACCGGTGACGGCGCACGCCGCGACGAAGACGGTTATTACTGGATCACGGGCCGCGTCGACGATGTCATCAACGTCTCGGGTCACCGCATCGGCACGGCCGAAGTCGAGAGCGCGCTCGTCGCCCATCCGAAGGTCGCCGAAGCCGCGGTCGTCGGCTGCCCCCACGACATCAAGGGTCAGGGCATCTATGCGTTCGTCACCCTCAACGCGGGGGAGAGCGGCAGCGAGGAGCTGTGCAAGGAACTGATCGCGGGCGTGCGCAAGGAGATCGGCCCCATCGCTGCGCCGGATCACCTGCAGTGGGCGCCGGGATTGCCGAAGACACGGTCGGGCAAGATCATGCGCCGCATCCTGCGCAAGATCGCGGAGAACCAGCCCGACCAGCTCGGCGACGTGTCCACGCTCGCGGACCCGGGCGTGGTGAAGAATCTCGTGGAAGAACGGCTGATCAAATAAGCCATGTCCGACGTCCTGATCGCCGATGACCACCCGTTGTTCCGCGATGCCCTGCAGCGCGCGGTGCTGACGGCGGTGCCCGGCGCCACCGTGCATACCGCGGACAGCGTTCCGGCGCTCTTCGCCCTGATCGAATCGCTGCCGGAGGCCGATCTGCTGCTGATGGATCTGCACATGCCGGGCGCGCGCGGGTATTCGGCGCTCGCGCACATCCGTGGGCAGTACCCGGGCTTGCCGACGATCGTCGTGTCGGGTCATGAGGAAGGCCAGATCGCCCGGCGGGCGCTCGCCCACGGTGCGTCCGCGTACATTCCGAAGTCGGCGGCGGTCGAACAGATCGTCGAGGCGGTGCGCACCGTGCTCGATGGCGATGTGTGGCTTCCGCACCAGCTGGTCGGCGGAACGCTCGAACTCCGCGCCGACGAGGCGGAGGTCGCGGCGCGCGTCGCGTCGCTCACGCCACAGCAGTTCCGCGTGCTGAACATGATCGCGGAAGGCTTGCTCAACAAGCAGATCGCATACGACCTCGGTGTCTCGGAGGCGACGGTGAAGGCGCATATGACGGCCATCATGCGCAAGCTGGGTGTGTCGAATCGCACGCAGGTGGCGCTGGCCGCGAGTCACCTGGATGTGGAGAAGGAAGCCTTTCCGGGAGCGGCGGAGATCTGACGCTTGTTCGTGGGAGCGCGCTTGCGCGCGAATGGGTGCTTGCGGCTAGCACCCGTTCGCGCGCAAGCGCGCTCCCACAGGATGATGTGCTCTCGTTATGCCGTATGCGTGCGCGCCCGCTTCGCCAGCGCCACCAGCAACGCGCGCAGTGCCGCCGGGCGGACCGGCTTGTGCAATAGCGGATACCCCAGCATGCGTGCGCGCTGCTTCAGTTCCGTGCTGCCATCGGCGGTGACCATCGCCGCCGGCGGCATGTGTCCGAGCTTTTCGCCGAGGAGCTGCAACGCCTCCAGGCCATCGATGCCGTCGCCGAGGTGATAATCGGCGAGGATCAGGTCGACGTGAGTCGAGGTGAGCACTTCGAACGCGGCGTCCGCGTCGATCGCCACGCGACAGTCCACGCCCCAGCGACCGAGCAGTGCGCGCATGCCTTCCAGGATCGTCTCGTCGTTGTCGAGGCAGAGCACCGTGAGCGGCAGCTGCTCGCCGCCGGGCCGCACGACCGACGGGGCGCGCTTGCGTGCGACGTTCTCCGCGCGCGGCACGGTGATGCTGAAGCAGCTGCCGTGGCCGACGTCGGATCGCAGCGAGAGCCGATGTTCGAGGATGCCGGCGAGACGGTCGCAGATGGACAGACCCAGGCCCAGGCCTTTCTCGCCCCACGGCGACGGTCGGTCCAGGCGCTGGAATTCGCCGAAGATGCGCGCCTGCTGTTCGTCGGCGATGCCGGGTCCCGTGTCCCACACTTCGATGCGTACCTGATCGCCACGCCGACGCACACCGAGCACCACACCCCCCACGCGCGTGTACCGCAGTGCATTGGAAAGGAAGTTCGCGACGATGCGACGCAGCAGCTGCGCGTCGGAGCGGACGGAGAGCGACGTCGGCACCACGTGCAGCGTCAGCCCGCGCTGTTCGGCGACTACCGCGAACTGCTGGCGTAGCGAATCGAAGAGATCGGCGAGCGCGAAGGGGATGACTTCCGGTCGATAGCTGCCGGCATCGAGGCGGGAGACGTCGAGCAATGCATCGAGCAGATCTTCCGCGGCACGGAACGAAGCGTCGATGCGTTCGGCGAGCAGCGCCGCCTCGCTGTCCAGTCCGGGCTGCTGGCGAAGCGCCGAGGTGAACAGGCGCGCCGCGTTCAATGGCTGCAAGAGGTCGTGACTCGCCGCGGCCAGAAAGCGGGTCTTGGACGCGTTCGCCGCTTCGGCTTCGCGACGCGCGATCGCGGTGGCATTGAGCGCGTCGGAGAGTTCGGCGGTCCGATCCTCCACGCGCTGCTCCAGCGTCTCGTTCGCGTCGATCAGCGCTTGTTCGACGGACTTGTACGCGGTGACGTCCGTGAACGTCGTGACGAAGCCCCCGCCGGGTAGCGCGCGGCCACGCATCTCGATCACCGTGCCGTCGGGTCGCACGCGCTGGAACACGTGTGGCGAGCCCGCGCGCATGTAGCGAATGCGTTTCGCGACGTGCTCGTCGACCTCGCCCGGGCCGCATTCGCCATGCTTCGCGTTCCAGCGGATGAGGTCGGCGACGGGGAGACCGACGTACACCATGCCTTCCGGATAGTCGAACAGTTCAAGGTAACGACGATTCCACGCGACGAGGCGCATGTCGCCGTCGACCACGCTGATGCCCTGGGACACGTTCTCCAGCGTCGTCGACAGCAGCTCGCGGTTGAAGCGCAGTTCCTGCGACGCTTCGTCCATCAACGCCATGGCCTCGGCGATATCGAGGCCGGTGCCCGAGAGCGCGCCCATCAGGATACGCCGCGCACTGGCGGCGCCGACCGCGCTGGCGAGAAGACGCTCGGTGAACTGGATGAGCGGTCGGTCCGCGGAATCGGTGGGGGAGAGCGTCACGCCATGTCGCTGACCGTATTCGTTGAACGCGCGTACGGTCACACGGTCGCCGACGATGCGGCCCGCGATGGTGCCCAGGTCGCGCACGGTGACGCGGCCGCGCCAGTCGCCCGCGCCGGTGGCGCTGCGCACGTACGGGTCCACGAAAAGCGCAGCGTGCAGGCGCTCGGCCACGCTCGGGCGAAAGCGCAGCGAGATGAAGATGAGACAGCCGACATTGAACAGCAGCGACCAGAACGTGCCGTGCGTGACGGGCTCCCATCCAGTGAGGTGGAAGAGTTCGGTGGGCTTGAGCCAGCCGAAGCCGAACGGTCCTTCGTCGATCCAGCGTCCATGCAGCCACCCGGCGCGTGTCATGGCGGGAAGGAGGAGCGTGTAACCCCAGACGAGGAAACCGGCGAGCAGTCCGACATAGACACCGACACGGCTTGCGCCGCGCCAGTAGAGTGCCGACACGATCGCCGGTGCGAACTGTGCGACCGCGGCGAACGAGAGGAGGCCGGTCGCGGCCAGGTTCTCGGCATCGGCGATGATGCGGTAGTAAACGTAGGCGAGCGCCGCGAGCACGACGATGGCGATGCGTCGCACGAGCAGCACGATGTTGGACAGATCGCCGCGCCGCTCGAGGTCGAAGCGACGGATGCGCAACAGCGTGGGCATCACGAGATCGTTGCTGATCATGGTCGCGAGCGCGACGGCGGCGACGATCACCATGCCGGTCGCGGCGGAGAAGCCGCCGACGAAGGCGAGCAACGCCATACCGCCGTCGCCACGTGCGATGGGCAGATTGAGTACCCACGCGTCGACGTGCCCCTGTCGCACCATCGGGATGCCCATGCCAGCGCTGACGATGGGCAGGACCGCGAGCGAGATCAGGATCATGTAGACCGGGAACAGCCATCGCGCGCGATGGAGATCGCGCGGATCCTCGCATTCGACGACGCCGATCTGGAACTGGCGTGGCAGGCAGAACATCGCGCAGAACGCGAGCAGGGTCTGCGCGACGAAGCCTGGCGGCATGCTTCCCCGCTCTATCTGCGACACGGGCGCGCGGATCGTTTCCGCGAGGCCCGGTCCATGCAGGTAGGCGTAGACGCCGATCGCGACGAAGGCGAGGAGCTTCACCAGCGACTCCACCGCGACGGCCAGCATCATGCCGTGATGATGTTCCGTCGCGTCGATGGTGCGCGTGCCGAAGAGGATGGCGAACACGGCGAGCAGGGCGGCGCACCACAGCGCGGTATCGCCGAACCACCAGGCGGAGTTGCCCGCGCCGAGCACGGCGAACGACATCGCCACCGCTTTGAACTGGAGCGCGATATACGGAATGATCGCCACGACGGCGATGAGGGCGACCAGTGCCGCCAGGCCGTGCGACTTACCGAATCGCGCCGCGATGAAATCGGCGATCGACGTGATGTTCCGCTCGCGCGCCACGAGCACGAGTCGTTCGATCAGGCCGAAGCCCAGCACGAAGAGAAGCAGCGGACCGAGGTAGATCGGCAGGTACGCCAGGCCGGAGACGGCGGCGGTGCCGACCGCGCCGTAGAACGTCCACGACGAGCAGTAGACTGCCAGCGCGAGGCTGTAGACGAGCGGGCGGAGTCTGGGCTGGCGAGGGTAGAGCGGCCGACGGTCGCCGACATACGCGATCGCGAACAGCATGCCCACGTAGAGCAGCGCTACCAGCAGCAAGAGCCAGCCTGCGATCACGAGTCGGTATGTCCCCTTTGGGCTTCGGGGTCATTCTAGGGGGTAGGAGGCGTCGGCGTCCTTCGCGAGGTTGCCCGCTACCGCGGGTTCGCCAGCAGGCTGGCTCCCACCATGCCATCGTGGAGGCTCTGTCGAGAACCCAGCCGCCTGGCTTCGCTCCGCCGTGGATGCTTTGGTGGGAGCCAGCCTGCTGGCGATTCGGTTTGCCTCGATGCCCGGTCGTACCTCAGGATGATGCCGATGACGCAAGCGATCCCCGAACTCACGGAGCACGAAATCCACATCTGGCGCAGCACCTGGTCCGGCGGTGCCGGCGAGGCCGCGTTCGCGCGACTGATCGGTGGCTACGCGGGCACCGACGCTCCCGCCATCGCGCGTGGTGAGCACGGCAAACCGTTTCTGCCGGCGCCATTCGACTCGCTCGGTTTCAACTGGAGCCATAGCGGGGACATCGCGCTGCTGGCGGTGGGCCGGGGCGCACCTGGCTTCCAGCTCGGCATCGATGTGGAGACCGTCCGCCCGCGGCCGAGGGCGCTTGAACTGTCGCGGCGATTCTTCGCACCCGACGAGACGGACGCCCTCGCGGCACGTGAAGGCGACGAGCGTCTCGGCGCGTTCATCCGCCTCTGGACGGCGAAGGAAGCGGTCCTGAAGGCCCACGGCGGTGGGCTGTCGTACGGGTTGCACCGGGCGTCGTTCCGGCTCGACGGCGACGGGATCATACCCTTCGCATTCGAGGGTGAGATCGCGCCGGCATCCCGCTGGCAGGTGCACCCGCTCGCGCTGGGCGCCGACGTCATGTCGGCCGTCGCATGGCGCGGCGAGCCGCGGCGAATCCGCGTCTTCACATTTGCACTTTGAACCTTTGGCGGTCGACCCGTGTCTTAGTCCATGTGTGTGGAGTGAGCCGTGGAGTGCGCCACAAGGACGTGGCGAGTTATGCTGGGACGACAGTCATTACGCACGTCGCAATGGTGGCGTGCGTTTTTTTATGGACCGTCGATGACCCTACTCAGCGTCAACCTCAACAAGATCGCCGTGCTGCGCAACTCGCGTGGCGGCAACGAACCCGACATCGCCACCGCGGCGAACACGTGCATCGACGCCGGGTGCGGTGGCCTCACCGTCCACCCCCGACCCGACATGCGCCATGTCACGCCGGCCGATGTACGCACGCTGGCCAGCCTGCTGCGTGGACGCGTGGAATACAACATCGAAGGCAATCCGTTCGCGGGCCCGCGCGGCGCGTATCCTGGCCTGCTCGCGCTGTGCCGTGAAGTGCGTCCGACGCAGGTCACGCTCGTGCCCGATGGCGACGGCCAGATCACGTCGGACCATGGCTTCGACCTCACGAAGGACATCGAAATGCTCAAGCCCGTCGTCGCGGCGTTTCGCGAGATCGGCTGCCGCGTCAGCGTCTTCGTCGACGCCGGCGGCGAAGGGTTCGAAGACGCGAAGGCGATCGGTGTGCAGCGCATCGAACTCTACACCGGACCGTATGCCGAGGCGTTTCACGACGGCGACGCGCGCAAGGAGCTCGCATCGTTCGCCGAGACCGCGCAACGCGCGCAGCAGGCGGGTCTGGCGGTGAATGCCGGCCACGATCTGAGCCAGGCGAACCTTGGCACGTTCAAGGCGGCGATCCCCGGGCTGGCCGAGGTGTCGATCGGCCACGCGTTGATCAGCGAGGCGTTGTACCAGGGCCTCGCGCCCACGGTGCGCGCGTACCTCGGGATCCTGAAGTAACGCCATTCGGTGGGAGCCAGTCTGCTGGCGCCGGGGGCTTACCGCGAGCGCGCATCGCCAGCAGGCTGGCTCCCACCAAAACCTGGCCATAAAAAAACCCCGCCGGGAGGCGGGGTTTCTGGTCTTACCGGACGACCGATCAGTTGTTGACGAAACCGATCTTGGTCAGGCCCTGGCCCTTCGCGTCGGAAAGCACGCGAGCCACTGCCTCGTACTGAACCGCGTCATCCGCGTCGATCTGCAGTTCCGGCTGGTTCGACTGCTGGGCGATCACCGCGATCTGAGCCTTGAGGCCCAGCTCGTCGACCGGTGTGTCGTTCCAGTACAGCGAGCCATCCTGGCGAATCTGCAGCCGGACGGGATCCGGCGGATTATCTGGGTTGACGATGTTCGGGTTCGGCTGCGGCAGATCGATCTTGATCTTATGCGACAGCATCGGAGCCGTGATCATGAAGATGATCAGGAGCACCAGCATCACGTCGACGAGCGGCGTGACGTTGATGTCCGACATCGGGCCACCAGAGTTGCCTGAGCTGAATGCCATGTTCGTTACTCCCCAGCCTTGCCGGTCGACATGAAGCCGACGTGGACCATACCGGCATCCTTGGCGTCGCCAAGGATCT
This sequence comes from Luteibacter sp. UNCMF331Sha3.1, assembly GCF_900109915.1. Lineage (GTDB taxonomy): Bacteria > Pseudomonadota > Gammaproteobacteria > Xanthomonadales > Rhodanobacteraceae > Luteibacter. The sequence goes on from NZ_FOBU01000001.1 coordinate 1,659,943, forward strand.
TCTTCACCACACGATACTCGGTGGTGCGATCGGCACGGATCTGGAGTTCCGGCTGCGGCGACTTCGCCGCCGCAACCGCGAACTGAGCCTTCAGTTCAGCCTCGCTGACTTCGCCGTCATTGAGGAAGTACGTACCGTCCGGCTTGACCGCGAGATCCATCGGCTCGACCGGGGTGTCATCCTTAACGTTCGGATTAGCCTTCGGCAGATCGATCTGGACCTTGTGGGACATCAGCGGTGCCGTGATCATGAAGATGATCAGCAGAACCAGCATCACGTCGACGAGCGGCGTGACGTTGATTTCCGACATCGGCCCACCGGAGTTGCCCCCGCTGCTCATAGCCATGGGTCAGTTCCTCTTACTTCTTGACGACGGCAACCGGAGCGGTGCCTTCGACGCGGGCGCCCGTGGCGAAGAAGTCGTGCAGGTCGTGCGCGAATTCGTCGAACTGGGCGTAGGTCAGGCGGTTCGAGCGCATGAAGAAGTTGTACGCGAGCACGGCCGGGATAGCGGTGAACAGACCGAACGCGGTCATGATCAGCGCCTCACCGACGGGGCCAGCGACCTTATCCATCGACGCGGAACCCGAAGCGGCGATACCGATCAGTGCGTGGTAGATACCCCACACCGTACCGAGAAGACCGATGAACGGAGCCGACGAACCGACCGTGGCGAGCAGGGTCAGGCCGCCTTCCAGACGCAGGCTCTCGCGAGCGACGGCCTGGCGCAGGGCGCGATCGATGAATTCCGAACGCGACAGCGTCTCGGCGAGGCGACCGCCAGCAGCCTGCTGGTGGTGAGCGACGGCCGAAGCGGCATCGAGTGCGATCTTCGAGAACGGTTCGCCCTTCGGCTGCTCTTCGAGCATACGAATGGCTTCCTGGGTCGACGAGGTGTTCCAGAAGCCCTGGATGACCTTGTCGGCGCGCGAACGCACCAGGCTGTTACGGATGAAGTTGGCGACGATGAAGTACCACGAAAGCACCGACATCGCGACCAGCACCACGAACACAATCCAACCGAGGAAGTCGAAGTTGTGGATGAGGTGGTCGAAGCCCATCTGCTTCAGGGCGTCGGCATTCGAGTTCTGACCTGGATTAGCAGGCTGAGCGGAGGTGTCTTGCAACATAACGCTACCCTTGGGAAGTCAAGCGTGAACTTAAAGATGTAAGTAAGTGTGAGGACTAACTTACAGCTGGTTTAGGTTGAACGTAACGGGGACACGTGCATAGCCTTCGACGGCCTGACCGCCTCGCTTGCCCGGGTTGAATCGCCAGTTCCTGGCCGCATCCTGCGCTGCCTTGTCCAGTTCGCGGAAACCGCTCGACTGGTCGACCTGGATGTCCTTCGGCGAACCGTCGACACCTACGAGGACCAGAAGAACCACCGTACCTTCATGCCGCTGGCGAACCGCCTGCGGCGGATACTTTGGCGGGTTGCGCTGACGGTACGACAGATTTTCGCTAGGCGCGATGTCGGCCGGCGGTGCTGGCGGCGCGGGAGGCGCCGGCGGCGGTGCAGGAACGGCATTCGTGCTCGCCTCTTCCACGGCAGGCGGCGGCGGAGCCGGCGGCGGCGGTGTCGGTGGCGGTTTCACCTGCTGAATAATTTTCGGCGGCGGCTGCTTGGGGGGTTCCGGCGGCGGCGGCGGAGGAGGCGGGGGCGGCGGCGGCGGTTCGATGAAGTCGACCTGTACCACCTTCTCTTTCTGCTTTTCCTGCGTCTTGGGCGGCGCCATGGGCGCGACCAGCAGCAGGAAGGCAAACGAGTGCAATGCGATGGCTACAGCCAACGCACTTGTGCGCCCCCAACTGAACGGCGCTTGGCCGGTTGATTCGTTACTTGAGGCCATCAGTCACTATCAAGAGCTAATCAAGCGGAAGTGAGCCCGCACTGCTCTTCCGGCGTTCGGCGGGTTGACAATGCCGAAAACGCAGGTTTCTGCAAGCGGAAAGATATGCAAGTTACACCAGCATATGGCGTTTGTATAGCACCTGAAGGGAAGATTTATGACGGGTCACAAGCCTTACTTTCGGGGCTTTACAAGCGCTTACTTACCGGTACCTGCGGTTTTCAACCAGGCGTTGGCCTTGGCAGACGTTTCGGGGTCCTGCGCCGCCTTTTTCATGGCTTCGATGGCACCCGCTTTGTTCTTCAGACCACGCTCGGCTTCCGCGAGCACCATGTAGGCTTGACCCTTATGTTGCACACCCTTGCTGATGGCATCCGTCGCTGACTTCTTGGCGGCGGAATACTGATTCTCCTGAAGCTGCACACGCGCGACCTTCAGCGCCGGCTCGCCGTTGGTGGCGACGGCCGCAGCCTGCGTGTAGGCGCCGACGGCATTCTTCATGTCGTCGCCAGTGACGTAGGAGTCACCCAGCAGGTTGTAGTTCTCGCCGGTCTTCTGGACCACGCCCTTGTCGAAGCCTTCCTTCAGCACGGCCGCGGCCTTGGCGGCATTCGCCGCCTGGCGATCGGTGTGCTCCTGACCGTCGATCAGGTAGACCTTGGCGAGATTGACGTACTGCTTCTCGTCCTTGAACGCGCCGGCGCTGCGGGCCTTCTCGAGCAGCGCGATCGCTTCCGGATACTTCTGCGCCTGGATCAGCGACGAGGCTGCGTTGTTCAGCGTGGTCGCGTCGTTCGGATTCTTGGCGAGCGCTTCCGTCGCGAGCGCGGCGGCCTTGTCACCCTGACCCGTCTCCGAATAGCTGGCGGCGAGGATCTGGTCCCACGAGCCCTGCGGCTTCGCGTCCGGCATCGACTTCGCCTTGGTGATGGCGGCGATGGCTTCCGGGTACTTCTCGAGACGGTAGTCGATGTTGCCTTCGAGACCGTAGGAGTCGGCCGTTTCCTTCTTGCCCTCGGCGCGCCATTCCTGCAGCGACTGCAGCGCCGGTGCGTACTGCTCGTCGGCCACGAGGAACTGCGTGTACATGTACTTCAGCTGGAAGTACGTGTCGTTCGGCATGACGCCGATGTCGAGCGCCTTCTTGAGGTCGACGATGGCGCCCTTGACGTCGCCGTCGTTGTACTTGAGGTTCGCGATGCCCTGGAGCGCCAGCGCCTGCGCGTACTTGCTGCTGGTACCCGAACCGTCGGCGATCGGCGTCAGGATCTGGAGGGCCTTGTCCTTCTCACCGTTGTTCGCGGCGTCGAGACCTTCCTGGATGGCCTTCTGGTCTTTTTCGCTCTTGAGGTCGAGCTTCGGCTCCGAACGCGTGGCGTTCGGATACAGGACTTCCTTCTTGGGCTCGTCTTTCTTGCTGTCGCGCGCGGATGCCGCGCCGCCGACAAGGGAAAGCGCGATGGCCGTTGCGAGTGCGAACTTCGAGAAGGAACCCTGTTTCATTGACTCACCTCTGTTGTAGGAGTCGGCGCACATGGCGGCTCTCCGGGGGACTACAGAGGTTAACCCGATTCGATTCCTAAGAACAAGTCGCAGTGCAAGAAAAAAAAATAACCAAAACAATGACTTGTTAGAAGAATGTTTGTACTGACGGTTTTATGGGCCAAAGGTTGGCTTGAAAACGCCATTTTTGTCCACGCGCCGATCGGGCCCGGTGGGGAGCAAAAAAAGGCCCGGTCGTCGCCGACCGGGCCTTCGATTCGCACCATACGGACGCGTATGCGTCAGATGTCGAGGTTGGCGACCTTCAGTGCATTCGCTTCGATGAACTCGCGACGCGGCTCGACGGCCTCGCCCATCAACATGGAGAACATCTGATCGGCGGCGACGGCGTCTTCGATGCCCACCTGCAGCATGCGACGGGTCTCCGGGTTCACCGTCGTTTCCCACAGCTGCTCCGGGTTCATTTCGCCGAGACCCTTGAAGCGCTGGATCGTGCGGCCCTTCTTGGCTTCGTCGAGCAGCCAGTTACGCACGTCGGCGAAGCTGAGCACACCACGCGATGCATTGCCGCGGCGAACCACGGCACCCGGCTGGAGGCCGAGCTGCGAGAGCTGCTGCGAGATCGACTGGATGGCCCGGTATTCGATGCCGGAGAAAAAGGCCTGCGGCATGATCCAGGTGTGGCTGAGGCCGTGCTGCATGCGCTCGACCTCGATCGCGGCACCCTGCAGTTCGTTCAGCGTCGGACGGAAACGAAGCGCGTACGTCGGCTTGCCGAGGCCACTGGCGCTGAGGCGCGTGGCGAGACCGTCCAGCCACGTCTGCATGGCGGCCGCGTCGGACCACAGTCCGTCCGCCATCGGGGCGTGCTCGATCATCGCCGTCAGGGCCGCGACATCGAAGCGGTGGCTGAGGCGGGCGATCTGGTCGAGCGAGCTCTGGTAGTCGCGCAGCAGCTTCTCGAGCGTGGCGCCATCGATGCCGGGTGCGCCCTCTTCCGGCACCAGCGAGGCGTTGTCCACGGCGCTGGCGATGAGGTACTCGTTGAGGACGGCGTCGTCCTTGATGTACATCTCCTGCTTGCCCTGCTTCACCTTGTACAGCGGCGGCAGGCCGATGTAGACGTGGCCGCGCTCGATCAGCTCCGGCATCTGACGGTAGAAGAAGGTAAGCAGCAGCGTGCGGATGTGCGATCCGTCGACGTCCGCGTCGGTCATGATGATGATGCGGTGGTAGCGCAGCTTGTCCGGGTTGTATTCCTCCTTGCCGATACCCGTGCCGAGCGCGGTGATCAGCGTGCCGACTTCGGCGGAGGAGATCATCTTGTCGAAGCGGGCCTTCTCGACGTTGAGGATCTTGCCCTTGAGCGGCAGCACGGCCTGCGTGCGACGGTTGCGACCCTGCTTGGCCGAGCCGCCTGCGGAGTCACCCTCGACCAGGAACAGTTCGGACAGCGCCGGATCCTTTTCCTGGCAGTCGGCGAGCTTGCCCGGCAGGCCCGCGATATCGAGCGCGCCCTTCCGGCGCGTCATTTCGCGGGCTTTGCGAGCGGCTTCGCGGGCACGGGCGGCGTCCACCGCCTTGGAGGCGATGTTCCGGCTTTCCGACGGATGCTCGAGGAGGAACTCGGCGAGCTTGTCGTTGACGACCTGCTCGACCGCGGTCTTCACCTCGCTGGAAACCAGCTTGTCCTTGGTCTGCGACGAGAACTTCGGATCCGGCACCTTGACCGAGAGCACGGCGATCATGCCTTCGCGCATGTCGTCGCCCGAGAGGCCCACCTTGGCGTTCTTCGCCAGGCCTTCCTTCTCGATGTAGTTCTGCAGCGTGCGCGTGAGCGCGGCGCGGAAGCCCGTCAAATGGGTGCCACCGTCGCGCTGCGGGATGTTGTTGGTGAAGCAGAACATCGTTTCCTGGTACGCATCCGTCCACTGCATCGCGACTTCGACGGTAATGCCTTCCATCTGGGCGCTGAAGCTGATGACCGTGGGATGCAGCGCGGTTTTCAGCTGCGCCAGGTGCTGGACGAAGGACTTGATGCCGCCCTCGTACGCGAAGATGTCCTTGCGGTCGTTGCGCTCGTCGACGAGCTCGATGGTGACGCCCGAATTGAGGAACGCCAGCTCGCGCAGACGCTTCGCCAGGATGTCGTAGTGGAACTCGATGTTGCTGGTGAACGTGGCCGGGCTGGGCAGGAAACGGACCATGGTGCCGCGACGATTCGTGTCGGCACCGGCGGCGATCGGCGCCACCGGTTCGCCGTGGGCGTATTCCTGGCGGTATTCCTTCCCGTCGCGCCAGATGGTGAGCCAGAGCTTCTCGCTGAGGGCGTTCACCACGGAGACGCCCACGCCGTGGAGGCCGCCGGACACCTTGTACGAGTTCGCGTCGAACTTACCGCCGGCGTGGAGCACGGTCATGACGACCTCGGCGGTGGACCTTCCCTCTTCCGGATGCGTGTCGACCGGGATGCCACGGCCGTTGTCGGCCACGCTGGCGGAGCCATCCTGGTGGATGGTGACGGTCACGTAGTCGCAATAGCCAGCCAGGGCTTCGTCGATGGCGTTGTCAACGACTTCGAACACCATGTGGTGCAGGCCCGTACCGTCGTCGGTATCGCCGATGTACATGCCGGGGCGCTTACGGACGGCTTCCAGGCCCTTGAGGACCTTGATGCTGCCGGAGTCGTAGGCGTTCGAATTCGTCGGATCGAGAGGTTCGTTCATGCGATGCCTGGTAATGGCGCCAGAGAGCGGCCCCGATGCGGCGCGGAAGCTTCGGGACAGTCGGTCGATTATAGCAAAGCCGTGACCGAACCCTGTTCCACGTGGAACACAGTCACCGGCTGCTCGGCAAGGGCGGAAGGGATCTCCGTTCCCGTGACGAAGACCTGGACGTCGCGGCCTAAAAGCTGCGCGACTACCCACTCTTGATGGGTGCGATCGAGCTCGGATGCAAGGTCGTCGAGGCAGACGACAGGCCATTCTCCGCGGATCTCCGCGTGCAGCGATGCCTGCCCCAGAAGGCAGGCCAGAGCACAAAGCTTTTCCTGCCCACGAGACAGATGCTCGCGCATCGGCGCGTGTTCGAAGGCGATGGTGAAATCGGCTCGATGGGGGCCGACGGTGGTATGCCCTCTCCCGAGGTCGCGGAGACGGCGCTCGGCAAGCGTGGTCGCCAGATCCGCCGCGTCGTCCCATCCGGGACGATATCGGACGGTGAACTCGCCCAGTTCCGGCAGGACGTTGGCCATGAATGCCCGGACGTGAGGCATCAGGCGGTCCATGTAGTCACGGCGAAACGTGGTAATTGCCTCGCCCGACTGGCTCAATTCGGCCTCCCAGGGGGCCAGAAGCCCGGGATCGAGGTTTCCACCCACGCGAAGGGCAGCGTTTCGCTGTTTCAGAGCCCTTTGATACCGACGCCATTGATTCACGAACGCGTGTTCCACGTGGAACAAACCCCAGTCGAGAAACCGGCGCCGTTCGTCGGACGGGCCCGCGATCAGGTCGTGCGAGCCTGGTTCGAAGCAAACGACGGCGCACTCCTGAACCAAGGCGCCCAGCGATGCGGCCGCATCGCCGTCGACCCTTGCCTGCCAGCGACCACTTTCTCGGCCGAGGCCGAGACGACGCGTCCTGCCGTCTGCCGTGCGGACCTCGGCGAACACCGAAAGCACCGAAGCGCCTCGCTTCAGCAGCACGTCCCGGGACCCCGCCCGGAACGAGCGCCCATGCGACAGCAGGTAAGCGGCTTCGAGGACGCTCGTCTTGCCTGCGCCATTCGGCCCGACGAAGACGTTGATGCCCCCAGCCGGCGTCAACGACACGCCCTCCAGGCACCGCAATCCACTAATCCGCAACGACTCGAACTTCATCCCGCCGGTTTTCCCCGTTCCATAACGAACGACGCCGGGGTGTCGAAGACATCCCCGGCGTCGTGGCCGAACTCTAACGCGAGACGCGTCAGAGGCGAAGCGGCATCACCACGTGGCGAGCCTCGTCGTTGCCCTCCTCCTGCAGGAGGCAGCTCGACTGGGCATCGCGGAGGTTGATCCGCACCTTGTCGCCGCGAAGTGCGCCCAGCGCGTCCAGCAGATAGCCCACGTTGAAGCCGACCGCGAGATCGTCGACCACCGTCTCGGCTTCGACCTCTTCCTGAGCTTCTTCCTGCTCGGGGTTGTGGGCCACGATCTTGATATGACCGGGCGTCAGCTCGAGCTTCACCCCGCGGTACTTCTCGTTCGAGAGAATCGCGGCGCGCTGCAGGGCGCTGCGCAGCACGTCGCGCTCGATGGTGGCCGACTTGTCGGCACCCAGCGGAATCACCGCTTCGTAGTCCGGGAAACGGCCGTCGATCAGCTTGGAGGTGAAAACGACACCACCACGGCGCACGCGCAGGTGATTGCGACCGAATTCGAGTTCCACCGAGCCTTCGCCGGATTCGAAGAGACCGATCAGCTCGTTGACGCCCTTGCGGGGGATGATGATCTGGCGGCGGGCCGAAACCGAGCTCTCCAGCTTCGTTTCCTTCAGTGCCAGGCGATGGCCGTCCGTCGCCACACAGCGCAGCGTATGTTCCTGGAGATCCAGCAGCATGCCGTTGAGGTAGTAGCGCACATCCTGGTTCGCCATGGCGAAGGCCGTGCGGTCCATGAGATCGCGCAGGACTTCCTCCGGCAGCGTGACCCGTTCGACGAGTTCGATCTCGTCGATCGTCGGAAACTCCGAAGCCGGCAACGTCGCCAGCGTGAAGCGGCTGCGACCGGCGTTGAGCGCCACGCGCTCGCCGTTCAACTTGAGGTCGATCTTCGCGCCATCCGGCAGCGCACGAACGATGTCGAACAGCTTGCGCGCCGGAATCGTGATTTCGCCTTCCTGCACGCCATCGGCGGCGGTGGTGGCGATCATCTCCACTTCGAGATCGGTACCCGTGAACGAAACCTCGCTACCGGAGGCGCGAACCAGAAGGTTGGCCAACACGGGCAGCGTCTGGCGGCGTTCGACGACACCCACCACTTGCTGCAGGGGTTTGAGCAGTACTTCCCTCTGGATGCTGAATTGCATGCGTCCCCTACTCCTGCTTTTAGTTTTTAAGATTTATTTAGTGGTTGTAGTAGGGCCAGTGGATATCTTGAAAAGTCTGAAATCATATTGAATTTCAGATATTTGCGTGTTGATATCGATTGGCCTTCACGTGCGGTTTCGTGTGGGTGCCTTGTGGATAACTTCAGGCCTCGAAACGATCCTCTGTCCATCCACCTATTATCCACAGCTTCTCAGCCCGTCAATATACGGATGAGCTGTTCCCAGTCCTGACGCATGCGCACGTCTTTTTCGCAGAATCCGCGGATCGTGCGGCACGCGTGCAGCACCGTCGTGTGGTCCCTGCCCCCGAATGCCTCTCCGATCTCGGGCAGGCTGTGCTCGGTCAGTTCCTTGGAGAGGGCCATGGCCACCTGACGGGGACGCGCCAGCGAACGCACACGGCGCTTCGAGAGCAGGTCGGACAGGCGCACCTGGTAGTAGTCGGCCACCGTCTTCTGGATGTTGGGGACGGTGACGGCCTGTGCATGCGTATTAAGGAGGTCGCGGAGCGTTTCCTCGGCGAAGTCGGTCGTGATGGGCTTGCGGTAGAAGTTGGCCCGTGCCGCCAGCGTGTTGAGCGCGCCCTCGAGGTCGCGCACGTTCGAGCGGATGCGCTTGGCCAGCAGCATCGCGACGTCTTCGGACACTTCCATGTCCTTTTCCGCCGCCTTCGACAGCAGGATGGCGGCACGCGTCTCGAAGTCCGGCGGCTCGATCGCCACCGAAAGGCCCCAGCCCAGGCGCGACTTGAGGCGCGGCTCGAGCTTGTCGAGTTCCTTCGGGTAGCGGTCGCAGGTGAGGATGATCTGCTGCTTGGCCTCGAACAGCGCGTTGAACGTGTGGAAGAACTCTTCCTGCGTCGTGTCCTTGCCGGCGAAGAACTGGATGTCGTCGATCAGCAGCGCGTCGACCGAACGGAAGCGCCGCTTGAAGTCGTCCATGTTCTTCTGCTGCAGGGCCTTCACCATGCCGCTGACGAACTGCTCCGAGCGCAGGTAGAGCACCTTCGCGCCGGGATTGTTCTGCATCAGCATGTTGCCGGCCGCATGCATGAGATGGGTCTTGCCCAGACCGGTGCCGCCGTACAGCAGCAACGGGTTGTACGCGCGACCGGGATTCATCGCGACCTGCATCGCCGCGGCCTTGCCGAGCTGGTTCGACTTGCCCTCGACGAAGGTTTCGAACGTGTAGTGCGGATCGAGGTTGTGCACATGCGGTGGCTCGGGCGCGGCTTCCACCACGCGCGGCGCGGCGTGTGTCGCAGGCGGGGCGACGGACGACGCCGGCCTCGCCGGTGCCGGGCGCGCGGCCGACGAGCCGACTTCCAGCCGCACGGGCAGGGCGCGGCCGGTCAGGTGCTCGACGATCGACGCGATCTTGCCCAGGTACTGTTCGCGGACGGTGTCCAGCGAATACGGATTAGGCGCATACAGGTAGAGTCCGGTCGCATCCTCCCTGGCCTGCAACGGCATCAGCCAGGTATGGACGTCTTCGGACGTCAGTTCGCCTTCAAGACGCTCGAGACAGCGCCTCCAGAGATCACTCATCGGGTATTCTTGCCACAGAAGAGGCGCGTGCGCGCGGGGTGGACGACGAAGTCTACCAGCCTTCCGTCCCGGCCTCGGATTCGCCGTCGCGCCCTGCGACGCTTTCGCCCGTTCTCCAAGCGGTTGACAGTCCTACGGAATGTCACGCATACTTTCGGGCCTTTTTCCATCTTCACTCGGACGTCAGCGCCATGAAGCGTACTTTCCAGCCCAGCAAGCTCAAGCGTGCCCGCACGCACGGCTTTCGCGCCCGCATGGCCACCGCCGACGGCCGCAAGATCCTGAACGCCCGTCGCGCGAAGGGTCGCAAGCGCCTGATCCCGTAAGCGGTCCGCCGGTCGTGCGTGCCGCAGCCATGCCGCGCGATGCGCGGATACGCCGCGCCGCCGACTTTGCCGCCTTGCGAACAGTCAGCGGTCGCCTCGGCGGCCGCTGTTTTCTTTTGCGCTTCGGAAACAACGACGGAGACACCGCCCGCCTCGGGCTGGCCATCTCCAAACGTTGTTCCAAACGCGCGGTCGATCGCAACCGGATCAAGCGCCTGGCGCGTGAGGCTTTTCGCCGTGCCCGCCCCTCGCTCCCGCCTGTGGACATCCTGGTCATGGCCCGCGATACAGCGGTGAACGAGACCGGCGCGACGCTGCTTGCCGAGCTCGATGCCCTGCTTCGCCGTATCCGGCCGTTGAAGCGCGAGGGTGCCGACGGCACAATCGCGCGTTGACCTCGTCGTTCTTCCCGCCTTTCCCGGCCATGCGGCCGGGGCGCCATTCGGATCTGGCCTAAGCAATGAATCAAACGCGCACGCTTCTCTTCTTCGCGCTCATGTTCGTGGCGTACCTGCTGTGGACCGAATGGGAGAAGGACTACGGCCCGCAGCCGGCGGCTCCCACGCCCGCGGCGCAGACCGATGCCGGTAAGCCGAACGCCGACGCCAGCATCCCCGGCGCCGCGACGCCCGCCAGCGTGCCGGTCGACGCCAGCGCCGCGGCGACGGAAGGCAAGGGCGAGCTGGTCACGCTGTCGAACGACGTGCTCCGCCTGACGATCGACACGCGCGGCGGCAGCATCGTCCGCTCCGAGATGCTCGCCTACCCGGCCGAGCCCGCCACCAAGAAGAATCCCACCCCGCCGCCGGCACGACTGCTGGACGACGCCGCGGATCACTTCTTCGCCGCGCAGGACGGACTGGTCAGCAACACGGGCGCCGCGCCGGACCACCGCGCGCTGTTCCATGCCGACAAGACGAGCGCCACGATCGCCGACGGCGAGAAGTCGGTCAGCATCGACCTGACGTGGACCGACGCCTCCGGCGTGAAGGTGATCAAGCGTTACACCCTGAAGCGAACCGACTACGTGATCGACCTCGACCAGCGCGTCGAGAACGGTTCGTCCACGGCGTGGACGGGCAACGCGTATCAGCAGCTGCAGCGCGTCCCTGCCGCCAAGGTCAACTGGTTCAAGGCGTACACCGATCCGGCCCAGCACAGCTTCTTCGGTGCGGCGTGGTACAGCCCGGAAAACAAGTTCGAGTCGCTGCCCTTCGCCGACTTCGCGAAGAAGCCGCTCAACCGCCAGATCAGCGGCGGCTGGGTCAGCATGCAGCAGCACTACTTCTTCGTGGCGTGGATTCCGCCGGCGGCGGAAAGCGTCACCTACAGCAGCACGATCGTCGATCCGAACTCCGCCACGCCGCGTTACCTCGTGCGTGCGTTCGGTCCGGCCATCACCGTGGCACCGGGGCAGTCGGCCGATAGCGTCGCGCGTCTGTATGTCGGTCCGAAGCTGCAGGGCACGCTCGACGTGATCGCCCCGGGTCTCGAACTCACGAGCAACTACGGCTGGCTGACGATCATCGCGCAGCCGCTGCACTGGTTGCTTTCCCAGCTGCACGCGATCAGCGGTAACTGGGGCGTCGCGATCATCCTGCTCGTGCTGCTCATCAAGGCCGCGCTGTTCAAGCTCACCGACGCGCAGTTCCGCTCGGGTGCGCGCATGCGCAAGCTGCAGCCGCGCGTCGCCGCGCTCAAGGAGCGTTACGGCGACGACCGCATGAAGATGCAGCAGGCGATGATGGAGCTGTACAAGAAGGAGAAGGTGAACCCGATGGCGGGCTGCCTGCCCATCCTGATCACCTTCCCCATCTTCATCGGCCTGCTTCGCGTGCTGTCGGAATCCATCGAGCTGCGCCAGGCGCCGTTCGTCGGCTGGATCCACGATCTCTCGGCGCCCGACCCGTTCTACGTGCTGCCGGTGCTCTACTTCCTGGTCACGCTCCTCACGCAGCGCATGATGCCGACCGCGGGCATGGATCCGACGCAGGCCAAGATGATGAAGGTGATGCCGCTGATCTTCGGTGTCTTCTTCGCCTTCTTCCCTTCCGGCCTCGTGCTGTACTGGACGGTCAACGGCGCGACCAGCCTGCTCCAGCAGTGGTGGATCAACCGCAGCGTCGACCAGGCCGATCTCAAGGCCAAGACGGCTTAAATCACCGGGCGGCGCGTCGAAAGACGCGCCGCTTCGCCATGCAAGGTTCGATATGACCCACGGCGACGACACCATCGCGGCCATCGCCACCGGCGCCGGCGCGGCCGGCGTCGGCGCCGTTCGCGTTTCAGGGCCGAAGGCACCGGAGATCGCGCGCGCGTTTCTCGGTCGCGCGCCGACGCCGCGGCATGCGCACTTCGCCGCGTTCCGCGATCGCGACGGCGAGCTGATCGATCGCGGCATCCTTCTGAGTTTTCCTGCCCCGGCGTCGTACACCGGGGAACACGTTCTGGAACTCCAGGGCCACGGAAGCGCCGTGCTGCTCGACGCCCTGCTTCGCCGCGCGATCGAACTCGGTGCCCGCCTCGCGCGTCCCGGTGAATTCACCGAGCGCGCGTTCCTCAACGGCAAGCTCGATCTCGCGCAGGCCGAAGCGGTGGCCGACGTGGTCGCCGCGACATCCGAAGCCGGAGCGCGTGCCGCGTTGCGCTCGATGGAAGGCGTGTTCTCCGCGCGTGTCGACGATCTGCTCGCCGAGCTCGTCGCGCTGCGCGTGCACATCGAAGCGGCCATCGACTTCCCGGAAGAAGAAATCGACTTTCTCGCCGATCCGGTCATCGGCGCCAACCTCGCGGCCCTGCGTGCGAACCTCGATGCGTTGCTCGTCGAGACGCGCCGCGGGGTGCGTCTCAACGACGGCATCGCCGTCGCTATCGTCGGTCGGCCCAACGCGGGCAAGTCGAGCCTGCTCAATGCCCTGGCCGGCGAGGAGCGCGCCATCGTCACCGACATCCCAGGCACCACGCGCGACGTGCTTCGTGCATCGGTGACGATCGATGGCGCGACGCTCGAGCTCGCGGATACCGCGGGGCTTCGCGAATCGGACGACGTCGTGGAACGCGAAGGCATCCGCCGCGCACGTGCGCAGTTGGAACGGTGCGACGTCGCGTTGCTCGTTACCGACGAAGCGAATGCACGCGACGACCTCGCCTTCTTCGCCGGCATGCCGGCGGAGGCGACGCGCATCGTCGTCGTCAACAAGATCGATCTCGCGCAGGTCGATGCGCATCGCGAGCGCCGCGACGATCACGAAACGCTCTGGCTATCGGCGCGCACGGGCGAAGGCCTCGACGCGTTGCGCCGGATGCTTCGGGATCTCGCGACCGCCGGCGCAGGCGACGGTGCGTTCAGCGCACGGCGTCGTCATGTCGTCGCGCTCGAATCCGTTCGCGATCACCTCGACCGCGCTGCGGCGGCATTGCACGAGCATCGTGCGGGCGAACTGGCGGCGGAAGAACTGCGCCAGGCGCAGCAGGCACTGGGTGAGGTCACCGGCACCTATTCTTCAGACGATCTGCTTGGCGCGATCTTCAGTTCGTTCTGTATCGGGAAGTGAGGCGAGCGGGCCCGCTTGCGCGGGATCGTCGATGCGATCGGCTCCCACCATGCAGTAGAGAAGGCGCTGCGAGAAGGCCCGCTGCCGCGGGATCGCCAGCCTGCTGGCGAATCACGCCCGCGACACGGTAGCTAGCGAAGGGCGACACCCGTCGCAGGAACTCAGCAGCTCTCGACCGCCACCGACGAGCGACGACCATCCATCGCGATCGATGCGGCCCAGATCGCCAGACCACCAAGCGCCAGCAGCGCACCGACCCAACCGGGCGACGTCCAGCCGTAACCATGCGCGATGGCCAGGCCACCGAGGAACGGGCCGAGTGCGTTCGCGGTGTTGAACGCCGAGTGGTTGAGCGACGCGGCGAGGCTTTGCGCGTCGCCGGCGACGTCCATCAGGCGCGTCTGCAGCACCGTGCCGAGCGCGCCACCGATGCCGATGAAGAACACATCGATGCCGAGTGTCCATACGTTGCCCGCGGCGAACGGAAACAGCGCGAGCGTGATCGCGCTCCAGAGCAGCAGGCCACCCGCGGTCGGCATCAGCGCGCGGTCCGCGAACGCGGGTACGACCATGTTGCCGGCGGTGAGACCGATGCCGAAGATGCCGATGATCCACGGCACCGTGTGCAGCGGCATGTGGGTCACGGCGATCAGGATGTCCGCAAGGTAGGTGTAGACGGCGAACATGCCGCCAAAGCCGATCGCACCGATCGCGAGGGTGAACCACACCTGCGAGCGCTTCAGCGCGCCGAGTTCGCGCAGCGGGCTGGCGTCCTTGTCGGCGGGCACTTCGGGCGCGAAGACCGCGACCGCCGACATCGTCGCGACGCCGAGCACGGCAACCAGCGCGAACGCCCAGCGCCAGCCCACCGCCTGTCCGAGCCAGCTCGCCAGCGGTACGCCGACCACCGTCGCGACCGTCAGGCCGAGGAACATCTGACCGACGGCGCGTGTGCGCCGGTTGGGCGGCACGAGCGACGAGGCGACCAGCGCCGCCACGCCGAAATACGCGCCGTGGGGCAGGCCGGCGAGAAACCGGAACACCAGCATCCAGTGGTAGCTGGGCGACAGGCCGGTGAGACCGTTGAACACCGTGAACATCGCCATGAGGACGATCAGCAGGCGCCGGCGCGGCACGCGCGCGCCCAACACCGTCATGATCGGCGCGCCCACCACGACACCCAGCGCGTACGCACTGATGGCGTGGCCCGCGGTCGGGGCGTCGATGCCCAGGCCCTGCGCGAACAGGGGCAGCATGCTCATCGAGGCGAATTCGGTGGTGCCGATGGCGAATCCACCGACGGCAAGCGCGAGGATCACCAGACCGACGTGAGGGGCGCGAACGGGCGGCGTGCCCATGGCGGGCGCGGGGGTGTGAGGGGACATGGGCGGGCTCGGGACGGTGGGGCACGGCGTTGGTGCGCCGCAGCATGGCTTCAGGATACGCCGCTGGACCGGTCGATGCCACGTCGCTGGCTGGCGGCTGTCGCGGGATCGCCAGCAGGCTGGCTCCCACATGGCTACCGGAGGGTGGGAGCCAGCCTGCTGGCGATGGCCTCAGGCCGCACTGTCCTCATCCCGCACGAATTCGATGAAGGCTCTCAGCGCCGAGGTTACCCGCCGCTGCCTGGGGTAATACAGGACGAAGCCTGGATATGGCGGGCACCAGTCCTCGAGCACCTTCACCAGGCGCCCCGCCGCGACGAGTTCGGTCACCTGATCCTCGAGTACGAGGGTGAAGCCGATGCCGGCAAGCGCGGCGTCCAGCGCGAGGCGGAGGTCGCCGAACGTCACTCGACCCCGGACGTCGAGCTCCAGCTTCGTTTCGCCCTGCTCGAACTCCCACTTGTAGAGGCGCCCGCTCGGAAACCGGAAGCGGATGCAGTCGTGCCGGAACAGGTCGTTGGGATGCCGCGGCACGCCCTGCGCCGCGATGTACGCCGGCGACGCGACGCAGGCCCCCTGCTGCTGCCCGCCCAGCGGGACCGCGATCATGTCCTCGGGCACGTGTTCGTGGAAACGGATGCCGGCATCGAATCCGGAGGCCACGATGTCGATCAGGCCATCGTTGTCGACGGCTTCGAAATGGATGTCGGGGTAGCGCTCGAGGAAGCGGGGCAGCAGTCCCGGCAGCAGCAGCTGCGCCGTGACGCGGGGCATGTTGATGCGCAGAGTCCCCGCCGGCGTGGCGCGGAAGTTGTTCATCTCCTCCAGCGCCTCGCCCACGTCGGCCAGGGCGGGCTCCAGTCGCTCGAGCAGGCGCTGGCCCGCTTCCGTCAGCGAGACGCTGCGCGTGGTGCGATGGAAGAGAACCACGCCAAGCCGCTCTTCGAGATTCCGGATAGCGTAGCTGATGGCCGACGTCGTCAAAGTGAGCTCCGCCCCCGCTTTCCGGAAGCTGGCATGACGGGCCACGGCGGCGAAGGCAGCGAGATGGGAAAGATTTTCAGGGCGCATGATTGTCAAGTTTAACTCAACGATTCATCGCGAAATCCCCGTTGGCAGGGTCGATTGTTGAGAGTTTATTGTTCTCACCCCCAGAAGAGGATGCCGACCCATGTTCGAAGTCAAAGCGTTCGCGGCGAAAGACGCCGAGTCTCCCCTCGTTCCTTTCACGGTGCAGCGTCGCGATGTCGGCGAGCACGACATCCACATCGAGATCCTGTTCAGCGGCGTATGCCACTCCGACCTGCACCAGGCCAAGGGCGACTGGGGCAACTCGGTGTTTCCGATGGTTCCCGGCCACGAGATCGTCGGCCGCGTGAAGGCCGTGGGCGCCGCCGTGAAGAAACTCAAGGTTGGCGACTATGCCGGCGTCGGCTGCATGGTCGACTCCTGCCGCGTCTGCGAGTCGTGCAAGCAGGACCTCGAGCAGTACTGCCTGACGCACACCAGCTTTACGTATAACGGCACGGAGCAGGACAAGACCACGCCGACGCAGGGCGGTTACTCGACCGACATCGTGGTCGAAGAGCGTTTCGTGGTGAAGATTTCCGAGAAGCTCGACCTCAAGGCGACTGCTCCGCTGCTGTGCGCGGGCATCACCACGTACTCGCCCCTGCGCCACTGGAACGTCCGTGCGGGCCAGAAGGTCGGCATCATCGGGCTGGGCGGCCTCGGCCACATGGGCGTGAAGTTCGCCAAGGCGATGGGCGCGCACGTCACGATGATCACGACGTCGGAAGCCAAGGGTGCGGACGCCAAGCGCCTCGGTGCGGACGCCGTGCTGGTGTCGAAGGACGAGAAGGCGATGGCGGCCGAGGCGGCCAGCTTCGACTTCCTGCTCAACACGATTCCGGTGTCGCACGACGTGGCGCCGTACATCGCCCTGCTGAAGCTCGACGGCACGATGGTGCTGGTCGGTGCCCTCACGCCGATCGACGCCTTCGCCGGCGGCAGCCTGATGCTCCCGCGTCGCACGATCGCCGGCTCCGCCATCGGCGGCATGGCCGAGACCCAGGAGATGATGGATTTCTGCGCCGAGCACAACATCGTTTCGGACATCGAGGTGGTCGACATGGCTTCGATCAACGAGACGTACGAGCGCCTGAAGAAGAACGACGTCCGCTATCGCTTCGTCATCGACATGGCAACGATGAAGGACGCCGCGTAAGGCCTGGTGGGAGCCGGCCTGCTGGCGATGGTGTTTGTGGCAATCACCCATCGCCAGTAGGCTGGCTCCCACCCGAGTTCTCGATGCCAAGGAATCCCCACCGCGTGCGTCGACTCCTCCGCTACACCGCGATCGCCCTCGCCCTGCTCGTCGCGTTCCTCGCGTTCGCCGCCGTATCGGCATGGCCGAACATCGGCACGCGACCCGACGGGGCCCGCGCGGCGCGTGATCGTCGCTCGCCGCAATGGCACGGCGACCACTTCGACAATCCGCTGCCGATGTACAGCGACATCAAGGGTGGCATTTTCCAGATCTTCCGATCGCGACCCGGCGAGGAACCCGACGCACCCGTGCCGACGGTCGACTCGTCCGCTGTTTATGCGGCGCCTCCCGCGAGCGGATTACGCGTTACGTGGTTCGGCCATTCGTCGATGCTGCTCGAGATCGACGGCGCGCGCATCGTCGTCGACCCGTTGTGGAGCGAACGCGCCTCGCCTTTTCCATGGCTCGGCCCGAAGCGCTGGTACCAACCACCGGTCGCGATCGAACAGCTTCCGCCCGTGGACGCCGTGGTGATCTCGCACGATCACTACGACCATCTCGACCGCGCATCGATCCAGGCTTTCAATGCACGCGGTGTCCGCTTCATCGTGCCGTTGGGCATCGGGGCGCACCTCGCGGGCTGGGGCGTGCCCGAGGACCGCATCACCGAACTCGACTGGTGGCAGGAAACGGACGTCGCGGGCGTGCGGATCGTATCGACGCCGTCGCGTCATGCGTCGGGCCGCCTGTCGGCACGCAGCAACCTCACATTGTGGACGGGCTACGCGATCCTCGGGCCGGCGCATCGCGCGTTCTACTCCGGCGACACCGGCATGAACGACACGTTCGCCGACGTCGGCGCGAGGTTCGGGCCGTTCGACGTCACGCTGGTCGAAGCCGGCCAGTACGATCCGCAATGGCCCGACTGGCACCTCGGGCCCGAGCAGGCGGTACGGGTGCACGAACAGGTACGCGGTCGCACGCTCATCCCGGTGCACTGGGGCCTGATCAAGCTGGCGCATCACGCGTGGACGGAACCACCCGAGCGCATCCTCGCGGCCGCGCGTTGCGGCCACGTCGACGTGCTGATTCCGAAACCGGGCCAGGCGTTGGAGCCCACGACGCATCCGGCGGTCGCTCGCTGGTGGCCGCCGCAGCCGTGGTTCACCGGTGCGCAGCATCCCATCGTCGCGTCACGACACGGCAACCCCGACGACCTGTTCGCCGTGCCACGCTGTTCCTGACGCCGGTCAGGCGGCCGGCATCACCAACCGCATGGGCATCTCCCGCAGTGGCCGACCCGTGGACTCGTCGATCACCAACGCATGGATCGTTTCGCCCGTCGTGTCGTCGACGAGGTGCGACATCGGCTGGCCTCCGCCGTTGTAGCGACGGCCCCATTCGCCCATGGCGGCGAGGATGGGAATGAACTCGCGACCGGCCTCGGTGAGGACGTATTCGTCGCGGGGCGGGCGTTCGCTGTAGCGGCGCTTTTCCAAGACACCCGCCTCCGTCAGGGACTTCAATCGACGCGAGAGGATGTTCGGCGCGATGCCGAGGCTGGTCCGGAACTGGTCGAACTGGGTCATGCCGCGGCTGGCGTCGCGAAGGATGAGCGCACTCCACGCGTCTCCCACCATGGCGAGACCACGGGAGATGGCGCAGGTGCCTGAAGAAAGTCGGTCGATGTCCATTGCATTATGATAGTGGAGTCACTATCGTATGGCAACGCAGTAGCTATCAATTTGCAACTAACCCATACGGAGTCACTCATGAGCACTGAAAACAAAGGCACCGCCCTGGTCACGGGCGCTTCGTCCGGCATTGGCGAGCTCTACGCCGAGCGCCTCGCCGACCGCGGTTACGACCTCATCCTCGTCGCCCGTCGCGTCGACCGCCTCGAGGCCGTCGCCAGGAACATCCACGCCCGTACCGGCCGCAAGGTCGAGGTGCTCCGAGGCGACCTGACGAATCGTGCCGACATCGCGACCGTCGAGCGCCGGCTCCGGGACGACAGCGCCATCACGATGCTCGTGAACAACGCAGGCATCTCGCTCGAGGGCAGCACGCTCGATAACGACAGCGACAACATCGAGCGCATCGTCACGATCAACATCCTGGCCCCGACGCTGCTGACCGCGGCCGCCGCGCAGGCGTTCGTCGCCCGCGACAAGGGCGGCATCATCAACATCGCGTCGGTGCTGGCGTTCGCGCCGGAAGCGTTCGACGGCATCTACAGCGGCTCGAAGGCGCACATGGTCAACCTCACGCTTGGTCTCGCCGCCAAGCTGCCGACGAAGAACGTGCGCGTCCAGGCCGTGCTCCCGGGTGCCACGCGTACCGAGATCTGGGAGAAGTCGGGCAAGGACGTCGACACCCTGCTTCCGGGCATGGTCATGGAAACGGCCGATCTGGTCGATGCCGCGCTGGTCGGTTACGACCGCGGCGAAACGATCACCATCCCGCCGCTGCAGGACGAGAACCAGTACATCGCCTACCGCGATGCGCGCCTTGCCATGGCGCCGAACCTGTCGCGCAAGGAAGTCGCCCCGCGCTACCGCGTCTGATCGCAAGCCCGGTGGGAGCTCGCCTGCTGCATGGGTGCTCGCGGCAAACACCCTCAGCCAGCAGGCTGGCTCCCACCAACAACAAGCGGTTACGTTCCACTCCTGCGGCAACGCGAACGAAGGCGCGCTAAACTGTCGAACTCGCTACGTAATTGCGGTTCGGCATGCTTTCCTTCGTGTTCGCCGCCTTCGGGCTTTCCACCCTCTGGTTGCTTCCCCTGATCTGGCGCCTCGCCGCCGCGCTCGTGCGGCGACGCAGACCGCCGACCGTCGGACCGGGCGCCATCCGGTTCTGGACGGGTTTCGTCCTCGTCCTGCTTTCGAGCGCCACGCTCGAGGGGCTGGTCGTTTCCCACTACACCGACGATCCCACCGCGGGCGCGGCGGTCTGCCGTTGGCTCGCCGGCGTGTTCGCCACGTTCCCGGGCGGTGCGCCCGCCGCGCTGGTCGCCTTGGTCGCGCTCGTGGTGGCCCTCCCCTGGTATCTCGGCGTGACTTGGTCGTCGTTCCTCGTCCGCACCAACGGCGTGCTCGAACCGATCGGCGCACTCGCGATCGAAGGTGCGCGCCGCCTGTTCTCACGCTCGGCCAGCCGTGTCACGGGCCGCCGCCCTGCCGCCGCGGTGCGCCGCGCGGACCGGCCTGCCGCGCGGCGTCGTCCTGCCGGCAAGACGCCCGCGCGGAAAGCCGCGCCTGCCGTCACGGCACGGCCCGACACCGCGCGTAGCGAACCCGTGCCGTCCGTTCGCCCGTCCGTGGCCACGCCGGTACCGCCGCGTCACCGTGCACGCCCCGACACCGTCATTCGCGAGCCGTGGCTGGCGCCGCGGGCCGCCGCTTCCGTCGAAGCCGACACGCCGACCGTGGCGTCGCCTGCACCGGTGTTCGCCGAGCGCACCGTGTCGCGCGACCACGACGCGTCACTGGCTCGCGCCACCTACGTGACGCCGGAACCCGAGGTCGTCGAGACACCGGTGGCTTCCGTCGACGCGATGCCCGACCTTCCGGTAGCGATCGACACGCCCATCGTGAACCCCGTGTCGCGCTTCGCGATCGCCGCCAACGACGAGTCCGTGATCGAGCCAGCGCGCACGGTCACGCTGACGCCCGTCCGCCCCCTGCGCGCATCGTCGGCGAACGCGATCTCGCTGCCCCCGACGTCGCTACTGTCCGGCGCACGCCACGACGCCGTATCCGTCACCGACGCCGAGCTCGCCGACACGGGCGAGCTGATCGAGCAGCGTCTGCGCGAGTTCAAGGTGCCCGTGCAAGTCGTCGGTGCGTCGGCCGGTCCTGTCATCACGCGCTATGAAGTCGAGCCCGCCGTCGGCGTGCGTGGCAATCAGATCGTCGCGCTGATGAAAGACCTCGCGCGCGGCCTCGGACGTTCCTCCATCCGCGTGGTGGAGACGATCCCCGGCAAGACGTGCATGGGCCTCGAGCTACCGAACGATCAGCGCCAGATGATCGCACTGTCGGAAATCCTGGAATCCGCCGAGTATCGCGACTCCGATTCGTTGCTGACGCTCGCGATGGGCAAGGGCATCACGGGCGAACCCGTCGTGGCGGACCTCGCGAAGGCGCCGCACATGCTGGTGGCGGGCACCACGGGTTCCGGCAAGTCGGTCGCGGTGAACGCGATGATCCTCTCGATGCTCTACAAGGCGACGCCCGAAGACGTCCGCATGATCATGATCGACCCGAAGATGCTGGAGCTCTCCGTCTACGAGGGCATCCCGCACCTTCTGGCGCCCGTGGTCACGGACATGAAGCTCGCCGCGAACGCGCTCAACTGGTGCGTGGCGGAGATGGAAAATCGCTACAAGGTGATGTCCGACCTCCGCGTGCGCAATCTCGCCGGCTACAACCAGAAGATCCGCGAGGCGCGCGCCGCGGGCAAGCCGCTGTTCAATCCGTTCCCCGCGCACCCGGAGATTCCCGAGCACCTCGACACGCTGCCGATGATCGTCGTGGTGATCGACGAGCTCGCCGACCTGATGATGGTGGCCGGCAAGAAGATCGAGGAACTCATCGCCCGGCTCGCACAGAAGGCGCGCGCTGCCGGCATCCACCTGATCCTCGCCACGCAGCGACCGTCCGTCGACGTGATCACCGGCCTCATCAAGGCGAACATCCCGACACGCGTCGCCTTCCAGGTCTCGTCGAAGATCGACTCGCGCACCATCCTCGACCAGATGGGCGCCGAGAGTCTGCTCGGTCAGGGCGACATGTTGTTCCTGCCGCCCGGCACGGGCTATCCGCAGCGTATCCACGGCGCCTTCGTCGCGGACGAAGAGGTGCACCGCATCGTCGCGTGGCTGAAGCAGTTCGGCGAACCGGATTACAAGGAAGAGATCCTCGCCGGGCCGCCGAGCGACGTCGTCGAAGGAGAAGGCGGCGAAGACGGCGTCGATGCCGAACTCGATCCGCTCTACGACGAAGCCGCCGCCTTCGTGCTGCGCTCGCGTCGCGCGTCGATCTCGTTCGTGCAACGGCAGTTCCGCATCGGCTACAACCGCGCCGCGCGCCTGGTGGAGGCGATGGAGGCCGCGGGTCTGGTGTCGTCGATGGGCATCAACGGACAGCGGGAAGTGATCGCGCCGGGGCCGCAGGACTAATCGGTGGGAGCCAGCAGGCTGGCTCCCACCGAGCAAGAAAAACGGGCCCGAGGGCCCGTTTTTTTTATTCCTTCGTCAACAGCTTCAGCGGCACCGCGATCGACTTGTCGACGGGCTGCTTGTCGATCAGCTTCTTCGCGGCGTCGACGCCGAGACGACCGATCTCTTCGGGCTGCTGGGCGACCGTGGCGGCCATCGTGCCGTTCATCACGGCGGTCTTGCCGTCCGGCGTACCGTCGAAGCCGACGACCAGCACCTTCTTGTTCTTGCCGGCCAGGGCCTGCACCGCGCCGAGGGCCATCTCGTCGTTCTGGGCGAAGATCGCCTGCACGTCCGGATTGCCCTGCAGCAGGTTCTCGCTGACCGAAAGGCCCTGCGCACGATCGAAGTTGGCGGGCTGCTGCGCGACGATCTTCATGCCGGTGGTGGCGACTTCGTCGTCGAAGCCCTTGCCGCGCTCGCGCGCCGCCGACGTGCCGGCCACGCCCTGCAGCTCGATGATGTTGCCCTTGCCGCCGAGTGCCTTGGACAGGAAGTCCGCGGCCATCTTGCCGCCGGCGACGTTGTCGGATGCGATGTGCGAGGCGACTTCGGCGCCGTCGACACCGCGGTCGAGCGTGATCACCGGGATGTTCGCGCGCTGCGCGGACTGCACGGCGCCCGCGAGGGCCGACGAATCCGTCGGATTGAGCAGGATCACCGAAACGCGCTTCTGGATGAGGTCTTCCACGCTCGAGATCTGGCGCGCCGGATCGTCCTGCGCGTCGACGACGACCAGCTGCACGCCGGCGTCCTTCGCGGCCTTCTGCGCGCCGTCCTTCAGCTCGACGAAGAACGGGTTGTTCTGCGTGGACAGCGCGAGGCCGACCACGGGCGTACCGGACGCCGCGCCACCGGCGCTTGCGCTGGCGGCGGGCGCGGATTCGCCGGGACCCTGCTGCGAGCAGGCGGCGAGGAACGTTGCCGCGGCCGCGGCGAGGAATGTGAGTTTGCGCATGATGTGTTTCCTCGTTGAATTACTGCCGCCGGTCCAGCAGGACGGCGATCAGGATGACGATGCCCTTGACGATCTGCTGATAGAACGAGCTGACGCCGAGCAGATTGAGACCGTTGTTCAGAAAACCGATGAGCAGCGCGCCGACGAGCGTACCGAACAGCCAGCCGCGACCGCCCGCGAGACTGGTGCCGCCGAGCACGACCGCGGCGATCGCATCGAGCTCGTAACCGGCGCCGGCCGTCGCCTGCGCGGAATACAGGCGCGAGGTGAGCACGATGCCCGCGAAGGCGGAGAGCAGACCGGACAGGCCGTAGATCGCGAGCTTCATCGGGGCGATGCGCACGCCGGAAAGACGCGCGGCCTCTTCGTTGCCGCCGATCGCGACGACGTGCCGGCCGAATACCGTGCCACGCAGCAGGAAACCGCAGGCGACGAACGCGATGAACATCCAGATCACGGGGAGCGGAACCAGGTTCGCGACGTAGCCGCCACCGAGCAAGGCGAAGCTCTGGTTGGTGACGGGAATCGGGCTGCCCTGCGTGTACGACAGCGTGACGCCGCGCAACAGCGTGAGCGTGCCGAGCGTGGCGATGAACGGTGCGACGCGACCCCACGATACGAGCGCGCCGTTGATCACCCCGAGCAGCAGGCCGAGCGCGAGGCCCGCGCCGGCGGCGAGCACGATGCCGTGGCCCGCGGCCATCAGGCCGGCGGTGACGGCGCCGGTGAGCGCGAGGATCGCACCCACGGACAGGTCGATACCGCCCGACAGGATCACGAACGTCATGCCGAACGCGATGAGCGCGTTGATCGACACCTGTCGCAGCACGGTCAGCAGATTGCCCGTGGTGAGGAAGTCCGGGCTCATGATCGAGAGCACGATGAAGAGCAGCACCAGGCCGATGACCGAACCGAGGCGCTGAAGGAGCGTCGCGGCGCGGCTCCAGTTGAGTTGGAGCGTCATGTCACTTGCCTCCGGTCGCGGCGGTCATCACGGCTTCCTGGGTGGCGCCGTGGGCATCGAGTAGGCCGGTCGCACGACCTTCGTGCATCACCAGGATACGGTCGCTCATGGCGAGGACCTCCGGCAGCTCCGATGAAATCATGAGGATGGCCACGCCCTGCTCCGCGAGTTGATTGATGATGTGGTAGATCTCGGCCTTGCCGCCGACGTCGACACCACGCGTCGGCTCGTCGAGGATGAGCACGCGTGGCTTCAGTGCCAGCCACTTGGCCAGCACCACTTTCTGCTGATTGCCGCCGGAGAGCGCACGCACGTCGATCTCGCTGTCGCGCGCGCGGATCTTCAGGGCATCCATGAGGCCACGCGTCTGGGTCTTCTCCGCCGGTCGGTCGACCAGGCCGGCGTGCGCGGGCACGCGCGGCAGACTGACGTTCTCGCGCAGGCTCATGTCGAGCACGAGGCCCTGGGCCTTGCGATCCTCGGTGACGAAACCGAAGCCCGCGTGGATCGCTTCGTTCGGCGACTTCGGCGTGATCGCCTTGCCATCGAGCGTGACCTGGCCGCTTTGCAGCTTGTCGAGGCCGAACAGCAGGCGCGCCATCTCCGTGCGGCCGGCGCCGAGAAGACCCGCGACGCCGAGCACTTCGCCCGCATGCAGTTCGAAGCTCACGTCCTGGACGATGCCGCCGGTGACGTGTTCCACCTTGAGGCGCACGGCGCCGATGTTCGGCGTGCGCGTGGGAAACCGCGCGTCGAGCGTGCGTCCCACCATCATCTTCACGACCTCGTCGAAGGCGAGGCCCGGCACGGGCCGCGTGCCCACGAACTTGCCGTCGCGCAGGATGGAGATGCGATCGCACAACGCGAAGATCTCTTCCATGCGATGCGAGACGTAGACGATACCGGTGCCCTGGTCACGCAGGTCGCGGATCAGCCGGAACAGCACGTTCGTCTCGTGTTCGGTCAGCGCGGCCGTCGGCTCGTCCATGATCAGCACGCGCGCGTTCTGGCCGAGCGCGCGTGCGATCTCCACCATCTGCTGCTGGCCGACGGACAGGCGTTCGATCTTCGTACCCGGGTCGAGCCGCTCCATGCCGACGCGGGCCAGCCATTCCAGCGCGCGTTTCGTCATCGCCCGGTGGTCGAGCAGGCCGAAGCGCTGGATCTCCCGGCCGAGAAACAGGTTGTCCGCGATGGTCAGCGCGGGAATCAGGTTGAGTTCCTGATGGATGATGGCGATGCCGTTCTTTTCGGCATCGGCGGGCGTGGCGATGGTCGCGGGCCTGCCGTCGACCTCGACCGTGCCCGAGTCCGGCGCGTAGATCCCGGTGAGGATCTTCATCAGCGTGGACTTGCCCGCGCCGTTCTCACCCATCAGCGCGTGAACTTCGCCCGGCAGCAATTCGAAGTCGACGCCTTCGAGCACCTTCACCGGCCCGAAGGCCTTGTGGATGTCCCGCATCGTGACGAGTGGCGTACTCATCAGAAGGTCACGCCCGCATGCAGAATCACGTTGGCGTACGGCGACGTTTCGCCCGTGCGCACCACGGCGACCGCACGCGCGCACAGGTGCTTGAAGTCGTCGTGCGATACCTCTTCCACGCCGATGCCGTCCGCCCGAAGGCGATCCGATAGCGCCATGAGGGCGTCGTTGCGTCCATGGATTTCCCGGGCGACCGTCGCGCTTTCCACCGCGAGTTCCGCGTACACGGCGTCGAACACGGCGGCGAACGACGGCGTGCCGGGGAGCACCGCCAGGTCGATGCAGCGAACGCCCGGTGGCACCGGGAGGCCCACGTCGCCGATCACCAGGGTGTCGGTGTGGCCCATGGCCGCGATCACGCGATTGAGTTCGGCATGCAACAGGCCGCGACGTCTCATGAATGTGTCTCCAGGAAAGCCGTGACCTCGTCGGCGCGCGGCATGCCGCCCTGTGCACCGAGACGCGACACGGCGATCGCCGCGGCGGCGTTGGCCTTGCGCACGGCGACATCGAGGCCTTCGGCGAGATACACCGCGAGCGCGGCGTTGAACGTGTCGCCCGCGCCGGTGCTGTCCACGGCGTCGACGCGGAAGCCCGGCTGGTGCCGCGGCGCCTCGTCGCCGTCGCGGAACCATGCGCCGTCTTCGCCGCGCGTCAGTACGACCGGGCAGGGTGCGCGACGCATCAGTTCGCGGAAATCGGTGCCGGCATCGTCACCCAGCACCATCGCCAGTTCATGCTGATTGGGTGTGAGGTACCGTACGCGTGCGAGCCATTCGGCGGGCAGGCGCTGTGCCGGCGCGGGATTGAGGATGACCGGGGTGCCCTCCTCGTGCGCGATGCGCAGCGTGGCCTCGACCGCGTCGAGCGGGATTTCGAGCTGCACCAGCACGGCGTCGGCATCGCGGATGACCGCGCGCGCGGCCTCGACCTGGGCCGGTGTGACCCGGCCATTCGCGGCCGGCACCACGACGATGTTGTTCTCGCCACCGGCCACGGTGATGGAGGCCGTGCCGCTGCCGATGCCGTCGATGCGGGTCACGTGGCCGACATCGACGCCCTCCGCCACCAGGCCGTCGTACAGCTGTTTACCGAAGGCATCGTCGCCGATGCACCCGACCATCGACACCGAGGCGCCGAGCCGCGCGGCGGCGACGGCCTGGTTCGCGCCCTTGCCACCGGGAATCGTGAGGAAGCGGTCGCCGGTCAGCGTTTCACCCGGCCCGGGGAAGCGCGGCGCGAGAGTGACCAGGTCCATGTTGATGCTACCGACGACGGCGATTCGCGTCATGCTGCTCTAGCTCCGGGAGGCTCGCGGAACGTCCGATGTTCGCTCGTGGATGCGGGATGGCGCGCAAATATACCGCCGCGCCGCGCACGATGCTTTCATGCGCGTGCTTTCCACTACCGGGAAAGGCCCTTGGCCGCGAGTTCGTCGAGGTAGGCCGCCCACGACGTTTCGTAGTGGCGGCCGAAGTCGTAGAGCATGTCCCAGCCGAAGATGCCGCTGGCGTGTCCGTCGTCGAAACGGATCAGCACGCCATAGTGGCCCGTGGGTTCCAGGGCTTCGATGTTCACGTCGCGCTTGCCGTGCACAAGCACCTTCTGGCCCGGGCCATGGCCCTGGACTTCGGCGCTGGGCGAGTTCACCCGGAGGTATTCGCAGGGGAGCCGGAACCGCTCGCCGTTGTCGAAGGCGACTTCGAGGACGCGGGACGAGGCGTGGAGCACGATGTCGACGGGGCGGGGCCGTGTCATGGGAGAACCAATGAGGTCGAACGAACTTCAGGAGCGATCCCGGTGGGAGCCAGCCTGCTGGCGATGGATGCCTGGCGTAAGCACCCATCGCCAGCAGGCTGGCTCCCACCGATCGGCTCGAAGGTATATCGCTAGTGCGCCCGGCCGAAACCGTCGCCGGTGCCCTGCTCGAGCGGCGGCGGATCGCCGGCGACCGCGAGCAACGCCGTGGCGTAGGCGTCTTCCATGCTGATGGTGGAGATCTCGTCCCACGAGAAGAACGACGGCTCGCGCAGCCATTCCGCGTCGGGGGTGATCTCCTGCATGTTGAAGCCTTCTTCTTCCACGCTGACGACGCGGCCGATGTAGCAGACCTCGGCTTCGTCCTCGCTGTCGACGTGCACGCCGATGACCGGAGCGTGCGCCGACGCCGCCTGGACGACCTGATTGATGTCGTCGAGCGGGAAGTCAGAAGGAGGGCTCGGCACGATGCCTTTGAGCGCGAGCGCCTTCTCGAGGAAGATCGCGTGCTTGTCCGGCGCCTCGAACTCCGAGATGTCGCGATGCCGCATGACGTACATGCCGTCATAGCTGACGCCGTCGCCGACGACCCACAGCAGGAAGAATTCGCGACCGACCCCGCCCACGTAGCCGCAGAAGCTGCCGTGCTCGAGTTCGTCGCGCCAGAGGCGTACCAGCTGTTTGCTTTCCTGCGCTTCGCGCAGACTGGCTCGCTGGCCGCTCGTTTTGAGTTGGATAACCTTGC
This sequence comes from Luteibacter sp. UNCMF331Sha3.1, assembly GCF_900109915.1. Classification (GTDB taxonomy): domain Bacteria; phylum Pseudomonadota; class Gammaproteobacteria; order Xanthomonadales; family Rhodanobacteraceae; genus Luteibacter. The sequence continues at coordinate 1,688,599 of NZ_FOBU01000001.1, forward strand.
CCATATCGTTCAATAGTTTAGCAGAGGGGGTAGGCTCCGGTGTTCAGAGGATGTAACGGCTGAGATCCTCGTCCTTCACCAGCGAAGCCAGGTTTTTGTCGACATATTCGGCGTCGATGTCGTACGTTTCGCCGGATTTGTCGGCAGCTTCGAAGGAGATGCGCTCCAGAAGCCGCTCCATGACCGTGTGCAGGCGGCGGGCACCGATGTTTTCGGTGCGCTCGTTGACCTGGAAGGCCACGTCCGCCAGGCGGTCGATGCCGGATTCGGTAAAGCTAAGCGTCACGCCTTCGGTGTTGAGCAGCGCAACATATTGCTTGGTCAGGGCATTGTTCGGCTCGCGCAAGATGCGCTTGAAGTCGTCGACCGAGAGCGCGCTGAGTTCCACGCGGATCGGCAGGCGACCCTGCAGTTCGGGAATCAGATCGGACGGCTTCGCCAGTGAAAACGCGCCCGACGCGATGAACAGGATGTGGTCGGTCTTGATCGGCCCGTATTTCGTGGAGACCGTGGAGCCCTCCACCAGCGGCAGCAGGTCGCGCTGCACACCTTCACGGCTGACGCCGGCACCGCCCCACTCCGACCGCTGCGCCACCTTGTCGATCTCGTCGATGAAGACGATGCCGTTCTGCTCGGCGATGTCGACCGCGCGTGCCCGCAGGTCGTCGTCGTTGAGCAGCTTGCCGGCCTCTTCTTCCACGAGGATCGGTCGCGCTTGGCGAATGGTGGTCTTGCGGCGCTGCGATTTCTGGCCGCCGAGGTTCTGGAACATCTTGCCCAGCTGCTGGCTCATCTCCTCCATGCCCGGCGGAGTCATGATCTCGACGCCGACGTTGGTGGCGAAATCGAGCTCGATCTCGCGATCGTCGAGCGCGCCTTCGCGCAGCTGCTTGCGCAGCTTCTGGCGGGTGTCGCTGTCGATCGCCGGCGCCGCGCTGCCGGTGTCGTCCCAGCCGGTGGCCTGGCGGCGCGGCAGGAGCGCGTCGAGCAGTCGATCTTCGGCCGCGTCCTCGGCCTGGCTACGCACGCGGCCCTTGGCCTGCTCGCGCACCAGCTTGTACGACACATCGGCGAGATCGCGGATGATCGACTCCACATCCTTGCCGACGTAGCCCACTTCGGTGAACTTGGTGGCCTCGACCTTCACGAACGGCGCGTTGGCGAGCGTCGCCAGACGACGGGCGATCTCCGTCTTGCCGACGCCGGTCGGCCCGATCATCAGGATGTTCTTCGGGGTGACCTCGTCACGCATCGCCGGATCCAGCTGCATGCGGCGCCAGCGATTGCGCAGCGCGATGGCGACGGCGCGCTTGGCGTCGTGCTGACCGATGATGTAGCGGTCCAGTTCGTTGACGATCTCGCGGGGAGTGAGTTCAGACATCGGCTCAGAGCTCTTCGATCGAATAGTTGTGATTGGTGTAGATGCAGATATCGCCGGCGATCTTCAGCGCTTTTTCCACGATCGTGCGCGCATCGAGGTCGGTGTTCTCCATCAGGGCCAAGGCGGCCGACTGGGCGTAGGGGCCGCCTGAACCGATGGCGATCAGGCCGTGTTCCGGCTCCAGCACGTCGCCGTTGCCCGAGATGAGCAGGGAGGCTTCCTTGTCGGCGACGGCCAGCATCGCCTCGAGGCGTCCCAGGCGGCGGTCGGTACGCCATTCCTTCGCCATCTCCACGGCCGAGCGCGTGAGGTTGCCGCCGTGCTTGACCAGCTTTTCCTCGAACAGCTCGAACAGCGTGAAGGCGTCGGCGGTCGCGCCCGCGAAGCCGGCCAGGACGTCGCCCTTGCCGAGGCGGCGCACCTTGCGGGCGTTGGCCTTCATGACGGTATTGCCGAGAGTGACCTGACCGTCACTGCCGATGACGACCTTGCCGTCGCGGCGGACGCAGACGATGGTCGTGGCGTGCATCGGTTCCATAGTGCGTTCCTTGGGGGAGACGCCAGAGGTGGGGGTAGGCGGGAGGCGTCGCAAGTCCGGGGTGCTCCCACGCCCCGGGGCCCCCGCCCCTTAGCCCTTTCGCTTCGCCCGGGGGTGGGCGGCGTCGTACACCCTGGCCAGGTGCTGGAAATCGAGGTGCGTGTAGATCTGGGTGGTGGCGATGTCGGCGTGTCCGAGCAGCTCCTGTACGGAGCGCAGGTCGCCCGAGGATTCCAGCATGTGGCTGGCGAAGGTGTGCCGCAGCATGTGGGGATGCACCCGCTTGGCCTGCCCGCTGGACAGCTTCGCCAGCCGCAGCTGCACGGCCCGCGCACTGATCGGCGCGCCACCCCGGCCCTTGAAGACCGGCGCCTCGGGTTCCGCACCGCCCAGCCCGGCCAGGGCCCTCAGGGCCGCAACGGCGAATCGACCCACGGGCAGGATGCGCGTCTTGTTGCCCTTGCCGAGCACGCGGACCTGGCCGTCCTCGAGATCGAGGTCGCCCCAGCGCAGGCCGCACAGCTCGGACAATCGCAGGCCGCTCGAATAGAACAGCTCCATCATCGCCGTGTCGCGCGGTGCGAGGGCGCCGCCGAGGTTCGTCTCGACCAGTTCCCGTGCTTCGTCGGCATCCAGCACCAGCGGGAGCTTGCGGCGCACCTTGGGTCCACGGACGCCGGCGGCCGGATCGTGGTCGAGGCGGCCTTCCCGGCTGAGATAACGAAATAGCGTGCGGCATGCCGACAGCAGGCGCTGGATGCTGTTGGGCTCGAGCCCTTTCGCGTCCGCGCCCTTCCGCCCGGGCGGTGGCCGGTGCAGGCGGGCGATCATCGAACGCAGGCGGTCGGGACTGAGGTCGTCGAAACGCTCCAGTCCCTCGGCCTCCATGAAGGCCAGCAGCTTGTCGAGGTCGCGCCGGTAGGCGGACATCGTGTGCGCGGACGGCGCGCGCTCGGCGGCGAAATGGCCGAGGAAGGCCTCGACGGCGGCGCGGGGAGTCACGCCACCTTCCGTGCCCGTTCGATCGCGGAGCCGACCGTGGTCGAGATCATGTCGAGGAACAGCGTGCCCATGCCCGGGTGGAAGCGGTCGGCATCGGCGCTGCCGATGGCGAGGATCGCGTCGGGACCGATACGCATCAGCGCGGCCGAGCGCACGGCCGGCGCGTCGTCGCCGAACAGGCGGTGGAGCTTTTCCGGGGCCAGGCGGCCCGCGACCGGGTCGTTGTGCTCGAGGAACGAGGCGAATTCCGGCAACCCGGACGCGCCGTGCGGTTCGCGCAGCAGCCAGGGCTCGTCCGGCAGACCGGCGAGATCGCCGAAAAAGATGAGGCGGATCCGCTCGGACTGAAAGTCTTCCGTCAGCCGACGCACCACGTTACGGACGGTTTCCTCGATGTCGCGCGAGCCCAGCAGCGCGAGCATGAGGCCGTGGACCCGGCGCATCAGTTTTTCGTTGTCGCCGGCCACCGCGGTCAGCTCGCGCAGGCGCGCTTCCAGCGTCGCGTTCTTCTCTCGCAGGCCACGCAGCTGGTGCACGGCGAGCGACGCGGCCGGGCCGTTCGCGCTCGGCAGGACGAGCTCGCTCGCGAGGTCGGGGTAGTCGGCGAGGAAGTCGGGGTGCCGCCGCAGGTACGACGCCACGGTGGCTGGCTTGATGTCGCCGTCGATCGCGGTGTCGGTCATGGGCAAATCCTCGGTGGCGCTACGGCTGTCTGAGTGGCAGTGTGCCGCGTTCCGGCGATGACGTCACACCTCGCCTTCGAAGACGAAGGCGGCCGGACCGGTCATCCACAGCGTGTGGCCCGGCCCATGCCACTCGATCGTCAGCGTGCCGCCGGGCAGTTCGACGCCGACGATGGGCGCCGCGAGACCCAGCGCCTGGACGACCGCGGCGGCGGCGCAGGCGCCGGTCCCGCAAGCGCGCGTCCAGCCGCTGCCGCGCTCGTGCACGCGGAGCCGGATCAGATCCGGGCCGAGGCGCTGCGCGAAGCCGACGTTCGCGCCCTGGGGGAACACGGGGTGGGACGTGAGCGCGGGGCCGAGGCGATCGATCCGTGGATCGCTCACGTCGTCGACGAGCACCACGGCATGCGGGTTACCCATCGAGACCGAACCGAAGGAGACGTCCTCGCCCTCGACCGTCACCGTATAGGTGGCGTGGGCCGGACGGTCGAGCGGAATGTGCTCCGGGTCGAAATCAGGCTCGCCCATATCGACGACCACCCTGCTCTCGTCGAGCACGCGGACCACCACTGGGCCGGAGGGGCTCTCCAGGCGAACGTCGGTGTCGCGGTCGATGGCGCCATCGCGATACAGCCACGCGGCGACGCAGCGGACGCCGTTGCCGCATTGCCCGGACGGCGAACCGTCGGCGTTCCAGATGCCGTAATAGAAAGCGCACGACGGGTCGCGCGCCGGCTCGATGCTGATCAGCTGATCGAAGCCGATGCCGGTGTGGCGATCGGCCAGCGCCGTGACGCGGGCGGCGTTCGGCACGCGCGGCGCGTCTTCCCGCCAGTCGACGATCACGAAGTCGTTGCCGATCCCATGCATCTTGGTGAAGCGCGACGGCACGACGGCTTACTCGTGAATGATGGGATTGAACGGCGTGCGCGCGCTGCTGGCCGGCGGCGGGGCCAGCGAGGTCGCACTGGTCGCCGGCTGCGTACCGGGCTGCGGGCTCGCGGTGGTCGACGCCGTGGGCGGCGGATAGAAGAGCGGCCCCTTCTGCCCGCAACCGGTGAGCGCGGCGAGGCTGGACACGAGGGCAAGCGAGAGGATGAGTCGGCGCATGGGCGATTCCCCGGAAACGGCGGCCAGTATAGCCCCGCGTCCGCTCAAAGCAGCTTTTCGAAGCGCAGGGCGTCCGCGCCGTCGGCGTAGTAGTTCGCGTATTCGCCGATGCGCGCGTATCCCAGCCGCTCGTAGAGACGGATGGCCACCGCGTTGTCCTTGCGCACTTCGAGCCGCAGCGAGCGACAACCGCGTGCGCGGCCGGCATCCTCGGCCGCCTCGATCAAGGCGGAACCGACGCCCTTGCCCTGCGCCTGTGGCGTCGTCGCGATCGAATAAAGCCGCGCCACGCTCGTGCCCTTGCGGAAGAACACGACGGCGGTGCCGAGAAAGCGTCGATGGTTGGCGCTGGCGACGAGGACCTGCGCGCTTTCGCTGTCGAGGTGCTTGCGATACTGGGCGCGGCTCAGGCGATCCTGCGCGAAACTCGATTCCTCGAGCGCGACGAGATCGTCGAGATCGCTCACTTCGGCGCGACGGACGCGCACCGCAGCGGTGACCGGGGCTGGACGCATGCGCTTGGGGAACTCCGCGCGAGGGACGAGACGAGAGGCCCGGCAAGCAGACCACGGCAAGCGCGAAACTGTAGACCTCGCGACTTGATGGATCAATGACTTTTTCATGAACCCATGCCCGATGGCGAACGTGGGGGCGCTTGTGCGTGTCGCCGCCGAAGGCACACACTTCCCACCGGCGAAACGATCGGCCCCGGGCGGGGACGAGCCTGAGAATTCGCCATCGAAAGAGGTCGCATGAGCCGGCTCGTCATCGTCGTGGAGAAAGCCTCGGACTGGGGCTCGTATTACCCGTCCGCCGATGTCGTCAGCGCCATGGACTACCTACGCCAGCCGGTGGGCGGCGACGACGAACGCACGCACGTCATCAACCTCTGCCGCAGCTACAAGTACCTTGGCACGGGGTACTACGTCTCGCTGCTCGCGGAGGCACGCGGCCACAAGGTCATCCCTTCCGTGCGCACGGTGAACGACCTTCGCCGCCGGTCGCTCTACGGCCTCGACATCGACGACCTCAACCAGAAGCTGTCCACGTTCCTTCCTGCCGGGGGCCGCGACACGACGGACTTCGGCGTGCTCGTGTACTTCGGCGAGACCGCCCTGCCCGACCTGCAGGATCTTGCGAGGCAGGTCTTCGACATGTTCCCGTGTCCGCTCATGCGCATCGAATTCGAGCGCGACCGCGTGTGGCAGGTCTCCGCCGTCAAGGCCGTCGGGCTGCACACGCTCGACGACGCGCAGGAAGACGCGTTCGCGCAGGCACTGGAGAAGTTCTCGCGGAAGATCTGGCGCAAGCCACGCACGCGCCGGCGCTTCCGGTACGACATCGCGATGCTGGTCGATCCGAACGAAGCCATGCCGCCGTCGAACAAGAAGGCGCTGAAGCAGTTCATCGAGGCCGGCAAACACCTGGGCATGGAGGTCGACCCGATCGGTCGCAACGACTACCAGCGCCTGGCGGAATACGACGGCCTGTTCATTCGCGAGACCACGGCGAGCGACAACCATACCTATCGCTTCGCGCATCGCGCCGAAAAGGAAGGCATGGTGGTCATCGACGACCCGACGTCGATCCTCCGTTGCACCAACAAGATCTTCCTCAACGATCTGATGGTGGCGCGCAAGCTCGCCACGCCGATCACCGAGATCCTCTACCGCGACGATGCGAAGCGGCTGAGCGATCTGCCGGACAAGCTGGGCCTGCCCATCGTGCTGAAGATCCCCGACGGATCGTTCTCGCGAGGCGTCGTGAAAGTCGAAACACGCGAAGCCCTGCAGAAAGCCGCCAGCGAGCTGTTTTCGCACAGCGCCCTGCTGATCGCCCAGGAATACCTCTACACCGAGTTCGACTGGCGCATCGGCGTGCTCAATCACGAACCGCTGTACGCGTGCCAGTACTTCATGTCGCGCGGGCACTGGCAAATCTACAACCACGGGGCGAAGGGCACGGCCAAGTCCGGCGGTTTCCGCACGGTACCCGTGCGCGACGCGCCGGCCGATGTCGTGAAGCTGGCGCTCAAGGCCACCCACCCGATCGGCGACGGACTCTACGGGGTCGACCTTAAGCAGGTGGGCGACCGGCCGGTCGTCATCGAGGTCAACGACAACCCGTCGATCGACGCCGGCGTCGAAGATGCCTATCTGGGCGAAGACCTGTACATCAGAGTGATGCAGGAATTCTTGCGCCGACTGGAGCTCAAGCGGCTCGGCATCCAGGGGTGACGAGGCGTCATCGGCGAAACAGGGAAGCCAGCAACGCCATCGGCAGACCTGGCTTCATCGCCACCAGCACGCTCGCTGGCGCCAGCAGCAGCCAGAACGCCGGCGTCCATCCCAGCGTTTCGCTATGGCCGGACAGCGGCGTCAGCAGGAGCACCAGCGAGCCGAGGGTCAGCCAGGCCATGGCGATGAGGGCGCGGAGGCGGCGCGGCGAGAGCGTGTCGTTCATGGCGGACTTCCCTTGGCGGTGGACGATGGGGCGATCCTGAGCCGACGACGTCTCAAAGCCCGCGACTCTTGACCGGCGCTTTACCCTTCGCGCCGCAGACTGCCGGCATTAGAATCCGTGACGCCGGGCGTCCGTCCGGCGCCGTGCCAGGAGAGTCCATGAGCGCTGAAGCGCACCGTTTCGCCGTGTTCGGTCATCCGATCGCGCACTCGCTGTCCCCGGAAATCCACAAGGCGTTCGCGGCGCAGCTCGGCCTTCAGCTGAGCTACGAGACGATCGACGCCACCCCGGGCGAATTCGACGACGCGGTCCGCCGCTTCTTCGCCGAGGGTGGTCTCGGCGCCAACGTGACCCTCCCCCACAAGACCGCAGCCCTGACGCTGGCGAAGACGGCCAGCGACGCGGCGACGCGCGCCGGCGCGGCCAACACGCTCACGCCCCTCGTCGGCGGTGGCTTCGAAGCCCACAACACCGACGGCAGCGGCTTCGTCCGCGACATCACCGAACGCCACGGCTTCGACCTGCGCGGCCACGACGCCCTGCTCCTCGGCGCCGGCGGCGCGGCCAGGGCCGTCGCCTGGGCACTGATGGACGCGGGCGTGCAGAGCCTGACCATCGTCAACCGCTCGCCGGAAAAGGCGGACGCCATCGCCGACGCCATCGGGGAGCCGGCTCGCTGCCACACGCGCTACTGGGACGGGCTCGAGGGCGAGTGTTTCGACCTGATCGTCAACGCGACCTCCATCGGCGTGACCGGCGGCGACTTCGACCTGCCCATGTCGATCGTGCAGGACCACTCCACGGCCTACGACCTCTGCTACGGCGCAGCCGCGGCAGGCTTCAAGGGCTGGGCCATCGCCGCGGGCGTCCGCCCCGACTGGTTCCGCGACGGCCTCGGCATGCTGGTGGAGCAGGCGGCCGACGCGTTCGATAAATGGCACGGCCAACGCCCGGATACCGATCCGGTCTACCGGATGCTTCGCCAGCGCTTCTGACGGACGACGACTCAGTCGGCCGCGGTCACACTCATCGGGCACGCATACGTCGCTTCGTAGTCGTAGCGTGCCTTCGTCGCTGGGCCGTCGGGCGTGGCGAGGACGAGGCGGATGGTGTCGACGCGGGGTGTGGCGCATTTTTCCTTCGCCATCGCGACGCAGGGTGTGTCGCTGAGCGACGCCTCCGTGCACGACACGGCGATGGGCGCGCCACGGGGTGCGACGGCGACGGGTGCCGTCGTGGTCGCGCAGCCTGCCGCGAGCATCGTGCAGGTCAGAATGGCGTAACGCATCGGATCCTCCTTCCGGTCGTAGCGTGCGCCGGCACCATGACCGCCGCGTGTCATCGCGTCAGTAGTTGACGCACTCCCAGTGAAACGATGACCGCGCCACACACGCGGTCGATCCACGCCTTGCCTCGACGGTATCGGGCGGCGACGCGTGGCGTGGCGAAGACGACGGCGACAAACCCGTACCAGACCGACGCCACCACGGCGACGACGGCCAGCATGCAGAGGAACGTCGGCACGGTGACGTGTTGCGGTGCGGCCGCGGAAAACACGGCCGCGAAAAAGGCCATGGCCTTCGGGTTGCCGATGTTGGTGACGACGCCGGCGCGGAAGGCGAGCGCGAGGCTGCCGCGGCCACGACCGGGGACCGGCGCGTCGTCACCGCCAGCTCGCGCATTGACGATCAGGCGGCCACCGAACCAGATGAGGTAAGCCGCGCCGGCAATCTTCACCGCGAGCGCGATCCACGGAAACGCGGCGAACACGATACCGACGCCGAGGATGGCGCAGCTGGCCCAGAACAGATTGACGACGACGGTGCCGCCCACCATGGCGAGCGCTTCGCGCGTAGTGCTGGAAGCCGCCTTGTGCGCGATGCCCACGAAATTCGGCCCCGGGATCACCACGCCCACGACGTAGACGGAAAACACCAGGGCGATGGCGTGCAGGTCGATCACGAGGCAACTTCCGCAGGGGACATTCCGACTGTACCCGCATTTGCGGATGGATGGCTATACGGCCATGCCCGGGAAAGATCGGTTGGGGGAAGAACATTGTGGGAGCGGCCTTGGCCGCGATGGGGGCTTGCCGCGAGCACCCATCGCGGCCAAGGCCGCTCCCACAGGACTCCCGCGAGGCATTTACGCCATCGAGACCACCAGAACCGCCAGCACGATCGCCACGATGTCTTCGACGATGGCAGCCGGGGTGTCCTTGCCGAAGGCGGCAGCCATTTTCGTGCGGAGTGCCGAGCCGCCCCACGTGCCGATGGCGGCACCGACGATACCGGCGATCAGTCCACCGACGAGCATGTCGTGCGCCGCACCGATGCAGGCACCGCTCAGGGCCCCGGTGATGAGACGCGTGCCGAACTGGACCGGTATCTTGCGGCTGGGTGTCGTGGGGAGCTTGTCCGTGACGAGCTCTCCGACCGCGAGGATGCCGAGAATCCACGGTGTCCACGCATAGCCCATGAAGGCCAGCGGTGTGCCGCTGAGAGCGAGGCCGCCGAAGCGGGCGGCGAAGGCGACCGCGGCGGGTGCCATGAGGGCGCGAAGCCCGGCGACGACACCGATGAGCAGAGCGAGCAGGAGGACCATGGCGCGTGCACCTCTTCTCGGAAGGTGACGGCATTAGCGCATGGGGAGAACGTCGATGGCTAGTGCGATCGTGCCGCCACCCCGCCCGCAGGAGCACGCCTTGCGCGCGACAGCCTTCGGAGCAGGAAACAGCGGGACCTGGGCTGCCTCGCGAGAAGCTGTCGCGCGCAAGGCTCGCTCCTGCCTGGGAAATCGCGTTCGAGAAAGCCCGGAGGGAGGGACTTCAGGGGGCGAGCCCTCCCTCCGGGGGTCTTACAACGCGGGAGCTATACGACGGCCGCCCTGGAAGCGGTTGGCCGGGATGGTCGCGTTCTTTGCGACGACCAGCGGTTCACCCCAGGCATCCGCTACCTGGTACGAGGCGAAGCCGGTCTTCGTGCGCTGCCACTGCACGATGTGATCGTTTGCGTCGCGCCACATGAAGTCGGCGCGACCGTCGCCGTCGTAGTCGCCGATGCCAGCGAGCGTGAGCCCGGCCGGAATGGCCTCGCTGCCGCGTCCGGAGATACGGAAGCCGTCCATCGTCCACCACGACAGCTGGCCGTTGGCCGTATTGGTCCAGATGAGGTCGGTGGTCCCATTGCCGTCGATGTCGCCGACGCCGTAGAGCGCTGCACCGGCGTCGCGATCGCCCAGCGCGCGCTTCACGTAGCCGCCGCCATGGTTGCCGATCCACAGCGCCACGCCGGTACGGTTGGTGGCGGTCCAGACGAGGTCCGTGTAGCCGTCGCCGTTGACGTCGGCGAGCGTCGGCGTCGCACCGGCGATCCCGTCCACCGGCCACGACTTGCCGACGACGATGATGTCGTTCTGCGTCACCGGGTCGAGGTCGAGGGCCCACCATGCGATGCGCGACGTCTTCGTGTCGAACCAGACGAGCTTCTGCACGCCGCTGGCGTCGTGGACGCCCACGCCGAGCAGCTTCCAGTTCGCCGGGATCGGATCGGCCACGGTGAACGTGAAGTAGCCACCGGTAGCGGCCGACACCCAGACGTGCAGGTGGCCGTCGTCGCCGACCATGAGCAGCTCGCCCGACTTCAGGGAGAGTGCGTTCAGGCCGGGAATCACGTCGCCGTAGGTGACAACGTCGAGGCCCGCGTCGATCGTCTGACCCTGATCGAGCAGGCTGACCGCACCCTTCATCGCCACCGAATGCAGCACGTGCTTCGTCGGATCGATGTACGCGAAATCGCTGTAACCGTCGCCGGTGAACAGCTGGTTGAGCGCGAGGTAATCCGCTGGCGCCGAGTACGCGCGGCTGGCCGGCGCGTTCCAGTCCACCACGGCGTCGACGAGGTTCGCCGCGTTGATGGTGCCCAGGCCCGTCGCCATGCTGTAACCCACGTTCGCCTGCCAGGCGGGCACGAGCGAGTTGGTGGTCGGGTCGCCGCCCCGCACGATGCCGACGATGTTGTTGAGCTTGCGGCCGGTATCGCAATTGAGCGAACCCGAGCCGCAGGGCTGCACGATGTCGCCTTCGGTCACGTTGTTGAACACGCACTGGTCGCCGATGGTGGCGCCGCTGCCGGAATTGCATGAGCGGAGCATGTCGGCGTTGGGCGAACCCACCGTGCCGTACTGACGCGCGGCGATGCCGTAGAGCGCAGGAAGCATGTTGCCGTTGCGGCCGCCCGATGCCTGGTTGATCAGCGCCTGCACGCCCGCCATGGCCGGCGCTGCGAACGACGTGCCACCTGCGGAATTGGCGAAGACGGCATCGGGCTTGGTGAAGTTGCACGCCGTGCCGCCATTGGCCGCGTCGGACATGCAGAACACCAGGGCGTGACCAAACAGGCCATTCGCGGCGAACAACGACACGTCGGGCAGGGTGCGCGAAGCGTGGTTGGTCGATCCGGCGATACCGATCTGCGCGACGGGCTGCCCGTAGATCTTGCTGGGCCCGCCGCCGGCGCCAGCCACCAGCACGTAATTGAAGCCGGGCCCTGCTTCGTCGTTACACGCCGTGATGCCGTCCTTGTAGCCGAGCAGCGTGTAGAGGTGGCTGCTGGCGCACGTGTTGTTCCACGTCATCTCCGGGATGTAGCTGATCGCGGACTGGTAGTAGGGAAGATTGGATTTCGTCCAGTACTTCGCCTGCTCGCCGCGATCGTCGAAGTCCGTGCCACCCACGGCCACGGCGGACGGCGACGACGCCAGGCCGTTCACCGCCGCGCCGGAGGTCGACCAGAACAGGGCGCCCTGGTCGCACGCCGTGGAACCCGCGTCGCCGGAAGCGACGAACACCGACACGCCCTCGGCGGCAGCGGACGACCAGAGCACGTCGGCGAGGAAGGCGCTGGTCGGGTCCGCGGCTTCGCAGGCGCCATAGCTCAGGTTCCACACCGCCGGCGGCAGGTCGCCGTACGGGCCGGGCTCGAGCAGGCGGAAGCCGGCGGTAAACGCGCCGAACGACCCGCCCTCATCCGCGCAGCTGGCGAGGATGACGTCGGCATCGGGCGCGGCGGCACCGGCCCACTGCACGTCGAGCGCGGCTTCCGCTTCGTCGCCAGCGAGGCCGGGTGCTTTACACGCCTCGCCGCGGAACGTGGGGTGCAGGATGCTGAAGCGACCCTTCGCGTCCGCCGGCAGGAACGCCTTGCGGAAGCTCGCCACGTCCTGGGGCTGGATGTCGCTGCGCCCGAGGATCACCACGGTCTGGCCTGCACCGCGGATGGGCTGCGAGCGCTCCCAGAGGGGCTTCACGTTGTAGACCTGCGCGAAGTCCGCGGGCACGAGGTCGTACGCGATGTTCGGGTTCGCATTGCCCGGCGGCACGGTGAACCCGGGCTGCTCCGACGGCGCGGTGCTCCACTTGCCGCGCTTCGCATCCAGGCGGCTCGTGGTGGTGGCCGTATGCTGCGCCACGGGGAAGAAATCGTGCAGCGTCACGGCCTGCACCAGCGGCGCCATCGCGGCCGGCACCATCGTCTGCGTGCTGTTGGCGAAGTGGCGAACGCCATCCACGTTGTAACGACGAAGCTCGGTGCCGAAGGCCTTCGCGACGGACGCCGACGGGCCGGAAAACACGATGCGCATGCGATCGCCGGACACGCTGCTTACCGTCAGGCCCTGCGATTGCATCCAGCCCTGGATCGCCTTGATGTCGTCGAGCGAGGGCCCGAAACGTTCGCCCAGTTCCTTCGCCGTGAGCCAGTGGTGGAAGTCGGGAGAGGCGGGATTCTTCTGCGCGGCGAGGAAGGTGCGGAACGCTTTCTCGCGATCGTCGTCGCGCTTGAGCACCATCGTGAGGTTGTCGAGCGTCTCGGCCACGGGCAGCAGGCCTGCGTCGTGCTTCGCGAGGGTGGCCTTCGGTGCCGTATCGGGAAGGCCGTAGGTCGCGCGCGCGTCGACCTTGCCGGTTATACGCACGGTGGCCTGCGGTTGCAGGGATCGCGCCGCCTGCTGCAGATCCGTCGCGTGGGTCGATAACGACAGGGCACAGCCCGTCGTCAGGCTCGCGAGCGCGAGCCAGGTATGGTGCCTGCGTGACATGCGGTAACTCCCTTGCGTGAGTGGTGTATCCCCCACCGAGCTCCCTACTTCGGCCTTCCCCCTAACGGGATCCATCGAGGATCCCAACGCCACTAACCAGGGCGATCAGTGCGGCAACGCTAACCGCCGGCTCCGCCCATGAACATGACGCGAGTCACATTTGGCCGTCCAAACGCTCGCGCATTGTCTGAATATGTGAACCATCATGCCATGCGTCTCCGTATGGTTCGGGAGCGGGCCGCCACGGAACTGCAACAATCGGGCGGGAAGATGGCGCGCCCGCCGGGGCCGGTCGACAGGGGGCCGGCCTGGGTTGCGGGCATGTCCCCCCGGATCCACCCCCATGTCCCAGTCCAGCAAAACCGCGCTTCCCCGCCGCGCGGTCATCCTCATTGGCGCCGTCGTGGTCGCTCTCGCCGCCGTCGCGGCGTATGCGACGCTACGTGTGCGTCATGCCGATCAGCCCGGTGCCGCGGATGCGACCGCGTCGAGCGCATCGTCCGATGGCGACAGCTCGGGCGTCGAGATCCTGCTCGGCCTCGCTCGCGAAGCGACCCGGGAAGGGCGGCTTGTCGCGCCGCAGGGCAACAACGCCTACGAGTATTACCTCAGCGTCATCCAGCTCGAACCCGAAAACGCCACGGCTCAGGACGCCCTGCGCGAGACGCTGCCCTTCGCCTCGCAGGAGATCGAGCGCCAGATCAACCGGCGCCAGCTGGAAGAGGCACGCCGCGAGATCGCGCTGCTGCGCGACTTCGATCCCACCAACTACACGCTGATCATCCTGGGCGCCAAGCTCGACGCCCAGCAGCAGGTGGTGACGGCGGAAGACGAAGCGCGCGCGGACCAGATCCGTCGCCGTAACGGCTAAGCCGCATCACCGCTCTGGTGGGAGCCAGCCTGCTGGCGATGGGTGCTCGGGGCAAGCACCCATTGCCAGCAGGCTGGCTCCCACCCAATGCTGCGATTCATGTCGCGTAAGAGCTTCCTTGCCGATAATCCCCGGCACCATCAAGGCAAGGAGCCCCACCATGATCCGCAGCGTTCGCCTCTTTCTCGCCCTCGGCCTCGGCATCGCGACACTGAGCGCCTGCCAGACCGCCCCGGCAGGCCAGCCGAAGCCCGTCGCAGGTTTCGTCACCGACATGAAGGCCTTCGACGTCTTCATCGCCACGAAGCCCACGGCCGAGCAATTCCATGCGGCCTACCCCGACGTCACCCTGGTCACGCCTGACATGATGACCACGCGGGAAATGCGCCAGAACAACAGCCGCTACTTCCCGAAGATGGACGCCGACGGCCGCATCGTGGGTGGCTCTTTCCAGTAAGCCCTCAGGGTGACGTGATGTGGGTCTTGTCGATGACCTTTCCGTCGGCATCGATATCGACGACCCAGCTTTCCTCGACGATGGAAACCGGGTTGCGGAACCACAGCCGCTCGACACATGGCGGATGGCACGCCTCCCATGGCGGAGAGGCGTCGCCAGCGGTGCGCCGCTCGTGAGCAATCCCCATCTTTCCGAGGACGACCGTCTTCGTATCGCCGGTCGCGACCTTTGCGAATCCGTGGTCGCCCCGCAGGACGAACCAGCTACATGACACCGGCCAGGCAACCAGCAAGCCCACTATCGTCCAGCAGACGGCCCTCGCGGCGCGCGCTCCGTTCATCGCCTTGCTCCTCGTCGTCGCCCGGAAAAACGCGGCTCGCGGCCGCGTCATGCCTATCTATAATGCCGGGATGGCAAATATCCGACCGTTCAAAGGCATCCTTCCGCGTCTCGGCGCGCGTGTTTACGTCGACGCCGCGGCGACGGTGATCGGCGACGTCTTGCTGGGCGACGACGCGTCGATCTGGCCGGGTGCGGTCGCGCGGGGCGATGTTCATCACATCCGCATCGGCGCCCGCAGCAACCTCCAGGACGGCGCGATCATCCACGTGACCCACGATGGCCCCTACACGCCGGGCGGGTTCCCGACGATCATCGGCGACGACGTGACCATCGGGCATGGGGCGGTGATTCACGCGTGCACCATCGAGGACGGTTGCCTGATCGGCATGCACGCCACCGTGCTGGACGGCGTGGTGGTGAAGAAGAACGGCTTCGTCGGCGCCGGTGCGTTGATCCCGCCCGGCAAGGTCGTGGGCGAACGGGAGCTCTGGCTGGGCAACCCTGCAAAGATGGTCCGGGTGCTCTCGGACGCCCAGGTCGAGCAGCTCTACTATTCCGCCGCGAATTACGTGCGGCTCAAGGACGATTATCTCGCCTGACCCCACGGGGCGCGCCATGACACACCGCCGCTTGATTTGGGCCGGGAAGAACACCACGCTGATCGCCTGACAGGAGATCCCGATGGACACCAGCACCAACCCCCTTCTCGACCCCGATGGCCTGCCGGCGTTCTCGGCGATCCGTCCGGAACACGTCGAGCCGGCCATCGACAGCCTCATCGCGGCGCAGCGCGATGCCATCGCGGGCATCGCCGCGGCCGGTGCCACGCGCGATTTCGAGCACGTGATGCTTGCCCAGGAACGCCTCGACCAGACGCTGTCCCGTGCCTGGTCGCCGGTGAGCCATCTGCATTCCGTGGCGGACTCGCCGGCACTGCGCAAGGCCCATGGCGCGGCGGAAGAAAAGCTCACCGAGCACGGGCTGGAGGTGGGGCAGAACCGCGATCTCTACGCCGCGGTGCAGGCCGTGGCGGATCGCCCGGACTTCGCCGGCCTGCCGGTAGCCGCCCGTGCCGCGGTAGACCACGCGCTGACCGATTTCCGCCTGTCCGGCGTGGCGCTCGACGAGCCCGCGCGGACGCGCTTTCGCGAGATCGGCGTCGAACTGTCGAAACTGACCACCGAATTTTCCAACGCGGTGCTCGACGCCTCCGAGGCGTGGCACAAGCACATCACCGACGAGCGCGACCTCGCCGGCATCCCGGCCTCGGGTCGTGCGGTGCTGCGCGAATACGCGCGCGAGGAGAAGCTCGACGGCTACCTCGTGACGCTGAAGCAGCCCAGCGTGCAGGCCGTGCTCACCTACGCCGAGAACCGCGACCTGCGCGAGGCCGTGTACTACGCCTACCAGACGCGTGCCTCCGACCAGGGGCCGAACGCCGGCAAGTTCGACAACTCCGACCGGATCGAGAAGATCGTCGCGCTGCGCCACGAGGCCGCGCAGCTGCTCGGCTTCGCCAACGCCGCCGAGGAATCGCTGGCGACGAAGATGGCGACCTCGCCGGAGGTGGTGCTCGCGTTCCTGCGCGATCTCGCCGCGCGCGCGAAGCCGGTGGCGAAGGACGAACTCAAAGAACTGCGCCGGTTCGCCATCGAAACGCTGAAGATCGACAACCTCGAGCCATGGGACGTCGGCTTCGCCGCGGAACGCCTGCGCCAGGAGCGTTACGCGCTGGACGAAGAGCAGATCAAGCCGTACTTCCCCGCATCGGCCGCGATCGACGGCCTGTTCATGGTGGTCGAACGTCTCTACGGCGTGCGCTTCGTGCCGCGCGACGACGTCGACACCTGGAACAAGGACGTGAAGTACTACGACGTCGTCAACGCCGACGGCACCGTGTTCGCCGGCGCGTACCTCGACATGTACGCCCGTTCGGGCAAGCGTGGCGGTGCGTGGATGGACGTGTGCGCCTCGCGATTCAAGGACGGCGAGGCGCTCCAGTTGCCGATCGCCTTCCTCACGTGCAACTTCCCGCCGCCGACCGAAGGCGCGCCCGCGCTGCTCACCCACGACGACGTGCTCACCCTCTTCCACGAGTTCGGGCACGGCCTGCACCACATGCTGACCGAGGTCGACATCCCGTCCGTCGGCGGTATCGACGGCGTGGAATGGGACGCGGTGGAGCTGCCGAGTCAGTTCATGGAGAACTTCGCCTGGGATTACAGCGCCCTGAGCCAGTTCGCGAAGCACTACCAGACGGGCGAGCCGCTGCCGCGCGACCTGTTCCAGCGCATGCTCGACGCGCGGCATTTCCACGCCGGCCTGTTCCTGGTGCGACAACTCGAATTCGGCCTGTTCGATTTTCGCCTGCACCTCGAGTACGACCCGGCGAAGGGCGCCAACGCGCTCGGCGTGCTGGAGGACGTGCGCCGCGAAGTCGCCGTGATGCACCCCCCGGCATGGCAGCGGTTTCCGCATGCGTTCACGCACATCTTCGCGGGCGGCTACTCGGCGGGCTACTACAGCTATCTGTGGGCCGAGGTGCTCTCGGCGGACGCGTTCGAAGCCTTCAAAGAAGCCGGCGTGCTCGATCGCGCGACCGGCCAGCGCTTCCGCAAGGAAGTGCTCGCGGTCGGCGCCACGCGGCCGGCGCTGGCGTCGTTCACGGCATTCCGCGGCCGTGGCCCCGAGCCGGACGCGTTGCTGAAGAGCTACGGGTTCGCCTGATCGGACCGGCCGCGCGGCGCCGGTCGCCGCGCGGCTTTCCATTACAATGGCGCGATGAAGATCGCGTCGTGGAACGTCAACTCCCTCAAGGTCCGCCTCCCCCATCTCCAGCAATGGCTGGCGGAGGCGCAGCCCGACATCGTCGCGTTGCAGGAGACCAAGCTCACCGACGACAAGTTTCCCGTCGACGAGATCGCGGCCATGGGTTACCAGGTCGCCTACTCGGGGCAGAAGACCTATAACGGCGTCGCCATCCTGGCCAGGGACGAGCTGCGCGACGTGGTGACGGACATCGAAGGCCTCGACGACCCGCAGCGGCGCATCCTCGCCGCCACGGTCGGCGACATCCGCGTCGTGAACCTCTACGTGGTGAACGGCAAGGCCCTGGGCGACGAAAAGTACACCTACAAGCTGCACTGGCTGGCCAGGGTGCGCGACTTTCTCGAAGGCGAGCGCGCGCGTCACGAGAAGCTGGTGGTGTTGGGCGACTTCAACATCTGCCGCGACGACCGCGACGTGTACGACCCGGTCGCGTGGGGCGAGGACATCTTCTGCTCGCCGCCGGAGCGCGCCGCGCTGCAGGCGCTGCTCGATGTCGGTCTTCATGACAGTTTCCGACTTTTCAGCGAAGATGCCGGCCTTTTCAGCTGGTGGGACTATCGCCAGGCCGCCTTCCGCCGCAACATGGGGCTGCGGATCGACCTCATCTTGATCAGCGATGCGCTGAAATCCGTCGCGACGTCGTCGATCATCGACAAGGCGCCGCGCAAATGGGAACAGCCGTCCGACCACGCGCCTGTCGCGCTGGAGTTGAAGCTTTGAACACACCGAAGTCCGAATGGCCGAGTTCGCTGGACGACAGCGAGCTCGAAGCACTCGATACCTTCCTCCGTACCCACGGCGGCGAGGGCAGCCTCATGCTGGACGGCGTGCACGGCCTGCTGTCGGCGATCGCGATCGGGCCGCTCGAGGTCAAGCCCGAAGAATGGCTGCACGAAGTGCTGCACGACGCGTTCGACGACGAGGACGAAGGCAACCGTGTGCTGGCGCTGCTCGCCAAGCTCAACGATTCGATCACGGCCGAGCTCGGCGTCGACGCCTACGAGCCGATCCTGGGCGAAGTGGACACCGAAGAAGGGCCGCTGCTGTCCGCCGCCGGCTGGTGCGAAGGCTTCAGTCGCGGCATCGACATGCGCGCGGGCCTGTGGGAGAACCGCCTCGCCGAGGATCCGTCACTGATGCAGCTGCTCGGACCCATCATGGCCCTGGCGGTGGACGAAGGCGTCCTGCAGGCCGATGCGGAGTTCGAGAAGCTCACGGACGAGGAGTACGACGAATGCCTCGGCCAGCTTCCCGACGTGCTCAACGCCGTCGGCGCCTACTGGACCGACAATCCACCGAGCGAGGACGAGCTGAAGGCGCTGGCCCAGCCCCGCGTCGAAGGCGAAGACGGCCCCCCGCGGCACCGATCCGGCCATTGGGTGCACTGATCGCCCTGGTGGGAGCCGCCATGGCGGCTCCTGCAAAGCGAGCCCTTCGCGGAACGCATCGTTCACCCGCCGCCTCTACTCCGTCGCACCCGAACGCGTCATCTTGTGGGGCAACTTCAGGAGGCAGCCATGACCACCCAACGTCACATCGTCCGCCGCGTCACCGGCATGGATACCGCCGACGGTGCCGGCGTCAAGCTGAAGCGCGTGATCGGCCAGCCGGCGCTGGACATGCTCGACCCGTTCCTGCTGCTGGACGAATTTCGTTCCGATCAGGCGGGCGATTACATCGAAGGTTTCCCCGAGCACCCGCATCGCGGCTTCGAGACCGTGACCTACATGCTCGCCGGCCGCATGCGCCACGGCGACAACCACGGCAACACCGGTGACCTCGGTCCCGGCAGCGTGCAGTGGATGACCGCGGGACGCGGCATCCTGCATTCGGAGATGCCGCAGCAGGAAGAAGGCCTGATGTGGGGCTTCCAGCTATGGGTCAACCTGCCCGCCGCGGACAAGATGATCGAACCGCGCTATCAGGACATTCCGCCGGGAGACATTCCGGTGGTGCACCCGTCCGAGGGTGTCACGGTGCGTGTCGTGGCGGGCGAGCTGGCCGGTGCGAAAGGTCCCGTCGCGGGTATCGCCACGCAGCCGGTGTATCTGGATGTCTCGCTGGCGCCCGGTGCCCGGCTCGATCTCGCACTGCCCGAGGAGCACAGCGCGTTCGCCTACGTCTTCGAAGGCGAGTCGGCCGTCGTCGGTGGTGAAACGCTGTCGAGAAGCGAGCTCGGCGTGCTGTCGAAGGGATCGACGGTCGCGCTGTCCGCGACGGGGCACACGCGCCTCCTCGTCGTGGCGGGCCGTCCGCTGAAGGAGCCGGTGGCTCGCTACGGCCCGTTCGTGATGAATACGCCCGCGCAGATCCACGAGGCGATCGCGGATTTTCGAGCGGGCAAGTTCTGACGCCGTCGCAAGCCCCCATCGCGCGCGAGCGCGCTCCCACCCGAAGGTCGTCGGTTTTCCGTAACGGGTGGGCGTGCGCTCGGCGACGGTTGTCAGCGTCGCCTCGCGACGCGTAACCTGACCGGCATGTCCCGACAAAAACACGCGTTTCTCTTCGATCTCGACGGCACGCTCGTCGATAGCGTCTACCAGCACGTGCTCGCGTGGAAGGAGTCGCTCGACATGGAGGGCATCGACCTCTCCGTGTGGCGCATCCATCGCAAGATCGGCATGAGCGGTGGCTTGTTCACCGACATCCTGCTGCGCGAGACCAGGACCGAAATCACGCCGGAGCGCATCGACCGCCTGCGCCGCAACCACGCCGCCGCCTACGGCCGGCTGGCGCAGGCTGGCGCCGTGAAGCCGCTGCCCGGCGCCGTCGAGCTGCTCAAATGGCTGACCGACGCGAACATCCCATGGGCCATCGCGACCTCCGGCCGCATGGAGACCGCGTCGCACAACATCGCCGCCCTTGGCGTCGACCCGAACAAGGTTCCCGTGGTCACCCGCGATCAGGTGCGGCATGCCAAGCCGGATCCGGATCTCTTCGTCACCGCCGCGGAGAGGCTGGGTACCGATATCCGCGACGCCATGGTCATCGGCGACGCCATCTGGGACATGCTGGCCGCGCAGCGGGCCCGTGCGCTCGGCATCGGCCTGCTTTCGGGCGGCTATGGCGAGAACGAACTGGAGCGCGCCGGTGCGTACCGGGTCTTCGAGGATCCCGCCGACCTGCTGGCTCATATCGACGAAGTCGCGGCGCGAAGCTGAACGGAACAGCGGAAGTTCCCTTGCGCGTTTAGGCTCGGGACGGGGTGGGCCCCGTAGGATCGCGCCATACGCATTCGCAAGGATTTCATTGGCCATGCGCCTACTGCTCACGATCGTCCCCCTCGCGACCGCCTTCATCATCGCCGCCTGCACGCACTCGGAGCCCACCGCCCCGCCCGCCGATGCGCCGGTCGCCGCCTCGACGGCCGCCTCGCCCGCTCCCGGCAAGACCGCACCCGCCAATCCGGCGCTCGGCTCGCCCGAGTGGCTGGCGTGGGTGGACAAGACCCTCGCGGTGAGCGACGACGGCCACGGCCCCCGTCCGGGCACCGCTGAGTGGAACGCGGCCGTGAACCGCAAGCTGGGCCAGGAAGCGCCTCAGTCGGCGCCAGGCTCGGCGGAATGGCAGCAGGCGGTGGACGCGCTGCTGCGGACGCGCGTCGCGACGCACTGACGCCCCGCTCCGCAGGTATCGCCAGCAGGCTGGCTCCCACCAGAGCCCGCCCCGCAGCTTATGTGTGGGAGCGGCCTCGGCCGCGATGGGTGCTCGCGGGAAGCCCGGTCGCCAGCAGGCTGGCTCCCACCACCGGGTGGCTGCTACAGGGGCGCCTTGACCATCTTCTTTCCGACCGGCACCTTCACCTCGCCCTTCGGCAGGGATAGCACCAGGCCGCCCGGGGGGGTGACCGGCTGCGTGATCGTCAGCTCAGCCTGGCCGTTTCGCGCTTTCAGCGTGTAACCGAACCGGCCGTACGGCGTACGAAGGTCCCTTACCGAGATGCCGTCGCCTTCCAGCCATGCGGGCTGCACGCCGGCGGCCAGCACCAATGCGCCATCGGCGGCGCGGTCGTAGGCGAACAGGTCCAGCGCGGAGCGCACGTAGTCCGATGCGATCCAGGCATGGGGCATGTCGCCGACGAAGCGGGGCTCGCGGGGATCGCGTCCGACGACTTCCGCCCACTGGTTCCACGCGGCCGGCCGGCGGTCAGCGAAGAAGAACGCGATCAACGGATCGAGGCGGTCACGCCAGCCGAGGCGGACGAAGCTGGCGATCGTGCGCAGCTCGTAAGGGGTGTAATCCTTCCACGCCGTCTTGCCGTCGCGACGCGCGATGAAGCCCTGCCAGTATTTCTCGAACGTGGCATCGACCAGCGCCTTCGGAAGGCGCGACTGCTCGTCGCCCGGAGAGAGGGCGATCGTGGTCGACGTCGCATCGAAGTCGCCGAGCTCGGCCGATCCGGGGATGAAGTCGATGCCCTTCGCTTTCACCGCAGCGTCGATGGACGCGTGCACATCGTGGCGGAACGTGTCGCGCGATACCGCGAACGCCTTCGCGTCGACGTCGTTCCCCAGCGCCGTCGCCAGATCGACCGCGTCGTCGTATCCCTTGAGCGCCCAGAAGTCGTCCCAGTACGAATGCATCGGCTTCGCCGAATAGCCCTCATGGCTGATCGACGCGGGCATCAGGCCGTAGAGCGCGCGATCGGGTCCCTCGCGCCGTGACGGCTGACTCTCGCTGGCGCGCAGCGTATCCATGTACGCGATGGCCTTGCGCACGTGCGGATACAGCGCAGTGAGCGTCGTCCGGTCGTGCGTGTATCGCCAGAGCTCGGCCACGCTGAAGATCAGCTCGCCGTGGCTGTCGTTTTCCGGTACCGGATCGGACCCTCGCGCGTCGACGCAGCACGGTACCTTGCCGTGCGAGAACTGATGCGGTGCGTACCAGCGGATGAATTCGCGTGCCACATCGTCGTGCCCCGTGCGCAGCAGGCCCTCCAGCATCATCGCGCCGTCGCGGACCCACGTTCGCGAATACGAGCGCGTACCCGGCTGCAGGGCCGGTCCGTCGCGCGACATCAGAATTTGCGCGACGCCGCTCTTCATCGTATCGACGATGGGTTGCGCCACCGACGGCACCGTCACCGTCACGCGATCGAGCTTTCCGCGCCACAGCGCGGCGACGGCGTCGGCGCGACTCGCGAGCCAGCGCCCGGCATCCGCCGGCATCGCCACGTCGTCCTTGTCGTTCACCGGCACCACGAGGCCCAGGTCGACGTGACCGTGCGCCGGGACGTGCAGGTCGTAGAGCAACGCGCCCTGGGCGAAGCCCGTCGTATCCCGCAGCGCGGTCGCCACTGGCCGCTCGCCGGCCTCGAGTCGCTCGCTCAGGGTCTTCGGCTCGTTCGTGCTGGCGACGAACGACGTCGTGGGCTGCAAGGGGACCACCCGGCGCGTACCGTTGACCGTGAGCACGCGCCCGTTCCACGACAGATCGTCGATGCGGCTCGTGCCACCCGGTGCGTTGAGGAACTGCGTGGGCGGATTGACCTGGAACGGACGCGTCGCCAGCGCGAGGGTGACGTCGCGCGCGGCATCGCCATCGTTGGCGACCCGATACGACACCACCAGCTGCGACGCGCCCGCGTCGCCCTGTGCGAACGCCGTGGTCACGAGCGATAGTGCGCCGGACTGCCAGCGTACCGACGGCATCGGCAGATAGCGATCGCGCAACGACTGGGTCGACGTCACATCGGCCCAGGTCAGCAGCTTGCCCTGCGAGATCAGGAAAGGCTCGATCGAGAAACCACCGCGCGCCACTTCCACCGCGCCGTCTTCCGAGATCAGCGCGGAATCGCGGCTGCCGCCGTCGACGCCGACGATCGTCCAGTACGATTGCTCGCCGGAGAAACCGCGCGGGTACAGGCCACGACGCACCTGCTTCGCGCGAGCTTCGAAGATCGCGTTCGGCGTGGGCGCCGGCGCGGGCACGGCTTCCGGCTTCGCCGCGTCGAGGTGCAGGTTGTCGAAACATACCTCCCCCTTGTTCGGTTGCGACGCGCCGGCCCCGGCTTCCTTGTAGATCACGAACTCGACCTCGCGCGTGTGCCGTAGCGTGCGATCCTTCGACGGCCCCCAGGCGAACTCCACCTGCCGGCTGCTGGCGTCGATCGTCTGCCACGCCTCGGTCGGCGCGAACGACGGCTTCTGGAACCACCACACGTTGTCGCCGGTGTCGTCGATGAACTTGAGCTGCAGCGTGTTCGCCGGCATGTGGCCGCGCACGTCGAAGCGCAGCGCGAATCCCCGCGGGAAATCGATCGGCAGCGTCTTGCGTATCGACGCCGCCCCCGATACGCCGTTGAAGTCGTAAGCGAGACAGACCGCCTGGCCCTGCCTGCCGGGCACGCTCCGCAGGCTCGCGGATACGTCGTCGGTATGCGTCGCGGTCCAGCCCGTGGCGGTATCGAACGTGTCGAGATCGCCGGCCACCGCGCTGCCGCTGAAGAAAGCGAGAACCAGCACCGCCCGTACGACGTTCATTGCCATGCTTAGCCCTTCACGCTGCCGAGCAGCAGTCCTTCGAGGTAGTAGCGCTGCAGCGCGAGGAACAATACGAGCACGGGGAGGATCGTGACCACGGAGCCCGCCATCATCAGCTCGCTGTCCTGCACGTGCTCGCGCGACAACGAGGCCAGTGCGATGGGGAGCGTGTAATGCTCCTGCCCGGTCAGCGCGATCAGCGGCCACATGAAGTCGTTCCACGCGGCGAGGAAAGTGAAGATCGCGAGCGTCACCATGATCGGCTTCAGCAACGGCATCACGATGGTGGCGAAGATGCGGAACTCGCCCGCGCCGTCGATGCGCGCCGCCTCCATCAGGTCGTCGGGGATGCCGCTGGCATACTGCCGCACCAGGAAGATGCCGAAGATGGTCGCCAGCGCCGGCACGATCACCGCGCCATACGTGTTCACCAGCCCCATGTATTTCAGCAGAAGGAACAGCGGCAGCATCGCGACCTGCGCGGGAATCACCAGCGCACCGAGCAGCACCTGGAATAACCGCTGGCGCCCCTTGAACTCGAGCTTCGCGAACGCGTAGCCGGCCATCAGGTTGAAGGCGAGCGACACCAGCGTGATGCACGTCGAGATCAGCAGGCTGTTGAAGAGGTAGCGGCCCATGCCCGCGTTCATGAACAGCTGGCGGTAATTGTCCAGCGTGGCGTTCTTCGGAAGCACGGGTGGCGGCAATGCGCTCGCCTGCCCCTGCGGCATGAACGACACCGACACCATGTACAGCAGCGGCGCGATCGCGATGACGGCGGCGCCGATCAGCAGGCCGTTGACGAGGGCTTTCGCAAGGCGCGGACTCATGCCGGTTCTCCCCGCTTCGACAGACGAAGCATCGCGGCGGTCACCACGAACATGATGACGAACAGGATGAAGGCCACGGCGGACGCCGAGCCGAGGTTCCACCACTTGAAGCCTTCTTCGTACATCAGATACAGCACCGAGGTCGTGCTCTGCAACGGTCCGCCTTCCGTCATCACGTACGGCTCGGCGAACAGCTGGAAATAGCCCGACACGGTCAGGATGCTGACCATCACCATCGTGGGCTTGAGCATCGGCAGCGTGATGTGGCGGAACTGCGCCATCGCGGATGCGCCGTCGATGCGCGCGGCCTCGTAGAGATCGCCCGGTATCGCCTGCAGGCCGGCCATGAAGATGATCATGTTGTAGCCGAAGTTCTTCCATATCGCGAACAGGATGATCGTCGGCATCGCCCAGTGTGGATCGCCGAGCCAGTCGACCGTCGGGATGCCGACCGAATCGAACACGTAGTTGACCAGGCCGTACTTGGTATTGAATAGGTAACGCCAGATCACCGCAACCGCGACCACCGTGGTCACCACCGGAGCGAACAGCGCGGTCCGGAAGAACGGCTTGAACCGGGCAAGCGGCGAGTTCAGCAGCATCGCCGCGCCGAGCGAGGCCATCAGCGACAACGGCACGCCCACGACGACGAAATACAGCGTGTGGCCCAGCGCCGACCAGAACAGCGGCCGCTGCAACAGCGCCCAGTAATTCTGCAGGGCCACGAACCGCAGGTTGCGGATGTCCGCGAGCGCATAGAGATCGTAGTCGGTGACGGACAGGACCAGCGCCGCTACCACCGGCAGCAGGAAGAACAGCCCGAGAACGATCAGCGCGGGCGTGATGAAGAGCCAGGCGGCGCGGGAGGTGGTCATGGCGATGCCTTGTGGCCGTGGTCGAGCATCCAGCGCCGCTTCTCGAGCAGGCGATTGGCGCGACGGTCGATTTCATCCGCGGCCTGGTCGATCGTGAGATCGCCGTGTGCCGCCTGCGCAGCCACCAGCTGCATCTCGGTGACGATGCGTTCCCACTCGGCGACCGGTGGCGTCGGCTTCACGCGTTCGAGCTGGTCGCGGAACGCCGCGGCCTTGTCGTCGTTCTTCAGCGCGGGCACGTCCCATGACGAGCGGCGTGGCGGCATGTCGCCGAGGATCTGGTAGAAGCGCTCCTGGATCGCGGGCCGCGACAGGAACTCGATCAGCGCCCACGCATCGTCCTTGTGCTTCGACCGCCGGAAGATCACGAGGCTCGAGCCGCCGGCGTTCGACGCACCCGGGCCATCGGGGCCGGGCAGGGGCGTCGTGGCCCAGTCGCCCTGCTGTTCCGGCGGCAACCGCTTGCGGAATTCGCCGATGTTCCAGGGTCCGGAAAGATAGAAAGCGAAGAAGCCCTGCCCGAACGCGGCCCAGGGATTGCCGATGCCGACGTTGGTCATCATCGGCGCCTGTTGGTCCTTGAACAGCGACACGTAGTACGCCAGCGCCTTCTTGAACCCGGGGCTGCGGAAGTTGCCGTAACGACCGTCGTCGCGGAGCAGCGGATCGTCCTGCTGCAACGCGAGCGCGAGCAACTGCTCGAACTCGTTGGTAGGCAACAGCACGCCATACGTCTTTCCCGGCGGCGTGGACAGCTTCGCCATCATGTCGCGCCACTCGGCCCAGTCGCGCGGCGGGTGGTCGTAGCCGATCTTCGCGAGCAGGTCCTTGCGATAGAAAAGCAGACGCGTGTCCACATACCAGGGCACGCCGTACAGCTTGCCGTCGATCACGTTGGTCGACCAGATCGCGGGGAAGTAATCGGCGGGATCGACGACCTTCGAGCCGGCGACGCGCGCGTCGAGTAGCTCGAGCGCATCGAGCGCGACCATTTCCGGCACCCACGTATTGCCGAGCTGGGTGATGTCGGGCGTGGAATCGCCGGCATACGCGGTGAGCAGCTTCTGGTGCGCGGCCGTCAACGGCAACTGCTGCACCTCGACGTGCAGCCCGGGATGCTCGCGCTCGAACTCGGGCAGCAGCTTCGCCACCGCCTCGCCCTCGCGACCGATCGTCCAGAGCTGCAGCGTCCGGCTGCCCTCGTCGTGTTTCGCGCAGCCCGCTACGCCGGCACCGGCGAGAGCCAGCACCAGCCCGACGCGAAGCGTGCGAGCGAAACGCTTCACCACAGGTTGGCGGCCTCGTCGGCGTCGAGCCAGCCGCCGCTGAAGCCGGCGCGCTGCAGACCCTTGCGGATGTACGGATTCTTCTTCATCACGTTCCAGACGAACTCGCTGCGGTAGTTCTCGATCATCAGTACGATCGGGCCCTGGTCGATGCCCAGATGCACGGTATCGGCCCAGCCGAAGCCGGGCACCAGGCGGCCCGTACGCAGTTCGGTCTTGGTGTCGAAGGTCAGGTTGAACGCATCGACGAAGCCGTACTTCGTATAGATGTATTGACCGTACTTCTTCTTCATTTCTTCCAGCGCGGGAATCACGATTTCCGGCGCGAAGGCGATGGAGCCGCCCGCCGCGGTCGGAACGATGGTGCCGTCGTCCGAAACGTAGTCGAGACCGGCGCCACGGGCGGTGTAACCCTGGTAAGTCCGCTCTTTGTCGCCCTGCTTGATGATCAGGCCTCCGGGGCCGTTGCTGGCCGTCAGGCCCCACACGTTCTTGCCATAGCCCTTCCAGCCGCCCGGATTCGCCACGGCATAGGCCTGCTGCGAATAGGTGGCACGACGGCTGTTCTCGAAATAGTCGAGATCGTGCGACTTGCTCCACGCGTCGCGGATGCCGCGAAAATCGATGAACGTGTGGCTGTACTGGTGCCCGAACAGCGGCGCGAAGTTCAGGAACGTCTGCCCGTGGAACTCGCCCCAGGTCCTGTCGTACGTCTTCGTCCAGGCCTGCCAGGCATCGTCGCCCACCGGATGCGTCGGCGAGCCGAGCGCCAGGATGTAGACGAGCATGCCTTCGTTGTAGCCCTGCCAGTCGTGCGGGATCTGCTTGCCGCCCGGCGTCCACCCCATGTTGATGAGCGGCGCACGGGTCTGTGCCCACGTCCACTCCACGCGGCGGTAGATCTGGTCGGCGATGTCGCGGATTTCCTTTTCCTTCGCCGTGTCGCGGTCGTAGTAGCTCTGCGCGAACAGGATGCCGCCCAGCAGCAGCGTGGTGTCGACGGTGGAAACCTCCACCCAACGATCGTGCCGGGCGCCGGTTTCCATGTTGAGGAAGTGGTAGAAGAAGCCCTTGTAGCCCGTGGCGCCGTCTTCCGCGTCGCTCTGCGGCGCGTCGCGGAAGAAGCGGAGCGTGGCGAGCGTGCGGTCGATCGCCTGGTCGCGCGTGATGTAGCCGCGCTCCACGCCCACGCCATACGCCGTGAGCCCGAAGCCCACCGATGCGATCGACGCGAACGACTGCGTCGGGTAGTGGTCGGGCACCAGGCCGTTGACCGGATTGGCGCTGTCCCAGAACCACTGGAACGTTCGCTTCTCGAGGTCGGCGATCATCGGCGGCACCGCATGCACGTCGCGCATCGCGGAGGCCGCGGCGTGCCTGGGCTTCGCCGTTTCGATCTGCGCCATGGCCATCGGCGCGGCAGTGGCGAGCATCACGCCAAGGGCGAGCGAGAGGCGTTTCAGGGTTTCGGCTTGCATCGGATGGATCCTGTTGCGTAAACGTTTACGTGACGGTAGCAAATAAAAGCCTCGAGGGGCTCTTCTCTCCAAGAAAAAAGAAACGCCCGCGGGGAGATACGCGGGCGCGCAAAAGGACGCATCCGGTTGCCCGGATGCGCCAGGGTGGATTAGAACTTCAGACCCACAGTGAAGCGGGCGGTGCGCGGCAGATAGGTGATGTTGCCCTTCTTGTTCACTGCCACCGGGCGGCTGTTGAGGATGCCGTCCGAACCCCAGTTCACGAGGTAATCCGAGTCCGCGTAGTTCTTCCAGTTGAAGACGTTCAGCAGGTCGAAGCGCGCGTAGATCTTCACGTCGTCGCTGATCACGAAGTCTTTGGTCAGCTGCATGTCGACGTCGCGGTAGCCCCAGATGTCGCCACCGACGAGGAACTTCGCACCGCTCGGCGTGGCGGCCATCGGCATGCAGTTCGATCCGTTCGGCTCGATCTGGCCGTAGCAGGCGGCCGCGTTCTTCGGCAGCGGCGTGGCGAGGGTGAGCTTGATCGAGCCGGAGATGCCCCACGGCAGATCGACCGCACCGGTACCGACGAAGCGATGCTTGGCCACGGCGTTCGACGTGATAAACGGGTAGTCGCCGATCGTCGGCTCATCGAACGAGTAGTGCTCGTTGATGTCGCGATTCTGCTTCGAGTGCGAGAACGTGTACGACAGGCTCGTGCTCCAGCCGGACTCGCGGGTATAGGGCTTCTGCGCCGACAGCAGGACCTGGGTCGTGCGGGTCTGGATGCCGTTGTCGCCGAGGATCAAGCCGCCCACGTTCGGGATCGGATAATCCCAAGGCTGCGAGCCGTTCTGGAAGAACGCGCCGTTGGGGTAGCGGTTGCCGAGCGTGAATGCGAAGCCGTCCTTGCTGAGCACACGCGTCACCGTGGCGTCGGTCAGCCATTCGCCGATCGTATTCGACATGCCCAGGCTGAACTGGTCGCTGTACGGCGCCTTAAGCTTGTTGTTGAGCATGTCGACTTCCTGACCGGCATTGCCGCCGACGAGGTAGTTTTGCAGCACGTTCTGGCCGTTGAGGAACTCCGGATTCCAGGGCACGCAGGTGGCGGACGTCGTGTCGCATGGATGCGTCGGGATGTTGAAGCGGAGCGTCGTCTGCGGCAGCGCCTGCTTGGTGACTTCGGTCTGCAAGTAGTCGTACAGGTTACGGTCGTATGCACGACCCGCGCCGCCGTGGATCACGTGCGCTTCGTCCGCGAACAGGTCGTACGAGAAGCCGAGACGCGGCTGCCACTGACCCTTGAACGAATGACGGTTGTGACCGTCGCTGACGTAGTCGTTGAGATTGACGCCACCGGCGGCGAGCGCGTCGCCGTAGGTGGATCCCGGTGCCGCACCGGCGTACGGATTCGGCGAATTGATCGCATCGAGCACGCGCTGCGACGTCACGAAGTTGTTGTACGACGGATTGACTTCGTAGTCCCAGCGAACGCCGAGGTTCAGCGTCAGGTGGTCGTTAACCGACCAGTCGTCCTGCGCGAAGATGCCGTACTGGCGCGCCGTCGTTTCGGCGACGCCGCTCGTGCCGGGAAGAGCCGACGCGTAGAACACCTGCCACGGCTGCGACGAGACGCCCGTCGG
Source organism: Luteibacter sp. UNCMF331Sha3.1 (assembly GCF_900109915.1). Classification (GTDB taxonomy): domain Bacteria; phylum Pseudomonadota; class Gammaproteobacteria; order Xanthomonadales; family Rhodanobacteraceae; genus Luteibacter. The sequence goes on from NZ_FOBU01000001.1 coordinate 1,718,950, forward strand.
GTTCACGTCGTAGAAGAACTGCGGGCTCTGCGCGGCAGCATCGGCCGCCTTCAGTTCGATCGACTTGAACTTGTAGCCAAACTTCACGACGTGGTCGCCATGCCATTCGAGATCGTTGAAAGTGAATTGATCCGAGATGCTCGGACCTTCCTGGCTCTTGGTCTGCGTCGCGCGCGGATCGGCCGAACCCGTCGTGATGATCGTCGGGTTGTTCGTGTCCGGCTGCCAGCTGTAGGTGTAGCCATTGCCGGGCTGGAGCGGGAACGCGTTGATGTATGCGTTCTCGAACGTGAGGATCAGTTCGTTGTACCAGCTGTCGCCGCTATGCGCCCACTTGAAGGTGCCGCGCGTGTCGTGGTTCTCGTTGTTGACGCCGGCCGACGGCGCGGTGCCGGTGCCGATGCCGGAGATCTGCGTTTCGCGACGCACCTGCGTGCTGATCTCGATGCGATCGCGGTCGGTGAGTTCCCAGTCGATCTTGCCGAAGTACAGCTTCTCATCGAAGTTGAGGTTCGCGGAACCGAGTTCCGACTGCACGTTGGCGGGCAGGAGCGGCGTGACGTCGCCGGCGAAGTTGATGCTGTTCGGGACGACGGAGATCGGCGTGTCGAACTTCTTCTGCTCGAAGGCGATGAAGAAGTGCATCTTGTCCTTGATGATCGGGCCGCCCAGGGCGAAGCCGTATTCCTTGGACTCCGAGTCGACCTTGCGGCCGGTGCTCTCTTCGATCGGCGTGCGGTTGCGGAACGCGTCGTTGGTGTACGTGCCGAACACTTCGCCGTGGAATTCGTTCGTGCCCGACTTTGTCTCGGCCGTGATCGCCGCCGACGAGACCTGGTCGTACTCGGCCTTGTAGTTCGACGTGATGACCTTGTACTCGCCGATGGCGAGCTGCGGGAACGGATTGCCCTGGCTGTTGTTCTGGCCGGAGACGCCGCCTTCCTTCACGTAGCTCTTCTGGCTGACACCGTCAATGTAGACGTTCGTCGAGCTGTTGTTCTGCGCACCGCCGCGAAGCGACGTGTTTCCCTTCGCATCGACAGAGAAGACCATGCCCGGCACGGTGTCGGCGAACTCGAGGAAGTTACGCGAAGCTTGGGGAATCGTCGCGATCTGGTGGAGCGAGATCGTCTGGCCGACTTCCGGCGTCTTCACTTCTTCGAGCGTGGTGGCCGCGACCGAGACGCCTTCCATCTGCGTCGCGTTGGCCGCATTGGCGGAAGGGCCCTGCGTGGCCGGCGCGGCGAGATTCAGCGTGCCGGTCGACGCGACCGTCAGCGTCACGTTCTGCTCGGTCCCCGGACCGGCATCGACGCGGTACGTCGCGGGCGGCAGGCCGTTGATGATATACGAGCCGTCCTGGCCGGCCGTGGCGTGACGCGTGAGACCCGTCTGCGAATTGAACACCGTGACGTTAGCGCCCGGCGTCGCCTTGCCGCGAAGCGTCGCGTTGGCGGACTGGGCCATGACCATGGTCGGCATGGCGACGGCGGCGACGGCCGTCGCGATGACGCTGACGAGCAATTTCTTCTTGAACTGCATCGAGGCTTTCATTGTTCCCCTCTCCCAAGTGTTCTTCTGTGTTGTGTGATCCGATCCAGCGAACGAAACGTACGGTGGTCGACCTTCTTGTCGTTCTCGCGGTGGCTCGATGCCACTCTTGTCGAAGCGTGCTGCCCCGTATGTCTCGTCCCTCCGCGTTCGCGGATGGGATATGTCGAGCGAAGTCCTTCGAAAAGCGCCGTCCTGGGATTCCAGTCCGCGGCCCGGCAAGCCGCGTGTCCGACGGGTATCAGGCCCGTCGTCGTACCGTGTCGCTGCCCCCGCAGGAGGCGCGGACGACGAGTTCGGTGCCGACGACGGCGCGCGGTTCCGGCGGCGCGTCGTCGGCGGCTTCGATCATGCGCACCAGGCGTTCGAGTGCGGCTTCGCCGAGCTCGGCGATGCGCACGCGGACGGTGCTGAGCGGCGGCGTGACGTAGCGCGCCATGGGAATGTCGTCGAAGCCGACCACGGCGATGTCCGCCGGCGTACGCACCTGCGCTTCGGAAAGCGCGGAGAGGCAGCCGATGGCCATCATGTCGTTGGCGGCGAAGATCGCGTCGGGGCGCGGCACCATCGACAGCGCCTGCTTGCCCGCGTGGTAGCCGGACTCTTCGGTGAAGTCGCCGGCGATCACGGTGGCTCGATCGGCAAGGCCTGCCGCCGCCATCGCTTCGCGATACCCGCGGCAACGCTCCTGCACGTCGTGGTTCACTTCCGGGCCACCGATGAACGCGATGCGCTTGCGGCCGAGCGACAGCAGGTGCTCGGTCATCGCGTACGCGCCGCCGAAGTCGTCGACGTCGAGTGCCGCGTGGCGTTCGGAGCGCACGTGGCTGTTGATCAGCACCGTGGGCAGCACGACAGGCAGGTTTTCGTCGAGGAACGCCTCGTCGGCGTGCGGCGACATCACGAGCAGACCGTCCACGCGGCCCTGCATGGCCCGCAGCGCGATCGCCGCTTCGGTCGCATCGCCATGCGAACTGGATACCAGCAGATAGAGGCCGCGAGCGCGCGCCGCGAGGTCGATACCGCGGATCAGTTCCGAGAAGAATGCGCCGTGCAGGTCGGGAAGCAGTGCGCCGATGGTCTGCGTGCGGCGAGTGATGAGGCTGCGTGCGGCGTTGTGCGGCACGTAGCGCAGACGGGCGGCCACCTCGCGGATGCGCTTCTGCGTCTCGGCCGTTACCCCACTGTGCCCATTCAGCGCGCGCGACACGGAGGCCACCGATACGTTGGCCATCCTCGCGACGTCTTTGATCGTCACACTCACCAGTTCACGCCCTTGTATGCGACCCCTCCCGGGTCTCGTCGGCGCGGAACGTAAACGTTTTCATACGGGCTTGTAAAGCGTTCAAAAACATGGGCTTGCTGCGATGCCGCAGTATCTACCTCAGGTGTGCATACCACTTGATCCCATCGGGTGAAAATGGGTGTGGAGTCAGTGATTTGAGTGGTATGGCGCCGCGTGCTGCGGCGCAACGAACGACGTGCACATCGCCTTCACCCAGTTAAATAGCTGTCACGACTAGCACCACGTAACGGGCGTTACATGCGAGCACAAACCGCATTGCCCATAGCAGAACGGCCGCAGGAAATAATGAGAATCCTGGACGGCTTCTAAAAGTGCCGGTGGCGTCACGTCTTGCATCAGCGACGCTCGTCCTTGTCGACCTGACTGCTTATGGTCTCGCTCCCCTTCGCAGTTCGAAGGGTCACTGGATGAAGCGAGGCAGTTATGCAGAAGGACGTTATGCAGGAAACCCAAAAGCCAGCGTGGCACGAGACACTCGACGCGGCATTCACTCATGCGAGGCAGGCGACATTGAGGTCGCTGTTCCTGATAGCCGCACTACAGCCAGATCTGGCATGGGCAGAGGGGCACGTGGAAGTTGTCATCCGGGAGACGACGCGGCCGCCGGAAAACGACAAGGTGCGAATCGACGTCACGTTCCTCAACATGGGCGATCAACCGGTCTTTCTCCACAAGCCGTCAACGCCGTTCGGTCGAAACGACGATGCGCTCCCGGGCGATCAGTTCGTCGTCACCGATGCGACGGGTCGTCGCATGCCCTACGTCGGTTCGGGACCGGGCTACTGGGGCCCGACCCGACTCTCGCACTTCGTCAAGATCATGCCGGGACAATCGGCACACAAGGAGGTCGATCTCAGCGCGTCGTACATGCTCGACAGAAAGGGCGACTATAGAGTCCGGTTCGTCGCACGCCTGAGCCAGCAGCCCGACCCCGACCCCGACGTGAGCACGCCCGAGGAACGAGAGGCGTTCGTACCCGTCGCGCAACGAGACGTCACCAGCAACGAACTCCTGCTGCACGTGTCCGCGGAGCGGAGCGATCAGGAGACCGTCATGGATCGTCGCACGCAGTCCGCATCGGACGCGCTCTGACCGAGGTCAGGAGAACGGCCACCCGGCCTTCAGGCCTTCTGGAGTTCGCGCTGCCCAGTCGTCGCCGTAACAGGGCGTGAGGACCAGACGCTGCACGGATCGCCGTCGATGGCGCGGCGTCGCGTCGCGACGCCCAGCCACGCGAAACCGACGCCCATGGCGATGGCGACGACGTCGAGACCCAGCACCGCGTAACGGCCTTCGGCCAACGTGCGCATCAGGCGATCGGCATGGATCGTGGCATCGAGCACGCCGACCGCGACGCTGGCGACGGCGGTGGCGAAAAGGAGGTCGACCGCGGCCCTCGCCGGACGTCGCCAGACCGTCCAGAGGATCGCTGCGGCGAACGCCGTGAAGCACACCGGTTGCACCACCGCGGTCGGCTCGAGGCCGAAGAACGGTGCGAACAGATTGCCGAGGAAGGTCATCGAAATCGCGAAGCACGAGCCGATGCAGACACCGACGGTCGCCGTCGCCATCGCGCGCACCTTCATCGGCTGCTCGGCGCTGCGCCGTTTGCGTCGCGTCTCGATGTAGAGGAGGTTGCCCGAGTAGAAGAGGAACGCCCCGGCGAGGCCCAGCAGGAAATAGAGCCAGCGTAACGACAGGCCGCCGAACGTGCCGAAGTGCAGACCGAAGATCGCGGAGTACGTCGCATGATTCGCATCGCGCGTTCCCGTCAGCTGCACGTTGAGCACGCGGCCATCGATCGCGTCGAGCGCGACCGCACCGTATTCGCCGAGCGTCTTCGTCGACGTGCCGCGTACTTCCGCCGTCGCACCCTGCTGACCGTAGTGCACGTAACGCATGTAGTCGGGTTCGAACGTGCTGGCGCCGGCGGCGAGCGCCGCCTGTCGCGCGCGCGCGCCGAGTTCGGCAGGCGACAGCATCTGCGCCGTGCCGCCGTTGCCGTGCGTCTCCGGCAGTGCGCTGGTCATGCGCTCGAAGGCGGTCATCAGCTTGCCGTCGAACGCCACCGTGTTGAACGCCACGAGCATCACCAGCGTCAGGCAGAGCAATGCGCCGGTGATCGCGAAGACGATGTGGAAGGGCAGGCTGAGGATGCCAATGACGTTGTGCGCGTCCTGCCACAGGCGTTTGAGGTTGTGTCCGGGGCGCAGCGCGAACAGCTCGCGCACGAGGTTCGGCAGGTGGATCAGCAGGCCGGTCAGCAAGGCCAGGCCATAGATCACGCTGACGATGCCCATCAGGTAGATGCCGACCACGGGAATGCCGAGGTCGTAGTGCAGTTCGTAGACGAAGTCCGCGAGCCCGTGCTCGTGGTCTTCCGAATCGTGCGGCGCGCTGTCGTCGAGCGCCTGGGTCTTCCAGTCGCCGTTCTTTTCCATCCAGTACGCCGCGACTTCGTGGGACGGATGGTCGGCGGGATACACCACGCCGATCTGTTCGGCCGCCGCGGGATGCTTCGCGACGATGTCGGCGAGCATGAGGTGGGCGCGGTCCATCGTGTCGGCGCGTGCGACCTCGGCCTCGGGCAAGGCCCAGGTGTCGATCTCTTCGTGGAACATCGTCAGCGCGCCCGCGTAGAACGCGATGAACAGCGCGAAGCCGGCGAGCAGCCCCGTCCAGGTATGCACGGTGGTAAACGTGCGGATCGTCGCAGCTTTCATCGATCAGAGTCCGGGCAGCGTGTGCTTGGCGACGAAGAGCGCGCCGAAAGCGGCGACGTTGGCCACGGCGAGCCACGCCCACGCACGCATGCCGCTGCGAAATAGGAACGTCGCCGCCATGATGCCGATCCATAACGGGAAGAAGACCACCATCATCGGGATGACGACCGACTCGCTGGAATGCGGCCATACCCAGATCGCGACGGAGACGATCGCCATCGACAGCGGCAGACCGAGCAGGATGCCGGCGAAGGTACGGGCGAGCATCAGCGCGGCTTCCGGGCGGCGGCAGGGCGAAGCAGCCACGTGAGATACGGCAGCGCGACCGCGGCGAGCATGAGCGCGGTGAGCGCGGCGAAGATGCCGGGCAGGGAGGTTTCACCGCCGATCCAGGCGGCGAGCGCGCCGGCGCCGGTGGCCCACGCCGCGACCTTCGCCCGGCCCCCCAGCGGATGCGCACGCAGGCGCTGATTGGGCGAGCACAGGTACGCGAGGGACATGGCGACCACCGCCAGCAGGCAACCAAGAACGTTCATCGGGATGCTCGGATCGAATTGATAATCAGTATCATTCACTCGCGCCGCACCTGCAACGTGCGGCCCGTAGCCATCGCGCTGCGTCTGAACCGATGCCCGGAGATCGTCGCGGCCAAGGGCCGCCGGCTGAGATCTGCCCCAGTGGTCCGGTCAGAAACTGACCAATCCGGTGTGGCTGCTCAAGTTTTGACCAACCCGTCCGCTAACTGAACATGGGGGTTTGGTAAAACTAGCGTTAACCTGCGCCGTTAAATTAGAATTAACACCCCAACGATCATCGCGATGCGGCGTCTCGCTGCGCGGTGCGACAGGAAAAGCCGATAACTTATTGATGTAACTGCCATGTTGACCTCCGCCCTCATCGTCACGACCCTCGTTGCCTTCGCTCTCGCGGCGGTGTCGGTCCGACGCATTCCCGAGGGTCAGGTCTACAGCGTGCGTCGTCTCGGCCGCTCGCCCGCCCTGCTCGGCGCCGGCACGCATGTCGTGCTTCCGATGATCGACCGCGTCGCCCACAAGATCGACCTCGGCGGCCAGGTGCTTCGTTTCGACGGCGGCACCGTGTACTGGCAGGTGCTCGAGCCCGAAGTGGCCGACGAAGTCATCGACGAGGCTCCGGACCTCATCCGCACGAACGTGGTCGCCGCCCTGCGCGACGCCAGCACGGCCCACCAGGCCGATCGCCGCGCCGTCGGTACCCAGCTCAAGCACACCGTCAACGGCTCGCTCCGCGCCCGCGGCATGCTGGTGACCCGCGTCGAGCTCGACGCCGCCTGATCGCTTCCGCTGGCGCCATCGCGCCGGCGCTTCCATACTTTGCGACCCCCGCCCTCTCCAGGTGCCGCATGACCGCGCGCGACGTTCTGCAAGCCCAACTCGAACGCGGCATCGCCAGCCTCGACGTCTCGCTGCCCGCGGGCGCGGTCGAGCGCCTGCTCGACTACCGCGAACTCCTGGAGCGCTGGAACTCGGCGTATAACCTCACGGCCATCCGCAACGACGAAGAGCAGGTCGCCCGGCATCTGATCGACTCGCTAGCCATCCTGCCGTTCGTCCATGGGCGCAGCGTCGCCGATCTCGGCACGGGCCCCGGCCTTCCTGGCATTCCGCTGGCGATCGCCGAGCCGGCACGCGAAGTGCTCATGGTCGATTCGAACGGCAAGAAGGTCCGCTTCCTCCGCGAGGCCATCCGCTCGCTCAAGCTGGTCAACGGACGTGCGCTGCAGAGCCGGGTCGAGGATGTCGAAGGCACGTTCGAGTGCGTGACCGCACGCGCTTTCGCGACACTGGCCGACATGCTGAACTGGGGCGGGCACCTGCTCGCTCCCAACGGCACCTGGCTGGCGATGAAGGGCAAGCACCCGGCCGACGAACTCGACGGCGTCCCCGAGGGTTTCCGGGTGGAGGCCATCCACGTGCTCAGGGTCCCGGGCGTCGAAGGCGAGCGACATCTCGTCGTCATCCGCCGCGGGTCCGGCGCGCCGTAGGCCGCATCCGGCTTCGGGATGCTACGCTAACGCCCTTTCCGCGCACGGCAGCTACCGGTACCCCATGGCCCGCATCCTCGCAGTCGCCAACCAGAAGGGCGGCGTCGGCAAGACCACCACCTCCGTCAACCTCGCCGCGGCCCTCGCCGCCGCGAAGCGACGCGTGCTGCTCGTCGACTTCGATCCGCAGGGCAACGCCACGATGGCGTCGGGCGTGGACAAGTACAACACCAAGCCGAACGGCTGCGAGGTGCTGCTCGACGAGGCCTCGATCGCCGACGTGCTCGTGCGTACCGAGGCCGGCTACGACCTGCTGCCGGGCAACGGCGACCTGACCGCCGCCGAGCTGAAGCTCATGGACCAGATGGCCCGCGAGCAGCGCCTGAAGGAACAGCTCGCCCGCGTGTCGGATCGCTACGACACCATCCTGATCGACTGCCCGCCGTCGCTGCACCTGCTGACACTCAACGCGCTGACGGCCGCCGATGGCGTGCTGATTCCGGTGCAGTGCGAGTACTTCGCGCTCGAAGGCCTGTCGAGCCTGCTCGACACCATCGAAGCGGTGCGCCAGCGGCTCAACCCGAAGCTGGAAGTCGAAGGCCTGCTGCGTACCATGTACGACGTGCGCAACAACCTCGGCAACGAGGTGTCGGCGCAGCTCACCCAGCATTTCGGCGAGAAGGTGCTGCGCTCGATCATTCCGCGCAACGTCCGCCTCGCGGAAGCGCCGAGTCACGGGCAGCCCATCCATCTCTACGACCGCGGCTCGCGCGGCGCCATCGCCTATATCGGCCTCGCCGGCGAGATCATCCGCCGCGAGCGCGCGTCGACGGCGCAGGGCGCGGGCGACGCGACCGACATCGACGAAGCCGCGCCGACGGCCTCTTAAGGAATATCCATGGCAGCAGCGAAAAAACGCGGACTTGGCCGGGGCCTGGATGCCCTGCTCGGTGGCGGTGCGGGCCCGGATGCCGCGCCTTCCATCGTCGAGCAGGAAGGCGAGCTGCGCACGCTGCCGATCCATCACATCCAGGCGGGCAAGTACCAGCCGCGCCGCCACTGGAACGACGAAGCGCTCGACGAGCTGGCGGCGTCGATCAGGGCGCAGGGCCTGATCCAGCCCGTCGTCGTCCGCGCCATCGGCAAGAACAGCTACGAGCTCATCGCCGGCGAGCGCCGCTGGCGCGCTGCCCAGCGCGCCTCGATGAGCGAGATCCCGGCCCTGGTCAAGGACGTGCCCGAACAGTCCGTGCTCGCCATGGCGCTGATCGAGAACATCCAGCGCCAGGAGCTCACGCCGCTCGAAGAAGCCCAGGCGTTGCACCGCCTGATCGAGGAGTTCGACCTGACGCACCAGCAGGCCGCCGACGCGGTTGGCCGGTCGCGCGCCGCGGTATCCAACCTGCTTCGCCTGATGGACCTGCCGGCGTCGATCAAGCAGCTGCTCGACGAAAGCAAGCTGGAAATGGGCCACGCGCGCGCCCTGCTCACGCTGCCCGCCACCATCGCCGAACCGCTGGCGCTGGAAGCGGCGCGTAACGGCTGGACGGTGCGCGAACTCGAGGAAGCGGCCCGCAAGGCCCAGCTCGAACCGAAGGGCAAGGCGAAGGCGCCGGCCGCCGACCCGAACATCGTCAACCTCGAGCGCGAACTCGCCGAGCGCTTCGCCACGCGCGTGGAAGTGGCGCACGGCCGCGGCGGCAAGGGCAAGCTCGTCATCCACTATCACAGCCTCGACGAGCTGGATGGCATCCTTTCCAAGGTCCGCTGAGCGGAACCTGTAAGGAATCGAAGATGGCGCCGGTCGTTAAGGGTGTGAATCCCAAGCAGCGCCAGTACGAAGCCATGGTGCGCGCCCTGTCGGCCGACCTCTATCGGTACGCCTTCTGGTTGTCGCGCTCCGAGACCGTCGCCCAGGACCTGGTCCAGGAGACGTTCCTGCGTGCGTGGAAGAACCTCGACGCCCTCCGCGACGCCGAATCGGCCAAGCCGTGGCTGTTCACCATTCTGCGCCGCGAGAACGCCCGCCTCTACGAGCGCAAGCGATTCGATACCGTGGAGCTCGACGACTCCGTGGTCGAGGACACCGCCTTCGCCAGCCCCGAGCGCAGCGGCGACGCCGCGCAGGTGCGCGAGGCGATCCTGAAGCTGCCCGAGAAATACCGCGACCCGCTGGCCATGCAGGTGCTGGGTGGCATGACCGGCGACGAGATCGCCGAACGCACGGGCCAGCAGCCGGGCGCGGTGACGACCCAGCTGTTTCGCGCCCGACAACGACTGAAAGACCTTCTCGGCGGACGCGCCCTGGCCGAGGGGAGCCGGAAATGAACTGCCTCGACTTCCGCCGCCGTATCGGCGCCGAACCCCGCTCGCGGGACCCGGAGCTCATCGCCCATCGCGACACCTGCAAGGACGGATGCGCCGCGTTCTGGCAGCGCGCCCAGCGTTTCGAAGACGACCTCGAAGCCGCCATGGCCGTGCCCGTGCCCGACGGGCTGGCCGATCGCATCCTGCTGGCGCAGGCCACCGGCGAGCGTCGGGGCCAGGTGGTGCGGCGTCGGGTCTGGATGGCCATGGCCGCCTCCCTGCTGATCGCCTTCATGGGCGCCGGCATGTTCTGGCGCCACGCCGACCTGAATTCGTTGCCCGCCCTCGCCGTGGCGCACATGCCGGGCGAGCTCGACGCGCTGAATCTCACACGCCCGATGACGGACGCCCAGGTGGAGGCCGGCTTCCTCGGCCGCTCGGCGACGCTGAAAGGCCCGGCACCCGGCGGCGTCACCTACGTGCACGACTGCATGGTGGGCACGCATGCCGCCGTCCACCTCGTCACGCGCATGAACGACGAGCCCGTGGTGGCGCTCTACATGCCGGGCACCATGAGCGAGGCGACGATCGATTTCCATCGCGACGGCTGGGACGGCCGGCAGATCGCGCTCAGTGGCGGCACGCTCGTGGTGCTGGCGCAGGGTGCGAGCCGACAGACGATGGACGCCGTCGCACGCGGCTGGCGCGATGCGATCGAAGGCTCCGGAGCGCCCGTCGTCGGGCGGATCTGAACGGTCGTTGAGACCGCCGCCCCATCCGGCGGTCGATGGGCGATAATGCGGCCCCCGACCCAGCCGCACCCGGAACCGAGATGACCGAACTCGCCGTGGTCGTGCCCGTCTTCAACGAGCGCGACAACATCCCGCCCCTTCTCGCCGAGATCGCCTCGGCCCTGCGCGGCCGGATCGACTTCGAGATCATCTACGTCGACGACGACAGCACCGACGACAGCGTCGCCGTGCTCACCGCCGCCCGCGCGCAGTACCCGGAACTCCGCATCATCCGCCACGTCACGCGCAGCGGGCAGAGCACCGCGGTGTCCAACGGCGTCCGCGCGGCCCGCGCGCCGTGGATCGCCACGCTCGACGGCGACGGCCAGAACGACCCCGCCGACATCCCGAAGCTGCTGGCCGCCCGTGCCGGTGCCGCGCCCGAGCTGAAGCTCTTCGCCGGCTGGCGCGTCACGCGCCGCGACAGCTTCAACAAGCGCATCTCGTCGAAGATCGCCAACGCGGTCCGCTCTCGCATGCTTCAGGACGACACGCCGGACACGGGCTGCGGCCTCAAGCTGTTCGAGCGCGAGACCTTCCTGCGCCTTCCCTACTTCGACCACATGCACCGCTATCTGCCTGCCCTGGTGAAGCGCGCCGGCTTCGCGAGCCAGAGCGTGCCGGTCGGTCACCGTCCGCGCACGGCGGGCACCTCGAAGTACGGCATGCTCGACCGCCTCTGGGTCGGCCTGGCCGACCTGCGCGGCGTGGCGTGGCTCATGCGCCGGGCCAAGGTCACGCGCACCGAAGAGATCTGACAGCGGTATGTGTAGGAGCCGCTATAGCGGCTCCTACGGGAGCCGCGATGCTCAGCGCGACAGCACCCGCGGATGCCATGCATCCAGCATCGCCGCGGTACGCTCGCGCCCCAGCTCGATGAGCTCTCGCGCGCGGTAGAACTCGTACACCGCCGACACGTTGCGCGGAATCTCCACCAGAAGGTCCGGCGGATACGCCGCGAGGCGCAGGCGCGACAGGTTCGCCTGCATGAGGTCCATCGACTGCGTCATGAGGTCGAACGCGCCGGGATCGCGTGTCTTGGTTTCGCCCAGCGGCAACACCTTGCCGATCAGACGGCCCAGCTTCGCGACATAGCCGGCATCGGAGACGGCCGTGACGTCCTTCTCGGGAGCTTTCGGGAATTGCGCCGCGCCGTCCACGCTCACCGCGATCACGTAGTCGGCGTCTTCGCGCATCAACGGAAGCACCGGGAGCGGATTGAGCAGTGCGCCGTCGACGAGGCGGCGTCCTTCATGGGCGTACGGACGGAACAGCGTGGGGATCGCGATCGACGCGCGGATCGCGTCGAACAGCGGGCCCTTCGTCAGCCACACTTCGCGCTCGCGATCGATGTCGGTGGCCACCGCGGTATACGCGATGTCCAGTTCCTCGATGTTGACCTCGCCGATGAGTTCGCGCAGCGCGGCCATGATCCGGTCGCCCTTGATGAACCCGCCGCCCGAGAAACTCCAGTCGACCAGTCGCAGCACGTCGAAACGCGCGAGCGTCGATACCCAGTCGCGGTAGATGTCGAGCTTGCCCATGCCGTAGATGCCGCCGATCAGCGCACCCATCGACGTGCCCGCGATCGCGACGATCTCGAAGCCGCGCTCCTCGAGCACTTCGATCGCGCCGATGTGCGCCAGGCCCTTCGCCGCGCCGGCACCGAGCGCCAGGGCGACGCGCGGCTTGCGCGGTTCGCCGCTCGAGGCCGGCACCGCGCCGGGATCTGCGATGTCGAGGTCGCTCATGGACGGCCTTTCAGTGGTGGTTGCCGTTCGCCTGATAGCCGGACAACGCCAGCTGCAGCAGGATCTTCATTTCTTCGCGGAGCGGCAACGGCGAGACGATCTCGGCGTCGGGTCCGTACTTCAGCACGTCCATCAGCAGTTCGCGCGAATTGGAGTACGGCACCTTGAGTTCGTAGCGGCCGTCGGGCAGCCACTCGCCCTTCTGCTGCGAATGCCAGTGTTCGTCGGCGACCCAGCGCGCCGCATGCGACGAGAACCGGATCGTCGCCCAGGCCTTCGGCTTGCCGGCGAAGATGCCGTAGCTCGACGCGAGCAGATCGTTGAGCTCGGCGTCCTCGACGTCCTTCGCCTTCGCGTCCAGGGCCTGCGGATCGGCGATGCGATCGACGGCGAAACTACGCAGCGCCTCGCGGTCGTGATCCCACACGTCGAGGTACCAGTTGTCGCGATAGTGCGTGAGGCGCTGCGGCGACACCGTGCGCTTGGTGTCGGAATTGGTGGTGCGCGCCTTGTACCGGAACGTGACCTGGCGGCGCTCGAGCACGGCGCCCGCGACGATACGGAACACCTGCTGGTCCATCTTGCGCGCACCCCACGAGATCACGCGGATGCGGTCGACAGGCAGCGCCTTGCCGCTGCCGTGATCGGAGAGCAGCCGTTCGATGCGCGCCTTGAACGGTGCGAGCGCGCCGGCGAGCACGCCGGGATCGGATCGCCCGATCAGCTCGTTCAGTGCCATCAACGCGGCGAGCTCGTCGCTGGTCAGCCAGAGGCCGGGCAGCTCGAAACTGTCGCCTTCGCCGGCCTCGTAGCGGAACGACGCCTGGTCGCCGGCCACGCTCTGCACGGGCGCGCCCAGCGCGTCGCGCAGGAAAGCGACGTCGCGATAGAGCGTGGCTCGCGAGCATTCCAGCTCGTCCATCAGTCGCGAGAGGGGCACCGGGTAATGGGCCGACTTCAGCAGTCGGTGCAGTGTCAGAATGCGCTCGTAGCGGTCCATTGGGGTGTCGCCGGCAGATGGAGCTTCGGGAAGTGTGTCCGCGTGGGCGTGATGCCCATATGTACGCAACCCAAGCATGGCGTCGGCCGCAGCGGTCCGCAAGAGAGGCCGTGCTGGACGTCCTGTAGGGGCCGCCGGTTTGCGCCCGGGGCCAATAGGCGCAAAAATGCTGCTTTGCGATTCTCCCAAGGCCCTCCCCCGACCATGGCGGAACCGAACGAGGCTCGCTCCGCGGTGCTGGGCCCGATGGGTCGGCCGGACGCGGGGGAACCTGCCCGCAACCTGTTCTCTACCCCGATCGTGGTCGTGCAGACGGCCACTTCGACGGGCTACGGCCTGTGGATGGTGCTGGGGACGGCGTTGGCGCTCGGTCTGTACCCCGACGGCCGTGGCGAGGTGCTCGCGCCGCTCACCGTCGGGCTCGCGTTGACCGCTACCGGGCTTCTGGCGACCTGCCTGCGACTACCTTTCGCGGCCGACTGGCACGGCTGGAATCCCGCCCAGCGGATGATGCCGACGGTCGAGGGCATGATCGCGATGGTCAATTTCCTGCCCATGCTCGCGCTCGCGGGCCTCGCGCGCGGTGAAAACGACTTCTGGGCCACCCGTGTCGCCGGCGGCATCCTCGCCGCGAGCAGCCTGGCGACGCTGGTGTATACCGCCCGCGCCGCGTCGCGCGACCTGGCGCCCCGCGTAGCGTCGATCGCCAACGCGCAGCCGGTCGGACGAGTGGTGTCCGCCCTGTTCGCCGGCGGTCTCTGGCTCTGGCTCTGCATCGCCCTGCAGTCCGAGACGCCGGCGGATCCGGTCAATCCCTGGCGGATGGCCCTGCTCGGGGTCGCGCTCGCGCTGGGGCTGGTCGAAGGCATGCGCTGGCGGGCACTCGTCCAGCTGGCGGCGGCGCATGGCGACGCGCAACTCACGTCCGCGGGCCGGGGACCCTTGCGGTTGCTGGGCTGGCGGGTCTGCGTGGCGCTGCTGTCGGTGGGGTTGCCGTCGTTGCTGCTGCTCTCCCACCCCGCTGGCCGGGCGCATGCGCTGGCCGCCGGTCTGGGGGCGTTAAGCTGCGTTATCGGTCAATGTCTCGAGCAGCGGCTCTATGGCCGCGCCTACGGCAGGCTCACGGCCAGCCACGCATGAATACCGATCGGGCGCGGGGGCGCCACCGGCCATCCCCAGGGCCGGACCCATTCCAACGAGTTTCCTTCCACATCCGGGTAGACGATGAAAAAACTGCTGATCGCCACGCTCGTTCTTGCCGCCCTGCCGTTCACGGCATCGGCGCAGGACGCCAACGCCAATTCGAACAGCGCCCAGAACGGCGGCTGGACCGGCTCGGGCGAATTCGGTTTCGCCTCGTCGCGCGGTAACTCGCGGTCCGAGAACGCCAACGCCAAGCTCGGCCTGAGCCAGGAAAACGAGCTGTGGAAGAACAACTTCTACCTCAACGGCCTGCGCTCCAAGGGTGAGGTGACCGTCGAAGACCAGGACGGCAACCCGGTCGACAAGTTCAGCACCACCGCCAACCGTTACGACACCGGCGCGTCCGTGGGCTACAAGTTCGACCCGCGCAGCTACGTCGTGACGGCCGCGCGTTACGAGCACGACGACTTCGGCGCCAACATCTGGCAGGGCATCATCTCGATCGGCTACGGCTACATCGCGCTGAAGAACGAGCGTGCCGAGCTCTCCTTCGAAATCGGTCCCGGTTTCAAGCGCTACCAGCCGGCCAACTCGACGCGCGCCGTGCTCAACGCGGATGGCACGCCGGCGACGGACGCCGAAGGCAACGCGCTCAGCGAAACCTATAAGCCGGATGCCGAGAAGGAAGTGGTCGGCCGTGGCCTGATCAACGCCAAGTACCGCCTCACCGACAACACGGCGCTGGAAGACACGCTGCTGGTCGAAGCGGGCTCGAAGAACCAGTACTACCAGAACGACATCGGCCTCTCGGTCAGCATGACGAAGAAGATGGCGCTCAAGGTGGGCTATCAGATCCGTTACAACAGCGATACGCAGCCCGGGACGGTGAAGACCGACAAGCTGACGACGACGAATCTGGTCTACAACTTCTGACGCGATGGGAGCCAGCCTGCTGGCGAAGGTTGCTTGCCGCGGCCACCCTTCGCCAGCAGGCTGGCTCCACCGTAGAGCGTCTCGCGATCAGCGCTGTGGCTTCAGGAACTCCGCCGCACCCTGCGCGATCAGCATCGCGGCCACTTCGTGGCCGAGCTCGACCGGCTTGTCCGCCGCGAAATCCGCCTGGGCGACCAGCAGGTCGCCGGTGGCGGCGTTGCCGACCATCCCATGCAGCGTGAGGCCGTGTTCGGCCACGACGCACCACGCACCGATCGCCACCGCGCAGCTCCCGCCGAGCTGTGCATTGAGGGCGCGCTCCGCGTTGACGGCCAGCAACGTGTCGGCATCGTTGAGCACGGCGAGCAGATCGCGCACGCGTGCGTCGTCGGCGCGGGACTCCACCGCGATCGCGCCCTGGCCCGGCGCCGGCAGCCAGTCGGGGCTGGCGAGGCGCAGGGTGATGCGATGGGACAGGCCCAGGCGATCCACGCCGGCGCAGGCGAGGATGATCGCTTCGTAATGGCCGTCGTCGAGCTTCGCCAGCCGCGTGTTCACGTTGCCGCGCAGGTCCAGCAGCTGAAGGTCCGGACGCAGGGCACGCAGCTGCGCCTGGCGCCGCAACGACGAGGTGCCCACGCGTGCGCCGTTCGGAAGGTCGGCGATGCTCTTGTAGTGGTTGCTGATGAAGGCGTCGGCGGCGTCGGCGCGGGGCAGGATCGCCGAGAGCACGAAGCCCTCGTCGAGCTCGGCCGGCACGTCCTTCAGCGAATGCACCGCGATGTCCGCGCGATCCTCGAGCATGGCGACCTCGAGTTCCTTCAGGAACAGGCCCTTGCCGCCGATGGTGGCGAGCGAGCGATCCAGGATCTCGTCGCCGCGCGTGGACAACGGCACCAGCTCCACCACCAGCCCCGGGTGCGCCTGGCGCAGCAGGGTGGCCACGTGCTCGGCTTGCCAGAGGGCCAGCGCGCTCTTGCGGGTGGCGATGCGAAGGGGTGCGGTCATGGTGAATCCGGGCTGACGTTCAGTCCGCCATTGTCTCGTAATCGCCGATCCGACGCAGCGTCGGTGGGAGCCAGCCTGCTGGCTCCCACCCGATCAATCACAACGGTGCGCGCAGGAGCTGGCGCACGGCCGGCAGGTTGCGGCGACTGACCTCGGGCGTGACGTCGGTGCCGGACAGGCGCGCGAGCACCCGCCCGTCGGCAAGGGTCTTCAGGCCCAGCAGGCGTTCGCGCGGCACGAGGCAGTTCCGGTGCAGGCGGACCAACCGCTCGCCGTGCGCGGCTTCGAGCTGGCGCAGCGACTCGTCGATCAGCCACATCCCGCCGCCATGGTGGACGGCGACGTATTTCTCGTCCGCCAGCAGGTAGATCACCTCGGCGAGCGCGACGCGCACTTCGTCGGCGCCGCTGCGTGCGCGCAGCCACGCGCCGCGTTCCGTACGCGCCGCGGGCCGTCGCGCGCTGGCGCGGTCGAGCGCTTCTTCCAGGCGCTCGATGCGCACCGGCTTGAGCAGGTAATCGGTAGCACCGAGATCGAAGGCGCTTAGTGCGTGCTGCTCGTATGCCGTGCAGAAGACGACCTGGGGCGGCGTGGTCAGCGACGCGAGCCGCCGCGCCACGGCGGTGCCCGTGAGCCCCGGCATTTCGATATCGAGCAGCACCACGTCGGGTTGCAGGCTCGCGCACGCGTCGAGCGCCGCGTCGCCATCGGCGACCTCGCCCACCACGACGACGTCGGCGCGCCGCGCGAGCAGGCCGCGCAAGCGGAGCCGCGCGAGCGGTTCGTCATCGACGATCAGGACGCGCACGCGCGGACTCCGGCAGGAAGACGGTGACGACGAAACGGCCATCGTGCGACGCGGCCTCCACCGAGGCGCGCTCGCCGAAATGGAAGCGCACACGCTCGCGCACATTGCGCAGACCGTGGCCCGTGCCCGGCACGGCGGGCCCTTCCGACAGCGGATTGTCCACCACGAACTCGACGCCGCCGCGCGCGACGCGCCCGGTCAGCCGGACCGTGCCGCCGCTGCGGCTCGGCTGCACACCGTGGCGGATCGCGTTCTCGATCAGAGGCTGCAACAGCAGTCGGGGCATCGGAAGGTCCGTGGGAACGTCGACCTCGCGCTCCACCCGCAACCGTTCGCCAAGACGCAGCGTTTCGATCTCGAGGTAGCGGTCCACCAGCGCCAGCTCGTCGCCGAGCGAGCCGACGGTGTCCTGATCGCTGCCGAGCGCCGCCCGGAACAGCTCGGCGAGGTTTTCGACCGTGCGCTCGGCGGCATCGGGATCGACGCGGATCAGCGTCGCCACCGCGTTCATGCTGTTGAAGAGAAAGTGCGGACGGATGCGTGCCTGCAGGGCCGCGACCTGCGCCTGCGCGCTGGCCGCGACACGCGTCTGCCACTGCGCGACGACGTAGAAGTAGCGCAACAGGCCGGCGCCCAGCAGCCCGGTGGCGAGCACGCTGTCGCGCACGAAGCCGAACGTGGAATCAGGGCTGAGGCCGAGCGTGAGGTTGTGATCCAACCAGCTCACCGCCGCCGCGCTGGCGCCCACCGTGAGCACCAGCAACAGCCACACCGCCGCGTACGGCCACATCCACGACAGGCGCTGCATCCACGGACGCAGCTTGCACAGCGCGACGGTCAGCAGCATCGAGAGCCAGCTGGTGAACAGCACGGCGATGCAGTAATCGCGCAGGTCGCCATCGTTACCGGGGGCCAGCCACATCAGCGTCACCGTGAGCGCACCGACCACCACCAACGCGAAAAGCACCGGCAGGCTGCAGAAATCGGGCAGCGGAGCCGACGGCGGACGCGGACTGGCGGGGAGCTCGGTGACGGACATGCCGCGAGTATGCCGGATGCCCGACGGAGCCGCCGCGCGCGGGATCACGCGTCGGCGAAGCGCTCGGACAGCCATCCACGGATGTCCTCGATCTCGGAAAGGCTGACCTGGTGCGCCATCGGGTAGCTATGCCAGTCGATCCGGTGGCCGAGGGCTTCGAGCGCCTGTCGCGACTGTTCGCCGAGTGCGATCGGCACGATGGGATCGGCGGTGCCATGTCCCCAGAACACCGGCGTCGCATGATTGGCACCGCTGCGCTCCGCCTCGATCGTGTCGTGCAGCGGCAGGTAGGCGGACAGCACCAGGATGCCCGCCAGCGCATCGCGATGACGGAGGCCGGCGGACAGCGCCATCGCACCGCCCTGCGAGAAGCCGGCAAGCACGATGTGCGAGGCCGGCACGCCACGCTCGACCTCGCGCGCGATCAGCGCCTCCACTTCGACGATGGACGCGCGGATCCCCTCGGCGTCCTGGCGGTCGGCGATGGAAAGCCCCTTGATGTCGTACCACGCGCGCATCGGCGCGTTGTTGTTTACCGTGACGGGCCGCACCGGCGCATGCGGAAAGACGAAGCGGATACCCGGCCATGCGGGATCCACGAGCTCTGGCACGATCGGCGCGAAGTCGTTGCCGTCGGCACCGAGCCCATGCAGCCAGATCACGGACCAGACAGGCGACGGCTGGGTTTCGTGTTCGACGGTCGGCAGCGGCATGGGTCGGTTTCCGTTGGAAAAGACCCGAATCGTAGCAGGCGAGGTTCAGCCAGCGCCGATCGCCAGCAGGCTGGCTCCCACCCTCCAGTAGCCATCAGGTGGAAGCCAGCCCGCTGGTGATCTGGTGGGAGCCAGCCTGCTGGCGATCCCGCGGCAGCGGGCATGTTTGCCTCAACGAAACAGGTGCGGCACGAAACAACTGGTATTGCGCGTAATCGGATCCCCGTCTTCACGGATGCCGATGCCTGCGGGCTCGTCGCCCACGATCCATGACCCGACGAGCGCATGACGCCCCTCGAAGACCGGCAGCGGCGCCAGTGCCTGATACACGTGCAGCGGCATACCGTCGCCCGGGTCGCGCTCGCCGAGGATGGCGATACCCTGTCCCTCGCGGCCCCAGTACGGTTTGCGCACCGCGGCACCGGCGACGTCGGCGCGCACGCGGCTGGCGGGCAGCAGGTTCGGATGCCGGGGAAACCATTCCCATAGCAGGGGCAGGATCGCCTTGTTCGACAGCACCATCTTCCATGCGGGCTCGAGCCAGCGCGTGGCGGCATCGGGAATGTGCGTCGAGAAGGCTTCGCTGAGCAGCCACTCCCACGGATACAGCTTGAACAAGCGCTCGATCGGCCGATCGGCGAGATCGATGAACGTGCGGCCCGACCAGCCGATCTCCTCGATGTCGAGCGGCTCCACGTCGAGCCCGGCCTGGACGCAGGTGTCGAGCAGGTAGTCGGTGGTGACCCCGTCTTCGATGTTGTCGTAGCAGGCGGCGAAATGAATCCGGCTGCGACGGCCGAACGACGCCCAGCGGTCGATCAGTTTCTCGTGGATCGAGTTGAACTGATCCGCGCCGCCGGCGACCTCCTCCAGCCAGTACCACTGCACGACCGACGCTTCGAAAAGCGACGTCGGCGTGTCGGCGTTGTATTCCAGCAGCTTCGGCGCGCCCCGCCCGTCGAACGAGAGGTCCATTCGGCCATACAGCGACGGCTCGCGGTCGCGCCAGCTCCGTTCGATGAGCGCCGCCGCGTGCTCGTCGAGACCGAGGTCGCGATAGCGCCCGCCGCGGATCACACGGTCGACGGCTTCGAGACAGAGCGCGTGCAGCTCGCCCGTCGCCCGTTCGAGCACGTCGATCTGCTGCTCGTCGAACACGTAGCAGGCGTCTTCCCGCCAGTAGGCCTGGCCGTCGATGGTGTGGAAGTCGAAGCCGATGCGCTCGACGCTCGCGCGCCAGTCGGCCCTGGGCACGATCGATTCGCGGCGCATCAGCTGCCCCGCGCGGAAACGCGCCCGCTGGAGCCGAAGCCGCCACGTCGGCCGAAGTCGACGCTCGACGGCCCATGGCCCGGTACGCCGCCGCCACGGAAGCTGCGCCCGGGGCCTGGGTCGCCGGCGAACGACCGGTCGCGCCAGTCGCTGCGGTACCACGGGCCGTAGTAGTGGTAGCCGCCGCCGCGATAGCCCGACGACGTCGCCTCGCGCGTGCATTGACCCGTCGCGTAATCCTGCTCGCAATCCTCCTGCGACGCATAACTGTTCCGCTGCACGTCCTTGCCGCCGAATGCAGCGATCCCCACGGCGGCGATGCCGAGCACGCCGACGACCACCGCGACGGAGCGCTTGCGCAGCAGGGGCTCCTTACGGGGATGGAACGAGGGGTGGCGGTAGTCCTTCGACAGCGAGAAGCGCGCATCCTCCCGGGGGGCGTCCGTATCCTTCCGGATCGGGGACGGCAGGGACGGCTTGTCGTTCTTCATGCCGGCGCCCTCAGTAGGTCATGGCGGCGGCGTTGATCGCGCCGACGCAGACCGCGACCACCGCGACGAAGAGCGCCACGGACCGCACGTCGTTCTCGATCTGGCCCCGGAGGTCGCGCACGACGAGCCTCAGCGCGGAATGCGTGAGCAGCTGCACTACCCACGCCACCAGTCCCCACACGGCGAGGTCCACGAGATTGACGCTGTGCGCGATGGCGCTGGCGAGCGGCTGGACGAATCCGATCGCTGCACCGCCGAGGCTGATCGCCGCGGCGAGGTTTCCATCGCGGATCAGTGCCATCTCGCGCTGCGGCGTGATCCAGATGTAGGTCACGACGAAGGCGAAGAAATACAGGATGCCCAGCGCGAGGTATGCGACGAACGCGGGCAGGGTGAACAGGTCCGATACGATCACGAGGCTTCCCTGGAGCGCGGCTCCCCTTGGCCGCCTCGCAAATATATGCGAAGCGTGGCGAGGTTGCCCGCTGCCGCGGGATCGCCAGCAGGCTGGCTTCCACCATGCCTGCCGAAAGCCGGAAGGTTGCCCGCTGCCGCGGGATCGCCAGCAGGCTGGCTCCCACCATGCCTGCCGAAGGCCGGAAGGTTGCCCGCTGCCGCGGGATCGCCAGCAGGCTGGCTCCCACCATGCATGCCGAAGGCCGGAAGGTTGCCCGCTGCCGCGGGATCGCCAGCGGGCGGGCTTCCACCTTGCCTACCGAAGGGTGGGAGCCAGCCTGCTGGCGAACTCGCGACGGACGTTATTCGCCCAGACCCAGCTCGGTCGCGAAGAACGTCATCGACAGCGCCGCGTTACCCACGCGCTGGCTGAAGGGGGCGCCGATACCGTGGCCCGCGTTCATGCGGGTCAGCAGCAGCACGGGCTGGCCCGAGGTGCTCGCATCCTGCAGGGCGGCGGCGAACTTGCGCGATTGCCACGGCGCCACGCGCGGATCGTTGGCGCCCGTGGTGAGCAGCACCGCCGGATACGACGTGCCCTTCTTCACGTTGTGCAGGGGCGAATACGCCAGCGTGGCCTTCGCCTGTTCCGGATCGACGACCGTGCCGTACTCGCTCACGTTGTACGGACCATTCGCGAACGCGGTCTCGTGGCGCGGCACGTCGTAGATGCCGACGGAACCGACGACGGCGCGGAACTGCTGCGGATGCTGCGTCAGCGCCGCACCCATCAGTAGGCCGCCGTTGCTGCCGCCGAGGATGCCGAGGTGTTTCGTGTCGGTCCACTTCGCATCGATCAACGCCTGCGATGCCGCGTAGAAATCGTCGAACACGTTCTGCTTGCGCAGCTTCTGGCCCTGCTCGTGCCACGCTTCGCCGAACTCGTTGCCACCGCGGATGTTCGCGTAGGCGAGCACGCCGCCGCGCTCGATCCACGCGAGATTCGGGCCGATGAAGCCCGGCGTGACGGGAATGCCGAAGCCGCCGTAGCTGTAGAGGATCGTCGGACGCTTGCCATTTGGCGTGACGCCGTCCATCGAGATCACCGTCACCGGGATCTTGCTGCCATCCTTCGAGGTGCCTTCGACACGGGTGACGCGCACCTTCGAATAATCCGCGGCGGGCTTCACTTCGAAGATCGTCCGGATGGAGCCGTTGGCACCGTCGTATTCCGCCCAGCGTGTCGGTTGCGTCCAGCCCGCATAGGTGATCAGCGCCTTGCTCTGTCCCTTCTCGGCGGCGACGCCACCGATCGCCACGCCCGTTGCCGGCAGCGGCACGCGGCGAACGAACGCCGCCTTTCCGTCGTACTGGTCGGCCCACCAGTCGGGACCGGCGCTGCGCACGACCAGGAAACCATCGCCGAGCGCGGTCACGTGCTGGATCGCGCCCTTGCCTTCGGGGAGCACGTCGACCGGCTTGCCGTCGGCACCGATGGCGACGACCTTGCCGCGCGGCGCCCCGGCGAAGGTGACGACGAAGAGCCGGTCGCCGACCCAGCTCGCCGAGCGGGCGTCCGCTTTCTGATCGAGGACCTTGCGGAACGTGCCCTGGCCTTCGCGAACGAAGACGTCGGCGGGACCGCCGTCACCCTCGTTGGCAAGCAGGGCGGTCGACCTGCCGCCCTCGCTGTCGAGAAGGATGTATTCGGCGACGTGCGAATAGTCCTTGCCGAACACCGTCTTATCCTTCGCCGCCGGCTCGCCGATCGTGTGGTGCGCCAGATAGGCGTCGAACTCGCGCAGCGGTTTCGCCTTGCCCGGCGTCGCGAAGCGCGCGTAGGTCACGCCTTTCTCGTCGGCGTCCCACGCCAGCGCCTGTGGCGTGGTGCCGCCGCCCGCCCAGGGCAGTTCGTCGGCCAGCGGCTTGCCGGTCGTGGTGTCGAGGATGTGGATCGTCGTCAGCTCGCTGCCGCCTTCGGCCGTACCGTAGGCGAGGAAGCGACCGCTCGGTGACGGCCAGTAGGCAGTGATCGCGGTGTTGCCGTCGCCCTTGTTGAGATCGACGAGGGTGCGGGTGGCGCCATCCGGCCAGGCCTTCGCCACCAGTACAGGCTGCGGCTGCGGCGGTGTGTTCTCGAAATAGAACAGCGTGCCGCCAGCGAGCGTCGGTGACGATCGCGTGGTCGAGGTGATGGCCAGCTCGCGGATACGCGCGCTCAGTTCCTTGCCCAGCGGCATCGCGCCGATGGTTGCCTCGGTGTATGCGTTCTGCGCCTCGATCCACTTCGTGACCTCGGGCGCGGTGGGATTTTCCAGCCAGCGGTACGGATCCGTCACGGCCTGCCCGGCGAGCGTCTCCGACACCACGTGCTTCGGGGTGGCCGGCGGCGTGGTCGAGGCGGCATGGGCGCCGAAGGCGAGGAACAGGCTGACGGCGAGAAGGCGAGGAACGATGGCGCGCATGGGGTGGACTCCCGGGGAGGATGGCCGAGCGTAGCAAAGGGCCGCACCGGGCTGCAGGCTGGCTCCCACCAACAACCAGTATCCTTTCTCGATTCACCGCTGCCGGAACCCTCCATGCGCGTCCTCGTCGCCGCCCTTCTCACCGTCCTCGCCGCCGCCCCGGCGCTTGCCGCGACGCCGCCGCTGGACATGGAAACGATCATGGCCGACCCGGACTGGATCGGGTCGCCGGTGGAAGACGCGTACTGGAGCGTCGACGGCGCGCAGGTCTACTACTCGCTCAAGCGCGACGGCAGCCCCGTGCGAGACCTCTGGCGCGCGGCGGCGGGTGGCGGTGCGCCCGAGCGCCTCGCTCCCGCGGCGGCCGTGCAGGCGGACGGCGCCGGAGCGGTGTTCGACCGCGATCATCGCCGCGCGGCATTCGTCCGGCACGGCGACGTGTTCCTGCGTGATCTCGCCAGCGGGGCCACGGTGCAGGTGACGCGCACCGCCGCGAAGGAAAGCGAGCCGCGCTTTTCGGCGGACGGCCGGCTGCTGACCTTCCGGGCCGACAAGGACTGGTTCGCCTATGCCGTGAACGGCGGTCCCGTCACCCAGGCCGCGGTGCTGGAAGAAAAGGACGATCCGAAGACGAAGCCCTCGGACGGCCTGAGCGACGAGCAGCAGTCGCTGTTCAAGACGCTGCGCGGTCTCCGCGCGGACGAGGACGCCATGGCTGCCGATGCCGACGCACTCGCGGCCGCCGATCCGGGCCGTATGCCGAAGCCATTCTGGCTCGGCAAGAACGTCGCGGTCGCCACGACATCGCTGTCGCCCGACGGTCGCTGGCTGCTGGTCGTCACGCAGGCGAAAGACGCCGATGCGGGCAAGATCGCGGATCTCACGCACTACGTCACCGATTCGGGTTACGCGGAGCCCGAGGCCACGCGCAGCTACGTCGGCCGCAACGACCCCGCGCCGCAATCGCTGCGCCTGCTCGACCTGACGACGCATGCCAGCTACGACCTCGACACCGCGACCCTGCCGGGCATCGGCGACGACCCGCTGGCCGCGCTTCGTGCGAAGGCGGTCGCCGCGCTGCGCAAGGAGGGCAAGACCGATCGCGCGGATGCCCTGGCCGCTCCGAAGAAGCGGCCCGTCATCGTCAACGCGGAGTACAGCCCCGGCATCGTCTGGAGCGACGACGGCCACGAGGTCGCCGTGCAGCTGCGCGCGATCGACAACAAGGATCGCTGGATCGCCACGGTGGACTTCGACCGCCACGCGCTGGTGAGCCAGCACCGCCTCACCGACAAGGCCTGGATCAACTGGGACGGCAACGACTTCGGCTGGCTGCGCGACGGACGCACCCTGTGGTACCTGAGCGAAGAATCCGGCTACGCGCAGCTCTACGTGCGGCCTCGCGGTGGCAAGGCCACGGCGCTGACGAAGGGCGCGTTCGAAGTCGATCACCCGGTGCTCAGCCCGGACGGCACCCGCTTCTACGTGCGCACCAACAAGGTGGCGCCGTACAGTTACGACGTCTACAGCGTGCCCGTGCAGGGCGGCGAACTCACGCGCGTCACCACGTACGAAGGCCTCGACGACTTCGCCCTGTCGCCGGACGGCCGCCGTCTCGCCGTGCTGCATTCGTCGTCGTACGTCCCGTCGCAGCTCGCCACGATCGGCGTGGACGGGTCGGACGCCCGCGACCTGACCGATACGCGCAAGCCGGGATTCAAGGCGCGCGAATGGATCGCACCGACGATCGTGCCGGTGCCGTCGCAGCACGGCGCGGGAAGGATCTGGGCGAAGTTCTACGGCCCGGCGGATGCCGCGGCCGCCGCGTCGCGACCGGCCGTGATCTTCGTCCATGGCGCGGGCTACCTGCAGAACGTGCACCTGTCGTACCCGGCGTATTTCCGCGAGCAGATGTTCCACAACCTGCTGGTGCAGCGCGGTTACGTGGTGCTCGACATGGACTACCGCGCATCCAGGGGCTACGGCCGCGACTGGCGCACGGCGATCTACCGGCAGATGGGCCACCCCGAACTCGACGACCTGCTCGACGGCAAGGCGTGGCTGGTGAAGGAGCATGGCGTCGACCCGAAGCGCGTCGGCATCTATGGCGGCAGCTACGGCGGCTTCATGACGCTGATGGCCTTGCTGCGCACGCCCGGCGAATTCGCGGCCGGTGCCGCCCTGCGCCCGGTGACGGACTGGACCAGCTACAACCACGAGTACACGTCGAACATCCTCAACGATCCCCAGATCGATCCGGAGGCGTACAAGGTGAGTTCGCCGATCCAGTACGCCGAGGCGCTCGCCGACCCGCTGCTGATCGAGCACGGCCTGATCGACGACAACGTGCTCGCCAGCGATTCCATCCGCCTGTACCAGCGCTTCATCGAGCTGCACAAGAAGAACTTCTGGATGTCGCTCTATCCGCTGGAGCGCCATTCGTTCGTGCACGCGGACTCGTGGTACGACGAATACCGCCGCATCGACGAACTCTTCCGCGACAGGCTGGAACCCGCCGCCGCGAAGTAACACCGGGTGTAGCCGCCGTGGATACCGGCTTACGCCGGTATGACGAAAGCTCGTCGCCCCGGCGTACGCCGGGGCCCACGGCGAGGCGATCGGTCTTCGCGACACGGCCTCCCACCAGAGAATTTACGCAAACGTTACGCCCCCGCCCCGCCGCGATACGCCGTAAATATCGCGTAAGGCGAACAATGCGCGCCGTTACCCCCGACGGAACGCTCCCGTGGAATTCCTGTACGTCCTCCTCCTCGTCGTCCTCACGGCACTGACGATCGGCTTCCTCATGATCTGCGACCGGCTCGGTCGTCGCTGAGGCATCGCCATGACCCTTTCCTATGTGATCGCCGCGATCGTCGCGGCCCTGCTCGCGGGTTATCTCTGCGTGGCCCTCCTCAAGCCGGAGTGGTTCGAATGACCGCGAACGACTTTCTCCAGATCGGCCTGTTCCTCGCCGTGTTGCTGGCGCTGGTGAAGCCCGCCGGCCAGTACATGGCGCTCGTGTTCGCCGACGAACCCAACCGCGTCACGCGCGCGGGCGCCGGTACCGAACGCCTGCTCTATCGCCTCGCGGGCATCCGCGCGGACGAGGACATGGGCTGGAAGCGCTATGCCATCGCCATGCTCGTCTTCAACGTGGCCGGCATCGCGGCGGTATACCTCCTGCAGCGGACGCAGCAGTGGCTGCCCCTGAACCCGCAGCACTTCGGTGCCGTGTCGCCCGACTCGGCGATGAATACCGCCATCAGCTTCGCCAGCAACACGAACTGGCAGGGCTATGCGGGCGAGTCGACGATGAGCTATCTCACGCAGGCCCTCGGCCTCGCGGTGCAGAACTTCCTCTCGGCGGCGACAGGTATCGCCGTGCTCATCGCCGTCGTCCGCGGCTTCGCGCGTCGCGGCGCCTCGGCCGTCGGCAATTTCTGGGTCGACATGACCCGCGCCACGCTCTACGTGCTGCTGCCCCTGTCGTTCATCATCGCACTGCTGCTCGTGTCGCAGGGTGTGGTGCAGAATCTGGTCCCGTATCTCGACGCGACCACGCTGGAGCACGGCAAGCAGTCGCTTCCGATGGGTCCGGCCGCCTCGCAGATCGCCATCAAGATGCTCGGCACCAACGGCGGCGGTTTCTTCAACGTCAACTCCGCGCATCCGTTCGAAAACCCGACGCCGTTCTCGAACTTCATCGAGATGCTCGCGATCTTCATCATTCCGGCGGCACTTTGCTACACGTTCGGCAGCATGGTCGGCGATCGCCGCCAGGGCTGGGCGATCCTGGCCACCATGCTGCTCCTTTTCGTTCCGCTGACGATCGGGCTCGTGGCCGCCGAACAGGCCGGCAACCCGGCGTTCCATGGGCTCGCCGTCGATGCGCAGGCAAGTGCCCTGCAGGCGGGCGGCAACATGGAAGGCAAGGAAACGCGATTCGGCATCGCCACGTCCGGCCTGTTCGCCGCGATCACCACGGCCGCCTCGTGCGGCGCGGTGAACGCGATGCACGACTCGCTGACGCCCCTGGGCGGCCTGGTACCCATGTGGCTGATGCAGCTGGGCGAAGTGGTGTTCGGCGGCGTCGGTTCGGGCTTGTACGGCATGCTCGCGTTCGCCGTGGTGGCCGTCTTCATCGCAGGCCTGATGGTCGGCCGCACGCCCGAGTACCTCGGCAAGAAGATCGAGGCGCACGAAATGAAGATGGCGAGCCTCGCGGTGCTGATTCCCTGTGCGCTCGTGGTGGTTTGCACCGCGATCGCCGTGGTGGCGCCAGCCGGCTATGCGGGCGTAGCCAATCCCGGCGCGCACGGCTTCAGTGAAATGCTCTACGCCGTCACGTCGGCCGCGAACAACAACGGCAGCGCCTTCGGTGGTCTTTCGGCGAACACGCCGTTCTGGAACGTCCTGCTGGGGATCTGCATGTTCCTGGCGCGTTTCCCGCTGGCGATCGCGATGCTGGCCATGGCCGGCTCGCTCGCCGCGAAGCGCGCGGTGCCCGTCACCGCGGGCACCCTGCCGACCCACACGCCGCTCTTCGTCACGCTGCTCGCCTGCGTGGTGATCGTGGTCGGCGCGCTGACCTTCCTCCCGGCGCTGGCCCTCGGGCCGATCGTCGAACAACTGATGTCCGCCACGGGCCATTGATCCATGACTACCCATGCCTCCGTACCGCGCGGTTTCGACCGCGCGCTGGTGACGCGCGCCCTCAAGGACGCGTTCCTCAAGCTCTCGCCGCGCCTGCAGTTCCGCAATCCGGTGATGTTCGTCGTCTTCGTCTGCAGCGTGCTGACCACCCTCCTCTGGGTGCAGGCGCTGACCGGCCACGGCGAAGCACCGGCGGGCTTCATCTTCTGGGTCGCCCTGTGGCTCTGGTTCACCCTGCTCTTCGCCAACTTCGCCGAAGCCCTCGCCGAAGGCCGCGGCAAGGCCCAGGCTGACGCGCTGCGCGGTTCGCGGCGTGACGTGCTGGCGAAGCGTCTGACGCAGCCGGAACGCGGCTCGCCGGTCATCTTCACGCCGTCGAGCGAACTGCGTTCGGGTCATTACGTACTCGTCGAAGCCGGCGACATCGTGCCGGGCGACGGTGATGTCGTGGTCGGCGCGGCGAGTGTCGACGAGAGCGCCATCACCGGCGAATCCGCGCCGGTGATCCGCGAATCGGGCGGCGACCGCAGTGCGGTGACCGGCGGTACCCGCGTCCTGTCCGACTGGCTCGTGGTGAAGATCGCCAGCAACCCGGGCGAGAGCTTCCTCGACCGGATGATCTCGATGGTCGAGGGCGCTTCGCGCCGGAAGACGCCGAACGAGATCGCGCTGACGATCCTGCTGGCGAAGTTCACGCTCATCTTCCTGCTCGCCTGCGCCACGTTGCTGCCGTACTCCATCTACAGCGTGCAGGCCGCCGGCGTCGGCCAGCCGATCACGCTGACCGTGCTCGTCGCCCTGCTCGTGTGCCTCATTCCCACCACGATCGGCGCCCTGCTCTCGGCCATCGGCATCGCCGGCATGGATCGCATGATCCGCGCCAATGTGATCGCGACCTCCGGCCGCGCCGTCGAGGCCGCCGGCGACGTCGACGTGCTGCTGCTCGACAAGACCGGCACGATCACCCTTGGCAACCGCCAGGCCGTCGCCTTCCACCCGGCGCCGGGCATCGAGGAACGCGAGCTCGCCGAGGCGGCCGATCTCGCGTCGCGTGCCGACGAGACGCCCGAAGGGCGCAGCATCGTGGCGCTCGCGGCGAAGACGTTCGGCTGGGCCGAGCGCCGCGCCGACGACAGCCGTGCCGTGTTCGTACCGTTCACCGCGCAGACCCGCATGAGCGGCGTCGACGTCGGCAGCCGGCACATCCGCAAGGGTGCGATGGATGCGGTCGAACGCTACCTCGACACGCAGGACAGCCACCTGCCGCCACTGGTCCGCCGCATGACGGAAGAGATCGCCCGTCGTGGCGCGACGCCGCTCGTCGTCGTGGACGGCTCGCTCACCCTCGGCGTCGTCGAGCTGAAGGACATCGTCAAGGACGGCATCAAGGAGCGCTTCGCGCAGCTGCGCCGCATGGGTATCCGCACCGTGATGATCACGGGCGACAACCCGCTGACCGCGGCGGCCATCGCGGCGGAAGCCGGCGTGGACGACTTCCTCGCCGAAGCGACCCCGGAGGCGAAGCTGAAGCTGATCCGCGACATGCAGTCCGAGAATCGTCTCGTAGCGATGTGCGGCGACGGCACCAACGACGCCCCCGCGCTCGCGCAGGCCGACGTCGCCGTCGCGATGAACAGCGGCACGCAGGCGGCGAAGGAAGCCGGCAACATGGTGGATCTCGATTCGAATCCCACCAAGCTGATCGAGGTCGTGGGCATCGGCAAGCAGATGCTGATCACGCGCGGCGCGCTCACCACGTTCTCCATCGCCAACGACATCGCGAAGTACTTCGCGATCATTCCGGCCGCGTTCGCGACGACCTACCCGGCGCTGGACCGCCTCAACGTCATGCATCTCGCGACGCCGCAGAGCGCGATCCTGTCCGCGGTGATCTTCAACGCGCTGATCATCGTCTTCCTCATCCCACTCGCCCTCAAGGGCGTGGCGTATCGCGCCCTGGGCGCCGCCGCGCTGCTGCGCCGGAACCTGCTCGTCTACGGGCTGGGTGGCGCGATCGTGCCGTTCATCGGCATCAAGGCGATCGACATGTTGCTGGTCCTCATCGGACTGGCGTGAACCGAGGTCACTCCATGCATTCCGTGAAGCTCACCGTTTTCATCGACGACCGCGCCGACCTGGACATGGAGGTCCATGTCGTGGCGCCCGACGCCGCGGCGGCCGCGAAAGCGCCTGCGCCGGTACCGCTGCGCCTCGTGCCGGAGCGTGCCACCACGCTCGACGACGAATACACGCTCGGCGGCTACGCCGGCATCTGATTTCAATCCATCTCAAGAGTCGATCATGAAATTCGCTTCGCTGGCCCTTTCCCTGGCCTTTGCTTCGCTCCCGCTCGCCGCTGCCGTCCAGGCGGAGGACGCGCCGCCGGTTACCGGTAACGTGGCCGTGGTGAACGACTACGTGTTCCGTGGCCTCACCCAGACCTGGGGCCATCCCGCGATCCAGGGCGGCGCCGATTACAGCCATCCGTCCGGCTTCGCGGCGGGCACCTGGGCTTCAAGCATCAGTGACAGGAGCTATCCCGGCGGCTCGATGGAATGGGACCTCTACGCCAGCTTCGGGCGTCCCATCGACGAGGACTGGTCGTGGCGGGTCGGTGTGTACGCGTACCTCTACCCCGGCGCCAATCTGGACGAGGCCGGTCTGCCGTCGCGCTCCTTCGACACGACGGAGGCGAACGCGGCGATCACGTGGCGACAGTTCACGCTCAAGTACAACCGCTCGCTGACGGATTACTTCGCCGCCGACACGGGGCAGGGTTACAAGGGCGACACGCGTGGCACCGGCTACGTGCAGCTCGACGCGGCATTCCCGTTGTCCGACGCGTGGTCGCTGGCAGTCCACGCTGGTCACACGCATTACACGTCGCGCTACGCCACGCCGCTTCCGAATGGCGCGCGTGACCCGGACTACAGCGATTACTCGGCGACGATCAAGTACCAGATCGCCCAGCACTGGTCGCTCAGTGCCGGCCTGACGCGGGCCACCAACGAGGCCGTCTACGGTCGCGTCTCGAGTTTCGTCAACGGCAACGACACGCGTGACGTCGGGGGAACCCGCGGCATCGTCATGTTCCAGGGCACGTTTTGAGGGATATCGTCATGAGCAGACTCATCAGACAAGCGGTCGTGCTGTTCCTCCTGCTGACGGCGGTGACCGGCGTGCTTTATCCGCTGGCAGCCACTGGCGTCGCGCAGGTACTGTTCCCGGCCGCGGCGAACGGTAGCCTCGTCAAGAAGGACGGAGTGCTGGCGGGCTCCTCCCTGATCGGCCAGTCGTTCACCCAGCCGGGTTACTTCTGGTCGCGCCCTTCGGCGACGTCGCCCGGACCGAACAATCCCGCGGCGTCGTCCGGCTCGAACCTCGGCCCGACCAATCCCGCGCTGACGGACGCGGCGAAGCAGCGCATCGATGCATTGCGCAAGGCCGACCCCGGTAACGACGCGCCCGTTCCCGTCGAACTGGTGGCCGCGTCGGGCAGCGGGCTCGATCCGGAGATCTCGCCGGCCGCGGCGCGCTACCAGGTGAAGCGCGTCGCACGAGCGCGTGGCATGGACGTCGCGAAGGTCGAGGCGCTGGTGGACGCGCATACGAAGGGGCGGCAGCTGGGCGTGCTCGGCGAGCCGCGGGTGAACGTGCTGGAGCTGAACATGGCGCTGGATGCCACGGGACGTTAGGGAGACAGGGTGGGAGCCCTTCGCCGGCAGGCTGGCTCCCACCAGGCAGGCTTTTGTTCCGATCGATCCGCTACGCTTCGCTTCATAGCCTTATCGACCTCCCATGACCGACTCCCGCGATGCCCGTGCCGATGCCTTGCTCCACTCGGTGAACGCCGAGGACGGCCAGCGCCTGAAGGTTTTCCTCGGTGCCGCGCCGGGGGTCGGCAAGACCTACGCGATGCTCGCCGCCGCGCGCGATCTCCGCCGGCAGGGGGTCGACGTGGTGATCGGCCTGGTGGAGACGCACGGCCGCGCCGAAACGGCCGCGCTCGTCGA
This sequence comes from Luteibacter sp. UNCMF331Sha3.1, assembly GCF_900109915.1. GTDB lineage: Bacteria > Pseudomonadota > Gammaproteobacteria > Xanthomonadales > Rhodanobacteraceae > Luteibacter. The sequence continues at coordinate 1,751,339 of NZ_FOBU01000001.1, forward strand.
CGGCGTCGAGGTGCTGCCGACGCGTGTCGTGCGCCATGCGGGTCGCGACTTTCGGGAATTCGACCTGGAGGCGGCGCTCGTCCGCCGTCCGGCGGTGATCCTCGTCGACGAGCTCGCCCACACCAACCTGCCCGGAGGCCGGCACACCCGGCGCTGGCAGGACATCGCCGAGCTGCTCGACGCGGGCATCGAGGTCTATACCGCGCTGAACGTGCAGCACCTCGAGAGCCTCAACGACCAGGTGCGTCGCATCACCGGCGTGGCCGTGCGCGAAACCGTGCCGGACGCGTTCCTCGACCGCGCGCGCGACATCGTGCTGGTCGACCTGCCGCCCCGCGAGCTCATCGCGCGCCTGCGCCAGGGCAAGGTCTACGTGCCGGAAACGGCGGCCGTGGCGCTCGACGCGTTCTTCTCGCCGACCAATCTGGCCGCGTTGCGCGAACTCGCGGTCGAGACCGTCGCCGCCCACGTGGACAACGACCTGCGCGACCACATGCTCGCGCGCGGCGGTGCGATGCCCGTGCGGCGCCGTGTGATGGTCGCGATCGACGGATCGACGCAGAGCGATTACCTGGTGCGTGTCGCGCGCCGTATCGCGGAACGGCGCGGCGCGCCGTGGAGCGTGGTCTTCGTCGACCGCGGCCGCACGGTGGCGCAGCGACGCGAGCGGGTGGACGCCGCGATGCGCCTCGCGCGCCGGCTCGGCGGCGAGGAGGTGATCCTGCGCGGTCACGCGATCGCCGACGAGCTGCTCGCGTGGGCCGATCGCGAAGGGGTGGGCCAGATCGTGGTCGGCCGCACGCGCGAACGCCCCGTCGCGCGGCGCCTCGGCTATTCGCTGACGCAGCGCCTGCTGCGCCGTGCCGCGCACCTCGAGCTCACGATCGTCGCCACGCCGGCCGAGCGCGCACGCGCGCGCCATCGCCTGCGTCTGGGCGACGACGGAGGTACCCGTCGCGAATACGCCCTCGCGACCGTCGCCACGGTCGTCGCGATGGCGCTCTCGTTCGTCGCGGATCGCTTCCTGTCGGTCGCCAACCTCTCGCTCATCTTCCTCACCGCCGTCCTCTTCGTGGCGGCGCGCACGCGCATGGCCGTCGCCGTCTACACGGCGCTGCTCTGCTTCTTCGGCTACAACTTCTTCTTCGCGCCGCCGCGATACACGCTGGTGATCGCCAACGCCGACGACGTGCTCGCCGTGGTGCTATTCCTCGTCGCGGCGCTCGTCTGCAGCCGCCTCGCCACCCGTCTTGCCGGCCAGGTCCAGTCGCTGCGCGCCGCGCAGGTGCGTGCGCGCACACTCGTCGCGCTCGGTCAGCAGCTCGCCACCGCCGCCGACTCGGCAGCGGTGCGCACGGTCGGCGCGCGAGCCGTGGCCCGGGCGCTCGACGCCGACGTGGCGATTCTCGCGCGCGACGCGTCGCGTGCGCTCGTGGCCGAGGTCTTCGCGCCCGCCGCGTTCGACCTCACCCCGCAGGACGCCGCCGCCGCCGACTGGTGCGACGGCCACGGCGAACCCGCGGGACGCTACACCGACACGCTGCACGCCGCGTCCTGCTGGATGCTCCCGTTGAGCGGCGAAGCGCAGCCCGCCGGCGTCGTCGCGCTTCGTTTCCCGGCGACGCAGCGCGAACCCGACGCCGACCGTCGCGGTCTCGCGCTCGCCATGGTCCAGGACATCGGGCAGGCGCTGGAGCGCGCCAGGCTCGCCTCCGCGCTGGAAACCGCACGCGTGCAGGCGGAGACGGAAGGCCTGCGCAACGCGCTGCTCTCGTCGGTGTCCCACGACCTGCGTTCGCCGCTCGCCTCGATGATCGGGTCGGCCGGCACGCTGCTCAGCTACGACGCGCGGCTGCCGCCCGAGGAACGGGCGGCGCTCCTGCAGGCGATCCTCGGCGAGGGCCAGCGCCTCGATCGCTACATCCAGAACCTGCTCGACATGACGCGACTCGGGCACGGCACGCTGACGCTGCATCGCGACTGGATCGACGCCGGCGAAGTCGTCGCCGCCGCCGTGGCGCGCATGCGCCGCACGTTCCCCGACACGCGCATCGACGTGCAGCTCCCCCGCGAGACCGTGCTGCTGCACGTGCATCCGGCGCTGATCGAGCAGGCGCTGTTCAACATCCTGGAGAACGCCGCCCGCTTCTCGCCGCCTGACCAGGCCGTGCGCGTCGTCGTGCGCCGCGAAGCCGGGCGCCTGCTCGTGGACGTCAACGATCGCGGCCCCGGCATTCCGGAAGAAGAGCGGGCGTTGATCTTCGACATGTTCTACTCGGTCACGCGCGGCGACCGCGGCGGGCAGGGCACGGGTCTGGGGCTCGCGATCTGCCGCGGCATGATCGGCGCGCACGGTGGCAGCGTCGAGGCCTTGCCCCAGAGCGGCGGCGGCACGACCATGCGTATCTCGCTGCCCCTGACCGATCCCCCCGACGAGACCCGATGAACACGACCGCCCCCCGCGTGCTGGTGATCGACGACGAAGCCCAGATCCGCCGCTTCCTCGACATCGGCCTCCGCGCCGAGGGCTATCAGGTGCTGCTCGCCGAGACGGGCGATCAGGGGCTGGCACTCGCGGCCACGCAGTCGCCCGACGTGGTGATCCTCGATATCGGCCTGCCGGATCGCGAAGGTCACGACGTCCTGCGCGAGATCCGCCAGTGGAGCGAGGTGCCCGTGCTGATGCTGTCGGTACGCGATGCCGAAAGCGAAAAGGTGAAGGCGCTCGACCTCGGCGCGAACGATTACGTGACCAAGCCGTTCGGCATCCAGGAACTGATGGCGCGTGTCCGCGCGCTGCTGCGCCAGGGCGCCAAGGGCGGGCAGGCCGAGGTCCCGGTCCGCTACGACGACGGCGCGCTGTCGGTCGACCTCGCGCGACGCGAGGTGGTCGTCGATGGCGCGATCGTCGCGCTCACCCGCAAGGAGTTCGCCGTGCTGTCGCTGCTGGTGAGGCATCCCGGTCGCGTCGTCGGCCAGCAGCAGATCCTGCGCGAGGTGTGGGGGGCCACGCATACGCAGGACACGCATTACCTCCGCATCGTGATGGGAAAGCTGAGGCAGAAACTCGGCGACGATCCCGCGTCGCCACGCTGGCTGAAGACCGAGCCGGGTGTCGGGTACCGCTTCCCGGCACATTGACGACACGCTCACGCGGTTTTCATTGCAAGCCGGCCGCACGTGATTCGTGTCACATCGCGGCGTATTGAGGCGTTTTTTCAGATTTGTCCGATAGGCGCGGCTGCGGCATGCGACGACGCTCCGCACTCCCAGAAGAAGGAGTGTTGCATGCGCAGAGCGATCGTCGTCCATCTGTTCCTCGTCGTCGGTGCGTTCGCGCCGGCTGCCCAGGCCGCCGCGGTCGACTGCGCCGGCGAGCACTTCGTCGCGGGCGAACGAACGCTGCCCACGCACGACGAAGCGCTCGCGCAATGCCGCGCGGAAGAAGTCGCCATGACCCATCCCGAGCGCGGCAATTACGAAACCCAGCGTTCGTGCTACGACGTCAGCTCCCCGGGGACGCACGGCGACTGGCGGCACGGCCGTATCGCGGTCGATGTCGTGGAACGGCAGAGTGGCGTGGCGTACACGTTCGAGGCGCTGTGGATGTGCAAGCCGGTGAACTAGGCGAGCTGTCGCAAGCCCGTCGCGGCCGAGGCCGCTCCCCCAGTGCACATCGGCTCGCTGTGGGAGCGGCCTCGGCCGCGATGGGTGCTTGCCTGGGCGCCGCTAGCCCAACGCCTGCCTCGCCAGATACCGTCCCGGGGAATCGCCGAAGGCCTTGCGGAACATCGCCACGAACGCGCTCGGCGTGGCGTAGCCGAGCGCGTCGGATACGTTCGACACCGGCTCGCCCTTCGCCAGCCGCTCCAGCGCGCAGGCGAGGCGCGCCTGCTGTCGCCACTGCGCCACGCTGCACTGCGTCTCCTGGCGAAACAGGCGCGTGAGCGTGCGTACCGACATGCCGGCCCAGCTGGCCCATTCGTCGATGCCGCGCGTGTCGTCGGGACGTTCGAACATCGCCATCGCGATGCGGCGAAGGCGCCGGTCGACGGGCCATGGCAGATGCAGTTCCTCGACCGGCGCGCGGCGCATCTCGTCGAGCAGCACGGCGAACAGCCGATCGCGCGCGGGATCCGCCGGCGCGTCGAGGGGCCAGCTCGCGGCGCGCTTCACGATGGCGCGGAAAAGATCGTTCACGCCGAAGACGCACGGTTTGTCGGGCAGCCCGGCCGCGGCGCAGGGTGCGATGAACACACCCCACGCGTGACTCGGCCCCGCGATGCTCACCGTGTGCCGCTCGCCCGGTGGCATCCAGCCCGCGCGATGCGGCGGCAGCAGCCACGATCCGTGCTCGGTACGCGTGATCACCAGCCCCTGCTCGACGTAGAAGAACTGGCCGCGTACGTGGCTGTGCCAGTCCGTCTCCTCGAGCGGAATCTCGCCGCGTGCCTCGTACGCCACGAGCGGCGGCCCCTCGGCGCTTTCCAGCAGGGCATGGAGGTCGTCGTTGAGCATGTTGGCCGTTCCTCGACATAACTTGGCCAAGTGACGATATCAGGCCTAAACCTTCCATGGCTAACATTTGCATTCCCAACTATACGTCCCGCCCCGACGCCAGCGTGGTGCGTGCGGGACCCCGAACGGAGGGAATGCCCCATGATCCGTCTCGTTACCCCCGACTACAGCGACCTCGGCGAAGGCCGGGAGGCCGGCGATGCCCTGCTGACCTTCGTCGCCTGCGCGCACGCCATGCTCGACCCGTCCACCCCGGAGGAACAGGTCCGGCGCCTGGAAACCCGCCTTCTGGCCCAGCTGCCGACGCTTCGCGCGCTCGGCGTGTTTGACCTCTTCGCGGTCAGGGACACGGCGCTTGCCGCCCTGCTCGCCGACGAGGATGAACCGATTCATACCTGACAATAAATGCAATACGCATATTTGCCTTGACAACTATCCTGTGGGCAATAGAATATGCGGCATGAACAAGGTCGAATGCCTTATCTCGCCCGACGGGCGAGACAGCCTGGGTGTGCTGATCGGCTCGGTCCGTGCCGAGATCGTGCGCGCCATCGAGGCCGACCTCGCACGGCTGGGCGTCGACCTGAAGTTCACCCAGTTCCACATGCTGAAACGGCTGTCCATGCAGGGACCGATGTCGGCGACGGAGCTGGCCAGGGCGGTCGATCTGGATGGTGGCGCCATGACGCGCCAGCTCGACCAGCTCGAGTCCAAGGGCTACCTCCGCAGGCAGCCGCACGAGCAGGATCGCCGCGCGTTGCGCATCGAACTGACGGAAGCCGGCGTGGCGCTGTTCCGCCACCTGCACGAGACCAACGCGGGCACGCTCGAACGCGCCCAGCGCGATCTCTCCGCCGAAGAGCGCGAGCGGCTGCACGATTACCTGGGGCGCGTCCTCCGCGCGCTCCGCGACAAACCTTGATCTAACCGCCGAGGCGAAAAACTCATGCGTCTGCACACTCTCGTGGCGGCCGTCGGGGCCGCGTTGATCCTTTCCGGCTGCGTGACCAGCCGTGGGCTCGAGCCGCAGGGCCAGCTGACCGATCCGTCGACCCTTCACGCCGACCGCAGCCTTGCGAAGGCCCAGGTCTCCCCGGCCAACTGGCCGGCCGCCGACTGGTGGACGGGTCTCGGCGACAGCCAGCTGAACGGCCTGATCGACGAAGCGCTCAAGGGCAACCCCGATCTCGCCTCGGTCGACGCCCGCGTGCGTCAGGCGCAGGCCCAGTCGGGCGCGGCCGATGCCGCGCGCGACCCGACCTTCGGCGTCGGCGGCGGTGTCGCCGGCGCGCACCTGCCCGGCACCATCTTCCCGGCGCCCCTCGGCAACCACTTCGGCTGGACCAAGTACGGCTACGGCGACTTCAGCTGGGATCTCGATCTCTGGGGCGGCAAGCGCGACGCGTGGGAAGCCGCGGTCGGCGCGCAGCGCGCCAGCGAGATCGACGCGCGCGCCGCGCGTATCGAGATCTCCACCAATGTCGCACGCGCCTACGTGCAGCTCGGCTACGCGTTCACGCAGCTCGACGTGGCGAAGGCCGAGCTCGACCGCAGCAGCGCGTCGCGCGACCTGACCCGTCAGCGCGTCGCCGCCGGTGTCGACAACCAGATCCAGGTGAAGCAGGCCGACAGCGAGTTCGCGACCGCCGAACGCGAAGTGGCCGTGGCCGAGCGGGCCATCGACAGCGCGCGCAGCGCGCTGAGCGTGCTGCTCGGCAAGGGTCCGGATCGCGGCCTCGACATCGCGCGTCCCGCCACGCTCACGCCATCGGTGGTCGCGGTGCCCGCGAATCTGCCGGCCGATATCCTCGGCCGTCGTGCCGACCTCGTCGCCGCGCGCTGGCGCGTCGAAGCGGCGTCGAAGAACATCGCGGCGGCGAAGACGGAATTCCTGCCCAACGTGACCCTCGGCATCCTCGCCGCGCAGGTCGCCCCGGGCTCCGAGAACCTGTTTTCCGCGCACGCCCGCTTCGCCCAGATCCTGCCCGCCTTCAGCCTGCCGATCTTCGATGGCGGCCGTCTGCGCGCGAATCTCGCGGGCAAGGACGCCGACTACGATCTCGCCGTCGCGCAGTACAACAAGATCCTCGTCGGCGCGGTCAACGAGGTCGCCGACGACCTGTCGGGCCTCGATTCGCTCGGCACGCAGATCGCCGCCCAGCAGCGCGCGCAGGACGCCGCGCAGCAGGCGTACGACCTTTCGCAGCAGCGTTACAAGGCCGGCGTCGGCAGCTACCTGGAATCGCTGATCGTGCGTCAGCAACTGCTCCAGGCACAGCAGCGCATGGCCGCGCTCCGCGCGCAGCAGGTCGATACCTCCGTCCAACTGATCCAGGCGCTCGGCGGCGGCTTCCGTCCCGAGGCGGGCGACCAGCCGGTCGCCAGCGCCACGCCGGCCAACAACTAAGAACTCGTCCCGAGGCCATTCCGATGTCCCAAGAAAACACTGCCCCCGCCGGCGCCGTCGTGGTACCGCCACCGAAGAGCCGCCGCGGCTTCTTCCTCAAGCTGCTCGTCCTCGTGCTCGTGCTGGCCGGTATCGGCTGGACGGTCTGGTACTTCGTCGACGGTCGCTGGTATGAAGACACCGACGACGCGTACGTCAACGGCAACGTCGTGCAGATCACGCCGCAGATCGCCGCCACCGTGCTGTCCATCACGGCCGACGACGGCGACCTCGTCCACAAGGGCGACCTGCTGGTGAAGCTCGACGACAGCGACGCGCAGATCGCGGTGCTCAGCGCACGCGCCGAACTGGCGAACACGGTGCGTCGCGTCCGCGGCCTGTACAACAACGTGACCTCCGCGCAGGCGGACGTTTCCGTCCGCCAGACCGCGGTCGACCGCGCGCGCGCCGACTACAACCGCCGTCGCGACCTCGCCAAGTCCGGCGCCATCTCGGCGGAAGAACTCTCGCACGCGCTCGACACGCTGACCTCGGCGGAGGGCAGCCTCGCCTCTGCCCGCCAGTCGTACAGCACGAGCAAGGTGCTCGTCGACGACACCGTCGTCGCGTCGCACCCCGACGTGCGCGCCGCCGCCGCGAAACTGCGTTCCGCGTATCTCGACCTCGCCCGTTCGAAGATCGTCGCGCCGGTGGACGGATACGTCGCCAAGCGTTCGGTGCAGCTCGGCCAGCGCGTCCAGCCCGGTGCCGCCCTCATGGCCGTCGTGCCGCTGCACGAGGTATGGATCGACGCCAACTTCAAGGAAACGCAGCTCACCCACATGCGCATCGGCCAGCCGGTGGACGTGACGGCCGACGTGTACGGCAGCGACATCGTCTACAAGGCGACGATCCGCAGCCTCGGCATCGGCAGCGGCAGCGCGTTCTCCCTGCTGCCCGCGCAGAACGCCACGGGTAACTGGATCAAGATCGTGCAGCGCGTGCCGGTGCGCGTGGTCTTCACCGATCCGAAGCAGCTCGACCAGAAGCCGCTGCGCCTGGGCCTCTCGACGAAGGTGACCGTGTCGCTGCACGACCAGGGCGGCGCCCTGCTCGCGCAGAAGTCGCCGGCGAAGCCGGAGTTCTCGACCGACGTGTACGACCACCGCCTGGACGGCGTCGACGACGAGATCGCGAAGGTGATCCACGAGAACGCGTCCGCCGGCGAAGGCGAGCAGCAGAAGGCTCCGAAGTAAGGAACCGCCCGGACGGACGCCGCCGACCATCGCGGCGTCCGTTGCGACACTCATCTCACGACCAGGCTTTTCCATGAGCACCGAATTTCGACCGCCCAATCTGGCGCTGTCCACGGTCGGCCTCTCGCTCGCGACGTTCATGCAGGTGCTCGACACCACGATCGCGAACGTCTCGCTGCCCACCATCGCGGGCAACCTGGGCGTCAGTTCCAACCAGAGCACCTGGGTCATCACCTCCTTCGCGGTGAGCAACGCCATCGCGTTGCCGCTCACGGGCTTCCTCACCCGGCGATTCGGCGAGACCAAGCTGTTCGTCTGGGCGACGCTGCTGTTCTCGCTGGCTTCGTTCCTGTGCGGCATCGCGCAGAGCATGAGCATGCTGATCCTGTTCCGCGCCATCCAGGGCGCGGTCGCCGGCCCGATGTACCCGATCACGCAGAGCCTGCTGATCTCGATCTATCCACCGGCCAAACGCGGCATGGCGCTCGCCCTGCTGGCGATGGTCACCGTGGTCGCGCCCATCGCGGGTCCGATCCTCGGCGGCTGGATCACCGACAACTACACCTGGCCGTGGATCTTCTTCATCAACGTGCCGATCGGCATCTTCGCCAGCTTCGTCGTGGCGAACCAGATGAAGGGTCGCCCGGAAACCACGGAACGGCCGAAGGTCGACTACGTGGGCCTGATCACGCTGATCATCGGCGTCGGTGCGCTGCAGGTGGTGCTCGACAAGGGCAACGACGAGGACTGGTTCTCGTCGACGTTCATCGTCGTCACGTCGATCGTCGCGGCCGTCGGCCTCATCGTGTTCCTGATCTGGGAGCTCACCGACAAGGATCCGATCGTCAACCTGAAGCTCTTCCGGCATCGCAACTTCGCGATGGGCACATTGTGTCTCGTGCTGGCCTACGCCGCGTTCTTCGCCATCGGCCTGCTCGTGCCGCAGTGGTTGCAGCGCAACGTCGGCTACACGTCCACGTGGGCGGGCTTCGCGGCGGCGCCACTGGGCATCCTGCCCGTGATCCTCACGCCGTTCGTCGGCAAGTACGCGCACAAGTTCGATCTGCGCATCCTCGCCTCGGGCGCGTTCCTGGTAATGGGCGCGACGTGTTTCATGCGCTCGGACTTCTACCTCGAGATCGACTTCTACAGCGTGGCGATGGTGCAGCTCATCCAGGGTCTCGGCGTGGCGCTGTTCTTCATGCCGGTGCTGACGATCCTGCTGTCCGACCTGCAGCCGCGCGAGATCGCGGCGGGCTCCGGCTTGGCGACGTTCCTGCGCACGCTGGGTGGTAGCTTCGCGGCATCGCTCACCACGTTCATGTGGGACCACCGCGCCATCGTCCACCACGAGCGGCTGGCGGAGAACATCACGCCGTTCAACCCGCAGGCTCAGCAGACGCTGACGCAGATCGGGCAGGGCGACCCGCAGTTCGCTGCCGCCTCGGTGAACCAGATGATCACGCAGCAGGGTTACCAGATCTCGTTCAACGAGGTGTTCTACATGCTCGGGTTCGTGTTCTTCGCGCTGATCCTCGTGGTGTGGCTCGCCAAGCCGCCGTTCACGGCGAAGGGCGGCCCGGCCGCGGCGGCCGGCGGCCACTGACCCGTCCCGACGAAACGAAAAAAGCCGGCGCTGCGAAGCGCCGGCTTTTTTCTTGTGCGACGACCCGGCGTCAGATGTCGAAGCCGAAACCGACCAGCGCCATCGTCTCGCCGCGGTTGGGCTCCTGGAAGCTGCCGTTCGAGATGTGGCGGACCTGGAAGCTGACGTTCTTGTACTGCCAGCCGAGCGTGCTCACGAATTCGTAGCCGCTGGACAGAGCCTGCGTGCGGCCGCCGGCCGTGCCCGCCACCTGGAAGCTGAAGAAGAACGGCTGGTACCAGTCGCCGGCGCTGCCGTAATGAAAGCGTGCGCCCAGGGCGCCGACCCAGATGTCGTCCGTCGTGCCGGGATCGGCGTTGCGGTACTTACCGATGTCTCGGCCCTTGATGTAGCCGATCGACACGTCCGGCGACCAGGTGAATCGGCTCTGGCCCATGGCCTCGGGTGCGAAGACCGCCTCGGCGAAGAACGCGTTGGTGCCGTAGGAATTCATGTAGCTGCGCCCGCCCTGGATTTCGAGGTGCGTCTGGGCGGCGGCGGGAACGGTGACGGCGGCGAGCGATAGGGCGGCGAGAGCGCCAAGGGCGAGGCGGGACGAGCGCATGGGGGTGTGAGCCTTGTAGTGGGACGTTTGTGAACTGAATCGTTCGGTAAATAGTGTTCAGTCGGCGTGAAAAAAGGGGGCGGTGACAAATTATTCGCCCCGGGGTTCCCGTACGGCTTGGCCGGACATGCCGTTCTTCGCGATCCCGCGTTCAAGGCCGCCGCGCCGTGGCCGTTACAGACCCACGGGATCCGTCCGCGAGGGACGGCCGCAACGGGCAGCGAGGCGCAGGCAACGTGGAAGGCACGACGGAGACGATGTCGAGGAGGATGCGCGTCCGCTACGTGCGACTCGCGGCATGGGCCGGGTCGATCGCCCTTTCCGTGGGCGTCGTGGCACTCGTCGTCCTGCTTCAGCTCGACAGCTACCACGGCATGCTGGGCAATGCCCACCGGCAACTCTCGGGGTCGGCCATCGGCACCGTGCGCATGCTCGATCAGTACACGGAGGCCAGCCTTGGGCCGCTGCTCGCCATGCGCAACGCCATCGACAGCGGCGATCCCGGCCCCCTGCACATCCGGTTGTCGGAAGTGCAGGCCCGCCACCCCGAGCTGCCCACCTTCGTCGCCCTCGACGCCGACGGCGCGGTGGTCGCCTCGACCAGCGTGCCGCTCGCCAACTGGCGCGGCGCGCTGGCCGCGCCGCGCCGGACCGCGCTCGGCGTCAGCGTGCGGGTCGCGATCACCGACGCGCAGGGCGCCGAGCCACCGGCGATCCGTGTGCTCGTCGATTCGCGCGTGGCCCAGCCCGCCATCTTCGGCACGGTGATCGACGCCGAGCGTGTGCGCGACGGCATGCGTCATTCCATGCTCGGCGGTATCGCGGCGATGTCCGTGTTCTCGCCGGATGGCCGGTTCTTCGTGAGCAATCGCGAGGCCGCGTCGACGCGCTGGACCGGACCGGCGCCCGCGTCGGGAAGCGCGGGCCGCTACGAGGACGACACCTGGCTGTACGCGTGGCAGGCCTCGGCGAACTATCCGTACGTGGCGCTGGTCGCCATGGATCGCGAAGGCATCTTCGCCGAGTGGGTCCGGCAGGCCCGGCCCTCGATGCTGGCGACGCTCGCGCTGGTTTTCCTGCTCAACGGCTTCGCCGCGTTGTTCGACCGTGCGTACCGCAGGCAGACCCGGCTCGTCGATGCGCTGTCGCGCAGCGCGCGGCACCTGGGCGACGTGCAGCGCACCGGCCACATCGGGCTGTGGGAGGCCGACCTCGCCGAACGCACGATCGCGTGGTCGGGCCAGGTCCACGAAATCACCGGACTGCCGCCGGAGCGGCTCGACGGGCGCATCGGCACCTACTACAAGCTGGTACACCTCGACGACCAGCAGGCCATCGTCGACTGGCTGGAGCTTTTCTCCCACGGCGACGGTCCGTACGAATGCGAGCACAGGCTGTGCCGCCCCGACGGTCGCGAGGTGCGGGTGAACCTGCGCGCGGCGCGCATCGTGAGCGAGGAAGGCCACCTCATCCTCGCCGGTACCATCAGCGAGATCACCGCGCTGCATGAAACGCGGCAGCGCCTGCAGGACACCGACCGCGACCTCGCCGCGAGCGAGGCGGCCTACCGCCAGCTCCTCGCGCGCATGCCGCTTCCGCTGCTGATCGTGCGCGAGGGCTGCATCGAATACGCGAACCGGCTCGCGGAGGAACGGCTCGGCGGCGCGTCCACGACGCTCGTGGGGCGGCGCGCCGAGGATTACCTCGACGCCGAAGCGCTCGACGCCTTCCGCGGCGGCGCGCCCGAAGGCACCAACATCACCGCGTGGATCGAGCCGGCCTATGGCATGCCGTTCGAAGCGGAGCTGGCGCTGTCGGATTACCGCGACTCGCGCGGCGTCGGCACGCTGGCGATCATTCGCGACGTCACGGAGCAGCGCCGCTACGAAGACCAGCTGAACCACCAGGCCACGCACGACGAGCTCACCGGCCTGCCGAACCGTCGCGCGCTGCGCGAACGTCTCGACGCGCTGGTCGTGCAGTCGGTGGCGGACTCGACGGGGCTGATGGTGATGTTCATCGACCTCGACCACTTCAAGGTCATCAACGATGCCCTCGGCCACGTGCTGGGCGACCAGGTCCTGCGCGACGTCAGCCTGCGGCTGGGCGACGTGCTCGACGGTGTCGGGCAGGTCGGTCGCTTCGGCGGGGACGAGTTCGTCGCGATGGTGCCGTTCGACGGTTCACCCGTGAAGGCGGTCGAGATCCTTCCACGCCTCCAGCGCGCCATCGAGGAGCCGCTCTCCGTCGACGGCACCTTGCAGCGCCTGAAGTGCAGCATCGGCGTGGCCTTCGCCACGCGCGACGGCGCCGACGCGGACACGCTGATCCGCAACGCCGATACGGCGATGTACGACGCCAAGCGCTCCGGACGGCACGCATGGCGTTGCTATTCCGCGGAGATGCACGCCACCGCGATGGCGCGGCTGAGCGTGCTGACGCGCCTGTCCGAGGCGAACCTCGACGACGAGCTGGCGCTGGCCTGGCAGACGCAGCACGACGGTACGAGCGGCGCGATCACGGGCGTCGAGGTGCTGTTGCGCTGGCCGTCCGCGCCCGGCGACCTGCGTGGTAACGACCGGCTCGTGCCGCTGCTGGAAGAAACCGGCGCCATCGTCCCCGTCGGGCAGTGGGTCCTGCGCGAGGCATGCCGGCAGCAGCGGCTGGTGCTCGACACCATCGGCCACGACTGCCGCATCGCGATCAACGTGTCGGCGCAGCAACTCGTGCATACCGATCTGGTAGCCGACGTGCGTCGCGCGCTGGCAGAAACCGGTGCGCGCGCCTCGGCGCTGGAACTGGAGCTCACCGAGAGCGCCTTCATGAACGAGCCCGAGCGCGCGATCCGCACCCTGCACGAGTTGCGGGCGATGGGCGTGACGATCGCGCTCGACGACTTCGGCACGGGCTACTCGAACCTCACCTATCTGTCGCGCCTGCCGCTGGACAAGATCAAGATCGATCGCCACTTCACCGCGCGCCTGCTGGAAGACGAGGTGGATACCGCGATCTGCCGCTCGATCGTGTTCCTCGCCCGCAACCTCAACCTGCAGGTGGTCGCCGAAGGCGTCGAAACCGATCGCCAGCGCCGCTGGTTGCTCGACGAGGCCTGCATCGACATGCAGGGCTTCTACTTCTCGCGGCCCGTGCCGGTGCAGGATCTGGGGCGGACGTCTCGTCTGGATCCCATTCCGCTCTGACGCGGTTACCTTCGGGTGGGAGCCAGCCTGCTGGCGAAGGGTGCTTGCCGCGAGCACCCTTCGCCAGCAGGCTGGCTCCCACCGGGACGCAGGACCGGCCTTGCAGGTCGTTCACCCAGCGATCCAATCCGTTCTTCGCACGACGATTTATCCCGGATCGTCGCGCGCATACATTGTAGAAGGTGGCATCAGGCCACGTTCTTCCGGTGACTCCCATGTTCCGCGCCCCTGCGATCTTCGTCTCCCACGGTGCCCCCACGTTCGCGCTCGAGCCCGGTCTCCTAGGCTCGCGACTGACCGAACTCGGCGAGCGGCTGGCCAGCGCCAGTGCCATCGTCGTGGTGTCGCCGCACTGGCAGACCTGCGGCATCCGTGTGACCGGGTCCGCGCGGCCGCAGACGATCCACGATTTCGGCGGCTTTCCGCCGCCGCTGTACGCGCTGACCTATCCGTCGCCCGGTGCGCCGGGACTCGCCGCCGAAACGGCGTCGCTGCTGATCGAGGGCGGCTTCGTCGCGACGGTGGATGACGAGCGCGGCTACGATCACGGGGCGTGGGTGCCGCTTCGCTACCTGCGCCCGGATGCGGACACGCCGGTGATCCAGGTGTCCATGCCGCACAACCTCGACACGGCCACGGCGCTGCGGCTCGGGCGGACACTCGCGCCCCTGCGCGACCGCGGCGTGGCCATCGTGGGTTCCGGCAGCCTCACGCACAACCTCTACGAAGTCCGCCGCGACGGCGACACGGCGGAATACGCCCGTGCGTTCGCCGCGTGGAGCCGCCATGCCGTGCTCGGCGACGACGTCGACGCCCTGCGCGATTACCGGCAGGTCGCGCCGAGCGCGATCCGCGCGCATCCGACCGAGGAGCATTACCTGCCGCTGCTCGTAGCGCGCGGTGCGGCCGAAGACGATGCGCCGATGGTTATCGATGGCGGGATCACGTATGGCGTGCTGTCGATGGATTCGTACGCGTGGGGTGTGGCGTAGGCCGCCGCGCAGGTAGCGGCAGGGCGGCAAGCACCCATCGCGGCCGAGGCCGCTCCCGCAAGCACCCCGCTCCGTAGCAACGATCAGGTGGGAGCCAGCCTGCTGGCGATGGCTACATTTTTACCCGGAACATATTGCACCGATAATTTAGCCCGGGTAATATATCGGCATGTCTACCTACACCGCCTTCCACTCGCACACCCGCCTCGCCGCAGGATCGCTCGCCGCCGTGGCCGAACGATGCAAGGCCGTGCTCGATGCCAGCCCAGACGCCATGCCCATCGTGTACGACGATGCGACCGGCCGTGCCGTCGACATCGACTACCGCGGGACCACGCATGACGTGCTCGCTCGCCTCGCCACCCCAGGCGAGGCGCAGGCCGCGAAACGCGGTCCGGGGCGTCCGAAACTCGGTGTGGTCGCGCGCGAAGTGACGCTGCTGCCCCGGCACTGGGACTGGCTCGCCGCGCAGCCGGGCGGCGCGTCGGTCGCGCTGCGCCGGCTCGTCGAATCCGCGAGTCGCGATGGTGCGCCAGCGGACCGCACCCGTCAGGCGCGCGAAGCCGTGGACCGCGTGATGTTCGCGCTCGCCGGCGATCTGCCGGGGTACGAGGACGCCTCGCGGGCGTTCCATCGCGGGGAAGCCGGGGCGTTCGCCGAGATCGTTGGCGCGTGGCCGGCGGATGTGCGGGATTACATCGCCTTGCTGCACGACCGGGCGACGCCGTAGGACGATGCCTGGTGGGAGCCAGCCTGCTGGCGAAAGGTGCTTGCCGCGAGCACCCTTCGCCAGCAGGCTGGCTCCCACCGACGCGTGAACGAACCTCTTACGCCTCGCTCGGAATCAACCGTCCCGAGTCCTTGTCGCGCTGCTTGCGGATCTTCAGCCAGCGCTTGTACCGACGCTTGAGCATGCGACGGTGTTTCCGCTCCTTGCGATCGTGGTTCCACAGGTAGATGGCCGGCGTGCTGAGCAGCGTCAGCAGCTGCGACACCAGCAGGCCGCCGACGATGGCGATACCGAGCGGGCGCCGCATCTCCGAACCGACACCGAAACCGATGGCCAGCGGCAGCGCCGCGCCCATCGCGACGAGCGTGGTCATGGTGATGGGACGGAAACGCACCAGCGCCGCCTGACGGATCGCCTCGACAGGCGACATGCCCTGCTCGCGTTGGGCCACCAGGGCGAAGTCCACCATCAGGATCGCGTTCTTCTTCACGATGCCGATCAGCAACAGCACGGAGATGATCGCCATCAGCGTCAGCTGCGTCTGCGTGACCAGCATGGCGAGGAACGCTCCCGCACCGGCGGCCGGCAGCGTGGAGATGATCGTCAGCGGATGGCCGAGGCTCTCGTAGAGGATGCCCAGCACGATGTAGACGGCGACGATCGCGCCGATCAGCAGCACCATGCCGTTCGATTGCGCGTCGCGGATGCGCTGGTTCGCGCCGGTGAAATCCATGCGGATGCCCGACGGGAGCTGGATCGTCTGCACCGCCTGCTCCACCAGCGCGTTGCCGCGATCCGGCGTGACCTTCGGCGCCAGGTTGTATGTGATGTCCGCCGACTCGAGCTGGTTCTGGTGCGTGACCGCGTTCGGCACGGCGATGGGCGCGATCTTCGCCACCGCCGACAACGGCACCATCTTGCCGGCCTGGGTCTTCACATAGGTATTGAGCAGCGCCTCGGGACTGATCGTCTGCGCCGCGGCCGCCGTGAGCACGACCCAGTACTGGTTGATGTCCGAGTAGATGATCGACACCTGGCGCTGACCGAACGCATTGAACAGCGCCGAGTCGATATCGCCCATGCCGACGAGCAGCCGCGACGCCGCGTCGCGATCCACCTTCACCATCTGCTGCTTGCCGACGATGTCGAAGTCGCTGCCGACGTCCTTGAACTCCTTCATGGTGCGCATCTGCCGCACGAGCTTGAGCGTCCACGGCTGCAGGCTTTCGCCGCTGGTGCTGATCAGCTGGAACGAATACTGGCCGCGATTGCTGTTGCCGCCCCCGCCGCCGAGGAACTGAACGGGATTCATGAAGACCTGCACGTCGGAGAGCTTCTCGTATTCCTTGCCCAGCCGCGCGATGATTTCCTTCATCGATTCCCGGCGCTCGTCCGGCCCGCTGCCCTTCGGCTTCAGGTCGACAAACACCATGCCTGAATTACCGACCGCACCGCCGTTGTCGCCGCCAAGGATGGTGGTGACGTCGGCCACCGTGGCGTCCTTCTGCATGATGTCGCCGACGCGTTTCAGGCGGCGGGTCATTTCGTCGGGCGAGATGTTCGCGTCGGCCGTCACCTCCGCCTGCAACATGCCCGTGTCTTCCTCGGGCATGAAATTGCCACCGGCGGTCTTCACCACGGCCATGCCGAGCAGGAACGTCGCAATGAGCAGGATAAGCGGCTGCCAGCGCATGAGCCGCCGATGGCGCATGGCCCAGTCGAGGCCGCGTTCGTAAAAGGCGAGGAAACCGCGATCGAAGCGCTCGAGCGCGAGTTCCATCCGGCCCGGCTTGCGATCCGGGCGGTCGTGCTTGAGATAGTGCGCGCACAGTGCGGGCGTCAGCGTCAGCGACACGATCGCGGAGATGAGCACGGCGGCGGCGAGGGTCACGGAGAACTCGCGCAGCAGTTTCGTGATCATGTTGTTGCCGAACAGCAGCGGTGCGAAGACCGCCACGAGCGACAGGGTGATCGACACCACGGTGAAGCCGATCTCGCGGACGCCTTCGAGCGCCGCCTCCATCGGCTTCGCGCCGTTCTCCATGTGGCGGACGATGTTCTCGATGACGACGATGGCGTCGTCCACCACGAAGCCGATGCACAGCACGAGCGCCATCAGCGACATGGTGTTGAGCGTATAGCCCAGCGCCCACATGATGACGAACGCGCCCGCCAGGGACAGCGGCACGCTGAGCGTGGCGATCAGCGTCGGACCGAGACGGCGCAGGAACACCATCATCACCAGCACCACCATCACGATACTGATGAGTAGCGCGATCTTCACCTCGTGCAGCGCGGATTGGGTCGTCTGCGTGAGATCGAAGATTGGCGTGACCTGCGCGTCGGCCGGCAGCAGCGAGCGGAAGCGTGGCAGCGCGGCGCGGATGGCCTCCGCGGTGGCGATGGAGTTGGCTTCGGGGCGCTTGCTGATCTGCATGGTCACCGAGCGCTCGCCCTGGAACCACGCCTTCTGGTACTGGTCCTGTTGGCCGCTGAAGACCTTCGCGATATCGGCGAGGCGTACGGGGATGCCGTTGCGCACCGCGATGAGGATGTTGCCGAAGTCCGACGGATCGCGCAGCGAATCGTTCGCGACCACGGTCATCTGCGTATGGCCGTCGGACAGCACGCCCTGTGGCGACGTGACGTTGGCCGCGTGCAGCGCGTTCGACACGTCGTTGGTGGTCAGTCCTTTCGACGCGAGCGCATTGGTGTCGAGTTCGATGCGGACGGCGTGCGGCGTGCCGCCGAACACCTGCACGCGCGACACGCCGTCGATCTGGGCGACGGACGGCGCGATCAGCGTGTCCACCACGTCGAAGAGCTTGTCCGGCGGCATCGTCTTCGATGTCATCGCCACGAGCAGCACCGGAATCTGACCGGTATCGAACTTGAAGTACTGCGGCGGCGTCGGCATGCCGGCCGGCAGGTCCGCGGCGGCCGCGTTGATGGCGGCCTGCACGTCGCGCGCGGCGGCATCCGTCGACCGGTCCATGGTGAAGCGCACGCGCACGAACCCGGAGTTCTCCGAGCTGTTGGAATACATCTGGTCGACGCCGGGGATCTGACCGAGGTGGCGTTCCAGCGGGGCGATCACCGTGGACGCCATCGTCTGCGCGTTGGCGCCCGGCATCTGCACGCTGACGAACACCGCCGGTACTTCGATCGACGGCAACGCGGCCACGCCCAGCAGCATGTAGGCGATGGCGCCTGCCAGGGTAAGGCCCGCCGCGAGCAGCGAGGTGCCGATCGGCCGGCGGATGAATGGTGCGAAAAAGTTCACGACACTTCCTGTGATCGCGGGAAGAGTCCCCGCGCCCGCGAACTTTATGACGTTACGGCGATTTCGTCGCCTGTGCCTTTAGTGGGGACCCTGCCGGAAGGCAGGGGGTGGTCCGGTGGGAGCCAGCCTGCTGGCGAAGGGAGCTTGTCGCGAGCACCCGTCGCCAGCGGGCTGGCTCCCGCCGACCCTTCGGTAAGGCTCAACGCACCGGCGAGTAGCGCACGGTGAGGTAATACGTACGACCCAGCTGGTTGTAGTACGACGCGGTCTCGTACCGCTTGTCCGCCACATTGGCGACGCGGCCCTGCACGCTCCAGGCGGTGTCGAGGTGCCAGGTGGCGCGCACGTCGGCGGTGGCGTAGCCGCCGAGGCGGCGGGTATTGGCCGCGTCGTCGTAGCTGTAGCCCGAGGCCAGGATCGATCCACCCACCGTGAACGCGCCCAGGTCCTTGTCGAGGTCGGCGCGCGCGATGCGGCGCGGGCGGCGGGCCAGGAGGTCGTCCTTCTGGGGGCCATCGCCACGGTTCACCGGCTGCTGGAACGTCAGGTAGCCCCGTACGTGCCACCCGTCGACATCGGCGCCCACCTGGCCCTCGAGGCCGCGGATGCGCGCCTCGTCGACGTTGATCGGCAGGAAGTTGGCATCGAAGCCGATCAGCTCGTCGACGGTCGTCTGGTAGGCGTTGACCGCCCAGTTCCAGATGCCCGGCCGGGCCGAAAGGCCGATCTCGGCCGTGCGCGACTTTTCCGGTTTCAGATCGACCGGGGCGCCGTACGGATAGAACGCGTCGTTGAACGTCGGCGCATGGAACGCGGTGCCGTACGACGCGGTGATCTTCATGCCGTTGTCGAAGCGGAAACCGTAGGCGGCCGAACCTGTCGTGTGATTGCCGAACTGCGTATTGTGGTCGTGGCGCGCCGAGAGCTGGATCTCGTGCGGGCCGAACACGCCCTGGTACAGGGCGAACACGCCGGTGTTGTCGCGCGTGTCCTCGAGATACCCGCCGTCGCTCTTCAGCTTCTCCTGCTGGTAGTCGACGCCCACCGACAACGTCTGGCCCGTGGCCAGCGTGAAGTCGTTCTGCCACGACGCCTGGTTGCGCTTCGAATACAGGTAACCGACGCGCGCCTTGTCGACGCCGTAGTTCACGAAGTCGAGCGTCTTGTCCGCGCCGTTGAGGTAGTTGTCGGCACGGTCCTGGTTCTGGCCGAGGCTGATCGACATGCGCCAGTCGGTCATCGCGTCGAACGCGAGCTTCGTGCCGGCCACCTGCTGCGAACGACGGGTGAGGTTCTGGAAGTCGCCGTCGTATTCGATGTCGCCCTTGCTGCGCAGCCAGCTACCGGTGAGTTCCGTGCCGTTGTCCCACCGGTAGCCGCCCGACAGCGCGCCGTTGTAGGTGCGGTACGCGTCGTGGTCCGGTTCGTCGGTGAAGCAGCCCTGGAAGGCCGTGCCCGCGCCGATGCGGCAGGCGTTGATACCCGAGGTGTACTGGCCGCCGAGGCTGGCGTTGTACCAGCCGTGCGCCGTGCCGCCGGAGATGCCGACTTGTCCGGCCGTGTAGCCGTGGCTACCGCCCGTGACGGACAGCGACGGGCTCGGCGCCTCGCCCGCCTGACCGTGGCGGGTGAAGATCTGGATGACGCCGCCGATGGCGTCGGACCCGTAGAGCGCCGAGCGCGGCCCGCGAACGACTTCGATGCGATCGATCTGGCCGACGGGCAGCTGCTCGTACGCCGGCAGGCCGGCGCCGACCGTGCCGACGCGCACGCCGTCGACGAGCACCAGCGTGTGCGCCGAGTTCGTGCCGCGCATGAACAGCGACGTCTGCTGGCCGATGCCGCCGGTGTTGGCGACGTTGACGCCCGGCAGGCCGGTGAGCAGGTCGCGCAGCTCGACCGGCTGCATGCGCTCGATGTCGTCGCGGGTGATCACCGTGACGGGCGCCAGCACCTCGTCCAGCGGCGTCGGCGCGCGATTGGCGGTGACGACCACCGGGTCCAGACGTTCGGGGGCGTCGGCGGCGTGCGCGATGGCGATCGACGACAACAGGGCCGTCGCGAGCAGGGTCTTCTTCATGGAACCGTCTTCCTCCGCCGCGTGACGCGGCAATGCGGGAGTCGTCCGCGGAGGAGGCATGACGAACGGCGCACGGGAGCGATCCCGGAGGCTGTCCGGATCCGCCCTCCGCGAATCGACCGAAACAGAGGCGCCCGCCACGGGGGCGGGTCGCTCATCGGGCCGGTCTCCGGACTCGCGCCTGCCACGCTCGTGGCCGGACCCGGTGCCTTCCCGCTTTCGCAGTGGCGCATGACCGGTTCCGCGGAAGCCCATGGGCCTTCCGGACGCTTACCGTTGCGGGGGCAGTGCCGGCCTTGCCACGACGTGGCGCACCGGCTTCCCGTTTAATCCCCCCGAGGGGGACACCCGAACGGCGCGGATGCTACCAGCGCAAGGCACTGAAAGTCACGGAAATTTGCAAGATGGCGCACGGCCGGACGCCTAGATTCGATCCATGCGCACCCCGCCGGTCGATGCGATGGAGACGTGCCGTGACACCCTTTCTCAAAGCCAGACTGTCGTCGATCCTCGCCATCGGTGTGCTCGTCCTGGCCGGGGCGTCGGTCGTCCGCGCCGCGACCCCATTGCCCGACCCGGCGAAGGCCGGCTTCGCGGACAGGCTCTACCGACTCGATTGCGGCGATTCGCTTGCCAACGACGAGTCGGTGTGGACACCGGGAAAGAACATCGGAAAGCGCGTCCGCTTCTCGTCCACGTGCTGGCTGATCAGGCACGGCGGCGAATGGTTGCTCTGGGATACGGGGGTGCCGGAGAGCGCATTGAACGATCCCAGGGGATGGTCGACGCTGCCGAAGCTGATCGTCTACCACCTCGACAAGTCGATCACCGCCCAGCTGGCCGCCATCGGCCTGACGACGGGCGATGTCGCCTACGTGGCGGTATCGCACACGCACGGCGATCACATCGGCAACGTCGCGCTGTTTCCCGATGCGACCGTACTGATTCAGCGCGCCGAATACGAATGGATCCGCTCGCCCGACGGTGCGAACGCGAACGTGAACCAGTTGAAAGCCCTCGCCCGCCAGCTCATGGGTTCGCCAAAACGCCTGCGGCTGCTGGATGGCGACACGGATGTCTTCGGGGACGGCAGCGTGATGCTCGTCTCCACACCGGGCCACACCCCCGGCAGCCAGTCGCTCCTGGTGCACCTGAGGAAGACGGGCTTCGTCATCCTGTCCGGCGACGTCGCCCATTCGGCCGACAACCTCGAGCACGACATCGTGCCATCGCTCAATACCGACAAAGCCGCGTCGGTCGCCTCCATGGACCACGTGAAAGCGATGATCGAAACCTACCGCGCCCGGATATTCATCAATCACGACAAGGCGCAGGAAGATGCGCTGAAGCTGCTGCCCGCCTTCTACGACTGACGTTCAACCCCCTTCCAGCCTCGTGAGTCGACCGCCCACCGATGGGCGGGCGCATCCGGCGTGCCGCAATTTACATTTAAGTTGTTGAGAAATATGGCGTTCACAAAACTGGTCTTAACATGCACTTGACCATCGCAAAATGATTCGATTACAACCGTAAAGGATTGCCGTAGGGGGCGATTTTCTACGCCACGGGGAGGCAGCATCCCGCGGTCCGGATTCCCAGGGGTGGGACAGGACGGCAGCGATGCGGTTTACGGCGATCGCGAACGACGTCCGGTCCGCGCTTTGCGACCGGCGTTCCTTGCAGTTTCCTGGGGAGACAAACATGCAACGTTCCGCCCATCGCGCCGTAGCGATCCGCCGATCCGCCCTCTGCACCGCCCTCGCCCTCTGCTTCGCCAGCGGCGCCGTCATGGCCCAGTCCAACGCCTCGGGCGTGGTCTTCGGCCGCGTCGCCCAGCCGGAAGGCGCGACCGTCCGCCTCACCAACGTCGGTACCGGCACCGGTCGCGACATCAATGTCGACGCCGACGGCCGCTATCGCGCCACGTCGCTCCCCGTCGGTGTCTACAAGGTCACCGTGCTTCGCGGCGGCCAGGTCGTCGAGACGCGCGACAACGTGCAGGTGAACATCGGTGGCGGCGTGGACGTCTCGTTCGGCAACGCCGTCGCCAGCAGCACCGAGGCGCAGAACCTCGAAGGCGTGCAGGTCACCGGCAACGCCCTGCCGGCCATCGACGTCTCGTCGGTCGATTCGCGCACGGTGCTCACTTCCCAGCAGCTGCAGAAGATTCCCATCGCGCGCGACGTCACCGCCGCCGCGCTGCTCGCGCCCGGCGTCGTCGCCGGCGACGCGCGCTACGGCAACGTGGCATCGTTCGGTGGTTCGTCCGCGTCGGAGAACCAGTACTACATCAACGGTTATTCGGTCACCAACGCGCTCACCGGCCTCGGCTTCGTCAGCCTGCCGTTCGACGCGATCGACCAGCAGCAGATCTTCACCGGCGGTTACGGCGCGGAGTACGGTCGCTCGACCGGTGGCGTGATCAACATCGTCACCAAGCGTGGCGGTAACGAGTGGAAGGCCGGCCTCGGCCTGTACGTGACGCCGCAGGGCCTGCGCCAGACGCCCCGCAGCATCTATCGCGAAGACGGCACGCTGTGGCAGAACCGTCGCCGCAACAAGAGCACCGACGTGCAGTACACCGGCTACATCAGCGGCCCGCTCATCAAGGACAAGCTGTTCCTGTACGCGGCCGGCGACTTCACGCGCTCCGACAGCCGCAACACCAGCAGCATCGTGGCGCCGCAGCGCACCTATCAGGAGTCGAAGGCCACCAAGTGGCTGGCCAAGGTCGACTGGAACATCACCGACAACCACCTGCTCGAAGTCACCGGCTTCGGCGACAAGAGCAACGTGGAGCGCAGCGTCTACGCCTACGACTACGACGTCGGCGCACGCGGCGGCTACATCGGTACCGACAACCTGAAGAACTTCGACGCGCTGGCCGGTGCCGCACCGGGTGGCGACGTCTACGTCGGCAAGTACACCGGCTACATCACCGACAACCTCACCATCAACGCGTTGTACGGCCACAGCAAGACCGTGCACCAGCGCGACCTCGTCTACGCCAGCAACCCGAACTGCCCGTGGATCACCGACAACCGCGGTCTCCCGGCCGAGCAGATCACGGGTTGCGGCCTCGTCAACAACACCGTCCTCGGCAATGGCGCGGAAGACAAGACCCACGGCTGGCGCTTCGATGTCGAGTACATCGCCGGCGACCACGACATCCGTGCGGGCGTCGACAACCAGACGCTCGAGTCGTATTCCGGTCAGGTCTACGAAGGTGGCTATCGCTGGGTGTACGGCCCGGCCGGCAACATTCCCAGCCGCGGCATCGTCCGCCCGCCGGGCGTCGACTACTACGCGCAGAAGCGTCTGTTCCTCACCGGCGCGAGCGTCAAGGTTGAGCAGGAAGCGCAGTTCATCGAAGACAAGTGGCAGATCACGGACCGCTGGCTGGCGTCCATCGGCCTGCGCAACGAGCAGTTCAAGAACATCAACGGCGAAGGCGAAACCTACGTCAAGCAGCGTCACCAGCTCGCGCCGCGACTCGGCCTGACCTGGGACGTGTTCGGCGACTCCACGTTCAAGATCTACGGCAACGCGGGCCGTTACCACCTCGCCATCCCGTCGAACGTCGCGATCCGCGGCGCGTCCGCGTCGACGTATTACTCCGAGTACTACACGTACACCGGCGTGGCCCCGAACGGCGAGCCTACGGGAATCCAGCAGATCGGCACGCGCGCCTACCTCAACGGCGAAGACGGCACGCCGCTGAACCCGAAGACGATCGCATCGCAGGGTATCGACGCGTACTTCCAGGACGAATACATCCTGGGCTTCGACAAGGCGATCAACGCCGACTGGAGCTTTGGCGCCAAGGCGACACTGCGCAAGCTGAAGAGCTCGATCGACGACTTCTGCGATTCGCGACCGTTCGAGAAGTACGCCGCCCGCAACGGCATCGACCTGACGAACGCCTCGATCCCGGGCTGCTATCTGTTCAACCCGGGCAAGTCGAACACGTTCCTCGTCGACATCGACAGCCAGGGCACGCTCGTGCCGTTCGCGCTCACCAAGGACGACTTCACGTCGCCGGAAGGCGTCGCGTTCCCGGACCTCAAGCGCAAGTACTACTCGCTGGAGCTCTACCTCGAGCATCAGCTCGCGGATAACTGGTACGCCCGCGTCGACTACACGTTCTCGCGCAGCTACGGCAACTCGGAAGGCCAGCTCAAGTCCGACATCGGCCAGATCGATCCGTCGGTGACGCAGGACTGGGATGCGCCGGAAATCATGCAGTACTCGAACGGCCCGCTGCCGAACGACCGCACGCATCAGCTGAAGGCGTACGGTTACTGGCAGGCCTCGCCGGAGTGGCTGATCGGTGCGAACGTCGCCATGGCCACCGGTCGTCCGAAGAACTGCCTCGGCCAGGATCCGGTCGACGCGATCCAGTACGGAGCCTCGTACTTCGAGTGCGGTTTCCAGCCGGCCCCGCGCGGTTCGCAGGGTCGCCTGCCCTGGACGTGGAGTCTCGACCTGAACGCGGAATACCGGCCGATGTGGGCAGGTGCGAAGCAGCCGCTGGCCTTCACCGCGGCGGTGTTCAACCTCGCGGGCAAGCAGCGCACGGTCGCGCAGATCGACACGGGCGAGCTCGACACCGTGGACGACACGACGGGCCTGCCGGCCGTGAATCCGGACTATCGTCGTCCGGTGGCCTATCAGACGCCGCGTTACTTCCGCCTCGGCGTGCGTTACGACTTCTCGCTCTGAAGAGCGGGAACCGAGCGCGCCCGGACGACGTATCCGGGCGCGCTTACGAACGATGATCCCCCCAGATTGGCCGGCGCGGAGCGCCGGCTTTTTTATGGGTGAGAGGTCAAGGATCGGGTGGGAGCCACCAGGATCTTCAGGCCGTATGGACCCGCACGCCGCCGATCCAGGTTTCCGCCACGTGCTGCGTATCGTCCAGCACCACGAAGTCGGCGCGGTAGCCGGCCGCGATGTGACCGTGCGTCGTCGCCAGACCGAGGAACGCGGCCGGATAGGTGGACGCCATGCGCGCGGCCTCGTCGTAAGGCACGCCGACCATGTTCACCGTGTTGCGCAGCGCGGTCGCCATGTCGAGCGCGGAGCCGGCGAGTGTGCCGTCGGCCGTCTGGCAGACGCCGTCACGCACCGTGATCGTTTCGCCCTTGAGCACGAAGTTCGGGTTGTCCGAACCCACCGGCGGCATCGCGTCGGTGACGAGCATCATCTTCTCGCGCGCCTTCGCAGCGATCGCGACGCGCAACGACGCCGGATGCACGTGGTGGCCGTCGACGATCAGACCGCACCAGCTGCCCGCGTCTTCCAGCGCCGCGCCGACCACGCCGGGCTCGCGGCTGGTGAATGGCGTCATGGCGTTGAACAGATGCGTGAAGCCGCGCACGCCCGTGGCCAGCGCGTTGCGCGTGGTCTCGTAATCCGCCGCGGTGTGGCCCGCGGCGACGATGACGCCGTTCCCGACGAGCTGCGCGAGCACCTCGGGCGACGCGCGCTCGGGGGCCAGCGTGAGCAACGTCACGCCACCGTGGCGACGCGCGACCATCGCGATGTCCTCGGCGCCCGCGATGCGGAACTTGGCCGGGTCGTGCACGCCCTTGCGCTCGGGCGCGATGAACGGGCCTTCGAGATGGATGCCGAGCACGCCCGGCACGCCCTGCTCGACGGCCGCGTTCACGGCGTCGATGGCTTTCGCCATCACGTCGGCGTCGTCGCTGATCAAGGTGGGGAGGAAGCCGGTGGTGCCGAACTTCGCGTGCGCCTCGCCGATCGTGCGGATCGTGTCGACCGTCGGCGCGTCGTTGAACAGCACGCCGCCACCGCCGTTGACCTGGCAGTCGATGAAGCCGGGGAGAAGCGTCCGGCCGCCCAGGTCGTGACGTTCCGCCGCGCGCACGCGCGGATCGGACGGCAGCGCCAGGCCGGTGATCCGGTCGCCGTCGATCAGCACGGCGAAGCCGCCCTGGAACCCGTTGTCGGTGAGTACGCGGCCGTTGACGAGGGCGATGGTCATGCGTGATTCCTTTAGCGGCGAAAGACCGTCAGACGGTCTCGGTGACCTTGTTCAGATGCGGGGGCACGTCGGGGTTGAAGCCGCGCTTCAGCGCGAGGGCGGCCGTGGCACGATAGAAGCTCTGCACGGTGACCAGCGGCGCGCTGATCGGTGCGGTGGCGACGAGCGGCAACACCCCATCGCCGGTCGCGCCGGGCGCGGCGACCCATACCTTGGCGCCGCGCTTGCGGAACTCGGCGGCGACGTCGAGCACGCCGGGCAGCGTGTCGTCGTTCTGCGCGAAGAACAGCACCGGGAAGTCCGGGCCCACGAGCGCCATCGGGCCGTGCTTCACTTCCGCCGAACTGAACGCCTCGGCGTGCAGACCGCAGGTTTCCTTGAACTTCAGCGCCGCCTCGAGGGCGCCGGCGAAGCCGAAGCCACGGCCGACGACGAACAGGTTGTGCGCGTCGACGAGACCATCGGTCAGCGCGCTCCAGTCGGCGTCCCACCCGGTGCGCAGCTGCGCGGGCAGTGCCGCGAGCGCGTCGCCGATGGCGGCGTTGCCGCTCCAGCGCGCGGCGACGTGCAGGATCGCGGACAGCGCGCCGAGATAGCTCTTGGTCGCGGCGACGCTCGTCTCGGGGCCGGCATGCAGCGGCACGACGACGTCGGCGACCGCCGCCAGCGGCGACTCCACGACGTTGACGAGCGCGACGACCAGTGCGCCGGCTTTCTTCGCCGCTTCGGCGTTGCGCACCAGGTCGGGGCTCTTGCCCGACTGCGAGATCGCGATGTACAGCGCGCCGTCGAGATTCTGCTTCGCGTGGTAGATCGACGTGACCGACGGCGACGCCGACGCGGTGACGACGCCGAGCTGGGTCTCGAACACGTACTTGGCGTACATGGCCGCGTGATCCGAGCTGCCGCGGGCGCACGTGATGATCATGCGCGGCGGGTTGGCGCGAAGGCGCGCGGCGAGCGCGGCGACCACGGCCTCGTTCTGCGCGAGCTGGCGCTCCACGACCCCGGCGGTTTCGTGGGCTTCGCGGAACATCAGGGTGTCTTGCGGATGGATCGTCATGGGGTGCGTCGTGCCCGTCAGTCGCTCTGCAGTTCCGCGACGAAATCGTAGATGTCGCCGCGGTACCACGAGCAGGTGAATTCGACGATGCGTCCGTCGTCGAGGAAGCTGCGCCGTTCGATGTTGAGGCCGGCACTGCCGGCGCCGAGACGGAGCAGTCGAGTCTGCGCGGGCCCGAGGACCACGGCGCGAAGGCGTTGCAGCGCGCGGAGCGGCCGATTGCCCAGTTTGTCGAGGGCTTCGTAGAGGGAGTCCTCCACGAGGCTCGGATCCGGCAGCAGATCGAGCGGCACGGCGCTGCGCTCGATGGCGAGCGGCTCGTCGCCGGCGTAGCGAAGGCGATGCAGGCGAACCACCTGCGTGCCCGGTGACAGGTTCATCGCCATGGCCTCTTCGGGCGTGACCTCGCCGATGGCGCGCTCGAAGAATTCCGATCTCGGATTGAGGCCGCGGGCGCGGAGATCCTCGGTGAAGCTGGTCATGCGCGACAGCGGCTTCACGATGCGTTCGGAGACGAACGTGCCGGCACCGTGTCGCTGAGTCAGCAGGCCGTCCTCGACCAGACCGCCGATCGCCTTGCGCACGGTGACGCGGGACAGGGTGAGGGCCCTGGCCAGATCGCGTTCGCTCGGCAGGGCGTGGCCCACCTGGACCTCGCCGTTTTCGATCACGTTCCGGATCGCGCGGCGCAGGCGCATGTACGCCAGCGGCTGCCGGACCGCCGGATCGAGGTGCAGACGCTGGTATTCGGCGACAAGGGCGCTTTCCATGGCGGTGAAGATACCAATCCCCGACCACTGCGGCAAGACCGTGCAACCTGGGGCATACCAGCGGCCGATTCAAACACCCGTTTGCACGATCTAAATGAACCGTGGAAACGTTTCCGGTATGTTTTCGGGGCGTTAAGGGCGGCGAAAGGTCGCGTCGAGTGGTACGGGGCTGGTACGTCCTGGTATGTCACTGGTACGATCCTGAGGCATCCTTCCCTACCAGAGGCCGCCGACGTGAGCGCTCCCCTTCATCCGATCGAGCCGTTCGATCTGGTCATCTTCGGCGGCACCGGCGATCTCGCCGTCCGCAAGCTGCTGCCGGCCATGTACCACCGGTTCGTCGACGGTCAGATCCAGCCCACCAGCCGGATCGTCGGTGTGGCGCGCGAGGGCCTGGACGACGCGGCCTACCGCGACATCGTCCGCTCCTCCGTGGAGAAGGGCGTGTCGCACGTGGTGCCGGCGCAGCTCGACGCGTTCATCGCCATGATCGGCTATCGCTCGCTCGACGCCCGCAAGGCCGACGGCTGGGACGAATTCGCCACGCTCATGGGCGAGAAGGCGGACCACATCCGCGTGTTCTATCTCTCGACGTCGCCGGACATCTTCACCGACATCTGCCAGCGTCTCGGTTCGCTGGGCATGAACGGCGAGCGCTCGCGCGTCGTCCTCGAGAAGCCGATCGGCCGCGATCTCGAAAGCGCCAACGCGATCAACGACGCGGTCGCCCAGGTCTTCGGCGAATCGCAGACGTACCGTATCGATCATTACCTCGGCAAGGAGACGGTGCAGAACCTCCTCGCCCTGCGCTTCGCCAACGCGCTGTTCGAGCCGCTGTGGAACGCGCAGCACATCGACCACGTGCAGATCACCGTCGCGGAAACCGTCGGCGTCGGTCATCGCGCCGGCTACTACGATCGCTCGGGCGCGCTGCGCGACATGGTGCAGAACCATATTCTCCAGCTGCTGTGCATGCTCGCCATGGAGCCGCCGTCGTCGCTGGCGCCGGACGCCGTGCGCGACGAAAAGCTCAAGGTGCTCCGTTCGCTGCGCCCGATCGATGCGCGCAACGCGGGTCAGCTGACCGTGCGCGGCCAGTACCGCGCCGGTGCCGCCGAAGGCCAGGGCGTGCCCGGCTACCTCGACGAGCTCGGCAGCGACCAGTCCCGCACCGAAACCTTCGTCGCCCTCAAGGCGGAGATCGGCAACTGGCGCTGGGCTGGCGTGCCCTTCTACCTGCGCACCGGCAAGCGCCTGCCGAACCGTGTTTCGGAAATCGTGGTGACGTTCCGCCAGTTGCCGCATTCCATCTTCGATCCGGCCAGCGGCCCGCTGCTGCCCAACCGTCTGACGCTGCGTCTGCAGCCGGACGAGGGCGTGAAGCTCTGGCTGACGATCAAGCATCCGGGACCGGGCGGCCTGCGCCTGCGCCACGTGCCGCTCGACATGAGCTTCGCGGCGGCGTTCGGCGTGCAGCAGCCCGATGCCTACGAGCGGCTCATCCTCGACGTCGTGCGTGGCAATCCGACCCTCTTCATGCGTCGCGACGAAGTCGAAGCGGCGTGGAAGTGGGCCGGCCCCATCCTCGACGCGTGGGAAGCGAGCGGCGATACGCCGAAGCCGTACACCGCGGGCACCTGGGGTCCGAGCGCCGCCGTGGCGCTCATCGAACGCGATGGCCGTACCTGGGCCGAGGATGCCGCATGAACGCCAAGATCGAACGCCATGAATTCGCCGACAGGCTCACGCTCGCCGACCAGCTCGCACGCGATGTCGCGTCGAAGCTCGCCGCCGCGATCGCGGAACGCGGCAAGGCCAGCATCGCCGTCTCCGGCGGCAGCACGCCCAAGGCGATGTTCGCCGTGCTCGCCGAGCAGGAAATCGACTGGTCGAAGGTAACGATCACGCTCGTCGACGAGCGCTGGGTCGATACCGACAGCGACCGCTCCAACGCGAGGCTCGTCGCGGAGCACCTGCTTCACCACGAAGCGCACACGGCGACGTTCCTTCCCCTGTTCGACCAGGCGCACAAGGGCGACGTCGACGCCGCGCTCGCCGCGGTCGGCGCGCGCATCGACGCGCTCGGGGGCACGTTCGACGTGCTGATCCTTGGCATGGGCGGCGACGGCCATACCGCATCGTTCTTCCCGGGCGGCGACAATCTCGAGGCAGCGCTCGATCCGAAAGGCGGCAAGACGGTGCTTTCGATGCGCGCGCCGGACGCCGGCGAGCCGCGCATCACGCTCACGCTGCCGAAGGTGCTCGCGACGCGAGCGCTCTACGTGCACATCGAAGGTGCCGACAAGAAGGCGATCCTCGCGAAAGCCGAAGCCGGCGAGGACTACCCCATCGGTGCCGTGCTGAAGCACGCGACGGTGCCCGTCGAGATCTACTGGGCCCCCTGATACCCACGCCATACCGCCGCGCGGCAGACGCGCGGCCACGGATCGCCCGCCGGGGGGCGGCGGTCCACACGACGGCCTCGTGCCATCAAGGCACGTGGCGCGGTCAAAGCCTCAGGAACATGCCATGACCACCCATCCCATCCTCGCCGAGGTGACCCGGCGCATCGTGGAGCGTAGCCGCGACTCGCGCGCCGCGTACCTCGCCAAGATCGACGCCGCGCGCGGCAAGGGCGCGAAGCGCCACCACCTCTCGTGCGGCAACCTCGCGCACGGGTTCGCCGCGTGCGCGGAGAAGGACAAGGACGCGCTGCGCAACGGCCACGCCGCCAATCTCGCGATCGTCACCTCGTACAACGACATGCTCTCGGCACACCAGCCATACGAGCGCTATCCCGAGCTGATCCGGCAGACGGCGCGTTCGTTCGGCGCCACCGCGCAGGTCGCCGGCGGCGTGCCCGCGATGTGCGACGGCGTCACGCAGGGTCGCCCCGGCATGGAGCTGTCGCTCTTCTCGCGCGACCTCATCGCGATGGCCACCGCGGTCTCGCTGTCGCACGACATGTACGAAGGCGCGCTGTACCTCGGCATCTGCGACAAGATCGTGCCGGGCATGCTGATCGGCGCACTCAGCTTCGGGCACCTCGCCTCGGCGTTCGTGCCGTCGGGTCCGATGCCGTCGGGCATCCCGAACGAAGAAAAGTCGAAGGTCCGCCAGGCGTTCGCCGCCGGCAAGGCGACGCGCGCGGAACTGCTCGAGGCCGAGGCGCGTTCGTACCATGGCTCCGGCACCTGCACGTTCTACGGCACCGCCAACTCCAACCAGATGCTGATGGAGATCATGGGCCTGCACCTGCCCGGCGCGAGCTTCGAAGCGCCCGATACGCCGCTGCGCGACGCGCTCACGCGTGCCACCGTCGAGCGCGTGCTCGCCATCGACTCGCTCGGCGACGCATACCTGCCGCTCGGCCACATCGTGGACGAACGCTCGGTCGTCAACGGCGTGGTCGGCCTGCATGCGACGGGCGGTTCCACCAATCACCTGCTGCACCTCGTCGCTATCGCGCGCGCCGCGGGTGTCGAACTGCGCTGGGACGACTTCGATGCCCTGTCGGCCGTCGTGCCCCTGCTGGCGCGCGTGTACCCGAACGGCTACGCCGACGTGAACCACTTCCACGAAGCGGGCGGCATGGGCTTCCTCATCGACCAGCTGCTCGATGCCGGCCTGCTGCACGGCGACGTGAACACGATCATGGGCCCGGGTCTGCACCACTACCGCAACGTGCCGGTGCTGGAAGGCGACGCGCTCGTCTGGAAACCGGTGTCGAAGGAAAGCGGCAATCGCGGCGTGCTGCGATCGATCACCGAACCGTTCCGCCAGGACGGTGGCCTGCGCATGCTCAAGGGCAACGTCGGTCGCGGCGTCATCAAGGTGTCGTCGGTGCCGGAAGACCGCATGGTCATCGAGGCGCCCGCCATCGTGTTCGACGAACAGGACGACGTGAAGGCCGCCTTCGATCGCGGCGAACTCGACCGCGACTTCGTCGCCGTGGTCCGTTTCCAGGGCCCCCGTGCGCGCGGCATGCCCGAATTGCACAAGCTGACGCCCACCCTGAGCCTTCTGCAGGATCGCGGCCATCGCGTCGCGCTGGTCACCGACGGGCGTATGTCGGGCGCGTCGGGTCGCGTGCCCGCAGCCATCCACGTCACGCCGGAAGCCGAAGCGGGCGGTCCCATCGCGCGCATCCGCACGGGCGACATCGTGCGCCTCGACGCGAACGAAGGCACGATCGAGGTGCTCGTCGCCGCGGACGAATGGAACGCGCGCATTCCCGACAACGTCGACCTGGCCATGCATCACACCGGCATGGGCCGCGAACTCTTCGCCATGTTCCGCCAGTCCGCCGTCACGGCCGACCTGGGCGCGGGCGTTTTCTGATCCACCGGAGTAGCAGATGAGCAACGAAGCAAAGCAGCAGCGCGTCGAATCCACCCTGCGCCTCGCGCCCGTGGTCCCCGTCGTGATCATCGACGACGCGTCGAAGGCCGTGGGCATGGCGCGCGCGCTCGTCGCCGGCGGCGTCCCCGCGATCGAAGTGACCCTGCGTACGCCCGCCGCGCTCGACGCGGTGCGCGCGATCGCCGCCGAAGTGGAAGGTGCCGTCGTCGGCGTCGGCACCGTGCTGACCGCGCGCGACCTCGAGAACGCCTGGAAAGCCGGTGCGAAGTTCGCCGTGTCGCCGGGCAGCGCACCGCGCCTGCTCGACGCCGCCGACGATTCGGAACTGCCGTTGCTGCCGGGCGCCGCGACGTCGAGCGAAGCGATGGAACTGCTTGAACGCGGTTATCGCTTCCAGAAGTTCTTTCCGGCCGTGCCCGCCGGCGGCGCGAAGCTGATCGGCGCCTGGGCCAGCCCGCTGCCCCAGATCCGCTTTTGTCCGACGGGCGGCATCAGTCTCG
This sequence comes from Luteibacter sp. UNCMF331Sha3.1, assembly GCF_900109915.1. Lineage (GTDB taxonomy): Bacteria > Pseudomonadota > Gammaproteobacteria > Xanthomonadales > Rhodanobacteraceae > Luteibacter. Next base: position 1,784,696 of record NZ_FOBU01000001.1, read on the forward strand.
CCAACGCGCCCGAGTTCCTTGGCCTTTCGAACGTCGTCTGCGTCGGCGGCTCGTGGCTGACTCCGGCGGACAAGCTCGCCGCGTCGGACTGGGCCGGCATCGAAGCCCTGGCCCGCGAAGCGGCGCAGCTGTCGCGCTGAACGCGATGGGTGGGAGCCAGCAGGCTGGCTCCCACCGGGCAGGGATGGCTGGGTTAGCATGCACTCCTTAGTCGCCTCCGCTACCCCGCCCCCATGATCTACATCCTCCTCGCCGTCGCCTTCAGCGTGACGGTTTCGGTGCTGCTCAAGCTCGCGCGTCGTGCGAACGTCGACATTGTGCAGGCCGTCGCGACGAATTACGTGGTCGCCGCCACGCTGGCCACGATGCTGCTCGGCGCCACGCCGCAGGCGGCCATCGACGCGCCCGCCACGTGGACGCCGCTCGTGCTGCTCGGTGTGCTGCTCCCCGCGATCTTCGTCGTGCTCGCGCACTCGGTGCGCACCGCGGGCATCGTGCGCACCGACGTCGCCCAGCGACTCTCGCTATTCGTTTCGCTATTCGCCGCGTTCGCGTTGCTTGGCGACACCCTCACCGCGCCAAAAGCGACGGGCATCGCCCTGGCGGTCGTCGCCGTGGCGTGCGTGTTGTGGCGTCGCCGCACCGAGGCGGCCAACGACCGCGGCGGCATGCTGGCACCGCTCGCCGTGTTCGCGGGCTTCGGTGCGATCGACGTCTGCTTCAAGCTCGTGGCACAGGCCGGTGCACCGTTCGCCAGCGCGTTGCTGGCCTCGTTCCTGATCGCGATGGTGCTCTGCTGGATCGCCGTGATCGTTCGCGCGCTCATGGGCAAGGCGGCGCTGTCGTGGCGCAGTGTGGGTTTCGGTGTGCTGCTGGGCGCCGCCAACTTCGCCAACATCCTTTTCTACGTACGCGGGCACCAGGCCCTGCCCGGCTCGCCGTCGCTCGTGTTCGCCTCGATGAACGTCGGCGTGGTGGTGCTCGGTGCGCTGGTGGGCGCACTCGGCTTTCGCGAAAAGCTGTCGTGGCTGAACTGGCTCGGACTTGCGGTCGCCATCGCCGCGATCGCGGTGATGACGACCGCCTGAGGAGCGGACGGAAGCGCTCCGTCCTCGTCGAGCTCGTGTGGGAGCGGCCTTGGCCGCGATGAGGGCTGCCGCGAGCCCCATCGCGCGCGAGCGCGCTCCCACAGGGTTGTGGCCGGCGAGCTTGTGTGGGAGCGGCCTTGGCCGCGATGGGTGCCTGCCGCGAGCCCCATCGCGGCCAAGGCCGCGCCCGCACGCGAGCAATCTCCCGGCCGCGCCTCAGAGCCTTCGCGGCGCCGTCGATCCGCGTACCACCAGATCGGGGCTGAACCCTTCGTTGTCGATCACGTGATCGTCCGCGCGTTCGATCTCCGCGATGAGTCGCTGCGTCGCATGGCGTCCGATCTCCTCGGTGTTCTGTCGCGCGGTGGTCAGCGCGGGCCACGACTGCTTGGAGAACGGGCTGTCTTCGAAGCCGGCGATGGAGAGCTCCCACGGTACGTCGACCCCGCCGGAACGCGCGGCCGCGAGCACGCCCGCCGCGATCTCGTCGTTGGAGCCGAAGATCGCGGTCGGCGGCTCCTTCAGCGCGAGGAGTTTGCGCGCGCCGCGGAAACCGTCGTCGAACGAATAATCGCCTTCGACGACGAGGCGCTTGTCGACCGCGATGCCGTACGCGCGCAGCGCGTCTTCGTAACCCTTGTAGCGTTCGGGACTGGAGCGATGCTCCTTGCCACCCCAGAGGAAGCCGATGCGTTGATGCCCGAGCTGGATCAGGTGCTCGGTGATCGCATAGGCGGCGTCGCGATCGTCGACGAACACGCAGGGCCAGCCGTCCTTCGGATCCTGTCGCGCGGAGATGATCCGCACGAACGGCACCTTCTGCTCCGTCAGCGCCGTGAGCAGCTTCGGCTGCTCGGACATCGGGGGGCAGAGCACGAGGCCCGCCAGCCGGTTGCGCCGCACCAGGTCGCCCAACTGCTCGGCGAGACGTGGCGCCGAGGCGTCGCAGGGGTGGATCTGCAGGCCGAAGCCGCGCTCCCGGCAGACCGACAGCACGCCGTTCTGCATCGCGATCACGTAGTGGGCGTTCGGGTTGTCGTAGACGAGTCCGAGCGCGTACGTGCGCTGGCTGCGCAGGCTTCGCGCTGCCTGGTCGGGCTGGTAGTCGAGCGCGTCGATGGCCCGCTGCACCCGCTCGCGGGTACGGGCGTGCACGGATGGCTCGTGGTTGATGACGCGGGAGACGGTCTTCAGCGACACGCCGGCCCGCTCGGCCACGTCCTTGATGGTAGGGCTACGCAAACTTTCGACCCCTCGATAGCAGAACGGCGATCCTAGCGGATCGCCGTTGCGGCGCGAATACGCTTAATTCTTCAGGTGCTGCCCGATCCGGTGGCCGACCGCGCCATAGAACAGGATGTACAGGTAGCAGACCGCCATGATCACCAGGAAAACGGCCTGGAAGTCGTACACCTGCTTCAGGTGCGCGAAGATCAGCGGGACGATGGCGCCACCGGCGATGCCCATGATCAGGAACGCCGAGCCGAACTCGGTCAGGCGGCCGAGGCCCTTGATCGCGAGCGGGAAGATGGCCGGCCACATCATGGCGTTGGCGAAGCCCAGCGCCGCGACGAAGGCCACCGAGGTGTAGCCGGTGGTCACGTACGTGCCGATCGAAAAGAGCACGCCGAGGACCGCGGAGATCGCCAGGTAGGTGTGCTGCGAAATGAACCTCGGAATCAGCGCGAGACCGGCGACATAGCCGAGCAGCATCGCGAACAGCGTGTACGAGGTGAAGTGCTTGGTGTCTTCCGGCGACATGCCGAAGCCCTGGCCGTAGGTGCCGATCGCGTCGCCCGCCATCACTTCCACGCCAACGTAGACGAACAGGCAGAGCACGCCGAGCCACAGGTGCGGGAAGCTGAAGACGCTGCCCTTGTCATGACCGATCGCGCGCTCGGAGTTGTCGTGCGATGCCCGGATCTCGGGCAGCGACGAGCGCACCACCCAGATCGCCAGCACCACCAGCAGGCCGGCCATCACCATGTACGGCAGGTGCACCTTCGCGGCGAAGGCGTTGAGCAGGGCTTCGCGCTGCGCGGGATCCGTCGCGGCGGCGATCTGCTTGTCGAAGCTGCCGATGTTGCTCATCACCACGGCGCCGAACACGAACGGCGCCAGGAAGCCGGCCGCCTTGTTGCAGATGCCCATGAACGCGATGCGCTGCGCGGCACTGTCGATGGGGCCGAGGATCGAGATGTAAGGATTGGAAGCGGTCTGCAACAGCGAGAGGCCGGCGCCGATCACGAACAGGCCCGTCAGCGCCCCGGGATAGACGCGCATGGTGACGAACTGGCCGAAGAGGACGGCGCCGATCGCCATGACGAACAGGCCGAGGCCCATGCCCTTCTTCATGCCGGTCTTCTTGAGGATGAACGACGAGGGCAGGGCGAGGAAGAAATACGACAGGTAGAACGCGCTGGGCACGAGGAACGCGCCGACGTCGTCCAGGTCGAAGGCAAGCTTCACGAAGGTGATCAGCGGTCCGTTGAGCCACGTCACGAAGCCGAAGATGAAGAACAGGACGCCGATGATGATCATCGGGATCAGGCTGGAGTGGCGCGTCTCGTCGACGCCAATCGCAGTGGACGACATGGGTGTTTCCCCTCGTGATGGACCGGAACGACCGGGTCGGCGGCACCGCCCGATGTCCCGTGGTTGTCTCTTTATCGGCGCACGTGCCCAACGTTGTCAATTGCCGCCGGGCCGGCCTCCGTGACCTGTGGCATGGCCGCCGACTTTCGATGTCGCAGTGCGTCAAGCCGTTGATCCTGTTCCGATGGCGACGCGGCAACCCCCGCGTGACGGAATTGACACGATCCAAGCGAAACGCGGCGAAAACGTTTCCTGTTGCACCGCGTTATGGAACGCGGCTTGTCTCGGCCATTTGTCCGGTTGACAACGTTGTCATCGGGCGAAGAGACTCGGCGGCAACAAGGGGCATCGTCCACGTTTCGGGTGACGACGCAGGGCAGAAAGCAGCAAGGGGCAGGGTGTGGGCGAATCGGCCAAACAGCGGGATGTCGTGCGTTCGTCGCGGCCCGGGGCGTTCATCGCCGCCGATGTCGGTGGCACGCATGCCCGTATCGGCCTCGTCCGCCGCGCGGCCGGCTCGACCGCGATCGACGTGCTGCGCTACGAGCGCTACGCCTGCGCCGAGTGGCCGAGCCTGACCGCCGTGCTCCGCGACTTCGTCGGGCACCTCGATGGCGACACCGCGATCGAGCACTGCGCGGTCGCCAGCGCCGGCTACGTGCTGGGCGACGCCATCGTCAACGAGAACCTGCCGTGGCCCGTGTCGATCGGCGACATCCGCCAGTCGCTCGGTCTGTCGGGTCTGGCCGTCGTCAACGATTTCGAAGCGGTCGCGTACGCGTGCCAGTTCCTCCAGAGCCACGAGACCACGCCGATCATCGCGACCGACGCCGCGCCCGTCGAGGGACCGATCCTGGTGATGGGTCCGGGTACCGGTCTGGGTTCGGCCGTGCTGCTGCCCGGCAAGCCGCATTGCACCGTGTTGCCGACCGAGGCCGGCCAGATTTCGCTCGCACCGGGTAATGCGCGCGAGGTCGCCATCCTCGCCGAACTCGGCCGCGACCGCGACTACGTATCGTACGAGACGGCGCTCTCGGGTCCGGGTCTCGTGAATCTCTATCGCGCCATTTCCACGCTGCGCGGCACGACCGCGACGCTGTCCGAGCCCGCCGACGTCACTGGCGCTGCGCTGGGCGGCAGCGACGCCGCCGCAACCGAAGCGCTCGACGTGTTCTGCGGACTGCTCGGCAGCTTCGTGGGCGATCTCGCGATGCTCTACGGCGCGCGCGGGGGCGTGTATCTCGCCGGCGGCATCCTGCCGCAGGTACGCGAGCGCCTCGTCACCAGCAGCTTCGCCACCAGGTTCTTCAACAAGGGCGTCATGCGCGCCTTTCTCCAACAGGTACCGGTACGTCTGATGGACCACGGACAGTTGGGTGTGATCGGTGCCGCCGGTCTCTACCTGCACGGTTCGACCGCTCATTGAAGAGCGGGGAAGGAACGTAAGGCCAGTTCGAAAAACCGGGTCGAAAGGCCCTTCGATAGCAACGAAGCGTGACGGTCGCGAAACCCGTCGTCGCTCTTATCCTCTGAGGGGAGGACATCATGTCGCATCGTAGAAACCTGCTCGCGGCGAGCATCATCGCCGGGTTGTGTTGCTTCACCGGAACCGTGGCCGCGCAGGACGCGTCCACCGCCACGACGAAGACCCAGACGGCTCAGCAAAAGGCCGAAGCCGCCAAGGCGGCCGAGCTCGAAGGCATCACCGTCACCGGTATCCGCGCGAGCCTCGAGAAGTCGCTCGACACCAAGCGCAACGCCGACGCCATCGTCGAGGCCGTCACGGCCGAGGACATCGGCAAGTTCCCGAACACCAACGTCGCGGAAGCGATGACCCAGGTGCCGGGCGTCACCATCGACCGCGCCTTCGGCCAGGGCGACCGCGTGTCGATCGACGGCACGGACCCCAGCCTCAACCTCACGTTCCTCAACGGCCAGCCGATCTCGCAGACGCCGTGGCAGTACGGCGCGCAGCCGAACCGTGGCTTCGACTTCACGATGCTCGCACCGGAAATCGTCGGTCGCCTCGAAGTCTACAAGTCGCCCGAAGCGCGCCTGCCGGAAGGCAGCCTCGGCGGCACGATCCTGCTGCACACGCTGAAGCCGCTCGACCTGCCGGCCAACACCATCCGTGGTTCGTTCGGCCTCAACTACAACGATCAGGCGACGGCGGGCACGCGCCCGACCGGCTCGGCACTGTATAGCTGGAAGGACGCGAACAACATCTTCGGCATGATCGCCTCGATCCAGCACTTCGAGGAAAAGATCGACCGCCAGGGCTTCGAGATCTTCAGCTACAGCCCCGTCTCCAAGTGGGCACCCAGCCCGGCCGTCGCCGCCGGCATCGCCAACGGTTCGCTCGACCCGAACGCGATGGTGCCGGACGAAGTGAACTCGGCGTGGTTCCAGCAGAAGCGCAAGCGCGACACCGCGACGCTCGGATTCCAGATCCACCCGACGAGCAACTGGGACATCGACATCAACAACCTGTTCGTCCGCGAGAACTTCGACAACTGGAACCAGTCGCTCTATCCGTTCACCGGCGCCACGCCGGGCAACGTGACGAGCTTCATCCAGGGTCCGAACGGCGTCGTGACCGGCGGCCATGTCTGCGGCAACGACTCCCCGAACTGCCCGGCCATCGCCCAGGGCACCTTCGACAGCAACATCCGCAAATCCGTGGTGCGTACGTCGGCGTTCGACCTGAAGTCGGAATACCGCGGCGAAGGCTGGAAGCTCGGCGGCGCCGCCGGGTATAGCAAGGCCCGCAACGACAATATCTCGCAGGCCGTCATGGAGCCCGTCTACGCGGGTGGCTACACCTGGGATATCCGTCGCGGTTTCAACTTCGACAACCCGGCCGCCGCACGCGATCCCGCGAACTGGCACATGGGCGACGTGGACGGTCTGGGCGGCTGGCCGGGCAACTACGGCGACTACTCGGCGAGCTCGCGCGACACCTACGGCCAGCTCGACTTCTCGAAGTACTTCGATTCGTTCTTCAACGAGATCGCCGTCGGTTACCGCTGGAACCGCCACGAAGAAGGCATGCAGGCGCATGTCTACGGCGGCAACGCTCCCACCAATCTCGCCGAACTCGGCACGAGCGGTTACACCGATACGCTCGACGCCTTCGGCGGCGCGCTCGACGGTTCGTCGAGCCACATCATGCCGGACCGCAACGCGCAGTACGCATGGGTGCGCAACACCAATCAGGGCAACGAGGATCCGGGCACTTACCTCAACGGCACGTACAAGCTGGTCGAAAAGACCAATGCCGCCTACGTGCAGGGTAACTTCGCCGGCGGCGGCTTCCACGGCAACATCGGCATCCGCTACGTCGACACGAAGACGGACGGTACCGGCTTCAACTACAGCGGCGCCCCGGTGCTGCCGGCCCCGGCCGGTTCGTGGCAGACGTCGTCGCGCACGACGAAGAACTGGCTGCCCAGCTTCAACGTCGCGTACGACCTGATGGACGACGTGGTGCTGCGCGCGGCCGCGGCGAAGGTGATCGCCCGTCCTCCGTACAACATGCAGGTGAACAACCTGTTCCTCAACGACTCGGTGCTCACCGGCTCGGGTGGCAACCCGAACCTGAAGAACTACAAGTCGAAGAACTACTCGCTTTCCGCCGAGTGGTACTTCGCGCCGCAGTCGTACCTGGCGCTCACCGGCTTCTACAAGCAGATCGACAACTACACCGTCGTCGACTCGGCCAACGAGAGGCAGTTCAACTCGGGTCTCGTCAACGACCCTGCGACGTTCGCGCGCCAGGTCGCGCAGGGCCTCTGCACGCCGGACGGCTTCTGCACGTACTCCATCAGCCGCCCGCGCAATACCGGGTCGGGCAAGGTGCGCGGCGGCAGCATCAGCTACCAGCAGGCGTTCTGGGATACGGGTTTCGGCGTCACGGCGAACTACACGTACGCCAAGGGCACCCTCGATTCCGGCGGTGCGCTGCCGTACAACTCGAAGAATTCGTACTCGGTCAGCCCGTACTACGAGATGGGCCCGTTCAGTGCCCGCATCACGTACAACTGGCGCAGCAAGTACCTCGCCGGCGGTTACATCGCCGGTGCGCCGCCGGCCACCACGGCCGACTACGGCGACCTGGGTGCGACGCTCGGCTGGAAGCTCAACAAGCAGATCTCGTTCACGCTCTCTGGCATGAACCTGACCAACGAGAAATACGAACAGTATCTCGGCGTCACCTCGATGCCGGCCTCAAGATACACCACGGGTCGCCGCTACATGGGCTCCGTGCACTTCGATCTCTGATAACGCGCGATGGACTCGCGGCCACGGACGGCCGCCAACGCATACCTCGATGCTTCATTCCCCTCGGGCCCGACGCCTCTTCATCGGGCCCGTTTTTTTTACTCCCACCGACGATACCTAGTCGCGATGCGGTTTCCACGCCACAATCGAACGACTTCACGAGATAAGGGAACCCTCGATGCGCCGACTCCTCCTCCTTGCGATGGCCACCGGCCTTACCGCGTGCGCCACCCAGCCGAAGCAGGAAACCGCGCCCGTCGATGCCGCGCCACTGTCGCTCATTCCCATGCCGGCGCAGGTGCAGCGCGCACCCGGGCATTACCGGCTCGATGCGATGACCACCATCAACGTGGCGCCGGGCGACACGCAGGCGAAGCATGTCGCGGCGCAGCTGCAGGGGTGGATCCGCCAGGCGCGCGGCATCACGCCGGCGATCGTGGAAGGGAAGGGCAAGAGCGGTATCTCGCTCGCGACCGTATCGTCGATCAAGGGGCGCGAGGCCTACACGCTCGACGTCGGCGCGAACGGTGTACGCATCGCGGCCAACGCCGAGACCGGCCTGTTCTACGGCGCGGTCACCTACTGGCAGCTGCTCACCGACCCTGCCGCGCAGAACGGCGTACCCGCCGTGCACATCGTCGACGCACCGCGGTTCGAGTGGCGTGGCCTGATGCTCGACTCCAGCCGGCATTTTCAGTCGGTGAGCGACATCGAGCACCTGCTCGACCAGATGGCGATGCACAAGCTCAATACGTTCCACTGGCATCTCACCGACGACCAGGGCTGGCGCCTGCAGATCGAGAAGTATCCGAAGCTCACCGAGACCGGCGCGTGTCGCAAGGCGGTCGGTCCCGACATCGCGCTCACCGGCGGTGCGGACACACCGTACTGCGGGTTCTACACGAAGGACGAGGCGAAGCAGATCGTCGCGTACGCCGCCGAGCGCCACATCACGGTGGTCCCCGAGATCGAGATGCCGGGCCATGCGCAGGCCGCGGTGGCGTCGTATCCGAAGTTCGGCGCCGGCTCGAAGAAGCTCGCCGTCTCGTCCGACTGGGGGGTGAACACCGCGCTCTACAACGTCGACGATGGCACGTTCACCTTCCTGCAGGACGTGCTGGACGAGGTGATGGACATCTTCCCGTCGACGTACATCCACGTTGGCGGCGACGAGGCGGCCAAGGACGAGTGGGAGCGCTCGAAGACGGTGCAGGCGAAGATGAAGTCGCTCGGCATCACCGACGAGGAAAAGATGCAGGGCTGGTTCATCGCGCGCATCGGTACCTATCTCGACAAGCACGGCCGTCGCCTCATCGGCTGGGATGAAATCCTCGACGGCGACGTGCCGGCGAGTGCCACCGTGATGTCCTGGCGCGGCACGGAGGGCGCGATCAAGGCGGCCAACGCCGGGCACGACGTCGTGATGGCCCCGTCGCCGACGCTCTACCTCGATCGCCTGCAGTCGACGCTGCCGGACGAACCGCCGGGTCGCCCGTCGGGGCAATCGCTGCGGACGATCTACGATTTCGATCCGGTACCGAAGGAAATTGCCGGTGCCAACGCCCACCATGTGCTGGGCGCGCAGGTGACCGTGTTCTCGGAATACATTCCGACCTGGTCGCGCACGCAGCACGTCATTTTCCCCCGCATCGCCGCGCTCGCCGAGCGTACGTGGTCGCCGAAGGCCGACTGGAACGATTTCGTCGCGCGTCTGCCTGCGCAGATGTCGCGCTATCGCGCGGCGGGCATCGTGCCCGCCGACGGTGCGTTCGCCGTCGCCATCGCCACGGAAGAGGCACCCGGACACAAGGCGAAGGTGACGCTGTCCAACCAGACCGGCTATGGCACCGTGCGTTACACGACCGACGGCAGTGCACCGACGGCGCAATCCACGGCCTATACGGGGCCGTTCGACGTGGATCTTCCGTCGACCGTGCGCGCGAACGCGTTCGAGGGCGGTTTTGGCCTCGCCGGTCCGCGCGACCGCGAGATCGATGCGAAGTCGCTGCTGCGTCGTACGAGCGACGAGCTCGACATGTGCGGCGACAAGCTCGTGCTTCGTCTCGAGTCGCCCAACGCGGTCGACGGCGTGCGTCCCGTGTACAAGGTCGACATCATGGACACGTGCTGGATCTGGAAGGGCGCGAAACTCGACGGTCGTTACGGCCTGTCCGTCACCGTCGATCGCCTGCCGTACAACTACGCGCTGTGGAAGGACGTCAAAGGCATCGTGTCGCGCAAGTCGCGCTCCGCCGCCGGCGAGCTGGAAGTGCACCAGGACACCTGTGACGGCCCGAAGCTGGCGACCATTCCCCTCGCGAAGGCGAAGGACGGCCGTGCCACGCTCGACGGCATCCTGCCCAAGCGCGAAGGCACGCACGATTTGTGCTTCGTGATCACGGGCAAGCCGGGTCCGAAGATGTGGGTGCTAGGCGACGTGCAGCTGCGATAACCGTTGCTCCAGGGGTGGGAGCCAGCAGGCTGGTTCCCACCTGAAAGCGCCTACAACGAGGCGAACGACCGCATGTCCGCCTTGCGCTGCAACGCACCCCGCGCCTCGCGCTCGTCATCGCCTTCCAGCGGCGTCAGCGACACGAATTTCCCCGCCACCATCGCTGCCAGCGGCACGCCGTCGCGGATCGCGATGCGATTGCCGAGCGTGGCCGGCACCTTCGCCATCCCCGCCACGATGGAGCCGACCAGGTTCAGCGGATCGGTACCGGCGATGCACACGATCTCGCCATCGTGCTCGCGATGGCGGATCTGTCGAAGGGCCGCCAGCGCTTCGGGCAGCGCGAACTGCTCGCCGACGAGTCCGTCGACGAAGCGGCCGCCGCGAATCTCCCCGCGCGCCTCCAGCCGGTGATACACCCGACGCAGTTCGCGCCAGCTCGGGAGCCACGCCGCCTCGCGCTCCAGGATGCGCCAGCTCACCACGCCATACCGCCGCAGCAGCGTGCGTGCGATGTGCTCCAGCCCATCCGCATCGTTGCGCTGTTCGCTCGGACGGCGCGCGAGCGACCAGCGGCCGGCATCTTCGATGCCGCTCATCATGTGCCGCCGCGTGCGACGGTGACGACTGGCGTTGCGCTTCGACGACGGCAGCAGCAGCGCGCGAAGACCGGCGAAGCTGTCCGCCGTGACGCGTCCCGCGGCGACGAGCTCGCCCAGGGCGTCTTCGAGCTCCGTTCTCAGCAAGCGCGTGATCGAGGCCAGTTCATCGAAGAACAACGCACCTTCGTCGCGCAGCGCCTCGTCCACCGCCTGCGCGCGCGACGACAGCGTCACGTCGCCGGGGGCCGGCGGCGCCGCGGCGGACCAGACCGGCAGCTGGCGCCGGGGCAACAGCACGATGGGCGTGGAGCGCACGGGCCCGCCGGTCCCCGTGCCGAGCCGCAGGCGACTCCACACCACGCGTCCGGCACGACACAGATCGTCGAGCCAGCCGATCCCGTAATCGCCGACACGCGATGGCAACAGCTCCGATTCCCATGCACCGGCCGCCGCCTCGAAACCTTCGAGCTGTCCGATGATGCCGGCCAGCGCATCGGGTCCGGCGACTTGCGTCGCGCGCGTGACGTGCTGCCAGTCGAGCAGGAACCGGAGGAAATCGCGCGGCGCCACGGGCTCGATCTCGCGACGCAGCCGCCCGATGGTGTAGCGATGGATGCGTGCGAGCAGGTGACGCTCGCACCATTCCGGCTCCGTCGCACCGGGCGAGAACGCACCGCGCATGACGAAGCCTTCCGACTCCAGCGCCGCCAGTGCGACATCGACATCGCCCGGGCGCACGCCAAGTGCGTCCGCGAGGAGTGCCGCCGGCACGGGGCCGAGTCCGCCGAGACGTCCGCGCACGATGTCGACGAGCGCCGCCTCCGCCGTCCACGGCTGCGCCGCGTATCCGGCGGGAGCGGCGATGGCCGGATGCATCGATGCGTCGGGGAGCAACGCGCGCCAGGCGGGCAGGCGCTCGGCGGCGACCCAGAGCGTATGACCGTGCCGCACCAGTCGTGTGGCCCGGGCATCCTTCGCCAGCGCGGCGAGCAGCGTCGCCCAGCCCGCGTTGTCACGCGCCTCGCTCTCCGTGATCCCGCCGAGCTGGACCAGCGCCTCGTGCATCTCGTCCGCGCTGCGCGCCTCGGGCCAGGCTTCCACGCGCACGGCGTCGATGGCCTCGGCGTCGAGACGACCGAGGTCGTCCGGACTCTCGGCCTCGTTCCAGCGACGCGACTGCACGGCCTGCGTGCGGCGCTCCTCGAGCGGTGCGTCGTCGAGGAAGGCATAGGGCGCGGCGCTGAGCACTTCCGCGGCCAGCGGCGACGGCGCGGCGAGGTCGCGCGCCACCATGGCGATGCGACCGGTTTCCAGGCCACGCAGGATGTCGAGCAGACCTTCGCTGTCCATCGCCTCGTGCAGGCAGTCCTCGAGGGTCTGTTTCACCAGCGGGTGGTCGGGCACCTCGCGCTCCCCGACGAGGTTTTCCGCGCAGGCGACCTGATCGGGGAAGACGGTGGCGAGCAGGTCTTCGCTCTTCATGCGCTGAAGCTGCGGCGCGACCTTGCGGCCGCCGGTGAAGCGCGGCAGGGCGAGCGCGGTGGTCGCGTTCCAGCGCCAGCGCACGCCGAACAGCGGCGCGTCGAGCAAGGCCTGGATCAGTACGTGCTCGGCGGAGTTCGAATGCAGGTAACGGGCGACCTCGTCGAGCGGAAAGCTGTGGCTCGTGGACAGCGACAGCACGATCGCGTCTTCCGTGGCCGCCGCCTGCAGCTCGAAATTGAACTTGCGACAGAATCGCTTGCGCAGCGCGAGTCCCCACGCACGGTTGATACGGCTGCCGTAGGGCGTGTGGATGATGAGCTGCGTGCCGCCGGATTCGTCGAAGAAGCGTTCCATCACCAGCGTGTCGCGCGTCGGCAGCGCACCGAGGGCCGCGCGGGCGCGGAAGAGATAATCGACGATCTGCTCCGCGGCGGCTTTCGGCACCCGGAGTTCGTCGACGAGCCAGCGGAACGCCGCATCGCGACCGCCGTCGTCGAACGCGGCCGACACGTCGCTGCGCAGACGCGACACGCCGATCGACAACTCGTCGGTACGGCCGGGTGCTTCGCCGAGCCAGAAAGGAATGTTCGGCGGCGCACCCTGGGCGTCTTCCACTCGCAGTCGTCCGGCTTCCACGCGCATGATGCGGTAGGAGCGGTTGCCGAGCTGGAACACGTCGCCGGCGAGACTCTCCACGGCGAAGTCTTCGTTCACCGTGCCGACGATCGTGGCCTGGGGTTCGAGCAGCACGTTGTAATCGCCGGTGTCGGGGATGGTGCCGCCCGACGTCACGGCCGTGAGCCGGGCGCCGCGGCGTTCGCGCAGCCGACGGTTCACGGCGTCGCGATGGATGTACGAACCCCGCGGACCGACGCGCGTCGTGAAGCCCTCCGACAGCATGCGCACCGTTTCGTCGAAGGTGTCGCGCTTCAGCGCCCGGAAGGGATACGCGCGGCGGAACAGGTCGTAGAGCGCGTCTTCGTCCCATTCCTGGCAGGCGATCTCCGCCACGATCTGCTGCGCGAGCACGTCGAGCGGCTCGTTGGGCATGATCAGCGTGTCGAGTTCGCCGCGGCGCACGCAATCGAGCAGCGCCGCGCATTCCACGAGGTCGTCGCGGGACGTGGGGAACAGCCGGGCCTTTGGCGTGCCGCCGACGGCGTGGCCCGCGCGGCCCGCGCGTTGAAGGAACGCCGCGATCGAACGCGGCGAGGCGATCTGGCACACGAGGTCGACGTCGCCGATGTCGATGCCGAGTTCGAGCGACGCGGTGGCGACCAGCGCGCGCAGCTCGCCGCGCTTCAGCCGCTGCTCGGCGTCGAGCCGCTGCTCGCGCGACAGGCTGCCATGGTGCGCGGTGACGGCCTCCTTTCCGAGCCGTTCGGAGAGGTGACGCGACACGCGCTCGGCCATGCGTCGCGTGTTGACGAACACCAGCGTGGTGCGGTGCTGCTCGATGAGGTTGCCGAGACGGTTGTAGACGAGTTCCCACATGTCGTTCGACATCACCGCCTCGAGCGGTACCGGTGGCACCTCGAGCGCGAGGTCGCGCTGGCGCGCGTGGCCGATGTCGACGATGGCGCAGTCCTCGCGCTCGCTGCCCGTGAGGAACGCGGCCACCTTCTCGATGGGTTTCTGCGTGGCCGACAGGCCGATGCGCGTGATACGGCGCTGGGCGATCGATTCGAGGCGTTCGAGCGATACCGCCAGGTGGCTGCCGCGCTTGCTCGCGGCCACGGCGTGGATCTCGTCGACGATCACTTCGCGCACGTCGCGCAGCATCGCGCGGCCCGATTCCGAGCCGAGCAGCACGTAGAGGGATTCCGGCGTGGTGACCAGGATGTGCGGTGGGCGTCGCTTCATGCGTTCGCGGTCGGACGACGGCGTGTCGCCGGTGCGTACCGCGGTGCGGATCTCGAGGTCGGGCAGGCCACGCGCGCGGAGTTCGTCGCGGATGCCGGCCAGCGGGGCTTCGAGGTTGATGCGGATGTCGTTGGACAGTGCCTTCAGCGGAGACACGTAGAGGATCGTCGTGCGATCGCGGAGGCCGCCTTCCTCCACGCCTTCGCGCACCAGCATGTCGATCGCCGACAGGAACGCGGTGAGCGTCTTGCCCGAGCCCGTGGGCGCGGCGACCAGCGTGTGCCGGCCGGAACGGATCGCGGGCCACGCGGCGACCTGCGCCGGCGTGGGCGCCGGAAACGTGGCCGAGAACCACGCCGCGACGGCGGGATGGAAGGCGCTGAGCGACTTTTGTGAATTCATTGAACCACTTGAGTGGGGTCGGCGGGCCTCGATGGCAAGCGCCGAGCATAGGCCGGTCGCGTCTCGCCGGTTGCGATAAAAGCGTTACTTGGCGATGGTTAGCCATTCTCCTTACCAACGCAGCGAGATCATGCCCCCAGTCGCCCGCCGTACCGCCCTTGCCGTCGCCCTCGCCGCCGGTCTTGCCGGCACCGTGCATGCCGCCGCTCCCACGGACCGGCCGTGGATGGATCGCTCGCTCCCGGCCGACCGGCGCGCCGAGCTGATCGTGGCCGCGATGACGGACGATGAGAAATTCCGGCTGATCCGCTCCGACTTCGGCCTCGCGAGCGACAAACACGGTGTGCCGGAAGGCGCGGTCAGCGGTGCGGGTTACGTCCCCGCCCTGCCCCGGCTGGGCCTGGCTGCGATCAACGAAACCGATGCCGGCCTCGGCGTGAACAAGCCGGGCATCGACGGCAAGGGCGCGATCTCCCTGCCCGCCGGCCTCGCCACCGCGGCGAGTTTCGATCCGGCGGTTGCCCACGCGGGCGGGCGGATGATCGGCGGCGAGGCGCGCGGCAAGGGCTACGCGGTGCTGCTCTCCGGCGGCGTGAACCTCGTGCGCGATCCCCGCAACGGCCGTAACTTCGAATACGCAGGCGAGGATCCGATCCTCGCGGGCACCATCGTCGGCGCGGCCGTGAAGGGCATCCAGGAGCGGAAGATCCTCGCGACGGTCAAGCACTTCGCCATCAACGACCTCGAGACGGGCCGCAACACGCACAGCGCCGACATCGATCCGGTCGCGCTGCGCGAGTCCGACTTGCTCGCGTTCCAGATCGCGATCGCCCACGGCGACCCGGCGTCCGTCATGTCGGCGTACAACCGCATCAACGGCGTCTACGCCGGCGAGAACGCCTGGCTGCTGACCGACGTGCTGAAGAAGGAATGGGGCTTCAAGGGATTCGTGATGTCCGACTGGGGCGGCGTGCACAGCGGCGCGAAGGCCGCGATGGCCGGCCTCGATCAGGAGTCGGCCGGCGAAGTCTTCGACAAGGAGGTCTACGTCGACAAGCCGCTTCGCGCGGCCGTCGCGTCCGGCGAGGTGCCGAAAGCCCGGCTCGACGACATGGTCCGCCGCATCATGCGCAGCCTGTTCGCCCACGGCGTGATCGACGAGCCGACGCCCGTGAAGCCGACCGTCGCCGTGCCTTACGCCGCCGATCGCGTTGTCGCGCGGGACGCGCTCGAAGCCGGCGCGGTCCTCCTGCGCAACGAAGGCGCGCTGCTGCCGCTGGCGCGCAAGGGTCAGTCGGTGGTCGTGATCGGCGCCCACGCGGACAAGGGCGTGCTGGCGGGCGGCGGTTCGTCCACGGTCACCGACGAGGGCGGCGACCCGGTGCCCGGCCTGGAGCCGACCGGCTGGCCGGGTCCCGTGCGGTATCACGCGTCCGCGCCGCTCACCTATATGCAGAAGCTCGGGGGCAAGGTCACGTTCGACCCGGGCACCGATCCCGCCGCGGCGGCAAAGGCGGCCGCGGCGGCCGACGTGGCCGTGGTGTTCGTCACGAAGTGGGCCGCCGAGTCGTACGACGCCCCGGACATGTCGCTGCCCGACGGCCAGGATGCGCTCGTCGCCGCGGTGGCGAAGGCGAATCGGAAGGTGGTCGTGGTGCTGGAGACCAACGGCGCGGTGAAGATGCCGTGGCTCGGCGACGTCGGCGCGGTCATGCAGGCGTGGTACCCGGGCTCCGGCGGCGGCGAAGGCATCGCGCGCCTGCTCTATGGCGAAACGTCGCCGTCCGGCCGCCTGCCGGTGAGCTGGCCGAAGGACGAAGCGCAGCTGCCGCGCCCGACGATCCAGGCGGCAGGCCTGAATGCGAAGGACAAGCCGGCCGACGACATCGACTACAACATCGAAGGCGCCGACGTCGGTTACCGGTGGTTCGAGAAAACGAAGCGCGATCCGCTGTTCGCCTTCGGTTACGGCCTGACATACACGACGTTCGCGTACAGCGACTTCGCGGTCGGCACCGACGCCGCCGGGCATCCGGTGGCCCACGTCACGGTGAAGAACACGGGCAGGGTCGCCGGCGCGGACGTGCCGCAGATCTACGTCGCCGCACCGGGCGGCGCCATGCGCCGTCTGGCCGGCTGGAGCAAGGTGTCGCTGAAGCCGGGCGCCAGCCGCCGCGTCGACATTCCGCTCGAGCCGATGGCGCTGGCCCGCTACGACGACGCCGGCAAGCGCTGGCGCGTGGCACCCGGCACCTACAAGGTGAAGCTCGCCCGCTCGGCGACGGATTTCGCGGGTGAGGCGACGCTCGAGATGAAGGAGAGCTTCCCGGTGGTCAAGGCGCCGTAATCGGCTTTACCGGTGGGAGCCAGCCTGCTGGCGAAGGGTGCCTGCCGCGAGCACCCTTCGCCAGCAGGCTGGCTCCCACCAAAGCGTCTCGACGATTCGCCCACACGCTTCGCCGCCACAATGCGCGCATGAACCTGCGCCCTGCCCTCGCCGCCCTGTCGCTCCTCGCCGTCGCCACCCCGGCCCTTGCCGACCCGCCCGACTTCGACCGCCCCGGCGCCGGCTTCGCCACCACGGTGCTACCGGCCGGCACGCTCGCGCTCGAGCAAGGCCTGCCCACGTACGAGCGGCAGCGCCAGGATGGCTTTCTCGATCGGACCTATACCGCCGACAGTCTCGTCCGCATCGGACTCGGTGGCCCGGTGGAGCTGCAGGTGGCCGGGTCGGCGTGGAACCGTCTGGAGGAGCGCGGCCAGGGTTCCCGGCGGCACGCCGTGGGCCATGGCGACACCAGTGTGGGCGTGAAGTGGGCGCCGGCGGGCGCGGGCGACGCCGGCGACTTCAGCTGGGCGGCGCTGGGCAACGTCACCTTCGACAATGGCGATGAGGATTTCGGCAACGGCGCACGCGAAGTCAGTCTCGGCACGACACTCCAGTGGCAGCCGGACGAGCAGCACCAGAACACGCTGTATGCCAACGTGGACCGGCTGAAAGGACGCAACACCTGGACACTGGCGCCCACGTTCGGGCGCCGCTTCGGTGAAAACCTCACCGCGTATCTCGAGGCCGACGCGATCCACGACGCCGACGACGGCAACGAGCTGCAGGCAGGCGGCGGCCTCGCGTATACGATCGGCGACCACGTGCAGCTCGACGCGTACGCCCTGCATCGGATCGGCAGCCATGGCCCGTCGGTGGTGGCGGGCGTGGGCGTGTCGATGTTCTTCGGGAAGAAGGGCTAGCGCCGGTTCGCCCGGCGCATGGCGCGGAGCAGGATCGCGGCAAGCACGAGGCCGACCAGCAGGCCGATACCACCGCCCCACACGGAACCGGTCCGCCCATCGACGACATAGCCGATGGCGAAACCGAGGAGCGCGATGAGGGGGACGGGAAGGCAGCCCATGGGTGAAAGATTACCCCACAAAAAGCATGGCCCTCGCGCTCACGCGGAGGGCCATGGCGACCGTCCCTTGGTCTGGTGGCCTTGGCCACCGGAACGCGGCCCGGCGAAGCCGACGCAGCGTTACCGCCGATGAAGGGGGGATCGATCCTTGCGCTAGGGACGGACGGCGTCCTGCCGTCGGATCGGTCATCGGCGATGGACCTAATGTCGCGTAGGTAGGCCGATGACGGATATAGGAGAATTCTTAAAATTAGTGCCGATTTGCCTTCGTCTTCGTAGGCCTCGACCCCGATTCACGCCGGGGCTTGGCTTTCCGGCGTCGACGTGTCGTCGCGGCGAGGCTGCGGACGGGCCCGATCGGTTCGGCTGATGCGACGGGGTGGCGGCGTCGGCTGAGGCTCGCTGAGCCCGCGACTGGCGAGGCTACGTGCGCGCGCACCGTCGGAGGATCCGTAATCGCGTTTGCCTGGTTCTCTCTGCATGCCGTTCTCCTGAGTGCACCCACCCGGGCGGTCAGGTTGGCTGCAAAAGGCGAAATTTTCGGTGGCAGGGGGGTGAACGTTTCGTGACAGTCTTTCACGGCCTTCCGGCGCCGGAAGACGTTAAGGCGACGTCGAGGCGGCCGGCATCCGCTGGATCAGTTCGGTCGCCAGTACTTCGTAGTTCTCGTCGAAATGATGGGAGCCGGGCTTTTTGTAGACCGTGACGAAGGACGGCAGCTTCGGGTCGGTGCAGCCGCTGTCGTCGGCGTCCTCGGCGCCGTAGTAGCACGCCATCGGCGGGCGACCCGCCAGGGCGGCGATCGGCGGCATGGCATCGGTGTGGACCACCGGATTCAGCCACTGCAGGAAATTGTGCGTGTGCGTGGTCCACCAGCCCTGCTGCATGTAGCCCTCGAGTTCGATCTCGAAGTTCACGTCGCGGCTGGCCGAGAGGAGCACCAGCTGGGCCAGCCGGTCGCGGTTGCCGGGCCGCAGCTTGCCGACGATCGTCGGCAGCACGTCGGCACCGAACGAATAGCCGATCAGCAGCACCCGCTTCTTTTTCCACAGGGTGGTGTAATGGTCGAGCAGGCCATCGAGGTCGCGGGCGGATTCGTCGGGCGAGCGATATCGCCAGAAGTACTTGAAGGTGCTCACGCCCGCCACGGGGATACCGCGCGAGGTGAACACCGCGCCCAGCCGCTGGTCGAGGTCCCACCAGCCGCCGTCGCCGGAATAGATCACCACCAGCAGATCCTCCTGGCCCGCCGGCGCCGCGGTGAGCGCGGGTAGCTCGACCGTGGATTTCTCCATCGAGGCACGCGTCCACGGATGCCACGCGAGCAGGGCCAGCACGCCGAGGATGACGACGGAGAGCGCGCCGTAGCGCAGCGCCTTGCGCATCGACGATCTCATCGGCGCACCACGCCGCCGAGGCCGCCCGAAATCAGGCTGGCGACGTTCGCGAGCGCGAGGGGCAGCGCGATGCCACCCGGCACGGCGATGTAGCGCGGTTCCCACTCCGGATCGAACTTGTCCTTGTACCGGTGGAGTCCGCGGAAGTTGTAGAAGCGCTCGCCACGGCCGAACACCATCGCGCCGAAACGGCTCCACAGCGGCGCCGTACGCCTATTCTGCAGGCCCGACAACGGGGCCATGCCAAGGTTGAACCAGCGATAGCCTTCGGCTTTCGCCCAGACCATCAGTTCGATGAACAGGAAATCCATGATGCCGGAGGGGCCTTCGGGCAGGTGGCGCATGAGGTCGACGGAGGCTTCTTCCTTCGTCGAGGTCACGAAAATATTGGCGAACGCGACCGGTTCGTCGCCCTGCCAGACGACCGCCATCGGCGTACGGGAAAGATACCGCTCATCGAACAGACCGAGCGAGAAACGTTTTTCGCGGACCTTCTTGTCGCGCATCCACGCGTCGGAGATGCGCTTCAGACGAGGCAACAACGCGGGCACGCCTTCGACCGGCACGATCTCCATGCGCAGGCCGTCACGCGCCAGCTTGTTCACGGTGCCGCGCAGCGTTTTCTTGGACTTGCCGTCGAGGTTGAACGCATCGAGGCGCACACGTGCCTCTTCGCCGATCTTCAGCAGGCTCATGCCGACGTCGAGGTAGAGGTCGAGGTCGTCGGGTCGTACCTGATAGAACAACGGCCAGCCGCCGGCGCGCTCGCATTCCTCGCGGAACGTCCACACCAGTTCGCGCCGCACGCTTTCGTCGGTGCCCACCGGGTCGCCCATGGCGACCCAGCTGCGGCCTTCGATGTCGTACATGATGAAGGCGCGGTCGTCGGGCGCGAACATCAGCATCTTGTCGCCCACCAGCGCGAGGTGCGCCTGTGCCGAGTCGAAGCCCTTCACCAGCGGCATCGCGCGCGCCAGTTCGGCATCGCCGGGCAGAGAGCGTCGCGGTCGTGCCGGGCGGATGAGCCGGGCGAGCGCGAAGAGCATGACGACCGCCGTCGCACCCACCAGCGCGCGCAGCGCACGCGGCGCGCCGCCGTGGCGGAAGCTGAATTCCCACCACAGGTTGTTGCTGTATTCGACGTGCTTGAAGCTGAAGAACACGAGCCATGTGGAGCAGGCGAGCACCGCGCCGATCGCCAGCACCCAGCCCGGCGAGAACGTGGCGCGGAACAGCGACGCGCGGCGATGGAAGTGGCGATGGGCAGGTGCGAGCGCGAGGGCCAGCAGGGCCAGCAACGTGGCTTCCTCGTAATCGATGCCCTTGAGCAACGAGAGGATCGCGCCGAGGATCAGCAGCACCAGCGTCAGCACGTACGCCGCATCGAGGCGACGCTGCAGCCCGCGCGCGAGGATCAGCAGCGACATGCCGACCACGCTCGAAAGGAAGTGGGACACCTCCACCAGCGGTAGCGGAACGAAGCCGCGCAGGATCTCCATGCGTCCGGGGATCGCCAGCGTCGCGCCCGAGAACAGCAGCACCGCGCCGCAGACCAGCGTCAGCCCGGCGAAGAACGGCGGCAGCAGGCTGCTGAACCACGGCGTGATCAGCGCGGCGTGGCGCAGCGCGCGCACCTCGCGCCAGATGACCATCACCGTGGCCGTGCACAGCGGCAAGAGGTAATAGACGAGCCGATACGCGGCCAGGGAGCCGAGGATGGGGGCTTCCAGTCCGTGGTTTCCGGTGGCGCCGAAGCCTGCGAGCATCACGGCCTCGAACACGCCGATGCCACCCGGCACGTGGCTGATCAGGCCCGCCATCTGCGCCAGCACGAAGATCGCGAGGAAATGGCCGAAGCCCCCGGCGATCGCCTCGGGCATCAGCACGTACAGCACTCCCGCCGCGAGACCCCAGTCCAGCGCGCCGATCAGGATCTGCCGCGCGGCGACCGCCGGGCGCGGCGTTTCCACCGCCCAGCGCCAGAGGCGCACGGGCCGGCGGACGAGGACGGCCGCCGCGAACCACGCGAGTGGCACCCCGGCGAGCACGATCGCGAGCGGAATGCGCCAGGCCGATAACGGCACGTCGGCCGGGATCGGTATGACCAGCAGCGTGACCCCGGTCAGGGCGGCGAGGCCCAGCCAGAAGCTCAGAGTGGTGTAGAGCACCACGCGCGCGACCTCGCCGGTGGTGAGGCCCGCCTGCACGTAGAACCGGTAGCGGATCGACCCGGACACCAGAAGCGACATGCCCAGGGCGTTCGAGAACGCGTAGCTGATGAACGAGATCATCCCCACGCGCTTCGCGGGCAGCCGCTTGCCGATGCTGCGGAGGCCGAACCAGTCGTAGAGGGTCATGACCAGATAGCCGGCGCCGGTCAGCAGCACGGCCAGCGCGATGTCCGTATTCGGCAAACCGTGGACGTACGAGGCGATCTGCCGGTAGGTGACCTCGCGGGCCATCGCGTGCAGCGCCCATAGCGCCAGGCACAGCAACACCACCGACAACAGCGGCCCGCCCGCGCGGCGCAGGAGGGTCAGGTAGAGCGCGCGCCTGGCAGCGGGCTGATCGGTCGACGGGAGCTCCGCCATGGTTTCGTGCTCCACGTGCGACGTGGCTCCGCTTCGGGTCGTAAGGTCGTGTAGGGTGCCACAGAGCGAACGGGTGCGGCAGGGCGTCTTTTCCTCGCGCGGCGATCTGAACGCGTCCCGGCGAACAAAGCCTCCCCTAAGCTGGGGGAAAGGGTCACGTAAGCACCCTCTTCTACGCTGCGCAGCATGCCGGATCCGCGCCCGGGGCCGGCACCGTTTCGAGAGGCGCCATGCGTTCGTTCTCCCTCCCCTCCGGCCCGCTCGGCCAGCGGTTTCGTCCGCTCGCCTGGTTCGCGGTGCTCTTCGTCGCCGTCGCGTTCCTTGTACGGCTCATCCTGGCACTGAAAACGCGCCACGAGCTCCCCGCCTCGCCGGGCCCATGGCTGTACGCGTTCCTCGTCGGCTTCGGTTACGACCTCGTGACCTTCGTCTACGTGGCGTGGCCCCTGTTGCTCGTGACCTGGCTGGTGCCCCGCCGCGCGTGGTCCTCCACCTGGGGTCACCGGATCGTGGTCGGCTTCTGTGCCGTGCTCGCCTTCGGCGTGCTCTACCTCGGGGCCGCGGAACTGGTGTTCTGGAACGAATTCTCGGCACGGTTCAACTTCATCGCGGTGGACTACCTCGTCTACACCCATGAGGTGGTCGGCAACATCCGCGAGTCCTATCCGATCGGCACGTGGTCGGCGCTGCTGGTGCTGGCGACCGTCGCGGTGATGTTCGCGAGCCGCCGCGCGCTCGCGGCGCGAGAGGACACGTCGCGCTTCCTGCACCGCACCGCGGTGGTGGGCGTATGGCTGGTGCTGACCGTGGCGGTGAGTTTCGCCCTCGACGGCTCGTCGAAGGACCGGTCTTCCAATCAATACGTGAACGAGCTCGCGGGCAACGGTATCTACGAGTTCTTCGCCGCGTTCCGGGAAAACGAGCTCGCCTACGACAAGTACTACCCGACGCTCCCCGAAACCCAGGCGTTCGGCAACCTGCGGCAATTGCTGAAAACGCCGGACGCCACGTTCACCAGCGACGACCCGAAGGACATCACGCGCGATATCGTCGCTGACCGGCCCGAGAAGAAGCTCAACGTCGTGCTGATCAGCGTCGAGAGCCTGTCCGGCGACTACGTCGAGGGCCTCGACGTGAGCGAGCACAAGCACCTGATGCCGAACCTCGACGCCCTCGCGTCGAAGAGCCTGTTCTTCACGCAGCTCTATGCGAACGGCACGCGCACCGTGCGCGGGCTCGAGGCGCTGTCGCTCTCCGTGCCGCCGACGCCCGGGGAATCGATCGTGAAGCGGCCCGACAACGAAGGGCTCTGGTCGCTCGCGGACGTCTTCAACGCTAAGGGCTACGAGTCCGAGTTCCTGTACGGTGGCTACGGCTACTTCGACAACATGGACCACTTCTTCTCCAGCAATGGCTACACGGCCGTCGACCGTGCCGCGATCGCGGACAAGGACATCCACGCCGAAAACGTCTGGGGCGTCGCCGACGAGGATCTGTTCACGCTGGTGATGAAGCGGATGGACGACGCGTACGCGAAGGGCAAGCCGTATTTCGGCCACGTGATGACGACCTCCAACCATCGTCCCTACACCTTCCCCGCCGGTCGCGTGAGCCTGCCGCAGGGATCGCGCCGGGCGGCCGTGCAGTACACCGACTGGGCACTCGGCGACTTCCTGCGCCGCGCGGCCAGCAAGCCGTGGTTCGACGACACCGTGTTCGTCATCACGGCGGATCACTGCGCGACGAGCGCCGGCAAGACGAGCCTGCCCGTCGATCGCTACCACATTCCGCTCTTCATCTACTCGCCGAAGCACGTGGCGCCGGGCCGCGTGGATCGCCTGATGAGCCAGATCGACATCCCGCCGACCGTGCTCGGCATGCTCGGCTTCAGCTACAAGTCGCGTTTCTACGGGTACGACCTGTTCCGCCTGGAGCCGGGTCGCGAGCGCGCGTTCCTCAGCACGTACCAGGAGCTCGGTTACCTGCACGGCGGAAAGCTCACGTCGCTCGTGCCGCGCCAGCCCGTGAAGGAGTCGATCCCGACGATGGGCACCGGCGACGCGACGCCCATGGCGCAACCGGATGCCGACGACGCGCGGGACGCGGTGACCTACTACCAGACGGCCGCATACCTTTTCACGCACGGCCTGATGAAGCACTGACACTCGGTGGGAGCCAGCCTGCTGGCGAAGGGTGCTCGCGGCAAGCACCCTTCGCCAGCAGGCTGGCTCCCACCGGGCTAGCGCCTACGGGCGCCCCGCCGCTCGCTCGCGCACCTCTGAAAAAGACCAGTCGCGCAACAGCGTGCCGTTCTCCCACACCGTCTGCATCGCCTCCTCCCAGCCGTCGGGAACGGCATCCGGCGGCAGGGAAACGGCGTCGCCGGGCAGCGGCACGGTGCGATAGCTGCCGTCGCGCAGGTTCCGGAGCAACGTCATGCGACCGCGCTTCGACATCTTGCCCTGATCGGTCACCGGATCCTTCCACACGTCGCGCCACGCACCGGCGACGCGGGCGGCCGAGCACTTCAGCGCGAACTTCTGCGTGTCGCGCGTGAGCTTCTGCAGCAGCGCGCCACCCATGCCGAAGGCGAGGTTGTCGGCCGAATAGCCCGCCGCGACGATCCGTTCGAGGATCGCGCGGATGCTCTCGGGATTCACGCCATCGCCCTGGATCACGCGAACATGGTTCAGCACGCGATAACCCCGCCCGTTGACGGTGCTGCCGAACGCGTCGTCGAGCATCGCGACACAGCGATGCACCACCTCGACGGGATCGCCCGAATCGGGCCGCACGACCACCGTCGCACCGGACGCGATCACCTCCTCGCGCAACGCCTTGCCCCATAGCTCCGCGATCGCGTGGTAGATGTCGTAGCTGTCGGACACCACGGCGACGAGACTGCCCGGTTTCGCGAAGCGGCGGAGCATGTTCCGGTAGGCATCGACTTCGTGCTCCCGGCCCCAGCTCGTGATCGTGCTGTGCTCGGCCGCCGGGATCGAGAAGCCCGCCATCGGCTCGCCGTAGAAGGCACGCGCGGCAAGCACGCCGGAGACGGTGTCGGTGCCCAGGAAATTGACCAGGTGCGCCATGCCGCCGAGCCCCGCGGATTCCGCGCTCGACACGCCGCGCGCGCCGAAGTCGTGCAGTTTGAAGGCTATCTGCCCGGCCGCGTCGTCGGACGTGCGTTCCAGGTAATGGAGGATCGTGCGCCGCGCCTGCCAGCTGATCGTCGCGACCGTCACCGGATACCAGAGGCGCAGCAGCAGCGTCTCGAGGTAAGACGGCAGCCAGTAGCAACGCGGGTCGGTGGATTCGATCGTCACGAGTGCCTGGTGCGTGGGCACCACGCTGCCTTCCGGAACGGCCCGCACGCGCACGGGCAGGCGTCCGCCGTGCACGTCGACGATGTGGCGCCAGTCGGGCTCGTTGAAGGGTTCGCCATGGGCGGCGAAGAACGCGCGCGCTTCGTCGATGTCCGCGTGCGTCACGGGGCGACCGAGGCGGGATTTCAGCACCGCCTGCAGACCGAAGAACACCGTGCTTTCGTACGTGCCGCCGCGCGATTCCACGTAGAAGAACGTGGCCTTCGTATCCGGCGGGTATTGCAGCCAGTGGCTGGCCTTGTAGCTGTCGGTGTCGAGGATGGGATTGTCGAGGTAAGGCATGCCGTGGGTCGTCATGACCCACAGCATACCTCCCGCATGCGATTACGCGGCGGCGTCGACGAGCACCAGTTCGGCGTCGTCCGAGGCGGTGATGCGCACCACGTCCTCGTCGCGGATCGCCGCACCGTCACGGGCGTTCAACGTCACGCCGTTGACGTCGACCGTGCCGCGGGCCGGCACCATGTACACGTGGCGACCCTTGCCGACCTTGTATTCCACGCTCTCGCCGGCCTTCACCGTCGCGCCGAGCACGCGGGCGTCGGTGCGCAGCGGCAGCGCATCGCCGTCGCCTTCGATGCCGCTGGCCAGCGTCACGAACTGGCCCGAGCGCTCGCCCTTCGGGAAAGGACGCGTGCCCCACGACGGCGCCTTGCGCTCGCCGTCGGGGATGATCCAGATCTGGAAGATCCGGGTCGTGCCCGGCTCGGCGTTGTATTCCGCGTGGCGGATGCCCGTGCCCGCGCTCATCACCTGCACGTCGCCCGCTTCGGTACGCCCCTTGTTGCCGAGGCTGTCCTCGTGGGTGATCGCGCCTTCGCGGACGTAGGTGATGATTTCCATGTCCGAATGCGGATGCGGGGGGAAGCCGGTGCCCGGAGCGATCGTGTCGTCGTTCCAGACGCGCAGCGCGCCCCAGCCCATGCGCTTCGGATCGTGGTAGGAGGCGAACGAGAAGTGATGCTTGGCGTCGAGCCAACCGTGGTTGGCGCCACCAAGGCTGTCGAAACGACGGACGTCGATCATGTCGTGCTCCCCCGGCATTACCGGACTGGATGAGTGGATGGGTGTATTTTCCTCTTCTCGCCGGGCCGCGGCGCATCGCTTCCGGGAACGGATCGTTTCCAAAAGCCGCCTTTATGGGTTGCAAAAGCATCCCCCGCGCCCATCTGGGATGGATCGGCGGTTCGTCCGCCAGCCCTATTCCCGAGGTGTTTCCGGATGATCCCGTTCTCCGTGCTCGACCTGTCGCCCGTGACGCGCGGCGCCACGCCCGGCGACGCGCTGCGCAACTCGCGCGATCTCGCCATCCACGCCGAAGCCCTGGGCTTCCACCGTTACTGGCTGGCGGAGCACCACAACATGACGGGCATCGCCAGTGCGGCGACGGCGGTGGTCATCGGTTACGTCGCGGACGCCACGAAGACCATCCGCGTGGGCTCGGGCGGCATCATGCTGCCGAACCACGCGCCGCTGGTGATCGCCGAACAGTTCGGCACGCTCGCGTCGCTGTACCCGGGGCGCATCGACCTCGGCCTCGGCCGCGCGCCGGGCACCGACCAGGGCACGGCGCGCGCGCTGCGCCGTTCGCTCGGCCCCAGCGACGATCGCTTCCCCGACGACGTGCAGGAGCTGCAGTTCTTCCTCGGCCCGCAGCAGCCGGGGCAGACGGTACGCGCGGTGCCGGGCATGGATACGAACGTGCCGATCTGGCTGCTGGGTTCCAGCCTCTTCAGTGCGCGTCTCTCGGCCGAGCTCGGCCTGCCCTTCGCCTTCGCCTCGCACTTCGCACCGGATCTCATGATGAAGGCGCTCGAGGTCTATCGCACCATGTTCCGGCCGTCCGCCACGCTCGACAAGCCGTACGCGATGCTCGGCATCAACGTCGTCGCGGCGGAAACGGACGACGAAGCGCGCCGCCTGTTCACGTCGCAGCAGCAGGCGTTCTGGAACCTGCGCCGCGGCGCGCCGGGGCAGTTGCCGCCGCCGGTGAACTCGATGGATGGCGTGTGGACGCCGATGGAGAAGGCGCAGGTCGATCACGCGCTGTCGTGCGCCGTCGTCGGCTCGCCGGACACCGTGCGCGAAGGCCTCGCGGCATTCATCGAACGCACGGGCGCCGACGAGCTCATCATCACGGCGCAGGTCTACGACCACGAGGCGCGCAAGCGCTCGTACACCATCGTGGCCGGGCAGCACGCCGCGCTGGCCGCTCGCGCGGCCGCCTGATCCGGTGCGGGTCGTCCTCGACACGAACGTGTGCCTCGACGCGTTCGTCTTCGACGATCCGCGCACCGCGCGACTCGTCGCCGCGCTGGCGTCGCACGACGCGGTCGCCGTCACGCGCGGCGATTGCCGCGACGAGTGGCTCGCCGTGCTGCGTTACCCGGTGCTGAAGCTCGACGCGGTGCGGATTGCGGAAGCGATCGCGCGTTTCGACGCGATGGTTTCGTTGCTGCCCGTCGAAGCACCGACGCAGGCCGTGCCTCGATGCCGCGATCCGGACGACCAGAAATTCCTGGAGCTCGCCGCCGCGTCCGGTGCGTCGGTGCTGTTCTCGCGCGACGCGGAACTGCTGCGCCTCGACCGCCGTACGCGGCGCGAGGGGCTATTCGCGATCACGACGCCCGAACACTGGCCCGTCTGAGCTTTGGTGGGAGCCAGCAGGCTGGCTCCCACCCGTCAGTCGGCCGGCACCAGAGCGATGAAATTGCGCAGGCTGTAGTACCGGTCGTGCTGCGGCCATTCCACCGACGCGATGGCCTTGTGGCCCGCCGCCCAGGGTTCGTTGTCCAGCAGCACTTCGACCTGTGTCTTGCCGTCGCCCACGTTGCCGTAGAACACACGGATCCAGTGCACGTCGGCCGTGAGCGGCGCGGTCGCGATCGCGGCTTCCAGCGCGGAGAGCCCGTCTTCCGGAATCTCCATCGGCGCGTCCTTTTCACCGCGCAGCGTGAAGTCGCCGAGGAACACGGTGAAACGCTGGGTGCCGGCAGTGAGTTCGCGGACGGCCAGTTTCTTCTTGTTGATCGTATGCCAGCACGCGGCGAGCACCACGTGGAAATCGTTGCGCGCGAAACTGTCGAGCGCGTCGCGGCAGCCGGCCTTGCCGTGGCCCACGCCGCCGAAACTTTCCTCGATGGTGCGTTCCTCGTCGAGCACGATGTCGATGTCGAGCCGGCCCATGCCGCCGTCCTTGCCCTCGTGCCAGATGCCACGCACCGCGGGGTAATCGTCGCCTTCGGTCAGCAGCCAGTCTTCGTCGGGTTCAAGGGTGATGCCGTGGTCGGCGAACAGATCGATGAGCGTGTTCTGGATGAGACGGTCCATGGGGCATCCGTGGGAGGAAAGGTGTCGATTATGCGCCGTCGACGAGTTTGCGCAGCGCGACCGCGGCGGACGGATTGCGTACCTTCGCCGCGGCGATGAAATAAATGAACACGTCGCGCGGTCCGGCAGCGGGCACCAGCGCGTCGACATGCGGCAGCTCGGCCGGGTCGCCGCCCGCCGCCCACGTCGCGGCGTGCGCGGCCCACTGGCGCAGGGCCTTGCGCGGATAGCCCGCCGTTTCGTCGGCGACGCTGCGCATCAGGCGCGCATAGATGAACGGGCCGGTGATGTCGGCCGTCGACGGGTAGTCGTCCGAATCGGTGAATACCGTGGCGACGCCGCGCTCGCGGGCTAGCGCCACCCAGCGCGGATCGAGGAAGCTCTCGTGGCGCACCTCCACGGCGTGGCGCAGCGCGACGCCGGCGTGCCTCTCGGGCAGAAGGTCGAGGAAGGCCGCGACGTCGTCGGGATCGAAACGACGGGTCGGCAGGAACTGCCACAGCAGTGGCCCCAGCTTGTCGCCGAGCGCGACGGCGCCATCGAGGAAGCCTTCGATGCGCGTACCCACGGCCGCGAGCGCCTTCGTCTGCACGATATGCCGCGGCGCCTTGACCGAGAACCGGAAGCCCGGCGGCGCCTCGGCCGCCCATTTCTCGTAGGTCGCGGCATCCGGCGCGCGGTAGTACGTGCCGTTGATCTCGATGGCGCCGACTTGCCGCGTGGCGTATTCCAGCTCGCGCTTCTGCACCAGGCCTTCCGGATAGAACGGCCCGCGCCAGGCGGGAAAGACCCATCCGCCCATGCCGGTACGGATGCGTCCCGCGGGCTGCGCGGGTGTCTTGGTGCGTTTCGTCGCCATGGGAACGATGCTCGCAACAGGTGGGTAGAGGGTACGTCTTTACATGCGGTGGGCCGGCCGTTTGCGGGATACTCGCGCCTTTCGAGTCTCCAGCGTGTGACCCATGCCGTCCATTCGTATCCTGACCGTCGACGATCACCCCCTCCTGCGCGAAGGCATCGCCGCGGTGCTCGAAGGGCACCAGGGGCTCCAGCTGGTCGCCGAGGCGAGCACCGGTGAGGAAGCCATCGAGCGCTACCGCGAGCACTTGCCCGACCTGACCCTGATGGACCTGCAGATGCCGGGCATGGGCGGCATCGCGGCCATCGAGGCCATTCGATCGGAGTTCCCCGAGGCGCGCATCCTCGTTCTGACGACCTACCGCGGCGACGTCCAGGCGCTCCGGGCGTTCCGCGCCGGTGCGCAGGGGTATCTGCTGAAGAGTGAACTCCGCAAGGACATGCTGGCGACCATCCACCAGATCATGGAAGGCAAGCGCCGGATTCCCGAGGAAATCGCCCAGGAGATGGCCGGCCATGCGGAAGACGACGAGCTGACGCCGCGCGAGACCCAGGTGCTGACCCATGTGGCGCGCGGCGAGGCCAATCGCGACGTGGCCGGTGCGCTCGGCATCGCCGAGGAAACGGTGAAGGCGCACATGAAGAGCATTCTGGCCAAGCTTCAGGCGAACGACCGCACCCATGCGGTGGCCATCGCGCTTCGCCGGGGCATCATCGAGCTCTGAGGAAATGGCCCCCGGGGTTCATGCCGAAAGGTGGAAGCCAGCCTGCCGGCGATCCGGAACTACGAAAGCGCCGTGGGTTGTTCGAATGGCAGCGGCGTCGCACCGGTGGCCCGCACGGCCTGGTCTGCCGCGTCGTCCAACTCGCCTTCGACGTCGACCACCACCAGGATCTTCCCGGACTCGATGGTCTCCTCGAATTTCTGGCGTACCGGATCGGGCGACGAGGCACCCATCAGCGCGTTGGTCCACGCTCCCACCAGGGCACCTGCGGCACCGACGGCCGCCGCGCCGGCGATGGTCACTCCGAGGGGCGGAATCGCCATGGCGACGAGCCCGGCCAGCAGGCCGGTCGCGCCGCCTTCGGCGAGCCCGCGCAGGGCGGCCGGCTTGAAGTCGGTGTGCTCATCCTTGTCCTGCTCGGGAATCCGGTCCAGTTCGATGTCGGCGCGGGCGATCAGCGACAGATCGTCGTCGGGCACTCCCACGCGCCGCGCGGCGGCCATCGCTTCACGGGCGCGGACGAGGTCGGGCGTGCTGTAGACACGGCGGGTTTTCATCGTGACTCCTGGGCGTCGGGTGCACGGGCATGGTTCCGTCGTCCGGGTCGAACGGGTGTGACGGGCAGGTCAAGCACGCACGTGCGCGTGGCGCTTGCGGTACTCGGCGGGCGTGACGCCCACGCGTCGCTGGAACGCCCGGCGCAGGCCGTTCACGTCCGCGTAGCCGCAGCGCGCGGCCACGCGCTTCGGTCCGTCGATCCCCTGTTCGAGCAGGCGTCGCGCGGCTTCCACCCGCATGGTTTCGACGAACGCGGCCGGCGTCAGCCCCGTTTCGTGGCGAAAGATCCGGGCGAAATGCCGGGGACTCATGCCGACGCGTGCCGCCATGCTGCCAATGGAGTGGTCCTCGGCCGGGTGGGCCGCGACGTAGCGCTGGAGTTCCTGCAACGCGCCCCTGCCCGCCGGCGCGGCCTCGCCATGCCGGCTGAATTGCATCTGCCCCCCGGGGCGGCGAAAGAACACCACCAGCTCCGCGGCCACGGCCATCGCGATGTCGCGTCCGAGGTCTTCCTCGACCAGCGCGATCGCCAGGTCCATGCCGGCCGTGACGCCGGCGGCCGTGCACACCGGGCCGTCGCGCACCACGAAGGCGTCGGCTTCGACGCGCAGCGTCGGATGTCGCGCGGCGAGCAGGCCCGCGACCTTCCAGTGCGTCGTGACGCGACGGCCGTCGAGAAGGCTAGTGCGAGCGAACAGCAGCGCACCGCTGCAGATCGACCCGTAGCGACGGGCACGCGCCGCCTGCCGCGTCATCCAGGCGGTGACGGTCACGTCTTCCGCCGCGGTCGGCAGATCGGGTGAACCCGCCACGAGCAACGTATCCAGCGCCTCGACCTCGTCGAGAATGGTGCGGTCGGGCAGGAAGCGCATGCCGCTCGACGCCGTGATCGCGAGCGGGGCCGTGCCGACCGAGACGACGCGATAGACCGGCCGGCCGGCCTGGCGATTCGCCTCGGCGAAGACGTCGGCCGGCCCGGAGACGTCGAGCATCTGGACGCCGGGCGGCGCGAGGATCGCGATGGTCAGGGGTGGCCGCATGGAACGCACTATGGCCTGATCTGATACATCGCTGCAAATCGGGACGCGGGGTCGCCGTTATCCAATGGCTCCACCCTCCCATCCACAGGTTCCCGCCATGACCGCCATCGACCGCGTCGCCGGCATCGCCGTTCCCGACAGCGCCCTTGCCCGCGACATCACCCAGCTCGTACGCGACACCGAAAGCGATCTGCTCTACCACCACTCCCGCCGCGTCTGGTTCTTCGCCGCGCTCACGGGCGAGGCGAAAGCGCTGAAATACGACCCGGAACTCCTGTACGCCGCCGCCATGTTTCACGACATGGGGCTGGTGCCCGCGCACGCGAGCACGGACAAGCGCTTCGAAGTCGACGGCGCGAACGTCGCCCGCGCATTTCTTAGGAGTCGGGGCGTGGCCGAGGCCGACATCGAAACCGTGTGGACGTCCATCGCGCTGCATACGACGCCGGGCATTCCGCCGTTCATGCGCCCCGAGATCGCGCTGTTGACGGCCGGCGTGGAGATGGACGTGCTCGGCCTCGGCTTCGACACCGTGAGCGAAGCCGATCGCGAGACGGTCGCCGTGGCTCATCCGCGCGGGCCGGCCTTCAAGCAGGGCATCGTGGACGCCTTCTATCAGGGCGTCCGGAACAAGCCGGAAACGACGTTCGGCAATGTGAAGGCCGATGTGATCGCCTACAAGGATCCGCACTTCCAACGCGGCGACTTCGTGCAATGCATCCTGCACAACCACTGGCCGACATGACCCGATCGTTTCGATGAAAACGATCATGTAATTGATCTGAGAATCATTCGCAACTACGATGGCGGCCTTTCGCTCCTGCAAAAGGCCGCTTCATGCCGCTCCGTCCCTCCGCCCTCGCCCTCGCACTTGCCGGGGCGCTCGCCGCCGGCCCCGTGCTGGCGCAGGACGCCGCCGTGCCGCCGCCGGCCGCCACCGAGCTGGAGGGCATGAAGGTGGTGGGCGACTGGCTGGGCGAGGCCTCGCGCCTTACCGTCGAAAACCACCCGGGCGCGCGCACCGTCGTCCGGCGCGAGGCGCTGATCGAGGCGGGCGCGATCAACCTGCGCGACGCGCTGCGCCGGATCCCCGGCGTGCAGGTGCAGGAAAGCAACGGCACGGGCGGCAGCGACGTCTCGCTCAATGTCGGTGTGCGCGGCCTCACGGCACGCCTGTCGCCCCGCTCGACCATCCTCCTCGACGGCGTACCGCTCGCCGTGGCGCCGTACGGCCAGCCCCAGGTATCGATGGCGCCGGTGGGCCTCGGCAACCTGCAGGCGGTCGACGTCGTGCGCGGCGGCGGCTCGGTGCGCTACGGGCCGCAGAACGTCGGCGGCGTCATCAACTTCGTCACGCGCGACATTCCGGAACGTTTCGGCGGCAGCGCGGGCGTGCAGTTCCAGGGCGGCGAGCACGGCGGCATCCGCACCAGCAGCAACATACTGGTGGGCGGCACCACGCAGGAAGGACTCGGTGTCGCGTTGCTGTACAACGGCCTGCACGGTCCGGGCTTCCGCGAGCGGGAGGACAACGAAAGCATCGACGACCTGATGCTCAAGGCGAAGTACGCGATCACCGGCGACGACACCCTCACCGGCAGCATTCACCATTACGACGGTCAGGCCGGCATGCCCGGCGGGCTGAACCAGGCCGACTACGACGCGGATCCGTTCCAGTCGCGCCGTCCGTTCGACGACTTCCACGGTCGCCGCACCGATTACGTGCTGAAGTACAGCCACGTGGACGACCGTCGCAGTTTCGAAGTGCAGACCTACTACTCCGACAGCTTCCGCGGCAGCCACATCGAGACCATCACGGCCAATCCGAACGGGACGTACGCGCACCAGCTGATCGCGTACCCACGCAACTACCACGTGTTCGCGATCGAGCCGCGCTATGCGCAGTTGTTCGACTGGGGCCAGGTCACCCACGAGATCGGCGTGGGGTATCGCTACACCAGCGAGGCCATGCACGAGCGCACGCTCCGCAACAATCGCTTCGTGTCGAACCTGCCGTACACGCCGTACGACAGTTTCCCGTATGCCGCACCCTATGTGCTGTCCGGCGACAACACGGGCAGCAACGAAGCGCACGCGTTCTATCTCGACGACACGATCAACGCGGGTGACTGGACCATCACGCCGGGCATCCGCTACGAGCGGATCGACAGCCAGTGGCAGGCGCATCCGGGCGGCACGGTCGTGGTGCGCGGACCCACGTCGCGCCAGAAGGATTATTCGAAGCCGCTGCCGTCGCTGAACGTGATCTACCACGTCAGCGACGCATGGAAGCTCTACGCGAACGCCGAGACGTCGTTCGGCTCGCTGCAGTACTTCCAGATCGGGCAGAAGGATTCGCGTAACCAGTTCGCCGCCGGTCTCGAGCCCGAAACCGCGCGCACCTACGAGATCGGCACGCGTTACGACACCAGGGCATGGGGTGGCGAGGTATCGCTGTTCCGGATCAACTTCGATCACGAGCTGCAACTCGTGGGCCGACTGCCGAACGTGCCGGACTCGTACGAAGGATGGACGAGCCTCGGCGCCACGACGCACAAGGGCGTCGAATCCGCCGGACACGTCGACGTCGGCGCCTTCAGCGACGCGCTGCGGGGCCTGACCCTCTGGGGTACGGCCACCTATACGCATGCGTTCTACAAGCACGGTTCGTTCGCGGGCAGGGATCTGCCGTTCTATTCGCGGCGCACCGCGAACCTCGGCCTGCGTTACGGCATCGCGCAGTGGACGTTCAACCTGGACGCGTTCTCGCAATCGCGCCAGCACTCGCCCGGCTCGCCGAGCTTCGATCCGGCGAACCCGACCGAATACGTCACCGTGCCGACACCGGAGGGCGACCTCGGCGACATTCCCGGATGGACGACCTGGAACGCGCGTGCCGAGTACGCATTCGGCCCGTCGTTTTTCAACCTTCGTCTCGGTGCCGGCGTGAAGAACCTCGCGGACAAGCGGTACTTCACGCGGTCGACCGACAACAACGACGGGATCTACGTGGGCCTTCCGCGCACGTACTTCGTGCAGGCCTCGGTAGACTTCTGACATGACGCCAAGGCCGCGCCGCTTTCGCCACACCCTGAAGACCCTGCACCTGTGGCTGGGCCTGAGTCTCGGTGTCGTGCTGGCGCTGGTGACGTTGTCCGGCAGCGTGCTGCTGTTCGAGCAGCCCCTGTTCGCCGCGGGACATCCCGAGCTCGCCTCGCGCCCCTTGCCGGACCTCGCGACGCAGGGCGCGTCGCTGCGGCAGGTGCTCGCGTCGCCCGACGCGAAAGCGCTGCGCGGCCTGTCGTTTCCCGATGCGGAGCTGCCCGTATGGGAAGGTAACGCGCGGGGTGGCGATCGCATCTATTTCGACGCCACCACGGGCGAGCCGCTGCTGCACCGGACGAAATCCGGCGACGGCCTGCTGCTCCTGCTCGATTGGCACACGCACCTGCTGACCGGCGAGGTCGGCGAAACCGTGCTCGGCGTGGTCGCGTTCGCCGGTCTGTTCATGCTGTTCTCGGGCGTCTGGCTGTACTGGCCGGGACGTCGGCGCGCGTTGAAACACCTGAAGCCTCATGCCAATCCACCGGTATTGCGCTGGGCGAGCCTGCATCGCTTCGTCGGCGTGGCCGCGTTGCCGCTGCTGATCGTGATGATCGGCACCGGCACGACGATGGCGTATCGCGGCGCGGTGCGCAGCGGTCTGGCATCGGCGTTCGGCGAACGCGGGCCGGCACGTCCGCCGAAGATCGCGCCCGGCAGCGCGCCGATCGACTGGCCGACCGTGCTTGCAGCGGCGCAGGCGGCCGCGCCGGATGCGCAGCTCACGCGTCTGACACTGCCTTCGAAAGACAATGGCACGCTCGTGCTGCGCCTGCGCCGCCCGGGCGAATGGAACCTCGCCGGCCGCAGTTCGCTCTGGATGGACCCGGTGTCGGCCACCGTCATCGGCGGCGACGACGCGACGAAGCTCGGCCCCGGCGGACGCCTCGCCAACGCGCTGTTCCCCATCCACTCGGCGGCCGTGGGCGGCATGACGTGGCGCGTCGTCGCCTGTATCACCGGCGCGCTGCCGCTGTTCCTGCTGGTGACCGGCTTTCTCTTCTGGCGGGCGCGCCGGCGCAGGCACACTCCGATCGCCGCGTGATGCTCCCGTCGCGGCCGCGACGGAGTGCTAACGCGAGGCCGTTCGAGCCCGCTTCCCGCCACATCGCCGACCGAACGGCGCCCCGTTCGACGAACTATCCTCCGCGGACATCTTTTTCCACGGGGACCGTTATGCGCCGAACCCTTCTCGCTCTCGCCGCCTGCACCGCCATGCCTGCCATCGCGGCGATGAATCCGCTCTGGACGCAACCCGTCGAGCCGCACGCGATCTACGGCAACACGTACTTCGTCGGCACGAAGGGGCTCTCGGCGATCCTCGTCACGTCGCCGCAGGGCCACGTGCTGATCGACGCGCCGATGGCGCAGAACGTGGCGATCGTCGAGGCCAACATCCGCAAGCTCGGCTTTCGCGTTGAGGACATCAAGGTGATCCTCAATTCGCACGCGCACTTCGATCACGCAGGCGGCATGGCGGCACTGGCGAAGGACAGCGGCGCGACGGTGCGCGCCACCGCCGCGGGCGCGAAGGAACTCCGGCTCGGCGGCGACGATCCCGACGACCCGCAGCACGGTGAGGCGCCACTCTACGCGACGGTGGACGCGAAAGGCGATATCGCGGACGGGACCGTCGTGCGCGTGGGAGCGCTGGCGCTCACCGCGCACGTCACGCCCGGGCACACCGTTGGCGGCACGGCGTGGACGTGGCAATCGTGCGACGCCAACAACTGCAGACAGATCGCCTACGTCGACAGCCTCTTCGCGTTCTCCGCGGATGGCTATCGCTACAGCGACCATCCCGCGTTCGTCGCCGATTACCGCAAGACGTTCGACCGGGTGGCGGCGTTACCTTGCGACATCCTGGTCACGCCGCACCCGGAGCAGGGCGACGGAAAGACGTGCAAGGAATACGCCGCCGCCGGCCGCGAGCGCCTGGAAGAAAAACTGAAGCAGGAAGCGGGGAAATAGAGAAAAGCGTCAGCGCGGCGATGCCAGCATCGCCGCGATCCGCGCGTCCTTCTCCGCCCACAGCTCGTTCACCCACTGCTGGAAGCCTTCGCGGAAGGTGGCATCGTTCTCGTAGTCGCCTCGCATCGACGGCAGGATGGGCAGCTGCCGCATGTGGATGCGGATCTCGCGGATGCGACCCGCCAGCATGTCCATCATGGTCGCGGGCCCATCGGGATACACGATGGTGATGTCGAGTATCTGCCGGATCGCATCGCCCATCGCGTCGATGACGAACGCGACACCGCCGGCCTTCGGCTTCAGCAGGTGCACGTAGGGCGATTTCTGCGCGTCGTGCTTCGCAGGCGTGAACCGCGTGCCCTCGGTGAAGTTCATCACCGACACGGGCAGGTGGCGGAACTTCTCGCAGGCGCGGCGCGTGGCTTCGCGATCCTTGCCTCGCAATTCGGGGCGCGCCTCGAGCTGCTGCCGCGAATGCCGCTTCATGAACGGAAAATCGAGTGCCCACCACGCGGGGCCGAGGAGCGGGACCCAGATCAGCTGGCTCTTGAGGAAGAAACGCATGAACGGAACGCGCCGGTTGAACACCTTCTGCAGGGCAGGGATGTCGACCCAGCTCTGGTGGTTGCACACCATCAGATAATTCTCACGCGGCGCCAGTCCGCCGTCGCCTTCCACCACCCAGCGCGTCCGTGTGAATGCGCCGAACAGCCAGCCATTGAAGCCGAGCCAGCTTTCCGCGATCCACACCAGCACCGCGCCGATCGATCGCCGCATGCCCGCGGCGGGCGCGATCACGCGCACCAGCGAGAGGGTGAGCAGCGGAATGACGTGGAGGAGGGTGCTCGCCAGCAACAGGAGGCAGGCGATGGGAACGCGCAGGAAAGTGGGGAGCGAAGCGAACATGCGGTAAGGACTGACCGAAGGAACCCAGAGTCTACAGGCACGCCCCGGGCGTTGGCCCTAGGCGCCCAGGGATGCTCCGACCGTCTCCAGATCCTGTTTCACCACGTCGATGCCCTCCCACGGATCCTTTTTCAGTCGCGCGAGACGCTTCGGCACGCTGTGGATGTCGAAGGCGTTTCCGGACTTCACCTTGCCCAGTTCCTCCCAGCGGAGGGGCACCGCCACCGGTGCGCCGGGCCGGCCACGCAGCGAATACGACGCCACGGCGGTGGCGCCGCGACCGTTCCGCAGATAGTCGACGTAGATCTTTCCATGCCGGAAACGCTTGGTCGCGGTGGCGACGAATTCCAGGGGGTGCAGGGCGGCGAGCGCTTCGGCGAAGCCGCGCGCGAACGTCTTCACGGTGTCCCAGTCCGCGCCGGGGTTCAGCGGCACCACCACGTGCAGCCCCTTCCCACCCGTGGTGCGCACGAACGACACGAGGCCGAGCTGTTCGAGCAGCTCGCGCACCTGCCGCGCCGCGGCGACGACGCGGCTCCAGGCGACGTCGTCGCCCGGGTCGAGATCGAACACCACGCGATCCGCGATGTCGGGCGAGCCGACGTGCGACCCCCAGGGATGGAATTCCACGGCGCCGAACTGCACCAGCTCGATCAGGCCGGCTTCGTCGCGTGGATAGAGATACACGCCCTGTGCACCCGTTTCCTCCTTCAGCTTCGCGGTGCCGACGTGATCGAGCCCGGCCATCACGTGTTTCTGGAAAAAGCACGGCTTGCCGATGCCGCCGGGACAACGGATCGTCGACGTGGGGCGGTCCGCGATACCGGGCAGCATCCACGGCATCACCGCGCGGTAGTAGTCCACCACCTGTTGCTTGGTGATGCCATCGTCGGGAAACACGACACGGTCGGGATGGGTGATCACGACATCGCGGGGGTTGCCGGCCGGTGCGCTGATCGCAGGCTTCGCGGCGCGCGAGGTCTTCTTCGGCGCGGCCGGTGCGCGATCGGCGTCGCGCAGGTCGGCAGGTGCCTTGTCGACGCGCAACGTCTTGAGGCTCGGCTGGCGCAGCAGGTTCTTGTTGCCGATGCCGCGGTAATACACCTCGGCGACCGCGGTGGGCGCCACCCAGAGGGCACCGCGCAGGGTCGGATCCACGGCGTCGATGCGCACGGATGGCTTCGTCGCGCCCCCTTTCGCCAGCGTCTTGCCGAGCTGGCGAAGCATGTCGTCGGTGAATCCGGTGCCGACGCGTCCCACGTACGTCCATCCGCCATCCGCATCGGGCTTCGCGAGCAGCAACGACCCGAAGACCAGTCGCGACCCCTTCGCCGGCGTGTAGCCGACGATCGCGAACTCATCGCTCTCGAGGCGCTTGATCTTCAGCCAGTCGTCGCCGCGTCCGCCGTGGTAAGGGCCTTTCGCCCGCTTCGAAACGATGCCTTCGAGCTTCTGCTCCATCGCCATCGCGAACACCTCGTCGCCATGGCCGACGTTGTGCCCGCTGAAGGACAGATGGGCCGGCGCGTGCGCGAGCAGGCGTTCGAGCAGGGCCTTACGCTGCACCAGCGGCACGCGCGTGAGGTCGTAGCCTTCGCAGAACGGGATGTCGAAGAGCATGTACACCAGCGGGGCGCTGGCCTCGCCGGACAGCGTCTTCTGCAGCGCGTTGAAGTCGCTGCGCCCCTGCGCGTCCAGCGCGATCAGCTCGCCGTCCAGCCGCAAGCCCTCCAGTCCAAGCGCCTCGATCGCCTCCGCGATTTCGGGGAGGCGATCGTTCCAGGGCAGGGCATTGCGCGACCACAGCGACACCTTGCCCTTCGCCATGCCCGCGAGGATGCGGTAGCCATCCCACTTCACCTCGTGCAGCCAGTCGTCGCCCTGCGGCGGCGTCTCGCGGAGCTTCGCCAGCTGCGGCGCAAAGAAGTCGGTGCTGGCCTTACCCTTGCGCGCACCGTCGAGTGTCGCCGCCTGCTTCGTCAGCGCGGCGGCGGCGACCTTGCGCGTCTTCGGCGCCGCTTTCCGGCGCGATGTCGATTTCTTCGCGGCGTCGCGAAGGGCGGGGGTCTTCGCCGCCTGGCGTGTGCTCTTTCGCATGGTCGCATCCAGGAGATCGTCGGCCTCGACATCGCCGGCATAGGCGTCGTCGACCTTGATGAGGAACCACGCCGGCTGACGCTCCTTGCGACCGCTGCGCACGAGGTGCCAGCTTCCCTTCAGGCGCTTGCCGAACAATTCGAAGGCGAGGTGGCCCTTGCGTAGCTGCGCCTCCACGTCGCCGCGCGTGGACCACACGCCCTTGTCGAAGAGATCCACGTGGCCCTTGCCGTAGCCCTCGTCGATGTCGCCTTCGAAATCGGCGTACGACACCGGGTGGTCCTCGACCTCCACGGCCAGTCGCTTGACCTTCGGGTCGTAGCTCGGCCCCTTCGGCACGGCCCAGCTGCGCAGCACGTCGCCGACCTGCAGGCGGAAGTCGAAATGCCGCCGCGACGCGTGGTGCAGCTGCACGACGAAAAGGGCGCGTCCGCCCTTGCCGGCCGACGCGTCGGGCGTGGGCTCGCGCGTCTTCGCGAAGTCGCGCTTGCGACGGTAATCCTGCAGGGTCATGCCTGATCGTTGGCCGGGGGGCGTGAACGTCCCGTCGAAGATGGCCGATGTCGTCCCGCTTTCAGAATTGTCGTGTGGGATGTGCTGGCCAGGAGGAACAGAATCGAGGGCCACCGCCGTCGCGGAACCGAACCCCTCGCAAGGAACGCCCCATGAATCGCCCATTCCGAGGCATCGCTTCGCTTCTTTTCGTTTTGGGCCTGCTAGGCCCCTCGCTCTCCGCGCACGCCGGCTGCCTGTCCTACCCGTCGCAGGCCGCGCCGCAGGCGGTCACCTTCGGTACCGTCCGGGTTCCGGCGGATGCCGCGCCCGGCACCGTGCTCGCGGTGCGCGATTCGCAGCCAAACTTCAGCCCCGCCAAGCATAAGTGCGACAAGGCGTCCCGCGCCGCGCGGCTCGGGGTGTTCAGGACGCCGAGCACGCTCGGCGGCGGGATGTACGACACGAACATCCCTGGGATCGGCATACGCATCCGTCACTTCGGATTCCAGCTGGGCTTCGACAACGCGCTCGTACCCTCCGAAAGTCCCTTGCCGTCGTGGGCCTTCTACCCGATCGTCGGCGCGCATTTCCGCGTGGAGCTCGTGAAGACCGGCCCCGTGACGAAGGCCGGCGACCTGAGCGCCGGTACCATCGCGGAAGCCGGATACGATGGCCACCGGCAGTGGTGGGCCGACCTCGGGGCCACCCGCATCGAGCCCGAGCACGGCACCTGCGCGTTCCATGCGCGGCACCTCGTGTTCGACCTCGGCGACGTCGATGGGGGCACGCTCGTCGCGCAGGGACACAGCCGATGGGCGAACCAGTCGCTCGCCGTTACGCAATGCACCAACGTGACGCAGATCGACATGACATTCGAGGGCGCCGCGCACGACACCGACGCGTCGCTCTTCCGTCTCGACGCCACGCCCGGCACCGCTCGCGGCATCGGCGTGGAGCTGCGATCCGTCTACCCGGACGCGCAGGCCATGCCGAACGCGTCGGTGCCCCTGGTGTTCGACGTCATCACCGGCGACGACACCTATGCGTTTCGCGCGCGTTACCGTGCCACCGGCGAGGCGGTGTCTCCCGGAACGGCGAACGCGAGCATCACGGTGCGCGTCGCCTATCGGTGACGCCGGAATCACGGTCGGGCCCGCGTGGAGGCTGGTCCAGAGTTGCCGGCCACGCGATGCGCTGGCTACGCTCGGGCTTCTTCCCGTGCAGATGGCGCGACGCTCCGTGACCGATATCGACAACAGCGCTACCCATGCTCCCCGGCGCCGTTTCGTCCAGGGGCTCGTCATCGCCGGCATCGCGGCGGGTGTCGGCGTGCTGCGCCCGGGCTATGCGACGGCGGCGATGAAGGTGCCGGCGCAACGCGTCGGGCCGGAGGTTCAGCTCGACCTCGTCGCCGCCACGGTGGATTTCACCGGACGTGCCCGGCGCGCCGTCACGGTCGATGGAAGCGTGCCGGGGCCGGTGTTGCGGTTCCGGGAAGGCGATGTCGCGTCCATCCAGGTGCGCAACACCCTCGACACGACGTCATCGATTCACTGGCACGGACTGATCGTGCCCGCGAATCAGGATGGCGTGCCAGGCCTGAGCTTCGACGGCATCGCACCCGGCAGCACGTACCGCTATCGGTTCCCGTTGCGACAGTCCGGCACGTACTGGTACCACGCGCACAGCCGTTTTCAGGAACAGAGCGGTCTTTACGGTGCGATCGTGGTCGAGCCCCGCGACGGCGAGCGCCACGCCTGCGATCGCGAGCACGTGCTGCTCATCAGCGACTGGAGCGACGAAGATCCGGAGAGCATCTACGCCCGGCTCCGGACGCGCAGCGACATCTACAACTACGGGCAGCCGACGCTCGTGGACTTCATGCGCGACGCCCGCGCGAAAGGCTTCGGCGACGCGGTCGCGATGCGACGCATGTGGAACCGCATGCGCATGAACCCGACCGATCTCGCCGACGTCTCGGCCGCGACGTATACGTATCTCGTCAACGGCGCGACGCCCGCCGCCAACTGGACGGGTGACTTCCGTCCCGGCGAGCGCGTGCGCCTGAGGGTGATCAATGGGTCGTCGAACTCGATCTTCGACCTGCGCATCCCCGGCCTCGGGCTTCGTGTGATCGCCGCGGACGGGCAGGACGTCGAACCGGTGGTCGTCGACGAGATCCGTCTGTCGGCCGGCGAAACATACGATGTCATCGTCGAGCCCGGCGAAGACCGTGCGTACACGATCTTCGCGCAATCCATCGATCGCTCGGGTTACGCCCGCGCGACGCTCGCGCCGCGTGCCGGCATGGTCGCGGCGGTGCCCCCACTAGATCCCCGTCCGCGGCTCGCCATGCGCGACATGATGGGTGCGATGGGAGGCGACGGCGGCGAGCACGGCGCCATGGCGATGGCGAACCACGCACGCACCGAATACGGACCCGGCACCGACATGCGCGTGGACATGCCGCGAACCAACCTCGACGATCCGGGGGTCGGCCTGCGCGAGCGCGATCATCGCGTTCTGACGTACGCGGACCTTCGCAGCATCGATGGTCCCCGGGACCGGCGTACGCCGGGCCGCACGATCGAGCTGCATCTCACGGGCAACATGGAGCGCTTCGCCTGGTCGTTCGACGGCGTGAAGTACTCCGCGGCCAAACCGGTGCACTTCCGCGAGGGCGAGCGCCTGCGCATTCGTCTCGTCAACGACACGATGATGAACCACCCCATCCACCTGCATGGCATGTGGAGCGAGCTGGAATCGCCCGACGGTGCTTTCCAGGTGCGCAAGCACACGGTCAACGTGCAGCCCGCCCAACAGGTGACCTACGCCGTCACGGCCGACAATCCGGGCCGCTGGGCATTCCATTGCCACATGCTCTTCCACATGGAAGCGGGCATGTTCCGCGAAGTGGTGGTGTCGTGAGGCGTTTGCTGGTCGGCGTGCTGCTTTCCCTTCCCGCCGCCGCCTTCGCGCAGGCGATGCCGGACATGGATCATGCGGCGATGGGTCACCACGACATACCCGACATGACCATGGGCCCGATGCAGGGCGGGCGCGCGCCGGCGAATGCGCGAAGCGGCGACTGGTCCGAGGGTGTCGAAGGCTCGTCGATGCCCGGCATGGCGATGCACGACATGGACGACACGGCGGGCGCCGGCACCTTGCTGGTCGATCGCCTGGAATCGTTCGCGGGGCAGGGAGGTCACGGCCAGTCGTGGGAAATCGACGGCTGGTATGGCAACGATACGGACAAGGCCTGGTTGCGCAGCGAAGGCGAGCGCGTGGCCCGTCGTGCGCACGACGCCGACGTGGAGTTGTTCTGGAGTCACGCGGTGGCGACGTTCTGGGACACGCAGCTCGGCGTGCGTGTCGATCCGGGCGAGGGCGCGGACGCCGGCGGGCGCGCACCGGCACGACGATGGGCCGCCTTCGGGCTGCAAGGCCTCGCGCCGTACTGGTTCGAACTGGAAGCCACCGCTTATGTCGGTACCGGCGGCCGAACGGCGGCACGCGTCCGCGCCGAGTACGAACTGAGGATCACGCAGCGCCTGATCCTGCAGCCCGAGCTCGAACTCAACGCCTACGGGAGGGACGACGCACGCCGCGGAATCGGCTCGGGCCTTTCCAGCGTCGAAGGCGGCCTGCGGCTGCGCTACGAGATCCGGCGCAGCATCGCGCCCTACGTCGGCATCGCGTGGGAGCACGTCACGGGCAACACGGCCGATCAGGCACGCGACGCCGGACGGCGCATCACCGATCGTCGCTGGGTGGCCGGTGTGCGTCTCTGGTTCTGACATCGCCGAGCGTCACGGCCGTGACCAGCGCGGACAGCACGGCCAGTCCGGCGGAGCAGAGCATCACGGCCCGGAATCCCGTGACGAACGCTTCTTTCACGGCGTGCCGGGCGGCGGGATCCGCGATGACGATGCCTGCAAGCTTCGCTTTCTGCATGGCGATGGTCCGCATGTCGTCGGGAGACAGGCGAAGCGGCGCGAGCCGGGCGTCGAGTGCGCCGTCGAACACGTGCGTCATCACCACGCCGAACACCGCGATCGCCAGCAGTCCGGCCGTACGGGACACCGCGTTGTTCACGCCCGACGCGGTGCCGGCCAGCGAGGGCGGCAACGCGTTCATCACCGTGGTCGTCAGGGGCGCGACGACGATGCTCATGCCGAGACCGAGCACGCAGCTCGCCGGGAAGAAGGTCGTCCAGTAACTCCCGCCGACGCCCGGCAGCGCGTA
The DNA here is from genome assembly GCF_900109915.1 of Luteibacter sp. UNCMF331Sha3.1. Taxonomy (GTDB): domain Bacteria; phylum Pseudomonadota; class Gammaproteobacteria; order Xanthomonadales; family Rhodanobacteraceae; genus Luteibacter. Next base: position 1,829,578 of record NZ_FOBU01000001.1, read on the forward strand.
CAGCGCGAAACCCGCGGCGGCGATCAGCGGTCCGACGACCAGCGGCAGGCGTGCCCCGACCCGGTCGACGAGCTGTCCGGTCAGCCGCGACAGTGCGAACATGATGGCGATGAACGGCAGCAACGAGGCGCCGGCGCCCGTGGCGCCGTAACCCTGCACCTGAATGAGATTCAGCGGCACGAAGAACAGGCTGCCGCCGAGCGCGGCGTAGAGCAGCAGCGTCAACGCGTTGGCCGCGGCGAAGTCGCGGTGACGGAACAGGGAGAGAGGCAGCATCGGCGCCGAAACACGCGCCTCGACGACGACGAACGCCACCAGCGACCCCACGCCGACGATGGTGGCCACCACGACGCTCGTGGCGGCCCAGCCGAGCAGCGGCGCTTCGATCAGCGCATACACGATGCCCGTGAGGCCCGCGGTAGCGAGCGCCGCGCCCGCGACGTCGAGATGGCCCGTGCCGGCATCGCCGCGGCTTTCCGGCACGCGCCAGTAGCAGATGACCAGCAGCGCGATGCCGAGCGGCAGGTTGAGCAGGAAGGCCCAGTGCCACGACACGTACTCGACGAGGTACCCGCCGATCACGGGGCCCGCCGCCGCCGTGATGCCACTGAACGCGGACCACGTGCCGATCGCCGCGCCGCGCTTTTCCTTGGGGAAGGCACTGCTGATGAGGGCGAGGCTACCCGGCACGAGCAGCGCGGCGCCCAGGCCCTGCAAGGCGCGCGCGCCGATGAGCGTGTGAATGTCCGGTGCGACGGCGCAACACAGCGACGCGAACGTGAAGATCGCCGTGCCGATGGCGAAGACGCGGCGCCGCCCGAAACGATCGCCGAGGACGCCGCCGACCAGCAGCAAGGCGGACAGCAGAAGCGCATAGGCCTCCATCACCCACTGTGCGTCGGCCGTCGTCGCATCGAGGGCTTGCTGGATGGCCGGCAGCGCGACGTTCACGATGGTGCCGTCCACGAAGGCCATGCCGGATCCCACGATCGCGGCGATCAGCGTCCAGCGCTGCGCCGATGGCGAGCAGGGCACGGCGCCGGTCGCGTCGTCGGTCGGCATGGGATCGGGATCGGTAAGGCGCATGGATGGAGAGCCTACGCCCTCCATGGCACCGTCGTCTGGGCGATTCGCGCAACATGACGTTGCCTGAACGCGTCGGGGTATACATCGGGGACATGACCGGAGACGACCGATGAAGCCACGCGATGCCTACGACGATCCCACGACGAACTCGGGCGACCCCACGCACGGGGACCGCCCCCAGCCCGACGAACCGGTCACGACCGGCTCGGGCGACCCCCAGCACCGGATGCCGGACGAAGAGGAATAGCGGCCGGCGGGCCGGATCGGTGCTCGTGCCGTCGTGTCGAAATCGCGGCGGGCCACTCGTCGTGAATGACGAGACCCCCCATGGAGACCACCCATGTCGCTCCCGTTCCAGCGCATCACGCCCTTCTCTCTCTCTCCTGGCAGATCGTGCCCGCGAGCGTCGATGAACTCGTCACGGACAAGGCCGCGATGAACGCGCTGCTGCAGATGACGAAGATCGACATCGCCACCATCGAGGCCGCCCGCCGCGCCGGAGTGTGACGCCGGTGCGTTGACAGTCCGCTCCCTTGCGTCGAAAGTCGAAGGTCGCGCAATGGTGGGAGCGGAGCATTGAATCGACGTGAGTTCGCGAAGGCGCTGGCCGTCGTCGGCGCCTTCGGCAGTGGCATGGGAACGGCGTGGCAGGCCGTGGCGGGTACGACACCTCCGGCGATGCGTCACGTGGCGGTCGATCCGGATCGCCTTCTCACCCTGCAGCAGGCGTTTCTCGACCTGCGGTTCGGCATGTTCATCCATCTCAACATGGCGACGTTCCAGGATCGCGAGTGGGGCGACCCGACGCGTTCGCCGACGCTCTTCAACCCGAAGCATCTGGACACCGACCAGTGGGCGCGCGCGGCGAAGAGCGCCAACATGGGTTACGCGTGCCTGACGACCAAGCATCACGACGGCTTCTGCCTCTGGCCGACGAAGACGTCCAGCGCCAACGTCATGCAGTCGTCCTACCCGCACGACGTGGTGCGGCGCTACGTGGATTCGTTCCGCAAGGCCGGACTCAAGGTCTGCCTGTATTTCTCGATCCTCGACCTGCGCCAGGACATCCGCGCGCGCACCGTCACGCCGGAGAAGATCGCGCTCATCAAGGCGCAGATCACCGAGTTGCTGACGAACTACGGGCCGCTGACGGCGTTGATCCTCGACGGATGGAACGCTTCGTGGTCGCGCATCTCGTACGCGGAGCTCGCCTATCGCGAGATCTACGATCTCGTGAAGTCGCTGCAGCCGGATTGCCTGCTCACCGACCACAACGCGGGAAGCTACCCCGGCACCGCGCTCTATTACACGGACATCAAGCAATACGAGCAGCACGCCGGGCAGAAGATTCCCGCGAACAGCCCCGTGCCGTCGCAGTCGGGTACCACGCTGCAGAGCGACTGGTTCTGGAAAACCACGTACCCCACGTCGGAACTCGCTGCCGCGCGCACCATCGTCGACGACTGGCTGAAGCCCTTCAACGACAACCATTGCAACCTCATCCTCAACGTGGCGCCCAACCGCGACGGACGCTTCGACGACAACGCCGTGGCGCGCCTCGCGGAGATCGGTGCGCTGTGGAAGAACCCCGGCCCCGCGGCGAAGATCGCGCGCCCGGTCACCATCACCACGCCGGATCTCGCGGCGGGGCGCCCCGCGTGGGCCAGCGCGAGCGACGAGGCCGTCGGCCCGGACCAGGCCTTCGACGACGACTTCCGCACGTACTGGCTTGCCGATCGCGGCACGACGGAGGCGTGGATCGAGGTGCGCTTCGATGCCCCCACGACGTTCAACACGCTGTCGATCGTGGAAGCGCGGGGGCGTGAGGGTTACGGCGACGCGAGCCGCATCGTGTCGTACAAGGTCGAGATCGAGCGCGACGGTAAGTGGATCGGCATCGCCGCGGGCGCGACGCCCGAGCCCTACCAGTTCCACGAGATCGCTCCGGCCACGGCAAAGCGCGTGCGCCTGTCCGTCACGGGCAGACAGCCCGGGATCGTCGAGTTCGGTCTCTACGACGAACCGCGCGGATAATTCCCCGCGACGATACCGTCACGCCTTTAAAACCAATGGCTTGCCACCATCTTCAGACGATGGGGCGAGTCCCTGGAGGTGTGTCATGGCAACCGGTTGGGCGGGCGACACCGCCGTGCAGGACCAGATCGACGCGACCGTGAACGACGCGGTCGAGCGCGCCCGTAGTCGTCTCTCGAAAGGGCCGAGCCTCGAGCGCTGCGAGGCATGCGACAACCCGATCCCGGAAGCGCGGCGGCAGGCCGTGCCGGGCGCGCGTCTGTGCGTCGCCTGCCAGGAGGCCGCCGATCACGACGAAGCCGCGTTCGCGGGCTACAACCGCCGGGGCAGCAAGGACAGCCAGCTACGCTGACGCGTGTCACGCGTTTTGCAAGTGATTGACATAAAACAGAAATATGCCGAAAAACGCTAAAGGTTCGGGGCGGGGCGGCCGACATCGGGGCATCCCCGCTCGCCCGAGTTCCCCATGCGTTTTCCCCGTGCCTCCCTCCCTACGCTGACCCTGCGCGCCCGCCTCGTCCTCCGGATGGCCGGCACGATCCTGCTGCTGCTCGCCCTGTGGATCGTCGGAGGCCTTCAGCTCCGTGCCGCCGACGAGCGGCTGCGCTCCGTCGTCGCCGGCACGCTGGCGCCCGTGGCGGACGTCGGGCGTATCCAGAACGATTACAACGACCTGCTCGACGCGCTCGTCCATGCCACGCTGACACGGTTGCCGTCCTCGCTCGACGACGCGGTCACCGCCATCGGCAGCGACCGCAAGGACATCGGCAAGCAGTGGCGAGCGCTGGAGGCGAGCGGCCTCGGGAAGGAGCAGGCGAAGCTCGTGGCGCTTGCCGCGGCGCATCGCAAGGCCGCCGACGAGGCGGTGGATGCCGTGCTCGCATTGCTCAAGGCCGAACAGTACGACCTCGCGCAGCTCCAGCTGTCCAACGACGTGCAATCGGCCGTGGTGCCGCTGAAGAGCGATTTCTCCAACCTCTTCGCGCTGGCGCTGGATGGCGGCAAGGCCGCCGTCGAAGCGCAGCATCGCGACATCCAGCGCGGCGCGGTCTGGTCGTCGGTGTTGCTCGGTGTCGCGCTGTTGCTGGCGAGCGTCGTCGATATCGCCATCATCCTGTCGCTCGGCAGGCGCTTGCGGCAGGCCGCCAACGTCGCCGCGTCGATCGCGGATGGCCGGCTCGGCGAGCGCATCGATGCGGGCCGCGACGACGAGGTGGGCCGCCTGCTCGCCTCGCTCGCGCACATGGATTCGCAACTGGTGCGCGTGGTCTCGCACGTGCGCCACCGCGCCGTGCTCGTCGCGACCGCCGCCTCCGGCATCGAGCGTGGCAACGACGCGCTGCACGAGCGCACCCGTCAGCAGGCGACGCACGTGGATCGCACGACCCGGTCGATGCGGGACATGGCGAGCGCGGTCGCCTCGGGGCTGGGGCAGGCGGCACAGGCGAATGGCGCCGTCGGCGAGACCCGCGCGCTGACGGAAGAAGGGCGGGACATCGCCACCGCCGCCATCGACAACATGCACGCCATCCGGCGCACGAGCCAGCGCATGACCGACGTGCTCGACCTCGTGGACCAGGTGGCCTTCCAGACGAACCTGCTCGCGCTGAACGCGGCCGTGGAAGCGGCCCGGGCCGGCGAACACGGCCGCGGATTCGCGGTGGTGGCTTACGAGGTCCGCGAGCTGGCCCAGCGCTGCGCCGCCGCCGCGCGCGACATCCGTGGTCTGATTTCGGAAAGCGACGACGCCGTGCAGGCGGGCGCGGCCTCGGTGGACCGCGCGGCGGACGTCCTTTCGCAGATCGGTCAGCGGGTGGCGGGCCTCGAGACCATGGTGGCTTCGGTGATGGACGCCACGCGCGGTCAGCGTGACGGCATCGCCCGCGTCGGTGAAGCCATCGCCGGCATCGACGCCGCGGCGCGCGAGAACGCCGGGCTCGTCGACCAGGCGGCGGGTGCCAGCCGCGCGATGCGCGAGAGCGCCGAGACCCTGCGCTCGGAGATGGCGTACTTCTCGATGGCGGGCGACGCCGCCTGATCAGTCGCGATCGGGCGCGCCCAGCGGAAAGAACGAGCGGTAGGGCCTGGCTTCGTCCACGGCTCGTGCGAACGAAGGGCGCGCGAGCAGGCGCCGCCGATACGCGTGGACGTTGGCGAAACCCGCATCGATGCGGTGCGTCCAATCGGCGTAGAACAGGAACGGCGCGGCACCGCAGTCCGCGAGCGTGAACCGGTCCAGCGCGGCCCATTCGCGCCCTTCCATGTGCCGGTCGAGCCAGGCGTAGGCCGCGTCGAGCATCTCGCGGGCTTCGGCGGTGCCTCGCGCGTCGCGCTGGCCTTCGGGCCGTATCGCGTCGAACACGATGCGCTGCTGCGGCGTCGAGATGTAGTTGTCGAAGAAGCGATCCATCGCGCGCACCTCGAGCGCCGTCTTCGGGTCCTCGGGCACCATGCGCACCGGGCCCGGGTGGAACAGGTCGAGGTACTCGATGATGCAGCTCGCTTCCGGCACGGTGCGCTTCCCGTCGACCAGCACGGGAAACCGCTTCAGCGGCCAGAGGTCCGCGAATTCGGCATAGACGTCGGGGTGTTCCGGCGAGAGCATCTTCCACTCGAACGGCGTGGCGTTCTCGTAGAGCGCGATCAGCGCCTTCTGGCAATACGACGAAAACGGATGGGCGTAGAGTTTCAGGGTCATCGGAATTCCTTCTGGGCTTCCTGACACGTCGAACGGGGGGTGCCGGTTTCGACAGGGCGATGATCACACGCCTGGGTGCGGGACGCGCTGCGATCCAAATCGCGGCCGATCCATACTCGCGCGTGCGGACCCGCTGCCGTTACCCTCCGGCCCATCGGGGATAAGGAGTCGCCATGAAACGTCTGCTCATAAGCATCGCGCTGTCCGTCGCGCTGGCGTCGACCGCGCAGGCCGCCGTGCCCATCTGGGGCTCGCTGCAGTCGAGCCCGGCCGATACGCCGCCCTCGGCGCTGAAGCCGGGTCAGTGGATCTGGGGCGCTCGCGACAAGTCGCCGGGTCCGATGGCCGTCATCGTCAGCCTCACCGAGCAGCGCGCGTACGTGTATCGCAACGGCATCCTGATCGGTGTCACCACGGTCAGCACCGGCAAGAAAGGCCATGAAACGCCGACGGGCGTGTTCACGATCCTGCAGAAGGACAAGGACCACCACTCGAAGAAGTACGACAACGCGCCCATGCCGTATCAGGAGCGCCTGACGTGGGACGGCGTGGCGCTGCACGCGGGCGGCCTGCCCGGCTACCCCGAATCGCACGGCTGCGTGCACATGCCCACGGAGTTCGCGCGCGTGCTGTTCGACGCCACGAACATGGGCATGACCGTCGTCGTCGCGGAGGAGGGCACGGCCCCGGTATCTGTCGTGCACCCCAGCGCCGTGATCCCCATCGATCCGCGCAATGGCGCCGATCTCGCGCTCGAACCGCTCGCCGACGGTCAGCCCTATCGCTGGACGCCCGACGCGTCGCCGGTCGGACCGATCTCGATGGTGCTCAGCGTGGCCGACGGTCGCGTGATCGTGATGCGCAACGGCATCGAGATCGGCCGCAGCAGGGTGCAGGTCACCGACCCGCTCGTCGGCACGCATGCCTTCATCGTCGCGGCGGGTTACATGCCCGAGCACGATGGGCTGGCGATGCCCAACTGGATCACGATCGGCATCCCGGGCCACGGCGACGAGGCCGGCAAGGTCGTGACGCAGGCGCTGGTCGACCGCGTCGCCGTGCCGCGCGAGTTCATGGAAAAGGTCGTTCCGCTGCTCCGGCCCGGCTCCGTGCTCCTCGCCACCGACGAAAGCGTGGATTCGGGAACGACCGGCCCGAAGGTGCAGGTGATCGATTCGAACCCGCCGGGGGTCTGAGCGACGCGATCAGAAGCCGCTGTCCCCGACGGCTTCGGCGAGATACGAAACGAACGAGGAAATGCGCGCGGAAATCGCCGTGTTGCGGTAGTACACGGCGTTGATCGGCTGAAGCTGGTTCGCCCAGTGCTTCTCCAGCACGGGCACGAGTGCGCCACTTTCGCGATCGGTGCGCGTCATGAAATCGGACAGGCAGACGATGCCGTTGCCCGCGAGGGCGAGCCGGCGCAGCGTCTCGCCGCTGGACGAGCCGATGGTCGGCTTGATGTGGACGCTCTGCCCCTTGTCGTCGAGCACGGGCCAGTGATTCAGCGAATCCGGTTCCGTGAAGCCAAGGAGCGAGTGCTTCGCGAGGTCGGCGACCTTGCGCGGCGTGCCCGCCTTCGCGAGATAGCCGGGACTGGCCAGGCAACGCACGCGGCTCGTACCGATCGGTCGCGCATGCAGGGTGGAGTCCTTGAGCTTTCCGATGCGCAGCGCGACGTCCGTGCGCCGTTCCAGCAGATCGATGTAGCCCTCGGTCGAATGCAGTTCCAGCTCGACATCGGGGTACCGCTCCCGGTATCCCGCGATCAATGGGGCCACGACGTGAAGCATGAAGGGTGACGCGGCATCGATGCGGAGGCGCCCGGCGGGGCGGCTCCTTCGCGATGCCATCTGTTCCTCCGCGCCTTCGACCGCCGCGACGATCTCTCGTGCACGTTCGAGGAACGCCTCGCCTTCGTCGGTCAGCTCGAGCCGGCGCGTGGTGCGGCGGAGCAAGGTGGTGGACAGCTTCTGTTCGAGACGGCCCAGTGTGCGGCTCGCGGCGGACACCGTCTGATCGAGCTGCTGCGCTGCGCTGGTGATCGAGCCAGTGTCGACGACGGCGATGAAATTCTGGATCTCGTCGAGCGTGATGTTCATCGTTGCGCATGGCGGGGGTATTACCTGCTTATACGCGGCTTTTTCGGCAAGGGTAAGTCGTGCACGCGCCCGCTGGCCGCAAACGTGCAGAAGGGGTGAAAGCGTGACGCACGTCACATAAATTGGTGCTAGCGTAAATGGGCAACCGTCAGGGTCCGGCTGCCAACGCCCGACCTCCACGCCGCGTGGAGGCCGACACTCGTGCGAAGGAGCGCCAGGCCCATGGGAACGACGCGTGTGACGACTCAGGCTTCCGTGGTTCCGGCATGCCGGTACCGCGCCTTCGTCAGCTACAGCCACCGGGACGAGTCCTGGGCGCGCTGGCTGCACCGGGCGCTGGAAACCTACGCGATACCGCGCCGCCTGGTCGGGCGCGCGACGAGGTTCGGCCCCATACCGCGACGCCTCGCGCCGATCTTCCGCGACAGCGACGAGCTGGCGAGCACGAGCGACCTCAGCGCGGCGGTGAGCGAGGCGCTGACGCAATCGTCCAGCCTGATCGTGATCTGTTCGCCGGACGCCGCGGCGTCGCGTTGGGTGGACGAGGAAGTCCGCACGTTCCGCCGCCTGGGCCGCGGCGACCGCGTCTTTTGCCTGATCGTCGCGGGCGAACCGAACGCCAGCCTGATCGCGGGGCGGGAGAGTGAGGAATGTTTCGCGCCGGCCCTGCGCGAGCGCTGGGACGCGGACGGCGACGGCGCACCGGATAGCGTCGAGCCGATGGCCGCCGACGTGCGGCCTGGCAAGGACAGCAGGGCCGACGCGAAGTACCGCCTGGTCGCGGGCATGCTCGGCATCGAACTCGATGCGCTGAAACGACGCGACTACCAGCGCCGCGCCCGGCGCGCGGTGGTGCTGGCGTCGGCGGCGGCGGTGGTCATGGCCATCACCACGGCGCTGGCGGTACAGGCCTGGGTGGCGCGCAGCGCCGCGGAACGACGGCAGAAGGAGGCCGAGGATCTGGTCGCGTTCATGCTCGGCGACCTCAACGACAAGCTCGCCCAGGTCGCTCGCCTCGACGTGATGGCGGCGGTCGACGATCGCGCCATCCGTTACTTCCAGGCCCAGCCGCCCGACGAGGTCGGCGAGCGCGCGCTCGCGCAGCGCGTCACCGCACTGGAGAAGATTGGCAGCGTCCGCCTGGACCAGGGCCAGCTCGGCGATGCGCTCGCGTCTTACCGGATGGCGTTGCCGCTCGCGGCGCGACTGGCCGGCGGCAAGCCGACGGACCCGGAGAGCCAGCGCCTGTTCGCCGAGGTGCATGCGTTCATCGGCGTCGTGTACTGGCGGCAGGGTCGGCTGGACGAAGCGCAGCAAAGCTACGCGGCATCGCAGGCGGTGCTCCAGCGCGCACTCGAGCATGCCGCCGACGATCCGGCGTTGACGTTCCAGCTGGCGCTGGTGGACAACAACATCGGGCACGTCATGGAGATGCGCGGTCAGCTCGACGACGCCGACGTGCAATACCGTCGCATGCTGGTGCTGATGCGACGTCTCGTGGACACGCAGCCGGGCAATGGCGAATGGGCCGAATCGCTCGGCTCCGCCTACAACAACCTCGGCAAGCTCGCGCTCATGCGCGGCGACCTCGGCGACGCCATCGCCAAGTATTCGCTCGACGAGCGCCTGCAGGCGCGGCTGTCGAAGGCGGATCCGCGGAACATCGACCGCCGCGGCAACCTCATCACGGTGCAGGCGATCCTCGGGCGCACGCAGGCGCTGGCGGGCGACGTCGCCTCCGGCATGGAACGCCTGCAGCGCTCGGTCGACGAAGCCACGGAACTGGCGGCACTGGACCCGAGCAACACCGACCTGCAGGAACAGATCGCGCTGTACGGCACGCAGCTCGCGCGCCTGCGTCGTCTCTCCGGCGACCTTCTCGCCGCGGTGCGGCTGTCGACGAAGTCCGAGGCGATCTTCACGCAGCTCACGCGAAAGGACCCGACGAATACCGCGTGGCAACGGGAATACGCCGAAACCCTGACCGAGCGCGCCGCGCAGTCGCGCGCACTGGGCGACGTGGCGATCGCGCGTCAGCAGGCGCAGTCGGCCCTCCGCCTGCTGATGCCATTACGCGAGAAGCAGCCCGACGATCGTGCGACGGTGCTCGCGGTGGCGACCGCCCGCCTCGCGCAGGCGGCCGCGACGAACGACGCTGGCGCCGCGCACGCGTTGCGGGTGGACGCGTTCCGCGATACGGCGGCGGCGAAAAGCGGGAAGGACGATCCGCGCCTGCTCGCCCTGCGCGCCGAGGCGCTGCTCGGACTGGAGCGCAAGCAGGATGCCGCGCCGCTGATCGACCGTCTGCGCGCCGGGGGTTATCGCGACGTCGCACTGGTCGCCCTGCTTCGGGAGCACGGTGTCGACTACCCGCCGAACGAGGCCTTTCCACGCCAGCTCGCCACGGCGGACGCCGGAGGACTTGCGCGCTGACATGTTTCGATGACGGGCCGCATGCAGCGCGAGGTACTGGCCCGGGGAGCGCGACCGATGGGGCATGAGCATGCATGCCGCACCACGTATCGGATACCTGCCCACGCATACGGGAGACCATCATGGCCAAACTGCCCAGCGACAACCCGCACGACCGGCGCGCCGCGCCCGATGACGACGACGAGCCGAAGGGCGCGCACGAGCGCGCACCGGAAGACCCGGACGATCCGTTGCAGGCCGGCGTGACGAAGAACACCGGCGTGAAGAACAACTGACCGTGTCGCCTGCGGCGACCGGATCCGGTCGCCGCACGGGTCCCGCGCGCCAGCGCTACCGATGTCCCGTCTTCCCCGGATGCAACCATGATTCCACTGGTCGTCGGCGTCACCAGCCACCGCGATATCGCCGCGGGGGAGGTCGACGCCATCCGCACCCGCGTTCGCGAATTCTTCGCCCTCCTGCAGGCGGCGTTCCCGCAGCTGCCCATCGTCCTGCTGTCCTCGCTCGCCGAAGGGGGCGATCAGCTCGTCGCGCGCGAAGCGCTGGCCTGCGGCGCGCGCCTGATGGCGCCGCTGCCCCTGCCGCCCGATCTCTACCTCGACGACTTCGACGACGCGGCGGTGCGCGAAACGTTCCACGCGCTCTGCGGCGAGGCCGAGGTGGTACTGCTGCCGCGACTGATGGACAAGCCGCGGCACGCGATCGACGCGCCGGGCGAGGCGCGCGACCGCCAGTACGCGACCGCGGGCGTCTACATCGCAAGCCACTGCCATATCCTGCTCGCGCTGTGGGACGGCAACGACGCAGCGGGCCTCGGCGGCACGGCGCAGATCGTGGATTACCACCTCACCGGCACGCCGCCGGGTCTCATCGCGCGTCACGCGCATGCGCGGCACGTGCTGGGCGGAGGCAACGAAAGCCTGCTGTACCACGTCGTCTGTTCGCGTACCGATGGCGGCACCGCACCCGGCCTCCGGCCTTTGGATACCGGATGGCGCACGGGCGACGTACCGGCCCTGCAGGGCCGGATGCCCGACGACTTCCGCGACATGTTCGCGCGCATGGGCGAATTCAACGCGGAATGCGCGAGCCACGCGGCGCGCATCGGCGCGGCACCGCGCGAACGCCACGGCTCGCCCTGCGAGGCCACGGCGCGGATCGAGGACGTCTTCCACGCGGCCGACTGGCTCGCGCTGCACTTCCGCCAGCGTGTGCTGCTGGCGTTGCGGCTCACGTTCACCGTGGCCGCGCTCATGGGCATCGCATTCACGTTCTACGCGCACCTGCCGTCGAACAACGCGCTGATCTACCTTTTCCTCGTGCTCTTCGCCACGGGCGGCGCCACGGCGCTGATCGCGCATCGCCGTGGCTGGCACCGCAAATACCTGGACTATCGCGCGCTCGCCGAAGGTTTGCGCATCCAGTCGTACTGGCGACGCGCAGGCATCGTGACGGGGGCGGATCATGAATTCGCGCACGAGAATTTCCTGCAGAAGCAGAATCTCGAGCTGGGATGGATCCGTAACGTGATGCGGGCCGCGAGCCTGTACCCATCGACGCACCCGGTCGAGCCCGACGAGACATCGCTGCGCGAAGTCATCGCCGAATGGGTCGGCGAATCGGGAAAATCGGGCCAGTTGCATTACTATGAGCAGAAAACGGTCGAGCGCACGCGCCTGCACCGCATCACCACCGCCGTCGGCCGCGTCAGCCTCTGGGGCGGCATCGCGATCAGCGTCTTTCTCGCCCTTTTCGCCACCCGGTTGCACGAAGGCGCCAAGGTCACGCTCGTGACCGTGATGGCCGTGCTGTCGATCGTCGCCGCCGTGCGCGAGGCTTATGCGTATCGCAAGGCGGATCGCGAGCTGATCCGCCAGTACCACTTCATGCAGCGTATCTTCGCCACGGCGCGCGCGGCGCTGGACCGCACCACCGATCCGGCCCGGCAGCGCGCGATCCTGCACGCGCTGGGCGAAGCGGCGCTGACGGAACATGCGGAGTGGACGCTCATGCAGCGAGAGCGCCACGTCGAGCACAGCAAGCTGTGATGAAACGCTACCAGCTGCTTCTGGCGTATTCCGACTGCGCCAGCCACGCCTCGAATCCTGTCCGGGCGCGGCGCGCATCGTCGCCCGGCAGCAGGGTCCGGTCGTCCACGCGCGCGCCGAAGTAGGGGGCGTGCGGATCGGTGATCACTTCGCAGGGCGCTTCCATGCTGGTGACGAAGCGGCGGATCAGCTCCGACATGCGCTCGCGCTCGGGGCCGGAGATCTCCACCGTACCGTTCAGCGGACCCTCGACGGCCAGCTGCGCGATCAGGGCGGCGACGTCGTCCGCCGCGACCGGCTCGATGTACGCGGGCGCGAGCTGCACGATCTGGTCGCGCTCGGCCGAGACGATGATGGCGACGAGGAATTCGTAGAACTGCGTCGCGTGCACGATGCTGTATGGGATACCGGATTTCCGGATCTGCGCGTCCTGGTACCGCTTGCCGCGGAAATAGATGCTGTCGTCGATCCGCTCCGTGCCCACCACCGAAATGGCGATGTGGTGCGTGACGCCCACGAGGCGCTCGGCCTCGATCAGGTTGTCCGTCCCCTGACGGAAGAAATCGTAGGTTTCCTGTGTGGTGAACGACGTGGCGTTCGTCGCGTCGACGACCACGTCCGCACCGGCCATCACGTCGACGAGGCCTTCGCCGGTGACGATATCCACGCCCGTCGACCGCGAGGCCACGAGCACCTCGTGACCTTCGCTGCGCAACCGGTCCACCACGTGGCGTCCGACGACGCCCTTTCCACCCAGCACGACGATATTCATGACTTACCTCACGACCCGCCGAGCCACGACGCGACGTTACGGACATAGCGATGCGTGGCACGCAGCGCATCCGGATGCCGCGCCATGCGATCGCCCGGCGCTTCCGAGACGAACGACGGGCAACCCGCGCCGATATCCCAGTTGTAGTCGGCGAAATGGTGGAACGTGGACTGCGCGATCGCGCGGCCGCCGTCCGGCGAGCGTTCGAACGCCACCGCGAGGTTGAAGTCGCGACCCGTCGTGAGGCTTCGTCCACGCAGGATCACGCGGCTGGATGCGTCGCCCGGCGGGGCGCTGATCGCGCCCTCGTGAGGGTGCGACGGCAGGAACCGGATATGGCCGGTGGGCGATTCCGGGTCGTGCAGCACGGGGTGCGGCGTACCGACCACCTCGACGTCCTGGTAGTCGCCGTTCGCGCCGGAATGGTAATTCGGCCACGAGATCGCCGAGGTCTCGCGATCGTCGATGCAGTGACGCGACGTATCGGGGTCGAGGTTGTGCGTGTGGAAGTGATGCGCCGCCCCGACGCCGCCGAGCGTGCAGATGGAGCAACCGAGGTCCATGTGATCGCGCGTCACCAGCATCGCGCCGCCGTTGCGGCGGAACTGCGAGATGCCGTCGCAGTCGGCGGCCGTCAGGCCGTTGCCGACATCCACCGCGAATAACCACAGCTGGTCGAAGTCGGTCTCGTGCAGGTGCGACAGGATCTCGTCGTCCGCCGTCACCGCCCCGCGGTTGCGCGCGGTGACGCGATAGGCGGGATCGCCGTTCTCGTCGCGGATGCCTTCCAGCAGCGCCTTGAGATGACCGAAGCGACCGATGTGCCAGTCGTCTTCGTCGTGTTCGATGGTGGTCTGAAGCAGTAGGTTCTTCATGTCGTCCGTCTCGCCTGTGTCATGATGCTAACGCCGGAACCGTGGCTGTATTGGTGCATCCTGCGAAACACGGTGGCGTGCGTGGGTCACGCGGCGGTGGTTCCCGCGCGCCGGCTGAGATCGATGAATGCCTTCAGCGCACTCGACATCCACGCGTCTTCGCGATGGACGATCAGGGTCTCGACCGGTGTGATATCCGCGGGCAGCGCGTGCGTCCGTACATCCCACCGTCCCGACGCGTCCGCGACGACGGCCGCGGGCAGCATGGTCACGCCGACGCCCGCGGCGACGCAGCTGAGGATGGCGTCGAGGGATCCGAATTCGAGTGGCCGGGCGACCACGATACCGAGCCGAGCGAGGTACGCGTCCAGTCGCTGGCGATAGGAGCAGCCCGCCCGGAAGACGATGGTGCGCAGTTCCGGAATCTGCGCGAGGTCATCCGGCGAGGCGACGTCGCGGGAGGTCACCAGCACCATCTGCTCCGTGAAAACGTGATGCTGCGCAAGCTCAGGATGATCGAGCGGGCCGGCCACGAATGCCGCGTCGACACGCCCGTCGAGCACCTCGTCGACCAGTGCGGCCGTGGTGCCGGCCGTCAGCGTGAGCCGCACGGCGGGCCACGTGCGGGCGTATTCCGTGAGCAACGGCGACAGGCGTACCGCCGTCGTGGTTTCCAGTCCCCCCACCGCCAGATGACCCGACGGAGCCCCTTCATCGCGGGCGGCGACGGTGGCATCGGCGATCAGGCGGAGCATGCGTCCGGCGTACGGCAGGAACCGCTCGCCCGCGGGTGTCAGGGCGACGCCGCGCGCGTGGCGTCGCAACAGGGGCACACCCAGTTCCTCTTCCAGCAGGCGCATGCGCGCGGTCACGTTGGATTGCACGGTATGCAGCTCGACGGCGGCGCGGCTCATGCTGCCGAGGCGTGCGACGGCGTCGAAGACGCGTAACTCGTTGATGTTCATGCCTCGCAAGGTATCATGATAAATGATGCGATGCATCCATAACGATCAGTATCGAGGATGACTACAGCAGGGTAGCCTCCGGCTATCGCGCGTTCTCAGTCTTCCAAGCCATGGCGGTCCCGCGCCGTGTCAAATGGATTCCCGGCCTCGGGTGGACATCATCGAGGCGTAGTTGCCATCGGCGCCGCGGCGCCATTCGTCCGAGAGGTCGAGTGTCATGTCATGGTCTTCCCTGCTCGCATTGGCGATGGTGGCCAGCCCGGTCGCGCCGACGTCCGCCGGCTCCGCCGCGCTTCCGTCGACCACCACCACCACCACGTATCACCGCGTGGACGTCGACGGCACGGGCGTGTTCTATCGCGAAGCCGGACCGGCCGATGCGCCGACGATCGTGCTCCTGCACGGTTACCCGTCGTCGTCGCGCATGTACGACACGCTGATCCCGTTGCTCGCGACGCGCTATCACGTGGTGGCGCCCGATTACGTGGGCTTCGGCAACAGCGATGCGCCTGCGCCGACCACGTACACCTACACCTTCGATCACCTGGCCGGGACGACCAATGCCCTGCTGGAAAAGATCAAGGTGGATCGCTACGTGCTCTACATGCAGGATTACGGTGGCCCCGTGGGCTTTCGCATCATGGTGAAGCACCCCGAGCGCATCCGCGGCATCGTCGTGCAGAACGCCAATGCGTACAAGGAAGGGCTCGGCGCGAAATGGACGAACATCGCGAAGTACTGGGCCGACCGCGACGCGCATCCGGAACAGCTCGATGCGTTCGTGGGTTTCGAGGGCACGCGCCTCCGGCACATCGCCAACAGCCCGCATCCCGAACGTTACAACCCCGACACATGGGTCGACGAGTTCGCATTCCTCTCACGCCCCGGTCAGCGTGAGATCCAGGCGGAACTGCTCTACGACTACCGTACCAACGTCGCGTCGTATGCGGCCTGGCAGCAGTGGATGCGCGAGCACAAGCCGAAGGCGCTGATCCTCTGGGGACGTTACGACCCATCGTTCATCGCGCCGGGCGGCGAAGCCTATCGGCGCGACCTGCCCGAGGCCGAGATCCACATGCTGGACGCGGGCCACTTCGCGCTCGACGAGGCGAACGACGAGATCGCGAAGCGGGTCCTCGATTTCATGCAGCGGCTGACGCCGTGAGCGACGTCAGTCCAGCGACGCCGCCGGGCCGAAGAACTCGTACTTCGCGCGCGCGTCCGGCACGCCGAGTTCGCGCAGCACGTTGCGCACCGTCTTCATGAACGGCTTCGGCCCGAGGAAGTACGCATCCATGTCGTGTGCCGCGGGGAGCCACGACGCCAGCGTATCCCGGTCGAGGAAGCCGGTCGCGTCCGGTGCGACATCGCCGTCGCGCGGGTGCTCGTAGCAATAGCGGCGCGTGAGCTGCGGGTGTTTTTCGGCCAGTGCGTCGATGGTGTCGCGGAAGGCGTGCACGCCACCGTGGCGCGCGGCGTGGATGAAGACGATCGGCCGGCCGCTCGGCAGCGCGCGTTCGAGCATCGCCAGGGTGGGCGTGATGCCGACACCGCCGCTGATCAGCACGAGCGGCCGCTCGCTCTCTTCGAGCACGAACTGACCCGATGGCGGGAACAGCTCCACCACGTCGCCCACATGCACCGCATCATGCAGATGGTTCGACACCGCGCCGCCGGGCAGGCGCTTCACGCTGATGCGATAGCCCTTGCCGTCCGCGGCCGCGGAAAGTGAATAGTTGCGCCGCGCATCCACGCCGTCGACGATCAGGCGGATGCCGATGTACTGGCCCGCCGCATGGGCGTATACGGGACCGCCATCGACCGGTTCGAAGTGGAACGACGTGATCTCGTCGCTCTCGCGCACCTTGTCCACCACGCGGAACGCCCGCCCGTCGCGCCAGCCGCCTTCGGCCCCGGCGACGGTGTCGTAGGCGGTTTTTTCCGCACCGGCGAGGATGCCGGCAAGCTGGCCATACGCCGCGCCCCAGGCGTCGATGACCTCGTCGGTGGCGATCTCGGGCCCGAGCACCTCGCGGATGGCACGCAGCAGGCAGGCGCCGACGATCGGGTAATGCTCCGCGCGGATACGCAGGGAGACGTGCTTGTTCACGATCATCTCGACCATGTTGCCCAGGGCTTCGAGGCGGTCGATGTGCTTCGCGTACATCAACACGCCATTGGCCAGCGCCCGGGGCTGGTCGCCGGTGACCTGGTTGGCCTGGTTGAAGTAGGGGCGGACTTCGGGGTGCTCGCTCAGCAGGATGCCGTAGAAGTGGGTGGTCAGGGCCTCGCCGCCGGCTTCGAGCAGCGGGACGGTGGCGCGGACGATGGCACGATGTTCGGTAGAGAGCATGGCTGGCCTTCTTTTGACGTGTGAGGAATGGCTTTCCTGATCCAAGGACCGTGCCAGCCGATGAAGTCCATGCCGATCAATCGGTTGCACCGATGCCGTGTCGATTCGACCCGCCTTGCGTCCGTGTCGTTCCGACCCGATATCGAGTCGCGATGACTACCGCGACCACGCCGCTCGATTCCCTGCTTCCCCTCGTGGACGATCTCGCGCGCGAGCTGCCCGAGAGCGAGCGCTACCGGCGCCTGCTCGGCGCCCTGCGTTCGCTGGTGCCGTGCGACGCCAGCGCATTGCTTCGCCTCGACGGGGACGAGCTCGTGCCACTGGCCGTCGACGGCCTGAGCGACGACACGCTCGGCCGGCGTTTCCGCGTGGCCGACCACCCGCGCTTCGCGGCGTTGCTGGCGCATCCGGAGCCCACGCTGTTCCCCGCCGACAGTCCGCTGCCCGATCCGTACGACGGACTGGTCGCGGCCGCGCCCCGGCTCGACGTCCACGACTGCATGGGCTGCCCGCTTCACGTGGATGGGAAGCCCTGGGGGCTGCTGACGCTGGATGCGTTGCACGCCGGCAGTTTCGAGGCTGGCGATCTCGCGACGTTGCGCGCGTTCGCCAGCCTCGCCGCGGCGACGGTCACCGCGGCGGAGCGCATGCATGGACTCGAACGCGCCGCGGAACGCGAACGCTCGCGTGCCGAGAGCTTCCGTCTGGCCGCCGGGCAGACCGCATCGCGATCGCTCGTCGGACGCAGCCCGGCGATGCGGCGGTTGCACGACGACATCGCCACGGTCGCGCACAGCGACCTCACCGTGCTGATCCGCGGCGAGACCGGCTCGGGCAAGGAGCTCGTGGCACAGGCGATCCACGCGGCGTCGGCACGAGGCGACCGTCCGTTGATCGCAGTGAACTGCGCGGCGCTTCCCGACATGCTGCTGGAGAGCGAACTCTTCGGGCACGTGCGCGGCGCGTTCTCGGGCGCCACGAGCGATCGCCGCGGCAAGTTCGAACTCGCCGACCACGGGACGCTCTTTCTCGACGAAGTCGCCGACCTTTCGCTCGCCGCGCAGGCGGCGCTGTTGCGAGTGATGCAGAGCGGCCACCTGCAACGCGTCGGCTCCGATCGCGACCATCGCGTCGACGTGCGCATCATCGCCGCGAGCAACCGCGACCTCGCCGACGAAGTGCGCGCCGGCCGCTGCCGCGCCGACTTCTACCACCGTATCAGCGTGTACCCCATCGAAGTGCCCGCCCTGCGCGATCGCGGCAATGACGTGCTGATCGTCGCCGGCACGTTCCTCGAAGAGAATCGCGCGCGCCTCGGGCTGTCCGGGCTGCGTCTGGCACCGGAAAGCCAGGCCGCGCTGCTCGCGTGGCGGTGGCCCGGCAACGTGCGCGAACTCGAGCACACGATCGGTCGCGCGGCACTGAAAGCCCTCGCGCGCAGCGGCCGGGGATCGCGTGCGCTCACCATCGAGGCGGCCGACCTCGACCTCGCCGAGGTCGCGCAGCCACAGCCCGCGACCGTCGCGCCGATGCCCGATGCGCCGGGACTGCCCCTGCGTGCCTCGGTCGATGCATACGAGCGCCGACTGATCGACGACGCGCTTCGTCGCCACCGGCAGAGTTGGGCCGCGGCGGCACGCGAGCTCGGCGTCGACCGCGCCAACCTGCGTCGCTCGGCGCTGCGACTCGGACTCATCGACGGGCCTTCGCGCGGCTGACGTCCCGCATTGGTGCGCGGGCAGCATCAATAGGGGGGTGTAAAGCCCTCGATTGGAGCGTGCCGGGCACGACCGTGCGGCATGCGGGAATCGGACTAGCAGCGCGCCCTCGCCATCGTTTAGATTGCCGTGCGGGCAGCACACACAACGCTTTGGGGGAAACATGCGAAAGGTCCTATCCACGAACGCGATGCGTCGCGTGGCACTCGTCGCCGCCGTCGCGACCGGCGCCGCGGTCTGCGCGCCGATCCACGCTCAGGCCACGGCCGGCACCATCGGCGGCCATGGTCCGGCCGGCGCGAAGGTCACGGCCGAGAGTTCCACCGGCGCGCATCGCGACGCAACGATCGACAAGAAGGGTCGTTATCGCCTCTCGGGCCTGACGATGGGCACGTACTCCGTCACGCTCGAGAAAGACGGCAAGGTCGTCGACACGCGGAAGAACATCCCGCTGCAGGTCGGCGGCAACCGCCAGGTCGACTTCGCCTGCGAAAACGACCAGTGCGAGGCGGGCGGCTGATCGCTCACGCCGCATCGATGCCCTCGGCGGCAGGATGAAATCCATCGTGTGGATGAAGGCCAGCCCATGGGCGGTAAGACGTTCGATGTCGATGTAGTCATCGTCGGTGGCGGTGCCGCTGGCGTGGGCGCCGCACGGAGCCTCTCGGGGGAGGGGCTTTCCGTGTGGTTGCTGGAAGCATCGCAACGCATCGGCGGCCGCGGATGGACGCAGTCCGTCGACGGTTTGCCGCTCGACATGGGTTGCGGTTGGTTGCACACGGCAGACCGCAACGCATGGCGCCAGATCGCCGAAGACCTGGGCTGGGACATCGATCGCCGGCCCGCGGCCTGGGACAAGCATCAGCCGCACCCATCGTTCTCCGAAGCCGAGCAGGCCGAGGCGCATGCCGCGTTCGCCGCGTGGCACGACGCGCTCATGGGTGCGCCGCCTGCATCGGATCGCGCCTCGGACGCCTTGCCGGAGGGTGGACGCTGGAACGGTTACCTGCAGGCGATGAGCGGTTACATCAGCGGCGCGCCCCTCGAACGCATCTCTGCCGCCGACTACATCGCTTACGAGCGGGCGGCGAGTCAGAACAACTGGCGGCTGCGGCGTGGCTACGGGACGCTGATCGCCGCGAACCTGCCCGTCGATACCGTCTGCCGGCTGGCGACACCCGTCGAGCGCATCGACACGGACGGGACCTCCGTAACGATCGCCACACCGTCCGGCGACCTTCGTTGTCGCGCGGCGATCGTCACCGTCTCGACCAACGTGCTCGCGAGCGACGCCATTCGCATTCCCGCCGCGCTCGACGACCACCGGCATGCGGCATCCCAGCTGCCACTCGGGTGCGACGAGAAACTCTTTTTCCGCATCGACGGCGACGTGGACCTGCCCGCGGAGCGCGCGCTGATCGCGGATCCGCACGATGCCGACAGCCCGGTGTTCTATCTGCGGCCGCTGGATCGCCCCGTCATCGAAACCTTTCTCGGTGGACGCAGTGCGTGGCGCGTCTCCGCCGAGGGCGTGGCCGTCGCGTTCGACGGATTGCTCGACGAACTGCAACGGCTCCTCGGCAGCGACGTCCGCCGACACCTGCGCCCGCTCGCCGCGTCGTCATGGAGTGCGAACACGTATGTACGTGGCTCGTACAGCCACGCGTTGCCGACGTTCGCGGCGCAACGTGGTGTGCTGGCCGCGCCGTTCGAAGAAAAGCTCTTCTTCGCCGGCGAGGCGACGCACGTCGATGCCTTCTCGACCGCGCACGGTGCGCTCGAAAGCGGGACGCGTGCCGCCGCCGAACTGCTGGCGACGTTCTCAGGGCAGCGCGGACGTCGATAAGGACGCGCTCATGGCCGAGTGCCCCGCCTGACGAGTGCCGCCGCGTTACGATAGCCGTCCGGGCCCGGCGTCATCGGCCGGGCGTGGACCTGCTTCAGACCGTCACTTCCCGATCTTGCGGTCGAGGAAGTCGCGGATCATCGGAATGACCTCGTCGCCGCGGTCCTCGAGCACGAAGTGCCCGGTCGGGATGAGGTGGAACTCCAGATCCTTCAGGTCGCGCTTGTACGGATGCGCACCATCGGCCGGGAAGATGAAGTCGCGCTCGCCCCACACGATAAGGGTCGGCGGCTGGTGTTCGCGGAAGAGGCGCTGCACTTCCGGATAGAGCGGTACGTTCTGCCGGTAGTCGTACATCACGTCCATCTGCACGTCCTCGTTGCCGGGACGATCGAGCAGCGCCTGGTCGTGGACCCAGTTGTCCGGCGAGATACGCTCCTTGTCGTCCACGCCGTCGGTGTACTGGAAGATGGTGGTCTCGAGCTTCACCAGGCCGCGGATCGCGTCGCGCTTCTCGGCGGAACCGTCGGCCCAGTAAGCCTTGATCGGATCCCAGAACGCTTTCAGCCCTTCTTCGTAGGCGTTGCCGTTCTGGATGACCAGTGCGGTCAGCTTGCCCGGGTCCTTGAGGAACAGCTGCCAGCCGACCGGCGCGCCGTAATCCATCACATACATCGCGTATGTCCGCACGTTGAGGCGTTCGAGCAGCGTGCGCACGACATTGCCGAAATTCTCGAACGTGTACGCGTATTTCGTGTGATCCGGCATATCGCTCTCGCCGTAGCCCGGATAGTCCGGTGCGATCACGTGGTAGCGATCGGCGAGCGCAGGGATCAGATGACGGAACATGTGCGACGAGGTCGGGAAACCGTGGAGCAGGAGCATGACCGGTGCATCGGCGGGGCCAGCCTCGCGGTACGCGATGCGCAGGCCGTCGATCTCCATGCTGCGGTGAAACACCGCCGGAAGGCGGGGAAGCGTGTTCTGCGAAGTCTGAGCATTCATGGCGATATCTCTCTCATACGGAAGAAGGAGGGTTGAACGGAGACGCGTCGATGTATTCCCACTCGGCTCGCCGCATCGCGTCGCGGAGGATCCATGCCTCGATGTGGAACTCCCAGTAGCGGCCCGTGCCGCCGGTTTCGATCGACGGATCGGTGCTGTCCCAGTGCACCGACACGTCGCCCGTCAGTTGCAACAACCGGCCCTGGTCGAAATCGGGGATGCACAGGCCCGCACGGGGGTCGACGATGAAATTGCCGACCGTGTTGAAAAGACTGTTGCCGTTGAAGTCGGGGATGCGCAGCGTCGATTCGTCCACCACCTGGACGAAGCCGATGTCACCGCCGCGATGAGACACGTCGGCGCCCGTGTCGGCGTTGTGGCTGGCGACGAAGATCGTGTCCGCGAGCCGGACGATGTCGCGGACGGAACCGCGCAGTGCCTTGCCGTACGCGGCTTGCGGCTGCTCGACCGGTGCATCCAGCACGTTCAGCTGGCGGCGCTGGATGTAGCGCGGGCAGTTGGGGAAGGCTTCGCGTACGGCGATCTCGAATCCACCGTCGTCGATGCGCGATACGTCGCCGTTGACGCGGTAGCGGCGACGCGCACCGAGATCGGCGAAGAGCAGGCCGACGTGCTTTCCCACCGCCAGGTTTGCCCAGAGCGGGTCGACGCGGTCGCGGGACGTGGCCGGCATGTCGATCCAGACCGTGCTGCCGTCCCCGGTGCCTGCGAACCCCGGCCTGCCGAAGAGCATCGAGGCCCAGACCCTGCCGGTGGCGTCGACACTGCCGACGACCACCATCGACTGCTTCGCGATGAAGGCCCGCATGCCACCGAACACCGAATCCGTCACGATCGCGCCATTGCGGGCGGCGATGTCGGTCTCGCCGGCGCGAACCTGCGCCATGCGTTCACCGGTATGGAATGTGCCGTGCGTGGTCATGACCGTCGTTTCGTCTGAAGTGGCGTTCAGTCTGCGGAACGGCCCCGGCATCGGGAACGGGGCGCCGGGCAATTCACCATTTCGCTGGAGAGCAATAGTCACAAGACCGGCTACCCCGGCAATCGCGGATAATCCGGACGCAACGGGCATGGCGGGGAACGGACGAGTGGACCAGCTCCATCTGATGAAGGTGTTCGTGGGGGTCGGCGAAGACGAGAGCTTCGCCGCGGCGGCGCGGCGCCTCGACCTGTCGCCGGCCGCGGTCACACGGGCGATTGCCGCCCTGGAAGAGCAGCTGGGCGTGAAGCTCCTCGCCCGCACCACGCGGAGCGTGCGCCTCACCGAGGCCGGGCGGCGTTACCTGGACGACAGCCGCCACATCCTCGCCAGCATCGTCGAAGCCAACGAGGCCGTGGCCGGCGCGAACGCCACACCCAAGGGCAATCTGGCGGTCACCGCCCCCGTGCTCTTCGGCAAGGCGTTCGTCATGCCCTGCGTGGTGCGATACCTCAAGGACTATCCGGACGTCGACGTCTCGGCGTACTTCCTCGATCGCGTGGTCAACGTGGTGGAGGAGGGCATGGACGTGGCCGTGCGCATCGGGCACCTCCCCGACTCGGGCATGCGCGCGATCCGCGTGGGCCAGTCGCGCCGGGTGCTATGCGCGTCGCCCGACTACCTCGCGCGGCGGGGCGTGCCGGAACATCCGGCCGATCTGCTGCAGCACACGATCATCGCCGCGAGCGGCATCTCGCCCCGCGTCGACTGGAAGTTCGGGGCGTCGGACGATCCGACGATGGTGCACATGAAGCCGCGGCTCATGGTGACCAGTAACGATGCCGCCATCGCCGCCGCCGTATCGGGCCTGGGTATCGCCCGCCTGCTTTCCTACCAGGTCGCCGACGAGATCGCCGAGGGGCGCCTGATGATCGTGCTCCCCGACTACGAAGAAGCACCGTGGCCGATCCACGTCCTGCATCGCGAAAGCAAGTTCGGCTCGGCGAAGGTACGCAACTTCATCGACGTGCTGACGCACTACCTGCGCAGCCATCCGCATCTGCAGTAAAGCATGGCGCAGCGCGACCGTGCGCGTCGCTCAGGTGAGCGCGACGTCGCTCACCAGCGCGTAGTTGTGCATGGGTCGCGTCGTCCCGTCGCTGGCGATGTAGGCGTCGAGATCGCCCGCCGTGTCGCGGATATTGGTGCGCGGTCCGCCATGGCGCCCGGCTACCGCGTGGGTTTCGCCGGGGTCTCCCCAGCCAAGGCTGAGTTTCTCGGCGTTGACGGGCAGGTCGGCCTTCAGGCGCAGCCGGAGGGTGTCGCTCCGGACGACGCGCACGCCCGCGATGAGGTTGTCGTCGGTCGCGTCGACCGGCACCAACGCACCTTTCGCATCGCGGATGTCGAACCCGGCGTTGCGCGTCGCGGCGACCCAGCGCGTGTCGATCGTCAGCACGCCCGCCGGTACGTTGAAGACCACGTCGATATCGCGAGGGCCGACGCGTCGCGCCGCGATCATGTCGAGCGCGGGATGCCGGAGCGGCACGCCGGCCATGCGGTCGTGGATCAGCTGAAGGATCGCGCGGGCGAAGTACCGGCCCTGCCACCGATGGCTTTCGTTGGTCAGGTGCAGCATCGGTTGACCGAGCGCCGCTTCGTCGGCGTAGTCGAAGATGTACTGCGGGTTGGCCATCCGCAGGTAGGGGCTGCCAAGGCACGCGTCGCGCTGCGCGAGTGCGATGAAGGGATTGCAGAACGCCAGGCTCGACGTGCCGTAGCTGTTGTGACTGCAGACCTGTCCCACGATCCAGAGCGGGCGCCACGACTGTTCGGGCAGCTCGACCTGGCAGATCTTCATCCAGTGGGCGCGTTCCAGCGCGACCAGCTTCGACCGGTAGCTCGACCGTGTTTCCGAGAGCCCCGTCGAATCGGTCTCCCCCTGCTGCCATGTCGTGGCGAGCCAGCCGATGCTGCCGCCGTCTCGCTGCGCTTCCTCGCGCATGAGCGCGAACATCGCGCGAAGCCGCAACTGGTTGTTCAGCCAGCCCTGGTAGCCGCCAGGATTGGCGTCGTCGAGAAAGGTGGCGAAGTACCCGATCGGTCGCCCGCCCTCCGCACCGGTGAATGCGCTGTAGCGACTGTATTGGGCGGTCCAGGGCACGCGGTCGATCGTTTCGGTATATGCCACCAGGCCGTCGGCGCAGGCATTGGTGCCCACCTCGCCGCCGGTCCCGTGACCGCCATCGGATTCCACCAGCGGCACGAGGCGCGTCATCGCCGCGGCATCGGTGCCGGGGCGGACGCCGCCGTTGAAGGTCACGTTCGCGTAGATCTGTTGCAGCGTGAGTGCAGGCCTTCCGCCGGTACCGACGGCGTTGGACTGCCCATGGAAGAGGATGAGTTCGCGCCGCGCCCGGACGATCGTCTCCGGTGGTGGCATCCCGGCCGCCCGCGCGGCAGGGCCGAAGAGCCACGGCAGTCCGAATGTTCCCGCGAGTGCCGCGCCGGCGGCGATCCGTGCGCCGTGTCGAACGAAGTCGCGGCGCGGCTCGTCGACGTCGTGTGAAGCATCGGGATGTTTTTTCATGCGCCATCAGGCCATGCCCCCGACATGACGAACGCGTGCGTTTCGACGCAACGAAAAAGATGGCCGAATTTGATTAGCGATCGTGCGGCGACCGCGTGGGAGCGGCCTTGGCTCGTGCTCGTGGCAAGCCTGCGCGAAATTGCGCTGGACCGCGCCGCAGAGCCCGCCAGCGACGACGGCACGCTGTCCGCCGCCATTCGCATGGCCAGCGCCCAGCGGTACCTCGACAGTCGCGACGCCGTGCATGCGCGCATGCGGCGCGAGGGTGTCGCCACGATGGACGTCACCTGCACCGAACTGTCGGGCGTGCTGGTCGAGCGCTACCTCGCGGTAAAGCGCGCGGGACGGCTGTAGCCGTCAGAACAGCTCGGGCTGCCGATTGAGCAGCACCGCGAGACGGGTACCGAGCGGTACGAGGATCGCATCCGCGATGGGTTCGAGCTGGCTCGACAGATAGTGCTCGTAATCGATGGCGGCGGTGAGCGCTTCGACCGGTTGCGGGCCTGCCGTCGTGATCACGTAGCGGATCCATCCACCGTTCTGATACTGCGGGGGACGACCGAGTCGCGCGTTGATCTCGTCGGCGAGGCGCGCGGCGCGCACCTGCGGCGGGCTGCTGCGCTCGTAGGAATCCAGTTTGCCGCGAAGGCGTTTGCGATAGACGAGCTGGTCGTCCAGTTCGCCCGCCTGCAACCGCCTCGCCTGCTCCACGACATAGTCGGCATATGGTTCGCGCCGGAAGACGCGTCCGTAGAGTTCGCGCTGAAAGGCCTGCGCCATGGGCGTCCAGTCGCTGCGCACGGTTTCCAGGCCGCGGAACACCAGTTCGTCGTCGCCGTCGTCGTTCACGACCAGGCCCGCGTAGCGCTTCTTGCTGCCGAGCTCGCTGCCACGGATGGTGGGCATGAAGAATCGCTTGTAATGCGTGTCGACTTCGATCTCGAGAAAGTTCTCCACGCCGGGCGACGCCGCGAGCGACGTCGTCCACCAGCCATTGATCCGCTGGAGCAACCGCTCCGCCACCGCCATGGCTTCCGCTTCGTCGTGCGGTCGGCCCAGCCAGATGAAGATGGAATCCGTATCGCCGTAGATCGCCTCGTAGCCCTCGTCTTCGACGAGCTCGCGCGTCGTGCGCATGATGTCGTGCCCGCGCAGCGTTACTGCGCCGGCGAGGCGCGGATCGAAGAAACGGCCGCCCGGTGCGCCGAGCACGCCGACGAAGGCGTTCATCAACAGCTTGAACGCCTGCGACAGCGCCTTGTTGCCGTGCTTCTTCGCCTCGTCGCGGCGCTCCCAGAGGTTCGCGATGATGCCGGGAAGACAATGCCGGGTACGGGAGAATCGCGTGCCGTTGGGACCCGGGATCGCATCGTCGCCGGCGAGCTCGCCCTCGGCCAGCCCGATCGGGTCGACGAGGAACGTGCGGATGATCGACGGATACAGGCTCTTGTAGTCGAGCACGAGCACCGAGTCGTAGATGCCCGGGCGCGACGACATCACGTACCCGCCCGGATAGGACTCGCCGCCGACCGTGCCGCCGTTTGGTGCCACGTAACCCGCGCGATGCATGCGCGGAAGGTAGTGGTGGCTGAACGCGGCGATGGAACCACCAGACTGATCCGCGGGCAGACCCGTGGCGTTCGCGCGTTCGAGCACGAAGTCCAGCAGGTCGGTCTTCGCAAAAATGCGTGTGACGAGTTCGCAGTCCACGAGGTTGTACCGTGCCAGCGCGGGTTTGTCCTCGCGGAAGCGCCGCTCGATCTCGTCCATGCGATGGTAGGGATCGTCCACGGCCTTGCCCTCGCCCAGCAGGGTCTGCGCGACCGCTTCGAGGCTGTAGGACGGGAACGACCACATCGCCGAGCGCAGGGCCTCGATGCCGTCGATCGCGAGACGACCGGGAATCGATGCGAAGACATACCCCTCGCGCCGACCGTGCATCCGCCATTCGATGGGTTTGCCGCCGCGCCCCAGCGTCAGCACCAGTCCCTGCTGGTCGGCGCACTGCTGCAGCAACCGGAGATCGAACTGCACGAGGTTCCAGCCGATGATCGCGTCAGGGTCGTGCTCGCGAAACCACGCGTTGATGGCGAGGATCATCGCCTTCCGGTCGGCGCACCAGGTCAGCACGAAATCCCGCGTCCCGGTATCGGGCGTCGCCGGTTGGCCCAGCATGAACACCTGTCGCTGGCCGCACCCCTCGAGCGCCACCGAATACAGCTCCCCCATCGCGCTCGTCTCGATGTCGAGCGACACCACGCGGAGCGTGGGCCGGTAGGCGTCGATGGGCCGGATCCTGGGATTGACCAGCACGGCATGCGCGTCGTCGCCATCGGCCTCGATCGCGACCGACGCCGTGATGAAACGCTCCATGAGGAACCGATCGGTGGGCCGCACGTCGGCTTCGAGCAGCATCACGCTCTGTTCGGCAAGGCGCTTCTCCAGCCTGAGCATGGCGCGGTAGCTTCGCGCGTATAGGCCCATCGCGGGTTCCTGCGCGAGCGTCTTCAGAGCGCGGGGCCGCAGCACGAAGGCATCGTCGTCGCGGATGACCGCCTCCACCGCGGCACGCTGCGACTCGCGAACGAAGGCGACGGCGGACTGACCGGTGACGAGCACGCTGCGCGGACCGGCGTCGGTCACGAGCCAGAACTCGAGTTCCACGCCCTCGCGTGCGTCCCGCCAGTGGCGTGTGAGGATGTAGCCACGGTGGGAGGGGGACGACATCCTCCGATTTTACCGTGCCGTGGTGAGCCTTTTCGTATGGCGATATCCGGCAAGCCACGACCGACGCACCGGGCGACTGGCCGCATCGGCAGGAGCGGCGATTGCCAGGCCCGGTTTGGCAGCCTAGACTCGCGCCGCCGACACGCCAGCCGCTGCGGACGCGTGTATGAATGACGCCCGGCATAAGGACATCACATGAACCACGCCATCCTTCTCAGCGACGCACTCTGCCCGCCGACCAGCCTCCGGGCTGGCTGGGCATGAACCTCCCGCGAAGCACCCACCCGTACTACCCAGGCATCGATGGACTCAGGGCGATCGCCGTCATGGCGGTGGTGCTCTATCACCTCGACGGCGCATGGTTGCCCGGCGGTTTCTCCGGCGTCGACGTCTTCTTCGTCATCTCCGGGTTCGTGGTGAGCGGGTCCGTCGGGTCGCGCGCGCCCGAAGGCTTGCTGACCTTTACCACCCGCTTCCTCGCGCGTCGCCTGCGCCGCATCGCGCCCGCCCTGATCGCATGCCTCGTCGTCACCGCGCTGGTCGTGGCAGTGCTCGTGCCCGACGCGTGGTTGAGCCGACGGAACCAGGTGACCGGCCGCTTTGCCTTCTTCGGCTTCAGCAACGTGGCGATGGTGCGTTTCAGCAACGACTACTTTTCACCGGTCGCCGAATTCAATCCGTACACGCATACGTGGTCGCTGGGGGTGGAAGAGCAGTTCTACCTTCTGTTCCCCCTGATCTTCTGCCTGTGGGCATGGGGTGGGCGTCGCCGGACGGTTTCGGTCGCCGCCACGGCCCTGCTGACGTTGCTGTCGTTCGGCTTCGCCTGCTGGTCCGGCGAGCACGATCCGACGCGTGCGTTCTATCTGCTTCCCACGCGCTTCTGGGAGATCGGTGCGGGCGTGTTGCTGTATCAGGTGACCCAGCTCCTGGACCAACGCGGTCGGGGTACCACCCGCATGCCGGAGCACTGGTCGTCGCGATGGGCATTCGCATCGGCGGGGCTCGTCGCATTCGGCATGCTCGCGTCGACGCCCCAGAGCTTTCCCGCGCCCGGCGCCTTGCCGTCGGTTCTCGGCACATGCGGCCTGCTTGCCTTCATGCGCCGGGCGCCTCACCAGGACGGGCTGATGGCGGCGCTTTCGAGTCGACCCCTGGTCGCGATCGGTCGTCTTTCCTACTCGCTCTACCTGTGGCACTGGCCCGTTTTCGTCGTGTTCCGCTGGACCGTCGGCCTCGAAGCCCTGCCGTTGCAACTGCTGGCGCTCGCGATGGCGATCGTCCTTGCGGTGATCTCGTACCGCTGCATCGAAACACCGATTCGCAAGTCGGCGATGCTGGGCACGTTACGTTCGGGTGTCACCGTGGCCCTGGGCGCGGCGGCGCTCGCCGCCGGGTTGTGGACGATGAAAGGGATCACCCATTCGCAAGCCGAGCTTTCGGTCTCCACGGTGACGCGAGAGGCGCGGGACTGGTATCCCGACGATGGGCGAGTCACACGCGAGACCACCCGTTGTGCGGTCATGGTGGATGAGGAGCGCCTTGCGCGAGGACTGGTGAGAACGTTCTCGTCTCGCGGCTGCGTGCCGCGTCGCGATAGCCCGGATGTTTATGTCGTCGGCGACTCCCATGCCGTCGCTCTCGGAGAAACGTTCGCGGCTTACGCGCGAGACACCGGCGCGACCGTCCGGCTTTACGACAACGACGGGTGCCCTTTCCTCAGCCTCGATCCGAGGCGCGACGATACGCCGAACTGCGCCCGGAGCAGTGCGCTCGTCATCGATCGGCTCACCGCTCGTCTTCGCGAAGGCGACGTCGTCTTCCTGCCTTCACTGCGCATGCCGCGGTACCTCGACCAATGGGCCACCGTGCCGGGCAAACCCATCGACGATGCGATATTCAGCGACGAAGGCACCCGACGCCTCGCCATGTCCGCCGCGCGCGCCGGGCCGGTACTGGATCGCATCGCGGCCACCGGGGCACGTGTCGTGATCATGGCTCCGAATCTCCTGCTGAAGCTGCCGCTTTTCCGGTGCGCCGATCCGTATGACGCGGTCAATCCGGTGTGCGCGGCTGGACCCGACGTCGACCGAGCACACTTCGAAACGCTGCGTCGTCCGATGTTCGACGCGCTGGAACGCCTTGCCGACGCGAGGCCGGGTCTGACGATCTGGGACGCATTTCCCGTCCTGTGCCCTCCCTCGGCGACGTGTCATGCGTATCGCGACGGGCATCCGCTCTTCTTCGACGGTGACCACCTCAGTGGCTATGCCAACCGGCTCCTGCTCCCATCCTTCAAGGCAGCCATGCGCAGCGCGGTGCCCGGGCGCTAGGCGATTACCGGTAACGCAAAAAGAAGGCCGCGCCATCGGCGCGGCCTTCGATCGCGTCGTTTATTTCGCGTCGGGTACCAGATTGGTGAAGCCACCCTTCTTGTCGAACTGGCACGTGAATGCCTTGTTGCCGTCGATGCCGGCATTGGCCACGCCAGCGATGGAATAACCACTCTCGTCTTCGTTCGCCTTGAGCGGCTGGAGCTGGATGTAGTCGTTCTTCACATCGAACTTCTTGGCGGCCTTGTCGAGACACTTGGTCGTGAGCTTGCCCGGATCGGGGCGGTCGGACGCGAAAGCGTTGGAGGCCAGGACGAGGCCGAGCGAAGCGGCCAGGAGGAGGGTGGAATGACGCATGGGACGATCTCCGTACGGGGCACGAGGCCGGGACACTGTTTCCGGAGTCTGCCTTTCGGTTCCTTGCGGCAGGATGAATCGCGCCGACGCCGATGCATCCCGGAATCTCAGGCTTTACGAGACATTGTTCGGGGCGGGACCGTCACGCGACCGGAAAATCCGTCGACACGATCAGGTCCCGGTACCGCTCGATCTCGTCGAGCCGCGCGTGATCCGCGTTCTTCAGGGCTGCAAGGGCGTCGCTTCCCAGCGGTAACCGTAGCGGTGGATGCTCCATCGCCGCGACCTCGATAACCGCCTGCGCGGCGCGGGCGGGGTCGCCGGGCTGGCGTCCGTTGTACTCGCGTTGCATGCGCGCGACGGCACCGACCGCGGCGTCGTATTCGGGTCGTCCTTCCGCGAGCACGGTGGAGCTTCCGGCGAAGTCCGTACGGAAGCCGCCGGGCTCCACGATCGTGACGTTCACGCCCACCAGTGCCATTTCGCGCGCAAGCACCTCGCTGAAGCCTTCGACACCCCATTTCGCGGCGGAATAGGGTGCGCGCCCCGGCGCACCGACGCGTCCACCGACCGACGAGAACTGGATGATGTGCCCATAGCCCTGTTCGCGCATCGTCGGTATGACGGCTTTCGTCATGATGATCGTGCCGAACAGGTTGGTCTCGATCTGCTGGCGGAAGTCGTCGAGCGATGTGTCCTCCACGGAATTGACGTTGCCGTAGCCCGCGTTGTTCACCAGGACGTCCAGCCCGCCAAACGCTTTCTGCGCGAAACGGATCGCCTCCGCCGCGGCGACGGGGTCGGTGACGTCGAGTGCGACGGCCGCCACGGCGTCGCCGTAGCGGCGCGCGAGATCGTCGAGCTGCGAGGGATCGCGTGCCGTGGCGACCAGGCGGTGACCCCTCGCAAGCACGGCCTCGGCCATGGCACGACCCATGCCGCGCGAGCAACCCGTAATCAACCATCGTTGAGACATGTCGTGCTCCCGTGGGTCAGAGGTGATCCGCATCCACGACGGCCTGAGCGAACGCCTGCGGTGCTTCCTGCGGCAGGTTGTGCCCGATGCCGCCGCTGATGAGGCGGTATTCGTACTTGCCCGTGAACTTGCCTCGATACGCCTCCGCCGGCGGATGCGGTGCACCGTTGGCGTCGCCCTCCATCGTGATGGTGGGCACGGCGATCGTCGGTGCTTTCGCCAGTCGCGCTTCGAGGGCGGCGTACTTCGCTTCGCCCTGCGCGAGGTCGAGCCTCCAGCGGTAATTGTGAATCGCCAGTGCGACCTGGTCCGGATTGTCCAGCGCACTCGCGCTACGCTCGAACGTCGCGTCGTCGAACTTCCACTGCGGCGAGGCGAGCTGCCAGATCAGCCTAGCGAACGCGTGCGTGTTTGCCTTGTAGCCGGCCAGGCCCCGATCCGTCGCAAAGTAGAACTGGTACCACCATTGCAACTCGGCCGCCGGCGGCAGCGGCTGCCTGCCGGCCTCCTGGCTGCCGATGAGATAGCCGCTCACCGATACCAGCGCCTTCACGCGTTCCGGCCACAGCGCCGCGACGATGTCGGCGGAACGCGCGCCCCAGTCGAACCCCGCCAGCTCCGCGCGCTTGATCTTCAGCACGTCCATGAAGTCGATCACGTCCTGCGCGAGCGCGGCGGGCTCGGCGTTGCGCTTCGTCGAGTCGGACAGGAAACGCGTACCGCCGTAGCCACGCGCATACGGCACGAGCACGCGGTAGCCCCTGGCGGCGAGTGCCGGCGCCACGTCGTTGAAGCTGTTGATGTCGTACGGCCAGCCGTGGAGCAGGATCACCACGGGTCCGTTCGAGGGACCGAGCTCGGCGTATTCCACGTCCAGCACGCCAGCCTTCACGTGCTTCAGCGGTCCCAGCGACGTGTGGCTACCGACCTCGATCGGATCGATGGTTACGCTGCCGGCCTGCGCGTGCGCCGATGTGACGGCGCCCAGCGCGGCGATCGTGCCCGCCAATAGCGAGCCAGCGACCGACCCGCGGCGGGCGAGGGACGGCAGTGCGTTGTAATTCTTTGCTTTCATGACGCGCCTCGGTGGCAGGCGAATCGCCTGCGGTCTGGTGGGTTTGTCCGGTGCGCGGTTTGCAGAAACCTGCACCGTCATGCGTATTCCGGCGAAGCGTGCACGACGTCTCGCCGCGCCTCTTCGTCGCGATCAGTATCGCGACGGTCGCGAGTGGAGCACCAGTTATCGAGTGTTAGGCGGCGTTATGCGGGTGACGCCGTCCACGGCGCCGGCAGGGTCAATCGTCCTCGGCCGCTTCGCGACCCTGCTGCCGGATCAGTGCTTCCTCGCGTGCGTCGTTGATCGACTGGCGGATGCTGTCGAGGTCGACTTCGGATTCATCGGGTTCGAACTCGCCGGTCAGTTCCGAATCCGGTCGGAGTTCGCCCGCTTCGAACATCGCCCACATCTCCTCGCCGTACCACGTGTCGAAGAGTTCGGGTGCCCAGCGCCCGAGGTGCGCGGTGAGGTTGTTGACATCGCGCAGGAGCATGGCACGCGCGGCGTTGTTGCCGCTGGCACTGACGACCTGGGGGAAGTCGATCACGATGGGGCCGTCGGGGGCGACGAGTACGTTGTAGGCGGACAGGTCGCCGTGGATCAGTCCGCTGCACAGCATGCGCACCACCTGGCGGACCAGTACGCCGTGGTATTCGCGCGCCGTGTCCGCGCTGAGTTCGACCTCGCCGAGGCGAGGTGCCGAAAGGCCCTCGGCATCGGTGACCAGTTCCATCACCAGCACGCCGTGGAAGTAGCCGTAGGGCTGCGGCACCCGGACGCCGGCTTCCAGCAACTGATAGAGCGCGTCGACCTCGGTGTTCTTCCAGGCCTGCTCCTGCTGCTTGCGCCCGTACTTCGTGGCCTTGCCCATCGCACGCGCCTCGCGGCTGCCGCGGACCTTGCGACCTTCCTGATACTGCACGCGTTGCTGGAAGCTGCGGTGCGCCGAATCCTTGTAGACCTTCGCGCAACGGATGTCGTCGCCGCTGCGGACGACGTACACCGCCGCTTCCTTGCCGCTCTTGAGCGGACGCAACACTTCGTCGATCACGCCGTCTTCGATCAGCGGCAGCAGGGCTTGAGGGGTCTTCACGGTGTCTCGGGTGGCCGTCGGCGCAGCGGTGGCTGGCAGTAACCGCCGATTCTGACACCTGCGGCCGCCGTGGGCCATCCGGACCGGGCGCTAGAAAAGCGCCGTGCAACCCGTCACATGTGTGGCGGGTGGACAGTCGCTAGTCGTGGGTACCCGTCGTGACGAGCTGACTGACGTGCCGTGCTTCCGTCAGCGTCAGGGATAACGCGAACGCCGCTTCCGGGTAATCGGGCGATGGCGGATCCTGCGGCAGCCCTAGCGAGCACACGAGCCAGCATGCCGCGTCGTGGACCTCCATGAGGCCAAGCGCGAGCGCATCGGCGGCGATGAGCCGGATGAGGAACCGTGCTTCCATCAGATCGTCCGAAATCAGTGCCTCGTTGAGTGCGATACCGTCGCACACGAGCCCCAGCGTGCCGGGATGTATGTCGTGTCCCCGTGCGCTCATGTCGGCAGGGAAGCCGGCCGTGCGCCATGGCGCATGGACGGAAGGTCGAGGGTGACGTCATGCGGCATACGATTGGCTTCCCCCTGGGGCGCGAGTGCGTGGACCTGCCGCACCTGGTGTGCCGCCCGGCACCGCATGCGAGCGGCACGCGTCCGGCCGCACGCATACCATCCGTCGCGCGACGCAGACGTTTTGCATACGTCTGCGCCATTCGTCTTCACGTAGATGAACGACGGGGATCGGATCGCGCTGCCGGTGCGCGCGATCACGCAGCGGGCAGGCATGTCTTTCCGCCGATAGAGGAAAACTTTTCCGGGCAGGCTCGCGTAGGCCTTCCATGACGCGCCCCGGGCGGCCCATTTCAACGTTTGCGCGGATGGCACGGCTTTTGATTGCACCAAGGCATGACCATCCTGCTGAACGCGTGCGAGACGCTGTATCTGCCGTTAGCGCAGCCCAACCGCATGTTTCCGTGGGAGGTGTTCCATGGCAAGAACCGGATGGGCGCCTTCGCGACCCAGGAAGAGTGTTTCCGCCATGCACTCAGGCTGGCGAACAGCCTGGGAAGCCGCGGCGGCAGCGCCGTGCGCCTGAAGATCGAGGATGAACAGGGCGGATGGACGACGGTAGACGGCTATGTCCCCGAGCCTGCCGTTCGCGAGGCCGCGCCAGTGCGGAGGGCGCTGCAGCGCGAGTGATCCCGGCGGCCACGGGTATCCCGGGCATCCTTGGTAAAGGCGTCCCGGCGCACTAAGCTCGGGTCACCCTCAAGGATCGCCTCCATGAACTCCGGTGCCGGCTCGATCGCCCTGGGCGATGCCCAGTTTCGCCGCGAGGCGGCGCACGCGCTGACCACGCCATTGGGCAGTCTGTTGCTGCAGGCGGAGCTCATCGAGCACCTCCTGCGTCACGGGGAGGTGGCGAAGGCTCAGGCCGCCGCGGGCGCACTGGTGAACGACTGCGAGGCCTTCGGCCACATGCTGCGCGACGTGTTCGCGGCGATGTCCGACATGGCTGAAGATGGCGCCGTCGATGCCGACCCACGCGCTTGTCTCGACGCCGCACTGGATGACCTCGGCGAGACGGGCGTGACGATCGGCTACCAGGGCGATGCCCCGCGGGTGGCCCTGCCTTCGCGTGCGCTGGAAGCCTTGATGCGTCGCGTGGTCGTCGAGGCGACGGCGCTGGGCGCTTCGATGCCTCGCATGATCGGTGTCGTCGCGGGAGCGACGCTTCGCCTGTCGGTGCACGAGGAGAATGCCCCGACGGCGGTCCTGCGCGATACCCCGTTCGAGGGGCCCGACGGGCTGAACCTGTGGACGGCGCGCGCGATCGCAGCGCGTCACGGCGGCACGCTCTTCGTTCCCGAGGACGGCACGGCGGTTCTGGAGATCGTCCTGCCGATCTCCGCCCGCCACCTCAGTCAGCCGGATCCGGTCGCCCCGCGGCGTCGATGAGCTTCGAAAGCGCGGACGTCAGCGAACGCATCGACACCGGCTTGCTCAGGTGGGCGTCGAAACCCGCGTCGAGGGCCTTGCGCTGATCGGCCAGACGGCCAAAACCCGTGAGCGCGATGGCCAGGATGTGAGCCGTCGCGGGATTGGCCCGGACGTTCCGTATGAGGTCGTGCCCGTCCATGCCAGGCATGCCGATGTCGGAAAGCAGCGTATCGAACGAGCCTTCGCCGATAAGCGCCAGGGCTTCCTCGCCGCTGCTTACCGCCGTCGCCGTCGCGCCTTCCGCCGTGAGCAGCTGGGAAAACGGTTGCAGCAATTCGAGTGAGTCGTCGACGATCAGAATGTGCCGACCGCGGAGCACGGTCGACGCGGCAGGGATCGTTTCGGTCTTCTCATCCTCCACGGGCGTCACGGCACGTCGCGGAATGGTCACCGTGAACAGCGAACCCTTGCCCAGTCCGTCCGAGGCGGCCTCGACGGTGCCACCGTGCATTTCCACGAGCTCCCGGACAAGGGCGAGACCGATCCCGAGGCCGCCGCTTTGTGCCCCCCGCTCACCTTGTTCGAACATGGTGAAGACGCGTCCCGCCAGCTCCGGCGACATACCGACGCCGTTGTCTCGAACCTGGAGTGTCGCGTGGTCGGGTTCGACGGAGAGCGACACCGCGATGGACCCGCCATCGCGTCCGAATTTGACGGCGTTGCTGAGCAGGTTCCAGATGACCTGCTCGACGCGGGTCGCGTCGGCGGAGATGACGAGATCGGTGCCCGGCAATCGAAGGTGCAGCTCCATGCGACGCTTCGCGAGCATGTCGCCCATGCTCGCGGCGATGCGGCGGATGCACTCGGTGACGTTTACCGGACCGATGTTCAGCGTGAGCTTTCCGGTGTTCACGCGCGACAGGTCGAGGAGGTCGTCGATGATCTGCGCCTGGCCCTCGACCGTTCGGCTGATGGCTTCGGCGGCCGTGCGCATCGTATCGTCCGCGGCCGCACCGGCGGATCGTGCGATGAGCTCCGCATTCATGAGAATCAGGTTCAATGGATGCTTCAGCTCGTGCGACATCACGGCGAGGAACTCGTCCTTGAGGTCGTTCGCGCTCTGCGCCTGCTGTCGGGACGCGGTTTCCGCACTGAGGAGATCCTCGCGCGCGTTGTCGCGATGCTTGCTCAGCGTCACGTCCCGCAGCACCTTGACGAACCCGGAGGCGTTTCCCTGCGACAGCGGCACCGTGATCCCGCTGCAGAAGATGCGCTCGCCGTTCGCGCGGAGATACCAGCAGTCTTCGGACGCGCGTCCTTCCGACAATGCGCGCTCCATCTCCCGATGGAACGCGCCCGAGGCACGATCCTCCGGTGGGAAGATGACGTCGGCGCCCCGTCCGATCGCGTCGATCGACGAGTAGCCGAAGATGCGTTCCGCGCCGCGGCTCCAGGACGTGATCATCCCTTCGGCGGTGGTCGTGATGAAGGCGTAGTCGGTCGCGCTGTCCGCCACCAGGCGCATGCGTTCTTCACTGCTACGCGCCGCTTCCTCCGCCGCCCGGCGCCGGGTGATGTCGATGAAGGTAAGCACCGCGCCTTCGATGCGATCCTCGGACGTTCGATACGGCAGGATGCGGGCGATGTACCAGCGGCCGTCGCGACCACCGATCTCACGCTCGATGGTGCGCAGGAACTGAAAGGCCTGGGTGGCGTCGCCGGCGAGATCCGGATAATCGAGGCTGTGGTTCAGGTCGAGCAGCGATCGGCCGACGTCTGCCGCGATCAGGCGGAAAATGTCGGCCGCGCGAGGCGTGAATCGCTTGATGCACATGTCCTGATCCACGAACACGGTAGCGATGTCGGTGGACGTCACCAGATTCTGCAGATCGTCGTTGACCTTCGCGGTCTCATCGACCTTTTGCTTCAGCTCGTGGTTGACCGTGATCAGCTCTTCGTTGACCGACTGCAGTTCTTCCTTGCTGGTTTCCAGCTCCTCCGTCGCGGATCTCAACTCCTCGTTGATCGACTGCAGCTCCTCGTTGGAGGCTTTCAGCTCCTCGCTCGACGTTTCCGATTCTTCGATCGTCGCCTGGAGCTGCTCCTTGGTGCGCCGGAGTTCTTCTTCCAGCTGCAGGAGCAGCGGGGTCTGTTCGTGATCGGCCGACTCGCCCGCCGGGCGTTCCGTGGGATCCCCCTCGCGGAACACGACGAGCTGATAGCCGTCGCCGGGAGGCGCCACCACGGGAATGACCTCGATGCTTACGGTGCCCGGCTGGCCGTTACGATGCCACGCCACCGCGCCCGACCGGACCGGCTCGGCGCCGTGCGACGCCCGGAACATCGCGGTGCGTAGCTCGAGGCGCAGTTCCGGGGCGATCAGGCCGGTGATCTGGTAGGACGGTGCGCCACCCGCCAGGCGGAGAAAATCGCCAGCGCGGCCGGACATGTGGGCGATGTGCCCTTCGCGATCCACGAGGATGCTCGCGGGGAACTGCTCCTCCACGGCCTTCCTGTGGATCTCGGCGAGATCCCGGTTGCTTCGGTCGGCCGCCGATTCCTGCTGCACGACGCCGGTCGGGATCGTCGAAGGCACATGCCTCGTCGGGCCCTGCAGGTAGTGACCGGAACGCGCGCCGGGCGTCGCGCGGTAGATCCGGTTCTTCTTGTCGACCGGCGAAAAGTACTTCGACGAAACTTCCGCGGATTCCGAACTACCCAGGAAGAGATAGCCGCCGGGCTTCAGTGCGAAGTGGAACATCTCGAGGACATGCGCCTGCACATCGCGGTTGAGATAGATGAGCAGGTTGCGGCAGGTAATGAGATCCAGCTTCGAAAATGGCGGATCCTGGATGACGTTGTGCCTGGCGAACATCACGCGTTCCCGCAAGGCCTTCGTGAGTCGGTAGACCTTCTCCTCGCGAACGAAGAACGCGTTGACGCGGGCCGGGATGATGTCGGTGACGACGGCCGGGGGATAGCAGGCGCGTCGGGCATAGGCGATCGCTTCTTCATCGATGTCCGTACCGAATACCTGGACACCGACGTTCTTCGGCGCGGCCGCTTCGGAAAGGAGCATCGCGATCGAATA
Organism: Luteibacter sp. UNCMF331Sha3.1; assembly: GCF_900109915.1. Taxonomy (GTDB): domain Bacteria; phylum Pseudomonadota; class Gammaproteobacteria; order Xanthomonadales; family Rhodanobacteraceae; genus Luteibacter. Next base: position 1,868,564 of record NZ_FOBU01000001.1, read on the forward strand.
GGCTTCCTCGCCGGTGGCGCAGCCCGCGCACCAGGCACGAACACGATCGCTTTCGTCGAGCGTCTCGAACAGCTGCGGAATGACCGTGCGCTCGAGCGCATCGAAGGCATCCCTGTCCCGGAAGAAGTTCGTCACGCTGATCAGCATGTCCTTGAGCAACGCCGGCCGTTCGTGCGAATGCTCCTTGAGATAGTCGCGATACGCACCCAGCGCGGAAAGCCCGTTGACCTGCATGCGCCGCTCGATCCGGCGCAGCACGGTGGCCCGCTTGTAAGACCGGAAGTCGTGGCCCGTCTTCGTGCGAAGGATCAGCATGATCTCGTGCAGGGCGGCCTCGTCGATCTGCGACGCCGTCGCGGCGACTGGCATTCCGTCCGCATCGGCGTCGGCGAGCGCGTCCTCCGGGATGGCAATCCTTGCCGCTTCGCTCGTCAGCGCGAGGATCCGCTCCGGAAGATCCGACAGAGGCAGCACGATGTCGACGGCGCCGGTCGCGATGGCCGACAGGGGCATCTGCGAGTACTCGGCATCGTCGGGGTGCTGTGCCAGCGTGATGCCGCCACGCTCCTTGATGCGCGCGATGCCGATGGACCCATCGGATCCCGTGCCGGTCAGGATCACCGCGATCGCGCGCTCGCGATGCACCTCGGCGAGGGTCCGGAAGAAATAGTCGATCGCGACATGCTTGCCGGCCCGCGGCGGAAGATCGGTCAGGCGCAGGTGCCCGTCGCTCATCGACAAGGCCTTGCGCGGCGAGATGACGTAGATCTCGTTCTTTCGCAGCGCCACCGCTTCGTTTACCTGCACCACGCGCATGCTGGTGGATCGCTGGAGGATGCGGTCGGCGATGCTGTCGTGCTCGGGCGACAGGTGCATCACGATGACGAACGCCATGCCGGGATTCGGCGGCATGGATTCGAAAAACTGCCCGAGCGCGGCGAGGCCGCCGGCCGACGTCCCCAATCCCACCACCGGAAAGTCCAGGGTGCTGACCTGTATGTTCGGGTCGGCTTCCGGATCGGTTGGGGGGAGGTCGGACATCGGATCGGCCTTGAGGCAGCAGGTGGCTGATTGTCGCCGATGCGCGGTCAAAAGGGGTCGAAGCGGCTAGGCGTCGGTACGACGGTAGCGTGCGAGCTTGTTGTAGATCGTTTTCGCGCTGACGCCGAGGGAACGGGCCGCGGCCGTTCGGTCGCCGCCGAATGCCGACATCGCCTTCAGAATCGCGTCCCGTTCGATGTCGTCGAGGGTTCGGAGTGCCGGCGCGGGGTGACCGGCCGTCGATGCGTACCCGCTGGGCGTCGTCAGCGTGAGCACATCGCCGCCGTGAAGCCATGCGCGCTGCACCAGCTGGCGAAGCTCGCGTACGTTGCCCTCCCAGGGCCAGTCGCCGAGGGCGTCGAACGCATGATCCGAAAAGCGCCGCCGCGTACCGTATTCCGCGTTGAGCGAGGACAGCATGGCATTGGCGATGACGTCGATATCCTCCGGTCGTTCGCGCAAGGGAGGCATCCGGATCTCGTAGCCCGCGATCCGAAAATACAGGTCGGCGCGGAGCCGTCCGCTCGCCACCGCGGCGCGCGGCTCGAGGTTCGTCGCCGCGACGACACGCACATCGGAGAGGCGGGACTCCCTCGCACCGACGGGACTGATTTCCCCGGACTCCAGAAATCGCAGCAGCGCCGCCTGCAGACCCGCCGGGGCTTCCGTGATCTCGTCGAGGAAAAGCGTCCCGCCCTCCGCCTGCTCGACGAGACCCGTCTGGTGATCGACCGCACCTGTGAAGCTCCCGCGCCGGTGGCCAAACAACTGGCTGGCCAGAAGTTCCGGTGCGAGCGCCGCACAATTGACCGTGACCAGACGGCCCGTCCGGCCACTGGTTTCGTGCAGCAAGCGGACCGCCAGTTCCTTTCCGGTGCCGCTCGCTCCGTGGATCATGACGGGGAACCGGCTCCGGGACACCGCCTGGATGTCGCGTATAACGCGCTTCATGGCATCCGAACCGCCCAGCAGGGCCGGCGTGTCCGAACCGACCGGTGCCGCGCTCTTCTCGTCGAGCAATGCGCGGAACGCCGAGAAACGAAAGGGTTTGCACAGCGACGCGTAGGCGCCGGGCAGCGCTTTGCCTGCCCAGGCCGCCAGGGCGGAATCGCCGCTCATGACGATCTTCGACGTCGTCGCCAGGCGCGCGTCGGACAGCAACTCGAGCCCGCAACCATCCGGCAGCCCGATATCGATCAGCGCATAGTCGAAACGATGCCGGCCGACGGCCGAATGCGCGTCCACCATGCTGACTGCCGCGCTGACGTCGAAACCGACCTCCCGGGCGAACGCGGCGGCTCGCTCAGAAAAGGATCGGTCATCGTCCAGAATGAGCAGCGTTCCCTTCATTGGCCCCCCAGTGAAGCACCTCGCACGGCCCGTGTCTCCCCACCGTCCTCCCGACGGTGTGAATGACCTGTGCAGGATTCGCAGAGTAGGGCCGAAGGGTTGCAGGAGTCTATACGGGTGGCTTCTACCGCGTTTGCGCGAGGCCGGCAGCTTCCATGGCACGCTGGCGACCCTGACCAGGCTGGCGGCTGCATCGGGAGGAGGCACCCGGCATCACATGGCTACCCGCACGATGCGGCGGGTGGCGTCCGAGCGATACGACTTTCAACCGAATAGCCTCCCACGTCACGGGCCCGCCATCGAAAAGCCCTTTCCAAGGGCCAGCATCGACATTCCAATTTCCGTGCCCGGTGGTGTGCGATGACGAGAAAACGATGGATTGCCGCGGTGGCTTCACTGTTGATCCCGGGATTTTCCCTGGCGGCGACAACGGGTTCGGAGCCTTTGCTCAATCAGCAGAATCGACCGTGGCGTCCCACAGCGGGTATCGAGGAAGTCCCGCTCTGGCCTGCTGGCCTACGGATCGCCGCGCCTGCCTATGCGGGCCCCGAAGCCTTCGGTGACTCGACAGGGAAGGTCGCGGGCAGATCGCTGGTCGTTGTCGAGCATGTCTGGCGTCCCACGATGAGCATCTACCCGGCAAAAGGTCACCATACGGGCGCAGCCATGCTTGTGTTCCCTGGCGGAGGGTACCGGGTGCTGGCGATCGACCTGGAGGGCACCGAGGTATGCGACTGGCTCACCGCAAGGGGCGTTACCTGTGTCGTTCTGAAATACCGTGTTCCGGGGTCCGGCCCGTACTGGAACGACGAGTGCAACTGCAGAAAGGAGCCCAAGGAGCCGATGGCTCTGCAAGATGCACAGCGCGCGATGGTTCTCGTGCGTCAACGCGCATCGTCGCTCGGCATCGATCCGCACAAGATTGGCGTTATCGGCTTCTCCGCCGGCGGACGTATGGTTGCCGATATCAGCAACCATACGAGACTCAGCTACACGCCTGTCGACGCGGCCGATACGCTCAGCACCCGACCCGACTTCGCCATTGCAGGGTACCCGGGGCACCTGTGGACCCGGCCCGGTCTCACCTTGACGCCCGACATCCGGATCGATCACAAGGGGCCACCCGCATTTATCATCCAGGCCGAGGACGACGCGACGGACGATATCCGCGAGTCGCTCACGTATTACCTTGCGCTTCAGCAGGCCGGGGTTCCGGTGGAGATGCATCTCTATGCCACGGGCGGTCATGCCTTTGGCGTCAGAAAAACGAGTCATCCCATTACCGAGTGGACGGGTCTCGCGGAACAGTGGATGCATACGATCGGTGTGCTTTGACGGGTAAACCGCGCAACGCCGTGCGACGCTGAATACGGCGGCATTGCTCCCGCCGTACGCGATCATTCCAGGTGCGTCATTGGCGCTGGTAATCGAATCGGAGAAGATGATCGCGTCGCACGCGCCCACGGGTGTTTTCTCGTGAGCAGTGGCGCCGCGAACGCACACCCGCGCATTACCCACCACTCCGGCTGGCATCGTTGTGACCGTAGCGGCTAGTGAGAGAGGCATAGGCGCTGTCATGAGCAATTGAGGCACAAGCTACCCACCTTGCATAACCAAGCCACAACTCCCTAAATTGGTGCAATGCATGCACCCGACCCGACCGAACTCCTGACCCTCCTGAGCACGGGTGTCGCCATCGTCGGCGCCGACGGTCGCGTCGTGTGGCTCAATCCGGCGCTGGGCGAGGTGCTGGATGTGGGGCCGCGGACCGCGGTCGGGCAGGCGTTGGGTACCCTGATGCGGGCGCCGGCGTTGGCGGCTCAACTCAACCGGGTGGTGGCGGAGCGCCGTGGATTCCATCTGCGGGGGCAGGCGCTCGGCGTGCGGGGGCGGGAAGTGGCCGCCGACGTCTCGTTGCAGCCGCTCGACGACGGGCGGGTGCTTGTCGAGGTCCATCCGCTGGCGCACGAGCTCGCGTCGGGTGCGACACCGTTGTCGGCGACGCTGCGTGGCTTCGCGCACGAGGTCAAGAATCCGCTGGCCGGTTTGCGGGGCGCGGCGCAGCTGCTCGAGCGCCGTGTCGGCGACGACGACTTGCGGCAACTCGCTGCGATGGTGATCGCCGAGGCCGACCGGCTGGCCGCGCTCGCGGATGGGCTGTTGCGTCATCGAGGGGCGGCGAGCGTGGGGCCCGTGAACATTCACGAGGTGCTCGACCGGCTGGACACGCTCCTCGCCGCGGAGCCCGGTGCGCCACGCATCCGGCACGATTTCGATCCCAGCCTGCCCGACACCGTCGGCGACAGCGATCGCCTGTTGCAGATCCTGCTCAATCTCGCGCGTAACGCGTCGCAGGCGGGCGCGTCCACGGTGACCCTGCGCACGCGCGTGGAGCACGGCGCGCGCATGGGCGAGCGCACCGTGCGTGCCGCTCTGCGTATCGACGTGATGGATGACGGTCGCGGCGTGCTGGACGACCTGCGCGACACCTTGTTCCAGCCCCTCGTCTCCGGGCGGCCCGACGGCACCGGGCTTGGCCTGGCGTTGTCGCGCGAGATCGCCGTGGATCACGGGGGCGACCTGCGTTACGTCAGTCACCCCGGCGAGACGATCTTTTCGCTGTACCTTCCGATGGAGCGCGCGCATGAGTGAGATATGGATCGCGGACGACGACCGCGGCGTGCGCTTCGTGCTCGCGGAAGCGTTGCGCGACGCGGGGCACGCCGTGCGCGAGTTCAGCGCCGGCGACGCGGTACGCGCCGCGCTGGAAGAGAAACGACCCGCGCTGCTGGTGACCGACGTGCGCATGCCCGGCGAAGACGGCCTGCGCCTGCTCGAAGACCTGACCCGGCGGAACATCGGTCCGGTGATTGTCATGAGTGCGTTCACCGACGTGGCGACGACGGCCGCGGCCTATCGGGCTGGCGCGGCGGACTATCTCGCGAAGCCCTTCGACCTCGATCGCGCGGTGGAGGCGGTGGAGCGCGCGCTCGCCGCTTCGCGCGAGGAAGTCGTGGTGCCGGCCACGCGGCAGGACGCCAACGCGTTGCTCGGCGAGAGCGCCGCGATGCGCGAGGTCTTTCGACTGATCGGCCGCGTGGCGGCGAGCGACCTCAACGTGCTGATCACCGGCGAGACGGGTACGGGCAAGGAGCTCGTGGCGCGTGCGCTGCACGACGAGAGCGCGCGCAGCGGCAGGCCGTACGTGGCGCTCAATACCGCGGCCATTCCGTCCGAGTTGCTGGAAAGCGAGTTGTTCGGCCACGAGGCGGGCGCGTTCACCGGGGCGACGCGTCGTCATGCCGGGCGGTTCGAACAGGCGGACGGGGGCACGTTGTTTCTCGACGAGATCGGCGACATGCCGCTCGGTCTCCAGACACGCCTGTTGCGCGTGCTCGCCGGTGGCGAGTTCTACCGCGTGGGTGGGCGCGAGCTGATGCACGGCAACGTGCGTATCGTCGCGGCCACGCATCAGGACCTCGATGCGCGCGTCGCCGCCGGTCAATTCCGTGCCGACCTGAAGCATCGACTCGACGTCGTGCGCATCGAGCTGCCTTCGTTGCGCGACCGTCGCAGCGACATCCCTCTGCTGGCGCGTCATTTTCTCGCGCAGGCCGCGACGGAGCTGAACCTCGTGCCGAAGCGCTTCTCGCGCGCCGCGATGAAGCTGGTCGAGCAGCGCGATTATCCGGGCAACGTGCGCGAGCTGGAGAATCTCTGTCGTCGCCTGGCGGTGATCGCGCCGGGCGTGGAGATCCAGGCGGGCGATCTCGGTGCGTTGCCGTCGCGCGAGCCGCGCGGCGACCAATGGACGGAAGCGTTGCGCGCGTGGGCGCAGGATGCGCTGTCGCGCGGCGACGTCGATATCCACGCACAGGCACGCGACGCGCTCGATCGCACGCTGCTTCAGGCCGCGCTGCTCGCTAACGACGGCCATCGCCAGCATGCGGCCGCCGCGTTGGGCGTGGGCCGCAACACCCTCACACGAAAACTCGGCGCCTCGCGCAAGCGGCGGCCCGCCAATGGATAAGACCATGTCCTTCGAGATACGCCGCGCCGCGCCCGACGACGCCGATGCCATCGCCCGCTGGAACATCGCGATGGCGTGGGAGACGGAGCAGAAGCGTCTCGATTCCGCCACCATCCGCCGCGGTGTCGACGCAGTATTCGACGAGCCGCGCCGCGGCTTCTATCTCGTCGCCGAACGCGATGGCGTCGCGGTGGGTTGCCTGCTCGTCACCTACGAATGGAGCGACTGGCGCTGCGGCGACTTCTGGTGGGTGCAGAGCGTGTACGTGGTGCCGGAGGCGCGGCGATCGGGCGCGTTTCGCGCGATGTATTCGCACGTGAAGGCCATGGCCGAGGGTGCGGGCGCGGTAGGTCTGCGGCTTTATGTGGAGCTGGAGAACGAACGGGCGCAGGCGACGTATGCGGGGCTGGGAATGGAGCGGTGTCATTACTTCATGTATGAGGCGCCGCTGGTTTAGGTCCGCCGCGAGCACCCATCCGCGCGCGAGCGCGTTCCCACCGGGGAGCCTGCAGCGATGTGTCTATGGCGCGACGCGCGGGTCGCCCAGGTCGATGGCCGCGATGCGTTCTTCGAACTCGCGCGACGACATGGCCTTGCCGAACAGGAAGCCCTGCATCTGGGAGCAGCCCGTCGAGGTGAGGAAGTCCGCCTGGTCCATGGTTTCGACGCCTTCGGCGAGCACGTGTTTGTTCATGCCCTTGCCCATGGCGACGATGGCGCCGACGATCGCGGCGCTGTCGGTGTCCCAGGCCACGTCGCGGATGAAGGCGCGGTCGATCTTGAGCGTGTCGATGGGGAAGTGCTTCAGGTAGGACAGGCTGCAGTAGCCGGTGCCGAAGTCGTCGAGGCTGAGCGACACGCCCAGCGACTTGATCCGGCGGAGCAGGTCCACGATGTGCTCGCCACCCTCCATCACCGTGCGCTCCGTGAGTTCGAGCTCCAGGAGCGTGGGATGCAGGCCCGTTTCCTCGAGGACCGCCTGCAGCGATTCGAAGAAGCGCGTGTGCTGGAATTGCAGTGCGGAGACGTTGACCGACACCGATAGCGGTCGATACAGGCGCGACCACCGCTCCGCCTGTCGGCATGCCTCGCGCAGCACCCATTCGCCGATGGGCACGATGAGGCCGCAGTCTTCCGCGACCGGGATGAAGTGCTCGGGCGTGTAGACGTCCTCGCCGTCGACCTGCCAGCGCAGCAGCGCTTCGGCGCCGACGATGCTGCCGATCTCGGTGTCGACCTTCGGCTGGAACTGCAGCGTGAGCTCGTTGCGCGCGAGGGCCTTGCGAAGATCCACCTCGACGCGTACGCGGGCGGTGTTGCGCTCGTTCATGGCCGGGTTGAAGAAGCGGTACCCGTTACGACCCTGCATCTTGGCTTCGTACATCGCGGTGTCGGCGTTGCGAAGCAGCGACTCGGCGTCCTGCGCATCGTCGGGAAACACGCTGATGCCGATGCTGAAACTGATGCTCAGTGCCGTGGCGTCGACACCGATCGCGGCACTGCACGCGGCCAGCACCTTGCCCGCGACGACGCTGGCGTCGGCCGCGGTGTCGATGTGCGGCAGAAGCACCACGAACTCGTCGCCACCGAGGCGGCTGACGGTGTCGTCGGCCCGCACGGCGGCGCGGATGCGTCGCGCGACTTCCTGAAGCAGGGCGTCGCCGGCGGCGTGACCCAGGCTGTCGTTGATCTGCTTGAAGTGGTCGACGTCGACGAAGAGCAGCGCGGCGCGCTGGTTGCGGCGCGCGGCGACGGAGACGGCGAACTCCATGCGGGAGGTGAGCAGGGCGCGGTTGGGCAGGCCGGTGAGCGTGTCGTGGTGCGCGAGGTGCGCCATCTTCAGCGCCAGCGCGCGCGTTTCGCTCACGTCGTGGAAGACGACCACGCCGCCCACCACGTTGCCGGCGTAATCGTGGATCGGCGCGGCGGAATCTTCGATGGGGCTGTCGAACCCGTTGCGATGCACGAGGATGGCGTCGGTCGCGAGGCCGACGATGCTGTTCTTGCCGATCGCGGCGATCAGTGGATTGGGCACCGGGCGCCGCGTGAGCGGATCGCGCAGCTGGAAGATGTCGTCCATCGGACGGCCCACGGCTTCATGGCTAGGCCAGCCCGTCATGGCTTCGGCGATGGGGTTGAGCGACGTGACGATGAGGTTCGGATCGGTGGTGATCACCGCGTCGCCGATGGATTTCAGCGTGACTTCGGCGAGCTCGCGCTCGCGGAAGAGGGCGTCCTCGAATGCCTTGCGCTCGCTGATGTCCTGCACCTGCGAGATGAAGTACAGCGGCTCGCCGCTCTCGTCGCGCACCAGCGAGGCGCTGAGCTGCGCATGCACGATGTGCCCGTCGCGATGGATGTAGCGTTTTTCCATGTGGAACGAGGGCCGCTCGCCCGAGAGGAGCTGGCCGACCAGCGCGAGATCGTCGGCCAGATCGTCGGGGTGCGTGATGTCCTGGAAGTCCAGGGACATCAGTTCGCTTTCGGTATAGCCGAGCATCGCGCAGAGCGAGTCGTTCACCTGCAGCCAGCGACCCTCGGGCAGCACCAGCGCCATGCCGATGGCCGCATAGCGGAACGCCTGCGCGAAGCGGCGCTCGCTTTCCTTCAGCTGCGTTTCGAGGGATTCGTTCGGGGATGGGGGAGAGGGGCGCAAGGGGGTCGCCGTTGAATGAAACGTCGACCCACTCTAAAGGCCCGAACGCCCCCCGTATATCGGACTATTCGTGTTTTTGCGGCTCAATGCAGCGCGGGAGCCGGCGCCGAAAGCGCGCCATCGGCATCGAGCAGGATGCGGCCAAGCGCATGCACTTCGCTGGCGGTGCCGTAGCTTCCGGCCAGCGCATCGAGCAGCGGGGCCAGCGCATCGGGGGCCAGCGGGTAGCCGTGGGCCAGCACCCGCGCCTTGCCGGGGATGGGCTGCGCCACCGTGATGGCGGCCATGCCGAGGCCGGCGGCTTCGTGGGCGTAGAGCACCGGTGCGGGCTGCGCCGGATCGGGGTCGGCGACCGGTTCCACGAGGAAGCCCACCGTGCCTGCGATGTCGCCTTCCAGGTGCAGCGGCACGTGGTGTGCCGCCAGCAAGGCCGCGTACTGGCGCAGTTCGAAGAGGGTGCCGGCAAGCTCGTGCGCCGGGTTGGTGCCCTTGTTGCCGGCACGCGCGAACCACTGTGCGATGGGCGGCACGCCGACGCGCCCTTCGAGGTAGCGCAACGGCAGGCCACGCGATCCCAGCGCGGTTTCTTCCTTGTATGGCGTGAGCAGCGCGGCCTCGAGCATCGTCCATAGCGGCGCGAGGTTCACGTGCTCGTACTGCACGCAGGTGAGGGCCATCAGGTCGTCGCGACTCAGGAAACGGGCGTGCTCCAGGCGCATGCCGAGGGTGCGCATCAGGAAATCCGCCGTCGCGGCGCCGGCTTCGCCGCGGCCCACCAGTTCCACCTCCATGCGTTCGGCCAGTTCGTCCGCCAGGTCGGCGGGGGCCAGCAGCATCCACGGGATCAGGCGCATCGGGCCGCCGGCATAGGCGGGGTCGGGCACGAGCGGCTGCGCGGGCATGCGACCCTCGTGCGTGCCGAAGGCGACGACACCGCCCGCCGTGGTGACGCGCGGAACCCGGCGGGCGAGCTCCTCGAGGGTGGCGAACACCGGGAAGCCCGGGCGCAGCAGTTCCACGCCGTCGAACAAGGCCCCCGCCACGGCGAGACGCGACGCCTCGACGCCGGGCAGCAGGGCCCGCAGATCGTCGGCGATCAGGCCCGCCAGGGTCTGCGCCTCGTCGCGGGTGAGCTCCAGCCGGTCGGGCGTCTCGCCCGCGGCCAGTTCCAGCGCCAGCACGGCGGGACGGGCGATCAGCGACTCGTTCACGGCAGGTATTTCCGAACGGCAAAGGAACGCGATTCTATCACCCGGGCACGGCGGGCTTTCGCCGGGAGGGGATGCGGGTTAGCCTTGCCGATACGCGTTCGTCGGCGATCGTCGGCGTCCGCGATGGCTTCGTCTTCGCATTTGGGCCCGCATGCGGGCAATCCTCCCGGTCTGGATCGTTCTTCAAGCATGGATAAGACGCAAAAGCGTGTGGGTGTGGTCGGCGGTGTCCGCATTCCCTTCTGCCGTAACAACAGTGCCTATGCCGACGTCGGCAATTTCGGCATGTCGGTGAAGGTACTCGGGGCCCTGGTCGAGAAATACGGTCTGCATGGCGTGGAACTGGGCGAGGTCGCCATGGGCGCCGTCATCCGCCATTCGTCCGACTGGAATCTCGCCCGCGAGGCGTTGCTGTCGTCGGGCCTCGCCCCGACCACGCCGGGCCTGACCACGGCGCGCGCCTGCGGCACCTCGCTCGACAACGCGATCCTCATCGCGAACAAGATCGCCGCGGGCCAGATCGACGCCGGCATCGCGGGCGGTTCCGATACCACCAGCGACGTGCCCATCGTCTATGGCCAGAAGCTGCGCAAGCGCCTGCTGGCGCTGAACCGCGCGAAGACGCTGAAGGAAAAATTCCAGGTCGCCACGCGCGGCTTCGCGCTCAAGGAGCTGAAGCCGTCGTTTCCCGGCGTGGCCGAGCCGCGTACGGGCAAGTCGATGGGCGATCACTGCGAGCTCATGGCGAAGGAGTGGAAGATCGGCCGCCTCGAGCAGGACGAACTCGCCCTCGCCAGCCACCGTAAGCTCGGCGCCGCGTACGAGGCCGGCTTCTTCGACGATCTCGTGGTGCCGTTCCGTGGCCTCAAGCGCGACGGCTTCCTCCGCGCCGATTCCACGATCGAAAAGCTGTCGTCGCTGAAGCCAGCGTTCGACAAGACCTCGGGGCAGGGCACGCTGACGGCCGGCAATTCCACCGGCCTTTCCGATGGCGCGGCGGCGGTGTTGCTGGCCAGCGACGAGTGGGCGGCCTCGCGCGGCCTATCCATCCAGGCGTACCTGACGCACGCGCAGGTCTCGGCGGTGGACTTCGTCCACGGCGAAGGCCTGCTGATGGCGCCCACGGTGGCGGTGCCGCGCATGCTGAAGCAGGCGGGCCTCACCCTTCAGGATTTCGACTTCTACGAGATCCACGAGGCCTTCGCCGCGCAGGTGCTCTGCACGCTGCGTGCATGGGAGAGCGACGATTATTGCCGCAACCGGCTGGGCCTCGACGGCCCGCTGGGATCGATCGATCCGGCGAAACTCAACGTCAACGGCTCCAGTCTCGCGTCGGGTCACCCGTTCGCGGCGACCGGCGCGCGCATCGTCGCCACGCTGGCGAAGATGCTCGAACAGAAGGGATCGGGCCGCGGCCTGATCTCGATCTGCACCGCAGGCGGCATGGGCGTCACGGCGATCCTCGAACGTCCCTGATTCTGATAGAGGGCGGCCTCGCCGCCGCCCGCGCAAGGCTATGCTCGCACTACGTACCAGTACCTCGCTCAGCGCCCTCGCCCTCGTGATCGGCGTCGCCGGCACCAGCTGGCTGACCGCGCTCACGTACGAGCGCGCGCCGATGACGCGGCGCCTCGCCGAGGTCACGCTGCCCACGGCCGCACCCGCCCTGGTGTCGAAAACCGTATCGCGCCTCGCGCCGTCGCCGGCCGTCGACGCGAAGGCCCCCGCGCGCGCACCGATGCGCGCCGTGCCGCGCGCCCCACGCCCCGTCGTCGCGGCCACGCCCGCGCCGGAACCGCTCGTGCCGGTGTACATGCCGTCGCCGCGCTATCCGATGTCCGCGCTGCGCGCGCGCCGCGAGGGCAAGGTGGTGCTGAGCGTCACGGTGACGCCCGGCGGCGATGTCACCAGCGTCACCGTTGGCCGCTCCAGCGGCGACGACGATCTCGATCGTGCCGCGCGCGAAGCCGTTCGGGAATGGCGTTTCGCGGCAGCCGACGATCGCCCGCAGCGATATACGGCGGATCTCCCGGTGAATTTCGAGCTGACTCAGCGTTATTGAGATCGTCGCGTTGGGAGGCGGCCTGATGGCGATGGTGCTTGTCGCGAGCACCCTTCGCCAGCAGGCTGGCTCCCACCGGAACGGCTTTACAGCAGGCTGGCTCCCATCGGAACGGCTTTACAGAATGCCTGCCGCCGACGAGCCGAAGGCCGTGATCATCCGCGTGTAGATCAGCTTCAGCGAGACATCCACCTCCGGGAAGTCGCCCACCGGCTCGTAGCATTCGAAGAAGCGCGGGTCGGTCCAGCGCATGGGGATGCAGCCGGGTTTGAGGTCGTAGCTGGTGGCGTAGCGGAACGGCCACAGGTCGAAGAACGGCAGTCGCTCGGACACGTCGCCGATGAAGTCGTTGACCGACGAGAGCACGGGAATCGTCTTCTGCCGCGGGCCGATCACCCAGGCGTTGCCCGGCTGCGTGTCCTGCATGATCGAGTCGCGCAGGCGGTCGGAGAAGCGCTTGTCGTAGACGATCACGCCCGATTCCGTGTTGTAGTGATCCGAGCGCGGATCGAAATTGTGCGTGCCGACCATCGCGAACGTGTCGTCCACGACGATGGACTTGGCGTGCAGCCCGAAGCGGACGCCGGCGGTGAGCAGAGGCGCGGGGCGACTGCGCGCGCCCCGGCCCGAACGGCTGCCGAAGCCGAGGAATCCGGTGGACTCCGACGGCGTGGCGGCCGCGGACGCGCGATTCGACCGACGCGAGCGCCCGCTGCCGCTGCCCTGGCGGATGCCATCGAGCGGCGGTGTCGCGACGGCGGCGGTCTGGCCCTCGAGCGCATCGGCATCGCCGTTGCTCGGGTGCGGCTTCATCTCGTAGATCTCGAAGCCGTAATCCATCAGGTAGCGTTTGCGATGCTTATACGACATCGCATACACCGCGAACGCGTCGGTCGAGGCGAGCGAGTTCGTCGAGACGACGACCCTCGGCGGATCCTGACGCTGGCGCAAGGTGCGGAATACCTTCTGCGCCGGTTTGCTCATCACGAGGTAAGGCGTCTGCAGCACGACCTCGGATTTCGCGTTGCGCACCAGGCCCATGATGTGGCGCGTCAGTGCGCGCACTTCGCGGCGCTTGGGCTCGTCGGTCTTGCCGGGCAGGTCCGACAGGTACTCCACGCGGTTGAGGCGCAGCGTGGCCTGCTGGAGATGCCCGGCGAGCCACGCGGGGTCGAGCGCGTCGGCGACCATGCGCTGGACGCGGTCGGGGTGCTCGTAGCGCGGCGGGTCCCAGTGCCGCGGGTCGTCGGTGTCGGCGAGCAGTTCGCGGTTGACGTCGCGCAGCTGCGTCAGCGGCACGGACCGCTTGTGGCCCCAGAACTGATTGAAACTGGCACCCATCTCCCGCGCGGCGGGGCCGCCGATCATCACGTCGCGGTCGACGTAATCGAAGGTGCCGTCCCAGTCGAAGTAGCGGTCCTCGTAGTTGCGCCCACCCGTGATGCCGATCAGGTCGTCCACCACCAGCAGCTTGTTGTGCATGCGCTGGTTGAACTTGTAGAAGCAGCAGAGGATGCCGGCCGCGAATTCCAGCGGCGGCGTCCGCGCGCTGTGGAACGTCGGGTTATAGAGGCGGATCTCCATGTGGTCGCTGGCGCGCGCGAGCCGCGCCAGCAGCCCCGGGTCGCGGAACGAAAAGAGCTGGTCGGCGAGGATGCGCACGCGCACACCGCGGCGCGCGGCGTGCACGAGTTCGTCGAGCACGAGTTTGCCGGCGTCGTCCTGCTCCCAGATGTAGGTCTGCACGTCGATCGTGCGTTGCGCCGCACGGATGAGGTTGATGCGGGCGCCCATCGCGCTCTCGCCATCTTCCAGCAGCGTGGCGACGTGGACCGGACGGGCGTCCGTAGAGGCGGCGTCGGCTTCCCGCGCGGCATCGGTGAGCACCGAGGGCGTGGCGCACCGGGTGCTATCGGACGGCGGGCAGCTGTCCTGGCGGTCGACCGTGAGCGTGACGACGGCGTCGGCCTTGCGGACCCGCTCCCGGGACAGCGAACAGCCGCCGCTGGCAAGCGTGGCGGCAAGGATGAGGAGCATGAGAAGGCGGCGCATGCCGGCGATGATAGGCGACGCACGCCAACGGCACGTGAGTCTGGGCCCCGTCAGGGATCCGTGAGCACGATCGCCATGCCAAGGCTGACGCGGTCGGCCAGCGCGCCGCGGCGGCCGCGCATCTCGAAGTCGGTGCGATCGATCATGCCGTGCAGCTGCAGGACGCACCCCGAAAGGCCATGGGTCGGGCAACGCGTCGGCTGCAGGCGGAAGCTCACGGGCTGGGTCACCCCGCGGATGGTCAGCTTGCCCGCGACGTTCCCGCCCTGGCCGAGCACTTCCAGCGCGGTGGGGTCCGACTCGAAATGGATGCGCGGATGATGCGTGACGTCGAAGAACTCGGGGGCGAGCACCCAGCGGCGCAGGCGGGCGGATTCCATGCGGATGCTGTCGGTGTCGATGTCCGCGCTGACCACCGCCGTCTGGGTCGACGGATCGATGGTCAGTTCACCGCGGATGCTCTCGAAGCTGCCGGTCACCGTGCTCACCCACAGCATGCGCACGCTGAATTCGGCGCGGGATCGCACCGGGTCGATGCGCAGGTCGGCGGCGGAGACGGGCGCCGCCGCCAGGAGCACGACGAACGCCGACAGCAGGTGGCGCATGGGGAAACTCAGTTCGGTGGCGACCAGAAGGTCTCGAGTTTGGCCGTGCCGGGTTCGAGTTTTCCCGGGAAGCTGAGTCGGGCCATGGCGCCCGGCGGCATGCCGCGGTAGTCCTCGGAGCGACCTTCGACGAGGAAGGCTACCAGTTGTTCGATGCCGGGATTGTGACCGACGAGGACGACGTTCTCGGCGTCTTCCTGCTTGTCGAGCAGGTCGAAGAGATCGCCGACCGTGGCGTCGTAGATGCTGTCGTCGTAGTTGGGTTCGACCTGCCCCAGGGCCAGGGCGGCCGTCTCGCGGGTGCGCGTGGCGGGCGAACAGAGCACGCGGTCGTAGCGGATGTGGTGCTCGGCCAGCCATTCGCCCGCGGCGCGGGCCTCGTTGCGGCCGTGTTCGGTGAGCTGTCGCTCGCGATCGTCCTTGCCTTCGTGGCCTTGCGGCGTCGCTTCCGCATGGCGCAACAGGATGAGCTCTCGCATGGGTGTCGCCCTCCTCAATGCCACCGACGTGGCGTGACTGCCGACGCGTCACCTTAGGCTCAGGTGTTGCGCTTGATCCAGCGCAGCAGTTTCGCCCAGTCGTCCTGGTGCCCGCGTACATGTTCCGAGTTGTAGTCGAAGATGCCCTTACCGAGCGCCGTGAGCAAGACGTACGCTTGCGAGTCGCGAAGTTCCGCGACCACCGGAAACGGCGCGCGCTCGCCCAGCTCCGCGATGGCGGCCTGGCTGGCGTTGGTCCAGGGCTTGAGCCGGTTGCCCACGAGGGCGACGGGGAGCTTGCCGCGTTTCACGCGACCGATGCCTTTGAGCACCGTCAGGAAGTCGAGCGTCGCGTCGAGATCGAAGTGCGACGGCAGCACGGGGACGATGACCACGTCCGCCTTTTCGAGGTAAGGCTCGAGGTCTTTTTCGTCGACCCCCGCCGGCGTGTCCACGATGACCCGCTGCACATCGCCCGGAAGGCGGTCGAAGGCGCGGCGGCTTCCCTCGACGGCGGTGATGGCGGGCGCGTTCTCCGGGCGTCGCTGCACCCAGCGGAGGCTGGAGTGCTGCCGGTCGGCATCGATGATGGCCGTGTGCTTGCCGGCATGCGCCCAATGCGTCGCCAGCTGCGTGACGACCGTCGTCTTGCCACAACCACCCTTGCTGCTTGCTACGAGCGTCGTGAGCATTCGCGAGCACCTGCCATGGGAGGCCTCCTAGCCTACACATCCCCCGGCGGTGCTCCAAGGCGTCGTCAGAAGATCTTCGTGCGGACCTTCGGCATCACGACGATGATCAGGGTGGCGATCGGCCCGAGGAAGAGCGAAAGGAACCACCAGAGCAGGCCGCTGCGGTTCTTGCCTTGGGCAAGACCGGCGTTGATCAGCGAGAGGGTGCCCCAGCCGACGAAGAAACCAGCGGAACCGCTGGAGATTTGGGCAAATTGATCCACGATAAGCTCCTGTTCTGTCGCAGGATTGAGTCATACGGTCGGTCGTGTGTCTGCCCGGTTCCCCCCGCACGGACACCGATAGTAGCAATCTGACGCAAGCGGGGCCCGGATCGGAGCAGCTTCCGTTCATGGTCTGGCCGTATCCTTGACGTTTTACTCTACGGAGATGGCCCATGCGGGGACGCCGCGTCGCGACAATGGCCTTTGCGGCCCTGCTTTCACTGCCTGCCCTTGCCGCCACGCCCTGGCCGGGCGCCGCGAAGGGCGCCGCCAAGGGGCCGGTCGCGCAGAAGGATCAGAGCAAATCGCTGCTTCAGTTCCAGAAGGACCTGGCCAGCGTGCTGGCGCTGCGCACCGAGGCGGAGCCCCTGCTCGCGGCGGCGCTGCTTGCCCGGCCCCTGTCCGGCCAGCCCGAGACGCTGACCTACCATTCGCTGCTGGAGCGCGCCTCGCGTAACGCCGACGCGGGTCCGCAGGTGGCCTGGGCGCAGCTCGCCGATTGCGACGCCAAGGCCGGCAACTGCCCGAATCCCGAGGCCGTCGCCGCCCTGCAGACGAAGGCGCCGGATAACGCCGCGGTGTGGTTGCTCAAGCTGGGTGTCGACGGGCACGCCGGTTCGCAGGACGCGGTGCGGCAGGATCTTTCGAAAGCGGCCAACGCGAAGCTCTACGACGATTACCTGGGTGCCAGCCTCAAGGCGCTCGCCAACCACGTCAGCCAGCTGCCGCCGCCGCCCGATACCTTCAACGCCCTGCAGGGATCCGGCGCGGCGGGCGTGCAGATGGTGCTGGTCTTTGGCCTTGCCAGCGCGCAGCCGATGCCGGGCTTCCAGCTCACCGCGAAGTACTGCGACGACAACAAGTCGGACGCCTCGGTCGTGGCCGACTGCCTGAAACTCGCCAAGGTGCTCGAATGGGGCAGCAGCCCGCTGGGCCGCTCGCTCGGCCTGCATCTGCGGGAGACGCTGTCGGCGGATGCGTCGGAGCAACAGGCCGCGAAGAACGCGCGGCTCAACCTGATCTGGCAGATGCAGCAGTTCGCGCGCCTGAACGTGCAGGCCCAGGGCGACAAGGCCACCGCACAGAAGCTGCTGGCTCTCGCCCGCAGCGGTGGCACCGAGATGAGCGTGATCCTCGCCTCGCTGCGGGCCTATGGTTTCCCGCCGGAGGCCCCGGCCGGCTGGGAGCCGGCGAAGGTCGAGCAATAAAATAAAAAAAAGGGGGAGCCAGCAAGCTGGCTCCCCCTTTGATTCGGGCGGCTTACTCGCCCAGCTGCTCGCGCATGAATTCCGGCTGCGCCAGCGCGCCCTTGTGCACGTCGGCGTTGTAGTACTTCGTGGCGAAGTTCTTGCTGATGGCGCCGCGCTCGCGGAAGCCCGAGAGATCGCCGTCCTTGCGTGCCATCGTGCAGCTCCACCAGCCGGTGGGGTAGCACGGCTGCGGGAACGGCAGCGTGCGCACGGCCTTGAAGCCGGAGGTGCGCATGGCCGAACGCATGGCCTTGATGAGCTCGATGTGCGCCAGCGGCGACTCCGACTGCTGCACCAGGATGCCGCCGTGACGCAGCGCCTTGTAGCAGCTGGTGTAGAACGCGGCGTTGAAGAGGCCTTCCGCCGGACCGACCGGATCGGTGGAGTCGACGATGATGAGGTCGATGGACTCCGGCTCGGCCTCGGCCATGTACTTGATGCCGTCGATGAACAGGAGCTCGGCGCGCGGGTCGTTGTTCGAATCGCACAGTTCCGGGAAGTACTGCTCGGCGAGGCGGGTGACGCGCTCGTCGATCTCGACCTGCGTGGCCTTTTCGACTTCTTCGTGCTTGAGCACTTCGCGCAGCGTGCCGCAGTCGCCGCCGCCGATGATCACCACACGCTTGGCGCGCGCATGCGTGAACAGCGCGGGGTGGGTCATCATCTCGTGGTACAGGAAGTTGTCGCGGCTGGTGAGCATGACGCAGCCGTCGATGACCATGAGGTTGCCCCAGTCGGTCGTCTGGTAGATCTCGATCGTCTGGAAGGGGGTCTTCTCGGCGTGCAACAGGCGCTCGACGCGGAAACCGATGGAAGAGCCGGAGGCCTGGTGGGCTTCGGTGAACCAGCTGAGCTGCTGCTGCGACATGGCGCTTTCCTGAAACGGGTAGGGGGCTAAACGGTAGATTGTACCGGCTCCGGGCCGGAATGCGCCCAAGTCCTTGCCCTGCCTGAGGTGCAGGCTCTTTCCTACACGGAACCCGACGTTACCCGCATGTCACGAGCCGCCGCTACAATAGGCGGTCTGCCGACCGGCGCCCCCGGTCGCAGGCATACGTCTGGTCGGCCCCGCGGCGTGCGAGGCTCCCGGCCGCCAGGCCCGCTTCAGGTCAAAGTTCGCCGCTGCGACTGTTCCGCGCCCCCGCAAGGGGACACGACACAATCCCTATGGAGATCGTCACCCCCATGACGAACTGGACCACCGATCGCGCGAAGCTCACCTACGCGATTCCCCACTGGAGCAACGGCTACGTCGACGTGGCCGGCAACGGCCATCTGACGATCCGCCCCCGCGGCAACGGCGGCCCGACCCTCGACCTGCCGACGCTGGTCGATCAGGCCACGGCCGAAGGCCTGCGCCTGCCGTTGCTCATTCGTTTTCCCGACATCCTCGCCGACCGTCTGGCCCGCCTGCAGCAGGCGTTCGCCAAGGCGATCGACGACGCCGACTACGCGGGCTCGTACACGGCGATCTACCCGATCAAGGTGAACCAGCAGCGCGGGGTCGTCAGCGAGCTGGTCGCCGCGGGCGAGCATGGCTTCGGCCTCGAGGCGGGTTCCAAGCCCGAGCTGATGGCGGTGCTGGCCCATGCGCGTCCCGGCAGCATGGTCGTGTGCAACGGCTACAAGGACCGGGAATACGTCCGCCTCGCGCTCATCGGCCTGAAGCTCGGCCTGCGCGTGCACATCGTCATCGAGAAGCTCTCCGAACTCGACCACGTGTTCGCCGAGGCGAAGGCCCTCGGCGTGGAGCCGCTGCTCGGCGTGCGCGTGCGCCTGGCCTCGATCGGCGCGGGCAAGTGGCAGAACACCGGCGGCGACAAGGGCAAGTTCGGCCTCAGCCCCGGCCAGGTGCTCGAGCTGATCGAACGTCTCGAGGGCGCCGGTCTCAAGCACACGCTGAAGCTGCAGCACTTCCACATGGGCTCGCAGATCTCCAACGTGCGCGACATCGCCGCGGGCATGCGCGAGGCCGTGCGCTACTTCATCGAACTGCATCGCCTCGGCGTGCCGATCGAGGTCGTCGACGTGGGCGGCGGTCTGGGCGTGGATTACGAAGGTACGCGCTCGCGCAGCTACAACTCGATCAACTACAGCCTGGGCCAGTACGCCGCCAGCATCGTGCAGCCGCTGGCCGAAGCCGTGGCCGAGCACGGCATGAAGGCGCCGGTCATCTTCACCGAGTCGGGCCGTGCGATGACCGCGCACCACGCGGTGATGGTCGTGAACGTGAGCGAAGTCGAGCCCGTGCCGCAGGGCGCGATCCCGGCCGAGCGCAGCGGCGAGCCCGCCGTGCTGCGCCATCTTCGCGAAACGCACGCGGAGCTCGATCACCGCCCCGCGCTGGAACTCTTCCACGAGGCCCAGCACCACTTCGCCGAAGGCCAGGCGCTGTATGCGCTGGGCCAGCTCGACCTGCGCGATCGTGCCCGTCTCGACGAGCTGTTCTACGCCATCGCCAACGCGGTGCGTCCGCGCCTGCTGCCCGCCGAGCGCGCGCATCGCCAGGCGCTCGACGATCTCGACGAGAAGCTGGTCGACAAGTACTTCGTCAACTTCTCCGTCTTCGAGTCGGTGCCCGACATCTGGGCGATCGACCAGATCTTCCCGATCGTGCCGATCTCGCGTCTGGACGAAGAACCGACCCGCCGCGGCGTCATCGCGGACCTCACCTGCGACTCCGACGGCCGCATCGACCACTACGTCGATGCCGAAGGCGTCGACGTGAGCCTGCCGCTGCACGCCCTGAAGGACGACGAGTCGTATCGCCTCGGCATCTTCATGGTCGGCGCATACCAGGAAACCCTGGGCGACATCCACAACCTGTTCGGCGACACCGACGCCGTGAACGTGCGTGCCACGGACGACGGCTACGAGTTCGCGCACATCCGTCGCGGCGACACGACGGACCTGATGCTCGATTACGTCGGCTACGACCTGAAGGCCCTGCGCCAGTCCTACGCGGATCGTCTCGACGCCGCCGGCATCGTCGGCGCGGAAGCAGAGGCGCTCGCGGCATCGCTCGACAAGGGCCTCACGGGCTACACCTACCTCGCGGAAACCGCGGGACGCTGACCGGACGGCGCGGCGCCCATCGCGCCGCGCCGCACCTTCCCCACTTTCAGGCACGACCATGACACTCAAGGCAGCATTCATCGGACTCGGCGCGATGGGCGCGCCCATGGCCGGCCATCTCCATACGAAGGGACTGCTGGCCGCCGTGGCCAACCGGTCGCAGGCCAAGGCCGACGCGCTCGCCGCCGAACTCGGCGTCGCCGCGCCGTCGCTGGCGGACATCGCCGCCTCGTGCGACGTCATCGCGCTCTGCGTCAGCGCGGACGCCGACGTCATCGGCGTGGTCGAGGCGCTCGTCCCCACGCTGAAGCAGGGCGCCATCGTCATCGACCACTCCACGGTCGCGCCCGCCACGGCGACGAAGGCGGCGCGGATGATCGCCGAAGCCGGCGGCGCGTTCCTCGACGCGCCCGTATCCGGCGGCGTCGAAGGCGCGAAGAACGGCAAGCTCTCGGTGATGGTCGGCGGCGACGCCGACGTGCTCGAGCGCGCCCGCCCGGCGCTCGAGGCGTACGGTGCACGCATCACGCACATGGGCAAGGTCGGCAGCGGTCAGGCCACGAAGGCGGTGAATCAGGTGCTGGTCGCCGGCATCGCTCACGCCGTCACGGAAGGCCTCGCGCTGGGTGAAGCGCTGGGACTCGACGCCGATCGCCTGATCCCGACGCTCGCCGCGGGCGCTGCCGGCAACTGGTTCCTGGACAAGCGCGGCGCGACGATGCTGCGCAACGAGTTCTCGGTGGGCTTCAAGCTGGCGCTGCTGCACAAGGACCTGGGCATCGTGCGCGGCATCGCGACCGAGGCCGGTACCGACCGCACGATCATCGAGCAGTCGCTCGCCGACTTCTCCGAACTGATGTCGCAGGGCTACGGCGACGACGACATCTCGGCGCTGATCCGGCTGAAGCGTCCTTCCTGATCGAAAGCCGATGGGGCCTGATCGCCTGGCCCGTCCGTCGCATCGCGGTGGATTCCGGTCCGCACCGGGTTGACGGTGAGGCGGTCATGGATGCCGACGAAAAAAAAGCCACCGCGAGGTGGCTTTTTCTTTATGTGCTGGCGAGGGAACTCAGCTGCCTTCTTTCAGCGCGATCGCGCTGATGCCCGCCGACTGCAATCGTTGCTTCGTGCTTTCGAGATCTGTGGCCGACTTGAAGGGGCCGAGGCGCACGCGGTTGTAGGTCTGTGCGCCGACCTTCACCGACTGCACGTTGGCCACGAAGCCCTGGAGGGCGAGCTTGGCTTTCAGGGCTTCGGCGTCGGCGGCGCTCGGGAAGGCGCCGACCTGCAACAGATAACCGGCGCTGCCGGACGCGGCGGCGGGCGCTGCCTGCGCGGGCGTGGCGGTGACGGTCTGCGTCGTCGCCTTCGGCAGGTTGGCCGCGGCGGCCGCGGTGGCCTGCGCCTGCTGCTGCGCGGCGGCGGCCTGCTGCTGCGCCTGTGCCTGCTGCTGCGCGGCCTGCTGTTGCTGCTGCTTCTGCTGTGCCTCGGCGCTCGCCTGCGCGCGGATCTCGGCGTCGGGGATGCGGACTTCCTTCTCCGACAGCACCGAGTAGAAATCGTACGACGGCTTCTTCGGCTTCTCGGCCTCGGCCTGCTCCACCACGCCCGGGTCGCTGCCCTTCTGCGCCGTGGCCTGCGGGTTCGGCTCGGGGCCCTGATGCTGGCGCATCATCGGCATCCAGGTACCGCGCATCGCGAAGGCCATCAGCAGGGCGCCGGCGAGGATGCCGATCAGTGCCCAGCTCCAGCCCGGCATGCCGCTCGACCCGTTGCGGACGGCCTGACGGCCCTTGCCCTTCTTGCGTGTTGCCATTTACATGCTCTCCGGGGCCGAAATGCCCAGCAGATCCAGACCGTTCTTCAGCACCTGCTGCGTGGCCGCGACCAGCGCAAGGCGGGCGTCGCGCAGATCGGCGTCGTCGACGATCCACTTATGCTCGTGATAGTAGCTGTGCAGTGCGCCCGCGAGTTCGCGCAGGTACTGGGCGATCAGGTGCGGTTCCAGATTGGCGGCGGCCGACTCCACCATTTCCGGATAGCGCGACAGCTCCACCATCAGCACCGACTCGTGCTCGGTGTCGAGACGGGCGAGGTTCGCGATGCCATTGCCGCGGTCCGTCGCCAGGCCGCGATCGGCCAGTTCGCGGAACACGCGGCAGGCGCGGGCATGGGCGTACTGGATGTAGTAAACCGGGTTGTCGTTGCTCTGCGAACGAGCGAGGTCGATGTCGAACACCAGCTGCGAATCGGCCTTGCGCGCGATGAGGAAGTAGCGCGTGGCGTCGCGGCCGGCTTCGTCGATCAGGTCGCGCAGCGTGACGTAGGAGCCCGCGCGCTTCGAGATCTTCACTTCCTCGCCGCCGCGCATCACCGTCACCATCTGGTGCAGCACGTATTCGGGCCAGTGCTTTGGAATGCCGGTGTCCAGCGCCTGCAGGCCGGCCTTCACACGGGCGAGCGAGCCGTGGTGATCGGAACCGAGCTCGGTGATCGCGCGTTCGTAGCCGCGCTGCCACTTGGTGCGGTGGTAGGCGACGTCGGGAAGGAAATACGTATAGGTGCCGTCGGACTTGCGCATCACGCGGTCCTTGTCGTCACCGAAATCCGTGGAGCGGAGCCAGAGCGCGCCGCCTTCCTCGTACGTGTGGCCGTGGGCGACCAGTTCGCGCACCGTCTCGTCCACCTTGCCTTCGCTGTAGAGCGACGATTCGAGGTAGTAGACGTCGAAGCCGACCCCGAAGGCCTTGAGGTCGAGGTCCTGCTCGTGGCGCAGCGACGCGACCGCGAAGCGGCGCACGTCGTCCAGGTTGTCGACATCGCCGCTGGCGGTGACCGTCTCGCCATCGGCCTCGACGGATTCGCGAGCCAGGAAGGCGCGCGCCACATCGGCAATGTAGTCGCCGCGGTAGCCCGACTCCGGCCAGCCGGCCTCGTCGGGCGCGATGCCGCGGGCGCGGGCCTGCGTGGAAAGCGCCAGGTTGGCGATCTGCACGCCCGCGTCGTTGTAATAGAACTCGCGGAAGACCTTCCAGCCGGCGGCGTCGAGCAGGCGCGCCAGGCTGTCGCCGATGGCGGCGGCGCGGCCGTGGCCGACGTGCAGCGGGCCCGTCGGGTTCGCCGAGACGAACTCGACGCCCGCGGTGCGGCCTGCGCCGTCGCGGTTGCGGCCGTAGCGGTCGGTCTCGGCCAGGGCGCGCTCGATTTCCGCGTGGAAGGCGGCGGGTGCGAGGAAGAAATTGATGAATCCGGGGCCGGCGATCTCGACCTTGCCCACCTGCGCGGAGACCGGCATGGCCTCGACGAGGTCAGTCGCGATGTCCCGCGGCTTACGGCCGGCGGCCTTCGCCATCATCATCGCGGCGTTGGTCGCGAAGTCGCCGTGCTCGCGGCTTCGCGTGCGCTCGATCACGAACTCGGGGGCCACGAAGTCGGACGGCAGTTTGCCGGACTCCCGCAGCGCGCCGATGGCCTGCAGGACGAGTTGTTTCAGCTCTTGTTTCACGGGATGGGCGAGGCGGATATGGAACCGGCAATCCTATCAGATGGGGCCACAGGGTCGTCCGATCGGCCCGGCCCTGCATGCCGCAGCCTGTGGATAAGTCTGTGGGCAATACCGCGCGGGGGCGGTCGGAATCGGTGGGTACGCTCCATGACACGGGGCTGCAATATCCAAAGCATAGCTAAATCAGCTACTTGCTATCGTGACCTGTGCCGGGACAACAAGTGTGACGCCCAAGTGCGAAATGGGCGTCGTGTGCATAACTCGCGCCGCGATCCCGCTTCACCTGCCGGTACGCCCGTCACGGCGCTGTCATCGCCCGTCGTCACAATTCGATCCGTGCCCGGTGTCTCCCCGGCCCAAAGGCACGACGGGTCGCCCCACCCCTCCCTCGAAAGGTGGCCCCCCAGGACGGCGCGAGCGGCACTCGCGCCGTCTTTTTTTTGGCCGAGGCCTATCGGCGCCCGGCCAGACCAAGCATGCCTCGCTCGGCCATCGAGACGGGCTCGCCCTGGCCGACCACGATGTGGTCGAGGACCCGGATGTCCATCAGCGCCAGGGCGTCGACGAGGATCTGCGTGATTTCACGATCGGCCCGGCTGGGCTCGGCGACACCCGAGGGGTGATTGTGGGCGAGGATGACGGCACTCGCATGGTGGCGCAGGCACGCCCGCACCACTTCCCGCGGGTACACGCTGGCGCCGTCGATGGTGCCGCGGAAGAGCTCCTCGTAGGCGAGCACCCGGTGGCGGGTGTCGAGGAACAGGCAGGCGAAGACCTCGTGGGGCAGGTGGCACAGGCGCGCCTTGAGGTATTGCGCGCTGTCGCGGGGACTCTGGATGCGCGGCAACTCGGCGAGCCCCTCGCCCAGCGCCCGCCGTGCCAGCTCGAGGGTGGCGATGAGGCGCGCGCGCTTCACGGGCCCCACGCCGGCGACGGGGGCGAGCTGGTCCGGGTCGGCGAGCAACCGCCCGAGGCTGCCCGCGCTCGCCAGCAGGGCGCGGCCCGTCGCCACGGCGTCGCAGCCGACGCTGCCGTTGCCGAGAAGCACCGCGAGCAGTTCGGCATCCGATAACGCGCTCGCGCCGTGCGTATAGAGGCGTTCGCGGGGCCGTTCGTTGGCCGACCACTGGCGGATCGGCGGCTGGCGGTACGTGAGGGTGGATAGGCAGGCGTCGCTCACGGTGGGCGGCGTGGTCGCGTCGGATGTCATGGGGTTTCCCTTCCTGTGAGAACCGCACGGGCATGGCGGCACGACGTACAAGGTAGGGTTGCGAAGTCCGCGTGGCGATAGAACGAATCGGAAAAATCGGTCGGACAGCGTCAGGATCGAAATCCGTTAAGCTAACGTGCCTTCCAATCGCGCCGTCACGTCATGACCCTTCGCCAGCGTCGCATCCTGATTGGCGTTACCGGGGGTATCGCCGCTTACAAGATCTGCGAGCTCGTGCGCCGCCTGCGCGATCTCGAGGCCGAGGTGCGCGTCGTGATGACCGAGGGTGCGACGCATTTCGTCACGCCCACCACGTTCCAGGCCCTGTCCGGTCAACCCGTGCGCGTCAGCCTGTGGGACGAACAGGGCGAAGCCGCGATGGGCCACATCGAGCTCGCCCGCTGGGCCGAGCGCGTGCTTGTCGCACCGGCCAGCGCCGATACCATCGCGCGGCTGGCTCACGGGCACGCCGACGATCTGCTGACCACCGTGGTGCTGGCGACCGCCGCGCCCGTGTACGTCGCTCCGGCGATGAACCAGCAGATGTGGGCGAATCTCGCGGTGCAGGCCAACGTCGGCACGCTGCGCGTGCGGGGCATCGGCGTGCTCGGGCCCGCCGACGGCGATCAGGCCTGCGGCGATATCGGCTCCGGCCGCATGCTCGAGCCGCACGAGCTGCGCGACATCCTCGTGGCTTCGTTCGGCGAGCAGCCACTGCGGGGGCGACACGTCGTCGTCAGCGCCGGCCCCACCTATGAAGATATCGACCCGGTGCGCTTTATCGGCAACCGGAGTTCCGGTCGCATGGGTTTCGCGGTGGCCGCCGCGGCGCGCGACGCGGGCGCCGCGGTGACGCTCGTCGCCGGACCGGTGTCGCTGCCGACGCCCGCGGGCATCGTTCGCGTGGACGTGCGCAGCGCGCGCCAGATGCACGACGCCGTCGTCGCCGCCTGCACGGGCGCCGACATCTATATCGGCGCCGCGGCCGTGGGCGACTACCGCCCCGTCGTGGCCGCCGATCACAAGCTCAAGAAAGCGGACGGCGCGCCGTTGCACCTCGAGCTCACGGAAAACCCCGACATCATCGCCTCGCTCGCGGCAGGCGAGACGCGCCCGTTCCTCGTGGGCTTCGCGGCGGAGACGCGCGAGCTCGCCGGCTACGCCCAGGCCAAGCTTCAGCGCAAGGGCATCGACATGATCGCGGCGAACGACGTCGCGGGGGGCAAGGGCTTCGAAGTGGCCGACAACGCGCTGCACGTGTACTGGCACGGCGGCGACGCGGCGCTGGCCGAAGCGCCCAAGACCGAGATCGCCCGTCGCCTCGTCGCGCTCGTCGCCGACCAATTCCTTTCCGGCTCCGGACACGCACCTTGATCGACATCGAACTGAAGATCCTCGACGCTCGCCTCGGCGAGTCGATCCCGCTGCCGGAGCCCGCCACGGCGGGCAGCGCGGGCATGGACCTGCGCGCGGCCGTCGAGGCCCCGGTGACGCTGGCGCCCGGCGAGAGCCTGCTGGTGCCGACGGGGCTGGCCATTCACATCGGCGATCCGGCATGGTGCGCGCTGATCGTTCCGCGGTCCGGCCTCGGCCACAAGCAGGGGCTGGTGATGGGCAACCTGGTCGGCGTCATCGACGCGGACTACCAGGGTCCGCTCATGATTTCATGCTGGAATCGCGGAAGCGCGACGATCGCCATCGCACCGGGCGACCGGATTGCGCAATTATTGCTCGTGCCCGTGGGGCGGGCGCGGCTGCGGGTGGTGGAGGGGTTCACGCCATCCCAGCGGGGAGAGGGAGGTTTCGGCTCGACGGGTGTGGGTTGATTCTGCCGGGGACGAAAAGGGGCGACATGGCAAGGAACGAGGGAGGCACGGGGCGCATGCCCCGAGTGGATCTGCGGCGATTGCTGCCCCTGGCGGGCGCGACGTTGCTACTGGTGGCCGGCGCTTTCTGCGCGTGGCAGACCTGGCTGATCGCGGACGAGGGTAGCGCCGCCGAGCGCACCCATGCCGCGCAGCGGGAAACGGTCAAGGAACTGAGCGCCCTGATCGCGGCCAAGCGCGAGGCGCTGCATCGCGTGCTCGCGGCGGGCGATCTGAACAGCTCGGTCGACGATCATGCGGCGACGGCGGCGCGTTTGCGGACGACGTTGCAGGGCGTTCGCGTGGTCGAGGTCTACAGCGGCGGCCTCGACGAGGTGGTACGCGCCAACTACCGCGAGTTCGGCTACGCCAAGGCGGCGCAGCTGCTGGCGGCCCTCGGCGGCACCGGGCTGCCGCCCGCGTCCACGTCGCTGCAAGGCGGCGAACGCCGGCTGTCGGTCGTGGAGCCCGTGATGGGCGATGGCATGGTCCGGGCATGGGTCTGGCTCGAGTACCCGTTCGACGACATCGCCGCGCGTTTCGCGGCGGCCTCGCCTGGCGGCGGCCGTCTCGAACTGCGCCAGGGCGACGGCGCGGACAGCCTGCGCCTGCTCGACAACGGGTCGCGCTCGGCCGACCTCGAGGATGAAGGCCAGCGTGTGGAAGGCACCGCGCTCTTCGTGTTCGCGGCCATGCCGAAAGCCTTCATCGTGATACCCCACTCCGAAGCACTCGGCGCGATGCTGACGCTCATCGGCCTCGCCGGTGGAGTTCTCCTCCTGTGGAGCATGCGCCGCCGGCCGGCGACGCTGGAGCCGGCGAGGGAGCCGGAAGCGGACATGCTCGTGGCGGACGTGGTGCGCAAACCGCGTCTTCCACCCGTGCCCGCGGACGAATCGTCCGCGTCGGCCGCGGCACCCGTCGTCGCACCGCCCCCGGCCGCCGCGCTCGATCCGGCGATCTTCCGGGCTTACGACATCCGTGGCGTGGCGGGCAAGACGCTCACGCGCGACGTGGCGCATCGCATCGGACAGGCGATCGGCGCACGCATGATCGAACGCGATCTCCGCGAAATCGTCGTGGGCCGCGACGGGCGACTGTCGGGCCCCGAACTCGCGGGCGCGCTCATGGACGGCCTTCGGGCCGCCGGCATCGACGTGATCGACCTGGGCATGGTGCCGACGCCGGTGGCCTATTTCGCCGCGTACCACTTCGGCACCGGTTGCGCGGTATCGGTGACGGGCAGCCACAACCCCGCCGACCACAACGGGTTCAAGATCGTGATCGGCGGCGAGACCCTGGCCGAGGACGCCATCGCGGACCTGCACCGTCGCATCGCCGAGGGCCGCCTGCCGGCCGACGGCCACGGTAGCTGGCGCGAGCAGGACGCGATCGAGGCCTACGTCTCGCGCATCGCGGGCGATGTGTCGGCGGAGCGCCGGCTCAAGGTCGTCGTGGACGCGGGCAACGGCGTCGCGGGCGCGGTGGCGCCGCGCGTGCTCGAGGACATCGGCTGCGAAGTGATCCCGCTGTATTGCGATGTGGACGGCCACTTCCCGAACCATCACCCCGATCCGTCGGACCCGCATAACCTCGCGGACCTGATCGCGGCGGTGCACACGATCGGCGCGGACCTGGGCGTCGCGTTCGACGGCGACGGCGATCGCCTCGGCGTGGTGACGCAGGCCGGCGAGATCATCTGGCCGGACCGGCTGCTGATGCTGTTCGCGCAGGACGTGCTCACGCGCAACCCGGGCGCGACGATCCTCTACGACGTCAAATGCACGGGACACCTGCGGACCGTGATCCAGCAGGCCGCGGGCGTGCCGCTCATGTGGCGCACGGGGCACTCGCTGATGAAGGGCAAGATGCGCGAAACGGGCGCGGCGCTCGCCGGCGAGATGAGCGGCCACTTCTTCTTCGCGGACAACAACCGCTGGTATGGCTTCGACGACGGCATCTACGCCGCCGCGCGTCTTCTGGAAATCGTGGCGGGCGACCTCGAAGAACGCACCGTCACCGAGCTCTTCGACAGCCTGCCGAAGAGCGTGTCGACGCCCGAGCTACGCCTGCCCATGGAAGAGGGCGCGCAGTTCCGCTTCATGGACGCGTTCCGCGCATCGGCCACCTTCGACGACGCGCGCGTGGTCACCATCGATGGCGTTCGCGTCGACTGGCCCGACGGCTTCGGCCTCGTGCGGGCATCCAATACCTCGCCCGCGCTGATCTTCCGCTTCGATGCCGACTCCGCGAAATCGCTCGAGAGGATCAAGCAGGCGTTCCGCCAGCGCTTGCTGGCGGTGGACAAGGGGCTCGTGCTTCCGTTCTGATCCTGCCCGGAGGCCGGGTCAGGGGCGACTGGCGGCGTCGGCCGCCTTCAGCTCGCGATAGTGGCGAAGCTGGCTGTCCGTGCTGGCGCGCGCGGCTTCCTTCGCGGCCATCTGGCGCTGCAGCGTCGCGCGAAGGTTGGACACCGTCGTGCGCTGCTCCGCGATACGGTCGTTGAGTGTCTTCGGCACCGGCTGCTTCGCGCGCTCCAGATCGCCGGCGCGGGCGAGCAGATCGGCCAGTGCTTTTTCCTGACCCTGCAGGTTGATCCGCGTGGTGCGCGCGGCCTGCTCGAAGTTGTCGAGCTCGGCGTTCTTGGCGGCGGAGAAGGCCGCTTCGTCCGGATAGGCGTTGAGCATCTGCGCGTCTTCGCGCTGGCGCTGCTGCTGGGCCTGCAGCGCCGCGGCCTGCTGGTCGGCCACCTTGCGCGCGGCCGCGCGCTCGTCGGCCGTGAGCTGACGCTCGACGTGCCGGACGACCATGCCCTGGGCGTTGACGACGTCGTAGCCGGCCTTCATGGCTTCCGGCGACAGGCTGTCGCTGAAGTACGAGTGCCCGGACGCGTCCCTCCAGCGGTACCGGAAGGCATTGTTATTGGTCGTGTTCTGGGCGAGCGCGACCGTGCCGATGCACAAGGCCGCCCCCGCCAGGATGTAACGCGCTGCTCGCATGGATAACCCCCTATCGTGTCCGGAGTATAGCCAGCGCGGATGGGACTGTTGCGCGCGACCGGCAAGGCGCGCCGATCGCGTGACGCAGTCGCCGTTTCAGCCCTTCACGCCGTACTGCTCGCGATAGGCGACGAGGCGGCCATGCTCGGCGGCGAGCTCCGGGCGCTCGCCCGCATAGGCGAGCACGTCGGCCAGGCTGGCGATGGCGATCACCGGAATGCCGAACTGCGCCGCGACTTCCTGCGCCGCCGACAGCTCGCCCTGGCCGCGTTCCTGCCGGTCGAGCGCGATCAGCACGCCGGCCGGTTCGGCGCCCTGGGCGCGGATGAGCTCGAGCGACTCGCGCACCGCCGTGCCGGCGGTCATCACGTCGTCGACGATCAGCACGCGGCCGCGCAGCGGAGCACCGACCAGCATGCCGCCTTCGCCGTGATCCTTGGCTTCCTTGCGGTTGTAGGCCCAGGGCACGTCACGGTCCTGCGTATCGGCCAGCGCGATCGCCGTGGCGGCCGCGAGGGCGATGCCCTTGTAGGCCGGGCCGAACAGCATGTCGAAGGGGACGCCGGAACGCACGGCCGCTTCGGCATAGGAGCGGCCAAGGCGGGCGAGGGCCGCGCCCGAGTCGATCCGGCCCATGTTGAAGAAATACGGGCTGCTGCGGCCGGACTTCAGCGTGAACTCGCCGAAGCGGAGGACGTCGCGGGCGAGCGTGAGTTCGATGAATTCGCGTTGGTAGTCGTGCACGGGCGCTGTCTCGGGAAAGGCGAATGGGGAACGCGGCGGGAGCCGCCAGCGGCCCATGGTACAGCCGTGCGCGTCGCCGGTCAGAGCCCGGGACGCGGGCGGGGTTATCATGGCCAGATTGTCGAACGCCTCATCAAAGGTCCCATGCGCATCATTTCGCTGAACGCCAACGGCATTCGTTCCGCCGCCACCAAGGGTGTGTTCGAGTGGCTTCGCAAGCAGGACGCCGACGTCGTCTGCCTGCAGGAAACCAAGGCGCAGGAGGCGCAGCTGACCGACCCGATGTTCCGTCCAGACGGTCATCACTGCTTCTATCACGATGCCCGGAGCAAGAAGGGCTACAGCGGCGTGGCGATCTACTCGAAGCGAGAACCGGACGAGGTGCGCGTGTCGCTCGGACGCGAGGACTTCGACTGCGAAGGCCGCTACATCGAGGCGCGCTACGGCAACCTCAGCGTCGTGTCGTTCTACATCCCTTCCGGTTCGTCGGGCGACGAGCGGCAGCAGTACAAGTTCCGCGTGATGGAATGGCTGACGCCGATCTTCCGCGAGTGGGCCGCCAGCGGGCGCGACTACGTGCTCTGCGGCGACTGGAACATCGTGCATACCAGGAACGACATCAAGAACTGGACGTCGAACCAGAAGAACTCGGGTTGTCTGCCCGAAGAACGCGCGTGGCTCGACCTTCTCTTCAAGGAGATCGGCTGGGTCGACAGTTTCCGTGCCCTCAGGCCCGACGCCGTCGAATACACGTGGTGGTCCAACCGCGGACAGGCGCGCGCGAACAACGTGGGTTGGCGCATCGACTACCAGATCGTGACCCCGGGCCTGCGCGATCGCCTGCGCGACTGCTCGATCTATCGCGACGAGCGGTTCTCCGACCATGCGCCGTTCACGGTCGACTATGCCGACTGATCCGGTCGCGGCGCCCCGCAAGCCATCGGTCTGGCGGGCATTCACGCAGCCGTCCGCATGGACGATGGCGTTTCTCGGGTTCTCCTCGGGCCTGCCGTTCCTGCTGGTGGCCGGCACGCTCGCGTACTGGCTGAAAGAGAACGGCATCGTGCTCAAGGAGATCACGATGATCGCCAGCGCCGGCATGACCTACGCGTTCAAGTTCGTCTGGGCGCCGCTGCTCGATCACTGGCAGCTGCCGTTGTTCCGTCGGCTGGGGCTGCGTCGCGGCTGGCTGCTCTTCTCGCAGCTGTGCGTCACGGTGGGCCTCGTGGCGATGGCGGCGCTGTCGCCGGCGAACCTGCCGCTCTTCGTGACGGCGACGCTCTTCGTCGCGTTCTTCGGCGCCACGCAGGACATCGCGGTGGACGCCTACCGAATCGAGATCGCGCCGGTGGAAGCGCAGGGCGCGTTGGTCGCCACGTATGCGCTGGGTTACCGCGTCGCCCTGATCGTCGCCGGCGCCGTGGCGCTGATCATGGCCGATCACGTCGCATGGCCAGTGGTGTACCTCGCGATGGCCGCCACGATGGCGATCCCCATCGTCACCACGATGATGGCGCGGGAGCCGGACGTCGTGCGGCTGAAACCGCAGGGCTGGGCGGACGCGATGCGCGAGAGCATCGTCGAACCGTTCACCGACTTCTTCCGCCGGTACGGCTGGGCGCTGGCCCTGACGACCCTCGCTTTCATCCTCCTGTTCAAGCTTCCGGAGCAGGCCACCATTGGCGGCGTCATGAGCCCGTTCTACCGCGACATGGGGTTCGAGAAAACGCAGATCGCCGCGGTGACCAAGGTTTGGGGGATCTGGGTCGGCATCGCGGGTGCGTTCGTCGGCGGTGCGCTGGTGGCGCGATGGGGCGCGTGGAAACCGCTGGGCGCCGCGATCGTGGTGGCGGGCGCGAGCAATCTTCTGTACCTGTTCCTGATCCGGCATCCGGGCGACATCGTCGTGCTGACGCTGGTGATCTCGGGCGAGAACTTCACCCTCGGCATGCTCGGCCCGCCGACGGTAGCGTTCCTTTCGTCGCTGGTGAACAAGCAGCACACGGCGACGCAGTACGCGTTGCTCAGTTCGCTGGTGAACCTGCCGGGCAAGGTGCTGGGGTTCTTCGCCGGCGGCATCGCGGCGGCGGCGGGCTACGGCGCGTTCTTCGTCATCACGGTGGTGGCCCTGATACCGGCGATGGCGCTGTATGCCTGCCTCTGGACCCGCCACGTCGGGGCCGGCCGGCACGCGGTCGCCCCCGGGGAATAGAGCGCTTGGGCTACGTGCGTCGCGATTTCGATTATGTGTACTATCGGCCCCACAGGGGGCATGCGCGAGGAGGGTCACGCACGTGCCAGATATCGTGGTGAGACATATCGACGAGCAGATGGCCGAGCGGATCAAGACGCTCGCCCGTGAACGCCGCTGGTCGATCAATGAAGTCATTCTGCACGCGTTGCGCTACGGGCTCGGTCTGAGTCCGGGTGACGTGTTCAACGAGCTGTTGCTCGAGCCCGGCGACATCGCGCACCTGACGGGCGCGTGGGACGCCGAGGAGCAGGCCGCCTTCCAGGAAGCGCTCGCCGCACTGGCGCAGGCGTCGCCGTCGTCGCTGGCGGACGCCGGCACGCGCCCGGTGAAAGCGGCCGAGCCGTTCTAGGGAGCGGCGTACACCGCGCCGAGCAACCGAAGCCCCTTCGCCCCCGTGACGGCAGGCAGATTGCCCGGCTCGCCGCGGATGCGGCGATACGCGAGCCACGCGAACGCCATCGCTTCCATCTGGTCGGGGTCGATGCCGACATCGGCGGCGGAGAGCAGCGGTCGACCTTCGAGCCGTGCCGCGATGGCCCGCATCAGGGCGCCGTTGTGCACACCGCCGCCGCAGGCGACGACGTCGGTCGCGTCGGGCGCATGCCGCTCGATGGCGTCGGTGATCGACACGGCGCTCAAGGCCAGGAGCGTTGCCTGCACGTCTTCCGGAGCGAGCTCGGCAACGCGTGGGTGGCCGTCCAGCCATGCGAGATGGAAGTGCTCGCGGCCTGTGCTCTTCGGTGGGTCGAGCACGAAATAGGCGTCGTCGAGCAGCTCGGAAAGCAGGGCGGCATCGACGCTGCCGGACGCCGCGAAGCGCCCGTCGCGATCGAAGGCTTCGCCGCGATGACGCTGGCACCAGGCGTCCATCAGTCCATTGGCCGGCCCCGTATCGAAGCCGCTCACGTCGCCCGAATGGGTCAGCCGCGTGACGTTGGCGATGCCGCCGAGGTTGAGCACCACGCGCGAACCCTGCGTGGGCCGCAGCACCGTCGCATGGAACGCGGGAACCAGCGGCGCGCCCTGGCCGCCGGCGGCGACGTCCGCGCGGCGGAAGTCGGCGACGGTATCGATGCCGGTGCGTTCGGCGATGACCGATGCATCCCCGATCTGCAAGGTGAAGGGGTGGGTGCCGGTGGGACGATGACGGATCGTCTGGCCATGCGAGCCGATGGCGACGACGGCGGAGGCGTCGACCTTCGCCGCCGCGAGCACGGCGCGTGCCGCCTCGGCGAACGCCATGCCGACGGCGACGTCGAGCCTGCCGTACGCGTCGAGATCGAGACGGAGTTCGTCCTGCGCCACCGCGAGGATCCGCTCGCGCAAGGCGCCATCCCAGGGATGCGTGAGGCCGGCGACGAGCGTGGGACGACCGTCCGCGAAGCGGACGAGCGCGGCGTCGATGCCATCCGCGCTGGTACCGGAAATGAGGCCCAGATACAGGCCGTCCGTGGATGACACGGATCAGCCGCCGTGGTTCTTCGCGGTGTCGTTGCGCGCGAGCTTCGTGGTGCTGCCGTCCACCTGGTTGAGGCGTGCGAGCTGCGGTCCGACCACTTCCTTCTTGAACTTCGCGAGCTGGCCGGCCGGCAACGGCTCCGGCTTCGGCAGCGTGACCGTCTGCGGATCGCGCTGCGCATTGTTGACGCGGAATTCGTAATGCAGGTGCGGACCGGTGGCGAGGCCGGTCATGCCGACGTAGCCGATGGTGCTGCCCTGGCTGACGCGCTGGCCGACGCGAAGGTTGGCGAAGCGCGACATGTGGCCGTAAGCGGTGCTGATCGACGCGTTGTGCTGGATGACCACGAAGTTGCCGTAGCCGTTCATCCAGCCACGGAACTTGACGACGCCGTCGCCGGCGGCGTGGATCGGCGTGCCCGACGGCGCGGCATAGTCGACGCCCTTGTGCGCGCGCATCTTGCCGAGGATGGGATGCATGCGACCGGCGCTGAACTGAGAGGAGATGCGCGTGAAGTCGACCGGGATACGCAGGAACGAACCCTGCAACGGACGGCCTTCCTCGCTGAAGTAGCCGACCTTGCCGTCGCTGTTCTTGTAGCGGTACGCGGTGTAACGCTTGCCCTGGTTGATGAACTCGGCGGCGACGATGTCGCCCTCGCGCATGAACGCGCCGTCGCTGTACATGTCGTCGTACACGACGGTGAAGTTGTCGCCGACGCGGAGATCCTGCACGAAGTCGATGTCGAACTTGAACACTTCGGCGAGCTTCAGCACCATCGCGTTGCTCATGCCGGCCTTCGAGGCGGCGCCGAAGAGCGAACTGTCGATGAGGCCGTGGGCGACGTGTTCGCGACGCTGCACGTCGCGCTTCTGCGTGGTGAGCTGCGGTTTGCCGTCGGCGAAGCGCAGCGTGGCGACGCTGGCTTCGTCCGGATCGAAGCGCACACCCTGCAGCACGTGGTCGGCGCCCACCAGGAACTGGAACTCCTGGCCCGGCTTGATCTGATGGAACACCTTCGTGCCGCCCGCGGCGTCGATGACGTGCTGCAGGTCGGTCATCGACAGGCCCTGCGCGATGAAGATGTCCGCGAGCGTCTGGCCCGGCTGCACCTGAACCGTCTGCCACGTCTCCACGGGAGCGAGCGGTTTCACGCTGGCGGGATCGAGACGCGGTACCGCCAGCGGCACGACGGCGAGCGGCACGTTCGCGAGCTGCGTGGAAGAGGGCGCGACGTCGGTGGGCACCCTGGGCAGCGCGGTGGCGACCGTCTCCTTCTTCATCGCGCCGGCCCACGCCGGGATCACGAGCGCGGAAAGGATCACGAGAAGAAAGGCGGTGCCGGCGAGGATCCAGCGCTCGCGCGACCAGCTGAGCGGCTCGGCCGAGGCGTTGCGACTGAAGGACCAGTGGGCGCGCGAATCGTAGAAGTGCGAATGACGGCGCTGCGCCTTGCGCCGGATGGCCTGCTTGCGAGCGCTGTGCGCTCCGCGGTTCACATCACTCATTGTCTTTCTTGTATCCGCTCGCCCCGGGTTGTCGCGTACCATAACGGCCCTGTGCAAACGACGTCAACGCCTTTGCCATCAAGGCTTTGCATCGCATCTTGCGGTTAACGCACAATTAACCCCCACGGCCTTTTCACACACGAATGTGAAGGCCGTCGCCCACCCTATATAGAGAGCAAGCATGAACGAGCTGGACCAGGCCCTGGCGCTCATCGCCCGCGGCGCCGACGAGATTATCAAGAAGGAAGACCTCGAGGCGCGCCTCCG
Organism: Luteibacter sp. UNCMF331Sha3.1; assembly: GCF_900109915.1. GTDB lineage: Bacteria > Pseudomonadota > Gammaproteobacteria > Xanthomonadales > Rhodanobacteraceae > Luteibacter. The sequence goes on from NZ_FOBU01000001.1 coordinate 1,905,141, forward strand.
GACCGGGCGCCCGCTGCGCATCAAGGCGGGTTTCGACCCGACGGCGCCGGACCTGCATCTCGGCCACACGGTGCTTCTCAACAAGATGCGCCAGTTCCAGGACCTCGGCCATCAGGTCATCTTCCTGATCGGCGACTTCACCGGCATGATCGGCGATCCGACCGGCAAGAACGTGACGCGCAAGCCGCTGACCCGCGAGGACGTGCTGGCGAACGCGGAAACCTACGCCGAGCAGGTCTACAAGGTGCTCGACCGCGAAAAGACCGAGCTGCGCTTCAATTCGGAGTGGTTCGGCAAGATGGGCGCCGCCGACATGATCCGCCTGGCGGCGCAGCACACCGTGGCCCGTATGCTCGAGCGCGACGATTTCGCCAAGCGCTACAAGGCGGAGCAGCCCATCGCGATCCATGAATTCCTCTATCCGCTCGTGCAGGGCTACGACTCGGTGGCGCTCGAGGCGGACGTCGAGCTGGGCGGCACCGACCAGAAGTTCAACCTGCTGATGGGGCGCGCCCTTCAGGAGCACCACGGCCAGGCGCCGCAGATCGTCCTCACCATGCCGCTGCTCGAGGGCCTGGACGGCGTGGCGAAGATGTCGAAGTCGCTCGGCAACTACATAGGTATCAATGAACCGGCCATCGACATGGTCACCAAGACCATGAAGATCGGCGACGAGCTCATGTGGCGCTGGTTCGAACTGCTGAGCTTCGAGGTGTCGTTGGAAGAGATCGCGCGCATGAAGGCGGATATCGCCTCCGGCGCGCTGAACCCCCGCGACGCGAAGCTGCGCCTCGCACGCGAGCTGACGACCCGGTTCCACGATGCCGCCGCCGCCGAGCAGGCGATCGCGGGCTGGCATGCGGTGGTTCGTGGCGAAGGCGACACCTCGTTGCTCCCTCTGACCGACATCGAGACGCCGGCGGACGGCTTCCGACTTGCCGCTCTTCTGACCGCTGCGGGCGTCACGCCGAGCAATTCGGAGGCGAACCGGAAGCTCAAGGAGCGGGCAGTGCGTATCGATGGCGAGGTGGTGGACGACGCAGCGCGCGTCTTCACGGCCGGATTCGAGGGCGTGCTCCAGGTTGGCAAAAGAAACTTCGCCCGTATCCGCCTGATTTGACGGAACTTTCAAAAAAAGTTCACAAAAGGGGTTGCAGCGTTCCTAGGAATCGCTATTATTCGCCTCCCCGCAGCGGCCCACGTCGAAAGACGAACGCTACGGCAGCTGTATCGCCTCGTCGGCGACCTCGAAAAAAAGCTTCACGAGGGTGTTGACGGAAACGAAAAACGATATAGAATGGGCGGCTCACCTCGGGACGAAATGTTCAGAGGGCATCAACGAAAGATGATGCAAGTGATTGATCTTTGACAGTGTGCGCAGGTGAATTGTGTGGACGCCTTGCGGTGGATTGACGATGTCAACCAAATGCAAGTGTCCCACTAGAAAGAAGTCAGCAATGAGTTTTTTCTTGTTGGGGTTAAGCACTTCAGAAAGATAGATCATCCTTTGGATGGTCGAAAACTTAAGTGAAGAGTTTGATCCTGGCTCAGATTGAACGCTGGCGG